>NZ_CP019960.1:0-2322648 GCF_002021755.1 Vibrio owensii
TGCTTGCTGTCGGTCGTCGTTCTCATCCAGAACAAACCATGTTGAGCTTTTCTGAATATCGCTTACCTGTGTTACTTTGCCCCTTTAGCCGATTCTTGGCAGGGTGAACAACTCGCTCAAGCGATGGCTACTTTGGTTTCCGCAGACAAATCTGGACAGTTGATAAAAACCTTAGAGGCGTATTTTCAAGCCAATGGTAACGTCAATGACTGTGCTAAGGCTCTGTATATTCATAGAAATACCTTGAGATATCGTCTGGATAGAATCAGTGAAGTGACGGGCATTTCGACGCAAGATTTTACGGGATTGACCGAGCTGTATATCGCAAGCCAGTTAAGAAAGCTAAATTAGCCAATTGTGCAAATGCACAAAATAATTCAGGCATAGTCAGTATTGTTTGGATGTTTGACTAAAGAATATGCCAAGTTTTTAAGTGAGAATAGCCACATTGATGACCTGCGACTTGTCGCTCGCAGCGTGCTGTTTTCAGGAGAATGAAATGAAAGTTGTGATTGCCCCAGATTCGTTTAAAGAGAGCTTGACCGCCAAACAAGTGAGTGACGCGATCAAGAGCGGTTTGTCTCGTGTTTGGCACGATGCTGAATTCGTCACGGTACCTGTTGCTGATGGCGGTGAAGGGACAGTTCAATCTTTGATTGATGCGACTGAGGGTGAGCAGGTTTTCGTGACCGTAAAAGGCCCACTTGGCAATGATGTTGAGGCGTTTTACGGCATTCTAGGTGACGGTGAAACCGCAGTGATCGAAATGGCAGAGGCGAGTGGTTTACACCTTGTGCCAAGTGAGCAACGTGACCCAAAAAACACCAGCAGCTTTGGTACTGGTCAGTTAATTCTGAATGCGCTTGATCGCGGTATTCAACGCTTGATCATCGGCTTGGGTGGCAGCGCAACTAATGACGGCGGCACGGGTATGTTGGCGGCGTTGGGTGTTAAGTTTCTGGACAGTGATGGTCAGCCAATCACTCCTAACGGTGGCGGCTTAGTTGAGCTAGCAAGCATTGATGTATCTGGTCTCGACGCTCGCTTAGCGGACTGCGAAGTGCTGGTGGCATGCGATGTGGACAACCCATTGTGTGGCGAGAAAGGTGCATCAGCGATTTTTGGCCCGCAGAAGGGCGCGACGTCGGCGGATGTGGAGCTGTTAGATTCTGCTCTAAGCAAATACGGTGAACTGACGGAGCAAGTGACAGGCAAGCATGTGCTGACTCAAAAAGGCGCAGGAGCCGCCGGTGGTATGGGCGCGGCGTTACTTGGTTACCTACCTGCACGACTGAAGCCGGGTATTGAGATAGTGCTAGAAACCGTAAAGCTCGCAGAGCACGTAGCTGACGCTGATATTGTCTTTACTGGCGAAGGCCGTATTGATCACCAAACTGTGCATGGCAAGACACCAATGGGTGTGGCGAAAGTGGCGAAAGAATATGGTTTGCCTGTCATTGCCCTAGCAGGTTGCACAGGTGATAACTTCCAAGCAGTCTATGAGTGCGGCATTGAAGCAGTATTTGTATGTGTACCACGCGCAATGAGTTTGCCAGAAGCTTTGGAAGAGGCAGAGGTGAACCTTGCGAACTTGGCTGAAAACGTAGCCAGATTGTGGCAATTACCTCGCTAACACTCCGTGTTTGTTTGAACAGATAGCCCAGAAACATCATATCAAAGCCTCCCAATTGCGGAGGCTTTGTTGTTTCTGGTGCTGAATTCTTGGAACGGAATGTCTGGATCGATTACTTGGCGTGTTGAGCAATCAGTGTTGCTAGCGTTTCCATTGCAGGGAGCCAGTTTTTCTCCGCTCCAAAGTTCGCCACGCTAAGACGAATACAGTTTTGATACTGCCCCTGCGTGCCAAATACCGAGCCGGGCAGAATACTGATTTTGCGTTCGTTACAGGCTTGATAAAGCGCATAGCTGTCAGTCTTGGGCGGCAAGCGTAACCAAAGCAAGAATGAACCTTGTACTGCATTGATTTGATAGCGGTTCTTTAGCTCAAAGTGCGCATCCAAGCATTGATTGAGCATCTGCAAATATCGTCTCACGTTGGCTTGGTAAACACGGCACATACGCGCAGTGTGAGTGCGGTATTTGCCTGAGGTTAGGAAAGTGCCCACCGCCGATTGCATCAAGTTCAAACTGCCCATGTTTTCACATAACAGGTATTGCTCGACTTGAGCGCGATAACGTCCCGCCAACATCCAACCAATACGAAGGCGTGAATCGAGCGTTTTCGATAAGGAGTTGACGTAAATCACCCGTTGTTTCTCGTCCAATTTGCGCAAGCTTGGCAAGGGTTCGTGGTAACTCAACGCGCCAAATACATCATCTTCAATGATTGGAATATCTCCAGAAACCTTAAGCAGCCGCTCTCGCCTTTCAAGGGGCATCATTGAGCCTGTTGGGTTGGTGAAGTTTGGCGTGACAATAATGACTTTGATCTCCCACGTTGCCATGGCCTTTTCTAGCGCGTCTGGATCCATACCATCACGAGGGCAACTAGGGATCTCGACCACTTGTAAACCGAGAGATTCGAGCATCAACAAGTTACCGAAATAGCAGGGCGATTCTACCGCCACAATATCTCCAGTCTGTGTTGTTGCTCTAAGGGCAAGACTGATCGCTTGCTGTGCACCATGGGTGACCAAAAGATCATCCACGTTTGCCGGCGTTCCCAGATCTTGGGTGATCTTCGCCAGCTGTTTGACCAACAAGTCATCACCCGGTGGCAATTGATAATGGCTGGAAATATGGCTTTGTTGGCGGCTCTGGCGGCCAATTTCGGCATACAGGCTTTTGATGGCTGGCGCGTCAATGTTCGGGTGTGCTGAGCCAGTCGGAAGCAGCTCTTGATACTCGGGATAGGTAAGGATTTGTTTGCACACCGAGAGCAAATCCACGCGCGTAGGCTTAGCGATCTTGGCTTCATGTCGCTCGGTTGGCTTTACTCGATAACCGGATTTTGGCACCGAGTAAACCATGCTTTGTGCTTCTAGTTCCTGATAAGCGCGGATCACCGTGTTCTTGCTTACCTTGAGTTCAGTGCTCAATTGACGGATGGAAGGCAACTTGTCGTCTGGCTGATAAACCCCATTGCTGATCGCTTGTTTGAGATGCTTCTCGACGATCAAATACTTATTAGCATCAAGTGTACTTGCTAAATCTGTACCCATAAAAACACTTCCATCTGTCACTTTTTGAAAACACTGTACCTAACTACATTAGCAACATTCGAGATTAAAAACATTCAAGATTTAAAAGTAAGTAGAGTGAGGGCGAATCATGTTAATCAGAGCCATTCCTTTTGTGTTCGTGATCCTTTGGGCTTCTGGGTTTGTTGGTGCGCGATTTGGTTTGCAATACGCCGAGCCTGCGACCTTGTTGTCGATTCGTATGGCGTTCAATGTCCTGTTGTTTTTGGTGATTGTGGCTTTTCTGCGTCGTCGCATTCCAACGGGAAAAGACTTTTGGCACAGCTGCGTTGTCGGGATATTGATTCACGGCTTTTACCTTGGTGGAACGTACTTCGCCATCAGTTTGGGAATGCCGGCGGGCTTAAGTTCGCTACTCGTCGGAATACAACCTATTTTGACGGCCGTATTGCTGGTGGCGTTCGCTTCTGAGCAGTTCAAACCATCACAGTGGATTGGTTTGTCCTTGGGTTTTGTTGGTATTGCTATGGTGCTCATGGGTAAGATGGAGTGGCAATCAGATTTGCACAAAACCTTAGCGATTGGTGTGTGTCTGTCTTCGCTTTTTGGTATTACTGTTGGCACGCTGTATCAAAAGAAATACTGCCAACAAGTGGATATGGTGGGCGGCGCGACCGTGCAGTATTTAGCGGCGTTGGCCATGTTCTTACCAATCGCGATGCAGTTTGAAACCATGCAGGTGCAATGGACGACGGAATTCATTCTTACCTTAATCTGGCTTGTGGTCGTGCTGTCTTGTGTGGCGATTCTGTTGTTGCTGTACATGGTGAAGAATGGTGCGGCATCGAGTGTTGCTTCTGTGTTCTACCTTGTTCCTCCGACCACGGCACTTCAAGCTTGGTTTGCTTTTGGCGAGTCGTTTGATTGGATGGGCATTATTGGCTTTGTATTAGCGGCGACGGCGGTCTACTTAGTGGTGAAAAAGCCTGAGCTACCAATGTTTAAATCAAAGGTTGCAAAGCAGAAACGTAAAATATACCTAAATTAGGTAGGGACATTTGCGTGCCAGAGAGTACAATCCGGCTCCTTACATGTTTGTGGAGTCGGATGATGACCGTCAAGCCAGATCGAATGAGCGCGATGCGCAATATCATTGAACAAGTGAAAGCAGAATTGCCGATTTATGAATCGGAGACCTTTGTTTGTGGCCCTGAGGGTAAATGCATTGGTTGCCCTAAAAAACTGTTGGAAATGGTCGATTCTGAACTGAGCTATTGGGAATCTGCAATGGATCGCGGTATCACGCCTCAGTTTGATGAAATCCGCCGATTTGGCAAAATGTGCACCAGCGTACGCCGAGGTTTAATCCGCAATAACGTGCCGTTGCTCAACGCCTAATCAACACTTTTTCGACATCCCCCTCATTACCTTGTCTTCATTGATTAAACGAAGACAGGGGCTCTCATGCGCAAATTCTTTTTCTCTGTTGTTTTGTTATTACTGGCTTTCAGCTCTGGTTTTACGGGTTACAAATGGTTCACTGACAACCAATATGGCGAAGCGGATCTTGCTGCGGGTCAGCAGTATTTTGAATCTTACTGTGTCTCTTGTCATGGTGGCAAAGGGCATGGAGATGGATTGGTGGCCAAGGCGACGAACATCAAGCCCGATAATTTTTTTGATGAACTGACCAACCCATTCGGAACAAAAGTGGAGTTGATAGGGACGGTATTGGAAGGGGAGAATGGTCAAAGCGGTGCAATGCCATCATTCAAATCTGTGCTGAGTGAAAAGCAAGTAAATGACATTTTTGAATACATAAAAAGTATTAACTGAGCTGAATTCTTATTTTAGAAACAGACACTTATTGGTTTTTGGTGTGCTTCAAGGTTTTGAATTCAGTCGAATTTCTACGTTACTTTAGCCGCTTGTTTCAAGGTAATTTGGCGGTCACTCTCAAGTTCTCGATTCCCTCGTTTTTTCTTATCATTTGCGCGTTTCTCTGCGTAATTTCAGCGATATATTGGCTCGGTTCTCACATGGATGTGGGAGCGAACCCCTATCATCTGTCTGTATGCTGAGAGTCAAAAGTGAAAACAAAAGGATTTACGTTGATGGAAATCACCATCGTCTTAGCAACCTTGGGTTCCATTGCTCTCGCCGCCTTGCCAATTCTGCTCGATATTAACCGTCAAGCTTATGTTTCTATGCTGCACAGTTCGCAGTCTTCTCTGGGGACGTCCCTTAAGTTCTTCCATGCCAAAGTGATGATTGATGATGCGCAGGAGCGCAGACAAATGACGTACATTGATCATCAAGTGAACATGCTCAGTGGGATGCCAGAAGCCAGTGCAAATAGCATACGAGCATTGTTAGAGATTGGTCTGCCTGCCAAAGGCAATTCACCGATTGATAAGCCGTGTAAAGGCAGCGATTTTTGCATTATGGGGAATCAATTCCCAAGCAGTGCCTATTTTGTCGCGATTCCTGAGTATCAGTTTGCTGATCGTTCTGGCTTAGATCGTGTGGTGTATATTTGGCCGCAAGGGTACACCTTGGAACGTGAAGCCTGCTATTTCTATTACGTTAATCAAGCGTCTACACGCTCGGTGGTTAGAGGGCATGTTACAGAAGGTTGCTAGACATCAAGCAAACTGACGCGAGCAGAAAAGTACAAAGCCCCAAGTGCAGAACTTGGGGCTTTGTTTATTCTTAGGTCGGAAAAACTTAGCGAAGCGCTAAATCTCTGCGACCAACTTTTTTAGCAAGCGAAGCATCTCTTTTTGCTCTGCTGGCTCTAGCGGACTCATTAGCTCTTTATTAACAGCTAGTGGGACTGGCAGCAACGTTTCTTTGAGGCTTCGTCCCTCTTCCGTTAGATAAATACGGAACGAGCGGCGGCTGTTTGGATCGGGATGGCGCTCTACCAAACCTAACTTCTCCAACTTGTCTAAGGTACGAGTCGTGGTCGAGTTTTCTACCTTAGATTTCGCTGCGATATCGCGCTGCGTCACGCCTTCTTCTTCCCACAAACACATCATGGTCGGCCAAAGTGCAACGGTAAGTCCG
This sequence comes from Vibrio owensii, assembly GCF_002021755.1. Taxonomy (NCBI): domain Bacteria; kingdom Pseudomonadati; phylum Pseudomonadota; class Gammaproteobacteria; order Vibrionales; family Vibrionaceae; genus Vibrio; species Vibrio owensii. The sequence goes on from NZ_CP019960.1 coordinate 6,231, forward strand.
TGCTTTTTGAGCTCGGCTTCAAATCGCTTCGCTGCATCGTGTGCAACGACATTGATCATCCAGCCAAAGCTGTCTTGTCTGTCAAACTGTTCGCTCATTTTCTTACTCTTATGATAAAGCAACGATTGCCATGGTAACCAATGTTGCAGCAACTAGCACCCCTAAAGCACGGCTTTGCGGCGCGAGATAGACAATTTTCTGTTCCGTGATGAGCGCTTGTTTGTTCATTTGGGTTTGTTTACCTGTGATCATCGCTTTCAACAAGGGTTTACCTCTTAGTTTATAGAAAAGGATCGCACCAACATGTAAGGCGATCAGTAAAGGCAAAAGATCGGCCAAGGTCAGGTGTAACCACTCAAGCCCTGCAAACACGTTGTCGTTAAGCCAAACATCGGAATACGGCCACGTATCGAATAAGCCGCCAAGCGCCATTCCCGAGATACATTGAAGCAGCAATGTCGTCAGTAATGTCGCCACCATCCAGCCGCCTGCAGGATTATGACCCACAGTCGCCGCCGATTTACCTTTTAAGTAAGTAATTACACCTTTAGGCGAGCGGAGAAACTGTCGAAACAAACTGGTTTCGCTGCCGATAACTCCCCAAGTCAATCGCCATAACAACAAAGTGAATAACGCTAACCCCAATTGAACATGAGGCCCATTGCCAGACAATCCAGATGCCATCAAGGCTATAAACAGTAAGGCTTGAGCCCAGTGATAAAGTCGCGTTGCTAAATCCCAAATTTTCATAATTACCTCGATCTTTTCTCGGTGTGATGATCTTCTTTACGGTAATTTACACAACAATAGTTGCGTACGCAATGATTGTTGTGTAAATTTATTTGCAACTACACAGCAATAACGAAAAACCAGGAGAACGAAATGAAAAAGACATTGGCACTAATTGCACTTTTACCGACCATCTTTGTATCAACATCAGTGTTTGCCCAAGATTTCAGCGCTCAAATCGAAACGCGTCAGAATGCATTTGAGCAAATAGACTCCCTGTCGAAACAAGCCGATAAAACATTGAAAGGCAGCAATACCGATTGGCACGCGCTAGAGCAGATTGGTGTTGAGCTCACTCGCCACAGCGCACAACTGCAACAAGCGTTTCCTGAGGGAAGCCAAGTTGATAGCAAAGCGAAGAAAGAAGTGTGGAGCAAACCAGATAACTTCAATCGCTTGATGCTGCAAATGGATGAAGGGTTTGCACAGTTGTATCAAGCTGCGCAGAACCAACAAGTTTCATCGGCTGAGGCAGGACTTAAGCAAGCTCAGAGTACTTGCCGAAGCTGTCATCGTGCATACCGCAGTCGTTGGTAATCAAGCGAACCACAACATTGAATTTATATCGAAGCAAAAAAGAAAATCGTTAAGTGAAAGGTAACCTTATGAAAAAACTCATTCTATTAAGCACACTTACTGTGGCTTCTTTCTCTAGCTTGGCTGCTGATTACGGCGTGGAACTGGCTTGGAACACTAATGATTCGGAACAGGTTCTCAAAACACTGCCAGAACAGAAAGCGGCCTTTAGCCAACTGATCGAACAAGGTGATGTGAAAGACATGTTTGTTTTACCAAGCAGTATCGATGGTAAACCAGTACAGATTCTGCGTTTCGTGTTGTCGGCTGATAACGAGGCGGAAGTTGCCACTAAATTGCAGGACTTACCTATGTACCAGCAAGACTTGGTGAAGATCGCGAGCATTCAACCACTAGGCGCCAAATGGTTAGATAACACGCCAGAAAGTGATAACTACAGTGTGACGTTACGTTGGAAAGAGGGCATTGAAGCGTTAGAAATGGACCGTGTATTGGGTGTCGATCTGCAGCGAGTGATCAGCTTGAACAACTCTGGCTTAGTCACGTCGTCTTACATCAATACCCAAGTTTTGGAGAATGGTGTTGAGCGTCCAATTTACTCCGTCGCCGTATTGGCGAAAGATGCCCAACAGGCGCAAAACCTGATGTACTCTTTTGAAGCGATACAGCTTGGGTATGCGACTTTTGAAATTGAATACTTGGGTAAAAAGTTGGATATGAAAAGCTAACTAAGCCTTTATGTTTAAAGGTCTAGATACAGACGCAGCATGTCTTTGTGCTGGATACCGTTCTCCCAAATTGGTTCTGGGTAGTGGAGTAAGAAGTGATCTTTATCCACGCTCTCTACCCTGAAACCCAAGCGTTGATAGTAAGTCAGTTGGTAACCAAACGTCCCCGTTCCTAATATCAACTTTTGAAAAGATTCGCCTTTAAACTCTTCAATGGCAAATCGCAATAAATCTGAGCCAATACCACGTTGTTGATGCGTAGGTGCCACTGAGACGTTCATGATTTCAGCCTGCGTTTCTGAAAGCGGCAGCACAACGCATGCTCCGACGATCTGGCCCTCTTCCAGCGCAACAAAGCTCAATGAATTAGCAAGATAGCGATTAACATTGTCTTGGTCTGGATCGGCTTCTAATAGCAAAGCCATCGGAATTTGATTTGGCGATAAGGGTTTATATTCAATCATCACAAGTACGCGGTAAATATTGGGTTCCGATCAGTATATCGCAAAGGCAATTTGGTCTTGCTACTAGAATCAACTTACGGGTGCTTTAAGACCATTTTCTGACTCATCAGATATTTGCCGTTAGGCAGTAGCACTTCACCTAACTCGCCACAATGCTCGAAGCCAAACTTCTCATACAAAGCAATCGCAGGATGGTTGGTCTTGTAAACATTCAACGCAATAGTGTCATAGCCATATTGCCAACCGCTTTGAATGGCGGTGGTGAGTAACTTCTTTCCTAACCCTTGGTTTCGGTAGTGGCGGTCAATATGAATGCCGAGAATGCCCGTTTTAGCGAACTCTCCTCCTTCGTAGCCACACATTTCGGCCGGGAAGATTTCGATACTGCCAACTAGGCGTTTTCCATCGAAGGCCACAAATTGGGGAATGGATTCTTTTTCCACACGAGTGATTACCTCACTCAGCATCTTTTTGTCCGGCGCTGGCGAGCGTAAGTATTCTCCTTCCTCATAAACGCGATTCCAGAGCGAAATAAAGTGGTCGATGTCGTTGACGGTAATCGGTCTAATCTGCATTCATCTTCCTTGATTGGTGCATAAAGTTTAGTGGCTCAAGTGTATTTGTGCGTATGTCGGTTAGGTGCTTAGCAACTCGGACAAACAACGTATTTGATTTGGGATTGGTTTACTTGGCGCAGGGAGGTTTTTAGGGTTGAACCAAATGACGTTTAACCCTGCGTCCATTGCTGGGTAAATGTCTTTTTCTGGTAAGTCGCCAACCATGGTGAGTTGGCTCGGTTCAACGCTCAATTGTTTTGCTACCGCAAGATAAAAATCAGGCTGATTCTTGGCAATACCAAGGTTTGCAAAGCAAAAGTAGCCAGAAAGGTATTGGTCGAGCCCGACTCGTTGAAAGGCTTTTTGCACATCTTCCATCGCGGAATCTGATGCGCTGGTCGCGATATAAACCTGGTGATCTTGTGTGAATTGAGCCAGAGTCTCTTTGGCTTGAGGAACGGTTTCAACGTATTCCCAATCGCACATTTTTCCTTGTGCGTGAGGAAAATCGACCATCAAGGTGTTTCCCCAATCGAAAAGATAAATCATGTTCGAATCTCCTTTATTCGTACATCATATCGTCTTTTCGAAAAGGGAAGGGAAGCGCGAAAGATAAATGCGATTCACGTTAGCTTTAACGCTGAAATTCGCTTAAATGTCGTGATCGTTACAAACATTTCATCATAAGACGGGAGTTGGGAGCAAAGCCCAGTTTGTCGTAAAACTGTTGCGCATTGTGGTTAAACTCCATGACTTCTAAGCGGACTTGAGTTGCACCTGACTCGCGTGCCCATTGCTCAACGGCCGTCATTAAGGCTCGTCCAACGCCTTTTGACTTCTGATTTTCATCGACGACGATGGTGCCAATGCGGCAAATCGGGTCTTTGATTAAAAAGCTGATAGTTTCATTTTGGGTAATGGTCGCAGTGATAAAGCCAAGTGCTTGTTGACCTTCTTCGGCTATGAGCACCAATCGAGCATCATCGGCCAGCGCATCTGCGAGAAAATTTCTGTCTTCTTCAGAAGGCGGAACAAAAGTATGTGGCGCATGACGAAAGTGAAGTTCGCTAATTTGCGTGTTTAATACAAAGAGCGCATTGAGATCGTCGGGTGTCGCTGATCTGATTTTCATTACTGTTCCTTAATTTCCGCCAGCTAGATCGATAAACGAACCTGTGACATAAGATGCTTCATCACTGAGTAGCCACGCGATGGCATTGGCCACTTCATCTACCGTGCCTCCTCGCTTAAGAGGGATTTTTTCACTGAGCCTGTCGACTCGATTCGGCTCGCCGCCATCGGCATGGATATCGGTATAAATGCAGCCGGGGCGAACCCCGTTTACGCGGATGTTTTGCTCAGCTAACTCCAAAGATAATCCCTTGGTGAGCGAGTCCATTGCGCCTTTCGAGGCTGCGTAATCAACATACTCAAATGGCGCACCAGAGCGGGATGCAGCAGAAGAAACATTAACAATCGCATCGCCAGATTCAAATCGTTTTGCTGCTTCTCGGCAACAAAGAAAACAGCTCGTCACATTAGCGTTCATAACAGTTTGGAATCGCTCAAGGCTCATGTCCGCAAGACGAGACTGGGTGAATAAGATGCCCACGTTGTTGACGAGATGAGTGACCTTTCCGAGTGCTTGTTCGGTTTGTTCAAACAATGAGAGTACCTGCTGCTCATCGGAAACATCCGCTTTTATGGCGATGGCTTTACCGCCAACCTCCTCAATCTCACGAACAACTTGCGCGGCAGCCTCGGCTTGTGCGCGATAGTTAACGCATACGGCATAGCCTTGTTTGGCGAGTAATTTGGCGGTTGCGGCTCCGATGCCTCGGCTTGCGCCTGTGATGATGACTACTTTCTGCAAAACACGTCCTTATTTGTTGTCGTGAATATTATTTTTGTAATGAATAGAGCTTATCTGCGTACTTTCTCCCACCTATTTCATAGGCTTCGGGGATGGTCTCGGTGAGTGTGAAACCACATTTTTCCAGCACTCGTTCAGAGCCAATATTGCCCTCTGTGACCGTGGCGGAAAACTGAGAAATCTTGTGTTGCTCAAACGCCCACTCAATCACACCGGTAAGGGATTCCGTACCAAACTGTTGGCCATAAAATTCTGGCAGCAATAAATACCCGACTTCTGCAATACCATCTTGCAACACAAAGCCAGTGATGCCGATTGGTCGTGCGCTTTGTTTTTCATAAATCACCAAACATAACCAATGCTCGCTTTGGGGTGTCCATGCTGGTAGTCGTGATTCGAACTTTTGGCGCATTTCGTCTTCGGTCGGCGGGTCAAAACAAAGCGCGATGATTTGTGGTTCGCTACTCAAGCGGCGATACAGACCCCAATCACTTTTCGTTAGCGGTTTAAGCTCAGTTCTTGGGGTGGAAATGGGTAGAGATAACACGTTTGAATCGCCTCCATGTGATCGAGTTTTCATATCTCACACAAACATATCAAAAGTGCTTTGATAAACAACATCTATCGTTATGACGAATAGGTTCGGTCAAGAAAGATTTTTCAGAAAAATGGAATATGCCAAGGAGTCTCTCAATAACGAAAAATAAGTCACCACCTAGGGTGTACGTATGACTCAGATCAATTACCAGATACTACTAAAGAGGTAAATATGCGACAAAGCATGTGAATTTGTGAGTATTTATTTCTAATTATGTCAATTAAAAAACGTTATATCGCCGCAATGGTGGCAGTGGGTATTGGTGTGGGCTGGCTAACTTTAGGTGGCACCGCAGCAGTGATGCATTACACATCCGACACTGAGTTCTGTCTCTCTTGTCACTCTATGGAAATCCCATACAAAGAGTACCAAGGCTCAGTGCACTTCAGTAACGCCAAAGGTATTCGCGCAGAATGTTCGGACTGTCACATTCCGAAAGAGCCAATGGATTACTTAGTCACTAAGATCCGCGCTTCAAAAGACATCTACCATGAGTTTGTAACAGGTAAGATCGACACGCCAGAGAAGTACGAAGCACACCGTACTGAACTTGCAGAGATGGTTTGGGAGCAGTTCCGTGAAAACGATTCCGCAACCTGTCGCTCTTGTCACGACTTCGATGCAATGGAAGAGTTCGAACAATCACGTGATGCGGCGAAGATGCACGCATACGGCAAAGCGAATGACCAAACGTGTATCGATTGTCACAAAGGTGTAGCGCACTTCGCTCCAGAAGCGGAACTTGATAGCAAGGCGTTTGAAACACTGATGAGCTTCACTACCAAGACAGCAGCCGACGCGAAAGTGGTTTACCCAGTGACGTCTATCAACATGGGTGACTTTGGTACGGTGAACCCAACAACCAAACTGAACGTTGTGAAAGCGGAAGGTGACAACCGCACCGTTAAGATCAATGCATTCCAAATGAAAGGCGCTGAGCAAGTGCTTTACATGGGTGAAGGTCAACGCGCGATTGTTGCAACACTATCTGAACAAGGCCAACAAGCAGTTGAAGCTGGCGAGTTCAAAGCAGACGTATACGGCAACGAGTGGCGTCCTGTTTCTCTAACGGCAACGATCGATTCTCCAGTGGTTGATACGCTAGAGCCGGTTTGGTCATACGCAGAAGAGTTGGACAACGTTTACTGTGCAACTTGTCACGCGAAAATTCCTTCAAATCACTTTACGGTGAACGCATGGGGTCCTGTAGCGAAGAGTATGGGTGATCGCACTGATATTTCAGCAGAAAACCTAGAAATTTTGACTAAGTTCTTCCAGCACCACGCGAAAGATGTGGTTGGTCACTAATAGAGAAATAGAAGGATAAGATTATGACTAATTTAACTCGTCGCGGATTTCTAAAAGGCACTGGTCTTACTGCTGGTGCTCTGGCTTTCACTTCATTGACGCCAATGAGCGCGCTAGCGTCTGATAAGCGTGGTTCAGGTGTACTTACAGCGGGTCGCATGGGCCCGATGCTGTGTGAAGTAAAAGACGGTAAGCTGGTTTCAACCACGAACGCATTGCCACAAACGGTACCAAACAGTCTTCAAACTACGGGCCCTGACCAAGTTCATACTAAAGCTCGTGTTAAGTACCCAATGGTACGTAAAGGCTACTTGGCAAACCCATCAGCGCCAGAAGGCGTGCGTGGTAGCGATGAATTCGTTCGCGTGTCTTGGGATGAAGTTTACAAACTGATTCACGAACAACACATGCGCATTCGTAAAGAGCACGGTGCTGAATCTGTGTTTGCTGGTTCTTACGGTTGGCGTTCAAGTGGTGTGTTGCACAAAGCACAAACGCTTCTACAACGTTACATGAGCATGGCGGGCGGTTACTCAGGTCACCTTGGTGATTACTCTACGGGTGCTGCGCAGGTGATCATGCCGCACGTGGTAGGTTCTATTGAAGTTTACGAACAGCAAACGACTTACCCTGTGGTTCTTGAGCACAGTGACGTTGTGGTGCTTTGGGGTCTTAACCCAATCAACACACTGAAAATCGCTTGGAGCTCAACAGACTGTGCGGGCCTTGAGTTCTTCCATCAGCTGAAGAAGTCAGGTAAGACGGTTATCGCTATCGATCCAATGCGTTCAGAAACCATCGAGTTCTTCGGTGACAACGCACAGTGGATTGCTCCGCATCCAATGACGGACGTGGCGATGATGATGGGTATCGCGCATACGCTTGTGAAACAAGGTAAGCACGACAAAGAATTCCTAGCAAAATACACCACAGGCTACGACGTATTCGAAGCTTACCTAATGGGTAAAGAAGACGGCGTTGAGAAATCTGCAGAGTGGGCATCTAAGATTTGTGGTGTGCCAGTTAAGCAACTTGAGCTGCTAGCAGACATCTTCAGCAAAAACCGCACAATGCTAATGGCGGGCTGGGGTATGCAGCGTCAGCAATACGGTGAGCAACGTCACTGGATGCTGGTAACGCTAGCAACCATGCTGGGTCAAGTTGGTCTACCGGGTGGTGGTTTTGGTTTCTCTTACCACTACTCAAACGGCGGTAACCCTTCACGTGATGCGGGTGTACTTCCTGCGATTTCTGCGTCTCTTGGCGGCGGCTCTTCTGCAGGTAACGACTGGGCGGTTTCTGGTTCGGTTAACGCGTTCCCAGTGGCACGTATTGTTGAAGCACTAGAAAACCCAGGGATGAGCTACCACCACAATGGTCATGAGTTAACGTTCCCTGAGATCAAGATGATTTGGTGGGCAGGCGGTGCGAACTTTACTCACCACCAAGACACTAACCGTCTGATCAAAGCGTGGCAAAAGCCAGAGCTTATCGTTATCTCTGAACCATACTGGACAGCGGCAGCGAAGCACGCGGATATTGTTCTACCTATCACCACATCGTTCGAGCGTAACGATATGACCATGACAGGTGACTACAGTAACCAACACCTAGTGCCGATGAAGCAAGTGGTTGAGCCTCAAGGTGAAGCGCGTAACGACTTTGATGTATTCGCGGACATGGCAGAACTACTTGCTCCGGGTGGTCGTGACGTTTACACCGAAGGCAAAACTGAAATGGAATGGTTGTACGGCTTCTACAAAGCGGCGCAACAAGGTGGTCGTGGTCAACGCATCGCAATGCCAAACTTCAGCAAATTCTGGGAAGATAACCAGTTGATCGAAATGAAGTGGAACGAGAAGAACGCGCAGTTCGTTCGTTACGCTGAATTCCGTGAAAACCCAATTATGAGCCCACTAGGTACGCCAAGTGGCAAGTTCGAGATCTTCTCTAAGACGATTGAAGGCTACCAGCTAGAAGACTGTCCTCCACACCCAACATGGATGGAGCCAACAGAGTACACAGGTAATGCAACGGATGGTGAACTTCAGCTAATGACGGCGCACGCGGCGCATCGTCTGCACAGCCAGTTCAACTACGCGAAGATTCGTGAAGAGTACGCGATTGCTGACCGTGAGCCGATTTCTATCCACCCAGAAGACGCAAAAGCGCGTGGTATTAAGACCGGCGATCTTGTTCGTGCCTTCAACGGCCGTGGTCAAGTTCTGGTTGGTGCATTGGTGACTGATGGCATCAAGCAAGGCTCTGTTTGTATTCACGAAGGTGGTTGGCCAGATCTAGATCCGAAAACAGGCATCTGTAAAAACGGTGGTTGTAACGTTCTGACGCTCGATATTCCAACCTCTCGCCTTGCGAACGGTTGTGCGGCGAACTCTGCATTGGTTCGTATCGAGAAGTACGAAGGTCCAGTGCTTGAGCTAACAGCATTCACACCGCCTAAGAATGGTTAATGTGAACGCTAATTAGCAAATCCATTATTCGATGTTTAAAACAAGAAGCCAGCGATAAGCTGGCTTCTTTGTATTTGCGCCTCAATTTTCAACAGAGTCTTATCAAGACAGAATCAAACAATAAGCCATCTAATTTCCGCTAATAAACTGAGTTGCAGTCTGGGCAATTAAAATAAAACCATTAAGTGAAGATGACTTGGGCAATTAAAATAAAACCATTAAGTGAAGATGACTTGGGCAATAAATTGTTTGTCTTCAGTACGGTGAGTAAATTGCCAATTCATCCGCTCACAAATTCGCTCAATAATGATCAATCCATATCCGTACCCCGAACTATTTTCATTATCGGCTTCAAATTGATTTCTGACTTGTAAGCGGTGGTCATTCAGATCAATGAAGACATCACCAGAGCTATAGCTGAATGCATTTTTAACTAGGTTGTTGATTACGATTGATATGAAGCTCTTAGGCACAAGCAAATGTATATTGCCTTGCTGCTCAAAGTGGTGCTGAGCGCCTTCTTTAATAAACAGCGTTCCAACTTCTTCGAGTTGCTTTTCTATACACTTTGCCAAATCGACCTGCTCAAAATGACGTGAGTTTATCTCTTCCTTTCCCAGCAACAGGAACACTTCGGTCAATACTCTCATGTCTTCACAAGCTAGCTGCGTACGCTGAATTGACTTTAGGGCAACGCGCGGCAGATCCGATACGCGATTCAAGATATCGGCTGATCCTTTTATGACCATGATTGGCGTTCGGAGCTCATGAGAAGCGAAGCGGTTGAACTCTTGTTCGCGTTGAAAGTTATGCGCAATATGCTTCTTGCCATCAACAAGGGCTTGCTCAATATAACGTGTTTCACTAAAGCGGGTTTCCACTTCAAAACCTTCGTACTGGGGTGGCATGCGGTCTATTTTGTTGACGATCACGTTGAGTGGGCGGGAGAGAATACGAACAATGTGAATGCCATACAGAAACATCACTAAACAAAGGATGGCAACAGAATAAAGCGTAAAGTGATGCAAAGCGCTCTCGTACTCATCCCTAAACTCATCAGAATCGCCTTTGAATACAATGTACATCAGCCCTTTTCCTGAAGGGTGATGGAACACACCGAAGCTCTTTTCATCGGAGCGCACTTCTTGGCCATAAAACCCCAACTGAGTGTGAATCGCAAGCCATTCAGGTACATGCGTTAACGACCAGTAGAAATCAAATACCAAAGAGTTTGGTGGAGGTGCGAGGTGCTGAAACTGTTGGTAGTTGTGTAAATACAGCTCTGCTTCTTTTTCCAACCAATGATTTAAGCTCAGAGATTCAAACTTACTTTCGGCGATGTAAATAATCGTCCAGAAAAACAAGGCAATAATGAATGCCATCCTAGTAAAGCTCCACCGTATTTTGGCATAAATACTGGGGGCTTTTTTATGAACTGGTTTGATTATTGCCCTAATATCCATAAATTTATCCTTGTCGAAAAATAGAAAGAGTATGCGGAAATAATTCGTTCATCCTCATAGGGATATCACACCCATTGAATGTGAGTTATTCATTTTCTTCACGAATGCTTCACGCGTTCTCAAATAACATGGCTCTATGAACAAAATATGAAAATGACTTTCCAGATCCAAAGCCGAAGTAGGGGAGAGTGTTTTCAGTAAATGGATTACTTTTATCGAAGGGAATGCGTATGAAAGTAGCGATAACTTATGTGAGCTGCCAAGTGTGTCGAACACAGTTTATGGCGTATAAACAAGGCGCTTTTGAAATGAACTTGTTGTATCAGGTTCATTGCAGTAACTCAGATTGCCAACACCAGTGGCAGTTTACGGTTTTGTCTGCGTTGATCGCGAATCAAGTTCCAAGCGGTGCTGTGCGAGCACAAGAGTGCTACTCACTAGCCTCTGATTTGGATGTCGTTTAGATAACAGAACGCCCGACGCATAGTGTCTTATGGTCGGGCGTTTTTGCATTTCTGGAGCTGAATAATGCTTGAGTGGAGTATGTCTTGTTACGATTTAGCGAGGGTCACAAAAGGCATTTTCTTGGTGACTTGGAATGCAGGCAGCAAAGTAAACACGATGGCGACAAATACCACTGAACCAATCAAATCCTCAATTCTGTGCATACCGAGCCACAAGCGACTGTACGCCACGCCCATTGCCCACACCCATAAGGTAGCGGCAGAGAAATAGCACTTGTTCTGCAAAAACAACCCACCAAAGAAGGCTAAACAGATAGAAACGAAAATCGTATGACCAGATGGGAAGGAATAGTCTTTTTCACCTTGCCAGTGACGAGTACGCCATTCACTGACTTTTTCGGAGATCTCACCAATCACACTCGCTTGTTGTTCAGTCTCCAACTGATAAAACGCTTCTGGGTGCTCAATCAATTGCTCTGCGGCAAGCAGTTCGGTGTAGGGACGCGGGCTTTCTGTCATCAACTTTAAGCCTGTTTTGCTGGCAAAACCAATCACCAGTAACAATCCCAGCATGGAGAGTTTTTGCATCCAATCAGACTGACTCGGTTTGTAGCGGTAAAGTGACAACACCAACAGCGTAAGTGTGATCAAAAAGCCTTTACTGCCCGCAGAATCGGTTAGCAGAGTAAAGAGAATGCCAATGCCGTCAGAAACGTGAGAAGTAAGATCGTGATACGAGGCAAACAGCGAAAGTGGGATGATGCCAAGAATGAACAAGGCGAGCATCATCAAACCGTATTTTTTAGTTTTCATGAAAAGTCATACAGCAGTCGAAAATAGGCGGCTATCTTACGACAATCGATGTGAAAAACTTATCAACGCTCTGTCAATTCGAGCGTGAAAGTGACATCGCAAGTCTTCGTTGTGAAAGGAGGGATTGTTGAAAGTTTTGAGAAGTGAACGCGCTCATCCATAAGCGCTTTGTTCAGGCGTGAGCAAGGTTAGCTCATCAACCCTAACAGATATTCCGATGCGGCTTTTGGATCTTCTGCGTGGCAAATCGCTGAAACCAAAGCTAAGCCATGAACACCAGTGGCGCTAAGCTGCGGAATGTTACTTTCGTTAATGCCGCCAATGGCAACAATCGGCAGTGAAGTCGTCTCTAACGCCATCTTCAAGCCATCAATACCCCAATGTTTTTTGGTGTTGGTTTTGGTTGGCGTCGCGAAGATTGCGCTCAAACCGATGTAATCAATCGGAAGAGAATCCGCTTCTGCAAGCTGCTCTTCATTTTCGATGGATAAGCCGAGGATTTTGTTTGGTCCAATCAACTCACGAGCGATATTTGCTGGCATGTCTGATTGCCCGAGGTGAACCCCATCAGCATCGACAGCCAGTGCGACATCAACGCGGTCATTGATGATCAAGGGCACATCGGTATCTTTAAGGATGTCTTTGACGGCTTGAGCACGTTCGATAAACGCACGCACATCGCCGTGTTTTTCGCGAACTTGTACCATGGTCACGCCACCTTCCACGGCTTTTCTCACAACACGCTTTAGTGTGGTTAAATCTTGTTGGTCATCGGTGACCAAATATAAACGATAGGCGTTCATTTTGTTTCCTTTGGGCCTCTCATCTAGATGAGAGGCCGGTATTTGTTAGAGAAAAGCTTAGCTCACTTGGAGTTTTAGGCGTTTTGCCAGCGTTTCTTCGTCCAACTGGTAAAGCTCATCCAACAGGTTCATTTGCAGGCTACCTGGGCCGCGAGTTTGTTCCGCTGCAATCTCGCCAACAACGCCTAGTACCGCCGCAGCAGCAAGCCCGGTGTTATCACCAACTGCAGCAAAAGCACCCGTCAGTGCCGTTAGTGTACAGCCCATTCCGGTTACGTATGGCATCATCTCGTGACCATTGTTCAGTTGCACGGTTTGTTCCTTCGTGACGATGTAATCAGTCTCGCCAGAAATCACCACACTTGCACCATACTCTGCGACTAAGAAGTTCGCTGCGCCAAGTGCTGCGTCGCTGCTGTCTAACGCATCAACGCCTTTGCTTTGTGCTTGCTCGCCAGCGAGAGCGATGATTTCTGAGGCGTTACCTCGGATGATGAGTTTATCTGCAAGGCGTGCGATTTCACGTGATGTCTCGGTACGCAGTGAACTTGCTCCGCAACCGACAGGGTCGAGTACAACGATTTTACCATTAGCATTGGCTTGCTCTACGGCATAGCTCATACGCGGTGTCCAAACGCTGTCTAAGGTACCGATGTTGATAACCAGCGCGCCAGCGAACGACATCATCTCTGCCATCTCTTGTTTGGAGTGCGCCATGATTGGAGAAGCGCCGATAGCCAATAGCGCGTTTGCCGTGTTGTTCATCACCACGTAGTTAGTGATGTTGACGACTAATGGCTTTTGCTGGCGTACTGCGGTTAATGCTTGGGTGATTTGTTCAATTAACATGAGACTCTCCGATTAATCTTGCTGAGCGTTCAGGCCTTGTTGCCAGAATGCCACTTCCATACGCGTTGCAGTTTTGAATACCTGAATCAGGTTTTGACCACGCTGGCTATTGATATCGATTTCCGCCAATAACTGATTAAAGTGTTCTGCACCTTTTGCGACACCAGATTGGAATTCCTCACCACCGTAGAGGTTGATCCAACTTGCGTATGGATTGCCTTCGATTACCGTGTTCTCACTTTCAATCAGCATCTTACCGATTACGGCATAACCGATAGAGCATGGTGCTAGTGCCGCGTATAGATCAACAAGATCGCCCGTCATGCCAGCATCCAATACGTAGCGGGTGTAAGCCACAGTGCCGAAATCTTCTGGCTCGTTTTCTAAGTCGGATTCTGTCAGTCCCCATTGCTCACAGTAAGTCACGTGGTGGGCGATTTCAGAATCTAGCAATGCATGTACGCTTGGTAGGGCACGGCGCATGTCATCCAAAGTACGTGCTTTGTAGATCGCTAATGCGTAAGCTCGTGCGTACTGTTTTAGGAAAAGAAAATCCTGCTTTAGGTAATGCAGAAAACAAGGCTGAGCCAGAGTGCCTTGTGCCAATTGCTGCACGAAAGCATGCTCAGTGTATTCTTGCCAATCTTGGCGGCAAGCGTCGATCAAATCTTGGTATTTCATTATGGGTATCTCGTTATCAAAAGACCCTAGGCTTAGATCCTAAGGTCAGTAGAATTAGTCAAAGCTCGGTACGTAATCTTTTGCTTTTGGCAGTGTTTCGATGATTTTTTGTGAATACATGAATTCGGCATAATCATCGTAGCGTTTCAGATCCACTGCAGATGGACGAAGAGCGAAACGAGTTAGCGTGTCATTCCAAGCGCGTTGGTTAAGCTCGTTGTTGAGTGTGTCTGGTGAATAAGCCACGAACTCTTTCCACGACTCTTTTGGATGGTTAACGATGTAAGTGGTCGCTTGCTCTAGCGCTTTGTTGAATGCCTTGATAGCTTCTTTGTCGTAGGTTTTTGCATTGGCTACGAAGACTAACTCGTCATACGTTGGCACGCCGTGTTCTTCAGGGAAGAAGGCCTTAGCTTTATAACCTTCTAGTGCCAGTTGGTTGGTTTCGAAGTTACGTAAACCGCCCCAAATCGCATCCACCTTGCCAGACGCAAGAGACGAAGACAGCGCCCAACCTACGTTGATGATTTGTACGTCAGAAAACTTCACGTTCTCTTGAGCTAGCATGGTGCCGATTGTTGCTTCTTCGTTGCCTGCGATCGCAATACCGATCTTCTTTCCTTTCAAGTCGCCAAGGTTTTCATTCTTACCGTTGTCCAACACCATCAGTGTGTTGAGTGGCGTAGCAATCAAAGTCGCAGAGCGGATTAATGGCAAACCCGCCGCGACATCGATAGTTAGGCTTGGCTGGTAAGAAATCGCCATGTCGACCTTGCCAGCAGCGACCAACTTAGGTGGCGTACTTGGATCTGCAGGCTCTTGAATGTTGACCTTCAAACCTTGTTCTTTGAAGTAACCGCGCTCTTTGGCAATCACGATAGGACCATGGTTTGGATTGACGAACCAATCCAACATCAGTGTCATCTCTTTTTCAGCAGCGAGCACGTTGGTTGATACCACTGAAGCGAGTAGAGCAGCTGCGCTCATAAGTTTGTTTTTATTCATGGGGTTGTTCCTTTTCTTTCCCAATTTCCTTTGGTTGTTTTCTGCAATTACTTGCTTTCCCAAGGGATGGCTTTTTTCAATAATTTATCGGTGATGAAGTAGAGTGAGATAGACAGCACAGCGAGGATAAACAGCGCCGCAAACATCTCATCAATGATCATGCGAGCGTTAGCTTGGAGCATCAGATAACCCAAGCCTTCACTTGAACCTACCCACTCACCGACCACTGCTCCAATTGGCGCAATAACGACGGCAACACGAATACCTGAGGCTAACGTTGGTAGGGCGGCTGGCAATTGAATATGACGAAGTAACTGCCATTTAGACGCACCCATGGTCTTGGCAAGGTCGAGGTAACCTGCTGGTGTATTGCGCAAACCGTCATAGCAACATGTCGTGACGGGGAAAAAGATGATGATCGCCGCCATGACTACTTTCGATGCAATGCCGTAACCCAGCCAAAGCATCAGTACTGGCGCGATAGCGAACACAGGGATCGCTTGGCTAGCAATCAGAATGGGCAGTAACCAACGCTTCAGCGGTTCGAACATCAACATTTGCAATGCGAACAGCAAACCCATCGATAATCCAAGTGCCAAACCAAGTAAGATCTCTTGCGCGGTAACCCAAGTATGTTTGAGTAGGACATCGTAACGAGTGACCAATCTATCCAGCACTTCAATTGGTGAAGGTAAGATGAAGCTTGGCATATCGAATATCACCACGACCAACTGCCACAATCCCAAGATCACCGCAGTGCTGATTACCAAGCGCAGAGCCGGATGGGTCACGCGTTCTTTTTTACCAATACGTGCCGAAACGGAGTTGTACTGAGTCATATCACTCATAGTCTTTCTCCAATTGATCCAAAATCGCTTGTTGTAGCGCCGCGCACTCTCCATCGAGAATTCGGGGCGGCTTGGAGTCTGGAACGACCAAGTGCTGAGCTTGCGCAGGCGTGCCTTGCAGTACATAAAGTTGGTGAGCTAATCGCACCGCTTCTTGTGGATCGTGGGTAATCAGAACAACCGTCTTATCTTTCAATAATTCGGCAGACAAGGTTTGCAACTTATGGCGAGTAACTGCGTCCAGTGCAGAGAAAGGTTCATCCATCAGAACCAGAGGTTTGTCTTGCATCAGAGTACGAGCAAGGGCAACGCGTTGTCTCATGCCCCCAGAGAGCTGAGCTGGCTTAGCATCCGCGTAATCGGCGAGTCCTACTTGGTTTAGTAAAGTCAGTGCGCGTTGTTTATTTTGCTCTGGTGATTGGTCTTGAGAAAATCGAGAACTGAGGCAGACGTTGTCTAACACATTTAGCCATGGTAGCAACAAGTCTTGTTGTGCCATGTAGGCAATACGTTTGTGTAGGGCGATGCCATCCGTGGTGGTTAATTCACCATGCCATTCGACTTTGTCGTCTAACAAACCCGCGAGATAACGAAGGATCGTCGTTTTTCCGCAACCACTGCGGCCAAGTAACACAGTCCATTGATTAGCAGGGATAGTCATACTCAACCCTGCTAATGTTGGTGTTTGGCTGTCTTTGTATTGCAGACTTGCTTCGGTAAGCTGAATGCCGAGTGCATTAGCGCACATGCGTGTGACCTGCAAAGAAATGGTTCACAGGGCCATGACCTTTACCGACATCCAATTCGTCAGCGTGCGCGATAGCTTGGCTGATGTACTGCTTACTAAGGTGTACCGCTTTGTGCAGATTGTTGCCTTGGCCAAGGTAAGACGCGATAGCAGAAGACAGCGTGCAGCCTGTGCCATGGGTGTTTTTGGTTGGAAAGCGTTTAGCGCTGATTAACTCGGCGCTGTCTTGCATGATCAGCAGATCGTTGCTGTTTTCGTCTTCCTCTAAGTGGCCGCCTTTTAACAGCACCGCTTTTGCCCCCAATGCGCGCAAGTCAGCAATCATATCGTTCATTTCAGATTCTGATTGAGGCACTGCCTTACCCGTCAATGCTGCGCCTTCGGGTAGGTTCGGGGTAATGATGTCTGCGAGCGGAATCAATTCTTCTTTTAAAGTGCTGATTGCTGACTGTTCCAGTAATAGATCGCCGCTGGTGGCCACCATTACAGGGTCAATCACGAGGTGTTTTGGCTGGTATTGCTTAATTTTGTTGGCAACGACTTTGATGATGTTGGAGTCGGCCAGCATGCCTACTTTGACTGCAACGATGTTGAGGTCGGTAAATACCGCATCAAGTTGGCTCTCTACATGGTCGAGAGGAATGGGGAAAATCGCAGAAACGCCTTGGGTATTTTGTGAAGTAATCGCCGTGATTACCGAGCAAGCAAAACTGCCGGTTGCTGACATCGCTTTGATGTCGGCTTGAATGCCTGCGCCGCCGCCACTATCAGAACCTGCAATCGTCAACACGATCGGTGTGTCTGTTGAAGTTGCTGCTTGTGGCTGTGTTGATGGTTTTTCTTGGCTTGACTGCTGCGCCATGGTCGCTCCTATTACAGACGTAAAGGAACTGACTTGGCCATTGAAGATCTGTGTATGGATCTGTTGAGGCTAGCTGCGTCGATACAGACTTGAAGCAGGCTAGTGGCAAAGTGATGATAGTTCCCTACGTCAGTGCTAACTGAATCAGGTTCAACGGGTCTCGAATTTCGATCTCAGCCGACGCATTCACTGCATGGGCCCCCCGACTATTTCGTCAAGATAATAGCAGTTCACTCAGTTATGGTGCACGTGTTTTTTCCGGCCAAGAGGGGGCAATCGATTAAATATGAGACTTGAGAGCAGTAACGAGAGAACCGAATTTAGCGTAAATGACGTGCTGCATTGAAACTGGCAGTTCAAGACACTATCTAATAGTGAGATGTCGACATAATACGTAACGAATCGTTCTTTGACTTAGCAAGGATTAGCATAAAACAAGGTTAAAAAAGTGTTAATATTTAACGCGTTGCCAATATGCTTTTGAGTCATCCAATTTAGGTTGTGACTGTTATAAACAGAGTCTAACTCAAAGGTGGGGAAGGCTAGGACGATCAACGAGCAAGGAGATTTCATGCTTAATTCTGTAACAGCGAAAGCGGTGATCGATCATGCCCTCTTTTTAGGGGCTGATTTCGCTGAGCTATTCGTTGAACACCATCAAACCAACACTGTCCAGATCGCATCTGGTGAGGTGGATAAGGTAAACTCGGGTATCGATTTTGGTATCGGTATTCGTCTCTTCTTCGGTCATAAAGTGCTTTACGGTTACACCAACAGCACCGATGAAGCCGAACTTAAACGCGTAACCTCACTGCTTGCTGCAAAAGATAAGCGTGAGCAAATCGCGTCAGCAGGTTCTCTCAATCTGAACCGCTACCCAATTCAACATGGTTGTCGTATGTCACTTGGCAAAGACGCTAACCTAGATTCTAAAATTGCTTTCCTATTGCAAGTTGACCAAGCAGCACGTGCTGAGAGTGAACATATCAGCCAGTTCATTGGCAGCGTACTTCAGCGCGAACAGCAAGTGTCTATCTTCAATTCAGAAGGTTTGCACGTTGACGATACTCGTCACTACATCCGAGTTGCTGGTAATACTGTCGCTCAAAAAGGTAATGAGCAGTCTTCTGGTATGGAAGGTCCTGGCGCTCTTGCTGGTTGGGAATTCAGTGAACAACTTGATGCGAAAGAGCTAGGTCAAACTATCGCGCAACAAGCGTTGGTAAAACTTGGCGCAGATGCGTGCCCATCGGGTGAAATGCCAGTAGTGATTGGTAACGGTTTTGGCGGAGTAATTTTCCATGAAGCTTGTGGCCACTTGCTAGAAACCACTTCGGTTGCGAAGAAAGCTTCAGTATTCCACGACAAGATGGGCGAAATGGTTGCTCACACCGCAGTGAATGCAGTCGATGATGGCACCATGACCAACGAATGGGGCTCGATTCATGTTGATGACGAAGGCATGAAGACTCAGCGCACTCAATTGATCAAAGACGGTAAGCTAACCAGCTTTATGGTCGATAAAATGGGTGGCATGAAGACAGGTTACGAGCCAACGGGTTCTGGTCGTCGTCAAAACTACAAGTTCGCACCAACCTCGCGTATGCGTAACACCTTTATCGAAGAAGGCGAGCATTCACTTGATGACATGCTGGCTGGTATCGAACGCGGTATCTATGCGAAGAAGATGGGCGGCGGCTCGGTTCAACCGGGTACGGGTGAGTTCAACTTTGCTGTTCGTGAAGCTTACCTCATTGAAAATGGCAAAATCACCAAACCTCTGAAAACAGCAACGCTGATCAGCACAGGTCCAAAAGTGCTGAAAGAAATCAGCATGGTCGGCAAAGACATGGCGCTTGCGCCGGGCATGTGTGGTTCAGTAAGTGGTTCAGTACCAACAACAGTCGGTCAGCCAACGCTGAAAGTCGATAACATTCTGGTAGGAGGCGGTAACTAATGAGCCAAGAACAACAACTTCTTAATGCGGTTGATTACGTCCTATCAGAAGCAAAACGCCAAGGTGCAGAAGCGGACGTCATTGTAAACCGCAACAGCAGCTTTTCTCTGAAAGCGAACCAAGGAAAGCTGGATGAGTACAAAGTAAGCTCAAGCCAAGTTCTGGGTGTTCGTGTTGTGAAAGATGCGCGCGTTGCAACAAGCTATTCTGAGTCGTTAGAGCAACCAAGCTTAGATTTGATGCTGACCAACGCACTGCAAAGCGCTCGCTTTTCCAAGCAAGATGAACATCAGACTATTAGCTGCGTGAACAGCCAAATCGCGACTGATGTTGCTGAGATTGCGCAAGAAGATACAACTTCTGTTGACGAAAAAATCGAACTGTCTCTCGCACTTGAGCAAGGTGTAGTAGCTCTGCCTCACGCCTCTAGCGCACCTTACAATGGTTACAGCGATGGCGAAACACAACTGATCATTGCCAATACTCAAGGCACATTGTGTCAACACTTCGAGCGCTCGTTCACTTGTTACGCGTATACCTTGTTTGAAAAAGACGGCAAACAGTCAATGGCGGGTAGAATGTCACTGGGTCGCCGTTTTGATGAGTTGAATCCAGCTTACTGTATCGAGGGTGGCTACAACCTTGCTCGCGATCTTCTTGAAGGCGCACCGGTTGCGACGGGTAACTACCCTGCTATCTTCCACATCAATGCGCTAGCAAGTTTATTCGGTGCTTTCGGCAGTGCTTTCTCTGGTGTAAGCGCGATGAAAGGCATTACGCCACTGGGTGATAAGCTTGGTCAACGTGTTGCGAGTGATTTAATTACTTTTACTGATACGGCTTACATGCCAAATGGTATGGTAATCGCAAGTTTTGATAGTGAAGGCTTTGCTACTCAAGACAATGTGATGATTGCTAATGGTGAGTTGAAAACCTTGCTACACAACAGCCAGACCGCAAGTTACTTGGGCGCAGTCTCGACAGCAAGTGCTGCTCGTGGTGCAAAATCGAGCCTAGACGTATCAGCAAATCACAAAGTGATTGCGACAGGTAACAGCAGTGCGTCAGAAGTAAAAGCGGGTGAGTACCTAGAGTTAGTCGAACTTCAAGGTGTCCATTCTGGGGCGGATGCAGTGAGTGGTGATTTCTCATTTGGTGCGAGTGGCTTCTTGTGCCGTGATGGTGAGCGCATTCAACCAGTACGTGGTATCACTGTAGCGGGTAACTTCTACAAGATGCTGCAAGAAGTTGAGGCAGTGGGTGATACTCAGCTAATTAACGATAGCCGCACTTTCTTCTCGCCAGACGTTCGTTTTGCTCGTTTGAGCATTGGTGGTAAGTAAACTTAGCATTCCTATAGAAACAAAAAGAGGACTCAATGGAGTCCTCTTTCTTTTATCGAATGATTAACTCGCGAGAATTAAAATTCGCGAATGTCCAACTCATTGTGGATCAATACCACACACTGAGAAGCGAAAAGCATCTTAGGACCTAAGCTGATTTTCTCTGTGCCAAGGCGCTTCAAGCTGTTAAAAGACTTCTTCGGCATCGGAATATGGTCAGTTAGCAAGAAACATGGGTTTCCACCGATTTCTGCATCACGAACAAATTCGCCTTTTTTATCCAACATATATAGTTGGTGATCTTCTGCCAGTTCTTGCACTAGGCGTTCAAAGCTGACAGTACGAACGGTGATACCAGGTTCGACTTCACGAAGTTGCTCTTTGCCCATACCAACCGAAGCATCCAAAGCGCGAGCTACTGCTGCAATCAAGGTTGACTCATGGAAGCCGCCAATGTTGGTGATGTCGTTAGAGCGAATAGTAATGGTGCGTGAGAAATCTTTTGTGCTTTCTAAAACCAAGTGAACAACCACATCTTCACGGTGTGATTGAGCAACGAACATAGTGTTCATCATGGTATGAGCAAGAATCTCTGTATGCGCTTCATTACCAACACCTTCTAACAGTGCTTTGCTGGTGGTTGGTGCCGCGCGAGCTCGTAAAACAAAAGAGCGCATGAATTTAGCCTCTATATAGGAAGAGTGAATGCGCGGAAGTATATACCCAAGCAGGGAAGGGATGCGAGTTTAATAGCAAATGTGAACTTACTTACAAAGCTTCGATTGTCGTGCGGAGTGTGCTGGTTAGAATAGAGGCAACCTGTTAGGAGCGGTATATGGAAATCAAAAAAATAAACAAACAAGTCTATAGAAAGAAGGTCAACCTAGTGATTGGTGGCTTTGTTGCTTTGCTTGCTATCTCTTCTCTTGCTTTTAGTACGCTATTAATTGTTTTGTTCGGTAATACAGATGTAGTACCTGAACAGTCGACTGGGAACTTTCATTGGAACTTAATTGGTGTTGTGCTTGCCTTAGCTACTTCACTGTCTTTGCTGAACCAATTCAAAACACGCCCTTATATGGAAGAAGTGTTGTATGTCTGGAAACTCAAGCAGTTGCACAACAAGATCTTTCGCAAACTAAAAAGCATTAAAGCCGCTTCTGCTGAGCACGATGTAAAAGCGCTGACGATCCTTAAGCTCTACTACACGACTCAAAGTCAGGTGTTTGAGTTAGACAACAACACATTGACGATGAGCAGTGTAAATAAAGAATTAGAGGCAATTGAGCAAATAGAAGCAGCGAAGTCATTGGAGCTTGATATCACAAGCTTTGAAGAGTCTTGGGTTGACACATATTGATTGCCTATTTGCTACGTTAAGTTAACAACCAAGTGCTAAAAATAAGCGTTTGAGTGAGATTTCATCACTCGACGCTTTTTTTTAAGTTTTTTTCTAAAAAAGGGTTGCCAAGAAAAATCATCTCCCTATAATGCGCCTCCGTTGTCACGGCAAAGCGGAAACGCAAAAGCGGTTGGCAATGAGGCGAAAGAAAAGCTTCTAAAAATTAATTTAAAAAAGTGTTTGACACTAAGAATTAATTCCTTAGAATACGCCTCCGCTTCGATAGCAAAGCTTACGAAGCAAGCTCTTTAAAAATATAGACCTATCAATCTGTGTGGGCACTCGTTGATGATAATCCAATTAGATACCTCGGTATCAAATTAGGTTTCAATGAAACGAAGTGACCATTGAATCGAAAGATTCAGCACAGTCAATTCAAACATTACTTATGTAATGTTCAGTATTCATTGAGCCGAACAAAATCTTAAATTGAAGAGTTTGATCATGGCTCAGATTGAACGCTGGCGGCAGGCCTAACACATGCAAGTCGAGCGGAAACGAGTTATCTGAACCTTCGGGGGACGATAACGGCGTCGAGCGGCGGACGGGTGAGTAATGCCTAGGAAATTGCCCTGATGTGGGGGATAACCATTGGAAACGATGGCTAATACCGCATAATGCCTACGGGCCAAAGAGGGGGACCTTCGGGCCTCTCGCGTCAGGATATGCCTAGGTGGGATTAGCTAGTTGGTGAGGTAATGGCTCACCAAGGCGACGATCCCTAGCTGGTCTGAGAGGATGATCAGCCACACTGGAACTGAGACACGGTCCAGACTCCTACGGGAGGCAGCAGTGGGGAATATTGCACAATGGGCGCAAGCCTGATGCAGCCATGCCGCGTGTGTGAAGAAGGCCTTCGGGTTGTAAAGCACTTTCAGTCGTGAGGAAGGTGGTGTAGTTAATAGCTGCATTACTTGACGTTAGCGACAGAAGAAGCACCGGCTAACTCCGTGCCAGCAGCCGCGGTAATACGGAGGGTGCGAGCGTTAATCGGAATTACTGGGCGTAAAGCGCATGCAGGTGGTTTGTTAAGTCAGATGTGAAAGCCCGGGGCTCAACCTCGGAATAGCATTTGAAACTGGCAGACTAGAGTACTGTAGAGGGGGGTAGAATTTCAGGTGTAGCGGTGAAATGCGTAGAGATCTGAAGGAATACCGGTGGCGAAGGCGGCCCCCTGGACAGATACTGACACTCAGATGCGAAAGCGTGGGGAGCAAACAGGATTAGATACCCTGGTAGTCCACGCCGTAAACGATGTCTACTTGGAGGTTGTGGCCTTGAGCCGTGGCTTTCGGAGCTAACGCGTTAAGTAGACCGCCTGGGGAGTACGGTCGCAAGATTAAAACTCAAATGAATTGACGGGGGCCCGCACAAGCGGTGGAGCATGTGGTTTAATTCGATGCAACGCGAAGAACCTTACCTACTCTTGACATCCAGAGAACTTTTCAGAGATGAATTGGTGCCTTCGGGAACTCTGAGACAGGTGCTGCATGGCTGTCGTCAGCTCGTGTTGTGAAATGTTGGGTTAAGTCCCGCAACGAGCGCAACCCTTATCCTTGTTTGCCAGCACGTAATGGTGGGAACTCCAGGGAGACTGCCGGTGATAAACCGGAGGAAGGTGGGGACGACGTCAAGTCATCATGGCCCTTACGAGTAGGGCTACACACGTGCTACAATGGCGCATACAGAGGGCAGCAAGCTAGCGATAGTGAGCGAATCCCAAAAAGTGCGTCGTAGTCCGGATTGGAGTCTGCAACTCGACTCCATGAAGTCGGAATCGCTAGTAATCGTGGATCAGAATGCCACGGTGAATACGTTCCCGGGCCTTGTACACACCGCCCGTCACACCATGGGAGTGGGCTGCAAAAGAAGTAGGTAGTTTAACCTTCGGGAGGACGCTTACCACTTTGTGGTTCATGACTGGGGTGAAGTCGTAACAAGGTAGCGCTAGGGGAACCTGGCGCTGGATCACCTCCTTAAACGATGATTATACACGATGAGTGTCCACACAGATTGATACGGTTTATAAAGTAAAAGAGACGAAGATATCCCAATATCTTCGAAGTTTGGTTCTGCTTTTTAAAGTGGAAACAAATAGCAGTGTCCCGTTCGTCTAGAGGCCTAGGACACCGCCCTTTCACGGCGGTAACAGGGGTTCGACTCCCCTACGGGATACCATTGGGTCGTTAGCTCAGTTGGTAGAGCAGTTGACTTTTAATCAATTGGTCGCAGGTTCGAATCCTGCACGACCCACCATTCTTTAAGAATGACTCTCAAGATGGGGCTATAGCTCAGCTGGGAGAGCGCCTGCCTTGCACGCAGGAGGTCTGCGGTTCGATCCCGCATAGCTCCACCATTCTTGACGTCTACCACAAGACGAAAAACTTATGTGGGCGATTAGCTCAGTTGGGAGAGCACCTGCCTTACAAGCAGGGGGTCACTGGTTCGAGCCCGGTATCGCCCACCATCTTTAAACATTCTCTCTTGAGAGTTTTTAAAAATGGTTACTTCATAAGAAGTGATTAGCTCTTTAACAATTTGGAAAGCTGACAAAACAATCTTTAAGATTGTTTGTAAAGTTCTCAAAGTATTCTTAATTGAATACTCCAAATAACACATTCAAGTGTTCTTGGGTTTTGCGAAAGCAAAACATATTTGAGTCCGGCAAAATCGAGTCTGCATCATGTATAAAAATTGCAGACAACTTTGGTGATTTGACCGTTTGTTTTCACTTTTTAAAGTGAAAGTAAATTATCAACTCGAAACTCCTTCGGGTTGTATGGTTAAGTGACTAAGCGTACACGGTGGATGCCTTGGCAGTCAGAGGCGATGAAGGACGTATTAACTTGCGATAAGCCCAGATTAGGTAGTAAAAACCATTTGAGTCTGGGATTTCCGAATGGGGAAACCCACTTACATAAGTAAGTATCGCTGCGTGAATACATAGCGCAGCGAGGCGAACCGGGGGAACTGAAACATCTAAGTACCCCGAGGAAAAGAAATCAACCGAGATTCCGAAAGTAGCGGCGAGCGAAATTGGACTAGCCCTTAAGCTTTTTATGCGTCAGGTGAAACTTCTGGAAAGTTGTGCGATACAGGGTGATAGCCCCGTAACCGGCAACGCATATAAAGTGAAATCGAGTAGGGCGGGACACGTGATATCCTGTCTGAATATGGGGGGACCATCCTCCAAGGCTAAATACTACTGACTGACCGATAGTGAACCAGTACCGTGAGGGAAAGGCGAAAAGAACCCCTGTGAGGGGAGTGAAATAGAACCTGAAACCGTGTACGTACAAGCAGTAGGAGCACCTTCGTGGTGTGACTGCGTACCTTTTGTATAATGGGTCAGCGACTTATATTCAGTGGCAAGGTTAACCATCTAGGGGAGCCGTAGCGAAAGCGAGTGTTAACTGCGCGACTCAGTCGCTGGATATAGACCCGAAACCAGGTGATCTAGCCATGGGCAGGTTGAAGATTGAGTAACATCAATTGGAGGACCGAACCGACTAATGTTGAAAAATTAGCGGATGACTTGTGGCTAGGGGTGAAAGGCCAATCAAACCTGGAGATAGCTGGTTCTCCCCGAAAGCTATTTAGGTAGCGCCTCGGACGAATACTACTGGGGGTAGAGCACTGTTAAGGCTAGGGGGTCATCCCGACTTACCAACCCTTTGCAAACTCCGAATACCAGTAAGTACTATCCGGGAGACACACGGCGGGTGCTAACGTCCGTCGTGGAGAGGGAAACAACCCAGACCGCCAGCTAAGGTCCCAAATTACTACTAAGTGGGAAACGATGTGGGAAGGCTCAGACAGCCAGGATGTTGGCTTAGAAGCAGCCATCATTTAAAGAAAGCGTAATAGCTCACTGGTCGAGTCGGCCTGCGCGGAAGATGTAACGGGGCTAAGTAGTAAACCGAAGCTGCGGCAATGCACTTTGTGCATTGGGTAGGGGAGCGTTCTGTAAGCGGTTGAAGGTGTGTGGTAACGCATGCTGGACGTATCAGAAGTGCGAATGCTGACATGAGTAACGATAAAGGGGGTGAAAAACCTCCTCGCCGGAAGACCAAGGGTTCCTGTCCAACGTTAATCGGGGCAGGGTAAGTCGACCCCTAAGGCGAGGCCGAAAGGCGTAGTCGATGGGAAACGGGTTAATATTCCCGTACTTCTTACAATTGCGATGGGGGGACGGAGAAGGCTAGGTGGGCCTGGCGACGGTTGTCCAGGTTCAAGTGCGTAGGCTGAAGAGTTAGGTAAATCCGGCTCTTCTTAAGGCTGAGACACGACGTCGAGCTACTACGGTAGTGAAGTCATTGATGCCATGCTTCCAGGAAAAGCCTCTAAGCTTCAGATTGTAAGGAATCGTACCCCAAACCGACACAGGTGGTCGGGTAGAGAATACCAAGGCGCTTGAGAGAACTCGGGTGAAGGAACTAGGCAAAATGGTACCGTAACTTCGGGAGAAGGTACGCTCTTGATGGTGAAGTCCCTCGCGGATGGAGCTGACGAGAGTCGCAGATACCAGGTGGCTGCAACTGTTTATTAAAAACACAGCACTGTGCAAAATCGTAAGATGACGTATACGGTGTGACGCCTGCCCGGTGCCGGAAGGTTAATTGATGGGGTTAGACTTCGGTCGAAGCTCTTGATCGAAGCCCCGGTAAACGGCGGCCGTAACTATAACGGTCCTAAGGTAGCGAAATTCCTTGTCGGGTAAGTTCCGACCTGCACGAATGGCGTAATGATGGCCACGCTGTCTCCACCCGAGACTCAGTGAAATTGAAATCGCTGTGAAGATGCAGTGTACCCGCGGCTAGACGGAAAGACCCCGTGAACCTTTACTACAGCTTGGCACTGAACATTGACCCTACATGTGTAGGATAGGTGGGAGGCTTTGAAGCAAGTACGCCAGTATTTGTGGAGCCGTCCTTGAAATACCACCCCTGTAGTGTTGATGTTCTAACGTCGACCCCTAATCGGGGTTGCGGACAGTGCCTGGTGGGTAGTTTGACTGGGGCGGTCTCCTCCCAAAGAGTAACGGAGGAGCACGAAGGTGGGCTAATCACGGTTGGACATCGTGAGGTTAGTGCAATGGCATAAGCCCGCTTGACTGCGAGAATGACAATTCGAGCAGGTGCGAAAGCAGGTCATAGTGATCCGGTGGTTCTGTATGGAAGGGCCATCGCTCAACGGATAAAAGGTACTCCGGGGATAACAGGCTGATACCGCCCAAGAGTTCATATCGACGGCGGTGTTTGGCACCTCGATGTCGGCTCATCACATCCTGGGGCTGAAGTCGGTCCCAAGGGTATGGCTGTTCGCCATTTAAAGTGGTACGCGAGCTGGGTTTAGAACGTCGTGAGACAGTTCGGTCCCTATCTGCCGTGGGCGTTGGAAGATTGAAGGGGGCTGCTCCTAGTACGAGAGGACCGGAGTGGACGAACCTCTGGTGTTCGGGTTGTGTCGCCAGACGCATTGCCCGGTAGCTAAGTTCGGAATCGATAACCGCTGAAAGCATCTAAGCGGGAAGCGAGCCCTGAGATGAGTCTTCCCTGATACTTTAAGTATCCTAAAGGGTTGTTCGAGACTAGAACGTTGATAGGCAGGGTGTGTAAGCGTTGTGAGGCGTTGAGCTAACCTGTACTAATTGCCCGTGAGGCTTAACCATACAACACCCAAGGGGTTTTGATGGACTCGATGTAAGAACATTGAATGTGTATAAATAGAACTTAACATCAGTTTTCCGAATTAAAGAATTTGCTTGGCGACCATAGCGATTTGGACCCACCTGACTTCCATTCCGAACTCAGAAGTGAAACGAATTAGCGCCGATGGTAGTGTGGGGCTTCCCCATGTGAGAGTAGGACATCGCCAGGCTTGCTTACTGTTTTTAGATTTTAAAAAATCTAAAGGCAAAACTGAGATTTAGCATTATTTAAGTAAGACTAAATTTTAGTAACAATTTGTGGAGAGATGGCTGAGTGGTTGAAAGCACCGGTCTTGAAAACCGGCATACGTTAATAGCGTATCTAGGGTTCAAATCCCTATCTCTCCGCCACTATTAAGAAGCCTCGCTAGAAATAGCGAGGCTTTTTTCATTTCTGAAGTTTGATAATTAGACGGGGTTTTCATTAAGTTCCAGTTAGTCACAACCCTAGGCTAGGCATTCCCGAACTAGGCCATTACATAGAAAGTGGTCTAAGGTTATTTCTTCTATTAGTTTCAAAACTGAGCTGGTCACACTGTCACTCACCATTTAAATAGAATTCAACCAAAACTCAACTCACTGAATTTAAGATACAAAAAAGCCCAAGCTAGCTGCTTGGGCTTTTCAATATCCGTCGCTTAATCGAGTTATTAGAACTCTTTTGGAGCAAAACCTGTCATTACGTCTAGGCGCAATTCTTTACCCACTTTTGTTAATGGGTGAACGATAACTAGGCCGCGTACACGCTTCTTAAGCTTGCCGATATCTGCTTGTTCTGCTTTAGTGATTTCACGAGAGAATGGCATATCAAGCAGGCTCTTACGCTCTTTGTTTAGCTCGTATGTTTGCTTGTGCTTAAGTTGATTCAGCTTCTTCGTTAAGTCATCAACTTCATTCGTGAACTTAGTAATCATTTCGTGATCACCACGAGATCGCGCCGCATCCAATTTGCGTTGGCAATTATCTAAACGGTTGTGCAGCTTTTGAATATCAGTTTTTATGCTCATGGTAATTGGGCTCAAATTTTTAATGGTCGAGGAGTATAGCATAGCTGAAATTCTACGCTCTACTATACTGCTCGATCTGCCGATTTAGTTGATCAGCTCATTACCTGAAGGAGTGCCCGTAAAGAAGGCTTCTACGTTACTTAGGGTCACAGACGCGATGTTGTTGAGGGCTTCATGAGTCAAGAACGCTTGGTGTCCGGTGAATAGTACATTGTGACATGCAGACAAGCGACGGAACACGTCATCGACAATCACATCATTGGATTTGTCTTGGAAGAACAGGTCTTTTTCATTGTCGTACACATCCAAACCCAAAGCTCCGATTTTGCCTTGTTTTAGCGCCTCAATTGCTGCAACAGAATCAAGCAGTTCGCCGCGGCTAGTGTTGATGATCATTACACCGTCTTTCATTTGCGAGAATGCATTCTCATTCAACAGGTGGTAGTTTTCTTCACTCATTGGACAATGTAGCGAGATGACATCTGCGTTAGCATAGATCTCTTCAAGAGAGCAGTAACGCGCGCCCATCTCCAACGCAAGAGGGTTTTCATATGGGTCGTAACAAAGAACTTCCATCCCCAGCCCTTTAAAGATGCGCATGGTGGCGATACCTATCTTACCTGTCCCTACAACACCAACAGTCTTGCCATAAAAGTTAAAGCCGACTAGACCTTCTAGGTTGAAGTTTGCGTCACGAGTGCGCTGGTAAGCTTTATGCAAGCGTCGATTCAGACACATCATCATACCGACAGTATGCTCTGCCACGGCTTCTGGTGAATAAGCAGGAACGCGGACAACTTGTAAACCAAGTTCTTTCGCTGCTTCCAAATCGACCTTGTCGAAACCTGCACAACGCATCGCTATCAGTTTTGTGCCGCCAATGGAAAGTTGTTTTAGAACTGGAGCAGACAAGTCATCGTTTACAAAGGCGCAGACAACCTCGCAACCCTGTGCCATTTTTGCAGTTTTA
This sequence comes from Vibrio owensii, assembly GCF_002021755.1. NCBI lineage: Bacteria > Pseudomonadati > Pseudomonadota > Gammaproteobacteria > Vibrionales > Vibrionaceae > Vibrio > Vibrio owensii. The sequence goes on from NZ_CP019960.1 coordinate 36,481, forward strand.
GACGTTAATCTAAAATCATGATAGTGAAATTCGAAGTCTCGGTTGTTTTTGATTTTGTTGAAAGAGGCTTCGTCATAGGATTTTGCACTGAAAAAAGCAATGTTGAGCATAATACCCTCTCTATTTGTGCTGAATTTGTAAAGTAATCTCCTTATAAAGTAAGCCAATTTTAGTGTAATGAGTAGTTAAATTTGCACACATTAAGTTTGCTTTAGTGTGACCATCTGACTAGCATGGTTGCTCTTTTTTGTGTTCCCCTTAAGTGGATGAGTTAGGCGTTCTGGCGATGTCAGTAAAATGGTTGTCTTTGATCTTGTGTTGTACGTTTGTGTCTGGTGCTCACGCAGCGGTCGACTTTGTAAAAGTTGATAAGTCGAAGCGTAGGATGTACCTGATGGAGAATGGCGAGGTCGTTAAAGAGTATCGCATCGCATTGGGTGCTAATCCAAAAGGGCACAAGCAAGAAGAGGGTGACAATAGAACTCCAGAAGGTGATTACACGTTAGATTACGTGATCAATGATTCTGCTTTCTATCGCTCTGTGCATATTAGTTACCCTGACGCGATTGACCGTTTGGAAGCGCATCGAAGAGGAGTGTCACCTGGCGGCGAGATCAAAATTCATGGTCTTAAAAATGGTGAGACTCAATCACCTCAATTTATTCAAAGCTTCGATTGGACTAACGGTTGCATTGCCATTACTAACGAAGAAATGGACGAATTTATCAAGCTAGTCAAAATGGGAACCCCAATTACTATTGAATGGTAATGGAGCTCCCAATATCGACATCTCAGCTATTACATAAAACGACTTGGATGGTCACTAAAGATGCCATCCAAGATAGGAAGATGTTTTAGTTTGTTGGGATTGTTCACTGTGTAACACATCACCTTATAGCCGGCTTGTTGTAGCTTATGGATTTGGCGTGAGCGAACCCAGTTAATATTGAGGTTACAGCTGTAGGCATCAACTTCTTCGAGCAACAATCGGTCTTTTCGAGTAAAGAATTCACTCAGCACGCCTAGTCGATAACCCTCACAATGCTTGTGCAGTGCTCTAATGACGTCATGACTAAAGCTTGATAAAAGTATGCTTTCTTTAGGTAAAGGACCATCTAGAAGAGTTTGAGCCACCATTTGAGCAACGTCATTGGCAGAGTGATGATCTACTTTAACCTCGATGTTAAGGTTTAGGTCATTTTCTGCAGCAAGCTCTAGGAGTTCAGATAATGTCATGATGGATTCATTGGCGAATTCATCGCTGAACCAACGACCAAAATCTAACGCTTTGAGCTCAGATAATGTCATTTGGTCTACTCGACCTTTACCGTTGCTACAACGGTTCACGGTATGATCATGGCAAACTACCAGTACATTGTCTTTGGTCGGTTGTACGTCGACTTCAACCCAATTTAACCCTAAATCAATCGCAGCTTGAACGCTGACTTTTGTATTTTCGGGGAACTTACCTGCCACACCTCGGTGGCCAATCAATAGCGTTGTCATATACGTCTATTCTCAATAAGAAACTGCACGGAATTGTACTCTTTTTTCTTTATGAGAATAGAGCGCAAATGTACGAGGGAATCTATAACAGCGCCTATTGATGCATATATAAAGACGAATTTTTCATCATTCAAACGTCATCAAGCAGAGAAATACTGGTTTGGGCCGGTGTTCTGAGTCAAATTACGCAATAGGATTTTTGCGCTCTCATGCCCCCTATTTTTAAGGTGGACACAAAGTGAGAGCTTCGTTTTATTATCAGGGAGAGAAGAATGAAAATCGGTGTTATTGGTGCTGGAGCTGTCGGTGTCGGGGTATGTAATTACCTGCTGACTATGGGCAGCGTGAGTGAATTGGTTCTACTAGATCAAAACTTAGAACGTGCCGAAGGTGAGGTATTCGATTTTCGACATACCGCAGCACTAACCTTCTCAAAGAACACTCATATCATTCCTACTGACGATTACCTTGATCTTTTAGGAGCTGATATTGTCGTCATCACTGCTGGTGCGCAAATCAAGCAAGGCCAGACTCGTATCGATATTGCTGAAATCAATGCCAAAATTGGTGTTGAGATCGCTCGTAAAGTTGAGCGAGTTGCACCAAATGCTACGCTTATCGTTGTCTCTAACCCGTGCGACATTGTGGCCCACTTTATCGTTACCAATACTGGATTTGAGAACAACAAAGTGATCAGCAGTGGTTGTGTGATTGATACTGCTCGCTTGATGAGTATTGTGGCAAATCGTGTCGATTTAGATCCTAAGAACATCTTTGGTTATGTTCTTGGAGAGCACGGCAGTAACTGTTTTACGCCTAAGAGTTTGATTTCCATCGCGGGCCAACCAGCAGATTTCTACTGTGATGCCAATAATATAGAGTGTATTGATGCCGACGAACTGCTCGAAGCGGTAAAACAGGCAGGATATGAGATTTTTCGTCGTAAGCAAAATACGGTTCATGGTATCGCAGCAAGTGTATTCCGCATCATTCAGGCTATCAAAATTAATGAGCGCTCAGTTCTCCCTGTCGGTACCATGATGTCGGGGCAATATGGCGTTGAAGGCGTCGTGATCAGTTTACCTACAATCGTTGGCAAAAAAGGCGCGGAGTCAGTGCTTACTCATCCATTTTCTGAAGAAGAACTAGAAACGCTTCAGTCCATCAGCAGCAACCTGAGGGGAATAGTCGAAGATGTTGCAAAAGTAACCGGATTAAAGTGCTGATTTAAAAGAGTAAAATATACTGAATATCGCAAGAGAGAGCCTGCTGAAAAGTGGGCTTTTTTTACGCTTGTTTTTTGGGCAAAAACCTTAAAAACTATGGTTGTTTAATCTGCAAATGAGTAATAGAATGCGAACCATTTTTATTTAAGTGGTGGTGTGCAATGTCTCGAGTTTTGATCGTAGATGACGACGTTCCTTTGTGTGAATTGTTGGAAACCGTATTGCAAGAAGAAGGCTATATCGTCTCCTCTGTTCATTGCGGAGAGAGCGCATTGCAGTATATGGAAAAAACACCCGTTGACCTTGTACTTCTCGATGTGATGCTACCGAATCTAAACGGTATGCAAGTCGCTCGTCGCATTTGCCAACGCTTTGCTACCCCCATTTTGATGCTTACAGCCTTAAATGATGAGAACTCGATGTTAGATGGTTATCAAGCTGGTGCGGATCAGTACATTGGTAAGCCATTTAACGTCTCGGAACTCCTGATGAGAATCAAAGCCATTCTTCGCCGAGTGGGTTTGGAGCGCCAGAGACAGGCTATGTGTTCTACGGTACAGAGCATTAGTGATCAGTTAGACAGTCTACCTTTAACTGGAACGGAAGCCGAGCTGTTGAGTTACCTCGTAAAAAACCAAGGTGTCGTGATCTCTAAAGCGGAATTGCAAACAAAAGTCCTTAAAAAGGAACTGAGTCCGTTTGATCGAAATCTGGATATGCACATCAGTAATATTCGACGTAAATTGGTAGAAGCGGGTTTATCCAAACAGCACATCAAAACGTTTCGTGGTAAAGGTTATAGCTACTTAGAGGCTGTGACTGGCTAATGAGATTTGTGTGTCCATCCTACTTTGTGAAACGCAGAGACAGCCTCGCATTTCAGCTTTTTAGTTACATGACGGCTATCGTCATTAGCATCTTGGCTGTTCAAGCGGTTGCTGAACAAGCCCTAGTCAAAGCCATGTTAAAGGTGCCTGCTAGTGTAAAGACTGAAATGTTGGAGTTAGCGCATCAAGCTAACGTGTTGATTGAAGAAGGTGACATGGACGAGCTGGCCGATTGGGCGAATGCACAGCACTTTTACTTGTTTGTACTCGACGAAAATCAGCGTCCTCTTACACACCGTTTGATGCACCCGCACTTTGAATTCAAGTTGAAATTTAAGCGACGTTTGGACGAACAACTGGAAGGCCGAGTAAGTCGTCCGATATTCAATATTCCTCTTGTCGGAAACAACAGCCTAGTGATTCAGTTGCCTCATCGTTTGCACCCCGCTCATGATTTCATCCTTTATTTTTCTGTATTAAAGGTTGTCATTGCGGCGGTCATCTTGGCGTTGTTCTCTTTGTTGATGGCACGGAATTTACAGCAACCATTGGACCGCTTAAGAGAAGCAAGTAAAAGGCTTTCGAACGGTGACTTTAACGTCAGTGTGGTGGATGAACTAAAGTCGAAAACCCGCGAATTCAACGAGCTGGCGCAAGACTTCGACCACATGACAAAAGAAATTCATTCTCTTGCTGAAAAGCAGCGTCGCTTGATTCGTGATGTTTCCCATGAGTTACGTACACCATTAGCGCGTCAAAATTTAGTGTTACACCTATTGCGTAAGCGAGTAGGGGAAAATGAACAAACCCTAGTGACGCGTATGGAAGAAGAGGCCAATGAGCTGAACCATCTTATTGGTGAAATATTGGAATTCAGCCGTTTAGAGAATGCTCGCTACGATACGGAATTAAAACGCAGCGACTTAGAAGTGCTACTGGCGCCTCAAGTCGAGCGCTGCAAAATCGATTTGCAGATACAGCAAAACCTTACATTTGTTTCTGAGGCGACAAGAACAAAAGCGCAATGTGACGATACGTTAGTGGTGCGTTGTTTGAACAATTTGATTGGTAATGCCATTAAGTATGCTGGTCAGTCAGCCCAGATTGATGTTTCTCTAGCTAACAAAACTACGGACAAGCACAGCTACTTAGCCGTGACGATAGCCGACAATGGTCCTGGCATCCCACAAGATAAACTGACAGATATTTTTGATCCGTTCACACGATTGGATGCTTCTCGAGACAAAAAGTTAGGTGGTTACGGTCTGGGGTTGGCCATTGTAAAAGAATCCATGCGAATGATGGGTGGGAAAGCCGTTGCAAGCAATCGTTCAGAAGGCGGGCTTGCAGTAACATTACTTTTTAGACAGTAAAATCCATGTCAAAAGTGCTGATTTAGTGTGATCTAGATCTCGATTATCGGCGAGTATGACCCTTTACCGCTTTACAAAACTTTACGAATGCAAAGAATGTAAATTTAATGCAAATAGTAATAGTTATCACTTATATTCACTCGCGAAATAACTAAGAGGGAACCACATAGCAGTTATGTGCTACCCAATAATCGGAGTGAATGGGTATGTTTTCTAAGAGCCAATTGGCATTAGTGATCGGTGCGGTGTTAGCGGCACCAGCAGTGGCAGAAGTTCAAAATACGGATGAGCACCTAGTCGTAGAAGGTCGTGAATTCGGTTACAAAGCAGATACGAATACAACAGCAATGCGCATGGAAATGACGCAACTGGAAACTCCAGGACAAGTTGCTGTGATTGATGAAGCGGTAATCGATGAGCAGCGTGCAAGCACGTTAGGTGAAGTTCTACAAAATGACGCGAGTGTTAGTGCGGGCGGTACAAGCCGTAACCGCGAACGTTTCTCGCTACGTGGTTTTGAACTGAGCAGCTCAGATGGCTTCCTACGTGATGGTCGTCAGCATTGGTCACACTACCGTCAACCAATTGAGCTTTTAGAGCGTGTTGAAGTTCTTAAAGGTCCATCAGGTCTACTTTACGGTAAGTCAGAACCAGGTGGTCTTGTGAACATGGTTTCGAAGAAACCAACAACAGAGACTCACGCGAGCCTGAGCCAAGATATCGGTTCAGATGACCATTCACGAACTGTACTTGATGTCAGTGGTTCGTTGAATGAAGAACAAACGTTGCGTGCTCGTGCCATTCTTGCAAAAGAAAGCTACGGCTCATGGCGTAAATACGGTGATGGTACGGAACCACAGACTGACCGCGTAGTGGGTGGTTTGGTGGTGGAATACGATATCACTGAAAACATTATGGTGTCAGCGCACTATGACCGTACGAAAGATGACGGTAGCGTTGATTCAGGTGCTTACATTGTCGATGGTAAAGCCGTTCGCGGTGATAAGTACATCTGGGATGCACAATGGTCAGAGATCGACAATGACGTAGAAAACTACGGTATCGACATTAATGCACAGGTGACGGACAGCGTTAACGTGAAAGCGGGCTATAACCGTCAAGATTTCGAGCGTTTTGATGTGGAATCTTATCCGAGTTTCAGTAAATACGATCAAGATAACAAGATCATTCATTCTGGAAATGAACGTACAGATAATTGGGTATTTGATACGGCGTATTTAGATGTGACCACAGACTTTTCTCTACTTGGTAGTGAAAACACATTTTTGATTGGAGCTAACTATTTAGACTACAAATATGACCGTTTTCAAGAATACTACTCAACAGTAGAAATTGAACCTGGTCAGACTGTTCCTCGCCCTGACTATTCAGGAAAAGTAAAAGAGTCTACATCTGAGTACGATACTTGGGGTATCTACGCGCAAAACATGATGACGATTAACGATCACTGGCAAGTGCTTGCAGGTGTTCGTTACGATGAAAAGCGTAGTGATACTCTGACGGAAAGCCAAGTGTCACCAAAGCTAGGTGTGATTTTTCACCCAGCGAGTAACGGTTCTATTTACGTTCAATATTCTGAAAGCTTTATGCCACAGGGAGAAGTAAGTTCTAGCAGCACTAAACCTTATACAAACGATGGTGAAGAGCTAGAAGCAGAACGCGGTATCTCTTATGAAGTGGGTACTAAGTGGGAACTGTTCGATGAACGCCTGCTTCTTTCTGGTGCTGTGTTTGACATCACTCTAGAAAATATCGCATTAGATGTTGAAGACGGCATTAACTCTGACAACAAGGTGATGTACAAGAAGACTCAAGATGGTGAGCAAGTACACCGCGGTGCGGAAATCCTAGCGCAAGGTTTTGTGACTGAGGAGCTTTCGCTAACGGCTTCTGCAATGTACCTAGATGCAGAAATCACAGAGAGTGCCGATTACAAAGGTAACCGTCCAGCGGACGTTCCAGAGTTTTCAGCAAGTGTCTGGTCTCGTTACAAAGTGCAGAACAACACTGATGTTAACCTAGGTCTGATTTATGAAGGTGAGCGCTACGGAAACGCAGCGAACACATTTAAGAAAGATGGGTATGCACGTATTGATATGGGCGTGGCGTACACACACAAGTATGATGAGAACTTAGATATTGTGGCTCGTTTCAATGTTGAAAACGTGTTTGATACTGACTACCTAGCAGGTGGTGGTAGCACCAACAGTAAACAAGAAGGAGCTAGCGGTGTAGTGATAGGCGAGGGCCGAAACTACATGGCGACAATTCAGTTCAAGTACTGATAACAAACTGATTTTTAAAGGGGAAGAGTAGTCTTCCCCTTTAGTCGTTTTTGGAAAACAGAAAATATAACTCGTATGAATCTAATGAAATCAAGTATCGCTCTGTTGATCACATCGGTTTTGATTCCCGTTCAAGCGGAAAATCTTAACGATGCTCAAGCAGTGCAGAGTAAAACTAACCAAGCGTCTGCAGTAAGCCAGAAGCGTATCGATGCAAGTGCTGAGAAGTCTTTGTCACTAGAAGCTGAAATTGAACAGTTGAATGAAGAAGTCAGCAACTTGAAGATTTATCGCGACCACCTTTCAAACCTTGTTGATAGTCAAAACGAGGAAGTGGCAAGCTTGAATGAGCAAATTGAGCAGATCGCTCAAACTCGTCAAGGTGTGGTACCGCTTATGTATCACATGTTGGATGGTCTAAAGACTATCGTTGCGAATGATAAACCGATCCGCAAAGCGCAACGTGAGGAGCGTATTGCGAAGCTTGATGCCATGATGACTCGAGCAGATGTCGCGGATGCTGAGAAGTTCCGTCGTATTCTAGAAGCGTACCAAATCGAAATGGACTACGGCACTAAGATTGGTATCTACCAAGGCAAGATTGCATTGGAAGGTAACGACCAAGTTGAGGCTGATATTCTTTACTTAGGTCGTGTGTCGCTAGTTGCACGTAGCCTATCTGGTGAACAGTTTTGGAGCTGGTCACAACAACAGAACGCATGGCAGTCCGTTGGTTCAGAACAAAAATCTGAACTCGATAAAGCGTTTGCCATGGCAAATAAACAGATCGCACCAAGCATGCTAACTCTGCCAGTGTCTCTAAACGTAGCGGAGGGCAAATAAATGATGAAGAAATGGCTATCGGTTGCGTTGATTTCTACTGCTGCGCTTTTACCGCATACGACGTTTGCAAGTGACACTCTGCTGCAAAAAGCACAACAAGAAAATCGCCAACAGCAATCCCATAATGTGGCTCGTGAATCTGGTTTTAACAAAACTCAGCAAGAGCTACAGGCAATGAAGAATAAGCTTGTAGCAGAACGTGCGGCGCTACAAGCAGAAGCTGACACGCTTGGTGTTACGTTTAGTGAAAACGAAGCTGAACTGGCTCAACTAGAAGAAAAGCTACGTTTAGAAACAGGTAGCTTGGGTGAGCTATTTGGTGTCGTTCGTCAGAATGCTAAAGAGCTAGAATCAGAGCTTAAGCACTCGGTCACTGGTGTAGACGCGAACACTTTCCAACAAAACATCGATGATATCGTAGCGGCGAAATCCCTGCCTACTCTGCCTCAGCTTCAAGCGATGTGGCGCAGTATGGAAGAACAAGTTAAAGCAAGTGGTGAGATGGCGAAAGTGTCATTCACTCTGCTTGATGGTGAAGGTCGTGAACAAACGGTCAACGGTGTTCGCCTTGGCTCAATGGCGCTGTTGGATGACGCTGGTTACGTTAAGTGGAACGGCCAACGCGGCGATGCAGTGAGCTACCTTCGCCAACCAGAAAATGGACCAACAGCAAGCTCGCTGAACTCGGGTGAAATCGATTCTTTGGTGATTGACCCATCACGCGGCATCTTGCTTGAGCAATTGGCAAATTCTCCGACAATGGCGGATCGCCTGAATGCAGGTGGTGTCGTTGGTCAGATCATTCTTGGCTTGTTAGCGGTTGGTTTGATCATCGCGTTGGTTCGTGGTGTGTCATTGATGATTGCTCGTCAAAAAATCGCCAAACAGTTAAAGAACCCAACTCAGCCAGAAGACAACCCGCTTGGTCGTATCCTTGCTGTTTACCAAAAAGACAAACATCGTAGCGTTGAAGCATTAGAACTTCGCTTATTAGAAGCGGTAGTTGACGAACAGACTCACCTTGAGAAGGGGTTGTCGATGCTGAAACTGCTTGCTGCTCTAGCACCGATGCTTGGCCTATTAGGTACGGTAACAGGCATGATCGAAACGTTCCAAGTGATCACTCAGTTTGGTAATGGCGATCCAAAAGTCATGGCAGGTGGTATCTCTATGGCGCTAGTTACCACTGTTCTTGGTCTTGTTGCGGCAATGCCATTGCTTCTTGCTCACAACGTATTGAGCTCTCAAGCAGAGAACATTCGCAATATTCTTGAAAAGCAAGGCATTGGTCTTGTTGCGGAACAAGCTGAGCGCGATATGCCAAAAGGCAAAAACAACCCTAACACGACAGCGGAGAACGCAGCGTAATGGAGCAGATCCTACTCAACACATTGGGTTTGATCAGTGAGGATTGGGCCTCAACCTTGATGAGCTTTATGCAGCAAGGTGGCCAAATCCTATGGTGGCTAGCGGCCGTTGTTGCGGTGTGCTGGCTACTGGTTATGGAGCGTGTACTTTACCTGACAACGGAGTTCCCGAAGGTGAAGAAACAGCTTTGTGAGCAGTGGCTAGCAAGACCTGACCACCACTCTTGGTACGCGCATCAAATCCGCGAAGGATGGATTGCAAAAGCACACATTGAACTGCGCCAAAACCTATCAACCATCAAAGTACTCGTGGCGATTTGCCCGATGTTAGGTTTGCTAGGTACGGTGACTGGCATGATCACAGTTTTCGATGTGATGGCCACACAAGGCAGTAGCAATCCAAAATTGATGGCTTCAGGCATTTCACTTGCAACACTGCCAACTATGGCAGGTATGGTTGCGGCACTTGCAGGCATGTTTGTCCATGCGCGTTTGAGCAAAGTGTGTGAGCGTAAAGCCCTCCAGTTAGAACAATCTTTAAGGAGTCAGAAGTGAGACTCGGACGTAGAAATAATCAACAAGATGAAGCGCAAATCGATCTAACATCGATGTTGGATATCGTGTTCATCATGCTGATCTTCTTCATTGTGACCAGTTCATTTGTACGTGAGTCAGGTGTAGAAGTTAACCGCCCACAAGCATCGAACGTGGTTAGCCAAAAAGACGCAGGCATTTTTATTGCGGTAACAGCGGCGAACGATGTGTACATCGATAAACGTTTGGTGGATATCGAACGTGTTGAAGCGACCATTGAGCACTTGTTACTTGAGCAACCAGAAGCATCACTTGTCATTCAAGCCGATGAGCACGCATACAACGGAACGGTGGTGAAGGTGATGGATGCGGCGAAAGGTGCTGGTGTGAAGAACATCGCATTGGCAGCGGAGAAACCTTAATGGGCAGGCTACTACTCGCGCTACCAGCGTCAATTTTGATTGCGGTGAGCTTGTTTAGCTTTATGGCGTGGATGGTCGACAAAGGCAATCAACGCGCACCTCAACCGTCAGAGGCGGTGCGCTTTGACATGGTGATGGTCGAGAATGATGCTGATGTTCAACGTCGTCAACGTTCTGTTCCTGAACAGCCAGAACCACCAAAAGCACCAGAACCGATGGATTTGTCTCAAGCGGAAACCCAAGTAGAGCCGATGAGCCAAGTGACGCCAATCAGCGCATTGGGTTTGAACACTGCTCTGGATGGCATTGCGATCAGTGCTCCTAATTTAAAAGGCACGATGGGTAACCAGCAAGCATTGCCTCTGTACCGCGTTGATCCTCGTTATCCAAGCAAAGCACTGAAACGTAAAATGGAAGGTTACGTAGTGATGCGCTTTACCATTGACGCGACAGGCCGCCCTAAAGATATTGAAGTGATTGACGCTAAGCCAAAACGTATCTTCGAAAAAGAAGCGATTCGAGCGCTGAAGAAATGGAAATATCAACCGAAAGTTGAAGATGGTGTCTCAATTGAGCAGTTCGGACAAACCGCTAAAGTGGAGTTCAAGTTAGCCAAATGATGAAACAATTCTTAATCGGTGCGGTATTAAGCCTAAGTGCTTTTACCACCGTCGCGAATGAACTCAGTCAATACACGGCGACTCGTGTTCAACGCGCTCATAACCTAGCGCAAGAAGAAAAGCTGCAAGAAGCCATTTCAACTCTTGAAGGCCTTGATTTATCTCGTGGTTACGATCAAGCGTTTGTGGCGCGAATGCTGGGTATTTTCTACTGGCAGAATGAGCAAGTTAAGCCTGCAATTAAACAGCTTGAGATTGCGGTAAACAGTGGTCTTCTGGAAGATGAGCAAGCTTGGCAAACGCGAAAAATGTTGGCTGATATGTTGCTCAATGAACAACAGTTCTCTAAAGCTTTGCCACATTATTACGACTTGAGTAAATCGGTTCCTGAGAGCCAAAAGGCGTATGAAATTTGGCTGCGTATTGCACAGTCTCATTACCAGTTAAGTCAATGGAATAAAGTTCTCTCTGCAATGGCTCGTTACGAGAAATATGGCCAGCCAGACGAGATGGCACCACTGTCCATCAAGTTATCTGCAGAGCTAGAGCTGAAAAAGTGGCAGCCTGCGATTGGCACGATCAAACGCTTGATTGCGATCGAGCCAGAGCGTGTGGAATGGTGGCGTCAGCTTGTTGCACTGTATCTACGTGTGGATGATGATAAGCGTGCTCTTGATGCTTTGGCTCTTGCGAAGCTGAAAGGCGTAGAGTTGAACCAAGATGACCTCAAACTTCTTGCTCAGCTGTATGGTAAGCGCGGTATTCCAGAGCGTGCAGCAAAAGTGTTGGGTGAGTTAAATGAAGTTAACTCAGACAGCAAGCTTAAAGCGCAGCAAGCTACGTACTGGCAAATGGCGAAAGAATGGGATAAGTCGATAGCGAGTTGGCGCGTAGCCGCGAAGCTGGATCGCCAATACTATTGGAACTTGTCTCAGTTGCTTGTCCAAGAAGGGCACTACAAAGATGCTCTGATCGCCTTGGATAAAGTCTCGGGTCGCAAAGCGGATGTGGCATTGGTTAAGACTCGTGCCTATTACAAGCTGAAACGCATTGAAGACGCTCTTGCCAACGCAAAACGCGCAAATGAGATTGAGCCTTCAACTCAAGCTGAGAGTTGGGTGAAATACCTATCTCAGTTGCGTAAAGTGAAAGCGAGCCAGAATAGCTAAGTCCATGTGACAATAGACCATGTATTAATGTTCGAAAGACCCGGGTTATATCTCGGGTCTTTTTGTTTGTAAATATTGAGTCTGGTTCGATCTCTTTTTAAATATCATAACGTTATATTACAGCTATCCAGCGATAAGACTGGAACGTCAGCTTTTGTTAATAAGGATAATACAATGATTCTCGATTCTGACATCTGGCTATGGTGCCCGCTAATTTTGGCGATAGCAGCGGCTTTTCTCCGTCATACTGGAGTCGCACTCGTATTGCTTGGTATTACCTTGTTTGGCGGCTTTATTCTCGGCCGTATTGAGATTATTGCCTTGGTCAGCTCTTTGTTTGTGCTTGGCGTGTCATACCGAATTCCCTGTCTCGCTTCAAGGCTAAAAGCGCAGCCAAAAACGAAACCCATCTTCTATTTGGGGTGGGGAGTCGTGATTGTTTGGTGTGCCTTGTTGTTTGTTCATCTGATCCCAGGATTCAATAATCTGCAAGTGCTCGACAAGGTATCTGCGGGGCCGTTAAGTGCTCCATTCTCTATGTACCTTAACTTAGACAAGCCGCTTGCCTTCTTTGCACTCTTACTGGCTTATCCGATTTTGCTAGGTGGTGAGTCAAAGGTAAGAGTCAAACCGGCATTGCTGGTGATGATTCCTTTACTCCTATTGTTGCCTATTGCGTCAGTGCTTGGAGCTTTAAAGCCTGAATTGAGTTTGCCATCTTGGTGGTGGTTATTTGCTTTAAACAACTTAGTCCTGACTTGTGTGGCAGAAGAAGCGCTATTTCGTGGATTTATACAGCAGTCGCTGTCCCGCCGCTTTGACTGGCGAGCAGGCTTGGTAGTAGCGAGTCTTTTGTTTGGTTTGGCTCATTTTGCTGGTGGCCCACTATTAATGGTATTTGCCGCGCTTGCAGGGGTTGGGTACGGTTTGGTCTTCCATTTTACTGGCCGTTTATGGTGCGCTGTGCTCGCTCACTTCGCGTTTAATTTCTGTCACTTGCTTTTCTTTACTTATCCCATTCTAGCTCGATAACGCCTCCTCCTATTTGCTCCTGTCAGTATCGACGGGAGCAATGCTTTTTGACCAAACGTAAACAATGTAAATTAAATGCCAATACGAATGATTATCACCTAAATTACTCCCTCATTTACTGGTGATGATTGTTTTCTATGTTGCTCAAAAGCAAAGGCGTCCAGACTTGGGCACGCCGTCTGCACATTTATATTTCTATGGCTCTTTTATTGGTGACGCTGTTTTTTGCGTTAACTGGTATTACGTTGAACCGCCCAGAGCTGTTTGAGCGCAGTGAACCCATCATTCAGCAACACACACTCACAGTCCCTTCCGAGCAACTATTTGTGAATGAGGGAAGCTTCCAACCTAATCGCTCTGCTCTGTTGAGCTTCTTAACACAAGAAACAGACCTACGAGGCACACCATCAGCACTTGATGTGTATACCGAGGTTGAGGATGGTGAATTGATGATTGGTGAACTCTCTTTAGATTTCAAAGGCCCAGGCTACAACGCCACCGTTTTCGTCGATATGACGACGGGTGAAGCTGAAGTTGAAACCACTAACTACGGCATGGTGGCGCTACTAAACGACCTACATAAAGGCCGCAACAGTGGCGACACGTGGAAATGGTTTATCGACATAACAGCACTGCTAATGGTGTTTTTTGTGCTGACCGGTGTGTGTTTGCTGCTTCCAAAGAAAAAGACTTTTAGAACATCAATGCAGTGGATGAGTTTTGGCACTGCGTTATCACTCGTTATTTATTTTTTCGCTGTGCCATAACAGCCTATTCAGAGAAAAAACCAATGTTAAACATGGGCCGTATTTTTCGCCGTTACCCGTTTAGTAAAGCCGCATTGATCGCGGCTTTATCTCCTTTGCCGCTTATGGCCGCTCCTTTCCCAGAGAATGCCAAAGTCGACTTTGAGTTTGAGCTACCAAAGATTGATACCTCGATGTACGCAAGACCTTATGTCGCAGTATGGATCGAAGATGAAAAGCGTAAACCAGTCAAAACCATTCAGCTTTGGGTAGGTAAAGATGAGTGGTTAAAAGATCTTCGTAGCTGGTGGCGCAAAGTGGGTCGTTACGATCGCGAATTGGTCGATGCCGTAACGTCAGCCACTCGACCTGCAGGCCAATACCGATTTGTTTGGGATGGCACTAATGATGATGGTCAACGACTCGAACAGGGCAATTACACCCTACATGTAGAAGTCGTACGTGAACACGGTGGCCGTAATTACCTACGTCAAAAAATGCAGTTAGCGGACAGTGAAGTACGCTACCAAATAAAACCAACGGAAGAGACGGGCGTGATTACCGTCAATTACCAAGTTAAGTGATAGAGAAGGAATAACAATGAAAACCAAAATGAAAGCGGTGGCATTAGCAAGTGTAATGGCAATGGGGCTAGCGGCCGCGACAACAGCACAAGCGCACCCTCGTTGGGTTCTCCCTTCTCACTTTACGGTATCAAAAGAAGGCGGTGATTGGTTAACGTTCGATGTGACAGCGTCTCACGGTACGTTTGTATTCGATAAGCCAGCAGGTAGCGAGCAAGCGTTTGTGATCATGCCTGATGGTCGTTCTGAGCGTCCAAACTTTGTCGTACGCGGTAAGCGTCGTTCAATGTTCGATTTCTTCTTTGTTGAAGAGGGCACGCACAAAGTGGCTATCAATAACCAACCTAACTACTACACCCAGTACAAAGCAGGCCGTCGCGACACGGTTAAGTGGGCGAAAGCGAGCAAAGCAGACCGTGCAAGTGTGATTCCTGAAAAAGCACGTGATGTCGTTACCCAACTTAGTTACACACGTGCAGAAAGCTATGTAACGGTTGGTATGCCAACAGAAAAGGCGCTAGAGATTGAAGGTAAGCTGTTAGAAATGAAGCCGATTACGCACCCTTCAGACATTATTGAAGGTGAAGAAGTGATATTCCAATTCTTCTTTAACGGCGAGCCTCAGCAAGGTGTCACGGCGGAAATTACGCGTGAAGGTACTCTGTATCGTAACCATCAAGAGCAAATCGATGTGGTCAGCGACAAGGATGGAAAAATTACCTTCACCCCAGATGTAGCGGGTCGCTACCTAATGAAAGCAAACTACAAGGGTGAGCTAAAAAATGATCCACTTGCAGACAAAGCAAGCATGAACGTTCACCTAACGTTTGAAACTCAACTTAACTAATCAAAATTTGGCTCAGCCCATCGCTGAGCCAATTTGGATGCATCATGAAAAACGTTTCTATTCTTAAAACCTCAGTGTTGGTTGCTGGTTTTATCTCTTCTCAAGCGTTCGCGCACTTTCCATTGATGAGTTGCCATTTAGAGCAAGACAAAGTGATTTGCGAGGCGGGCTATTCAGATGGTTCTACCGCCGTGGATTACGACGTTGAAATGTACGATTACGACGACAACTTGATCGCCAAAGTAACGACAGATAAACGTTCCATTGCTGAGTTCACACATCCTCAAACCGATTTTTATTTGGTTTTCGATGCGGGGCATGAAAACCCAGTAGAAGTGGATATCGTTGAGTTAAAAGAGAAATGATTACCCAGAAGATCAGACCGGATAACGGTAGTCGAGAAGGTAAATGGGTTGCTCTAACCATCGCAGGTATTCTTGCGGTCTCCACGATTTTGCTGCCTCACCATCAAGCTGAGACAGAACATACCGAAGTGCTAGCTCATCAAGTTCTCATCACTGACCTTGAACAAGAAGAACTTGCGATGATTGCCGAGCTAAAGTTGGCACATGAAGAGATTCGAGATCTTCATCTAGATGCTGGCGAGTGGCCTGCCGTCAGCGAATTGGAAGAATTTTGGGTTGCCCCATTTGTGCAAGATCAAAGCTGGCAGCGAAAAGGCTCTCATCAATGGCAACGGTTAGATGCAGGGATTTATCTCGGTGTAAGGCAAGATGAAAAAGGCGCGGCTTCCATGCTTCTCGATAGTCGTAATGAACACGCTGACATTTGGTTTATTCAATCCACAACAAAGGCGTCTGATTTGTCTCTTGCAAAAACAAGCGAACGCCAGAAGCAAGGTTGGCAACAAATTGTTCTTGTCCCTGCTACTTCTTCAAATGCTCACGCCCATTAAGCTCAATTTTAACGATAACAACTATGATGAAACGATCTTTTCTACGTCGAATTATAACGGCTAGTGCATTGCTGGCAGTAGCTTCATCGAGCTTTGCTGCAGATAAGCTCAATATTGGTATTACGCTCCAACCATACTACAGCTATGTGAAAGCGGTGGTCGGTGATAAAGCAGAAATTCTACCGCTGGTGGATGCAGGCTTTAACCCTCATAACTATTTACCTCAACCTAATGATTTAAAGCGTTTGAAGCAAATGGATGTGATTGTGGTCAATGGTATCGGCCACGATGATTTTGCTCTTAAAGTGATTCAAGCTTCACAACGTGACGATCTTGTGGTGATAGAGGCGAACAAAGAAGTGCCGCTGTTACCTGCGATGGGTCAATCTGTCGGTAAAGGCGCAGTTAACCCGCATACGTTTGTTGGCTTATCTACCACGATTCAAAAGGTTTACACGATTGCGAGTGAGCTAAGCAAGCTCGACCCAGAAAACGCGGCGTTTTATCGTAAGAATGCGCGCTCTTACGCAAAAACATTCCGCCTTTTGAAGCGTGATGCCATGTTGTCTTTAGGGCAACTTGATACAGCAGGTATGAAGGTCGCCACTACGCACAATGCTTATGGTTACATCTTGCAGGAATTCGGCGTTGACGTCGCAGCCGTTATCGAACCTGCTCATGGTGTAGAGCCAAGCGCAAGCCAGTTACAAGAAACGATAGAGAAGATTCGTCAATCTGGTATTGATGTGTTGTTTTACGAATTAAACATGCCAAATCGTTTTGTCGATACGATCGAAGAAGCGACCGGTGTTCAGCTTTACCGTTTTTCTCACATGACTCATGGCGAATACGAAGCTAATAAGGTTGAAGTCGAAATGCGTGAGAACGTCGCAACTCTGATTGAAGCGATGAAGTTCGTTGCGAGCAAGCACGAACAGGAGAAAGCTTGATGTTAGGGCCTTCTATTTCTCTCGATGGGGTAAGCCTTCAATATGGTGACAACCTGATTCTGCAAGACATTCAAACCCAATTTGAAGCTGGCCAATGTCACGTCATTATGGGGCCTAACGGTGGTGGGAAGACCTCTCTTTTACGCTCTGTTTTGGGCTTAACCCCATTTACTGGTGATATTTCTGTCCATTGGCCAGACAGCAAACATGCAGCGAAAATCGGCTATGTTCCGCAAAAAGCCATGTTTGAAGCCAGTCTGCCTCTCACGGTTATGGATTTCGTATTGCTTAACCAAACCAGAGTGCCGCTGTTTTGGCGACGTAAAACCAAGCAAACTCAACAAGCGCTTGCTCAACTAGAGCGCGTTGGTATGGCTTCACGTAGTGACCGACGAATGGGACAGTTATCGGGTGGTGAACAGCAGCGTGTTTTGTTCGCTCAAGCGTTATTAGACGATCCAAGTCTGCTTGTTTTGGATGAGCCAACGACGGGCATGGATGAACAAGGTGTTCGTTACCTTGAAAGTTTAATTCATGAAGTTGTTGGGGAAGGTAAAACCGTGCTTGCTGTGCATCATGATGTGACGGCTGTACGTCGTTTGGATGCTCAGGTCCATGTCGTGAATCGTCAAATTGTTGCGTCAGGGCACCATTCAGAAGTACTGAGTCCAGAACGCATCGAGTCGCTGTTTAAGCACTACACAGCAAAAGTGGAGGCGGCGTAATGGATTGGTTAAGAGATCTCGCTCTGCATGGTGTGGAAGCGGGTTGGTTAAGTGACAGTTTTGCTTATGCGTTTATGGTCAACGCGATAGTGGCTGCGCTGATTCTTGGGCCCTTATTGGGTGGGTTAGGCACGCTAGTTATTGCTAAGCGTTTGGCGTTCTTTTCAGAGGCTGTCGGCCATGCCGCACTGACGGGTATTGCGATTGGTGTACTGCTTGGTGAGCCACCAGAAAACCCATTCATTGGACTATTTAGCTTCTGCATGATCTTCGCACTGCTGCTGCATTTCGTGCGAAATCGAACCAATGTTCCTTACGATACATTAGTCGGCGTATTTCTAGCACTGGCACTGGCGGTCGGTGCAGCCTTGCTGATGTACGTGGCACGCAAGATCAACATCCACATGCTAGAGAATGTTCTATTTGGTTCAATTCTGACGGTAACAGACAGAGACATTACGATTCTGGCCGTGAGTTGCTTGATCATTTTATTGCTTTTGATCCCGACATTTAACCGCATATTACTGACTTGTATCAGTCCAGATATCGCACGTGTCCGTGGATTCAATACCAGCTTCTACGATTACTTGTTCGTCATGATGATCACGCTTGTGACCATTGCAGCTGTGAAGATCATTGGCGCCGTATTAGTTGGGGCATTGCTGCTGATTCCTGGTGCAACAGCCCGCCTTCTTACTAAGAGAATGGGGAGCTTTGTGTTGCTCTCATCATTGTTGGCGACCATCGCGTGCTTGGTTGGCACCGTCTTGCCGATGGAGTTGGAACTCCCTGTGCCATCTGGTGCGTCGATCATCATTGTGTCGGCAATCTTCTTCTTAACTGCAACCATGTATCGCATTGTGCGTAAAGCTTAAATCTGGATATTCGAATATGAACACGAAAAAGATAATTATGGGATTGAGCTTGGCAATAGCGAGTACAGCAGCGCCGTTTGCTTTTGCCAAAGACATCGTTACGAGCACTCCTGTGACCTACATGTTGGCTCAGCAGTTGATGCAAGGTACGGACATCGAGACGACTTACTTGCCGCCTAAACGTTACGGGATTGAGCGTTTGGTGAATTGGTTTGCAAGCAAAGGACATGAACAAGTTACCGCAGCAGGAAAGACCGCAACAGTAGCGATCACGTTAGGCGCTGTTTGGCATCAAGACCCTACTTTTGTGTATGCGCGTCAGGGAAATGTGCGCTTGATAGAGATTGATGCCTCTCAAGCGATTTCACCGAGAGCACAAGGTGTCGCGGCATTAACGTTGGATAATGGTGAGACGTCGAAATACGCATGGATGAATCCGAGTAACTTGATTCGAATGGCAGCCATTGTCGGTGAAGATCTACAGAAGGTATACCCTCAATATCAAGCTCAGATTGAAAAGAACCAGCAAGCCTTGATGCTGGACGTACGGGAGCTGATCAATCAACAACAAGAAGTAATTTTCGAAAAAGAGATCGATTCGGTGGTATTGTTGGGTGAATCGTTAGAAGATTTTGCATCAGGAAACCAACTGTTTGTGGTCGATCGCCAATTCAAACCAGAATTGGAATGGTCAGAGGCAGAGAAACTATCTTTAAAAGCTCAATTTGAGGAAGATGAAACTCTGTGGCTGATCACTGATAAACGCCCGTCAAAAACGTTAACTTCATTAGTTTCACGGGATCGCATACTGCAAATTGATGTTATTGACCGATGGGGCAGTAAAGGTATCAAAACTGAGAAGCCACTCGCACGCTGGCAGTTGTAACACGCAAAACACCACACAAATTATGAAGGGAACTGAAAAGTTCCCTTTTTTTATGGGATCAAGATCAAAAATTAACCACAAATAACACCAGTTGCATAAGAAAGTATTTGTTTCATTTATATTTCATTACTACTTTGTTATCTGTTCGTTGCGATTGATGCATTTTATTTTGCTGTCGGGGCGAACCAGTACAAACAACTATATGGATGTTAACAATGAAAATGAAAACTCTAGCCGTTGCAGTGGCGGCACTAGCATGTGGTTCTCAAGCTTTCGCAGCTGAAGTTTACAACAGCGATGGCACATCTCTTTCTATCGGCGGCCACGTTTCTGTGGGCGTGGGTGAGTATTTTGAAGACGAAGTAAAGGTTCACCAAGTATCTCCTCGTATTAACATCGGTGGTAAAAAAGACATCGGTAACGGCGTAACTATCGATGCTAAAGGTGAATGGGCACTGAACTACCTTAATGGTGGCGATACTTCATTCAAAACACGTCTAGGTTACATTGGTGCTACTCACGAACAGTACGGCCGTGTTGTTGCTGGTACACAGTGGGCTCCATACTATGACGTAGCAGGCGTTGCGGATTTACCAATCGCGTTTGCCAACGACTTCTTATATGACAACCAAGGTAACCTAGGTACTGCACGTGCAGATAAAATGCTTAGCTACCGCAAAGGTTTCGAGTTTGGTGAAGGTTTTGGTCTGAATGTTGGCTTGGGCTGGCAAGGTGAGCAAACTTCTAATGCAACAACTTATGAGCAACGTGGTCAAATCGCGCTTAGCACAGAGCTAGCTGGGTTTGGTCTAGGCTACGTATACAGCGGTGGTGACGTTAAGAATGCGACTCTTGGTACAAAGTCTGCTGAATCACACGTGTTCTCTGCTAACTACGGTAAATACGGCTCTGGCATCTACGCAGCAGTTGTTTACGGTATGAACGATTACTTCTACGATATGTTAGAAGAAACAACTCAGCTTGAAGGTCTATTGGCTTACGGCGTTAACGATTGGACATTCAGTATTAACTACGAAGGTGTAGAAAACGATAAAGACAGCAAAACAATCACTAGTGAAACGGCTCTACAAGCTGAGTACGCAGTGACGCCATCTTTCTACACGTTTGCTGCTTACCAGTTTGACCTAGGTAACGACTACAACAACGAAGAAAACGACTACTGGACTCTAGGTGCTCGTTACTACTTCTAATAAATAGGACAGTTTCTACTGCCTAAACACATTTATTGTGTTAACGCCTACTCGCTGTGAGTAGGCGTTTTTCTTTCTGTTCAGCTCATCTGAGTCATGTCACCGAGTATCTAGATTGAAAAATGCCCGCGTAAAAGCGGGCATTGTTTTCGGTGACTCATAATGAATGACGGCTAAAGCTTATTTGGTCTCCAACAGATCTAGGAAGAAAGCGTACTCAAGCGCGTCTTCTTTTAATCGTTTGAATCGACCAGAAGCGCCACCGTGGCCTGCTTCCATATCGGTTTTGAACAGCAAGACATTATCATCAGTCTTCATTTCACGAAGTTTGGCTACCCACTTCATTGGCTCAAAGTATTGAACTTGTGAGTCATGCAAACCCGTAGTCACTAGCATGTTCGGATAATTCTGAGCTTTCACGTTGTCGTACGGTGAGTAACTCAGCATGTAGTCATAGTAGGTTTTGTCGTTTGGATTGCCCCACTCATCGTATTCGTTGGTGGTTAGAGGAATTGATTCATCCAACATGGTCGTTACGACATCAACAAACGGAACGTGCGCGCCAATACCACGGTAGAGCTCTGGTGCTTGGTTGATAATTGCGCCCATCAGTAGGCCGCCTGCAGAGCCACCAACAGCAAACACTTTATCTTTGGCACCGTAGCCTTCTTCAACAAGTCCTTTGGTTACGTCGATGAAGTCATTGAAGGTGTTTTGTTTAGTCAGCTTTTTGCCATCTTCATACCAAGGACGCCCAAGCATTTCTGAACCACGAATATGCGCGATTGCGTACACGAATCCGCGATCAAGTAAGCTCAAACGAGTTGAACGGAATGTTGGCTCGATAGTGGAGCCGTATGAGCCGTAACCGTACTGGTAGATTGGATTGGTGCCGTCTTTCTTGAAGAGGTCTTTACGGTAAACCAATGAAACTGGCACTTGTTTACCATCACGAGCAGTCACCATGATTCGCTCTGACTGGTAGTTATCGGCATCAAAATCACCCAGCACTGGTGTTTGTTTCATGATTTCAGATTCACCTGTATTTAGGTCGAAATCATAGTAAGTCCCCGGTGTCGTCAGGCTGCTGTAGTAGATGCGAACTTTTGAATTGTCTAGCTCAAGGTTGCCCGTTAGGTAAGCAGCAAAAGCCGTATCATTAAACTCGAGTGGAAACTCTTTTCCTGTTGATAATTGACGAACCTTCACGGTCGACAAGCCATTCGTACGCTGCTCATAAACAAGGTGATCGTCAAACAAGTCGAAATCAACTAGCTGAGAATTGTCGTTAGCAGGAATGACATCGACCCATTTAGAGCGATCATGCATCTCTTCAGCTTTCACTTTCATCAAACGGAAGTTTACGGCTTGATAGTTGGTGTAGATGTAGTACCAATCACCCAATTTAGCGATGCTGTACTCAATACCAGTCTCTCTAGGGTAGAAAGCTTCGGCTTTGGCGTTCGGGTTGTTAGCATCAATCACAGACACGCCACTTGTTTCTGTACTTGAGTGCCAAATGTAAACTTGCTCACCGTCTTTACTCTTACTCAAGAAGGTGTAGTAAGCGCTGTCGGTTTCTTCGTATATTAGCTCATCGCTTGTTTGAGGCGTGCCCAATACATGGCGGTAAACCTGATAACCTAAAAGTGTTTGCGGGTCTTTCTTGATGTAGTAGAAAGCTTGGTTGTCGTTTTGCCACGCAATCGCACTTGATGCACCTTTAATTTCATCTTTTAGATATTTGCCCGTCGTGAGGTCTTTGATCTTGATGGTGTAAATGCGGCGACTCAGCGTATCTTCGCCATAAGCCAACAAGTTTTCATTTGGGCTGATCGTTAAGCCGCCAATACTGAAAAACTCATGTTCTTTTGCTAGCTCGTTAACATCTAAGATGACTTGCTTATCTTTACCTGCAAAGTCTTTTGCACGCAGGTGAACTTCGTACTCGTTGTCGCCTGTCACTTCATTTGAGTAGTAGTAACTGCCTTTTCGAACCGGAACTGAATTGTCATCTTTTGCAATACGCCCTTTGATCTCTTCAAAAAGCTGTTCTTGTAGTGCTTCGGTGTGTTTTAAAACGGTTTCTGCGTACTGATTCTCTTGCTCAAGGTGTTGCAAGATTTCTGGATCTTGGCGTTCATCATCACGCATCCAGTAGTAATTATCGATTCGTGTATCACCATGAATATTCATTGCATGAGGGACTTTTTTAGCAACGGGTGCTTGGGTTTGTTGAGCAACGAGTTGCGATTGGGAGTAATGGTTCATGGTTGGTAATCCTTGATTGCTGCATCCGGCGACTAGCGCGACCGATACGGCCAACGTGGTTAAAGTGAAACGCATCTGTGTATCCTTATTGTGTACTCTTCTCGTGTTTTTTCGCCATTCATTTATCTTGCGAGTAAAAGTACGTTTGTGTTCTTCCAGTGAATATCTTTATATCGAATGGCAAACGAATAATTTCTGTATAAGCAACTGTTCTTTTTAGCAAAGATTGGATGGGATGTTAAATGCAATTGCTGGTGGATGAGAGCTAAAGGGTAAGATGTGTGCAACAAAAAAGGGACACACTTTTCAGCATGTCCCTTTTGGGTGATGAGAGTCAGATTTTAGATCGCCAATGGCATTTCGTTTGAGTGATCGTGCTTGCGATTAACCCAACGCAAACCAAACATAGCAATGATCGACATTGCCATCATCAAACAACCTAGCGGCATTTGGTCTTGTGCCGGGAAGAACGAAGCCAACAGCGTCGCGATACCCGCACCTAGGTTTTGCATGCCACCCAAAATAGCACCGCCAGTGCCCGCGTGGTATGGGAACGGTGACAGTGCACCTGTTGTTGCCGCTGGGAACAAAATACCTGCACCCAAGAAGTAAATGGTTGCACCGCCAATCAGAGTCAACGCCGTTGTTAGACCAAACAGACCCGGAATCAATACGACTGCTGAGCCAACTAAGATAGCGACTAGACCAACATTCAAAGCACGGCGCTCAGAGCGACGTTGCGCGATGTAGCTAGATAAGCCTGCGCCGACTAAGTAACCTGGAATCGGTAAAACAAACAGTAAGCTTACTGTGGTTGCTGGTAAGCCAAGCACGCCGCCTAGTAGTACGCCAGCTGCAGCTTCAAATACTGCAACGCCTGCGAACGTAGCAACCAATACCAGTAAGAAACCTTGGAAGCGTTTGTCTGAAAGCACGAACTTGTAGCTCTTTGCCACAGACTCATGTTTGCGACGCTCTTTCGGCAAGGTTTCCATCATGCTTGTCATCATGGTGATGACCACCGCGATACCAAATAGTGCTAGGAACAAATAGCTAGAACGCCAACCGAAAGCTTCTGTTAGGTAGCCGCCCAATACTGGCGCAATCAATGGTGAGAAAATTACACACATGCTGATCAAGCTGTTTGCGCGGTGCAGCTCTGCACCCTCAAAGCAGTCACGAGTCAGTGTACGAGACATCGCACCGCCACAACCGATACCCAAACCTTGGATAAAGCTACCTGCAAGGAACCATTCGTACTCATGAGCAAATAGAGCCACCAAAGTACCAAGAATGTAGATGATCAAACCCGCAATGATAATCGGCTTACGACCAAGACGATCAGAAAGCGTACCGTACACAAACTGCGATAGACCATAAGGGATCAGGTAACACGCCATCACAGCTTGAAGTGAAGACGCTGATACCAAGAACTCACCCGCCATATGACCGATAGAAGGCACGTACATCGTTTGAGTCATTTGACCTACGGCAGTCAGAATTGCGATTAAAAAGGTAAGTTTCGCTAATGGAAACGAGGCGGACATTTGCGTATCTCTCCAGAAATTTAAGACGTAAAAAGCCTTAGCGCTCCATATAGGAGAGCCAAATAAACAAAGTGATTAGGGAATCTAGGCGCGAGATATTAGAGCTTGAGTGCTGACTTAGCAATCAAAAAGTGTGAAGTTGAGCAAGATAAAAATCTATGATTTGGATTAGAAAATCTAATCTATTTTTGTTGCGTGTTGAAAATGCAAAAGGGAGCCGAAGCTCCCCTTAAAATACTGTGCTCATTGAGAACAACTTTCGTTATTCACGACCTGAAGCGTAGGCGTAAAGCAACTCAAGTGCGATAGTCGCGCCAGCCAAGGCCGTTACATCGCTGTGGTCGTAAGGAGGAGAGACTTCCACCACGTCCATACCGACGATGTTCATGCCAGCGAAACCACGAATGATCTTCAGAATTTTATCTGAGTTCAGACCGCCACAAACCGGCGTACCTGTACCCGGAGCAAATGCTGGATCCAGACAGTCGATGTCAAAAGTGACATACACAGGCTTATCCGCAACCGTGCGACGAATCTCTGCCAGAATCTCTTCTACCGACATGTCGTTCGCTTGCATCGCGTTGATCACATTGAAGCCGTGATCTTGTTGGTCATATTCAGTACGAATACCAATTTGAACTGAGTTCTTCGCAGAAATCAGACCTTCTTTTGGCGCATGGTAGAACATAGTACCGTGGTCGTAAGAACTGCCGTTTGCGTATGTGTCAGTGTGCGCATCGAAGTGAATCAGTGCCATTTGACCATGGTGTTTTGCATAAGCACGTAGGATTGGTAGCGTGATGAAGTGATCACCACCCAAGCCTAGCATTGTCTTTCCGCTCTTTAGAATTTCACTTGTTGCTGCTTCTAGGCGGTAAGTGAAATCTTCAGCATCACCACAATCGAACACAAGGTCACCTGCGTCGATCACTTTCAATTTATCAAATACGTTGAAGTCCCAAGGGAACTTCTTGCCTTCCCAAGCAAGGTTTACTGACGCACGACGGATCGCATCTGGACCCATACGCGCACCAGGACGACCAGAAGTCGCCATGTCCAGAGGAACCCCTAGCACTACAACGTCTGCGTCTGCCGATACTGGATTTTTGATGTACGGTCGACGTAGAAACGACATAGAATTGGAGTAAAGCGAATAATCGGTTTTAGTAAACAAATCATTCATATCAGAAGTCCTCTAAATAGGTGTAGCCTGCCAAACCTTGTTCTAGTTCAGCTAGGATTTGTTCTTGTTCACTGGCTTCAACACGTGCTGAAACCAATTGCTTGTAATTGTCACGAATCGCATCTACGTCGATGTGAACGTAGCGCATCATGTCTTCTACGCTATCACCTTCGTTGATGTAGCTGATCTCAAATTGACCTTCTTCATCAACATTGACTACTGCACTGTGGGTGTCACCAAATAGGTTGTGCATGTCACCAAGGATCTCTTGGTATGCGCCTACTAGGAAGAAGCCCATTAGGTACGGTTTGTCGTTGCTCCATGCTGGTACTGGTAGTGTGCTCTCAATGCCTTGGCCATCAACGTAATGGTCAATTGCGCCATCGGAGTCACAAGTGATGTCCAACATCACCGCACGACGCTCTTCCACATCACCAAGACCAGAAAGCGGCAGAACAGGGAATACCTGATCAATACCCCATGCATCTGGCAGGGACTGGAAAAGAGAGAAGTTCACAAAGAACTTGTCTGCAAGACGTTCGCTCAACTCATCCAAAATAGGACGGTGGAAACGGTTCTTGGTACTCATTTGACGACTTAGCTCGAAGTAAATACGCAGCGACAGTTGCTCTGCCCACGCACGTTGTTCAAGGTTCAGTACGCCTGTAGCGAATTGTGAGTGCACCTCAGCCAAATCGCTTTGGGTATCGTTGTAAATTTCAATTAATGCACGCGCATCCGTACCATCTTGCAGGTTCTCCCAGTTTCGCCACATGTTTTGTAGCAAGAATGGAGCGTCTGCAGCCGGCTCGAACACTTCTTCAGGTTGGTATGTTTCAGTACCAATAACGTTAGAAATCAACACCGCGTGGTGTGCAGTCAATGAGCGACCCGATTCAGAGATGATCACTGGCATCGGTTGCTCGTACTGCTGACACACATCACCGACGGTATTTACGATGTTGCGCGCGTATTCTGCAAGGCCGTAGTTCATCGAGTTCGAAGATTGGCTACGTGTGCCGTCGTAGTCTACTGCTAAACCGCCGCCAACATCGAAGTAATCAATGTTTGCACCCATGGCACGTAATTCACAGTAGAAACGTGCTGATTCGTTTACACCATTACGCACGTCACGGATGTTTGCCATCTGTGAGCCAAGGTGGAAGTGAACCAACTGCATGGTGTCCAGTTTGTCTTCGCGTTTTAGACGATCAATCACGCTCAATACTTGAGACGCAGATAGACCAAACTTCGATTTTTCACCGCCGCTCGCTTGCCATTTACCCGCACCTTGAGATGCAAGGCGGATACGCAAGCCAAGACGTGGTGTTACGCCCAAGCTTTTTGCTTCTTCAAGTACTAGATCAAGCTCAGATAGCTTCTCTAGTACGATAAATACTTTGTGACCTAGCTTTTCACCGATCAGTGCTAGACGCACGTATTCACGGTCTTTGTAGCCATTACACACGATCACGGAGCTGCCTTGTTGAGCTAGTGCAAGTACTGCCAATAGCTCTGGCTTACTGCCTGCTTCAAGACCCAGCTGTTTATTTTCTAGCTGTGCTTGGCTTGCTAAGATCTCATCAACCACTTCACGCTGTTGGTTTACTTTAATTGGGTACACCAGCAGGTATTTGTTTGGATATTGGTATTCTTCAATTGCTTGGTTGAAAGCTTGGCAAATGCCATGCACGCGTTGGTGTACGATTTGTGGGAAGCGCACTAACACAGGCAGATTCAACTGCTTAGCTTCTAGTTCATTTACAATCGCACTGAAAGGGATTTGGTGTGCACGGTCACTACGAGGAGATACGTATACCTCGCCTTGGTCATCAATTCCGTAGAAGCCTTGGCTCCAGTAGTGAACGTTGTAGTCCGCGCGGATGCGGTCTAATTTAGTTGCTTTTTCCAACTCGATTCTCACAAAAATGTATTTAAGCCCTCATTGGAAATAGAGGAGAAAATACAAAAAAGCAAATCATGAGGCGCTAACCTCATACCCTGACACGAACTCCGTGTGCGCGCATTAACGGATAAAACCCAATCAGAGTCTAATGATTAAAATTTGTTCTTTCGATTAACAACTGTTGTTGATGGTTGGTGTAAACATTTATTTAACAGACTGTCCATTCTGCTGTTATAGTTGGTCTGACCAGTAAGGAGTTGGTCGACAAAAAATAAGAACAAAGACTCAACAAAACAAGGACATGTTTTGCAGCTGCACAGAATTCAGGGGTACATCCAAACCATGTATCTCGCCGAGTATACAGACAAATTGATGCTGCTTGATGGCGCAAGTCGAGCGGATATTCCTCACCTCAAAGATTTTATCGAGCACCAGCTCAATCGCCCATTCACAGACCTAAAACTGGTTGTCGTTACTCACATGCACCCAGACCATGCTGGTGCGGCGCACAAACTAAGAGGTTTGACGGGCTGCAAGCTATTGGCAGCCAAACGAGATACACATTGGTATGGCGGTTTTGATGGTTGGCTAATGCATCTTACGGATTTGATTTTGGCACGTTGGATGGCGAACCGAATGCGCAAACCCAAGCGCAACTTATGGTATTCGCGAAAACTAAAGCCAGATATTGAGCTGGTGGATGGAGAGGTGATTCCCGGTTTTGCTGATTGGCAGATATTGGAAACACCGGGGCATACCGACAGGGATTTATCGGTTTATCACGCCGAACAGAGTGTGTTATACGTAGCGGATTTAATGGTGCAGGTAAAAAGCCATTTGATCGCGCCATTTCCTATCTTTCATCCCAACCAATATCGCAGTTCGTTAAAGCGCGTTTTTGAGATGAAACCAAGCTGTTTATTGGCGGCACATGGGGGAGAGGTTGAGTTTGATGAAGACGCGTATCAACACATCATCAATACCGCACCGGTTAGACCCATTACGCATTGGCGAGTAACGAAGATAAAACTTAAAGGATTAATGCGTTCTGTTCTGAAAAGGAAGAACGATAGATAGGAGAAGGGCAGCTAGAAAATCAGAGAAGAGCCAGATGAGCGACCACGGAGTTCGCTCATCTGAAGCTACGGGGATTATGGAGCCAATAAGTGAGATTGGCTCGGGTCTACCAGAACTTTGTCTGCCATACCCTGACGACCTAACAACATCATGTAAGTCATCTTTTCACGGTTAGTTAGCGTGATGTCGATTGGCCACTCTTGGTCGCCCATGCGTAGCATCGTTGTGATCACGCAGCGGTGTTCGAAAGTACCGTTTGATGATTTCACTTTGCGGTTCGCCTTCAGTGGAGCTTTACAGCGAACGACTTGCTCTAAGTGGTAAACATCTGGGTGTAGATCGAACTCTACGTATGACTGACCGTCTTGTTCAGTGCACTCTAGGTTATCTACGTGCAGAGAAGAAGTCTGTGCGCCTGTATCAATACGCGCTTCAAGGTGAGTAATCCCTAACTCAGGTAAGCAAATTGCTTCGGCGTTCCCAATGATCATTTTCTGATTCATAGTGTCATCCTAGCGATGAGTTAAAAGAGAGCCATTTATCAGACTCTCACTCAAACAATTATCAGCCTTTACCGCGAGTACGGTTAGCGTTTGGTTTTGCGTTCTTCTCGATGAAGTCGAAGATCATGCCTGCAACGTCTTTTTCAGTTGCTGATTCGATCCCTTCAAGGCCTGGAGAAGAGTTCACTTCCATTACCACAGGACCGTTCTTCGATTGAAGAATATCAACACCACATAGGTTTAGACCCATCACTTTCGCTGCGTTGATTGCTGTTGCACGCTCTTCTTTGCTTAGTTTCACTAGCTGAGCAGAACCACCACGGTGAAGGTTAGAGCGGAACTCGCCTTCTTTTGCTTGGCGTTTCATAGCTGCGATAACTTTGTTACCCACTACGAAACAACGGATGTCTGCGCCGTTTGCTTCTTCAATGAACTCTTGCACCATGATGTTTGCTTTTAGGCCCATGAATGCTTCGATCACGCTTTCTGCTGCTTTCGTTGTCTCAGCAAGAACAACACCGATACCTTGAGTACCTTCAAGTAGCTTGATAACCAATGGTGCGCCGCCAACGTTTTTGATCACGTCCTGAATGTTGTCAGGGTGGTGAGCAAAACCTGTGCGAGGTAGACCAATGCCTTTACGTGATAGCAACTGCATAGAGCGTAGCTTGTCACGAGAACGGCTGATTGCTACTGACTCGTTCACACAGAATGTACCCATCATTTCAAACTGACGTACAACCGCTGTACCGTAGAAAGTGATAGATGCACCGATGCGTGGAATAACCGCGTCGTACTTTGGCAATTCTTCACCCATGTAACGGATCTTAGGGTTGTTACTCGTAATATCCATATAACAGTGCAGAGTATCGATAACATCAACTTGATGTCCGCGCTCTTCACCCGCCTGCTTTAGGCGCATGGTTGAATATAGATTCTCATTACGAGAAAGAATAGCAATACGCATGGCAATTCCTTAGTAAGTCAGTACCAAATTAAAAATGTAAGTATAGAGTATAGTGAGTGGGTGTAATTGATGTGACAGAATCCACTCTCTTCAGCGACTTAGAATTGTGGTTGGACAACCACGTCGTCAGAGGTGCGAACCTTAGGGCGTTTTCTCAGTAGATGAAAACGAAAAAATATCGTCGATACGACAAAAATAATTTATCGAACTCTCACGCCTTGCTGCATGCGACTGTCAAGGGAATGAAAAAGAAAAATGAGTCAAAATTTCATCAATTTACTATGGCACAAATCACAAAAAAGCGGCCATTCAGCCGCTTTTTGTTATTGAACTAAGTAATGACTTAGGAAGAGTTCAGCCGTTTGGGTGGCTAAAACCCTAGATTCTTCCAAGGTTAGCGAAGCTCGCATCCCCATCAATTGTGGCCAGAATGCGCTGCCTTTAATTAAGTTGTGCAATTGAATGCTTGCCACGTCCACATCATCAACCTTTAATGTGTTTTTTTCTGATTGCTGAGTGAGCCAACGGTACAAGGCCGTTTCTTGCTTCGACATGTGTTCCGCTTGTTCTTTGAGATCTTCCGGCTTAAACAAGAAATGTCCGAAAGCCACTTTCGCCAGTTCAATATAGTCAGGTGCGGTTACCACGATAATTTCGCTGTACAACAATTCGACCAGTTGATCTTTTAGTGGGAGTGTTGGTAAACGTTCAATGTCGCTATCCATCATTGAAGAACGCCATAGTTCCGTTAGTAACTCTGTCACGATCGCTTCTTTAGAAGGGAAGTGGTTGTAGACCGTGCGCTTGGAGACTTGCGCAATAGCAGAGAGCTTATCCATGCTGGTGTTTTGCACGCCAAACTCTTGGAATGCTTGCTTTGCTGCGCACAGGATGGCTTCTCTTTTGGTCTCACTGCGACCTTTTCTTTTTACATTCATAAACTTGCCGAGTTAAGAAGATCATTTCTGGATCTATTTTACACTAAGTAGTTTACTTTTGATAATTAGAATGTAAACTGCACCGTGTAGTTTACTTTTGTTCGGGTTAACTTTTTATGAAAAAAACTTTGCTAGCCACAGTAGGAGCGTTCGCGATGGGTACATCAATGATTTCTTGTTCTAATGTTGATACTGAAAAAGCGCCAACATACCCGGACAAATTTGCAAACACAGAGTTGGAATACAAAAGCAGCTTGGGTGACATGTTCGGCATCATGAAAGCCTACTTTACGACTGAGCGCCTCAATCCAACGCCAACGATTGAAATTCCGGTTCATGCAATGACTGCGAATCAACTGTTAGAAGAGAAGGATGACGTTATCTACCGTTTAGGTCATTCAAGCGTATTAATGAAGCTCGATGGCAAACTGGTGATGACTGATCCTGTATTCAGTGATCGCGCGTCTCCTGTGCAATGGGCAGGGCCAAAACGTTTTCATCAAACACCAATCACGCTAGAAGATTTACCAAGTATCGATGTGGTGGTGATCAGCCATGACCATTACGATCACCTAGATAAAGCTTCTATTAAAGTACTAGGCGACAAAGTGGGCACTTTCTTGGTGCCGTTAAAAGTGGGGCAATTGCTAGTCAACTGGGGTGTGCCTAAGGAGAAAGTGATCGAGCTAGATTGGTGGGAGTCACATTCTGTCGACGGCATTGAATATACACTGACTCCGACTCAGCATTTCTCTGGTCGAGGTTTGACAGACCGCGATACGACACTGTGGGGCAGTTGGGTTATTAATGCACAACAACACAAAGTGTTCTTCAGTGGGGACTCTGGTTACTTCAATGGCTTTAAAGAGATTGGTGAAAAGTACGGTCCGTTTGATTTCACTATGATCGAAACCGGCGCATACAACGAACTTTGGTCAGACATTCACATGTTCCCAGAGCAAAGTGTTCAGGCACACATTGATGTGCAGGGCAAAGTGATGATGCCGATTCACAACAGTACGTTTGATTTATCGATGCATGATTGGAATGAACCGATGCAACGTGCGTTAGACATTAGTGAAGAGCGCGGTGTTACGTTAGTGAGCCCTGAGATTGGTCAACGTTTGGCAATTGCGGAGCCTCAGCCTGCTAAGGCATGGTGGCAATAATGGCTGAGCTAAACAGCCAAACGCCAGAATAGTTAAGTCACTTAAGTTAAGTCACTTAAGTTAAGTCACTTATTAGTAGTTACTTGATAGTAGTTACGTGGTCAGGGATAAGGATAAAGATGCGATGAAAGCAAAGTGGACGCTGTTACTTACATTAAGCATTCTGCCTACCTTTGCACTAGCAGGAGTAGAGCAAGACATCTCGACGTTGATAAAGCGAGTTGAGCAATCCTCTTGCACCTTTATCCGCAACGGCAAGGCGTACACTAATCAAGAAGCGGCAGAACACATGCGCAATAAATGGGATTACGCCAAAGATGACGTTGATTCTGTGGATGTGTTTATAAAAGAGGTTGCGTCAAAGAGCTGGTTATCTGGCAAACCCTATTGGGTGGATTGCCAAGACAAACGCATTACCAGCGAAGAGTGGCTAACTTCATTGATGAGCCCCACCAATCACATCCAATAATACTTCTTTAATGGTCTGGTATCGCAGCGGCAGTGTGCGGCTGCGTTTTCTCACCAAAAACAAATCTTCGTATACCGGTTGTTTTAACTCAGCCACATACAACTCTTCTCTTAGTGGAAAGCTTTCCAGCGCACTGTAGGGCAAAACGGTAAACCCCAGCCCTTTGCTGACGGGCAAAAGAATCTGACTGAGTTGGTTAACGTAGCCCGATAATGGCATGTCACTGACCTTGATCTCTTTGAGTAAAGGTTCTGCACATTGGTCGAAAAACAACGTCATATAATGTTCAGCATCCGGGTGACCAATCACGCCGCAACTTCGAAGCAGTTCAGGCGTTAACGTTTTTCCATGGTAGGACTTTGGTAAGATCAGACACAGTGCCTCTCTGCCAATTTGTTCACTTTGAAAAACACTCTTGTTGGGAGAGTAAGTCACGATGCCCATATCAATACGGCCGTCAGCAACCCCATTTAGAATCGACTGATTCGGTGCCGCTTCCAAGTGAATCGACAATCCGCGATGCTGGGTTTGCTTTTCAAGCAGTGGATCAAACAGCATCAAGGCAAGCGCTCCGGAACAAGCTAGTTTGCAATGACCTGCGAAGGGATCATCGAAGCTCAGATCTTCCAGTAAGTTTTTCTCTTTCTCTTCCAACTCTAACGCGTAGGCATACACCATTCGGCCTTGCTCTGTCAGTTCAAAGCTTTTGTTCTCGCGCTTAATCAATGGGTGCTGACAAGCTTGCTCTAGCTTTTTAATGTGCTGACTGACACCGGGCTGGGTCATATAGAGCTTTTCTGCTGTCTGAGTAAAGTGGCCGACTTCGACAAGAGTTTTGAATGTGTGTAACCAAACTGGATTAAGCATAGGACGTTGTTTGCTCAGCGTTTATTAAAGAAAGCGTTTCGAGAGAAAGTGTAGAAATAATAGCATGATGCGTGGAATAACGCAGAGGAGGATGGTAAATGACAGGCAAAATAAAACCCCGCCTGGTTTCCCAGACGGGGCTTATTCTTTTTCGCAGCAATCCGGCTACTAATAGGTGCTCCCTGCATCTATCCTTGATTGTGGCTAAGTCCTTTAACCGAGTTCCTTGTTCATCGCCTTCCTAGCGGTGTCCATTCTTGCCTATCATCCTGACGGGCGAACTCTATCCTAGAGCTTAACTACATCCTTGCTGACAACTCATCCTAAGCTATCAAATCTTCATCCTGAAGATACCCAATCCTTTAGGCTTTTTCCTGTTCCCGCCAACATCCTGTCGACACACTTAGTATTGTTGTTTTGCTGGCTACTCTCAATCAGCTGGGTAAAAAAACTTTGGCAGCGAATATTGCTTAAAAAAGGATAATTATTAATTTTCAGTTAGTTAGGTTTGTTGTTCGATTTGTTCTTAGTCAAAAATGGTCGTTTTGCTTACATCGTTTGTGAGAGATCTCGCACAAGGTTCCGAGCGAATGTACGAATCGGCGTCTTTTGCGTCTTGTTTAAGAGTTTGCTCAAGATCACAACTCGACTTATAGCCATAAGATTTGGCTATGGTATCGGATGAAATCCCCATTTCCTTTATCGCAAACGCAGCCCACTCATCACGAGTTTTTTTCATGATCTGGCGCAGCTTGGTTTTAAAGTTACTCATAAAAGCTCCTTAGTTAGCTTGTCTTTACAAGAGAAGAATAAGGAGTGTGATGAGGCTCAGTTGATAGTATGCCGCTCAATATCAATACTATTGAGGCGTGATGAAGAATATGTCGGTAATACTGATATTATTTGCGCGTGAAACAATACTATCTTGTGGGGTATCAAATGGCGCACATCGAAAAAGTACCGCAAAGGCCTGGTTTTTCTTGGCGCTACCGTCGTATTGATGAACCAGCGAAAGAATACGATTTCCATTTTCACGATGACGTTTTTGAGTTGGTCATCCACCGTCACTTTACGGGGACTTTGCACATTGGGCATCACGAGCTCGAGGTGACCCACAATCAGATGCTGTTAATTGCGCCAGGTGTGCCTCACTCTATTCACTCCACGTCGGTAGAAAGCAACTGCGAGACTCATGTGATTTGGTTTAAGCGTGAGTGGATCGCGAACCTAATGTTCTATTGTACTGAGTTACGCAAACTGGACCCGTTATTGAAAGCCGCAAATAAAGGAGTGGTGTTCTCTGAACGAACGGCACAGCAAGTCGTGGATCTTCTGCAAGAGTTGATGAAAGTGCCCGCGATGGAACAATTGTCGAGATTCATTCATATCCTATCTTTGGTTGCCCATGACGAAGCGGCAAAAACCTTGATGACGCATTCTTATCTTTCGATGAGTGAACACGAGCAACAAGAAAGAGAGCGCGTCGCAAGTGTGAACGCGTATCTTGAGCAGCATTTTGCCAGCAAGGTGACATTGGCCGATTTAGCCAATTACTTGTCGTTGAGTGAAAGTGCAGTCACACGGTTGTTTCAAAAGCACTTTAAAGAGCCGTTTAGCCAACGTTTGATGAAGCTAAGAATCAACCATGCCGCGGATTTGTTGCAATCGACAGAGTTACCAATAGGAATTGTGTTTGAACGAGTAGGTTATCGCAATCAAGCTTTGTTTAATCGTCATTTCAAGACCTACAAGGGACTGACTCCGAGAGATTACCGACAGCATTACCAGCAGCGAATCCAACCTTAGTTTGAGCATGTGCGTACTTTTGTTGTGCACTAAACTGGAATTTATGTGCAACTGGTATATTATTTGCTAGGTTATCTAAGAATCGTTATTAAGATTCGATGACAGGTTAAATAGGGAACTTGATTGCCATATTTCTGTCATAAGTGATGAGTAAGTTGACCGTATCAACAAGATAAAAGCAGGTTTACTGGTCAAAAAATGACTGCAACGCTTCTACTTTTATCATTATGTTGTGAAATTAGTCACGGTTAATTGATTCGTTCCTCGATAGATTGAAGAGGAATACAACCTTAGACAATAAGCTCAAGATGAGCGTTACCTATATAGATGAGGGAGATTGCTATGAAAAAGATGAGAAGAGCTCAGCTACATCGTGTTCGTATCCAATACTGGAAAGACACAAAGACTGAGACTGCTAAAAAAGCATAGTAAACCATACTCAATGGCACTGAGCTGGCAATGGACGGATAACCTTCCATAAAATGCCAGCTCTAAAATTATCTAGCACATCCATACTTTCCAAGACTCCTGCTTTCCTAAACTAAGCTTCCAAAACAACCAAACACTCCACTCTTTCTAGATTCAACATTTCAGCACATAACCATAAATGCAAAAAAGCCAGTCCGAAGACCAGCTTTCTCATTACTTGCTCAACTCTGTTTATTACAGAGTGATTGTGTAATTACAGGTAGTTTGCGTCAACCAATTCGCCAGCTTTTGCGCTGCTTACTTCTGGGCGAGCTTGTAGCCACGCTAGAACCTGTGCTTTTTGTTCTTCAGTTGCGCTTTCGTAACGCTCTGTTGAACATAGGAAGCCTTCAAACAGCTCTAGACCGCCGCCGCCAAAGCATAGGTTTAGGCCATCAATGTAGTCGATAAACTCATCAACGAATGCATCGTAACGGTCGAAGTCGTTGATGTCTGTTTCACAGCTGATTTCAAAGCCTAGGATCGCGAATTCACCTAGGAATAGCTTCTTACGCAGACGACGATTTTTGTTATCGATTTTATCTAGTTTCATGATTATCTCTCGTGGATGATTTGAGTACACCTTATACCCCCAAATCTGGCTTAGCCCAAGTAAAATCGGGAGTACATAGAATAGATGGGTGCTTTATAACATTTTCTAAACACAAAGTTCATAAAGATAGACTAGTTCTGTCACTTTTCTCTTCCAAACTTCCCCTCGCTCAATGATTTACAAACCTATAATTCAACCTAACACTGGGAAAGCAACACCATGAGTAAGGAAACCTTCGACGCGACGCGTTACAACCAGAGTAATAATAAGCCTTTTGAAGAAGTACTGGAAGCGAGCCTATCTCGACGCAGTATCCTGAAAGGTGGCCTAGGTATCAGTGCGATGACCGCTTTTGGCGCATTTGGTCTATCTGGGTGCAACTCTTCTAGTTCAGGCACTTCTGCT
Organism: Vibrio owensii; assembly: GCF_002021755.1. Lineage (NCBI taxonomy): Bacteria > Pseudomonadati > Pseudomonadota > Gammaproteobacteria > Vibrionales > Vibrionaceae > Vibrio > Vibrio owensii. The sequence continues at coordinate 73,575 of NZ_CP019960.1, forward strand.
GGTGGGGGCTCTGGCGTTTCAAGTGCAGTCCTCAATTTTGATTCGATTCCAGGCTCACTGACGGATGCAGTATCGATTCCGCAAGGTTACGTCGCACAAGTATTGGTGCCATGGGGTACACCTCTAAACGCACAAGGTAACGCTTGGAAAGACGACGGCAGCAACACGAGTACCGACCAGCTTAATGCATTGGGTATGCACCACGACGGCATGCACTTTTTCTCGCTAAACGACAGCGACACTGACGGCTTGTTGTGTATCAACCACGAGTACATTGATACCGCAGCTCTGCATCCAAGCGGTCCGACGGCCGTGGGCGGTGTGCGTACTATCGTCGATGAAGTTCGTAAAGAAATTAACGCACATGGTGTGTCTGTGGTGCGCGTTCAACTTGAAAACAACATGTGGAAGTTGGTAGATACCGATCCACTAAACCGCCGTTACACTGGCGCGACAGTCATGGATCTTTCTGGCCCTGTCGCGAATACAGAATTGACCGTAACTCGCTTCTCACAAGATGGCAGCCAAGCGCGCGGTACACTGAACAACTGTGGTAATGGTTTCACGCCTTGGGGGACTTACCTAACGTGTGAAGAGAACTGGCCGGGTTACTTCGTTAACGCTGGCGTTCGTACTGAAGAACAAGATCGTATTGGTGTTGATGACACAAGCACTCGTTACCTATGGGAAACATTAGCGGGGAATGCCGAAGAGCGTTTGGACGAATTCACGCGATTCAATGTAGAACCAACAGGCGCAAGCGCATTGGACGATTACCGTAACGAGGCGAACGGCCATGGTTACATTGTTGAAATCGACCCTTACACGCAAAACTCGCGTGCGAAGAAGCGTACTGCACTAGGCCGCTTCCGCCATGAAGGCTGTACATTCGGCAAGCTTGAAGAAGGCAAACCAGTAGTATTTTACTCTGGTCACGACTCTCGCTTTGAGTACCTATACAAATTTGAATCTGCGGCACCGTGGGATCCTGCGGATGCTAACCCTGATAACCGCTTGGCGATGGGTGACAAGTACATGGATGAAGGCACACTGTATGTGGCGCGCTTCAACGAAGATAGCTCTGGTACTTGGCTACCATTGACACTAGATAGCACGACAGTTTCTGGTGGCACACTCGCAGACAGCTTCAATTCTCTAGCAGAAATCATCCTGAATACGGCGGGTGCAGCCGACCTTGTTGGTGCGACGCCAATGGATCGCCCAGAGTGGTGTACCGTTGACCCATTCACAGGCTCGGTTTACCTGACGCTAACGAATAACACTAAGCGTACAGAGGAAACTAACCCTGCAAATCCACGTTTGAACAACAAGTTTGGTCACGTAATCCGTTGGGATGAAGGCGAAGCAGCAACAGACTTCACGTGGGATATCTTTGTGTTTGGTTCTCCAGCAAACGGTGATGCGGACACTAACCGTTCGAGCTTGACCGAGCTTAACCAGTTTGCGAGCCCAGACGGCTTAGCGTTTGACCCTCGCGGCATTCTGTGGATTCAAACGGACAACGGTGCAGATGAAGTGACGTCTTACACCAATGACCAAATGCTTGCGGTTGTACCTTCTAAGCTGACGGATGAAAACGGTACACAAGAAGTGATCGGTGCAGAAAACCAAGCTGAGTTGAAACGTTTCTTCGTTGGCCCTAACGGCTGTGAAGTGACGGGCTTTACCATTAGCCCAGATTACAAGTCTCTGTTTGTGAACATTCAGCACCCAGGCAACTGGCCTTACAGCGACAATGCAGCAGAAGAAACACCTGCGGGGATGACACTGCGTCCACGTGCTGCAACGGTGGTTATTCGCCGTGAAGACGGTGGTGAAATCGGTGTTTAACCAATAGGTCATACAACTGAAAATCGGGAATAAGAAAAGCCCTGCGTTTGCAGGGCTTTGTTTTTTCTATCTAAATACTCATGCACTTTGTATCTAGGCTTGTATCTAGATAATAAGCTTAGTTTTTCAGCGAGCCGCCCGCAGTGCGAATCACATCTTGATACCAGAAGAAGCTCTTCTTACGTTTACGCTCTAACGTACCTTGGCCATCGTTGTGGCGATCAACGTAGATGTAACCGTAACGTTTGCTCATTTCAGCAGTTGAGTTCGCGACCAAATCGATTGGTCCCCAGCTGGTGAAGCCCATCAGCTCAACGCCATCCAGAATCGCTTCGTGAGCTTGTACAAGATGGTCGTTCAAGTAAGCGATGCGGTAATCATCTTGAATCTCACCGTTTTCATCGATTTCATCACGCGCGCCTAAGCCATTTTCTACGACGAATAGTGGCTTTTGGTAGCGATCGTGAAGGAAGTTCAGCAGAACACGCAGGCCTTTTGGATCGATCAGCCAGCCCCATTGGCTCTTCTCAAGATATGGGTTTGGTACGCTATCGACGATGTTACCCACTTCTTTCTGTTTCGGGTCTGCACTTGCACAGCCACTTGCGTAGTAGCTGAATGAGATGAAATCGACACTTGCCGATGCAATTTCTTCTAAGTCGCCTGTTTCCATCTGAATTTCAATGCCATTTTCACGGAAGTAACGCTTCATGTAGCCAGGGTACTGACCACGTGTTTGTACATCACCGAAGAACAACCACTTGTTGTTTTCATGCATTGCAGCAAGCACGTCATCAGGATTACAGGTGTATGGGTAGTTGATTGCGCCAAGCAACATGTTACCAATCTTGCCGTTTGGTACGATTTGCTGACACAGTTTTACCGCTTTTGCGTTTGCGACTAGTTGGTGGTGAATCGCTTGGTAAATCTCTTGTTCACTGGCGTCTTCTTGCAAACCAACACCAGTAAATGGTGCGTGCAGTGACATATTGATTTCGTTGAACGTTAACCACAGCTTCACTTTGTCTTTGTAGCGTTCCAGCACGGTGCGAGCATAACGTTCGAAGAATTCGATGACGCGACGATCGCCCCAACCGCCATAGTTCTCGACCAGTGCGTAAGGCATTTCGTAGTGAGATAAGGTCACGAAAGGTTGGATGTCGTGCTCGGCAAGTTCGTCAAAAATTTTATCGTAGAACGCCAAACCTTCTTCGTTAGGTTCTAGCTCGTCACCGTTCGGGAAGATGCGGCTCCATGCCAAAGACAGGCGCAGACAGTTAAAGCCCATCTCTTTGAATAGCGCAATGTCTTCTGGGTAGCGATTGTAGAAGTCGATCGCCACATCTTTGATACCCGGCGTGCGTTCTTCACGGGTTTGATGCGGACTCAAAATACCGTTCGGCAGCATGTCCGATGTCGATAACCCTTTACCCCCAAGGTTGTACGACCCTTCTACTTGGTTTGCAGCAATGGCACCGCCCCAAAGAAAATGTTCAGGAAACTTAATCATGTTTCTCACTCTTTATCGTTCGGAAGTTATTCGTTTTATTTGCTTGAGAATAGTGTAGGTCAAGGAGGGATTCTTGTATCGAGATCGTGTTTTTCTCAAACAGCGGGGATGCCTAGTTCTAATGATGATTTTGTAATCAATATCAACCTAGGTTGATTTGAACAATAAAGTGAAAGTCAGCCCATTTTGTTCATTCTTATGCGCGGTAATTTGTCCGTTCATATCACGCATATTGTTAGCGGTGATCGCCAAACCGAGCCCTAAGCCTTCACCAATTTTCTTTGAGGTTTGGAAGGGCTCGAACATGGATTCAAGCATCTCATCCGATACGCCGCAGCCATTATCACTGACGATCAGTTCGACCTGATTGCCGGTTGGATTGACGATTAAGTTGAGCTGCGGGTTGGTGGTCTTGTTCATTGCGTCTAGCGCATTCGAGACTAGATTACCGAGCACCTGAAGCAGTCGTTGTTCTTCACCCATGATATTAGGTAAATCATGAGGAACGCGCACACGCACATCCACCTTGTCTAATTGGGATTGATAAACGCGTAAGGTATCTTCGAGTGCGGAGGTAAGAGAAATTGCTTGTAGGCTTTCTGGTTTGTTATAGGCGAACGTCTTTAACTGGTTAGTCATGCTTGCCATGCGATCAATCAACTTCTGGACCAATACGTTGTTGGCTTTCATCATCTCGGTTTCGCCACGTTCTGCTAGCAGTTCGTTTGTTGTGAGCAGGGTACGCAAGCCCGTCAGTGGCTGATTGAGCTCATGAGTAATCGCGCTCGACATGCGACCCAAGGCGGCCATTTTGCTCGATTCAATCAACTGGCTTTGCGCTTCTTTTAGCGCTTGAGTACGCTCTTCTACTCGTTGCGCCAGTTCTTGGTTGACCTGTTGCAGCGATTGCTCGGCTTTTTTCCGCTTACTGATGTCGATGATTGTTGCAAGGAAATACTGCTCGCCATGCCAAGGGAAACTGGTCAGCGAGAACAAGACAGGGAAGACGCTTCCGTCACTGCGTCTGGCAATGGTTTCGACCGTGCTGATCTCTGCGAGCTCTTTATGTTTAGGTAAATCCTTAAGCAACTTGAGTGTGGTGGAGTTGGGATTGCCTGCGTCGAATAACTCCCAAGCAAAAGCATGTCGATTGACGCTTTCTGGTAAACAGAACAAACGCTTCGCCATTGGGTTGAGATCGAACAGTTGCCCTTGTTCATCAATCAATAGCAAACCAACGTGGGTCTTATTGATCATCTGTTTCAAGCGGCGTTGGGACTCTTCCAACAGAGCTTGAATTCGTTGTTGATTGATGTGCTTTTGGCGACGTTGTAGACCAATGATGACGAGTAATACAACTAACAAGAGCAGCGCCGCTACGCTCCAACCAATCACGTTGATGGTTTGTTGAATCGGCTTAGAAGGGGTGAGGTAGCTGACGTACCAATTCAAATCATCCAATTTAACGGTGTGCGCAAAATAGCGTTGCTGATTGAGCGTCCACACACTGATATTGGTGTTGTCGTATAAGCGCTGCGTTTCTAACTGAACGGTATTGCTCGGTTCGTTAAACCAGTCTGCGTTATAGAGCGAGCTGCTTGATAGGAAAAAGCGTTGCTGGCGATTTTGCAACGTAATGATGTCTTGGCTAGTAATGGTCTGTTCGGTTAATAGGCTAAGGTTGATTTGCACCACCACAATGCCTGCAATATCTAAACCGTCGTAGATAGGGGCTGCAAGATAATACAACGGGCTCGAACCTTTGGTTTTGTTTACTAAGGAAACACCGCCGCCTTGATTGTGAATTTGTTCCACAATCGCTTTTCGGTCAGACAGGCTAAAGCGCTCTTCGATTAAACTCGAGACCAATACTTCGCCAGAGTTAGACAGGATTAGCCAGCCTTCCGTATTGGCGGCTTTATCGAGTTGAGTCAGTTGGGTTTGCAACGGTTCGTAATAAGTCAGATTCCCTTTCACAAAAGCGATGGTTTCTGGGTTATTGGTGACGAGGTAAGGCAGATGGTAGAAGCGTTTAAGTGCACGGCGAACTTCACCAATATAGTCGAGCAGTTTTTGTTGAGCTTCGGTTTGAGTTTGTACACTCAACCACTGACGGGCAACTTCTCTACTGGCGCTATAACAAGACAACATCAGCACTGCCGCAATTGCGACCACAAGCCATGTTTTGCCATTCCTTTTGCGCTGCATACCGACTCCATTCAGCTAGTGTGTTCTCACCAACAGTCATTAAAGAGTGCGCCTAACTGGTTGGATGTTAAAGACTTGTAAGCAAGAAGTGAGATCTAGCTCCTTTTCTCCTCAGTGGTTTTTGCTACCGTTAATAAAGAGCGATTTCTTTCCCACCCCATAAAGCAGGCAGTAACTCATGGCTTTTGATGACACCCCTAAAATTGCACTTATCGAAGACGATGACATTGTTCGTCAGGCTACCAGCCAATGGCTGCAACTGGCGGGGTTTGATGTGACCGCATTCAGTTTAGGCGAAGAGGGCAAAGCGGCCATTCTTAGCCAAGAATTTGATGCGATTGTCAGTGATGTTCGCCTGCCAGACACCGATGGTTTGTCGATACTAGAAAGCCTGATTGCCAATCACATTCCAACGCCGGTTATCTTGATCACCGGACATGGTGACGTTGATATGGCGGTAGGCGCATTACAAAACGGTGCGTTCGATTTTATCGAGAAACCTTTCCAACCGGAGCGCTTATCCCAACGAGTGACCGAAGCGGTAGAAAGCTATCGCGCGCAAACGTCTACTCAAGATCGCCAAGAGTACCTATCTAGCGTTAGCGGCTTAGAAGAAGTGTTGATTGGGCGAAGCCGAGTGATGCAACAGCTTAGAGAACAAGTTGCCAAGTTAGCGCGCATTGATACCAATGTGATCATTTACGGTGAAACAGGTTGTGGTAAAGAGCTAGTAGCGACCAGTTTGCACAATGAAAGCCAACGTAGAACCCATCATTTTGTGCCAATCAACTGTGGCGCAATTCCTGAGAACCTGTTTGAAAGTGAGCTGTTTGGACACGAAGCTGGAGCATTTACTGGAGCGGGTAAAAAGCGCATTGGTAAATTGGAATACGCGGATAAAGGCACCTTATTCTTTGATGAAATCGAGAGTATGCCGCTGTCCATGCAGGTGAAAGTGTTGCGTTCATTACAGGAACATACAGTTGAGCGCGTTGGAGGCAATCAACAGATCTCAGTTGATTTGAGAGTGATCGCCGCCGCGAAAGAAGATCTCAATGATCATGATGAGTTTCGTCAGGATTTGTACTATCGCCTCAATGTCGCGCAGATCTATTTGCCACCACTACGTGAGCGAGAAGAAGACGCGTTGATCTTGTTCGAACACTTTGCCCTGAAAAGTAACCCTGAGAGTCGTCCGCTTAGTGAAGCCGATAGAAAAGCCATTCTTGCTTACGCTTGGCCCGGTAACGTGCGCGAGCTAAGGAATGTCGCGATGCGTTTTGCATTGGATGAAACCGTCTCCGTAATGGAAATTCTCTCCAGTCGACCATCTTCTACAACCGAAGAGACACAAGCAGGCGTTCCGTTGGCGATACAGTTACACAACTTTGAGCGTAAAGTGCTGCATGATTCCTTAGTTCGACACCAAGGACGAATTACGGATGTGATGGTCGAGCTAGATTTACCGCGCCGAACCCTCAACCAAAAGATGCAGAAGTTTGGTTTGAATCGCTCTGATTACACCTAACTGAATCAACTACGGGCTCTGCTTTATGCGCTCTCTTTGAAGGAAGAAAACGTCAGCTCTTTGCCTTGCTCGGAGAGAACAGTCACGCGGTCGCGACCATTCTCTTTAGAGCGATACAACGCGTGGTCGGAGCGAGAAATTACATCGTGAAGTGTTTCGTCCGGCTTCATCTGAGTGACACCAAAACTCATGGTCACTGGCGTGTTACTTGCTGCGCAGCATGGCTCTGTTCTTACCCAACTGCGAACTTTCTCAGCATACTCTGCCGCTTGTTGGGCTGTGTGTTTTGGAAGTACAACCATAAACTCGTCGCCTCCAAAGCGAATTGCTTGGGCTTGTTGAGGAAGGTAACGAGTCATAATGTTTGCCACTCTCACAATCGTCTCATCCCCAGCTAAGTGTCCACATGCGTCGTTAATGTGTTTAAAGTTATCGATGTCCGTCATGATGATGCTTAAGCTTTCGTGTTTGTCGATTACTCGCTGAACCATCTTCGGTATAACCTTTTCCATGGCTCTGCGATTAAGTAATCCAGTCAGCGCATCCTGAATCGAAAGGTTTTCAATCGAAATTAATAAACGAGCGTTGATTAGCCAAAGCATGCAAAAGCTCATCGAAACGACAAGGCAGATGCTAAATAGGAAGGTGAGCTGATGGATCAGTCCTGCAGACATAAAGCTCGATAGTTCTGAACCAAAATAAGACCAAATGACTCGCACGGCCATAAAAGCGCCATATCCAATTAGTGAAGCAGCCATGCCAATCATTGGCCATTTATCGTCTTGATTGTCGCCTTTCATCATCGCCCAACCACTTGCTAACGTTACTGCTGATAAGTAAACACTGATCACCAGAATACGGATACGGATAGAGGGCACATGGAAAGTGAAGTAGTAAGTGAGAGCGACAACAATGGGCAGCACAGCAGTGAAGCTGTAAGCGATCCTAAGTGTAAAAGTGCGGAAGATACAAACACCATAAAGTGTCAGCAGAAAGCCAATGAGCAACGTAGTATTAGAAGCGACAACGGTGAGCCAGTCGGAAGCGCTGTCCCGAAAGCTCAGGAGTAAAGGTCCACCCCCAATGAATAACAATGAGATAGCAAAGCAGGTTAACCCAGGAATTTTTCGCTGTTGGTATTGGGTAAAAAGCAGCCCGACTGAGTAGATACAAGAGAAAAGAATAATGATGAAGTTGAGAGTTCTTATATCTAAAGAGAAGTTGTCCATGTCGCCATCCTAGCCGCTCATCTTATATTTTATAAATCATACGCTTATTAAATATAAACACGACTTATACTAGAACAATTGATGCGAGATGTCTTGGATAGCTGATACTTTTGGTGATTAATGGAACAAGCCCACACTTGGTGGGCTTCGGTCTGAAATATGTCTTAATTTGTAGATTCTGCAACCGTCAATTGCGCTTTCGGTTTGGTTGCCACTACACCCACAATCACCATAGCAATGGTCGGGACAATCCAGCTTGCAAAGTAGTGGTACAGCGGCATGTTGCTGTCTAACCATTGGTTTGCCGCTTCTGGCATGTAACCTAGGATGTGCAGCGCATCAATACAACCAAACGTTAGAGCAGTGAACGCCGTCGCGACGACCATGATTTGCGACATCTTGTTGCGCACTGGTGCCATGATCATCAATGCAATCGCTACTGGGTGAAGCGCCACAACGGCTGGCAATGTGATAGCCAATAGTTGCTCTAGACCTACGTTAGCGATCAAACCTGCCAATACCATGGTCGTGATCACGCAGCCTTTGTAGTTCACTTTGCTGAAAGTGTTGTCGTAAAACTCACTGCCTGCTGTGGTTACACCGATAGCAGTAGTCAAACACGCTAATACCATCACGGCACCCAGTAATAGTGAGCCAAATGCACCGAAGTGGCTGAAGGTGAATGCCGTTAAAATGTCGCCACCATTGCTGAACTCAGAACCTAAGTATGAGCTTGTCGAGCCAATGTAAGCCAATGAGATGTAAACAAATGCCATGGCAACCGCGTACATCAAAGCTGCGATCAGCGTGTATTTTGCAGTGGCTTTCGGACAATCCACACCCATGCTGCGAATCGCGCGGAAGATTATCCAACCAAAACCGATAGAACCTAATGCATCCATGGTCATGTAGCCTTGGGTCAAGCCTTCAGCAAATGCGCCAGATACGTATGGTCCTGTTGCGGCAGTTAGCTCACCTGCAGGAGAAATCAAAGCAGTCACAGACATGATGATCAAGATACCCATTAATGCAGGCGTTAAGATCTTGCCTAGGTTGTCGACCAATTTGCCCGGGTATAGCGCAAACAAGATGGTGATAGCACAGAAGGCAATAGTGAAAGGCACCAAAGCGGCATCACCAAACATTGGCGCAAAGCTGAATTGGTAAGCCACGGTAATCGCACGTGGGATCACGAACGCAGGGCCAATCACGATAAATACCATCACCCAAAAACTGGTCGCCAAAGGTTTAGGTAGGGCAGCGGTTAATTTGTCTGAACCGTTTACGATAGCCACCATCACCAGTGCCATCGCAGGCAGACCTACGCCCGTTAAGAGGAAGCCAGACATCCCGCTCAGAAAGTTTTCACCTGCTTGGTAACCCAAAAATGGAGGGAAGATCAGGTTACCTGCGCCTAAGTACATGGCGAAAGTCATGAAGCCCAAAGCGGCGATATTGCGTGCGCTTAACATTGTTATTCCTCTTATGTTTCGCTTGGAAGAAACTGAAAGGAATGGGAGGAGTATGTGGTGTTCCCGTCAGCTTCTTCTCAAGCTGACAGAAAGTTTAGATATAGCCTGTCAGCTCTGAATCAGTTTCAGAGAGAGCAGGAGGATCGCAGCAGCAACGCCAGATGGGCGTTTTAAAGCGAATTGTAATTGCGCAGTTGCTGACATGGGTGATCCTTAATGACGAAAAAATACCAAGGAATACGTTTGCCTTGGTGTGTTGTTACCCTAACGAACATAGGGCTATTGGCACAACCCCGAAGTAGAAAATAAGTTGATACGGTCAATGTTTGTTTCTGAACTGGTGGATCGAACTGCTTTTTAAATTCAAAATTAGAATAAATGACTTTTCATTTCTGTAACATGGCTTGTTTTGCTGTATTTTTGTGCTATTTGTAGTCGTTTAGGCTATAAATCTCCGCTGATAAAGTGAGCAGTTTAGAATGATGCGCTTTTTCTTCTTATTGTTAAGACGCTCATTAGTTGCAGTTCAATCCAAAATTGCATCGGCAAAATATTGCTTATTAGTGAATCGTGCATTTATTTTGTCTTGATCACATTTTATTAACCTTTTGCGATCTAGGCGTGCAGCCTTCTTCTCTTGAATAAGCAAGATCTTGCTCATTACTTTGCTATCAAATCAGCATGATTTTGCTCATTTTTGATGTCCTTCAGCACTTAGTTCAATAAATACAAAGAGTTAAAAGTTGGCATTTCAATTGCTCTAGGGAATTTGTTGTTAATAAAGATTTAACATGATGTAAATCCCCAATCGTGAAACGACTACACGGAGAGTAATAATGAAAATGAACAAGCTGGTAAAAGCTTTGGCTGTCGCTGTGACTTCTTTTGGTATTGCTGCTAACGCTGCGGCAGAAGATCGTAGCTACATTCTTGCAACGGCATCGACAGGTGGTACCTACTACCCTGTGGGCGTAGCGCTGGCGACGTTAAGCAAAGTGAAATTGGCACCAAAGCACCACTTCTCCCTTTCTGCAATCAGCTCTGCGGGCTCTGGTGAAAACGTCAAACTGCTGAACGAAAACGAAGCACAGTTCGCGATTCTACAAGGTCTTTACGGTGCATGGGCTTGGTCTGGAGAAGGTCCTTATGAGAAGAGCGGTCGTCAAGAACAGCTGCGTTCGGTCTCTATGCTGTGGCAAAACGTTGAGCACTTTATTGTTCGCTCTGATCTAGCAAAAACTGGCACTGTGACTGACCTGAACAACCTAGATGGCAAGAAGTTCTCTATCGGTAAGAAGAATTCTGGTACTGAGAACTCTGGTCGCCAAATCATGAAAGGTCTGAAGGTCGACCCTGATAAATTCAATCTTGCTTACATGGGTTACGGCGGCAGTGCGAGCGCACTTCAAAACGGCACCATTGACGGCATGAACACGCCTGCAGGTGTACCTGTTGGTGCGGTCACTCAAGCTTTTGCTGCGTTGGGTAAAGACATTTCGATTCTTTCGTTTACTGACGAGCAAATCAAAGAGGCGAACGGTAACTACAACCTATGGACGAAGTACGAGATCCCAGCGAACACGTACCCGGGTCTAGATAAGCCGATCACTACCATTGCACAGCCAAACTTCTTGGCAGTTCGTGAAGATATCTCGGAAGAAGACGTTTACCAGCTAACCAAAGCCATCTACGAGAACCTGCCTTTCCTACAAGGCATCCACAAAGCAACAAAAGCAATGGCGATTGAGAAAGCGATTGCTGGTTTGCCAGTGCCTCTTCACCCAGGTGCGGCGCGTTACTACAAAGAAATGGGCATCGAAATCCCATCAGATCTAATGGCGAAATAACGCCAACTTCGCCCCGAGTTTTGGCTCGGGGCATTTTATCCTTACCGATTTCTAAGATGGAAAAAGCCGCCAGAGCTTGGAGTATGAGATGAGCGACTCAATAGAAAAGGAATTGCAGAAGTTTGAGCTGCCCACGCGCACTGATTTTCCGTGGGTAACCGCCACAATTACAGTGTTTGGCGTGGTGTTGTCTGCTTTGCACATTTGGTTTAATACCTTATCGACGTTACCAGAGTTATGGATTTCCGCGACCCACTTTGCTGGCTTTGCGGTGATTTGTGCGCTTTGGTATCCGGCTCATATCTCTCTCAAGCAGAGTAAGATGGCACTCGGCATCGATGTGTTAATTGCTATGGGCGCGGTCGCGTGTTTGCTCTACATTCCCTATGCAGAAGATGCGCTGTATGAACGCGGTGTGAAGTTCGTGACCAGCGATTGGGTCTTCGCCATCATGGCAATCCTGATCGTGATTGAGCTGATCCGACGCACCATGGGCTGGTTTATTCCAGTGCTGATTGTGGTGTGTCTGAGTTACGTTGTGCTTTGGGGTAAGTGGGCGACAGGTATTTTCCACTTCCCGGGTTTGAGCATGGAAACCTTGCTCTACCGCAGCTTCTATTCTTCTGAGGGCATGTTTGGTTCTATCTCGCGCATCAGCTGGACTTTCGTATTCATGTTCATTCTGTTTGGTGCGTTTCTCGTTCGCTCCGGTGTTGGTGATTACATCATCAATGTGGCACGTGCTGCGGCAGGCAAAATCATCGGCGGTCCGGGTTTTATTGCGGTGATTGGCTCCGGTTTGATGGGCTCAGTATCGGGCTCTAGTGTGGCAAATACGGTTTCAACCGGTGTTATCAGTATTCCTTTGATGCAAAAAGCAGGTTTCCCTTCGCGCTTTGCGGCGGGGGTTGAAGCTGCGGCGTCAACAGGTGGTCAGTTGATGCCACCAGTGATGGGGGCGGGTGCTTTCATCATGGCGTCTTACACGCAAATTCCTTATGTTGATATCATTGCGGTTTCTTTCATTCCTGCTCTTATCTATTTCTTGTCTGTTGCGTTCTTCGTACGTATCGAAGCCAAACGCAGCGGCGTTCAAAAAATCACGACCAGTGATGAGTCTCTACTGAAAGTGCTGATCAGTGGTTGGCACAACCTTATCCCTCTGGCGGTTTTAGTTACTTTGTTGGTTCAAGGTTTTACACCGACTTACGCTGCGGGCTTGTCGATCATTTCTGTGGTGGTGGCTTCTTGGTTCTCGAAAGATCATAAGATGGGACCAAAAGCGATCATCGAAGCACTTTCGCAAGGCGCGAAAAACATGGCGACAACTGCCGTATTGCTGGTGGGTATTGGTCTGGTGATCAATGTGATCAGCACAACGGGTATCGGCAACACCTTCTCACTGATGATCGACGGTTGGGCGAATGGCGACTTGTTCATCATGATCGTTCTGATTGCGCTCGCTTCTCTTGTTTTGGGTATGGGTTTACCTGTTACAGCGGCGTATATTGTATTGGGAACACTGTCTGCCCCTGCGCTTTACAAGTTGATTGCGGAAAACCAATTGCTTGAATTGATGGTATCGGGTCAATTGCCTGAACAAGCAAAAGCCATCTTCATGTTGGCGGCGCCAGAAAAGTTGGAACTGCTTAACGCACCAATGGCGTTGGAAACCGCAAAAGAAATGGTGGCGCTAGTGCCTGCGGACTTTATGGAAACCCTACTAGAGCAAAGTTTGGGTATGGAAGCGGTAGGCTTGGCGTTGCTGGCTGCTCACCTCATCATCTTCTGGTTATCGCAAGACAGCAACGTTACTCCTCCAGTGTGTTTGACCGCCTTTGCTGCGGCAACCATCGCGAAAACACCGCCAATGCGCACTGGTTTGATGGCGTGGAAAATTGCCAAAGGTTTGTATCTTGTACCGCTGTTGATTGCTTACACAGGCTTAGTCAGTTGGGATGTGACGTCAGTGATTACCGTGGGCTTCTTTGCCATCATCGGTACCTATGCATTGATTGGTGCGATTGAAGGCTACTTGGAAGGTCCTCTAAACATTCTGACGCGTCTCTTGTTGGTAGTGGTGGGTACATTGCTGGTTTGGCACGACATCCCAATGTTGGTTCGTGTGGCAAGCTGCGCGGTATTTGTCGCGGTGTTCATTTACAGTGGTCGCAAGTTCAAATTGCAACAATCTCAACTATCGGTTTTATAAGAGGTCGTATGAAATCAGTCTATGACTACATCATTGTTGGTGGCGGTATCGTTGGTGTGTCGACGGCATGGCAGCTGCAGCAACGTCACCCAAACAAATCCATTTTATTGGTTGAGAAAGAGTCCGGTTTTGCCAAGCATCAAACCGGACACAACAGCGGTGTGATTCATGCCGGGGTGTACTACGCACCGGGCAGCTTAAAAGCCGATTTTTGTAAGCGTGGGGTAGAGCGAACCATTTCGTTCTGTGCCGAGCACGATATTCCGGTGGAGAACTGTGGCAAGTTACTGGTTGCGACCAATGAGCAAGAAGTCGAACGCATGAATGCCCTCTATGAGCGCTGCCATGTCAACGGCATCGACGTAAAGCTACTCGATGAAGTTCAACTCAAGCTGGCTGAGCCAAACATCACGGGCTTGGGCGCGATTTATGTCAAAACCACCAGTATTGTCGATTATCGTTTGGTCACGGAGCAGATGGCGGAAGAGTTCAAAAAGCTCGGCGGTCAAATCAGTCTGAGAACCAAAGTGGTGGCTGCCGAAGAGAAAGACGAAGAAGTTCAATTGACCTGCATTTCAGACGGGCAAACCATGCAGCTCAATGCCAAATTCTTGGTCACTTGCAGCGGCTTGATGGCGGATCGCATGACGAAGATGATGTCTATTCCAACCGATTTCCAAATCATCCCTTATCGTGGTGAATACTACCGTTTAGATAGCAAACACGACCAAGTGGTGAACCATCTTATTTATCCAATTCCAGACCCTGATTTGCCATTCTTGGGTGTCCACCTAACTCGCATGATTGATGGCAGTGTGACCGTTGGTCCAAATGCGGTGCAAGGCTGGAAGCGAGAAGGGTACGACAAGGTTAATTTCAGCTTGCAAGATACCATGCAAATGCTCAGTTTCTCCGGCTTTTGGAAGGTGACACAAAAGCATCTAAAAACCGGATTGGATGAGTTTAAGAACTCGTGGTGGAAGCCGGGCTATCTCAAGTTGGTCAACAAATATTGCCCAAGCATCAAGGTCGACGATCTCAAACCATATCCCGCGGGTATTCGTGCGCAAGCAGTGTTATCCGATGGCACTTTAGTTCATGACTTCTTGTTTGCCGAGAGCGCAAGAAGCCTACACGTTTGCAACGCACCCTCACCCGCAGCGACATCTGCAATGCCGATTGGGGAATACATTTGCGATAAAGTGAATGAGAAGATAGAAGCGAAAACGGTATAAAACAAAGGCGACGTAACTGTCGCCTTTGTTGTATTTGAATCTGGGAATTAGGAGTTGCCATCTTTAGGGCAGAGTTCGCCCTTCTTGGCGTGCCTTTCTATCATGTAATCGCCGCGAGCACTGTGCAGGACAATCGCGTTCCAGACTTCTCCATCTTTGAGCTCAAACTCCATCGCATAGTGTGTACCGCCGACGATTTGAGTTCTGACATCATTGATTTGCTTTAGCTTATCCGTCGCATTCATTTGATGCAGAATCATGCTGAGTGAGCGCTCTGCATCCGGTGTCACTTTCGCCACTTGCCAACCTCCAGGGACACCGCCTTTCGAGCTACAGATGGCTTGCATTTTCTTCTTCAAACCAGGAGACATTTGCTTGTCTACGGCCAATGCGTTACCTGCAAATGAAAAAGCGGCCAACGACATCATCGCGGTCCACATCATCCTTAACTTCATAATCCACTCCATTGTTTTGTTATTGATTGAGTATAAGCACGCCTTTCACGGTTTACATAATAGCAAGGTCTTCTGCGCCAACAGATAAATACGTAATGGGGGAGTTAAACAGGCTAAAAACGATCGCTTTTGATAGCGGCTCGTAACATTCTTTAGAGGAGGAGACGTTATGAGTCTGAAGCATTTTTTTGAAAAGGTCTCACCAAAGTTTGAACCGGGAGGCCAATACCACAAGTTCTATCCACTCTTCGAAGCTGTTGAAACCCTTTTTTACACGCCGGGTAAAGTGAACCACGGCGTTACCCATGTTCGAGACAGCATCGATTTGAAGCGCATCATGATCATGGTGTGGTTGGCCGTATTCCCTGCGATGTTTTGGGGCATGTATAACATCGGTCAGCAATCCAGTGATGCTTTGCTGTACGGCCTTGACCAAGCTGCCGCTCAACAAGCCATTGATGCCTCCTGGGGACTGAGTTGGGTTTGGGGTTCAGTAGAAGCTGCCAGCCAAGCGGGTTGGGCGAGTAAAATGCTGGTCGGTGCAACCTACTTTTTGCCTGTCTACGCGACTGTGTTTGTGGTTGGTGGCTTCTGGGAAGTGCTGTTTGCTATTGTCCGCAAGCACGAGGTGAATGAAGGCTTCTTTGTTAGCTCCATTCTGTTTGCGTTAATTCTCCCGCCCACCATTCCGTTGTGGCAAGCCGCGTTAGGTATCACTTTTGGCATCGTGGTAGCGAAAGAGATCTTCGGCGGTACGGGACGTAACTTCTTAAATCCCGCATTGGCAGGGCGTGCGTTCTTGTACTTCGCCTATCCTGCGAATATGTCTGGCGGTGCTGTTTGGATCGCGGCAGATGGTTATTCTGGCGCTACACCGCTGAGCCAATGGTATGAAGGTGGTCAAAGTGCTTTGACGAATAACATGACAGGCCAGCCTATCTCTTGGGTGGACGCTTTCGTCGGTAATTTGCCGGGATCTATGGGAGAAGTCTCGACCCTGCTGATCGCGCTTACAGGTTTGGTGCTTATCTTTATGAAGATCGCGTCGTGGCGGATTGTTGCGGGTGTCTTTGTCGGCTTAGCCGTGACGTCGTTACTGCTTAATGCTATTGGTTCGAATACGAATCCTATGTTCTCTATGCCTTTCTATTGGCACTTTGTGATTGGTGGTGTCGCGTTCGGTACTTTCTTTATGGCCACCGACCCCGTATCGGCTGCCTTCACCAATGGTGGTAAATGGGCTTACGGGATCTTGATTGGTGTGATGACGATATTTATCCGAGTGCTCAACCCTGCTTACCCAGAGGGCATCATGCTTGCCATTTTGTTCGCTAACTTGTTTGCGCCGTTGTTTGATTACATGGTGAAAGAGCAGAATATAAAACGTAGAGTCAAGCGCCGTGCCACAGGGTGATTTGCAATAAGTAGCCCTAGTTATATTGAGGTTTCCACCTGCAACTGGTTGCCAATAAGTCCTTAAAAACTTGGAATTTTATAGTTTATTGGTATGAAAAATGAGGGCGGGTTCACTGAAAATTGTTTAAATCTTGCTCTATAGTAAAAAGGTCAGCGGCGCAGTGTCACTGACCTTTACTTTATTTAGATCAGGAGGACGAGAATGACGAGAATTAAGGATATTCTTGATAGCCGTTTAGTGCTGTCGTTCTGGTATAACCTCGATTACGGTTTGTCCCTTCTCAGTAAAATCTCTCTTCGTTAATTTCCTCAATGCGCCCGCATTGAACCTTTCTATTTTTATAATAAAAATCAATAAATTGAAGCAGATTGCGCTTGTTCGCGCAAAGCAATGCGTATAAGGAAATTAATAATGAAACGTATCCCAGAACCGTTCCGCATTAAAATGGTTGAGCCAATTAAAATGACGACATTGGCTGACAGAGAGATTGCCCTTAAACAAGCAGGTTTTAACCCATTTCTTCTTCGCAGTGATGATGTTTACATCGACCTGCTGACCGACTCTGGCACTGGTGCTATGAGTGACAATCAGTGGGCAGGCATCATGATGGGTGATGAGTCCTACGCGGGGAGTCGCAACTACTACAACTTGTGTGATGCAGTAGAGCATTTTTTTGGTTACAAGCTTACTGTGCCAGCACACCAAGGCCGTGGTGCCGAGCAAATCTTATTCCCAGCTCTGATTGAGCGTATGCGTCAGGTTCGTGGAGGTGAGACTCCAGTGTTCATCTCTAACTACCATTTCGATACTACAGCGGGCCACATTGAACTCAATGGCGGTAAAGCAATAAACGTAGTGACGGAAGAAGCGTTCGATACGACAACGCCATACGACTGGAAGGGTAACTTTGACCTCAATAAGCTGGTGGCAACGATTGAAGAACATGGTTCTCATAACATCTGTGCGATCATCACCACGGTTACGTGTAATAGCTCAGGCGGTCAGCCTGTGTCGATGGAAAATATGCGCAGCGTGTACGAAATCGCAACCAAGTACGACATCCCTGTGGTGATTGATTCAGCTCGCTACTGCGAGAACGCTTACTTTATCAAGCAGCGTGAAGCGGGTTACGAGAACAAGTCTATTCTGGAAATCATCCGTGAGATGTACCAATACGGCGATATGCTCACCATGTCAGCGAAGAAAGACCCAATGGTGAACATTGGTGGTATGTGTTGTATTCGCGATCACCAAGAGCTATTCCAAGCGGTACAAACACGATGCGTTCCGATGGAAGGCTTTGTGACTTACGGTGGTATGGCGGGCCGTGATATGGAAGCTTTGGCTCGTGGTCTGTATGAAGGCGCTGATGAAGATTACCTTCACTACCGCATCAGCCAAGTTCAGTACTTGGGTGAGCGTCTGCGCGAAGGTGGCATTCCAATCCAATACCCAACAGGTGGTCATGCCGTCTTTGTTGATGCGGCTAAGATTTTGCCTCATATCCCACCAGAGCAATTCCCTGCACAAGTGTTGTGTAATGCTTTGTACTTAGAGGCGGGGATTCGAGCGGTAGAGATTGGTTCGCTGTTGCTTGGTCGAGATCCGGAAACAGGTGAACAGAAAGCTTCTGAGCTGGAGTTGATGCGTTTGACCATTCCGCGTCGTGTGTATACCAACGACCATATGGACTACATCGCCGATGCAATCATTGAGTTGAAGGACCGAGCGCATGAGTTGAAGGGGTTAACCTTTGATTACGAGCCGCCAGTGCTTCGTCACTTCACTGCACGTTTTCATAATATTGAATAAAATGGGTTTCTAGAAAAGCAAAAGGCTGCGGTGTTCGCAGCCTTTTTCATCTTTGCCGTTTGCGATTACGCTAGCTCTAGCGTGATTCGCACAAATTGCTCGTCTTGATACAACACTTCGTAATTGAAGGTGTTATTCGCATAAATACTACCTAGGAACAACGAACGTTGGCTCATTGGCCCGCGGAAAAGCATCGAAATTGGTGCGATCAAGGCATTATTGTCGTCGAAATGTTGGTTTAAATTCTCTGACAACACACACAGCAAGCAGCCATGTTGGTCGTGGGAGAGATCCACATCTTCCGGACGAGAAAGTAGTACAGTTGTACCCAGCTTTTTCTCAACTTCATTGATCAACAGTAGGTAACTGTCGAGGTGAGGCTGTGGGTTTCCTGGTTTATCGGCACCTACACAACGTTCGAGTAAGGCTTCTAAATTGCCATTTTCCCCTTTTGCCTGTTGAGTCAGAGACTTTAATGGCTTTTTAATCAGTTTGTAGCGATTGCTTTTTAGTTTCGGTTTTAACCACTTCTGGAGCAGGTCGTTACGTTCTTTTAAGGGGATAATTCGCGATGACGCGTGGATTTTGAAGTGCAGGTGTAATAAAGCGTGCACCGCAAGTTCGCTAAGTAATTGATTAGCGTCCGCGGATTGTTTTGCCTGCTTAGAACTTTGCATTACACTCTAAATTTCTTTGTAAAGAAAGGAATGGTGCCGAGAGAGGGACTCGAACCCTCACACCAAAGGCACTAGCACCTCATGCTAGCGTGTCTACCAATTTCACCATCTCGGCATCATGATGCTCTGAATACACAGAGGCTTCGGAATGAAGCGTTCCAAATTGTATATCCAAAATCCATAGATTGGCGAGAGCAAAATTGCTCATTTTTGGTCTTTGGTGTTCAACTGAACATTTATTGTTCATTTTTAGCCATTTCATCCTATCTTTCCCTCCTAATACCCCTATTTTCACTACAAGTATGACCATAAAAAGGCATCTTTGCTCAAATTATGAACGCTTGAACGTTTGCGTAAATAAATGTGATGAAACTCTCGTTTTGATGGCTATACTTGCGACCCGTTTAAGCGGGAATTAGGGTTCGTTGTTCAGGACCCTTACCCATACAAGCCGTCACATGGAGCGAGATGAGTTACTAACTCTCTAGCAGTGAATGACCCCACGGACCGGACCAGCTACGTTCAATTGCTTGTATAAGGTAAAAATAAGATGTCGAACTATCCGTTCTTCCTCCAATCTGGATCTGCGAGTGCATTGTCACTCGATACGTTGTCTCTTTCTTCTGCCAATGCTTTTGGCGCTCCTTTCTTTTTCAACGTTCAGTAGGTCCGATTCATGAGTGTTCTATTTAGTCTATTTGGTATTGTTGCACTACTAGGTTGTGCGTTCCTGCTGTCAGAGAGCCGTTCTTCAATCAATTGGAAAACCGTGTCTCGAGCATTGTTGCTTCAAATGGGTTTTGCAGCTTTAGTGCTTTATTTCCCTTGGGGGCAAGCGGCACTGGCGAGTTTGAGTAGTGGTGTTGCAGGGTTATTAAGTTTTGCCGATGAAGGCATCAAATTCCTCTTTGGTGACCTTGCTTCTACTGGCTTCATCTTCGCGGTTCGCGTTCTTCCTATCATTATCTTCTTCAGCGCTCTTATCTCTGCCCTTTACTACTTGGGTATCATGCAAAAAGTGATTCAATTTATCGGTGGTGCAATCCAAAAATTCTTGGGTACCAGCAAAGCAGAATCTCTTGTTGCAACAGGTAACATCTTCCTATCTCAAGGTGAATCGCCACTTCTTATCCGTCCTTTCTTGCAAAACATGACTCGTTCAGAACTGTTCGCGGTAATGGCGGGTGGTATGGCATCAGTGGCAGGTAGTGTTCTAGGTGGTTACGCAGGCCTAGGTGTAGAGCTGAAATACCTAATTGCAGCAAGCTTCATGGCAGCTCCAGGTAGCTTGTTGATGGCAAAAATCATTGTGCCAGAGCGTCAAACACCAAGCGATTACAACAACATCGAGCTAGACAAATCAGAAGAAAGCAACGTGATCGACGCGCTAGCAAGCGGTGCGATGGGCGGTATGAAAGTCGCGGTTGCGGTAGGTACAATGCTAATCGCGTTTGTGAGTGTGATTGCGATGGTGAACACCGGTCTAGAAAACCTAGGTGAAATGTTCGGCTTTGCGGGTATCACGCTACAGGCAATCTTTGGCTACCTATTTGCTCCTCTTGCTTGGTTGATTGGTGTGCCTAGTCACGAAGTTCTAGCGGCAGGTTCTTACATCGGTCAGAAAATCGTAATGAATGAATTCGTGGCATTCATCGACTTCGTACAACACAAAGCAACACTGACTGAACACACACAAGTGATCATCACGTTTGCACTGTGTGGCTTCGCAAACATCGGTTCTATTGCCATTCAACTTGGTTCTATCGGTGTGATGGCTCCTGAGCGTCGTAAAGACGTAGCGAACATGGGTCTGAAAGCGGTAGCAGCAGGCACGCTAGCTAACCTAATGAGTGCATGTTTGGCGGGTATCTTTATCTCGCTATAAAGGAATACCAGCTCATAAAATACTTTAATGAAACCCGCCAATTTGGTGGGTTTTATTTTATTAGGCTACCGAATGAGAGGTTGGTTAAATATTTAAGAGTACATCGCTCTGTATTATTCATTTCTGAGTCATTTGCTCCTTATATCGAATAGTATTGCCGTACGGTTTGGGCTTACTTTCTAATTTGTTAATATGACAAGGAGGAAGAGCGTGACGTCAAAAGTCGTATCGGTGGTGCTTGCCGATAGAGAGCGGACAGGGCTAGGGCCTCTCACAGAAACATGTTGTAAATCGGTCACGCAGTTTGCGGGATCTCATCGTTTGATTGATTTTGCCTTGAGCAATCTGATTCAGGCAGGCGTTAAACGAAATCTGGTTTTGACCCGCTTTCATTGTGCTGCGTTGAACACTCACATTGAGCAGGCGTGGCAAAACTATCAAGCACGCATTGAACTGCTTGAGCCGACTTATCCTCAAACTACTTATCCTCAGACTCGGCTTTTGCCTGCATTGGAACAAAATTGGACCGATGTACTGTTGCAGAATCTTGATTCGATTAATCATCCGACCGATGAGCATGTATTGTTGGTTGGTGGTGAGCAAATTCATCGCAACTACATTGCCTCGTTACTTCAATACCACCAAATCCAAAAAGCAGAACTGACTTTGGTTGTCGTACAGGTGCCAATCGAGCAAGCCTCGAAATATCATGTCGTAGAACTGGATGCTCAACGTCAAGTTGTGAGTATTCAACATCAACCAGAACATCCTGCAGAAATACCAAACAAGCCGGGCTTTGCCATGGTGCTGACAGAGAACTATCTCTTCCAACGTCCAGTGTTAGTAAAGGGATTGTTTACCAACGCGAAAAAGCTCGATGGTCAGCATGATCTGACTAAGGATATTGTTGGTCTAATGGCTCGTCGTGTGAAGGTTGAGTTGTTTGATCTCGGAGTTCTTTATTCAGAGCAAACGCCTATGTATTGGCATGGATTGAATAACGTTGACGACTATTGGCGTGCACAAATGATGTTGTTGACGGAAAACCACCGTTTGAAAAAATCTCAATCAGAGCCGCTATTAAGTGAAAAAGCGCAGTCAGATAGACCTTGTCAACGCAATGAAATTGACGGCATTAAAGTGCGCATTAAAGACAGTTACATCGCGTCAGGGTGCAACATTGAAGGGGCTTGTTCTATCCGCTCAGTGATTGGTGTTGACTGTGACTTGGGCAGAAACAGTATCCTGCATGAAGCGGTGCTTATGGGGCGCTGCCAAGTTGGGGCGAATAGCCGAATTACCCGTGCAATCATCGAAGAAGATGTTCATATTGCTCCGGGCACGGTCATTGGAGAAAAGCCGGAAAAAGACAGTGAGCAATTCTTCATTACCGAGGGTGGACTTGTGGTGATCCCAAGGGGCAGTCGCGTCGGGTTTGAAAGTGAACTTGCGCCTCTGCACGAGAATTACCCCGAAGGCGTTACAGCCAACACTTTCTAATAAAGGTATGGTGGTTTCTAAAGAAGGTTCTACCAAAAGACAATTTGTTGTCTATTCTAATTTATAAAGATAAATAAAATTCTAAATTACAATAAGTTGGCTAGGAGAGAGCATGCAGTTTGAACGCGCTCATTTTGCAGATGCACTAAAACATTTCAGGAAAAAATCTAAATATTCGCAAGATGCCTTGGCCGAGTTACTTTCTTCCGCTCATCGTGTGTTTTCAAGTTTGAATCAAGCCACACTCAGTCAGTGGGAAAGGGGGCGAATAGAACCGACATTGTTACGCCGCCTAGGTATCGCTCACTTCTTTCAGCAGCCTTATCATTACGATGAGCAAGAGCTAAAAAGCGTCAAGAAGGCATTGCAACACCCGGTTAACTTTCAGAACTTAAGCACTGTGTACGATTATGAGATTACTCATCGTAGCCATGTCGCTTTTGAAAAGCTGGACGAAGATGACAAACAGTTGATTTGTGAGTCACATCATCGACAAAACGGCAGTGCGGTGACGGATACATTAGACGCTCTGCATCTCACGCAACCAAAGGTATTTTGCTTCTACTACAAAAAAATGCTGGTGGGGCACATTCTTTATGAACAAAAGCAGAACGCGATTTATCTGGTGAGTGTGGTGTTTCTCACGAAAACCATCCGAACGGCATTGCTTTCCCATATTGCTGAAATCAGTAAAGGTTTGACGGTTTACTTCCCGATCCGAGACCACAGTTTGAATCAGTTTATGGAAGACTGCTTTTTAGAGAAGTGTTGTTATAGCCACAGCGTCACGTTTTATGCAGGAACCAGTGAGCAGTTTTTTGAGAATCCGATGATCTTAAGCGTCATGCAAGGGTTTCAGGACTTTCGTTTAGTACGCTACGAGCAAGTAACAAAAAAGCAGAGTTAACCACTCTGCTTTTTAGTGATTGCTGTTGCTGTTCGTTTATCGCGACTGTTCAGTCTTCTTTGGCATGAGACCATAAGGCAGGGATTCAAAGGCGTAAGGCTGGTTTTTCACTGTCGGTGCTTGATGCACACCTTGCCAATCAAGCAGCATAATCGCCAGTACGTTGCGGTGTTCTCCGTATTTTAGATCGTAATCGCCTTCTACAGAGGGAATCATGCCTTGTTCGGTATTGATGGCGCCTTGAATCGCCTGACGTGTTTTATCAACCACCGGATCGTCATCTAAGCCAGCCAACAAGAAAGTAATCCCAACCTCCGCTATCACGTCTTCTTTTGAACGTAGGATGATGGTGTCGATGTTGTCGCGAAAGTAGTCATAAATCCATTGGTGATCCGCTTCATTCACCTGCTTTTGGTAGTATTGTGAATCGCCAAAGATGATGTGTGTCATACCATAAATTTTGTTGCTGTATTGCTGAGGTGACAGCTTCTTGTCTTGGCTATCAGGATACGTGCTACGAAAGGCTTTGGTAAACTGAGCCACCACATCTTGCTCTCCAAGTTGCCGTAACCAATACACCTGATTCGCTAACTGCGCAGCCCATGCTTCAATCATCTCTGGATCAGTGGCGTATCGAGAGAAATCATAGCGTCGCAAGACACTTCTCAAGGTCTTATCTTGCTTGTGTTTTAAGCCATATTCATCTGCTCTCGCCATTGCCCCTAGCAAATCCACGCCTAAATAAAAATATTCTGGCTGGTGCTTGGTCACGGTATAGCGGCGCTGACCTCTTTCATCTTCTTGGTCGTGGTAATTCGCGAGGCGCTCTTCTGAATAGAGGAAGATCTGTTCTTGAGTGGTGACATCGCTGGCAAAATGGTTCAGGCGACTGGCGACTTGTGCCATGTCTGTCCAAACGGCTGGAAGGTATTTGTCATCTAAGGTTTGGCGATACATTCGAAGGCCAAAGTGCCCTTCACGAAACGCAGGCAGTGTGTAGAGCCGCGATTCATAGGTATCTTTAATTAACTGAGCGGATTGTGAATAGGTCAAAACAGGAGACTCTTGCGCGGCTTGCACTTGGAAAGCCAGTGAGCATGAAAGCAACACGGCTAAGCTGAGAGGTTTGATACGCATAAACACATTCCGTTAGAAAGCTAGAATTCAAACCTACCATCAATGCTTATTTGCTATGTAATAACTCAGTCAATAGTTGGTCACGATATGGCGGAAAGTCAGATTAATACGTTCGCCTTTTGGTTTGGCTGTTTTTGGCACTGCATGCTTCCAGTGGTGCTGAAGCTCACCCGCCATAATAAGTAATGAACCGTGGCTAAGTTCATATTCTATTTGGGTTTTACAATGTAAATTTCGCAGTAAAAATCGACGGGTTTCACCGAGGTTAATCGATGCGATAACAGGATTTTTCCCTAGTTCTGGCTCGTTGTCTTGGTGCCATCCCATGGAGTCTTGTCCATTGCGATATAAGTTGGCTAATACTGAGTTGAACTGCACTTCAGCGATGGCCTCACTGCGCGACTTAAGTTCTGTGAGTTCAGGTGTCCAAGGATGTGGTGCCATGGTTAATCCTGAATAGGTGTAATCCACATCGCCGTGCCAAGCTTGTAAGCGAGGTTGCAAGACGGAACGACCAAACATTATGATGCTTTCTTGTTGCCAAGGTAAGGTAGAGCGGAGTTGCGAAAAGTAGCGATCAGCGTCTAATTGACTCAGAAAGTTAGGATCATAGTAGATCTTTCCCTGTGCTACTTCTTGCCAAAATGAGCTTTTAAATAAATCACCTTGTACTTGCATCTCACTTTACCTGTCTCATTTATAAAAAGGTTCGATATTTATTACCTTTCCGATAAGTATTGGTTATTCTTAAATTAAATAAGTATTTTAACAATAAATATAAAGCTTCGTGGCGAATCGCTACGAGCTAGTGGGGAACAAATGCGTTATTCACCCAGAAAACAGTGTTATTTTGCATTGTTCTTCCTCACTTTTTTTGCCTTGTCTGTCGGGGTTATCGAGCTGTTGCACCGAAACCAGCAAAACCTCCATCAAGAGCGAGTTCAAGTTGAGGCCAAAGAACAACTTTCCATTCTCCGTTCCAATTTGGAAGCGGAACTCATGGCTGACATCTACAACGCGAGCACACTTGCCACTCTCATCACTTTGCTACCCAACGAAGAAGAGCGCAAGCTGAATATCGCGGTTAACCGTATCCTGAACAAGAGTAAGCGCATTTCCGTTATTGGCATTGCGGAAAACGACATCGTTCGTTATCTCTTCCCTCTTCAAGGCAATGAGAGCGTTTTAGGTCTCGATTATCGCACCGTTCCTGAGCAATGGGTCCAAGTACAAAAGGCCAAAGACATTGGAGAGATATTCATAGCGGGGCCAGTTAAGTTGGTGCAAGGCGGGTTAGGGCTGATTGTGCGTGTGCCCGTTTTTCGAGATCCGCCTTTTAATGATGATTATTGGGGGGTGATCAGCGCTGTGATTGATTTTGACAGCTTGCTCCGAGAAACCGGTGTGATTGATTTCTCTTACCGCTATCACATGACTATCAGCGGGTACGATAGCGGAGGTGAATTCGGTGATGTATTTTTCGGCCAGCCAAGCAAAAGCGGGCAAATATACGCAAAAGAGCAGGTTCACTTCCCATACGGAGGATGGAGCCTCGCCGTTTACTCGGATGACCGGTTAGAGCAGCAAGTGCCTTGGTATATTTTACAATTGGCTCGCTTAGTCGGTTATCCCATCGTGTTAGCGATGAGTATTGCGTTGATTGTGATTTACCGCTTATACATCGTCGCCGACAGCCGAGCGTTGCACGATGAGCTAACGCAATTGCCAAATCGACGCTATTTTATGCAGTCATACAAGCAACAGTTCGAAATCGCGAAGCGCTACAAAAAGCGTTACAGCTTCGCTTTGATCAACATCGATCTCGACCATTTCAAACACATCAATGATACCTATGGTCATGATGCGGGCGATAAAGTGCTGGTGGCGTGTGCAGAGAGGATCAAAAGCAGTCTGCGTCGCTCTGATATTGTGGCGCGGATGGGCGGTGATGAGTTCTTGGTGGTTGTACACAATCCAAAGACGGAAGAGAACATTCAAGCCTTGTTGAAGAAACTGAGATTTGCATTGTGCTCAACGCCAGTTATTTATGACGAAGAGCTGATCTATTTACGAACCAGTATGGGCTACGCCATGTTTGATCCAGAAATGACCTCACCGCAGCAGATGATGAAAATCGCAGACGAGCGTATGTATCAACAAAAACACTATGGCGGGTAGCGTTTAAAACAAAGTAGGCTTGTAAAGCAACGTCTATAAGTGAAATGCAACGTTAGAATACAGACAGTTAGAGCCTCGTATACCTACGGGGCTTTTTCATTTTGACAGTCTTTCTTATTTAAACGCTGATTTGCTGATAAAGGGATTAGTAGCAATGTGTGCAGTAGCATATTTTGCATTGATTTGCATTTTGCAACTGCGATTTGCAAAATGTGTGCTCAATAAAGCACCAATATGCATCAAGATCGAAGAAAAAACGGAGTTTTAAAAGTTGGCACGCATCGTGCTTTATACAGAGTGACCCTTATTAAGCCGAGGGTCACCTAGCCAACTGACGTTGTTAGTGAATACACATTGTTCACAGATATATACCGCCAATCACCTTTATTGTGATTGGCGTTTTTTCTTTCTAGAGGTCAAGAATTTGCACCTCATCGCCCGCTTCCCCTGAATCGCCACATTTGTTGTAACAGCTTGGCTGTCTTGGACACACCGCACCTCTCGAACAAATCAATCGAGCTTGAGTTTGAATCCCACGTTCAATCCAGTTGATGTTGAGTATCTTAGCTATCGTGGTGAGATCTTTCTTAATGTGCTGAGGAATCACAGTACTACCGCCTGACGATACACATAGAGACTTCAACTCTTCTGCAATCGCAATAGCATCGCCACCTTGGGCTGAAATCGCAGGGTTGAGGTCTATACCTGCACACAGAACACGATTGTTACCGGCTGGGTCGAAGACGTTGACCGATTCACAGCAGTAGATACGCGGCTCATTACCGACATTTAGAATCGAAATTTGTGCAGAGCTGGTATCCAGTGGTTGGGACAAGCGACGGAATACTGCCCAATGCTGACAAGGGTCGTTTACCTTGCGCATGTTACCCCAAGGAAGCGGGATACCATTACCGCGATACACGGCTTTGAGTTTGCCCGGACCATAAGCATCGAAGTAATGCCAGTGCGGGTAGGGCGATACCACCGTCATGCGACGCATTGCGACCGAAGGGGAGACGCCAGCTTTTTTATGAACATCGATTTCATAGCCAGAGCGGTCAAGCAACTGACGAAATGGCACTTTTGGACACAGTAAGGCACCGGCAAAGAAGCTTGACTCAAAATCGCGCCATGCTTGCAGAATGTCTTGTGAGTTGAGCTCAGAGTTCGATACTTGTGAGCCACTTTGCTCCCAGTTGTTTTGATGCCCAATAGACAGCACGTTACTCATACCATCACTGCTGTGCAGCACCCGATGGCCGATGTACACGGCTAAGTCGTACTTCAAACGTGTTGGGTAATCACGCATGCGTTTGTTGAGGTAAATCGTCCCTGGCGCTTCCATAAACGACGTAATCAACTGCTTGGCACTCACGCCAAGCTCATCAATCACATCTTGTGGTGCGCGGTCTACCCAACGAATATCCAACCCCATGCTTTTTGCAATGTCGATCAGATCTTCCACTGACAGATTCAGTCGCTTTAAGCCCACTTCTTCCGCTGCCCGTTCTAAGTCTGGGAAGTGGTTTTGGTGGTTTTCTTGGTGTGCTCGAATCAAGAGATGAGCAAACTGCCGCCCTGTGATACCAGTTTGGGAGAGCATTTCTGGTATCGCGATTTGCAAGATATCGTTAGAGAACAGGAAGCTAGGTTCGAGCGCCATCCCGTTAATGCCGCCACGATTACCTTTGTTGGGCGTGATGGCCTCTAGCTCTGGCTCATCATCTAAGAACCAAGCGGGTTCTTTTTGGAAAACTTCGGCGATAACTTCCAACATATCGATGCTCGGTACGCGTTTTCCACGTTCGATCATCGACAGATAAGAAACCGACGGCGCGTATTCAGGATTGATCCTAACGCAGCGCGCAGACAAATCTTCCATCGTTAAATGGTTATTCTTCCTTAGGTTACGAATTTTCGTCCCTAAGAAGTGTGATTGGCGGATAAGACTTTTTGACACAGACATTTTGTAAAATTCACATTGTAAAATTTTTGTTGTGAAATTGTAGTCAAAATTTCGCTAGTCTACATAATGAGCAGGCAAGGAAATTAACCATCCACTTCACAGATTTGCCTGAAACTTAAACGGAAGTTTTAAGTTTTTACTCTAGGAAGAGTGTTTAAGTGCGAGGAAACGACGATGAATATGCTGAATTTCGATAAAAAAGACATCCAACAACAAGAACGCCCATTTATCGCTGAAGCCGTATTTGCCGTCGAGGCGGTAAGTGCTGAGCAGCAGAGCGAGAAACAAGTTAAGGCGAAGCAACTACTAGACCGTATGTTCCCACTGGAGAACGGTTCTCACCAAGATGTATCAAGCTACGTGATCGACTACCGCCATGTTATGGCTTACTTCAAAGACGGTACCCACAGCGGTCTGAAAAGCCCAAAGCATTTTGTAGCGTACACAGGTGAGAAAGAAGACCCTAAATCGATTCTGTTTAAAGACGAATCAGGTAGCCACGCAGAAGTGATGTTTGGTTGTCACAAAGGCACAGGTTGTGTGGAGTTGATGGACATCGACGATATCCAATTGGAGACACGCACCACCTTTAGTCCTGAACTAACCGGCAATGCACCAACTGCGATGCGCCACTGGATCAGCCTAATCAAAGGCGATAAGAAAGGTAAACCAATGGCATGCAGTGAAGACAAAGAATACACCGCGAAGAACGGCGATGATTACTTCTTAAGCTACTGCTACAGCATTGATTAATGATTTAAGAAACAAATAACAAGCCAGCCCAAGAAAGACAAAACCCCAAACAAGCGCTTGGGGTTTTGTTTATATTTGTAGCCTGTGTGAATTGCTTTCGCTAGTTTGCTTTACTTGCGTTACAGCGGCATCACACGGTTGCGACCCAGTTGTTTTGCTTCGTAGAGCTGTTTATCCGCTTTGTTCACTAAGCTTTCTGGCGTATCACCCACTTCGAACTCCGCCACACCAAACGATGCGGTAATGCTTTGCACTTGAGTGCCAGAGCGTTTGTCACGGACACGAAGCTTCTCAATCATTCGACGCAAAGTGTCTGCGTATTGGCGAGCAATACGTAGCGACTTATTCGGGATAATAACGGCGAACTCTTCACCACCAAAACGATAAGCGCTGATACCATCACGGCAGCTTTGTTGCAGACGGCGTGCAATGGCTTTAATCACCGTATCGCCAAACAAATGGCCGTAGTTGTCGTTAAACGCTTTGAAGTGATCAATGTCTAACATCACCAAGGTCATTGCTTGGTTACTGTCGATCAGCATTTGCAGGTCGTTATCGAAAGCACGGCGGTTGTACAGGTTTGACAGGCCATCAAACAGCGCGTCTTTTTGTACTTCAGCAAGCTGGTTTTTAAGACGAGAAATCTCTTCACTGGCCGTGGTGAGTTGGCTATTTAGGAATTTGGTGGAATGGCGGATCTCGCGGGATTCAACGACAAGCTGACGAACAACATTCATCACTTCTTCGATGCTTAGGCTGTTATCTTCAACTTTTTCTAGTTTGTTGAAGCTCTTGTCCACCATGTCTGAGAAGGATGAAGTATCCGTAATGGTGTCACTCATTGAACTAGAGACTTCACCCAACAGCACTTCGACGTTCGTTTTGAGCTCTTCTAAGCTGGTTTCAGCTTTGCTCGCCACGTAGTTGTTGTAGAGCTGTTTATGCATAGCGGGTGGACAGACGTCATAATTCTCCAGAACCATATCTAACTCTTGGTTTAGTTCTGGGATCGTCTTGTCTACGTAGGTGTACCACAGCGCGTAGTTGGCAGGTGTCGCCGCTACGTGGTTCTTTATCATTAGTGGCACCGCTTTTTTTAGATTCGCGGTTGATTTCTTAAATTCGTCGGTCATTTCTGCGGTGTTACAAGCAAAATGGAATTAGGCTAAGGGTAACGGATATAAAACAATATCGCTTTAATTTTTGTCATTTTTGCTTGGTTTTCTTAAAAAAAATGAGCAAATAATCAAACAGTTTCATGAATGTAAGGTTTGATTATTAAATTTGATAAAATTATCCATAACATTCTGTTTACTAAAGAGGTTTGTTTGATGGAGTTTTGAGCAATGTCGATGGCACGCTGATCGTGACCAACGAAGATGCGTAAAAACTGGCATGTGCGTAATAGAAAAGAGCCAAAAGGAACTTCTTTTGAACAAAACAATCGGACTGTACTGGTTTACCAACGATTTAAGATTGCACGACAATCCGCTCCTACTAAGAGCTTCTGCAGAAGTTGATTTGCTTATCTGCATATACTGCTATCCAAAGGTGTCCTCCTATCTAAAGCAATACGCACAAGAGCCGGAGTTCGGGTTTGCCAAACAACAATTTTTGGATGAATCGCTGCATTGCCTGAATTTGTCTTTGAATGCGCTTAATCAGCGTTTGCAGGTTGTTGATCTACATCCGTATCAAGCCGTCAAGCACGCTGCTGACAAACTTGGCGTGACGCACCTCTATGTGGATACTGTTGCTGGATCAGATGAGCAAGATGTGGTCGATAAGATTCAAGCAGAAGCGCCCCATTTAGTAGTTATTCAGAGTGAAGTACGCAGCTTGTTCTGTGTTGAAGATTTACCGTTTGAGCTTGAAGCGCTTCCTGACACCTTCACCAAGTTTCGAAAAAAGGTTGAGAAACTTGCTCTAACTGAATCTGTAGAAGCAGTAACAACGTTGCCTCCGCTGCCAGACGGACTCACACTGCCGACGTTGAGTTTGACCCGTGACGTCCAGCCAAGCCTGTTTACTGGTGGTGAGCGAGCAGGGCTTGAACATTGTCGTCAGTATTTTGCTTCAACACTAGCAAGCGAATATAAACAAACGCGTAACGGTTTAGATGGCATGGATTACTCCACCAAGTTCTCTCCTTGGTTAGCTCATGGGTGTCTTTCTCCGAAAACCATTTATGCCATGTTGAAACGTTATGAAGCCGCGAATGGCGCAAATGATTCAAC
Organism: Vibrio owensii; assembly: GCF_002021755.1. Classification (NCBI taxonomy): domain Bacteria; kingdom Pseudomonadati; phylum Pseudomonadota; class Gammaproteobacteria; order Vibrionales; family Vibrionaceae; genus Vibrio; species Vibrio owensii. The sequence goes on from NZ_CP019960.1 coordinate 105,591, forward strand.
CTATTGGATTTACTTCGAACTGCTTTGGCGTGAATACTTTTATTGGTATGCCCGTCGATACAAGCGGCAGCTCTTCCGATTCGGTGGCATCCAAAATCAAGCACCACTCACCAGCTTTTACGCGCACCGTTTTCAACAATGGAAGAAAGGTGAAACGCCATTTCCTATCGTGAACGCGTGTATGCATCAGCTTAATGAAACCGGTTATATGTCGAATCGTGGCAGACAGTTAGTCGCCAGTTGTTTAGTGCATGAGCTTGGCCTCGATTGGCGTTATGGCGCGGCGTACTTTGAGTCACAACTGGTTGATTACGATGTGGCATCGAACTGGGGAAACTGGCAATACTTAGCAGGCGTTGGTGCTGATCCGCGTGGTTCACGACAATTCAACCTCGACAAGCAAACCGAAATGTACGATCCGCACATGGAGTTCATCGATAGGTGGCAAGGTCGTTGTGCTGGTGCACATTTGGATAGTGTAGATATGGTCGATTGGCCTATCGTAATGGGCAGCAGTGATAAAGCTTCGTCACCGGAGAAACCGTAATGAGATTTGAAACCGTACGATTGATCTTGGGCGATCAACTTAACAGTGAGCACTCTTGGTTTCAGCAACCGGATGAGCAAGTGCTTTACCTGATTGCAGAACTCAAGCAAGAGAATACTTACGTCACGCACCATATTCAGAAAGTGTGTGCGTTCTTTTCTGCAATGGAACAGTTTGCGAAAGAGCGTCAGAGCGAGGGTCACCAAGTTCTGCACCTCACATTGGATGACACACAATCCTTCGACGATCTTGAGCAAGTCTTGCAACACTACGTAAGCGAAGTTGGTGCAAGTAAGTTTGAATATCAACGCCCAGACGAATACCGTTTACTAGAGCAGTTAGCCAAACTAAAGCTTGATGGGGTCGTGGCACGTTGTGTCGATTCGGAACACTTTTTGTTGCCGTTTGAAGAAATAGAATCGCAGTTTCCTCAAGGCAAACACATCATGATGGAGCACTTTTATCGCCGCATGCGCAAGCGCTTCGACATCTTGATGCAAGACGGAAAGCCTGTAGGCGGGAAATGGAATTACGATGCCAACAACCGTAACAAGCTCAAAGCCAAAGACATTGAACAACTGCCACAACCTTTGATGTTCAGTACCGACGTGCGTGGCATTGTTGAGCGGTTGGCAAAACATGGCATCAAAACCATCGGAAATCTCGAAGGGGATTTGTTGTGGCCAATTAATCGCGCGCAAAGCTTGTCTTTACTCGCGCATTTCTGCCAAGTCTGTCTACCGTTGTTCGGACGTTTTCAAGACGCCATGACAGGCCAGCACGATGCTAAGTGGAGCTTGTATCACAGCCGAATTTCATTCTCGCTGAACAGCAAATTGCTGCACCCGAGAGAAGTCATTGATGCATCACTCAAGGCATTTCACTCCAACGCAGATATCGACATTTCTCAAGTCGAAGGGTTTATTCGCCAAATCTTGGGATGGCGAGAGTACATCCGAGGCGTCTACTGGGCGAATATGCCTCATTACCCGAGAAAGAACGAGTTGGGCGCAGACAGAAAGCTGCCAGATTTCTTTTGGAACGGCGAAACCAAAATGGCCTGTATGCGCAATGCGATTGGGCAGTCTCTCGATTACGCCTACGCACACCACATCCAACGTTTGATGGTCACTGGTAACTTTTGTTTGCTAACTGAGATCGACCCAGATCAAGTGGATGAGTGGTATCTCGGTATCTATGTGGATGCAATTGAGTGGGTAGAAATGCCAAACACTCGTGGCATGGCGTTGTTTGCGGATGGCGGCATTGTTGGCACCAAACCTTACGCAGCGAGTGGCTCTTACATCAACAAGATGAGCGACTACTGCAAGGGCTGCCATTACGATAATAAATCGCGCAGTGGAGAAGGCTCGTGTCCGTTTAACAGCTTGTATTGGCGTTTTATGAACAAGCACGACAAGCGTCTTGCAACCAATCCGCGTATTGGGATGATTTTCCGCTCTTGGGACAACATGGAAGAACAACAACGCCAAGCGATACTTGATACCGCAGAGCACTACATAGAAAACGTGGAGAACTTGTGATGGATATACTCATCGTCGGTGGTAACGGTGGAGTTGGTTTGGCGATGGTGCAAGAGGCCGCAGCTCGGTTCCCTCAAGCGTGCGTGCATGCCACTTATCGTAAGCAGAAACCAGATTGGCAACACCCAAATGTCGTTTGGCATCAAGTGGATGTATCGCAAGACGAGCACGTAAAAGCGTTTAGTGAGCAGATTGAACATGTCGATTGGTTAGTGAACTGCGTTGGTATGTTGCACACCCAAGAGAAAGGCCCTGAGAAGAATCTTAGCTCGCTCGACGCAGACTTTTTTCAACAAACCATCATGGTTAATACTCTGCCAAGTTTACTGTTGGCGAAATACTTCACACCCAAGCTAAAGCGCAGTACTGCACCTAAGTTTGCGACCATTTCGGCCAAAGTTGGCAGCATTAGCGATAATCAGTTAGGTGGTTGGTACAGCTATCGTGCATCGAAAGCTGCATTAAACATGTTCCTTAAAACCATGTCGATCGAATGGCAAAGAATGGTCAAACATGGCACGGTGCTGTCTCTTCACCCAGGTACTACGGACACCGCTTTGTCGGCACCTTTTCAAACCAATGTGCCAGAGGGAAAGCTGTTTACACCAGAGCGAGTCGCCAAGGATTTATTAGGCTTGATAGAAAAAGCAACCCCGCAAGAGAGCGGGGCGTTTTGGGCTTATGATGGGACGTTATTGCCTTGGTAAAAGAACGCGTACAAACGTTAATACAAAGGAAATAACGATCTCCAGAGAGGTTCGGAGTGACCTACGTTTTCGTTGATTTATTTCTTCGGCAACGCTCAGAACAATAAACGATTTCCTCCCAATTTCGCGCCCACTTCTTTCTCCAAGAAAATGGGCGCTGACAGACCGGACAGACTTTCATGGGAAGGTTGGATTTAAAACCTTTCATCGCGCTGAATGTTCACTCCTAATTTGGTTAAAACAGTGGTCTAGCTACTTATCAAATAGGTACAGGTAATCGCCGTAGCCTAAACTCGCCATCTTGTTCACTGGTACAAACTCCATTGCGGCTGAGTTCATGCAGTAGCGTAGTCCCGTTGGCTTAGGACCATCTTTAAATACATGGCCAATATGCGAATCACCAAACTTACTGCGGATCTCAGTGCGCGGATAAACCAGTTTAAAGTCGGTTTTCTCTACGATGTAGCCTGGGTTAATTGGTCTGGTAAAGCTTGGCCAACCTGTGCCAGATTTGTACTTATCCGTTGATGAGAACAAAGGCTCACCAGTGACGATATCAACGTAAATGCCTGCTTCTTTGTTATCCCAATACTTGTTGTTAAAAGGACGCTCTGTACCTTCTTCTTGTGTCACGTAGTATTGAAGCTCAGTCAATTTAGCTTTGATTTCTTTGTCTGAAGGCTTTTCGTACACCTTCACTTTCGTCACCAACTCTTTTTCGTTGATAAGTTCACGCAGCGTTTTTGGGTTGTCTTTACGATCTTCACCAAACACTTCGTCGAGGTACTTATCGCGACCTGATGCGTAGCGGTAGTATTTGTACTTCAGGCTACTCTTCTTGTAGTAATCCTGATGGTACGACTCCGCAGGGTAGAACTTTTCAAACTCGATCAGTTCTGTTTTCAACGGTTTTGGATAGATCATCGCCTTGTCGATTTCCATCATAAACTGCTCAGCAACCTGCTTTTGCTCCGCATTATGATAGAAGATCGCCGGGCGGTATTGGGGACCACGGTCGACGAATGAGCCTTTGTCGTCAGTCGGGTCGATATGGCGGAAGAAGTAGTCCAGTACTTGTTCGTAGTTCACGACAGCAGGATCGTACTTCACCTCAATCACTTCAATATGGCCTGATTTACCTGAAGAGACTTGTCGATAAGTCGGGTTTTCTAAATCACCGCCTGAGTAACCAGAGACAACATCTAACACGCCAGGCAATTGCTCTAAATCGGACTCGGTACACCAGAAGCAGCCACCTGCAAGTGTTGCGATGTCGGTTTTACCAGATGCGTTCATCTTATCCATGGTATCGGCGGTACCTGTTTTACTTAGCAAGATGAACAGTACAGGGAGTGTGAATGAGAATCCCACCAATAGCTTAGATACTTTCTTCATAACTTCCTCAAACGTCATTTTTCTCAATGAATGTTACGTAAGAAGACAGAAGTAAGAGCGAAAAAATTGCAGTGATTACGAAAAATTCTTTGCCCTTTCTCACAACAGGGCTACAGTAACGGCACGAAACAAGCGCTCATTGGTAGAAGGTTTCCGATGAGGCAAAAGCAATAATGAGGGAAACCATGCAAGCAGAAGTAAAATGGGTCGAAGACTTTAAATTCCTCGGTCAGTCTCAATCTGGTCACTCAGTCGTGATGGATGGCAATGGCGGTGCAACGGCACCAAGCCCAATGGAAATGGTGTTGATGGCTGCTGGTGGTTGTAGCTCTGTGGACGTTGTTGATGGTCTAAAATCAGCGGGCCAGAAAGTGGCTTCTGTCAACGCGAAACTCACCACTGAACGTCGTGAAACAGCTCCACGTATCTTTACTCAGGTGAACATTCACTTTGAAGTCTCTGGTGAAGCACTAGACCCAGAAATCGTAGCTAAAGTGGCGGCGGACTCATTAGAAAAATACTGCTCAGTATGTCTAATGTTGGGCGAAGGCGTTGAGATGACTCACAGCTGGGAAATCGTATAACCCCGACGTGACACAACGACAAAATAGGAAAGAGAAAAGCCCGTGCTTTTCTCTTTTTTTATTCCTCTTTTACGCTAATCTATCTTGGTCAAAAGTTGTAGGAATGATCCAGTGACCGAATTAGAAAAAATGATGTCTGGCCAAGTGTTTAACGGCACAGACGAAGAGATCGAAGCGATCCGAACTCACGCAACTCATGCGTTGAAGGCCTTCAATAACAATACCGACGAATCTCAACGTGATGCTTTGCAAAAGGATCTGTTTGGTAAAGTTGGGATGAGTATGGTCCGAGCGCCGTTCCATTGTGAGTTTGGTAAAACGATTGAAATCGGTGAAGAGACCTTCATCAATATGAATGTCGTCATGCTTGATGGGGCTAAAATCACCATTGGTAGCCACGTACTTATCGGCCCTAGTGTGCAACTTTACACGGCATCACATTCGTTGGATTACCGCAGCCGACTTAAGTGGGAAACGTTTTGTAAGCCAATCACCATTGAAGATAGTGTTTGGATTGGTGGCAACTCGGTGATCAACCAAGGGGTCACCATTGGTGCTCGCTCAGTCATTGCTGCTAACTCAGTGGTAAACAGTGATGTTCCACCAGATTGTCTATATGGCGGTACGCCTGCCAAATTGATTCGTCGCTTAAACGAGGACGAGTAATCACACATACTCACGGCGCTTATTCTCATAATCAATAAGCGCTTATTTACATATTGGTTTCATTAATTTATAAATTTCATGTGCTTATGTTTGTTGCCTACGAAATTTGTAAGAAGAATGTATGAAGCTGAACGTTGTAAGTATTTGCTTAATTTTTGTTGCGGTGTTCGCGAGTGCTCGCCTCTATTTTGATGCCCAAAAGCTCGCGCTTCCGCAATGTCCCCAAGAAGAAAAAGTCGAGACTTGGGTTCAATTCGTCTTTGACTACTCCATTCTCAGCGATTTCGATATAGAAGCATTGGAAGCACGAATCGAGGAAGACTTAACCTTTTCAAATCTTATTCTCTCAAACTCATGTATCCCCATGGTTCGTAAGAGTGCTGGTTATGAATTCTTCGATGCTCGCAACGCGAAGCCAGCGGACATGTTGTCCTCCCATTATGAACTTGATTTGCAACACCCAAATTTGTTGGAACGTGCGTACCAAGAACCAAACTTCTATGTTGTGCTAGTGCTAAGTGAAGACAACAGTTACTTTGATTTTGAGTACAAAATCGCCGAAACATGGGTCGATCTGTTTCCTAACTTTGTGGTTTCTGATGTACGAGCTGCTCCATTCGCCTTGGAGCATGAGCTCGGGCATTTAGCGTGGGCACAACATGATTTAAAAACACTGTCATCTCAGCTTCAGAGTAGAACACTCAACTCCATGACGACAGAGGATAACCAATCACAGATCAAGCGTTATGCTCATGCTGCTTTGTGTGGTGATTCTGGAACCATCATGAGCTACTCAGACAACCTCCTACCTGTGTATTCTAGCCCAAATATTACCTATCAAGATCAAGTCTGTGGGGACGTCGAAACCGCCGACAATGCTCGGCTGTTAACTGAATATGCGCGAGCGCTGAGGGAGAAGGTCAGTGCGAAGCTTTAGCGAGATAATTTTTAGAAAACAGAATCGATTTCAAGGAGCTTATTATGTCGAAAAAGACGGAAGTTGTTATGTGTCCTTCGTGTGGTGTGGAAACGCATCATGTTGTGGTGTTGGTCAGAAAGAAAAGTGCTTTTGAGGGAGATAAGAATCGCAGTAAGAAGGAATTCATTTCTGGTTTTCTAAAAAGCACAGTGTTTGGGGCTTTCCTTGCGTCTATGGATGAGTTCTCTCGTCATCTAATCTGCGAAAACTGCGGCAACAAGATCATTCAAGATTGATCGTGATAGTCCTCCTACCTATCAAACAAAAATGAGCTCCAATTTGAGCTCATTTTTTATCGATATCTGTTACTTAAGAATGGAAGATCACTTGCTCGTCTTCCGTCATTACCAGCGTCGCTTTGTTTTGCTCAATAAGCTGTGCGGCATAAGAAGGCGTCACAGCTTGCATCTCGCCTTTTGCTTTTAGCGTCAGTGATTCCCACGCTTGGTCACGATATTTACCCGCTTGGGTGTATTGAATCAGTACTTTCATAGCTTCACACTCCGGTGTGGTTGACGTGCTACTTAAGTTAGCGCTCCTATCATGGTTGCGCACCTGTTAAAAATGAAACATTAGATTAACTAAATGCTAAGAAGTGCAGATTTAGGTTATCTCGCACCATTCTTATTGGTCAGATTCCAAAGATGTTTTGCGGTTCGCCATTGCTTTGCACTAACTTGGTGATCTTTGCACTAAGTTAGTGGGCTTTTATGGGGTGGACTGTTACAAATTCCAAGTAAGGTTATGATATTTAAAGGCTTAAGTTTTTGGCATGAGATTTGGATTACTGATAACTGTGTCGCAAGAGCATAAGGTTAGAAGCACAGTTATGTGTATCTAACGGACAATTTGGCAATAGACATCTAGGGTTCCGGCTGTTGATACAGTGTCTGGGTCAAGAGTTGTCAACCTCGCAAGAGGTCACACGGAGGGATAGAAGCCCGGGAGATTAAACCAAGCCATTTGGTTGTGTCTCTTGTGTTGATATCTAAGTGTGACTCATGGAGGAGATTCCAATGAAAGCTCGATTCAAGAAAAGCGTACTCACCGCAATGCTTGGCACCACTCTGTTGGCCGCTGCAATTTCCTCAACAGCATTAGCAGAAGAGAAACAGAAGTTTACGCTCGCGTGGTCTATTTATGTAGGTTGGATGCCTTGGGATTATGCAGACCATTCTGGCATTTTAGACAAGTGGGCTGAGAAGTATGGAATTGAGATTGATGTCGTACAGGTCAACGACTATATCGAATCGATTAACCAGTTCACCACCGGTCAGTTTGATGCCACTGTGATGACCAATATGGATGCCTTAACCATTCCTGCTGCAAGTGGCGTAGATTCAACCGCGCTGGTTGTCGGTGACTTTTCTAATGGTAACGACGGTATTGTTCTCAAAGGTGACAAAAGCCTCTCCGATTTAAAAGGCCAATCTATCAACCTCGTTGAACTGAGTGTTTCGCACTACCTAATGGCTCGTGCGCTAGAGAGTGTTGGGCTGAGTGAGCGAGATGTTAAGGTCGTCAATACGTCGGATGCGGATCTGGTCGCCGCGTTTAGCACTAATGATGTCTCTTCCGTCGTGACATGGAACCCACTGCTCAGCGAAATTACTTCTCAACCAGATACCTCTTTTGTTTTCGACTCTTCTGATATTCCTGGCGAAATAATTGACCTTCTTGTGGTGAACACAGACACCCTGAAAAACAATCCTGCTCTGGGCAAAGCACTGACTGGCGCATGGTATGAAATCATGTCGGTCATGCAATCCGACTCCAAAGGCGATGAAGCGAAGTCATACATGGCACAAGCTTCAGGCACAGACCTTGAAGGTTACAAGTCCCAGCTGCAAGCGACCAATATGTTTTACTCCGCTGATGATGCTGTGACTTTTACTCAAAGCCCGAAACTGGCCACGACAATGCAAAAAGTCAGCGAGTTCTCCTTCGAACATGGGTTACTGGGTGATGGCGCTCCGGATGCCAAGTTCATTGGCGTAGAGACGCCTGCAGGTGTGTACGGAAACCCAAATAACATCAAACTCCGATTTACTTCTGAATACATGCAAATGGCGGCAGAGAACAAACTGTAATTGCTGTATTTGGTTATTGGAAATGGAGTTGTTATGACCAAAGTTATCAATCGTTACCCATCGAAGTTTGGGCGTGTCATGTTGGGTGTGATGCCTTTCCTAATCATGCTGGCGGTCTATGTCACGGCATCCGATGCCCGGTTAGCTGAAAATTCAGCAGACAAGTTACTGCCAGCATTTAGCAGCTTCGCTGACGCCATTGACCGCATGGCTTTTACGCCAAGTAAGAGAACGGGCGAATACCTCATGTGGGTAGACACCAGCGCTAGTTTGGTTCGTCTTGGTTGGGGTATAGGGATCAGTGCACTGCTTGGACTTTCGTTAGGGATTGCTACTGGCATCATTCCCTTGGTGCGCTCGTCTTTGTCACCGGTGATTACCGCGGTTTCACTGATTCCACCTATGGCGATTCTACCTATTCTGTTTATCTCGTTTGGTGTCGGTGAAGTATCAAAGGTGGTGCTGATCGTGGTCGGAGTGTGCCCGATCATTATTCGAGACATTCAGCTACGTGTGCAAAGTTTACCTGATGAGCAACTCATCAAAGCTCAGACTCTTGGGGCTAATAGTTGGCAGATCATTGTCCGAGTCATCTTGCCCCAAATCATGCCCAAATTGATTGAAGCTGTGCGACTCACATTGGGCAGTGCATGGCTGTTCTTAATTGCGGCAGAAGCGATTGTCGCAACAGAAGGCTTGGGTTATCGAATCTTCCTTGTTCGTCGTTACTTATCAATGGATGTGATCTTGCCATACGTTTTGTGGATCACGATTTTAGCCTACTGCATGGATTGGTTATTGCGTTTGGCATCGCAAAAACTGAGCCCTTGGTATCACCAAGCTCAAGGAGAGAATCATGGCTGACCAACAACCGATTATTGAAATCAAGCAAGTGTGGAAAGAGTACGGTGACAACATTGTGCTAGAGCGTTTGAACCTCACGGTGAATCAGGGCGATTTTGTCAGCATTGTAGGAGCTTCTGGGTGTGGAAAAACCACCTTTCTGAATATGTTGCTAGGAACCGAAACACCATCTAGAGGACGCATACTTTTGGATGGTCAACCTTTGGCTAAAGAACCGAGTGTTGAGCGCGGTATTGTTTTTCAAAAGTATTCAGTGTTTCCCCATTTGACCGTACTTGAAAACGTTATGTTGGGCTATGAGTTTGAAGGCAAAGGCGTAACCAGCACTTTGTTTGGGCGTTTGCTAGGTGCCAATAGACAACAAGCAAAGCAACAAGCTCAAGCCATGCTAGAGCAGGTCGGGCTCATTGCGGCTCAAGATAAGTATCCCCATGAGTTATCAGGTGGCATGAGACAACGGCTTTCGATTGCTCAGGCTTTGATTAAGAAGCCAAGAATACTCCTACTGGATGAGCCGTTTGGTGCACTTGATCCTGGTATTCGAAAGGACATGCACACCTTAGTTAAATCGCTGTGGAAAGAGCAGCAACTCACCGTATTTATGATCACACATGATCTCAGCGAAGGTTTTCACCTTGGTAATCGCCTATGGGTGTTTGACCACACTCGACAAGATGACCAAGCCCCGGAAAGGTTTGGCGCTCAAGTGACGTTTGATATCCCGACAGAGCAAATTGATCAAACGCCTCGAGATCTTATTCTCAAGAAAATCGCATAAGGAACTGAATATGTTAATAGGACAGGACGTGTCTTTTTCCGACACATTACCCGGTGCTGCACACTGGTCTATGGTGGTGCCGAAAGGGCGCACGGTAAGGTTTAAAGACTTAGAAGGCGGAGCAAACTTGAGTGTGTTGTTCTACAACCCTGCAAACCCTCTAGAGCGCTACAATGCACCAGATACATTGAAGTGCCAACACACCTTTAAGCTTTCGACGGGTAACTGTTTGTACTCGGATATGGGGCGAATCTTCTGTTCTATCGTTCGTGATGATACCGGATGGATCGATACCGTTTGTGGTGTCGCGAACAAACAGAAAGTGGCGCAAAAGTGGGGGGAAAGAGACTACCAAACTGAGCGAAATCAATGGAAGCAAAATGGCTACGATGCCTTGCTAGTTGAAGTGGCAAAATACGGCTTAGGAAAGCGAGATTTGGCCGCAAATCTTAATCTGTTTAGCAAAGTGGCGACGGATGAAGAAGGCAATCTGGCTTATCACTTAGGTCACAGTAAAGCCGATGACTGTATCGAACTTCGCTTTGAGATGGATACCTTGGTTGTGATGACCACGTGTCCACATCCTCTCAATCCATCAGAGACCTATCCATATAAACCAGTAGAAGTATCCGTGTTTGAGTCGGAGGCGATGTTAGAAAGCGATGCATGCCTAAATCATCGAGAAGAAAATGCGCGCGGTTTTGAAAACAACCGACGCTATACCAATGCTACTCAGCAAGCGTCCTCTCAATCTCATCATCGTTATTAAAGGAGTAAAACATGATCGTCGAAAGCCAATTAATACCAAGTGAAGCGCTCTATCGAGATGTCGTTCCTGCGGGTGACTACTACATGAAGGTGGTCAAGAAAGGCCACACCGTTCGTATTCTAGATATTGAAGGCAACCAAGCGGCGGATGTGCTGTTTTACAATGCGAATGACCCATCAGAACGTTACAGTGCAATTGATACGATACGAGAGCAAGGCAATGTTTACCTCACCGCAGGCACTAAAATTCTCTCAGATCTTGGTAACGTGATGCTTGAAATCGTCGCAGACACATGTGGTCGACACGATACTCTTGGTGGTGCGTGTGCGACGGAGAGCAATACGGTCCGCTATTCGATTGACAAAAAATGCATGCATGCCTGTCGTGACAGCTGGTTACTTGCGGTTTCAGAGAATGAGCATTTTGGCATGAGTAAGCGCGACCTTACTCATAACATCAACTTTTTTATGAATGTGCCTGTTACCGCGGAAGGTGGGTTGACCTTTGCCGATGGGATCAGTGGCGCTGGTAAATACGTTGAGCTCAAAGCCCACATGGATACCATCGTACTCATGTCAAACTGCCCGCAATTAAACAACCCATGCAACGCTTACAATCCAACGCCTGTTGAGGTTCTTGTTTGGCAGTAAATCCCAGTAAATGAGCTGAGAAAACGAGCTAGGGACGACCCTATTTGATGCTCTTTATTCTTCCGGGACGACCCGGATTTTAGGGACAAAATTATGTTTAGTAAGGTGTTAATTGCTAACCGTGGTGCCATTGCCTGCCGTGTCATTCGTACATTAAAACAACTCAATATCGGAAGTGTCGCCGTTTACAGTGAGGCCGATGCGCAAAGCCTACATGTTGTCGATGCAGACCAAGCTTTCTCACTTGGAAAGGGTGGAGCATCGGAAACCTATCTCGATCAAGAAAAGATTATCTCTATCGCCAAACTGACGGGTGCGGAAGCCATTCATCCCGGCTACGGCTTTCTTAGTGAAAACCCAGAATTTGTAGAACGTTGTGAACAAGAAGGGTTGGTCTTTTTAGGACCGACCGCGGAACAAATGCGAGCGTTTGGCTTGAAGCATTCAGCTCGCCGTATTGCAACACAAGCGAAGGTTCCGTTGCTTCCCGGGACGGAGCTTCTCAGCGACAAACAGCAAGCACTTTTCGCGGCAGAAAAGATTGGTTATCCAGTGATGCTAAAAAGTACCGCTGGTGGTGGTGGCATAGGCATGCAATGTTGCTTTTCTAGTGATGAACTGACGGAAGCTTTCGATAGCGTAAAGCGGCTTAGCGCAAACAACTTCAGTAATGACGGTGTGTTTGTCGAAAAGTTTATTCAGCAAGCTCGCCACATCGAGGTACAGATTTTTGGTGATGGACGCGGACATGTGGTTGCACTCGGAGAGCGAGATTGCTCAGCTCAGCGCCGAAACCAAAAAGTCATTGAAGAAACGCCAGCTCCGAACTTGAGCGAAAGTACTCGAATAGAACTTCAGAACACGGCAATTCGTCTTGCTAGCAAGGTGAACTATCGAAACGCGGGTACGGTCGAGTTTGTGTTGGACCAACAAACCCAAGCGTTCTACTTTTTGGAAGTGAACACACGGCTGCAAGTTGAGCATGGTGTAACGGAAGAGGTGTTTGGTGTTGATCTGGTCGAATGGATGATTCGCCAAGGTGCAGAGGCATTCGATCTGGAAAAAGCAGGCACAAACCTAGAATCAAAAGGCCATGCCATCCAAGTTCGACTCTATGCGGAAGACGCCAACAAAAATTTCCAACCTTGTGCTGGGTTATTGAGCCATGTGGACTGGGCGAAGCAAGATAACTTACGCATCGAACATTGGATTGAGGCCGGGGTGGAAGTCTCTCCGTTCTTTGACCCTATGCTTGCTAAAGTCATCGTTCATGCGAAAGACCGAGAGACCGCACTAGCAGAGCTTAAACGCGGCCTTGATAGCAGCACTGTTTATGGCATTGAGCACAACCAAGCTTACCTGAGCCAACTACTCGATAGTGAGTTAGTCAAAAAGGGCGAAGTGCTGACTCAATCTTTAAATAGCTTTGAATTCCAACCTCATACTTTTGATGTTCTCAGTGGCGGGACGCAAACCACGATTCAAGACTACCCTGCACGCACCGGTTATTGGGATATTGGTGTACCTCCGTCGGGCCCCATGGACTCATTAAGTTTCCGTTTAGCGAATTGCCTTGTTGGAAACCTTGAGTCAGTTGCAGGATTAGAGATGATCGTGTCTGGTCCAACGTTAAGATTCAATCAGGCCACGTTTATCGCGCTGACTGGGGCAACGATAGAAGCTTCACTGGATGGTCAGAAAATCGAAATGAAAACCCGTGTGAAAGTGGAAGCGGGACAAGTGTTAAAGCTGGGCAAGGTACTTGATAGAGCTAGAACTTATCTGGCGGTGCATGGCGGCATAGATTGTCCAGAATACCTTGGCAGTCGTTCAACATTTACCCTTGGGCAGTTTGGTGGTCACGCTGGGCGAGCACTTGTGGCTGGTGATGTTTTGCACCTCAATAGAGAAGTGTCAAAGGCAGAACCTAAGCTAGACGCGATAACACAAACCGAATTTGATGGTGAGTGGCAAATTAGGGTGATTTACGGCCCACATGGAGCACCGGACTATTTCACCCAACAGGATATTGACAACTTCTTTGACGCAGAATGGAAAGTGCACTTCAACTCCAGTCGTACTGGCGTTCGCCTAATCGGACCGAAACCAAATTGGGCGCGCTCTGATGGTGGTGAAGCAGGGCTACATCCCTCCAATATCCACGATAATGCGTATGCGGTTGGCACGATTGATTTTACTGGGGATATGCCAGTCATTCTGGGGCCTGATGGCCCAAGCTTAGGTGGTTTCGTTTGTCCTGCAACCATCATAAAAGCAGACCTATGGAAAATGGGACAACTCAAAGCGGGTGACAAAATTCGTTTTATTCCGGTGTCGGTGGAAGATGCAGAACATGCGGAGCGCGTGCAACTGGCTCAGATTGAAACGGGCGTGATCAGTGAACTAGCACTGCCAAAAGCCGAGCCTATCTCACCAGTCATCAAAACCATTCCAGCTGATCGCTGTGGCGAAGAGGTTATTTATCGTCCAAGTGGTGAAGATTACTTATTGGTCGAATATGGTCCTCAAGTGTTGGATATCCGTCTTCGCTTTCGTGTTCATGCCCTCATGCTCAAGTTGCAGCAGAAGCAAATTGTGGGTGTTGAAGAGCTCACTCCGGGGATTCGTTCCTTGCAGATTCACTACGATAACCTTGTGTTACCGAGAGAGCAGTTACTAGCAGAGTTAGAAGCGATTGAAGCGGGGTTAGATAACATTGACCAGTTATCGGTGCCTGCCCGAATCGTGCATTTACCGCTTTCTTGGGACGACGAAGCAACACGACTTGCGATTCGAAAATACGATGAAGTGGTTCGTAAAGATGCGCCTTGGTGCCCTGATAATATTGAGTTTATCCGCCGTATCAATGGCCTCGATTCTGTCGAGGACGTAAAGAAAATCGTCTTTGATGCCAGTTACTTAGTCATGGGACTTGGGGACGTTTATCTTGGAGCGCCAGTGGCAACACCGATGGATCCTCGACATCGCTTAGTCACAACAAAATACAATCCAGCTCGTACTTGGACACCTGAAAATGCGGTGGGGATTGGTGGTGCATATATGTGTGTCTATGGCATGGAAGGGCCGGGAGGGTATCAATTTGTGGGGCGTACCTTGCAAATGTGGAACCGTTACCGCCTAACAGAGGCTTTCACTAAACCTTGGCTGTTGCGATTTTTTGATCAGATTAAGTTCTATGAAGTCAGTGCAGAAGAGCTCCTTGATATTCGTGAGAAACACCCACAAGGTCATTATCCAGTGAAAATTGAACAGACAGAATTTTCACTCTCGGATTATCAAGCTTTTCTCGATGAGCATGCCGATGAGATCAAAGCGAGTAAAACGCGTCAGCAGAAGGCTTTTGAAGAAGAGCGTCAACGCTGGGAAGAGTCAGGACAAGCGAACTTTGTAGCGACAGAAATCGAGCAATCAACTGTGAAAATGGAACTCGCAGAAGGGCAAGAGGCGATAGAAAGTCATGTCGCAGGCAATATTTGGCAAGTGCTTGTTGAGCCGGGGCAGACCGTTAAAGAAAACGAGGTCGTGATGATACTCGAAGCCATGAAGATGGAACTAGAGGTGACGGCAAGTGTGTCTGGTGTTGTCGATTCCATTTGTCATGATGCCGGCGCTCAAGTTCATGCTGGTGAGCCACTCCTTGTTGTAAACACGTGTGCCGCATAACGGTTCTAAGGATAGAAATATGAATGATTCAACCGTATCAAATCTCTCTCAATCAGCCCCTTTAACGATTTGTGGTTTGCTAGAGGCTTATCGCTCTGAAGAACTCGACGTTAAAGCGTTTCTAACTGAAAAACTTCAGCAAGTGCGAGAGGATGAGTTTAACTCTTGGATTTCAGTGATTTCAGATGAACAACTGGATGTTTTTCTAAATTACCTAACGGAAAAGGGCAGCCACGACTTACCTCTGTTTGGTGTTCCTTTCGCCATTAAAGACAATATTGATCTCGCCGGATTAGAAACGACAGCGGGTTGTGAAGCATACCGCTATCAACCTTCTGAATCCGCATTTGTTGTTGAACTGCTGATAAAAGCGGGGGCTGTACCACTTGGAAAAGCCAATATGGATCAGTTCGCGACAGGCTTAGTTGGTACTCGCAGCCCTTGGGGGGCAGTGAAAAACAGCTTCGACCCAAGTTATATTTCGGGCGGCTCAAGCTCGGGTAGTGCGGTTTCTGTGGCGACTAACCAAGTCTACTTTTCGTTAGGGACTGACACAGCAGGCTCCGGGCGCGTTCCTGCTGCATTTAATAACCTATACGGTCTAAAGCCGAGTAAGGGCTTGTTGAGTTGCAGTGGCGTTGTTCCTGCCTGTCGAACCTTGGACTGCGTAACTTTCTTTGCAAAGAGTGCAGAGGATCTCAGTGCACTGTATCAAGTCGCTGCTAAATACGATGAGAAGGATTGCTTTTCACGATGTTCTATTGGGCGAAGCTTTGACGACCCGAAAACATTTGCAGGTGTTCGGGTTGGTGTTCCAAATGAAGCGCAATTGAAGTTCTTCGGTAATGATGAGTATCGCAAGCTTTATGCTCAGGCTGTAGCTCGCTTGGAAGCATTGGGCGCGGAGGTTATTACGTTTGATCTTAAGCCATTTATCCAAGCTGCAGATTTACTTTATCACGGTCCTTGGGTTGCGGAGCGATATGCTGCGATACAAGAGTTCTTTGAGAGTAATGAAGAAAACTGTTTGGATGTGATTCAAAAGATTGTCGGTGGAGCAAAAACGCTCTCGGCGGCAGATACCTTTAAAGCCATCTACCAACTTCAAGAATACAAAGTGCAGTGTGATCAGTTAATGGATGACATTGATGTTGTTCTAACCCCAACGACAGGCACCATCTACAAGATTGAGGAGGTCAATAACGACCCTATTGCACTCAATACCAACCTCGGTTACTACACTAACTTCATGAACTTGTTGGATTACAGCGCCATTGCGATACCCGCCGGGTTTACCGATGAAGGGCTGCCATTTGGCGTGACTTTATTTGCTCAGGCGTATCAAGATGAAACCTTAATCAACTTGGCTTGTGAGTGGCAAACCATGATGAACTTGCCTCTTGGTGCGACTCAAATTCAGCTTGCTAATCTTGATAGCGTAGATCTGCTGGTGTGTGGGGCGCACATGAAAGACTTAACGCTAAATCATCAGTTGATTGAGTTAGGGGCGAATTTCAAGCTGCGAACAACAACGTCTGAAAACTACGCGCTTTATTGTCTTGCTGGTGGACCACCATTAAGGCCGGGCCTGGTAAGAATGCCAGAGCAAGGCAAGAGGATTGAAGTCGAAATTTGGCGAATACCAAAACGTCATATTGGAGCATTGCTTGAACAAATTCCACACCCTATAGGATTAGGTAATGTCGAGTTAGATTCCGGCCAATGGGTGAAGGGCTTTATATGTGAACCCATCGCTGTCGATGGTTCAACGGACATTACACATACTGGCGGGTGGAGAAGGTTTATCGCTGAAACGCTCTAGCTGAATACAATACTAAAAATTCTGTAATTAGCAGATTTTCTCCCTCAGCTCATTACTATGCTTGTGCTGAGGGAGGTCACAGTATCAAACGATCAATAACGATCCCAATACGGTGTATCAGTGCCGAGCTTCTCGCTGATGAAGTCGATGAATACACGCACTTTCAATGGCATGTGTTTGCGTTCGGGGAACACCGCATAGATGGCATGCTCTGGGAGGGAAAACTCTTCCATCAGCGGTTTTAAGTTACCGGCTGCAAAGTCTTTCGCGGCGATGAAAGTCGGTAATTGCGCGATGCCAGACCCTCTTAATAGCAACTGGCGAATCGCTTCACTGTTGTTGACCACAAAGTTGCCCTTCGGCAGTACCTTATATTCGTTACCGCTGTTGATGAACATCCATTCCACCCCGCCTCGGAAATACGAATAACGCAAACAGTTGTGTGTCACCAAATCGCTTGGTTTAGTTGGTACGCCAAACTCTTCTAGGTATTTGGGAGAGGCACACAGCACGCTTTTACACGGAGCAAGGCGCTTAGCGACAAGGTTAGAAGTCGCAAGTTCGCCAATGCGAATCCCCAAATCAAAGCCTTGTTCAACCAAATCCACCATGGCGTCTTCGAGTTGTAAATCGACCTCAATTTTCGGGTAACGTGCAAGAAATTCGCTGATAAGTGGCGCAACGTGCAAAACACCGAAAGACATCGGTGCAGTGATTTTTAGTCGACCTTGCGGTGAGCCTTGCAGCTCAGAAACGGCATCGACACCTTGTTGAGCTAAGTTGACTGCTTGTGAAGCGTACTCGAAGTATCGACGTCCAGCTTCGGTTAGGCTGAGCTTTCTTGTGGTGCGATTAATCAAGCGAATGCCGAGGTCATCTTCGAGTTGGTTAATGCGTTTGCTTATCGCCGATTTAGTCAGGTTTAACTGCTTGGCGGCAAGGGAAAAGCTGCCGCATTCGACGACAGCGACAAATACTGGCAGTGACGCAATGGCATTCACGGCGTGCTCCTAGGTTATGGGGGTTATTTATTATTAATTTTATTGTTGAGAAAAACGATACAATCATTTTCCAATTATAGAGATTATCTTCAAGAAGAAAACAATTAGACTATGCGGCAGAAAACGACCTGGATATTGGAAAGAAGAAAATGAAATACGATTGGATCTTGTTTGACGCTGACGAAACCTTGTTTCACTTTGATGCCTTCAAAGGTTTGCAGCTGATGTTTTCTCGCAAAGGCGTAGATTTCACCGAGCAAGATTTTGCCCACTACCAAACGGTCAACAAACCACTTTGGGTAGATTACCAAGATGGTAAAGTGACGGCAGATGAGCTCAAGCACAAACGCTTTACTGAGTGGGCTGAAAAGCTCAACACCACAACGGCGGATCTTAACAGCGCATTCTTAGAAGCGATGGCAGACATCTGTACTTTGTTGCCGGGGGCGAAAGAGTTGATGGAAGCGCTGCAAGGTAAAGCAAAAATGGGCATCATCACCAATGGTTTTACTGAACTGCAAGCGATTCGCCTAGAGCGCACAGGCATGAGCGATTACTTCGAGCACGTGGTGATTTCTGAGCAAGTTGGTATTGCTAAGCCGGATCTGGGCATCTTTGAATATGCGATGACGCAAATGGGCAACCCATGTAAGACGCGCGTATTGATGGTGGGCGACAACCTGCATTCCGATATCTTGGGCGGTAACAACTTTGGTATTGAAACGTGTTGGCTGAACACCACAGGCGCAAGTGTCGATGAGCGTATTGCACCAAGCTACACGGTGGAATCGTTGAACGAGCTTAAGAACATTCTTGTGGCCTAAGTGAACAAACAAACCAAAAAAAGCGCTGATTTCTCAGCGCTTTTTTGTTTCTATCGATGCTGTTTTGTATTCATCGATCTTGCTTATTAGCTAGCGTTATTTTCTGCCAACTCACGTTGTGCTTGTTGTTCTTTCTCACCAAGTTTGAAGTAAATCTTACCGACGATGACTTCTGAAATCAGGATGGTAAACACCACTGCAAAGAAGGCGACGACACCGTTCCAAGGGCCACTAAAGTCAACCTTGTCACCAAATAGGATGTTAATTGCTTCTAGCATCACGAACTTCGAACCGACCAAGATAACGTAAGTCGAGATACCACGGTAAATCTTAGGTGCCGTACCCGGCTTCGATTTAAAGTACTCTGCGATTTTGTGTTCCGCTTTAATAGACAGCTTCAAGAGCAACTGAAGCAGCAATGCCGCGGCGAAAGAAATCGTAAATGAATCAATGGTTACGAAATCCCAATATTCGTCATAGAAGTTCAGTACCGTAAGGTCTACCAATACCGCCAAGGTATAACCAACAAACAGACGTTGTGGAGTGTTGAAACCGTAGACTTTATCCGATGCGCTCATAAGAACCCTCAATCAATAATGAACAAGTTTGCAAAGCCATGCCTTGCGTCGATGGGTTAACTATATGAGTTCCTCGAATTGAAAACTTGCCATTTCGCGCCATCGTAATCATTGCGATGAATGATTGTTTTGATTGGATATATTGAATACCAATAAGCGCGTTGAATTTGAAAACCGTCTACAAACTGACACGCAAACAGCGTTAGAATGGCTTCTAATCCAATAACTAATTTCGAAGAATCAAGCAGTAAGGACTCTCATGGCAGACATCAAGCAGCTCGACAGCAAAGTGGTGTATCAAAACAAATGGATGACGGTACGTGAAGATAAAATCCAACGCCCTAGCGGAGCAGAAGGCATCTACGGTGTGGTCGACAAGCCAGACTGTGCAGCAATTCTGGCTATCGATAATGGCGTGATTCACTTAGTACAGCAATTTCGTTACACCGTAGGGCAACGTTGTTGGGAAATCCCACAAGGTGCTTGGGAATCAAATCCAGATGCGGATCATCTTGAGCTAGCAAAAGGTGAGCTTCGAGAAGAGACGGGCATGCAAGCCAATAAGATGGAGTACGTTGGTGCGCAGTTCATCGCTTATGGATTCTTAAACCAGACTTGCCATGTGTATTTCGCGAGTGAGTTGGCCGAAGTGGGAAATCAGCTAGACAGTGAAGAAGAAGACTTGATCACACGCTCGTTCTCAGTTGAAGCATTCGAGCAAATGATGATAGATGGTGAAATCAAAGACTGCGTCACCATCGCCGCTTATGGTTTGGCGAAATTGAAAGGCTTGGTGTAAGCAAAACGAAGCTTTGAAGTTACCAAAGGTGATAAGCTAAAAGGCTCGTGATGAGCCTTTTCGTGTTTAATATTGAGATGACTTAGCGTCGCTTTTTATTACCACAGATGCTAGCGTGATGCTATTCACCGCCACCATCTCCACCGCCGTCTCCTCCAAAGTCTCCGCCATCAGCATCGAAATCATCCGAATCGGTAGCGGGCTGTTGTTTGTGGCTGTCTTGAATCTCCGCGTAAGTCAGTAAAGCACTGACGCTCACAAGATCCGTCGCTTGGTCAAACAAAGCAAGTGAGACTTCTGATTGAAACTCAGCATGCTCACCTAACTCTTGGCTTAGGCCCATCGGCACGTAAGCGGCTTGGCTAATCAACATGCCGTATGCGATCAGGGCAAAGGCATCATCTGTCTTACCATTTTCTTTCAGCGCCCAGTCGATCTCTTCCTTCGAGTAATCTGCTTTCTCACCATACTTGAGTGCTAATTTGGGCGTAATGTCTTTTGCGACCTCGCGAATTTGGCGGTTTCGTTTCCAATTTCCAAACATAAAACTTCCTTTTCTATGGGTGGTGAACGTTATGGTTATCGCTTCTCTAACACTTCAATCAGCTCGTATCGATACAAGCTCGCATCGGCTGGTGCATTCTCTGGGGTAAATCGCTGAGTGCGTTTGATTTTTAAGGTGTACTCGGAACCTGATTCAAATTCAAAACCGTCGATTTGGTCATAGAAGTAGTTACCATCGACCACCATGCATTTCATTGGCCCGACACCCACACAATCCACCAGTTCTGGACCTACATTAACGGTCATGATTTTTGCGGTGTCATCGGATTCGTGTTGAGCACAGCCAAATAGCGCAGCTGCCATCATGGGCAACACAACATAGCGTTTAAGATTCATTCTTTGCTCCTTAAAGGGTTACCAAATCATCATAGCAAGATTGACGAAAAGTGATGGTAAACCCACGATAAAAAAGATAAACCCACCCTAACAATTTTTGCCTGTGTCTGTCTCTAAACGCTGCTTATAGAACCCGACACTGTACATTCTCGTTGTAGAGACGATTACTCATCGGGAAAAGGGATTGAGAGGATGAGCTTGAACTTTGCGATGGTGGCTTTATAGTACTCCATTCACAAACCTTTTGGCGGAGCAGTAACGTGAAATTATTGGCAGATAAAACGGGCGAGCAGTTCTTGCAGATTTTAGATGAGCAAGGTGACGCGCTAACGGTGCAATTCATCTCCAATGAAGGTGAGCCAAAAGGACAACCATTCAAAGATTCTCTCAAGGGCTTGAAGCTAGCGGGATGGTCTCATCGAACAACGTCGACTGCGATTGGTATCTCTCGATTCAAAAAGGGTTATCTAGAGGATGCGCATGTGAGCTTTGCGCTGCATCGTTTGTACCCGTTGGGACGCAAAGTCAAACTGCCAAGCGGCGAGATTGTGCAAATTGCCAGTTACGCCAATACCCACGCAGATGGTTACTACATGTTTGTTCGACGTGATGATGAGCAACAGTTGGTGCGCATGAAGATGTCACCAGATTGGCTGTTAATGCCATCAGAGAAGTTACTTGCGCTGCCGTATTATCCGCGTCCTCGTACTCAACAAGAGCTCAACGTGATTGACGATTTCGACAAATGGGCTGGTGGCTTTTAAGCGCCAGTCTGTTGATAATCAAACCCAAATCGCGCTAAGTAGTGCCAGACTTTTTTCAAATCTTGCTCGTCAAACGTTTTTGCTTTTACCGCTTCACCAATAATGCGAGGTGTTAGCATGCCATTTTCTGCAACCTGATTGGCGATGTCTAAAATGGCTTGTCCTCGGTAGTCTGGATAAAGATTGATGTCTTCTATTGAGACACAAAAACCACTGTGCCAACGAATTTCAACTGGTAATTCACGAGCGTAATCTTCTACCTCTGTGCCTTTAAATGAAGGGTCGAGCACCAAGGCTTGAATATCTTCCTCTAAGCGCAAATCGCCGTGGATTTGAGTCTCGATATAGGCGTCCAACCTGTCTGGCGCTTGTGCGTTTAACTCATCCAACAAGGGTTGAACGCGTTCAATGGTGGCAAAGTGCTCTGGCTCGAAGAAGCTATCTGGATAACAGAATGTCGCTCGTTTGCTGATCTCTGGTTTCAATAAGAAGTAGCTCGAACCAAATCTTGGTGAAGCGCCAATTTCTGAACCTGAGAAGTTTAATGCGCCATACTTTGGGCGTTGATTTGGTTGGCTATTGTCGTAAACCCCATCAAACACACGTTGCTCCCAACGCCAACGCTCCCCACCTTCGTAAGCCGTCAGTCCGCCATTGCTTGTACCGGTTTCAAATTGGGATTTGAGCTTGCCATCTTGGGCTATTGCCATAAGCAAAGACTCGCCCTTAGAAGTGGTTCGATCGGGATGAAAGTTGATGGTCACTGCGAAAGGATGTGATTGCGGCGCTCCTGCGGATTTCGAGCGAATCACATCAAGAGCACGTTGAGTTAATGGATGATCGAGCACGACATTGACCTCTGGTTTTTCTTTCAACTTACCGAGTTTATCCGTGCGGTGCAATTGGTTGATTTAGCTTTTCTCACCATCCTGTGGCCAGTCGCGAACGTGCACATCCATTTGTGGGAAGGCGATTTCGATGTCGTTCTCTTTGAACAGTTTATCGATGTTTTTGTTGATGATGTGAATGGTCGATAAGCGGTGATCGATGGAGTTAATGTGCACACGTAACTCAAAGTCTAAACTGCTTGCCCCGAACGCTAAGAAAAAGACTGACGGAGACGGATCGTTCAGCACTAATGGGTGCTCTTCCGCTACTTGATACAACAACTCTTCGACTTTTTCGACATCAGAGCCGTACGCCACGCCAATTGGAATCACAATACGAGTGATTGAATCCGTGAGTGACCAGTTGATGAGCTTTTCGGTAATGAAGGTTTTGTTCGGCACCACAATCTCTTTATTGTCCCAATCGATGATGGTGGTAGCGCGAGTTTGGATTTTGCTCACTGTGCCAGATAGGTCATTGATGGTGACGATATCTCCAATACGAATTGGGCGTTCAAACAGCAAGATCAAACCAGAGATAAAGTTCGCAAAGATTTCTTGCAGACCGAAGCCCAAGCCAACACCAAATGCCGCCACGAGCCATTGTAGGCGCGACCACTGAAAGCCAAGAATGGCGAAAGCAGACAGCACACCCGTCATCAAAATCAGATAGCGAAGCAAAGTGGTCACCGCGTAGCCCGTGCCGGGAGATAACTCTAAACGGCGCAGAATCAGCAGCTCCAGAATACCCGGTAGGTTGCGCACGCCAACAAAGGTAACAAGCAAGGTGATTAGCGCATAAATCAGAGACTGTAGCGTTACGTCAACCAAGGTCGAACTGCCGCTGACCACTTCACTGACTTGCCACACCACCACTTTATCGAGCCAACTGGTCATCTCTAACGCACTCGACCATAAAGTCAGAACCGCAATAACCAAGCCAATCAAGGATAAACCGCGCAACAGTGTCATGGATTGTTCGCTGATCTGCTCGCTACCTAAGCCTTGCTCTTCCACTTCTGGGAAGTTTTCTCTGAGTTCGGCGATTTCCGGTGGTTCGTCTGCTTGTTCTTGTTGCTGAGCAATTAGCTCTTCACGGCGCGCCAGTAGGCGTTGGTAATTAAGTTGACGGTGTTCGAGTTTGAGCCAGCGCTCGCCAAGCTGATAAGTAAACAAGACGCCAAGCACGACAAACAAGGTGAGCTGCTGGTAAATGAGCAACAGCCATGCAGCAATGTACAAACCCATCAACGCCATAATGATGATGGCAATGAAGGAGCCGAGGATCATCACTTTAAGCAGCAACAATCCAAGTCCGCGATTAAGGGGAACAGGCAGTGTCGATGGGATGCGATCAGATTTAAGTAAAGCGCCATACACCATTGTCATGCCGACCATTAGCATCAGAAAGAACAGGCGAGATATTTCTGCTTCTTGGTCACCGGCAACCAACTCTGCAAAGAAGATCAACAAGAGGAAGAGGGCAAATGGAAAGCGCAGGCGGTTACTCTGCTTATGAACATAATCACAAATGCGTTCTGGCCAATTTAGGTGCAGCTCCAACAAGCCTTTTTTCGAACTCATGGCGTAAATCAATTCAATAACAAACAAGGCAGAAGCGCTAGCAACAATCAGCATTTTGGATTCGGTTGCGTTGGGAGCCGGCCACAGCCAGAACAGTGCTGCTGCGGTGATGGCATACCAAAGTGGCAAAATCACGGCTCGACACATCGCCATAAACAGCAGTGAAATACTGTTTTGGAAGCGGTCCTTGAGCGGGTGGCCAAACACCTTTTTGTATTCATGACGAAGTCGAGTCGTACGACGAACCAAACGACGCCCCAGATAAAACAACACCAAGGTGTAGAAAACAAACGCACCACCCACCATTTTGAGTTGGTCAGGATTGACCTCATCTTGCAGGGTTTTCAATGGGGTTTTGGTGCCAAACCAAATCTCTTTATCGAAGTCAGTCAGGTGCTGCCAGAAAGGCACATTACTGCGTGTCCAAAGTTGTTGTTCACGTAAGAATGCTCGCGCATTTTCGACTTCAATGGCGTACTGGTTAATGGTCAGCTGCAGTTTTCCTAAAGCAATAATGAGCTTTTCATAATCTTGAGATAGCTGCTCTATGAGCTCATGCGATAAGGTTTCTAAACGGTCTGGAGCTTTGGCATTGGATTGCGTTGCACGAACGGCATCTTCAAGCGCAAAATCATCCAACAACTGGCTGATTTCGTATTTGCGAATGTGAGCATTGGCAATCTCATCGGGAATGGTCTTGTTTTGAATTTGGTTTGGCAAACGCTGTAGCTGAGCGCGAATCGAAGCGCCAAATGCGGTGCTGTCTCGCAGCCATGAGAGGTTTTCTTTGATTAGGCGCTGTTCTTCCGACAAGCTCCGGCGCTCTGATTCAAATTTTTGCCCAGCAATGCGAGCTTGGTCGATTTCTACCAATACTTGTTCTAGCTCTAACGTGTACTGACGAAGCTGCTCGATGAGTCGCTGTTTCTCCACGTCAGATTCATCGGCCTTCGCGCTTAGCTCCCGCGCTTCGGCAATCAAACTTCTTACCGATTCTTGTTCAACTCGGGTGAGCTTGTCTTGCAGTTCAATCAGCATGGGAGAGGCTAACTGAAGCTTCTTCGCCAGTAATTGCTGTTCTAATCGTACAAGCTCTGTGCGTTCATCCAAACTTTGTAGTTCAGCCGTCATCACCTCTTTTTGTAACTTAAGGTAGGTGAGATTCGCGGTCTCTAACCATTGATCTATTTCTGCGCCGTTTTCACTTTTGACCAATGAAGCTTGCTCAATTTGTTGATTCAATTGAGCCAAAGAAACGGGGAGGGAGGTTCTTGCTGCGTTGAGTTGTTTGGTCTTTTCAGCATTCGCTTGTGAAGTGGTGCGCCATTCACTCATGGCTGCCTGAAGTGACGCTATAGATTGAGATAGGTCGCTGTAACTATTGAGCTGCTTGGCCTTGAACATGTCGAGCTTTTCGGCTTCTTCGATTTGTTTGAGAAGACGTTCTCGCTGCAAGGGGAACTGGCTAATGATTTTTCGGTAATCGTCACGCGATGCTCTCTGTGCGCCGAACCCCGTAATTTGATTGAGTAGTGTTTCGTACTGACCAATCAGCGTGTCGTTTTTTGGTGACTCCGCGTTCAAGCGTGCGATTTCGCTTTTCAGAAAGTCGGTTTCGGGTAGGGTTTGCGCGACGGTGACAAAGGAAATCAGCAATAACAACACAGCGGTTAAGCAACGCAAGCTGCGGGCAAACATCGGCTTTCTCATTCCCTTCACACCAACCTCGACTCTGAATTTATTGAGTAGAAATAAGTGTATACGCTAGATGGGATGTACGCCTGTTTTGACAAAAAATCCCCGAGCGCACCAGAAGCAAAGCACTCGGGGATAAACTAAGAAAAGATAGTTGGGGGGTTAAGCGACCGCTTTTTCGCCAAGGGCGCGTAGGTCTTGCATGGTGTCTGCGTAGCTCTTTGGTTTACCAAACAGCCCCGCAGTACCAAGAATAAAGTACTCCACTTTGTCGCTCAGACGTTCAATTACTTCTGGGCTGATCGCGCCGTCGATGGCGATCTTAGTGTTGGTGCCTTTCGCTTCGATCATTTCGATAATACGCTCGATGCGGTTGTAAGCATTTGGAATAAAGGCTTGTCCTGCAAAACCAGGGTTTACCGACATCACCAAAATCACGTCCGTCACATCCAGTACGTCTTCAATTGCGCTCAATGGCGTACCTGGGTTGATTGCTAAGCCAGACTTAATGCCTTTCGCTTGGATGTTACCGAGTGAACGATGCAGGTGCGGTGGTGCTTCTGCGTGGATGTACATCAACTTAGGGCCCAGTGCTGCAAACAAGTCGATGAACTGGTCTGGATCCGACAACATTAGGTGCACATCGTATTCGATGTCCGTTAGGTTACGAATCGCTTTGATGTCTTCTGGGCCAAGCGCGAAGTTTGGTACAAAGTGACCGTCCATCACATCAATATGCAGCATATCGACGTTCGCTTTTTCTAGCTCTTTCAGCTCGCTTGCCAACTTAGAGAAGTCGACACACATCATTGAAGGACAAAACTTAGCCATCTTATCGCTCCTCAATTTCTGTAATTTGGTTTACACGGTTCTGATGACGACCACCTTCGAACTCTGCTTCTAACCAGCTATCGATGATCATTTTTGCTAGCTCAATGCCAATAACGCGAGAGCCGAACGCAAGGATGTTGGTGTTGTTGTGCTGTTTAGATAGCTGCGCTGTGTATGGGTCGCTACAAACGACTGCGCGAATGCCCGGAACTTTGTTTGCTGCTAGCGAAATGCCAACACCTGTACCGCAAATCAAAAGACCTTGGTCTGCATCGCCACTTGTTACCGCTTTCGCGACCGCTAAACCGTATTGAGGGTAGTCAGTACGCTCTGCTGAATGCGTGCCGAAATCAATCACTTCAATACCTTTACTTTCTAAGTGTTTGATAACCAATTCTTTATGTTCGATCCCTACATGATCACAACCGATAGCAATTTTCATATTCGTAACTCTCAAGCGTTCAGATTTGCTTTAAAGTTTACAAATAAAATCACAACTGTAAACATTGAATTTAATTGAAACTCACCGAATGTTATTTAAGTTGTTGTATTTAAAATAAATAAAAGTTCACAATAAAATTCACAGAAATGAAAAATTCACAGAAAGTTTATTTTTGTGATCTCGGTAGAGGCAGAGTCTATGACTTATTGATAGCTTAATAGGCAGTTAATCCATTAATCACGAAACAGGTTTGAATATGTCTTACACGATGATTGCAGAAGAGTTGGTGGGCTCGTTAGGCGGAGAAGAAAACATTGTCTCTGTCGCTCACTGTGCCACTCGATTACGCGTAATGGTTGCCGATGAAAACAAAATTGATAAGAAACGCATCGAAGGCACCGACAAGGTAAAAGGCGCATTTTTTAACAGCGGCCAATACCAAATTATTTTCGGCACCGGAACGGTGAACCGAGTCTTTGAAGCGTTTGAGAACTTAAAGCTGAAGACCGCTTCGAAAGATGAACAACGTAAAGCGGTTGAAAAACAAGGGACGGCTTTCCAACGTGCGATCCGTACGTTTGGTGATGTTTTCGTGCCAATCATTCCAGCGCTTGTTGCGACAGGTTTGTTTATGGGGTTGCGTGGCTTGTTCATGCAGCCAGAGATCTTAGGCTTGTTTGGTCTAACGCCAGAAACCATTCCGCAAAACTTCATTCTTTATACTCAAATTCTGACGGATACTGCCTTCATTTTCCTACCAGCATTGATCGCGTGGTCGGCGGCGCGCGTGTTTGGTGGCTCTCCTTTAATTGGTTTGATTTTGGGTATGATGCTGGTGTCGCCAGCGCTGCCAAATGCATGGTCTGTGGCGTCTGGTGAGCTTGATCCAATCATGTTCTTTGGCTTTATTCCTGTGCTTGGTTACCAAGGTTCGGTTATCCCTGCCTTTATTGCCGGTATGTTGGGAGCCAAACTAGAGCGCCGTATTCGTAACTTCGTACCAGAAGCTTTGGACTTAGTCGTCACGCCATTCCTAACGCTATTGGTGATGATTACGGCTTCTCTATTTGTGATTGGTCCTATCTTCCACTGGTTAGAGCTTATTATTCTGCAAGGCGCACAGTTCATGCTGGATCTGCCACTGGGTCTGAGCGGTATCTTGATTGGTGGTCTGCAACAGATCGTTGTGATGACGGGTGTTCACCACATCTTCAACCTGCTTGAGATTCAATTGCTGACCAACACTGGCGCAAACGAATTCAACGCCATCATCACCGCTGCAATCGCTGCACAAGGTGCTGCTTGTCTTGCGGTAGGTGTGAAAACCAAAGACAAGAAACTCAAAGCTCTGGCAATGCCATCAACACTATCTGCATTCTTGGGTATCACTGAGCCAGCGCTATACGGTGTGAACCTTCGCTTCTTCAAACCATTCATTATGGGCTTGATTGGCGGTGCTGTTGGCGGCTTCTTCGCAACGGTATTTGGTTTGAAAGCAACAGGCATGGCTATCACGGTAATTCCAGGTGCGCTGCTCTACTTGAATGGTCAAATGCTGGGTTATCTAGCGGTGAACTTAATTGCTATCGGTACGGCATTTACTCTGACTTACCTATTTGGTTACTCAGACAAGATGCTGCAAGACAAGTAATCCCTTGTGTTTTCATCCCCCTGACTTCAGGGGGATTCCTGTTTCTAGATTTTAATAAGGCTTACCATGACAGCAGAACAAACCTACATTAACGACGTGTTGGCGATTGCCTTAAATCAGATGGCAAATCCGCAAGAAGACCCTTACCGTCCAACTTGGCACTTTGCGCCGCAATTTGGTTTATTGAACGACCCAAACGGCTTGGCACACTTTGCGGGTGAATATCACCTGTTTTATCAATGGAATCCAAAAGCGTGTGCGCATGGTGCGAAAGCATGGGGACACGCCACCAGTAAAGATCTTATTCACTGGCAGCATCAACCTTTGGCGTTAGCACCAACAGAAAACTACGAAACGCACGGTTGTTATTCTGGCTCAGGCTTGGTAGTGGATGGTGTGCTGGAACTGTTTTACACCGGCAACGTGAAGTTCGAACAAGGTGGCCGAACCGCTTACCAATGCCGAGCTACGTTAGAGGCGGGCAAACAGGCAGAGAAGCAAGGCATTGTGCTCGACTTACCACAAGGCTACAGCGGCCATGTGCGCGATCCAAAAGTGTGGCTGCACGATGGTGAGTACTACATGGTGCTGGGTGCAGAAGATCTCGATTACAAAGGCAAAGTGCTGTTGTACCGTTCATCAGACCGAAAACAATGGCAGTTTGTTGGTGAAGTATTTGGTGATGGCTGCAATCAACATCAAAGTGATGACTTTATGTTGGAATGCCCAGATCTTTTCCCGATTGGTGACCAATACGCGCTGATCACTTGCCCGAAAAACTGGTTAGAAGTGGACGGTCGTAAAGTGGAAACCTTTGATGTGACTTATCATCTCGGTCAGCTTGATTACCCAACGGCGGGCTTTGAACATGGCGAAGGCGTATTGATGGATCATGGTTTCGACTTTTACGCGCCACAAACGTTTGAAGATGAACAAGGTCGTCGCATTCTCTTTGGATGGATGGGAAAACCAGATGAGTTCGAATCTTACCAACCAACGATAGAGTTTGGTTGGATTCATCAAATGACTTGCCCGCGAGAGCTGATTCTTCAAGATGGCCGCTTACTGCAAAAACCAAGTGCAGAACTCGAATCTTTGCGTTCTCAACCACAAAGCTTTACCAACCAATCGCTGCGTTTTTATGGATTGTCTTCTGAACTGCTGATTGAAGATGTTCCGGCACAACTGACCATCGACGTTGCCGCCGATTTGAAGTTGCAAGTGACGCCACAAGGGCTAGCAACGATTCGCCGAAATCTCAAAACGGGTGAGTGGGAATCAAAGCAGTGGCAAGGTGAGGTTCGTCACTTACAAATTCTACGCGACCATTCATGTGTGGAAGTATTTATTAACCAAGGTGAGGCGGTATCGACATCACGCTTCTTCGGCCAAAACGCGCAAGGTGTGGGCTTTGTGATTGAGAGCGAAAGCGCAGTCACGGCAACACATTGGCAATTAAAGGCATAACTGTAGCTGCAAGTGCAGTTACCATGACGAGAGAGCGGTAGCTATGTATAATGATCCGACTGTTTCACAAGGAATGATATGGTCCGTGGATGTCAATCAAGTAATTCCCAATATTCGTATGCGTATGCCTTCACTCACGCGTACCGAACAATCCATTGCGGAAAACTTTCTCAAGCCTCACTTCATGCAGAAGTCGACTTCAATTAAAGAAGTGGCGGAGCGATTGGGTGTGTCAACGGCGTTGATCGTTAAGGTGTCAAAGAAGCTTGGCTTCAGTGGTTTCAAACAGCTTAAAGACGCGTTAAACGCTCATCATCACTCAGATTCTTACGCGCCAAGTGAGCAACTTCAGCCGGATGATTCTTGCGAGCAGATCGTCACTAAGGTGCTGCAAAACTCCATCAATGCCTTGACGGAAATCCTCAACTTCGTGGATGCTAACATGGTGAGCGCTGCTGCCGAGGCCATCATTAACGCACGTAACATAGAGTTGTACGCAGCAGGTGGTTCGAACATCATCTGTGAAGACTTCCAGCATAAGCTTTTGCGTTTTGGTATTCGCGCCTCAGTGCCTCGTGACCGTCACTTAATGTTGATGTCGGCTAGCGTGTTGAGCGAAAAAGATGTGGTGCTGGTGGTATCGCATTCAGGTCAAACCGTTGATTTGATGGATGCTGTCCGTCTTGCGAAGCAATCTGGTGCGACGATCATCTCTATCACCAACAACTTCCACGCTGAGTTATCCCAGCTTTCCGATTACCCGCTATACGCGCCTGCATCGCCAGAGC
Source organism: Vibrio owensii (assembly GCF_002021755.1). Lineage (NCBI taxonomy): Bacteria > Pseudomonadati > Pseudomonadota > Gammaproteobacteria > Vibrionales > Vibrionaceae > Vibrio > Vibrio owensii. The sequence goes on from NZ_CP019960.1 coordinate 136,881, forward strand.
CACTACTGGGTAAAAACGGTATCGCGCGCTTGGTCAAACTTGCCATGATCGACAGCTTGTATGCGACCATTGCGAGTAAGATTCCAGACCAAGCGGAAGAGAATTTAGAGAAGACCACTAAAGCGGTGGCGATTCTGCATCGATAAAGGTCGCTAGACGAGGCAAAGCTTCGAGATAAACAGGATTCAAAAATAATAAAGGCTGACATTACGTCAGCCTTTTTCTTATCTGTACCTCGGGTTCTAGGATTAGAACGGATGGTTCGATAGCTGGTTGCTGCTTTCTAGCATCTTCTCTGCTACGTAGCGATGCGTGGCCGTAGTTGGGTGAGTTACATCCCAGAACACAAACTTGTCAGAGCCAGAAGAAGCACACTCAGAGCGCAGCGCATGATGATACAAGTAATCTGCAGAAGACGAACGGTTAATGTCTTGGCAAGCTTGGCTCGCATTAACGAAGCCGTATTGCTCAGGGTTCGCTGTTAAGCTTTCAAACAGGGCATGGGTATCATACAGAGTGATGTTGTAGCCTTGCGCTGTGTAGTACGCCGCTTGCGTTTTGATGAACTCGTTCATTTCCACGATCTTCGCACGGATCTTGTCGATTTCCTCTTGAGTTGAGTAGGTAAACTGTGGCGCACGGGTGGCGTCTGGCAGTGTCATCAACAACAAGTTCTTCGCACCCGCATCGGTCAGTTTGATCAATGCTTCCGCGTAGTCTGATTTCACTTCGGGAACGCTGCGGTTGTAGTTCATGAAGTCATTCAAACCAAACTCAAGCGTAAACAATGTATTGGCTGGCTTGTAGTTTTTGGCAAGTTTCGCATACGCCAAGTAAGAAGAAACTTGCTCACCCACTCCCGTCAGAGCGATGTATTGGTTTTCACCTGCTGCGCCGCCAACAGCCCAGTTGTAGAGCGGTAGGTTCTTCGCTTGAGCAATGTACTCTGTCCATACAAACCCGTTAGAGAAATGCCCTAAGAACCAGCTATTTGGATTCGGGAATCGCCATTGTGATGCGTTAAAGATGTTGCCTGTATCCGACAAACTGTCACCCAGCGCCACGACCTTGTTGATTTGATCGGGCTGCATGACAGGATCATTACTCCAGATGGTGTGGTTGTAGGAGAAACGGTTATCGGCAGCAAAGAAGGTGATGTCTGCGTTTTCATTCGCCAGATCTAGGGTCTGCTCACAACGCTCTTTGATGATGTTTTGTGGTGTGTCGGTGTAAAACATGTTTTTGAAAGAAACAGCACTCCACCAATAGCCGTCAATTGTGAAGTAACTGCCGTCAGGATTCTCGGCCCATTCCCAATCTGTCGCAGGCTCGTCTTCTGAATAACTGGTGCGGTACCAACAGCGAACATAAGTGTAGGTTTGTTTCGCTTGCGCACTTCTGACTTGCGAGGCGCTTACCATTTCAGGAGTCAGGGATGGCTCGTCGGCGTGAGCCAAACTCAGTGGTAGTAATAATGCACTAAGTAACGTAATGGTCTTATTCATGATTCACTCTCTATGATGATTATCGTCATGATTTAAGTGAGAATTTATCTCACCAAACGCCCTCATTCTGAGTAAATACCCTACTTAGTCAAATATCTAATTATTCATTCTGTCAATTTTGGTACCGCAATCGTATTTCAATAGATTTGGTAAATACTAAGACTTTATAAAATCTAGAATAATTACTCACTAACATTAATTTAACATGCACTTTTTGTGTTAATAAGTAATTGCTTTATAAGGTTTTGGTGGTGTTTTTATATGTTAACTAAATCTGTTGTTTAGATGATCTTTTGTTCATTGTTGTGTATTCATGAAACAAATTGTTTGGCATTTTTAGGCGATAACCTATAGCTGAATCGCTCATGCATAAGTCAGGGTTATGATTTTTCATGAGAATAAAGTGAATAAAAATCAGCTCAAAAAGGAATAGAGCAAATGCATCACACAACAACTAAATTAAATGGCTTGTTTTCATTGTCTGCCGTTGCAGTAGCACTGACGTTTTCGATGTCAGCGCATGCGGCTCCTTTAACGGGGTTCGACGAATCTAACTTGCCGACTAAATACATCGTCAAATTTAAAGAAGATACGTCCAGTCCTTCAGCATTGGGTGGGAACTCATTCTGGGGGCCACGCATCGCGCAAGAGTCGGTCTTAGATCAGCTCAAAGCGCGTAAAGTGGAAAAGCTAGGAAATCGCGCGATTTACAGCGTGGAGATGGAAGACTCGGAGTTGGGGCAATTACGTAATCGCAGCGATGTGGAATACGTTGAAATTGACCCACCGCGTTATCTGTTAAGCGAGACTATCCCTTGGGGCTATGAGGCGGTGAACGCTCAGTTTCTGGATGACTCAAATGCAGGGAATCGCACCGTGTGTATCATCGACTCGGGTTACGATCTGGCGCACAACGATCTGAGTGGTAACCGAGTGTCGGGCACAAACGATAGCGGTACAGGTTCTTGGAGTGTTCCGGGGAACAACAACGCTCACGGTACGCACGTAGCAGGTACGATTGCCGCGATTGCCAACACAGAGGGCATCAAAGGCGTTATGCCGAACCAAAACGTGAATTTGCACATCGTTAAGGTGTTCAATGAAGCGGGTTGGGGCTACTCATCCAGCTTGGTTAAAGCGGTACAAACTTGTGCTGACAACGGCGCGAACGTCGTCAACATGAGCCTTGGTGGTAGCCAGTCGAGTGTGACAGAGAAAAACGCGTTGCAAACCATTTACGACCAAGGCGTGCTGCTGATTGCCGCTGCGGGTAACGATGGTAACACTGCGCACAGCTACCCAGCGTCTTACGACTCAGTTATGTCCGTTGCGGCGGTGGATGATAAGCGTGATCACGCGGCGTTCTCCCAAGCGACAGACCAAGTTGAAATCGCAGGTCCGGGCGTAGCAATTCTGTCTACGGTGACTGTGGGCGAGGGTAAGCTTTCAGACATTCGCTTGAATGGTGTTAGCCAGTTCGATCGTGGCATCGTTCCTCACAACCGCTTGATCCAATCGGGCGGCAGTTACGGTCCTGATCCAGTAGCCGGTTCTATCACAGCGACACTGGCAAGCTGTGACGTATCTGGTAGCAGTTTCAGCTGTGGCGATATGACGGGCAAGATTTGTTTGACCGAGCGTGTGGGCAACCAATCATCAGGCAACTACCCAGAAATCGATGCAGTTCAAGCGTGTTACAACGCAGGCGCAAGTGCGGCGATTGTGTACAGTAACTCTGAGCTACCGGGTTTGCAGAATCCTTTCCTTGTCGATCAAAACAACGCGGCGCGTATTGTGTCAGTAACCGTTGATCGTGCCTTCGGTCAGGAGCTGTTGGGCTACGTTGGTCAAGACATCACGGTATCGACCACCAAGGGTGAAGACTACGAGTACTACAACGGTACTTCGATGGCGACACCGCACGTAACGGGTGTTGCAGGTTTAGTGTGGAGTTACCATCCAACCTGTACCGCAGCACAAGTACGTAACGCATTGATCAAGACAGCAACGGACATCGACGTAACAGGTCGTGATAACCGCACAGGTCATGGTCTTGTGAATGCTGAAGCAGCGAAACAATACCTAGACGCAGGCTGTAATGGTCCGGATGGCGGCGGTTCTGGCGACGACAACGTTCTAGAAAACGGCGTGGCGAAAACGCAGCTTTCTGGCGGCAGCAAATCAAGCACAGTATTCGTGTTTGACGTCCCTGCGGATGCAACGCAAGCGACATTCAACATGAGTGGTGGCTCTGGTGATGCTGACCTTTACGTGCGCTTTAATGGCACACCAAGCACCAGCACTTACGACTGTCGTTCATGGGCGGGCGGTAATGGCGAAAGCTGTAGCTTGAACGTCTCTGGCGCAGGGCAATATGAAGTATTGGTTTACGGCTACAGCGCGTACTCTGGTGTTTCTCTTGTTGCCGCGCATAACGGTTCGGACGATTCATCAGGTGGCGGTTCTGCACCTTCTAGCTACACCAACTCGAATGCAGTAGCAATTCCTGACAACAGCTCTGCAGGTATTGTAAGCCCATTAGATGTGGCTCGCTCTGGCGATGCAGGTTCAGTGACTATCGACTTGGATATCACTCACACCTACATTGGCGATCTTCGTGTCACGCTAACGTCACCTGACGGTGGTCAAGTAGTACTGCACGACAATGCGGGTGGTGGTGCGAACGACATTAAAACCAGTTTCCAAGCGGACTTCTCTGGTTTTGAATCGCAAGGCACATGGGAACTTAAAGCGGTGGACAATGCCAGAAGAGACACAGGCACCATCAACAGTTGGACTCTGACCTTTCAATAAGGAGTGACTATGAAGAAGTTGACCTTACTTTCTTTGTCTGCGGTAGGCGCTACCGCACTATTGGCAATCGGACTGAGCTCAAGCAGCTTGGCAAACAATCAAGGATTTCCTCTCGTGGATGAACGCCAAGATCAAGCCGAGCAGCAACCTGCACGTTACTTTGTTAAGTATCATGAAGGGAAAGAGAGCGAAGTGAGAGCGCTTCTTCGTCAGCACAACATTGAAGTGGTCGACGCTCTGGTGAAACAACACGTGTTGATTGTGGTGGGTGAACAGGCGGAAGTCGATAAGCTCGCCGATCACGATGCGGTCGAGTACACCGAGCAAGAGCCGACAAGAAAGCTGCTATCTAACGGAAGTACGCTTCAATAAGCCAAACCTCCTTAAGATAGTGCCAAAAAGAAAAACGCCCCTCACGTGAGGGGCGTTTGTTTTCTTTCTATGATTACTTTTTATGACTGGGTTCTTCTAAAGTCAGTCGCTTGCTATGACTAGAGACTCTTTAGGATTGATGCCGATGAGCCTATTCGCGCATCAATCAAGTCAGTTATCAGCTAGTCATATTCAGACTAACCACTTAGCGAACAATCAGACCCAGTAGGATACCAACAGCGCCGAAGTCTGCGTCACTAAAGGTCGTGTTGGCAAAGCCTAGGTCACCCAGTACCGGCATTAGGAATACTGGTAGGAAGGTAATTAGTAGACCTTGTGCAAAAGCACCCAAGATTGCACCGCGACGACCACCTGTAGCGTTACCAAATACACCTGCTGCTGCACCCACAAAGAAGTGTGGAACGACACCAGGGATAATCACAGTAAGCCCCATCACGTAAAGTAGGAACATGCCCAAAAGACCCGCCGCAAAGCTCGATAGGAAGCCAACCAATACTGCGTTTGGTGCGTATGGGAATACAACCGGACAATCAAGTGCAGGTTTTGCGTTTGGTACTAGTTTGTCTGAGATACCTTTGAACGCTGGAACGATTTCTGCGATAACCATACGTACACCTTGAAGGATAACGTACACACCACCGGCGAATGTGATGGATTGCATCAGCGCGAACATGAACCAGTGCTTACCACCACTGACTTCGCGTACAAAGTCACCGCCAGCGAAGATACACGTCACCATAAAGATGATGCCCATGGTGAACGAGATTGCCACTGGCGTATCACGTAGGAACAACAAGCTCTTAGGTACGTTCATCTCTTCAGTAGAGTGTTCTTTGTTACCGAACTTGCTGCCAATAAAGCCCGCTAGCACGTAAGAAAGGGTAGAGAAGTGACCAATCGCAACGTCATCAGAACCTGTTACTTGCTTCATGTACTTGTGAGCAATCGCAGGGAAGAACACCATCACAGAGCCCACAACCAGAGAGCCAAGTGCGATCAGTGGAACACCTTTCATGCCGCTAGAAGCAAGGATCGCCGCTACCATCATCGACATGAATAGCGTGTGGTGACCTGTTAGGAAGATGAATTTCCATGGCGTGAAGCGAGCGATCAAGATGTTCACTAACATACCGAAGAACATGATCATCGCCATCTCTTTACCAAACGCTTCTTGCGCGATAGAGACGATAGCTTCGTTGTTTGGAACCACGCCAGTGATGCCGAACGCGTGTTGGAAAATCGTCGCAAAGTCACCCAGAGAAGTCACAACCAGACCCGCACCCGCGCCAAGCACGATGAAACCAAGAATGGTTTTTACTGTACCTTTAATACACTCAGTGATCGGTTTTTTCTGGGCAATTAAGCCGATTAGGGCGATGAGACCTACCAGAACTGCCGGCTCTGATAGGACATCGTTCATTAAGAAACTGAAGAATTCCATAACGCCACCTTATAGAGCGCCAAGCTCTTGAAGTGCTACAGATAGACGCTCTTTCATTGCCACTTTGTCGACCATGTTATCAAGCGCAACGATGCGAGGTTCAACGCCAAGTGCGTTCAACTGTTCAACGATGTCGTTAGTACCGATGAAGATGTCACAATCCGTACCTTTTGCAGAGCCTAGATCGATATGATCCACTTCTGCGTTTACATTCAATTCTTTCACGATGCCTTTGATGCTCATTTCCATCATTAGGCTAGTACCAAGACCGTGACCGCAAACAACCATAATTTTCATAATTCAGACCTTTTCTTTTTATAGGGGTGTATGCCCATTTTGAAGGGCACATCAGGAGTTAGTATTTTTCGATGATCGCGAGAACATCTTGTGTGTTTTGAGCGGTGCAGATGGCTTCTACATGCTCTTCATTCATAAACAACTCAGCCAGTTTAGAAATCGCATTCACGTGCGAGTTACTGTCTGTCGCGGCTAACGTAACCAGCATTTTTACTGGATCGTTACCTTCAGAATCGAAGTTCACGCCGTTTTGAATCACTGTGATGGCAAGAGACAAACGGTTAACACCATCTTCAGGGCGAGCGTGTGGCATTGCCATACCAGGACCTACCACGTAGTAAGGACCGAGCTCTTCGTGTGAGCGGTAAATAGCGTCCACGTAGCTTGGCTCAATCGCACCATTTTCAATCAGTGCTTCACAGGATTTGCTCACCGCATCTTTCCAGTCAGTAGCATCAGAATGGATGCGAATCACATCAGAGGTAATCAGTTCACGTAGCATTGGATCTTTCCGGTTTGTTGTTTTGTTGATGGGTACTTTATCGATCAATTTGTCAGAAAAACCTGAGAATGATCACAAATGGTAGCGCTATCTGATAGCGCTATCATAAATTGTGATAGCGCTACCATTTTTATCAGTCATCCGAGTTTCATATGCTTGTGATCGACTTCTAATGCGCTAATATCAAAACCACTAAAACGCTGTGGTAAGATGTCGCGGCAGAAAATAGAGAACACTAAATAAGAACAATGAGCGAACCTCGCAAACGAAGAAGTACTGGCAATGTCACCTTGGCGGACGTCGCTAAAAAAGCCGGCGTAGGCACCATGACGGTATCGAGAGCATTACGAACGCCCGAGCTAGTATCTGACAAGCTGAGAGAAAAGATTCAACAAGTGGTTGATGAGCTCGGCTATATCCCGAATAAAGCGGCAGGGGCTTTGGCGTCTGCTGAAAGTTACTCCATCGCTCTTATCATTCCTTCCCTGTTTGAAAAAGCGTGCGCGCTTTTCTTACCGAGCTTTCAACAAGCGTTGAACAAAGCGGGTTATCAGTTGCTGCTTGGCTACAGCGACTACTCGGTAGAGCAAGAAGAGAAACTGCTTTCGACATTTCTTGAGAGCCGTCCAGCCGGAGTGGTGTTGTTTGGTAATGAACACAGCCAACGTACTAATCAGCTTTTGGAAGCCTCGAACACACCAGTGTTGGAAATTGCTGAGTTAAGTTCGAAAGCCAGTTATCTCAATATCGGTGTTGACCATTTTGAGGTGGGTAAAGCCTGTACCAAGCATGTGATTGAGCAAGGCTTCAAGAACGTGGGCTTCATTGGTGCGCGCGGCGATCACTCCACTTTGCAACGTAAGCTACACGGCTGGCAAAGCGCAATGATTGAGAACTACCTTGCGCCGGACCATTTCTTAACCACGCACGAAGCGCCATCTTCACAATTAGGTGCGGAAGGATTGGCAAAACTATTGCTGCGCGATTCAAGTTTGAATGCTCTGGTATGTAGCCATGAAGAGATTGCGATTGGCGCATTGTTTGAGTGTCACCGCCGAGTGCTGAAAGTCCCGACCGACATTGCGATTATCTGTTTGGAAGGCTCTTCCATGGGTGAGCACGCCTACCCAAGTTTGACTTGTGCGGAATTCGATTACGAACGTATGGGGACGAAAGCCGCAGACAAGTTACTGCAAGCCATTAAAGGTGAGCCCGTAGAGCATGCAACGGACATGGGCTTTAAGCTAAAACGCCGAGCGAGTACTGCGATCAACTAACCTCATTTGGTTAGAAACTAATACGTGATACAAAAAACCTCTCGATGCTGAGAGGTTTTTTATGCGTGAGAATAATGATTCTCTACTAAGGGCGTTCACCTGCTGCTAGGCGACGTTCGATATCTGCCACTACTTCTGGGAAGTCAGCAATGGTGTCGATGAGGTAATGCGGCGAGCTCTTGAGCAATTTTGCACGCGCTTTTTCACGAGCGGCATCAAGCGTTGCTTCGTCCGCGGCTTGGTATTCTTCAAACGTTAGACCTGCTTCGTTACCAGAAAGCAGCAAACCAACGGTCCACATACCGGAGTTGTGACCTTCATCGATGCCCGGTGCGGCGTCATCCACTTTGATGCACGCATTAACGTCGGTTACATTCAGCTCAATCACGTTCTTCAGTGCCATAAATGGTGCAGGGCGACCACCTTGTGGCAGGTCATCCGTTGCTACTACGTAATCCGGTTTGTAGCCGTAATCCGCTGCCACGGGAATCAGTACGTCCATCACTTCACGAGGATAACCAGAACAAGAACCGATCTTGATGCCTTTGTCTTTCAGACTGTTCACAACTTCAATCGCATTTAAGATAGGCTCTGCATGGTCAGCCACTTTCGCTTTTTGCAGAGGCATAAATGCTGCGTAGATAGCGTCGATGTCTTCGCTGGTCATTGAGCGACCAAACTTCTCATTCCAACGCTTATCAACGGCAGGGATGCGTCCCACTGCTTGGATGTGATCCCACTTACCAAGACCCATTGGTTCGCGCGCTTCTTCAAGGTCGATTTCGAAATCAAAGCCTTGTTTGAACGCTTCCACAAAGATGCTGGTTGGCGCAAAAGAGCCAAAATCGACGATAGTGCCAGCCCAGTCAAAGATCACTGCTTGAATTGGTGAGTTGCTCATGTTCAATCCTTTTTCTTGCTTGCCAGAGCGCTTGCCTTCACATTGGAACCGCGCTCTGGATAAATTGGTTTTGTTGAGGTTAGAAGTAGTTAAAGTCTTTGCATACTTTGGCGATGGCTTCTTCGAATATCGCCAACGCTTCGGTTAGTTGTTCGCGAGTAATGATCAGCGGTGGGCTGAGCTGAATCACGTTACCTTGCGATACCTTGAAGCTCACTCCGTTGTTGAGGCATTGGTACAACACAGCTTCCGCTTCGTCATACGCGCGTGCTTTGCTTTCGTGGTCAGTGACCAACTCAATGCCCCACAACATGCCAATGCCACGCACATCACCAATCACTGGGTATTTGGCTTTCATCTCTAGCAGCTTTTCACGCATGAACTGGCTGTCGGCTTTGGCTTTATCTAGCAAGCCGTCTTGCTCAATAGCTTCCATGGTTGCCAGTGCCGCAGCACAACCGATAGGGCTTTTCTCATGAGTGTAATGACCCATGGAGATTTGCTCGGCGGTGTTGTATTTGTCTTTGGTTACCATGGCTGCGATAGGTACTAAGCCTCCGCCCAAACCTTTACCGATGCAGAGCATATCTGGCTCGATGTCGTAGGCTTGGTAGGTAAACCATTCACCGCTGCGACCCATGCCGTTAGGGATATCGTCGATGATCAGCATGACATTGTGTTTGTCACAGATTTCACGGATACGTTTCCAGTAGGCTTTGCTCGGCACTTGTACGTCGGTATTACGAACTGCTTCTGCGATAAACGCGCCCACGCCGCCTTCTTTCTCAATCACGTATTCGAGGTAATCGGCGTAATGCACGTCGCTGCCGTCCGCGATTGGGAAAGCACCACGGTAAGATACGGCTGGTGGGATGCGCTCAACACCTGCCATTAATGGTCCCATGCCTTGGCGGAAACACGCTTCGCCACCCACTGAGATGGCATCCAACGATGCGCCGTGGAAGGAGTCCCACAACGACACCACCTTATAGTTGCCCGTGATGTGGCGAGCTAATTTAAGAGCCATGCCAACCGCAGATGTGCCACCCGGAGCAAACAACACGCGATTCAACTCGCCGCCACAGATTTGGGTGAGTTTTTCGGCACATTCAATCGCGGTCTCGTTGGTAAAACGACGTGGTGAAAACGGCAGTTTGGCAATTTGCTCTTGCACACGTTTAATCACATGCGGGTGACCGTAGCCCAGTTGATGGACGTTATTGCCATGGAAATCCATGTACTTTTTACCGGTAGCATCTTGGATGTAGATGCCTTCTGCTGCTTCCAAGGTATCTAAGCAAGGCGTCGACATGGCTTGATGAAGAAAGACCTCCGAATCACGCTTCAACAATGCTTGTGTGCGTTCATCGTCCATCGATGCATTCCAAGCTTGGCGCGCTGGTGTTGTGTTAACATCGCCTTCGCTGCGGAAGTGGGTGGGTTTGATATTCTGAGTCATAACGCTCTCTCAATCAGAAGGCTGCTTTACGCAACTTGCCAGTACATTGCTTTTTCAATTGCACCGATTAAGCGCTCGATATCTGCTGGGTAAACTTCACCAATGTTGCCGATGCGGAAGCAATCTGCGTTCGATACCTTACCCGGATAGATCACGAAGCCCTGCTCTTTCAAACGTGTGTAGAACGCTTTGAACTGGTAATCACTGTGCGTCGGAGAGTAGAAAGAAGTGATGATTGGCGAGTGAAGGTCATCACTCAGTAGTGGCTCAAACCCCAAAGAACGCATACCTGCAACCAGTGTTTTCTGGTTAGTTTGGTAACGGTGATGACGAGCTTCAATGCCGCCTTCTTGCTCCAGCTCTAATAGTGCTTGGTAGAAAGCGCGAACCGTGTGCGTTGGAGACGTGAAACGCCATTTACCGTGGTTCACTTCCATGCAGTGCCACTGGTCGTAAAGATCAAGGCTCAAAGAACGTGCCTGACCTTGGCACTTTTCGAGCTCAGTTTGTTTTGCAATCACAAAGCCAAAGCCCGGCACGCCTTGAATACATTTGTTTGCAGAGCTGATCATAAAATCGATGCCTAGCTCTGCGATATCGATAGGAATGCCACCAAAGCTCGACATGGCATCGAGAATCACTACTTTACCGTGAGCTTTTGCCGCAGAAGCAAATGCCTCAATTGGGTTAAGCATGCCAGTGGTTGTCTCGCAATGAACAATCGCCACGTGTGTGATTGTAGGATCCGATGCCAATGCAGTTTCCACCTCGTTCAAGTGTGGCTGTGATGTTTCGCCTGGGGAAACTACATGGCATGGAATATTTAGGTATTCAGCGATCTGAGCGATACGTGCACCGTACGCACCGTTGTCGACAACCAACAATTTTCCATCTTTGCCAATGGCGCTGCCAATCGTTGCTTCTACTGATGCGGTCCCGCTACCTTGCATTAGTACGCTGGTGTAGCCGTCTTGTTGAGTCGCCAGTTTTACAAGCTTAGTGCGGATCACTTCTACGATGTCTTTGTTGTATTCATCATCCCAAGTACACCAGTCTTTAAGCATGGCTTCACGTACCGTTTCAGAAGTAGATAGAGGACCTGGAGTCAGTAGTAGGTATTCGTTTTTCATCTCGATTTCCATCAGAATAGGCTAATTGGTCTACACCAAATTTCGAGTTCACTCTAGCGAGGAAGAAAAGGGCAGTAAATAGGCGAATCTCCAATTTCATAAAACTTTAATATCCAGAAAATGGCGGATCAATTGAACGATTATTCATCGCAAATTTTCGTAAAACTGCCATTTAATGGTCATAATTTCGTCACAAAGGCTCAGTAGGGTGTATATCGTCAACTGGTACAGACCAAATGAAAACTTAGCCAAATTAACTGGAGAAAATGATGAAAAACCGTTTGATGAAAGGATCGCTGGCTGCACTTGTCTCTCTGCTAGCTACGAATGCAATGGCAGCACAGGAAGTCACGGTTTACACCGCTTTCGAAACTGACATTCTTGCTAAATACAAGTCTGCGTTTGAGAAAGATAACCCAGATATCAAGATTAAGTGGGTTCGCGATTCCACCGGTATCATGACGGCGAAATTGCTGGCCGAAAAGAACAACCCTCAAGCGGAAGTGGTTTGGGGTCTTGCTGGCTCGTCAATGGCACTGCTTAAAGATGAAGGTCTTCTTAAGCCTTACACACCAAAAGGTTTGGAAGAGCTGCACGCGAACCTAAACGACCCTCAATCAAACCAAGCTTGGTTTGGTAACGATGCGTTCTTTAACGCAGTTTGTTTCAACGAAGCGGTAGCGAAACAACTTAACCTACCGAAACCAACGTCTTGGGAAGACCTAACAAAGCCGGTTTACAAAGGTCACATTGCAATGCCGAACCCAGCGTCTTCAGGCACTGGCTACATGCAGGTTTCTGCTTGGCTACAAAACATGGGTGAAGATCAGGCATGGAACTACATGCGTGACCTAGATAAGAACATTGCACACTACACGCACTCTGGCTCTAAACCATGTGTTCAAGCGGGTATGGGTGAAGTGGCTATCGGTATTTCGATGGCAAGCCGCGGCGCGAAGCTGAAAACACAAGGCGCACCACTAGCGGTTATCACACCAAAAGGCATCGGCTGGGAATCAGAAGCCGTTGGCCTAGTAAAAGAATCGGATGCAGCGAAGCGCGTCGTCGACTGGTCAATCTCTAAAGCGGCAAACGAGCTTTACGTAGAAATGTACCCAGTGGTTGCACATAAAGAAGTGAAAGCGACTGTGTCTAACTTCCCTAATGTTCAAGAGAACATGGCGAAGATGGACTTCGCGCAAATGGGCAGCAAGCGTGCAGAGATTCTAGCGGCATGGTCTGAGAAGTTTGACGCGAAATCAGAACCAAAGTCTTAATTGAATTTGCTTTGAGTTGAATACTGAAATCCACCTCGGTTGAGGTGGATTTTTTGTTTTTGGAAGAGGCGAGAGTCAAAAGCCTTAAAGCAGCAACCCCACCTAACCTCCCCTTGGCTTTAACTTCTGGGGACTACAACAGTCGCGCTGGTAAAGGGGAGGGACTAACTGTACTTGTTGCTCGTGATAGGGAAAGCATCAAAGTCTGTATAACGGGGGGCACTAAGCTCACCACGAAAAAGAAAACCCTCCCCCTTGATAACCGCATTCAAATGCTTGGCAAACTATGCTGATAAAAGGGGGAGTTGGAGGGGGTTGCAAGCGTAGAAACAAACCTCATCACCCTTCATCTATTTGTCATCTTCTGGCTATAAATTTGTCATTGGAACGTAACACTCCAAAACTAAAGTTGGTATATACCATCTGGAGCGTGTGTTATGTCAACTAACCAACATTACCTAAATATTGAAAATGTAGTGAAGCAATTCGGACAGTTCACTGCATTAAAGAAGATCTCGCTAGCGATTGAAAAGGGCGAGTTTGTTTGTTTTCTTGGTCCTTCTGGCTGCGGTAAAACCACTCTGCTACGTGCCATTGCAGGTTTAGACTTGCCAACGTCTGGTGCGATTTTTCAAAACGGTCAAGAGACCACATTCCTACCACCAGAGAAGCGCGATTTCGGCATCGTATTCCAATCTTATGCGCTGTTTCCGAACCTAACTGTGCAAGAGAACATTGCGGTGGGTTTGAAAAACCAAGGTATTTCGACCAAAGAAGCGTTAGAGAAGGTGGATTACTGGCTAGAAACCATTGGTCTTCCAACCTCTGGCGAGAAATTCCCGAATCAACTTTCTGGTGGTCAGCAGCAGCGTGTTGCTTTGGCTCGTGCATTGGCGCTATCTCCGGGTCTACTGCTACTTGATGAGCCGCTGTCAGCGCTGGATGCAAAAGTACGTGTTCACTTACGTGATGAGATTTGCAAGCTGCAACGTAAGCTGGGCATCACCACCATCATGGTTACGCACGATCAGGACGAAGCATTGTCGATGGCGGATCGCATTGTGGTGATGAACCATGGCGTGATTGAGCAAGTAGGTACACCTCAAGAGATCTACCAACAACCAGCAACGCGCTTTGTTGCTGAGTTTGTCGGCAGCATGAACTTTATTGAAACCTCAGCCGCAACAGACTCCCAAGTGCGCATTGCTGAAACCTTGATGCCAGCGCCAAGCTTGACTAATCGTAAGATCCAACGTGGTGACCGCTTCGACCTTGCGGTGCGTCCTGAAAGCATCAAGTTCGTTGAAAACTACAATAACTCTTTACCTGTGCGAGTTACGGCAACCGAGTTTCTGGGGGCGTTTTTCCGCATTGATTGCGTATTGCAAAACGACAGCTCAACGAAAACCATCGTAGTGGATGTGCCTGTGGAAACGGTTCAAAAACTCAATATCAAGGCGGGCGATGTACGTTACATCCAGTTTGCTGAAGAAGGGCTGCATGGTTACGCCGTGCCCTCGGTTGATAAAGCGCTAGCAGCGTAGGTGTAAACATGGATGCGAAGACAATGACGATGAATAGCCTGACCACACAAGACAAAGCAAAATCCTTACTCGGACGTGTTAGCCGCGACAACCTTGTGTTGTTTGGTTTGCTCGCTGGTTTGTCGACCATGATGGTGCTGTTCATCTTAATGCCGCTTTGGGCAATGTTGACCAAGAGTGTGCAAAATGCCAATGGCGAATTTGTTGGATTGGCAAACTTTGCGACGTACTTTTCCTCTTCAAGCTTGTGGGTGTCGGTAGGCAACACCTTCACTTTGGGCGTGATAGTGACCTCGGTGGTGGGTGTACTTGCGTTTGGTTATGCCTACGCGCTGACTCGTTCATGCATGCCGTTTAAAGGTTTGTTCCAAATCTTAGGTACTGCGCCAATCCTTGCGCCTTCGTTGTTGCCGGCGATCAGTTTAATCTTCCTTTTCGGTAATCAAGGTATTGCGAAAGAAATGCTGTTAGGAAACTCGGTTTACGGCGTGATTGGTATCTCGATGGGTTTGATCTTCTGGACCTTTCCTCATGCATTGATGATCTTAACCACTTCGCTGCGCACTTCTGATGCTCGCTTGTATGAAGCAGCCCGCGCACTGAAAACTTCACCCATCAAAACCTTCTTTATGGTGACGTTACCTGCGGCGAAATACGGTTTGATCAGTACGCTTATCGTGGTCTTTACGCTGGTTATCACGGACTTTGGTGTGCCGAAAGTGATTGGTGGAAGCTACAACGTCCTGGCGACTGACATCTTCAAGCAAGTTGTGGGACAGCAAAACTTTGCCATGGGTGCGGTGACCAGCATTATGTTGCTATTTCCTGCGGTAATGGCGTTCGGCGCAGACCGCTGGGTACAGAAAAAGCAAAAGAGCTTATTCGACACACGTTCAGTGCCTTATCAGCCTGAACCCAACAAAGCGCGCGACAGCATTTGCTTGGTTTACTGCAGCATCATTTCTATTGCAGTGTTGGCTGTGCTTGGCATGGCGGTGTATGGCTCGTTAGTTACGTTCTGGCCTTGGAACAAAGCGCTGACGCTAAACAACTACAACTTTGCCGAAATGAGCACTTACGGTTGGAGCCCATTCTTCAACTCACTAACACTGGCAGGTTGGACGGCAGTGATCGGTACAGCCATTATCTTTGTCGGTGCTTACTGCATTGAGAAAGGGCGTGCGTTTGGTCCAATTCGTCAGGTGATGCAAATGCTCAGCGTGGTGCCAATGGCGGTTCCTGGTATGGTGCTTGGCTTGGGTTACATCTTTTACTTCAACGATGCGAACAATCCTCTGAACGTGCTTTATGGCACCATGGCATTCTTGGTGATTAACACGGTAGTGCATTACTACACCGTGGGTCACATGACCGCCCTGGCAGCGCTAAAGCAGTTGCCATCGGAGATTGAAGCCACAGCAGCATCGGTGAAGCTTCCTCAGTACAAGTTGTTCTTTAAAGTGACATTACCTGTGTGCTTACCTGCGATTTTGGACATTGCGACTTACTTGTTTGTTAATGCATTGACCACCACTTCTGCGGTAGTATTCCTTTACTCAACCGATACGATTCCGGCTTCGGTCTCGATTCTGAATATGGATGATGCAGGTCAAACTGGCGCTGCAGCGGCAATGGCTGTCATGATCATGATTGCTGCCGCAATTGCGAAGATTGTTCAGATGACTTTGGGTAAATTGTTAGAAAATCGCACACAAGCTTGGCGCAAAAGATAAGGACACTTCGTGCAATACGTAAAAATTAAAGATTCGATTGTTGAACAGATTGAAGCGGGCATGCTATCGCCGCGTCAAAAACTGCCAGCAGAGCGTAAGTTGGCGGAGTCGTTCGATACTACACGCGTCACTTTGCGTGAAGCGTTATCACTGCTGGAAGCAGAAGGTCGAATCTATCGCGAAGATCGCCGAGGTTGGTTTATCTCACCTGAGCCATTGCGTTACGACCCAACCCAAACGCTGAACTTCCCGAACATGGCGAAAGCGCAAAATCGTGTGCCAAAAACGGAGTTGGTCGCAGCAAAAGGGACGTTGGCAAACAAACAAGCCGCGCGCTTGTTGGACTTGCAGCCTTTCTCGGATGTGTATCGAGTCGACCGTGTGCGATACCTTGAAGACAGACCTGTGGTGTTCGTAACAAACTACATTCGCCCAGAGTTGTTTCCGAACCTGTTGGACTACGATTTATCAAATTCGCTGACGGATATTTATCGCGATCATTATGGCGTTACATATCAAAAGATTCGCTACCGCATTTCAACCAGCACTTTGTTGGGGGAAATGGCTCAAGCACTGCGCGCGACAGTCGGCACGCCAGCGATGGTGGTGGAGCGCATCAACTATAACCAGCACGGTGAGTTGATTGATTGCGATATCGAGTATTGGCGACACGATGCCATCAGCATTGAATCTCTGGCGGAACTCAATCGTTAAGTGGATTTTCTCATTGTCTAAGGCTCCATCTCGGGGCCTTTATTTTATTCAGACAGGAACATTGAAATGGATTTGTTGGCGATTGGTCTCGTCGTTTTTTCTGCTGTTCTCCATGCGGGTTGGAATATCCTTGGTAAAAGCAACTCAGGCTCTGGACTCGCGTTTACTATGGCGGCCAGCTTTTCTGCATGTTTCATTCTTACCCCTTATTTGATTTGGTATTTGGCAACCATTGGCTGGACATCATTACCGAGTGAGTTTTGGGGGTTGCTGTTCATTAGCGGCACTTCACAAATGGTTTATTTGGTCGGTTTGATTGTCGCTTATAAGCACGCTGATGTGGGTGTGGTTTATCCGATTGCTCGGGCGCTGCCTGTGATGATGGTCGGCGCAATCAGTGTGGCATTGGGGCATGAATTATCTAGTCAGCAGTGGCTTGGATTCTTACTAATTACTCTTGGTTGTATGCTGGTACCACTGACGAATTTTCGTCAGATGACATTGGGCTCTTATTTGAACGTTGGTGTGTTCTGGGCATTGATTGCCGCAATAGGCACAACGGGTTACTCCGTGGTTGATAAAGAAGCGCTGAGTTTACTCACAGGGCAAGCGTCAGAGATCTTGAATGATCAGTACAGTGCAATCTTCTACTTAGGTGTGCAGTTTTGGGCGATAGGTATTCCTGCTCTTGTGTGGTGCTTAGTTACGGGCAAGCCAGATGAGATTAAGACAGCGTGGCAGATCCGCAAAACAGCCAGCATGGCAGGGGTAATGATGGCATCCACCTACGGCTTGGTGTTGTTTGCGATGACCATGACAGACAACGTGAGTTTGGTGGTGGCACTAAGGCAAATCAGCATCGTGTTTGGATTGTTTATGGGGATTTGGTTTCTGTCTGAGAAATGGTATCTCACGCGAGGGCTAGGCGTTGCTTCGATTGTGGCAGGGATCATTCTTGCGTTGACGAACTGACACATATTGATGAAAGAAAAAGGCAGCGACTCAGGCCATCGCTGCCTTTTTCTTTTTTAGTTTTTGGGAAGGTTAGGAGTATAAGGGACGTCAGAAACGCAATTGAGCGCCGAACATCACGCCACCAGAATCAAAATCACTGTTCTTTGAGTACACATACTCAGCATTCAAACCAAAGTGCTTGTAGCTCCATCCTAATCCTGCCGCTGCTTCACCGCCAACGCTAGTATGTTCAATGTTTCGGCTCTGTCCATTCACCTTGTAAGTGTACTCAAGGGTGTAGAGCGTCATACCTGCTTTACCGTAAAGTTCGAAACCAGCACCAAGAGGATAACTCGCATAGCCACTTAAACGTGGGCCAGAAAAACTCGTGTCGGTAACCTCTGAAATTGGGCTTAACAGCGTTGAGCCAATACCATCAAACGCCCCTTTGAAGCCCGCTTCAATCCCGAAGTTTTGCGTCGGCATGTATCGGTAATAAACTTCACCAAGAAACATATCACCGGATTCTTCACTTGCGGGGGCGTCATAGCTTACACCGCCATAACCTAGGTTCGTGCCTATGATGTGCTGGCTTGTACTAGCGTTCGCCGATAGGGAAAGAGTCGACAACACCAGAGCAGCAACGAATGAATAACGCATGAACGTTTCTCCTCAGCTTTTTAGCTTTTAGGCTTTTAGCTTTTTAGTTTCTTAGTACTTGTTCGAATGTTGCTTTGGTGTTGTCTAGCCATTCATAACGACGACGGTACATCGAACGTTTAGATCGCGACATCCCGTCGAGATCACGGCGCGGAGCATTCACTGGGAGTGAGTAGAAGTTGCGATCGTACTCAGTACCGCCAAGTTCCTTCCACAATGCATCGTAATCCGTTTTAATTCGTCCTTTGCTATAACGTTTAGCGGCATAAGTGTGTGACTGGGTTTTCACTGCAAGAATGGTTTCACCCCCCCAAATCTGAGCAAGAAGATCCAGCAGACTGACCATCAAACTTTTTGGACGCTGACCGTACAATTTACGAGTCAGCTTTTTGATTTTTTCATTGCTAGTTTCGTTACTGCGTGGGCCTTGTAAGCCACCAATCATGATGCTGCGAGCGCCGTTCTCGTGTCCCAATGTGAACGATAGAGTATAGAAGTTGCCATCTTCTTGGCTGTGTAATACCAAACTCATGTCGCCTTCTTTTTGGTAGCGAGCTTCATAAACCAATTTGACCGTGTAGAGAATATCCTCGATCTCAAAGGTCATCAGAGTGAGTCCCTTGGCATCGGTATAGATCTGTTTCATTAGATCAGGCGAGACGAGCTCCGACACTGTGTTGTAGTGATCAACCACAAGCGCTGAACGATCAATCGCAGGGCTATTTTTTACGATATACGGACGAAATGGTTTTTCTAAGAATCGATGAGTGCGCGTACATAGCATCTCCAACAGTGAAGCCTCGATGTTGTCTGCCAGATACTTAAATGACTTTCGGTAGAACAACGCACGCGCAATGAACTTGATGCGGTATGTCCAGATTGGATGATAAATCTCAGCATACTCATCCGAGTAAATGGTTTTGCTGTGGTGAAGGATGGATTTATTCATGGTTATTTCACTCCAAACTCATTTCCAGTGGTGTCGGTCCTGTCATGTGGCTGTGAGCGTTAGGTATCGAACGCAAAAAGGGAGAAAGCAAAGTGAGCCGTTCTTCACTCCAGCTAGACAGGAACTAGTTTTGAACAGTGTTCTTTTGCTGAGGATTCTATGAGAAAAGCGTGGCGAGGTATTGTAAGGCTTGGTATGAGAGTGTCAGGATTCGCGGTCAGAGCGCGTACAAGAGAGAAGCATCGTGTCATATCCAAAATGCACTTATTTATAGCGATTAGATATATTAAATCTGATAAGAAAAAATTTAGACGGTATGATTAAGCTATCGAGAAAAGCTAATCTACGGATTTACTTAGTTTTTTATTAAAAGCAAAAGCCAAGCCTAACAGTAAATTAAAAATAAAATGGAAATTAATTAAAGTTTTTCTGAAATTAATCTGACTCGCTATAGGTCTCTATACGTACCCTACATTAATCGAGTATTTGGAACTCGATATTTAAAAGGTAAGTAAGGAGCACATTATGAAACGTTTAATCACTCTAGCAAGTCTTATCGCATTAACCGCTACTCCAATCGCTGCTATTGCTGGTGGTTACCAATGGACTAATAACAGCAGAACCATTCATGGTAATGTTGTAGATAGTAAACAAGCCGCTTACGACATGGGCTTTGAAATGATTAAGAACTATCAAAGCAAGTCGTCAGCACAGCTAAGAGACGAATTCAAAAGCTCATTTGATATCGTAGACCGCCAGTCTTTCTCTATTACTAATGCGAAAGTAACAGTAGATGAATTCCTGCAAGATAACGGTCAAATCGCATACCAACCAATATTGAATGTGAAATACGAATACCGCATGCGTGAACCTGGTAATCGTTAATTAATTTATTCGCTAGCATTTATAACTCTATTGCCTGTTTAATCCTTGTTGTATATTCGTTCTATTATTTTTGGGGAGCATTTGCTCCCCTTTTTTATTATTAAATATATATTTCCGGTGAATGTGTTTCTTAAATATAATATCTCATAAATATTTTCTAACGCTCAGCGTAAGTTTTTCTAGCTCGTTGAATATTCGGTAGGTTTGTAAAGTGGTGACAAAGCACGGTTGTGTGCGTCACTTTTACAAAGGATATCGAATGACTCACCCTTCATATTGGTTTAAGCAAGCGCTTGAAATTGAGCAGCCAGAAACCGCTAAACCACTTCAACAAAATATCCAAGCAGATGTCGCTATCGTCGGCGGTGGTTACACAGGTCTTTGGACTGCGATCATGATCAAGCAGCAATCGCCGGAAAAACAGGTGGTTGTGATTGAAAAAGGCTTGTGTGGCAGTGGTGCATCGGGCGCAAACGGCGGTTGTATGCTGACTTGGTCGACAAAGTTTCCGACCTTGAAACGCTTATTCGGTGAAGAACACGCCGCTTGGTTGGTAAAAGAGTCGGAACAAGCAGTGCTAGAGATTGACGACTTTTGTCAGCAGCACAACATCGATGCGCAATTATCATTAAAAGGGGTTTATTACACTGCAACCAATCAGGCTCAAACTGGGGGAATGCAGCCAGTTGTGGACGAGTTAAAGCGTTTAGAAGTAAATAGTTGGCGCCGTTGCCAAGCTGAGGAGCTGCGTGCCAATGCGGGATCGCCGCGCAATATAGAAGGCTTTCACTCTCCAGTAGCAGCCAGCGTTCAACCAGCTTTATTGGTGAGAGGATTAAGACGCGTCGCAATAGAATTGGGTGTTGAGATCTATGAGAATACGCCGATGACGCGTTTAGATTATGGAAAACCTGCCACTGTCTGTACACCTAAAGGAAATGTTCAAGCGCAGCAGGTGGTGTTGGCATTAAACGCGTGGATGGTGGAGCAGTTTAAGCAATTCAAAAGCAGTATCGTGGTGGTCTCTTCCGACATGGTGATCACCAAACCGCTTGGTGACGCGCTATCTCAATCTGGTTGGCAGGCCGGTTCTAGCGTGTTGGATTCACGTATTTTCGTCCACTATTACCGAGATACGCCAGATGGCCGTTTGATGTTGGGGAAAGGCGGCAATCAATTCTCTTTCAACAACCAAGTCAACGCGATGTTCAACAAGCCAACGCGCTATCAAGAGCTACTGCGTAAATCGTTCGATAAGTTGTTCCCGCGTTTGAAAGGGGCTGAGTTCGCTTATTCATGGACGGGCGGTTCAGATCGTTCCGCTACTGGTTTTCCATTCTTCGGTGAGTTAGATAACCAAAGCAATATCTTTTATGGCTTTGGTTATTCGGGTAACGGGGTAGCGCAGACTCGAATGGGCGGAAAGATCTTATCTTCGTTG
Source organism: Vibrio owensii (assembly GCF_002021755.1). NCBI lineage: Bacteria > Pseudomonadati > Pseudomonadota > Gammaproteobacteria > Vibrionales > Vibrionaceae > Vibrio > Vibrio owensii. The sequence goes on from NZ_CP019960.1 coordinate 158,757, forward strand.
GTATTGGGAATCGAGAATGAATGGACGAAAAGCGGTTTAGCCAAAGGGCCGTTGGGGCATTTCCCGCCAGAGCCATTTCGATGGACGGGAGCGATGATGGTACGCAACGCGGTACGCCGAAAAGAGGAAGCAGAAGATAACGAGCAGACGCCGTTCATCTGGGATAAGTGGCTAGCAAAACTCGCAGGACCAGCAGGCAAAGCGGATAAGCTCGACTAAACTGAATATTTTGATCGCAAACGGATAGGGAAGAAGTGAAAGTGTTAGAGGCACCTCTTCCCTTTGTGTTAGCCTCAGTCTTTCAAGCTCAGATGCAAAAGGTGAGTAATAAAATGAAAGTATTCAGCAACTTTGACAGCGGCAGCATTCACGTAGTGAAAGCGGACGACAAAAACGACATCCAACTCAAAATTCCTAACGACAACATGTCGGAATTCTACCAGTGGTTCCACTTCCGTCTAGAGACAGAAGCCGAGCAATCACACACCATCAAACTTCTTGATCTTGCGAAATCGGCTTACCCAGAAGGTTGGCAAGGTTACGACGTGGTTGCGTCTTACGATCGTGAAGAGTGGTTCCGAGTACCGGCAGAGTTCGATGGCGACACGCTGACTTTCACTGTTATCCCTGAGCGCAGCTCAATTTACTTCGCGTACTTTGCACCTTACACGTACGATCGTCACCTAGACCTGTTACACATGGCACAAAGCGCGCACCACTGCCAACTAGAGACGCTTGGTCATACGCTAGATGGCAATGACATGAGCCTACTTACTTTCGGTGAGCCAGAAGAAGGCAAAAAGAAAATCTGGATGATTGCACGTCAGCACCCAGGTGAGACGATGGCTGAATGGTTCATGGAAGGCATGATCCAACGTCTGCTTGATGAGAACGACACGGTTGCACGCGCATTGCTTGAAAAAGCAGTACTTTACGTTGTACCAAACATGAACCCAGACGGCGGTGTGCGTGGTCACTTACGTACTAACGCGGTTGGCGTAAACCTAAACCGTGAGTGGCAAACGCCATCAATGGAAAAGAGTCCTGAAGTCTTCTTGGTTCGTGAGCGCATGCTAGAAACTGGCGTGGATATGTTCCTAGATATTCATGGTGATGAAGCTATCCCGTACAACTTTGTAGCGGGCTCTGAAGGTATTCCTTCTTATGACGAAGGCATGGCTGAGTTGGAAAACGCGTTTAAACAAGCACTTCTAACGATTACACCAGAGTTCCAAGACGAGATCGGTTACGACAAAGATGAACCGGGTAAAGCGAACCTAACCGTTGGCTCTAACTGGGTGGCAGAGCAATTCAAGTGTTTGTCTTACACCATTGAGATGCCATTCAAAGACAATAACAACCATCCAGACCCTCTATACGGTTGGTCTCCTGAGCGTAGTGTCTTGTTTGGACAGGATGTTTTGGCTGCAACATTGGCGGTCTCTGACAAAATTTAACGCAATTCGTTCACAGCCCGTACTTTACGGGCTGTCTTTTCTGCCACTATTCTTTCCACGTTCTCTATTGACGAACTACTTTCTAAGCGCTTTAAACAAAAAATCTGCAATATCTGATGGTTATCTGAGTATCGATAAGAATTTTTTGTCGTGACGACAAAAATAATGATTTATTTTAGAGATGGTTATTCTGTTAAAGTCCGTTTCGAGATTCTTGTCACAAAACTCATATCATCTCATAGGGTTACCGATCCAGAGTTTGCGGTTGAAGTAGGCACAGCCGATTAAATTACTTTTTAGTTGCTATGTGATTACAAGATAGAATCCGGATAATTTTTGTCCCGGAATCTTGTACCTACAGAGGTTTGCTCATCGTTATCTCTCACTCCTGATGTGCTGGTTAAAGGCGTCAGTGATATCGTGGCAGATAGGTGCATCAAAATTCCAACCAACGCTCTTAATGGATGAATCCCGATTAAGGCGTCGCATGAAGATGCGTTAATAGAGATTGTTGGCGTAGTTTTTAATCACTTGAAAACAGTGTAGGTTCTGAGTTTCCTAAAAACAGATTTTTCTGGGGAAAGTAATCGGGTCGCCTCGCATAAAGGAAAAATAATGAAAAAGATCGCTCTTGCAGTGGCTACCGTTCTAGCTGGTGGCGTAATGTCGAATGTTGCTCTTGCTGATACATACATCGGCGGCAAACTTGGTTACAACGCTCTAAACGACGCATGTCACCTAGACGCTCCATGTGATGACGACAGCTTCGCAGCTGGTATGCACATTGGTTACAACTTCAACGAATACGTTGCAGCTGAATACGGTGTTGATTACCTAGGTAACTTCACAGCTAACTTCAACAAAGCTGGCCTAAACACAGTTGACGGTGACCTATGGGCGCTAACTCTAGCTCCTAAGTTCAACCTTCCTCTAACTGATTCTTGGAACCTATTTGCTAAAGTAGGTGCTGCATACATGATGGCTGGTGACGAGAAAGATTTCGTACCAACTGGCTCTCTAGGTGCTGAATACCAAATCAACTACAACTGGAGCCTACGCGCTGAGTACCAACGTTACCAAGACATGTCTGATGACATCATCGACGACATGGATGCTGACTTCTTCGGTATCGGCTTCAACTACAAGTTCGGTTCTGAGCCAGTAGTTCAAGAAGAAGTAGTTGAAACTCGTCCAGCGACTCGCATCGTTGAGAACGAATACCCAGCTCAAACAGCAACAGTACAATTCGGCCTAGAAAGCGCTGAACTACAAGACGCTTCTGCGTTCAACGGTACTGTAGAGCTAATGAACACTTACCCACAAGCTCAAGTTGAAATCAACGGCTACAGTGACACAACTGGTTCTGAAGCTTACAACCAACAGCTAACTGAGAAGCGTGCACAAGCAGTTGCTGATCACTTCCAAGCTGAAGGTATCGCTGCAGACCGTATGACTGTTAAAGGTATGGGCGAAGCTAACCCAGTAGCTAGCAACGAAACTCGCGAAGGTCGTGAAGAGAACCGTCGTGTAGAAGTTGTTGTTCCTGCGTTCCAATACCAAACTGAAGAAGCTGCTCAATAATTCATTATTGAATCAGTAACTTTAAAAGCCAGCGTCTGACGCTGGCTTTTTTGTTTCCCCTTCATTTATCTGTCACAGCTCCGTCATAGTATTTTCTTACTTGTTCGTCTGGAGCCTGATATGCAAAACCTACCGCCACTCAATTCTCTCAAAGCGTTTGAAGCAACCGCTCGATTGCAAAGCTTTACTAAGGCGGCAGAAGAGCTCAATGTCACCCGTGCGGCGGTCAGTCAGCAAGTAAAATCCCTCGAAGTGTACTTAGACGCCACCTTGTTTGAACGCAATGGTGCTCAGCTCAATCTTACTCAAGCTGCTCATGATTATTTACCTGTGGTAAGTCACGTCTTTCAGAGTCTTTCTGCAGCAACCCAACATCTTTTCTCTCGACAAAAGCAGGCGCAGTTAACGTTACACGTGGCACACAGCTTTTGCTCTCAATGGCTAATGCCACGACTGGCTGATTTTCATCGCCAACATCCTAAAGTGAGTTTTAAAGTCTCTACCACGGCCAACGCAATGCCGAGCAACAGTGATATCGCTGATGTGGAGATCATCAATGGTTATGGCGATTGGCAGTCACAGCAAGCCATTCAACTGACGCAAGAAAACTGGATTGTGGTGGCAAGCCCAGGCTTTTTGCATCTGAATCCCATTTCTCACTTATCTGATCTTGCTCGTTTGCCTAAGTTGGCTACGGGAGGCTACCAAGAAACGTGGCAGTGTTGGTTAGCGTATCAAGGTGTCGAAAGCAAAGGGGTGAAGCTCACAGGAGAGTTTGAGCACTCTCTGTTAGCGATCGAAGCTGCGGTGAATCAACTGGGCATTTTGCTTGTAAGAGACTTATTGGTCGAGGACCATCTTCAGCAAGGATCGTTGGTGCAAATCGGAGGTTGGTCGATGCCAAGCCGAGGTGCGCATCACATGATTGTTCGTGGTGAAGAAAGGCCGCACGTGAAAGCATTTATCGAGTGGTTAAGGCAAAGTCTAGAAGCGCAATTTTAGCGCTCAATCACAAGACGGAAACGAACTGCGATTTATCTAACAATCTGAAACATTATCAGCCTCCATGAGTAAAGTTCGAGTGCTAAGATGACGAAGTACGTTTCATGTCGTCATCACTCACAGAGCGCACGCTCTGAGCATCAAGGAGCTGTAATGGAAGCGTTAGAAGGTGGCAGAGAGAATGCCATTTACCGTAAGGGAGAGCTCGTTAGCCGGCCTGCCAGTCATTGGACGATGACGGTTCATCAATTGCTCCAACATCTTCACAGCCACGGCTTTACTGCGTGTCCAAAAGCCGTCTCCATTGAGGGAGGAAAAGAGCTGCTGACTTTCGTTGAAGGCGAGACTTACAATTACCCGCTAGAAGGCCCAATTAGCTCGTTAACGGCGCTGAAATCCGCCGCTAAACTACTACGTCGTTTTCACGATGCCTCTGGAAGTTTCCTCAAGCTCAATACACAAGATGTCCATCACTGGATGCTGCCTTCACGCTCTCCAAAAGAGGTGATTTGCCATGGCGATTTCATGCCTTATAACGTCGCGTTAGAGGGCGATGTTGTGGTGGGAGTATTCGATTTTGATACCGCTCACCCAGCACCTCGAATTTGGGACATCGCCTTTTCTGTGTATGGCTGGGCACCGTTCAAAACTAATGAAGACGATAAAATGGGTACGCTTGAGGAGCAAATTCGCAGAGCCAAGATCTTCTGTGATGCTTATGGTTGTACTCGATTAGAGCGTGAAGAGTTGGTCGAGGTAATGACGTTGCGTTTGACGGCGTTGGTAGACCACATGCGGTCAATGGCTGCGAATGGCGATGCTCAGTTCCAAGCTAATATGGAGGACTGTCACCATACCGCTTACTTGCAAGATATTGAATACATTAATAAGCATCACCAAGCCATTACGCTCGGAGTACTCGGCGAAATCAAATTTTAATCTGGCTTTGAATGCTGCTTAATGATGGATTGAATCACGTCAAACAACCATTGGTTTTGTGGATCATGCTGCTGAGAACGTCGGCAGCTCATCACAAAGCTCACGCCAAGTTCCAGCCCGTTTGGTAGCTCGATACTGCGACATGATTCAGGAACGTTTCCACTCATGGTAATACCGAAATGGTCGGTGTTCATGATAATGCTGTGAATCATCGCAGGGTGCTCAATCTCAACTTTGGGCTCAACGTGAAAACCGATGTTTCTTAATCGATCCAAAAGCGGGTATTTGTGATCGTTCCACCCCGGTGTTTTGAACAGAACAAAGGTGTAATCGCTCAAAGATTGAAAGTCTTGCGCAGGATGATCTTCTTTCACAAAGAAGACGGCTTTCCCTCGACCAAGTTCTTTTTGAGCGATGGATTGAGGCAGGTCTTCATCAAAGTAGTGAATCGCAATGGCATTCTCACCTTCAATGATGCGATTGCGCGCATCTGCCCCCCATCTTAAAAAGGCATAACTGGCGTGTGGTGCTTGCTTGAGTAGTTCGAGATAAAGCTTGTCACCGAATCGATCCCAAAACAGTGTGTTGGCATAGATGGCAACCTCGCCCGCAAATAAATCTGGTGAGAACTGCTGTGGCTTAATGGCGTCTGCACTGGCGAGGATCTGTTCAAAGTGAGGCATGTTGGCTTCAATAAACGAGGTCGGCTCAAAGCCATTTTTGGTTTGAATGAACAAAGGATCGTCCAGTTGCGCTTTCATCTTGGTTAAGTTCTTACTGATGGCACCTGAGGTTTTCCCCATTGATTCTGCCACTAAACGAACGTTACGCAGCTCATACATGCGCTTTAATACCAAGACGTTTTGCATATCTAGATTCATTGTCATTCTTTTACTCCAGCCAACGTTGCCACGGCATCATAACTCCGCCTCCCATAAAAAAAGACAGGGGATGGTCAATTCTAAGTTTATGGCAGAAAAGCATTTTTTGGCCGAGGATTTCCATTTGGTAAATTCGGGTTTTCCTCGTGCTACTTTGGAACTGTTGCTACAGTTTCTTCATCGAAACGATGTACCACAAATAATCGAGGTGACGTATGAAAAAACTAATCGCACTAGTAGGCTTAATGGCTTGTTCAATGAATGTAGCATTCGCTGGCGATGGCTCATACACGGGTACTATTGATATGGCTACTAGCCAAACAAACCAAGTTAATGTGGAGCGCGCGGATTCTAATCTGACTCTTAAAGGTCGTAATGACGCTACTTACGGTGGCGTGATGATTCAAACAGACGCTTCTAACCAACCAATTCAATTGCGCGGCCGTCGCGACTAAGTAATCGAAACCATCCCCCGCTTTCAATGCCGCGTCTAACGCGGCATTGTTGTTTTTGGTCGATGGCAATCCAAATTCAACAGAAGGTTTTTGATAGCTTTTGTTTATCGATAATTAAAAATTAATTGTTGAAATCTTAATTACCGTTTTTGCGTACCTAAATGATATTGATTCTCATTTGGGTGGGCGTATGATTCTCTCATCGACTAGAGAGGAATATCGCCATGAGTAATGTATCGATAAATAATGCATCCATACATTTAGATGCCGCCACAACATCAAAAGTTTCGGCATTCAATAAAATCAAACGCAAAATGCTGATGTTAGGCCCGGCGTTCATTGCGGCGATTGGTTACATCGACCCAGGCAACTTTGCGACAAATATTGAATCAGGATCTTCATTTGGTTACCAGCTACTTTGGGTAGTGCTATGGGCGAACCTAATGGCGATGTTGATTCAGTATTTATCCGCCAAGCTAGGCATCGTCACAGGCAAAAACCTAGCAGAGCATCTACGTGACCACTTACCAAACAAATGGGCGGTGGGCTTCTACTGGATCCAAGCTGAAATCATCGCGATAGCGACAGACCTTGCCGAGTTTATCGGTGCAGCAGTCGGCTTTCAGTTGTTGTTTGGAATTAGCTTAATGGAAGGTGCGATGATCACTGCGGTAGCAACCGTGATGATTTTGATGCTGAACCAGAAAGGCCAAAAACCGCTAGAAGTCGTGATTGGTTCACTTTTGATGTTGGTGGCGGTTATCTACATTGCTGAACTGTTTTTTGCGCAACCTGCGGGAGGTGAAATGGTGAAAGGTCTGCTGACTCCAACCTTTACTGATTCGCATCAAATCTACCTTGCTGCGGGTATTTTAGGCGCGACTGTAATGCCTCACGTGATTTATCTTCATTCTGCACTGTTCAAAAACAGCTATGGCGAAAGCACCAAAACTCGCCTTCGTACCACTCGCTTTGATGTGTTGATTGCGATGGTAATTGCAGGCTTTGTGAATATCGCGATTGTGGCGATGGCAGCTGCCGTGTTCCATTACTCAGGCAACCAACATGTGGCGGAAATTGAAACGGCATACATGACACTAACGCCATTGGTAGGTAAAGCCGCATCTGTGTTGTTTGGCGTCTCGTTGATTGCTTCAGGCTTGTCCTCTACCGTCGTTGGCACAATGGCAGGTCAGGTGGTGATGCAAGGCTTTGTCCGCTTCTCTATCCCAATGTGGGTACGACGCTTTATTACTATGGCACCTTCGTTTGTGGTGATTGGTTTGGGCATGAACACCACCGATATCTTGGTGATGAGCCAAGTGGTATTGAGCTTTGGTATTGCGCTGGCGATTATCCCATTGCTTATCTTTACCAACAGCGAACGCTTGATGGGTGAGTTCAAAAACAACAAATGGGTCTCTTACGCAGGTATGGTTATCGTTACTTTGGTACTGGCACTCAACGGTTATCTGATGGTTACCTTAACCGCTTAATGATTTCTCCCTCCTTTTCTCTGTCGATAAAAAAAACGGAAGCCGCTTGGCTTCCGTTTTTGTTTGATGCTGAGAGAGAATTAGTTTTGCTCAACCACTTCCAATTCAGCTTCACTTTGTTTTGCCGCTTCAAGCATCTTACGAATGATGAACGATGCACCAAGTGCGATAGCCACCATGACAACCGCTAGGATAGTCAGCAGTTGGAAGTAGTCACCGTAAACGTGTTGTACGATTTCTTGCGTGATCTCTTGGCCTTTCTCTAGTGCGATAGACGTAGAGAACGCAGCACCGACGATACCACTTAGCGCGATTGCTACAGAGAACAAGCTTACTGAGAAGTTTTCAATGTGCTTAGGTGCCACAGATAGAATGAACGCAACAACCATTGAACCTACGATAACTTCCGCAATTGCTTGGAAGAAGTGAATCGCTAGGAAGATTTCAGGCATGATGATAACGTCTTCGCCAACAGTCGTTACCGCGAATGTTAGGATGCCGAATGCGATAGCGGTTAACACGAATGCCAATGCAATCTTAGTCGCTGTTGATAGGTGAATATCGCGTTTTTCTAGCATGCCAAAGAAGCCAGCAACGATAGGGCCACCAACCATACACCATAGTGGGTTCATTGCCATTGCGGCTTCAGGCTCTAGTGGGATGAAGCCAAATAGAGAACCTTTCAGAGTGTTGATCGCTACCATGTTCATTGAAGTCATCATTTGACCGTAGTAAACGAAGAAACACGTGGTTAGGAAGGTAACGATAAGGATAGTACCCATCTTCAATGATTCCGCTTTGCTTGCTTTCAACATCAAAGAAACAAAGTAAAGAATCGCTGCACCGCCGATGGCGTAAACGATGTTTTGACCGATATCCATGTTAGAGAACATGAAGAATACCAGTGCAATCATCGCAGCTGAGATAATCGCGAAGAAAATCCAGTTCTTCGTGCTTACGCTTTGACGATCCAGATCAGAAGCAACGCCAACCAAGCCTTTACGGAACACAAGTAGCATCACCAATGCTGCGCCAGCCATCACTGCTGAAATAGTGAAACCACCATTAAAGCCGATGATCAGCACAATCATAGGGAACAAGTATTGGCCTAGGAAAGCGCCCACGTTGTTCACTGAGTAGTTGATTGGGTAGCCTTTCTCGAAGTCTTCTTGTGACTTAAAGGTACGTTTGTACAAGCTAGGATAAGAAGGAGACATCAAACCACGGCCGTAACTTGCTAGCGCGATACCACACATTGAAAGTGGTACGTTGGTTGCCGAAGCACCAAGAACAAGCAGTACGTAGCCAGATGCGAATGCTAAGAAGGCAATCGATAGAGAGCGGTAAGCACCTAAAAATTTGTCAGCGATAAAGCCGCCAGCAATCGCAAATAGAGGGCCAATCGCCGAAAATGCACCGACGATCATCATGGTATCAGCTTCGTTGTAATTCAGATCCTCTAAGAAGAAACGCGTCAGACTGACTAACACGCCGTAAAATGATAAGCCAAACATCATTTGGCAGAACATCATAGATTTATTTAGTTTATTCCACATAATTAAATACTCACTATTGCGAGAAAGGTAGTTATTATTTCTGTTAAATGTTACTTAAACGCTATGTTACATATTGAAACAATTGTCGCATAAAACGAAATTAATGCACTAAAATTTCTAATGCGAAACGTTTGCCTCGCTAATGTGTTGTTCTAGATCAACTGAAAATTATGTGAATAAATGACTAAAAAATAACAATTTATAAGACTATTATTCTTTTGTGTTTTTTAAGGTTTTGAAAAGTCGCTGAATTAATAAGCTGAATGAAGAGAAGCGAGAGGTAGGCTGATTTTTATACACGAACAAAGGCGTTGGCGGAATTTTGTCCGCCAACAATGAAAAATATTAATTAGCAAAAACTGATATAAAGTATGCTATTCGCATGGTGGAGCCATATGAATCACCGCGAGTCCACCAAGTGATGTCTCACGATATTTCTTATTCATGTCTTTGCCCGTCTGATACATGGTTTCGATAACTTTATCTAATGAAATAAGGCATTTGCTGGTGCGTTTCAGTGCCATGCGTGATGCGTTAATGGCCTTCATCGCGCCCATCGCGTTTCGCTCAATACACGGCACCTGAACTAGACCGCCTATTGGGTCACAAGTCATGCCTAGTGAGTGCTCCATGGCGATCTCTGCGGCAATACAGATTTGTTCGTTGCTGCCTCCACGCAGTGCCGTTAAGCCTGCGGCCGCCATCGAAGAAGATACGCCGACTTCGCCTTGGCATCCCACCTCAGCCCCAGAGATGGAAGCGTTGGTTTTGTACAAGATGCCAATTGCCCCCGCCACGGCTAAGAAGTCTTTTAATTGTTTGTTATCGAGCTCTTTAATGAAGCGATGGTAGTACATAAGCACGGCAGGAATAACACCAGCAGCGCCGTTGGTTGGCGACGTCACTACCTGGCCACCTGCGGCGTTCTCTTCACTTACTGCAAAGGCAAACAGGTTAATCCAATCCATGATCTCCATTGGATCGTTCTCTACTGCCGCATTGGCTTCGAGTTTTTTGAGTAGGTTTGGCGCGCGGCGCGTTACGTTCAACCCGCCTTCAAGAATGCCTTCGGTATCAAAGCCTCGTTGCATGCACAGCGACATCACTTTCCAGATTTGTTCGGCTTTTTGATCGATCTCTTCCTGTTCACGGAAGGCACGCTCGTTTTGCAGAATCATTCCACCTAAGCTGAATCCGTTTTGCTCCGCTTTTTCTAGCATTTCATCGGCGGATTTGAATGGGTAAGGTACCTGTACTTCCGCTTCGGAACTGCCATTTTCCAACTCGGCTGCGGTTGCAATAAAGCCACCACCGATAGAGTAGTAAGTTTCAAACGCCACCTGATCACCAGCAGCATCATAAGCCGTGATGGTCATGCCATTTTCATGAAGGGGAAGGTTATCACTGTGGAAGACAATATCGTGATCATAGCTAAACACGATTTCATGAACACCTGCGACCGAGAGTGTGCCATGTTCAATAGTATGTTGCAGTGCACTTTTGGCGCTGGTCATTTTAATGGTATCGGGCTTATTGCCCATCAAACCAAGGACGGTGGCTCGGTCTGTATGGTGGCCTTTGCCAGTCAGCGATAAAGAACCGTAAAGGTCAACTTGCACCTTGTGCACTTTCGCCATAGAGTCGCTAAGTAATTGAGTGAAATGGTAACCTGCGAGCATTGGGCCATTGGTGTGGGAACTGGATGGACCGACACCGACCTTAAAAATATCGAAAATCGACAGCATAATTGACTTCCTTTCTCTGCGGACCTTTGTTCAGGTCTCTAGAACGACATTGTTAATTAGATGTTAATGCCTGAAAGAGTATTGGCAAAGCAAATTTTTGTATACAAATTGTTCGCTAAAGTATGAGTAATTGAGATCTGGGTAATGAAGTTAAACAAGCTAGTGATCATTCTAGGTAAGCGGTTGGTGCACGATCAGTTGAGTGCTGAAGGTCGCTCACGCGTGGAAGCGCTGTTGAATGTTTTAAACGAATTTTGCTTTGAGACGACTGCCTTGGTTTTTTGTGGCGGTGTGACTCAAGGACAAACCGTCTCAGAAGCGGATGCGATGTATCGCTACTTTTGCCAGTTAGCCAAGGCTAGGGAAATCGATTTTCCTGAGCAGCAGGTCATCATCGAGAATCGCTCACTCAATACGGTGCAGAACATGCAAAATGCCGCTGCGGAATTATTGAGAAGTGGTCTTTGCGAGGCAGGGCAAACCATTGAAGTCACTTTACTCTCCAATGACTATCACCTAGAGCGCATCATCGAGATTCAAACCTTAATGGATGAACAAGGCTTATTGCGCGTGCTGAAGTCGCGTTGTGCGGACATGGGGGTAAAGCTCAATATTCCACTCGATCTCTCGCATCATGTGAGTGTGCCTTACCCCAATACAGGTGTTTTAGCGGACGCATTTCTATTGTTTGATGAACTCACGACTTACCGCGTGTATCTAGAGGGAGTCAAGCGTGGTGCCTTTGAACGTGATCTCGCTGAGGTACGAGCAAAGCCCTTAGCCATTGGCCTTGGTGCGATAGAAAAGCTTCAAGCGCTCGATTTAGAGCCTGAAGTGCGAGGGCAAATTGCAGATATGAAAAAGGCCATCGAAATGACGGCCTTTGATGATTCAGTGGTTGCAGCAGAGCAAGCGTTAGCAGTGTTTCATCCGATATTGACGACGTTGAACCTGCAACTTGACCCCGAAGCGAATGGCTAGTTAAGCCACTTCAACTTACTGACGCTTAAGTTCGCGACGTGTACGTACGGCACTTAGCGCGATTAGGCTGTAACACAGCAGCTCCATCCCTTCTTCTGAGATGTTTTTCACATCGCGTACGTAGTGCTCACCCATTACGTGTTGCCAGAAGCTACCCATGCCGTACAGGCGAGAGAACACCAACAACAAGATCACCGAGCCGATAAGTAGCTTCATGTAAGGTGATTGTAGAATGGTTGCCATTTCGTTCACCGTGCCTTTACCGCCTTGGTACGCTTTCGCACAAGCTAGAGCAGTTATCGCAAGAGCAGGGAAGACCCAAGAACCGTGGTGAATCATGTCGAACCAGTAGTCCATTTCACGGATCATCAATACCGCAAAGAACCCAGCGATCAAGATTGCCGCGTGTGATACATGGCTTTCTTGTTTAGAAATGCGGAAGAAAGACCAAGACGCAACAGCCAACATGATCAGCTGTAAGGTTTCCGTAACAGAGGTTTCCCCCAAGCTTGAACCAAGTAAAACGTAATCCACACGGATACTTAGGTTGACCAAAATACTAAGCGCAATGATGGTCAATGCACTTAACATCGATTTGTAGATGATGCGCTTTGACTCTTCAGTAATCACATTAGTTTGTGCCGATTCGGCTTGTTTGACTGTATCTGTTTTCATCCTGACCACCCGCTCCCGTAAAAAATGTGGAAAAAACGTGAAATTTCGTGATGTGCGCGAGAAATTTTATTGACCAAGTGGAAAGTAATGTCAGAGGAATGTCAGGAATAAAACGCCGTTCGATATCGTACCGCTATGCGGTAAGGCCGATGGATAAAGGGGTAAGTATCAGAAAGTAGGGAAATTTACGGTAAACAAAAAGGAGCTTAAAGCTCCTTTGTTGATAAAATTGCAATCTTAGATTGCGTAAATGTTAACGTTGTTTACGACTCGCCATCTTCTTTGTGGTTGTTGCGGTAGTATTCCCACTGCTCAAAGCGCTCGTTTTCAGACAGTTGGCAGTAAGTTACGCGTTCACCATTTTCCGTTACTGTATCTAGCTCGCCGCCTTGCTGTACGCAGTATACCGCTGCTGGGTTTGCTGCTGATGTGTATTCATTTGAGCGAGTTGCACCGTCATAAGTTGAGCAACCTGCCAACACCATCGCTGCTGCCACTGCCGTTACTAAAGTTGTCTTTTTCATTCTTGATCTCCGCATGGGATTAACGAGTAGTGTGTTGATTATAGGAGAGTTTCAGAAAAATATTGTCTTATGTTTGTTAAAAGCACGACGCTTGTAAGGGAATTCTGTGCAATTTTAGAATTTGCTCACTGTTCGCCTATATTTGTTTCAGACGTGCTCAAATTGAAACTTGGGAATGCGCATGAATTTCGGTAGTATGCGCGCAAAACATTCACAGTGGATTCTGCGATGAGACATTTGAAAACCACCACGCACCCAGACATCGAACATCTGGATGACAAAATCATCTTCCAACGCAATGCGGCGCGCGCCATTGTATTAGACGGTGAAGATGTCCTGCTTCTTTACACAGAGCGTTACCACGATTACACACTGCCTGGCGGTGGCATCGATGACGGTGAGGATGTGATTGCAGGTTTAGTTCGTGAGCTGGAAGAAGAAACCGGTGCGAAGAACATTCACAACATCAAGCCTTACGGCATCTTCGAAGAATTTCGTCCTTGGTACAAAGACGATGCGGATGTGATGCACATGACGTCATACTGCTACACGTGCAAAATTGACCGTGAGCTAGGTGAAACGGCTTATGAGGATTACGAAGTGAAGAACGGCATGCGTCCAGTTTGGATGAATGTTCACGACGCGATCGCGCACAATGAAAAGACGATGGCGGAAAGCCCGAAGAAAGGCATGAGCATTGAACGCGAAACTTTCTTGCTACAACTTATCGCAAAAGAGCTGCTGTAACCCCCTCAGATCAAAATTGTAACTTCCAAGCAATAAAAAAAGTCCGAGCTCCCCCCCGGAACCCGGACTTATTCCAGACGCGCAAGCGAAGCGTCATCTCGATATTCTGTTTTTTGTATCAATCTGTGAAAACAATAGCGGCTTTATATTTGTTGTGTAAATAATTAATAGGTCTAACTATTGGTTTTCACTTTATTTGCACACGTAATGTGATGGATATCTAGCCAATACACAAGTGCAAGTTGGTAAATTATCAGCAAACCACTGCTCTTTCTTATCTTTGAGATACATTACCGTAACTTTTATGCACGCGTTTGCATCGAGATCACGAGTTTGCAAATTGGCAGAACAGGATCTTGTAATTTTACGTGCTTCTGACATTGGTTGAATTTAGTGAGAGTGTTCACAATTCCACGAGTGGCGGTAATCGACTAAGGTCTATAAGCGGTTCGGCGTAGATAGTGGAATGGTTTGCAAACAAAAGTAATGGCTGGAAAGAATCGGTACGCAATTGCTGTATATTCACCAAACGTTCCAACGCATAAAAGCGATTGACGTATTGCTGAGTCTCTTTCGGCAAAGTAAGTGCCGTGAAATCTCGACTACCTGCCTTTTTGATCGCTCGTGCAACGCGACCTTCACCTGCGTTGTAAGCGGCCAGAGTGAGCGCAATATCTTGATCAAACTTGTTATACAGAAATTCCAAATATCTTATGGCGGCTTGAGTGCTGGCTTTGGTATCAAAGCGCTCGTCTTGCTTATCGCTCACTTGCAAGCCAAAGCGCGTCGCCGTAGCAGGAATCAGTTGCCATAAACCGGCGGCATTGGCGTGTGATACAGCTTTGGGGTTGTAGGATGATTCCAGCATGGGCACTAACACCAAGTTGGCGGGCAAAGACTTTTGCTTAAGCTGTTTGAAGATATGATCGAGAAGCGGGCTAACGGAATCGAGACGTTGGGTAATTTGCGTTTGATATGGCGCGAGCACTTGATATTGCTGGTCGATAGTGGCTTTATGCGGCTTGGCCATCGTCATTGGAGACAAGCACATCACGCACAAAACAAAAAAGCCCACAGCAATCGACCGGGATGGCGGTAGACTCTGCAGGCAAGGCGAGAATCGTTGTTTAGAACGAACGCTCTTCATAAGTGTGTTGCACAGGTTGTTTGAGTTGACTGACTAACTCTTGGAACGCTGCAGAGCTTTGGCCATTGCTCTGATTGTCCTGTTGGCATTGTTTCACCAAGGATTCCAACAGCGTCCATTGTTTTCTCGCTTGCGTACCAATCTTGGCGGGCAAGGCATTGAAAATACGATTCACACTGGTCTCATTACAAGGCAATCCGAGCTTACGCATTAACTGGCTTCTTTCGCTTGCAGAGCGACCAAGCTGATTCAAAATCGGCATTTGTTTTTGAATGTTCTCGCTTAGCGCCTCACCATCGAACTTCAAATACAGTGCTTTTTGCTGTTGAGTCAGCCCAAGCAATTGCTGGTAGAGTTTGATGTCTTCCGAAATAGAACGAACAAACTGCTGAATATGCTGTGATGCCGCCGTTGCCATGCATGACTCCTAGTGCGCTGCGTTACTCGTGACCGGTGTGAAATTGCATTACTGCTTTGGATAATGCTTTGGTATCTAGATTCAGTTCACCACGTGCCAACGCATTACGAATTTGCTCAACCTTTGCCATGTCTACGTCTGGCAGGGATTTCATTTCTGCTTGAGCGCGATCTATCGCAGCCGTGTTCGCTTGAAATGCTGGCTCGTTAATTTTGCTCTGTGCGATGGTGTCGACTGGCTTTTTACTCGCCTGCTGGAATTTAGTTTGTGGGACATGACCGCCCGCGACTTTGTCGATTTTCATGCTGTTGTCCTCAATCATCATGTTCTAAATCGAATAGGCGACTAGGGTGTGATGAACATTAAATATTTATTTTTTGTACTCGAAGTTCACCTGTGATGACGAGTGCCTAAATCGAAAAATGATAACCTGAGTCCAAAATCAAAATTGGGTATGCACCTGATTGAGCCCCGTTACGACAGCGCGTATCACCTTGCCAGAACTGATGTTTTCTACCTCAATCTGCTGACCTTTCTTACCTTGTTCTAAAGCGACTCCCTTAGTGCTGGCACTAAATCCATCTTTGCTGGCGATGATAATCACTTCGTTGCCTTTCTCGATCAATGGCGGCGAACTTAAGTTGGTTGGGTCAATGATTTGACCTGCTCGAATGCGGCGGGTGGTCTCAAGGCCAATGGCTTGGTTTGCTTTCGTGTAGAAATCGTCTTGGCGCGAAATCGTGCGTGTTTCAGATTTTAAGTTTGAGGCTGAGAGGGTTTCGTTGCGGTCAATTGTGCTGGTGGCAACAAGCACAGGAAGCGTCACCGCCGATTTGATTGTGACATTGATGCGCCATGGAGAGCTTACCGCTTCACAACTGACAGCACGCTTTAAATTGCCAACAGGCAACGGGCGGTTATCGCGTCCTGTGATTGCCAAAGGGGCGTCACAAACCGGTAGATGATTGGCAGAGCCTGGCACCCATATTTGATAATCGAGTTGGTAGCTTCCCCATTGACGTGAGTGTGCTATTTGCGCCACTTCTTGCTCAAACTGCTCGCCGACAATGGCTTTTAACTCGTCTGCGGTTAGGTTTTTCTCATTCTCTAAAGCACTGACTGAGCTTGCACTCATAGCCAAACCGCAAAGCAGCATGATTGAGGAAAATCGACCTTTCCCCTTGGCTTGAATGGTTTCCGTAAACCGGAAGCGAGGCTTCCTTCCTTGCTTGTAATTCATTGATATATATAACTAAATTTTATGGCATGCATCTTGTTTTGATCTTGGCGTATTCGAGCCGACTTTAAGGAAAGATGCATGGCGATCACATTCGAAAATGCGTTAGGTGTACATCCAGAGGCACTCAATTTTCGCGTTCAGCGTACCAAAGTCCTCGCCAGTAACCTAGCAAATGTTGATACCCCTGGGTACTTGGCGAAGGACCTAAGTTTCACCACCGTGATGAACCAAATGTCAGCGGGCAGTGTGAACAAACCGGTGCCGAAGTTTCAGGTTGAGGCGCAATATTCGGTGCCTTACCAAAACAGCAAAGACGGCAACACTGTGGAACTGGGCGTTGAACAAGCCAAGTTCACGCAAAACAACATGGACTTTCAAACCAGCCTGACGTTTCTCAACATGAAATTCAGTGGCTTGGCGAAAGTGATTGAGGGACGTTAAACATGTCATTTACTGATATCTATTCGATCACTGGCTCGGCGATGACGGCGCAAACCGTTCGCCTGAACACGGTAGCCAGTAACCTTGCCAACGCCGATGCGGTGTCTGCCAATCCAGATGATGCCTACAAAGCACTCAAACCTGTGTTTGCCACTGTGTATCAAAAAACGCAGATGGCGACGGAAAACGGTGTTTATCCGAATGCGGAAGTGCGCATAGTAGATGTGGTGCAAAACGCAGGTCAGGCAGAAAAACGCTTCGAACCTAACAACCCGTTAGCGAACGACGAAGGCTACGTGTACTACCCAGACATTGATGTGGTGTCAGAGATGGCCGACATGATGTCCGCAACGCGCAGCTTTGAAACTAACGTGGAAGTGCTGACGAATGTGAAAAGCATGCAGCAAGGTCTGCTTCGACTAGGGCAGGGTAACTAATGAGTCTCGCACAATACACAGCGCTCTCTTCTGACGCACCAGTTGCCACTACCGCTAGTGGTGATACCGGCGGCATTTCTGCGAACCCGTCGGATATGAACAGCGCAACGTCACTGCAAAATGAGTTTATCTCGCTCATGGTGGCGCAAATTCAAAACCAAGACCCGCTGAACCCGCTTGATGGTACTGAGTATGTCAGCCAGCTAGCGCAATTTTCGCAAGTTCAAAGTACTGAAAATATGTCGATGCTAATGCAAAACAGCATGGTATTGCTCGACAACATGCAGGTGCTTTCAACGGCTGGTTTGGTTGGTCAAACCGTGTACGTCTCTTCGAATGAATTTGAACTTGGTGAAGGCGTGCAAAGTGGCAAGGTCGAGCTTGAACACGGTTCGAACCAAGTGACATTAGTCGTCAAAGATGAATTCGGCCAATCGACCAAAGTGCCTTTAGGTGCGCACGGTGCGGGTGACGTTGAGTTCTCGCTCAATCCCGAAGAGCTTGGTTTGAAACCGGGTAAATACACCGTTGCGGTGGAAGTTCAAGAAGGGCAAAAGAGCCCAAATGTTTTGCTGGCAGGCACGGTTGAGCAGGTACGTATTCCTAGCTCTGGTGGCGCAGCACTGGTCAATGTTCAAGGCGTTGGCAACGTTCCTTTCTATCAAATCACTCAGTTTGGTGCTTAACCAAATAAGGAAATCAGAGGTTATTTATGAGTTTTAACATCGCACTTAGTGGTCTGGACGCGACCAACACAGAGTTAAACACCATCAGCCACAACATTGCCAACGCATCAACGTACGGCTTTAAAGGTGGCCGCACAGAATTTGCAGCGGTTTACAACGGCATGCAGCCTGGCGGCGTAGAAGTGGCGTCGATTTCTCAGAACTTCGATAAGAATGGTTCGGTGACAGGCACAGGCCGTGCAATGGACTTGGCGATCAACGGCAGCGGCTTCTTCGTGACGAAAGATCACATGGGGCAGATGCTTTACACTCGCGCAGGTGTGTTTGGCACTGATAAGAACAACTTTGTGACCGCAAATAACGGTGCCAAGTTGCAAGGTTACAGCGTAGACAACAATGCGAACCTTCAAACTGGCTCTGTTGGCGACATCAAAGTATCTACTTCTTCACTTAACGCAAAAGCGACCGACAATCTGGACTTTGTGGCGAACTTCGACGCAAGCGCAACGGCAGTCGACCAAGCGATTTACCCATTCGATTCTTCCGATCCAAACTCATTCAACTCTTCTTACACCACCAAGGTGTACGACTCACTTGGTAACTCGCACACAGTCACTCAGTACTTCACCAAGACATCAGATAACGAATGGCAAGTGAATGTGGAAGTTGACGGTGCACCAACGACGCCAGCAACGGCTCAAACGGTTCAATTCAATACCGACGGCACGCTAGCTTCTCCAACGGGTTCTTTCAATGTTGCATTCCCAGCAGCGGGCGCAAACGCAATGAGCATTGATATCAGCTTGAACGGCAGTACTCAGTTTGGCGCTGCGTTTGGCGTGAGCACCAACAACCCGAACGGTTACACCTCTGGTGAGCTTGCGGGCGTTCGAGTGGAAGATAACGGTATGGTTTACGCCACTTACACCAATGGTCAGTCTCAACTGCAAGGTCAGGTTGTGCTTGCGGATTTCGCTAACACGCAAGGTCTATCGAAAGTGAGCGGCACGGCTTGGACACAAAGCTTTAGCTCAGGCGCGCCAATCATGGGTGTTCCGGGGACGGGCACATTGGGTGACTTAACACCGGGTGCGCTAGAAGGCTCTAACGTTGACTTAACCAGCGAACTGGTTGCGCTTATGACGGCGCAGCGTAACTACCAAGCGAACGCGAAAACCATTTCGACCAATGACAAGCTGACTCAAGCTCTGTTCAACGCGGTGTAATGGGAGAGTCGCATGGATAGCTTGTTATTTACTGCCACGTCGGGTGCGAGTCGAGTTCTCAAAGCTCAGCACGTACGTTCGAACAACTTATCGAACGCTGACACCGCAGGTTTCCGTGCCGATATGGAACGCGTTCGCAGCGTTGAGCTACAAGGTGCGGGCTTTGATGGCCGCACCATGGTGGTGACCAACTCAGCCGCAACGCGTTTTGATTCTGGCGACATCATGAAAACCGGTCGTCCTCTCGATGTGGCGATCATGGGCGAGGGCTACCTTACCGTCGAAACGCCAATTGGCAATGAGGCTTACACCCGAGCGGGCAACATCAAAGTCGATACCTTTGGCGCAATGAGCATCAATGGCTTCCCCGTTGTCGGTGAAAACGGACCCATCGTTGTGCCTGATTTTCAGAAGATTGAAATCAGTGAACGTGGCCGCGTATCTGTGATTCCTCCGGGTGGTGGTGCAGAAGTGGAAGTGGGCACTTTGAAAATGGTGAAACCACCAATCAACCAGCTGCAAAAAGAGAGCGACAGCTTGTTGCATAGCGTAGATGGTGTGCCTTTCCCTGCGGATGAAACCGTGCAGCTATCTCCAGAGCACATTGAAGGCAGTAACGTGTCTGCCATTGATGAACTGCTGAGCGTGATGTCGCTGACACGTAACTTCGAAATGCAAGTCCGCATGATGAAAACCGCAGAAACCTTGGCGCAAGCCGGAAACAAATTGATGGCGGCGAGATAACCCTCTCACCAAGGGATTCTCGTCCAAAGGAGATAACCAATGCATTCAGCATTATGGGTAAGTAAAACGGGCATGGCAGCTCAAGATACCAAAATGACTGCCATCTCTAACAACCTAGCGAACGTTAACACGGTCGGCTTTAAGCGTGACCGCGTGGTGTTTGAAGACTTGTTTTACAGCATTCAGCGTCAGCCGGGCGCGCAAGTCGACCAAGTGAATGAACTGCCAAGCGGTGTTCAGCTTGGTTCCGGTGTTCGCGTAGTTGGTACGCAGAAAGTCTTCACTCAAGGCAACACGCAAAACACCACTCAAGAGTTGGATCTAGCGGTGATGGGGCAAGGCTTCTTCCAAATCGAAAACTCTGACGGCCAGATCATGTACACGCGTAATGGTCAGTTCCACATCAACTCAGAGGGTTTGATGGTCAACAGCCAAGGTTTGCCACTAGAGCCACAAATTCAAATCCCAGACAACGCGATTTCGTTCTCTGTGGGTGTGGATGGCACGGTAACAACCACATCGGCTGACGACCCAACGCCGCAGCAACTGGGTCAAATCACACTGGCGAAGTTCATCAACCCAGCCGGTCTAGAAGCCGTTGGCGGTAACTTGTTCCGTGAGACAGAAGCAAGTGGTCCTGCGGATGAATTGATTGCAGGCGAAGACGGAGCAGGCAGCATCAAACAGGGCGCTTTAGAAGGCTCAAACGTGCAGGTAGTGGAAGAGATGGTCGACATGATCACCACTCAACGTGCGTACGAGATGAACGCCAAAGTAGTTTCTGCCGCAGACGACATGCTGAAGTTTGTCGCGCAATCGATGTAAGTAAGAAATTGGTGATGATGAAGGAAAAAGCAATGAAATGGCTTTCGAAGAGTTGGGCAGTTGCCGTCGTGTTGCTGGTGGGATGTGCAGGGCGTCAGGAGTTTATTCCACCTGAGCCAAACACAGAGGAATACGCGCCGCCAGTGCTGGATTACACCTTGCCAGAAGCCAAATCCGGCAGCCTTTATCGTCACCAATACACCATGACGTTATTCCAAGACCGCCGCGCTTACCGAGTGGGTGATGTCTTGACTGTGCAGCTTTCTGAAGAGACCGAGTCCAGCAAGAAAGCAGGCACTCAGTTTGGCAAAAGCTCTACCGTTGATTTTGCTACGCCAACCATTGGCACCAAAACCATAGATGAGTTGGGCGTGAGTATTGATGGCAGTCGTAATTTCGATGGCAGCGCATCTAGCTCGCAAGGCAACAAGTTACAAGGCGCGATCACCGTGACGGTGCATGAGGTACTGCCAAATGGTGTACTTCGCATTAGCGGTGAAAAGTGGCTCCGACTCAACCAAGGCGACGAGTTTATTCGCCTAACGGGCATTGTGCGCGTTGATGATATCAACCGCAGCAACCAAGTGTCTTCTCAACGTATTGCGGATGCTCGCATTACTTATGCTGGTCGTGGCGCATTAGCCGACAGCAACGCAGCCGGGTGGCTGACTCAGTTCTTCAACAGCCCATGGGTACCATTCTAATGAAGCCAATCAACGCATTCTTTACTTCTTTCCTATTGGCTCTGACCTTGGGACTTCCTGCCACTTCACAAGCCGAAGTGGAAATTCCGATCATGGACTTGGTGGATGTGCAGGGCATCCGAGAAAACCAATTGGTCGGTTACGGTTTGGTGGTGGGCCTGGCCGGTCAAGGCGACCGTAACCAAGTGAAATTCACCGCCCAATCGATTACCAACATGCTGCGCCAATTTGGTGTTCAGATTGACGACAGCATGAATCCGAAGTTACGTAACGTGGCTTCTGTAAGTGTTACCGCATCCGTTGACCCAATGGCGGGACCGGGTCAAACACTGGACGTAGTAGTTTCTTCTATCGGCGATGCGAAAAGCTTACGTGGCGGCACGTTACTGCTGACGCCACTGCGCGGTATCGATGGTGAAGTGTACGCCATTGCTCAAGGTAGCGTGGTGGTTGGCGGTTTGTCAGCCGAAGGCAGAAGCGGCTCTAAGGTGGAAGTGAACACGCCAACTGCGGGTCGCATTCCAAACGGAGCTACGCTAGAGCGAGAAATCGAAACCGACTTTAACCAACGCGATGAAATTACTCTGAACTTGCGTAAACCAAGCTTCACAACGGCGAAAAACATCGCCCGTGAAATCAACAATACTTTTGGTCCAAACGTAGCGAAAGCGATCAACAAAGCGCGAGTAGAAATGCGTGCACCAATGGACACCCAACAGCGTGTCACCATGATGTCGATGTTGGAAGAAATGAGCGTGGAAGAAGGCCGTAAACCAGCTCGAATCGTCTTCAACTCACGTACGGGTACAGTGGTGATTGGTAAGAACGTTAAGGTTGGTGAAGCGGCAGTAAGCCACGGCAACTTGACTGTTCGAATCTCCGAATCTCAACAAGTCAGCCAACCGAACGCGTTTGCTGATGGTGAAACCAAAGTCGTGGATCAAACCCAAATCGAAGTAAACGAAGAACAAGCGCAAATGGTGATTTGGCCTCCGGGTACGGAACTGAACACCATCGTCAACGCAGTAAACAGCTTGGGCGCAACGCCAACGGATCTGATGTCGATTCTGCAAGCATTGAACGAAGCGGGCGCACTGAATGCTGAGCTTGTGGTGATTTAAGGAGTTAGCGATGAAGTTAGATACGAGCGGCGATCAAGCTCAACTCAATACCATGCTGTATCACGACAACAGCGCCCTAGCGAGCATCAAGAAAAGCCGCGATCAAGAAGGTGCTCTTGAAGTGGTTGCGGGTCAATTCGAGGCGATGTTCCTACAAATGGTGCTACGCCAAATGCGCAGCAGCAGTGATGTATTGGCCGACAAAGACAGCCCGTTTGCTAGCCAACAACAAGGCGTGTTTCGCGATATGTACGATGGGCAATTGGCGATGGAGCTGGCGAAAAAACAGAACTCTGGTATCGCCAATATGCTGATCCAGCAACTTAGCCCTTCAATGCGAGAAGTGGCGTTCGACCAATCACGGAATGTCTCTCCGGCGAACGATGGAAAAGTGGTCAGCCTTGAACGCATGTCACAACTTGAAAACGATGAAATCGCGATGAAGACCGATGCAGTTAATCCCACACTGCAAGCGGTCGCCTCTGTTAAACAAGTGCTCGGTGAAGCCGGAATGACGACCGCATTTACTCAGCCGCTGATCAGGAAAATGGAGCTGTAAATGAACCTTGTTAATATCGCCCTTTCAGGCTTAAACGCGAACCGTGTGGCGTTGGATGTGACCGCGCAAAACGTGGCAAACATTAATACGCCCGGATACAGCCGCCAACAAGCGCTAACCGCGTCTGTCGGTGACGGTAAGTACAACAAGCTAAGCCCAGGCATGGGTGTTGAAGTGACGAGCATTCGTCGTGTCACTGACCAGTTCTTGGTGAAGCAAACGTGGTCCACCAACAGTTTAGCGGCGTATTCGGCAGGTTATACCACCGCTATGAGCCAGCTTGAGAACACGCTTGGCGCGGATGGATTTAGTGTTTCTGCGGGGTTAGATTCCCTTAATGCTGCGCTTAATGATGCCACAGTAAAACCAGAATCAATCCCATACCGTCAGCAGATCATTAATGAATCGGAAGCGTTGGCGCGTCGTTTCAATACGTTAACTGAGTCCCTTCATAATCAGCATAAAGACATGAGTGACAAGCGCACTGCGGCGTTGAACCATGCCAATAGCTTGATGGCGAACATTGCGGATGTGAACAAGCAGATCGTAGAGATGCAAGGCACGGGCGGCAATCCGGCTCAATTGATGGACACTCGCGATGTGCTGATTGGCGAGCTTTCCCAGATCGTTGAAATCAAAACTACCGATCAACCAGATGGCAGCATGCAGGTGACACTCGCTTCTGGTCAGCCTTTGGTAATGGGTTCGGATTATGGTCAGTTGACAGCGAAGCCAGATCCAAGCGACCCATATCTTGCGGATTTGAGTGTCGATTTCGCCTCGCAAAGCTTTGTCATTGACCACTCGGTAGGCGGTAAGTTGGGTGCGATTAACGATTATCAAACCGATGTGCTTAAGCCAAACCAAGTCGCTTTGGATGACATGGCAAAAGCATTGGCGGATGAATACAACGCTGTGCTGGCGACAGGGCAAGATCTTAACGGCAATCCGGGCAAGCCATTGTTTAGCTACGATCCGGCAAACCCAGCAGCGAGCCTCACCATTACTGATATCAGTGCGGAAGAATTAGCGTTCTCCAGCGATGGCACTCCGGGTAATGCAGATGTGTTGAATGACCTAATTCAACTGAGCAATAAGCCGGTTTCAGTTACTGGCTATGGCTCGCTGAGCTTAAACGATGCGTTCACCGCAATGGTCGGTGAAACGGCAATCAAAGCACGCCAAGCGGAAGCGGATTATGAAGCTAAAGCGGCAATGAACAAACAAGCGCATGCCGCGCGCGACAACGTCAGTGCGGTGAACAGCGATGAAGAAGCGGCGAATCTGATGACATTTGCTAACGCACACAACGCCAACATGAAAGTCATTAGCACCGCTAACAAGCTTTTCGACTCTGTATTGCAGTTATTCTAAAAGGAACCCGAGATGCGAATCAGTGACAGTCAATTTAGCCAAATGATGCTGCAAAGCCTGCAAACCAACAACGCAGGTTTGGGGCATGTTCTTCAACAAATGGCCACGGGTAACCGACTAACCAAGCTTTCTGATGATCCTATGGCGTCGATAAAGCTGCTGAACCTTGAGCGTGAAAACAGCGCGATTGGCCAGTACCAGAGTAATATAGCTAACCTGAAAACCACACTCTCTGCTCAAGAAACCCATCTGGATTCGGTCAACGAGAGCTTGAAGAGTGTGCGTGATTTGGTGCTTTGGGGCGCGAACGGTACATTAACTGATGAAGACCGTAGCGGCATGGTCATCGAACTAAAAAGCTACCGTGATTCGATTGAATCTTCATTCAATGCGCAAGACGAAGAAGGCCACTACCTGTTTTCAGGCACTCAGACGGACACGCCTGCGGTGAGTAATGCAGGCGGTGCGTACCAAGTTGATGGTAACAGCGATAAGCGTGTGGTCACCGTCGCGAAGGGCGTGACCATGGATTCCAACATGACGGCAAAAGAGATTCTGGAACTTGGCGGTGGCGATAACGTATTGAACCAAATCGACGCTTTGATTGCAGAATTTGAGAACCCGAGTCCGAATTTTCAAGCGGAAGTAGACGCTAGCTTATCTGCCATTGATGATACCTTGGCGAACGTGCTGGGGGCGATGACGGAAATTGGTGGCCGCCATAACAACCTTGACTTAATGGACAGCGCGCACGGCGAAAATAAGTTGTTCGTTGATAAGGTGACCAGTGACTTATCGGCATTGGATTACGGTGAGGCGTCAGTACGTTTGAGCAACTACATGGCGGCGTTACAAGCAACGCAAGCTAGCTACGTGAAGATCAACGATCTCAACCTGTTTGATCGTATTTAAGGAAGTTTTGTATGGTGATGAGCACAGTAGAGGTAAGACCCCATAGCATACGCTTAGGAGGGCAAGAACAAGCCTCTATCATGCCAACCCGCTCCGCGGATTCGAGCAGTGCGATTAAGCCGCGTCCTACGCAAATTCAGGCTGACACCGCGTCAGCCTATTCCGTTTCTGGCATTCAGCTTACTCAAGGTCAGCAACAAGCAACAGCGGTGCAAATCGCCTCTAAATCGTTGCAAGTGATCGGTAAAGAGCTGACTCAAATCAAGCGGGGTTTGACCCAAGCTGTCAACCAAGGCGTGCAGAATGTTCCCGGTTTGCAAGAAGGGCTAGTACGTTCTAAAGCTTTGATTCAACAAGTGGTTGAACAGGCACGTTTTGACGGGCAGAAAGTGATTGATAACGAACTGCACCTCAAACTGGATAAAGCGGATATTCGCCGTTTCTCCATTCCCGGTTTGAACGTGCATCGTTTGAGTGAGAAAGCCGAGCAAATCCGTTTAGACTTTCCGCAAGGTCAATCGGTGATGATCCAATTTGATGGTCAAGCCGATGGTGCGCGCACTGTGAAAATGCTCGACCGCAGTTTGATTGCGATGGGCATGCGAGCGTCACTGGCAGAAGACGGCACCATTTTGTTTGAAGCGCGCGATACGGCATATCAACAAATGCAGCAAAAGGTACTAGTGACGGGCGAAGGTCATCGTTTTCCTGCAGGGCAAGCGAATGTTCTGAACCTAAAATCAGAACCGGATGGCATCGCTGAGTTGAGCTTTGATTTAGGCTCTCGTGATGGCATTAAGCAAACCATCGCCAAAGTGAATCAGCATATAAGACAAGTGCAAACCAGCTTGGAAGAAGCCAAAGCGTTTCACGGTGAGTTTAACTCCCAAATGCGCGCTGTGCAGAGCCAATCCAAGCAGTTAAGTGCTGCTGATGTGAATGCGAAACTCGATGGCTTTATGGCCACTTCCGGTCAGTTTAGCTCGACATTCCAAGCGCTGAATGCGCAAGCGAATGTTCGTCGTCATACGGTTGTGGCGCTGTTGAAATAATTCTTTATTTGAAATGGACCCCAGTTGAAATAGCGCAGTAAGAACACTCCAAGATTCCCTTCTCAATTCACCAGTGGTTGCGTAACCCAGAAAAGAGTTGGGAATCACCTTTCTTATCTAAAACTTTATTCCGCTTGCTCGACAGGCTCTGCGACCGAGCGGTGCAGTTTTTGGAATAACCATCCTAATCCAATCAGTGATGCGCCTAGACCCAAGAAGCTGATCGCACGCCAGAAGCCATCCAATGAGCGGACATCCCACAGGAATACCTTAAGCGCGACGCACGCCAGTACGGCTAAGCCAAGGCGTTGAATCGTCATCGCTTTGCGGGTTGCGCCAACCCAAGTCAGTATGCCGCCGACAATCAAACCAGCAATCGAGTAAGTAAACAGCTCTGCCATGCCAGTTGGCTGAGCTAGTGTCATCGAGATAGGTTGCCAGAACTGGCGAATCGACATACCTAGCCAAATGGCTGCCAAGATAAGACCAAAGCTGGCGACCACAGGGCGAGGGATCTGCAACGTGTTCCAACGCTTGTAAGTGGTTACTAGCAAAACAATCGCAGGCAGTAACCAGCCAAGAGACAGCATGTTGAACACAGGCATGGATTCCGCGGAAACATTATTGACCATCAACGGTGATTCAAGGCTATTGAGCAACATCATCAGCACAACAAAAGCGCCCCAAAGTAGATAGCTGTATGCTTGATAGACGCGTTCTAGTTGCTGCGCAAACTGGCTGCGATAGCTGTAAACCAACCCCATCACTAATGCTTGGTTAGCAAACACAATCGCCGAAGTGAAATCGATGTAGCCTAGGTAGCCGTATTGTCCCGTCAGCCAGTAGTTGGTTTGGGTGAACACCGCCATCAAGAACACGTGTAAGAACGCCCCTTCAAACCAATTGGCGAGTTCTGTATCTGAGCGGTGTAACACAGTGCGAGCGTAAGCAAGAATCACCAAAGAAGGCAGGTAACTGATCAGTACCCAAGCCCAATGTCCAGCATTAACAGGCTGCCACTCTGGAATAAACGGTAATAGTGTAAGACGTACGACTAAGATGCCCATGGCGACTTTGACTGCCCAATTCGCAGGGCGGAAAACATTGGCTTGAGTCTGCAACGCCATAACCGCCACTTGAATCGAAATAGCGGTCGTGAGCCATGTGTCATTCAGCCAAACGAAAGCCGTTCCGGCAATGATGGCATGCATGATGGCAGAGCATTCCAGTGCCAGCGCTTTGAACCTTTGTCCTAGTAAGGCGTAGTAAACCGTAATTGCAGCGGTGAAGAGCGTCCAACCTAAAACATGACGGCTCATGAACTCGTAGGTGTAGAGCAGGGTAATCAAGGTCATCGCAGGGGCAAGTACAAGGAAGAGGATGCCCGTTAGTTGAGAGCGGTCACCTGCCAATGTCTGGAATAATGTTCTCAGTGCAATCAACACGATACTGATGCCGAGCGCGAGCAGTACTGGCGTTTGTCCTTCAGCCATGTAGATAGATTCAAGCGCAATAGAAAGCAACATGATCGCGGTAGAAGGCACCAATATCGATGGTAAATAGACTCTTAATGACCAAGTTTTACGAATGGCGGGTAGCCAAATCATGGCAGTAAAGAAGGCATAGAAGTAAATCATCTCAGCGGTATCAATGCTAGACATGCGAGCTAGTGCCGACAGCACTAATAATGTCAGTGCGAGAGCAATACCTGTCGGTGGATGCGTCCATCTGCCTTGGCAATGACGGTAACGCGGTTTGAGCATCCAACCCATTCTTGGCACCGCAAACAGCAGGTACAAACTCAGAGAAAGGAAGATCGCAAGCCATGAGAAAAGTTGCTCTATCGGCATGCTCTCAATCAGCAACAACATCCACAAAACATGCGGCACGGTAATCGATGGTGAAATCCAAGCGTGTCGGATCTTTTGCATCAGTAGCGTTGCGGCAACTGAAATTGCAGTGATGTAGCCAGCGAGTAAGTAATAGTTAGGCTCTGCACCGCCAATCCAAAGTGGTGCTGAATAACCGCCGATTAAGCCGAGCACGGCCATCAAAGGACCTTGGCGTAGAGAAAGCGCTAAGCTCGAAAATGCCGCGCCTGCCAAAATTATCAGAGATGCACTTGGCGATAAGAGTTGATAAAAGACAAACGCAAAGATCACCGTGCAGTAGATGCCAGTTAACCCTGTTCCGGTTATGGCGGCAGGAACGTAAGTAAAGCCTTTCGCTCGTTCTGCTCGGTCTGGGGATTTCTGCTCGCGACGATGGAACCATTCACCTGCTATCACGGTAGCGAAAGAGATAGAGAATGCGATGGTCACGCGCATGATTGGTGAGAACTCAATGTGACTGCCAATCACTTGTACAAGGTAACCACCACCAATCAACATGGCGAGCGCGCCAACCCAAACCAACCAGTTTTCTTGGATGTTGGTCAGCAGTTTATTGGCTTGTTTCTCAAATACCGATTCACTGCTTTGCGCCAGACCACCGATGTGTACTTCATCGAGTGAAGGGAGGCTCGGCTCGACAATTGGCGGTGGTACTTCTTTGGCTGCTAGAGGCGCAGAGGTAGGCTCTGAAACCAATGTTGGACCTGATTCAAGCGTCGGAGCACTAGGTTGTGCGGGCTGTTTCGGAGGCGCCTGTTGTGGTTGAGAAGCGTGTTGCTCGGGTTCTGGAGTCGACGGTGTCTCTCTCTCAAACCAACGCGCGCGCAGTTCTGCCAGTTCTTTATGAAGCTGAGACACTTCGTCTTCGAGTCTCGATACTCGACCGACTGCTTTCAATGTGATGAGTAAGGCGCAAACCGCCAAGATAACCGCCAATGAGATAAACAACTGCTGCACTCCCTGTCCTTGTTTCAGAATCCTTAACTTTGAGCAACTTAGCTAAGCTTAGTTCACTGTGTGACAAGCTAACGGGATATACAACACAGACCGATAATTTTGAGAGAGAGTCGCATATTTGAACGAAAACTGGCGGAGCGTTCACTCTAAACTAATCTTTTTTATAGAGTTAATCGGTTTTGGGCGAAAGCTCACCAGAACAATAACAAATTAGGTGATGATAAATGCAAGTGGGCAACGAAGCACTGGTGCTATCGGCGGTTGGGGTAATAGGTTTAGGTTGTCAGTGGTTAGCGTGGCGAATGCGCTTACCAGCCATACTGTTCTTATTGTTGGCGGGGATCATTGTTGGGCCGATCCTGCAATGGCTTAATCCAGACGACATTCTCGGGGATTTACTCTTTCCCTTAGTCTCTCTCGCGGTGGCGGTGATTCTGTTTGAGGGCAGTTTAACCCTTAACTTTAAAGAGATTCGTGGCGTGAGCGGTTCGGTGTGGAGCATTGTGTCTGTTGGCGCGATCATCTCTTGGGTGGCAACTAGTGTAGCGACGCACTATTTCCTTGATTTTACTTGGGAGCTTGCGATTTTGTTCGCCAGTTTAACCGTCGTGACTGGTCCAACGGTGATTGTGCCGTTGCTGAGAACCGTGCGCCCAAGTTCCAAACTCGCCAATATTCTGCGCTGGGAAGGTATCTTGATCGACCCATTAGGCGCGTTGTTTGTGGTGATGGTGTACGAGTTTATTGTCTCGCACAATGCCGTTAACAGCGTCGAAGTGTTTGGCACCATCATTGCGGTGGGCTTGATCCTCGGTGTCGCTTCTGGTGCTGCGGTGTCTACTGTTTTGCGTAGAGCTTGGCTGCCAGAATACCTTCAGCCCTTTGCGGTATTGATGGTCGTGCTCGGTGTGTTCTCGATTTCTAACCAAATGGAATCGGAAGCAGGCCTACTGACGGTCACCGTTATGGGCATGTGGTTAGCAAATGCAAAGGGCATCAACATTCAGCAAATCCTGCACTTTAAAGAGCACTTAACCATCTTGTTGATCACTGGGTTGTTCATCTTCCTAGCGGCACGCATTAGTCTTGATGATTTTGCGGCGCTTGGTAGCGGTGCGGTGTTGCTGTTTGTTTTCATGCAGTTAGTGTCGCGTCCACTTTCGATTTTCGCTTCAACCATTCGCAGTAATTTGACCTTCAAAGATAAGCTGTTCCTCTCGTGGGTTGCGCCGCGCGGTATCGTGGCGGCGTCCATCTCATCACTGTTTGCTATCAAGCTAACGGAATATGGCATTTCAGAAGCCATGCTGTTGGTGCCAATGACCTTTATGGTGATCATCGGCACGGTGGTGCTGCAAAGTGCGACGGCGCGTCCTATGGCTAAAGCGCTAGGTGTGGCTGAGCCAGCACCAAGAGGTTTCCTACTGATTGGTGCAAACCGAGTGGCGCAAGAGATAGGTAAAGCGCTGGCGAGATACGATCGCAAAGTTCTGCTCACCGATTCAAACTGGGACTACATTAGCCAAGTTCGCATGCTGGGCCTAGACCATTACTACGGTAACCCGATCTCTAGCCATGCTGATGACAACTTGAATCTAATTGGCATTGGGCAAGTGGTGGCACTAACTCCAGACCAACACTTCAATATCATGGCGTGTATGCAATTTGTCGGCGAGTTTGGCGAAGATAAAGTACATTGCCTGCAGAAAACCAAATCTAACGGCAATGAAAAACACTCGGTTGCCGAGGAGTATCACGGCAAATTGCTGATGGGCGGCAACGTCAGTTACACCCAAATGGCCAGTTTGCTGAGCCAAGGTGCAGAAATCAAACACACTAAGTTGAGTGAGAGCTTCACCTACCAAGATTACCTTGAGCACCACAAAGACAATTTGGTGATTCCGCTTTTTCATGTTGAAGAGAAAGGTAAAATTCAATTCTGTGATGATCCGGACCAGTTCACACCACCTACAACCAGCACGGTGGTGGCGCTTATTCAATCCGTCGAGACTCAATAGTCTAAATGACATCTAGAACTGCCACTTTTGGCACATCGGAGTGGCAACATTGTTAATCGTTACCCAAGCTTAATAGAGCAGTGGGGCGCAGTGTTTTAAACGCTGCTCCTTAATATGATTCCTTAGTCATAAGGCCAGAGCCCACAAGGCTCGATTCGGTAAATAAATTGTTCAATTTCCGAATTTTCGCATTGACGGCAATGACAAGGATCGCAATACTGCGCGACTGTTTTACTTTAGGGTGACATTATGGCTCCGCAATCTAATCGAAAAGACTTACATCTAGACGCTGTTTTACATCATGACATGAACATGAAAAGCAAAACGGCGGGCTTTGAGTCTGTCGAATTTGAGCATTGCGCATTGCCTGAATGTGACTTTAACGCCATCGATCTTTCGAGCGAGTTTCTTGGCCATTCATTAACGCTGCCGTTTTTGATCAGTTCAATGACGGGTGGCGCAAAAGATGCAGAGATCATCAACTGTCGTTTGGCAGAAGCGGCCAGTGAAATGGGCATTGCGATGGGAGTTGGCTCGCAGCGCGTGAGCCTAGAAGACAGCCTACATTCAGGTTTGGGCAAAACCATTCGTGATCTTGCGAAAGGCGTGCCTTTGTATTCCAACTTAGGGGCCGCTCAACTGAGAGACAAACAACGCCTCGACAACGCCCAACGTGCAGTCGACTTTATCCAAGCGGACGCTTTATTTGTGCATCTCAACCCTATGCAAGAAGCCTTTCAGCAGAATGGTGACCATGATTGGATTGGTGTGCTCAAATCGATTGAACAGTTAAAACAGCGCGTCGATGTCCCGGTGATCATCAAAGAGGTTGGCTTTGGCATTAGTGGTGCAGTAGCCAAGCAGCTTGTTGACGCTGGAGTGGATGCAATTGATGTTGCGGGCGCTGGTGGCACGAGTTGGTCTGCGGTTGAAGGTTATTGTCAGACAGACAACAAGATGCAGCGCGCTGCGGAGCTATTTCGTGACTGGGGCATTCCTACGGCTAAGTGTTTAGAGCAAATCCACGCTCAATACCCTAACTTACCTTTAATTGCGTCTGGTGGCGTGCATAACGGCTTAGAAGCGGCCAAAGCGATACACCTTGGTGCTAGCCTTGTTGGGCAAGCTGGTGCGGTATTAAAAGCCGCGACGATTAGCACGCAATCTGTCGTCGACCACTTTGAACAAATGGCATTAGAGTTACGTTTGGCGTGCTTTGGTACAGGTTCTGCGAATCTCCAAGCATTGACTCAAGCTCGCCGTCTTTAGCGTCAATCAGACCTAGAGCTCTTCTAGGTCTCGGACAAATTCTAAAACTTAAACCTACAAAACAGTTTTGGACTATTCGTCCTGATAGCGATAGCTCTGCAAGGTTTTTACTAGAGCTTGCAAAACCGGGCCCATACCTCGGGTTCGAGAGACTAAACATCCAACTGTCGTGAGCCAGCCATCAAATTCGTGCGCAACGGGCAGAGCAACGAGCTTACCGCTCTCAATCTCATTGCTGACCACTCTTTCTGGCAATAATCCCCAACCAACGTTTTGACACGCTAAGTCGGTCAGCGTCTGATGCGAATTAGCGAACCATAACTGAGTGCTGATAGCGTAACTGAACCACAGTTCTTTCCTTTGTGCACTGCGCAGTACCAGTTGGCGATGGGCTTTGAGCTCCGCATCATGAACCACCGACAGCTGTGCCAATGGGTGAGAAGGCGAAGCCACAGTGAGAAAACGAGTGTGCCCGAGGGTAAAGAAATCCATGTCCATTTTTAGCTCACCATCAGCCAACACGATACCCACTTGCGCTTTTCCTTTGCGAATCAGCTCTTCTACATCGAATGTTGGTGCGGTAATGATATCGAACTGCGTAATAGGGAATTGGTCAGCCAAGCTAGCAAATTGCGCCAGTAGCGATTGGTTGATAAGAGATTCATCCACCGCAATCACTAGCTCGTGTTCGTAGGCTTGCTCTAATGACTCGACTTTTTGGTCGAAGAATTTCTGTTGATGCAGAATGGACTGAGCGATGGGCAATAAGGCTTTACCGTTATCTGTGAGTGTCGGTGTATTTTTCTCTCGATTGAACAACTCTTGGTTAATTGCGATCTCAAGGTTAGCGACAGATTGGCTTACACCTGATTGTGCGCGCTTTAGTTTTCTTGCCGCTGCGGAGAAAGAACCTGTTTCGCACACGGTGACAAAGATTTTGAGTTGTTCAAAGCTGTACATTTAAATACCTAAAGAGAATTTGGATGAGACTCATCCAGAAAGCCTAGTTGTAAGCTATCACTATTCGTGATGGTTGTTAACTTTCCCTTCGTTATCACGCTGTCATAATCGCCGCCACTTAACTTGTTCCATGTGAAGTTGTGAGGTTTTTATGGGAGCGTTAGAGCGTGTGTTTCACGCCGTATTATTTGAAGTATTGGCAATCAGTTTATCCATTATTGGTTTGGCATTGTTTACGGATCATGAAGTCAGTGCATTATCAGGAACCATGATAGTCGTTGCGACCATTGCGATGATTTGGAATTTTATCTTCAACTGGATATTTGATCGCTTTGCGACAGGGGCAAAAGAGAAACGCACAATCCGACTTCGAATCGTACACGTGGTGTTGTTTGAAGCAGGCCTGTTATTTGCCACCATTCCGGCGATGGCGTGGATGCTAAAAGTCAGTATGTGGGAAGCGTTTGTCATGGACGTGGGCGTGACGATTTTCATTACCCTGTATGCGTTTGTCTTCAATTACATCTATGATCATGTTCGAGCGTTTATGATGAGACGTCGAATGGCAACTTCGGTGCAGTTAGGCTGATTTAAGGGAATTTCGTCACTTTTACGGAGCGTGAGTCGATAAATTGTCGTTGGCTTAACACGAGCACTGATATTTTGGGTATAGTTCATTCATCAATTGAAAGTGGAACCTAAATTTATGAAAAAACTGGTAATGCTACTGCTAGCGGCAACAGCGCTAACGGCATGTTCTGACGAAGTGGGTACAGAAGCTTGGTGTAAAGACATGCGCGAAAAGCCAAAGACAGAATGGACAACAGACAACGCGGTTGATTTCGCGAAGCACTGTGTTCTGCAAGATGGCATCGGTAGCGAGCAGTGGTGTAAGAACCTAAAAGACAAGCCGAAAGGTGAGTGGACGGCAAACGAAGCGACAGACTTTGCTAAGCACTGTGTGTTCTAAATTGACCGAACAAAAATGAGAAAGCCGAGCACTATGCTCGGCTTTCTTGTATTTGAAGGTCATCAACACCGACACTAACATCGATATCTACGTCGGTGACCTTTTGTAGAGTCGGCTCAACGGCATTCTTATGGGTTCTCTTGGTGACGTTCTTTTGTAGCAAGAGGTTATTTGGGTAAGTCGAAAAGTCGCCGTCTTCATGTTTTATCAAGGTGTGAAACAAACGAATGTCTATGATCATCCCTTCAATTCCTGCGCCATCATCAATACGAATGTTATCGCCTACACGGTAAGGGAAAACGAAGAAGATAAGAAAGCTAGCGGTGATGTTGCTCAGAATTGACCACTGAGCAATAAAGCTCACACCTAGAACGGTAAACACAGAAGAAAGGAAGATCGAAAAATTCCCATAGCCAATACCACTCACGAGCAAAAACGTAGCAAATAAGAAGACGAACAACAAAATGTTCACCGTTCTGGTAATGAATAAAATTCTTGGTGGTTTGACTTTTTTATTCCGCGCTAACGTAGTGAGTGCTTTCGTCGCGATCTTACTGAAGATTTGATAAGCCAAAATGAAAATCAGACCGAGCAGTATGTCGTAGTCACTCAGGATTTGTAGAAGTTGTTCAATCGATGACAGCATTACGTTCTCCTCTTTATAGGGCGAGTGTACGGTCAACCATCAGAAAAAGCGTCAAGTCTCTCTCAGCAAAAAATCATATCTCCCTCATGCTATTTTATAAGCCAAAGAAACCGTTTCTTTTGGTACGAATTTCTCACCTTTGGTGGTTTTTGGTTTGTTTAAAGTAATGAAATTGAAGTGTTTATTTGTTTTATATTTTCTTTATCTTTTTCTAAGTGCTTTGTGATGTGGTTATGAAACGGGTGAATACAATAGCCTTCCTCTGATTAACCACAACCTTGGAGAAAGTGATGACACTTATCGCGATCAAATTGCTTTACGTGTTCTACAAAGCAATGAAAAGACGCTACTCATAATTGCGTCATTAGGGAACAACTCACCCAAAGCACCTAAGAACGGAATACAGACTTCCCCATGTT
This sequence comes from Vibrio owensii, assembly GCF_002021755.1. NCBI lineage: Bacteria > Pseudomonadati > Pseudomonadota > Gammaproteobacteria > Vibrionales > Vibrionaceae > Vibrio > Vibrio owensii. Next base: position 194,813 of record NZ_CP019960.1, read on the forward strand.
AGAGAGGGGATTTGAGCGCAAGGTAGTGCCTGCTTAGGAGAGAGTGGATATTGAATAACTATTCTTTCGTACTTTGCACAGAGAACTTAAATAATGAATCTCGACTACTTTATCGCCTTCGGCACGTTACTCATGTTAGAACTCATTCTGGGTGTCGATAACATCGTCTTTATTACCATCATGACGGAGCGTCTTCCTGCTCATTTGCGTCAACGCGTACGTAATCTCGGTATCGGTTTAGCAGTGTTAAACCGCATTGCACTGGTCTTTTCGGTATCTTGGTTGCTGTCTTGGAAAGAACCGTTTGTCGAATACCAAGGGGTATCACTCTCTTGTAATGATCTTATCTTTATTGTCGGCGGTGCATTCCTGTTGTTTAAAGGCATCAAAGAGCTTTGGGCGTGGGTCGTGCCTATTGAAACGCCACCACATCAATTCTTTGCTGGGCAAGTTGGCACGGTAATATTGCAGATTATTGCGGTGGACGCGGTGTTTTCTCTCGATTCGTTGATTATCGCGGCGAGCCTAACGCAGGACATCACCATTCTTGCTGGCGTGATCATCTCTTCAAGCGTGATTCTGATGTTGATGGCGAATAAAGTTCAGGCTGTAATTACTCGCCATCCGGGATTGAAAGTGCTCGCGCTGCTATTCCTCATTGTATTAGGTGCGCTGCTGATTGTTGAAGGGTTGGGGCTGAACATCGATAAGCACTACGTTTACAGTGCGCTCGCGTTTGGTTTGCTGCTTGAGCTATGCCATATCTTAATCAGCCGACAACCTTCTTCTCGACGTGTGGCAGGACAATATTTCTAAACTTTAATGCGAAGCTAACCACTATGGGTTAGCTTCGCTTTTTACGCTTTGCAATTCTTTAATCATGGTGTCCAAGTTGCTGTCAAAGAACAATGGACCCGCAAGTTTCAGTGCAATTGGCGACGACGTATTTTGTGTCGCTTGCAAATACAGTTCTTTTGCCCCACTTGTATGACCGCGAGCTTCTTCCGCTTTCGCTAGTAATAGATAGGTTAAGGACGTTTGCTGATTGTACGGAATCGACAGCAGTATTTGTGATGCCTTATCTGGGTTATCTTCCGACAGCGCCAAGATTGCGTTGGCTTCACACACTCTTGGGTTATTCCCTCGCTTCAACACCTCGGACAAAGAAGAAGAGTATTCTTTGTTCAGTGTTTCAATTACTTGCTTCTTATTCGCTTCATCTTTTGCAAATACTCTCATGACTTCACCAATGTAGCTTACCGAAATGGTGTAGGCATTATCTGGTGCGAGGGCTTTTGCTTGGCGAAAATACGCCATCGCATTCTCATAGCCAGCGTTGTTGTACAAAGCCCCCGTCCCAGACATCAAGGCTTTTACTGCTTCTGGATCTTTAGGGAAGATCGACACATTGTGTTCCAACTCTTCTTCCGGCACTTCAATGTACATCGCGCGCAGCATGTCATCGATCATGGATGGGAAAGTTTGATGAAACCGTTCAAAGTTGGTCGAGTAACGACGATTCAAATGAGTCTGCCCCGATACGCGATTGTGATACTGGAACAACAAACGCAGCTTTTTACCGTCGCTGCTCTTGCTGGTGGAGATGTTGAACTCTACGGCGGCGAGTTTTCTGTGTTCTTTAGATTTGACCACACGAATATTGCTGTAAAACCCAATGTGTTCCATGAACTTAATGACGATACCGTACAATTCTGGTCGTGCTTTCACATCCTCACTGACATTCAATACTGCATAACGAAATTCGTAATGGCTCAAGTGCCCGGTGCGAACATCAGGGTTCGGTTTTGAGTCGTTTGCGCTAAACAGTAAAAATGCCGCCTGAATAAGAACAATCAAAGAAAGTGCACCAATTAAGATGGGGTGTTTGCTCTTTTTAGGGTGGGATTTAACGGCCTCTACCGAAGGTTTCGAGGCTTCAGTTTGCGACTCTTCCTCTTCAATCACCTGATCTTCAGGTTTCTGTATCGCGATTTTTTCCAGTTTTACTTCGCCATCAAATCGATACCCACGCTTTGGTACGGTGACGATGTAGCTGCATTCCTGTTGGCTGTGCTTTTTCAGTACTTTTCTGAGTTCAAATACCGCTTGAGTGACCACTTGATCGGTCAATACACTGCCGCCCCACACTTGCTCGATAAGTTCATCACGCGTGTGAGTCAGTCCTGGGTTCAGACACAAGAACTCAAGCAACTTTGAGAGACGGTTATCAATCGTAATGCATGAGTCAGCAAACTGTATTTGCCCCTCATTGGGCACAAAACGCCACTCATCTACGATAAAACTGATGTTTTTGTCAGGCATTCACGCTCGCTCTTCTATTTTTTATTCATCTCATTGAGTAAATGTAGTCTCAATTGAATGATTTTGCTGACAATTTAAAGCGCGAGTAACGTGATTTTCTACACATTTCGTTATTGGAATGCCGATTTCTGCTCTCAACCTCTAGTGCTTTCCTTTTTACCTAGGAAATCAACACTGAATGGAAGAAAAGTTCCAATTAATTTGGTTGTTTTACCTTCTGTTTTGATGTTTAAGTTTATGTATTTATTGGTTTTATATTTTGTTTATATGCCAGTGATGAAGTTTTATTAACTGCTGAGCTTTACGTTATGTCACAGCGGCGAAAACACAGGATGATGCATCCCATACCGCAAGTGAGGGGCGAGCTTCTTAAAAGAGAAAAGGCGCAACGTTCTCTGGAGTCACTTGCAATAAGGAAATAAAAAATCGATGCATGAGCATCACGTACTGAAGGATTAGGGAATGTTAGTCAACCTTTTATATTGAGAGTTATTAAGAAATGAAACTGAACAAATTTATTCTTCCAATCGCTGCTATCTTCTTTGCTACACAAGCTGCTGCTAACCCATACATTGGTGCTAGCTACCTATATTCTGAATACCAAGTAAAGAACGAGAACACAGACTTTAGTGATCAAAACAGCGGTTACAACCTTTACATCGGTTACCAGTTTAATGACCTACTATCGATTGAAGGTGGATATGCAGATTTCATCGATACGCACAAAGACTTCGAGCACATCTATTCTGATGCTTGGTTAGCAAGTGCGAAACTAACACTACCAATCACTATTTTCGACGTTTACGGTCGTGTCGGTATGGGTCACTTCCAAACTAACCTTGGTGACACGAACGACATCTACTACGGCGTAGGTGCTGGTGTGACATTGGGCCCAGCTCGCGTTGCACTTGAGTACACCATGTACGAAGCAAAAGTTGTTGAGAACAGCTACGCGCTAAGTGCAGAGTTCCGCTTCTAAAAAAAAGCAACGACTTGTCCTAGTTGTTTTCCACTGCGCTTATGGAAGAGTGCGGTGGTTTTCTTCGTTCCATTTTTGCAAACCTGACTTACTTGTCTTTATTTCGTCGTGTTGGACTGGCATGGTGATTCGGTAACTGACATTCCAATAAAGAGAAGGACTTAACAATGGAAGTACTCAAAGGCTCATGTCTGTGTGGCAAGGTGAAACTCGAAGTCGCGGATGAATTCAAATACATGGGCAATTGTCATTGCTCTGAATGCCGCAAATTTACCGGATCCGATTACTCCTCTGCAGGTGGCGTTGCACTGGATAAACTGATTGTGATCGAGGGCGCGGAACACATTCAAACCTATCAGAAGAGCGCCAATACCGAACTCTCATTCTGCCGTCACTGCGGCTCTAGCCTTTATTCGAAAAAGAACAACGGTATCGTCAATGTGCGCTTGGGTATTCTTGATGATGTGCCTTCCCATAAGCCAAGCTTCCATATTTTTGTCGCATCCAAAGCGCCTTGGAATGACATTACTGATGACCTCAAGCAATTCGAAGCCGAACCCAAGCTATAAGCCGGTTTGAGACTGAGCATCGTACCAAATCAGAAAGCATTTAAAGTTGTGAGATAGAGCCACTCAAATGAGTGGCTTTTTGCTTTTGAGTGGCAGTAATATCCGACACTATACGGATACGGTTAAATAACATCGACAGATTTTGGGAGAACATCAGTGAGCGAAGAATACAACCAAGCCATCTCTAAGCATTACGCGGCTTATCGTCCGCCGCTGCATCAAGTCATCCTACAAGCCAATTTAGGTGTGTTACCCCAGTTCCAGTTGGGATTAGATATTGGCTGCGGTACGGGCGTATCAACACTGGCATTGGCTAAATACTGTCAGCAACTGCATGGTGTGGATCCGAGCACGTCAATGATTGAGCAAACCAAACCATCAGCAGGAATTGAGTATCATGTCGGCGATGGTGAGCATGTGCCATTACCAGACAACAGTGTGGATGTCGTGACGTTTGCTGGCTCACTTTCTTACGCAAAGTCTGCGGCTTTGGTGACTGAGCTTCAACGCGTTTGCCAATCTGCAGCGCACGTTGTGGTGTACGATTTTGAAGTGCTGTTAGAAAAGCCCCTAGAGCTATTAGGCATAGAGATGGAGCTGACGGAATCCAACTATGACCACGCTATCAACTTCAGTGATTGTGACGCTTTCCAAGCGATGAAGGTTTACAAAGAGACCGTAGAGCTAGAAGTCAGCGCTGAAGAGCTGGCGCATGTGCTGTTTTCTTCTTCAAAGCGTTACAACAAGTTGGTTGAAGAATTCTCAGGAGATGACCCATTCGCAAACGCTGTTGAGGCTTTGAAGCACCTTAGCCAAAAACACGTTATTCAAGCCGATACCTATTTCGCGATGTACCAGATAAATGCGTGAAGTTCACGCCAATTAATGACTTACCAAGGCCGCTATCACAGTGGCCTTTTTGTTCCGTGAAACTGTGAAATACGCTCCGTTTTTCTTTTGTATGTGAATTTGCGGTCAGATTTTGAGTAACTGTTTCATCTGTAAGTAAATCCAAAGGAAAGTGCGGTCAAACTCTAATTTTGGGGGTAGGGGCTTGTGATAGGCTCACTTCAATTATGGAGCAGAATCACCATCAAATTAGCAAGCCTTTCTATTTGAGCACCGGGATGCTGCCTATTTCCAGATCTGCACTGTTACCTTAGGACCCCATTATGGCGAAAGCACTAAAAATCGAATCTGGTCGTTACCTGAATATGGACCAAGTTGTTACGTTCGAACTCAGCCATGATTCCATCAAAATTACGTCGACGGTCGAGTCTTTTGCTCATGTGTATATCGGCATTGATGGTAAAACAGAATACGCCGATTGCTTTGTCTCGGTACAAGACTTTCACCGAATTAAACGTGAACTGTGTGACTACATGGGTATCGACGAGCCAACGCTATTAATTGACTGATCACTCAAAAATGACAACAAAATTACAAGTACAGTATGCGGTGTTGCAACTTGTAGTCTAACTTTTAACAACCACTGGCTAGGGTGAGCAATAACACGGCGGCGAAGATCGTCCGTTCACCAAATACAATAAGGGACGTTATGTCTGATAAATACATCTCAATGATCCAGGACTTTTTTCATGTGTTCGAAGCACTGAACCAATACGTCTTGGATTCCTACGGTGAATTGGCAGCGTGGGAAACTCAATTGGTGAGGCTTGATATTGACCAAGGTGATAAAGAAAAGTCGTATGACGTCGCGCAAGTCGCGAGCATGCTTAACTTTTCGGAAGACGCAGTAAAATCATTCTTAGTGGTATACAGCTTCTTAAGTAATAACCTTTACGATCTCATTGGTAATCGTGAGTACGAAGATTGGGGTACGGACGGCAACAGCCTGCAAGTCGAGTATTCTGATCTGACGATCGAATCATTTGATGCAGACCAAATTGCTCCGCTGATGGAACGTCGCGTCTACTTCGAATGGACGTTTGATGCATTACAACGTACCTACGATGAAATGATGGCAATCAGCCACGGAAGAATTGCCTGACAGGTTTAATGTTTACTTAAACACCTGAGTAAACACTAAAGCAAATACAAAAGCCGCTCATTCGTAGCGGCTTTGTTTTTGGGGCTTTCAAACGTTTCTGTTTCCTCTTCTTACAACTCTTGAATTAAAATCTATCGGCTAATCACGTATTGTGATGATTAGCGATTTACTTGTTAGAAGAACAAATATGAAAAAGACAATCTCAACAATGGTTTTAGCAATGGCACTTGTCGGCTGTGATGACGCAAGCAAAGCCATTGACCAAGCACAAGAAGCCGCAAACAAAGCGATTGATACGGTTCAAGAGCAGATGGATTCAGTAGAAGAAGCGTTTAACCTAGACCAATTTGGTGATGCTGCGGAATCTGCAGAAGAACTTGCGGCATCGGTTGAAGAAGCAATGAATGTGGATTTCAGTGACCCTGAAGCGCTTATTGAAGCGAAAGAACACATTGCCAATGCGTACGCTTGTTTGGTGGAAGCGTCTTCTGAATCGACAGTGGATAAGGTGATGGACAAAGTGATGTCATCTATCGGCAGCGAAGAAACCAAGTCTCTGATTGAAGAAGGCATCGAGAAAGCACAAGCAGCAAAAGAGTGCGTGATGTAATCACTCTCAGCGAATCAAACCGATGAAAAAGGGGATAGTGATATCCCCTTTGTTGTTTCTGTGTGTTGTTTTTATCTGTCGTTGTTTCTACGCTGTGCGAGCTCTACTCGCTTTTCAGCTCTTGCTGGAAGTAATCCATACAAAGCTGCTGAGCTTCCGGCTTAATACTGACTTGCTCGTTCTTTCGCAGCGATAGATACAGCTCTACGATCTTTTCAAATGCAGGAATCAGCGCTTCTCGCTCTGGCATTGCGACGGTTTGTTTTAGCTGCGCCGTAAACGCAGGCATGCGTGATTCAATTTTTCTCACGCCAGAGGGAGTTAATCCTTGTTGTTTCAGGGCTAATGGTGATATCGCAACAGAGCGCAGGAACGACAAGAATTCCGCGGCCTCAAAGTATTCCCCACGCGCAATCTTGGTTGCGCCGTAATGAACCCAAATCCAAAAGCGGTCTTCAATCCATTGTGGATCAGGTTGAGGGTAGTGAGGCTCTGCAGTCTCGAAGACTTGCGATAGCTGCCCGTCACGTTCCCAAAGCACTTTGGTGTCATCAACACGAGTCGCAGCATCGGGTAAAGATACAAATTTGAAATCGACATGAATCGCATCTGGCGCGTAGATTGCGATCACCAATCTTGGCTCTCCCACGTGTTCGCCAGTGAAAGCCGCGACTTGGCCTTCTACTTGGTCGATAAGTGCAAAGCGCTCTGCCATTACCGAGTCAAAATCTTCAGGATTGATGGCGATGACCAAATCCAAATCACTGTATTTGTCCATAGAGTCAGAGGCGTAAGAGCCACTTGCACCAATGCCAAGAATACGTGGGTCAGCAGTAAATACCGCAAGAATTTTACTTAGAAGCTGTTCATGAGTTTGAGGAAGCGTGCTTGAGAATTTCATATTTTACCTATTAATCATGGTTGATATTAGAACCATCAGCAGGATGGTTAGTGCGGTAAAATTAGCGCAGCATTACAATATGGCGTGAAGCATCTTAAGAAGCAACAAAAACCGCCCAAAATTGAACGGTTTTTGATATGGGCTGTGAATTACTTCAGCGAGTTATGGTGCATAAATTGCTCGTCGATGCCTTTTAGTTTCATTTCATCCATGATGAAGTTCACTGTGTTCAACAAACGCTGTTCGCCTTTCGGAATAAGGTAGCCAAACTGACCTTTGGTGAACGGGTCTTCACAGCGAGCCGCTTCTAAACGCTCGTCCGTGACTTGATAGAACAGGCCTTCTGGCGTTTCGGTTACCATCACGTCGACTTTACCTGTTGCAACAGCTTTCGGTACGTCTAAGTTATTTTCGAAACGAGTAAAGCTGGCCTTTTGTAAATTAGCATCGGCGAAGGCTTCGTTTGTACCGCCAATATTCACGCCCACACGCACTGAAGCCTGATTTACTTTGTCTATTGTGTTGTATTGCTCGGCTTTCCCTTTAGCGACCAAGAAGCACTTACCAAACGTCATGTAACCTTGGGTTTGTTCTGCATTCAGTTGGCGTTGCATTTTGCGGGTAATACCGCCCATGGCGATGTCGTACTTATCTTGGTTCAGGTCGGTCAGAAGATCTTTCCAACTTGTGCGAACAATTTCTAACTCTACGCCGAGCTGTTTCGCGACGTGCTTCGCGACATCAATATCGTAACCAGAGTAGGTCTTGCCATCATAGTAAGAAAACGGTTTGTAATCGCCCGTGGTTCCGACACGTAATGTGCCTGATTTTTGGATATCTTCCAGCTTATCGGCTTGGGCGACACCGGAAAGCGCCATTGCTACGGAAGCAAGTAAAAGTGTTGTTTTTTTCATTGTCGTTGTTTGATGTGTTGTGTTTGTTTGAACACTCAAAGTAACAGGAAGTATCAGAAAAAGAGATCAAACCAATAAGAAAAAACACGATATTGAAGAAAAAAATAGCGACATTGAATGTGATTGCATTTGCTAATTTATACGTATGAAAAGCAAACTTTTTCTTATGAATGGCAGAGCGTTATGAATCGAGTTCACCCTAAAAAGTTACTTCGCAGCAAATGGACTGCGACAGAGCCGGTAAACAAAGAGAAGCACTTCATCATTTCAGAAATGGAGTTTGATGAAGAAGGCAATGTCGTGAGATGCGTGATTGAAGCGGTTATGACCAAGCGAGAGCGCGAGCTAGATTGGCATGATTTGAAAGACACGCAACAATGGCGACAAGGATGGAAATAACCATGGTGTGAGGAGCAAAAACGAGATGGAGTTAGAAAAGTCACCAAAATCAATAGGCTCGTGGTAGAGACTTTGCTATTAATTGATGAGTGATTTTATTTACATTCTAAGGTAACGCCATGATCGATTTCGAAAACTCATCGATATTCAAACTCAAGCCAATTGAAATCTCAAAGGTGCGCGATGATTTCCACAAATTCTTAATTGATGGAGAAAGCATTTTCGCTGGCTTCAAAACGGTACGTGATCAAGTGGTGTTCACCAACAAGCGCGTTATCGCAGCGAACGTGCAAGGGATTACAGGTTCAAAAGTGGACTACACCTCTCTGCCATACAGCAAGATTAATGCATTCTCGATTGAAACCTCAGGCACGCTAGATCTGGACTGTGAGATTGAATTGTTCCTCAGTGAAGTAGGGCGAGTGCGCTTTGAAATCAGAGGCTCTTTTGATCTAGTCTCGTTCAACAAGATGATCAGCGAACGCGTACTGGCTTAAATATCAGCCCAGAAACGAAAAGGAACGCCAAAGACAAGGAGTCAACATGGCCAAACAAATGGTATCGAAAGAGAAGCACAGCAAACCGAGCTCAACATTTTTGGCCATATTAGGGTTCACGGCAGGTGTTCTCTTTTATTTGATGATTCGGTAGTCCGATACAGAACACTTCAAAGCCCATCTATCACTTTCAAAGGAAGCTATTATTGCTTCCTTTTTTCATTTCTTTCATATGGTTATCAGAGGCACGTTTGCTAAGTATTTGATGGTCAACACTACTATTACGATTCTCGTTGGAGCCATGATGGGATGGACGATGCTATGTTGGACATTTGGCGCTCTAAACTTTCAAAAGAAACATGCTGATACCCGTTTTCTTGTCTACTTGAATAAGGTCTTGTGGTACGTGCTTTTGATTGCACACCCGATCATCATTTACTGTTCTTGGAAGGCATGGCTGACATTTTCTGAGGCGCTGTTTCCTCTGTTGATTTGTCATGTGCTGTTTGGCGTCATTTTTGCCCGAGACGTCGGTACCGAATGATGCGTAACAATCACACCAAAAAGAAGAAATACAGAAAGCAGACGAACGCTAGTAGCGTTGCTGAAAGTACTGGGTAGATGATGTAAGAATCGTGGTTGCTGGTGCGCTGGTAGCAAAAAGAGACCAGCAAGATGTTATAGAGCACGAGCAACAAGCTAATCATGGTGCCGCTGTTGAGATTGAGGCTTGATAACTGAGTGAGAAAAAACGCCAGCAATAGGTAGTCGAAAATGATCAGCCAGAGAAAGGCTTTTTTAAGCGAGTCATTTTTTGATTTATTGGGCGCGGGTACGGGCATATCGAACTCAACTAAACAAATTTCAGCAATATTATCGTTGGGAATAAAAGGTCACGCAGAGGGTAGAAACTGGTGACCTTTTAGGGGGTTAGAGGTCTTGAATCTGAGCTTTTTGGTCGCTCGGTTCGACCGAGTAACGAATCACTTCTTGCCTAATGACGGGCTGATTAAATTCCGCTTGTTGCTTGGCCTTTTGTAACTCACTGTCTTCTTGATTACCAAAGAAGGTTTCCAACACTTGTGCCGCTGGCGTAGTCAGAATAAACAACTCGATTCGACGGTTTTCGCTAGAGTCAGGCTCTTCAGGATTCAGTAGCGCGCGATCCGACATGCCTGTCACTTGCATGACGCGATCATCTGGCATGCCGCCTTCCACCAAGGTATTTCTTGCAACATCCGCACGAGAGGCGGACAACGCCCAGTTTGATTGTCGACCAAAACGCTTCTTGAACGGTGTCGAGTCAGTATGGCCACTGATGATCAATGGATTGCTGATACGTTCGAACACAGGAGCAAGCGCAAGTAATAAGTCTTCAAAGAAAGGGGTCAACTCAGCGCCGCCACGACTGAACATGTGTTGCTTGTAGTCATCTTGCAAAACAATACGCAGACCTTGCGGTGTGATGGTGACATTAACGTTACCTTGCGCGCTGATTTGTCCGACGACTTCATCAATTACTTTTGCCAGCAGAGCAAGTTGCTCTTGGGTATCGAAATTGCCTGGGATAAGCGAGTCAATCTCTGGGCCATCGCCGTCACCTTGGAAGAACGAGCTGACGACATGGTTGGAGTTGTGTTTACTTGGCACAGAAGAGTCCTGTGCCAAGTCGATAGGAGAGATACTTTGTGAGGTATCGAAAGGGTTGCCGTAGCTCTTATCAAAAACGCTCGAACTATGAAGGTGCGCCACAATGGCTTTGCGCTCTTCCTTGTCGACCACTTGCATGACCCAAAGGACAAGAAACAGCGCCATCAACGCGATCATGAAGTCGGCAAACGCGACCTTCCACGCGCCACCATGAAACTCGTCATGGTTATGTGCTTTTGCGCGTTTGAACACCACATGCTCTTGTTTTTGCATTATCCCTCCTGTTCAGCTAGCCACTTCTCCATTTGGTTGAAAGTTGGTTTGATGTCTAACTGAATGTGTTTACGGCCAGCGTCGATAGCGAGCAAGGTAGGCTTCTTCGCAACGTAAGCAACCAAAGTGGCGCGTACACATTCGAAAGCCGTCATGTTTCGTCTAACTCGTTGAGCCATGGCGTTACTGAGTGGATCTAAACAACAGTAACAACCGAAAATACCAATGAATGTACCAACAAGGGCGGCAGCAACGTGGTAACCAATCAACGCAATTGAGCCATCAATGGCTTGCATGGTGATGATGATGCCACCGACTGCTGCAAGAATACCGAACCCTGGAAGTGCCTCTGCCGTGCGCTGCATAGAGCGTGAAGGTAGGAGCATCTCGGTTTGAATCGCTTCGATTTCTTGTTCTAACAGTCCCTCTAATTCATGAGGCGACATTTGTCCCATTGCCATTAAACGTAAATTGTCGGTAATGAAAGAAATAAGGCGGTGATCGTTACTGACTTGTGGGTAAGCAAGGAAAATCGAGCTCTGCTCTGGTGATTCAATGTGAGAATCGAGAAACTTAAAGCCACGGCTGCGTGCGGTTTCAAGTAAGTTGTTCAGCAGCGCCATCAGTTCCATGTAGTACTCGTACTCTTCACGTGGGCCAGAGATGGTCGCACGCACTTGTTGGCGCATTTCTTTTAGCACTTGTGGCGGGTTACCGATGATCAGTGAGCCAGCGGCCGCGCCAATGATGATCAAAAACTCGGCTGGCTGCCAAATTGCACCGAGGTTACCGCCTGCCCACATGTATCCGCCGAAGACACACATCAGGACGGTAATGGCTCCAAAAAACTTTTGCATCTTGTGACTCCTAAGAGGACATTAATTGGTTGAGTTGTTTAAGCGCTTGTTTGTGCAACTGACAGATGCGAGGTGGTGTCAGGTCGAGCACGAGCGCGATTTCATGGAGGTTGAGTTCGTGTTGATAGAACAAGGTGAGCAAGAGCTGATCGCGCTTCGACATTTTGCCAAGTGCGGTGTCTAAACTGCGACGAATGTGTTCATGCTCCATACCGTCGTATTGGCCGCCGAAGTGGCTGTCTCCACCTGTTTCCATCAGTTGGTCGAGGCTTTGCATTTCGCCCGCCAACGCTGCATTTTGACGGTTGTAGAAGTCTTGCTCGTCAGTGCCAAGCGCTTTGATGATTTCCGCATCGGTCGGCATTCTGCCCAGTGCACGAGTGAGGTCTCGGGTTACGTCGTTCAACTCATGCGCTTGTTGGCGGGTTTTGCGAGAGCGCCAATCTAAACGGCGAAGCTCGTCCAAAATCGCGCCACGAACACGACAAACAGCAAAAGCGGGGAAGTGTGGGTCATCCACATCCCCATAACGACGTCCGGCTTCGACAAGCGCTATCAAACCAATTTGCTGCATGTCTTCAATACTGCAATGAGAGGTCGCGTGAACGCGCAGTTGGTTGACCACGCGTTTAACCATGACTTGATGACGTTGCAGCAAGGCGTTTTCATCAATCGGGCGAGACGGAGTATTCACTTCCTCCGTCGCGGTATAACTTTCCTGTAAGTTCATCTCCAACATAGCTGTGCTCCGTTATTGCACAACGTATTTGGTCAGCAGAACATCATCGATATCGCGCACGATGTCGGTTTTTGCAAAGGCCAGTAGTAGGGTTTCTTTCACTTCGCTTTGCAGAATATCGATAGCGCCCGTTTGTTGTAGCTCATCAAAGGTTTTGTCACTGAAGAGTTTTAGCAGTGAGTTTTGTACCATTGGCATGTAAGCATCAATGTTCTTCATGCGTTCAGGACGGCGTGTTTCCACGGCAAGCTCAAGCATCACAAAGTGCGTCTGCTTTTTACCTTTGATGGTTAGAACCACTTTGTCTAATGGATGAAAGCTTGGGCCTTTCGTCGTCGGTTGCTCACCAGTTAAGAAAGCCAGCGGTGAATCTTCCAAGAAAGTGCTCACGCTCGATTCAGATGAAGAAGACTCCGAACTTTTGTTGAGGTACCAAATACCGCCTACCACAGTGGCAGCGGAAACGAGGGCACTGGTGATGATCATGGCGATAAACAGGGCGATCATTTGTTGTTTGGTCATAACCTTTTTCCTCGATGATTAATTAGGCTTGAGTGTTCAGCCAATGCTCTGAATAGTTTGTTGTTGTATGTGTTTGAAATGCGTTGGTATCACGCGCAGCGAAGATGTTTGTCTCTTCTTGAGCACCTTCATGTGCTTGTCTTTCTTGACCTTGGTCCGAACCTACGTTGACATCTACATGCACAAAGTTTTGCTCTTGAAGCTCGGTGCGAAGGCGCTCAGACACTTGCATCAAGGCTTCACGAGTTGCGGCGGTATTGGCGTTGATTTGCACGCTCAGGCGGTCACCTTCCACGCGTACCAGCAAATCCAACTTGCCCAGTTCTGGTGGGTCGAGACGGATTTTAGCTTCTTGTAGGTTTTGCTGAGCTTGCAAAGTCACGCGGTCTTGCAGCACTTGCATCATCTGCTCGCCCCATTTACCAGAACTGGTATCCACGCGAACCGCCGCCCACTCCGCACCTTGAGCTGGAGTCGCTGCCAATGGTGAGGTTGGGTTCGAATGCGTCCCTGTTGCTGTGTGCGTTTGTGAGCTGGCCGCTAGCACTTGCCCTTGAACGGGTTGATTAAGCAGAGTTTGCAAGTCCGAAGCCGACACCTTTAGTGCGCTTGTTGTGCCGGTTTGAGGGGCGTTTGGGCTCTCTTGCACTGTGGCGTTAAGCATTGGGTTTGCTTGGTTTCCGACATTTGTATTTTGATAAGACTGACCTGCCGATACTTGCGCAAGTTGGTTGGTTTCGCCTTGCTTGAGCTCGGTTTTACCCATTCCTTGGATGAGAGCTTGCGCTTGAGTGGCGAGATCCGTAATAGCAGGAACCGCAGTCAGTAACGCGCCATCAGGGCTGACTTCAGCGTTGAGTTCCTGTGTGTCAGCTTCTGGTGGGGTAGCTTGCGCTGGTAAGGCTTGTGCATTTAAACGAAACCCCGCCACCACAAGAGGTGCGTTGGTTTGGCCCTGTTGATTTACCGAGGCTGCATCGGTTTTCGAAAAGCCTTGTTCTGAACGCGCTTGTGAAATTTTGCCCGACGATGACGACTGAGAAGACGCATTTGCAGGCACTGAATTGGTTACCATCATTGCGTTAGCTCCATCGTCATCGCGAGTTGATAAGCCATGGCACGCTCTTGTTGATCGTTCACCATATTCATTTCTTGTTTTAGCTCGCTGGTGGCTTTTTCCAATGCCGTGAACGCGCACGCATGCACGGCTTTTGCTCGCTGGATTTCCGGTGCGAGTTTCGGATCTTTCAAAAATGGCTTATGGCTGATCAGCAGTTCGCGCAATTGTAAGTCGTAACGTTTAAGCGCTTGCCAATCGGCCGTTTTAGTGGCGATTTGGATCAGTTTTGACAAGTGGCGAAATCGCTCTGGCGACACTTTATGCTTGCTGTCCAAAGTTCATCCATCCTTCTCGAATGTTACCCATTACACGCTCAACATTGTCTAAGCGCGCTGCATCATTCTGTACACTGGTGTAATACAGTTCGACTTGGCAGAAGTCATAGAGTTGGCGTAAGTTTTCCGCGATCTCTCCGCCATTTTCTTCATCTAACGCGCTGCTCAGGCCGATAAGGATATTCATACACTTATTGATACCCGTTCCCTTTTCTGCCAGACGGTTTGCCGCCAGATGGCCACGAACACGTTCTATTTCATCGAGTAACCCATCGATCAACATGACGACGAGTTGGTGTGGGTTGGCTGATGCAGCTTGAGCATCAAGATCGACCTGTTGGTATGAGTCGTAGCCGGAATCCATTAGCATGAGTACTTCTCCTAAAGCCTTAACCAAACATCGACATGGTTTGGTTCATTTGCGTCATTAAGGTGTTCATTTGAGTGAATTGTTTTAGGTAGCGGTTGTACGACATCTCGTACTTGCGTTCTAAAGTGGTTTGTTTGTCTTCAATTCGGTCTAAGTTGGCTTGCAGCGCATCTTTGCGAGAATTGAACGTGCCTGAAGAGAACTTCAAGAATGGTTCTGCCATGTCATCAAGCGAGTCGAGCAGGGCGCCATCACCGTTAAACATGGTTTCTAGTGCGGCACTGTTGTTCTTCTGTGCTTCGGCAAACTTATCCTGATCGACTTTCATTTTGCCGTTTCGATCAAGAGTGATACCGACTTCGCTTAAACGCATGCCTCCATGTTCGCCACGAACTAAGCTAGTTAGTTGGCTTTCAATAGAGCGTAAGGTTGGGTCGCTGGCCAAAACGCCACGGGCTTTATCTTCCCCGCCAACTTGAGTGTATTCATCGAGTGTAGAGACTAAGGAGTTATAGGCTTCGACAAACTTGTTCAGTTGTTCTTTCGTGCCTTCGCTGTCCGTTCCTACTTCCATTGAAATAGGTGCGTCACCTGAGGTTTGTGCTTTGGTGACGGTAATATCGACACCACCAATCACGCCTTCAAAAGTATTGCTAGAGTTGGTGAGTTGAAGACCAGTTCCTTCCGCGCCAAGCCAGATAACAGCATCTTGTGGTTTGCTGATTTCTGTCGTGTTGGTGAACGCATCTTCAAACCAAGCTTGCCCTGTTCCCGTCGCACTGACATTGATGGTGTTTGCCACGCCTGTCTCGGTACTAGAGAGCATGAAGTGTGTTTGTCCGTTTGAGCGAACAAGTGTGGCATTTACGCCTGGGTTATCAGGGTTGTTGTTGATTGCACTGACTAGGTCTGTCACGGTCGCTTTGCCATCGCCGTCGGTATCTACCGTCGACATATCTAACGTCATAGTTTCACCGTTGATGGTGAACTCTAGAGTGCCGGCAGTCGGAACTTCTGTTGAGGCATCTAGATTTGCTGGCATGCCGGTAGATATTTGGTGTGACGTTGCGACTTGTTCAACAAAGATCTGGTAGTTACCGACTAACGCGTTCGCATCGGCACTCGCGGTGAAAAAGCCATCTTGAGAGGTTGTTGCCGTATTCTTGATGATGCTGTTTGTGCTGCTGTTCATCTCGTTAACCGCAGTGCGGAATTCACGCAGTGCACTTTCCACTTTACCTAAAGCAGTAAGCTGCGCTTGGTATCGATCGGCTTGCAATTGGTAGCGCTGTTGAAATGGCTGAACATCTAACGTGGCGAACTGGGTTGCCATGGTAATTGGATCTAACGAACTCATGAGGTCGCTCCCTCTCTCATCTGTATTTGGCTTTTGTTGTGCCAGTAATAAATACTCAATCGCAAGATGTGTGCCTGATGTTTATATCTATATAAAACAGTGTCTTACGATATTTTTTGTTAGTTGGGAGGAAGCGCTTTTTCCACCTTGTTGGTTCCGCTTTCCCCTTGATGGTTAAAGGGGTTTCCCAAATAAAACAGGCGACCAAAAGGGCTGAAAGATTTAATCCAATGGAGGAAAGAAAGGAGAGGTATGGGGTTGTATGCATAACGAGCAGAATTCGGCGTTTACTGCTAAAGGATTCAGATTTTTCTGATCCTGTCTGAATGCAAAGGTTTGCTATCTTATGCCCCTGCAATTTTTGTGGTTGCTAACGTCTGGCTATTCCCCCCAATTCGACTAAAAAGAACGACAGTAATGAATGAATTTGTTTTACGACTGATGAAGTGTGCCCGTGCGTATGAGGCTTTCATTGGCACTAAACTACGCAGTAAACAGAACATTAATGCCGAAGAACTGGCGAACATCCGCATAGAAGCGATCTCTCGATTCCCTGAACTCAAAGCGTATCAACCTCATCGAGGAGTAGAGTCTGCCGAGTTGGAGCTGTTCAACAAGGTTTTGCACAACACCATGCTAAAAGCTGGTTTCCGTATTCCTGCTAACCACACTAACGAAGCCACTTCCATCTACATCCGTCGCTAGAACGCTTTTCCAAAGCAGACAAAGAAAAAGCCTCCCGGATGAAGGGGAGGCTTTGAGCTTTCGGACGAACTAAATTTTGCGCGTTGTTAGCGAATAGAAAGGTTCTATTAACGCAGTAGCGACATTGCCATGCCTGGCAGCTGGTTAGTTTGAGAAAGAACTGTTGTACCTGCTTGCATTAGCATTTGGTTCTTAGTCATGTTTGAAGATTCAACAGCAAAGTCTGCATCAGTGATACGGCCTTTCGCTGCAGATGTGTTCTCAACCATGTTGCCTAGGTTAACCATTGTGTGTTCAAGACGGTTAATGCTTGCACCTAGGTCTGAACGAACAGCACCTAGTTGACCAATAACACCACCATCGGCAGCAGTACCAGCGGTGCCATCAGCTAGCGTGTCAGAGTTAACAGATAACGCATCCATCATAGACTGTGGTGAGTCACCACCAGCTGCTGTGAAATCAGCCGCTTTAGCATCAGCTGCGAAGGCCTTTAGAGCAGCTAGTCCATCAGTGCTTGCAGCACCAGTACCACCAATGCTTAGTGTTTCTGCTTGCGAAGCACCGATTTGGAATGTTACACCGGTGCTGATTGCGCCGCCTGCATCAAGTAAATTGTTACCACCAAAGTTAGTGTTTGTGATGATATTTTCTAGCTCTGCGCCTAGAGCTTGGAACTCTGATGATAAAGAAGCGAGGTCAGCATCAGAGTTGGCACCGTTTGCAGCTTGCGTTGCTAAGTCGTTCATACGGTAAGCAATGTTAGTCATTTCGTCCATTGCGCCTTCGGCGGTTTGCATCATTGAGATGCCGTCTTGTGCATTACGCATCGCAACGTTCATACCACGTGACTGAGCTTCTAGACGGTTTGCGATTTGCAGACCTGCAGCGTCATCTGCTGCTGAGTTGATGCGGTAACCCGTGCTTAGACGCTCCATCGCAGTGTTAAGCATGTTGTTTGTATTGCTTAGCGTGTTTTGAGTAACCAGCGAAGCGTAGTTAGTGTGCATTGATAGAGCCATAATCTGTTCTCCTTGATTGTTCAATGTGGGACTATCGCCCCGCTCACTAACTAGAGGCGGTCGGTTGGTTTTAATGATTAATTGGAAATTTAAAAATTTTTTCGAAATCGCCTAATTTGATGATTTTTGGTGACATCTATTCCAGAAAATCCGCATTTTAAGGCTGTTCAGACATAAAAAAGGGCGAGTTCTTATTGCTGAACTCACCCTTTATCGTCACCCCTGTTTATTCATCGTCGAACGATTTAAACGACAATGAAGTGGGAATATCACTGAAATAGCCAAAGTAATAACTCGCACCAAGTAAGCGGTAGCGGTTGAGTTCATTTTGGCTTGCGACTCTTCCGGCTACCCAAGGAAATTGGTTACGACGCAGGAAGCGAGCTATAGGTAGGAACGCGTGTTGATCTTGTTTGTTTTCCATGGTGACGGACAGCTTGATCATGTCGGGTTCAAACTCAGCAATGCGCTCAAAGTGCGCTTGGCTGGTCGCGATTTCAAACCATAAGGCATACGCGTTGTCTTTCAGTTGTTCAACCAAAGTGGTGACTCGTTCGTGCAGGCACAGGGTTTCATCGGCCTGCAAAGAGGGCACCACATGCTGAAATGCCGCTTTGTGGAATTGAATCATCTGATTCAAAAAATAGCCGCCTGCCTGCCACAACAAAGCGTCAACACGAATGGGTACGACGACATTGCTGATAAGGTCGGGATGAAAGGTCTCAAGTTGGAACTGTGTTTGGCGCAGCGCTAAATACAAGCTGTATAAATCTAAGCAATATTGCATTTGCTCTGACAATTCAAACTGATAGACACTCTGCTCCCCACGTAGGCCAAAGCGTAGAGTGAGGTGTTGGTATTCCACCTCGCCAGTTTTGGTTTCACGGATCGCCTGACAGGCGTGTTGAATGTCATTGTGTTTAAGTGCATCAAACACCAGTTGGTCGTCGTCCGTGACAATGTGTTGCAGTGCGAGATCGCACAGATAGTCGTACATCGCTTTTGTTGAGATGAGATTAACCAAGGTTTCCTACCACGTTGATCTGTTTGTTTTCTGGAATTTCATTGTAAGACAGTACCGCCAATCCTTGGGTAAAGGTACGTGCATATCGTGCCAGCAATGGGCGCAGCTGAGGCATGACCAATAAGATTGGCGGCAGCCCTTGTTGCTTCAATTGCTGACGAATCAAAGGCAAGTTCTGTTGGAACTGACTAAGAATGTTTGGCTCGATTGGGAAGCTATCGAGCATGACAGCGCCTGCGGCTTGAGCTTGTTGCAACGACGTCATTAACATCTGTTCAAGTTCATCAGACAAGGCGTAGACGTTCAGTTCGTTTTTCTGACCCGCAACCAAGTTAATCAAGGTTCGCTTAAGTGCGCAGCGTACATCCGCCGCGAGTAAAATCGGATCTTTGGTGTTTTCTGAAGATTCCAACATGGTGTTAGCGATGGTGCGAATGTCTTTCAATGGCACTTGGTCGAGCAGAAGCTGACGGTAAACCTTAAGTTGCTGTGCTGGCGTTAGTGCAGCGGCTAAGGCTTCAGCCAATTTTGGCGCTTGCGCCGTAAGACGTTGAGTCATGGCTTCAACATCGTCATGAGTAAACAATTCAGCCAAATTGGTTTTCATGATTTTGCTGATGTGTGTGGCGATAACCGTGCCATCATCAACCACTTGGTAGCCCATGTTTAGCGCTTTCGCTTTGTCTTGATGTTCAATCCAAACCGCAGGCAATTGGTAGGCTGGGTCACTGCCAAGAATACCATCCACTTCGCCATAGGTTTCACCCACAGCAATCGCCATCAAACGTTCTGGCTCGATAAAACCTTGTTCAATCACTTCGCCGTTCAGAGCAATGGTGTATTGGTTCGGCTTTAAACTTAGGTTGTCGCGAATACGCACTTCCGGCAGTAGAAAGCCCACTTGCTCGGACAGGTTTCGACGAACACCGCGAATACGCTGCGCCAAAGGTGCACCTTGCTCTTTGTTAACCAAGTGAACCAATCGGTAGCCCAACGCAAGAGACAGGGTATGGACATGAGGAATATCGTCCCAAGTAAGTGCGGTTTCTTCTTCCTGCATGGCATGAGAGAGTGCTTCTACTTGGTCGATTTGCGTATCTTGCACTGGCTTTTTGCTCTGTCGCCAACCTGCAAACGCCAATACTGCTGCAAAGGTGAAGAACGCGAGATGAGGCATTCCCGGAACCATACCAATAATAGCCATGATCGCCGCTACGGTAAACAAGGTTGCCGGTGTTGCAAGCAACTGCTTGTGCATGGTTTCCGACATGCCGTTATCGCTGTCGTTAATGCGCGTTACGATGATAGCGGCAGCGGTAGCAAGTAGAAGTGATGGAATTTGAGCAACTAAGCCGTCACCGATGGTCAGTAGGGCGTAAGTCTTGAAGGCTTCTGATGCTGGTAGTCCGTGTTCGAACACACCAATGCTGATACCACCAATGATGTTGATGAACAGGATCAGCAAGCCGGCAACCGCATCACCGCGAACAAACTTGGATGCACCATCCATTGAACCGTGGAAGTCCGCTTCGTTTGCCACTTCTTTGCGGCGTTGACGCGCAGTTTCTTGGTCAATCAAGCCTGCGTTTAAGTCGGCATCGATGGCCATTTGTTTGCCCGGTAGCGCATCCAAGGTAAAGCGTGCTGATACTTCAGAAATACGTTCGCCACCTTTGGTGATCACGACAAAGTTAATGATCATCAAGATGATGAACACCACCATACCGACCACGTAGTTTCCGCCGATCACCACTTCACCGAAGGCTTGAATCACCTTACCAGCCGCATCGCCGCCGTTGTGACCCTCAAGCAATACGATACGCGTTGAAGCCACGTTCAGAGTAAGACGCAGCAAGGTCGCGACCAACAGAATGGTTGGGAAAATCGAAAAGTCGAGTGGTCGCTTCGCTGTGGTGCTGACCAACAATACCAAGATGGCTAATACGATGTTGAAGGTGAACAGCGCATCCAATAGCAAGGGTGGCAAAGGCAAGATGACCATCGCCAGTACCATCAACAAGACGATTGGAATGCCAATGTAGCCTTTGGTGGAAGTTTGAAGTTGTTTTAACCGGTTAAACATACTCTGGTGTCCTTGGGTAAACGCGGGTTAATCAGTGTTGCAAATGCTTTGGAATTGAAAAATGAGGCAAAGGCGTTGGCTCTTTTCCATCCCCTTTACGGAAGGCTTTCAATTGCAAAACGTAAGTCAGAATGTGTGCCACGGCGATGTAGAGCTGGCTTGGTATGGCTTGCTCAATCGCCGTGGTGTGATAAATCGAACGAGTCAGCGGCGGCGAGTTGATGATCTCAACTTTGTTCTCGCGTGCGATGCGTTGAATGTGCATGGCGGTTTCATCGACGCCTTTTGCCACCACAAATGGTGCATCGGACAGGGATGGCTCGTATTTCAATGCAACGGCATAGTGGGTAGGGTTGGTGATCACCACGTCTGCGGTGGGCACCATTTTGTCGATTTTTCGACGTGCGAACTGTTGCTGAATTTGGCGAATGCGTTGTTTAACTTCAGGTCGACCTTCGTTGTTCTTAAATTCTTCTTTCAGCTCTTGTTTGGTCATGCGCAGTTCTTTGAGGTGCTCCCAACGTTGATAAGGAATATCAATCACCCCAAACAACAACAGGGCAAAGCCCATCAGCAGCAGACCTTCAAACAGAATCGACATGATCAGTGAGAAGCCTTGGCTAAGTGGTAAGTTTTGCATGCCAAGCAGTGGCTGAAGGTGGTTGTCTAGGTAGCCATAAAGAATGCCGAAGATGACTAATACTTTGACGGTGGATTTAACCAGCTCCACCACTGAGCGAGTGGATAAAATACGCTTGATACCCGAGATAGGATTGAGCTTACTCAGTTTCGGTAGCACGTTCGCCGGACGGAACATCCAGCCGCCTAACACCATGCTGCTGCCAAAGGTGACAATGATGATGACCGTGAAGAGAGGCAAGAGCATCTCAATGATCACCGCCAAGCTCTGACCAAGGTGCTCCACCAATTGTTTTGGGTTTTCTAGGTCTGCTTTGGTTAAGGTCATGTTGTAACGGAATACGCCCGACATGCTCTCCCAAATGCTATTGAGCTGGGAATAGAAAAACATCGCAACGGCTAAGAAGATAACCGCGGTAGTGAATTCTTTTGCACGAGGAATTTGCCCTTCTTGACGGGCTTTTTTTACCTTCTGGGGGGAGGCTTTCTCGGTTTTGTCTTGAGACGACTGTTCGCTCATGCGCCCCCCAACATAAAGTTATTTAAGAAACGAATGGTGTCGTGGACTAACGCGGTATAGCGACTTGGCACCCCAGAAACAGAGATCAACACGCTGAACAAACCTAACAGCATGGTCATCGGGAAGCCCAGAGCATAAACGTTTAGAGAGGGCGCGGCTCGGTTCATCACACCAAAGCTGATGTTGGCGAGCAGCATGGAAACGATAGCTGGCAATGCGAGAGCCAACGCAGAAGCAAACATCCACCCAAAGATATTCACGACGCCTTGCAAAGACAGGGCGGTGATACCCGATCCCACCGGCCAAACGACAAAGCTCTGAATGACGATGTCGATAACCAGTAAATGCCCTTCAAGCGCAAGAAACAGCAAAGTTGAGAGGATAAGGAACATGCGACCGAGAATTGCCACGGACAAGCCGTTAACCGGATCGTTCATCACGGCCATACCTAAGCCCATTTGCAATGAAATTGTCTGGCCGAGCATGGTAAAAACATTGAATAACATGTGCAGGATTAAGCCGAACATCAGGCCCCATATCGCTTGCTCAAACGCTAAGAAAAGCGAGGTCATTGAGAACAGTTCGACTTCTGGCATCGGTGGCATAAGTGGCGCGGTGATCACCACAATTGAGAGGGCAAGCAAGCTGCGAACCCAGACTGGAATCAACGCGTCACCAAAAAATGGCATGGAAATGAACACGGCACCGACGCGAAAAAATGGCCACCAAAGCTGACCTAGAATCACGGATAGTTCCGCAAACGTGATCGCCATTAGCCGATCATCCCCGGAATGTTGTGGAACAAGAAATCAAACAGTTCCATGATTTTTCGCAGCATCCAGTGACCTGCAAAAATCACCATTAGCAGCGTGACCAACAAACGTGGCAGGAAGCTTAGCGTTTGCTCGTTAATTTGCGTAGCAGCCTGAAATACAGCAATACACAGGCCGACAATCAAACCCGGTACGACCAAAACGGCCACCATCAAGATGATCAGCCAAACGGCATCAGAAAATAGGGTAACGGTGAGTTCCGGTGTCATGATGCGCCCCCACTACCCAAAGCTGGCGGATAGTGTGCCGACCGTCATTGCCCAACCGTCGACCAGAACAAACACCACCAATTTGAATGGCAGAGAAATGATCAGAGGTGACAGCATCATCATACCCATCGCCATCAAGACGCTGGCGACGACAAGGTCGATGATCAGGAACGGGATAAACAACATAAAGCCGATTTGAAACGCGGTTTTCAGCTCACTGATGACAAAAGCCGGCAACACGACCGCAAACGAAATGTCTTCCACATTTTGGTCGATGGGCTCGTTGGCAATGCGCAACATTTGCTCCAGCGAGCTTTGGTGGGTTTGTGCCAACATAAAGTTTCGCACTGGTTTTTCGGCCACCGAAAACGCCTGCATCAAGGTGATTTCGCCATTGTCATAAGGCTTAAAAGCATTGTCGTGGATATCGGTCCAGACAGGACGCATGATGAGTAACGTCAATGCCAGTGCAATGCCGACCAACACACGGTTTGGTGGACTTTGTTGTAGACCTAATGCCTGACGCAGAATCGCCAATACCACGATAATGCGCGTAAAGCTGGTGGCCATGAGTATGAAAGCTGGCAAGAAGCTGAGCGCCGTCATCAGCAATAGAATCTGCAGCTTAACGCTGTACTCTTGCTGCGTGTCTCCGTCGGAAACGGATAAGATGGTTAAACCGTTGTCAGCAGCCATGGTTGGAAGCGTAAACAACAGCACACCAAGCAATGCAATCACCAATAAAGGTAATCGACGCTGACTGGCACCCAGAACATTCATCGCACAACCCACCTGAAATTATCGACCTACGCTGTTAAGCGCAGAATCATGAACGTTGATCAGGCGCAGGCCATATTTGTCGTTAATGACCACGACTTCCGCTTGCCCCATTAGGGAACCATTTACTTTTACATCAAGCGGTTCGCCATTGAGCTTGTCCAGTTCAATCACGGTTCCTTCACCGGCTTTCATCAAGTCACCCAAAGGAATTTCTTTGCTCGCCACCTCAAGTGTCACGGTAACCGGGATGCTTTTGAAGAAACTCAAATCGCGCTCAGCAACGGGCTCTGGAGCGAAAGCTTGTTCGGTTTCGAAATCTTCTAATTGAAAATCGTCAAAGTTTAATTCATCGGCGTCGAATGCTTGGTTCTCTTGCGCTTCGCTCATCGCTGCGATTCCTTATCTGGGTTAAAGATCAATACAAGCTGACCGTCTTGTTCTGCAACACGACCAGAGAAAAGAGTTTGGTTACCAATGCTCACTGGCACGGTATTGAGAAGTTCGATTGGCAAAATATCGTCTGGCTGTAATCCAACCACATCACTCAATGCCATGGTTTTCTTGCTCAAAACGACGTTAAGACGTACGGGGGTTGACTCTAACGAGCGACAAAACGGCTGATACAAATCCGCATCGTTATGAAGGGCTAGCTGCTCAATCAAGGTTTGAATCATGGTGCTATCAAGCTTGAGATGAATGGCACCTTGGAAATCTTCAAACGCGATTGAAAGCTCAGCATGCAGACCGATGCCTCGTGGCGTTTCATATTCGCAGGGTTGCCACATTTCTTGAGGCGCTAGCCAGTTGATGATGATTCGACTGATACGCTCTTGAAGGCGCAGGTCACTCGCGGTCAAGCTAGTAGAAGTACGCTCTGTTGCCGCACCGTAAAAACGGTCAGCCAGTTTGATTAGTGCTTGTGCGTCTCCGTGGATATACACCATGCCACCATCTTGATGCTGATAAGTGGAGGTTTGGTCTTTATCCAATAACGTTGGCGAGAATCTGTGTAGCTCTACTGCAACTAAATTCGCTTCGATTTTGTTGGAGCTGAGCCAATTTTGTAATTCATTGGTTAGGCTTGAACAAGATTCTGAAATCAAACTTTCGAGCTTTTCACGAATGATATGAATAGGTTTGCCTAGCAACTCTACATCAAGCAATTTGATGTCGGAAATAGGCTCGTTAACTCTGCTTTCCATTTATATTTTACCGTGCGTTAACAAACGAAACTGTTTTAACTTAATTGCGGACAGTCTACACAGACTTTTTTATGATCCTTTAGTTTCAACTTTAAAGATTGTGACTTTAGTTCACATGTTGATTTGAAGCTAACCATAGGTACTTTTAATAAAAATTAAAAAGAGTTAGTTTTGACTTATAAAAGAGTTAATAAAAAATTATAACAATTATTAGCTAAGTTGTTGTTAATTCGGTCAGTTTATGCTGATAGGGAAAACGGCAGCTTTTTCAATTTGAGCTTTGTAACTCATTGTTTTGTTGGTCTAAAAAAGTCTTTCGACGAATGCTTCTCTAAGCTGTGTGAACGATTAATGACCACTTTTAATATTTCAGAATAGGGAATTAATATGATTACCTATGCCAAATTTTTTCATCCAATGGCATATTTAATTAAACCTTCAATGTCAGGGTTGTGTGATAAATACCTGCGAAGAAGAGGTTTGATAATATTTTCTAAAGTATTCCTATTAGCTGGTTTAACTTCACCTAATTTTGCATTGGCAGGTGAAAAAATCACCATACCCATGGACCTTTCTACTTGGCTATATAAAGGAAATAAATTTGAGTGCAACTTAATGCATTCAAATATTCCACAGGGGAAGTTTTATTTCCTAGCGGAACCAAATAACCAAGTTACATTTATTGCTGACGTTCACAATAACAACAATAAATGGAATAACGTTTTATTGTTTAGTGAGAGTGCTCCTTGGGAAAAAGAGCTTTTAAGGAAAGAAGAGGCTTCTCTTGCATTAACAACAGCAACGAATCAGTTTGCTTTCACGCATGGGACGGAGTCTCTACTTAAAGCCATTACTTCCGGAAGTTGGGTTACGTTGTCACTAAGCGGAAAGAATGATTCCGCCATCAGTGGTGTCACCTTACCAACCATTCAAATTCAAAATGCGTTGGCATCATTCAATCAATGTCGAGCGCAGTTGCCGAAGTTGTCGTACTCCCAAGCTCGTGATGTGAACTTGCCATTCCAGTTTGGCCAAAAAACACTAAGTCGTAGCCAACAAAGCACTATCGTAGCTTTATACAGCTACATTTCTGTCGATGACCGCGTCACCAAGATTCTGGTTGATGGTCATACCGACAATGTTGGCTCTCAATTGGCGAACTTAACCGTATCTCGCCAGCGAGCGGAGCAAGTCGCAGAAGCTCTGGTTCAACTAGGCGTTGACCGTTCGTTGATTGAAGTTCGTGCTCATGGCTCGCGATACCCAATAGCAAGCAATAACACGCAAGCGGGACAAGCTAAAAACCGTCGTGTGACGTTGCGCCTTGTTCGAGACAACGAGCGTGTGGTTGCCAAAATCAACGTTGCTACCAACAACGCAGAAGCAAAACAACAAACCCAACAAGAGAAGGTAAAGGTTCAATGATGACGAAAACGGATATTTTGTTGGTTGAGCCAAATGAACACCTTGCTCAACCAGTGCTTGATGTTCTCGGGAACGCTGGTTATTCCGCAAGACACAGCCGCACTGGTCGCAGCGCGCTATTGGAAGAGCGAGCTTGCATTACGTTGGTCAGCTCAAACTTACCGGACATGTGTGTGCGTGAGTTTGTCGCTTGTCATCAAAAGCAGCGTAATGCTGGCGTGGTGATTGCGATTGTTGACCAAGAGCAGGGCATTTTGGCGGCGGAGACGATGAAGTCGGGTGCGACGGATTACTTGCTTCGCCCATTTGAAACAAACCAATTGCTGAACTTGCTCAAGCGTGTAGAAGCGTTGGGCAAACCACTGGCAAACATCGTTGCCGAATCATGGCGCAGTAAACAAGTGCTTCAACTCGCGCATCGCGCCGCGTGTACCAATGCTAGCGTGCTTATTACTGGTGAATCTGGCACGGGTAAGGAAGTGCTGGCGCGTTACGTTCATGAACAATCGCCTCGTGATGATGGCCCGTTTGTTGCCGTTAACTGTGCCGCTATTCCAGAATCAATGCTGGAAGCGGTGTTGTTTGGTCACGTGAAAGGGGCATTTACCGGAGCCACGAATTCGCAAAGTGGTAAGTTTGAAGAGGCCAATGGCGGCACGATTCTGCTCGATGAAATTGGTGAAATGTCACCGGCGGTTCAAGCAAAGTTGTTACGTGTACTTCAAGAGCGCGAAGTAGAACGTGTTGGCAGCCACAAAGCGATTCAGTTGGATATCCGAGTGATCGCCGCGACCAACAAAGACTTGCGTGAAGAAGTGCAAAAAGGCACGTTCCGTGAAGATCTTTACTACCGCCTAGATGTGCTGCCATTGCATTGGCCGCCATTGCGTGAGCGCAAAGAAGACATCTTACCTATCAGCCAATTCTTTATTGAAAAATACCAAGATAGCAGCCGTTGTCATCTGTCCCAAGATGCCATTGCTGCGCTAAGCCAGTACCACTGGCCGGGCAATATTCGTGAACTCGAAAACGTCATTCAACGAGCACTTGTCATGCGCCATGGGGATTACATCACGGCTCATGATCTAATGCTGCCGATTGAATTGCTGACGCCAGTGCCTTCCGCTGAGCCTGTTTCTAGCTTTGGTCATGTCGAAGCGAAGAAGCAAGCCGAGTTCCAATTCATCCTAGATAAATTACGTCAGTTTGGTGGAAACCGAACCAAAACCGCCAACGCTTTGGGTGTGTCTACTCGGGCGTTACGTTACAAGCTTGCAGCAATGCGCGAACACGGTATTGATTTACAGTCGGCGCTTGGCTCGGCTGCCTAAAAGGAGAAAAGTAGATGGCAAGTCAACCAACTAATGCAGTCTCAGCAGAGCAATTAATGCTGTCTAAAATGGAGGCGATGCGAACGCAAGCTCAGCCACCTGAATTTGTTGTGAGTGCAAACCCGTTAGATCAACAGACTTTGAATGCACCGATTTCTTTCTCACAAGCGATGACCAATGTGCTCGACACGGTCAATCAACATCAATCGGTAGCAAGCCAAAAAATGACCGCAGTTGAAACCGGCGCGAGTGACGATCTGGTCGGTGCGATGGTCGCCAGTCAAAAGGCGAGCCTTTCTTTCAATGCTTTGATGCAAGTGCGCAACAAAGTGGTCATGTCCTTTGAAGATATCATGAAGATGCCGGTGTAACCCATGTCAGAACTATCCACTCAAGTGGCCGGAAATTCTGCAATGCATGCCGGCTCCACTCAGACTCTGTCCCCAAACCGTGGGATGGATGACGTAACCAATAAACTCAAGCAACTGTGGTCAAGCAGCCAACGTAACTTGGTATTGTCTGCGGTTTTAGCGGCCATTGTTGCGGCTATCATCGTGGTAGCGCTCTGGAGTTCTTCGCAAAGTTTCCGTCCGCTTTACAGTCAGCAAGAGCGTTTTGATATCGGCGAAATTGTGTCGGTATTAGAAACTGAAGGCATCAGCTACCGCATGCAAGAGCAAAATGGCCAAGTATTAGTTCCAGAAGGTGAAGTCGCCCGTATCCGCATGTTGCTTGCGTCGAAAGGTGTCAAAGCCAAACTGCCAACCGGTCTGGATTCATTGAAAGAAGACAGCTCTCTGGGTACGAGTCAGTTTATGGAAACGGCACGTTACCGCCATGGTTTAGAGGGGGAGTTAGTGCGCACTATCATGTCGCTGAATGCGGTAGCCAACGCGCGTGTGCACTTAGCGATTCCTCGTCAAACCTTATTCGTGCGTCAAAACACGGAAAACCCTTCGGCTTCTGTCATGTTAGAACTCAAGCCGGGTGAAGATCTTAAGCCTGAGCAAGTGGAAGCGATCATCAATTTGGTGGTTGGCAGTGTCACGGCAATGAAGCCAGAATTTGTTTCAGTGATTGACCAATACGGCCGACTACTTAGTGCTGACGTCGCTTCTGCCGAGGCGGGTAAAGTCAACGCGAAGTACCTTGAATACCAAAAGAGTGTTGAGAAGCAGATTATCCAACGTGCGGCAGACATGCTAACGCCAATCGTGGGGCCAAGTAACTTCCGCGTACAAGTTGCGGCAGACATGAACTTCAGCCAAGTCGAGGAAACCCAAGAGATCCTCGATAACGCACCAGTGGTTCGTAACGAGCACACCATTCAAAACAATTCCGTTGATCAAATTGCGCTTGGCATTCCTGGCTCTCTAAGCAATCAACCGCCAGTAACCGGTGAAACGCCAACCAACGATAGCCAGAACACCAATGCTCGCTCAGAGATCAACCGTCAGTATGCAGTTGGCAGTAGCGTGCGTCGTACTCAGTACCAGCAAGGCCAAATCGAAAAATTGAGCGTTTCTGTATTGCTTAACTCGCAAGCGGCACCAGACGGCGTTGCTTGGAGTGAAGCGGACAAAACTCAGATCTCAACCATGATCATGGACGCAGTAGGCATCTCAAATACTCGTGGTGACAGCCTAAGTTTGATGAGCTTTAACTTCACTCCGATTGAGATTGATGCGCCGCCAGCACTGCCTTGGTGGCAAGACCCGACGGTACAGCAGCCACTGCGCTACGTAATTGGCGGCATGCTGGGCTTAGCGATGATCTTCTTCGTGCTTCGTCCTTTGATCATGCACCTAACGGGCGCGGACAAACCAGCACCAGAGCTTGAATTTGCCGAGCCACAAGTGGAGCCGGAATACGACAACCTTCAGACACGTGAAGAGCGTGAGCGAGAAGAAGTGCTTAACCGCAAACTGTCGGAGAAAGGCATTGCCGTGTCGTCTGGCTTGGATGTAAACAGCGACATGCTGCCGCCAGCAGGCTCTCCACTCGAGATTCAATTGAAACACCTACAGCTTATTGCTAACGAAGAGCCAGAGCGTGTAGCCGAAATTCTGAAACAATGGGTAAACATCAATGAACACAGCGCAGTCGACGTCAAAGCAGACGCTTAGTTATGTAGAACAAACCGCACTTGTGCTGTTGGGCATGGGTGAAGATGCGGCAGCCAAAGTGTTGCAACACTTCAGCCGAGATGAAACCCAACGCGTCACACGTGCAATGGCGAAGTTGAATGGCATTAAGAGTGATTCTGCACGAGGGGTGATTCAACATTTCTTCGAAGATTTTCGTGAACACAGTGGTATTCGTGGTGCTTCAAAAGAGTACCTATCGAATACGCTGCGTAAAGCCTTGGGTAATGACTTAGCGAAAGGTTTACTCAATAATCTGTATGGCGATGAAATTCGCAACAACATGCAGCGTTTACAATGGGTAGAAGCAGAAACGTTGGCTCGCTTTATTGTCAATGAACACCCTCAGATGCAAGCTATTTTCTTGGCCTATTTGCCAGCAGACAGCTCTTCGGCGGTCTTAAAGCATCTACCTCAGGATTACCACGATGAAATCTTGTTCCGCATCGCTCAGTTGCAAGACATCGATCATCAAGTAGCGAATGACTTGCATGAACTGGTGGAACGTTGCATCGAGAAAGTGTCAGCAAGTCAAAGCACACCGCTTTCGGGCGTGAAACAAGCCGCAGACATCATTAACCGATTCGAAGGTGACCGCGCATCCTTGATGGAAATGCTCAAGTTGCACGACGAAAACGTGGTCAACGAAATCGAAGAGAACATGTTCGACTTTATGGTGCTTGGCCGTCAGCGCGAAGAAACCATGGATGCGCTTGTTCAGCAAATCCCGTTGGAATTGTGGGCGGTGGCATTAAAAGGCTCCGAGATTACCTTGCAGCAAACCATCAAACGTTCAATGCCACAACGCATGGCGAAAGCATTGGAAGACGATATGGAGCTGCGCGGTGCTGTGGTATTAAGCCGAGTACAACGCGCTCGCCAAGATATTATGCAGCTGGTTCGTGAGCTTGATGAAGCGGGCGAAATCCAATTGCTGCTTTATGAAGAGCAGACGGTGGAGTAAGGCAATGGCAGAAAGAGCAACCAACACCATGCGCTTACCACCGAGTGGCTACCGCTTACATCGTTTTCCGCCGCTAGCCCAGCCAGTGAATATTGAAGATGATTTCGCGCTAGATAATCAAGGTTGGCAAGATACCCAAGCGGATATTCAACAGCAGCTTGAAGCAGGCTTCCAGCAAGGTTTGCAGCAAGGCCATGATGAAGGGTTACGTCAGGGGCTTGATCAAGGTAAACAACAAGGATTGCTTGAAGGGCAGAAAGAAGGCTTCCAGAAGGGATTCATCTCTGGTGAGCAATCAGGTAAGCAAAGCTTTGTCGAAGCGGCGAAGCCAGTCAATGAACTGTTTCAAGCCTTGTCTCGTTGGCAAAATGACAAAGAACAACAGCAGCGTCATATGATTTGTGAGCTGGTGCAGAAGGTGGCGCAGCAAGTGATTCGTGCGGAGCTCACCTTGATGCCACAACAGATTCTGGCTCTTGTTGATGAAACCTTGTCAGCCATGCCGGGTAAAGCGGAAAGCGTGATTGTTCATCTTAATCCTCAGGATTTGGAGCGAATTACGCAAATCAATGCTGACCTACCAACGGCTTGGAAGTTAGTGGCAAACGCGGAACTACCCGTTGGTGGATGCCAACTTGTGACAGAAGACGCAGAAGCAGACGCAAGCTGCGATTCACGCCTGCAAGCCTGCATGGATAACGTAAAACAGCATTTGCTCGATGAAGTCTCGATGCCACAAGTAGAGACTGAACATGAGTAACACGTTGAGCCACGAACTGTTAAACGAGAGATTGAGTGATGCGTTGGCGTCACTCGATTCGATTCCTGTTGCGCGAGTGACGGGACGTTTGATTAAAGTGAACGGCTTAATGCTGCAAGCCGTCGGGTGCCGATTCAAACTTGAACAGCGCTGCCTAGTGGAAACGGCAGAGGGCGACATGATCGAGGCACAAGTGGTTGGTTTTGATCATACTGTGGCCTACTTAATGCCGATTCGCCGCTTAGGTGGCTTGTTTGCTGGTGCCAAGGTGATTCCCCTTGATGGCGACAGTACGGTTCAGCTCAGTTCACAATGGCTAGGGCGTGTAGTGAATGGGCTTGGCGAACCTTTTGATGACGGTGCGCCGCTTAAGGGGGGAGATCGTGTTTCACTTGAACCTAAACCGATCAACCCACTTAAGCGTCGTCCTGTTGATACGCCTTTAGACGTTGGCGTCCGCGCGATCAATGGTTTGCTCACCGTGGGCAAGGGACAACGCATCGGCTTAATGGCGGGCAGTGGCGTGGGTAAAAGTGTCCTGATGGGCATGATTACTCAGAACACCGAGGCCGATGTGATTGTGGTGGGCTTGATTGGCGAACGTGGTCGAGAGGTGCGTGAGTTTGTTGAACGAAACCTCACTCCAGAAGCGCGTAAAAAAGCCATTATCGTTGCCGCGCCAGCCGATGAATCTCCGCTCATGCGACTGCGTGCGACATTACTTTGCCACCGTGTTGCTGAGTATTTTCGCGACCAAGGCAAAGACGTCTTACTACTGATGGACTCATTGACGCGATATGCCATGGCACAACGTGAAATTGCCCTTTCTTTAGGTGAGCCGCCTGCCTCACGTGGTTATCCGCCTTCGGTATTCAGCGTATTGCCTCAGCTTCTTGAGCGAGCAGGTAACAGCGAAAACCCCCACGGCAGTTTAACCGCGATCTATACCGTTCTCGCCGAGGGGGATGATCAACAAGATCCAGTGGTGGATTCGGCGCGCGCAATTCTTGATGGACACGTGGTGTTGTCTCGTCAACTGGCTGAGCAAGGCCATTATCCTGCGATTGATATCAACGCCTCCATCAGCCGTTGTATGAACGCTTGTACTCATGAAGCGCACAGTACGATTGCGAATAACTTCCGTCAGCTTTACTCCAATTATCTGCAAGTGAAAGAGTTATTGCCTCTTGGTGGATACCAACCTGGGCAAGATCCTGAACTGGATCAGTCGGTTTCTATGTATCCGCATTTGCGTGCTTATTTACAACAGTCAGCCAATGAAGCGGTGGACTACCCAACCAGTTTGACGGCGTTAGCGCAGATGTTTCAAAGCGAGCAGTAATTGCTGCTTGATAAGCGGATTAAGGAATTAGATGGAGTCGAAACTTAAGGCGGTGGGCAAGCTGCAATTGATGGAAGAGAAGCAGCGAGACAAAGTCGGGCAGCAACTTGATGTCATGCGTCAGCGTCACTCCCACCTTACGATGCAACTAGCGCAACTTTCTGCCCTGAAGAACCACGCTGGACAATCCGCTTTAACCACGCCTGTGCTGAATAGTGCCGCGCTGATGAATCTTAATCGAGTAGACCAAATGCTACAAAAGATGTTGCGCCACCACGAACACGAACAAGCGGTGATGCAGGCGGAATGTGCATCGGTACAAAAGCACCTCGAATACAAACACGCCCGAGTTCAAGGCTTGGAGAGGGTGCTGGAACGTTGGCGCACTAAGCAAAACTACGAAAAAGCCAAGAAAGAACAAAAGCTGATTGAAGATATCATCAACTCTCGCTTAAAGCGCAAAGCCTTATAGCGTCTCCAACTCTGGCTGTTGAGCTTTGTGTGAAGCCTTAAATAACTCGTCTAAATACTCGCTCAAAGGTATCGGTTTCGCGACCCCATAACCCTGCGCAAAGTCGATGCCTAGACCTCTTAATATCGCAATGTGTGCGGTGCTCTCGACAAACTCTGCCACTGTTTCTAAATGCATTTCTTTTGCGACCGTCGCGATAGAGCTGACGATCAAACGGTCGGTTTCATTCTGCGTAATCTCACGAACAAACGCTCCTTCAATTTTAAGAATATCCAGTGGCAATCTGCGCAAGTACGCGAAGCTAGCGTAACCTGTTCCAAAGTCGTCTATCGCGATTTTGCAGCCCTGATTTCGCAAGTAATTCAAGGTTGCAATGGCTTGCTGTTCATTGATCAGGGCGGACGATTCGGTGATCTCAAAGCAAATCTTATTTAACGGAATAGAGAAGCTTTGAGCGCTTTCAATAATGCGTGCTGCAAGGTTTTCGGCACTGAGTGTTTTGGCGGTTAAGTTGATTGCACAGTGGCCAATCTCATCCCAATTCTTAACCTTGTCACTCAGCATTCGGAAGGTATTGAGAATGACCCAATGGTCGAGTTTGAGCTCCAACCCAAACTGATTAATCAATGGGAAAAATGCCGAAGGTGGTAGAACTTGACCATCGCGCTCTTTAAGGCGAAGGAGCACTTCAAAGCTGTGTTTAGACGGCTCAGATTCAGAAAGCTTCATGTATGGTTGGCAGAACAACTCAAACTGCTCGCGCTTAAATACCTGTTGAATGTGATTGAGTTTGTCCACGCGGTCCATCTCAAAAGATTGGATGTTGACCCAATGGATGCTGCTGTCATTCTGAGGTGGTTGATCGCACAGAATCGACACCACTTTCTCAATGTCTTGGTCTTGGCTAACGAGCGTGCAGAAGATGGTCGGCGACACCAATGCGACGGATGTGCCTCGCCAGTAGAATTGGAAGCTCTCTAAGTACTCGGCGACTTCGTTAAGGTCATCCTCTGCAGTATCTGAGTAATGGGTAAAGCTCAGCAGCCCTGTAGAGAAAGGCGGGCGATAGCAGCGATTGATGCTGTTGTTTCGTGAGTACAAAAACTCACTGAGTTGCATGATGAGCTGAGATTTTCCCTCATGTCCTAGATCGGTCAACATCGATAGCGTTGGCGTTAAGTCAAGGTAGATCAACAAGGAACGAGATTGATGACTGATGTCCTCTTTCAACTGAGCAATGTTCGAAAGCCCTGAGTATGGGTCGATACGCTCTGAGCGGATTTGTCTTTGTGTCATCTCAAACAGTTTCACTGAGTAGCCGCCAAGTAGGTAAGCTAACGTAGTGAGCACGGTAATAATGATCAGCAAGCCGTAGAACTGTTTGTCTCCAATCAATCCTTCATTGAAGTGACGAATACCGTCGTTAAGGATCAACAAAATAAACGGCGACCCGACAAAGAGTGGGCGAATCAAGCCGTGTTTTGCTAAACCAACTACGACAAGTAAGACGGCAAAGAAGCTCAGTGAATTGAGCATAAATGAAGAAGAAGAGAGTGCGGCAGCAAAGAAAATCGCGACGCAACTTACCAACCAAGTTATGTAGCTTTGACAACGGTTGTTAGAGACCCTCAAACGTTTATCCAGTGCAAGGTAGGACTGGGTATCGGTGTCGGTCAACAAACTGACCACTACGTACAAGATTGGCGTGACTAGCAATTGAGTTAAGTAGTTACCTAACGTGGCATAAAACAGAAAATCGGCACTCAAGAACTGGCCATCAACGAAGGTGTTGACCAACATCATCTTGGTGGTATTAACGAACGGAAATAAACAACCAATAATGATGAAAAACAGGCTGATCCGCCGTGCGGCAGGTTGATGAAGTGAACGACTGTTGAGATAGTGAAATAAGCTTGAAAACGCAAAAGGCAGTATGGGAACCGTGAGGGAGTAGAGCAATGCATGCTCAAAGCTTCGACCCGTAAAGAAGTAATAGGCCATCAAGCTCAATACAATCGCAGGTAAAGCTCGCCATTGGTAACGTAAAAAACTCACCACCATTACTGAGCTAACGACTGATATAAGCTGGAATGCATCTTTTTCAATGACGAACATTTGCGACAGTGCAAATCCGGCAAATACGGACAGGGTGACGCCAAGAGTCAGAAACAGCATCGCTTTGATTCGGCGAGCCGATGCAGCTTTATTCATGAGTTTGATCTGAAAATGGTTGGATAGCCGATAATAACAGTATTATCGGCTTGAGATGAACTGGAAAATAACGTGGATTAGAGTTTTTATTCTAAAAAATGTAACTAAGGATAAAGTTACGTGCTACAAAGACTTACGTCGTCTTGTCCAAGCCAGTAGGCCTCCTAAAGCGACCCAACCAAGTCCGATAGAACCCCCATCACTGCCATTATCACCGAAGTCATTACTTGTGGTGTCTTCTGGGTCAAAACCGGAATCTCCTTCACTGTGATAATCTTCGGTCGTGGCTAATGCGGCATCGTAAGTGGTCTTAGTGCCAGCGCTGGTTTGTGCCTCAATCCAAGGGGTGTAATTCAATACTTCAGTAAATACGCTAGGAATGGCAGGAGATTCGCAAACTGATGAGCCATAACTAACGATGCCGATTTGTTGATAATTACCGCTACCATCTTGATACGTTAACGGGCCGCCGGAATCACCACTACATATTCCCGTGTAAGCTCGGTTTGGGAAGCCGTTCGCACACAAACTTTCTTGAGAGTTAAAACCAGAAACCAGTGAAGAACATTGTGAGTCTGTAAGAGGTTGGATTTCTGCCCAGCGCAGGTAATTCGGTCCTGTCTCATCGTTGGTCGAGGTTTGACCAAGGCCAAAAATTTGGAAAACTGACCGGTTACTGTAGTCACCAAAGTCCTGTGGCAAAGTGATGGATTGGACGTTGTCTGTGATAGGGCGAGTCAGTTCCAGTATCGCGATGTCATTGATCCACAAGTCACTCGCGTTGTAATCGGGATGAATCGTGATAGAGCGTACGTCTTTGAACTCTTCGACAAACACATCATCCATGGTTGGGTTTTTGACTAACACGCGAAGATCATTGATTGTCCACCCGTCGGTGAATACATCCGATTCTACACAGTGTGCTGCCGTCATGATGTACCTGTCATTGACGATCGTACCGCCACAGATGTTGGCAAATTGACTTGAGCCAGTGCGGTGCAGTATAAGGCGCGCAAAGAAGGGGAGTTGATTAGCAGACGCTTGTTGCCCGCCAATAATAAACGTTTTTAAATCAGGGTCGTTACCGCTACTGGCGGTTTCTGCGGATCCAGACAGTGGCACCATGAGTAAAACGCCACTCATTAAGACATGATACAACCTCATAAAGCCATCCTTGGGTTTTGAAAGTACTCTTCTTACTTTATACCAATTCCGGCATTAATCTATTCACTTAAGAAACGAATAATTTTAATAAAGCCTATAGGTTACTCAAGGGGTTGTATATTGCTCTGACCAAACTCTTGTCGCAGCCAAGAGCGTAACAAGTGAAACGCCTCATGTTTAAGTTTGTGCGGCGGACAGACAAAGTAAAACTGCTGATAAGGATTGATGATTGGCTGGCCTAATTCTACGAGTTGGCCGTATTTGATGTCATCTTTTACAAATAGACGGTGCGTGACCAACAAGCCCAGTCGCCGTGTTGTGGCTTGCACGGCCTGAATCGACATATCAAAGGTGACCGGCTTTTTCCCTTTTGGACGTTCTATGCCGGTTTCTTCTTGCCAAACTTGCCAGTCGTGTTTGCGGCGGTCATTGGTGACTTCGATAATGGGGTAGGTGTTCAGAAGTTCTGGAATGTCATATGGGGCAGAGTGTTCGAGTAGTTCAGGGCTGCACACCAAGACCAACTCATCCTCACTCAGCTTCTCACAATAGTAATCTTGCCATTCAAGAGGACTGCCGTGCACCAAGGCGGCATCAATGCCTTCCTGTTCCAAACTGAATTGACCAATCAGGTTAGATAAGCGGATATCTAGTTGCGGGGCGAACTCTTGCAAACTCGACATTCGAGGTATCCACCAATGCAGGGCCAGTGAGTTGACCATATTAAAGGTAATGCGCTTGGAATTTTGGTCATGAATCAGCGCTTCTGTGGCATCGACAATCTGCTCAAGTGCAGGTGCGACTTTACGATAGTATTTTTTCCCTTCGTTATTGAGGCGAACTTGGCGACCAACTCGATCAAACAAAGGCTTGTTCACTTGGCTTTCTAAGGATTTGATGGCTTGGCTAACCGCGGAATGGCTAACAGAGAGCAGTTGAGCCGCTTCTGTCATGCTGCCAGTCTCTGCTACCGCAACAAAGGCATAGATTGACTTCAGTGGGACTAATTTGCGCATAGTGTCTTCACTCCTATTACCTTTGTAGTTAGCGGTAAGCTGATTCTTAATCTGTAAGTTTTTCTTACATTAGCGTTTAAAATAACTCGCTATTTCTGATGAACGCCTTTGCCTAAAATACTCCATGAATTAAGGAGTATCCAATGAAAGTCGAAAATAAACCCGTCATCTTTATGTTGATGTCTACATTAAGCTTATCTGTTACTGGACTGCTAGCGAAGCAGCTTAGTGATGATCTTTCGGTGACCCTATTCAGTTTCTTGCGCTTTTTCACTCCGGCGTTGATTTTATTGGTCATGCTGCGCTTCAAAAACCTGACTCTCCCTACTGGCAAGACTTTTAAACCCATTTTGCTTCGTGCCTTTTGTATTGGTATGTGTCAGTTGTGCTTTATCGCTTCTCTACAAACGCTCACCCTAGTCGAAGGTGTGGTGTTGTTTGCGACAGGGCCTTTGTTTATGCCTATCGTAGAAAAACTCTTTATGCGCGGACAGATTCGAATGTCGACCATAGTGGCACTGATTATGGCATTCACTGGGGTCATTCTGTTGGCTGGCGCAGATGGTGAATTTACATGGCGAGTCGACCTGTTATTGGGTTTGGCTGGCGGCTTGTTCAACTCAGGCTCGCAACTGACACTCTATAAAGCCAGTAAAAGTGACTTGTCGCCATTAGAAATCAACTTCTGGACGTTCGGTTGTGCTGCTTTACTGATATTGCCACTGATGCTTTTCAACGATACAAGTGTGTTATTGCACTCGCTTTCACTCCACGCGTTTGAAACACCGAATACATTGCTTGTCTTTTTGATGTCTCTTTTGATCATCAATACACAGGTCTTTCGTTCGAAAGCGTATCAATTGGCTAGCAGTGGCTCTCAACTTGCCCCGCTTATTTTCACCAATCTACTGTTTACCGCAGTATGGCAATGGATGTTTTTCGATGACCAAATGAGCCACAGACAAATATTCGGAATAAGCCTTATTGTGCTAGCAACGATATTAAACACCTGTTGGGTTCGGTTCTCTGCAACGTTTGAAATGCGAAAACAGAGGCACGGATTTACAAAAATTCACTAAAAAATAGAAGCGGAAGATATAAATCTTCCGCTTTTTTTATGTTTTTTCATCTCTGTCTTAGAACTTAGTACTCAGTTTGAATTAACAGTTTTTTATTTCCATAATGCATTCGTATGCAAGAATTTTATTCTTGAATTATATTCAGTTGAAGATCGAATTGACTGAAAATCGACGTAATCTCTCCTCTAAATCTGTAGCACATAAAATAACCATGACAGTTTTAAGTCATTTGTAGCTAAAGCCCTGTCGTATCTAAATTCCTTATCGATATTCTTATCAAATTAGACCAGTTGCTATGAAATTGGCTTATTAGCATTGTTATGGAAATGATTTATAAAATGCTAATTTGAGATTTTATTAGCCTGATAAATTAAATTTGAACTCAGGAAATGAGAGTTTGGTTCACAAAATAATGTTGAATCCCGAAGTTTACATTTATAAATCAAGATTAAAGGAAGATTTCATATGAAGCTCACTCAATTAGTTTCTATCTTAGGTTTCACTCTATTCACATCATCTGTACTTGCGGCATCTGCAAATACCATCACTTTCCAGGGTGAAGTTACGGATGAAACTTGTACGGTAGCGGTGAATGGTGAAAGTGCGTCTCCAGTGGTGTTACTGGAAACCGTGTCTAAATCGCAACTAACGACCAATGGTGATACTGCTGGCGGTGCTGACTTTGATATTTCTATCTCTGGCTGTACTGGCGACGTTGCAGGTGTTCCAAACATCTCGACTGTCTTTGTTGGCAACCAAGTAACGGGCAATGGAAACCTTGGCAATACGGGCAGCGCAACCAATGTTGAGATTCAAATCCTAGATACATCAGGGTCTGCGATTGATCTGACAGGTGGCTTTAAAGGCAGCAATGACCTAGCACTAGCGGCAGGTGAAACCTCAAATACTGCGACATACAGTGCGCAATACTACGCAACAGGTGCAGCAACGGCAGGTACGGTGAACGCGTCACTTCAATACGCGGTTTCTTACCAGTAATCAGTGTTGGGAGAGAGGTTCACCCCTCTCTCTAACCAAGCCAAATAACGAGGTGATAATGTTTTTGCGATTCTGTGTTGTCTTTATCACGTTAATTTCTGGCTTCGCTGCCCATGCCAATATTGTCATGACGGGAAGCCGAATTATTTACCCAGAAGGTGAACCCTTCGTTAACGTTTACCTAAAGAACAAAAGTCAAAACGTCTTCATGGTTCAGTCTTGGTTTGAGAACGAAGATGGAACCAAAGCGACTCAAAATGAAGTGCCATTTATTGTGCTGCCGCCAATCGCGAAAATCGAACCGCAGCAAGGCCAAACACTAAGAATAATCAAAGGGGTAGAAGGAGAGCTGCCCCAAGACAAAGAGTCTGTATTTTACTTTAATTTCTTGCAGATCCCATCCAATGCAGCCATCTCAAAAGTGGTTTCAAGTGGCAATAAGCTTGTCGTGACAGTGAAGCACAAAGTGAAACTGTTTTATCGACCATTGTCAGTGGTTAATTACAAAAGAAATTGGGTTGATGATTTTCAAATACAGCTCATTAAATATCATGATGGAATAGCTAAAATCCGCATTAATAATAATCAGCCATTACATGTTTCTTTATCATCAAGTATTTACTTTGAACATAAAGGAAAAAGATGGGCTACAGATGCGAAGATGATTTCTCCTTATTCATATAAGGACTTTACTTTCAACAGTATGGAAGTGAAGAAGGGTGAGAAAGTGGACTTGGTAATAACTACAATTAGTGATCAAGGAGCTTTAATACCTAAGCGCTACTCCATCCAATTTTAAAAACTATTTTAAATTTGGTGAGTGTTATGTTGTTCGTCAAACGTTCGTCTTTTATCTTTTCCTTGCTTGCTATCCCGCCAACCTTCGGTGAGGAACTGGCTTTTGACCCATCCCTTTTTCAAGGTGATGTCGATATAAAAAAGCATACGATTTCCAATGGTGCTTTTAACGGTTCTACGTTTGAAAATGGTCATCTAGTGGACCTGTATGTGAATGGAGAAATGATTGCTCAAGGCAGTGTGGTTTCTTCTGCTTTCAATAAGAAAACGAAACGCAAAGAACCCTGCTTTACGACACAGCAACTTGAGCTGGTTGGACTCAAAGTTGAGCCAAAAGGGAAAGCGAAATCTGGTTGCCACTTATTGTCAGAGATCGCTCCCATGGTGAAGTGGAATTACGACGAGTCAAATTTTCATTTGAACTTAGATATTCCCCAAGCCGCTATGGTCAACAAGCCACGTGGTTACATCGACTCAGAGAAGTGGGACGAGGGTATGACGGCTTTGTTCATCAAGCACAATACGAATTACTACCACAACGAGTATGACCGCTTGGAAGACAGCGATTATCTCTACAGTAATTTGAAAGTCGGGATGAACCTAGGCTTATGGCAATTTCGCCATGATGGTTACTTCCGTTATCTCGAGGATGAAACGAAATACACCACGTTAAACACCTATGTTCAACGTCCAATTGCATCGATAAATAGTTCGTTGCTATTAGGTGAGTCTTACACCAATGGGTCGATGTTTGGCAGCTTGTCATTCAGTGGTATTCAACTGTCGACAGACAAGCGCATGCTGCCGCAGAGTCAGCTTGGTTACGCCCCTGAGGTTCGAGGTGTCGCGGCGACTTATGCCCATGTGGTTATTAAGCAGCAAGGCAAAGTGATTAAAGAAGCCGATGTGCCCCCTGGTCCCTTTGTGATCAGCGATTTGAACGATACCAAGAGCGACGGTGAGCTAGAGGTATTCATTCATGAAGCAGACGGCAGCGTGAGTTCATTTAACGTTCCTTACTCGTCGGTACCACTGTCGGTTAGACCAGGGCAAGTGCTTTACAACACAGTAATAGGGGATGTTCGTGGTTATGAAGACGTTAGCAACTGGTTTGCAGAAGGCTCTATTCAACAAGGTGTGAATAACCGTTTAACGCTCAACTACGGTCTTCGCATGGGGAAAGACTATCAAGCTTACTTAGCTGGTGGTGTGGTTGCGACGCCGATAGGTGCCTTTGGTGTGAACAGTACATTCTCTTTCGCGCGAGTCTATGAGGAAGAAGAGTATCAAAGAGGTTGGCAAGTAGAGATGAACTACGGTCGCTCATTTGATACGGGAACAAACTTCTCCTTGTTGGCATACCGATACTCTTCCGAAAACTATAAGGAACTTGAAGATGTTCTCGGATTAAGAAAGCAACGCCAAAACACCAGTGATGACGATTACGACTATCAATCACAGTCACTAAACCAACGAAACAGGCTGACGATGTCGGTGAGCCAGTCGCTGAACGAGTATGGCACCATCAACTTAAGTGGCTCTTTGGTGGATTACTACGACGGTGATGAGAGTGTGGATTATCAAGCGAGCTACAACAATCACTGGAACAGCATTTCGTACAACGTCAGTGTTGGTCGTCAGTATTACTACGGCACACAGGATAGCGGTGACTACGAAAGTACAGTGGCGCTGGGTGTATCCATTCCATTTGATTTTTATGACCGTTGGTCAACATTTGGATTCAACCATACGCACAGCAAGTCGAACGAATCTTCGACGGCTAATGTGTCGGGTACATTGGGTGAAGATGCGCCAGTTTCCTATTCGGTTTATGCCGGTCGAGAAGGCGACAGTAATACCTATGGTGGCAGCTTATACACAAGAACTCCTTATGGCGGCGTTTCTTTAGCGTCTGCGAGTGGTGAAGACTACCATCGCCTGTCTGCTGGTATTTCTAGCACGGTCTTGGTGCATGGTGGAGGCGTGACTCTTGGTCCTTATACCAATGATTCATTTGCTCTGGTTGAAGCCAAAGGAGCGAAAGGTGCCAAAGTCATGAACGGGCAAGGCGCAAGAATAGATGATTCTGGCTATGCCTTACTGCCTTCTTTAATGCCTTATCGTTACACCGATGTGTCATTGCAAAGCACTGGGTTGGATAACGGCGCAGAGATTAAAACGGGCAGTCGCAAAGTGGTTCCGTATTCCGGTGCCGTCGTGAAGGTCAAGTTCGAAACCTTAAAAGGAAAAGCGGTGCTGATTAACACGACTCTGGATGAAGGGGGCATTCCTCCAATGGGGGCAGACGCGTTCGACCAACA
This sequence comes from Vibrio owensii, assembly GCF_002021755.1. Classification (NCBI taxonomy): domain Bacteria; kingdom Pseudomonadati; phylum Pseudomonadota; class Gammaproteobacteria; order Vibrionales; family Vibrionaceae; genus Vibrio; species Vibrio owensii. The sequence goes on from NZ_CP019960.1 coordinate 238,218, forward strand.
AGGCATCAAAATTGGCATGGTAGGCCAAGCGGGACAAGTCTATGCCCGATTGAAAGAAACGAATAAAGAAGTGATTTTGCGTTGGGGAATGGGCAAAGAGTGTCACATTCGTTACACGCCACCTAAGTCTGACAAGGTCCTTCTTCTTACAGAACAAACCTGCATGATGAGGTAAACATGAACAATTCAATCAGGATGATTGGCCTATCCGTTTGGTTTGTAAGTGCATCAGTTTTTGCAACTTGTACCAAGCTGAACACAACGAATCAGAACTACTTGTCTGCGGAAGCGCAAAGCGCAGGCTATTACGTGAGTAATAATTTTGTTGGTGCCGCTGACGGATACTTTGGCCAGTATGGCTTGCCAAGTGTCATCAACATCAATAGCGGCAGCAACTTTCAGCCTTATGGCAGCGTACTCGCATCAGCAACAACGTCATTCTTAGGCGCTGCAAACCGCACGCCTTATGGAGATAAGCAAGTGTTATTTCGCTGTGACTTAACGGATAAGGACGACTTGTGGGAGTACTACTCGGTAAATGGTGACGATGGCTATGCGGGCCAGCATGACGTCCCCGATATTCCAGGAGCTTACTATTCGGATTATCGCTATGCCGCATTTCGTCTGACCAATTTAGCGACGGGTGAATACTACTCACGTTACTGGAAATCGAGAAAGCTCAACCCAGACGACATGTTTCAAGACAGCAATTACATCTATGTGCATGCCGGATTGTTCAGTGATGTCAGTGTTGAGGTTTTGAAAGTGACGGAAGAGCCGTACAAAAACTACGGTTTGAATTACGGTCGATACCGACCAACCGCACAACGTGTTCAAGGTTACATTGCGTTCAAAGGCGGCGGCCGAAGTGCAGGGCTGAGCGTTGGCTGTGACCACGGTGGAGGTTGCTACAGTGGCTGGTATGGCGATTGGCCTGGCGCATGGGGGTGGGCAAATCAAGTGACCTTCATCCGAGGCGCATTTTGCCAAGTCTCAGATTACACACCCGTGGTGACCATACCTAAAACAACGGCAGCGTCCTTAAATGGCGGCATACCTTCACAAGCCAATTTTACTATCGGCCTGTCGTGTGAACTTGATGCGGAATCAGGAACCACATCCAACACCAGCAGCAGCTTGACCGCAACAAGGCCAATAGCAATTGGATTGCTAGCGAATTCAGCTAACGCCGTTAGCCAAGCCGAGTTGTTGGGACTTAAAACAACAGGTGGAGGTTTGACGTACTTGCTAAGCAATGACTACGGCAATGCGGGCGTGGCGGAAGGTGTTGGTATCAAGATATATGACGACTCGGGTACCGCGATGAACTTTTTGCCAAGCCCGACTACCGGAACGGGGAATTCTGGTGGGTGGTATGGCTTTAAAGAAGTCACACAACTGGAATCGACAGGCACGTCTTTAGAAACATATCGAGGTCACTTTACGGCCTCACTAGAAAAAATAAGTGGCGAAACCGCCACCCCAGGGACAGTTTATGCACAAGCTCAAATTATCGTTACTTTTCAATAGCTTTATATGCTTGTTCTTTTTCATGGTTCTCAATCTTTGGATATCGACTGCGAACGCTGCTGTCGACATCGATAGAACCCGAATTGTAATGAATGAAGGGGACACAGAAGCCGGCTTTATGCTGGCAAACACTGGCAAAGGAAACGTGCTATTGCAGATTTGGACAGATACAGGGGATCTCACCGTTTCCCCTTCTGAAGTGGAGACGCCTTTGTTTGTTGTTCCGCCTATTTTCAAGATGGCGCCAGAGGAAGTAAGGGGAGCGCGTTTGTTACTTAATCGAGAAGATTTGCAGTTCGATGACCGTGAAAACTTGCTGTGGTTAAACATCTTTCAAGTAAACGAAGTGACAGATGACGCCAATGCAAACAGCCAAAAGATCGTTTTGCCATTGAGGTTGAGATTAAAAGTATTTGTTCGTCCCGAAGGGATTGAAAAACCGAATAAAAAATCCTTTGAGAAGATTCGCTTCGTACAGACAGGGGAGAGCATTAAGGTTGTCAATGAACTGCCTTGGTATGCGAATTTTCTCGCTATCAAAGTAGGAGAGGAGAAGTTTGAAAGAATCACTGTTGAACCTTTCTCCAGCATTAATCTAACGCTGGCTCAACAACTAAAAACACAACAAGTACAGTTTGACATCCTAGGAGATGACGGCAATACAACAAACTATAAAAGTACCTTGGTTAATTAGCATTTAAGTGGTGGATTTATGAATTACAAGTTTGAGAGGGAGCTCGCTTCTTGGCTAGAGGAAAAATCAATCTCTAGAAAAGAACTGATCGCGATTTTACAGCAAAATTATTACGAAGAATTTAAAGGTTTGGACACGATCACTTTGAGTCGTTGGTTGAACGGGAAAGTGGTGCCGCCTTTGTATAAACAGTTCTACATAGCACGTTCGTTGGAAGTGAGCTTGATAGATATCTTCCTTAATATCGACGAAAGCCAGCATAAATTTCCAGTGCGTTATGCGTCGGTTGTGGCTAACTTGGTAAAAGCATTCGACTTCTCGTTAACCGCGCTCTCGTACTACAAGGTGACAGAATGCGTTCGAAGTGAAGTGCGTTGTCAGACTTACTATGAGCATGTGGATACATTCCAAGATTTTTACAGCAATGTGTCCGCTCTAGAGGGCTTCATCAGTGAACTTTATGCGATGAAGACGGACATCAAATATCAATGTATTTTGTTGAAAAATAAGAGAGATGACATCGTTGGTCACTGGGCGGGCATCCTCAATTTGGAGAAGTTAAATAACCTACCAAGCTTTATTTCTATTCCTGAAAGTGAGCTCAAGCGCAGCTGCTTAGTGAAGCTGGGATACTCCATGAACTCGACTCACTTTTTTGAATTAGTGGTGCAGGCTATTTGCTATTACTTACTCGATCTTTATAAGACAAAAGACTACGTATACATGTTTGTTTCTGGATACCCAATTCTAGAACTGGCGAAAAAAGTGTTTAACGCAGAAGAAGTGAAATACTACCCACCGAAGGACAGAAGCCAAAAAGTCGGCTTATACCTTGTTAAAGTGGATATCGTTCGTTCCATTGCAAACCCAATTTTGATCCCTAAGGTCAAAAAGAAACTTCAATGTCTGCAAGATACCAGCAAAGATTGCAGCTTCTGTAATTTGAGACAGTTTTGCTAGCTCTCTCCTTATAGACTGACCGCTCGCGTATTATATAAGAACCCTTGTAAGCCCCAAAAAGGCACCTGATGTAGAGTGATATCGCTTCGCTCTAGGTGAGACTCGACCCGTTCAATGATCAGCTTTGTGCGGGTCCTCTTACTCAGTTCAATGACTTTGTTGTAGTAGTTGTCTTCGGCTGAGTGTTCAACTTTCACGAATTGATAGAATCCAGAAAGTAACTCTTGCTCTCTAAAATCAGCGTTAAGGTCATAATCATCCACGGCCAACAGCACTTTGTGGTCGCGGAGAAATTCAAAGCCTTTACGAACGCTAGAACAGTCTTTACAGACATTTCGTTCAGTGATTTCAATGACTAAATAGGCGTTAAGTGCTTCTAACGCGTTCTTAAGCATTACTAGATCGCACAATAGATACTTATCGCATAGATTGCTTCTCTCTAGGTTGATAAAGAGGTGCTTGCCGGCGAAGTCACTCACATGGCGATTAATGTATCGCTCTAATCGAGTGACTAACGCACGGCTTAGATGTGGATATTTTATTTCTCTTTTATAGACGTCGTTAGCAAGTTTCTTTGAGAGATTGATAGGGTCGATCAGAACTTCGTAGCCAAGGTTTGTTCCGTTTTCATCGACGATCTCTTGTAGCTTGTAATTGATATCAGAAAGGTTGATCTTGCTGTTTTTATTTAAGTAATCTTCAATCAAAAAGCACATTTGTCCGTTATTCCATTTTCTTGAACATGATGGTGATGAACTCCATCTCTTCATCGGAGATAAGTGGTTTCTCATCGAGTAGCGATTTCCTTTTAAATTCAATGACGCCTTTGATTTCGTGGAGCTGTTCTGGCCTCATTTCATTAATGCGTTGTTTTATGTAATTAAACTCGCTGTGTTCTACGCTATTCATGCTCATTCCATTGCTAGTGTATTACTGTGTCGCGGGTTGTTATCGACGAGGTAAATGTAATAAAAACCACTGAGCATTGAGATGGCACTTCTATATAAAAATGTCCTAAACTGCTAAGCCTTTCTAAGTGCTCATATTTCCCTGTCAGGTTGCACCATTGATGTCGGGCTTCGCAATTCTCCTTTGGTTGCCATTGAATTGTTTGATTTTTAATCAGAATGAACTAGCGTCAAGAAAGGAGCAGGGAGAGAAAATATGCTGACTTTAAACTATCATGTCGAGATTGCCGCGACGCCTCAACGCGTATGGAGCGTGTTGACCGATGTCGAACTATACAAGCGATGGGCGCAAGCCTTTTCACCTCAGTCTCAATTTGATGGTGCATGGGAAGAGGGAAGTGACATTACTTTCTTTGACCCTGATATGGGCGGGACAAGGGCGATCATCGATACGGTGCTGCCGCTGCAAAAACTCGAGTTTCATCATGTTGCCATTTTTAACCCGGATAATCGGCAGCAGTTGGATGGGGATTTGGCATCTAAGTGGATCGGATCGCGGGAGATCTATCAGATCGAGACGATAGAAGATCGCTTGTTGCTGAGTATCACCATTCATACTCACAGTGATTTTGTGTCGATGTTCAATCATGGTTGGGAAAAGGCACTGCCGTTAATCAAGCTCATCAGCGAAGAGTAAGGTTAGATTGCGGGTCAATTTGGGCTGACGACAGGTTGCTTGTGGGTATACAATAGCCGCCAATTTGCGCACCAAGAGAGTTGATGATGGAATTTAAGGTTGATACCCACACGCATACGTACGCCAGCGGCCACGCTTATAGTACGTTGATTGAAAACGCGAAATCGGCAAAAGAGAACGGGCTGGATATGTTCTGCACGACCGACCACGCTGAATCAATGCCGGGTGCGCCTCATTACTGGTTCTTCTCTAACCAGAAAATTCTGCCTCGCTTTCTTGAAGGCGTTGCGATTATTCGTGGCGTTGAATCTAACATTATGAACACCAAGGGTGAGATCGATATTCCAGATAGCGTTGATCGCAATTTGGATTGGGTGATTGCTAGCTTTCATGAGCCAGTGTTCCGCCCAGCAGATAGTGCTACGCACACTGAAGCGCTGTTGAACATCATCAAAAATGGTCGTGTTGACGCGCTAGGCCATTTGGGTAACCCCAACTTTGACTTCGATTTTGAAGCCGTACTGAAGTGCGCTAAAGAGCACAATGTCGCGATTGAAATCAATAACACCACATTGAAAGGCAACAGCCGTGTTGGCAGTGTAGACCGTTGCCATGAGATTGCCCAAATCGGTAAAGAGCTCGGTGTCTTCTTCACCACAGGCAGTGATGCGCACTTCTGCCACGATGTGGGTAACCTGAGCTTGGTAGGTGAGTTAATGGATAGAGTTGGCATTGATAGCAGCAAGGTTATTACTCACTCAGCACAACAATTCTTGGCCTTCTTAGAGCTGCGTGGTCGTATGCCAATTGCAGAGTATGACGAGATTCGCAACGCATAAACTTGATTACATTTTTGGTTATGCAAGTGTTAAGGGATTGCTTTACACTGCTCGCATTAAAAAGCCGACTCAGAATTCGGCATTCAATGGAGAAGTGAAGATGTTACGTCCTTTAGTGTTGGGGTGTGTAATTGCGTTAGGCTCAACGTACGCAATGGCAGAAGCCGTCGACTTAAAACAAAACATGAAGCAGATGAAGATGGAATTCAAACAGGCGGCAGAAGCGTCTGATGTTGAAACCATGAAATCTGCGATTGATAGCTTGCAAGCGATCGTTGAACAATCTAAGCGTGGTAATTACCCACCAGAGAAGTTCGATATCTACCTAGAAGGCTTTAATAAGCTGACGGTAACGCTAGATAAGATTGAAGCAGATCTTGATGCAGGCAAGCTAGAAGAAGCGAAAGAGCAACTGCGTGAAATCGATAGCCTTCGTGAAGAGTATCACGACAAACGCAACCCAAGTATCTGGAGCAAACTGTTTAGCTAACCGTTTATCCAACTTGAAGAAATGACCATAGGCCTGCCACTTCGGCGGGCTTTTTTGTGCCTGTCAATCGAGGTATTCAAGAAAACCTGTGAGGTAGCAGCCACTTATTGATCCTGTTTTTGAGCTACCACTCAGAATTAGTTACGCTGTGTGAAATTTGTTAAGTCACCGTTATGCGTAGATTAATTCCTTTTTACCGCTCGATGTTATTTGCTAGTGCTCTCAGTTGGGCGCTAGTGACGCTGATGCCTGTTATCAATGCTCATGGTAACAGCATGGGCGTGTGGGCGACGTTATGTACGCTTAACGGTTTTGAGTTGGTTCAAATAGAAGAGGGCGACAATTCTGTCAGCCACAAAGGTAAGCCTTGTCCTTTTAGCCACTTCTCGACTTTTCATCACGATACACTTCCAACGACACCAATACTCTCAAGACTGAGCTTGGTGATTTCTGACAGCTACGCTTATTTGGCTCTAAGTGTGCGATTTGAAACACCAGTTCCTCGAGCGCCGCCAGTTTCCCTTCTCTCATAACAAAAACAATTACAAGTAAAGTCACATAACACTGCCACTTCGAGCAGTGGTACTCCCAAATCTAAGTCAAATAGCGCCGCATACGAATGCGTATGTGCAGGATGCGTTTGGCTGAATTTGGGTGTTCAACAATGAAAAAAGGAAAATACACATGTTGAGAAACTCGGCAAAGCCTCAACTCAAGGAAGCCTCACGCGCAAAATCCATCTACTTTATGACGTGGCGATGGCACTTCTACGCAGGTTTGTTCGTCATTCCATTTATGCTCATGCTTTCCCTCACGGGGTTGGTGATGTTGTTTGATGATGAAATCGAACTGGCTCGATACGAAGCGACATTACAAGTTTCACCACAAGAGCAAATAGTTCCTGTCTCTGCACAATTGGAAACCGTCAAGCAGGCGTATCCCGATTTTAATGTTACTCAATTTGTACCTGCTAAAACGGCCGATATTGCCAACCGATTCTCGATTCAAAACCAAGAAGGCAGCTCGCTGATTGTTGCAGTAAATCCTTACACAGGAGACGTACAAGGCACCATTAATCGTGGTGATAGCATCTATGAACTGATGAACAGCATTCACGGTACGCTGCTCATCGGCGACCTAGGCGACCGTTTAATTGAAATCGCCGCAAGTCTGGGGATTTTGCTGTTGGTGTCTGGTTTGTACCTTTGGTTACCGAGAGACAACGCCAGCCGCGCCGGCTTTTTGAAAATTCGCCTTAACAATGGCCCTCGAATTTTGATGCGTGACCTGCATGCGAATTTAGGTGGTGTACTGTCGCTTGTTCTGTTGTTCTTTTTGATTTCAGGATTGTCGTGGGCAGGGATCTGGGGGGCGCAAATGGTGCAAGCTTGGAATACCTTCCCAACCTATTACACATGGGGTGAGAAACCGGAATCCACACTGACACATAAAGATCTTAACCACGGTGTTTCAGAAGAGATGCCATGGAACTTAGAGCTCGCTGCTGTACCAGAGTCGAAAGATAAGCCCGCTCATGATCATGCCAATATGAAGGAAGAGATGGCATACGCAGGCAGTCATGATGCGCTCTCCATTGATGATATCATCCTCAAGGCTGAAATGATGGGCTTTACGGGCTATAAGCTGTTTTTGCCACGCTCTGAGACGGGCGTTTATACCGTTGCCGCTAACTCTATGGGTGGCGATATCTCCGACCCAAGACAAGATCGCACCAGCCACTTTGACCAATATTCCGGTCGCTTGTTGGTGGATGTAACGTGGCAAGATTACAGCCTATTTGCCAAGTTCATGGCGGCAGGTGTGTCATTGCATCAAGGTGATGTCAGTGTGGTTAACAAAGTGCTCAACGTAGTGTTCTGTTTGGCGTTCATTTTAATCTCAATCACAGGTGTGGTGATGTGGTGGATTCGTAGACCAAGTCGCAGTGCCGCATTGGGCGCACCACCTAAGTTTCAGCAAGACGGCATTTGGAAGCTTGGTTTAGTAACTTTGGTAGTATTGTGTCTGGCGTTCCCGATGGGCGGTTTGGCGATTGTTACGGTCCTCACTCTGGATTGGTTGTTGTTTAACCGCGTTGAGAAGCTGAAAACGGCGTTGAATTAGTAACAGACAAAGAGTGGAATAGTAGAAGAGCCAGCGAAGTGCTGGCTCTTTTTATTTCTGGTAAATTTCCAGTGGCAAGCCATCTGGGTCTTGGAAGAAGGTAAAAGCTTTGCCTGTGAATTCGTCAATACGAATTGGCTCAACTTCAACGTCATTCGATTCTAGGTAGGCTTTCACCTGTTCAACATCATCAACCAAAAACGCGAGATGTCGCAGCCCTTGTGCTTCAGGAAAGCTCGGTCTCTCTGGTGCGCTCGGAAAGCTAAACAGTTCCACTTGGCTACCGTCAGGTAAAGCGAGGTCAAGCTTGTAGGAGTCTCTGGCTTCACGATAGTTTTCAGCAATGACTTTCAATCCCAACACTTCAGTGTAAAAGCGTTTTGACCTTGGGTAGTCGCTGCAAATGATCGCGACGTGATGAATGGCATTAAACATGGTTAGCCTCTTCAAACATGGCTCGTATCCTCAAGCATGGTTAGTATCGTCGGAGACTAAATGCTCCTTAACGAAGTCGATAAACACGCGCAGACGAGCAGGCATGTATTTGGTTTGTGCATACTGCATCGCGATAGCGCCATGGTAGTTACTCTTGATCATCCAATCCGGCAATACTTCCACCACTTCCCCTTGCTCTAATGCGTCTTTGATCACGAAGTCATGGAAGATCCCAATTCCCAAGCCAGACTTAACCCCGTTCAAGCGCATTTGAGAATGGTTGACGGCGTAGCGTCCACTCACGGCAATCGAGTGGAAAGCTTCCTCTTTAAAGAACGACCAGATATTGTCTTTGTCATTCTCGGCAAGGTAAATACAGTCGTGCTGCTCAAGCTCGGTTGGATGCTCAGGCATACCGTGTTTGGCTAGGTAATCTGGAGAGGCACATAAAACGAGATTGGTCTTGCTGATCTCTTTGAGTACTAGATTCTCATCGGGTTTGTCGGTGAGCTTAAACGCGACATCAATACCTTGGCGGAACAAATCGATCTCACCATCTGCTGCACGCAGCTTAAGCTGAATGTTTGGATAACGTTCTAGGAATGGCAACACAAATGGCTGAAGCACCGAATTAAGAAATGCTTCAGGGGCTGCCACTGTGAGTGCGCCTGTTGGCTCGGCATGATCTTCTGCAGATAGCTCAACGGCTTGCTGCGCGGCATTCACCATTGCGATGCTTTGGTCGTAAACCTTTTGCCCAGCTTGAGTGATGATCAACTTACGAGTCGTGCGCTCAAACAGTTTGACCGAGAGGGCTTGTTCCAACCGTGTGATCAACTTACTTAAAGCCGATGGCGTCACGCCGAGTTGTTTGGCTGCAGCGGTAAAACTGCCTTCGTTTACCACTAAGATAAACGAAGCAAGATCAGGAAGTAGGGCAATGAGTTTTGGATTAACCATAATTGTTCAGTTCTGCGCAGCGGAATAACGATATTGTCTGGTACGGTTTCACGAGGTTCAAGTGTCACCGTCTCGCTTTAACGATATTTTGCCAAAAATGCATTGAGTGCAGGCAAGCCAGATTCACCAGTATGGTATTGCTGCCAACAGTGATAAATGGCCGTTTCGTGGTCTGCAATCAACTCGATAGCTTCTCGCTCAGCGATTGAATACTGGTGTGAAGCTTTCACTTCTTCATGCCACTCTCGATACTTGACCTCATAAGGTTCTACCCACTTCAGAAGAGTCGCCACCAACTCTTGCCATGGTAAACCAATCCACTTGGTTGCATCTGCCAAGCCTTTATCCAGCATCTCTTGGTGTCGACTTTCGATATCCATGCCATTTGTTAGCAGTACAGGTTTGAGCTTTTCTGCGGTGAGTTCTTCCACTTCAATCAAGGTTTGCCACAGTGTTTGTTGTTCACTTTGGGCGTAATGGCTCAAGTAGTGGTTGAAAAAAGCGATGCCGTAGATTTCGCCGTAGTAGGCAGACAGAACGTTATGAATCATGCTGAGAATCGTGATTTAAACAGAGAATACCGCATTGTAGGAGGGGAAAGCGCGACGTGTAAATACCTGATTAAGAGTAAAAAAGTGCTGCTGGCAGAATTCGAACAGAACTTGTGAGAATTTTATGAGAATTCGATGAAGTTGCTGATAGATTTGCTCGTCATTCTTAGAGGCAAGAACGCAAAACGTTCGAAACGTAATGCTTAACCTACTCAAGTCACGAACAAAGAAGTAAAGCCGTACACATGGGCTTGGGTAGTTCAACCCTCATTAAAGGATGGAATCACAATGAAAAAACGTACCCAACTCGGACTCGTCATGACTTCAGTCGCTATGGCACTAGGCTCTGCATCAGTGAATGCGGCGGAATTGGAAATCACCGTGACAAACGCAACCAAAGGCATCTACTTTACGCCACTTATTGTTGCTGCACATGGCTCTGATCTTCAAATGTTCAGAACGGGTCAAGCAGCAACGCCAGAACTAGAAGCAATGGCAGAAGGTGGTGATATCTCTGGGCTTGCTAGTGTGATTGGTAACGCTGGTGGTGCGGTGGTTGAGAACCCTGCTGGTGGCATTTTGAACCCAGGTGTTGCAACCACCTTCACCTTGGATAGTGGCGACCACGGTTATCTTTCTCTGAGCGCGATGTTGCTGCCAACCAATGACGGTTTCGTCGGTCTGGATAGTTGGAAGATTCCAACGGAAGCGGGTACATACCGAGCAACGCTAAGAAGTTACGATGCCGGTACAGAAGCGAACGATGAACTTGCGTCTAGCATGCCAAACCCACCTTTCATTACCTTTGGTACTGGCGGCACAGGCGTTGAAGCAACGGTAACTAACGACAAAGTTCACGTGCATCCGGGTAACCTTGGTGATAGCGATCCAACCGGCGGCATCAGTGACCTAGACAGCAGCAGCCATCGTTGGTTAAACCCAGTTGCAACCATCACAATCGTTGTGAAGTAAGGGGGATGTATGAAATACAGAATCTTACTAGTAGCAGCTTCAGTCGGCTTGCTCGCCGGTTGCCCAAGCGATGATGATAATGACGTAGTGAAATCGTACCGCTACACCGTCAACGTGGCGAACTTGACTGCGAATCAACCTATGTCTCCGCTCGCGGTACTCACTCACAATGGTGACTACCAACTGTTTGAAATTGGCCAAGCGGCATCTGTTGAACTCGAGCATCTTGCCGAAGGCGGCAGTAACGCAGAGCTGATTGAATTGATGAACAGCAATGACAGTGTTTACCAAGGTATTTCGGGTAATGGATTGGTGTTGCCGGGGGCATCGGACGAAGTCACCATCACGGTTGATCCTAGTCGTTACGGTTACTTGTCTGTGGCGTCTATGTTTGTGAATACCAATGATGCCTTTGTTGGCGAAACGGGGCTATCGCTCAAATCGCTCGCTGTGGGTGAAAGCTACGAAATGAGCATGAACGTTTGGGATTCTGGCACGGAACTGAATGATGAACTTGCTGCAACCATTCCGGGCCCAGCAGGTGGCGGTGAAGGTTTCAATGCCGCTCGTAATGATAGCAATGACGTTGTTGCATTCCATGCGGGGGTAGTTAGCCAAGATGATGGATTAGCAAACTCAGCACTTTCTGCGAACCATCGTTTCCTGAACCCAGGTGCGAAAGTCACCATCACTCGAGTCGAGTAACACAGGCTCCGATGACGTCTCCTTTCCAAAGCGCTTGTAGCCGAGTGCTTTATCCCTCATGGCGTCATCGGAACCTTTTTTGAAAGAATTTCTAATTTGTTCCGGTCATGTGCAAAGTGAGGATACTCGAAGGCAAGGAAAGGACCATGGAACAACAGGCAATCAATTTAGTCGCGAACATCTTGTTGGTGGAAGATGACGATGATTTGGCAGAACTGGTTCAGATGCATCTCAAGTTTCAAGGACACCAAGTGTCGCGAGCCACAAATGTCGCCGATGCTAAAGCGCAATATCAGCAACAACCCTTTGATTTATTGATCCTTGACCGAGGTTTACCAGATGGTGATGGCCTAGACATCTGCCATTATTTGCGTCAGCAACAAGATTGGAGCCCAGTGCTCATGCTGACAGCCAGAGACGGTGAAATGGACAAGGTAGACGGCTTAGAAGCGGGCGTTGATGACTACATCACCAAGCCATTTAGCGTATTAGAATTCCAAGCACGAGTGCGAAACGTGCTACGCAGAGTCAGCCAAACCGCAGAAGTCAAAGTAGCAAATGAAGTCCTCGATGATGCGATGGATTTTGGTCCGCTGAGAATCATTCCGGAGTTGCACCAAGTATCCCTAAACGACAAAGACGTCGCTCTTACCGCGACAGAGTTTACTTTGCTGCAGTTTCTCGCGACTCGTCCGGGCAGAGTCTACAGTAAAGATGAATTGCTCGATCACGTTTGGAACACCAGTCATTCTGGTTATCACCATACGGTGTGTAGCACCATTAACCGTTTACGCAGCAAGCTGTCGTTGTCTGACTCTGATCATCACTTCATTCAAACCGTGTGGGGTGTTGGATATAAGTTTCAGCCAAGACTCTAATGCAAGAAAGTAAGTCAAAACATCAAGCCAAGACAGTAAGTCGGCAGTTGTTTTCACCGTCATTTTTCAATCATCACGGGTGTTGCAAAAGCACCGCTGTTTAAGGAGGCGATAGGATGAGCTTCAAATCTCGCTTGGTAGTATTTACTAGCTTGTGGTTCTGCCTCGCGGCGGTGGTGATTGCACTGACTTACAATTGGCAAAAAGAAACCATTGAGTTACGCACCAAGCAAAGCTTGCATAAAGAGCTAGCCAGCCACATGCGTGATGATAACCCGCTGATGATCGGGACGGATTACAACCCTAAAGCGCTCAAGTCGATTTTTCACACGCTCATGCTGATCGGCCCTGATTTTGAAATCTACTTCCTCGATAGCCAAGGCAACATTACCACTCACGCAGCGCCGGAAGGGGCGGAGATCATGGGGAAGGTGGATCTCAATCCCATTAAGCAATTCTTAAATGACCAGCCTTTTCCTATTTTGGGTGAAGACCCACGTAATCGTGGTGAACACAAAGTCTTTTCTGTCGCGGCGATAGAGGAATTAGGCTCTACGGTCGGTTATCTCTACGTGGTGATTGGCAGTACCCGACATGACGCCATTGCCAATGCTCAAGTCGACACCCCTTACATCGCGCTGGCAGGATTGGTCTTAGTGTCCATTTTAGGCTTTGCTCTTGGAGCTTATGTGCTGGTCAAACGTAGTCTGTTGAACCCGATTGAGCGTGTGACCAAACAACTACAACAGCAAGCTGAACATGATTTCCGCCTGCAACCTGATTTCACTCACCAAGTGCCGGAGCTCGTGCCGATTGCGAACTCTTATCAGATGATGGCGAAGCATATTCAGCAGCAGTTTTTACAGTTGGAGTATCAATCGTCTCATCGTCGTCAAAGTCTGTTGCAGCTCAGTCACGATTTAAAAACGCCGTTATCGAGCGTGCTGGGCTATTTGGAAACGTGGCGTTTGCAACATCCGGAATCCGATCCTTTGATTGACGTTGCTTTCCGAAATTGTGAGAAGCTCTCAACTCAATTGCATTCTTTGTTAGACGCCGCGCGCAAAGAAGCTCCAATGCCAAACTACGAGTACCGCCCCGTAGATCTTGGCGCGTTGATGGCAGAATGTGCTGAAACGATGCAGAGCCAGTTTTCTCGTAAAGAAGTGGTGTTGAAAGTGGATATCGATAGTGAAATCCAAACCGTGGGTGATAAAGGACTCTTAGAGCGGTTGGTATTGAACCTGCTTGAAAATGCATTGCGCCACAGCCCAATCGGCTCAGAAGTGCATTGCCAAGCGCATTTGAGTGAAGATAAGTCGCGTATCCACTTTACCTTCGTCAATCACATCGAGGAAGAAGCGGAGGGCGGTTCTTTGGGGATCGGGACGAAGATTGTCCAATCGATCTTAATGCTTCACCACAGCTACCTTGAGACCAATGCAACATCCTCTCAGTATCAACAGAAGTTCACTCTTAGAGCGGTGTGAGCGCTTTCTCACCGCCTCTAGGTTGTTACTCTGATTTCCTAGTTCCAACTCTTATCACACACAAAGCAAGCGCCTATCTATCGGGCGCTTTTTGTTTGTCTCATACAACTGGTATTTCTCTTAAGTTACACACTCAATGTACCTGCTCAAAAACAGAATCGGCTAATCATACTCATTAAACATTAATTTCATCTCGAATAATTCATCCAATCCGTTATTTAATCGGTGAACAAATAACATGTGCGAATAAAACGTATTCTGTTACATATTTAACGTGCTAGATTGCAATATTAACCTTGTTGTCTAATTTGTGATGAAAATATTACAAACATAGTTTTTCTCTTTTAGTGGAGATTATAAATTGATTTGTGATTTATATTAGCAATAAGTGTTTTAGTGAATATTTTAATATGTGTTTGGTTGTCTATTTGTAGGTGTGGGAATTGTTGCTTATATCATCAGATAGAATGAAAAAGTGGAACTAAAGTCACTTAATTGCAGCGGAAAAATCTAAACTATAGACCTATTAGGTAATAATGGTTTAGTAACAGATAGTTACGGATTCATAATTAATAATATGGCTAAACTTCCGACAAGGATCGAAAAGATGAGCGACAAGGAATCTATTCAGACTAATCGCAGCCGCCGCAATTTTTTAAAAGGTGCAACTGGTGCAGTTGTGGCTGGCGTCAGTGCTTCAGCGTTTTCTGGTGCTGTTCAAGCAAAGGAACCGAATATCGACTGGAGCCGTCTAGGTAAAAAGAACGATAAACGCTTTTGGCGTAAAGTTCAAAAGCAGTTCGTATTGGATAAACGAACGACTTACATGAACATCGGTACGACAGGTTCGATGCCAAAACATGTTCTTGAAGGATACGAAGACAACAACAAAATCGTTGCTAAGTACCCATGGGATATGAAAGACAAGTTTGGCGCTTGGCCTCATGTTTCTGAAATGGTGACGCAAGTAGCGCCGGGCTTTGGTGCTAACCCAGATGAAATCATTCTAAGCCGCAACACTACTGATGGCCTATGTTCTATTATCAATGGCCTTCATTTTGAACCGGGCGATGTCATCCTAACAACTCACCACGAACACGTTGCTGCCACTTCTCCAATGAATGTAGCAAAACACCGCTTCGGTGTGGATGTGGTCGAAATTCAACTTCCTGTTTTCACTGGTACTGAAGACGTTTCTGAACAAGATTACATTCAAGCGTTCCGCGAAGCGATTGAAGCCCACCACAACGTTCGTCTTATCGTTTTCTCGCACATTACCTACAAAACAGGTACTACACTTCCAGCCAAAGAAATCTGTTCTCTTGCAAAACAACACGGTATCCCAACCTTAGTTGATGGTGCGCACACTGTTGGTATGTTCGATTTAGACTTCCACGATATGGATTGTGATTTCTATGCAGGATCTGGTCATAAGTGGCAGTGTGGTCCTGGCGCGACAGGTATCTTGTATGTACGTGATAACGGCAACCGTTTGAATGAGTACTGGAGCGATCGCGAGAATCCACTATGGTTGATCAACTCTTCTCTTTCTCACGCTGATTACCTAGGCAAGCAATTGCAAATGCAATACATTGGTAATGACAACTACCCAGCAAAACAAGCACTTGCTGATAGCTGTAAGATGTGGGACGAGATTGGTCGTGACCGTATTCAAGAGCGCGTTCTTGAACTAAGTGACCTATGCAAAACGCTGCTTAATGAAGCGTTACCACATGCTCAAATGTACTCGCCAAATGTGGAAGGCTTAACCAGCGGCCTAACGACGTTCAACCCATTTAGCGATGTGACGGATGAAGAACGACTCACCTTGTTCCGCGACCGTCTGCGTGAAGACTATGGCTACATCATCCGTACGACAAGCTTCAAGCTGTACAAAGATGATGCATATGAAACACAAGCACTGCGCATCTCAACGCATCTATTCCACGATGAGAAAGACGTAGAAGGGCTTGTTGAAGCCATCACGGATCTTTACTACTCGTTCTAACGTTGTTGAACTTTCAAAGCGCCCTTTATTGGGCGCTTTGTGGAAGAGAGGGATATTCACCATGTCAGTGAAAACAATCAAACGAACCATGACGGCACTTACCGTTGCTCTTGCTTCAATCATGTCGACTTCTGTCTCGGCAGGCGATCTGCAAGACATCAAAGACAGTGGCGTGCTGCGTCATATCGGTGTGCCTTATGCCAACTTCGTTTCTTACATTGATCAAGGGGAAATGCAAACACTGACAGGTCTCGATGTCGATATCATCAAAGGGTTTGCTCAATCTCTCGGCGTGCGTTACCAATACGTACCAGCGCAGTGGAATAATGTGGTTGGTAAACTGACAGGTCAGCAAGTCGAATACAAAGATGCGCAGCTGGTTGTGGGTGAGAAGATGCCGGTTGAAGGCGACCTGATCGCTAACGGTGTCACTATTTTGGATTGGCGTGCTCAAATCGTCGATTTCTCAGATGACTACTTTCCATCTGCAGTGTGGCTGGTGGCTCGTACCGATTCTACTCTTACGCCAATCACGCCGACTGGCTCGGTGGAGCGCGACATCACCAAAGTAAAAGCTTTGATTAACGGACGTGAAGTTCTAGCGATGGAGCACTCATGCCTAGACCCAAATCTTTACAACTTGTATGACACGGGGGCTAAGGTGATTTTGCCTGATGGCCAGCGCCGTTTGAACGAAATGGTTCCTGCTATCATGAAGAACGATGCAGAGAGTACGCTGCTAG
This sequence comes from Vibrio owensii, assembly GCF_002021755.1. Taxonomy (NCBI): domain Bacteria; kingdom Pseudomonadati; phylum Pseudomonadota; class Gammaproteobacteria; order Vibrionales; family Vibrionaceae; genus Vibrio; species Vibrio owensii. The sequence goes on from NZ_CP019960.1 coordinate 255,202, forward strand.
ATGTGGCAGATACACTGATTGCATTAGAAAAATGGCCAGGTGAAATCAAAGTCATTGGCCCAGTCTCTGAAAATCAAAAAATGGCGGTTGCCTTCCGTAAGGATTCTCCTGAATTAAAAGCCGCGTTTAACCAATATTTGAATTCAATTAAGCAAGATGGGACGTACCAAGCCTTGGTCGAGAAATATTACCCATCTATTTACTATTTCTATAATGACTACTTCTTAGAAGATAGTAAGAAAGATATATGAGAAAGTCTGTAAAAAAAATATCAAGCCAGAAGATCATTACCATCAGTGCGATTTTGGTATCGCTCTACTTGGCGATGCTTATTACTGTGACGAGTTTAGGTCAAAATAAATTAAAAGATTCACAACACCGAGAACTCGGCCTAAAGGTGAAAAGTTACGCAGGTACGCTTGATAATTTATTTACGCTTGCCAGCGAAGATATAGACCATCTATCCACCGATAAAACGGTGCAGACCTTTTTTGCTAACCTCGCTTCTGGCATGTCGATGGAATACGGTTTGGGTGCGAGTTTAATTAATTTGAAACGCAAGCTGCAAGAAAAGTCCGAAACGAAAATCGTCAACAACCAAATCATCTACAAGAAGCTGACTCTGATTGGCCTAGATGGCTCAACAATCGTCACAACCGGTGCGAAAACAGACCATCGCATCGACACCTCGCGATTACTGCAAAACCACAAAAATACCGAAGAGATACGAGCCGTTCGTGATGACGGCAGAGTGTTAATCCAAGTGGTCAAGCAAGTGATGTTCTCAGGCAAACCGGTTGGTTACTTGATTGCAGACATCAACAAGCAAGTGGTGATTTCTCAACTCACCAATCAGGAGCATGAAGACAGCTACAGTCGCATGGTGCTGAAGATCAATGACGTTGAAATGGAAGTTTGGGATTCGATCAGCCGCAAACTGGAACAAGAAAACGTTACGGGCCCAGAGGCGCTTTCTCAAGAGCTTAAACAGAAGATTTACTTCGAAGTGCCAATTGAACGTCATCATTTTGAGTTGATGGCGTGGTTTGAATCGCTCAGTGAACGCGACATCTACACCTCGCGCGTATTCATTACTGGATTGAGCATCCTTGCTATCTTGATTGTGTTTGGTCTCTTGTATGCGTTTAGCCTAAATAACACGCGTGTTGAGCTTAAGATCAAACTGGAAGAAGAGAAAAAGCGTAAAGACTTCCTGTCTCAGCAAAACCAGCGATTAACCAGTGAAATCGAGCGCCGTAAATCATCAGAGATGGAGTTGGCTTACCAAGCAAAACATGACTCTCTGACCGGGTTGCCAAACCGAGTATATGGCTCAGAACGTTTGGAGCTGGAACTGTCACGCGCTGAGCGAATGGGGGCCAACGTGTTGGTTATGTTCATTGACCTTGACCACTTCAAACAAATCAATGATTCAATGGGTCACTTTGTCGGTGATGAAGTCTTGAAGCTGGCAGCAGAACGCTTGCACAACGCAGTACGCAAGACTGACTTACTCGCGCGTATTGGTGGCGATGAGTTCCTCTTGGTCATCCCAGATTTGCAAGATGCCGACAGCGCAAAACGTTTTGCAACAACTGTCCTGTCTGTGTTCAATGAACCGTTCGTTTGGCAAAACCATGAATTCTTCCTATCGGCGAGTGTTGGTATGTCGGTGTTCCCAGAGGATGGCGACAACGCAGAGCAACTACTGGCGTGTGCAGACATGGCGATGTACCGCGTGAAGCAAGACGGTCGTGATGCGTTCTGCTTCTATGACCACAACATGAACCAAGATTTGCAGCGCTTCTTAGATTTAGAGAGTCGTCTGCGTCATGCTATTGCGCACGATTTATTAGAGCTCTACTACCAACCTATTATTGACTTGAACAGCGGTACGATTGTCGGCGCTGAAGCTTTGATGCGTTGGAACGATGAGAAGTTTGGTTTCGTCAATCCAGAAGAGTTTATCTCGATTGCCGAGAAGAACGGTTTGATTCATCAGCTAGGGGACTTTGCGATTCGCCAAGCGTGTCATCAAGCTGCCCAATGGCAGACCCTTGCACCTCTGTTCGTGTCAGTAAACTTCTCTAGTGTGCAGTTTAGATACTGTGATCAACTCTTAGAACAAATTAAGCAGCATCTTGAAGAGTCGGGATTACCTGCTGAGATGTTTGATGTAGAAGTCACGGAAAGCTTGCTCTTCAACCACAGTAACGAACTGATGGGGATGTTAGACAGCTTACGAGCATTGGGCGCGAAGCTCACCATTGATGATTTCGGTACTGGTTATTCCGCATTAAGTTACTTGCAGAAGTTCCCATTTGATCGCCTTAAGATCGACCGCAGCTTCTTGCAGAACATGTTTGAAAATGAGTCCGACCGTGAACTTGTGAACGTGATTATTGCGATGGCGAAAGCGCTGAATCTGAAGATCGTCGCAGAAGGCATCGAAGAACAGCGTCATGTGGATTACCTGAAAAACCTAAACTGTGAGTTCGGACAAGGTTTCCACTATAGCCGACCATTACCTGCTAAGGACTTTGAAGCACTTTTAGCTAAGCCGACTTGGCTATAACTCCTTTCATTACAACCTCATAGAAAAGCATTAACTGGATTCGTGCCTTGGATTCATTAATGCTTTTCCACCTTGAGGGATAATCGTTTTTCCTTCCTTGAATTACACTACACTTAATTGATAAGTAAGTGCCTGTGACCCCCGTCACATAAAGGCTCAACCTAATTCTAATCGAGTGAAAACTCGACAAAATAAACAGGAAGGAATTGCGAATGTCTTCTGCATTTTACCAACAGATTGAACAGCAAATTGAAGAAGTGAAGGCGGAAGGCCTTTACAAGGCAGAGCGTATCATCACGTCTCAACAGCAAGCGGCTGTTAAAATCTCTACTGGTGAAGAAGTACTAAACTTCTGTGCGAACAACTACCTTGGTCTTGCTAACCACCCAGCACTTATCGAAGCGGGTAAAGCAGGCATGGACGAGCACGGCTTTGGTATGGCTTCAGTACGTTTCATCTGTGGTACTCAAGACATCCACAAAGAGCTTGAGCAGAAGCTTTCTAAGTTCCTAGGTAAAGAAGACACGATTCTTTACACATCATGTTTCGACGCAAACGCGGGCTTATTTGAAACTATTCTAGGTAAAGAAGACGCAATTATCTCTGACGCACTAAACCACGCGTCAATCATCGACGGTGTTCGTCTATGTAAAGCGATGCGTTTCCGTTACTCAAACAACAACATGGAAGAGCTAGAGCAACAACTGAACGCTGCGAAAGAAGCAGGCGCTCGCCACATTCTTATCGTAACGGACGGCGTGTTCTCAATGGACGGCGTAGTGGCAAACCTACCAGCTATCTGTGACCTAGCAGAGAAGTACGGCGCATTGACTATGGTTGATGACTCTCACGCTGTTGGCTTCATGGGTAAAACAGGTGCAGGTACGCACGAGCACCACAACGTGGTTGACCGTATCGACATCATCACTGGTACGCTAGGTAAAGCAATGGGCGGAGCTTCAGGCGGTTACACATCTGGTAAAGCAGAAGTGATTGACTGGCTACGTCAGCGTTCTCGTCCATACCTATTCTCTAACTCTGTTGCACCAGCAATCGTAAGCGCTTCTATCCGCGTTCTAGACCTACTAGAAGAGAGCGGTGACCTACGTGACCGTCTATGGGAAAACGCAGCACACTTCCGTACTCGTATGGAAGACGCTGGTTTCACAATGGGTGGTGCTGACCACGCAATCATTCCAATCATGCTTGGTGACGCAAAAGTAGCAGCAGAATTCGCAGAGCGCGCTCTAGAGAAAGGCATCTACGTAATTGGCTTCTCATTCCCTGTTGTACCAAAAGGTCAAGCGCGTATCCGTACTCAAATGTCTGCGGCGCACTCTCGTGAGCAACTAGACCGTGCAATCGACGCGTTCATCCAAGTTGGTAAGGACATGGGCATCATCTAAGTTTCGTTTCACCTTCCTAGCCTCCTCCTAAAACATAGGAGAGGGATTAGATGGAAAGGAGAAAGAGCTTACGTTTAAAGATAAAAAGGCTTTCCCAACTCTTCTGAGTCGGCTCATGGGCAAAGCCTTTATTTCTTCCTTAAACGCATTAGATGAAAGAATTTTTTGTCACGCATAGAGCGGGGCAATGTTTGGTGAATACTATGAAAATTAAAGCATTATCAAAGCTAAAGCCTGAAGAAGGCATCTGGATGACTGAGGTTGATAAACCTGAAGTTGGCCATAACGACATTCTGATCAAAATTAAGAAAACCGCTATCTGTGGTACAGACGTACATATCTACAACTGGGACGAATGGTCACAAAAGACAATTCCAGTACCGATGGTTGTTGGCCACGAATACGTGGGTGAAGTGGTTGCGATTGGTCAGGAAGTTCGTGGCTTTGAAATCGGTGACCGCGTATCTGGCGAAGGTCACATCACGTGTGGTCACTGTCGTAACTGTCGTGGCGGTCGTACTCACCTATGTCGTAACACAATTGGTGTGGGCGTTAACCGTGAAGGTGCATTCGCAGAATACCTAGTGATTCCAGCGTTCAATGCGTTCAAGATCCCTGAAGGCATCTCTGACGATCTAGCGTCTATCTTTGACCCGTTTGGTAACGCAGTACACACTGCGCTTTCTTTCGACCTAGTAGGCGAAGACGTGCTTATCACAGGTGCTGGCCCAATCGGTATCATGGCTGCTGCAGTCGCGAAACACGTTGGTGCTCGCCACGTAGTGATCACAGACGTGAACGAATACCGTCTAGAACTTGCTCGTAAGATGGGCGTAACGCGCGCAGTAAACGTTGCTGAAGAGAAGCTAGAAGACGTAATGGCTGAGCTAGGTATGACAGAAGGCTTCGACGTAGGTCTAGAAATGTCTGGTAACCCAGCTGCATTCAACTCAATGCTAACCACGATGAACCACGGTGGTCGTATTGCACTACTAGGTATTCCACCATCAGACATGGGCATCGACTGGAACCAAGTTATCTTCAAAGGCTTGGTGATCAAAGGTATCTACGGCCGTGAAATGTTCGAAACTTGGTACAAGATGGCTTCACTGATCCAGTCTGGTTTGGATCTATCACCAATCATCACGCACCACTACAAGATTGATGACTTCCAAGAAGGCTTCGACGTAATGCGCAGCGGTATGTCAGGAAAGGTTATTCTTGATTGGGAATAAGGTCGCGATAAAGCAGCCTAAAACCTCTTGATATCAAATTAATAAAAACGCCCTAAGTGAACCTTAGGGCGTTTTTTGTTTTTAATGACTGACTATTTTATTGGATTGCGCTCATTTACAACTCAAACTCATTATTACTTCAACGTTAGCGTTTTATTACTATGGTTCCCGTCTCAACCACACGAGACTCCTTCGACGCCATGACTTTTGCCGTGTGCTTTTCTGATGAGAAAAGAGTTTTAGCTGATGTCGTAGGTTGGCTGATAGAAGGAGCATGCTCTTGCTTCTGGTAATGAATTTCCCAATTTCGAGTTTGGGTGTTGTAGCGCATAAAGGCAAAGCCCGTAATATTCTTAATCGTGGTGCTGCCTTTTTGGTAAAAACCATAATCACGGAAACTCATATAGTTGATTAATCCGTTACTGTGGTCTTTCACGTCATTGTATTGCTTATCTTCTTTGCCACCTTCCACATGGTAAACCCTGATTAAATCATCGCTCCAGTCATCCACAACAAAAGAGCAGCCGCTGAAGTTGGGCGTGAAAACATATAAATGGTCGCGATGAGGATCAGGGTGTTTAGGTATATCGAGATACTTGCCTTGTGCGACCCAGTAGGCCATCTGTGATGTATTTTTATCGGGTTGTTCGCCTGCATATGTATCGACAACTTGAAGTGCACCTACCGTGCCATGAGCATGTTTGTATTGCATGCCGCTAAATACAAGCTCACCACTCTCTTTAACTTCCTTTTGAGTCGCAGGATTGAGTGATGACATCTGAAGAGCGACAACCTCTGCACTAACAGGCTGATTGGCAAAAATAGAACCGAGCAGGTCGGATGGCAATACACGTTTTCCTATCGCATCGTTCATTGCCATTCTTGATGTGGGCATCGGTGACAGGATAGCGTCAGGCACCTCACGCTCTTCGCCCACGTGAATATGGTTTTTCTGTTCTTCTTCTTTGCGGTCGGCGACGACTTTATCTCGGTTATCATTCCAGCGCTTATAGTCACTTGAGGAGTAAGTTAACTCATTCCTGCGTTCTTGCTGTTGTCGTGCTGCTCGTTGCGCTGTGGTTTCTTGTGCTTCTTCTGTATTAGCAGGCGCTGATTGATATCGCATAGTCGGCATTCCAATAAAAATAAATAAAAGAATACCTATGATTTTCAATATTTCATGAGGTGACTGTTTAAATAGTGATTTTTACTAACAGAAAGCTCAGAACGAAATTGTATTTTAAATTCGGCTGTGTGTTTAAGTTTGTTGTGGCTAAATAAAAACCACTTATAAAATTCAATAGATGACTGCTAAGAACTTATTTATTTGCAATGGTTATTAAAGTGTGCCTTTATAATATTCAAGGTTATTGTTTTAACAGTCAGCTTAGCCAATAACCTCCCCGTTATTGCTGCAATATTTTTGTACTGAACTGATTCTCTATGGTTTCTAATTGTCGACTTATCAATTACATAAAATGTGGAGATCATTTCCAAATTTAGCAGGTAAACATAGATTGCATAGCGCGAGCTAATCCATTTTCTTCATTCCTTTGTTAATACTGCATGCGTGAACATACGCATAAGAAAGTGTTCATTACTTAACCATAGATACAAAAGGAAATGAAAATGAGAAAGTCACTGACAGCACTTGGTTTAGCATTGGTATTTGCAGGCTCAGCAAACGCGGCAAACTGGGGCTATGAAGGTGAACACGGCCCGGAAAATTGGGGTGAGTTCGCTTCTGAATGTGCGAAAGGTCAAAACCAAAGTCCAATCAATATCGAATCAGCGACCGAAGCCAAGCTAGAAAAACTGGATTTCGATTACGAAGGTAAGGCAATTTCACTGCTGAATAACGGCCACACTTTACAGACCAGTCTAGAAGGCAAAAACACGCTCACTATTGATGGTAAAGAGTTTACGTTAAAACAGTTCCACTTCCATACGCCATCTGAAAACCATGTAGATGGTAAAGAATACCCACTGGAAGCACACTTTGTGCATGCCGACAAAGTTGGCCATCTGGCGGTTGTCGCTGTCTTCTTTAAACTGGGTGACGCGAACCCAGATCTAGCTAAGCTGCTCGCTAACATCCCAACTAAAGATCAAGATGTTGCCATCAAGGTTCCATTTGATGCTGACGCGCTAATCCCAAGTGACAAAGATTACTACCGTTTCAATGGTTCTCTAACCACGCCACCGTGTTCTGAAGGTGTTCGCTGGTTGGTGATCAAAGAGACACAAACCATTTCCCCAGAGCAGGTGAAAGAGTTTGCGAAAGCGATGGGGCAAAACAACCGTCCAATCCAACCGCTTAACGCTCGAATGATTCTAGCGCAGCAATAATGGTTGAAGTGACCAGTCATAAAAAAGCCCGCTGATTTAGCGGGCTTTGTGTTTGGTATTTTGAAATTAGAAACCACTGTCGTCTTGCGCTTGAGCTTTCGCCATTTGAATCGGGTCAAGCTTGAGTGTTTGCGTAGGGAACGCAATATCCGCTTCGTGCTTCTTAATGATCGCCATGACCTGCAAAAGCACATCTTGCTTCACTTCGTGGTAGCGAACCCAGTTCACTGTTTTGGTGAAGGTATAGATAAAGAAGTTCAGTGAAGATGCACCAAACGCATCGAAGTTGACGATAAGTGTCTGGCGCGTATCGATGTCTTTGTGGTTCTTCAGCATTTCGCGCACTTCATCAATGATTACTGGTACTTTGTCTGCATCGTCGTAGCGCAGGCCAATTGTCTCAAAGATTCGGCGGTTCAACATGCGAGACGGGTTTTCGACCACGATGTTGCTAAATACTGAGTTAGGCACATAGATAGGTCGCTTATCGAAGGTACGAATGCTGGTCATGCGCCATCCAATACGTTCCACCGTTCCTTCTATTTGACGGTCTGGAGAGCGGATCCAATCGCCAACTTTAAACGGACGATCGAAGTAAATCATCAAACCACCAAAGAAGTTTGATAGAAGATCTTTGGCTGCCAAACCGACAATCAAACCACCGACACCACCAAAGGTCAGTAAACCAGAAAGGCTGAGACCAAATGCCTGCATAACGGTCAATACGCCGATGACGATAAAGAACAGGCGAGCGACTTTCGCGACGGCTTGTACGGTTGTCTCGTCACGAGTTTTTTGCTCAAGCACGTAGTCTTCGACGTTGGTGATAAGACGCATCACAATCCAAACTAGGATGCTGATAACAAGAATGAGTTTAAGAGTGCTGAGCCAGTTGAACTCGTTCCCCAACTCACTTTGCAGAACAATGCCTAAAGATACCGTCGCAGGCCAACACCAGATTAAGGTGCTGACGGGGGTTTTGAGTGCTTCTAATAAAAGGTCATCCCAATGAAAGGGGGTTTTCTCGACCAAAATGGCTAATCGAGAATGCAATACGCGCCACGCAATCCAAGCAAAAAAGCTCGCAATCGTAATGAACAGTACGCTGCTGCTCCAGTCTTGATGATGGGCCATGATGTAAGTTTGAAGTTCTGTAAACCACTGTGGCATAAGTAAAGTTTCATTTTTTGGAACAATGAGTGAAAGGTAGCAGAGTTTGAGTTTTCGCCCTAGCAAAATGATGTGATTCGAATAATCCGTTCTTGTCTTCTTATAACTGTTATTAAGGAGATGAGTGTTTAGTGTGATGTTAATGATTAATGTGTAAATACAAGATAATGATACGTATGGTGAAATGTAAAGTTTGTGCTGTTCAACCTACATGGTGTGATGAAACTCGAACTTTGAAAGATAAGCGCTATCATTCGAACCATCAATTGTAGGTTCTTTGACTCATCGCTAACATTTATCAAGCTCAAATATGAGACTTTAGTGTCACTTTGACATACGGAGATAAACCATGGAATTCACAGAGCTAGATAGAAATGCGCTCTACGACATTTGGATGTCGCAAAAAGCAAAAATGCACCTCACCCAAATGGAGATGGCAAAGCGCCTAGGCTTAAGCTTGCATGAGTTCTCTGCTTTGTTACGTGGGAATGCTCCGCTAACACTTGGCTTCGTGAAGCAACTTTGCGAACAATTGCATGTTCGTCCAGGTCAAGTGATTCCATCTATGAGCAAACGCGATATTTCTTCTTCGGGCTCCGTGTACCTGCAAAACCGTATCACTGTAGATGGTGAAATCCGTAATGTCTTCATTGAAGGCAACCAAGTTGTGATCGAGTACGAACACACGGTGAACTAACCGATTCCATCCGTGTATTTTTTGTCGTAGACAATTTATTCACATCTCTACTGATAAAACTAGCAGCCATGATGTCCCTTTGAATGAAAGGAATGGCTGTGAAGACTTTTCTCCGTAATTTCGATAAACAACGTCGTCGTTTGACGCACCAACTTGAGCCTAAACTTGCAGGTTGGTTGAATGACGACTCTCTCACTGTTCACGACCCAATGCCCCACGATCAGGTGAAACGTATTTTGATCGTGAGAAACAACAGTCGTATCGGAAATATGTACTTCCTGCTTCCGTTTGTTCATCAGGTTCTGCGCTTATACTCCAATGCGAAAGTTGATCTATTGTTGAATTCGCCTTGGCAAGGTGAAGTCTTCAAGAATCTTGGCATCAATCAGATTCATTACTCCAACTTGTCATTCAAATCGCCAGATAAAGCACTTGCGACCATCCGTCTGTTAAAGCAAGAGAAATATGACTTGTTGTTTGCACCGACGGCGGGCGCGTGTGACACTTTTCTTTCCGCTGTTATTCCCGCGAAGAACAAGATCGCTTTTAAGAAAGTGAAAACAGAGCAAGTATTTACTCACTCCTCGGTCACCGATTCGCCTTTTCGTCACGGTGCCTACAAGCCACTTTCTATCCTTGAAGCGATGGGACATGAGCTTGATAGCGCCTTGGACCATCATATTGTGTTTGATTCAAAAGAGCTTTCCTCTGGTATTCAGCAAGCACGTAAATTACGCGAAGAAGGCAAGCCAACATTTGCTTTCTTCCGTGGTGCGCGAGGCAAGAAAAAGCTCAGTGATCATGCTTGGTTAACCATTCTGGCTGAATTTGAACGCAAGCAAGGACAGAGTGTGAATTGGGTAGAGGTATTAAGCCCAGATATCCAGCAGCCACTATTAAAAGACTCCCGCACTATGGCATGCAAGGACCTGCGTCAATTGGGTGCAACGTTGCGTTATCTTGATGGCTTTCTTTGCTGTGATACGGGGCCGCTGCATTTAGCGGATGCCGCAGGTGCGACTTGCTTTGGTTTTTATACAGAGACGTGCCCACAGCGATTCGGATTGATGGGAGAGAAATGCCATGCGATTCGATTGTTTCTTTCGGAGGAACAAGCCGAGTTTGAGCCTGTGTTAAGAATGGCGTAACGCCGGATGAAATGAAAAAGTGACAGCACCATAGGCTGTCACTTTGTGTATGAACATGGTTTAGGGCGATTTGCCTAAGGAATCTTCACCAAAGAATCACGCGATAGGTCAGAGATGGTTTTCGCTCCTGTAAGCGTCATTGCTACGCGCATTTCCTTGTCGTAAAGGTCAAGCAAGTTCTCTACGCCTGCACCGCCTTGCGCTGCGAGTGCGTATACAAAAGAGCGACCAAGTAGCGTACAGTCTGCGCCAAGTGCCAGCATACGCACGACGTCCAAACCAGTACGAATGCCTGAATCGACGAAAATCTTCAGGTCACCTTTTACGGCATCTGCAATACTTGGCAGCGCTTTTGCTGTTGAAAGTACGCCATCAAGCTGACGACCACCGTGGTTCGATACCACGATACCATCGGCACCGAAGCGAACCGCGTCTTTGGCATCTTCTTCATCCAAAATACCTTTGATGACCATTGGACCATCCCAAAAGTCTCGAATCCACTCTAGATCTTTCCAAGAGATTGAAGGATCGAAGTTTGCGCCTAACCAGCCAATGTAGTCTTCCAACTTGGTTGGCTCGCCACGGTAAGTCGAGATATTGCCTAAGTCGTGAGGTTTACCTAATACACCGACATCCAACGCCCAACTTGGGTGACGCATTGCTTGGAATACACGGCGCATTGCGGCATTAGGGCCACTCATACCAGAGTGCATGTCACGGTAACGCGCTCCCGGAACTGGCATATCTACTGTGAAAACCAGCGTTGTTACACCAGCGGCTTTCGCGCGCTCAAGTACGTTCTTCATAAAGCCACGGTCTTTTAGAACATACAGCTGGAACCACATTGGGCGTTCAATCGCAGGTGCCACTTCTTCAATTGGACACACGGATACGGTCGACATGGTGAAAGGAATGCCTTTCTTTTCTGCCGCTTTTGCTGCTTGAACCTCACCACGTCGCGCGTACATGCCGGTCAGGCCAACAGGCGCCAGAGCGATTGGCATTGCCAACTTCTCACCGAAGATTTCTGTTTCTAGGCTTAGATCGCTCATGTCACGCAGAACACGTTGTCGCAGTGCAACGTCACCTAAGTCATCGGTGTTGCGCTTTAATGTGCGCTCGTCGTATGAACCGCCATCAATGTAATGGAAAAGGAATGGAGGCAGCTTGGCTTTCGCAGCAGCGCGGTAATCTGTAGAAGCAGAGATAATCATATTCGTGTGTCCTGGCTGTTATTCTAAGATTGCGTCCTGAGTCAATGAGCACCTGCTCTGTCAGTGTTTCACTGACTGCCATCCTTTCGGCAGTCGACATCAGAATAGAGTATAGATAAGTGATTGAGCTGTGAGACATTCCATACACGGAACAATCAATTATCTGCACTGAAAAAGACTGGCACATCGGTCGGGGGATTGATGCAGCAAGCCACACCAAAAGTGTCGGGGTAGTAGTGCTGACCGCTGTGCCAGAGAAAGTGCAGGGCGGGGGAGACCCTGCGTAAGTGTTACTTCATTAAGGCGTCTGTTAGTTGGAATCCGTAAATCAGAATCAGACCGATGATGCCTGTGACCACCAAGTAGTAGAACGTTGGGATAACCGTCTTGCGCAGCGTTGCACCTTCTCGTCCTAGCAGGCCAACCGTTGCAGAGGCTGCCACAACGTTGTGGATGGCAATCATGTTACCGGCAGCAGCGCCAACCGCTTGAAGAGCAACCACAATGGCACTTGAGATAGTCAGAGTCTGCGCTACTTCGAACTGGAACTGGCTGAACATCATGTTCGACACGGTATTAGAGCCGGCGATGAATGCACCAAGGGCACCAACAGTAGCACTCAACGCCGGGAATGCTGAGCCAACGAGGTCTGCTGCAAAGTTCGCCGTCGTTACAGGCATACTTGCTAGCTCGGCGCCGTTGACACCTGAGTTAATAAAGATACGAACCATAGGGATGGTGAACACGAGAACGAAACCTGCACCGACTAGTGTCTTGCTTGATTCGCCAAACGCTTTGCCTAGTGACTTAGCGCCACCACCTTGCAGAAGAACCGCAAGTAACGCAACGAAGACTAAGATGCCACCCGGAAGGTAAAGAGGTTGAATCGCTGTGCTGATGCCTGTTTCACCAAGAATATTACCAAATGATAGGCTTACACTCTTAAGCAGACCTTTGAACTCAGGGCTTACACGGCTTGCCACTAGGATAACCGCTAGCATCACGTATGGTGCCCAAGCTTTGGTTAGGCTCATTGGTTTGCCTGGGTTGTCATCAAGATTGATCTTTAGAGAACCTAGCCATTCTGCTGGCCATTTATCTTCGCTTTCGAAGTCCCATTTGGTTTTTGGTACGAGGAAACCTTTCTTCGCCGCAGTAACTACAATCGCCAGACCAACTAGACCACCGATTAATGACGGGAACTCAGCACCTAGGAACACACCTGTTAGTGCGTAAGGCACGGTAAAGGCAACACCTGCGAACAGCGCGAAAGGTAGAATGTCTAGACCTTCGCTCCAGCTCTTATTCTTACCGAAGAAGCGCGTCAGCATCATTGCCATGAGTACAGGAATGAGAGTACCAACCGTTGCGTGAATCATTGCTACGCTTGCGGTGATTTGCTGTAGGTACGCGTCCCATGTTGATCCATGAGCAACCAGTGCTTCGCCGATGTTGTGCGTATCTAAACCTTTGTTCACACCTACGATGATTGGTGTCCCAACCGCACCAAAAGATACTGGCGTAGATTGGATCATCATACCCATCAGTACCGCTGCAAGTGCAGGGAAGCCAATGGCGACCAATAGAGGAGCGGCGATAGCAGCAGGCGTACCGAAGCCCGATGCGCCCTCAATGAATGAGCCGAAACACCAAGCGATGATGATGGCTTGAACGCGACGGTCGGCTGAAATATCAGTAAACCCATTGCGAATAGTGGTGATCGCGCCAGTGTGTTTTAAAGTGTTGAGCAAGAAGATGGCACCAAACACGATCCATAGAACAGAGACTGTAATACCTAATCCTTGGAAGACAGACGCCAGTACGCGAGTAGCTGACATATCCCAAAACATTAGGGCGATAGCGACGGTTAGACCGAACGCAACAGGCATGGCTTTTTTAGCAGGCCAGTTGAGACCAACCAATAATATGGCGGCGACAACAATTGGCGAAAACGCCACAAGGGCAAGTAGGGTTTCACTCATTGGTACATCCTCGTACGCTGACTTCTCGAACGGCTTTATGCTGTAGAGATGATTTTTGTTGTAATGGTTTTGTTAATTTGGCGTGAATTTACCCCTTTATTTTTTATAGATATAGGGAAATAATGAAATTAATTTATTCCAAAAGTGACATAATCGATGCGTGCAGATGACCTAATCCTGTTCTCACAGGTAGTAGAAATGGGCAGCTTTAGTAAGGTGGCGGAAGAAAATAACCTTACAAATTCGGTAGTTAGTAAGAGAATTGCTCGGCTAGAAGAAGAAATCGGCGCTCAGCTATTATATCGAACAACGCGTAAATTGACCCTGACCGAAGCGGGAAAGGTTTTGTTACACAGTGCTAAAAATGTGAAGCAAGCCACTCAGGAGGCTATGGATGCAGTTTCAGGCTTTGGTGAGAATGTCAGCGGTCATATCAAAATGTCGGTGCCGACTATCTCGGGTGATTTGATTTTGGCAGACGCCGTTGCCGAGTTTTGTAATATGCATCCAGGCCTCACCGTCGATATGTCGCTTGATAATCGCTTTGTTGACTTGGTTGCTGGAGGCTTTGACTTGGTAATTCGAACTGGCTATCTAGAAGATTCCAGCCTGATTGCCCGTCATATTCTCGATTCACAATGGGTGGTTTGTGCGTCGCCTTCTTACATCGCCAAGAATGGCAAACCAATTGAGCCTATCGATTTAACCACACACAACTGTCTGCAATACGCTTATCAAACTACTGGGGCGACCGACTGGCAGTTTAAAGGCAAAGATGGCGATTACATCGTCAGAGTCTCGGGTTGTTTCTCGACAGATAACGCTACGGCCTTACGCAAGGCAGCTTTGGGTGGGCATGGTATCGCCTACGTACCGCGTTGTTTGGTCTATCACGATATTCGTAGTGGTGAGTTGGTGGATATTTTCCCTGAGTTAGTAGGTAAAAAGCTTGGCATCTATGCGGTTTACCCTTTTACTCGTCAGCCGCCGAATAAAGTGAAGCTCTTGATTGAACACATCCGAGAGCGATACCTCACTATCTCGCATTACTTTTAATTGGTTCATAAATATAAGAAATGTTTCAATCTATTGGTTGAAATTCGGTGTTTGAACCCTAAGGTAGGTATTGAGAATAAATCTCAACAAAATAATAAAACAAAACACTTAACTTCAAACGGAGTAACACGGACGTTATGCATTACCCAAAAACTCGTAAAGATTCTGTCGTCGACACTTATTTTGGTCACGACATCGCAGACCCATACCGCTGGCTAGAGGACGATCTCAGCCAAGAAACGGCGGAGTGGGTTTCAGGACAAAACTCAGTGACCTTTGATTACCTAGGTCAGATTCCTTTCCGCCAACAAATTCGCGACTTAGTGGCGAGCAGTCAGAATTACGAAAAGTACTCTCAACCTTTTGTTCATGGTGAATACACTTACTTCTACAAAAACGATGGCTTGCAGAACCAGAGCGTTTTATACCGTCGCAAAGGGGATGAAGAAGCGGAAATCTTCTTAGACCCGAATACCTTTTCAGAAGAAGGAACAACATCACTTGGTGAAGTGAAGTTCTCTAAAGACGATTCTCTTGTCGCGTATTCCATTTCTGAGGGCGGCAGCGACTGGCGTAAGATCTTCGTCATTAATGTAGAAACCAAAGAACAGCTTGAGCCTGAAATTGTCGACGCTAAGTTCACCACAATTTCTTGGCTTGGTAACAAGGGCTTTTACTACGCGAGTTATGACAAACCTAAGGGCAGTGAGCTTTCGGCGCGTACTGAGCAGCACAAGCTTTACTACCATGAGTTAGGCACACCACAATCTCAAGACAAAGTCGTCTTTGGTGCGTTGGACGCGCAGAAGCATCGTTATGTAGGGGGAGTGACAACCAAAGATGATCGCTTCCTTATCATTACCGGCGCAGAGTCGACATCGGGTAACAGGCTGTTCTATGTCGATCTAGCTTCAGAAGGGCAAGACGTAATCACGCTTCGAGATACAACCGATGGTGATACACATCTGATTGATAACCAAGATGACACCTTAATCTTCTATACCAACCTAGATGCGCCTAACGGCAAAGTGGTTGGCTATAACACTCAAACTCAACAATGGACAGAAATCATTGCCGAGCAGGAGCAACCACTGGATATCAGCAAAGGTGGTGGTTACTTGTTTGCAACTTACATGGTTGATGTTCTCTCCAAGGTTCAGCAGTTTACTTACCAAGGTGAGTTAGTGCGTGAGGTTACTCTGCCTGATCAAGGCACCGTATATGGCTTACAGGGCAAAGCAGAAGATAAGACGCTTTACTACACCTTTACTAACTACGTGACCCCTCCAACTATCTTCTCTTTTAATGTGGAAAGCGGTGATTCTGCACTCTACCAAGAATCGAAAGCCCCGTTCGACCGTAAAGAATACGAGTCTCAACAAGTGTTCTATACCTCAAAAGACGGGACGAAAGTGCCGATGATCATCTCGTATAAGAAAGGCACCAAACTCGATGGTACAGCACCAACCATGCTTTATGGCTATGGTGGCTTTAACATCAGTTTGACGCCGATGTTCTCGGGAAATGTCGCGAACTGGTTAGAGCTTGGTGGTATTTACGCGGTGGCAAACATGCGTGGCGGCGGCGAATATGGCAAAGCTTGGCACAATGCAGGTACTCAGCAACAAAAGCAAAATGTGTTTGATGACTTTATTGCCGCGGCGGAATACTTGATTGAGCACGACTACACTAGCTCAGAGCGCCTTGCGATTCGTGGTGGCTCAAATGGCGGCTTGTTGGTTGGCGCTTGTATGACTCAGCGTCCAGAACTGTTTAAAGTGGCGATTCCTGCAGTTGGCGTATTAGACATGCTTCGCTACCACACCTTTACCTCTGGTGAGGGCTGGAAGTACGACTACGGCACGTCAGAGCAAACCGAGGCGATGTTCCAATATCTACTTGGTTATTCACCAGTGCATAACGTGAAAGAGGGTGTCTCGTACCCGGCTACACTTGTTACGACTGCAGACCACGACGACCGTGTTGTCCCTGCGCACTCATATAAGTTCATTGCAGAGCTGCAAGAGAAGCATCAAGGAGACAATCCGGTGCTGATTCGTATCGATGTGAATGCTGGCCATGGCGCGGGGATGCCGCTGAGCAAACAAATCGACCTGACTACCGACGTTTACGCGTTTGCATTACATAACATGGGCATCGAAACGCTCGATATTTAATGCCAAGCGTAGGCTCAACATAATAAAAAATGCCGCGACATCCATCGCGGCATTTTTCATGGTTGGGGGAACTCAATGTGTTAGTTAGGGTGACTAAGCCTAACTTTGAACCAACCAGTCTCGGCGGCCAAACCGAATGGCAGCTATACCATTTTTCGTAGTTATGGCGAAAAATTCACCATACTTTAATCCTAGTTTAAGAATATGAAACTGTGATGAATCTAGGCTGCATCATCTTGATTTTCATTGTTTTCAAGGTCAAATGAGGCATCAATCAGTTTTCTTGTGTAATCGCTTTTCGGATTATGGAAGATTTCTTCTGCCGTTCCTTGCTCCATGACTTCACCCTTTTGCATCACCAGAACACGGTCCGACAACGCTTTGACTACGGAGAGATCGTGACTGATAAACAAGAAGCCGATGTTGTGTTTCTTCTGCAGATCTTTCAGAAGATCAATGACGGTCAGCTGAACAGAGCGGTCGAGAGCAGAGGTTGGCTCATCAAGCAAAATGAAAGAAGGCTCAAGAATTAACGCACGCGCAATAGCGATACGTTGACGCTGACCACCAGAAAACTCGTGCGGGTAACGGTTAATAGATGCAGGGTCTAAGCGCACCTCTCGCAGAACATCACGTGCTTTTTGCATTCGTTCTGCTTTGCTCATTTGAGGTTGATGCACTGTGAGACCTTCAGTGATGATGTCACCGACCGTCATACGAGGAGAAAGCGAGCCGTAAGGGTCTTGGAACACCATCTGCACATCTTTCTTTAACTCAAAACGTTGTTTGGCAGAGAGTAGGGAAAGGTCTTGTCCTTTGAATTGAATCTTGCCACTTGATGGCAGCAAACCAATCAAAGCTCGTCCTAGTGTTGATTTACCGGAACCTGATTCACCAACAATACCAAGCGTTTCGCCTTGCTTTAACTCTAGTGAAATGCCTTTAACTGCCTCAAAATACTCGTTCTTGCTGGCGATGAAGTGCGGCTTAACAAGAAACTTAACGCGGATATCATCGGCTTTAAGAAGTTCAGCGGCGTTTTCTTCAATCGGGTCTTTGCTGCCTTTAGGAATCGAGTTAATCAGCATCTTGGTGCAGTCATGCTGCGGTTCGGAGAAGAGTGCGTCTGTAATGCCTTCTTCGACCACTTCACCTTTACACATCACCAATACTCGGTCAGCAAAGTGTTTCACTACGCCTAAGTCATGAGTGATGAACAAAATCGCCATGCCCATCTTGGCTTGGATCTCTTTGATCAGATAAAGCACCTCTGCCTGAACGGTAACGTCAAGCGCCGTGGTTGGCTCATCAGCAATCAGAATGTCTGGCTCGTTGATCAAAGCCATGGCAATCATGATGCGTTGCAACTGACCACCGGAGAATTCGTGCGGATACTTTGTGTAAGCTTGTTGAGGATTTGGTAGGTGCACCAAGTCAAACAGCTCAAGCACCTTATCTTTGGCTTGTTTCTTACTCACCGGGCGATGACACATAATGGCTTCCGCCACTTGAATACCAACGCGCATGTATGGGTTAAGAGAAGTCATTGGCTCTTGGAAAATCATACCAATGCGATCGCCACGGATGCTTTGCATTTGGCGTTCGGTTTTCTCTAGGATTGATTCGCCTTCAAAGACGATAGAGGAGTCGGCGTGCAAAATGGCATTATCTGGCAGCAACCTCATCAACGCATTGGTTGAGACAGATTTACCAGAGCCAGATTCGCCTACGATAGACAGCGTTTCACCGGCTTTAAGATCAAAGCTAACCTTCTTTACTGCATCGACGATACCATCGTTTGTCGTAAAGCTGACAGACAGGTTGTTCACCGAAAGAATGGTTTGTGTGGACATCACGTTTCCTTGTGTATCGAGTTGTTATTACTGTTATTTGTTGTGCCTTACCGTGGCAGCTTCTGATGAAGAGGGCTAATTGTAGAGTTGAGACGCGCCCGCTTCTGCAGAACTCATGGCTTGTAGATACAAGAACTGTTCATGAGCTCGGGTGACGTGATCGAGCTCTATCATCCATTGAGCGTTACGTTGGGCAGAGCAAAATGCTGCCATGTGCGCCAATAAATCTTCACTCTGTTTGCTCAGCATTTGGCTAACGCGGCCAATTAAATCGTGGCTTTCGAGCTGTAAGAACTGGAACAGAGCGTAAGACTGGTTAAGCGCCGCGAACGCTTCTTGCTGCATACCGAGTTTGTTGAGAATTTCTGACTGCGCAACGCTCGCATCACGCAACCCACTGATTAAACACACAAACTGACACGGCTTGGTTTGTTCGTTTTCAAGTGCGGAGTGAATATGGTTTGGCAGGTGGCTAAGCACGTCTTCGTACAAGCGATGAGCTTCTGGCCAATGGCCTTGTTCCATCAGCTGCTCTGCTTTCAAATAGCGCATCCAGCATTGCTCAATATTCATCTTCATCTCCACAAAATTCGATTTGAACAGATATTAAATGAAATTAATTATCAATTGCAAGTGCGACTTTTTATCATTTTAAAAGGCGTACAGCTGTTCGTAAAATGTCCAAACGAACCGGGGTGGAAGATAAATCACTTAAATTTAAACAAATAATCTCTACACTGAGGTAACGACAATAAGAAAAGGAGGCGAGTATGGCAGTACAAAGATTGGAACCTAAACAGCTGTATTCTGTAGCTGATCTAGAGAATATGCCATGTAAGTCGACCAAGGAATTACCTCCGATTGACGAAATTGTAGGGCAAGAGCGCGCACAGAAAGCGGTCGAGTTCGCCATGTCAATCAAGGAGAAAGGGTACAACATCTACGCCATTGGTCAGAACGGCCTAGGCAAGCGCACCATGATTTTGCGCTATTTAAACCGCCATCAACATGATGCTGCGGCACTGTTTGATTGGTGTTATGTCGCGAACTTTGAAGACACGCGTATACCAAAAGTCCTAAAACTCCCTTGCGGAATTGGCAGCAAGCTAAAAGTAGACATCGAAAAGCTGATGGGTAAATTGCTCAATGCTTTACCTCTCGCGTTCGACAATGAGATGTACTACAGCCGAGCTGATCGCTTAAAAAACCAACTTGCGAATAAACAGCAACACGAGTTGGACAGCATCAGTAAGGAAGCAAAAGAGAAAGGCATCAGCCTAACGATCACGGCGCAAGGTGATTATCAGT
Organism: Vibrio owensii; assembly: GCF_002021755.1. Taxonomy (NCBI): domain Bacteria; kingdom Pseudomonadati; phylum Pseudomonadota; class Gammaproteobacteria; order Vibrionales; family Vibrionaceae; genus Vibrio; species Vibrio owensii. Next base: position 275,372 of record NZ_CP019960.1, read on the forward strand.
TTGTTGCGATGGACGGTGAAGAGCTGCATACCGAAGAGTCTTTCGAAGCGCTCAGCAAGAAAGAGCAAGAATACTTTGGCAGCAGTATCGACGAGCTAGAAGTCAGTTTGCGTAATATGGTTCGCGAGCTCACTGAGTGGGAAGACTCATTTAGCGAGAAGATCAAAAAGCTTAATGATGACGTAACGCTGGACGTGATTACCCACTTCATCAAGCAATTGAAAGTGGATTACGCTGAGTATTCGGAAATCAAAACCTACCTAACTGATCTGCAAAAAGATATTGTCGAAAACGCTGACATCTTCCTAGAGCAGAGTGGTGAACAAGGTGAGATTGCTACCGCTTCCTTAGATAAGAAGCTTCCACGTCGTTACAAAGTCAACGTACTGGTTAGTCGTAAAGATTGCGAGTTCCCAATCGTGGTGGAAGAGAATCCGAACTACCACTCGCTATTTGGTTCAATTGAAACGGCGACGTTCAAAGGCACAGTGTTTACTGATTTCTCTTTGATTCGAGCGGGTAGCTTGCATAAAGCGAACGGCGGTGTGTTGTTGATGGATGCACAAAAGGTGCTTGAGCAACCTTATGTGTGGGATGGATTGAAGCGTGCATTACGTTCTCGTCAGCTGAGTTTTACCTCTTTAGAAAAAGAAGTGACATTGACTGGCGCGGTTTCTCTTGATCCTGAACCGATTCCATTAGACATCAAAATCATTTTGTTTGGTGATTACCGCACTTACCAACTGCTACAACACTACGATCCAGAGTTTGGAGAACTGTTCCGTGTGACGGCGGATTTCGAAGACGAAATGAAGCGTACACCGGATTCAGAACTGCAATACGCACGTTTTATCTCTAGTGTGGTGAACGACAACAACATGCTGCACTGCGATAAGAAAGCCATCGCGCGCATCATCGAGTACAGTTCGCGTTTGTCTGGAGACCAAACCAAGCTTTCGTTGCATTCTGCCAACATCGCTAACCTATTGCGTGAGTCTAACTACGTGGCTCGTCAGGCGAATTCCAACATGATCCGTATCGGACACGTGGAAGAGGCACTGAGCAATCAAGAAATGCGAGTCAGCCGTTTGCAAGATAGCGTGATGGAAACCTTCGTTAACGGCACGACCTTGATTCGTACAGAAGGCTCTGCAGTTGGTCAGGTTAACGCACTGTCGGTATTGAGCACCAGTGACCACATGTTTGGCGCGCCGAACCGCATTACGGCAACCACGTGTTACGGTGATGGTGAAGTGATTGATATCGAAAGAAGTGTTGATCTTGGCGGTAGCATTCACTCGAAAGGTGTGATGATTCTGTCTGCTTACTTGTCGTCTGTGTTTGGCAAGACAGCACGCGTGCCACTCACAACCACGATTACCTTTGAGCAATCGTACGGTGGTGTAGATGGTGACAGTGCAAGTATGGCTGAGTTCTGTGCAGTTGTTTCTGCGTTCTCGAAACAGCCGAACCGTCAGGACATTGCGATTACCGGTTCGATGAACCAATTCGGTGAAGCGCAGCCTATTGGGGGTGTAAACGAGAAGATCGAAGGCTTCTACGATGTGTGTGAAATCAAAGGTCGTCATGCTGGACAAGGGGTAATTATTCCGCGTTCAAACGTACATAACCTGATGCTTCGCCCAGACATTGTCAAAGCGGTAGATAAGGGGGATTTCCACATCTGGGCTATCGACCACGTAACCGAAGCGGTAGAGCTGTTTACTGGCAAAGATGCTGGTGAAGCGACCGACGAGGGAACTTACCCTATCGACACCATCTTTGGCTTGGCACAAGCTAAGCTAAATGCGCTGAGAAAATAAGCACTTATTGACATAAAAGTTGATAGAAAAGCGTATAAATTTTCATAACTTGTCACAATGACAATATCCCGACGCAGTTGTCGGGATATTGTCGCTAAAGCCATGAAATTGATGGCTTTTTGCTCTGGACAAAAGTGTGATCTATCTCTAGTATTTGCCCCCTTGTCTATTCGTCTGGGAATAATCCCATCGCAAGGAAGCCAACACTCAAATACCTGAGGTTACTCATGCAGCTATCACTGAAAAACTTGTCAGTACGAACGCAAGTTTTGGTTCCAGTTCTATTCACCGCGATCACTCTGTTCATCACATTGTGGATCACTCAAAACAACCTAGAAGCAGAGCAAGAATTGGTTGCTTCTAACTCCGACTCTCTTGTGTTCTACAAAGACACATTGGCTAAAATCGACGACCAAGTTTACCCATTGCGCATTAGCGCGGTTTACGCGATTTACGATGCGTCTCGTCGTGATGCTTTCCTTGCTGACCTAAAAGCGGGTGCAAAAGCAATTGATGCTGATCTCGATCTTGTCGATGCTCGCGGTACGTTCAGCAAAGAAGCGCAGAAAGTACGCCAAAGTATTGATGCTTACATTGATTACTCAACACGTGCGGTAGAATTCTTTAACCGTCACGACCGTGGCTTAGTATCTGATAGCGAATACACAAACTTTATCTCAGGTTACCGCCGTGTTGGTAACGAAATGGTGGCAACCATCAACGCGCTATCACAGCGTGTGAATGAGATTGCGACGGAAGCAACCGCAGCAAGCGCACGTGAACATACTCGCGTACAAAACAATGCCATGATGTCAGTCATTGCGGTATTTGCATTCTCTTTGCTAGGTGCTTGGTTCCTATCTGGCATGATTGTTACGCCAATCCAAAAACTTCAAGAAGTGATGCGCAAGCTAGCAGGTGGTGACCTGTCGGTACGTGCAGACATTGATGGCGACAACGAAATTTCACAGCTAAGCAAAGACGTAAACCAAACAGCGAAACAGCTTCACGATACGGTTGATCAACTGATGCGCATCAGTGAAGAGGTGGCTTCTGCTTCAACAGAACTTGCAGCGGTAATGACACAAGCTGAAGCGAATGCACAACAAGAATTGGCTGAAATCGAGCAAGTGGCATCGGCGGTTAACGAGCTTGCGAGCACAGCAAACAACGTAAGCGACAACGCGACATCAGCAGACGCAACAGCACGTGAAGCAGACGGTCTAGCACAATCTGGCCTAGCTATCTTCCAAGAGAGTGCACAAGCAAGCGAGCAAATGTCTCAAGCGCTTAACGATGCGGCGCAAGTGGTTCTTCGTCTGAAAGAACAATCGGTTCAAATCAACGACGTTATTGAAGTGATTCGTGGCGTATCTGAGCAAACTAACCTTCTAGCACTGAACGCAGCGATTGAAGCAGCACGTGCTGGTGAATCTGGTCGTGGTTTTGCTGTTGTAGCAGATGAAGTTCGTATGCTAGCGGCACGCACTCAAGACTCAACGCAAGAAATCTCTTCTATCATTGAAGAGCTTCAAGCGCAGTCTGGTCTTGCAAACGACAGCATGCAGGTGAGCCTAGAGATGCTTAACCGCAACAACGAGCTAACTCAGCAAGCGAACGATGCGTTGATTGGTATTACCGAGTCGGTAGCGAACATCAACGATTCAAACACGCAAGTGGCGACGGCAGCGGAAGAGCAGTCTCAAGTAACACAAGACATCAACCGTAACGTGGTAAACATGTCTGAACTTGTAAACCAAAACGTAGCGGGCATCAGCCAAAGCGCGAGCGCAAGTACAGAGCTTTCTCATCTTGCTGAAAAACAAAAAGAGCAGTTGAGTTTCTTCAAGCTTTAGTCAAAAGCAGCAAGCGACAAACATCGACTGATTGAAAAGAATCCCTGAGCTTCGGCTTGGGGATTTTTTTATCAAAAATCGAGTAATGATTTAATTAACAGTAATTAAAACAGTCAGTTACTAAAAATAAAAGGTGATTAATGTCACATTTATAAATGTTGGATCTCACTTTTTAGCGTCAAAAGTTTTTTGACGCGCACGCTTTTATTCACCGAACCGATAACTTGAGGGTTTGGAGGTATTCATATCGTCATCTCCAGTGGTGTTTTGTTCAATTGAGGCTGTGTATTCAACTTGTTGCGTTAAAAATAGCAGCTGCTACGATGCCGCCCGTTTTCTCGTTGGTACAGAAAAGTCCTGTTTTCTGGTGAGAAAATGATGACAAAACAAAGATATGGAAAACTATAAATGAAATTGAAAACTTTAGCTGTAGCAGTGGCGCTAATGGCATCTGGATCTCAAGTTGTCGCTTCAGAATTGTACAACCAAGACGGTACATCACTAGAAATGGGCGGCCGCGCTGAAGCTCGTCTATCTATGATCGACGGCAAAGCAGAAGACCGTTCACGTATCCGTCTTAACTTCCTAGGCAAACAGGAAATCAGCGATAGCCTATACGGTGTTGGTTTTTGGGAAGGTGAGTTCGAAACATTCGAAAACGGCGCAGTTGATAACAACAGCGATCTAGAGACTCGTTACGCGTACGCAGGTCTTGGCGGTAAATACGGTGAAATCACTTACGGTAAAAACGACGGTGCACTGGGCGTTATCACTGACTTCACTGATATCATGGCTTACCACGGCAACACTGCAGCACTAAAACTGCCAGTTGCTGACCGCACAGACAACATGGTTTCTTACTCAGGCCAGTTCGAGCAACTAGCGCTTCGTGCAAGCTACCGTTTTGCTGATCGCACAACAGATGCAAACGGCTTTGACGACAACGAGCAAGATGGCTTCTCTCTATCTGGTATTTACGCATTCGCTGACACTGGCCTTGAGCTAGGTGCTGGCTTTGCTAACCAAGATGACGTTGACCAATACATGCTAGCGGCTTCTTACACTGTAGGTAACTTCTACGTTGCTGGTAACTACACAGGTATCGAGCAAGATTCTGACGATTACAAAGGTTACGAACTAGCAGCTGCATACACTATGGGTCAAACAGTGTTCACTTCTACTTACAACAAAGGTGACGTAGAAGACACAGATACTGTAGAAAACCTAGCTGTTGACGTAACTTACTACTTCAAGCCTAACTTCCGTGGCTACGCGTCATACAACTTCGACCTAATGGACAACGAAGGTTCTGACGAGCAAGACGAACTAGCACTAGGTCTACGTTACGACTTCTAAGTCAAATTGTTTTCTAAGATCCCGCCTTTTTCTTAGTAAAACAAAACCCCTTACCGTGTGGTAAGGGGTTTTCTTCATTTAAGGGGCATTTGAACGCCTTAGGGTTATTTGAACTAATTAGGCACTTGAACGCAGTGCTTCATACGTTGGATATGGGTTGGTTTATCCTTTCAGCGTTAGCTTGGTGCCATCAAATTTGAGGTGACTTAAAAGGTTTTTGGCATTTGCTTTCCCGAAATCATCAAACTCGACCCCGTATCGTGCGTAGTGTGTCGATTTCTGTAAGTTACAGATTCGCCCTTTTAGTGGCGCTAACATGCGTCCGTTACCCGGCATTGTTATGTCGAGAGTGACAAGATCACCGACTTGGAGCGTTCTACTCATCGGTGAGGTAACAAATCGACAGCCACTCTTAGAAAGATCTCGTATTTCACATTCTGCTCGGTATTGCTCGAACTGAAGGCGGCTGCGCAGATTCACTTCGTATCGCATTTCTTTTCGTAGTTGATAAACCTGCATGGTGTTAGGCAGACTCAGTACCAATAATGGATATGGGTCGCCCAAACGGTGTTGAAGCTGGGCGCGAAAAGGGATCACGGCGCCTTCACCACGATGGGAATAGGCTTTTACGTTAATCCAGAAGCCTTCCTGAAAGTAAAACTTCAAATCCTCGTCGGAGATATTTGGGAGTTCAATCAGCGCGGTATTGTTGGAATGACAGCCCATAAATGTGCTAGTGGTGATGAACTTGGTGCCTACCGGCGTGGTGACGTTAAGTGTCACTTCACTTCCATGTTCCACCATTGCCATTGCATCGGTGCTGTTTAATGTGCTTGCCTGACGTTCTGGTGCTTTTTTATTTGTAAGAGACGAACGATTGTCCCTTGCACTCGTCATCATATTTCTCATTATTATTGTCGTACCTAATGTGAGAAGACGGTTTTGCGCTATGTTATGGTAGTACTAAATGACTAGACTATTGCGTGGATATCATTCTATGCAGTCACATAGCTGGTTTCAATAAAGCACGAGTGAAAAGTGGGGCACGGATAATGCAGAAAGTGACACAAGACACAACAAGCCAAATTTTTTGGGTCGATTTAGAGCAAGACCACAAAGCAAAAGTGGTTTATAAGCTTGATGGACAAGAGATGCACATAACATCCACGCTGATACCTGAGGAAGTGCGCGGTAAAGGCTATGGCAAAGTGATGATGGAAGCCGTCTTGCCAGAGATTGAAGCACAAGGCTATCGCGTTGTACCCGTTTGCCCTTACGTGATTAAATACATGGCAACACACCCTGAATGGGCGCATTTACTCGCATAATGGAGCCAATGAACAATCCGCTTTATCAAAACATCGGTGACGAGCTCAAGCTAGGTTCGCTTGAACGCATCGATGTGATTCAATCTCTATGGGGTGGTTATGGTGAGTTAGTTCGGCTGACTTTTCCGTGCCGCTCGATCATTGTTAAACACGTTCAACTTCCTAAACCATCGGAACATCCGCGTGGTTGGAACACCGATCGCTCCCATCAACGTAAGCTGCATTCTTATCAGGTTGAAGTCAGTTGGTATCAGCACTTCAGTCAACAGGCCGACGAACGTTGCCGAATCCCGCAAGGGCTCAAGTGTTTTCAGAACGAAAATGAATGGCTGATTGTGATGGAAGACCTCGCTCAAGCCGGTTATCCAAACGTGATTAAAGAGGCGAGTAAAGCACACTTGAAAGCCTGCTTGGTTTGGTTGGCAAACTTCCACGCGCGCTATATTGGTGTTACTGACGACACTTTATGGCCAACAGGTACCTATTGGCATTTGGACACAAGACCTGATGAATTGGCCGCACTTCAAGATGACAGGCTCAACCAACATGCGGAGATGATTGACTGCACTTTGCGTCAGGCACGCTTTCAAACACTGGTTCATGGTGATGCCAAGCTGGCCAATTTTTGCTTTGATGATGAAGGCTCAGCTGTTGCTGCAGTAGATTTTCAGTATGTAGGTCATGGCTGCGCGATGAAAGACGTGGCGCTGTTCATGAGCAGTGCTGTTGAACCGAATCAGTGTGCAGAGATGGAATCTTGGGTGCTGAATACCTACTTTGACGCCCTAGATAGTGCACTTAAACATTATCAACCTGAGCTTGATGCTTCTTTGGTTGAGCAAGAATGGCGACTATTGTTCGCTGTTGCTTGGGCGGATTTTCAGCGCTTTGTGAAAGGTTGGAGTCCGGGTCATTGGAAGATTAACCCCTATACCGAATCGTTAACGAAACGAGCGTTAGACTATTTGGACTTAAAGCAGTAAATAAAAACTCCCGCTGGATTTCACAGTGAAAAAGCGGGAGTTTTATCATGGAGGATAACTGTTAGTTTTTCGGTTTTCGAATGCGAGCCATGCTATAGGTGTTGATAAACTCACCGTCTCGGAAGGAGGCATCAACAAACTCACCTTCAATCTCAAAGCCGTGCTTCTTGTACAAGCCTATTGCAGCGTCGTTATCGGCATTCACTTCGATATGGATACGTCTTACATTTAACCAGTTATCGGCCAGTTCTGTCACCGTACTAATCAACGCACTTCCAACGCCTAAGCCGTGAAACTTGTCATGAACACCAATGCCAAACGAGGCGGTGTGCGAAGTTCTCGGGCGCTGTGAATGATGAAATCCAATGTTTCCCACTACCTTGCCATCGATTTCTGCAACATAGCTATACACACCAGCTGGCATGTTCGATAGTCGCTCAACCCACATCTTGAGAGATGGCTTAGGGAGTTGCAGGGTTTCACGTTGTGCTTTTGGTTGCGAATAAATTTCGACTAGCGCAGCGGCGTCTTCAACAGTGGTTGGACGAACGATAATTTCCATGCTTCTCTCCTGTGGTTTGTTGGAATTAACTTCAATCTAACCAGAGAAAGTTACTTTGAATAGCCTTTTTTTGCTTTTACCCTTCAAATGGCTTTTAAATTAGTATGTTACGAACCTCCAACTTTCACTTTTTATAGTGAATTATCATTGAAAATACCAATGAGAGTGATTTTCCGTTGAATTTTTGTACTAAGAAAGTTCACCTTTATGGAGAATAATGGTGAAGTTGTATTGACTAAAATAAACTCATTTTTATCAAAGTGTGAAGTTGGTATCTGCAACGAGTTGATTTTAATCAAGACAGGTTGGAGTTACCTCTTATGGGGTATGGGGAGCACGCCTTTTTAGCGCTATTTATGCTTAACTTATTTAAGAGCAATTAGAGCGTGTTTGGGGAAAATAATAATGAAATCCTCTCAGTCAAAAGTCTCGCAAAGTCGACGTCGATTCTTGCGTGACACTGCCCGTACCGCCGCTGGTGTGGGTGCGGCAGCGTGTGTTCTTGGATTGCAGTCTTTGCAGAGCCAAGCACGCGAAACTAAAGGTGTGCCTATTCGTCCGCCTGGCGCTTTGCCAGAAGGTGATTTTGAGTCTGCCTGTATTCGTTGTGGGTTGTGTGTTCAGGCGTGCCCTTATGACACTTTGAAGCTTGCGAGTCTGCTATCTCCAGTTGCCACAGGTTCACCGTACTTTACTGCGCGCGATATTCCTTGCGAAATGTGTGAAGACATTCCTTGTGTCGTGGCTTGTCCTAGCGGTGCGCTGGATCATGACCTCACCGATATAGATGATGCGAGAATGGGAACGGCTGTGCTGATCGACCACGAAACCTGCCTCAACTGGCAAGGTTTACGTTGTGATGTTTGTTACCGCGTGTGCCCGCTGATCGACGAAGCGATCACATTGGAAAATATTCGTAATGACAGAACGGGCTATCACGCGAAACTGATCCCGACCGTCAATTCTGATGTATGTACGGGCTGTGGTAAATGCGAACAAGCTTGCGTGCTTGATGTGGCAGCGATCAAAGTGGTGCCGACCGATCTCGCCAAAGGTAAGGTTGGTAGTCACTACAACTTTGGCTGGCAAGAAATCGACAAGCCGCTTGAAAATGTCTTACCAGCAGATAATCCAGTACCAAGTGGTGCGCTTGAGTCGCTCAAAGGAGGTCAATAATGGCCAAGAACTTAGCGCAAGATGCTGGCAAAGAAGCCATCGAAAAACTGGGCTGGTGGCGTGCGCATCGTTTTCTCATTCTACGTCGATTATGCCAACTGACCATCATTGTTCTGTTTATGGCAGGGCCAACATGGGGCATTCTGCAAGGCAATTTATCTTCCAGTATGCTGCTTAATACGGTGCCATTAAGCGATCCTTTGATTGTATTACAGTCTCTCGCCACAGGTCATATTCCAGAGTTTAACGCTTTCCTGGGCGTAGCGATTGTGTTGGTGTTTTACGCGACTCTTGCTCCGCGCGCTTTTTGTGCTTGGGTATGCCCACTCAATATCGTGACGGATTTTGCTGCGTGGCTGCGCAGAAAACTCAATCTCAAAGCGAGTTATCGTTGGTCGCCAAACATTCGCTATTGGTTAATTCCCGCATTGATGCTTGGCAGCGCGATTTCGGGCTCAGTGCTTTGGACTTGGCTGGACCCTGTTGCGGCGCTGCATCGTGGTTTGGTATTTGGCATGGGCGCTGGCTGGGTTTTGATCTTATTGGTGTTTGTGCTGGATTTATTGCTAGTTGAGCACGGCTGGTGTGGTCATTTGTGTCCACTGGGAGCAACGTACAGTGTGATTGGTAGCAAGAGTTTAATGCGAGTCACTGCCGTGCGCCGAGAACACTGTACTAAGTGCATGGATTGTTTTTATGTTTGCCCCGAGCCGGAGATTTTGCGTCAACCGTTAAAAGAAGGCGACCGTCGCGTGATGGATCAAACCTGCATGAGTTGCGGGCGTTGTTTAGATGTTTGTCCTGAAAAGGTGTTTGAGTTCCAGAATCGACTGAATGTGAAGAACATTGAATAACAAAACAAAGAGTAAGAGAACAAAGAGCGAGTTTAGCTGGTAGGCAGTCTAGTTTTGCTTAATTTTTCGATGCCATCAAAATATTATTGAGCTTAATTAAGATTCATCACTGTTATAGAAATAGCGTATTCCTTTTTATTAACCACCCTTGTATCTGGGTGGTTTTTTTTGACTGTTATGACGTGAATGAAAGACTCTATTGTTATGAAAAGCCTCTTAGTTCCTTTTGTTTTACTTAGCGCTGGCTGTGTTAACCAAGCTCAACCCACTGGACGTGAAGTTGACATCATCGTTGTTGCTCCTATGGAGTCTCAAGTCAGAGTTACTTATCAAGAGCACAATCTATTGAATACCGTTTACCTTAGTGGCGAAGCATGCCGCTTTGATATTGGGCCTACGACGATTAAAGGCGAGGGGGCTTCGGTTGAGCTAAAACCAAATGGCCAGTGTCGATAAACACTGGCCATTTTAGGAAGGAATGGAAGGTGGGCGCTTAGTCCGACTTTTCGTCTTTGATAAGGCCTTTTCTTTCTAGTCGCTTCTTAGGGTTAACGCGATGGTCGACGCCTAGCGCTTCTTTCGTAGTATCCGCGATCGTCTCATCAAGCGTACAACGGTTACCTACAACCTTCGTTACACCGTTAGCCAGCTTCTTAGGGCTACATTTCGGGTCGATAGGGCCAGCGTTTGCGACCACAGGAAGCAGTGACAATAACATCACTGAAAATGCGTATTTCATCTCATGAATCCTAATCTCTCAATTCGGTGCTTAATTTAGCATCGGTACTAAAAAGGATTTAGGCATTCCCAAGATTGTTCATCATCCAGATGACTATAGACGTTTAGTTCGGTATAGAAAGTTGAAAGCCCTCTCTCTTCCGTGAGAAAAGGGCTTTCGATGAGGCTTCACCTCATTATCACTAGGCGTGCGGTCTGCTTGTTTAATGGAGCAAGTAGTCCATGCTGACTAGCTGTCGCCAAAGTATCGAACTGCTGACCACAACCCACAAAACGGTCTTCGCGATTTTAGCGTTTCGCATGGGTATTCCCGATTATCAAAGATGAAATATTGATTGAGCCAGTTGTTTGGCTGATGTTCAGATGATATCTCAATGAATACTGGCCGAAGTTATCACCTTTAAAACATATCGGTCTGGAATGCCTACACACTGCATCTTTTGAAAAAAAGCCCACCTATGGAGTGGTAGGTGGGCAAGGCTTATGTGGAGTCACAAACTGCTACCAGCTGGAGTCGGGACCGTAGTAGCAAGATACTTACAATATCGTTTGCCTGTGTGTTCAAAAAGGCATCTTAAATAAAGCGATTTTGGTCGATGCCCAACAGAGAAATGGTTATTTTGCTCATCTAAAACCAAGAGGTATGGGTTATACCCAAAAGCGGAAAGATTGCGCTTTATTATTTAAATATATCAATGGTTTATATTTTTTTTGAGCTTGGGTAATTACCAAGCAATAGAATTGACGAAACGATGACAAGGTGACACTGCTTCAAATAAAAATATTCAGCAGTGTCTTTGAATTAAATGTAGCGGTGTGGTGGGAGTGAAGCTCTTATTGCTCGTTCTGTTGCGCGGCTTTTAAGCGCGATTTCTCAACGTTAATGATGCCAGGGTTACCAACGCGAACCGTTTGCAGTAAATGCTTGATCCACATCGGCAAAGATGGCGATAAGCGGTAATGAATCCAAAGCCCTTGGCGTGTGTCTTTTAAGAATGTGGTATCGCGCAATAATGCTAAGTGGCGAGAGACTTTAGGCTGGCTTTCATTTAACGCGTTTTTAAGATCCGTGACCGTCAAGTCTTGTTCGTCCTCCAAAAGCATTAATATTTTCAAGCGTAGCGGATCGCTCATCAGTTTAAAGAAGCTGCTCGGGTCAACATGCGTGTTGTTCTCTTCGCTGTTGAGGAGCAAAAATAGGCTAATGCGTTCAATCAGTTCTTTGGCGGTATTTTTAAATGGCTTAACGCCTTCCAGTGGTTTGGGATCAACAAGATTCCAATGCAGCTGATCGACATCTTGCTCGAAAATAACACATTCATCTTTTGCGTTGTCACATAAGGTGATGACAAAGTCGTAGTGCTTGCTTTCAACTTCCGCATAATCTTTAGAGCGAAGCCCTTCACTCGTGATGTTTTGCCCATCTAAAACTTCAAACACTCTTGGGTCGACTTCACTTGGGTGAACGCCTGCGCTGTCAGCATGAAAACGGTCTCCTGCCATGTGGTTAAAGATCGCTTCGGCAAGTTGCGAGCGAGCGGAGTTACCAGTGCAAAGAAATAGGACTTGTTTTTTCATCATATCAAACTAAAAAATGCGGAGGCGTATGCCACTGTGACCATTGATAGAAGACAGTATAACGCTGCATGGGGTGAACAAGAAGCACTCGAACGTGCATCAGGTTCTATATTAACCGTTTAGACGTGCTAGATATGAAGAATCGTGATGAAAAAGTGGAGAATAGAAAAGTGCGGAAGAGAAAGTTATAGCGGGAAGAGTAAAGTAGCCTTACTGCGACGTTTGCGCAGTAAGGCTCAATCCGAATTACTTCTCTAGCTTAGTGAAGTAGTCGAAGATTACTGGTACGTCAGATTGACCTAGACCAGCGTTTAGCGCTGATTGTAGGTTTGCAGAAGTACCTTCAGCGATAAGAGACTCAGTACCTAGGTCTTTTACCATCTCTAGGAAGTAACCAAGGTCTTTGTTTGCGTTTGCAATAGAGAAACCTAGGTTTGGATTACCATCTACAGCGTAGTTCTTACAGAACTGCATAAATGGTGAGTTTGATGGGCCTGCAGACATGATGTCGAACAGTTGTTGGCCATCAACACCAGCAAGTTTTGCAACTGCAAACGCTTGAGACATGGTTGCTACTGTTGTCATACCCATGAAGTTGTTTACAAGTTTCGTCACGTGACCAGAACCTAGTGCGCCTAGGTGGAATACATTCTCGCCTTGCTCATCAAGTACTGGCTTCACTTTGTTGAATGTATCCATGTCACCAGCAGCCATGATGTTTAGTAGGCCTTCTTTCGCGTGAGCAGGAGTACGGCCAAGAGGGGCGTCAATCATGCCTGCGCCTTTTGCCGCTAGATCTGCGCCAATCTTACGAGTAGAAGCTGGGATAGAAGTACCGAAGTCGATCAGCACTGCACCTTCTTTGATGCCTGCTAGGATACCGTCTTCTGCGTAAACCAGTTTTTCTACAACTTCTGAAGTGGTTAGACAAAGCATCACGATGTCACTTGCTGCAGCCAGTTCTTTTGCAGAGCTTGCTTCTTTCGCACCACGAGCAACACACGCTGCAACCGCTTCTTTGTTCAGGTCCATTACGTTTAGTTCGTAACCACGGTTTTGTAGGTTCTCAACCATGTTGCCGCCCATTAGACCTAGTCCAATGAAACCAATCACAGGTTTTGTCATATCTAACTCCTAAAATATACTATTGTATGATTATATGGTCATTATAATATTCGCCCGTCTGGAATTTGCAATGAAAAAATTCCCCAAATGTGTTGTCGGATCTCAGTTTCTTCTAGTGAATTAAATTTTATGTTTTTGTTTTTAATTTATATCAATGGCTTATGTTCAGTTTTGACGCCTAAAAAGGTTAAAAAGCTAGAGGCATGAATTCACGGTTTTGTGATCTGGCGAGCATACAAGTCTTCGTAAGTAGAATAAGTTCATTTGTATTACAAATATATCTTGTTTTATTTACTTGAGGCATTTATGTACACCGGACATTTAGCACACTTAACGTTCCTTTCTTATTTATCTCCTAAGCTGCAAAGCGTCATCGAGATAGCAAAAGATAAGCTCAGCACACCGATTGAAAATGGTAAGTATGAGTTATTTGGAGAATCGGCTTTTATGATGGTGGTTGAAGATCAAACCCAGCCACTTGAAAACCGACGTTCTGAGATCCACCGTAACTATCTAGATGTACAAATCCTGCTCGAAGGTGAAGAGGTATTTGGCTACAGTTTGAATCCTTTCACAGCGATAGAAGAAGACCTGCTAGCAGACAAAGACGTGGCCTTCAGTGAACAGTTGGTTGATGAGAAGTTCATAAAAGTGGGAGCCGGAGAGTTCATTATTTTCTATCCGGGGCAACCACATCGCCCATTGGTTGCAACAGAATCAGGACCGGCATCCGTTCGTAAGGCAATCATCAAAGTACATAAAGATTTTTTGTAAAATAAACTTTAAAAAATAAAGACATAGCCGCTTTTTAAACGCAAGTTTAGAGGCGGTTTTTTATTCTAACTTTCGGAAATTTAAGTGAAAAACACAAAGTAAATAAATAATAATGATATTGCGAATTTGTTACATTTGGCGGTATGATGGCGGCTTCATATCCTAAGGACTCATCATGAATACGCCACAAAAAAGTTGGAGAACGCCACAAAACTTTCTTCTGCTGATTTCCATTATTGTTCCTATTGCCTTCTCCACTTGGATGGCGCTGCTGAACAACTTCGTTATCGAAAAAGCCAACTTTGATGGAGCTGACATCGGTTTACTGCAAAGTGTGCGTGAGATTCCCGGTTTTCTTGCTTTCACTGTTGTCTTTGTTTTGCTGTTTATCCGTGAGCAACGTTTTATGTTGGTCTCGCTCGCCATGCTGACACTGGGCACGGCAATCACAGGTTACTTCCCATCTTTGTTTGGACTTCTTTTTACTACCTTGTTGATGTCGACTGGCTTCCACTATTTCGAAACATTAAAGCAATCTTTGTCTTTACAATGGCTTTCTAAAGAAGAAGCGCCAGAGATGTTGGGTAAGTTCATCTCGGTTGGGGCATTGGCGTCTTTAATTACGTATGGTGCGATTTGGGTTCTGCTAGAACAGCTGAAGCTGGATTTTAAAACGGTCTATTTATTAGCGGGTGGTACGGGTTTTATCCTGATTATGGTGATGGCGTTTGCGTTCCCTGAATTCAAAACGGAAGTACCACAAAACAAAAAGTTGGTGCTGCGTAAGCGCTATTGGCTTTACTATGCATTGACCTTTATGAGCGGTGCTCGCCGTCAAATCTTCACGGTCTTTGCTGGTTTCTTGATGGTGGAGAAGTTTGGCTATTCGGCTGCGGACATTACACTGCTTTTCTTAATCAACTATTTGTTCAACTTCCTATTTGCTAAACGTATTGGTCGTTTTATCGGAGCAGTTGGTGAACGCAAAGCATTGATGTTTGAATATGTGGGACTGATTTTTGTCTTCGTCGGATATGGTTTAGTGCAAACTGCGGAGTGGGCGGCAGCATTGTACGTGATTGACCATTTGTTCTTTGCGTTGGCTCTCGCAATCAAAACTTACTTCCAGAAGATAGCTGATCCGGCAGATATGGCATCAACCGCTGGTGTGGCGTTTACCATCAACCACATTGCCGCTGTCGTGATTCCGGTAACCTTTGGTGTGATTTGGTTGGTTTCGCCTTCAAGCGTGTTTTACATTGGTGCCGCTATGGCCGCAGTGAGCTTGTTACTGTCCTTAAATATCCCAGCTAAACCGGGAGAGGGTAACGAAACACGTGTGTTGAGATGGAACTAAGTTAGTGCTTACTAATCAATGACTTAACGCGAAAATTGGTTATAAAAATGGGATGCAGAGGCATCCCATTTTTGTATTCGGTTTTCAACGTGATACTGGTTTGTTGTGAGAGTGGTTCGTTTAGAACGGATACCAAAACAGTTGAGTGTCTATGACGCGTTTGCTAATCGCTGCGGCAACAATCACGACGATGCCTGCCATACACACCATATCGGCCTTGGTAAGCGGCTTTAGGCTGTACCAAGTACGAGAAGAATGACGACCAAAACCACGCAATGTCATCGCGTTAGAGATTTGGTCAGCGCGATCTAGGCTAGAGAAAATCAAAGGGCCTAAGATCTTAGAAACGTTCTTCATCCGGGTAAACAACGGCGCTTTCTTACTCAGTTCAACACCACGAGCTTGTTGAGCGTGCATGATGTTGACGAAGTCTTTCTTCACTTCTGGCAAGTAACGCAAGGTCAAACTTACTGCATAGGCGATTTTGTAAGGCACACCCATGCGGTTCAAACTTGCTGCAAACTCAGTAGGATGCGTAGTAAACACAAACACCAAAGCAATTGGGAACATGCTGAAGTATTTCAGTGTCACGGTTACTAAATAGAATAAGGTCTCTTGGGTGAGTGAGTAATTACCCGGTAACGATAACAATACCGTTGTTGAGCCCATGTATTCACTGCCTTGCTGCGGCGCTAATGCGAACATAAACAGCGCATTAATCAACAAAACACTGCCTGTACCGATCAGTAAAGGTTTGTACACATGGAAAGGTACCTTGGTCATTTTTAACAAACCAAGACCTACAACGATCAGTAGAGCAATGATGCGCAAATCAAAGGTCGTAAGTACCACCGTTACCCATGCAATGAACATCAAAAACTTGGTGATGCCATTGAGTTTGTGCAGTGGCGATTGGGTATCGATGTAGTTGATACCAAACTTCATCTTGTTGTCTTTCATGCCACTACTTTCTCAATGTTTTTAGCATCATTATTTTGTGAATCTTGAGCTTCTGAAGTTTGTACATCGGCGTTGTTTTCACGCTCTCGACGCGCTTTTTCAACGTCAATAAAGTGCTGCATAAAGTCGTTCGTATTCTCAATGCCTAACTCAGTAGCCAGTTCATACAAGCTAGTTGTCGCCAAGTTCGCTTGGTCTAACAGTGCTGGGGAACTAAACACCTCAGTCATTGGCGCGTCAGCAATCAACTTGCTGTCGGCAATCACGATGGAACGAGTGGTGTACTCCAAGACCAAGTGCATGTCGTGAGAGATGATCATCACCGTAATGCCAAGTTCACGATTAAGCTTCTCGATAAAGCTCAGCATTGATGTGTAGTTACGATAATCCTGACCAGCAGTAGGCTCGTCCAGAATCAAAAGCTCAGGCTCTAGGGCAAGAATCGATGCAATCGTCACACGCTTCTTCTGACCGTAGCTTAATGCTTCAATTGGCCAGTGGCGGTACTTGCTCAAACCACACAGCTCAAGGACTTCCAATACCTTCGCTTCGACTTGTTTCTCTTCAACACCACGGTTACGCAGACCGAAAGCCACTTCGTCGAAAATCATGTGATGCGAAATCATATGATTTGGGTTTTGCATTACCACGCCAACCTTTTGGCTGCGCTCGAAAATGGTTAGCTCGTTTAAGTCTTGGCCGTTCAAGATCATCGAACCTTGGTCTGGTTCAATCACGCCCATCACAAGTTTAGTGATGGTGGATTTGCCGGAACCGTTTTTACCCAAAACCGAAACGAATTCGCCGCGTTTTACATCGAAGCTAACGTCTTCAAGTGCGTTTTTCTCACCATCGTATGAATAGGTAAGGTTACGAACAGCCAGAAGAGTCTCGGCTTGCTTTTCAACGTGGGTCGCTTTTGAGGCTTCAAACCATGCGCTGACGGCGGTTTGGTATTGCGCCAATGGCAGTGTGCTTAAGCTCGATGGCTTTGCATTGCCTTCAATCGCGCAGCCCGCTTCTTTCAACGCGGAAAGGTAAAGTGGCTCACGAATACCGTATTCCTCAAGAAGAGGGGATGCCAATATCTCATCCGGTGTGGTATCTGCGATTATTTCACCGCTTTCCATTAGAATGATGCGGTCAACAGAGCGGTGCAGTACATCCTCAAGACGGTGCTCGATAATGATGATGGTTTTGCCCGTTTCACGGTGCAGATCATCGATAATCTCGATGGTCTTCTTACCCGTCTTTGGATCAAGGGCTGCAAGTGGTTCGTCAAACAACAAGATGTCGACGTCATCGACTAAAATACCCGCCAAAGAAACGCGCTGTTTCTGACCGCCTGATAAATCGTGAGGAGAGCGATCTAACATCTGTTCCAAGTCGACCATTTTGGCCGTCGCTTTGACCAATGGGTACATGTCGATGTTAGACATCAATTGGTTTTCCAACGCGAATGCGATGTCTTCACCAATGCTCAACCCAACAAATTGGCTGTCCGTATCTTGTAGTACGGTACCAACTTGTTCGGTGAATTGGTGCATGTCAAAAGGGGCGGTGTCTTGACCGTTGATGGTCAGTTGGCCACTGGTTTCCCCTTTGATAGCGTGTGGGATCAGTCCGTTAAGACATTGGCCAAGGGTAGATTTACCACTACCACTTGGACCGATAATGACGATTTTCTCTCCTTTCTCTATCCTTAGATTGATATTTTTTAGCGTCGGTTTGTCCAGCGACTCATATCTAAAAGAGAAGTTAGAAAATTCGATTGTCATTCGACATTAAGCCTCTGTTAAGTTGCGGCTTTGCTTGTTACGTTTTGCGACAGACTTAAGAATGAAGAAGCCAACAATAGCAATAAGAATGGTGTTACCCAGTGCGATGATCGACAGCTGTGTAAATACCTTAGTGAACGGTTCTGCATACAAGATGGTGTCTAGGAAGGCTGAGCAGCCGTAACCAAATACGTTACCCAATAGAGCAAGCACCACGAACAACGCGAAGTCTTTCATATTGAAGTCACCTTTCTCTAAGCGGTTGCGTGTTAGAGAAGGGAAAAGACCGATAATTAAACCGACAATGCCTGAACCAAGTACCCAAGTTAGCCATACGCCCCAGCCTGCAAATAGGTCAGTAACCCAGTGGCCAATGAAGCCAACCAAGAAGCCTACAAGAGGGCCGAATAACACTGAGAACAATGCCAATACCGCCATTGCTGGTTTCAGCGTCGTGTTTGCAAACACAGGAATGCCAAACATTGGCAAACCGCCGATGCCGTATAGCGCAGCACCGATTGCAATAACCACTACGGTTTTAGCAGAAAGATTCATAGATAACCTCAGTTCAATTGTCGATTTTAAAGAACGTTCACTTGCTTTGTTTTATAGCGCTGATTGTGTAACAAAGTTAGGAAACAACCAAGCTGCTTATTGTTTGCTCTGTTTTTCTTCAAGAAATGTGTGATTGGATTCACGCATCCCATTGACTGGCTTAGTTTTTCAGCAAGCATCAAAAATAAGGCGCGCATTATACAGAATATTGATAAAAGTGGGAATGCTATCTGTCTGGATGGCTAGAATGAAAACAGGGGCTGACTGTCAGCCCCTGATTACACTTTTTGATGCGTTTTTCGCCATTAAATTAATGGTCTAGGTATAGGTAGTTTTGCCAGCTCTTCATGCGGATAAGCACTTTTCGCATGATAGAAACGTGGGTAAAGCTATCTGAATAAACCGCGACCTCAACCGCCGTACCGAGTGGTAGGTGATACTCAGTCAGATCATCAGTGATTTGCAAAGTAACGAACACACGACCACTGGTGCGAAGCGCATCGGTACCCAGTAGTGCACCACGTGCTTGGAACTGGCTTTCCGCGATGGCAGGTAGCACTTCGATGACCTTACCTTTGAACACTTGTCCCGGTAGCGCACGGAACATGAACTCGGCCTCAAAGCCAGGTTCTAGGCGTTGCAGAGAGTTTTGACGAAACGCTGCGGTGTACAGTTTTTGTTCGGTGTGAACGAAAGTCATCACAGGAGCAAGTGGCAGCGGTACCGCCATTACGCCCGGGCGCAATGCCAACTGAGTCACGTAGCCGTCTGTTGGCGCTTTCACGACGGTTTGATCGAGGTTGAACTCTGCTTGGCGTAACTCGGCCAATAGTGAAGCAACCTGAGTGTTTTCTCCGCCGACTTCAGAGTCCAACGCAATTTGTGCTTGTTCACGTTTGGACTGAGCAACTTCAAGCGTCGCTTGAGCCGCTTTAAATGCTTGACGGCGAGTATCCAATTGTTGCTCGGTGAAGGCGCCACGATCGAAGCCACGTTGGTAACGGTCGAATTCGCGTTGCGCTTTATCACGCTCAGCAAGTGCTTTGATGACCGCTGCTTCCGCTTCTTGAACGCCAGACTCTAGCCCCAGTGCACCTTGGCTGGCTTCTTTCACTTTCGCGCGCAGCTTATCCACTTCCGCTTGGAATGGAATCGGATCGATACGGAAAAGTACATCACCTTTCTGCAATGGTTGGTTTGGTTGAACAGGTACTTCAATCACTCGGCCACGAACGCCAGAAACGACGGGTGTGGTTGAGAAGACTTGGTTACCAATTTGCGTGAACGGATGGTTGTAGTTCATCAGCAAGATAAGTGTACCGACCAACACCACACCACCAAGAACAGCAGTTGGAACTGTCCATTTGTTCAATGGGATATTGAAGATTTTGAAAATCGCGATACATAACGCGGCGTAAGTCAGAACCAGTAGTAAATCCATTATTGTTCCTCCTTACCTTGTTCTTTTTGTGCTGGAGTGCTTGACGTTGGCTTTTCGCCTTTCAGCGTAGAGACTTCTTTTTTCAATTCGTTGACTTCATCTATTAGCTCTTCGAGGCGATGATGGATATCATGCGTTTCTTGTTCGAGTTGTTTGAAGCCCCAGCCTCGTTCTTTGCGCCATAATGTCGCCCAAATCCAAAGGAAAGGCCAAAGGGCGTGAAGTGTGAAAAGGCTTACCCAGCCAGCGTAGTGAATAGCGTCTTGGTGAGGATGCTCGCGCTCTTTTGCTATTTCATAAGGAATATCGTGAATCACAATGATTCCGTAGAAGATAACCAAAGCAACGAAAATGAGTAACCCAAGTGCAAAATAGTCTAGAAACATCTTACTTCCCTGTGCTTGTTGCTAAATAGAAAAACTTACGTAAATTAACTGTTTAAGTATTTGATGAAACAATAAGTGAATCAAGTTATTTATAACTCGATGCGCTGTTATTGAGAGATACGGCATGCAATACGAAGGAGTAAGCAGTGCAATATTCAGGTGAGATCGCTGCAATTTGCGCGGCGGTCGTTTGGGCGGTTGCCACATGGATATACAGTCAGTTCAGTCATCGCTTTTCGGCGATGCAGTTGAACATTGTCAAAGGCGTTATTGCGTCGGCGAT
This sequence comes from Vibrio owensii, assembly GCF_002021755.1. NCBI lineage: Bacteria > Pseudomonadati > Pseudomonadota > Gammaproteobacteria > Vibrionales > Vibrionaceae > Vibrio > Vibrio owensii. Next base: position 296,285 of record NZ_CP019960.1, read on the forward strand.
GATGCTGGTGGTCATGCCATTTTTGCCGCAGGGTATACCAACACAAATTGAACCATTACATCTCGCGGTATTGGCGATTTCCGGTGTGATTGGTATTGCCATTGGTGACAGTGCTTACTTCGCTGCGTTGAAGCGCATTGGTCCGAATAAAACCTTATTGCTGGAATCTCTTGCTCCTCCGCTATCGGGCGTGCTTGCTTTGGTGTTTCTTGGTTCGGAGCTGACATTACAAAGTTGGCTTGGCGTGGTAGTGACAACCGCAGCAGTGACTTTTGTGGTCTTTCAACCTTCTTCTTCAGGCGAAGAAACAAATTGGAGCGGCATCGGGTTTGGTCTGTTGGCGAGTGTATGCCAAGCTTCGGGTGTGGTGATTTCGCACTATGCGTTGGTTGCAGGCGATCTTCCACCGTTGCTTGGTGCATTGATTCGACTCAGCATTGGTGTGTTAGCGGTTTGCTTGGTGATTAAAGTCGTTGAGCCTGCACCGTTTAAAGGCATCAAGCAGCACATTCAAGAGATGGGTAACAAAGCAATGGGATGGTTGTTACTGGCGATCTTTGTCGGGACCTTTCTTGCCCTTTGGCTACAACAGATTGCGTTGAAGTACGCCAACCCAGCGATAGCGCAAACCTTAATCGCCACAAGCCCGCTGTTTATCTTAGTAATTTACGCCATTAAAGGTGAAAAGGTTGGCGTGAAGAGTGTAATAGGAACATTGGTCGCGCTCGGCGGTATTTCATTGTTCTTTCTTTAAGTCTTTCTCTTAACGAGTGGAAGCAAGATATAAAAACGCCCCAGTTTGAGCTAGGGCGTTTTTTGTTGTTCAGAGCTTGGTTTGTGGGGCAGAGCTTTGTTTATCGTTGAGGGCTTGACTTATAGCTCAGTACACACTTGATTTCGGCCGTTGGCTTTCGCGCGATACAGAGCTTTGTCGGCACGATAGAAGGTACGTTGAGTGTTTTCACCTTCGCGATGTAAGGTGATGCCGATGGAGACGGTCAAACCGCGCTCGCCCAAGATTTCATGCCAACCAAACTGGTAAATGCGCTCACGGTAGTTTTCAGCGTGCATTTCAGCTTTAGCGACTTCGGTGTTTTCAAGAATCACCAAGAACTCTTCTCCACCAAAACGTACACATGAAGACCCACGGAATTTAAAGTAATCGGAGAGTTCTTTCGAAACGTTCACAATGGCTTTATCACCCACTAAGTGGCTTAGCTCATCGTTAATCGATTTGAAGTGGTCAATGTCGATAACCAGTAAGGCAAAAGGCGTGTCGTGCAGCAGCAAATCTTTGAGCTTCACTTCCAACCAACGTCGGTTGTGCAAAGACGTCAGAGGGTCTGTGAACACGTCTTGTTGCAACTGAGCTACCGTATTTTTGTGTTGTTGAGTCGTCTCTTTCAGTTCTTTGTTTTCAATCTCTGAAAGGATTAGTTTGAGTTGTAATTCAAATCGAGTGAGGCGGCGCAATTGCGCAGGCCCTAGCTCGCTGATTGGAATGTGTTTCACCAAGTCAGATTCGACACGAAACGCTTTCTTCTCGTAATTGAGTGCCTCTTTGAACAAACCTTGCGATGAACACACTTGGCTCATTGCATTGTAAAAGCGGTTCGCAATCAGTGGTGAAGAATGTTCGTTGATACGTTTGCCAGTCGAGGCCAACAGTAGGTTTGACAGCGATTGGTGACCGACTTCATTCAAGCAGTAAGCCGTCTCTATTTTTACCATGGTTGAGAGCCAGAATGTGTGCTGCTTACCGGTCGCATACTGGATTTGAGAGATGGCAAGCAGCGCTTCGTTGTACTCTTTTTGTAAACGGTGCAGTTTGGCTCGGTATAAATGAATCTGACCCGTTAGGTTTTTATCACTGACCAAGATGCTGAGTTCTTCACATTCGCTGAGCAAGTCTGTCGCCGCGCCGATGCGCTGAAGGCTGATGTAACACGCCAACATATAGAGTTTGTAGCGTAATCTCAGTGAGCGGCTACCAATCGCATGATCAATTGCATCGATCTTTTGGTAGTAGCGTAGAGCGCGATTATGATCGCCATACGCGTCACACAGATTGCCCATTCCAATGATAGCTAACACGTACTCATCAATGTAACCGTATTCCACCGATATATTGGAGGAAGAGATGTACTCGGTTAATGCCGCGTTGTAGTCGCCTTTCTCGACCAAGCGATCGCTCAAGCTCGATTTCACCGAAAGAATGTCTTCGACGTCCTCTGGCAGTTTGAGTAAATCGAGCGCGTGGCGTAACTCTTCAATGCTTTCTGTTAACTGTTTAATCTTGCTGCGATACTCAGCACTGATGATATAGCAATGCGCTTTCTCTCGATTGGTTGAAGCAATATGTAGGCGAATGTGTTCCCACAAGATCAACGCCTCTTCACCAGTGACTGAGGAGGGATCCATGCCTGCATCAGTGACCTTACTAAGCAGTTGTTCCATTCTTCATTACCTCAATGTGGCTCTCTTCCAACTGCTCTAATGTGAACGGGAAGGTTAGGATGTCCTGTAGATAAAGGGTCGGCTTAGGGCCAGTTAAACCGCGACGTTTCCAAGGGTAGATGTCTAACATCGCGCAAACGGTGCGGTAGAGATCTTCGGCGGCTTGATCCTTTTCAGCAATCAACATTGCCAGACGGTCGCTGCTCAAGCGAGAGATAAGATCACTAGACGTGGTGAGCGAGTGGACTAATTCGGTACAGATGTCGAGAAACGCTGGATCGGAGTGACGTATCATGATGATCGCATGATTAGAGCGTTTCAATTCGGTCTTAAACAGAACCAGTTGTTCCCACCAATAGGTTTCTGACACTACATTTGAGAACTGCTTTTCTGGGTCATATTCATGTTGAGCACGAATACGGTTGATGAGTTTTCTTGCTCGCTGTTCTAGCTGGCGTTTTGAGCCACGAGCTTTGTCCATGCTGACTCGGTGTGTCTGCTCTTTAAGCATCTTGAGGGCATGTTTGCGATATTTTTGAAACGCTTGGAAAGCGAGCTCGTAATTGCCTTGCTCTTCGGCAACTCGTGATTGTTGGAAGCAGATTTGGCTGAGTAGTTCACCGTTATCAAACGCGAGCGCGGATTGTTCGGCGGATTGCAAAAGTTTAGCCGCACTTTCGGTGTTTTTACGCAATAGTTCGAGTCTTGCTCGGCTGATGAAAGAGTGGGCCTTCATCCAAGTCAGGTCTTGCTCTATCGCGAGCTGGTGGGCTTTTTGCGTCGCTTCTTCTGCGGCATCGAGACGTTCTAAGCCAAGAAGCGCCAGTCCTTTAAAATCCCATATCTCAGCTTGCCAAGTGCTGTCTTCATGATCTCTCAGGACTTCGGTTGCGCCGTCTAAAACGGTGAGCATTTCAACAAAGTTGTTGAGTAGGTAGTAATCCCAAGCCAGCAGGATTCTCGCTTTCCCCTCTAACCAAGCGATACGGACGTTATTTGCCACTTTAACCGCAAGCTCGTGCGTGGAAGCGGCAAGCTTATGTTCATTAGTGATTCGCCAAACATTGCCTAGGCCAATTAAGGCTTCGATTTGAATCTCGATGTCGTCGACCAAGGCCGATTGTTCAAGGGCATTAATCCAATATTGTTGAGCGGAGTAATATTTAGCTTGTCCCCAATATTGAAGCGCGAATAGGTGGAGAATTTCTGGAAGGTGATCGTCAGTATCGAGTTGAATTTGAATATTGTAAGCGTCTTTAATCAGCTTTAGGCCATGACGATAGTCCATGCTACACCAGCATGCGTGCGACATGATGATAAGTGCACGGATCTCGCCATCGACAAATAGAATTTGCTCTGCACGAATACGGCACTGCTCTGCGATTCGGAATGCTCGCTCGGGATCAGATTTTATCTGGCCTTCAAGGGCGTTGAGCTCGGCCTCGAGCTGAATTTGGCTTTTATCCAACGTTCACATCCATGACTATCGAACTGGAATTTACACCTAAAAACAAGTGGTTAGATGCGTTTATCGTTTTGGTGTGGAAAATGGCCACACCAATAAGGAATCGGATACTGTAATGTATACCGTGTTCAACACTTACTTACCACTCATAAATGAGTAAACTGTTAAATAGTCATGACAACAATTGTTTGATCGTTAGCGGTGCGTCTGTGACCTTCAGTCTTTGGGCAGCAGTAAGTCCTTGCTTATCCTGATAGCACAAATTATGCCAAGCTCTGAATATATCTAAAAGAGGCAATATCCCGGCAGGTCGTAATTTGCGACGTGGCTCGTTGATAAAGCTCTCAAACAGCAGTTGGAAGCGGTTTTGATAGAACTGAATGTGACGTGTTGTTGCCACATTAAACCAGGCTTCTGGCTCGTTTTTATCGCCAGCTAAATAGCAAATACCCTTGTTACACTCATACTGGCTAGAAATCGCCCAGCGATCTCGCCACCAACTCATGTAGGCAATGTCTACTTTGCCAAATGGCGCATTCATGTCCCAAATCGCATCTTCTTCTACGTACATCAGATCCACATTTTTCTCTTGGATACGAGACAAACAAACGCTCAACGCAGCAGAGCGGAGCAGGGGATCTTGAGGCATGTAAATAGAAACGCGCTTCTCAGGGCAGCACATATCTAGCACATGAAGATAGTGCGCATAAGAAGTGTATGGCGGACGAATCAAAGCGCCCTTGGATGGGTAATGGAACACCGAAAGGTTACCCAAAGGATCCTCAACGTTGCCACGAGCCAGAATGGTTTGATATTTCTGATCGATGCGCTCACGCAGTTTTTTAGACGGTGCTGGTGGCGGTTCACTCGCTTCCGCTGTGTATTCTTGCGAGACAAAGCGAGACACTTCATCGTATGGGTTGTGATCCAGTGTAGCGACTGGCTCATCATCAGAAGAGTAGTTCACATGCTGACAAAGGATATAACCCGAATGTGCTTCACCCGAAGCGATCCAGTAAACGCCATTATTGCTGTTTGGTTGCAGCGCGACGTAGTTCGACGCGAGCTCATAATGCTCAGCGTGGTTTACCCAACGTGCATCAATCGTTGCCAGTTTGCGTCGGCAACGGCTAGCGATGTGGTCAACATGATCGTAAAAGGTTTTTGGGTTGATGCTGAGTTTGCGGCAGATTTCACGAACGGAATAACCAGTAAACAATAAGCCCATTAAATTCTCTTGGAATTGAAGCTTTTTGTTGGCACCAGACCATTTATCGACAAAAGTACTTTGACACACTTTGCAGCGGTAACGTTGGCGATCGCCACTGTAACCGAAAGCGTGATAGAGGTGTTTATGAGTATGGACAGAAAGCCCAAAGTTATCGCAGTCATCGTTGCGACAAGCAGGTAACCCGTCACTGTGGACGTGACGCAGACGATGAAGCTCGTTCACTACATCGCGGTTATTAAGTAAGGGGGGGAAAGCTCCACACTCACGGCATACCATCGCCGGACGTTTAGGGTTAGCATGTTGCAAAACGTATCGCTTTGCATCACTCAATCCAAAGTTGTCACACGCCAATGTTTTACAAAAGTTGAGTTGTAACCCATCTGCGTCCCTTGGCAGTTCGCCGTTAGACACAATCGCCCCCTCGGGATAATTCTTGCAGCCGGTCAGGCCCCGGCTGCTATTTACTACTTAGGTGTTTCTTAGATGTTGATTGCTGTTTCTAGAGCAACTTTCATCATGTCGTTGAACGACTTTTGACGCTCTTCAGAGCTTAGTTTTTCGCCACGGATGATGTGGTCAGAAACTGTTAGGATAGTTAGAGCTTTCGCGCCTAGGTCAGCAGCAACGCCGTAGATACCAGCCGCTTCCATGTCTACACCTAGGATGCCTAGTTTTTCCATTTTCTCGAACAGGTCTGCTTCTGGTGTGTAGAACAGGTCTGCAGAGAATACGTTACCAACTTTAACTGGTACTTCTTGAGCACGTGCTTGGTTAACCGCTTCTTCTAGAAGACCGTAGTCAGCGATTGCAGCGAAGTCGTGGTTGTTGAAACGGATACGGTTAACTTTTGAGTCTGTAGATGCACCCATACCGATAACAACGTCCATTAGTTTAACGTCGTCACGTACTGCACCACAGCTACCTACACGGATAACGTTTTTCACGCCGTATTCAGCGATTAGTTCGTGCACGTAGATACAGCAAGATGGGATACCCATACCGTGGCCCATTACAGAAACTTTCTTGCCTTTGTAAGTGCCAGTAAAGCCGAACATGTTGCGAACGTCACAAACTTGTTTCACATCTTCTAGGAACGTTTCTGCGATGTATTTAGCGCGCAACGGGTCGCCTGGCATTAGAACTGTTTCAGCGAAATCACCTGGTTGTGCGTTAATGTGTGGGGTTGCCATAAGTGCTCTCCAAAGTTTTGTTCAGGTAAAACGCATCAATTATAGAATGCTATTACCAATTCTGTTGAACTTGTTCGTTTTCGTTGAGGCCATAATATCGGGACAGGGTAAGGGTACTTGAGAGTTAAGTCACAAAACGGTCGGTTTTAGTGTTTAAATATTCTGTTGATAACTAAATCTGTTGAAAGCAAAAAGGCAATCGATTTGCTTTTGAGCAGTTTGTCGATTGCGCGCACAAATTCTTCCTTTCTTCGCCTAAATTTTTTCTGAAATTGTGCTGATCGAATTCCTGTACAACTGAGTAAAACGGTTAAATTGTACAATTTATTTTCTTGTACAATCTGGAAAGGCTTGCTATAAGTTATACAACAAAACATTTTGTATAGGGATGCGTCATCATGGAATCGTCAATCAAAGTAGGTATCAGCTCTTGTGTGTTAGGTGAACGTGTACGTTTCGACTCTGGGCACAAAATCAGCAACTTCGTTACTAAAGAATTAGATGGGTACTTCAGCTTCGTGCCCGTATGCCCGGAAGTCGGTGTTGGCATGACAGTGCCTCGCCCAACCATTCGTCTAGTGAGCAACGAAGAGCGCATTGCATTGGTCGAAACAAAGAATCCTGAAAACGATCATACCGATAAAATGCTGACGTACTCAGAAAACAAAGTGAACGAGCTGCAAGGGGAACAGCTGTGTGGCTACATCGTATGTGCTAAGTCTCCAACATGTGGCATGGAACGTGTGAAGGTTTACAGCAAGAACAGTGCTGCAAAAGAAGGCATTGGCTTGTACACCAAAACTTTGATGGAAAAAATGCCGTGGTTACCAGTAGAAGAAGACGGTCGCTTAAATGATCCTGTATTGAAAGAGAACTTCATTACTCGCGTTTACTGCTTGAACGACTTTTATGAGTCGATGGACGGCGAGCCAACCCGTGGCAAGATCATCGAGTTCCACTCACGTTACAAACTAACACTGATGGCGCACCACCCAGAATCTTACCGCTCTCTAGGTCGATTAGTGGCTGATGTTGCGAACTATGAAATCGAAGACTTCTACAGCGAATATCGCCTTGGCCTGATGAAGGCATTGCAAAACCGCGCGAGTCGTAAAAATAACACCAACGTGTTGATGCACTTACAAGGCTACTTTAAGCGTTCGCTGAGCAGTGATGAGAAAGCAGAGTTAGCGACGGTTATCAGTGACTACCGAACTGGCCTGTTACCATTGCTTGCCCCGTTAACCTTAATTAAGCACTATCTCAATGCGTACCCAGATGAGTACCTACAAAAACAAAAATATTTAGAACCATACCCGCAGGAGATGAGACTACGTTATGGATTGTAGCCAAGAAGAAAAACTATACGCAATTAGAGATGTATCAGAGTTGACGGGCGTAAAACCCGTCACCCTGAGAGCTTGGCAAAGACGCTATAACTTGATTCAACCTCAGAGAACAGAAAAAGGCCATCGCCTATACCGCCAACAAGACCTAGATACGATCCGTGAGATCCAAGGGTGGCTTGCCAAGGGTGTGGCGATTGGCAAAGTTAAGGGATTATTGGGTCAAGAGTCCGATGTTGACGTCGCCTCTGACGTTCAGCGTTTGGAAGAAGCCGAAGCCATGCTGAAAGCCCTGTCCGAACTCAACCGTGGCAAAACGGAAACCTTGTTATCTGGTGTATTAAAGGAATACCCACTTAACATTGTTATAGAACAGCTGATAAACCCAGTTTTCGAAGCGTTAGACTTAGTGAAAGTGTCGCAGCGTTCTCTGCAACTGGGGTTGTTCCAGACTTGTTTGATCACTCGATTGGCCTTGGTTGTCGATTCTGAAAACAAAGCGTCCTCAAAGGGTAAATGCTTACTGCTTAGCTTTGACCAAGCACGTGATTCAGAGAGTTGGGTACAAGCAGCAAAACTGTGTGAACAGGGCTATCACATTACTTTGATCGATAAAGTAGAAGACGTTTCTGGTCTGATTGACCATGACGTGCTCTCTCGTTATCAATTCGTCCACTTCTTCTCAAACAAAGCACTGCCTATCAAGCAAGTGGAAGTGCTAACCACTTTACAAACACAACTTCCAGAAAAGGTTCAGTTTTCTGAAGTGATAGAAAAGTTGCACTTCGCTGCCTAAAAATACCCTCGTAAGGAGACGACATGATTCTGGTTTGGTTTCGACGTGATCTAAGAACGTTAGACCACACAGCGCTTAAGGCTGCTCTCGATTCTGGGCAGCCTGTTGTTGCCGGTTTTGTTGCAACGCCAGAGCAATGGCAAGAACACCACATGGCACCCATGCAGGCGGATCTCATTGCACGACGTTTGACGCATCTTGAAGAAGAGCTTACAGAGCTTAATATCCCGCTCCTGTACAAAGAAGTACCCAAATTTTCCGACGTGACCGAGGTCATTAAGGGTTGGGCGTTATCATTGAACGCAGAAAGCGTCATGGCGAACATCCATTACGAGGTCAATGAACAAGCGTTAGACCGAGAGGTGTCAGAGGTTCTTGCTAAAAGCGACGTCGCGTTCGAAGCCTTCCACGACAAATGTGTTCATGCGCCAACCACGGTATTAAACAAGCAAGGTGAATACTTCAAGGTATTCACGCCATTCAAACGCGCTTGGTTGCTGAAATTCCAAATGCCAATGGTGTTCAAACCACAACCGCAAGCCGAGCTGTCCAAAGACGTGCTTCAGACAGTTGAAGCAGATCTTTATCATGCCGATGTGCCTTTTTCTTACCCACGCGAATCCAGTGAACGTTGGCACGCCTCAACCACAGATATTGTTCAACAGCTGAGAGAGTTCGCCCGTGAGCGCAGCGATGCGTATCAAGCAGAAAGAGATCTACCTGCTGTCGATGGAACCAGTCAGTTATCTCCGTATCTCGCAATTGGCGCGCTGTCTCCAAGACAATGTATCGCAAGGCTTTATGCAGAAAACCCACTTCCTGATCTCACCGAAGGGAAAGCCACTTGGTTGAGTGAAATTATCTGGCGAGAGTTTTACCAACATTTATTGGTGTTTGAACCAAAGCTTGTTAGAGGAAAGGGCTTTATTCCGTGGGAAGAGAAGATCCAATGGTCTTATGATGAGCAAGCTTTCGAACGCTGGAAAACAGGCACAACAGGGTACCCTATTGTTGATGCTGCAATGCGCCAACTGAACATGACGGGTTGGATGCACAACCGTCTACGCATGGTTGTAGCGAGCTTCTTAACTAAAGACCTGCATATTGACTGGCGTTGGGGAGAGGCATACTTCATGAGTAAGCTGGTGGATGGCGATTTCGCTGCCAACAATGGTGGATGGCAATGGTCGGCGTCCACGGGCTGTGATGGGCAACCTTACTTCCGAATCTTCAACCCTATCAGTCAGGGTGAAAAGTTTGACTCTGATGGCACCTTTGTTCGCCATTGGGTACCGGAAATTAAAGAGGTACCGAATAAGTTTATTCATAACCCTTGGCTATGGAGTGGTTTTAATTTACTGGATTATCACAAGCCGATGGTTGATCACAAGGTGGAAAGAGAGATAACCTTACGGCTCTTCAAAAACGCCAAGGAATAGAGAGAGATGCCTAGCAAGAAGCGTCCGATGAGTATCGCTAAACGAACCCTGTTGTCTGTATCGCTATCTTTAGTGAGTGGTTTGTCATTCGCAAAGATGTACGAATTGCCGGAGGACGGGGCGCGCGTCATAGGCCGCATGGAAAACCACGTGGTTGAACAAGGCGAAACCATGGCAAACATTGCTAAGCAGTACGATGTTGGCATGCTGGCGTTAATGGCGGCCAACAAAGGCGTGGACCCTTTTCTACCAAAAGAAGGCCACGTTCTGACTATTCCTACTCAGCTTATTCTCCCAGACGTTCCCCATAAAGGCATCGTTATTAACTTGGCAGAGCTGCGTCTTTACTACTTTCCGGCTAAAGAAAATGTGGTTCATGTATTCCCGGTAGGTATTGGCCGTATTGGCCGAGACACGCCAGAGATGACAACGAGCATCAGCCAGAAGCGTCCAAACCCAACCTGGACACCACCTTCATCTATCCGTGCGGAATACAAGGCGAAGGGCATTGACCTACCTGCAGTCGTACCAGCTGGGCCTGATAACCCACTCGGTATGTTTGCGCTGCGCTTGGCGTATGGTCATGGTGAGTACTTGATCCACGGTACTAACAAAGACTTTGGTATTGGCATGCGTGTAAGTGCGGGTTGTATTCGTATGGACCCTAACGACATCGAGTGGCTATTCGACAAGGTACGTCGTGGTGAAAAAGTGAAAATCATCAATCAGCCAGTTAAAGTCACGCTAGAACCAGACCGCAGTGTATTTGTTGAGGCGCATGAACCATTGACTCGCAGTAACGGCGAGAAAGATCACCTACAAATTCCACAAGAGTTGAATTGGTGGTTGGATGAATATGGGATGACGAATGCGAAAGCTAAAGCTAAAGCAACGATTGCTGCTCAGAATGGTGTTCCAGTAGAAATAACCGCGCCTTAACAAGCGTTAAAGCGCGGAATCACATCTTACTTAGTGTAATGCATAGCAAGTTCTTGAGCCCTTTAAAGTCAAGAGTTTTCCCGTTGTTTCAATGACTTAAAAAATGTGCGTTTATTCAATATGATTTAATATCCGTCAGTAACGATAAAATTTGTCATCACTTTGCCGCCACTTTTTTGGATTGAGTGGCTACAGAACTAAACTGGAAGTAGGGTTCAATTCAGCTGCTTGAATTAGGTGGTAGGGTGAAAAATGGGCATATCTCATTGTCATCTTGATGTCACTGTGACCAAGGATTTTTTGCAATACTAGAATGTTTCCGCCTGCTCCCATAAACCGACTTGCAAACGTATGACGAAACACGTGCGTATTTTGCCCTTTAGGTAAGTCATGGAATGTCTTGTTAACAATATACGCGATGCCGTGAAGACAGCATTTAAATAACTTATCCTTGTCGCCCGTTCGCTTAAACTCTATCAACTCGTTATAGAGTTTCTCTGTGATTGGCACAGTACGGTTCTTTTTGCTTTTGGTATCAAGACACGTGATCTTGTATTTCGTAATCTGTGGAATACGAAGATTATTAGCTTCGGAAGTGCGTGCACCAGTAGACAAGCAAATCTTGCAAACTAGTTCATATTCTTTGGCTCGTTTACTTTTGCTTATCCTATCGAATAGCGTAGTGATATTTTCATTTGAGAAAAAGCCCATTTCGGATTCAGCGACTTGAATCGATTTAACACTGGTAAGTGGGTTTAGTTGGGTCCACTCGCCAAGGGCAATAAGCTCATTGAAAACGGCTCGCAAATATCTCAAATCGAGATTGTTGGCTGGAGCAGAAATTGATTTCCCTGCAGTAGTCTCATCACCGTATCGGTTTTTTGCTTTTCGACTAGAACGCCAGTGAACAAAGTTTTTTGCAGTAAACTTGATTGCAAACGGGTTGCCGAGTTCTTCAACGATAGTGCAGAGGCGAGGGTAAACTTTTTTCGCGGATTTTAGGTGTTGACCGTGCAGCTTATACCAAAGTTCGACTAAGTCTTGAAGTGTGCGTAAGTCCTTCTTATCACTAAGCTAAGGTTTGTCGCCGACTTCTTTCATCAAGAACCTTTCGCAAGCTAACGCCTCGTCTTTGGTGGCGAAGCGTTTACGTTTTCTGGCTCCACTTCGGCCTTGCGGGTAACACTCGCAAAGCCATGGTTTTTTATTTTCGCCTTCAAGCTTTCTTACAGACATTGTTTTAATCCAATGAGTGTTAGGGACCACAGTTGTTTAGCCTTGATTTTCATAGTTTTTATATTGTAGATGGTGAACTGTTATAGAAGTGCTATGAATCATCGAGGTATAAAAAAAGCTGCTAAAGCAGCTTTTCTATCTTATTCCAAATTAGCCACCTAGGCTAAGAACTGTGACAATGGGCATTGCGAATTTGGCTGCTAACTCATTGTATTTGTTTGCAAGTGATTCGACTTGGTTGTATAAGTTACCTGCCTGGTCGATAACTTTGCCTACGCTGTTTGCCTTAGTTAAAGCAGCTTCTAAGAAGTTTTGAACTCTAGAGAAGTGCTTCAAATTTCTTTCTGCTGATTCTTTGTCTTCAACTTCTGCTTCTAAGGTTTCAATTGCTTGAGAAACTTTTGAGCATTCTTTAGTTGCAAATTCTTTCAGCTTTCTGTCGCTATTAGTTAGTTCTTCAATCGCTTCTTCTATATCTTCGATAACAAACTCTGACTGACCTTTGAACGCCCTCAACTCTTGTTTTATATCGATAGTAGAGGTCGCTGTGGCTGTTACTTCTGCAGCTTGGTCTTGCGTAGTTGTGACTGTTGTAGTTACGTTTGCACCAGTAACAGTGTTGGTGTTTTCATTATTCATTATGTTTATCATTCCGCTAGGAGCTGATTCTAACAAAGTTTGAATCGCTCTCTTGGTATCTTGTGGAGGTTCGATTTCGCCCAAAAGCTCGCTTATGTTGAATGCTCGGCCTAGTTTTCCACTTATGTATTTTGACTCGCCCATCGACTTTAATCCTATAAGCTCAGTATAGCCCACAGTTTCAGCTGAGTCATTAAGCGGAATTAGCTCTTGTAATCCAATTGCGTTCTTGCTTGCCAATTTATCAATAAGTTCATTTATTGTTGACCTTAAATTGATAAATAGATCTCGTTTCTCAGCGCCGCTAATTTGGATGTGAAGCTCTCTCTCTACTTTGGCTAGTTCTAGTTTCGCTTGAGCTCTTAGGTGAGACGGTGTGAGTATTGCACCTGTCCTCCAACGCTTATCACCATGAATCCACTCATGTATTCTAACTAGCAGCATGGGCATCAAGTTTGGTGGAAGAAACTTTTCAAACTTGAACATAAAGCGAATGCTATCTTCCTGGACAAGCTCTGAATCGATAGCTGAAGTATCAATTTGTGGAGGAAGAAGTATAGGTATTAGGTATGTCTCAGAGCCTACCGTTCGGTGACAAAGTTGGAATGTTTCCATGGCATCTAAGATATATGATGCTTTGTCTTCAAAGCGTCCTACAGCGTCAGAGTAACTATCAAGAGCTGCTTGGGCCTCTTTTATTGAAATGACACCGTTGTTTTCAGCTAAAGGCCTTGAACGTATGAGACCATAAATACCCTCAGTTATCCATGAAGGCTCAAGAATTGCGGTATTATGTTTTTTTAACTCTTCAAAAGCGATTACTTCACCAAGATCGTGGAGCAAACGTAATAGAGTCTCTTTAGCCACTTTGTTTCTTATATCATGCTTTGAACAGATTTCTTGGTACGTATTTAAGTGTAACAAGTCGTGTGTTTGTGCCTGAGATTTTAGTTCATTTTTTACGTTAAGCCAGTTTTGCGGTAACTCTAGTCTTCGCATTGGCAAGTCAATGATGCAACGGTTTAGTGTAGCTGATAGCCTATCTAGCCCCGTGCCTTTTAAGCATGACACTTCATGAAATGCGACAATATTTGGAAACTTTGTTTTAAGTCGGTTAGTTTGAATATCACCATGGGGGTTTTCGTCTATTTTATTCTTTACGACAATAATAGGCGGCTTTCCACCCAGGCTATTTATTTGCGTAAGCCATTGTTCTATATCTTGGTCTTTGTGCAAATCATTTTTCCTATCCTCAACTACTAATACATAGATACTGCGTTTTGATAGGAAAAGCTGATGAGTTGCTTGCAATATTTGTTGCCCACCAAAGTCCCAGATAGCAGCATTAATGCAACATTCATTTTCTAATGGTACTTTGTAATTCATTATTTCGATGCCGTCAGTCTGGCTTTCTCTTTCATCGAAATCATCGCTTACGAGCCGTTTCATCAGTGAGGTTTTACCTGCAGCCCCATCCCCAACAAAAACCACTTTTGCTTCATTTAGTGTGGTTGTTTTTCCTGTCATCGAGGAATAATATTCAATGATAGATTCTCTTCCTTGTGCAAGTAGCTCTAATGGAGGATTTTGTAATGGGTTTTCAGATAAGTTGATAGTTCCTTCTTTTATAGCTCTTTCCCTTGTTTTTCCAACATTTATTTCAAGGGATAGAGCAATGCTTTTGGGGATATTGATTATTTTGCATCCACAAGCGCTTATTCTTCTAAGTTTTTTGGGTAGATTGTTCGGTATTTCTTCTATTGGGTTTAGATCGACGTGTAACAATTCTATATTTGTCAGACTCTTTATGAAATCTAGGTTTTTAATATTACACTTGTTTAAGTATAATCTTTTGATTTTTTTGTTTTCTTTTATTCCATTGGTATCTATAGGCATGTTTGTTAAGTAGAGCGTTATTAAGCTTTCCAGCTCTAGTGCTGTTTTTAGAATGCTACTATCTAATATTGAACTACTTAAGTTTAAATTGGTTGCTCTATTGATTGATGAAAAGTTGTGACTTTTAATATTCAACCCAAGTATTGTTACGTCTTCGATATTTTCATTTAAAAATATGTTTTGTGGAATTTTCTTGGCTAAAGCTGGGGTGTTATCAATAGATATGCCATGAATGTCGTATATCGTTAATTTTTTAATTTCCTTGTTTTCTCTAAAATCATAACTTTCTATTTCTGGTTTAAAATGAGAAATTATACTTACTTCATTTAATTCCTTCATTTTATTGATTCGAGATAATATTGCGCCTGTAAACATACCATACCAACTGAAATATTTTAAATTCTCTGAGTTTAAAATATCAAAATTATCAGCTTTAATACGATTGTCTATATGAATTCTTAAGTTAAATACGTGTTGGGGAACTTCAAAAGAAACTGGATTATTTGAATCTATATGTAGATCTATGCTAGTTAGATTTTTTAATTCATCAAATATGGATGGGTCATTGTGAATATTGGTTTTTATATGTTCAATATTTTTGATTGAATTTAAAATATCTATATTTTCTTTGTTGATAATTATATCTAAATGCAATAAGTCTTCTAATAGTTTTAATTCTTTAAGCTTTTCTATTATTTTTTTCCGTTAGACTCTTCTATAAAAGTGTCGCAATTTGCTATTTTTATTAATTTGTCATTTTTCACAACAAGTAAAATTGTCATGAAGTCTTCGTCGAGATTCTTATCTACAATTTTTACGTTGTTACTAATGTTGGCAATGAACCAGTCTTTAAACTCATTGATGGGTTTTATCATTTTTATCTAGCCTTACTTTTTCTTCATTTCCATAGCTACACGGCCTACAACCTTGATATCTTCTTCGGATATTTCAATGGTCGAAGTATCAAACGTGATGGCTAATTTCTTACCTGGTAAACGTTGCAGATAGTTCACAGAGATTACACCGTCAATATCAAGTACGTAGTCACCAGAAGATGGCTGTTTCTCGGCGGTGTTGACGTATAGCTGAATTCCATTTTGCTCAATCACAAAAAGTTCATCTTTGACGAGTCCGAAATCTTCCAGAGTCGATAGTCCAAGATCGACAGTACCAGTTTTTTCTAGCTGCCCATTTGCGAAGATGAACTTATCAATGCCGCTCGTTGGTGAGGAATCATTATTCAGAGGGAAAGGTTCACCTTTTCCAAGAGCCATGTAGCGAACAGAAGCTCCCGTAGCCAAGTGAGTTCTGACTATCAATTCCCACCCAGTTCGGTTGTGCGTGTGCCACGTAGAAAACGTAGAGTTAGGGACACCATAGTAATCACTGAGCAATTCATACGTTTTGCACTCAGTTACCGCCTTTAGCTTTTCGGTAAATTCTCGACCACTAAGGTAGTCAAATGGTGGTGCCTTGGCTGGAATTCTGCTCATTAGATAAAAAACCTCCATCTCTCCTTAGCTAAATGAGTAATTGATTGCTCAAATGCAACCTTTAACTTCTGTTATGAAAATGAAAATTATCAAAGCAGAAATTTTGATCTAATAATTACTCAAACGCGAAAATGGTTTGTCAATCTCACTCAATAACCATCATTAAAATCTCAAACGAGCAGGATACCACTTATGGCAGCACTGCAAATAGCAATTGATGCACCCGTATGCACAAAAAAGGAATTTTTGCGTCGTACTGGCATGTCTTCCTCTTCATTTGATCTCTAAAAGGACCTTGGCAACATTCCTATTGTTCTAAAAGACGCTTCTGAAGTCCTGATTATGGTGAATATGGTCAGCACACTGAAGACGCGGTCACCATCAAGTTCAATGGCGGAAAAGGTGTGTACACAGACACGAGTATCTGCCTGTTTATGGGGAAGCCGAATGTAGACGTATCAAGCACTGTAGTTGCAGGAAAAGACTTATGATACTAAGCAAAGCATCACTGAAAGAGAAGTTAGAAAACGAGTTAAAAGCACAGGGCTTTGTTCTTGATGGTGAATTCGCTATGGCAGGTAAGATGGCAGAAGCCATTGCTAATGCAGTAGTGGACGAAATTACTCAGAATGCCCAAGTGCCAGTTACAGGCGGCAGCTCAACCGAGAATTACAAAGTAACCTAAGCTAAACACATACCATATCATCACCAAGAGCCCACCATGGGCGCTTTTCTTATATCCAAAGCCCAATGGTATGGCTGCAGCCTAATGCCACGGAAAGGAGCAATCAGGTGACGGAATCTGCACTCCTCCTCCCCACCTGCGACGTTTTCGACCTGATTTTTTCGCAATTTTGATTTAGTGAAAATCTACGATGCTAGGAAAGGCGTAGAGGACGCGATAAAACCCTTTGCCATAAGGGTTTCGAGTGATATGAAAAGCCGCTGAAAAGGGCTTATATTGCGCCTAATAGAATTTCAACAATTATGTTTTTTTCGATAAATTGAAAAAATGATGATCAGAAAAGATCTTGGATTAAATTGTAACTTATTGAATTATATTGGGTGGTTGTAATTTTTGTCAGGGTTTTAATGATCTGGTGAGAAAAGGTAAAGATCCATTCTGGTGGTTTTAAGCCCAGATTTATTAAGGCCTGAATGCTAATAACAGGCCTAAAGTAAATTTTCGGAACCGATCTTTCAAGAGAGCTTACGATTCATCTTCAAGGATTAAGTGATGCGCACAAAGTTCAAGAATCACTTCGCGTCTCATTCCTTCCGTAGATTTCTTAACGCCAGTTTCATAGTATTTCTTCAATGCTTCACACTTATTTGAGGAAAATCCCACGAAACAATCCGAGTAGCGATAAGTTATTCCAATAGCTTCATCATTCTTCAAATTCGTGATCTCGAAAAAATCAGTCTTCATAAGATAGCTATACCAATCCTCACTTGGCTCTGTTAGAGTTAATTCATCTACTTCTTCCAGTGTCATTTGTAAATATTCGTCATTGAAATCAGGCTCGTCATTCTCTTCAGACACGTATACCGATGAACAAAGAGGTCCAATTTGCTTGAATAATAATTTGTAGAAATTATAAGTAGCCTGTCTTATTTCACTGTGATGGATTAATTCTTTTGTTTTCTGTTCCCCAACCTCTTTGTCATGCAAGCTACCAACTAGGGCTTCAAGTTTAGAGGATGAACCAGCTAATTTGCTAAGTATTGATGCCATTTCTTCCACTCTATCTTGTTCTTTACGCTTTTGTAAAAATGAAAAGAACAAACCTGCCCACTGTTTTTTGAGGTGGTTTTCGATATCAGTAAACGACTGATAGGTTTCAATTCCATTGTTGGTACTTGCGCGATGAACTGATTCTATAAAACTAAAAATAGAAGTCGCGTCGCTTTGCTTTTGAATTGCTGGATAAGTAATTTGTTCGGCGAACTCTCTACTGTGCTCACGTGAGTTTTCTTTGTAGTAGTGCTGGGCAGCAGAAACATCTGCTTTCACAAAGGTAAAGATTGGTAAACCAAGTTCTCGGGCTCTGTTGTATTCTGCTTGAGTAATTGACTCACCATTGCCACCTCTATACTTGCCGCCGTATCGACCAGAAATAATCAAAACAAACATGTCACAGTACATCACCTCGTTTACGCATGATTCATGAGTGTGTTCATCGACGTCATAGTAAACACCGCTGTATTCGCTTAAAACGGGTGTAAAGCCGTAGCCACTAATAAATCGCTCTAATTGAGCGCGTTCTTCCTGTAGGTCATAACAGGTAGAACTTACGAAAACCTTTGGTATAGCCATGTTGTTGCTCTTTATTGTTTTTAGTTGGTGTCGACATTCCTCAATGCATACGAATATAACCCATTGACACAAAAGGGGCTATGATCTACGAGACAAACTCACTGGCAAAACGTAAAGATTTACGTTTGGTGAATAAAGCAGGTTTTCAGAGCTTCTAAGCCAGATTATAACTACAACAAAACTAATTGATGAGATGATGCGAGTGAGCAGAAACCACCGTTCGTTGAGTGGGCATAATTTGTATGATTAACTGACAGTCGGCATAAAACAAAAGTGGCGACATGAAAACATGTCGCCACTTTATCGCTTTCATCTTGCCTAACTTTTTAATAAATAGAGACTTATTAGGCTGCTTATTCTTACTTAGTGTAAGACTGAGCGATGTTGTCGATACGCTCGTTAGCACGTGCAGCTTCTTCTTGAGCTGCCATAGCCGCGTCGTTAGACTTTTGAACGTCAGATTGTAGAGACTGAACGTCTTGGCTTAGTTGGCTAACTTGGTTGCTTAGTTCGTCTAGTTTAGTAGCTGTTGCTGCTTCGTCAGAAGAAGCACAACCTGCTAGTAGAAGTACTGAAGTTGCTGCAGCTGCGATCAACGTTTTGTTCATTTTAGAACTCCTTGCCTATAGTTAAATTCCTACGCTATACGTTTTGTGTCATATAGTCATAGTGGTAAATGTGAATACATTCTATCAGTACATGATGTAGCAAAAGTCAAAAAAATCCAAGGATTTCATAGAGTACCTGATACGGACGCTAACCTTTAGTTTACATAAGTGAGCGTTTACTCACCTTTAACGCCAGTATCGGGTAGTACAGCAGCTCTTTTACCACGTCCCTGATATCAATAATTTAGACGAAATTTACACAAATGAAAGTTTCTTAGATGAATCTTTATTTTTTCTAATGGAATTAGTTTGTGTGATCTCTATCTATACTCCTATGATTTGCGGTATTATATCGAGCTTTTATTTTTTGCTGCGTTAGAGCGGAAACGACACTGAAAAAACGCTCAAACGATGACTATTTATTGGAGAATACTTTGCAATTTAAAGATCTAGGCCTAGACAACCGATTGTTGAAGAACCTAAAACACTACGATTTCAAAAAAGCGACTGACATTCAGAAGCAGGCGATTCCTGTTGCGATTGCAGGCAAGGATCTATTGGCATCTTCGAAAACGGGTTCGGGTAAGACTTTGGCGTTTGTATTACCAATGCTTCACAAGTCACTAAAGACGAAGTCGTTTTCTGCAAAAGACCCTCGTGCAGTCATCCTTGCTCCTACTCGTGAGCTAGCAAAACAAGTATATGGCGAGCTTCGTTCAATGCTTGGTGGTCTGAGTTATGACGCAGCATTGATTCTTGGTGGTGAGAACTTTAACGATCAGGTAAAAGCGCTACGCCGCTACCCTAAGTTCATCGTGGCAACACCAGGACGTTTGGCTGACCACCTAGAGCATCGCTCTCTGTTTCTTGATGGTTTGGAAACGCTGATTCTAGATGAAGCTGACCGTATGCTCGATCTAGGTTTTGCACCAGAGCTTCGTCGTATCCACAAAGCGGCGAAACACCGTCGTCGTCAAACTCTGATGTTCTCAGCAACGCTTGATCACGCAGAAGTGAATGACATTGCATCAGAGATGCTGAATGCGCCAAAACGTATTGCTATCGGCGTATCAAACGAAGAGCACAAAGACATCACTCAAAAATTCTACTTGTGTGATCACCTAGATCACAAAGAAGCGATCCTTGAGCGTGTTCTTGAAGAAGCAGAATACCGTCAGGTGATCATCTTTACTGCAACTCGTGATGACACTGAGCGTCTAACGAACAAGCTGAATGAGAAGAAGCTTAAAGCGGTCGCGCTGAGCGGTAACTTGAACCAGACTCAACGTAACACCATCATGAGTCAGTTTGAGCGTGCTGTATTTAAGATTCTAGTAACGACAGACGTTGCATCTCGTGGCCTTGATATCGCAACAGTAACGCACGTTATCAACTTCGATATGCCGAAGCACACAGAAGAATACGTTCACCGTGTAGGCCGTACTGGTCGTGCGGGTAACAAAGGTGACGCAGTGTCTCTTGTTGGCCCTAAAGACTGGGATAGCTTTAAGCGTGTTGAAACTTACCTACAGCAAGATTTGAACTTCTCTGTATTTGAAGATTTAAAGGGTAAATTCAAAGGCTTGAAACCACGTAAACCTGATTTCCGTGGTAAGAAGACCGAAACCAAAAAAGCACGCCCACAAGCGAAGAAAGTCGCAAAGAAACCTGCTAAGCGCGATAAAGGTTTCTACCAAAACGTGGCAGTGGGTGAAAACGTGTTTATTCCTAAGAAAAAGCCAGCGGAACCAAAAGCTGAAGATTAATCTTCAACTCAGCGTTAGAGGTTAACTGAATTCAAATCCGAGCTTACGAGCTCGGATTTTTTATATCTGAAATTTGCTTTCTCACGACTATTGTTTAACTGCTCTAAACAAGGGTTAAATAGTCTTTGATTTTTCTGAACGCCAATTTTGCTTAGCATAGGTTTCCAGAAGAGGAGACAAAATATGTATCAAGAAGAACAGTGGTTAGAAGACATCGATCTGAGCCTTACAGAACAACAGTGCAAATCGTTAGGTTGGGGAAAGAAAGGCGTCTGGGTTGAGATGTTGGCGTTTCTCTGCGTAGCGTTGGTGAGTTGTACCTTAGTACACAATCGCGGAGGCTCACATGATTACTGAAAAGTCTCAAATGGGTGAATTGATTAAATCGGTCGTTTTTTCCTCCCTCTATTTTGTTGGATTTCTTGCTTTACTTTGGGTTGTAACTAGTCATCTTTTCTAGTTTTTCTACCCCTTTTGAGCTACTGACTAAAGTAAAAAAGTTACCCTCGTCACCTTCTTCAGGTGACGTTTTCATTTCTTGATTCTTAATTGCATAGCAATAGATGACTTATCTAACAATAGCTTTGCATCACAGTGCATTCATCCATGATTTAAACGTTTGGCATAATAAAAACCGATAAAAATGTCACGAAAATATGTAAATGATAATTGATCTCATTTTTATTTAAGGGCAGAATACGCGACATAATATTAATCCTATAAATAGTTGTGCCATTTATATGAAATTTAGTCATGTTTTTTTGGGGCTTTTAGTCACCTCTATGCCCAGTGTTGCCTCGGATAACTTTGATTGGCTGAGAGACGATTCCAGACAAGATGAGCGAGTTCTCTCTTACCTCAAGCAACAGAACCAAAAAACAGAACAATTTCAGAAACGCTATGATGAGATTACGCAAAATCTGTTGAGCCAATGGGAAGCCATGGCAGCAGAAAAAGGCGAGAAGCCTTGGGCGATTAAAAACGGTCAAGAATGGAACCTGACTCGTCGACAAGGCAACTTCGTTTTGCTTTCGCGAGCTGATAACAACGCGCAAGAGAAAGTGGTTTACGATTTCTCTTCTCGCCAAGAAGAACGTCAATACTTCCAAATTGGTCAATGGCGTATTCAAGGCGACTCTTTGTTGTTTACAGAAGATATTGATGGCAGCGAGCAGTACCGTGCTGTGTTGGTTGATCTAAAGAGTGGTGCAGCACGCGAGCTTATCAGCAACATTGATAATGGGGTTCTGCTCTCACCAAATGGCAAGTTTGCTTTCGCCGTCTCAAAAGAAGCGAAAACTCAACGTCCTTACCAAATCGTTCGAATTAATACTCAAACCAATGAGCAGAAAGTACTTTGGCAAGAGGACAAGACCGATTGGCTCATGTCTTTTTATCCCTCAGCCGACGCGCGTTTCGCACTGGTACAAAGTAACAATGAATCGACCACCGAACAAAAGATCCTAGACCTTGATTCTGGAGAGCTAACGGCCTCGTTACGTAAACCGGAATCCGGTGTGGAGTATTATGCGGATGTTGCTCAAGACAGAGTCTTTATCAACAGCAATCTTAATGGTCAGTTTGGTTTGTTTGAAACAGCGATGCCCGAGAAAGATGCGGACACTGTTGAGTCTAATTGGAAGTCTTTTTTACGCTCAAAAAATGGCGTAGAACAATTTTACTTGTACGATGCGGGACTTGTGGCATTAACCAAGCAAGACAATCAAACGACAATCTCGGTTTACTCTTATGATGGCACCGCGAAAAAAACGCTTCCGTTAGAGTCGGAAGGTCGCGTTGCTTGGTTGAGCACACTTGGTGACTACCGCTCTAACAAAATCCGAATTCGTAGTATGTCGATGACGACACCGCCGCTGTGGGAAGAGTTTGATGTTAAAGCACTGACAAAGACAAATCTCTCGCAAGATATTTATCACGGCTTCTCTAGCCAAGATTATGTTTCTCAACGCATTATGGTCAAAAGTCATGGTGTGGAAGTGCCGGTTTCTCTTGCTTACCGCAAAGATAAGCTCAGCGACAACGCTCCTGTTGTGCTGTACGGCTATGGCGCTTACGGGTTTACCATGAAACCTTACTTCATGCCTCAAACCGTGAGCTTACTAGATCAAGGCGTTATCTACGCGATAGCGCATGTTCGTGGTGGCGGTTACTTTGGTGCTGACTGGCACGAGCAAGGCCGAGGCGTTCTTAAAGCTAACTCTATCAATGATTTCACGGCAGTTGCGCAAGCACTTAAACACTTTGATGGTGGTGAGCGTGATGTTTACGCGATTGGTTCCAGTGCCGGTGGCACTTTAGTTGCCGGTTCGATCAACCAAGCTCCTGACTTGTTTGCTGGCGCAGTGATGAAGGTTCCTTTTGTCGATGTTGTTGCCAGCATGTCCGATACGACGTTACCACTTACCGCACAACAATATGGAGAATGGGGGAATCCGACACTCCCAGAACAGCTCAAAGCGATGCAAGCTTATGATCCTATTATCAATATCCACAAAGACGCTTACCCACCCATGTTGGTTCAAGTCGGATTGAACGACCAACGTGTGCCTTATTGGGAAGGCGCGAAGTATCTCGCTCAAATCTCGTCGACCAGTGAATCGACAGGCCCTTATTTGTTGCAAACGGATTTTCACTCTGGCCACCGCATGGATCCAAGGCAGGCAAGAGAGCAACAAGCGAAGGAATACGCATTTCTACTATCACTAATTAAAACATCTAAAGCGGAGCAGTAAATGAAGCTTAACCCAGTGTCAGCGGCAGTACTTTCGGTACTTGCTGCCAGTCAAGTGCACGCCGAATCTAAGGTTTTCTCAATGGAAGAGGTGGTTGTAACCGCCAATAAAATCGATCAGCCATTGTCAAAAGTGGCAGGTAGTGTCGCGGTTATCACAAACGAGCAAATCGAAGAACGAGGCGAAACCGAGCTTTATGACGTGCTGCGTAACGAACCTGGTGTAAGCGTGACGGGCGGTGCAGGACGTCCGCAAAACATTACCATCCGTGGTATGACAGGTAACCGCATTATGATCGTTCGTGATGGCATTCGTTCTGCGGATGGCTTCGGTGCGAATGACATTAATGATGCAGTTGGGCGAGATACGTTTGATTTATCCAATTTTGAATCGCTGCAAATCATTAAAGGTGCAAGCTCTTCGGTGCATGGCTCTGGCGCGATCGGCGGTGTGGTGATTTTAGAATCCAGTAAGCCGGGTGATTTCTTAAAAGACAAAGACTTCTACACCGATGTATCCGGTACTTACACCGATATCAGCAACAAGTACAAAGGCACGAGTAATCTAGCTTTCCGCTCCGGTGATACAGAGAGTTTGTTTAACGTTTCATACTGGCAAGGGCAAGAGACACGTAACTTTGATGAGGATTTGTATAACCGCGATCTAGATGGTTACAGCGGTGCTTATACGATCAACCACTTTTTCAATGAAGAGGTGATGTTGAAAGCCAAAGCGGAACTCTACACCCAGAATCAAGAGCGTTTGGAGGGTTCTCCGTCCATTCAACCTGATGGCATCTGGCATATTGAAGACTTTGCTGAAGATGAAACCTCCGAAGAGTACAGCGCTTACATTGGTGCGGAGGTGACACCGATTAATCCAACTTGGTTCGAAGAGTTGGATACCAAAGTTTACTGGCGTCACACCGAAGTCGTGGAAGACACCAACCGTTTAATGCGCCAAGTGGATCACAATGGTTTGATCACCAAACGTCGCGAGCTGGAACACAAAACCTTCATTGACGAGACAATAGGCTTCCGTGGTGACTTCACCAATACGATTTATGCAGCAAGTGCAGAGCACCAATTGGCTTACGGTGTCGAGCTTTCTACTGACTATTACGAACGCACAGATAGCGATTCCAAGATTGATTGGAACGGGGTAACGCCTTCGACCAAACAACCTTTCGCTCCTGCTCGTGCTTATAACATTGGTTTGTACGTTCGAGACATGGTGGAACTGGATAAATGGACCATCACAGGCGGTTTGCGCTTTGATGCGCACCGTTTAACGCCGGACGGTGAGGGTGAAGTGGGCGGCTTCCCATTAAAGGACATGGATAGCTCGGAGGTGTCTCCAAGCCTGTCGGTTTCTCGTGAAATGTTTGCCAACAACATCGTTTATGTATCGTACAACCACGGTTACCGTGCTCCGGAATACGACAAAGCATATGGCTTCGTGAACCATGATTTCGTACCACTAACGCCTTTTGTTATCGCACCTAACTTAGACCTAGAAGCTGAGACTTCGGACTCATTTGAAATTGGTAACAAGTTCGATAACGGTCGTGCGCATGTCTATGCGTCTGTGTTCTACAACAAGTTTGAAAACTTCATCGATGTTGTGACCACAGGCTTTGACTCAAGCACTGGTAATTACATCAAACAGTACCAAAACCTTGATGGCGTAGAGACTTATGGCGCAGAGCTTTCTGCGGGGTACGCGCTCACCAAACAATGGGACATCAGCACTAAGTTTGGCTACGTAGATGGCAAAGACGCGGAAGGCGAATACGTTCGAAGCATTACGCCATTCGAAGGTAATGCTCAACTGAAATACGCCAACCAAGACTTCAATGCTTACGTGGCTTGGAACTGGGCCGCTGCTATGGATCGCGTTCCTAAATGCCAGACCACGCTTGGCCTAGCGACAGAGTGTGCGCAGACAAGCGCGTGGAATACGTTTGATATTGGCGCAACTTACTACGTTTCCAAAGACCTTCGTGTTAGCGCAAACATCGTCAACTTGTTCGACAAAGAGTACATCCGATACCAAGACGTAGCGGGTATCGCTGAGGAAAGTAAGCGTTACTCAACTGAGCCTGGGCGCTACTTCACGCTAAATGCAAAATACGAATTCTAGGACGAAATCATGAAGCTAAAACCATTGGCGTTTTCACTGCTTATTGCATGTACCCCAGCGGTGCAGTCTGCAGAGTGGGATTATCCCGCAACGGACTCTGTGGTAACGAATGAAGCGCAAGCGAAAACTTATCTAGACAGCCACTACTCAGAAGCGGGCGAGTTTAAGTTCCGTTACAAAACCCAGTCTCAGCTTGGTGAGCATTACAATTTTGATGTTTGGGTAAACGGTGAATATCAAGCACAGCGTGCCCTAGTAGTAACAACCGATAAAAATCATCACGTTGTGCGAGTGTTTAAGAGCCTTGAAGATACGATAATTCGCAACGGTAAACCAACGGTTGCAATGGAATTGGAATCGCCTCGCCAACTGCAAGCACAAGAGCCACCTGCTCTGAGCTCTGGAAGTCTGGTTGATGTTGAGGTTTCTTTATTCAACCCAGATCTTCGTACCATGCAACAGCAAGCGGCACCAGAATCGACGTGGTCAGCACTATCTGATTACCCTCAGCCG
Source organism: Vibrio owensii (assembly GCF_002021755.1). Taxonomy (NCBI): domain Bacteria; kingdom Pseudomonadati; phylum Pseudomonadota; class Gammaproteobacteria; order Vibrionales; family Vibrionaceae; genus Vibrio; species Vibrio owensii. The sequence continues at coordinate 322,511 of NZ_CP019960.1, forward strand.
CTCGAGTACGTAACCAAGTCGATTGAGGTTTTAAAGTCGGGCGGTAAGTTCTATCTCTCTAACCCACGATTAAAACAAGTAGATGCGACGGGTTTATTTGCAGCCCCGACACCTGGTGAAGCACCTGTACTTGATACGTTGGACTTTCTCAGCGCAGAAGGGGTTCAAGCATTTGACAGTGTTGATGAGATGCAAAGCACCGAGTTTGGTGACAATGCGTTCCCACAGTTGATGGCTTTTTATCATCTTGATAGCTCGATCCAATATTTGACAAGCCTGACTTACGACTTGTTTGACGAACCGCTTCGTTTTGATGCTCGCGGTTTATCAAAAGATAACTCTACTTACTATTACGGCCCGAAAGCACTCATGCTCGGTGTCGGTGGTGTTTCTCCGGATGCAGTCGATGCTGATGTAGTGATACACGAACTTGGGCATGGCATTCATTACCAAATCGTACCGGATTGGGCGTACGGTCACACTGGTGCTATCGCAGAAGGTTTTGCTGATTACTGGGCGGGCAGCGCGAGCTACCGCACTCAATATTTGGATGCTTCGCGTCGTGGTCAAGAATTCGAGTTAGATACGGTGTTCAACTGGGACGGTGTGTTCGGAACACGCAAAACAACTCGCAGCTTATGGAACCAAAGAGCGCGTTACTTCGAGAGCTCCGAGTATCCAGCGCACGTCAGTGTGGGCGGTGAACTAGGCGACGAGCTTTGGTCAACGCCACTGTTCCAAGCGCTTAAAGCGTCGGTTGAACGATACGGTGATGATACCGATAACGTATTCCGTGAGTTTGACGCCATTGTACTTGAAGGCATGTATGGCATTGGTCGTGGCGTGAAAATGCATGATCTGGCGGAATCGACCGTGTTTGCCGCAAACACCTTGTTCCCAAATAAAGATTACGCCCAATTCCTAACGGACAGCTTCAACAAACACAACTTACTTAAAGCGCCTCTTCGTGTTCGCTATGACGCTCGATACATCGCACAAGATGAAGACGTTGGTGTGAGCCTGAGCCAAACTGGCCGCGAAGCGAGCATCAAAGGGCAATGGCAGCTAAACAACGCATCCGTTTTCGACTTTGATGAAACGCTTTCTGATTCGACCTCAATGAAGGTGGCGTTACCAAGCGGTCTGACGTGTGGCACGCAATTCGATTCCTCTATTTCATTGGATTACCAATTTGCAGAAGGTTTAAAGACTCACCAGTGGAGTGAACAGGTGATGCTGGTTAATGGTACGCCAGAGCTTGATATCCAGCCTCAATCAGTGAATTCCGCTTTGCCAGAGCAGGGCGACAGACTGTTCTCTCAGACGCTATCGGACAAGTCACGCACGATTGATGACTCGTTTGCGGTTTACCTGAACATCGAACATGACTCACTGCAGGATCTGCAAGTGACGCTTGTGTCTCCACAAGGCAAATCGGTCGTGCTACTTAGCCATCAATCAAGCAATACCAATGGATTTAAAGGTTACTTCACAGCTCAGTATGACGAGGAGTTACAAGCGCTTGTCGGTCAACCGAGTTGGGGTACTTGGCGTCTCGAAGTGTCTGACCGTGTGTCAGGTAACTCTGGGGTGTTGAAAGAGTGGGGTGTGAGTCACTTTGCTCAGTATCAGTGTAGTGCTGATACCACTAAAGAAAGCAGTGGTAGTGGTGGTGGTTCAGGTGGCAGTGGCTCGCCTTGGACCTTGTTAGGACTTTTCCTGCTTTCAATGGTGAGAGTGATTCGCTCTCGTTAATTAAAATCAAAAGAAGATAAAATCTATGAAGTTTCAATATTCTTTCGTTGCTATGTCACTAGCCCTAGCTGGCTGTGGTGGTGGTTCTGGTGGTGACACGTCGGCACCGACCTATGATGTAGCTGGCACCATCGTTTCTGCAGGTACACTTCTTGATACGCCAGTGTGCATCGATTTAAACCAAAACTACGTTTGTGATACTACTGAACCGAGTGCTAAAACGGATAATGCCGGTAAATTTAGCCTGACTTCAAGCGATAAAAACGTACTAACCAGCACCATTCTTGCTCAAGTTGATCAAGGTTCAAACCAAACGTTGCGTCTTGCGGCGCCGGGGCAAAATTTAGCAACGGGTAACACGGTCAATGGTGTAACAACGTTGCTCGCAGGTCTTGTGGTTGACGGTAAAACCGTTGCTCAAGCTGAAGAGATCGTGAAAGCGCAACTCACCGATGCCGGCGTTTCTTTGTCTGGTACGGTAATGTCTAACGCAGAAGCCAGCGAGCTAGACAAGCTAGAGCAAAACACGGTTGCGCTATTAGCTGCGATGCAACCACAACAAATGACCAAAGGCGTAGCGTTGCTTGCTCAAAGCCTTAGCTTCCAAGGTAAATCGTTGGCCTCTGATCTTCTGTCTGAAGCGGAAGTGAGTGCATTTGCTGAAGAAATTGCAGCGGTTGCTGAACAAACGGTTGGTAGCAACGATACGGGTGCCGTTCTTCATTTTGCTGATGGCGCAGCAGATGTTGCTGAGGTTCAAGCTTCTTACCCTGGTCAAGATGCGGAATACGGCTTCGACAAAGAGGACAAGCAAACGTCGACAGGCGCAGGTTTTAAGTTCGTTAAGCTAGATGCACAAGGTGCTGCTTTAGCTGCAGATGCGACTGAGTGGGCTTGTACTATGGACGAGCGTACTGGTCTTGTTTGGGAAAACAAGAGTGCGGATGCGAGCTCGGTTCAATTTAAAGATCGCCTATTTGCGTTTGAGTCTGAAACATTTAAGCCATTTAGTAAAGATGTAGAACTTGCAGGTTGTAAAGACGCTGGTGATGAAGTTTGTACCACTAGCCAATATGTGGAGCATATCAATAAGCAATCTTTGTGTGGCATCGCTGGTTGGCGCTTACCTACTTACCGCGAGACTTATGACTTATTAGACTTTGGTGAACAAACACTGTTCGCTCCGAAACCATACAACGTGTATGGATTTAATGTTAAATACTTCCCACAGCAAACGATAGGCAGTCCTTATTTAGAGTATGGTGCGTTTTGGCATAGCGATTTTACGTTTGTGAATACATCATCACAGCTCGTTGATGCTGAGGTTTATTTCCCTGCAATTATCTCTCGGGGCGTAGATAGAGGCACTATTTCACTCGTCGATATTCGCTCAAGCAACACAAGTGCAGACGCCGATGACTCATACCAATTCCCAATCCGTCTAGTAGCAGTAAAGGGCCAATAAGATGAAGAAATTAATAACTGTACTATCTCTTGCTTTGGCCTCTCAAACTGCAATGGCTGCACAAGAGTGTTCTACTGACTTTGCTAAAACGGCACCTAACACGCGTTATACATATTCTGATAACGGTACCGTAACTGACTTAAAAACAGGTCTTACATGGATGCGTTGCCCTGTTGGCTCAACGTGGAATGCGGCAAATGAAGCCTGTGATGGCGCTGCGACTAAGATGTCATGGCAGTTAGCGCTATCAACCGCTGAGCAAATCCGCAATGAATCAGGTAACCATGCTTTACATGACTTCGCTGGCAAAAAGAATTGGCGCTTACCAAACATTAAGGAGTTGGTCGCGTTGACGGAACGTGCTTGCCACAGCCCTGCGATGAACGGCACTGCATTCGCAAGTGGTTACACGCTAGAGGTGGGTGACTACGCAGGTTATATATGGAGTAATACTCCGAACGGTGATGGTTCAAACGTTATTGTGTTTGATTCAGTGAATGGTGAGATTTACAACTGGAACCCACTAGAGCCAACGAACACTTTCTCTGTTCTACTAGTCACTGACGAAGAATAATCACACCGTTGGATTTTCTCTAATCCAGATATTAAAAAGCTCCGCCAGTGCGGAGCTTTTTTCTTTTCTAATCTTTGAAACTTATCGTCTTGAGCAGAACCTTTAAACTTGGAACTGCTTAAGTTGGTGCTTTTGGTTTTCTGCTAAGCCAGACAGCTCTTGCGCCGCTGCGGCGGATTGAGTGATACCAGTGACGTTCTGACTCACCAATTCATAGATGGTGCTCAGGTTGTTGTTGATGTCCGACGTTACTTGCTTTTGTTCTTCAGAAGCGGTCGCAACTTGGGTGTTGATCGCATTCAAATCTGAAATCGCACTGTTGATGTCGCTCAGTGAACGACTTACTTCTGCAGCAAGCGCTTGGTTGTCTTCTAACATGGCTAAGCTTGAATGCATGCTTTCATTTGCGTGGCCAGACTGCTGCTGTAGCTCTTCAATGATGGTTTGGATCTCTTTGGTTGATTCTTGAGTTCTCGCTGCCAGCATACGTACTTCGTCAGCAACCACGGCAAAGCCTCGACCACTTTCACCCGCTCGTGCTGCTTCAATCGCCGCATTCAATGCAAGTAGGTTGGTTTGCTCAGAGATGCTCTCAATAACTTCAATCACTTTACCAATCTGCTCGGACTGATCTTTAAGCGAGGTGATAACGTGTGCGGCTTCATTTAGCTGATCCGCCATCTTGGTACTTGCGCGCGTGCTTTCTTCAAACATGCTTAAGCTTTGAGAAGTCAGCTTACTTGCTTCATTCGACGCGCTATCTGCTTGTTGTGCATTACTTGAAACCTCAGCCGCTGTGGACTCAAGCTGGTTAATTGCAGACGCAACCTGTTCGACTTCTTGCTTTTCTTGATCAGAGTTTGCGCTGCTTTGCGTCATTACGGTTGCCAGTTCGGTCGATGCTGATGCAACGTCTTCACTGATTCGAATCAGTGAGTCGACCGTACCACGAAGCTGGTGGATGGTTTGGTTTACGTCATGCGCAAGTTGTGAGACTTCGTTCTTGCCCACTTCGTCGGCTTCTACCAACAAGTTACCTTTTGCGACTTCTCGCATGGTTTCTTGCAGGTTACGGATCGGGGCCACAATGTAGCTCGCCAATAGCCAGCTGATCAAAGAAGCAACAGAAAGAATAATCACCAGAGAGACCGTACTGTAGGTCAATGTGGTGGAGTGAAGAACACCGTTTTCTTCGACTTCGTCAGTAACGATTTGATTGAGCTTCTTAGACAAGTTGTCGATAGCGTTAATCATCGCTTCACCGGCAAGGCGGTATTGACCCATTGCGGTTTCATACTCTCGGTCAAAATCGGACGTGGTGTAATCAGAAGAATGCTTGGTATTAAGAAGTGGCGTCATGGTGACACGAGTAAAATCGACGTAATGATTCATCGCATCGCGCATGGCGTTAACTTCAGTTTGAATGCCTTCAATTTGGTCGATGGAGTTGAGAAATTCTCGGTTGGTTGCCTGACGTTGTTGTAATTGTTGGTTAAGTGTTTTGACATCTTCAGCCCTGAAGAGACTGTAGATTGCCTTAATGCGCATCGCGTAAGTGTTGTCTACGATGGAGCTTAACTCTTCTTTATGCACGATAAGGTTATTGGTGGAAACCGTCACCTTGTCGAATGCTTGTTCTAACTTTCCTATGCCTATGCTCAAACCGACGATGAGAAGTATGACAGTAAAAAGTACGGGCACGAAAACCTGTGACTTAATAGACAGCGTACTAAGTAATTGACGCATGATTGACCCTCTAAAGATTGGAACTATTATCATTTTTGTAAATAAAGCAACCCGATTCTAATTATTAGGCTTGATATATCAATCATTTAACGATGTTTATTTGTTATGAAATATATTAAAAGCGATGTGGTTGGCATTTTGTTATAACCAAATCATTGCAAAGTATTTTGAGCTCGAAAGTAAATAAAGTTTGATTGCCGATTTATTAAGCAGAAATGACAACGTGTCATAGAGCTTTCAACTAAGTGAAACACAACTGTCATATTTGGATTCTAAAGTGAGCACCGTTCAAGTGAAACACAACGGCAATAAGGCCACTTAAAGGAAATTGTGATGAAAAAGACAGTAATCGGTGCAATCGCACTTCTAGGCGCAATGGCAGTGACTCCTGTTTCTGCTAAAGAAACTATCTCTGCAGTGGGTTCTAGCAGCGTAACTCCACTGATGGAAGTTTTCTCTGAAACATACATGAAGACAAACCCGAACGTATTTATCGAAGTTCAAGGTCCTGGTTCATCTGCAGGTGTTAAAGCAGCGAAGAACGGTTCTGCTGACCTAGGTATGTCTTCTCGTAACCTAAAAGATTCTGAAAAAGAGCCAACGCTAAAAGAAGAAGCGGTTGCTCTAGACGGTATCGCAGTTGTTGTAAACCCACAAAACAAACTTACTGGCCTTACAGCTGAGCAAGTTACTGCAATCTACAAAGGTGAAGTAACAAACTGGAAAGACGTTGGCGGTGCAGACAAGCCAATCGTTGCTATCACTCGTGACACGGCTTCTGGTACTCGTGGCGCATTCGAAGACATCATGTCTCTAAAAATGAAGATTTCTGGTAAAAAAGTTTCTGCAATCTCTCAACGTGCTCAAGTTGCTAACGGTAACGGCGCACTGAAGACAATGGTTGCTTCTAACCCATACGCAATCGGCTACATCTCTCTAGGTACGGTTGATTCATCTGTAAACGCACTTCCAATTGATGGCATCCAAGCTTCTGTAGACAACGTGAAAAACGGTTCTTACAAAGTTGCTCGTCCATTCCTTGTTCTTTACAAAGAAGGCAAGCCATCAGCTGAAACTCAAAAATTCCTAGACTGGATGCTAACTGACGAAGCGCAAGCGCTAGTTGACCAAAAAGGTTACATCTCAGTTAACTAATTCTATCGGGACTCTAAAGTTTGCTCAGCCCATCGTTTCGGGCTGAGCCTTTTCTATCCATTGTGTTCGACGCCATTGCCAAGAACCGTGAGATTTTTATGACCATCGCAACAAATAGTGAAAAGCTTATGACTACTGACGCAAAAGCGATCAGCAAGCCAGGCCTACGCGAAAAACGCCGCGTAGACTGGAGAGAGCGCATCTTCCACGGCTTGTTCCTAACGAGTGCTGTAATCGGCATCGTATCATTAGCAGTTATCGCATACTTCATCGTTCGAGAGAGTATCCCAGCATTCCAAGAAGCGGGCGTCTCGGGCATCGTTCTAGGCCAAAACTGGCTACCACCGGCACTGTACGGTGTTGCAACCATGATTGTTGCTTCTATCGTTTCGACAGCAGGCGCTGTTTTAGTGGGTGTTCCAGTTGGTGTCTTAACCGCTATCTTCATCGCTGAAATCGCACCAAAGCGTTTAGCTGACATCATCCGCCCAGCGGTTGAGCTGCTAGCCGGTATTCCTTCGGTGGTTTACGGTTTCTTTGGTCTGGTTATTATCGTTCCACTGATTCAAAACGTATTCGATGTACCAGCAGGTAACACTATCTTGGCCGGTATCATTGTTCTTGGTGTGATGATTCTACCAACGGTAATTACGGTATCTGAAACCTCTATCCGCGCTGTTCCTCGTACTTACAAAGAAGGTTCTTTGGCACTGGGCGCATCGAAAATCTACACCATCTTTAAATTGCTCGTTCCAGCGGCTCGCTCTGGCATCATGACAGGTGTGATTCTGGGGATCGGTCGTGCGTTGGGTGAGACCATGGCGATCATCATGGTAATGGGTAACGCGCCGGCAATGCCAGAAGGCATCCTTGATTCGGCTCGTACGCTAACCGCAAACATCGCTATTGAAATGTCTTACGCAAGTGGTGTTCACGCGAACGCACTTTACGCTACAGGTGTGGTACTTCTGGTCTTCATCATGTCGTTGAACGCTGTACTACTGTACCTAAACCGAGAAAAAGCGAAGTAATCGCTCGTTAAAGGTGACTATTATGGATCGCGCAAAACTGAAAAAAGCACGCCAGTTCAAAGATAATGTCTTTAACGCATTTGTCTGGATCTCGGCAGCACTAACGGTAGGTTTCTTGTTCTGGATTATCTGGTACATCCTATCAAACGGCCTACAACACGTAGATTGGAACTTCATTACTGATAACTACACGCGCACAGGTGAAGAGCACGGTATCTTCCCAATGATTGTGGCGACAATTTACATGGTTATCGCTTCTATCGCAGTGGCAGCACCACTCGGTATCATGACGGCAATCTACTTGACCGAATACGCGAAAGTGGGCAGTCGTTTGGTGAAAATCATCCGATTCTGTACTGAGTCATTGGCGGGTATCCCGTCGATCATCTTCGGTCTGTTCGGTATGACTTTCTTCGTGGCGATTCTTGGCCTTGGCTTCTCGATTCTATCGGGTGCATTGACGCTAAGTATCCTAATCCTGCCAGTTATCATCCGTACTACGGAAGAAGCGTTGATGGCAGTACCACAGACGTACCGTGAAGGCTCTTACGGCCTGGGTGCATCTAAGATTTACACTATTTGGCGTTTGATTCTTCCAAGCGCAATGCCAGGTATCTTAACCTCGGTCATTCTAAGTATTGGTCGTGTCATTGGTGAGTCTGCTCCAGTATTCCTGACAGCAGGTATGGTTGCACGTATTCCGGATTCTTTATTGGATTCAGGTCGTACGCTAACCGTTCACCTATACAAACTGACTACCGAACTGTTTACCATTGAAGAATGGAATCAGGCTTACGGTACGGCGACAGTTCTGATTGTTGTTGTTCTACTGATCAACATGTTTACAAAACTGATTGCACGACGTTTTAACACCGCAACTTACTAACAAAACGAATTAAGAACGCACGTTAAAAGACACGAATTCAAGATTTAAGAGATTAAGAAAATGAACAAGTTTGATATTGAAAACCTAGACCTGTTTTACGGTGACAACCAAGCACTGAAATCAATCAACCTGCCTATTCCAGTACGCCAAGTGACGGCACTTATTGGTCCTTCTGGTTGTGGTAAATCAACACTACTACGTTGTTTGAACCGCATGAATGATCTTATTGAAGGCGTAAAGATCACGGGTAAGCTGTCAATGGATGGCGAAGACATTTACGGCAACATTGACGTTGCTGACCTTCGCATCAAGGTGGGCATGGTATTCCAAAAGCCAAACCCATTCCCGATGAGCATCTACGAGAACGTGGCTTACGGTCTACGCGCTCAAGGCATCAAAGATAAGAAGCACATTGATGAAGTGGTTGAGAGCTCACTTCGTGGCGCAGCGCTTTGGGACGAAGTGAAAGACCGTCTTAAGTCACATGCATTTGGTCTATCTGGTGGTCAGCAGCAACGTCTATGTATCGCGCGCACAATCGCGATGGAGCCTGATGTGATTCTAATGGATGAACCAACATCTGCACTTGACCCAATTGCAACACACAAAATCGAAGAATTGATGGAAGAACTGAAGAAGAACTACACCATCGTTATCGTGACTCACTCAATGCAACAGGCGCGTCGTATCTCTGACCGCACTGCGTTCTTCCTAATGGGTGAACTGGTTGAACACGATGATACACAAGTTATCTTCAGCAACCCGCAAGACGACCGTACTCAAGGTTACGTAAACGGTGACTTCGGTTAATCCACACATTTACTGGCATATACACAAATAACTATAAGCGATGGTACTCTTGCCCCTCTTGATGAGGGGCCTTTTTTATTTTTGGACTTGAAAAACACCAATATTAAGAATGTTCATGTTGATTCATTTTTGCGCATATTTTTGCAGTATGTAATCCGGATGAAACACCTGTCTAAAAATGTTGAAGGGTTCTCGAATGTGAAATTAAGTCCATATTTTTTGCGAATGACTTAACAGCTCAACTTGGATTCCATTGATTGCATATCCACCCCTAAGTAGTTTTTTATCGAGGATAAAAAAGTAGATTAGGTTGGTCAGGTGAGTTTAAAGAGTTTTACAAGAACGGTCTCTTCCACAAGGGACCATAGGTTATTGGCTGAAGCCATATTCGAACATCTAGAGCAGCATTTTTCCCCCAGTGCGATAGCGATCTTTGATGATCCGCTGACCAACCCTTCTTGGACAGTTCGATTCTCGCGGGGTGACCTCTTTCCTCTCCAAAATTATCCAGAAGCATTCTGGGATTGGGCTAACCAATTCGATACTTCAGAAAGCATCATTCCTCTGGCCATCAATACCTGCAATTGGAATCACGTCCAAGACCTCGGTGGCGAAAGTTATATCATGATGCTCGACAACACGCCGATTAAACGTACCTACCTACTGATTCAAAACGTTCAAGCTCGCAGCGCACACAATATTTATGAAGAAAGCTATGACGCAATGCAACTCTCGGCGGCGCGTTGGCAGTGTGTCCGCGCAGAAAAACACGCCTCGTTAGAAATGAAGCATCGCGATGTACGAGAAGCGCAGTATGTCGATGAGCTTGGGCAACGCGAACGTTTTATCGAAAACATGAAGCTTGTCCAGCAGGTTGCATTAGATATTTCTAACCCTGATTCACTGAAAGATCTTTATTTGAAAGCGGTGGAGGCACTTCGAGAACATCTAGGTTTCGACCGCTCCACCTTAATGTTGCTGGACATGAAAAAGCGCAGTTTCAGTGGTACTTATGGGACGAACGAGGATGGCATCACCATTGATGAATTCCATACCCAATATGACCTTCATCAGCTGAGTGAAGAGTACATTGCATCACTGTCCAGCTTGGATCGTAACCTCGTTATTGTAGAGGATGCGCCTATCTATACGGCTGGCAAAGTTGTGGGGCAGGGCTGGAATGCAATGCTGATTTTAAGAGATGGAAACGAGCCATTTGGTTGGTTTGCTCTTGATAACTTTATCCACCGTAAACCCGTCACTGCCTATCAAAAACAGATGCTGGAATCATTCGGTTCGCTTTTCTCTCAAATCTTTATTCGCAAACGCCAAGAGCAAAACGTACGTATGCTGCATTCGAGCATGGTTGAGTTATCACGCTGTACAACGGTAAGCGATGTTTGCAAATCTGCCGTGACGTTTGCCATTAAGAATCTAGGTATCGACCGTATGGCGGTGTTTTTGACCGATGAAAACTGCTCTTATATGCAAGGAACTTGGGGAACCGATATTCAAGGCAATGTGGTTGATGAGTCGTATTTTTTTGGGGAAACCCAAGACTTTTCTTTAATAAACTTAGCTAAATCCATGCCCAATGAAGTGGCGTTCGAAGAGTCCGTTCCTATTTACCATGATTGCAACATCGTCGGTTTTGGTTGGGCGGCCATGACAGTGCTGACGTCGAACAGTAGTGGGCCAATTGCGTTCATCGCGGTCGATAACTTGTTAACCCGTGCGCCTTTGACCTCGCAACTGCGTGAAGTGATTCGGATGTTTGCTTCTAGCTTGGTTGAAGTCTTACAACGTACACAAGCACAAGAGGCAATCAGAGAGCTCAATGAGAATCTAGAGCTCGAAGTGCAGAACCGAACTAAAGAGTTGGAAGAAGCCAATCGGCAATTGGAAGTCTTGTCTAAGCTCGATCCCTTAACGAGACTGGGTAACCGACGCATGTTAGAACACGTTATGCAAAAGTACTGCTCTCTTGAGCATAACGAAGTGATGTCGTTTGGATTGATTCTGATCGATATTGACCACTTTGGCTTGTTTAACAATCATTATGGGCATTTAGAAGGTGACATTGCGCTGATGCGTATTGGCAACATTCTCGACCATCATACAAAAGATGAAGACGAAGTCTTTTGCCGAATCGGCGGAGAAGAGTTTGTTTTGTTGATGATTGGGTCAAACCAAGAAGAGGTCAGGTTGAGAGCTGAATGTATTCGTCAATGCATTGAAGAAGAAGGCATAAGACATTGCCATAATCCTGAAGGAGAGTTGCTGACCGTATCTGTGGGTTACTCGCGTTATCAAGCGCAAGGCAAAGACTTTAATTTTGATCACTTATACCAACTGGCTGATAAAGCACTCTACCTAGCAAAAAACAGTGGTCGAAACTGCGTTCGAACCTGTGAGCTGACAAGTCAAATTGTCGCTTAAGCCATCACGACTGAATGAATAGATACAAAAATGGCAGCTCAATAAGAGCTGCCATTTTCACTAGTCACGCCATTTTACTATTAGAGCTTTTCTAGCTGGTGGCTAGGCTTACTCTTCTTCTCTTTGGCCAATTGCTTGAGCTTAGCGAGCAGAGAATCTGGTTTCCATTCTTGCTGAGTAGCGCTAAAGCGAGCTTGATTCATCACATTCAACTCTTCTTTCACCGCTTTTGTCGCTTCGGATTCACTGTTGAAGTGATGTGTGTTTAAGTAGTCGTTAACCGCTCTTTCAATCTTGGCACTATCACCTTGCTTGATGATGCTTTCCAAATCTTGCAGAGATGAGCCGTGCGTTGAAGTCTCGACTTTCTCAGGCTTTACGGTTCCGCGCTTTTTCCAAAACCCAAACGCAATTGCTGATGAGACAAGCCAAAGGGCACCAAACACGAACGTCAGTGTTTTCCAGACTGTATCCACACCACTTTGAACCACAGGTGCTGAGGTTGTCGCTGGTTGTGCTGGCAACGCACTTTCTGGCAGCGTGATTAGGCCACTGTCACTTTTCTCTACCTTAAGTTTTAATGCTGAAATGTCGGCTTTTCTCGCTTGGTCACGGTTACTGTCCCACCAATTTAGGCTGTAGCCCGGCAGGGTGAGATCCCCGGCTTCTGTGGGAATCAAAACCTGCTTCACTGTCATGGTGACAGTGCCATCACGCGATGTCTCGAACTGAGGTTGTTCAGGATAAACACGCAGTGTGCTTGGATAGACAATACCAATACGAGGTAGATATTCCGCTTGTGTACCACGAGCTCGAATACGAATCGTACGAGTAATTGAAGAGCCTTGTTTCACTGTGCTGACGGCATTTGCTGATAGCGGATTGCCTTGCTCATCTTGCCAGCTTTGCGTTAATTCTAAAGCAGAAGCTGGCAGCCAGTTACCTTTAAAGTCTTTAGGGATAGGCTTTACAGTAATTGGCATTTGCTCAGTTTTAGTATTGATTGGCATGACCTTGGTTGAGCCGGTTAGGCTGTCACCATAGATGTAAGACCCCGTCAATTTAGGGCCATTCAGCGTGTAGGTGCCAGGTTGCTCCGCTGTAATGCGGAAAGCTTGCTCTACGACCGTCACTTCTAAGCCATCAATGATGCGTTGTGCCTGCTTCATATCGCTGGCTGGCTCAATTTTCATCCCATCAATGCTTGGCGGCACGACTTGTGGATTATCTAAACGACGAGGGTCGACTTTGATCGCCAACTGCATACGCAGCGTTGCTGACTGTTGTGGGTACAAAGTATGGCTATCCACGCTCATGTTAAAGCTAAACAAATCGTCGAGATTCGGCTCACCTTTGTCTTTTGTCACACGCAGCTTAATTGGCTCGGTTTTCATCCCATCTGCAGAAAAGCTCGGTATGGTGATGACGCCTTCTTTCATCGGTGCAATCGAGATGCTCCATTCTGTGCGAACGGTTTTGTGGCCGTTAATGTTGTTACTAGAACGGCCGTAGCGAGGTTGTCCTAAAAAGAAGTCCTGTTTCAATGCATCGAAGTCAATCGCATCTGAGCCAAGCTCGGTATCTGCCATGATCCTTAGGTTGATCACTTCGTTCTTCGCCACCTGAGTTTTGTTTACACTAGCTTGTAGGGTTTGTGCAAAAACCGAAAAGCTAGTCAGTAGGCTGGCCATCAGAACAAAGACCAGTTTTGCGCCTTTTTTCATCATGGACTTACCACTCCTTATTAGATTGTTGTGGACGTTGTTTTTGTTGAGCTTGAAGCTGCATTTGAGCTCGAATCAAGAAACTAGGGTCACGCGCGCTTTCTACCGCTTCTAAGCGACGGAACTCAGGATCATCCTGAGGCGTTTTCTCTGGCTGAGCTTGAGCCTGCATAGGTTCACCTTTTTGCTCGCCTTGTTTTTCTTCTTCTTGTTTAGCTTTTTGTCGCTCAGATTTCTGATTTTCTTGTTTATTTTCAGGTTCTTGCTGGTTTTGTGACTGTTGCCCTTGCTCTTGTTTAGCATCACTCTGAGACTTTTGTTGCTGCTGTTGCTGCTGTTGCTGCTGTTGCTGCTGTTGCTGCTGTTGCTGCTGTTGCTGCTGTTGCTGCTGTTGCTGCTGTTGCTGCTGTTGCTGCTGTTGCTGCTGTTGCTGCTGTTGCTGCTGTTGCTGCTGTTGCTGCTGTTGCTGCTGTTGCTGCTGTTGCTGCTGCTGCTGCTGTTGCTGCTGTTGCTGCTGTTGCTTCAGTTTCTCCTCTACAACCGACAGGTTCTTTTTCGCAGCTTCAAAGTCAGGCTTTTCTTGAATTACGTTTTTATAGAGCTCCGCCGCATCCTCAAGCTGTCCGTTCTTGGCAAGTGCGTTTGCCAAGTTGTAACGGCCATCAAGGCTTGGATTATTGGAGAATGCTTCTATCGCACTTTCGTAATCCCCAGCTTGGTAGCTTGCTGCACCTTTCCAGTTAGGATCAGTAAAGGTACTTTGGGCTTTTTCGTATTCACCTTGTTGATAAAGCTGTTCGCCTTGTTGGTTTTGATTCAAGAACGCATTGGCTTCTGCTTTCGGTGTCCAACTCATCGGTAATACGGCCGCGACCAGTACCCAAATCATGCCGCGTCGGAAGAGTAGGGCTGCAGGAATCAACAGCAGAGGTAGCAACCAGAAACCACCGTTCAAGCGAGAGTCGGTTTTTACGTCGTCACTTTGCTTGGCGGCAAGGTTGTTGCTCGCGTTATTGGTAAACGCGGCAATGTTCTCAACATCACGGTTATTGTGTTGAATTGGCACAAATAATCCGCCGGTATCCTTGGCTAACTTCTGTAAGTTTTTCAGGTTAGTCTTCGCTACCACGGTGTTGCCTTGTCGGCTCTTCATTAAAGAACCATCCGGAAGAGCAATTGGTGCGCCAGTTGATGTGCCGATAGCAAGTACTGACACACGAATGTCTTTACCGTTTAATAGCGCTAATGAGCTAGACAATTCAGAGTCATCCAAATCATCTGCCAGCACGACGATGTCACCTTTATTTACACCCGCTTGAGTAAACTGACCAAGCGCGGTTTCAATCGCTGATGGTAAGTTGGAGCCTTGATAAGGCATTAACTCAGGGGATAAGTTTTCGATGATGCCAGCGAGTGTGCTGGAATCTGTCGTCAGTGGACTTAACGTATAAGCATCGCCCGCGTACGCGACCAAACCTGTTGAGCCTTCTTTCCATTTCGGCAATAAATCCAACGCTTTATAGCGGGTTTGTGACAGGCGATTTGGCTTCACATCCGTTGCGTACATAGACCGCGACATATCCAGAACTAACACTCGGTTTTGACTTAGTTCAAAGCTCGGACGAGTGTTGGATTGCCAACTTGGACCTGCTAGAGCAATACATGCGATCGCCCATGCTAATCCCCAAATGGCGAAGTAGTGCTTGGTTTTCACTGAATGGCCAAGCATTTTGGCTAAATGGGGCGCAATCAACGATGACTTTTTGGTTCTGTATTGGCTGTTAATCGCAAGAACGACAGGAATGACGAGCAAACCCAACAACCAATATGGATTTAGGAAAGTAAACTCAACCATGTTTTCTCCTTAGAACAAACAGGAACACGGAAAGCACAAGGGCAGCACCTAGTGGGTAAGGGAACCATTCCGACTGAGGACGCCAAGTTTGCGTATCGCTAGAAACTGGCTCTAGTTGATTAATGGTGTCGTAGATCGTTTCAAGTTCTTTAGCATCACGTGCTCGGAAGTATTTACCACCTGTCATCTCTGCAATCTTGTTCAGCGTTTGCTCATCAAGATCTGAGGCGGTATTGACTTTGCGAGTCATGAAGAAGTCTTTCACCATCATTTCACCAGCGCCCACACCTACGGTGTAGATGGTTGCGTTGTATTTTTTAGCGATTTCAGCGGCTTCAAGCGGATCAAGGACACCAGCTGTATTGCTACCATCGCTGAGCAAGATCATCACACGTTGTGGTGCGTCACTGTCTACAAAGGTTTTGGTGCCTAAGCCGATACCATCACCAATTGCGGTGCGCTGGCCAACCAAGCCAATGACGGTTTGATTGATCTGTTGCATCACGGTTTTACGGTCAGCGGTCAGCGGCGTTTGTAGATAAGCATGATCACCAAATAGAACCACACCTAAGCGGTCGCCTTGGCGTTTTTCTACGAAATCAGATAAGACTCTTTTGACGGCGGTTAGACGGTCTATGTATTCACCGTTGTCGTTCATGTCTTCTTTCTGCATAGAGCCAGATAAGTCGACCACTAACATCATGTCGCGGTATTTCGGTTGGAACTCAACCGGATCGCCATACCAAACCGGTCGAGCACAAGCGACAACCAACAGAGTCCATACGCCAATAGACAGGAATTTTTGCACGACCTGTTTTGGTTTGTTGCTGTGTTTGTTGTCTGGCAGGTACGCCAGCTTAATTTCAGCTTGCTGAGTCTCTTCAGGGAAGAACTTATAAATCAGCCAAGGTAGAGGCAGTAACAATAATGCCCACCACCAGACAAACTCAATGTTCAACCACTGAGAGAGGCTCGAAACGAGAGTTGCCTCAGTCACGAGTTTTTGCCTTTTTCTTTGGTGGCAATGCGGTTTCAATCCAGAAAGCACAATCATCAATTAAGGCTTGATGCTGCTCTTGACCAGACTTTTGATACAGCGCCGCTTGCCACTGTTGTTGTTTATCGACAAATCGAGTTTCTTTGGTGTAGCTATCAAGAAACTCGTACCAAGCAGAACCTGTTAATGGCGCGATTTCTTCACGAGGGAAGTAACTCAAAGCCGCTTGACGAAGAACCTCTAATGCAGAAGACGGTGTGTGTGGTGTGATCGGGTTGGTCAATAATTTCAATGCGGTCTTCTTAGCAACAAGACGCTTTGTACGCCATCTTAAGTACAGTACGACGATTAAGATGGAGAGAACTACACCACCCAGAACAGCCCACCATCCCCAAGCAAGTGGGAACCAATCAGGTGCATTCGGTAGGATTAAAGGTTCAAGGTTTAGGCTTTGATTATTCGTTGTCATTATTACTACTGCTTGAATGATTTGTATGTTGTTGCTTTGACTAGCTTAACTGCTGAACTAGCGGTAACCCGCTCGACAGACTGTTAAATGGAATTGCCATTGAGTGACACTGCTGTTTAATGGCTTGTTGATGCTTAACGAAGTGAGACTCCAATTCTTGGCGTTCCCCTTTAGATCCGAAATTAAACCACTGACTTCGATGACCATCGGATGCTTTCGCCTGGCCTCGGAAGTCGGTTTCGCCTCGCTCAAGAGGATCATAAAACTGCACTGCACGAACGCTGTTGTGTTGCTTTAATCGACGCAATTGAACCAGCTCTTTCTCTTCCACTTGAGCAAAGTCGCTCAGCAGAATAAGCTCACTGCCTTTCGGCGTCAGGTTGTGTAGCGTTTCAATTGCGCTCATGTATGGCAACGTGCGTGTGCTGTCAGCTTGTTGATTCGTAAGTAATTGATTGTGAGTATTCACTATCGCGTCAAGAATTCTCAGCCCTTGCTTTTGTAAAGAAGAAGGGCGGAACTCAATACACTGGGAACCATCATCTATCACTGCGCCGATGCGGTCTTTCTTGGCTAACGTCAGCCAAATCAAGACGCTAGCGAAATGCGCCAGTTGAACCGATTTCAATACATATTGCGATCCAAAGTGCATGCTTGGGCTCAAGTCGATGTATAAGATCACCGCTTGCTCTTTGTCTTCAGCAAACAACTTGGTGTGCGCTTTTCCCGTTCGAGCCGTGACTCGCCAATCGATGCTGCGAATATCATCACCCGCTTGGTATTGGCGCACTTCCATGAAGTCCATACCGCGCCCTTTTTGACGACTGGTATGGTTACCGCTCATTTGCGACCAAATGCTCTGGGCTGGTGGCAACCAACGAACCGATTGAGTGCGATATTGAAGCAGCTCTTCAAGGGTTAATGTCACCCCATTCGCATGAGGTGGCAATGCATATGATGCAGACATGTCACCTACCTACGTTATGCGCTACCTACAAGATTAAGAAGCTTGTCGATAACCTGATTTGCTGTAATGCCTTCTGCCTGAGCGTGGTAGCTAAGCAGCAGACGGTGACGTAGCACAGGGTAAGCCATGGCTTGAACGTCTTCTGGTGAAACGAAGTCACGACCTGCCAGCCACGCATGAGCACGAGCACAACGGTCAAGGGCGATCGTCGCACGCGGGCTCACACCCATAGATAGCCATTTAGCAAGCTCTGAGTCGTAATCGCTTGGCTGTCGAGTCGCCATCACAAGGCGAACGATGTATTGCTCAATCGCATCTGCCATGTGGATGTTGAGTACTTCTTTGCGTGCGGTGAAGATGTCTTCTTGGCTCAAGCTTGGACGTTCAATCGTCGCTTCGCCTTTTGCCTCACCACGGTTGATGCGCAAGATAGCCAACTCATGTTCCGTATCTGGATAATCCACATCAAGGTGCAGCAAGAAACGGTCAAGCTGCGCTTCTGGGAGCGGGTAAGTACCTTCTTGCTCGATTGGGTTTTGAGTTGCCATCACCAAGAACAGCTCTGGGAGTGCGTATGTGTTTCGTCCCGCTGTCACTTGCTTCTCAGCCATTGCTTCAAGCATCGCGGCTTGCACTTTAGCTGGCGCACGGTTGATCTCATCAGCAAGGATCAGTGAGTTGAAAATAGGACCAGACTGGAAGGTAAATTCGCCCGTTTCTGGACGGAAGATGTCGGTACCCGTCAAATCGGCTGGCAGTAGGTCTGGTGTGAACTGAATACGGTGGAAATCACCTTCTACACAATCCGATAGAGATTTCACCGCACGGGTCTTAGCCAATCCTGGAGGACCTTCAACCAAGATATGCCCATCGGCAAGTAGAGCAATAAGTAATTGTTTTACCAGATCATGCTGACCAATGATCTGAGACTCTAAGTAGCTTTGAAGAGTTTCGAAGTTTGTTTTGTGCATTTTTTGGACTCTCTGGTATCCATATGATTCTTGTTTTGAGTATTGGTCACTTTCTCAAGGGGAAAAGTTCCAGTACGTCCGTGTAATTTATCTTTTCAATATTGGGGTATTGCTATGTTTTACAAGGTTCTGACGTAGTCTTCGGTGTATCGAACGTTCTAATCATACGGTAGCTCACAATGCGTGCTTTAGTGTGAGCCAAAAATTGTCATCTTCATCCGCATTTATTGAAACCGTCGCTTCTTCTGTGATGTTGTGGCCAACTTGAGTCACCAATTCAAACAAACGTACTTTTTTGCCTCCAACACTGTAGGTGTATTGAGGCACTAAGTTCACAAACCAGTCACTGCTTACTTGCCAGCGAATGAGGCTATAAAGCGTAATAATGGGGGTGTCGGGAAACAGGCTTTGTCGTGCTCGTTTATCGTCTGTCCAAGTTGAACCATACAAGAGTGCAGGATTAATGCGTAATGTCTCAGTGACAGGAATAACTTGAATCGCCCCGAAAGAAGCACGGTTGATAGGAATTGGGTTGGTATTATTGCGCTGCGCATCGACAAACAGACCTGTTCCTGTTGGTTTATAAATAGAGAAGTGGCGTAAATGCACGGTTTCAAAGTCGTCTTTAAATTGAAGGAAACTGTTATGACCAAATGCGCTATCAGGACGATGGAAACTCAGTTGGCCAATGGCACCGTATCCATTGCTACCAGAACGGAGCCCGACAAATGAACTGAGTGCAGTAGGGTCGTCCAGTTCCGTATTACTTTCAGAGTGAGAGGTTGGTGATGCGTACACTGTTGCGACGAGAAAAACGAACAACAGCAAACACAGTAGCTTAAGAGTCATGGCTACCTCGATATCAGTCTGTATTTGAATTAGGAATGGCAGGAAGGGGATACCTGCCATAGGAATCAAGCGAGTGGAGTAACTAACTTTGATGACAAGGGAACATCAGTTCAAAGTTGTTAGTGGTGGTATAGAAGGTTCTCGGGTAGTACTCGCGCATCACGGAGGCAATGTCTTTGTCTTGTTGGATATTTTGAATGGCATGCTCGAATTTAGGTGAGGCAAGCATATGACGAATTTGAACGATTGATGCATCTTTATCTACAATCCCATCTCCATCATCAGCCATTGGAAGCCAACCAATACCACATTGAGTAAAAGCATTGCGAGGCCTGTCTGATTTGCGACTTACGGCAATGGTATAGTAACCATCTTTGTCGACGGGGATGCGCTCGTCGTATAGGCAATCGTTGACTTTGGTAACCGCAAAACCTTTGTTCGAACATACTGACCAGTAACGCAATTCACCGCCAGTCATCTGTTTATCGCCATGAAACGTTTTCGGGGTTACGGGAGCTTTAGCGCGTAAAACATACACAGGACCATGTTTACGATTCACTACGGTTCTAATGTAGTTATTGTCTAAGTTTGGATAGAAACCACCTGAACTACGACGCGCCTCAGGATTGATCTTCCCTGTGTAGATGCCAAGCAAGCTCTGACGATCTAACTGAATATGCCAAGTAGAAGGGTTCGTTGCGGGGAATCCTGCTGGCTTATTTGGTTGGGTGACCAGTTTGCGATATTTCTCGACAGGTATTCCAAGAGCGTTGAGTTGTGCCTTTAAGGGCTGGGCACTATTCAACGCTGCGCACGCTTCAGAACCACGCAACACTTTACCAGAGGCAAGGGTTAGGATGGGTTTAGGTAAGGATACGTTTGCGGTTCCATCGCTATTTTCGTCTTTGGCGTAAATTCGATAAATCAACACTTGCTGATTCGCAGAGGACTTTGGTGCATGCAGTTGGTCTGACTCGACTCCCTCACGAATTTGTCCTGCGGTGTAATCGTCTTTGGGTTCGTAATCGAGCACATTTACAGCATAGTTTCTGAAAACGCTGTCCCTCTGACTTCCTTCACGAAAAGGGTTCACGTTACTTTGGCTTGGCTTAATCATGTAATCTGGAAGAGATTGAACCGGCCTTCCTCGATCATCATAGCTAATCAGTGACATGTAGCGAGCATGGGGAAATTGACCTTCTAGCTTCAGTTTCGCCCCTTTAGGCATTGTAAATGCTGCACCCCAATATTTTACAGCGGCATCAGGGTAGGCAACGTTAATGTAAGGATCGGCTGAAACTGGCCCATAACGAAAGAAACAAGTTCTTTCGCCGGGAATTCCCTCAAAGGTGTCGTTCGCAACAGAAGTTGTCGTCCAAGTCGCAATGGTAAAATACATTGCTGTGATGGCGGTTGTACGTATCCATCGGCTTAGAGTTGTTACGCATGGCATTAGCATAATTAAATCCTCGTCCCACAACCTTGTGGTTTTTCTCTGGTATTTTTATTCGATTAATTGTTAGTCTTTCTGTAACAATTAATTAACAACGTATCAGAGGTAGGATTCGAACAATGTCTAAAATCTTACAATCTCACTTGAGTCATTCATTGAGCCAAGAAGATCCCACTGTGTTTACTGACCAAGTGCTAAATACAGATCCGACATTGGCAGAGTTGGATAGGACGGCAGTGGACGAAATGGTACTCGCAGCTAGAGTCGAGAGTTATAAAGTGCCTACTTTGCTAAATTCAGCCCACACCAAGGTAGATACCATGCGCCTTGTTGTGTCCGGTCATATCGAGCTGGTGAGTTGTAATGCAAATGGTGAAGAGGCCTGCATTGCGATTTTGGGTCCAGGAAGTTGGTTGACGTGGCTAGGCTGTTTTGAAGACCAACCAACAAAACATGATTTTTACTCTGCTTCTGATACGCTCACCATCGCTATACCAGTGAAGAAAATGCGCGATATCGCATCGCGTTATCCTCAACTTTATCAAATCGCTATCCATGAAATCAGCGTCCGCTTTAGGCTTTTGATGGAGTGGACCACAGAATCCGTGTTGCTAAAAAATGAGTATCGAGTCGCTAAATTGCTTGCATTGGTTAGTCGATTGAATACGTCTAGCGGGCACAACGCTCCTATTTTATACACTCAAGATAAATTAGCTCACCTTTCAAGGTGTTCACGCCAGACATTAAGTCGTTCACTACAACAGTTGGCTAAACAAGGAATCATCAGCATTGGCTATCGTCGAATCGATATTATTAATGGCGAAAAGTTGGACGATTTTATTCGCTCCGGACTGCCCAATTGATGATGTTAAGTTCATGATCAAAAGAAAGAAATTTTAGCTGAGCTTGATTAATGTCACGTATTTAATTATCAATTGCATTTTAGTTGCACATATTTGTGAGAAATTTCTCTAGTTTTGTAGGGGAAGGCCGATATAAGTTCCAAGCCGTGCATAGCGAGTTGTTATGCATCCAGTTTTATCCTGTTCAGAATACAGATAACGAGTGATTCTTTTTAAAGGTCCAGATATGTTGAAACTTAACTCCCTGAGTATCAAACAGAAGGTTGTCATTGGTATTACTTTTGCCGTGCTCGCTTCTACCATCATTGTCGGTGTCATGGCACAGCGACACGCACGTGAAGTGCTAAGTCATCGCTTAATCGATATCGAATTACCTGCAATGCTGCAGCAGATTAATACTGAAATTGACCGTGAAGTTGTACAAATGCAGCAAGCGGCAAAACAGCTTGCCACGAACGAATTTGTCATTGAGGCGCTATCGACGACAGATCGTAACCCAATGGTAGAAGCGCAACTTGTTCAACAGCTTAACAATGTGAAGTCTCAATATCAGTTGAACGATGCTTCGGTAGCAAACCGACAAACAGCATACTACTGGAACCAAAACGGTTTCTTACGCCAGCTTAATCGTTCGCAAGATGCGTGGTTCTTTGGCTTTACATCTTCAGGGCAAGACACGTCGGTAAGCGTTTTCCAAGAAGCGAATGGTGATGTGAAAATGTTCACTAACTACCAAGATGTGAATGGCGTATCGATGTCAGGCCTGTCTAAGTCGATGGATGACATGGTTTCGCTACTGAATGGCTTTAAGATTGAGAAAACAGGCTATGTGTTTCTGACCAATAGCAAAGGTGATATCCAGATCCACCGTCAGCAAGGCAAAAACAAAACCTCTATTAGCCAATTGTTTGGACGTGAAGCTTCCCAGCTACTTAACAAAGGTCACTTCAATCTTGTGACAACAGAGATTGAAGGCCAAGACATGTTCGTGTCTAGCTTGTATGTGCCCTCGATGGATTGGTTTGTTGTTGGTGTTGTACCTGTCGATGAAGTCTTTGCTGATCTTGATGCAACCGCAGAGAAAATGTTGTTCACGACAGCCATCGTCGCGCTGATCTTCATCGCAATGGGCGTTCTGTTAGCAAACAGCATTACTAACCCAATTAGCCAAATTGCAGACCGATTCACTGACCTTGGCGAAGGAGAAGGTGATTTAGCCCAGCGTATTGAAATCAAGGGTAACGACGAGATCGCCCAGCTATCAAAAGGCTTTAATGGCTTTATTGAGAAGATTCACGCAACCATGAAAGAAGTGTCTCTAACTAGTGGTGCGTTAAGTGAGGCTGCGGATAGTGTTTCTAGCAAAGCGACTTCGACTCATGACAACAGCCAAGAACAACGTGACCAAACGATCCAAGTCGTGACGGCAATTAACCAAATGGGTGCGACGATCAGTGAGATTGCCTCAAACGCAGCAACCGCAGCTGATACGGCAAACCAAGCATCTGACAATACACAGACTGGTCGCCAAGTCGTGACGCAAGCGAAGGAAGTGATTAGTCGTCTTGCTGATGACGTTGAAACGACCAGTATGGTAGTGACCCAGCTTGCAACAACCACCAAAGACATCGGCTCTATTCTGGATGTGATTCGCGATATTTCTGAGCAAACCAACTTACTTGCGTTGAACGCAGCGATCGAAGCAGCACGCGCAGGTGAGCAAGGACGAGGCTTTGCAGTGGTAGCGGATGAGGTGCGCAATCTAGCATCTCGTACTGCAGATTCAACGGAAGAGATTCAGAAGATGATCAACCAACTTCAAAGTGATGCTCAAGACGCAGTGACCGCGATGGAAGCTGGTAAAGTGGTAACGTTTGAAGGTGTGGCATCAACAGATGAAGCGGTTGATGTACTGATGAATATTTCTGAGCGTATTGCGGATATTTCAGATAGAAACACCCAAGTTGCGACAGCGACAGAAGAGCAATCGACAGTGGTTCATACTATCAACCAAAACATTGAAGAAATTAACGCTATCAATGAGATGACAACAGCAACAGCAGAAGAACTGGCTGGAGCAAGCCGAGACCTACAAGAGCTGTCATCTCGCCTAGATAAGATGGTTGGTAGCTTCAAGCTGTAGAGTTGGATAGAATAGGGCTAGTTTACAAGTTTAATGACTCGATATTTTAGGTAAGTACTATGAATGATTTCGAAAAAGAACTAGAACTGATCTCACAAGAAGCTGGTGACGAACCAGAGGTAAAGCTGCCATCTCTTGAAGAACAACAGGAAATCGTAGCAGAGCTTAAAAAGCTAGAGGCTGAAGGAAAGCTGACACCAGAAATCCTTGAGCAATACTTTGGTAAGTTCAATCAGAAAAGTTCGGTGCCAGTGCACTAATAAAGAGGGAGTTTCATACTCCCTTTTTTAATACCCGCCATTTAACTCATGCCTTGCAACTATTTACTAATCAATAAGTTATTAGTTGTTACTACTTTTTTTCATACTTGACAATACTGCCGCTCTAACTAAATCTATTGCTTATTTCAATCAAAATAACTAAAGGGCAGCGAACAAGATGGAGCATCAAAATACAAGGAACGTGATCTTAATAACTGAGGACAGCTTACAGTCCTCTTTATTGAAGGATGTGCTCGAAACGAAGCTCAGCATCAACGTAAGTCTAATCGCACCTGAAAAGCTTGCTGCCCAAGCAGAGTTGCAAAATCCCGCCTCAGCAATCGTGTTGGACTACAGTGTGATTACCGATGAAGTGTTCTCTCATTACATGGAATTTAAGAAAGCTACATTTAAAGACACTATTGAGGTCTTGATAAACTGTGACAAGTCTATTTCTACGGAAGAGTTATTTGTATGGCAAACGCTCGCGGGAATATTCTACACATCGGATGACATAAGCACTCTTCAAGTTGGAATTGGTAAAGTATTACAAGGTGACATGTGGTTTAGCCGCAAGTTTTCTCAACAGTACATTACTCATCTACGTAGACACAGCAGACCACTTAATAAGAACGTTCCCGCAATTTTAACTAAAAGAGAACAACAAATAATTACCTTCTTATCAATGGGTGCTTCGAATCAACAGATCGCAGAACAGTTATTTGTGAGTGAAAATACTGTAAAAACCCATCTTCATAATATTTTTAAGAAGATTGACGTGAAAAATAGAGTGCAAGCATTAATTTGGGCTAAAGAGAATATGTCTGATCTTTCTATTGCCGTATAATAAATATGGTTATTTCAATCAATTTCATAATCTTTGCGACTTATATCTAATATAATTATCTCGTTCCAAAAAAGTGTTTCTTTTATGAGAAACACTTTTTTTGTTTATGATCTTAACGAAATTGCAATTTAAAAAAGTAGCAAATAACTCTACTCTATCGGCTAGCACTTAGATATGAGTTCAAATACTTATAACTAGTTATTAATCTAAAATATTTAGTCAATAAAAGTATGAGAAACATTATGGGACAGTATAAAGAAAAACCTGAAATCCTAATGATCACTCAACAAAGTCTGCAGAGTGAGAACTTCAAGGAGATGCTTTCAAAAAACACCGATACCAAGATTACGATTATCGATAGCAAAAATCCAAGCTATCATGAACTCATTCCAGAACAATATTTCCTGTTGGTAGATTTTTCAGTAGATACGCCATCTGATACTTTAGTTTATTTAAAGGATAGCGATAAAGTATTAGGTACTATTATGCTCAATTTAGGGCATGAGTTGGATACATCGGAGTTAGCTTCTTGGCCCAATGTTAAAGGTATTTTTGGTCCAAGTGATTCTATGGAGAAATTATGCCAAGGCTTAAGTGCAATTATAGAAGGAGAGAATTGGCTATCGCGTCGTTTGCTTGATCAACTTGTCAATTATTATAAAGGAAAAGAAGCGAGTCATATTATTGATCCAACTATAGAGGTAGAGCTCACGCGAAGAGAGGTTCAAGTTTTACAGATGCTGAAAGAAGGCGGATCAAATATGGAAATTGCCGACTCTTTATTTATCAGCGAGCATACTATTAAATCTCACCTTTACAACATATTTCGAAAAATAGAAGTCAAAAACCGAACGCAAGCCACTAGTTGGGCGAGAAGAAACCTGTAGTACTAGATTTAACCTTATGTTTTAAATACCTTTTATATCTAAAAGTACCAGTTTTTAATGTGCTAATAATATTGTTAGTTTGAAATATCAATCCATATTCAAACTTGTTCCTATGCTTTTGTTTATTAGACTTCCGGTGTCTGTAGGAAGTTAAACAGGCGTGAAATAAAGGTCTATTCAAATAGAAAGCCAAGAGGGACATAAAATGAGCACAAATGACACTTACTATGGTGACGCGGGTGATAACCATCAGGTCGCTGACTTTGACGGTGGCAATGACGTATTTATCGGTTTTGGTGGCAACGATTCTTTCGTTGGTGGCGGTGGTAACGACTTCGTTGTCGGTGGTGAGGGAAATGATCGTCTAACTGGTGGTGCAGGTGACGACATTCTAATGGCTGGCACAGGTAACGACTATCTCGGCGGTGGTACAGGTAGCGATTTATTGCTCGGTTTGCTGGGTGACAACAAGCTAAACGGTGGTACAGGCGATGACCTACTGGTTGCTGGTTCTGGTGACAATGTAATGGTTGGTGGTAGTGGCGCAGACAAGTTTATCTTTACCGACAAATTTGGCGGTCATGGGGAAGCGAAAGTCGTTGATTTCACTATTGGTGAAGATTCACTGCATATCATCAGCGACTCTGTAACATCATATGCTGATCTGAGCTTTACTTATGACGCTAAAGGCAATGCTGTCTTTACTGATGGCGCGGATCTGACGGTCAAATTGCTTGGTGTTACGCAAGAGGACATCAACTCATACGGCAGCGACTTATTCATTATCTAAGTCACCTTTTTGGGCGCTAGCGAGTCTAGCGCCTAATGTATAAAAATATGTGGAAATAATCGTGCAACAAACGGTTTTCAAAGAAGTTAGACAAAAACTATGCACGCTCATAGGCTTGCTGGTTGGTTTTAGTTTATTCATAAATTTATTAGTACTTGCTATTCCTCTGTACATGCTCCAAGTGTACAACCGCGTTATCTCTTCTTATTCAATCGATACACTTTTCTTACTGACCGTTATTGTCCTTGCGGCACTACTTACCATGTCTTTGATAGATATTGCTCGTGCGCAAATGAGTAAGTCATTTGGCTATTGGCTGGATGCAAAACTGTCGGCATTTATGCTCAAGCGTAGTATCCAATATCAAACTCATACTGGTAAAAGCTACACATCCCAAGTGCTAAGGGATATACAAAACATTAAGAGTTTTTTAAGTAGTCAGGCGCCTTATCCTTTGCTGGATGCACCTTGGACACCAGTTTTTATCCTTTTCGTTTATTTGCTGCATCCTGTTTTAGGTCACATTGCTTTAGGTGGTTCGATTGTTCTGTTTAGCCTTGGAATCATCAATGAACTGGTGACAAGAAAGGTGTTACAAGAGAGTGAAGTTCGGTCAATTTCGCATATCAATCACGCTGAAATTGCCACTCAAAACGCAAACTCGATTGTCGCAATGGGGATGATGAATGCGTTCTTAGAACGATGGTATGCGAAAGCAAACGAATCCAACTTGTTAGAACAGACGGTGGCGGGGAAGTCGATCTATCTCGCTAATTTTTCTAAGTTTGTTCGTGGCTCGTTGCAAATATGCTTGCTAGGGGGAGGCGCATGGCTGGTGATCCAGCATGAGATTACCGCAGGCGCGATGATTGCCAGTTCCATTCTGATGAGCAGAGCGTTATCGCCAATGGAACAAGCCATAGGAACATGGCGCAGCGCGATGTCTGCTCGAAATGCTTATAAGCGGTTGTGGGAAATTGATAGGATCGTTAAACAAGATGAATCGGACATGCCGCTACCTCGTCCGAAAGGACATTTTGAATTTACGGGTTTAGCTTATCGTCACCCTGGCGCGACAGAGCCTGTTTTATCATCCATCTCTTTATCAATACCTCCCGGTGTCTCCGTGGGGGTCATTGGCCCCTCTGGTACAGGAAAGTCGACCTTTGCAAGACTGCTTCTCGGTAACATCAAACCGCTCGCAGGCAAGGTTACTCTAGATGGGATGGAGGTTTCTTCGTGGGCTTCTGAAGATAGAGGAGCCCACTTTGGTTATCTCGCACAAGAAGTGGAACTGTTTCCGGGGACGATTAGAGATAATATCGCGCGATTTAAAGATGAAGACCCTGCAAAAGTCATTCAAGCCGCTCAGTTAGCCGGTTGTCACGAGCTTATCCTTAAGAAAAACAAAGGCTATGATTTTGTCATTGGCGAAAATGGACGTGGATTGTCCGGTGGAGAGCGTCAGCGTATTGCTCTGGCTCGCACCGTTTACGGCAATCCATCCGTTGTTGTATTTGATGAAGCCAACGCGAATCTCGATGGGGAGGGCGAAGCGTCATATCAGCGTTTAATCGCGCACCTTAAGTCAGAAGGGGCCACTGTCATTGTGATTGCTCACAACCCAAGTACGTTGCGCCAGATGGACCGATTACTGTATCTCGCTGAAGGTCGCGTCAAATTGTATGGCGTAAGAGATGAGGTGTTAAAGCGCTTAATGGGAGAAGAAAGAACAGATATACCGAGGGTGCGAAATGAGCAATCAACTGCCAACCGATAACAAACTGACGGCGGAAAACGTTTTCCGTTTTATGCCAACGGCCGAGCTTAAACTTAAAGGTCCCATTCTACTCGGCGTGTTGACGCTGAGTTTATTCTTGGGCGGATTAGGCTACTGGGCTGCCACCTCAAAACTAGAGAGTGCTGCTATCGCTTACGGTGATTTATCTGTATTGAGTAAGCGCCAAGAGATTCAACATTTGGAAGGTGGAATTATTGAAAAGCTTTATGTTCAAGAAGGCGACTTGGTCGAAAAAGGACAGTTACTTATCCAGCTTTCGAAGCGTCAAGCAAATGCAAAATTAGATTCTCTTGGTGGTCAGTACATTCATACTCTAGCCAAAGAAAATCGATTGAATGCTGAGCTTGATGAATTACCGGAGATTAATTGGGCGCAAGATATCGAGACGATTAAAAACGCAGAGATTGTTGCTGAAGCTAAATCAGTACAACGTAAGATATTTGAGGCGAGAAAGCGCTTTTTCGACAGCAAACTAAACATCATTGCGCAGAGCATCTCAGGCGCGAATTTGGAATTGGATAACCTCAATGCAACGAAAGTAATCGAACGTGAGCGCTTGAAATTCATTGAGGAAGAAATTGCCAGTAATCAGGCGTTAGTACAAAAAGGCTTTTCAGGGAAGTCAGCTCTACTTCAGCTTAAACGTCTTGCCGCAGAAGTCCGCAGTACGCTCAGCCAATTGGACCGCCAATCATTGACCGTGGCCAAGCGATTAGATGAAAACCAAGCAAAAATCGAAGAATTGAAACTAGAGCGACTCAATCAAATTGTCGAAGAGTTGCGTAACACTAAGACAGAGCTTGTTTCGATCAAAGAGGAGTATGGTTCTGCAAAAGATGTCGTCGCAAGAACAGCGATTGTCGCTCCAATCTCCGGCAGAGTAGTGAATATGCAAGTGTTTACTGAAAAGGGGGTGATTGGCTCGGGCGAGACCTTGCTTGAGCTCGTTCCTCAAGATGACAAGTTGCTGGTGGAGGCGCGTGTGAGTCCACAAGACATCGATTTGATTACGCCAGGGCAGCATGCTCAAGTTCGTTTAACGGCTTTGAATGCAAGAACGCTAGCACCTCTCGATGGCACCGTATTAACTATCTCCGCGGATAAGCTCTCAGAGCAAAACCAAGATGATTTTTATCTTGCCCGTATTGCTTTAGCTCAAGAGGACGTTGCGAAGCATCGGTTGACTTCTGGGATGAACGCTGAAGTGTTGATTCTATCAGAGCCAAGAACACCGCTGAGTTACCTTGTTAAACCATTAACCGAGAGTATGAATCGCGCATTCCGAGAAGACTAGCAGATAGCTTCTGTTTGAAATCTCGTCATTGAACGTACGTAAATTACGTAAATAAATGATCCATTAACGAGGTCACATTTTGTGAGATTGGGATGTGTTTTGATGCGCCTTTATTTTGTGTGAGATGACGTGAACAATGAGAACAGAAAAAGAAAAAATGTTGGCTGGTGAGCCATACAATGCATGGGATAAAGAACTTTACCAAGCACGTATTGAATGCAGAAAAGTACTGCAGAAAATCAACAACAGCATTCCAGATACAGAGGAATGGCGTAATGCAATTGATGCACTTATTCCAGACTCTGAAGGGGCCTATTTAGAACCGCCTTTCCGATGTGATTATGGCTCAAACATCAAACTAGGAAAGAACTTCTACGCGAACTTTAACTGCGTCGTACTAGACGTGGCGGAAGTACATATTGGAGATAATGTTCTATTTGCTCCTAATGTACAGATTTACACTGCAGGACACCCTTTGGATGTAAAAGGCCGGGTAGAAGAAGGAGTTGAGTTTGGCACGCCGATTACTATTGGCGACAACGTATGGTTAGGCGGCGGCGTGATTGTTTGCCCAGGTGTGACTATCGGTGAAAACTCAGTGATTGGTGCGGGTAGCGTTGTTACGAAAGATGTGCCACCGAACGTAGTTGCAGCAGGAAATCCATGTAAAGTAATTCGTCCAATCGAACAAAAATAATCGAATTGGTTACTTATCTCAGGGCGGGATAGCGAATTAACAGTAAGAAGCCGACACTCCGTCGGCTTTTTTTATGCATTTTAAAGGTGTATTAAAGCATGCTGGAGTGAACTTGTTGCCCTTGCTCTGTCAGCGAGTAAATTCGCCCATCCTCTTTAATTACCAATCCGCTGTTGACAAGTTGTTTTAGGTGGAAGTTGAATTTGGTGTGGTCCTCAATACCAACCACACGGCAGAGGTCCATGAACTTCATTTTTCGATGGATCTTGAGCTGCTTTATAACCGAGCGACGAATCGGGTTGGATAGCGCACTAAAAATCTGGTCATGCTTTCTTTCATCAAGCGGTGACTTTGGTGACCGCTCTGCGTGGACACGCTTTAACGTGACAGACAATGCAGCAAGGTTGAACGGCTTAGTAAGAAATTCATCAGCACCCTTCTTCATCGCATCGACGGCGACATCAACAGTAGCAAAAGCGGTGGTGATGATGATGCCAATGTTTGGATGTAGGCGTCTTAGGGCAGAAAGGGCTTCAATCCCTGTCATGCCTGTCATCACGACATCAAACAAAGCTAAGTCAAAGTGTTGCTCGCTGGCAATATCTAGTGCGTCTTCAGCGTTATCACACGCGACCACTTCAAACGATTCCAAGGTTAATGCCTCAATGAGGACCTCTCGCAATTCAACATCGTCTTCTGCAAGTAAGAGTTTTAGTGTCATTCAATATTCCTTGGTAAGCGGATTTCAACTGTTAAGCCAGTAATGTGGTCACTCTTCTTCGAGTTCCTCAAGTTTAGCTCGCCACCGTGTTGTAAGATAATTTGATTACTGATTGCCAATCCCATACCTGTGCCTTCACCCCTTGGCTTTGTGGTGTAGAAAGGTGTTTTCGCTTTGGCAATTTTGTCCAGTGGCATCCCAGTCCCCCAATCGGAAATGGAGAGAATTGCCACCAGTTTGTCTTGATACGTTTCTATGTAGAGTTGCTTGTGTTCTTGGCTAGCGTCAATCGCATTGCCGATGATATTGGTCACCACTTCTTCTAATTGGCCTGCATCACCTAAGACATTAAGTGTGTCATCAAGGGAAGTACTTACAATGAAGCCCTCTAAGCGGTATTGGTTTAAGGAAAGTGCTTGGTCCACGATCTTTTTCAAAGAAACCACTTCGCGTTGGATTGGTTTGTGGTGAGCATAATTCAAGACTTCATGGCTGATCTCTGCAGCACGTTCTAAACCGTGACGGATGCGGGCTAGGTGTCTATGACTGTCTTCGTTGTCTGGTAAATGTTTCTCCAACAAATCGCAGCTCATCGTCGCACTGGAGAGTGGCGTTTTGATTTCATGAGCGACCGCGGAAGTCAGTTCACCAAGTTCTTTAAGTTTGGCATCTTGTTGAGAGAGTTGGATGTTACTTTCAAGTTGTTTGCTTTTTTCATCATCAAACACGCGCAGTGCGATCCATAAGGTGCATAAAATACAAATGGCACAAACCATTCTGACGCCAAGCACCCAAAGGCCTAAATCGGAGGTCAATACACCTGCTGCAATGCCATAAGCGATCAAAGCAAGACCGGTTAACTTAAATGGAAGTGATGCGCCATGGCCTTCTTTTTCTAGGATGTTCGCATAGCTCATCATTGCTAACCCAGAGATGGCGCCAGCGCCCAAGCCGAAGATCCATCGGACTTGGTTTGCGGTGTTGTGAATGTAAATTGCGTACTCGTTACTTCCGAACCGAACGATTAAGCTGATAACAAACAAGGTAAGGACAGTGAGTGCACCATATTTGATGGCTTTAATGTACTTCCAGTCCGTGAGATCTAGCATCTTCCATGCAAAAGCACCAAGCGCAATAAATGAGAACCAGAGCTTGAATACCTTAAAAGTCTCTATTCCCTTGGTGAGCGTGAACTCATGCTCATACATGACCAAGTAAAGTTCTGACCATTCGTGGAAACCGTGAATGAACCCAAATAACGCAAGAATAGGTAAAGCAGAAGCGATAGCGATCCGGCTTTTGCGTAAGTCTCGAAAAAGAATGGCAAAAAAGATGGCGAAGAAAGCTAAGCCATAGAAGAGGTAGATCTTAAAGATGAGTAACATGTCCATGGTTTGAGTCTAAATGACTCCGTACCCTTCATCAATATTTAATATTTGCAATCTTATTATGGTGCATTGCATACATATCCTTTTACATCTGCACTTACTTTATAAAAGTTGTGTGAAGTTTTCTTATCATAATTAATTCCGCCGAGATAATTGTTATTCACATGGTGCGCTTTAGTGTCGATGTTTAATAAAACTGTCATATTGAATTTCTAATCTGCACCCGTCGATTGGTGAGCACCGATTGATTGTTGGATTTATTTCAATACCTAGTTTTACTTGAACACTAAAACTAATCTGGGCTAATTAAATGTTGCTTTTTTTATTAGCCCAACTTAATCGCTAAATTATATCGGAGATATATTGTGAAATTCATGAAATCAGCTCTAGTGTCTTCAGTTCTGGTTGCAGCATCATTTGGCGTTGCTGCCAAAACAACGATCAATGGCGCTGGTGCGACATTCCCTCATCCAATTTATGCGAAGTGGGCTGAGCAGTACCAAAAGGAAACGGGCGTTCAGATCAACTACCAAGCGATCGGCTCTGGTGGCGGTATCCGTCAGATCACAGCAAACACAGTAGACTTTGGTGCGACAGATGCGCCGTTGACTATTGAAGAGTTGAACAAAGAGGGCATGATTCAGTTCCCAATGGTGATGGGTGCAATTGTTCCTGTAGTAAACATCCCTGGCATTGATGCTGGTGAAGTTAAGCTAACAGGCAAAGTGCTGGCTGATATCTACCTAGGCAACATCAAGAATTGGAATGATCCGGCGATTGCAGCGCTAAACGAAGGCGTGAAGTTACCAAATCAACCTATCTACGTAGTGCACCGTTCGGACGGTTCTGGTACGACTTACAACTTTACTGATTACCTAGACCGCGTAAGCCCTGAATGGCATGAGTCTATTGGTGTTGGCAAAGATATCACATGGCCAAAGAAAGCAACAACAATTGGCGGTAACGGTAACGCAGGTGTCGCAAACTTCGTAAACCGTACTCGCGGTGCGATCGGTTATGTGGAATACGCATTTGCTAAGCAAAACGACCTTGCTTACACCCAAATGCAGTCTAAAGAAGGCAAGTTCCTAAACCCAAGTATGGACACTTTCCAATCAGCTGCAGTTAACGCTGATTGGGAAAATGCACCAGGTTACCACCTGTTACTCAACGACCAGCCAGGTGCTGATTCTTGGCCAATGACGGCTGCTACGTTCATCCTAATGCACACAGACCAATCGGATGCGAACAAAGCAAAAGAAATCGTGAAGTTCTTCGAGTGGAGCTATGAGCAAGGTGAGCTTGCGGAAGAGTTAGATTACATCCCAATGCCAAGCAAGGTAGTTAACATGGTTAACGAAACTTGGAAAAATGGTTTGAAATCAGACGGCCAAGCGATTATTCAATAATTAATTAAGTTGTCTGGGGAATATATTCTCCAGACAACTGAATAAAATATTATGACTACATTAGCTATTAAAAATAAAGTAAATGGTGATTCGGTTTTTAATAAATTGAGTTTCGCGAGTGCTTTATTAATTTTTGTGACTCTAACTGGTATTTTATTATCACTAATTGAAGGTGGATGGCCTGCTTTTAAAGAATTTGGCCCTGGCTTTGTATTTAGAGATATTTGGGATCCTATTAATGGTCAATTTGGTGCTGCCTCTGCAATTTACGGCACACTTGTTACTTCTTTCATCGCTATTGTTATTGCTGCACCTATCGCGTTAGGTACGGCAGTGTTCCTCGCTGAACTAGCACCTAAATGGCTAAGTCAGCCAGTGAGTAAGGCTATTGAGCTACTCGCTGCCGTACCAAGCATTATCTATGGTATGTGGGGATTGCTTGTCTTTGTTCCTTGGTTCTCTGAAGGGTTCCAAATGTGGGCAGGCATGCATTTAGTTGATATTCCTTTGATCGGTAGTTGGTTTAATGGACCACCGATTGGTATCGGTTTATTAGCGGCGGGCATTATTCTTTCATTTATGATTTTGCCAATCATGACATCATTGACGCGTGACGCACTTAAATCGGTTCCTGATGTTCTTCGTGAAGCGGCGTATGGAACAGGTGCGACACCATTTGAGGTGATCACCAAAGTTCTTATCCCAAAAGTAAAAAACGCAACGGTGAGCGCAGGCATCTTAGGCCTGGGGCGAGCACTTGGCGAAACAATGGCGGTGGCTTTTGTTATCGGTGGTGCGAGTCGTATTGAGTTCTCATTCTTTATGCCAGCGAGCTCAATTTCATCGACGATTGCTCAGCAATTTAATGAAGCGACAGACCCAATTCATATCGCTTCACTGATTGGCCTTGGCGTCGTGCTCTTTATTATCACTTTCTTTGTGATGGGCTTTGCTCGACGTTTACTAAGGAAGTCATCATGAATACTAGAAAATTAAAGAACTTTAGTTTCTTAGCGTTTTGTTCTTTGTCAGCTGCCTTCGGTGTCTTTGTTCTCGCCAGTATTTTGTACACGCTTGTGGGTGAAGGTGTGAAGGGCTTGAGTTTGGCTATCTTCACCGAACTGACTCCAGGTCCTGGCAGCCAAGGTGGTTTGAAAAACGCACTAATTGGTAGCTTGATGCTGACTGGTTTGGGCATTTTAATCGCAGCACCGATTGGTATTCTGGCTGGTACTTGGCTTGCTGAGGCAGGTAATGACAACAAGATCGCGGAGTCTTTGCGCTTCCTTAACGGCATGCTAATGAGCGCACCATCAATTCTCGTCGGTCTGTTTGTTTACGCTTTGATTGTGGTTCCAACTGGTGGTTACTCGGGTTGGGCGGGGGCAATTGCACTCGCGGTCCTTGCATTGCCAGTGATTGTGGCATCAACAGAAGAGATGCTTCGTCTTGTTCCACCAACACTCAAAGAAGCAGGCAGTGGCGTAGGCGCACCTAAATGGCGCGTGATTACCCAACTGAGTTACCGAGCTGCCGCACCGGGTATTATTACCGCGATTCTATTATCTATCGCACGTATCTCGGGCGAAACAGCACCCTTGCTGTTTACTGCGCTAAACAGCAGTTTTATGACCACGGACATGAGCAAACCGATGGCAAACTTGCCAGTAACGATTTACCAGTTTGCGATGAGTCCTTACACATCGTGGCAGGAGCTAGCATGGGCTGGCGCACTGATTGTCACGACCTTTATTTTGATTGTTAACGTACTGGCGACCTCGTTGCCGCAGCTATTTAAAGCGAGAAGAGCATGAACACGGCAACTTTAAACCCAGTCACTACAAACAACATGAACGGGCCAACTATGAGCACTTTGGTAGACAGCATTAATACCAACGATGTGACAGCAAATCTGACTCATCGTATGGATATTCAAAACTTAAATTTTTACTACAACAAAGGCGCAGATGCAGCACTGAAATCGGTATCCATGCCGATTTACAAAAACCGTGTGACAGCACTTATTGGTCCATCGGGTTGTGGCAAATCCACGCTTCTTCGTACCTTGAACCGAATTTACGATTTGTACGGTCATCAGTATGCAGAAGGTGAAATCCTGTTGGATGGCGAAAGCATCTTTAACAACACCGATGTTAATGAGTTGCGTTCTAAAGTCGGAATGGTTTTCCAAAAACCGACACCATTCCCAATGTCGATTTACGAGAACATGGCGTTTGGTCTAAAAATCCAAGGTACGTTCAGCAAAGCAGAAATCAAAGATCGTGTTGAGTCTGCATTAAAACGCGCGCATTTATGGGAAGAGGTGAAAGACAAGCTGGATGCTGATGCAAATGGCCTATCTGGTGGTCAGCAGCAGCGTTTATGTATCGCTCGTACGATTGCTCTAGAGCCGGAAGTAATCCTAATGGATGAACCGACTTCTGCGCTTGACCCAATTGCGACTGCAGCGATTGAAACCTTGATTACTGAACTGCGCGAGAAATACACCATTGTTATCGTTACGCATAACATGCAGCAAGCGATGCGTATCTCTGATTACACCGGGTTTATGTACCTCGGTAAGTTAGAAGAATATGGCACGACCGATAAAATTTTCCACCACCCAGATAATGATCGTACTAAGCGATACATCTCTGGTGATTTTGGATAACGAATAACAACAATAGCGGCTGTTGACTCAGCACTCTTTAGGCACGATTTTGCGAGAATCGTGCCTATTTTTTTATGCGTTTGGGCTCTAAAATTGGGGTTATTAAAAATAATTAAGAACTCTGTATGTATAAAGATAAAGTGGTCGTGATTACTGGCGGTAGCCAAGGTATCGGTCAACACCTTGCTCTTGCCTACCTTGAGCAACAAGCAAAAGTTATCGTGCTAGACATTGCGCCCAATAGGAATCCAGATATGGATTTTCACCTCGTTGATTTAGGGCGACCAGAGCAGATTGAACAGGCTTTTGATGAGATCCAAGGAAAGTACGGCAAAGTCGATGTTCTCATCAACAATGGTGCGATCGCCAACTTTAACAAACCCATTCAGCAGCTGACTTTTGAAGAGTTTTCTCGTGTGATTGACGTTAACCTTAAAGGCGCGTTTGCTTGTTCCCGACGATTTATCGCATTGAATCATGCTCAGTCTTATGGACGAATTATCAACATTGCTTCTACGCGCTGGAATCAAAATGAATCTGGTTGGGATGCTTACGGCGCATCAAAAGGTGGTGTGGTCTCTATGACACAATCGATGGCCATTTCGTTGTCAGATACGCCAATTACCGTCAACGCGGTTAGCCCCGGTTGGATTCAGGTTGAAGGGTATGGTGAACTTGACAGTTTTGACCATCAGCAGCACCCATCAGGTCGAGTCGGGAAAGCAAAAGATATTGTTAATGCGTGTCTTTTTTTAACGCACCCAGAGAATGACTTCATTAATGGCCATAACTTGGTCGTTGATGGTGGAATGAGTAAAAAAATGATTTATCAAGACAGCTTGCTAGATTAAGAAAAGTCCCTTCTCTATCGACTAGGAATGCTCTGAAATAGCGCGTTCCTAGTCTTTCATGTCAACAAAAATTTCCCTTTCCGATTTTGAATTGATTGCTTATTGACCGGTTTTATAAGTTTTTATCAACTAAAGAGTTATAAAATCATTGGTTCTGATTTGGCGAGTTGTAGCGATATATCAATGCTTTGAATGCTACCCCCCTTAAATCCTGCCTTACATATTGTTTTTCTTCATGGTCGTAATAGGCATTTAAAAAACTCTTCGCTCAAAAGATGCCGACTGTAATCACACTCGCTTCGCTAAACTTTTCTGCTGATTAATTCGCCTTAATTAATCTTAATTCTCCTTAACTAGCTGATTTGGGTAGTAGAAGTAAGCATGTCGAAAGATTTTAGTCGTTTGATTCGCACCCTAGGTGGTGCGTTTTTGTCGTTCCTAATGGTATTGATTGCTATGCCTGCGAAAGCGGATATAGCCGGGCTTGATGTCCAGTTGTCACCAGTAAGTGGCCAATACGATAACGGCAACCAGATTGAATACACGTTGACCTTAACCAACACCTCTGGTTCCACACTTTCTGGGTTAGAGGTCAATGATGAGATCATGAACATCATGACTTCCGGTGACTCCGGCGGTTCAGTGAATGCGTTTGAAAGCGCAGAGATCTCCGCGTCCGCTTCTTTTCTATCTTCTGCTGGTGACTACGACAGAAATGGCAACCTTACTGCGACTGATGTTCGAATTCGCAATAACGGCACGGTTTCTTACACTATCGAAGCAACCGTTTCTGAGCAGGCGGCGGGTGATATTAACAACGTTGCCAATGTTCGCTCTGGTGCGCTTTCACGAGAAGACTCAAACACAACTACCCACCAGAGAGTGGTATATGAACACAGCATCGATCTTTCTGCGTCGGTTGATAAATATGGCACAGGGCAGGCTCTGGTTTACACCCTAAAAGTATCGAACACAGGCTCTGCAAAAATCCAAGGTATGACTGTTACCGACCTTGTGGCCGATATTGAGGCCGAAGACATCAATGGTGCAATGATTCCAGCTTTTACGTCTGTCTCAAACAGTTCTTCTACTTCGGGCTCTGGCAGTAATGCGGGGACGTTCTCAACAAGCGGCAACTTGGATGCGAAGGATGTATCTATCGCAGTTGGTGGTTCAGTCACCTATACCATTCGAGGTCAAATCGATTCGACGTTGGTCGGCGACATCATCAATGACAGCGCTGAAGCAAAAACACGTGACGACAACCAATCAGCTGGTGGTATCACAACGCCGCCAAAAGACGCTGATGTCACACTCTCGCACTCGCTAAACAAAACGGACGATTATCTCGTTAGCGAAGATTTCTCCTACACCATCACAGTGCGTAACGCTTCAGGTGCAGGTATCGCTCACAACTACACTGTTCAGCAGTTGATGGACTCGTTGAAGTCGGATCTAGGTAACGACATCAGCAACGACAAAAATGCCGATGACACAACGGGTAACCCGTACTCGACTTGGACCAATGAAGTGGCATCGATTGGCTCGAACAGCCTTTCTGAGCTTCAAGCATCGGGCAAGCAAACCGACAAATCACTCGACGACAAAGTGTCTATCTACCCTGGTGAAGAAATCGTTTATTCCATTGTGGTGCATGCAAGTCCCGTTTCTATCGGTAAGATCCCTCAGTTGGAGGCGAAAGTTCTTAACGATGAAGGCGGCGCTGATTCAGCTGGCGTGCTTGCAAATACGCTAAACACGGAAGATGTTCTCGATTCATCATCGAGCCAAATTAAACGCGACAAGCGAACCAAAGACACGA
The DNA here is from genome assembly GCF_002021755.1 of Vibrio owensii. Lineage (NCBI taxonomy): Bacteria > Pseudomonadati > Pseudomonadota > Gammaproteobacteria > Vibrionales > Vibrionaceae > Vibrio > Vibrio owensii. Next base: position 362,101 of record NZ_CP019960.1, read on the forward strand.
CGTATGTGCCAGGTGTTTCTGGTGAGAATGAAGTGGTTTACGACATCGAAATCTCGAACGCGGATTCGAAATACTTTGCCAATGATGTCATCGTGCTAGACAAGTTTGCGTGTAACGTTACTGAGCAAGTTGATGGTTCGTCTGGATCTGCTTTTTCTGAATGGAAACTTGAAGTTGCGGATAGCCGTGGCGAAGGCTCTAACTACGGCTCGTTTAACTATGGCGCTTGGACCACCGACGACATTGACCTAAAAGTCGATTTGGCTCCTGAAGGTTATGTTCGTTACAAGTTGACGGCAAGAGTGGCGGACGACAGTGTAGGTCAGATTGTTGATGATGAAGCTGATGCAGGTTTGTGTCTGGGTGATAACCTCATAGAGAGTGGCTCTGGTGTACAAATGCCAAACGCCAACTTAAAAGTTCAAAAAGAGGTGGATTCACGTTATTACTCTGCTGGTGGTACGTTGAACTACACCATTACGGTCGAGAATAGTGGTGATGGGTACGCTATTGATGTGCCGGTATTTGATGATCTTGCATCGGTATCTACTACATCAATCAACGGAACTAATGTTAACGCTTACGTCAGTTGGGTCGTTACTGCTCAAGCTTATTCTGAGGATGGCTCCCCTTCGACTATTAGCAAGCCTGGATTTGTTGACCCGATCGAGGGCAACCAGACCAACGATAACATTCTCGATGTGGATGCGATGCTCGCTCCGCGAGAAACGATCATCTACTCTATTTCTGCGGTAGTGAACCCAATCGCTGATGGGGAGATCCGAAACCAAGTAGAAGTGGATGGTAAGCTCTATTCTGACCGAGGCTCATACCCTCGTGATTACTACTTAGTGCTGGATAAGCGCGTTGATGGTAATGATGAACAAAACTGGTACACCAATACGACCAATGAAGTGACTTACACCATCAGCGTAACTAACCCTGAAGGTAATGGTTTTGCTTCCAATATCGAAATTAAAGACGACATCAGCACCATAGAGGCAGAGCTCTTAGAGCCAGCTGGTGCGATGAAGAAAGTCTTCACCTCTTGGACTATTTCTGCAGACATTGAGGCGGATTCGCCTTGGTTAAAAGTAGCCGCTGACGCAGGAGACTTTTCTGATAACAACGACCTTGATGTTATCGCTCAAATCCCACCGGGTGTAACCATCACATATACAATCGTTGGTACCCTTGATCGCAGCGTAGACACTGAAATCCTATGGGGACATTTCTCAAATACGGCAACCGTCAAATCGACTGAAGCGGAAGACAGCATCAACTTGTCAGATTCAGTAACGACGCACCCGAACGAACCAAACCTTGTTGTCGCGAAAACAGCTCAAAACACTGATTTTGTCGTTGGTGAAACGGCCACATTTGATATCTATGTGTATAACCGTGGTGCTGGTTATGCTAATGACGCAACAGTAAAAGATGATATTGAAGCGTTGAATTTCTTCTCCAATTGGTCCGTAACTGGTTCGACAAACACTGACGAACCTGGCTCGCGCTACGGCGATGTATCAAATAACGAAAATATCGATACTGACGTCGATATTACTCCAGGAGGTTGGGTTCATTACGAAATCACTGGGTTAGTGAAGAGTGATTATCCTCATGAACAAGTTTCTAACCGAGTAGATGTATATGATCCACTTACCGATCGCGACCACAGTTCGTCGGCCCAAATCGATAATAGAGACAGTGTATATGATGTAAACGTCTCTCTGACAAAAACAACGAGTGTTGTGCGCTATACGCCGGGAGAAGAGCTGATTTACACGATTGTCGTAGCAAATAATGCTGATGAGCCAGAATCTGAGCTGATATTAATTGACCGCTTGAGTGAGATAACGACAACATTAGCAAACGACAAAGATGGAGAAGTGGAAGATTTGCTCGAGCAAAATCCATTTGAACATTGGTCGTATTCAGTGGATGGCGGTGCCTACAGTACGCCTAATACCGACGATGTTGAGATCCCGCTGAACATTCCTGCGAACGATTTTGTTACCGTTAAAATCAAAGCGCTGGTCAAAGACAACGCGGTTTCTAACGGGGTCGAAGCGGGTGAACAATATTTGATCCGCAACGAGGCATTGTTGATTCACAAAGATGACGCAGGTTGTACTACTTCATGTGAGTACTTAAAACGTGCTGTGGCTGAAAACCATCAGGTTTATAACAATGGTGAAGTAATTCGTACGACCAACATCAACCGATACTCTCCAGGTGATGAGCTGATCTACACCTTCAAATACACGTCACAAGATGGCAAAGGCTACCGCAATAACGTTGATGTTAATGAATTGATTAATGGTATTTCGGTTGAGCTGCAAGATGGTTCTGCGGGCAACCCATTCTATGATCCTACGACAAAGACCAATCAGTTCAGCGTAAGCGTAGAGAAAAGTGATCCTGCGAATGCGGGCACGACAGATGGTACTAAAGACGGTACGGTCGCTGACAATAATGACATCGTGACTACGATTGATATCGATGAAGGAGAAGATGTTACGTACACCGTGAAAGGGATGATTCGTCCAGATGCGGTGGGTAATATCAGCTATCGTGACACCATTGTCATTCCGAATGATTATCACCTGAATTTTGACAAAATCACTGATGAAACGGTTTACGAGCCGGGTAAAACCATTACCTATCGCCTGATCATTGAGAATGATGGAAAAGCAAATGCAAATGATATCCCTATCTTGGATGACATTTCTTCTATTGAAACTCAATTGGTCGATGGTACTTCTGGTAAGGCTTTTACTGATTGGACATTAACTTCTAGTGCGTCGGGGGCGAATGCTGAATACGTAGATGCTGGTAATGGTCAGGGCAATGTGTATACGACAAATAGCTCGGAGAGCGCTGGGTTAAATGTCACTGCAGATATTCCAATGGGGGCTTCTGTTGAGTATCGAGTCATTGCTAATGTTAACGAAAATGCCAATGGCAATATTGTCAATCTATTGAAGGTTGATGGCGATACCATCTCACACGACATCCAGCAGGAATCCCGAAAGATTGAATATCAAAAAAATATTCTAGCTTTCTACGATGTTGATGGTAACGAGATGCTAGGTGCGTCAGATTACATGCCAGGTGGTTATATAGAATATGAGATTCTGATTGGCAATATTTCCAACGCGCACGTTGATGATATGAGCTTGAGAGATGATCTAGATACGATTACCACCGATTATTATGACGGAACTAGTGGACCTGCATTCGAAAGCTGGACCATCGACACCTTTTCAGACAGTTCTAGTATCAGCGACCCCGATGTAGATAGTGCTATTAGAGATAATCAGCCTATCAACACGCATTTCGACATTGCAGCGAAAGGTTTTAGTGGCTTCTTATCGGATTCTTATGTGCGATATGTCATTCGTGCAAAGATCAGTCCAAAAGCGGTTGGTTCATTCACTAACCGAGCTTATATCGATGAAGGCAATGGCAACAAGCTAATTGCTGTATCACCAATAGCGTCAATGGCCGATCCGGAAATCAGCTTTAATAAGAAAGCCTTCTCTGATGCTGGATTCAGCACAGAGAAAACCACCTACTCGCAAGCATCGGGTGAGAGTGAGGTTTACTACCGTATTCTGCTGAAAAACAACGGCTATGGCACCGAGTATGGCTCTCATTTAAAAGACACCATCTCTGCGATTCAAACCCGTATTGCGGAAGATAATTCGACGGCGGGTGGCGATCCTGTCGGCCAACCATTTAATGCGGGTTGGGAAGTGAGTTTGGCGAAAGATGCAGCAACAGACTCGATTACCGAGGCAGTTGGTTTTGTCGATGGTTCTCGTATTGATATCGACAATGACATTGTTATCGCACCTCAGGAGTCATTGACGTTCACCATCCATGGCACCATCCGTGAAGATGCGTTGGGAGATATTCAAAACACCGCGAACTACGATGGCAAAAATCGTACGGCGCTGTTGCTGCCTTTGGCGAACAACATCAATGTGGAAAAACGCGTCGTGTCTATTAATGGTACGCCTTTCACCTCAGGAGATACTTACATTCCGGGTGACGAAGTAGAGTACGAGTTCGTCGTTACTAACCCAGAAAACGGGTGGGCGAACGATGTGCGTATTCAAGATACGGTGACCGATATTGGTGTTGAAGTTATTGGCGGTACCACCAAACCGGCGTATGCCTCTGGTGATATCAGTCATACGGTGAGTAATGGTATCGACACGAATATTGATACCTATGTTCCGGGTTACAGCGTAGCCGGCAATCTCGATATCGAAGTGGATATTGCAGCTGGAGAAGCGCTGACCTTTAATCTGACAGGTGCAGTGAGAGACGATGCGTTGGGTGAGATTGAAGCGAACCGAGTGACCGCAGATGGTAAGTCGGCTTCGTCGGAAACTATTCCACCTAAGCCTTCAGAAATCAACTACTTCAAGACGCTAGAGTACACCGATGGCGATTCCGCGAGTTGTTCGGTTCCTTCTAGTGATGGCAGTGGCTGTACTTATGCACCTCGCGGTGATGTGGAGTATCAAGTCACCCTTGAAAACACGGGCGATAGCATCGCTAATGACGTTCGGGTTATCGATGCCATCAACAATATTAATACTTCAGATGGCACAGCAGCATTTACGCAATGGTCAACGTCGATCGCAGTTGAGCCGGCGGGAACCTACGACGTCCAGGGTAACTACAACGGTAACGTACCATTGAATGCCACAGTAGACCTTCGACCAGGAGAACGCATTGTTTTTGATGTGAAAGGGACGGTGGCTGCTTCTGCGACAGGTTCAATAACCAATGCTGCACAAGTCAATGGCGACAACACGAACGATATTGTTCTGGAAGCTGGCCGATCTCAGTACTTAATCGATAAATGGACTGATACTCCTCAATATGTACCGGGGGGCACAGTTAACTACTACATCGATATTACCAATGACGATGTAAGTACCGGCTTTTTTGGTCTGCTGGATGACATTAACAGTTTTGAAGTTGAAACAGTTGATGGCTCTATGAAGCCTGCTCTAGAAGAATGGACTCTGGATTATGAAGTGTTGTTTGATTCTGCACCTTCAGATCCTGCGGCAAATGATTTCTCCGAGCTAGATAAGCTCGTTGGTGTAACTAATCCGGATATCAATATTCCTGCGGGCTCAATAAAAATGGCAGGACGTGATGATGCAGGTACTGGTGGTGGAGATAAATACACCGTTATTCGTATCCACATACAAGGTAAAGTTCGTGATGATGCCGTAGGTCGTTTTACCAATACCGCTTTCCTTCTTTATGGTCTGGGTAGTAAACGAGCGAAGCTAACACAAGGCTACATCACACCAAAACCGGGCCAATTGGAACTGACAAAAGAGACGACACCGATTGCGGAGCCGGATGCGAAATACCAACCGGGTCAGCCTGTTGCGTACAAAATCACGTTAACTAACGTCGGTGAAGGTTACTTGGTCGACCAAGTACTGGTGGATCGCATCGATACCATTATGACCGATGTGGCGAACAGTACCGACAAAGCACAAGCCTTCACGGGTAAGTGGGTGATCAGTGATGAAGTACTTGGTGGTAGTGGCGATCCTTTGCTAAACGCTCGCAAAAACGTGATCGATACCGATCAAGGTTACAGTGCGACTTACAGTATCCATCCTGGTGATAGTTACTCTTTCGTTGTGACGAATACCGTTAACGACAAGGCCAAAGGCAACATCACTAACCTAGTTAAAGTGGACAGTGATGGCACAGACTACACAGCGGAAGCAACGTATTTGCCTGAAGACGCACAAGTCACGTTGGCGAAAGAAGTCGACAAGCTTGAATACCTACCGGGTGATACGCTGACTTATACCGTTACGGTTAAGAACAACGGCTTAGGTTGGGCGGAAGCCGTTGAAATTGAAGACACATTGAAGTCGATTGAAACAACGCTTGCTGGCGGTACCACAGGAAAAGCATTTGACCCAAGTTCAATTCAGATTTCAGCGGTCTCAACTACGGGTGAAACGCCAGTTCCAGCACCAACAACAGGTGAAGATCTGAAAGAGACGCTGGATATCGCTCCTGAAGATACGATCGTTTATACCATTCAAGCGACAACGGTAGCCAATGCGACGGGTGACATCACCAATACCGCGAGTACAACGTTTGAAGGGAATACAACAGAAAAGAGTGCAATCAGTACACCGATCCTCGCGACGGTATCCATCGACAAATCAGTAGACACTCCAACCTATGAAGTGACGAAGCTGATCAACTATGACATTACCGTGAGTAACACATCATTGGCGTTTGCTTCTGGTGTTGAACTGAAAGACATCATCAGCGACATCAATGTTGATACCACCAGTGGTAATAAAGAGTCGGCGTTTATGTTGTGGGAAGTGACGTACGAAGCATCGGATGAACGCACTGTTGTGACACCAAAAACGTTCGAACTCAGCGACGATATTAATGCAACCATGGATATTGCGCCTGAGAGTACCGTGACCTTCCGTGTGAAAGCGCTGATCCGTACCACCGCGATTGGTGAGATCAGTAACACTGCAACCGTCACTTACAACGGTGTTTCTCAAGATTCAACGGCGATTATGCTGCCGATGGATTCCGATTTTGTTGCCACCAAAACAAACGTTCAAACCGAATACGAGCCTGGTGAAGAGTTGGAGTTCTTGATCACTATCGAGAACACCTCGAATAACTACATCACCGATTTGAGCGTGGTGGATGACATGTCTTCTATCCAAGTTGGTTATTACGATGGTACGACAGGTCCTGCGTTTGTCGATGGCTCAACATCGCTTGAGGTTGAATCACAAACCATAGGCAGTAATGTCGAATCAGTCAGTCCAACAGAATACAGCGTGGATATTGCACCAAAAGGTAAGGTGGTATTCCGCGCGAAAGGCACGGTTGTGGATTCAGCGACCGGGGCTATTGTAAACACCGCGCAAGTCGATGGTGGTGATGTGATCAGTCCACCCGTTCAGAGTGTGAGTGCGGTTGTACAAGCTGAGCTGTATACCGACGCACCACATTACGTGCCGGGTGAAAAAGTGGAATATCACCTAGTGATTGAAAACATTGGACGCGGTATTGCGAAGAACGTTGCTATCTATACCCAGTTCAGTGAATCCATGGGTGATTACATCGATGGTTCTCGTGACAAAGCCTTTGATGATTGGACGTTAACGGCGGATTGGCAGGGTGCTGAAACTCAGCCGGGCGATTATGAAGACGATAAAGATCTGTTCACCATCGTTGATATTGCGCCGGGCGGTAAGATTGATTACACCTTCACGTTGACCGTCAATGAAGACATGCTGACCAACATTGATGTACTCGGTTACTACTTAGATCTGACGTGGAATCCGGCTGCAATGGCGCGCTCAAAAGGCATGATGCCGTCGCCAACCTCAGTGCAAGGTTCTGCAGACCAAGTCGCAGCGTTGGATTTACCACCTGTTCCTGCTGAGCTTGTGGTTGAGAAGCGTTCTGATAAGCCGGAATACACACCGGATGATGATTCCGTGACTTACTACTTAGCCGTGACGAACCAAGGTGACGGTAACGCAGCCAATGTTCGTCTGACCGATGAAATCAGTGAGCTGCAAAATGACGCGGGCAACAAAGTCTTTACCGACTGGACGATTGAAGGTGTTGAAGTAGACGACAGCGGCAGCGTGATCGATCGCCACACCTTCCCGGCAAGCGAAGATTTGGATTTAACGGTTAACTTAAAGTCGAAAAAACGTAATGCGTTTGCCTTTGAAGTTGTGGGCACGCTAGGTAAAGGCTTGGATGACGACATCACCAACACCTTTACCGCGACAGAAACCGACGGTACACAAACCAGTGACAGCGTGACCACGCACATCAAGAAGATCCCGGATAACAGTGGTGAACTTCTGCTAACGAAAGCGGCGTTGCAAGACACCGCGCAAGTGGGCGATGCCGTCGAATACGAAGTGATCGTGGAAAACAACAACGAATCGTACTTCAAAAACGTCACCGTGGAAGACCGTTACCCAGGCGGCTTCAAGTACATCCTTGATACATCGGAAGTGGTGTTGAGTGGCCCAGATGGTGAGTTTGGTAATGAAGACGACCGAGTGTTGACTATTGAACCATCAGACACGGGCAAGTTGCTGTTTACTTCATTGAACTTCGATCCGGGCGAGAAGCTACGTATTCGTTATCTACTGCGAGTTTCCGTTGGCGCAACGTTTGGAGACTACATCAACACCGCGGTATCGAAAGTCGATGGCCTTGCGGTGTCGAACGAAGACAGTGCCAAAGTGACCGTAGAACCGGACAAGGTATTCGATACCTCATCCATCATCGGTAAGGTGTTTGAAGACCACAACAAAGACGGTTTCCAAGCAGACGCGACGGCATTTGATGTGGAATTGATTGCCAACTTGCCTACACAGGACTACATCGCTGGCTCTACAATCGTCGTCCGTGATGGGAAAGAGCTGTCGGTTGAGGATGAGCGAGACAATGGTCAAGTGATTTCAGCCGTGCAAGAAGGTGTTGAATTGGGTGATCTTTGGGGCCACTCGATAAACCGCACCATCTCTGAAACAAAATCTGTCGCGATTCAATTCAAAACACGTACTCGTGAGAGCTTTGATTTTACCGTCACATCGGACGGTGGCTCACGCATCGAATTTGATGCGCAAGGCCAAATCAAGTTTGCTCATGAATCAGACAAAAAGAACGGCCTAAGTGCAGAGAATCTTAACGTCACAAGAAACCTCTATCGACATGGCGATGCCTACTTGTGGGAAATCGTGATTGAGAACAAAGGGGTTTATGAAGACGGGATACCTGGTGTCAAGCTGATGACGGTGGAAGGCATCGTCATTCATACAGACCAGTACGGACGCTACCACGTGCCCGACCAATGGGTACTGAATAAGAAAGGGAAAAACTTCCTAGTGAAGTTAGACACTGACTCGTTACCGACTTCGATGGAAGTGGTGAGCGAAAACCCGAAAGTGTTGCGAATTACCCCGAATAAGCTCACGAAGTTTAACTTCAGTGTTCATCGCAAAGCGAAAGACACCGAGCAAGAGTAGTGAGTCATTGGAGCAGTATCTGGAATTTGTATGAAAGTATTTAGCAAGTCTCGTTTAGCTACCTGTATTATTTCTGCCATGCCGATGATGGGCATGGCAGCCGATACCAGCAAGTTAGAAAAACTCGAGTCAGAGACCACTGATATCTCGGTCGAAACACCAAAACAAGAAGACGACGCATCGCGTATTTATTTAGACCAAGGCGCTATTTGGGCGAGTCGTGATATCACGCGATTTGACCCTGTGCTGGATGTGAGCGTCAGTGATGAGCTAGAAGTGGAAGAGGGTACGCTGCGCGATAGCGTTGGTTTCACCATTACCACTAACTACAGCTACTACATCAAAAAATACCAACTTGAAGTTTATCGTGTGGGCGACTTTGGTTTGTCCGAGCCGATTGCCGTGCTAGAAGGCGATAAGTTGGCCAACGATTTTGATATCAACTGGGACGGTGCTACAGATGTAGACTACCAGTTTGATGTTGGCGGCCAGCTGTTGTTCCGACTAAAAGCATGGGACAAAGACGGCAATATGGATGTCACTACGGTGGGTGTGACGGATCTCGTTCGTCCGGATGCAGAAGTGGACATCGACCGAAACGACAACGAAGACGAAGAAGGCAAAGGCCGCAGCTATGGCCAAGCTAAGTTGATGCGTCACAACATTCCGACCGACGCAGGTCTGGCGAAGTTTATTGGTACCGGCCTTAAAGGCGTTGATAAAGTCATCATTGGCGAAGACGAATTCGACGTTGAAGATGGCAACTTGTACGCAGAGCAGTACCTACCTACCGACGCGTACGTATTTCCAACCAAAGTCGTGTTTGATAATGGCGATGAGCGTCGTTACCAACTCTACGTGCGTATCCCAGACACTTACTATGCACAAACTGGTTTGGCGGATTTGTACATCGGTAAGAGCAACGTATCAGGCAACAGTGCAGCGCTTGGCGTTGATGATCAATACCAAAACGACATCTACAACCAAGGTCGTTTGGCGTACTTTGGCCAAGGTAAGTTTGGTGACAAGCTGCGTATTACTACCCACTTTGACACCAAAGAAAGTGAACTGAAAGACATGTTTAAGCATCCGTTTGCATCGGAAGATTCAGACGTGTTTGACATTCTGGAAGACGATGACGAGTTGTACTACGGCAACTATGGCGACAGCTCAAACATCGAGAAAGTGGTCAATACCAAAGGCAAAGTCTACCTAAATGTAGAATACGACAAGTCGCAGTACTTGTGGGGTAACTACAACACGGGCGTCACAGGCACAGAAACCAGCGATTACAACCGCAGCTTATATGGCTTTAAAGCGGACTACCGCACTCGCGATACCACTCAGTACGGTGAAGATCGATTGAACATCGTTGGTTTTGCAGCAGAAGCAGATTCCCTGTACGCACACGATGAATTTCTTGGCACGGGCGGCTCGCTTTACTTCTTGCGTCATGGTGAAGCAGTACCAGGCAGTGACAAGGTTTACGTTAGGGTCGTGGATGAAAGCGGTTTAACGCAAAACGAAGTGCCATTAGAGCCGGGGCGTGACTATGAATTCGACCCATACCAAGGCCGAATTATCCTGACTAAGCCGCTAGACAACATCATGTCTGACAGCTTTGGCAGCGTAATTGAGGGCAACGACGATTACGAAAACTATCTGGTTGTGGACTACGAATACGTCCCTCAAGGCTCTGACTCACTGGATGCGATGTCTTACGGCGGCCGTGTGAAAGGCTGGGTGAATGACTACATCGGCCTTGGCGTCACCTACGCGACGGAAGAGAAAGACAACCAAAACTACCAAGTTTACAGCTCTGATTTAACGCTTCGCGCAACGGAAGGAACGTTCATCAAAGCGGAATTCGCTCACAGTGAAGGCCGACAAACCGAGTCGAACTTTGTCTCGTACGATGGTGGTTTAACCTTTACGCCAATTGGTGACAGCCTAGAAGACCGCGAAGGTGACAGCATTCAAGTGACAGCCGTTGCGAACTTGTATGACTTGGCGCCGAGCATCTTTGGTGCGGTCGGTAACGACGTCAAACTTTGGTACAAAGACAAAGACGCCGGTTACAGCTATGCGAGCAGCAGTGACGACCTTGAGCAAGAAGCGTATGGAGCGGAATTGCGTCTGCAAGCCACTGACCGTATTGCTGTGTTATCGCGTTTTTCTGCCAACGAAGAGCGTGACATGGACGGCAATCTGAAAACAGATTCTGAGACCATTGAGCTAGAAACCCAATTCAAACTGACTCAGCACATCAAGCTATCGGCAGCAGGCCAACAGGTGGATGAGCTCAACCAAGCCGATGAACAAAGTAATGCAACCTTGGCAGGTTTACGTTTGGATTATATGTGGGACAGCGACAACAGCGTGTACGTCAAAGGCCAAACCACCATGAACCAATCGGACGACTACGACGATAATGACAGCGTTTCTGTTGGTGCTGAGTTCCGCGTGTTGGAAGACTTATCACTGGGCGGTGAGTACACCACTGGTGATCGTGGCGAAATTGCCGAAGCGACGGTGACGTATGATGTCTCTGACGACCACTCTACCTATGTCACTTACGTGGATGACAACTACGAAGGTGAAAACAACGTGATTGTCGGCCAACGTGCTGACCTGACTTCAAGCGTGGATTTCTACCAAGAAAACCAGTTTGTCGATGAAAACGATGGCCACGGCCGTATCGACTCCTACGGATTTGGTTATGACGTGACGGACGATGTCGAAATGGGCATTGGTTATCAACAAGGTGAAATTGAAGACGATGAAAACCAAGTCACTGAGCGACAATCTGTCAGCTTGAATGCGTCAATCGATTTGGATGACATCAACTTGAGTCACAAACTGGAATACCGTGTCGACAAGAACGAAGACGATCCCGATGTCGCACAGCGAGAGCTGGAGCAGATCGTGACGACCAACAGTTACACGCATCGCTTAACGGAAGAGCACACCTTGTTTGGTAAGTACAACTACTCGATCACTGAGAGTCAAACCACAGGTGAGACCATGGCGCGCTTTGTCGAGGCAACCGGTGGCTTAGCATACCGTCCAATCTACAACGACCGTCTGAACTTATTGAGTCGTTATACCTACATTGCGGATTATGACCAATTAGACCGTGATGTGGATTACCAAGATGAAACCAGTCAAATCATCGAAGTCGAAGCGATTTACAGCATCGATGAAAACTGGGATGTCGGCGCGAAATACGCACATAAAGACAAAGAAGAAGTCTTTGCACGTGAATCCGGTAAGAACGAAATCGTCAAAAGTGACATTGATCTGTATGGCTTAAGCGCCTCTTACCGAGTGATGAAAGAGTGGGACGTCACTGGTGAATACCACTGGAAAACGGACACCTTAAATGATGAGTTAGAACATGGTGCCTTGGTGTCAGTGAACAAGCACATCGGCAACAACTTCAAAGTCGGTATTGGTTACAACTTCTCTGCCTTTGATAGCGACTTAACCAACGATGATGACTACGACGCACAAGGCGTATTCATCAACTTGGTTGGTAAGTTATAACCCCATCCGTGAATGAGTGAGAGGAATTTATGAAAACAACCCTTCGTCTTCTTGGTGGGGTAGTGGTCACGCTGCTTGTCGCTGGTTGCGCCACCGATACTTACGTAAGCCAAGAGAACCGAGACAAGTTTACCGACTTGGACGTATCGAAATTCTTAATCAGCGAATGTTTAGCGCCAGAGCGAGAAATTCACATTGCTGTGGCAGAGCACTTTGCTTTTGATAAGTACAACATTCGAGACGTGGATGCGACGAGTTTGAATGCCTTCGTGCATGAAATCGAAGGCTTGAGCGGTCGAATTACCATTGTCGGCCATACCGATTACAAAGGCTCACTGGAATACAACGAAGCCTTGTCACTGCGCCGTGCTCAATCAGTGGAAAGCTTCCTGAAAGAAAAACTCGACCCAGACCATTATGACTGGGAAGTGAAGTATTTTGGTGAAACGCAGCCACTAGCGCTAGGTAAAACCGATGAAGATCGTGCTGAAAACCGCCGTGCTTTTGTGGTGTTCGAAGAAGCGCAAAAATATGAAGAAATGCCATTTTGTGAGCCACCAAAACCGGATCGCAAAATCTACATGGCGATGACACCGCACTTCGATTTCGACAAGTCTGAACTGAAGCCGGAAGACTTAGCCAAATTAGACAGCTTCACTGATAAGCTACAAGGTTTGCAGGGCAGTATTCTCGTTGCGGGACACACTGACCAAATTGGTTCGTTGTCATACAACGAGAAGTTGGCACAGCGCCGAGCATCTGAAGTGGTGAAGTATCTGAAAACCAAGATCGACCCATCGCAATTCTTGTGGGAAGTGAAGTCGTTTGGTGAGCTACAACCGGTTATCAATGAACGCTCAAAAGAAGCCAATGCCCTTAACCGCCGAGCCTTCATCGTATTCAAAGAAGGTTCGATAGAGCAGCCAACTATCCAACCTAAACAATAATTAAAAAAGCCAGCCTTGGATTGAATCAATAAAGGCTGGCTTTTTTACCTTTATTCTTTATTTCCACTCTATTTTCTCCTCCTTTCCTACTTTCTCAAACGCTGGCAAATACACGCTAGATGAAATAAAACCGCTTTGCCCTTAGCACAAATTATTTTCATTTGTATTTCTATGAGTTGTATTTATTTGAATAACAATTATTCGATTTAAGTATCTAGAATCGCAATATGATAACGAGAATTGTGATATTGACCTGAAAAACATATAGGAATTTTCTGAGTTCTGGGTAATACCCTGATTTAGCGAGATTTATAGACTAACTTTATTAGTGACGTCGTGTTAGCTAAAGCTAGGTATATAACTATGAAATGGATTTTGTTGCTTGTAAGCCACACTTTATGTGTTTTGGCTGGTTTTGCTGCGGGGATTTACGCTCTACCTATTCTTATTCAACCGGATTCCCCAGATATTTCCGTTATCTCTAATTCCACTGAAGGTGTGCTGTATCAAGGCTCTTTTGATCGCAACCGGACTGACAGTGATTTCCTGCACTGGGGAGAAGGGGAGATCTGGCTAACTGAGGACACCATTGCGTTCCAAGGTGAGTTAGCTCCTGGCCCTGACTATAAAGTTTACCTCTCTCCAACATTCGTTGAAACGGAAGCTGATTTCAATCGATTGAATCCGCAAATGATTAATGTGGGTGACGTGAAAACATTTGACCGTTTTATGGTCACTCTTCCTCAAGATCTACCTTTAGACAACTACACGACCGTTATTATTTGGTGTGAAACATTTGGTGAATTTATTACCTCTGCGCAGCTCGAATCTGTCGCAAATCTGAACCAGAACTGACAGCCAAAAAGTTTTAACGGATGCCGAATAAAAAATGACAGAAACGTGACAATGTTAATTTTTCTGTCGCCAATATCTCGGCGCCTAGTTTTTGACGCTATTGCTAGCTTAGTCATAAATATCTAAATAATTAATATTTTATATGAGTCGGAAAAGTATTGTGCCAATTGTTCAACGTTATCTAGCCTTGTTTTTGCTGATGTTTTTGCTTCCTTTCAAAGCATTAGCTGCAGGGGAAATAGAAATATCCTTTAATCCAACATTCGGTCTGCCTTACGAAAATGGACAGGTCATTACATACTCGATTGAAGTTCGAAATACGACGATCAGTACGATCAGTGATGTCTCCGTAACGAATGCCATTTGGGATGTGATGTCTGGTTCGAATAGGGCGTTCAGTAGTGTCAAGATCACTGATACTCATACGCTAGGAACGAATGCAGGTACTTACTCCTCTAGCAATAGCAACCTGAATGTGACCGGCGCAAACTTATTACCGCTAGGGCGTATTACTTACCAAATTGAAGCGACGGTTGCTGATGATGCTGCTGAAGATATTGTTCTTGGCAACACCGAAGTAAAAGGAACGGTTTCCGGCACAGAGACGACTTTTACTAACCCAGATACAATTACTTTCCCTCCAGCTGAATATGATTATCTTCTCGAAGAATACGTTAGCCCGACCGAATACGATGTTGGCGGCACACTGACTTATTCTTTAACGGCAACCAATAATGGTGCTTATGCGGTTAAAGGATTAGATATTGAGCAAGAGTTTGCGTCTTTAACAGGACAAAAGTTAGATGGCACAACAGGGAATGCATTTAGCAGCGTGACCATTAGTGCCGTGGCTTCATCGGGGAGCGATGCGGGTACCTTTGCTACAACAGGAGATTTGTCAGTCACCGATGCGGAGATCTCTGTTGGTGGTTACATTACTTACACTATCAAAGCGACGGTTGCTGCGGACTTAGTTTCCGATATTGATACCCAAGCAAGCTCCACGACTCGTGCTGGTACGGTCGACGGCAATCCGCTATCAACGCCTCCATCTGATCCTGAAATTGCACTGGAACACACGCTCAACTCAACATCGCCATACCTGATTAACGGTGAGGTTGATTTTGAATTGAAGGTGACCAACAACGGTGGCGCGATTGCTCATAATTATCATGTAAAACAAAACATTAAAGACCTAGTTAGCCGCAATGGTTTAGCTAACAATTTATCCTCTTCTTACAACAACACCGATGTGGATGGTAACCCCTTCACGACTTGGGATATCACGGTTTCAAGCATTGGCAGTAACTCACTTTCTGACTACCAAGGCAGCGTACAAACGGATGTCGATTTTGACGATACCGTTTCTATCTATCCGGGTGAGTCGATCACTTACCAAATTAAAGCAACTCTTACCCCAATCACGATTGGCACCTTGCAAGGCTTTACTGCTTCAGTAACGGATGACTCAGGCTCTTTGGTCGAGAGCTCTAGTATTTCTGATACGGTTGACGCTGAAAAAGTGCTGAGTGTGACGGATTCTGATATCTCTATTTCTAAAACCACTTCTGCATCGGAATATGTACCAGGCGGTGAAATTGAGTACGAAATTACCGTTACAAATGGCTCATCAAAATACTTTGCCAACAACCTGTTAGTCCAAGATAACCTGACGTGTGTTAAGACTGAGCAAGCGGGTGGCGCAGGGGATGGCCAAGCTTTTGAACAGTGGAAAGTTGAGGTTATTTCGGGTGAGGACTCGATTGGCTCGGACCCAGGCACCTTTAGCTACGGCACTTGGACGTCGAATCCACTTTCGCTAACCCCAGATATCGCTCCAGGTAAAACCATCAAGTACAAGCTGACTGCGAAAACCAATGATACCAGCACAGGTCTCATTCTTGATGACGATCCAAGTTGTTCTAACGATAACGTCACTGAAGAAGGCTCGGGTGTTCAAACACCAGATGACAACTTGCGCGCAAGTAAAGATGTAGATAGCCGCTTTTACTCTTCAGGCCAGACTCTTACTTACACCATTACCGTGACGAACGATGGTGATGGTTTTGCAAACCAAGTTCAGGTGCTAGATGACCTGAACTCAGTGAAAACAACCGATATCAACGGCAAAGAAATCAATGCTTATTCGGATTGGACGATCACCGCTGAAGCATTTAAAGACGATGGCACACCAGCAACTGCTTCAAATACGGGGATGACCGGAGAAGTTAAACACCCTGACAATTTAAATGTCATCGCAACGCTTCAACCTCACTCCTATATCGAATACACCATCGTTGCTGACACTAACCCAATTGCAAATGGTCATATCTCAAACGAAGTCACGGTGGATGGCTCTGTCTATGCAGACCGTGGTTCTGATCCTCGTGATTTTGCGATTGAGTTAAACAAACGCGTTAAGACCAATACTGACTCAGGTTTTCATGGTGAGCAGACGGCTTACTCTAAGCTGGATACCGAAGTCACTTACCAAATCAGCCTGAAGAACGATAAAGAAAACGGTTATGCGACAAATGTGGCGGTAAAAGACGCCTTATCTTCGATCACCGCGAAGATATTGGAACCAGACACGACGTCAAAACAAGTCTTCAAGTCGTGGAAGATCAGTGCTGAGATCATTTCGGATGATCCTCAACTTGATGGCAACCCTGCTTATACAGATGTCGGTACCTTCAGTGATAACACAGATCTAGACACGACAGCGCAGATCCCGCCAAACGTTGAAGTGCTTTACACTATCGTGGCACAAATCGATCGCTCAAATGAAAACGAGATCATTTACTCTCGATTTGATAACACGGCAGAAATTAAAACGCCTGATTCAAGCATTCAAAGTTCAGCTTCGGACACGGTTGTGGTTTACCCTCATGACCCGAAAGTTATTGTCGCCAAAACAACGCCAGATGATGATTTTAAGCCAGGAGATAAGGTGACGTTTAAAGTCACAATCGTCAATACTGGTCCAGGCTATGCCAACGAAGTGCATGTTACGGATGATATCCTCGGCCTGAATGCGTTCTCAGATTGGACAATTACAGCGTCGACAGACTCCAATAATTCACCATTTAAAACAGGCAGTTATGAAGGTGAAAAGTCAGGTTTTCCAAACAACGGCAACATCAATAGCTACATCGATATTGACCCTAAGATCAATGGCTCAGAAGGTTATGTCGTCTATACCATTAACGCTACAGTTAAAAATGACTACGTAGAAGATGAGATCTCTAATACCGCAGAGATCTATGACCCATCGACGAACTTAAACCAATCCTCTTCTGCCGAAATTGGTGGTACATCGGGGGATTCTCTTAACGTTTCTATTCTGAAAACAGCGGACAAAGTTCGCTTCATTCCTGGCGATGACGTCACTTATGAAATTCGTGTCTTGAACAATGGCGCGAATGTCGAAAATGGTCTTAAGGTCGTTGATTTACTGACAGACATTCGCTCTGTTTTGGCGAATGACAAAGACAACCAATATGAAAACTACCCAGATCAATCTCCTTTCGAATACTGGCAGTTTGATTTCGATGACGGTGGCGGTTTTCAATCTCAAACTACCGAAGATTTTATCTACCCACCGGGCGATGCATCGAACACGATGACACTTGCTGCGGGCGAATTGCGTACGTTCAAGATTAAAGCTCGTGTTAAAGACAATGTCATTGGTTCTCAGGATTCAATGGGTAACTTAAATGACAAAATTGAGAATGACGCCTACGTCTACCGTGACTTTGGCCAAGTGACTGAAGAATCACACGTTTCTCATCACGAGATGGAGCGCGCATACAATGGTGGTGATGTAGTTAGAAAGCTACTGGTTAATGGCGTGGAATCAAAATTCTACTCTCCGGGAGATACGCTTACCTACCAAGTGACGGTTTCTTCTCAAACTGGTTATGTCAATGACCACGCAGTAAGCGAAAACATTACCGGAGTGACGACTCAGCTTTTGGATGGATCTTTAGCGACGCCATTTGATAAAGGTTTCACAGTAGATGTTTCGAAGGACGATTCTAATGGTGGCGACGGTACAACCGATGGCACGTTAGATGGCACCGTTGCGGATAATCAAGACATCAATACAACGATTGATGTCGCAGGAAAAGACTCTGTTACCTTTGAAGTTGTTGGTGTAGTGCGCGAAGACGCGACTGGCACAATCACCATTGGTGGCATCACGGTCATTCCAAACAGCTACCATCTAGCATTCTCCAAAACGGTAGATCAATCAAGCTATGAACCGGGACAACCTCTGGTTTACCGCTTAACGATCGAAAACGATGGTAAGGGCAACGCATACAACATTCCCGTTATCGACCGACTGTCCAATATCATGGTCGATCTTGTCGATGGCACGAGCGGTAAAGCGTTTGACTCGGGTTGGACGGTCGTTCCAAGGATCGTTAGTGGTAGCTCCTCGGCTATTCTCGATCTGGATGGCAAGATTGCTGATAACGCAGACATCGATACTCATGCATCCATCCCTAAAGGCACAACTATTGAGTACGTTGTCACAGCTAAGGTGAACAACAACGCCGTTGGTGAGATTTTGAACTTGCTTACGGTCGATGGTGATACCGTGAGTGCGGAGACCAAAGCGTCTGCTGAGAAATACGACTTCTCTAAACATGTTACCAAAATCTACGATCAGGATGGCACTACTGAGCTAAGTGGTGGTTATACGCCGGGTGGTTACATCGAGTATGAAATCTCACTGAAGAACCTGAACAACGTTCACATCAATGAGATGCCAATCAAGGATGAAATCAGCAAGATCCAGACTGATTACTTCGATGGAAGCGGTAAAGGTCGTGCGTTTGATTCATGGACCATTGTGACCAGTACCGATTCGAGTGGTATCAGTGATGCAGGCTCTGTCAGCAATAACAGTGATATCGACACTAAGTTCAACTTAGCCGCAAACGGATTCGCGACAGGTGGAACCTTTGTTACTTACACCATCAAAGCGAAGATCAGTGAGAAAGCCGTTGGCCAAATTCTCAACGTTGCGGTGGTAGACAACAGCCATAATTTACCGTCAGAACCTGTGAACATGCTGCCGGTGAAAATTGCTAAGTCGCACAAAGCGTACACTGATACATCATTGGCGACACACAAGACCACTTACAACCATACGACGGACGGCGAAAAGATCGTTTACCACTTGCGCATTGAGAACAATGGTAAAGGTTTGGAGTACAACAAATCACTGAAAGAGTTGTTCTCAAACGTCAAAGTACGTGTCGCGCAGAACGCAGCAGGTGAATCTGACTCACAAACGCTACCTGCATTTGACCAATATGGTTGGACAGTCACCGCGACTACCTCGGGTGAAGCGACGACGCTAATTGATGGCTATATTGGCGGCGCAAATGCAGACATCGATATCCCTGTACTTTCGATTGCGCCGGGTGGTTGGATTGACTTTGTCATGGAGTCACAAATCCGCCAAGATGCGCTCGACCAGATTGTTGCGACTCCGAAATACAACGGCAGCAACTTCAATTCTGCGAAAGTCACGCCAGAGGGCAGTAACCTGTCGGTGAGTAAAGAAATTGTCTCTATCGATGGCAAATCTTATGTATCCGGTGACACCTACAAACCGGAAGATGAGGTCATCTACAAATTTACGGTGACCAACACCGAACCCGTGTGGCGTGACCAAACCGTTATCCAAGATATCGTCTCTAACGTTCGCGTTGAGGTGATTGGCGGGACGACGAAATCTGCGTTCTCAGAGACAAACATCTCTCATGCCTTTACTTCAACAGGTACAACGGGAACACAAGACACTTATATTGAATCTTATGATGCAACTGATGATCTTGACCTGTTAGTCGATATTGCCCCAGAAGAAGTCATTGAATTTACGGTTACCGGTAAAGTTCGCCCAGATGCACTTGGTGATATCGATGGCAACACGGGTAAAGCTGGCAATCAAAGTGATACAACTGATGTGATTCCACCAGTTACTCCTGTTCTGGTTGTGACCAAAACTGTTATTGGTACTACCGCGGATGAAATTGGTCCAAGTTGTACGTTCCCGTCAGATACAGGCACAGACTGTCACTATAACCCTGGCGGGCAGGTTCAATATCAGGTTACTGTTCAAAATACAGGTGAAGGTATTGCTAACGATGTGAGCATCGTAGATAAGTTGAACGAAATAGATACATCCCTTGGAGGATCTGCGTTCACAGACTACAGTGTTGCGGTTGTTAGCGCTCCTGACCCAGACCGTTTCTCTATAAGTGGCCAATACCAAGGTAACGTGCCTCTTGATGCTACGTTTGACTTGATGCCAACTGATACTGTCGTATTTGAGATTGATGGTGCTGTAGCGACCGACGCAACAGGAACCATCACAAACGTTGCGACTGTCGATGGAGTGGATAGTAATGATGTTACTTTGAATCAAGGCACATCAAGCTTAACAGCTGAGAAGTCGACGACGACACCGACCTATACCCCCGGTTCTGAAATTGTTTATCAAATCCGAGTTCGAAATGAGACGACGAATAACGAGTTGATTGATATTCAAGATACGATTACGGATTACAAGGTTCAAACAGCAAGTGGTAAAGAAGAGGTTGCGCTGAAAGATTGGACAGTTTCTGCGCAAATTGTAGACCCTGGTCTTGACGCTACTTTTACTAAAGTTGATTTAATTAATGCTGCGCCCGCGGATAAGGACATCAATGTAGAGGATGTCCCCATGAGTGGTAATGCAGAGATACTTATCGAAGTTGTCGGCCACGTACGCGATGATGCTGTTGGTGAGTTCACTAACCAAATCAAAGGAAGACTAGCCTCTAGTACCGATTTCTATACATACAACTTACGTGAAAAGTTCATCTATCCAGAACCGGGGACACTTGCAGTTTCGAAAGCCACCTCAATCACCCCAGCGATTTACCATCCGGGCGATACCATCGGTTACGACATTGAGGTGAAAAATACCGGTACAGGTTATGCGACCGATGTGTTGATTTCAGACCTTTGGAAGACGATTCGCGCTGAGAAAGCAGGCGCAACATTACCTGTGCGTGCGTTTGATTCTTGGTCAGCAACATCTGTGAGTGTTGATGGTACAGATCCAACGCTGACTCAACCAATTGCTGGCTCTGAGGTGACTGGTGACAATGGTTATCAAGTTCGCTACAACATTCACCCAGATCACACAGTGAAACTTCATGTTGAAGGTGTTGTAAAAGCGGACCTTGTTGGCGATATCACCAACGTAGTGGAAGTGAGCGATTCAAGCGGATCGCAAACTGCGGATGCGACTTACGTGGCGGCAACGGCTGATCTCACGGTCGATAAAACCGTTGATAAGAGCCAATACGAATCAGGTGACAAGCTGACTTATACCATCAAGATCGAAAACACCACCGCCAACTGGGCGAGTGATGTGGCGATCAAAGATCTAGTCAACGACATCACTTCAACCAGTATTACTGGCGCGACAGTAAAAGCCTTTGAATCTGGCACCATTTTCTTCAATGCATCTTCACAGACGGGTGACACTAAGTTCCCATCGTCTACTGGTGAGTTTTTAGATGGCAGCTTGGACATCGGTCCAAATGATGTAGTGACTATTACGGCGGAAGGGGAGCTTGACCCAGAAGTGGTGGGCGATGTCACCAACCAAGTTGAAGTGACCTACAACGGTTCGACTAAAACCGCAGAAGCGACCAGCACGGCGAAGATCCCAGATTTAACCTTCACCAAAGAGCCAATGGTAGAGTTTTATAGCCCTAACCAAGCGGCAGGTTACATCCTGAAAATCGTCAATGAAGGCAACAGCTACGCGAATGACATCAACCTAAAAGATGAAATTGGTGCGCTTACCGTGAACACCATTGATGGCTCGGCGAACCAAGCCTTCCTGCAATGGGCGGTTCAGTATGTTACGGGCAGTTCACTGACCACTGTCGATGCTAACTCACTCGTTGTCGATAAGGATATCGATTACAACATCGACCTCGCACCGAACGACACCATCACCCTTTACGTTATTGGCTTAGTCAATACGGAAGCGACGGGTGACATTGTTAACACCGCAACGTTGAATCACAACAGTAAAGACGTAACGGCAACTGCAACGTTGAAACCGCGTCCGGGCGATATCGTTCTAGAGAAAACCACTGATGAGCGTTACTACCAACCGGGAGAGTTCTCTACATTCCGTGTCAAAGTGACCAACAACGGTTCCGGTTTTGCGGCCGATGTAAAAGTCGATGACATCATTTCTTCACTTGAAGTGGAAACCTCGGGTGGGGCAATGGAGCCTGCATTGAATGATTGGACGATAGTGACCACTAAAGGCGACCCACGTACCAATATCGAAACGGTACCAGGACCAAACGGTGACATTTCTACCAACCTTGATATTGCACCTGGCGACACGGTTGAATTTGCCATCACAGGTACAGTCAACAGCAGTGCGGTTGCTAACATCGTTAACACCGCGACGGCTGAGTTCGGCGGTGCGACTACCGATGCAACTGCAACGTTAGAAACCCTACCTGAAGAAGTTTGGATTGAGAAAACAGCAGAGTCACCAATTTACATTCCGGGTGAAGACGCGGTGTTCCATGTTCGTGTTTACAACGGTACCGATGGCTTCGATAACGACATTAAATTGGATGACATTCTATCGGGTATCAAAGCGACCAACATCTACGGGGTTAATGAGCGAGCGTTTGAAAGCTGGACGATTGAAACAACCAACAGTGACAGCCGCACAACGATCACACCAATGCCTATCGATAACCAAGACATTCGTTCAGTGATCGATATCGCGCCCCATGACATTGTTGAGTTCACCATTACGGTGAAAACCAACCCATTAGCGGCGAGTGAAATTACCAACACTGCCACCGCTGATTTGAATGGCACCACACAACAATCGAGCGCGACTATTCAGCCTCAATCGCAAGGCATCTCTATTGAGAAAACCGCTGACACTGAGTTCTACATTCCGGGCAAAGAAGCGACATTCCGCGTCAAAGTGAAGAACGAAGGTACGGTGCCAGCAACAGACGTTGAGGTGAAAGATGCCATTAGTGATCTTGAAGTGGTTCGCTTAGATGGCACGACAGTCAAAGCGTTCGATTCGTGGCGTATCGAAGTGAACAAGGGCAGTTCCGATACTGACATTACCAATATTCCAAGCGTAAATACGGACATCGATTCAACGCTGACCATTGCAGCGAATGATGAAGTGGAGTTCGTCATCACTGGTTTGGTGAATCAATACGCAACGGGCGAGATTGAGAACACAGCAAGTGCGTTGTTCCGCGGTGAAACTCAAGAAGCAAGCGCGATGCTATTGGCGATGCCAGAGTCGGTCAAGCTAGAGAAGACCGTTGATGATGAGTACTACCGTCCGGGTGAAAACGTCACTTACCACGTGGTGTTAAGTAATGAATCTGGCTCGTTTACCGAAGAGATAGTGCTTAAAGATCTTATCTCAGAGTTGAAAGTAAATACGATTCACGACACCGAAGCGCCAGCGTTTACCAGTTGGAGCATGACAAGCTCATACAGTGACGATCGCACCATCGTGTTACCACAGATTCAAGGTGACAATTTGGATGTGAATAGCCGTGTGATTATTGCGCCAAACGATAAGTTGGATATTGAAATCACAGGTGTCGTCAATGCAGATGCGATGGGAGAAATCACCAACCACGCGTATGCCTACGACAAGTCAGAAAGTGATGTTCTGGCAGATGATTTCGCAACTATCAAACCACTGCCGATCATTTTGTCGGTGACCAAGGTGGCAGATAAAGCGGAATACACCAACGACGACGATGAAATTACCTTCACGATGACGGCGACCAACCGAGGCTCTGCAGATGCAGAAAGCGTCAACCTGTTGGATGAAATCGATAAGCTTATTGGTAACAACGGCAATCCATTGTTCACCACATGGAAAGCGACCATCACTGAGCTCAAGTCTGGTGTGGTGGTTTCTGTCGATTCAGATAGCAACGTCGATTCAAACCACACTATGAAGGCGTACCAAGGTAATGAATACGAAATCGTAGTGACGGGTGAAATCAACCAAGGCATTGATGACAACTTCACGAACGTCTTTACCGCGAAAGCATCGACAGGTGAAGTCGCGTCCGCCAACGTCACGATCAAGGTTAAGAAGCAAGCTTACAACGAAGGCATGCTGAAAGTGACCAAGGTAGCGAGCAAGTCAGAGGCGAGCGTCGGTGAAGTTGTCGAATACGAAGTCGTGATTACCAATGAAAACGACAATCCATTCACTGGTGTACGTTTGGTTGACCGCTATCCGGGCGGCTTTGCTTACATCCCAGACTCGACAGAGATGGTCAACAGTGGTCCTGATGGCGTATTTGATACCTCGGATGACATCCAAATCACCGTAGAGCCAACGAAGACCAATCAACTGTTCTTCGAAGTCGGCGACATGAATATTTACGGCAAGGGCGATTCGAAAACCGCTGATGCTGTTCGTATCCGTTACCTAATGCGTGTAAGCGTAGGTGCTACCTTTGGCGTTTACACCAACACAGCATGGGCCGAAGCGCCACCGGCAGAAAGCTTCTCGGCACAAAACACCACGACCAATTACGTTGTGAAGTCGAACCTCGCCAGTGCAACGGTCGAAGTCATGCCAGATAAAGTATTCGACACAGCTTCGATCATCGGCAAGGTGTTCGAAGACCACAACGGTGACGGTTTCCAAGCAGACGCAACGGCAGATGACATTTACATCGATGTAGACCTTACCGCGGGCGATTACGTACCGGGGTCGACCTTCATTACTCAAGATGGTGTTGAAACCCAACTGAAAGATGTGAAGGTGAAGCACAAAGGCCAAGACGTCGTGATGTCGAGTGTCGATAAAGGTTATGAAGTCGATGAGCTGTTCGGTCTATCTCGTAACCGTACCCTCGAACACAGCAACAAAGTGGTGTTCCAGTTTAATACACGAACTCGCCAAGGTTTCCCTTTCAAGGTGACAACGGATAACGGCACGCACATTGAGTTCGATAAGCAAGGTAACGCGCTTACCAAGCACAAAGGAGATAAGAAAAAAGGTCTGTCGGCAGAGAACATCGACGTGGTGAGAAACCTCTACCGAGATGGTGATATGTACCTATGGGAAATCATCGTAGAGAACAAAGGACTTTACGAAGACGGTATCCCAGGCGTTCGACTGTTAACGGTCGAAGGCATCATCATCGAGACAGACCAATATGGTCGATACCACGTTCCAGATCAGTGGGTGTTGAATAAAAAAGGTAAGCAGTTCTTGGTCAAAGTCGACACAGACTCGCTACCGACAGGTATGAGGGTGGTCAGTGAGAACCCGAAAGTACGCCGGATCACACCAAACAAACTGACGAAATTTAACTTCAGTATTCAAAGCAGTGGGGATGATTAACCGTTCGCAGTACAGACGCAGGCTGGGCCAGTCCCAGCCAACCACTCAAGCGGTTAAGCAGGATTATTATGATTAGATTTAGACAATCAAAACTGACAATGTGTATCGCGGCTGCGTTGCCGATACTTTCGTACGCGAAAGACACCAGCCAATTGGAGAAACTTGACAGTGACTCACTGGGTATTGAAGTAAAAGCTCACGAACAAACGGATAATTCCCGTATCTACCTAGACCAAGGTGCGATTTGGGTAAGCCGCGACATCATGCGATTTGACCCGGTACTTGACCTGAGCATTAGCAGCGATGTTGAAGTGAAAGATGGCAAACCATTGCAAGAAATGAGTTTTGCTATCACAACCAACTTCAGCTACTACGTTGACCATTACCAACTGGAAGTCTTCCGTGGTGGTGACCGTGGCTTGGTTGATCCTTTAGCAGTGGTAGAAGGTCAGCAATTTGCAAACGATTTCAACATTGTTTGGGATGGTGCGACCGACCAAGAGTATCAATTTGAATCCAACACGCAGCTGTTGTTCCGTTTAAAAGCCTTCGATAAAGACGGCAATATGGACGTGACGACGGTTGGTGTGATTGACCTTGTCGAGCCAGATTCTGAAGTCGATATCGATAAGAACGACGGTGAAGAAGAGCAAAGCCGCAAGCTTGGTAAAGCTCAGTTGATGCGTCACAATATTCCTACCTCTGCTGGTCTGGCTAGATTCATGGGTACGGGACTAAAAGGCGTTGATAAAGTCGTGATTGGCGAAGACGAGTTTGATGTGGAAGAGGGCGAACTATACGCAGAACAATACTTGCCAGCAGATGCCTATCTGTTCCCAACTCGTGTGGTATTCGACAGTGGTGAAGAGCGTCGTTACCAACTATACGTGCGTATTCCTGATGAGTATTGGGTACAAGCGGGTCTTGCGGATTTCTACATCGGTAAGAATAAAGTGACGGGCAACTCCGCCGCATTAGCCGTTGACGAGCAATACCAAGATGACATCTATAACCAAGGACGTTTAGCGTACTTTGGTCAGGGTAAGTTTGGCGACAAACTCAGAGTGACCACTCACTTTGATACTAAAGAGAGTGACGTGCGAGACATGTTTAAGAACCCGTTTGCCTCTGACTCATCCAGCGTATTCGACATTCTCGAAGACGACGATGAGATGTATTACGGCAACTATGGTGACAGCTCCAACATCTACAAAGTGGTGAACACCAAAGGTAAGGTTTACCTCAACGTTGAGTACGACAAATCCAATGTGTTGTGGGGTAACTACAACACTGGCATTACTGGCACCGACAACAACGATTACAACCGTAGCTTATACGGCTTTAAAGGTGACTACCGTACTCGTTCAACCACCAAGTTTGGTGAAGATCGTCTAAACATTGTCGGCTTTGCGGCTGAATCTGACTCACTCTTCGCTCACGATGAATTCCTAGGCACTGGTGGTTCGTTGTACTTCTTGCGTCATGGTGAAGTGGTACCGGGCAGTGACAAAGTAATGGTGAAAGTTGTCGACCCAGACAGTAGCATCACTGTGCAAGAAATGCCGCTGCAATCGGGGCGTGACTATGAAATCGACCCGTACCAAGGCCGCATTATTCTGACCAGACCGCTGAACAACATCATTTCGGATAACTTCGGCACTGTCATCAACGACCAACCAGCCTCTGGCTACGACAACTACCTTTCGGTGGACTATGAATACGTTCCCCAAGGCAGTGACGCGCTTGACGCAATGACCGCTGGTGGTCGTGTGAAAGGTTGGGTGAACGACTACATTGGTGTGGGCGCAAACTACCAAACCGAAGAAAAAGACAACCAAGACTACGAAGCGTACGGCACGGACTTAACCTTGCGTGCATCAGAAGGGACGTACTTGAAAGCCGAATTCGGACACAGTAAAGGTCGTCAAACCGATTCCAACTACGTATCTTTCGATGGCGGCTTAACCTTCACTCCGATTGGTAGCAACGCGGAAGATCGTGAAGGCGATATCTACCAAGTGAAAGGGGTGATGAACCTCTACGACTTAGCTCCAAACGTATTCTCTGCGGTGGGTAACGACGTCAAAGCTTGGTACAAATCCAAAGACGCTGGCTACAGTTTTGCCAGCCAAGATGACGACTTAGAGCAAGAGTCTTACGGTACTGAAATTCGTTTCCAAGCCACTGACCGAGTTGCTGTGAAGACGCGCTTTACCTCGGTGGAAGAGCGCGAATCCGATGGTGATTTGCGAACTGATACCCAGCAAGCAGAATTGGAAACCCAAGTTAAAGTCACCAAACACATCAAGATCTCGGCAGCGGGTAAACAAGTTGAAGAGCTAAACAACCAAGATGAAAAAGGCAAAGGGACCTTAGCGGGTCTGCGTGCTGACTACATCTGGGACAGCGACAACAACGTGTACATCAAAGGCCAAAAAACTGTCGGTCAAACCGACGAATACGATGAGAACGACAGCGTCACGCTAGGTGGTGAAACACGCATTCTAGAAGACTTTGTGGTTGGTGCGGAATACACCACGGGTGATCGCGGTGATGCCGCAGAAGCGAGCGTGACGTATGACGTAACCGAAGATTACAGCACCTACTTAACCTACGTAGACGACACTTACGAAGGCAAAAACAACGTGATTGTCGGCCAACGTGCAGACCTGACTTCTACCGTCGATTTCTACCAAGAAAACCAATTTGTTGATGAGAACAACGGCAAAGGTCGAATCGACTCGTTTGGTTTTGGTTACGACATGAATGACGACATCGACATGGGCATCGGCTATCAAAAAGGCGAAATCGAAGACGACCAGAAGATCACCACCGAGCGCCAAGCCGTGAGTGTGAGCACGTCGATTGATGTGGATGACGTATTGTTCAAGAACAAAGTCGAGTATCGTGTCGACAAGACCGATGATTCTGCAGACCCAGATAAAAAACGTGTCGACCAATGGGTGACGACTAACCGTTACACACATCATCTAACGGAAGAGTACACCTTATTTGGTAAATTCAACTACTCACGCTCAGAAAGTAAATCGAGCGATAAAGTGTTGGCTCGTTTTATTGAATCCACTGCAGGTTTAGCATATCGCCCAATCTACAACGACCGTTTGAACGTACTCTCTCGTTACACCTATTTGGTGGACTTCGACCAACTTAACCGCGATGTGGATTACAAAGATGAAGAAAGCCACATCATCGAAATCGAAGGTATCTACTCGTTGGATGCAAATTGGGATTTAGGCGCGAAATACGCTTATAAGGACAAGCATGAAATCTTCACTCGCCAGTCAGGCGAAGACATTCCAGTCGACAGTAAAATTTCTCTCTACGGTTTGAGTGCCTCTTATCGTGTTATGAAAGATTGGGACGTGACCGGTGAGTACCACTGGAAGACGGACAGCACCTACGATGAGCTAGAGCAAGGCGCATTGGTTTCGGTTAACAAACATTTGAGCGACAACTTCAAAGTCGGTGTGGGTTACAACTTCTCAGGCTTTGATGGCAACCTAGCGAATGATGACGATTACGACGCATCAGGCGTGTTCATTAACCTAGTTGGTAAGTTATAAGAGGGCGATATGAAAACGACGATTCGTTTGTTAAGCGGCATGATCGCAGGGGCAATATTGGCAGGGTGCTCGGCGGATGCGTATGTAAGCCAAGAGAACCGAGAGAAGTTTGCCGATGTCAATGTCTCCAAGTTTCTGATCAGTGAATGTTTAGCACCACAACGCGAAATCCATATTGCGGTTGCCGAGCATTTCGACTTCGATAAATCCATCATTCGTGAAGCCGATGCGGCAAGCCTAGATGCGTTTATCCGTGATATTCAAGGCTTGAGCGGACGCATCACGATTGTTGGTCACACTGATTTTAAAGGCTCTGACGAATATAACGAGAAGCTGTCTATGCACCGCGCTGAATCGGTAGAGGCGTATCTTCAGCAACAACTCGACCCAGGCCAATACGATTGGGAAGTGAAGCACTTTGGTGAGTCACAGCCGCTAGCGTTGGGTAAATCGGATCAAGCTCGTGCTGAAAACCGTCGTGCTTACGTGATGTTTGAAGAGGCGAAGAAGTACGAAGAGATGCCTTTCTGTGAGCCGCCAAAGCCAGAACGTAAGATCTACATGGCGATGACACCGCACTTTGATTTCGATAAGTCGGAATTAAAACCGGAAGACCTTTCACAATTAGATGATTTCATCGCAAAACTGCAAGGTTTAGAAGGTAGCATTATGGTGGCTGGTCATACCGACCAAGTGGGCTCGCTCTCTTATAATGAACAATTGGCGGAGCGAAGAGCGCAAACCGTGGTGGCGTATCTCAAGACGAAGCTCGATCCATCGCAGTTTGTGTGGGAAGTAAAAGCCTTTGGTGAGCTTCAACCTGTGATCAACGAAGAATCTCCAGAAGCCAATGCTTTAAACCGCCGTGCGTTTATCGTATTTAAAGAAAGCGAACTGGGGCAACCGACTGAATAATTTGGTAAGGTTGTCCTCTCGCAAGCTAGCTATCTGTTTTCTGAGCGATATTTAGCATGAAAGGTCAACCTATCTAAACCAAACAGGGAGTCGGGTAATGGAGAAAGTGCAGTTAGTCGTCGATTTTCTTCTCACTCACAAAATTTTATTTTCCGCATTAATCCTGCTGTTTATCATTGTTCTACGTCGTTTGATTCTGTCTCGAATTCGTGGTGACGATGCCTTCATTACGGAAGAACAACGCAGTTGGATGTCGAGAACCAAAAACGGCACATTTGCTCTCACTCTGATTCTGTTGTTCATCTTATGGCAATCAGAAATCAGCGAGTTCGCCCTAAGCGTTACGGCGATTGCAGTGGCGATTGTGGTCGCATCTAAAGAGATTATTCTTTGTTTTACTGGTTCGATTCAGCGAGCCAGTTCGCGTTCATTCCGCATCGGTGACTGGATTGAAGTCGGCAAGCTATGTGGCGAAGTGATTGAGCACAACATGATGGCGACAGTGATTCAAGAAATCGACCTGCATCATGGGCAATACCACTTCACGGGGAAAACCGCGACGTTGCCCAACAGCATGTTCTTTACCTACCCAGTGAAGAACCTCAACTTCATGAAGCGTTACGTCTACCATGACTTTTCTGTTGTGGTGAAAGACTTCGTCAATCTCTACCCACTTTTGCCTTTACTGACCGATAAGATTGATGAACATTGCAGTTACTTTGCCGATGTTGCTCACCGTTACAATGCGATGATCGAGAAACACGCTGGTGTCGATCTACCGGGTGCAGAGCCGCACATTCATATCTCAAGTAACATTAATGGTGAGCAAATCCTGCACATCATGATTTTCTGCCCGACAGATAAAGCAAACCATCTAGAGCATCTGATTCGTAAAGACTTTATGGAGCTTTATGAGCAACGATTTCCAATGAATACTGAGCATTAAGTTCTCGCTCAATAATCATCTGGCAAATGTTAACCCTCGCTTTTTACAGTGAGGGTTATTTTTATGTATCCGCTTATCGTCACGACAAATAATCTTAATGGATCGAGGCGCATATAATCGCTAAATTACGCCTCGCAACCTATCCGCACAACTTACGCTTGCTGCTAAGCACTAAAAATTACTACTAACTAAGACTACATAGATGGTCACGCCTAAAAAGGCACAGGTTGCAATTACGGCTGTTCGTTTAACAGCTCACTCCCCCATTTATAATAAGATGCTCCATGCAAACTGGCTTTACACTCAAATTTGCACCTGCCCAACGTTTATTGGCAGTGGTGAGTCAATGGCGAGCGAGCTCCAAGTCCTATTTAACGGATTTGGCGTCTATTGCTTTGCTGTTACTTCCGCTGACTTTGTCTAATGCGTTGGCCATATTTCTCGGACACGTTTTCAGGCTTACCGGTTTGGCTGATTTGTCGCAGTTGTTATTCCACGTCTCCGACATTTTGATCAACCTCTATCCAAGTGCGTTTTGTGTCGTGGCAGGGTACTACCTTTCCCACAAAACCAATGTTTCGAGCGCGCTGTTCATCATCTATTCATTGATCATGTTTTATTTGGTCTCGATAGAAAACAGCAGCTTGTCAGCAACTTATATGCTGCCAAACAACCCGTTGCTCGCTTTGTTGAGCGCGACGATGACGTATGTGTATTGCAGTCTATTCAAGATACGTTTGTTAGAGCCGCAAGCCCTAGATTTCTCGTCCCGTTTGCTCAAGCACGTGGTGCACTTTTTCTTGTTTGTGCTGGTGGCCTTGGTCATGTCCCACTTCACAGCGATTTTTATGGCGTTGTTTGGTGGCATGGTCCGTGATTTGGGTGTCGACCCACTTACGCTCACTGGCGGATTGATGTATCAAACCGTGCTTGGGTTACTTGGCTCGATTGGTATCAACGGACACAACTTGCTGTTTGCGATTAAGCAGCAGATCTTTGCTGCCACAGAAGCCAATATGATGGCTTGGCAAGCAGGGGATGCGCCACTCAACGTCATTAGCCAAGGCTTTTATGATGCGTTCATGTCGATGGGTGGCTCTGGTAACTCGATTAGCTTGTTGTTGTGTGTGCTGATGTTCGCGAGAGAGCGTAACCACCTGATGCTTGCTCTGGCAGCAATGCCACTGGTGATTTTCAATATCAACGAAGTGTTGCTGTTTGGCTTGCCGATCATCTTTAACCCGATCCTGATCGTCCCTTTCGTTCTGGTGCCTTTGGTGAGTTTTGTTATCACCTATTCGTGTATTTCGTTTGGTTTAGTGCCACCGGTAGAGAACATCGTAAACTGGATGACGCCACCCATTTTCAGCGGTTACATGGCAATGGGAAATCAAATCGAAGGTTCGATTCTGCAAGCGTTGATCATTGTGTTGGGTGTTTTCATTTACCGCCCATTTTACTTGGCATACGCAGGGAAGTTTTCGGCGCAGTTTCGTGCGAACACCGCCTATACCGGTATTGAGAGCTCGATATTCAAATCATTGTTGAACAATGTAAGAGACTCCAATAACTCCAGTATCAGCAAATCAACAGCACAAAAGCGTTTAACCACGATACTGCGAGAAGGTGAGTTGGTGATGTTTTATCAAAAACTTCAGTCGACAAAGAAGGTTAACGTGTTCTCTTATGAAGCGTTACTTCGTTATATCGATAAAGACGGAAACCTTTGCCCTCCGACGTTTGTGAGTGACTTCCAAATGCTCAACTCAATGCCGTTGTTGGATAAGTTGGTCATTGAAAGAGTCTTGGCAGATATGCAGCAAATGACGCTGTCCAAAGATCGCCGTATCGCCATCAACATCGCAGTAGCGACGATTGAGCAAGAAGAGTTTGTGCCGCACTTACTATCGCGCTTGGCGCACTACGGCATCTCACCAGAGTGGTTGGAAATTGAAATTACCGAAGAAGCGATTCTTAGCAATAAGGTGTTTTTGATTAAAACTATGGAAGCGCTGCAAGCTCAAGGCATTCGTATCGCGATGGATGACTTTGGTACGGGCTATGCGTCGTTCCCGCATTTGCTGAAATACCCGTTTGATAAGATCAAGCTCGACCGTTCTCTGTTGCTCGATGCCAACGATCAAAAGGGCAGAGACCTCTATGAGTTGGTCGCAAAGTTGGGCCACATTACCCATTGCGAAGTGGTCGCAGAAGGGGTGGAAACTCAACAAGAGTACGATTTTGTGAAAGGCTGTGGTGTCGATAAAGTGCAAGGTTATTTCTTTGCTCGCCCGTCACCACTGGTGGATATCCTTGGTGAGCAACAAGACAAGCCACTTTTATCGTCACAATCACAAAGTCGAGTGGAAATATAGACTTGCTGACGCTAATGTGCGCCTCCTTGCTTAAATAGCAGGCGAAATAACAAACGACGTTGACCCAAGAAACAACGCGTTTAACCAGACTAAAAGAGTACGAGGGTCCTAGCTTGTGCTCTTTTTGTTTGGATGATAACAACAAGTTGGCTATGGCTACCTTTGTTGAGTGACTATTCGCAACGTTGAACGATCAACGCTTTGTTACTCGAATGATACCGTCCTCGACGAGCATGTCGAAACTCTCCCTCATTGCGAAACAAACTAAACGGATTTAATTGCGGCGAACTTCCTGAACGGCTCTTTGAGTCGTACTTTGATGGATTTACTTAGCCAAATGAATAATCGATACATTAATCGGCTTTTTACTTTAATTTCTTCCAATTCATACATTAACGGTTTGTGTAATGTCCTCGTGATGTTATTGCCCGTGTCGCTCATTTCAGCATTTAGTACTTTGCTGAGTAACCTATTTATGATTGCTGGTTATGAGCAACTTGGCATCACGATTGGCACAGCAAGCGCGATCATTTGGAAGCTTTTCCCGATCTTACTGTTAGTGTATTTCTCGCAGTTTCTTTCTTCTTTGCTGAAAGTATCTCGTGTAAATGTCATCACGCCATCGCTGATGGTTTACTTTATCGTGTGTAACGAATGGGGTTTGCTGCAAGAAGGCACTGTCGTTCCGAGTAACTACCCACTGGCGATCCTTGTACCAACAGTGATCGCTTGGTCTGTGCGTGTGATGCAAAACCGAAAATGGTTCATGCGTTCAGAGTTGCCAAATGTGGTGGATCAGTCATACAACCTTGTGATGGCTACCGTTGTATTGGTGGTTGGATATTCTGCTCTTGGCTACGTGCTGGGCAAGGCGGTTTGCGCAGCGGATATCGCGAGTTTTCTGCTGCCAGAACTTGACCCGAACTCTTTGCTTGACGGCATTATCTATGAGTTTGTACGTAACCTGTTTTGGTCGATTGGCATCAATGGTCACATCATCTTTGCTCCTTACAAAGCAGAGTTGTATGAGACAACGCGTGTCGCGATAGAGAACCACGAAGCGCTTGGTACACCACTGCCAATTTTAACCACCAACTTCTATGACTTTTATGCGGGAATGGGTGGGGCAGGAAACACCATTTCTCTGGTGCTGTGTATGCTGTTTCTGACCAAGAATCGCAGTTACAAAGCATTGGCGGCGACGGCGTTAGTATTGAGCTTGTTCAACATCAACGAACCGATCATTTATGGCTTACCAATCATGTTCAACCCAGTCATGATTGTGCCGTTTCTGATTGCGCCGATTATCGGTCTTATTATTGCGTACATTGCTACAGTGATGGGTTTAGTTGCGCCGATAACAGAAATCATGAGCTGGATGACACCGCCATTAGCCAGTGGTTACATCGGTACAGGTTACACTTGGACGGGCGCGATATTACAGCTGATCATTATTCTGGTCGGTATCGTGATTTACTATCCGTTCTTTAAGCAGATGGACAAAATTGGCAGCTCAAACGCTTTGTTTGCGAAGTCAGTCTCTGACGATTTCTTCAACTATGAAGGGTTAGACAACGGTAAAGTCGCGGGGGCTTTCTTCCCGGAGATCACCAATAAGTTTGCTGCTCAGAAACGCATTAGCGATTTGAAGAAACACGGTGAGTTCGTCCTGTTTTACCAACCGCAAGTAAACGCTCGCACTGGTGAGATTCGTTCGCTTGAGGTGTTGATTCGCCATCGCTCTGAAACAGGTGACATCACGCCTCCGACGTTTCTAGAAGATTTTGCCAAAGTGGGCTTGATGAGTGAATTGGACCTGTGGGTGGTAGAAACAACGCTGCGAGAAGTAGCGCCGTTAGCGAATCGTCCAAGCTTTAAGGTGTCGATCAACCTGTCTCCAGAAACGTGTTTGGTGCCAGATTTCACAGAGAAAGTGTTGATGATGATTCACCAAAGCGCACTTTCTTACTCGCAAGTTGAGTTTGAAATTACCGAAGACATGTTGATTCAAGATGAGCATCGCACCCACCGTGTGTTGAGTGAGTTACGAGAAGCGGGAGTGAAGATCGCACTGGATGATTTTGGCTCCGGCTATTCGTCTATCGGCTACTTGTCGAAATACGATTTCGATAAGGTGAAAATCGACCGCTCTTTAGTGCTCAACCTTGATAACAAGAACGGAAGAGAGTTGTTCAGACTGACAGCTAAACTGGTGAAAATCACTGGGGCAGAAACCGTTGCGGAAGGCATCGAAACGAAGCGTGAGTTAGAGTTTATGGCCGAGCAGGGGATTGATTTGATTCAGGGCTTCTACTTCTATAAACCCATGCCGTTTGATGACATTACGAAACTTGAATACACCCAATCAGACGACAGTTCAGAGTACGATCATTTCGCGTTTTAACGTTTGAACTACAGATACAATTAAGGGAAGCCATCGTGCTTCCCTTTTCTTTTTCAGAGGCTTAAGTTCGAGCGTGAACGCTTATTTGAACTCAAACTTGCCCTGCATGATTGCCCAGTGACCAGGGAAAGAACAGAAGAACGAGTAGTCGCCCCCTGGAGTCATTTTCTCTGTGCTGAACGTGATGGAGGTGCTTTCACCGCCGCCGATCACTTTAGTGAAGGCATAAACACGGTCATCGTTAGGTTTCACGTAGTTGTTTTCAAGACCTGCTGACATGCCTTCTGTGCCGACTGCTTGTAGGTTAGCCGTGTCTGCAATGACTACGTTGTGACCCATTGACTGCGCTGGCATCTTACCTGTGTGGTTCAGCGTCAGTTTTACTTCTTTACACGTTGCTGGAACACTCAAAGTTTTGGTCGAAAACTGCATCATATCGTTTGCATCGATAGACACTTCACACTCTGCGCTCGCTTGTGCGCCAAAGCTCATTCCAACTAGTGCAAAGGTTGCTGCTACTAAACGTAAAGACATATAACACTCTCCATATTTTATTTTGGGCTGACTTGGATTCAAACCGATCCAATGCATCTCATTATCATCGAATATTCAATCTGAAACCGTGCTTCAATCCGGATATTGACGTTTTGTTGCAAAGTTATACTTATCGTTTTCACTGGATGATCATTCATATACCTTATTTTTCGCGCTTCAATTAAGAAGTGTGAAGACGATCTTGATAACCGCTTTAGGCGCTTCATTTATGTCTTAAGAACGCCCAAGTTTTGGTGCTTTTTTCGCTAACATGTAACTAAGTATTTCAAGTGTATTTATTCTGTAACTTATTGATTTTCAGATGCATAAAGGTGTGAAAAACACAAATTCCACTATTTGTAGAAACGGATAAATTGATTTGTTTTATCTTGCGCACACTTTCAGAAAATTGAACTAGAGTCCCAGATTTATGTTTGCTTATCGATTGCGTGCGAAATGTCGTCAAATTGACGTAAAAAGACGCTTTATTTTTGGCACTTTTACACCTGTAAGTTGAGTTACATTTAGTTACATCTGTCCGCTGCGGCGCGAAAAAAGTCCCCCTCTATAATGCTGTTCCTTTTTATTGTTGTTTGTATAAGTCCTTAATTATGAGAAAGAATACGCTAGCGATCATGCCAAGTGTTTTAGCACTGGCGATCGGTATGGGGTTGCCTGCTGCACACGCAGGAGTGATCACAGACGCAACTATCGTCGGCTCAGAAAGCCAGTGGTGGAACACTTACAAAGTGATCCTGACGAACGACGGTTCAAAGCCAGTTGAACTGCGTGATGCGAAAGTGACGTTTGATTCGAACCTATCAATGTCGACACCCTCTTGGTCTGCGACTGGCATCAGCTACCCGGGAATGAAGTTCACCAGCGACGCGCAAGGTAACGTGTTCAAGAACACACTTGCGCTCGCTTTTGATAGCGGTAGCTGGGTGAAATCTCAACTTCCGGCAGGTGAACGTATTGAGCTAACGCTAGGTGTGAGCGGCGTATTGGATCTGACACTTCTTCAAAATACCATTCGTCTGATCGCTGACGATGAGGGTGAAGTCGGCGAGCCAGAAATTTCTCTTCAATTGGCTTCGCCAGTGAACGGCGCTGAGTTTGAAGAAGGTCAAGCGGTTGCCATGCTAGCAAACGTAACGGCGACAAATACCAGCGTTAAAGCGGTGACTTTCTTTGTCGACAACAAACAAGTAGCTCGCGTAACACAAGCTCCATTCCAAGCGAGTTGGACTTCTGTTGGTGCAGGCGCTCACACGATCAAAGCTGTAGTGGAAGACACCTCAGGTCTTACACAGCAACAAGCGGTCAGCATTTCAGTAAAAGAGAAGCCAGTTGAGCCACCTGTGGAGCCAGAAGTGCATGAGCTGACGTTCGTCGCGCCTACACAAGGTCAAACATTGATGGTGGGTCAGGCAACGACGATTAAAGCGCGTGTTGATGGTGAATTGATCTCTAAACTAGAGTTTTGGGCAAATGACCGCAAGCTAGGTCAACGTAACATCGCTGCGGGTCAAACGACGTATTCTCAATCTTGGACGCCAAATGAAGTGGGCAATGCGACACTTAAAGTGGTGGTTCTCGATCAGAACAACCAGATGGTTGAACAACGCAGTATCGCTGTTGCTATTGAAGCAGCTCCAAGCTTTGTTAAGCCAGAAGTGAGCTTCTCTTCGCCTTCAAACGGTTCGAAGTTTGAGAAAGGCGAAGCGGTTTCGATTTCTGTTCGTGCAACGGATGCTGATGACGATTTGTCTCGCGTTATCGTGAAAGCAAACAACAAGCAAATCTGTGATTTCAACGCAGCAACCACAAACCAGTTCTCTTGTAACTGGACGGCGTCAGAAGTTGGTGCAGTTAAGCTAGAAGCGATTGCGACGGATGCTGAGAACCTAACGGCGACAGCAAGTGTAAACATCACAGTTGAAAAAGTAGAAACACCGACACCTCCGCCAACAGGTGGACTGTGTGCTGACTTTAATGTGTACCCAGACTGGACTCGTGGTGATCACGCGACAGGCGGTGACATTATGGTTCACAAGAACATTGCTTACTCAGCGGTTTACTGGACGCAATCTGTTCCTGGCAGCGATAGCTCATGGTCATTGCATCTAAACTGTGATGGTACTGAGCCGGGTACAGCGCCAGCGCTATCATTGCGTAACCCAATGGACCCAATACGTCTAGAAGTGGCAGGTTGGCCAAATACATTCGTAGTGGCGAGCCCATCAACTCAAGCGCCAAGCATGCTAACTATTGCAGCAAGCAGCAGTGATGCGATCACAGACCTAGAGCAACTGACACGTTCGTTTGTATCGGCTATCGAACAAGCAGAGAGCGCGGGTACAGCATCTATCGTGATTCAATCGGATGTTCTGGATCTCGCTACGCAAGACAAAGGTGCATCGTTTGGTGCCGTTGCGGTTAAACAAGCACTGACGAATGCCATTGATATCACGGGTAGCCGTATTGATATTGATGCGATCAACGCACTGAGCGATGATGTGAAAGGCTGGACGCATGCTTACAACTTGATCTTCACCACCTTTGCGCCACAAGCGACATTTGGTTGGTCACTAAGCATTGGTGAGTTTGCTTACGATACCCACTCTGGCCGTCAGTCTGTATGGGATGAAGCGTCCGTGTTCACGGCTGATCTACTTGATAGCTTCGAGCTTTTCAAAGCAGATGCTGCGAACAAAGCTGACTTTGTGGCGTTTACTAAATCAAACGCTACCGCTGCGCTAACTAGTGAGCAGTGGCACTACGCTCTTGAGTACGTAAAACAGGTAACAGATTACGTTGAAGCGCCTGCAATGCTAGCGAACATGCCGACAGAGCAAACCGCAGACTACTTCATGGGTAACACGCAAACCGAGCAGCAAATCCGTAAAGCGGCGTACAGCAACGTGTTTGCATTGATGTTTGATCAAGACTCTCAAGCCCTAACCAGCAAAATTGAGCTTTACCAAACGGCGAAAGTGCCACTGTACTACGTAGGTGAAGAGTTAGAGAAAGGTTCATTGACTCGCATTGAAGCGCTAAACCAAGAGTTAGCAAATGCTGAAAGTGTGATGGATAACGAAGCCTTCCTATACGAAACGCCACAATCTCAGTGGGTTCCGTCAACGGTTTACAAATGGAACGACTTCCTAGATGGCTTGAACGCAATGCACAACATTGGTGTAGCGGGCAACAAGTTCTGGTTGATGAACGATGAAGTTGATGACGCAACCAACATCAAATACGCGAAAGTCGCGATTGCTGCGTTCCTTGCGCAAAGTATGCAAGAGACCATCCGCTACAACGCGTGTGATGAAAACAACTGGTCTGAAGTGAAATATGGCGCGCCTGCGGATTACCCAATGACAGCAAGCTGTGGTCAATTGGGTCAGAAATACGCAGATTACGGCGTAAACCCAGTTTCTGGTTTAGATCATGCGTACTCTTGTCCTCGTGATGACAAAATGGAAGTCAGCGCTCTGACTCACGCGAAATGGTATGGCGCTCCAGCTCCAGTCTTTGCTGCACCTGATGCAGTACTTGAAGAGCGTGGTCTATTGGTGAACGGTGCAGCAGGTCGTTGGACAAACAACGGTCACTGTAACGATGTTCCAGAAAGCGTAGATACGTCTAAGCAAGTGTGGGAACGTGACGAATGTAAGACTTACGTGGGTCAGAAAGCAGGTAAGTTCATTTGGGACGGCAGCAGCCAAGAAAGCGTTGAAGGTTGTGGCTGGTGGGGGCGTGGTGTTATCCAAACCACAGGTCGTCAGAACTTCGGTACTCTTAACCACTACCTAGGTCGTTCGCACGTTGATCCATCAACCATTGGTAAGACGATTGATGGCGTAACGGTAGAAGCGCCACCGGCGAACCCACTTTATGCTGAGCTAGACTTCTGTTCTAACCCAGGCCTGATTTGTAGCTCGGAAGAGAACAAAGAGATCAAGTGGATCGCAGGTCTGTTCTATTGGGTAACGTCTGTACAGGCGTACAACGATGAAGGCGGTCAGTACGCGGATTGGAACTACCACAACGAGCTGAAGAAGTACGTAGATAGTGGTCTGCAAGGTTCACAATTTATCGATGACGTTTCAGGCATCGTTAACCGTGGCTGTCCGGATCTGACGTGTTCGACAGGTGATGTTCACAACGTGAAAGAGCGCCGCGAGAACTTCAAACTGGTACTACAAAAGTTAGGTCTTGATCCTCGCTAATCAAGACAAAGCAACATCGATGAAGCAAAGCCATCACTGAAAAGTGGTGGCTTTTTTGTTTTTAGCATTTGGCTCAGATGCTTAGTTTTCATTATTACAAATCCGTAATAGTTATTTTCTTTTTCAGCTTATTATCATTTATTTGCAACTCAATATAATGCCCGCCATTCCAAACGTATTTGCTGCGTTTTTGATTTTTATCTTTCGATGGATGGTTTCCGGGAGGGGAGTATGTCGAATTTTGTTGTTGTCGGTGGTGGTGCTGCGGGTCTAGAAATGGTCACGCGTTTAGCGAGCAGTTTTGCTGGCAAATCTGACCATACCGTTACTTTGGTTGAGCCATCTTCTCATCACTTATGGAAACCAAGACTGCATGAGATTGCGGCGGGCACGTTTGATAATGAGCTCGATTCGGTTGCGTTTCGTCTTCATGCTGTTTGTCACGGTTACCAATATGTTCAAGCTCGTATGTCAGGCTTAGACCGAGCAAATAAAACCATTACGGTGAGCGCCGAGTTCTCTCCAGAGCAAACATTGAAATACGATTACCTCGTTATTGCCGTTGGCGCGATCAGTAACGATTTCAAAATTCCGGGCGTAAGCGATCATTGCTTGTTCTTAGATTCGGCTTCTCAAGCAGAAAAAGCGTGGGAACAGATGAAGCAAATGCTGGCGAACGGCGGCTCACATCGTGTTTCTATCGTGGGTGCAGGTGCGACTGGGGTTGAGTTGGCGGCCGAGTGGGCGAAAGTCAGCAAGCAATTAAACCGCTATCAAGATGATACTCAACTTTCCATTACGCTTATCGAAGCGGCGGATCGTGTTTTACCTGCAAGTGCTGAGTGCATGTCTGCCAAGGTACTGAAGAAACTACAAAAGCAAGGCATTAATGTTCGCTTAAACACTAAAGTTCAGCGTGCAGAAGCAGACCGTATCGTGACGGAAAATGAAGTCATTCCTGCCGATCTACAAATATGGGCGGCAGGGATTCGATGTCCGGATTGGTTAGCGAATCTTGATGGTCTTGAAAGCAACCGCATTAACCAACTTAAAGTGCTGCCAACACTGCAAACCACTCTTGATGAAAGCGTGTTTGTTATTGGGGATAGTGCTGAATGCCCACAAGAAGATGGAAGCATCGTGCCACCACGAGCGCAAGCCGCCAACCAAGCCGCTGCACATTTGGCGAAGCAATTTAAACGCTTGGTGAAAGGCAAAGAGCTAAAGCCGTTTGTATTCAAAGACGGCGGGATGGTCGTTGCTCTTGGACATGACTACGCGGTTGGCGCATTGATGAATGATAAAGTCGTATTGCGTGGACGCTACGTTCGCCGCTTGTACGACACGATCTTTAGGCTGCATCAGCGCGTTATTTTCGGTTGGTTCCGTGTGTCGGCTTTGGTAGTGCTTAAACGCGTAAAAGGTTTATTGAACCCATATTACAAAGGCTCTTGGTCTTAATCCAAGTCGTGACTCTTTACTTCCATTTTTTCATTTTTATCGAGCGCCCAAATCATCAGGATTTGTGGCGCTAGGTGTTTTTTATGCGTCATTTGCAACTCTCTTTGCCCGTTCAACTTCTTATTTCTGCCCTATTTGCGTGGGGTGGGGCTCAAGCCATCCTTCTTTTAGTCGACCATGGGTTGGCAGACAAATCGCTTTTACTGTCGAGTGATTACTACCAAATTTTAATGTTGGGCAAAACGGTCTATCTCGGCTTACTGAAAATGGTGGTGGGCTTGATGGTGCTGTTTTCTCTTGTCGAAGGCATCACCAATATTGGCTCAACCGTTCGCCTTAAAGCTCTGGGTGGGCGAACACTGCTCTTCTACAGTTTCACCACCTTAATTGCCATTAGTTTAGGGCTTGGTGCGTCGTTAGCATTGCCTGCATGGGAGCCACTTAGCCAAAGCATTTCTGTGGGTAGTGATGTCCATTTGATTGACGAGCAAGGCGCTGGTGGTGCCGCGATACTCACTAACCTCGTCAAGATGGCGATGGTGAATCCGTTTGCAGCACTGGCGAATGGCAACTTACTGGCGATCGTGGTTTTCTCCTTTATGGCAGGCGTTGCGATTTTGCTTTCTGTTCCGTCAGGTCATCCGTTGCTAGCAGTGATTTCGGGGCTGAACAAAAGCGTCAACACCATGATTCGAGGCATCGTTAAACTGTCTCCGATTGCTATTTTTGCGATCGTGTTTGATATCACGCTGACTTCAAGTGGGAATCTGATTCAGCAACTCGCCTTGTTTGCGTTACTGGTGTTTGTACTCACAATGGTGCACGGGTTAGTCGTGTTACCAACGATTGCCAAGGTAATGACGGGGATTTCTCCTGTTGCGCTGTTTAAAGCGATTTCAGCACCATTAGCCATGGCGTTTGCAACGTCATCAAGTGCGGCAGCGCTGCCTTTAGCAAAGCAAAGTGCGGAAGATAATTTAGATGTCGCGCCAGAAGTCAGTAGCATGGTGCTGCCACTCGGCTCTGTAATGAACATGGATGGTACCGCGCTATTTGAAGGTGTCGCAGCGATTTTCCTAGCACAGCTGTTTGGTGTGGATTTGAGTACCACTGGATTGGTGATGATCTTCATCATGGCAATGGTTTCTTCCGTTGGTGCGCCGGGCATGCCTTCGGGCTCCATGTCGGGGATGCAGTTAGTGCTGCTGGCTGCGGGTATTCCGCTGGAAGCGATTGCGATTTTATTGGTGATAGAAAGACCGTTAGATACCTTCCGTACCGCTGTTAATGTGGAAGGGGATTTGATTGCGACGCTTGTGATCGACCGCTGGCAGAAGAAGCAGGCGGTAGAACCTCAATCGCTCGATTCTTCAGAGATGTTGATGAGCTAAAAGTAAAACGCACTCCCAATTGAGAGTGCGTTTTTGTATCTATGTGGATTCTATGAGCGACCAAGCATTCGAGAAATGGTGCCATCTTTGTCGACCACTTGGTGTTTGATGGCGCCAGCAACGTGGAGAACAAACACAGCAATCAGAATCTCAACTGCAGAGTGATGAATGGTTGAGCCAATCTCCTGAAGCCAAGGGGTTTCTGGGCCTTCAGCGATAATAACCCAACCGAAGATATCGACTGCTCGGCCACCACCTGCGCTCATTGCGATACCAGAGATAGGCATTGCCAAAGTAGCGAGCAGA
This sequence comes from Vibrio owensii, assembly GCF_002021755.1. NCBI lineage: Bacteria > Pseudomonadati > Pseudomonadota > Gammaproteobacteria > Vibrionales > Vibrionaceae > Vibrio > Vibrio owensii. Next base: position 406,147 of record NZ_CP019960.1, read on the forward strand.
AGGATACCGTGTACTGCTTTGGCCGCTTTATCTTGCCATGCAGGCATTTCTGAAGCGGGTGGCAGAGCGCCTTCTTTTAAGCGCCACACTAGACGGATAAGAGCGACAACTAAAATGATAGCGCCTAGTGATTTGTGGATGCCATACCACTCAAACTTTTCTGGACTGCGTGGCAAATCAACCATGTATAGACCAAGCGCGAATACACCGATAAAGGCAAGCCCCGTTATCCAGTGCAATGTAATGGTTTGCCAAGTTAATGGCTTCTTGTTGAGCATGAATTAATCCTCGTTTTATTTGTGGTTATACGAGCAATTATCCATCAATGTTGTGAATAGAACTACACGTCTCAGTGTAAAGTTGGGTAAATATTATCCACAAAAAACGCCCCGAAAGATGGAGCGTTTTTAGTCAGTTAGATGAGTGGGAACGGGTTATGCCTGTTTTAACTCAGCTAATGCGTGATGCAAGGAAGGAACAATCGCATGGCCAAAGGCACGAACTTCCTTGCAAGGTTCTACAAGGTCTGGGATTTGGAAAGTGACCATATTCGCCGCTACTGCAGAACGTACGCCATTGTTGGAATCTTCAAACGCGATACATTTGGTTGGATCTACGTTTAGACGACTTGCTGCAAGCAGGTAGATCTCTGGATCTGGTTTGCCGTGGGACACTTCACAGCCTGTCGTTAAGTTGTCGAAATACTTGCTTAGGCCCGCCAATTCTAACTTCTTCTGTGCCACTTCTTTTGCAGTTGAAGTAGCAACCGCAATAGGTAAGCCTTGTTCTTTCAACCATTCAAGCAGTTCAACCACACCGTCTTTTACCGGAATCGCTTGATGCTTCACGACCGCATCGTAGCGAGTACGCCATTCATTGTGCAGACGGTCTAAGTCATCACCGTAGGTCTTACGAAAAATCGCTTCAACGCCAGCGGCATTGCGGCCTATGATGGTTAAGTAAACCTCTTCGAAGAAAGGAAGATTTTGTGCTTCGCATGCCTCTTTGAAGATACGCATACAAACGCGTTCGGTGTCGAGGAGTAACCCATCCATGTCGAAAATAGCTGCTTGATAATTCATTACTTTATGACTTGTCGATTGAGATGGCGCATTTTGACACAAGCAACATCGATTTTCCTGCGGAATTCCACCATCTCACACGCTTTTTACCCAATCCCTATTTTATCCCTAGGCGTTTTGCTAATCGGTGCAAATTGCCGTTATCTATTTCAAGCTGACGTGCCGTTGCTGCCCAGTTGCCTTGGTTTTCTTCCAGAGCTCGAACAATCATCGCTTTTTGGAAGGCGTCAGTGGCTGGTTTCAATCCGCCTTCTGGTAGCTCAAGCCGAGAGTTTTGTTCCGTTTCTTCAGCGTTCTTGATGTTCTGATTCGGCGCTCGGATGTCAAAATCTTGCTCAACTAACTCAATGTCCATGGCGTGAGTGCGCGCTTTTGCCAAAACACCAGCACGTTTAATGACATGTTCAAGTTCCCGTACATTGCCTGGCCATGTATAGTCTTTAAGTGCCTGCACCAAAGTAGGAGACAAACGAATGCTGTTCAATCCCAATTTGCTTCTTAAGCGTTCGGCAAAAAAGCCTGCGAGTAATACCACATCGTCTTCACGTTCACGAAGAGGTGGAACATGAAGCGGGAAGACACTTAAACGATGGTACAAGTCGGCTCGGAAGCGACCAGCGGTCACTTCTTCATGCAATATACGGTTGGTGGCGGCGACAATGCGTGTGTTGACTCGAATATGGCGGTCATCACCCACACGTTGAATGTCACCGTATTGTAGGGCTCGAAGTAACTTAGCTTGCAGCTCTAACGACAGTTCGCCGACTTCATCTAAAAACAGTGTGCCACCATCGGCTTGTTCGAACTTACCCTTGCGATTGCTGATTGCACCTGTGAATGCGCCTTTGATATGGCCGAACAACTCGCTTTCCGCGACTGATTCCGGCAGCGCCGCACAGTTGAGGTAAACCAAAGTATTGCTAGAGCGGCTAGAACGATGGTGAATAGCGCTGGCAACCAACTCTTTACCTACGCCCGTTTCTCCCATTACTAGCACAGACAATTCCGTATCGGCGACTGCATCAATCTGCTCTTGAAGATTCTTCATGCCCTGAGAGTTACCAATGATTTCATTACTTAAGGTGCGTTTCTCAGCGTAAGAGTCACGTGGCAGACTCGCTTGTGTCTCTAGTTGTTCTAGCAGGAGTGCAGTGTGCAAGCCACCTGCTGCCAATGCGCTGACAAAACGTAATTCTTGGTTGCGTAGCCCATCAAATTGGTTGGGGTCGAAGGCGTCAATCGTAATGGCACCAATCAGTTGATCGTCGATCAGCAAAGGTAAACCAATGCAGGAATGGACATGCAGTTTGTCATCGTGGTTTGGAATCAAGCCGTCGTATGGATCAGGTAAGTCGCTGTCAGAGGGAAAGCGCACGATATCGCCTGCTCGGGCAATGGCTTCTAATCTTGGGTGCTGCTCAATGGAGAAACGGCGTCCAAGCACTTCTTTCGCCAATCCATTGATTGCTAAAGGTTTAAAGTGCTGGTCTTCATACAAAAGAAGGGCAGAAGAGTCACACTTCAATACATCTCGAATCGTGGTTAATAACGTATCGAAGCGAGCCTGTTGAGTGAGCGCCGAGTTAAGGTCTTGCGTGATGTGTAGCCATTGCGCGATTAAAGAAGTCATAGCCAATACCGATTGTGTCAATATGACTATTGTAGTGTCTTAATGACAATTTTCAACTGTGTCTCAATGACACTTGCTAAAGTTGACTTTTAATTAAGTTGTTGAAATTTATAGTAATTAAAAGTTGGCACGCCCGGTGCAATACAAGAAGAAATTATTTTTGTTTATCCCGTCATTCAAGGTAGTAATTATGACAATTCACGTAAAAAACAACATTCACTGGGTAGGTCAACGCGATTGGGAAGTTCAAGACTTCCACGGTACAGAATACAAAATGACAAAAGGTACCAGCTACAACAGTTATCTAATTCGTGAAGAGAAAACCGTATTGATTGATACGGTCGATCATCGATTCAGTCAACAATTCATCCAAAATTTAGAGATGGAAATCGACCTTAAGTCTATCGACTTTATCGTAGTAAACCATGCAGAAGAAGATCACTCAGGCGCATTGTCGGCATTGATGGAGAAGATTCCGAACACGCCAATTTACTGTACAGAAGCGGCGATTGATTCGATTGTGGGTCATCACCACCATCCTGAGTGGAACTTCAAAACCGTAAAAACGGGCGATAGCATTGATATTGGTAACGGTAAGCAATTGGTGTTCGTGGAAGCGCCGATGCTGCATTGGCCAGACAGCATGATGACTTACCTAACTGGCGATGCAGTGCTATTCAGTAATGACGCATTTGGCCAGCACTACTGCGATGAACGCTTATTCAATGATGAAGTGGATCAAAATGAGTTGATGGAACAGTGTTTGCGTTACTACTCAAACATCTTAACGCCATTCAGCAGCTTGGTAACCGCTAAAATCAAAGAAGTGCTGAGCTTCAATTTGCCTGTCGACATGATCGCCACGTCACACGGTATTGTATGGCGCGATAATCCGGTTCAAATCATCGAGCAATACTTAGCATGGGCAGACAATTATCAAGAAGATCGCATTACGATTTTCTACGATTCAATGTCAAACAACACTCGAATGATGGCCGATGCAATCGCGCAAGGCATTCACGATGTCGATCCTGGCGTGGCGGTCAAAGTCTTTAATGTCTCTAAGCATGATAAGAATGAAATTCTCGCCAACGTATTCCGCTCAAAAGGCATCTTGGTTGGTTCTTCTACCATGAATAACGTCATGATGCCGAAGATCGCAGGCATGCTAGAAGAAATTACCGGTCTGCGCTTTAAGGCGAAGAAAGCCGCTGCGTTCGGTAGCTACGGTTGGAACGGTGGTGCGGTGGATCGTATCCATGCTCGATTGACTGACGCAGGCTTTGAAACCGCGGTGAGTTTGAAAACTAAATGGCGACCAGATGGTAAAGCGATGCGTGAATGTCGCGAACATGGTCAAAACATCGCGAAATTGTGGGCAAAGCATGACCTGACAAGTCCTGTTATTTCTCCGGCGATTGCGGCGTCTGCACCACAAGTTCAATCACAACCCGCTGCGCCAGTGACAACACAAGCGGCAGTAGATGCTGCTTCTAGCAACCCTAGTACTGAGGCGCATCCTGCAGATTGTCAATGCATGGTTTGCACCGTTTGTAATTGGGTATACGACCCAGCTAAAGGCGAGCCTAATCAAGGCGTTGTACCGGGTACGGCATGGTCTGAAGTGCCAGATTACTTCTTGTGCCCAGAATGCCACTTGGGTAAAGACGTCTTTGTCGAATACAACGGGTAAGGGGGCGAATATGCAAGCACCTATTGTGATTATTGGTAGCGGCTTTGCGGCTTACCAATTGGTGAAAACAGTGCGTCGAATGGACGCACATATTCCGCTGCAAGTGTTTACTGCTGATGATGGCGCGGAATACAACAAGCCTGATTTGAGTCATGTATTCAGCAACAAGCAAACCGCCCAAGACTTGGTAGTTAAAAGTGGTGAGGCGTTCGCACAGGAACACAACATCGAACTGTTCGCCCATACCATGATTGAGCATGTCGACGTGCAAGCTCAGCAAGTGGTCGCCAACGGCCAAACCTATCCTTACTCCAAACTGGTGTTTGCGACAGGCGCGAAAGCCTTTGTGCCGCCAATATCTGGTGAGGCAGCACCTGAGGTGATAACGCTGAACTCGCTACAAGAATATCAATTAGCGGAAGAGCAAATCAGCCGCGCGAAACGAATTCTAGTAATGGGTGGTGGTTTGATCGGCGTCGAGATCGCCATGGATCTCGCAACCAGTGGTAAAGCGGTTACGGTGGTTGAGCCAAATTCCCGTTTTCTCGCTAACTTGATTCCTGAATTCGTCGCATTGCCGCTTGAAAACCAACTTAAGCAACAAGGTATTCAACTTGCCTTGGAGACTGGTGTAGTTGCGATCAATCGTTCAGATGATTCGCTGGTGGCAAGCTTGAGCAAAGGTAAAGCAATCGAAGCCGATGTAGTGATTTCAGCGGCGGGTTTACGTGCTAACACTTGGTTAGCGAAGGCTTGTGGGTTGAGTATCAATAAAGGCATTGAGGTGAATGCCCGATTACAGACATCAGCTGCCAATGTATTTGCATTGGGCGATTGCGCCGAGATCCAAGGCCGAATGATGCCGTATCTCCAACCGATCGTGCTAAGTGCCAATGTGTTAGGCAAACAATTATTGGGGCAAGAAGCAGTATTGAAACTACCGCCTATGATGGTAAAGGTGAAAACGCCGAGTTATCCAATTCAATTGGCAGGCGATTTTAGTTCGGTGACGAACTGGAGCGTGCAGATTTCTCAAACTGGCATTGCCGCGAAAGCAGAAGATGAAAATAGCCGACTCATGGGCTTCGTCGTGACGGGAGAACAAGTTACGCAAGCATTTCCATTGCTTCGAGAGTTGTCTCAAGCCGGTCAGGCTTAACCGATTTAAACGAAAAGAATTGTAATTAGAGAGGGTATTATTATGTCGCATCTACGAATTCCTAAAGACTGGACTGTTCAACGTTCAACGCCTTTCTTCACTAAAGACAATGTGCCACCAGCGCTACTGACTCATCACAATACCGCTGAGGGAGTGTTTGGACAGCTGTGTGTCATGGAAGGGCAAGTGACTTACTACGGCTTTGCTGATGAAAATGCCACAGAAGCAGAAGTAGTGGTGGTGATTAATGCAGGTCAGTTTGCTACCAGCCCACCGCAGTACTGGCACCGTATTGAGATGAGCGATGATGCTCAGTTCAACATCAATTTCTGGTCGAATAAGGACAAGAGTGGGCAAGCGATGTTCCACGCGAAGAAATAACGCATACAGAAGTTAATACAGCGCTAATTTGTCGGGAAGAAGCGTTTTCTATCAAGCTTAATCATTAAGCGTAGGCAAAAGGGTAGAGATTCGTCTCTGCTCTTTTTTTGTTTGTCGCAAGCTGGCGCCTTGAAGCACAGAAACTTTTTGGGAGATCCGATGAGCGGAGTTCCAAAATGAAACCTTGCTCCCATTTATGTGATGGACATCAACTATATAGTCGGAACGTAACAACAAGTTACTTTGTTTTTGTTATGTTATAACGTAAATATTGTTTGACGAACTCGAGCTAGTCGAAACAATCAAACTAAGGAAATACTATGACGCTAAAAAAAGCGGTTCTATTTTGCGCTCTGTCTTTTGCTACCAATGCAATGGCGGATGTGGTTGTCAAAGATACCAACAGCTTTAACGACGTTGCGGCTAAAGTAAACCAACTCAAACAAGCAGGAAAAAATCCCCTGATTGTGGTCGATATTGATAACACATTGCTGACTTCAACGTCCGATATCGGTGGTGATATCTGGTACCAGTGGCAACGAGGCAAACTCGATGTGAAGCCAAAAGAATCTGACAAAGTAGACTGCCTGTTCCAAGACTCTATTGGCATGTTGTACGAGCTGGTTCCGATGAAAACCATTGAAAGTGATGTACCTGCCATGCTTCGTGGTTGGCAAGATGAGGGCTTAACGGTTATGGCGTTAACGTCTCGCTCTCCGAACTATCGCTACGCGACCGAACGAGAGTTAATGCGTAACCAATTCGATATGACGCGTACCGCGCTTAAGGAAAAAGGGGCGGAATCTTTGCCGGTTTACATTGATAACCCTGAACGTCCGATGAGTTACATCAACGGCGTCATGATGACCACGGGAATGAACAAGGGCACCATGCTTGAGTACATTCTGGATAAAACAGGTCAAAGTTTCAGTGACATCGTGTTTGTCGATGACAGCAAAAAGAACGTCGTCAACATGGAAAATGCTTACAAAGACGACAAAGCGATGGATATGACGATTTTTCACTACACCAAGGTGGAGCACGACCGCATTGCTGCCAATGGCACGGTGCTAACGCAAGAGCAAGCCAACAAGATGGCAAGTGATTGGAAAGCGTTAAACAAAGTCTTGGACCAGATCGCCCCAGCGCGTATTGGTGACACTTGTTTAGGTCAGTAAACAGATAAAAGTGATTTTAGGTTTGTTGCTTGTGCCGGGTTATTAATACCCGTTTAGAGAGATGGAGGGGTCCAATCGATTTTTTCGGAATATTTACTGGTCTTGCAACCTTATCCAAAGCGATATCAATATTGGTATCGCTTTTTTTCTGCCTGTAGAAAGCGAGATTCAATCCTGTTCTGCTTATTCTGAAACTATTCAGAACTTGAATGAGTATAGAGTTCTAACTTGATGATTTTATGGACAATTAAATATCACTAAACTGTCATTTAAACAGGAATCAATAGTCCTGATGTAAGCCTCATCCTACTATTTCTTCATTGCGACGGAGCGACAAGCTTAAGGAAAGTCATCACTCAGTTACGTTTTAGCAGTGTTTAGCGCGTCTTAAATGTCTAGAACGTCTTAAACTAGGAGCTTCCACAATGAATTTAACCCTGGACTACGCCTCTCTGGCGATCTTATTTGTGGTGCTATTGATTCTGATTTTTGGATTGATTGCCCTACACGATATTCCCTACGAAATTGCGAAAAAACGTAACCACCCTCATGCCGATGCGATTCATGTTGCGGGATGGGTGAGCTTGTTCTTTCTCCACGTGATTTGGCCGTTCCTTTGGATCTGGGCAACCATGTACGACGGAGAGAAGAAAAACTGGTTAGGTGCTAAGCCTTCGATATCTCAACAAGATTACGAGCAACTGTTGGCTCGCATCAATCAACTTGAGCAAGCGAGAGGGGAAGAATAATGGAAACACTCATCATCCTAAGTTACGTAGCGCTGTGCGTTATCGTGTTTCGAGTATTTCGTGTGCCTAAAACCAAGTGGACACTCACCACGGCGTCGGTCATTGGCATGTTCATCGTTGGTTGGATTTTTCTCTACATGGCGATGTATCAACCGGTTTCTCGTATGGCGCGTTTGTATAGCGTGACGACGCCAATCACGTCTCAGGTAGAAGGCATGGTTACCCAAGTGTATGTGCAAGGAAACCAGCAAGTGAAAGCGGGTGACCCACTTTATCAAATTGACGACACGCCGTTTAAAGACAAAGTGAACCGTATTCAAGGTGACATCAAACGCACGGAATCAGCGATTGATTTTTACCAATCTGAATTAGTGAGATACAAAAAGCTGGGCAGCAAAGGTTACTCTTCTCAAGAGAAAATTGACAACATTGAGAACCAATTACTGGAACAAAAAGCCAATCAAAGTAAATACCAATCAGAGCTTGAGGTCGCACAGTTTAATCTGAGCAAAACCACCGTTACCGCACCAACGGATGGCTATGTCACGCAAGTGGCGCTGCGTCCGGGTATGAAGAGTCGTATTGTGCCGTTTCAAGGCAACCTGACCTTTGTTCATAAAGAAGACAAACAGTTGTTTGCTGCATTTAAACAAGCGCCAGCACGATATGTGAAAGTCGGTTATCCGGCAGAAGTGACCTTCAATACTATTCCTGGTCATGCTTACAAGGCGCATGTGACACAAGTGAATGACATTTTTGCTCAAGGCGCGGTATCACCATCAGGGAATATGAAATACCCAGAGCAAATTCCTGCTGGTGGCCGAATCTTAGTGAAAGTGGAATTGGATAATCCAAACTTAGTCAAAGACATGCCATTGCCATCTGGCACTGATGCACACGTCGCGGTGTACTCACCGAAATGGGAAATGTTCAGCATAGTACGTAAAGTGATTCTGAGAATGCAGAGTTGGCAAAACTGGTTATTCGAAGGCTAATGACATCAAGGGCAAGGCAGTAGGCTTTGCCCTTTTTCTGTGGGTGTACTGCTATTGCTCGTCTGTTACACAATGGATTGAGCGACCGCTTGTTTAATCGCATTCCTTAGCCATTCATGCCCTTTGTCGTTCTTTTGTGATTGGTGCCACGTCATGTAAATAGGCACCTTATTGGCTTCAAAGGGCAAAGGGAAAGCGTTCAATCCGAGCTTGCTTGCCAAGTTGTCAGAGAACCAACGCGAGGTAACGCATATCCAATCGGTTTGAGACACTAACTGCAGCGCTGTCATGGTCGAGCCGGTGGAGTAAGCCACTTGTCTCGGGGGAAGCGTATCTTCGATGATCAAAGAGTCTAAAGCGTTGGTGTTGAGCCGCTGCGTTCGCCAAGTTACATGAGATTCACGCATGAAGTCGTCGTACGTGAGTGCGTCCTGAATACGAGGGTGATCTTGGCTTACCGTCACCATAAGCTCTTGCTCAAACAACAATTCATTGTGATAACCATGATCCGTCAAAGGCACGGTAGCAAGAATCACATCCACGCGTCGGCGTCTTAAATCGTCTTGGCGGTCTTGTTCGTTTAAGTGTTCCACATCCGCTTCAATAGATACTAATGGCGCATGCTGGGATTTGTATTTCGCCAAGGCTGGCACGAGCATTAAATCGATATCTTTATGGCTAGAGATTCGAAACGTGCGTTGGCTGGTTTCTGGCGTGAATTCTTGACGAGATTTCGAACCGTTGATCAGCAGGCTCAAAGGCTCTTTGATTTCTGCGTGTAGCTCAATCGCGAAATTCGTCGGGACGATGCCTCTGCCTTGACGAACAAAGAGGGGATCTTGGTATTGATCTCTTAACTTGTTGAGTGCGTGACTCACGGCGGGCGCAGTGATGTTTAACGCGGTAGCGGCATCGTTGACGCTTTTTGACTTCATGACCGCATCAAACGTTTTTAACAAGTTAAGGTCCATAGGCTATCTCTTTGATTTGCTTTATCTTCAATGTAGGTGGATAGCGTAAAGATTTCGAGGATTATTTCTGTCAGGCGAGATTCAAATCATCACCAACGAAAAGACCAGAGTTTGGGTTCTGTTCTTTTCGTTGGTTGAAGAGGGTTATAAACATTGCAGTAAACGGCGAGGTAGCGCGGTTTGATCCATCCAATGATTTGGAATCGACATTGGTGTGTCGTAGTAACTTGCCCCAAGAATGGCACCGAGCGGAATAGCTCGTCCACTTGAATCGCCGCCACAGTAAATGTTCTCACGCATGGCGGTTTCGTAGCTTTCAGAGTTCATCAACAAATGACAAATCACTACAAATGAAGCATCTAAACCGCAATGCATTCCAACGGACTCCGCGACGCTGGTGGCGCTTCTGCCGCTCATCGCTTCTGCACGTTGAATATCGCTGGCAATCTTTGGAGAAACCGTCTGAGCTGCCATCACACACGCTTTGGGCGCAGCGCCTTGCAACGCCATCTGAATCATCACTGCGATAGCTTGGGAGTACATAACTGCGGTGTCGTTGTTATTGGTAACCCGCACGGCGGAGTCGACCAGTTTAGCGAGTTTGTCATCATCAGAGTGAAAAGCCACCAACGGAGGAAGCTTAGATAGTGCTGGATTTTGAGTGTCGTCAGCCCCACACAAAGTTACGCGCAGTTCTTTGGCTTCCAACTCATGAATGTTGAGCAATGTTTGCTTAGTCGGTTTGTCTGTATAGCCCTGCCATTTACCACCAAAATCAAACCATTCTCGAAAGGAGCGAATGTAACGCGCCTCGTCGTAGTGTCCGGTTTGAACCAGAGCATCTAACATGGCAACAAGCTGTGCGCCATAGTGGGTGAGGTCACCGACTTGTTTGCTACCGTGGGCAAAATAACCTTTGTCATGGTATTCAGTTCGATTCGGTTGATGAAATTCCGGATGCGGAGAACCAAACTGCCTGATGAGTTCTTGATCGTAAAGCCAATGAAATCCGAGAGATGCTGCATCACCGACGAGTGCGCCGATAATGGCATGAAGAGAGCGAGCGTTTCTATGAGTCATCTTGCCACCTTTATCAACAGGGCTACTCAATAAGTCTTACACAGTTTCTTGGTTTTGTAGGGAAATTTTTCTGTTTTGGATCAAGACTATAGTGCTTAATTAACCATTGCTTTACTAGGGTTAAAAAGATTAGGGTTAAAAGCAAAACGCCTCGCGAGTGGCGAGGCGTTGGTTTTAGTGACGTACTATTAATAATAACGATTAACTGTAAGCGCGTGCGACACGACCTTCACAATCCAAAGTAACCTGTTTTGCGTAAGCCGGAATGAAAACTGATTGTCCTTTTTCAATTACGCATGTTTCGCCGTTTGCGTGAGTTAGCACAAGTTTGGTGTCCAGAGGCATAAGGATCTCAGCGGTTTGAACTTCTAGAGTACGCTGGTGAGCTTGTTTAACGATGGCGAATTTGAAATCGTCCACAGGAATTGGGTATTCCAACATATCGTCGATTTCAGTCGGTGCAAGCAATAGGTTGTCGAATGGCTTCTCATTGAAGCGTGTGCACGCAACGAGCTCTTTCACGTCCATGTATTTTGGTGTCAGACCTGCGCGCAGTACGTTGTCTGAGTTCGCCATGATCTCAAGACCCGTACCTTTCAAGTAAGCGTGTGGTGTTTCTGCATCCAAGAACATAGCATCACCCGGTTGTAGGGTAATGACATTAAGCATCAGTGGTGCAAACAAACCAATATCGCCAGGGTATTGCTTCTCTAGCTCAAGAATAAGGTTGAACAGAGGTAAGTCGGTGATGCGAGCTTGAGCCAATAGCACCGTCAACGCCATCTCTTTCTGTTCGCCCTCTAGTGACAGTAGACCCGAGAAGAAGGTCGCCAAGCCTGTTGGCGTCTGGTTTGCGATAAGGTCATCCACCAAGCCTTGCAGCTCAGGAATCGCCAGTTCAGAGAAGAAGCTGATGATTTCACTTGTTGGGCGGAAGCCATTCATCGCTTGGTATTCGGTTAGCGCGTAAACCAACTCAGGTTTGTGGTTTGGATCTTTGTAGTTACGGTTTGCAGCGGTTAGGGGAATGCCTTGTTTTTCTTCCAGTGCAAAGCCTAGCTCTGCTTGTTGTTTGTTTGGGTGAACCTGAATCGACAGCGCTTTCTCAGCGGCAAGCACTTTAAACAGGTATGGAAGTTCACCAAAACGGTTTGCGACTTCTTCACTCAGAAAGGCATTCATGTCTTGAGCAATCAGCGAAGAGAGTTTGGTCTCCTCACCGTTTACCATCACCAATGAGCAGCCGTTTGGATGCGCGCCCATCCATACTTCTGCTTGTGGTTCGCCCGTTGGGTTTTCAATGCCAAACAGTTGGTTAACAGAAGTAGTACTGCCCCAAGCGTAGTTTTGAATCACGTTGTTCATCAGGAAAAACATCGGATGCTTAGCTTGAGTTTGAATCGTTTGTGTATCGGACATCGTTAAATCAGACATAGAGTGTCACCATGAGAGAAAATCATGGCTTGGGCGACATTGCCCAAGCCATAGGAGCCATTTGGGGGTAGGGGTGATTAAGCGGCTGCTTGCATCATTTTTGCTTTGCGAACTTTCTTCAGAGTTACACACGTTACTGCGGTAACCACTGCGCCAGTTGCCATACAAATCAGAGCAAGTACTGGGTGGTTCATCGCGCCAAGTAGAGCGACAACTGGACCGCCGTGAGCAACACTGTTGGTAATGCCGAATGAGAACGCCATTACTGCCGCTACCATTGAGCCAAGTACGTTTGCAGGAATCACTGACATTGGATCTTGCGCTGCGAACGGAATCGCACCCTCAGAGATACCAACCAGACCCATTGCACCAGCTGCTTTACCCGCTTCGGTTTCTGATTCTTCGAACAGGTCGAACTTACGACCAAGCGCCGTTGCCAGTGCCATGCCTAGAGGTGCTACAGGGATTGCACACGCCATTGCACCCATAAACTGAGTTTGACCGCTCGCAATCATGCCCACAGAGAATAGGAATGCGACCTTGTTGAATGGACCACCCATATCGAAGCCAGCCATACCACCAAGTACGATACCCAGTAGAACGACGTTACCTGTACTCATGCTCGTTAGTAGCGCAGTCAGGCCGTCCATTAGACTTGCGATTGGCGCGCCGATAACGAAGATGAAAAGACCAGCGATGAATAGCGAACCTGTGATTGGCGCAATCATGATTGGCACTAAAGGTTGAATGAATTTGTGGTAGTTAATCGACGTAATCCACTTCACGAAGTAACCCACAAGCAGACCAGCGATGATGGCACCGATAAAGCCTGTACCAGCGTCTGCGCCGTAGAAAGAACCGTTGTTTGCAATCCAACCACCGATCAAGCCAGGAGCTAGAGCAGGACGGTCAGCAATCGCGTAAGCAATGTAACCCGCTAGGATTGGGATCATCAGCGTAAAGGCAACCACACCAACGTTGAGGATTTGGTTCCACATGCTGCCTTCAGGAATTGCCATGCCCGCTTCACTTGGCTGACCACCGACGGCAAGAGCAAGTGCAATCAACAGACCACCCGTTACAACGAATGGGATCATGTGTGATACGCCGTTCATCAAGTAGCGGTAAAGGTCCGAGCGAGCCTGAGAGGCTTTGTTTGCCACAGACGCTTGTGCATTGCTGCTTGCTTCTGCTTGGTATTCTGGAGCGCTTAACGCTTCGTTAATCAGACCTTGAGCATCGCGGATAGGGGCTTTTACGTTGGTTTTTACCACGCGTTTGCCCGCAAAGCGGTTCATGTCGACTTGCTTGTCACATGCCACGATGATTGCGTCTGCACGCTCGATTTCTTCTGCGGTTGGGCTGTTTTTCACACCGATTGAACCGTTCGTTTCAACCTTGATTTCGTAACCCATCGCCGCTGCACCTTTCTCTAGCGCTTCTGCCGCTAGGTAAGTGTGCGCAACGCCCGCAGGACAACCAGTAACACCAATGATGAAGCCTTGGTTTGCCGGTGCGTCTGTCACTGCTTGAGGCTCTTCTTTAGCAAGTAGAAGTGCCAGTGCGTCTTGGCTGTTTGCTGCACCTAAGAACGCATCAATGAAACCATCTTCGATCAGTTTTGAAGACAGCTCTGCAAGTACTTCGATATGGTGGTTATCGCCACCGTCTGGAGAAGCGATCATGAAGAACAGTTTTGAAGGCAAACCGTCTTCAGCGCCGTATTCGATACCTGATTTGCTTACGCCGATCACAACCGCTGGTTCAAGAACCGCGGCACTTTTCGCGTGCGGGATAGCAACGCCATCCTCAAATCCGGTGTTACCTAATTCTTCACGTGCTTTTATATCTGCAAGAAATTGCTCTTGGTCTGAAATACGACCTTGGGCGTGTAGAACTGCAACCAGTTCTTTAAATACGTCTTCTTTTGAAGTCGCTTGAAGATCAAGCTTAATCAAGTCTTCATTTATTAGTTTGGTGATCATTGTCGAACCCCTATAAATATAATTTTTATTTCAGGGGTATTTTGAAATTAACCAAGCGGGGACAGTAGTGAAGAAAAAATGCATTTACTGGACGATTGTAACCGCCCGGCTAGAGTGTGATGTAGATCGTCTACTGGATAAACTTACTGCATATCTGTGACATTATGTGGAAGTCGATGAACCATAAGTGAAATGTGTTATTGCTCCCATATATAAGGGTTTAAGGACTTTATTGATGATTTACTAGACTGGATAATTGATACGTTAACTGGATTTTTGTAACCTTAAAATGGAAGTGTGATTTTGCTCAATAGCACAAAAATCCAGTAGGGTGTATATCTATAGGTATAGCATCATGGATGCGTGTTTAAGAGTACGTAAAATGATTTTTCATGATTTGATTTCATCAGTATTAAACGAGCGAGAACCATTCCACAATATATGGTTTGCTGGTGATTTTCATACACCACCTGAATTTAGCTATCAGGTTAACTTCCCTCGATTAGAATTGGTTTTGTCTGGTGAATATATTAATGAAATGGAAAGTCATGATCGCAAAGTGACGCATATCGTGGCGAAAACCGGTGATGCGATATTTATTCCGCCTAACTGTTGGAATAAACCTGACTGGGATACAGATTGCTCGGTATTAAGTATTCTCTTCGGTCGCCGTCAATTGGGTTTGAGTCTCGTGTCCAAACGTAAAGGGGAAGCGAGCTTTTACGATATTCAAAAACACAGCATTCAAACCCGTTCTGGATTTGCCATTGATAATATCTTGGAAGCGCTGAGTTCATTGGCTCGTGAGTGTAATAAGAAGCCAATGGATGAGTTGTTGCTACAAGCCTTGCTGCAATACGCTAAGTCGATGTTAGATGCACCTATAGAGACGCAGGCGCACAGCCGAGTGCAAGATCTGTATCAGGGCATTTGTATCTACATCCAAGAGAATTTCCACCGCCCAATCACACGTGACAGTATTGCGTCGAGGTTCAGTATCTCTTCTAACCATTTGTCGCGTTTGTTCCGTCAGCAAGGTCACATGACGTTAGCCGATTACATTACGTGGGTACGGGTAGACCGCGCGAAGTTTATGCTCAAGAAATACAACTTTAAGTTGAATGAGGTATCGGTGCGCTGTGGATTCAAAGATGTGAACTACTTCTGTCGAGTATTTAAGAACCGAACGGGCAGAACGCCGACGGAATATCGCGGTTCAATCTAGAACAGAAATCAAAACAGTAAAGACTAAGCGAGCAGCCTCGACATGGCGTACATCAGAAGCGCCTGCAAGTCGACGCTGCTTTTTGTTAGCAGTAAACGTTCAGCCATTTGGTCGGTCAGCAGATTACGAGTTAAGTTGGTTGCCGCAATGATGTGCTCGCGTGTGGGTTTTGCTGGCATTACTAATGCTATAGCAAGATGCACTTCACCCATTTTAGATGCCCAATCCATCGGAATCTCGTTCGCGATAACCGCTACAGAAATGTGGTCCACACCTTCGAACATGACATGGGGCAGGGCAATGCCTGGTGTTACTGCGGTCGAAGAGCGTTCTTCGCGTTTGATAAAGGCGAGAATGAGTTCGTCTGGGTGAATCGGATGAATAAGCTGCGCTAGCCCTTTCAAGCACTCAAATTTGGTGAGCTCGGTGTGCGCTTTGGCGTAATGCCATTGGATTTCACACGGTGGGCAAATCTGGGGAAGACGCTCTGCAAGTTGGCTTGAGAACTCGTAATTAATGTGGGAACCCACAACGGTAAAGTTCTCAGCAATGATGTCTTTGATAACGAAACAGGCAAGCTCGGCATCAATACCGATGGCAGTGATTTGACACAGGTCGCCTTGCTGCAAGCCGACCTGTAAAACCGCGACTGACTTGGTGAGTTCAGCGATGCGGTTTTGGGTTATGTTAATGATGTGTATGGTGCTTTTAAACTTTTTGGCGACGCGATTGAGCGGCTGCGCTACGTGAGCACTGGCATTAATATCGTCGACAAAAAAGGTGATTTGGTATTCGTTCATCAGCACAGCGTATCATCGACAGTGCACGAGGAACACTTTATCGACATTGAGTAACACATCTTCAATTGGGATTTGGACTTTGTTGGTGCCTTCAAAGCGGGCTGGCTGTTCAATCTCAATATCGGACACAATTAAAACACGATCCGCCTGTGCAATGTCGTGGGGAGTGAGCTGATTCTCAATACCCATCGCACCTTGCGTCTCGACCTTAATTTGTACGTTATGCTTAGGCGCAGCTTTCATTAGAGCATCTGCCGCCATATAAGTATGAGCGATGCCTGTAGGGCACGCTGTCACCGCTACGATTTTCATGTTCTATCCATTTTATTTTTTGTGGATTTTAGCATAGTGGTCGACGAAAGGATGGATTTAAAGCAGATAATCGCAAGAGCTCTATCACAGTTTAAATCTCATGTTACATTAATCCAGTTAATGCACTTTTTATCCTGTATTGAAAACAGAAAGTGTTGGTTACTCTGTACACAGTCATAGATGGAACAAATAACTCATGACTCACGAGCGTGAACATTGCAAGGTACAAACAATGGACATATTAAACCTTATTGAGCCGGAAACCATTTGCTTGGATTTGCAGGCTCAAACCAAAGATGAAGCGCTCAAAGAGCTCGTCGAATTGTTGGATGCGGCGGGCAAGCTCACTAGCAAAAGTCAGTTCTTGGCGGACATTTGGAAACGAGAAGAGATTGGCAATACCGGCTTTGACGAGGGTATTGCCATTCCTCACGCCAAAAGTAATGCAGTCGCTAAACCCGCAGTCGCAGTGGGCATCAGCCGAAAAGGGATTGATTACGGTGCCGATGATGGCGAACTGTCTGACGTATTTTTTATGTTGGCTTCTCCGGATGGGGATGACCATCACCACATCGAAGTCTTGGCACAAATTTCCACCAAAATCATTGAAGATGGTTTCGTCAATAAGTTAAAAGCGGCGGAGTCAGTGGAGGAAGCGCGCGAGCTACTTACCGATATTCAATCGAACACGAATGACCCTGGTATCGATCCTTTAGAGTTTGCGTCTGAGCCACTCAGCCCTTGGGCACAAAAGCTCGGCAGAATGAAAGAACACTTGCTGTTTGGCACCTCTCATATGATTCCGTTTATTGTCGCGGGCGGCGTGTTGTTGTCTCTATCTGTGATGATTTCGGGCCATGGCGGCGTTCCGGAAGAAGGTATTCTGGCAGATATCGCTGAGATGGGTATCGCAGGTTTGACGCTGTTTACCGCGGTATTGGGTGGTTACATTGCCTATTCGATTGCGGATAAACCGGGTCTGGCTCCGGGTATGATTGGCTCATGGATTGCGGTTAGTCACTACAACACCGGCTTCTTGGGCGCGATTGTGGTCGGATTTTTCGCAGGCTTTGTGGTTTGGCTACTGAAGAAGATTCAACTGCCGGACAGCATGAGTTCGCTCGGCTCGATCTTTATCTACCCACTGGTTGGTACGTTTGTCACCTGTGGCGCAGTGATGTGGGTGATTGGTTCACCGATCGCGAGCGCAATGACGACCATGAACGATGTGCTCACGGGTATGGCGGGCTCAGGCAAAGTGATGTTGGGCACTGTACTGGGTGC
Source organism: Vibrio owensii (assembly GCF_002021755.1). NCBI lineage: Bacteria > Pseudomonadati > Pseudomonadota > Gammaproteobacteria > Vibrionales > Vibrionaceae > Vibrio > Vibrio owensii. The sequence goes on from NZ_CP019960.1 coordinate 424,105, forward strand.
AATGACCGCATTTGATATGGGCGGTCCTATCAACAAAGTGGCGACTTTGTTTGCTCAGACTCAAGTGAATACTCAGCCGTGGCTAATGGGTGGTGTCGGTATTGCGATCTGTACTCCGCCTTTGGGTATGGCGTTAGCGACTTTCCTATCTCCAAGTAAGTTTAAACGTGATGAGCGTGAGGCCGGTAAAGCCGCGGGCATCATGGGCATGATTGGCATCAGTGAAGGGGCGATTCCGTTTGCTGCAGGAGACCCAGCTCGCGTACTGCCTGCGATTGTTGCTGGTGGCATTGTCGGTAACGTGATTGGATTTATGTTCCATGTCATTAACCATGCTCCGTGGGGCGGCTGGATTGTACTGCCAGTCGTTGATGGCAAGATTGGCTACATTGTTGGCACAATCGCAGGCTCGTTTACCACAGCATTGATTGTCATTGCGCTTAAGAAGACCGTCACAGAAGACGACAGTCCGGTTGGTCAATCTCAAGCTTACACGTCTGTGCAAGGCGAGGGCGAAGCAGACATTCTTGCCGTGACATCTTGTCCATCTGGGGTGGCACATACCTTCTTAGCGGCAAAGTCATTAGAGAAAGCCGCCTGCGCGTTAGGCATTAAGATCAAGGTCGAAACGCAAGGTGCGAACGGCATCATTAACCGAATCACTGACAAAGACATCGCCAACGCGAGGTTTGTTATCTTCGCTCACGATGTGGCCATCAAAGAGCCGGAGCGCTTCAGAAAAATGAAGGTATTGGATGTCAGCACTAAAGACGCGATGCTCAATGCCGCAGCACTGTTGCAGGCGAAAAGAATCCCTTAAGTATGTAGCCCCCTAACTAAGGCTATCTGCTAGTTAGCTCCATCATTTTTGATGGAGCTTTTTTTATCCCTTAGAAAAGTGCTTAACCAAGAAATCAATGAAAGTGCGAATGCGCTGAGGTTGGTACTCACTATCTTTGTAAACCATGTACATTGGTAGCTTAACTGATTGATATTGCGTTAGTACTTGAATTAACTCACCGTTGTTAAGCTCTTGTTCTACCATCCATTTTGGCATTGCAGCGATGCCTTGCCCAAGCTTCGCCATTTGCACCAACATTTCAGGACTATCACTTCGAACCTGCTCTTTCACTTTGACTTTAATGGTTTCATTTCCATCGCTAAAACGCCACAAGTTAGATGGATTAGAGAGTGAGTAGGTTAAACAAAGATGTTTGCTCAAATCGTTAGCGGTATGAATAGGTTTGTGCTTGTCTACGTAACTGGGAGACGCGAAGTAAACTAATTCGTTATCCATTAACCAACGCGCTTTTAAACCCGAGTCTTTTAGGTAGGCGGCACGAATCGCGATATCAACATTGCCTTCAACTAAATCGACAAACTTGTCCGAAACCGACACATCAACGCTAAGCTCTGGATGTTGGTTGAGAAACTCATTCAGTGGCGCAGATAACAAGCGAACGCTAAACGCACTCGGCACTGAAAGCTTGAGCTCGCCAGAGACCGACGCTTGTTCTTGTCTAAGCTGCGACTCGAAGGAATCCATTTGTTCTGTGAGTGTCTGCGCCAGCTCGAGATATTGTTTTCCACCAGAAGTTAAGCTGATAGCGCGAGCATGACGGTGAAACAAGGTGATACCAATTTCTCTCTCAAGCCACGCGATCTTCTTACTCACTGCGCTCTGAGTGGTATTGAGCTCATTGGAGGCCAAGGTAAATGAACCTAACTGAGCGACACGAGAAAAGACTTTCAAACAATCAAATTTATCCATGACGCATTCCTACTTGGAATGATAAGTAGCTAAATACTACTCTCCTTAAGTTTTAAGTGGAATGCTTTAATAGTTCCATCATCTGTTCGGGAGTTAAAATTATGGTGTTTATTCAAGGGTTGTTAATCGCGTTTTTCTTGTTTGCCAGTTCTATCAAAATCATCGGTTGGGTGAAGCCGATTTTTGAGCCACAGCTCGCTTTCTTTCATAGATATGGACTGAACCGTGCCGCTATGTTTCTAGTTGGACTGGTCGAGGTAACGGGTGCAATTTTGATGTTAATTGGCTTGTTATCGACGAACAACTTGTTAAGTGCGATAGGTGCAAGTTTTATTGTTTTCACCTCAGTTGGTGCGATGTTTTTCCATTTTCGTTTTGATACTTGGAAAGATGCGATTCCGTCTATTGTGACGCTTTTATTATCACTTTTGGTGGCTTCACCTTTGATTGAGTTTGTTGCGCTTATTTAAGACGAAATTATTGCAAGTAATGTTCTGAAATCTTTAGTAACATGTTTCAAATATTAACTGTTTCAAATAGTAATAGTTTCAAAACGTCACTTATTTCGAATTCAAGGAGGCTTGCAATGGAAAAACTAAGAGTAGCATTTATTGGTCTGGGTGTGATGGGATACCCAATGGCTGGTTACCTAAGTAAAGCGGGCTTTGAAACCAAAGTATACAACCGCACAAAAGCGAAAGCCGACAAATGGGCTGAAGAATACCAAGGCTTGGCTTGTGAAACACCACGTGAAGCGGCAGAAGGCTGTGACATTGTTTTTACCTGTGTGGGTAATGATGATGACGTTCGTAGCGTTGTTTACGGTGAAGAAGGCATTCTGGTTGGCTTGAAAGCGGATGCAGTGTTAGTGGACCACACAACGACTTCTGCAGACCTAGCGGTTGAGCTGGCTGAAGCGTGTGTTAAGTACGGTAATCACTTCATTGACGCGCCAGTTTCTGGTGGTCAAGCGGGCGCAGAAAACGGTGTTCTAACCATCATGTGTGGTGGTGAACAAAGCATTTTTGATCGTGTCTCTCCAGCGATGGATGTGTACGCGAAGCAGATGACACTACTGGGTGAAAACGGTCAGGGTCAACGCTGTAAGATGGTAAATCAAATCTGTATTGGTGGCGTTTTACAAGGTCTGAGTGAAGCTTTGCTGCTGGCACAAAAGTCAGGCTTGGACATCGCTCAAGTTGTAGAAACGCTGAAGCATGGCGCTGCAGGTTCGTGGCAGATGGAAAACCGCGCAAATACCATGGCGGAAGATAAGTTCGATTTTGGCTTCGCTATTGATTGGATGCGCAAAGACTTGGGTTTCTGTCTGCAAGAAGCAGAGCGAGTGGGTCTAGAACTTCCACTGACTAGGAAAGTGGATGAGCAATACGCAGACCTTCAACGAGATGGTTTAGGTCGCATGGATACATCAGTACTGATCAAAGCGGTAGCTAAAAATCAGTAGTTGATGAATCAGTAATAGATAAACAGTTCTTTGGTATCAAAGAGCTTAAAGAAATCTAAGTTAATCATAATGAATCTCCTTGAGCATGGTTTGTGACTAGTGATTAAGGATTAGTGATTTGAAATCAGGAGGTGCTGTTGGGCACCTCCTTTTTTATGTCTTTTAATCACACAGTGTGATGATTACCGCGTTCGCTTACTTGTTTAAGCCTAGTGCAATCTCAAGACCTTTGCCGTACGCTTCGTCCGCTTGGTATGCGTGTTGAACGTGGCGTTGTTGGATGAACTCTGGCACACCGTCCATTGCGCGAGCTGTGTTGTCGAACAGAGTTTGACGTTGCTCTTCGCTCATCAGACGGAATAGGTCACCCGCTTGGCTGAAGTAGTCTTCGTCTACACGATGGTCGTAGTGATCAGCGTTGCCGTTGATGCGTAGAGGTGGCTCAGAGTAATCTGGCTGCTCTGCCCATTCTTGTTTGTAGTTTGGCTCGTAACCTAGTGTTGAACCAAAGTTGCCATCAACGCGCATTGCGCCATCGCGGTGGTAGCTGTGAACAGGGCAACGAGGTGCGTTCACAGGGATTTGATGGTGGTTTACACCTAGACGGTAACGCTGAGCATCGCCGTAAGCGAACAGACGACCTTGTAGCATCTTATCTGGAGAGAAGCCGATGCCAGGTACGACTGCTGCTGGGTTGAACGCTGATTGCTCAACTTCTGCGTAGAAGTTTTCTGGGTTACGGTTCAGTTCGAACTCACCAACTGGGATCAGTGGGTAGTCTTTTTGAGACCATACACGTGTTAGGTCGAATGGGTTGAAGTTGACTTCATCCGCTTCTAGCTCAGGCATGATCTGTACGTACATCTTCCATTTAGGGAAGTCTTGACGCTCAATCGCTTCGTAAAGGTCACGGTGATGGCTTTCGCGGTCTTTACCTACGATTGCTTCTGCTTCTTGGTCAGTTAGGTTTTTGATGCCTTGCTGAGTTTTGAAGTGGAATTTCACCCAGTATCGCTCGTTTTCTGCGTTGATGAAGCTGAATGTGTGGCTACCAAAACCATGCATATGACGGTAAGAAGCTGGGATACCACGGTCACTCATTACGATAGTCACTTGGTGGAATGCTTCTGGTAGTGATGTCCAGAAATCCCAGTTGTTGGTAGAGCTACGCATGTTAGTGCGAGGGTCGCGTTTTACTGCGTGGTTTAGGTCTGGGAATTTTAGTGGGTCACGTAGGAAGAATACTGGTGTGTTGTTACCAACCAAGTCCCAGTTACCCTCTTCAGTGTAGAATTTTAGTGCGAAACCACGGATGTCGCGTTCTGCGTCTGCTGCACCGCGCTCACCAGCTACAGTAGTGAAGCGAGCGAATAGTTCTGTTTTTTTGCCGATGTCAGAGAAGATCTTAGCGCGAGTGTATTTTGTGATGTCGTGCGTTACTGTGAACGTACCGTAAGCACCAGAACCTTTTGCGTGCATACGACGCTCAGGGATCACTTCGCGGTCAAAGTGTGCCAATTTTTCAAGGAACCAAACGTCTTGTAATAGTTGAGGGCCACGAGGACCTGCAGTCATAACGTTTTGGTTATGTGCGACAGGGCAACCTGCTGCTGTAGTCAATTTCTTGCTCATTTGAATTTCCTTGCAATAGTGATAATAAATCTTGTCTTTTGGATGAATCCGAAAGTTATGCGAGGAGAATAACGCTGCAATTGAGAAGAAAAAAACTGTTATTAACAATCAGTGTGATAGGTATCACCTATGCTTTAAGTGGTTGTTAATTAATGGCTTTATGTCAATTAACATTATTTGTCGTGTGGATTATAAATGGTATTCAGGCATGTTTAGTGTGAATGGTTTCTGCCTATTTCAAAGATTCCCGAAATAGACAGAAATTTTCAACGGTTTGAGAAGGTCTCAACTCGATTAACCGAATTTCACTTCAAGTTCTTCTGCTTTAGTAAACGCAGGATGAGTCGCGAGCTGCGCACCATAACGTTGGATGTTTGGGAAGCGCTCAATGACGCCAAACTTGTTTAGGACATCGACGACAAAAGACATCATGAAATCCGCGCCTGTTAGTCGCTCTTCTACAAAGTAGGTTTTCCCTTCTAAGCTTTGATCAACGTAGCCCATGACTTTCATGGTTTCCGCATCGGCATAATCCGCAAGGAAATTGGTCTGTGCGCCATCTTTAGCAACAAACATCTTGAGCAGCAGGGGAACCATGGCTGAGCTCTCTGCAAAATGCAGCCATTGAATGTACTGCGTGTAAGCTTTGCTGCCACGCTCTGGTGCAAAACGTCCATCTGCATACTTTTCAATTAAGTATTCAGTGATAGCACCAGACTCTGTAACGATCTCGTCGCCATCTTCCAATACAGGTGACTTGCCGAGTGGGTGAATGCTCTTGAGCTCAGGTGGTGCAAGGAAGGTGACGCTGTCACGAAGGTAAGGCACGATCTCATAATCCACCCCCAATTCTTCTAACAACCAAATGATACGTTTTGAGCGAGATTGGTTTAAATGATGCAGTTTAATCATAGAAGAATCCTTTCTTATACAGGTTGATTGGTTTGAATAACAAGCTTGCCGAAGTTTTTGCCTTCCAGTAGACCGATGAATGCCTCTGGCGCGTTTTCTAAACCTTCTACTAGATGTTCGCGATAGTGGATTTTGCCTTCTGCTAGCCATTGGTTTACATCTTTGACGAAGTTTGTGTAGCTTTGCTCATAGTGGTCAAAAATGATGAAGCCTTGCATCTTGATGCGTTTAACCAGAATGTTACCCATCAGCATCGACATACGATCTGGACCTTCTGGTAATGCTGTCGCGTTGTATTGAGAAATCAAACCACAAAGTGGCACGCGAGCGCCGACATTTAGCAGAGGTAATACCGCATCAAAGACTTTACCGCCTACGTTTTCAAAGTAGACATCGATACCTTTATCGCATGTTGCAGCTAGCTGCTCTGCAAAGTCATCTGCGGTGTGATCAAGACATTCATCAAAGCCTAGGGTCTCTTTTGCGTACTGACACTTCTCTGCGCCGCCTGCGACACCGATTACACGACAACCTTTTAGCTTACCGATTTGACCAACCATAGAACCAACCGCACCAGTTGCAGCTGCAACAACTAAGGTATCACCAGCTTTAGGCTGACCAATTTCCAATAAACCCACATAAGCGGTAAAGCCAGGCATACCAAGCACACCGAGGGCATAAGACGGATGTGTCGGCTCGCTGCCTAATTTAAACAGACCTTCGCCTTTAGATAGCGCGTAATCTTGCCAGCCTGTGTAAGCTACCACCCATTCGCCAGTTTGGAAGTCAGAGTTCTTCGATTCCACCACCTGACAAACGGTTCCGCCAACCATCACATCGTTTAGCTCTACCGGATCAGCGTAGGATTTGCCTTCATTCATACGGCCGCGCATATATGGGTCAAGAGAGAGATACACGCTACGTAAAAGCACTTCACCCTCACTCGGCGTAGGGATGGCAGTTTGTTCTAAACGGAAGTTCTCTGGGACAGGCGAGCCTTTTGGACGGTTAGCCAATACGATTTGACGGTTGAGCGTTTGGGTCATGGTAAGTTCCTATATTAATTATTAGACCAGTCGTCTAGTTTTGATTCCTAAAAAATCCGCCGTACTTTTTGGGTAAAGATAAGGCGGATTAAGTGTGGTTCGTTATTTGCCTTTTAGCATACTTTGAGTGCTCTCAAAGCTACGCATTAAACCGGAACGATCCTGATACAGTTTGTTGAGTAAGCTTGCGCCAATCCATTGATGGTAAATCAAGTGGGCGGTTTGTTCTGCTGACTCAACTTGGATTGAGCCGTCTTCAATGCCCGCTTGGACACAATCTTCGATGGCTTTCACCACTTGAGTGGCACCCGAAGCCAGTTTTACGCGCATTGCTTCTGAAAGATCAGAGACTTCAGCACTCAACTTCACGACCAAGCATTTGTTGGCGTTACATTGGCCATTTTCAATCGCCATCCAGCGTTCGAAATAGCTCAAAAGGCGGTCGCAACCAGAGCCTTCACTTTCAGTAAAGTGGGCTGTGATCATCTTAAGGTAGCGAGAGAAGTAATCTTCAATCAATGCCTCACCAAATTGCTCTTTCGACTTAAAGTAATGGTAGAAAGAGCCTTTCGGCACATCCGCTGCCTTTAAAAGTTCTGAGAGCCCAACGCTCGTAAAACCTTTGGTCACTACCAATTGGTAGCCGACATCGAGAATGTGTTGGCGTGTATCGTTCGTTTTTGCGTTCATGAGCAATACTATAAAAGCGATTAGACCAGTCGTCTAGTAAATTATGGTTCTTACTTGATCAGTTCGTATTCAATCACATACAGTTCATCGATATTCGGGTAGATCTCGCGAATAAGCTCTTTCAGTTTTGGCAGTTCAATCGCTTCTTGTTCTGCGTGGAACTCGTTGATGTCATCAAACTTCAGTGGTGCAACTGATAGGATTTTGATGTCACACACCTTACGGTCTGTTTCTAGGGTGAACACTTCCACTTCAGTGTTTGGCACGTAGTGGCTTTCTGATTCATCACGAATCGTGATTGTCTTTTTACCCGCTGTGATAAGTGGAGTTAGGAACTCAAAGAAAGTGATTTTAGTTGGATGTGAAGACATAACCGATGCTCATATTAATGTAATAGGGCGAGAGTATATCTCGGCCTTTAAGAAAAATATCCAAAAAAGTGCTAACCGAGGAAACCTACGCTGAGTCGCTATTTCGAGGAGCGCAGTCGGTAGTAGGTCTCAGTATGATTGCCACTTTTCGCTTTAACGTTATTGGTCTTTCCCTGTTCATTTTTGACAGGGCTGAAGGTTAAAATGATGCCGAAAGCTTTGTTCTCGAACTCGTTTTCCGTCATTGGAATGAAAGTAAATGAGGGTTGACCTACCATCTGAGCTTTTAATGCTCCATCATCAATGAACACCTCTACTACCTTTTTGCCATCCAAGGCTTTATATGTTCCCGTGAAGGCCTTAAGTTGCCCTTCATTCATTGTCATGTTTGGGCGGTCATAATCTGGCAATTCAACCTTCTCATCAAAGTACAAACCGACAATATTTCTCACAATATCGTCATAGGTTTCATGAAGTCCGTTGATTGAGATGACTATCGCAACATCTTGTTTGGGGAAGTACAGCATTGACGAGCGATAACCTTCCAAGATGCCATCGTGTCCATAGCGCTCCAGCTGCGAGTATTCAGGGCTGTAAATACCAAAATACTCCTTCGTCATCATTTTCACTGTTTCTTTCGAAAGCAACTCACCTTGGAACAGTGCCCGAATAAACCGAGAAACATCGAGTGTTGTTGACGTAATGCTCGCCGCTGCACCTGTTACGGTTGGCGACCAGTGTGGTGTGATTGCCACCCATGCGTTGTTCCAATAATAGAACGACGCAATGTGAATATCGCACGCCTTGAGATCAAGACAATATTGAGTGTGCGTTAAGTTTAATGGTTGCGTGATTTGAGCGCGGAGTACCTCGTCAAAGCTATTTCCCGTCACTTTTTCAATGATATAGCCTAGAAAAAGGTAATTTGCGTTTGAGTATTCATATTGACTACCTGGCGGAAAGTTAGAGGGCAGCGCTGCCAATCTCGCAATCATTTGTGCTTGCGTTTGAGGTTTTGTGTAGTAACTCAGAAAGTTGGGTTCATCAATAAAGTTCACCAACCCAGAGCGGTGTTGGAGCAAATCTCTGATGCTGATGTTCTCAGCGTTGCTAATCTCAGGAAAGAAGTCGTTCAGTTTGGTGTTCAAACTTAGCTTATTTGCTTCAATTAGCTGCATCACCATGGTAGCCGTCATGGTTTTGGAGATAGATGCCACTTTGTATGAGCTTGAGCTGTCTGCAGGAACATAACCACGGCTGGCTAACAAACCAACTTTACGGTTTGAGTAACCAGTTTGTCTGTCCAACACCACGTTACCTTTATCCAAAATAGTGAAGCTGCCCATGGCTTTGTTATATGTAAAGAGATCGTCGATATAACTGTTAATGACGGAGAGTTTGTTTTCCTGTGCTTGTACTTGTGTTAGGCACGAGAGCGTAGCAACTAAGGCAATAGCGGATTTGGATGCAATTCGAGAAAGTGTTCTTTTTAAAATCAAGGCGCTGTACAGAATGGAGAAAGGATAGAGAGAGTATAACGCCTGTGGAGGACAGGCGTGTAGTTTGTCGATTTAGAGTGGTGTGTATGCTGGAAAAATCACTGACTAGTAAAGAGTTTTATAAGTTTGGCACAGAAATAGCCCAAAATGATACCTATCCAGTTGGTGCTTAAGTCATCAAAACTGAATGAGCGAGTTTCGATAAACAGCTGACTAAACTCTTCAAGAGAAACAATACACAGCAGAATAATCAGCAGGCGAATACCAAACATATCTGCTTTTGTTGCCTTCACCCATTTAGGGAAATTAAACACCGCAAGAAACCCAATCAATAGGCTAAAGGTAAAGTGTAACGTGCTAGAACCACCGACGTAGTTCTCCATGCTTTGATACATGTTATGGTCGATGTCTGAGCTCTTCCAAAGTGATAGAGACACGGTCAGTAGCAATACGCCAATAAAGCTCACTCTCGCAATCGTATTTGTCATGTTTACCCCACAGGAAAGAAGCCTAGATAACGTTTCACAAAATACAGCGCGGCTAGATTTTGAATCGCTAAGCCAATCGCAATGGCCCAAGCTGCGCCTAGCACGCCATAGAATTGAGATAGAGCAATCAGCAGCAAGATAGAAACAACACCAGACACGATAGTGATGTATTTCATCGTTTTTTCGTGCCCGCTCATGAGTAATAGGAAACCAACCGAGCCTGTTGCCACGTTGATTAATTGCCCTAAAGACAGTGCGATAAGGAGTGGAGCAGCAGCAACAAACTCTTTGCCAAATAACTGCATCACAAACTCGGGGAACAACACGCAAACAATTACTGGAATGGTTGAGGCTGCGATATTCGCACGGCACGCAAGTCGGCTCAGATTACGTAATCGATCCATCTTGCCCTCTTTGTAGAGTGAGGCAAACATAGGCGCGACAACGAAGTTGATGGTGATGAGGACAAAGCCAATGAGCAATGATGTTCTCTGTGCAGCGGCAAGTAAGCCAAGCTCAGCAGTTGAGATGAAGAAACCCGCAATGACTAAGCTTCCCCACTGGACTAAATTGGTGAAGATACTGCCAATCCAGACTTGTTTGGCTGAATAGGAGAGTTCACTGTTTGCACTCGTTTTTCCATGTTGATATTCGCCAGAACGAACCCATTGAAGCGTCGACTGTAACGCAACAATCGCTGCTGCAACTAAGAGTAACGTCATCAATGTATCTGTGGTGATCTGCAATGATGGCCTTGCAGCAACAATCAACAGCACCATAAGAAAGCTGACGCCCAATTGCAGTGCGATAAGAGATGAAATCATTCTCTTGCTTGCTTGTAGTACTCGACTGTTGGTTTGACCGATCACGAGGAGAGGAATAGCCGCAAGCGCGAAGATAAGTGAGAAATCAGATACGTTAGTGGTGTTGAGTTGGCTTGGGAAGGTGAAAAACGCCAAGTAGATAAGAGCACATGCGACAAAGCTAAACAAAAGGCTGCGCACTAAAGCAATTCGATAATTATTACTTTGGTCGCTCCTGTTTTGGCTTTTAAACGCAATGGCATTGAACTTAACCAGAGATATATTGAAGCCCAATTGAGCAATAATGGCGACTAAGGAAACAAGGTTAAACAGATAAAAAAACTGACCCGCAGTGTTGGCGTCAGAGTATCTTGATACTACTAGGGTGAGTAAGAATGCGAAGAAAGCGGCTAGGGCTTTTACTATCCCGGTCGCGGCACCGAGTGAGAAGAACTGCTTCTTTTCACTCGGTAAGTTTTGGAGCTTTTGACTAATGGATTGAAGCATAGAAAACCTTAGTTATAGATGCTGTTTAACGCCAAACGTTGCTTCTCTTCACTGAACGCTTCGTTGAGCCCAATCGTGTACGGATGAAAGTCAATTTCATGGTAGTGGTTGATGCAATGAGTCAACTGCTTCGCCATGTCATGAGGACTTTGCGCTAAGAACGGATAATTCAGGTCTTTCGTTGCGCCGATAGAACGAATAACCATAGGTAAATGCATTTTTGCTGCTTCAAGGATGGTGAGTGGCATTCCTTCCCAAGCGGCGGTATGCAAATACAAATCTGAGTTTTTCAGTAAGCTCACGACTTCATTACGTGGAATCATCCCTGTTACTGTTATCCCATGACTACGCAACTGATCTTCGAGTTCTGTATCACCTCCGCCAATCCAAGTGATATCGAACTCGCGTGTTAGGTCGGATTGTTTGATATGACTTAACGTGTCGAGCAGGAATTGCGGATCTTTTTGTGGGGCGACCCGGCCAAGTACTACAAGTTTTAAGCTGGATAGCGTTTCGCTTTTTGGTCGTTCGTTACTCTCGTAAGTCACGTAGTTATTGAGCAACTCTGCTCGTTTTGCACCAATGCTGACAGCCAAATCGCACTCACGCTGACTGCAACCTGCGACAACATCAATCTTGTTCATTTGGATTTTTTCTAACGTCTTATATACGTGGCGAGCAAAACCGGAGATATCTTCACGCTCAAATGCATAGCAATGTGGTGTGTAGATTAAACGTGCTCCACCGAGCTTTAAAAAGCGCCCTAAGAAGCCAGCTTTACTCGAATGCAAATGAACAATGTCTGGCTTTAATTCACTGATAAAGGCGTTCGCATCTTTCATAAATTGTAATAAGCCACCTTCGACCCATTTCGTATGTTGGAAGGCATGATTACTGGATTCGTTCGTCATATCATTTGAGCGTGCACGGGCGAGCAATGAGTGCTCGAAAGGTTCAGAACGTGACGAATGGACGTAGCTATAAAGTGCCGTTTGAACCCCGCCACCAAAGGCTTCGGTAATGTGTAATACTTTTTTCATGCTGACTTTGTCCCTGGTGTTTGCTTCCACTTATTTTTGAAAGCTTCACGCTCTTGTTCTGAGTAAACATGGCGATAAAGAGGGAGGTCATACATGTAAAAAAGCTTGGAAAAGTCGTAGTGTTCTTTGAAGTACTGGTGGATGTTGGAATACCACTTGTTCTTTGCTTCATTACTGTTTTTAAGAATGAAGTCATCAAGTTGAAGAAACTCACCAATCTCTTGATCGAGTGAGCTCAATTGCTCACATTTGATCAAGATAACGCTCGCTTGATCGTTGTTAAACGTATAGAAAGGTTGTGTGTTATCCAGTTCTTGGCGTAACACATCAATGTTGAAGTTGCGCTTAAGTTCGTTATCAAACCAGTTAGCGAAGTAATTCAGGTTGATGTAGTTATCGAAGCAATGCTCCAAGTGTTTGTAGGTCACATCCATATCGCGATGAATCGCGTCATTTTTCTTACCTTCAATGAACTGAAGATGTAAGTCTTGGAAAAATCTAGAGAAAACGGTCGCGATAGGATCACGAACGAGTGTAACGATTTTAATGTGTTCGCGTTTTTGCAAGATGCGTTTACGTTTGTTTAAGACTAAGCGATACATGGTGCGATTTTTAAAATCAAAGAACTTACTTACATCCTTTTTGTTGTGATACATGTGAAATTCTTCATGATCATCAAAGGTATGGATGTGGTAACTCGGTATTTTTCTTTCACCTAACGTGTGCTCAATAGACGAAGAACCGACTTTGCCCATTTGATAAACCAATACGAAATTGTCGGCTTGAAGTTCTCGGTTTTTTTCAAATTGTCGAGAGATTGAATATTTCATTTATCCTATCCTTGATAACTATAAGTTCGTTGTTCCGCGGCGTTTATTGATTGTTTGTTATTGGCGGAATCGGTAATTCAGATTGATGTTGATGATCAGTTTGTTTTTGCTGTTCTGTATGAAGACTATGATGCCGTTTTTTGCTCATCATGACGGGTAGTAAAAGTATTAAAATGATGGTGGTGTTGACGGCAACGAAAAACACCATAATCAGTGCATAGATGGAAAGTAATAGGCTTTTTCTATTGTCTTTCAATGTGTTGAAGCAAAACTTCATAAATAAGAAATAACCACCAAACAACAAAGCGATACCAAGCAAGCCGTACTCGATTGAAGTGTCGAGAATGAAGTTATGGGTGTAAATCGCGAGCTCATCGTAATTGAAGTAGTTGATCATATAGTTAGGTAGCATCTTTGCCCCAACGCCTAAAATAGGGTGCTGAAGTAAGATGTCTAAGCCATTTGCTAGCAGCAATTTACGGTGTAAATTGGAGACCCAACGAGCTTCACTTTGATTCGCGAACAGGATGTCTTCTTGGGTGATTTCAAGCTTGTCTGCGAACTGATCAAATCCAAAATAAAGCGTGGTAGAGACGGTTGCCAAGACAATTAAGGCGCTCGCGATTAACACTGTCCATGTATAAGTCTCACTAATGGTCTGGCGTATCAGCCTTTTAATAACCAATTGATCAACAAAGACTAATAAACAGAAACCGAGCAGTGCTTTTCTCTCTTGTGAGAGTAGAAGTAGAGCAAAAGCCAACAGCATTAAGAAAGGGAACGCTCTAATTCGGTCACGATATAAATAGAGTAGGGAACAGAGCACGCCGAAAGCATACTTACTTACGCCAAGTAGCTTAAAACCACTGTGGTAACCTTGCGCGAAGTGCCATGCAGCCACCAGAGAGCAAATCAGCACAAGACAATAAGTGAGGTATACCATTACCCGTTCATCATCAAATACTCCATAGGCGAACAGCACTCCTAACAGACTGAGGATCGCTATCCACTGTACCGTCTCGGTAATCAACGGTAGTAGGGGGACACGGTTGAGCAGGCCATTGATAAATACGTAGCTGGTAAACAACAGCAAGAAGCCGATACAAGGGTGAAACAGCTTATGCGCCTTACCTTCAATCACCACAAGCGCTGCTAACCCTAATGACAACAAACTCACAATATCAGACGGTGCTAATGCGACTCCACCGGCTCTAACTTTTACTGGAACAAAGAAAAGAGCCAGAGTTATCGCCGCCAGTAGAGCGATACGGTTACTTGCTGGCGCAAAGTTGTTGGTAAATGCCATAGTATCCATCTCGGAACTTGTCGATAGTGTAGAGCTTGGCGCGATTCACTGAATATTCGCTCGCTTGTTGGTAAAGCTCTGCGGTGTTACATAGCTGCGTGAGTTTCTCGGCTAGTTGGTCTGGTTGGCCGACTTTAAACAGGTAAGTATCGCTACCCATGACTTCATCTAGCCCAGGCACATCAGAAGAGAGAACAGGTAAACCGGCGGCCATGGCTTCAACCGCTGCTAAACCGAAGCCTTCCACATGTGAAGACTGAACGTATACGTCCATATCAGACAAGAAGGCGGGAATGTCCGAGACAACACCATGGAAGTGAATACGCTGAGTAATATTGAGCTCTTGGCTTAGAGATTCGAGTTCACTTCGCTTAACGCCATCTCCGGCTAAGTGGAGATGATAGTGTGAGGGGAGTTGGGCAGTGGCGCGAATCAGCGTTTCATGGTCTTTGTGTTCATGCAGACGACCCACCATTCCGATGTTGATCGTCGATTTGCCCATAAGTTGACTGCCTGATTTTACTGTAAGAGGAAAGCGAGCTAAATCGACACCGTTATGCACGACACGGTATTTATGTTCAAAATGCGGCATGAACTTGACCAGCTCTTCTTGTACTTTTTCACTGATGCTCACTGTAAGGTTATGGCCGCGATACAGCAGGAATTCCATAAACTTAAACAATGGATAGTCACGACGGCGATTATATGAGCAATGCTCGGTCTGAATTCGCTTTTTACCAACAGCGAGTAACGCGAGGTAGATTGATGGGTATAAATGCCCATGCACGAGATCTGGCCAGCGCAACAGCGTCCATTTCTCTTTGAGGGAGAGGGTTTGCCAGTTAAAGCATTCAATATTCTTGGAAGTGAGTTGCTCTAAATAATCGTTGTCATCACAGAGCACGAGAACTTTAATCTCATACTCAGATGTGTGCTCCATAACCAAATCAACGAGAAACTTTTGAGCGCCGCCGTTCTTAGATAGATCATTGATAATGTGAAGTATTTTAGTTTTCATGACTTGGCCGCTAGATACTTTTGTTTGAACTTTTCAATTTCAGGCGCGGTAAAGAAATGCCTAGTCAGCGTTGACGAAAGCATTTCTTCAACAAACTCGGATTTTGGCTGGTATGAGCTTTTAAACTCTTTAATCAATGGCGAATACCATTTGTTGTCGGCTTGGTTTTCGTGAACGACTGTGACGTCTTGTTGCAGGAAATCACTAATAGCCTGTTGTGATTGATCGAGCTTATCGATACGAATCACCATGAGTGAGAAGTTACGATTTTGATAGGTTTGATAACCAAGCTCTTGATTGAAAGGCTGAGCAAAAACATCGATGCCTGTCAGCGCTTTGATTTCATTATCAAACCACTGGAGCGGATATTGGTGGTTTACGTGCTCTTCAAACGCTTCATGAAGCAATTGAGGACGCTCGGAACGCACGGCACTGTCGTCTTTCAGGTACTTATCCGCCATCCAAAACGGCAGTGACTGAAAGAACATGGAGATGTTTCGGCCCACCGGTTCTCTAACTAGGGAGATAATACGTACTTGTTGCTTACGCTTAAGCATATTGACCATGATGGTTCGTTTCAAAATACGTTTCACATGGTTAGTGATGGGTTTATGCAGTTGAGCTCGAACGGGTGAAATCTGTTTGCTAGCTTCAATTGACATCAAATCGTGCAGGTGAAGCGAATTTGGGATCGACTTCTCCAGTGCGCTAGAGCCCACTTTGCCCATTTGATAAATGAGTACAGGTTCTGCTTGGCTTTTGAGAAGCTGATACCACTGCATACTTTGATTAGTAGGCGTATTTTTGGACATAAAGCGCTTCTCCTTCCTTAGATTTTGCTTGAGTGATCAGAACGCCAAGTGATGGTATTGAATGTTGAATTTGTTTGGATAACGCCACGTTAACCAGTGATGCTTTGGTGGATTCAGATCGAATGACCGTAATCAGTCCGTTGGCTTTTTGACCAAGGATTAATGCGTCGCTCACCGAGAGCAGTGGCGGGGTGTCGATGATGATGCGGTCGTATTTACTCTTGAGGTATTCAAGGAGCTTTTCGAACCGCTCGGAAGCTAATAACTCTTGCGGGTTGGGTGGAATAATGCCTGCTGGCAACACATCCAAGTTCGCTTCGTCACTACGAACAATACACTCACTTAAGGGCGTATCCATGGTGAGAATATTAGTCAGTCCCGGGTTTGATTCAGGAAGATTGAATCGCTTAGCCAATGATGGTCTGCGCAAGTCGCAATCAATAAGTAGAACCTTCTCCATCGTTGAGAAAGAGACGGCCATATTGATGCTGGTGGATGTTTTGCCTTCTTCCGGTATAGCCGAAGTAAAGGGCAATACTTTTTGTTTCGTGTTGGTCAATCTCAGCAATAGTGAGGTTCGAACCGAGCGACAAGCTTCACTAAAGAGCTTTTCATCCTGATCTAAGTATGCCGAATAGGTAACTCCGCCTTGTCTTAAGCTGCGTTTTTTCACCTTTGGGATAGTGCCAAGGCAAGTGACTCCAAGTTTGTCTTGTACATCCGATGAGGTGCGAATCACTTCTCGCAATGTTTCCAGGATAATCACAAGCGCGCACGCGATAGCGAAGCCAAAGAGGGTCGCAATCAGGACTAACTTCATGCGTTGAGGCGCAATAGGGAAGAGCGGCACGATTGCAGGATCGGTAAATCGCGCCGTAACGTTTTTGTAATCGCTGGTTGCGTTCGTCTCTTTTTCGCGGTTTAAGAATGCTTCGTACAAGTCTTTGTTTGATTCCACTTCGCGCTTGAGTTGCTCGTAACGTGCTTTTTGTGAGCCCAACATTTGGAAGTCAGACTTCTTACTGTCTAGTTCTGCTCGTAATAGATCTTCTTGTGACTTAGCAGCGAGTAAGTCTTGTTGTTTACTAAAGGAAATTTCGCGAATCAGTCGCTGCGTTCTTGCTTGAATCGAAGCTAACTGTGCTTTCGCTTGGATCATACGATCGTGTTTTGGACCGTATCGTTGAGAGAGTTCAGAGACGTTTTTGGCCGCTTGGGCTTCTGAAAGCTTTAAATCACGGATCTGTGCTTGGTTGGCAAATTCGTCGATCGACAATAGGCTATCTAAGTCTTGAGATGACTTACGTTTTAGCAATTCAATCAGAGTTTGGGCTTCGATACGTTTATTGACTGCGGCGTTCAATTTACGGTTGAGCTCTTCGAGTTCATTGGCGTAAATATCATCAATGCCATTAATATCGATGAGTCCTTCCTGCATCAAGAAGTCTTGTAAAGCTTGTTCAGAAGCTCTCAATCGTTCCTCGAGCTTCTGTGAGTTATTGGTTAACCAAGTCGCTGCATTTTGTGTCACAACGAGCTTTGCTTCGAAGTTAGCGTCGATATAAGCCTGACCAACGGCGTTTGCGATGGTTGTCGCTAATTGAGGGTCAGTCGAGCGGAAACGAATTCTCACCAACTGAGTATTGCGCACAGGCTCAATCTCAAGCTTTCTCTTGAAGGTTTGGAGTGCTTGATAATAAGGCTTAGTGTGTTGCGAGGTTTCCTTTGGGTTCGGTGCAACATGAAGTAAGTCCTGTACAAATGGGATGGCTTTTACTTCATCTATTTTCTGCTTTAAGCCGCTGGCACTGGTGAACTCGGGATGCTTGGTTAAGTTCAGCTGTGTGATCACTTTGTCTGCGATATGGTTTGATTTCAGGATCGCAATTTGAGTTTGGAAGTACTCTTTTTTGGTCGTATCTACACCATAGACTTCTTCTATCGAAAGGGCGCTTTTTTGCTCTTCTTGGATAAGAAGGATCGCCGTGGCTTGGTAGACCGACTTCTTAGAATAGATATACCAAGTACAGGTCAAAGAAAAAATGATGGTGAAAGCGAGGATGCTCAACCAGTTTTTTTTGAGTGTTCTAAAGTGATGCCCAAAACGAATCAACTCGACGTGATTCGAAGAAGGGTGAGTAGAATGAGTTCCGTTCATTGAATTGCCTGTCATTAGAAGAAGCTCTGATCGATAAATACAATGTCGCCAGGTTCTACAGAGCGCTGCATGCTGACGCTTTCCACGGTTTTCCCCGTGTTGTGTTGGGTTAGGTTAATGCTTTTGCGAGAGGCTCTATCGGTTAGGCCACCGGCAAGGGCGATAGCTTTCTCTATGGTTAAACCGGGTTGATATTCAAATCCGCCAGGTTTTCTCACTTCGCCATTGACGTAGAAAAGTCGAAAACTATTGATGGTTACCATTACCTTTGGGTTGATCAGGTAGTCGCCTTTTAATCCCGTTTCTATTTCGTATTTAAGCTGTTTAGGGGTTTTGTTGATGGCCTTGATGCGTCCAAGGTATGGGTAATCAAAATAGCCGTCTGAAGTGATCAGAATGTTCTTTATGGAAAGATCTTCCTCACCGTAAACCTGAACCGAAATTGTGTCACCAGTGTCGAGTAAGTAATCTTGCTCATTGGTACTGGCAAAAGAAGGTGTGCTAAGAAGCACAAGTACTAAGCCAAATAACGTTGCT
The DNA here is from genome assembly GCF_002021755.1 of Vibrio owensii. Taxonomy (NCBI): domain Bacteria; kingdom Pseudomonadati; phylum Pseudomonadota; class Gammaproteobacteria; order Vibrionales; family Vibrionaceae; genus Vibrio; species Vibrio owensii. Next base: position 442,990 of record NZ_CP019960.1, read on the forward strand.
AGTAAGTTCATTCACATTCCTTGTTACAAAGAGAATCGAGCACTAAGGGACCAAACGTTTTGGTCAAAGCTGTAGCCTTGCCAGTTGGAGCTCTTATCTTGGTAGCGCCAATCTGCTTGAAGCAAAACCCATCGTTTGATTTGGTAATCGAGCCCTGCTGAGAGGGCATAGCGGTCTTCTTTACGAGTGACACCGGTGTAGTCATCCTCTTGATAAAGCGCACCTAAGCGTGTCGTGAGATAACTATTCCAATCGTGCTTGAGGTTTAACTGATAGCGAGTTTGTAAGTCGTAATCACCATCTTGATCTGGGCTCACTGCGGCTTGAGTGGTTTTGAGCGTAATCAACGAGTGCTCTTGAGGTAGCCACTCTAAACCGATGTCCCAACTGAAGCCGTTAAAGGTCTCGCGTTGATGGCTGTCAAAGTCTTTAATTTGATAACCTAAACGGGCGATACCTTTGGTTTTCCCTGTGACTTCCCACTGTGCGCCGGTGTAGTAGAAACCAGAGTAACTGTCTTTTGATGGCACTGAAGTATTGTCTGAAAGGTAATCGGTGCTCATTTGTTGAGTACCAACCAACCAATATGTTCTTGGTGTTGCTCGAAGATAAAACTCTAAGTGCGCGTTTGGGGCGCGAAAGTCGTTGTATTTGGTCTTGGCGTCAGGTTTTTCCGGCAAGCCATCACGGTAGTTTTGGTAAGTTTTGTCTCGATAGCCAACACCCAATTCCAGCCTACCTTTTGAGCCTTCAGAGCCAAATACATAGTTTGTTCTCACATCGTTGCGATGAAACTCAACGGGTTCGTTTAATAATCTGCCTTGCCCTTCGGTAAAGTCTTCCCCTTTTTCTTCATGCTGCGCACGAAACTGATAGTCAACCACTAGACGATTGCGGTGGTTGAACTCGAAAAAGTTGGTAAATTGAAAGGTATGGTCATCGTAATCATTCTGGTCATCGGAAGAGAAACCGGCATTCAGCTTGTACAAGATATTTGCTCGATATTGATTACGTTCAATTTTTGCCAACAGGGCAGGCTCTACTCCCCAAATGTTGACCGATTCGATGTTCTCTCCACGATCGGCCTTGTTGATATTGTCATCACCTTCGTAGAACACGCCTAAGGTCGGGATGAACTCAATCCCAGAATCCGTTTTATACGCCATTGGGTCAGCGTTCGCAGAAAGCGAAGCCAAAGCAATCGACACAAAACTTGCCGCTTTTGTCATGTTGATGAACTTAGTACGCATTGGAACCGGTAAACCCTTTGAAAATCGTAAGGAAGATGATCTTGATGTCCATCCAAACTGACCAGTGGTGGATGTAGTCCAAGTCGAACTCGACGCGTTTTTCCATCTTGTCGAGCGTGTCTGTTTCACCACGATAGCCATTGATTTGCGCCCAGCCAGTGATACCCGGTTTGACTTTGTGGCGAAGCATGTATCGGTCGACTATCTGACGGTACTCCTCGTTGTGTGAAACCGCATGAGGACGTGGGCCTACGATGGACATTGTGCCTTGAAGAACGTTGATAAATTGCGGTAACTCATCAAGAGACGTTCGGCGAAGAAACCCACCGAAAGGCGTGATACGTGGGTCATTCTTGGTGGCTTGTTTTACGTCACTACCTTGTTCCATGGTGGTCATTGAGCGAAATTTCCAGACCTCGATTTTTCTTCCATCCAAACCGTAGCGGAATTGTTTGAAGATCACCGGACCTTTAGACGTCGCTTTTATGCCGATAGAGATGGCGAGCAAAATTGGGGAAATAAGTAGCAAGATGATGCTAGATAAGATGATGTCTTCTAATCTTTTTACCCATGATGAGATACCTGCAAATGGCGTATCAAATACACTCAAGGTTTGAACTTGGCCGATTTGATCCCAGCGCGAATGCAGCAAGTTGTAAGTGAAGAAATCAGGGATGAGATAGGTATTAGCAGTGGTATCCGAGAACTGATTCAGAAACAGTGCAATACGTTCATTAGCGTGCATTGGCATCGCGATGTAAACGTAATCGACTTCGCCACGCTTTGCTCTTTCAAGTGCTAACCCAACGTTGCCTTTGATTGGGTACTCCGACTCAGGTAAACGCTCTTTCGATCGCTCGTCATAAAAGCCATCGAACAACACACCATGCTCAGCATGATTCTCTAATTCGTTGGCAAGGGTGAGGCCATGCGGTGTTTGACCTATGATGATGGCAGTACGTGTGTTGTATCCGAGCTTTCTCATGTAAGCCAGCGCTACTCGAAATAGTGTGCGCCATGAGAGGAGAAGTACAGGCGTAATCAATAACCAAGTCGCAAGAATATAACGTTCAAATAGAGTATGGACGTGCGAGAAATAGAGAACCATGAATAAGAATGCGCAAGTCACAAGCCATGAGACACAAACAATGAAGACTTGGTCTTTGAACGAGCTGGTACGCCAAGAGCGGTAGAGCTTGCCACTTTCAGCAATGATGAAGAAAGTCACGCTGCTGACGAAAGACAGAATAACGTAGTCTTTTTCAATCGACGTGTTGGCGTCATTCAGAATTAAAAACAGCATGAATGAGACGATGACTGCAAGGTCGGTGAGGCGATAGAGAAATGCAAATTCCACCTCATGAGAACGAATAAGTCCTTTATGTTTCATATCCTAATTTCCTAAACGGTACGCTACCGTTCTTTAGCGGCTAAAATTGATGGTTTTAACTTAGTGTTTGAATAGACAGAAAGTATTTAGATGCCTAGCTTCCGACGTACAGACTTATGCTCTTATATTTTGAAGATAAGTTTAAAAAGTTGTGCTATTTAGGTAAGTGGAAATAAGAATGAAATTTTGAGGTTGGGTCGAGTTTAGAGGTTTAAGACAAAGTTAGTACTTAGCCAGTAGGAATGAGGAAAAGTATTATACGGAGAGTTTTACCATAAAAAATAAGGCTTAATAGATGTCTTATCGAAGGGGTTATTTATTTCCATTGAAATTAATGCTTTAGTTTCGGAAATAAAAAATCCCTCTCAGATGAGAGGGATTAGTAGCAAGCAAAGGTGAAAGAGTTCTTACTCGAAATCTACGCCGTTTTCTTTGTGTAGTCGGCGGCATGCACGGCCATCGCTGTGGAATAGATGACAACGATACGCAGGGATACCAATTTCAAGTTTGTCACCAGTTTCAACTGGTAGTGTGTCTGGTTGACGGTAGATAACGTCAGCGTCTGCGCCTTCCAGGTTTAGGTAAACCTGAGTTTCGTTACCTAGTTTTTCAACGATCATCACTTCACCGTGAATCGTCGCGTCAGCTTCAACCGCTTGAACTAAGTGCTCAGGGCGAATACCTAGTGACATACGGTCACCACGGTTAACTGTTGTGCCATCGACTGGAATCCAGAACGACACACCGTTAGAAAGCTGTACTTTTACGCGCTCTGCTTCGACTTCTTCAATGAATACACTCATGAAGTTCATTTTTGGAGAACCGATGAAACCAGCTACGAAACGGTTTTGTGGGTAGTGGTAAAGCTCAAGAGGCTTACCAACTTGCGAAACGTAACCGCCGTCTAGAACAACGATTTTGTCTGCCATGGTCATTGCTTCAACCTGATCGTGCGTTACGTAGATCATGGTACAACCAAGTTGGCGCTGAAGTTTCGTGATTTGAGCACGCATGTTTACACGCAGTGCTGCATCCAAGTTTGATAGTGGTTCATCAAGAAGGAATACGTCTGGCTGAGACACTAGCGTACGACCGATAGCAACACGTTGACGCTGACCGCCAGAAAGTGCTTTTGGTTGACGGTCCAGTAGGTGACCAAGCTGTAGGATTTCAGCAGCGTGTTCTACGCGCTTGTCCATTTCTGCTTTGTCTGCTTTTGCTAGTTTCAGACCAAATGACATGTTGTCATATAGGTTTAGGTGTGGGTAAAGAGCGTAAGACTGGAATACCATACCAACACCACGTTTGGATGGTTCTACGTCGTTCATGCGCTGGTCACCAATATACAAATCACCTGAAGTAATGTCTTCAAGACCGGCAATACAACGTAGCAGGGTAGATTTACCACAACCTGATGGCCCTACGAAAACCACGAATTCACCTTCGTGGATTTCCAGATCTACGTTCTTAGAAATCAGTACGTCGCCATACGCTTTACAAACATTTTTTAACGTGACACTCGCCATGTAGCTCGTCCTCGATCAATTTTTATTATTCACCGCTCATCATTATATGAATTATCTAGCGAGCAGTAACAGTAGGAATCGGTAAGTTATTGTGATTGGTAAGAAAAACAGGGTAGTACTCCAAATGTCCTGAACTGGAGCACTACCCACCATAGCCAAATACGAGTTTCTCTCCCCCACATTATTCGTGTTGTCTCCCCCGTGAAATAATTACCACAAACAACACCAATAATGACATTCCACTCGTATGGCAATGAAAAACCAGCAAATCTTTTTTACCTATAGGGTAGGTACTGCTGGGAAAGGGTTCTTACCATCCACTCTTGGATGACTGCAGTTTCTAAGATTGTGTTCACTGCTACATCCTCCTAATCGAAATAATTGTAGGGGGAGTAGGCAGGGAGGAGGCAAAAAGTAGTAGTAGAGGTGGAGTTGGGCGGAAGTCACATTATTGCGCGACCTAAAGTTGAATTCGATCACAGGAAGTATTCGTTTTGTGATTTGAGTCTCTAACCCTTGGCGATTCAGATCACGAAAATACGTCATAATTGCAAGGGCGTAGGGATTAGGAGGATGAGACATATGGGATTATTTCAGATGATATATGTCGAAATACGGCTGAACCTCAATGGACTAGCCCTACATCAAAAATATAAAAAGGATACGAACATGAAAAAATTAAGCGCTGCAGCACTAGGTACTCTTGTTGCTCTGGGCTCTTTCGGTGCAAACGCTGCCATCGAAGAAGGACAACTTACTATCTGGATCAACGGTGATAAAGGCTACAACGGTCTTGCAGAGGTTGGTAAGAAGTTTGAAGAAGACACTGGTATCAAAGTAACAGTGGCTCACCCAGACGGCCTACAAGATAAGTTCCCTCAAACTGCAGCGACAGGTGATGGTCCTGATATCGTATTCTGGGCACACGACCGTTTCGGTGGTTATGCAGAAGCTGGTCTACTTGCTGAAATCAAACCTTCTAAAGAGGTTCAAGAAGGTATCGTTGATTTCGCTTGGGATGCAGTACGTTACGACGGCAAATTGATCGGCTACCCTGTAGCGGTTGAGTCTCTATCTCTTATCTACAACAAAGATCTAGTTCCAAACCCACCTAAGACTTGGGAAGAAGTTGCTGCGCTAGACGCAAAACTTAAGAAAGACGGTAAGTCTGCAATTATGTGGAACCTAAAAGAACCGTACTTCACATGGCCACTAATGGCTGCTGATGGTGGTTACGCATTCAAGTACACTTCAACTGGCTACGATGTTAAAGATGCTGGTATCGCGAACGAAGGCGTGAAAGACGCAATGAACTTCGTGAAAGGTCTTGTAGACAAAGGTGTTATCTCTGCAGATATGGACTACTCAGTATCTGAGTCTGCATTCAACCAAGGCACTGCGGCGATGACTATCAATGGCCCATGGTCATGGGGCAACATCGAGAAGTCTGGTGTGAACTACGGCGTAACAACGCTACCTAAGTTCCAAGGTCAATCTTCTAAGCCATTCGTTGGTGTTCTAACTGCTGGTATCAGCACTGCATCACCTAACAAAGACCTAGCAGTAGAGTTCATCGAGAACTACCTACTAACTAACGACGGTCTTCGTATGGTTAACAACGATAAGCCACTTGGTGCGGTTGCTCTAAACTCATTCCAAAAAGAGCTAGATTCAGATACTCGTATTGCTGCAACAATGGACAATGCGATGAACGGTGAAATCATGCCAAACATCCCACAAATGAACGCATTCTGGGGTGCTGCTAAGAACGCTATCATCAACGTTGTTGACGGTCGTCAAACTGTAGATGCTGCACTAGCAGATGCAGAAAAACAAATGACTAAATAATTCAGTAATACCCTTTTAAGGAGGGGGCAACTCCTCCTTACTTTTCTATTTTTATCCTATATTCGCTAGCAGGTTCCCTATGCAGTCAGTTCAAGGTACAAATGCTATGACAGCACCAGACGCCAGCCTTCCGAGCAGCAAAAAAGTGTTTATCAAGTGGGCACTATTGGGCACAGTCGGCATTATCAATGGCTACGCAACAATCCTTATGTATTCTCGTGGTGAGATTGCGTTTGCACTCCTTACGCTCATTCTTACCGCTTTAGCGCTATTTATTTTTGGTAGTAAAAAGACCTACGCTCATCGCTATATCTACCCAGGTATTGCGGGGATGATCTTATTCATCCTTTTCCCTTTGGCTTATACCATAGGTCTTGCATTCACTAACTACAGCGCAAAAAACCAACTCTCTTTTGACCGTGCGCAGACCGTTTTGATGGACAGAACGTACCAAAGTGGCGACAGCTACCCGTTCACTCTGTACAAAACTGAGCAGGGTCACCAAATTGTAGTGAAGAAAGGTGAAGCGCTTTTAGCAACACCAACCTTTGAATTGCAAGGTTTCTCTGCAACGGATTTAGACTTAACACCAATCACAGAAGCGACAGGCGATAAAGAACCGATTAAAACGATCGTTAAAAACCGCAGTGCTCTGAGTGGCGTTGATTTACACATGCCGAACGGCGATGACATCCGTATGAGCGGTCTTCGTAAGTTTGCGGCAGTTGTTCCTCTTTACACGCTGCAAGACGATGGTGAGACGCTATACAACAATCGTACTCAAGAGACACTACGTCCTAATATGGATGTGGGTTACTACCAACCAGTAGACGAAAATGGTCAGTTTGTCGGAAACACGGTTTCTCCAGGTTTCGTGGTAAACATCGGTACGCACAACTTTGAACGTGTTTGGAAAGATGATGGCATTAAAGAACCGTTCATCAGCATCTTTATCTGGACGATTGTTTTCTCTGCGTTGACCGTTGTTTGTACACTAGTTATCGGTTTGGTACTTGCAAGTGTCGTTCAGTGGGAAGCCTTGAAAGGCCGCTCTGTTTACCGATTACTGCTTATTCTTCCGTATGCGGTACCAGCGTTTATCTCTATCTTGATCTTTAAGGGTCTCTTCAACCAGAGCTTTGGTGAGATCAACATGTTGTTGGAAGGGCTGTTTGGTATTAGCCCTGCGTGGTTCTCAGACCCATTCATGGCGAAAACCATGATCCTAGTGGTCAACACTTGGTTGGGTTTCCCTTACATGATGATTCTTTGTATGGGGTTACTGAAAGCTATTCCTGAAGATCTGTACGAAGCATCGGCTATTGATGGCGCAAACTTCATCACTAACTTCACTCGCATTACATTGCCGATGATGCTGAAACCATTAACGCCACTGCTGATTGCTAGCTTCGCGTTTAACTTCAACAACTTTGTACTTATCCAGCTATTGACGGGTGGTGGTCCAAACATGATTGGCACATCAGAGCCTGCAGGTTACACGGACTTACTTGTAAGCTACACGTACCGCATCGCATTTGAAGGTGCTGGTGGTCAAGACTTCGGTCTAGCAAGTGCAGTTGCAACGCTTATCTTCCTATTGGTTGGCGCACTAGCACTATTGAACCTACGTGTTACTAAAGTAGCTCAGGATTAAGGAGACAGAACAATGGCAATGGTACAAGGCAAGTCATTAAAATATCGTGTTTGGGCTACGCATATCGCAATGTGGGCGTTCCTAGCGCTGATTATCTTCCCACTGTTGATGATCATTGCGATCTCATTCCGTGAAGGTAACTTTGCAACGGGTAGCCTTATCCCAGACAATCCAACGCTAGACCACTGGAAACTGGCGCTTGGTATATCAATAACAAACGCAGATGGTTCAATTACACCACCTCCATTCCCAGTCATGACTTGGTTATGGAACTCAGTAAAAGTTGGCGGAATCTCAGCTATCTTGATTGTGGCGCTATCGACAACATCAGCTTATGCGTTTGCTCGTATGAAGTTTAAAGGCAAGAACACTATCCTGAAAGCGATGATGATCTTCCAAATGTTCCCTGCAGTATTGGCATTGGTTGCCCTATACGCATTGTTTGACAAGCTAGGTCAGTACATTCCGTTCCTAGGTTTGAACACGCACGGTGGTTTGATCTTCGCTTACTTAGGTGGTATTGCGCTTCACGTATGGACAATCAAAGGCTACTTTGAAAGTATCGACTCTTCATTAGAAGAAGCAGCAGCGCTTGATGGTGCAACGCCTTGGCAAGCATTCCGTCTGGTACTACTTCCACTGTCAGTGCCAATTTTAGCGGTAGTGTTTATCTTGTCATTTATCATGGTGATAGGCGAAGTTCCGGTAGCATCACTACTGCTATCTGATGTAAACTCGTACACTCTTGCGGTTGGTATGCAGCAGTACTTGTACCCTCAGAACTACTTGTGGGGCGACTTTGCGGCAGCAGCAGTGCTTTCAGCTGTACCAATCACAGCAGTATTCTTACTGGCGCAACGCTGGCTTGTTGGTGGTCTAACGGCTGGTGGTGTGAAAGGTTAATCTTGGTTGGTCACTAAGATACAAAAGAATAACTAGAAAAGGGCGACCATTAGGTCGCCCTTATATTTAGCATCGATATTACACTTTTGGTTTGGCCGCCGATCAGTAATATCTCGCTTTTATTGGCGTTACGCATAGCTGGCTGTTAGCTTAGTTCCTTACGCTTTAATCACTAACAGTTTCTTGTAACCATAACCTGAGTTTAGACTCAGGTTTTTTTATGCCTATAGATTCACTTTGTCTTTATAACAGACACAGACTAACCAGTTTGCAATGCATTACACAGTGGCATCCGAATGCCGTGCGTATCACTTCACATAATTAGTGTAGGGGTATTCGAAAGGGAACGGTGATGTAATCAGGGGGAGGGCTTTAAAACTCGCGGCTAGATGGCGCACAGCCTACATATTGCAGCAGTGTGTACAAACTCTCCTGTTGCAATGCGACACGACGGAAAAGATCGGCGAATGTGGTATCGCCACCAAAGCAGGTCTGGATGTAGTGGTTAATTTCGTCTTCGTTATAACCTTCCACATACATGGTGCGCACCCACTGGTACTCGACCGCCTTTAAATTGGTCAATGTCTTTTCACTTAATGTGGTCTCTTTTAATCTCAAGATCCAAACTCTATCCAACACTAAAATTGTGCGTGGATTTAATCAAATCAAAGTGAAAGATTTATGACAATTTGAATCTAGTGTGAAGTGAATGACAGAACCATGACATTACTTCACACATATAGGGAGCAAACGATTACTTGATAATCAGTTTGGGGCCTTGGGGGGCAAGTTATTTGAATTGTTTGAGCTATTTGAGCTATTTGAGCTATTTGAGATATTTGACGTGCGCTTCCATCTCTTCGCCAATTTGCTTACGCATGTTCATCAAGCGAATAGCCGATTGTTCTAGTGCTTTGTCTTCATCCGACTCAGGAATCCACTTCGGTACATCGGTTGGTTTTCCGTCTTCATCGACCGCAACCATGATAACGATACAATGCGTCGTCAGGCGGTTTTTTAACTCTTTTGGATCGCTAGCTTGTACATCAATCGCGATATGCATTGAGCTACGACCTGTGTAAATGACCTTCGCGCTGACTTCGACTAAGTTACCGACATGAATCGGCGCAACAAAGCGAATACCACCCGCATACGCTGTGATGCAGTACTTGCCACTCCAAGCCGCGCTGCACGCGTAAGCGGCCAAGTCGATCCATTTCATCACGGCGCCACCGTGCACTTTACCACCGAAGTTTACGTCTCCCGGTTCAGCAAGAAAACGAAGGGTAATATCTCTTTGACCACTGCTCATCTGTCATTCCTTTGTGCGTTGTTACTCACTTCAATGTATCAATAAGGAATCGATACTGGAATAGCTAATGCAACAAAATATTAACTTTTCTATCAACGTTTCAGGTAAAGCCGTCAGATACAAAAAAGCCACGCTAATGACCGTGGCTTGTGAGATTGAATTACGATGTCGCTGGTGGTAAATCTGGGCTTGGCGATTGTATCTTCTTGCGAATCTTAATTTGCGACAAGATAACGCCAGAGATAACCAGCATGCCGCCAATGATGTGGTAAACATGCACTTCTTCGCCGAGCATAGTTGAAGCTAAAGCTACCGAAACCACAGGCATCAGGTTCATGAACATGGCACTAGAATCCGCGCCAATCAAGTCAATTGCTTTCACCCACATCAACGGGGCAAAGATAGACGCCGCAACACCAGCGTAAGCAATCAACGGTAGCGCACTTTGGCTTGGTAGAAGTTGATCGCTGCTTAGCCACAATGGCGCAAGCATAACCAATGAGAAAAAGCCCTGCATGTAAACCAGAGTCATGCTGTTGAATGGCATCTTCCAGCGCTTAAGTAACACGCAGTAAATCGCGTAACAAAGTGCAGCAAGAAGCATCAAGCTGTCACCTTGTGTCATATCTTGATGTAGGAAGTAGGTAATATCACCATGACCAAGCATAAACGCCAAGCCGCCAAGCGAAATCACGCCACCAGCCACGCTCAACATAGAAATAGACTTACCTAGTAAGGGCACGCTCAGAAAAACACTGATAAGAGGAACAAGTGAAGTGATCAGTGCCATATTCGATGCTGTCGTAGTCAAACCAGCGTAGTAGCCCAACGATTGGTTTAGCACCATCCCAAGCAGCGCTAGGCACGCGAGTTTTGGCAGGTAAGGGCGAATGACATGACGTTGACGGATTACGGAAGGTAAGCAAAATGGCGTCAGAAGCACCATAGCGACAAACCAACGGTAGAAACTCATTGCACTCGGTTCGATGGCACTTGCTGCCATTTTATTTACGATGGAATTCCCACCCCAAATCATGACAGTAAAAAACGGAAGCAAATAAACCATGAGAACCCCATCGCACAATAATTAATGGCGCTAGTCTGACAGGTCTTTATAATGAAAAGTATCTCTGGAAAGACATCGTAAGCGATAGGAAGACAATTTTGAAAAAGAGCACGAGGAATCTTCATCCTTCATTATCAATTGAGCAAGCACCATCAGATGTGTTTATGAATTTTGAAGCCTTTCTGTCGAATACTGAAACTCGGATTCATAGTCACCCTTGGGGACAAGTGCAGTTGATAAGTGGCGGCATTCTAGAAATGGATGCAGAAGACACACGCTTTTTAGCACCACCACATCTGGCTATTTGGGTGCCGGCCGGAATTCGTCATACCAGCTATAACCGTAAACCATTGGAATACTGCTCTTTAAATATTGCACCAGAGCTAACGCAGCACTTCCCGTCTAAAACCAGTTTGATCAAAGTAACGCCAATAGTGTCTGCGATTGTGGAAGACTTTCGTCAGCGCGACATTAACGTGGCAAAGAGTGAAGAAGACAAACGCATCGTACAGGTACTGCTTGATCAGTTAGCGAAGCAAGAGGTTGAGCATCACTTCTTGCCAACCACAGACAACAAATATCTGGAACCCATCCTAAAAGCCGTCGAAGAAGCGCCAACGGATGAAATTAGTTTAGGCGAGTGGGCGGAAAAGGTGCACACCACCGAACGTACGTTAGCTCGCCATTGCCAAAGTGAGTTAGGGATGAGTTTTACTGAATGGCGATTGCGAGTTCGTTATCTGCATTCAATGGAGCTATTAAGAAAAGGACAAACCGTGAAAGAGGTGGCGTTGACGTTAGGCTATAACCAAGCCAGTCCTTTCATCGCAATGTTCAAAAAATACTCCGGCATTACACCGGAGCAATATAAGAACCGCTTGTTATAGCTGAGCGAGCACGTAGTTTAAACCGCCCACAACTGCTGCAACTTGAGCGTCGTTACACTCTTCATCAGTCACTTTCGGGCTGTCAGGGTAAACTTCTGTTGTGGTGCCGTAAGTGCAGTTGGTTACGCCGCCACACAAACCCAGTTTCACCATTGGATAATTAATCACACCAAATTGCACCACTGGCGAGCCAATGATTTCGCCTTTATCGTCAGCAGGTGCAATATGCGTTACCTTCGCTACTGACTCGATGACTGCTTTTTGGAACTCAGGTTGCGGGTTTTCTGTATCACCCACTGTGTAGAAACCGTCTGGGATCATGCCTTCGATGTATTCAAGGCCATCACGCGCCGCAAGTGCAGGGCGGAATTCAGTTTCATCAGAATCGGTGGTCTCGTGCAGGTCGATGTGCATTAGAACATCACCCAAGGTCGCAACAAGCTTAATCAAGTTTGCTGACTCTTCCGCAGGGCTATCTGCATAGAAAGAGCGGTTTGGATCGATCGCATTTGGGTTCCAGCGGTTAATCACTTCGTAACCCCAAGGGCTAACACATGGCGCAACGACAATGTTGAAGTGTTCTGCGTAGCGTTCTGCTTGCGTATCAACAAACTTCAGTGCGCCGTGCACGCCACTTGTTTCGTAGCCGTGCACGCCGCCAGTGACTAAAACAACAGGCTTTGCCGCATCCCAATTACGAGTCTTGATACAAAACAGAGGGAAGCGTGCTTCATCGTAAGAAAGTGCGCCGTATTGCTCAACATCAAAACGCTCGCGAAGGGCATCAATTTTGGTCACGACTTCTTCTTGGTAGCTACGTTTTACGTCACGTTGCTCATACCAAGCTTTGCGTTCTGCTTCGCCCCATGGTTGACCTGGGGTACCGACTGGGTAAGTGTATCCGCTTTTCATCTATACTTTTCTTTTGTGTGCTTGAAAGGTAAGACAAGACTAGTCCTGTCTCAAAGCCACATCAACACAAAACACAATTTGTGACCTTATTCTTTGCAGAATCATAACTTTGCTGAGTGATTTAATGGTGTTACATTTTGTTACTTATTCAATTCCATAAAAGAGATAAATAAATGGCTGGAGCAAGTTTACTAACACTGTTGGATGACATTGCAGCTGTATTGGATGACGTCGCATTGATGTCGAAGGTAGCGGCGAAAAAGACCGCTGGAGTATTGGGCGACGATTTGGCGCTAAACGCGCAGCAAGTATCGGGTGTTGCTGCCGAACGAGAAATTCCAGTGGTATGGGCAGTCGCGAAAGGTTCATTTAAAAACAAGTTGATACTGGTGCCTGCGGCGTTGCTCATTAGTGCGTTTATTCCTTGGTTGATCATGCCATTACTCTTGATTGGCGGTTTGTTTCTCTGCTTTGAAGGCGCAGAGAAGATCTTAGAGAAACTATTCCCTCACGCTCATCAGCATGAAGATAACGCGGAAGAGTCTTCTGATACGGGTGAATCCGTGGAAGAGTATGAAAAGAGAAAAGTGGCGGGCGCGATCCGTACTGACTTTATTTTGTCAGCTGAAATCATCGTGATTGCGTTAGGCACCGTCACAGGAACAAGTATCGTGACGCAGATTCTGGTAGTAAGCCTGATTGCGATCTTGATGACCATTGGTGTCTACGGTTTAGTGGCTGGCATTGTTAAGCTCGATGATTTGGGCTTCTATCTAGAGCGTAAATCCAATGGCGAAGGTCTGAAAGCCAAACTCGGTGGTGCGTTAGTGGCGTTCGCCCCGAAATTGATGAAGATGCTTGCGATTGTCGGTACTGCAGCAATGTTCTTGGTTGGCGGCGGCATTGTTGTCCATAACGTCCCTGCGATTCATCACCTGATTGAACCTATCATTATGGACTTCCGTGGTCACACTGTAGCTACTGCGATCGTACCGACACTGCTTAACGGTGTGATTGGTGTCATTGCTGGTTTGATTGTGGTTGCTGCTTGGACTGTGGTTGAAAAGGTTCGCGGTAAATAAGCGCGAGTTCAGTTTGTTGAGGCTGCATTGAAGTCAAAAGAAAAGGGTCATGCCTTTCCATATCAAATATGGTGGCATGACCCTTTTTCATTTCTTGAGGGTGATTACTTCACTTCCCACTCAATTTTTTCATTTGCACGGATTGGCACAACGATGTCGCTGCCAAATGGCATCGTTTCTGGTACATCCCACGCAGCTTTTTCTAGCGTGACGGTATCTGTGTTACGAGCGATGCCGTAAAAATCAGGGCCATTCAAGCTTGCGAATGCTTCTAGGTTTTCTAGCTTGCCTTCGTTCTCAAAGACTTCAGCGTAAAGCTCTAGCGCTGCGTGTGCAGTGTAAGACCCAGCACAACCACAAGCCGATTCTTTTGCGCCTTTTGCGTGTGGCGCTGAATCCGTACCTAGGAAGAACTTCTTGCTGCCGCTTGTTGCTGCTTCGATAAGCGCTTGTTGGTGGGTATTGCGCTTAAGAATTGGTAGGCAGTAGAAGTGTGGCTTAATGCCGCCGACTAGCATGTGGTTACGGTTGAACAGCAGGTGGTGAGCGGTGATAGTGGCTGCAACGTTGTCAGAAGCGTTGTTTACGAAGTTAGCCGCATCCGCAGTCGTGATGTGCTCTAGAACGATTTTTAGGTTAGGGAAGTCGTTGACGATAGGAGCAAGAACCGTGTCTAGGAATTCCTTCTCACGGTCAAAAATATCAACGTGGTTGTGAGTCACTTCACCATGAACCAAAAGCAGCATGCCAACTTCTTCCATCGCTTCAAAAACGTGGTAGATGTTCTTTGCGTCGGTTACGCCAGAATCAGAGTTGGTAGTTGCGCCTGCTGGGTAAAGCTTTGCTGCAACGATTTTGCCTGTTGCTTTAGCTTTGCGGATTTCGTCTGGCGTGGTGTTGTCTGTTAGGTACAGCGCCATAAGAGGTTCGAATTGCTCACCGTGTTGTTCAGCAAGGATGCGATCACGGTAGGCTAGCGCCATTTCAGTATTGGTCACTGGTGGGACGGTGTTTGGCATGATCAGTGCGCGGCCGTTATAACGGCTAATATCGCGAACGGTATCTTTTAGAACTTCACCATCGCGTAAATGAACGTGCCAATCGTCAGGACGAGTAATAGTCAGTGTTGTCATTAATTGCTCCCACCATTTAAAAGTTATGTTTGGAGCCTAAACGCTGCATTTACCTCAAGAGCAAACGCTTGCGCTTAGGCGACAGGATGATAGTGGAATTGCACTTTCATTTCATCCCATTTTTCACATTTCTTTTGGGCAGGAGCTCAGTTGGTTACTTCATCGTCAACCAAAGCGCGTGAATGGTGCCTGGTAGGAAGAAGAAGAACGTTAGGATCAGGTTGATGAAGAAGTCTTTCTCTAGACCTTTTTCCATGTAAACCGCCACTGGTGGAAGGAAGATACAAAGTAGAATTAGAATCAGTTTATTAGTATCCATGGTCTATGCTCCGGATAGGTTATGTATAGTGTCAAAAAGTTGGCGAATTATGTGTGCGATGTCACGTTTTGGCAATCCTTATTTCGTCAATACTGTGCAAATTTATGGAACTCTGTTCATAAAGTGAGACAAAAAAGAACGTTAAAGAGAGACAACGTCAATCACCTTGGGAAGATACCTTATAAAAATTGAGTTTTTATAGGCACTTGGGTCATTACTCTTATGAGGATATGATAGTCCAATAATGAGAAAGTACCTGTAGGAAGAAGGCTATGTCGCAATCAGTTTTGTCCCAAATTAATGTTTTTCCAGTTAAATCCGTCGGAGGTGTTGCCTTATCTTCCGCTTGGGTAGAAAAACAAGGATTGAGTTTTGATCGTCGATTTATGATTGCGACATCAGATGGCTCAATGGTGACCGCTCGAAAATTCCCTCAAATGGTGACCATCAAGTCCGCGCTGTTGCCAGACGGAGTGGTGTTTACCAGTCTTGGCGAAGAGCCACTAAAGATCCGTTATCAAGATTTCAAAATGCAGGAAGCACCTGCAACGGTTTGGAAAGACAGTTTTACGGCATACACCACCACTGACGAAGCGGATGATTGGTTTAGTAAAGTGTTAGGCCTTCGCGTTGAGTTACTTTTTACTGGTGAGCAATCCAATCGTGTAAGAGAGAAGTTGGGTCACAACGTTAGCTTTGCCGATGGTTATCCGGTGCTTGTTATCAGTGAAGCGTCACTGGAAGAGCTAAATCGCAGAAGCTCTGAACAGCACTCAATGGATCAATTTCGAACCAACCTAGTGGTATCTGATACCAAGCCATTTGAAGAAGACTCATGGAAACGTATTCGCATTGGCGAAGTGGAATTTGAATCTGTAAAACCTTGTGAGCGTTGTATTCTAACCACCGTTAATACTCAACGCGGTACATTCCGAGAAAGCAAAGAACCACTTAAGACTCTGCAAGAATTCCGTGCGAACGAGCGTGGCGGTGTGTTCTTTGGTCAAAACCTTGTTGCTCTTAATGAAGGCATTATTCGTTCTGGTGACAAAGTCGAAGTGCTGGAATACAAAGAGCCAGAGTTTTATCCAGACAATTCTCCTAATCGAATGACGCTCACTTGTGTGGAACGAGAAGAGATTGCGCGCGACTTCGTCACCTTATGGCTTGAGCCAAGCAAAGGTCAGTTACCAACGTACTTACCGGGTCAGCATTTACCTATTGAAGTGGATATAGAAGGTAAGAAAGTAGGGCGTCGCTACACCTTGTCATCTAGCCCATCTCGCCCGGGTCGCTACGCGATTTCGGTTAAGCGCGTTTCTGGTGGGCGTGTGTCTAATTCACTGCTTGATAATCTGCAAGTAGGGGATGTTCTGGAAGCAGAAACGCCAGATGGTCAATTTCATCTAAAAGAGCATTCTGTCCAGCCTCTATTGTTGTTGTCTGCAGGCAGCGGTGTAACCCCAATGCTGTCGATGGTTCGTTACTTGGCTGATCACAACCAACTTGATGATGTGGTGTTCTACCATCAGTGCAGCAGCGAGATTGATATCCCATGTAAAGATGAGCTAGATGAACTGAGACGTCAGCATCCGGGACTAGATGTGAAGATTTGCTTAACTCAACCTGCGGTGGATTGGTTTGGTTTGAAAGGAAGAATCAGTCTGTCTCATATCAAGCAGATCAAAGATGTTGAGAAGCGCCAAGTGTTCGTTTGTGGCCCTGATGGTTTTATGCAAAAGGCGAAAAATCTCCTACTCAAGAAAGGCCTACCAGAAGATAACTATCATCAAGAAGCATTCGGCGTTGCGGCTACTACAGCCAAGCCAGAGAAAAGTGTTGAGATTGAATTCAACGGCTTTAAGTTGATGGGTAACAACCAACAAACGCTACTTGAGCAAGTAGAGAATGCAGGCAAAACCATTAGCAACAGCTGTCGAGCAGGCTTGTGTGGTGCTTGTAAGGTTCAATTAGAATCAGGGCTAGTCGATCACCCAGATGTACCTGCTATCAGCGCAGAGGAACGTGCGATGGGTAAAGTGTTGGCATGTTGTGCAATCCCACAAACGGACGTGACACTCGCGGACTGAACGCGTTAAAAATAAACGGTAACAAACAAAAACGCCGCTAATTTAGCGGCGTTTTTCTATTTATCTCAGAGCGGTTTCAGAAACAAATCGCTTAAGGATAAAATCGTCATTTAGTCGTAGATCGTTGGGATCGGCTGACGTTTGTGCTGAGTCATTTTGTAGATTGCTACAAGACGATCACTCACTTCTTGCGATACAGGCTTGCCTTCTAGGAAGTCATCGATCTGCTCGTAAGTTAGGCTCAAAGCATCTTCATCTGCTTTTTGTGGCGCCAGTTCTTCTAGGTCTGCAGTCGGGACTTTCTTCACTAGTTGCTCAGGTGCACCTAATGTTGCAGCCACTTCACGAACTTGACGTTTGCTCAAACCAAACAGTGGTGCCATATCGCACGCACCATCACCGAACTTGGTGTAAAAACCGGTGATGTTTTCCGCTGAGTGGTCAGTACCAAGCACTAAACCGCCAACGTAACCGGCGATTTCGTATTGAGCAACCATGCGAGCACGCGCTTTTACGTTACCTTTCACGAAGTCTACTTTTGCTGCTTCCGTTGGAAGAAGACCAGTACCTTCTAATGCAACGTGAGAAGCGGCGTGAAGACCATCTACACCTGCTTTGATGTTTACCGATACAGAGTGCGTTGGTTGGATAAAAGCAAGAGCAAGTTGTGCTTCGTCTTCATCTTTTTGCTCACCGTAAGGCAAACGAACGGCGATAAACTGGTAGCTATTGTCGCCAGCTTCTTCGTTCAGTTCGTCTACAGCCAATTGAGCCAAACGACCACATGTCGTTGAGTCAACGCCACCGCTGATGCCAAGAACAAGAGACTTACAGCCTGCTTCTTGCAATTTACGCTTGATAAAAGCGACACGGCGTTCAATTTCGAAATGCGGATCGATAGAAGGGAGTACTCGCATTTCATCGCGGATGGATTGTTCCATTTAGGGTTCCTTTTCCTGCAAATATGTACGACACCAAATGAGTGTGAATAAATTCATACTGCGGCAGGCGTTTATAGTTCACAAATGGTGAGAAACCATGCAGTTGATGTTCATAAACGTCGCTTTAGTGTCAAAAAGCTCTAAAGATTAGTAGTATCATACCGAAATCATCGGATTAGAAAACTCTCTTCAACCAGGTAATCACCGGATATGAAAAAAATCGCCGTTTTTGGCAGCGCATTTAACCCGCCAAGCTTAGGTCACAAGAGCGTGATCGAGTCACTGAGCCACTTTGATCTCGTGCTACTTGAGCCAAGCATTGCACACGCTTGGGGCAAAAATATGTTGGATTACCCAATTCGGTGCAAACTGGTTGATGCCTTCATTAAGGACATGGGGCTTTCTAATGTTCAACGCTCTGACCTTGAGCAAGCTTTGTACCAGCCTGGACAAAGTGTGACGACTTTTGCGTTATTAGAAAAAATTCAAGAAATCCACACGCAAGCCGATATAACTTTTGTCATAGGTCCTGATAATTTTTTCAAATTTGCTAAATTTTACAGAGCAGAAGAAATAACCGAACGTTGGACTGTGATGGCGTGTCCTGAAAAAGTCAAAATCAGAAGCACGGACATTCGTAATGCATTGTTAGAGGGTGAAGACATCAGTGCATTCACGACACCAACGGTCAATAAACTATTGCTAAGCGAAGGCTTATACAAACAATCGTAATCTGAAAACGAAGAGGTCAGATTTTCATGGTCAGAGTTGTGGTACTTAGTGCATGCGCGCTGCTTGTGGCAACACAGGCTAGCTCTGCTTGTAACTATTTATCTGATCGTTCCGTCGTGTTTGCTGATAACACCATGCCTATCTGTGAAGATATTTTTGATAGTGTGGGTGTGTTAAGTATGGACACGATCAATTGGTACATTGCTGAAAAGTCGATTGAAGGGCCTACAGAGAGCTATTGGGATCAGTGGGCAATCAAATCGGAAGACACGCCGATTCTTACTCAGAATCTAGAAAGTAACTACTTTGGTCTTGGGCTATGGATGCCAGAAGAACTGAGGGATGAAGAGGCGAAGATGAGCACAGAAGAGTGGCTAAAAAGCCATGGTTTGATGTTCAGCGTCGGTTTTGGTGATAAGAGCGGTGATGAACCAAGAATGCGTTTTGATTACCGCTGGCACGAATACTACGATGCCGATTGGATGATGCAAATAGAAGTGCCGTTTTAACCGAATTCAAAACAAAAAGGACGTACTCAGTACGTCCTTTTTTCATTCTTGTCTTCGTTAGTTTTTATAGTGCTTCCCCAAACACTAAAAAACACAACTGTTCGTATTCTTCGTCGTTGTTGTCGAACAATCTTGCAACGATGTCCGCTTGCTTCTTGCCTGACAACTTCATCTTACGTGCTTCTCTTAAGGTCAAGACAAGACAAAGCTCTATCGAAATTGAAGAATCACAGCCCGGCTTCCACTTATTAATCGAGTCTGTCAGTGGAGAGCCAGTCAACATTGGCTTTAGTGTCAGAACTTCATGTCTAACAACTGCCAGTAAATCCATCTGGTGTTCGCTACGTGCTTTTGTTGTCACTAACTTTTCAATCAACGCTGACAATAGAGCAGATGGCTTCACGTAACCTGCTTGTTGAGCAAATGCGTCAGTTAAGCGCACAGAAAAGTCACAGCGAGTTACTCGCGTGTTAGGCAAAAAGGTGAGGGAGCTCAAACATCCCTGAGGAATCCAGAAATACTGACCCGGTTCAATGGCATACTCATGTTTACCCAATTTAATGATCGCCAAACCTTCTACTACTGATAGTAAGCTGTGTTTTAGCGCTTTTTTACGCGCAGCAACATTAAGAAAAGGGTAATTAGCGTCGTGAAATTCAATTGCGTAGTTCATTGTGAATACCAGAGTTTTTGGGGCGCTAAGGGTAACGCTAAACCCCTAAATTGCCAACCGGATAACAGATTTTTTTGCGAATAGAAATTGTAATGGTACTGGTATGACCATGTTAAAAGTATGGTCTGAATTGCTGCGGGTTGGCAAAACAATGCGTAAAATGTGCCAGCTCTTTTTGAAATGAATTGAATAATGACTGCCAATACCGATCCTTATATTGAAATTCGTCCATATAACGACGAAGAAATCCCAGCTGCGCTGGACCGCCTGATCAAAGACGATGAGTTTATCAGCGCGATTTTAAACCACCGTTTTGCAAACAAAGCTGCGTGGTTCAAAACTCTCATGAGTCCGATTATCCGTGTCTACTTAAAAGCGAAGTGGAGCAAATTGGATTCTGTGGAGGCAATTCAGCTGGAAGTGAAGAAGTATCTTCAAGATACGCTTAATAGCACCACTGACGGTGTGACGTTTTCTGGCCTTGACCAACTGGACAAGAATACGTCTTACTTATTTGTTTCTAACCACCGTGATATCGCGATGGATCCTGCTCTAGTAAACTACGGTTTGCACCAAACGGATCATCGTACAGTGCGTATTGCAATTGGTGACAACCTGCTTAAGAAGCCTTGTGCGACTGAGCTAATGAGATTGAACAAAAGCTTTATCGTTAAACGCTCGGCGAAAGCGCCGCGCGAAATGATGAAAGCGTTGGGCTTGCTATCAAGCTACATCAAGCACTCTCTTGATACCGGCAACTCGATTTGGATTGCGCAAAAAGAAGGTCGTGCCAAAGACGGTAATGACTTTACTGATCCTGCCATCTTAAAGATGTTTCATGTTGAAGGGCGTAAGCAAAAAGTAAGTTTTGGTGAATACACGCGTTCATTGAAGATTGTGCCTGTTTCCATCTCTTACCAGAATGACCCTTGTGACATTGCAAAAGCCAAAGAGCTGTATGAGAAAGCAGAGAATGGTAGCTACGAGAAAGGTGAATTCGAAGATATCGAAAGCATCATTCAAGGTATCGTTGGCTACAAAGGTAAAGTACACGTTGCATTTGGTGATGTGATCGATCAAGAGTTTGAGACTCCGGATGAGCTCGCGAACGAAATCGATCGTCAAATTCACAATAACTATCGTGTGTTCCCAATCAACCTGCTTGCTGCGGGTCGTGAAGATGAGTCGATTACGGAGTCGGTGAAATCTCAGTTGCAAGAGAAGTTGGAGCAACTGCCTAACGGTGCTCACAGTTACTTAGTGGCTAGTTACGCTAACCCAGTAAACAACCAAGAATGATTTAAACTTCGCTCAGTGCTTTGCAATAAAGTACTGAGCGCTTGGTTTCAGGAAGGAGCTTTCATCCAAGCCTTTCTATGGCGCAACTGCGCCACCTAGGGTCAAATTCGTTGGCCATTTCGTAACTCGATTTCCGCCCAAAAAGATATTGCCTTTCACTGTCATGGTGTCTGGAAATTTTGTCAGTTTAGAACCACCTATGTACAGGTTACCATCCACGATTAAACCTTCCGGCAGTTCGGTAAGCGGTGTGCGAATGACGCTTAGATCGCCTTTCACTCTTAATCTTGCGGGCAAACTGGTTAACGGGTTATCGGTTAAGTTTAAATAGCCGCCTAATTTGACACCGCGTGGCCAACGTTCAATCTTACTACCGAGTAAGTTCGCGTAACCCTTAATTTTTACCCCTGGTCTTATCGTTTTTAATGCGCTGTTGGTGGCTTCTAGGCTTCCTTGAACATCTAACCCTCTCGGTAATTTGGTGATTGGTGTTTGTGAAATGTTTAGATTGCCTTTTACAACCAATCCATCAGGTATCGTGGTATAGGGCTTATTACGAAGGTCAATGTTGCCATAGTTATCGGTATGGCCAAATTTGGCATAGTAATCGAGCTCATAAGCAATGGATGAGCTGGAAAAAGCCGTCAGAGCGAGTGAGATAAGTAAAGCGCGCATAACCGATACAGTATTGAGGATAAGTGGAAAAGGATAACGTAAAGCATAGTAGGCCGCTACAGTCTAATGTCTCAAGAATATGAGATGCTGCCAAGAACATGAAACGTTTCTTTGTTAACTTATGTGGTCTTCATTGAGGGGATATTCATGAACTTAAGAACGATTTCTATGCTGGTCGCGAGTACTGCTATGGCCTTCTCAGGCGTTGTATTAGCAAAATCTTACAGTACACCAGATACTAAGGCTCTAGTAGTGGCAGACGGGAAACTAGGACAGCGGGTTTGTTACTACGACGATAAGGCATACACGACTGGGGCGGTGCTAAACATAGATGGCGTATTGCTCGTGTGTACCGATGAGAATGACTTTGAAACCAACGGTTCACTGAAGTGGGTTGTGTTTCAGAAAGACAACCAGTAACAAACCAATCAAGCATTAAAAAAGCGAGCTAAGAGCTCGCTTTTATCTATATGTCGATTATATATCGATGATTAACGCGCTAGAGAGCGAGTCTTAAGTTCAAAGATAAGCTTTTCAGCACTTACTTCAAACTTGAATCGAGCCGTTAGCTCTTTAGATTCTTCTGTCAGTTCTGAAACGTTGTATTCAACGTCAGCACAAACTTGTGTTGCTAGTTCGATGTATTTCGCCAACTCAGCTTCTAGTGCTGCTTTAGTCTCTGCGAAAATCGTTACGTCGGCAACATCGTCACCTTCTTTGATGATAAAACCCATTTCACCAGCGCAACCGCAAGCTTCACATACTTGGTTTTCTTCTAATTCGACACTCATAACGAATCCTCTTGTAAATACTGTGGGTATTCTATCAGGTATTTGATCTCTATCTACAAAAATGAATGATTTTGGATAAAAAAGGCACGGTATGTTATGTTGTTAACAGTGGGTTAATTAATTTTATTAGAACTTCCTTAAGGAAATTAATGTGATATGTATCAATATTTAAAATCAATTAACCTAGATATTCGTGAGATTTTTGTCAGGTTAGTTGAACTGGGGTTCAATTTATAAGACTATTTCCGGATTAATTATTTTTACATAATTATCATTCTTAGCCTGAGAATAGTTTCGATGAATGATTTGGTGCAAGGTTTTGATGGAGTGGACTTTTCGCCATATTTTGAGTCACATGTATTGACAGAAATATCACTGTAAATTGCACGTTACGCAGTGCACTTTAGTTATGATTGGTCCTCTGATTTGTTGTTAGAGGCATACAGTACATAATGCTGAGGATGATTTTCATTCTGGCCTCATTTAATTGTGAGTTAGATGGATTTACAAAGAGAAGAGCTTAAAATATGCCAAAGCGTAGTAAAGAAGATACCGAAATCACTATCCAGAAAATCATGGATGCCGTTGTTGATCAGCTTCTAAGACTTGGTTATGACAAAATGTCTTACACCACGTTAAGTCAACAAACAGGTGTATCGCGTACAGGTATTAGCCACCATTTCCCTAAGAAAACGGACTTTACCGCCGCGTTAGACGGTCGTATCTTCAAAATGTTCGTAGAACATCTAGAATTTGATAAAGGTCTGGATGCGTTCTCTAAGAGCTGGATTAAGGCTCTAGAAGATACTGAATTCTTAGCGATCTTGCGTCTATTGTTCCACCATATTGTTACTTCAGAAAGCGCACATGAGTTTGCTGCAAATGGCATCGACCGTTTGTACAAGATGGCAGAAAGCCAATTTGGTGCAGGTAGCGACAAAGAGCTAGAGTGGTTGATTGGTCGTTCGTTGATTCAAATGAGCAAATAACCCCAAAACAAAAAGCCCCGCAACGTTGCGGGGCTTTTTGTATGCCTATCATTTGGAATGACAAACAAGGGCTTAAAACGCGCTGATTAAGCCGCTGCGTGCACTTGAGGAAAATCCAAGGTTGGGTGCTTAGTCACGATTGAGCGGTAGCCATAGACTTGCTCAATGCGTTCTGGAGTCAGTGCATTCCAAGGCGTGTCATCACATACTAACTTGCCATCATGCAGCAGGACTAAGCGGTCTGCATATTGAGAAGCTAAGTTCAAATCATGCAACACAACCACGACGGCAGCATTATTCTCTTTGGCTGCTGCGCGAGCAATTTTTAAGGTGTTGTGCTGGTGAGCCAAATCCAAAGCGGAGGTCGGCTCATCTAACATCAAGATTTTCTTATCGCCAGACTGATGAAGCTGAGTGAGAACACGTGCTAAATGCAAACGCTGCTTTTCACCACCAGATAGGGCAGGGTAGAGGCTATCAGCTAAATGCAAAACATCAGTTTGTTGCATGTAATGCAACGCGAGTTCACTGGTTTCTTTATTGGAGATAGAAAGAGGGATTGCTCCGAGCTCGACCACTTCTCTCGCTAAGAATGGAAACGTCAATGTGCTGTGTTGCGGCAGCATCGCGACGTGTTTTGCACTCTCTGCAGGTTCCCAATCATTCTTTTGGGTACCAAAGAATTCGATATCATTTTGAGATGGGATTTCACCACACAGCAGCTTTAATAACGTACTCTTGCCGGCTCCGTTCGGACCAAGCAATGCTGTGACTTCTCCAGCTCTAATCTCAATACTGATGTCGTCCAGAACGACACGGCTTCCGTATCGCATCGAAATATTTCTGCCCGACAAAACGGTGTTATTCATTACAGGATTTTCCCTTTTTGTTGGAACAGTAAGTAGATAAAGAATGGAGCACCAATCAGTGCAGTAACGATACCTACTGGTAATTCTGCTGGTGCAACTGCGACACGTGCAAACATATCTGCTGCCGTAAGAAGTAATGCGCCCATCAAAGCAGAAATAGGAAGCAGAGTTCGATGGTCAGGACCTGCGAGCATACGACCTAAGTGAGGAATAACAAGGCCGATAAAGCCAATAGCGCCACAGATACTCACGGTAATCCCCACACCTACTGCAGATAACAAAATGAGCTGTCGTTTTAGCTTCTGAACGGGAACGCCCAAATGCCTTGCTTCAGATTCGCCCAGTAGGAGAGCGTTTAGCGACATCGCTTTTTTCTGGAACCAGAACATCAGCAATACCAATGTCACGGCCGCTAAGCCAATACCTGACCAATTCGCACCGGCTAGTGATCCCATAGACCACAGCGTTAAGTCACGCAGCATTTGATCGTCTGCGATGAAGTTCATGAAGCCAATAGCGGCCCCTGATAATGCACTGATAGCAACACCAGCAAGAAGCATGATGGTAACGGATGTACCAAACTTGCTTGTACCCAGCCAGTAAACTAAGACAGTAGTGATTGCGCCGCCCAAGAAAGCAAAAAAAGGCAGTGCTGCTAGGTTCATTAATGTTGGGTAGTTTTGGCTGAAATCAGCAAAAACGACGATAGCAAATGCACCACCTAGCGCCGCACCAGCAGAGACACCGATGATGCCAGGCTCGGCGAGTGGGTTTCGGAACAAGCCCTGCATGACGACACCACAGATCGCTAAAATGGCACCGATAAACATGCAAAGAATAGTGCGAGGAAGTCGTATTTCGTTGATAACCAGTTGGATGTGAGGAGCAAGGTCAGAGCTTGCCCCTGTTAAGCTTCGCAGGCTGTCTGCGAAGCTGATATTCATTGGGCCTACAGTAATTGAAGCAACTGCGATAAAGGCTAAGATGCCGGATAAAGCAAGCAGAATAGTAGGTAAAGGGGTACGTCTTAATAGCATTGAATCTCTCTACGGGTATAGCAGCTCATTTAGGCGCTTCGCTTCAGAAAGGCTCTTTAGTCCCAAACCACCTACGAGTGCGTGGCCATCAATCGTCACGATGTTTTTGTTCATCCCAGCCGGGGTAGCTGCAAGCAGAGGCATCGCTTTCAAAATGGCATCTGCACCACCCATTGTTTGGTAACTGCGGCCACTTACTAGGATTACATCAGGCTGCATTTCAACCATGGCCTCTGTAGATAGAGGTTTGTATGACGATAGCTGACCTGCCGCTGGGTTTTCACCACCCGCAAGCTGAATGATGGCATCTGGCGTGGTTTCTGAACCTGCGACGTTTGCAGGACGACCTTCATGAATAAGAAGGAAGAGGACTTTCTTTTTGTCAGCTTTTGCAGGTTGGTTGCTCTCAAGTGCTTTTACTTGCGTTTCAACTTCTGTTTTTAGCGCTGTTGCTTGAGTTTGACGATGCATGATGTTGGCAATTTGGTCTATGCGATCCACAAGACCTTCAACATTTGCTTCTGTGTTTACAATCTCTACATCTACACCAGCAGACTTTAGTTGCTCAAGTGTTGTGCTCGGGCCCATTTCATCAGAACCAATCACTTTAGTTGGGCTAAGTGCTAGTAAACCTTCAGCAGACAGACGACGGTGGTAACCTACTTTTGGCAATTCCATTTCTTTTGGAAGTTGGCTGGTGACGTCAACAGCAACAAGGCTGTCTTTCGCATCAAGCGCGATAAGCAATTCGGTGACAGCGCTACCCGCACTAACAACACGTTCAGAAGATGGGGCTTCATTGGCAAAAAGACTCGCACTTGCCAGCATCGTGACAGCTGCTGTTAAGGCGGTGCGTACTGGAGATAGTGTTTTATTCATTAGGATGTTCTCAATCTTATGTTCTTTTATTGCGACTCTTCAGTGAGCAATTGAGTCGCTTGAATTCCGTTTTCTTGTAAAAAGCCAAGAAGCTTAACCAGTGACTGAATATCGGCGGTTTTTTCAGCGCCAATCACAATCGGTTTATCTGTTGATTTACTTTCTTCTAGCAGAGCAATCGTGAAGTTTTCCCAATCGATGTAAGACTTGCCATTGATTGCCCAGTGCGGCTCGTCTTTAAGGATGTTGACCGTAATTGATTGTTTATCAACTTCAGCAACGGCTTGGGAATCAGTGCTTGGAAGGTTGACATCCAAAGAGTCGAGCTTCACCGCTGCAGTCAACATCAAGAACACCATTACAATAAAGATAATATCCAGTAACGGGGTTAGGTCCGGTGTTAAACCATGGCTGCTATTGTCTTGAGGTGCTTTAATCATGAGCTTCTCGCTTCCACATGATCAGCAACCGTTGCGATTTCTTTGTTGTTTTCTGGAGAAACGTGTTGCAAAGAAATGCCTTCTAACCAGAGGTTTACATAGTTCAGTGTGTGCTCAAGCTTGGCAATAACGCGGTCAGCCCAAAGACCAATCAGTTGTGCACCAGAAATAGCAGGTAACGCGATGATCAAGCCAGCGGCAGTCGTGCGCATCGCGAGACCTAGGCCATCAGCCAAATCGTTTGGCGTGATGTTACCTGTGGAAGACGCTATGCCTTTAAACATATCGATCAGGCCAAGTACCGTACCTAATAAACCGATAAGCGGGCTGATCACGCCAATCAGAGTCAATAAACGAAGACCTGAATGCAATTGATGGCGCTTTTCTTGTAGCCAAATCCCTGCCGCATCTTCTCGCAAAGATTTAGAAAATGAGTGATGCGCTAGCAACATTGCAACGCCGCGATAGAGAAGAGGGCGTTTGCCTGAAAGTTCATCCGCTAGCGCTTCGATATCTTTGTTGTTGGTCGGATCAAGGTTATTCAGCTTTTGACGAATTGCGCGTTTGCCTACGCCTAGACTGATGAATACTTGAAAGAGTCGTTCCGCAATGATCATGACTGTAAGTGCAGAGCAAATAACTAAAGGCCAAGTCATAAGACCAAATTGGGTTTGTAAATGTTGTAGCTGTTCCATTATCCATCCAACTTAAAACGAACTGGGATTTGAACTCGGTGAGCAACTTTTTGCCCGCCAGAAATATGTGGTGAGAATTGCCATTGTTTGATGGCACGCAGTGCTGAAACGTCGAGCATTTCTGCACCGGAAGATTCGATAAGTACTTGTTTTACTTGGTTGCCATTTTCGTCCAACCAAACCTCATAAAGTGCCACGCCTTCGATACCACGTTTACGAGCTGAACGAGGGTAACGAGGCTGAACAGGCTGGGAAACAAAAGCAGGCTGATCAATCATCACAGGCTGAGACGTTGCGCCTTTTGATTGTTCCGTCGGCGCTGCTTTTTGTTGCGGTACAGGCTCTTTTGCCACTTTCTTTTCCACTTTTTCTTTTGGCTGTGGATCTTTCTTGGCAACAGGCTTAGATGTTTGCGGCTTCTTAACTGGCTTCGGTTTTTTCTCGACAGGTTTCTTTTTGATCGCTTCTTTCTTCACGATTGGCTTTTCTACCGTCTTTTTAACCGGTTTAGGCTCTGGCTTTGGTTGAGGCTTTTTTTGTGGCTCTGGTTGCTTCTCTTCTACCACTTCTTGTGGTGTCGGTTCAGCTTGGACTGGTTTGGGAGCCGAGACTAAATTGAGGCTAACCGAGCTAGTAGGATTCCCTGCAGGCATTGCAAACACCTTCGTCTCTTGGGAGACAAAAAGCAGTGCAGCGTGCACCACTAAAGAGGCGCCTCCGGCAATGACATATCTTTTTACGTTCACGGGTAAATCTCGGTATTGCTAATCATTATCAACTTGGACTGATTATCACTTACAAAAGAAATAAGATCAATTATCAATTGCATTATCATTACGGCCAAATTATGATCTTTGCAGTTTTTTTGAAATGAGCCTCAATCCTTTGTGTGGTGGGCTTTAAGTGAGTAAATATGACCGTCGATATTTATAAATTTGACGAATCAATCCTTGGGAGTGATAGCCCCGATCCGTTGCGCTTTGCTTTTGTGAAAAAACACTCTGCGCATGCGGGTGGCAGTAGCATGCCAGTGCCGCCGCCACAACAAGGTGACATCCTATCGAGAATCACCTCGGAAACGACGACTAAGAACAATAAGCGCTGCTTATATATTCATGTTCCATTCTGTCGAGTGCGCTGTACTTTCTGTAACTTCTTCCAAAATGCTGCCAGCCGTAAGTTAGTCGATGAATACTTTGATGCTCTGATGAAAGAGCTGAAAGAGAAAGCGGCGATGCCGTGGACGCAAAGTGGCATCTTCCATGCGGTTTACATCGGCGGTGGCACGCCAACGGATCTGGCACCAGAACAAGTTCGCATTCTTGGTCAGGCCATTCACGACTATTTCCCTCTAGCAGCTGACTGCGAAATTACACTTGAAGGTCGTATCAACCGATTCTCTGACGAGTTATATCAAGGTGCGCTAGACGGCGGATTCAACCGTTTCTCATTTGGTGTGCAGAGCTTTAATACCAAAGTTCGTCGCAGCGCTAAGCGTTTGGATGATCGCGAAGACGTATTGAATCGCGTTAGTGAGTTGGCAAAAGAAGACAAGATTCCTGTCATCATTGATTTACTTTACGGCCTGCCTTACCAAACAAAAGAAGTGTTAGAGCAAGATCTTAAGGACTTCATGTCTACAGGCGCTCATGGCTTGGACCTTTATCAGCTAGTAGTTGGCGGTACAGCGCCAATGCTCAATTTGGTTGAAAAAGGAAAAATGCCGCCACCTGCAACGACTCCGGAAAAAGCGGGCATGTACGAGCTTGGTGCCAAGTTTATGGCAGAGCACCACATGAAGCAGCTTAGCGTGAACCACTGGGCAATTGATAACCGTGAACGCAGCTTATACAACAGCTTAGCGAAGACCTATGCAGAAGTACTGCCTGTCGGTTGTGGAGCGGGCGGTAACATCGGTGGTTACGGCATGATGCAGCACCGCACGCTAGACACTTACGTTAAAGCTGTAAATGAAGGGCAGAGCACCATCGCAATGATGATGAAGCAAAGCCCACTTGAGCCGCTATTCGCAGCACTGAAGTCCGGCTTTGATCGAGGCATTGTTCAGGCGAGCAAGCTGCCAGCATTTATGGGCGAAGACACCTTCAGTTTCCTGATGCCACTATTCAAAGTTTGGCATGACAAAGGTTTGGCCGAGTTACAAGAGCGCAGTTTAGTTCTGACGTTAGCAGGTAGCTTCTGGGCTGTGTCTCTGGCTCAGGCATGTATTCAAGTACTGACTTCTGAAATGAACGAAAACGTACCAAAAGTATCTAACAATTAATCTGAAAGAAATGGAAAAAACAATGGAATCAATTAAGCAACAGGTCGAATCCCTACTAGAACAAGAGCCGCAACTACTTCCAGCAGCAATGGCTGAGCGCCTTGGTGTATCAGAGTTTAAAGTGGTAGCTGCACTTCCTCAAGAGATGGTTGCAGTAGCACCAGGCGAGCAAGCACAAAGCATCTTAGAAGGTCTTGTTGGTTTTGGCCCAGTAACAACTATCGTTCATTCTTTTGGTTCTATCTTTGAAGTAAAAGCGCCGTTCCCGAAAGGTAAAGTTGCTCGTGGTTACTACAACCTTATGGGTAAAGAAGGTGAGCTTCATGGCCACCTAAAACTGGATAACGTGAAAAACATTGCGCTAGTAAGCAAGCCTTTCATGGGCCGTGAGAGCCATTACTTTGGTTTCTTCTCTGAGTGTGGCAGCAATATCTTTAAGATTTACCTAGGCCGCAACGAGAAGCGTGAGCTAATCGAAGATCAAGTAACAGCATTCCGTGCAATGCAAGCAGAGTTCAACAAGTAGTCTCGAATGAGCATGACACTGCACTAATTCGTTAGCGCAGTGTCATTTTATTAAAGAATAACCGAGTTAAAACTCGGAACAACAAACAAGTAAAGTTAGGTATCAAAATGGATCAGCAAGTTAAACAAGAGCGTTTACAAGGTCGTCTAGGACCAGAAATTAAGGAATTTCGTCAGGAGCGTCGTACCATTCAATTAGCAACCGTTGATGCGGAAGGCCGTCCAAACGTAAGTTACGCCCCATACGTTCAAAACCAGGAAGGTTACTTCGTTCTTATTTCTCAGATTGCTCGTCACGCACGCAACCTACTAGAGAATCCAAACGTATCTTTGATGATGATTGAAGACGAAGACTCGTCGAAGCAGTTGTTCGCTCGTAAGCGTCTAACGTTTGATGCGGTTGCAACCGTTGTTGAGCGTGATACTGAAATGTGGCAACAAGTTGTTGGTCAAATGAAAGATCGTTTTGGTGAGATCATCGATGGTCTGAGCCAACTAGAAGACTTCGTTCTGTTCAATCTAAAAGCAGAGCAAGGTCTATTCGTAAAAGGCTTTGGTCAAGCTTACCAAGTATCAGGCGATGATCTGGTTGATTTCGTTCACCTTCAAGAAGGTCACAAGAAAATCGAAAACGCATAAGCCGATTTTCTAACTTATGATCGTTTAAACGGATGTGATTGCCCAAAGGGAGTTAGGTTATACTGACTCCCTTTTTTATTAGAACCAAAGCACAGAGAAAGAGCATGAGACCAGTAAGCAAGGAACTTGACGAGATTTGTTACCCATTCATCTATGAAGACAGTCCAGTATGTGACTTTGAAATCATTGCTGATGAGTTGTGTAGCCGAATTGGGTTGGTTCTATCGATGGAACTCGATGACTTTAGCCGTGACATACTGACTCGAATGCAGCCCAACGTATATCATGTAAATGGCTCTATCCGCGGAAAACTCGCGATTACAGAAGCGGAAGTCGATGAGCTAAAAGCCGATTACGATGCAATCAAAGCTCGTATCGATGGCGGCTTTAAAGGGTTTGTGCTTCCTGGCGGCCACCCAACGTCAAGCCAGTTGCATTTGTGTCGTTGCCAAGCAAAGAAGGTGGTTCGTGCATTGGTTGCCGTTGAGCATTCAGGTAAGAAGCACCCCGATCCTATTTTGTTCCGCTATTCAAACCTGCTCGCAAATGTGCTCTACAGTCTTGCGTCTTATATCAACCACATTTATCAAGTCGAAGAAACTGAATTCGTGTCTCGCAGCTACACAATGCCAAGTAAATAGGCAAAATATCACCTAATAGTCTGAATTTAATGACTTTAAGCTAGCCGTCGCAGAGTTCTCATTCGAGTGCTTTGATTACCTTTACCCATCTTTCTGCTTTTGTTTGAATAACGATTAAAATTGATTCAGAGGAAAGAAACGATGGGTTTAGTTGTTGGGGGGCCTTTATTGGTCTGGCTGTTTTGCGCGGTATTGTCTATCAGAGCGGGGTTTGTGTTGTTTGCAGGGCAGCATTTTTCGAGTGTTCTGATTGCTATAGCGTTTGCGGTGGGGGCGACAGCTTCTATTATTTTCTACAACTGGTATTCGATTGCGAAAAGGGAGGAGGTTTACTTTTTCTCCCTTGCAATGGAATTGGTGTGTCGCCCCGCATTGATTATGCCAACGGTTATCGCGATAGGACTGTATTTCTTCGGCGGAGGGCTATTGCTCAATAGTTACATCAAAATGTTCGTCTTTGTTGCACTGTTTTCATGTTCGGTAGCGAGTATCACGAGTTTGTTCACTGCCGAGAAAGTTATTGATGTATACCAGATCAAGCAAACTTATTAGATATGATTAAGAAGCCATCGCTTTTGCTTCCAGCTCTTTTGCACCGCGCAGCATCGCTTCAATCAATTCCCCAGCGTTGAATTTCTCTAATGCCTCGTGAGCGCCAACTTGGTGAGCTCGGTCAACACAAATCTCGCTTGATAGAGACGTGTGAAGAATTCGGTAAGAGTTGTTCAGCGCAGAATCATTTTGAACTTCAAACGCAAGTTCATAACCATCCAGCCCTGGCATTTCAATGTCACTCACTAAAAGGTCAATTGGGCGGTTAGCTTCTGCATCTCGCTTCATCAAGTCGAGTGCGTCTGAGCCGTTTTTACAGATTTGATACGGGATGTTGATGCGGTCTAGCGCGTCGCTCAATTGCTTGCGAGCGATAGAAGAGTCGTCCACCAAAAGGATATTTAAGGCTTTCAAACGCTCGCGCTCGATGTCTGTAAGCATTGGAATCTTGGTATTCTCGTATTGCGGGTAGATCTTCGATAGTAGAAGCTCCACATCCAACATTTGGACGATCTTCTCTTCATAGCGAGTAATACCCGTTACAAAGATATTATGACCCGCACTTGATGGCGGTGTTTCGATAGATTTCCAATCACATTCAATGATCTTCTCGATACTTCGCACCATAAATGCCACTACGGTACGTAGACAATCTGTCACGATCAAATAGCAATTCTTGTATTCTTCCTCTTGGATAGGACGGAATCCAATTGCTGCCGCCATATCGATGACTGGCACCGTCAAATCACGAATTGTCACAGTGCCAATTACATGATGGTGCGAATAGGGAATTTTGGTGGTCGGCATGTAAGGTACAATTTCACGGACTTTAAGTGTGCCAATTGCGAAGTTCTGTTGCAGGGTGAGTTTAAACACCAACATACCTTGAGATTGGTTCGCTTTACTCGCGACTTTTGCCATGAAAATAACCTTATCAATATCACTGATTTATGTAACTAATCTAATCTTATAAGGCGACCGCTTCAACCGTAGAGCGTGGAAAAGTGAGCTTTTTAGGAAATAGCGCAAATTAAAGGTGAAATTGAATCGGTTAGCGGCCAAGTTTTCATCAAATTGTTAGATAGGACCGAGTATCAAAAGATGAAGATAAGAACGGCATGAGAGAAATTATTGCGATATTGAAGCGATTCGGTAAACTTGCGCCACCCGAACAGTGAGAGACAGACACATGGCAAATACAGCAGCCGCTTTACACATTCTTGTAAAGCATAAAGAACAAGCTGAAGACATCATCCAGCAGCTTAAAAAAGGTGCTAAATTCCAGACATTGGCAAAGAAATACTCGACTTGTCCATCTGGTAAACGTGGTGGCGACCTAGGTGAGTTTCGCCGCGGTCAAATGGTGCCACAGTTCGACAAAGTTTGTTTTTCTGGTGAGGTTCTTACTCCACACCTAGTCAAAACCAAATTTGGTTGGCACGTTGTGAAGGTGTTATACCGCACTTAAAAAATAGCGCGTTTATCGCGCTATTTTTGTATCTAGCGTTCTTTATTCGCGCACCTCTCGTCATCATTTCGACTCTTCCTCTTCTTTCCTATCAATTTATAAACCGCACCAACTGTGACGTGAGCAGCAGTTTCGCTTTCTTAAATATTTGTTACATATCGAATTATTGCCCCATATTCACATTCTTACTGAGAAAAGGCGTAATAGTGAGAGTAGGCGCGATCAGAATGGTTTATCTGCAAAATGCTTATAAAACAGGTGTTTAAATCGGTATCCTTGCGATCTTTGTTTTGGCTTGGGCGTTCGAATACTTTTAAACGGACGTTTAAACCTTAACTGGGGATGAGCTACGCCTTGTTTTTCCACCTAGCAGAAACGCGAAAGGGGTGAGGGAGGTTCGCTAATAGTTCTTATAATTTTGGCTATTGGATTCGCTCACGAAGAATACGAGTAACAATGGGTGAGCGAACGCGACGAGGAGAGAAACATGAGTGGCTTACAGGAAACACAATCAACAGGTGCAAATGTTATCTTGCACGCTTTTGATTGGAAGTATGCTGACATTGCCCAACGCGCAGCGGAGATCAGCGAGCTAGGTTATGGCTCGGTATTGGTTTCTCCGCCGATGAAAAGCGCACAAGACGAACGCTGGTGGCAGCGTTACCAACCTCAAGATTATCGTGTTATCGACAATGCGCTCGGTAATACCACAGATTTTAAAAACATGGTTGAAGCACTCGACCGTGTAGGTGTATTGGTTTACGCCGATGTCGTCTTTAATCACATGGCGAACGAAGCACACCTGCGCTCGGATTTACAATATCCGCGCCAAGCCGTGATGGACGATTACCAGCAAAATGCAAGCAAGTATCAAGATCTGACTCTATTCGGTGACTTGTCAGAACCGCTATTTGATGAGAATGACTTCGTTGAAGCTTTTGGCATCAAAGATTGGAAAGACAAGTGGGAAGTTCAAAATGGTCGAATCTCGGGCGGTCCAACCGATCCTGGGTTGCCGACTTTACGTGTGTGCAAGCATGTTATTGAGCAGCAACGTACTTACCTGAAAGCGCTTAAGGCTCTGGGCGTGAAAGGTTTCCGTATTGATGCCGCAAAGCACATGACGCTAGAACACCTAAAGTTGGTTTGGACCGAAGACATTACTCAAGACGTCCATATCTTTGGTGAAATCATCACAGATGGTGGCGCGACAGAAGAAGAATATGAGCTGTTCCTAGAACCGTATTTGAAAGAAACACGGTTAGGTGCATACGATTTTCCGTTGTTCTCAACCATCTTTAAGGCGTTCTCGAAGAAGGGCAGTTTTAAGTCTTTGATCGACCCGTACTGTTTTGGTCAGGCTTTATCTAACCGTCGAGCTATTACTTTCGCGATCACTCATGATATTCCAAACAATGATGTGTTCCTGGATTTGGTCATGGATGAAGAGAACGAATGGCTAGCGTATGCCTACATTCTGGGACGCGATGGCGGTGTTCCGCTTATCTACACGGATTTGGATACCAGTGGTATCAAGGGCGTGGATGGCAAACCAAGATGGCAGAATGCGTGGAAGGACGCACGTATGGCAAAGATGGTGGCATTCCATAATCTTGTTCATGGTGAGCCAATGACGGTACTGGAAGGTAACGACGATATGTTGGTACTTCAGCGCGGCGAGAAGGGCATCTTGGTACTCAACAAATCTGCGCGAGCGCAATCACTGCAACTGACAGTGAACAAGGCTCTGGTTGATATGATGACCGGAGAACAAGTGCCTAGCGGTGAAGAGATTAAAGTGGCGGCGAAATCAGCAATGCTGCTTGTAGAAAACTAATACCCCTTAGAAGCGCAAACAGCTTTGGAGTTTGCGCTTCTTTTTTCCTTATTTTGTCGCTTGGGATTTAGTCGACGAGTTTAGCGACGATCTTTCCGACCGTTCGTTGCTGACGAATAGACACTAGAGCTTGAGCGACGTCTTTTAATGCGACGACTTCCAATTTAGGCACCATGACTTCACCACGTTCTAGCATGTGGGAGAATTCCACCCCAGCGTTAACGATAGAAGCAAAACCTTTTTCACCGTGAACATGACCAGAGCCTAAGCTCAGTTGGTGGAAGGTGAGCCCTTGCAAAAAGGCTCCTGGGTATTCGGTTGCACGCGTTGTTCTTACTAGCTCTACCATTTCACCTTCAAAACCAAGCACTGAAGCACACAGAATGTCGTTGTCGCCGCCAACGCAGTCCAATGATACCTCTACGCCAAAGCCTTCAGTGATAGCCATGATCTGCTCACGTACATCCTCTTGTTTGTAGTCAATGACATGTGTTGCACCCAACGAACGCACAAACTCGTGGTTTGCCCCAGAGCTTGTAGTGATGATGGTTTCTACACCGAAGAAGCGAGCGAGCTGAATGGCAAAGCTGCCCACGCCACCAGAACCACCAGCAATAAAAATGCTCTTACGCGTAGAAATGTTCAGTTTATCAACAAGCGCTCGATAGGCCGTCCAGCCCGCGCAAGGTGAAGCGGCTGCGACTTCAGGAGCGACATCAGGGTGGGCAATCAACGTACGTGAGTCTTGAATTGCGTATTCGGCGAAACCACCGCTCATTCGACGCATGTTGCCATGATAGAGAACGCGATCACCTACCTGCCAACCCGATACCTTGTCACCGATGGCAACGATTTCCCCCGAAACATCGAGGCCACCAACGAAAGTATCGTTCATACCATCGACCATCTCGTGCCAAAGATTCACTTTAGCATCGACAGGGTTGAGCCCAACGGCATGAACTTTTACTAACACATCTAACCCACTCGCAATCGCTGGAGTGTCGATGTCGGTATAGGTGAAGGTATCTTGATCTTTTTGGTAAGTGATCGCTTTCATTCTTTTCCCCAAAGGGCACTTGCCCGAAAAATAAAAAACCAACGGCGCAATCACCGTTGGATAGTTTTGATGATTTATTGGTATGCGCCTGCCGAGTAAGTTAACTCGTAGCTGTGGCTGTAGATTTCTAGGATGTTGCCGAACGGGTCTTCCATGTAGATCATGCGATAAGGTTTTTCGCCTGGGTAGTAGTAACGGGGTTCTTTCATGCGTTTCTTACCACCTGCGGCAACGATCTTTTCAGCTAGACCTTCGACATCTGGATCTTGGACGCAGAAATGGAAAATCCCAGTTTTCCAGTATTCAAAGTTATCTTCTGGGTTTTCTTGGTTCTTGAATTGGAACAGTTCGACACCAATTCGATCCCCTGTTGATAAGTGAGCGATACGAAACCGCTCCCAGCCTGCGCCAAAGACATCAGTACACATTTCACCGATCGCACTGTCGTCTTCGACGATTTCAGTTGGCTCCATAATCAGATACCAACCCAGAACTTCGGTATAGAATTTTACGGCTGCTTCTAAATCGGGTACGGAAATACCAATGTGAGAAAACGTTCTTGGATATGGGATAGACATAACCTTTGCCTCTTCTGTGTGTTCATCCTGTTCAAAGCATATTAGCTAGTTCAATCTTTATCCAAAAATTATCATTTGTTCTCATTGTAATAAATTTATGTAATCAACGGTCTTTAATCAGGCTGGCACGATCGGCAAGTAAGATGTCATCTTCTGCCAGTGTGTGGCGCGATTGGATAGCATAAACTTTATCCATACCAACAACGACGTTAGCTCATACTAAGAGGACAAGCACATGACAAATACAGCATTAATTACAGGCGCATCAGGTGGTATCGGTGAAGAATTAGCGCGTATACACGCCGAGAAGGGGAGAGACTTAGTGCTTGTTGCCCGCTCTAAAGATAAGCTAGAGGCACTGGCATCAGAGCTTCGCGATAAACACAAGGTTCAGGTTGCTGTGATTGCAGAGGATTTGACTCAGGCTGATTCTGCTGCGCGTGTGTTTGAGCAAACCGAAGCGCAAGGCTTGCAAATTGATGTGTTGATTAACAATGCAGGCTTTGGTGGTCACGGAAAATTCCATGAACGCGAATTGGTGGCAGACCAAGCCATGATGCAACTTAATATGGTGACGTTAACCAATCTGACGCACTTGTATCTGCAAGGCATGGTGGCACGCAATCGCGGTAAGATCTTAAATGTGTCATCAACGGCGTCGTTTATGCCGGGTCCGTTACAGGCGGTGTACTACGCAACCAAGGCTTATGTTACATCGTTTACTCAAGCGATAGCGGAAGAGCTTAGAGACACCAATGTAACGGCGACAGCGTTGTGTCCGGGTGCGGTAGCGACGGGTTTTGTTGCTGCCGGGGATTTGCAAGGTGTGGAAGTGTTTAAAAATGCCAAGTCTCCTCGTTCGGTTGCAGAGTGTGGTTACAATGCGATGGAACAGGGTAAGTTGGTGGCTTTCAACGAAGGTGGTTTGAAGTTCATGCTTGAATGGATTGTGCCTTTCCTACCAAGAAAATTGGTGCTAAAAATATCGCGTCAAACCATGGAAAAAAGTGCTTAGGAATCAAATATGATCAAGCGAGCGAGTCAATTCACCGTGCCTCAGAGTTGGAAAGTGCTGCTTAACGATATGGATATCGATCCGCAACTGGTGCTGGCATACGCCAAGTTACCTGCCGACTTGTTCAATCGAGAAAAGGCAACGCTTAGCCCAAATGAGTACTTTCAGCTTTGGGTCGGAGTTGAACAAGCGTCCGGAGAGCGCGAGATGCCGTTGCTCCTTGCTGAACATATGTCGGTTGAGGGGTTTGATGCTCCAATTTTTGCCGCTATTTGCAGTCCGAACTTGAACACCGCACTCAAACGGATTCAGCAATATAAGCCGTTGATTGGACCTATGGTAATGACGTTAGACGTCACCGATAAAGAAACAAAACTCGGCATTAGTTGCTATGGCCAACGACAAGCGCTGCCTAAATCTTTGGCTTTGACAGAAGTGGTGTTCTTTACCCAGTTAGCACGTTTAGCGACGAGAAAGCGGATTCAACCGCTACAAGTTACGTTGCCTGAGCTTCCCAACAATCTTGAGGAATACCAAGCTTACTTTGGTTGCCCGCTGGTCAAAGGTGATGGCGTAGAGGTGCGTTTTAAAGCGGAAGATGCAGTGCATCCGTTCGTGACTTCAAATGCGCAAATGTGGGGATTTTTCGAACAAGGGTTGAACCAAAAGCTAAAAGATCTTGATGCCAGCGCCTCAACAGTTGAACGTGTTCGAGCAGTCTTGATCGAGTCATTGCCTGCGGGGAACAGTGCTATTGAAATGGTGGCAGACAAACTGGCAATGAGTAAACGTACATTGCAGCGTAAGCTCACGGCAGAAGCTGAAAGTTATCAATCCGTGTTGCAAATGGTACGGGTGGAGCTTGCCGATCACTATTTAGAGAAGTCTCAAATGTCACTGGGTGAAATCTCCTTCCTACTGGGATTTCAAGAAGCGAACTCATTTATTCGAGCTTACAGCGCTTGGAAGGGAATATCTCCTGGGCATTATCGAGACCAGTGCCATTGAGCACACCACGAATAGAAAGGAAAAGCGCCGAACATGTCGGCGCTTTTTTTGAATGGTGCTTTTGTCCACACACCTTTCAAGTTCTATTGTTTAAGCTATTTCACTAAGTGCTGACCCATGACGCCATCACCTTTTTCTAAGCGGGATGAAATGTCACCAAACAGATCCGGTAAATCGGCTTTGATGGTGTAGTTATGTCCGTCATTCAACTTGTTAAAGTCCACTGAGTACTGCGTGTAACTGTCGTCATACTGGTAACGCACGTTCATCACTTTTTGGTCTAGGTTGTACACCAAACCATAGATGGTTGCGTAGCCACGCATTTCGCCATTCACTGGGCGGTTTGCCGCATCCAATGGGATTTTGTAGGTCACACTATCCAGTTTCGCAATGCCATTGGTGTAGCTGCTAGGTTCTTTAAGCTGGTCCTTCATGTAGCTGTTCCAGATAAAACGTTGAGCAGAATTAATGTTACCCGGGATCGGGAATTCACCATTCACATCACTCTTCGCTTTTGGTTGCGCTTCTTGCCAATTTTTCAAGTGTTGCGCGTACTCTGGGCTGTTAGTCATCACGTCATATTGTTTGCCATGATGAACTTGCCATGCGCCGCCGATGTATTCCAACACAGCAGAGTCACCACTTGCGTCTTCTAATGAATAATGTCCCTTCATTTCGATGCCATTGTGGCTGAACTGTTGGATTTGGATTGAATCTAGATGCTTCAATGCTTCATCAACGGATGCAAAACTATCAATCAGGTAAGCGACAAAGCGCGAGTTTTCGATTTGTTGTTTGCCAGCTTGTGGTGCGCCTGGGTTTTCTTCATCCAAGAAAAGCGCATTAGCCGCAAAGCCTTTCTCGTTAAAGCCATCAATAATGCCCACGCCGTAAATGCTCACACCGATAGAGGCGTATTTCGATGTCCATGTAAGCGCATCGTCTTTATCGTAGCCGCTGTAGGTTTGGCCCGCGTGACGAACATCAATGGTTGGCTGATTGGCTTCCATCCAATCCATAGTTCGAGAGACAAATACACCGTGGTCTTGAGTCTCCCAAACCAAACGTGAACACGCATTTGCTGCAGTAGAGATGCTGCCAACTGCCATTGCGACTGATGCTGCTAGAAGTACTTTTTTGCTAAAACCTTTCATTGAATTGCCCTCGTAACGTTTCAATACGAAGTCATTATTACGCTTCGTATTCACCATGTAATCTCAGTTATGTTGCAGATTTTGCAACAAGGTGGTTTGGATTGAGCTAAGATAAACGGGTTTATTGTTTGAGGACCTTCTATGCCTAGAGCCAGTTTTGACCAACTTACTGCATTTGTTGCTGTCGCAGAGCATGGATCATTTAGCCAAGCCGCAAGGGTAATCGGGAAAGACAGAGCGACGCTACACCACCAAGTCAGCGACCTAGAAATTGATTGGGATGTGATCTTGTTTGAACGCAAAGGAAGGACACCAGTCTTGACGGAGGTCGGAGTGACGTTACTGACCCAAGCCAAACACATTCTTTATCAAATGCAGTCTTTAGAGCTTTCTTGTGATAGCTACTCTCAAGGGGATGTTCCGGAGATAACGATTTGCCACGACATGTCGGTACCGTGTGATGCCATAGCGGACATCGATCTTTCTTTGCGTAAGCAATACAAGAGTACCGCGATTCATTGGTTACATCGCAGCCGAGATGAAGCGTTAGAAATGCTCATGGCGAAA
Organism: Vibrio owensii; assembly: GCF_002021755.1. Lineage (NCBI taxonomy): Bacteria > Pseudomonadati > Pseudomonadota > Gammaproteobacteria > Vibrionales > Vibrionaceae > Vibrio > Vibrio owensii. The sequence continues at coordinate 484,216 of NZ_CP019960.1, forward strand.
CAAGCGGATTTTGCGGTGGTACTTAACAGCGGCAAAGCGTTCCCAACCGAAGGGATGTCGTTCATTAACTTGGGCTACCCAAGATTTACCTTCTATGCGCATCGTAAAAGTCCAATAGCGCAGAAACCCGTTGTGACTCTGCAGGATCTCGCGTCACATCATCAGTACATTGCAGAAAATTTCAGCACCAGCGCACTTGGTAATCAACAGGTGATGTCGCCAAACATTTCTCGAATCAGTAACATCGATGTGTTGATGCGATTATTGAAAAATGATGGCTTTGCTTTGCTTCCTCATCATTTAGTGCAGGCTCATGATGAGAAAGGCGAATTTGTCCCGTTAAACATCGATTTCATGGCGAACGAAGGTCGTGCAGGCTATGTGTTACTAAAGCGAGGCAATACGTTAAGTCCTGTGCATCAAAAGCTGGTGGCGCTGATGACCGAATGGTTTGATAAACAGGTGTAAAAGCCAAAACTTCCCGCTTTGGATTTGTACTGGATTAAGAAAGCTCTAATCGTAGTGATATATCACCATCATCGAGGATGCCATCCTCTTGAAATCCGAACGCATGATAAAGCTTACCTGCCTGCTGATTGGAGGGTTTATGCATCGTGAGTAAGGTTTTCCCTCCGAGTTGTTTCACTTCTCCAACGAGCAAGTTGAGTACTTGCTTTCCATAGCCTTTGTTCTGGTGATCTTTGTCGATCATAAAGCGGAACAGCGAGTAAATGGAGTAATCAAGCGGCTCGTCTTCATGGCAAAACGCAAGCAAACCGATCACCGTCTCTTGCTCATAAATCACTTTCAATCGGTAGTCGGTTTCAAAGCGTGACTGAGCAATCGTAATCGCGTTGGAGGCAAGGTTTTCTTCTTGTTCTGGGTGAAGATTGAGACGAATACAATCTAGATAGTTTTCTTTGGTGAGTTCTCTTAATGAGATCATAAATATAAGTTTCCTTCTTCCTTAAAGCAGAAGAAGTAAAGCTTACTATTCAGCAAGATAGCAAATGAGAGAGCGGACGAAGAGATAAAGCTGTGATTGAGTTCATGGATAGGCGACTCAATAACGAGCCGCCAAGCTATCGGTCTTCATTGTGAGGTGGGCATTCAGCGAGGGATTAACATTTATCGCAAGAAGCACCGTTTTGGTTGCAATCTGTCATACGACCTTGTTTGTCGAACGAGAAACTGCAACATTCTTCAAATAGCTTTTTCAATTCGACACGTCCTCTCTGTACGCGCGATTTGAGGGTTGAGTAGCTGATACCTTGTTCTTCGGCCAACTTCTTCTGGCTCATGCCTTCAAGCTCTATAGAAGAGAGCAGTTGCGATTGCTCATCTGGTAATGCTTGCACAAACGGCGCAATGCACTTTGACAGTTCTTGTTTCAGGTTTGATTCTTGCTCTTCAAACCAAAGATCGTCAGCAACGAGGTCATTATCACGCTGATTTCGAGCACGTTTACGGTAGAAATCGATGATGGCGTTATTCGCGATTTGGAAGAGCCAAGATTTGACGCTAGATACATCACGAATATCCGCAAGGTTTTGATAAGTCTTAAGCAAAATCTCTTGTTTTAAGTCGTCTACATCATCTTCATTACTGACTTTAGAGCGCAAAAACGCATGAATAGCGTGTTCGTATTCGCTCCAAATCGATTCGAGGTTAGCAGTTTTCATTGATGCAACACTCGTCACGCAAGAAACCAATAACCGTATCTAAGCATTCATACTCAGCAACACAATATAAAGTACGACCTTCACGACGCTGACTGATTAAGCCGGCTGAGGCTAGGCTCGAAATGTGATGAGAAAGGGTAGAGGCTGGAATACCAAGTTTATCTTGTACGCCACCAACCGCGATTCCTTCATAGCCTGCTTTGACCACCTCTTTATAGATACATAAACGGGTAGGGTGTCCTAGCTCTTTGAGCGCTTTTGCTACAGCTTCGAGTTCCATACTGACCTCTTGGAATGACAGACGATAAATACATTTCGATGATAGTGAAAGTGTGGGTGAATAGCAAACAAGAAAAATTACCTAGTTAATTAATTGATTATTAAGACTTTAAATTATATTTCGATATTTATCGAAATATAATGGTTGACGCGTCGATTTTTAATTCTATAATTCGAGAAAAATAGAAATGAAGAATTCAGCTTCATTAGGAAATTTACATTTACTGATGTGACATCAGTAGGAGAATCAATATGAATCCAGAAATCATGACCATGGCTAAGGAAGCGCTTGATATGTTTGCGTTTCTAGCAACCGAACTTATCATCTTATTCCTAGCAATTAGCTACATCGTGGGTGTGTTGCAAGATTTTCTAACGCCAGAAAAAATTCAATCTATCCTGAGCTCAAAAAAGGGTAAAGGTTACTTTATTGCTGCGCTATTAGGTTCGATTACGCCTTTCTGTTCGTGTTCGACCATTCCTTTCTTGAAAGGTTTATTGCGTGCAAGAGCAGGTTTTGGGCCTATGATGGTGTTCCTATTTGCTAGTCCACTGCTTAACCCAGTGATCATTGGTTTGTTTGTAGTGACCTTTGGTTGGAAAGTAGCGGTATTCTACTTTGCTATCGCGATGACAGTGTCTGTGGTTGCAGGCTATGTACTTGAAAAGCTGGGCTTTGAACGTTACGTAAAACCAGAAGCGTATGAAGCAGCAGGCACCTCTTCATGTGGTACATCTTGCGGTGATTCAAGCAAGAAAAAAGAACAAGCGAAACCTGCATCAAGCTGTGGTACCAGCGCTTGTGGCGAACCTGCACCAGTTGCAGCAAAAACATCATGCTGTAGTGAGCCAGCGCCTGTGGTAGCGAAAACATCTTGTTGTGGTGATAGCGCGCCAAAAGCGGAGCCTAAAGTAGAAGTGTCTTGCTGTTCATCAGACGGTAGTGCAACAGCGACCATCGTGGAAGAAAAAGAGCCTAGCCGCTGGGTACGTATTTGGCACTCAACTTGGAAAGACTTTAAACAAGTGTTCCCTTACCTAATGATGGGTATTGCGATTGGTTCATTCATCTACGGCTTCATCCCAACGGATCTTATTGCGGAGTACGCAGGTGAAGCGAAGTGGTACGCGATTCCAGTAGCAGCAATTATTGGTATTCCATTGTACATCCGTGCAGAGGCAGTTATTCCACTAAGTGCGGCGCTAGTACAAAAAGGTATGGCACTGGGTTCAGTAATGGCACTTATCATTGGTAGCGCAGGCGCAAGTCTTACAGAAGTGATTTTGTTGAAATCAATCTTTAAGAACCAAATGATTGCAGCCTTCCTATTCGTTATCTTAACGATGGCAATGGGCGCAGGTTACCTATACACCTTCATCTTTGCTTAATTTAATTAAGTAAACTGAAAGACAAAAATCCCCAAGTTTCGGCTTGGGGATTTTTTAATTCTGAAAGACTTAAAGCTTATCGTTCGCCAAGCACTTCGAATTCATCGTAAGTTAGGCGAGACAACCCATCTTCTTGAATTTCCCATAACTCTTTGTGCACGACACCAAACGCTTTGTTCATCGTCCAATCTGAAGTAAGGATGTAGCCATTTTCGCTGTCTTTTTCCCACTTAGTGTTGGTGTAGTCCACGTTGTTAAAGCCTTGGTCCATGATGTTTTGCCAGAATGCTTGGATTGCTTCACGTCCCTCAAATGTGCCAAATGGTTTTGCAATCATAACCGCATCTTCTGCGTATTGTGCTGCACAGCCCGCGGCGTCTTGATTATTGAAAGCGATTTGCCATGCTGAGATGCCTGCTTGAGCGCGTTCTAAAACTGATTGAGTCATCCTGAATATCCTGTGATTGGTGTTTGTTTATGGAGTAATCATAGGGTTAGAATTGAGATAGAAAAACAAAGTAATAAGAATTGAATGTTCTGTAAAAAAGAACAATAAGGAAGGGCGATGAATAAGCTGCGTTTGATGTCTCTGTTCGTTCATATTGTCGAGTGTGGTTCAATCTCCAAAGCTGCCGATAAGTTAGAGCTTTCTAAGTCAGTGTTGAGCTCTGCTTTGAAGCAATTAGAGCAAGAGCTGGATACTTGCTTACTCAAACGTACGACCAGAAAGCAAACTTTGACCTCGACGGGTGAACGCTTTTACGAGCAGTGCGCGCAAATGACAAAACAAGCAGAGGCCGCGTGGTTAGAAGCCACAGAGTTAAAGCAAGTGCCAACGGGAAGGCTTACCGTCACTGCGCCACATGCATTAATGCGCTCAATAGTGCTGCCTGCTTTAACGAGTGCTTTTGCTGATTACTCTGATGTGCAGTTAAATTTGATCAGTGATGATAAGCATGTGGATATCGTTCAACAGGATATCGATCTGGCGGTACGAGTAGGGGCTTCTGGTGATTCAAATATTAAACAGCGCAAAGTAGGACAGTTTTGTGACGTCTTGTGCCGTGCGAAAGGCGCGCATTCTGATTTTGAAAGTGCGCCTTATATTGCTCAACATTGGCAGCTTGAACCTGTTATTCATGCGTTTGCCTCCAAGGAACCGGAACATCAAATTCAATATCCAGTGAAGCACCGAGCGAATACCGTCTTTGATGTGGCCAGTCTTTTAGAAATGGGGTTAGGCGTTGGGATTTTGCCTGATTTTATGCTGGAGTCGAATTCGCTTCTTGAACCTGTACCCAGTGCGAAAGCGTCAAAGGTGAACCCAATTTATGTATTGCATCCCTACCAAGCTCATGTACCGATGACAGTGACAATAGCAATAAAAGCGATTGAATCGCGCATTGAGGAAGTCATTTTATGTAAAAACTGACGGTTAGCGGGGCGAACACTCAGAGTCGGTTTGGAATTAAAATTGATGAATTTTTATTCAGGATCAATCTTCATTATTATTTCACCCCACGTTCAAAATGCCTCGTCTACACTGTTTGATGAGTTGTCAGTTGGCAGACCAAGGAGGCAGCCATGATTGCAGTTCATCGAGAGTATTGTTTATCGAATAGCCCAGATTTACACGCCCATGTTGAGGTCAATCCCGTCGGTAAATTGGAAGTTGAAATTGTCGAGCTTCATGAACACCACACGACCGAGTTTGATGATCTTTCTTTTGAAAGTAGTGGCGCTCAAACGCGTATTTGCGGGAAAGAAGACACCGTTCCGTGGCAGTTCAACTTAGCGAAAACCGATGCATTAGAACTGTCGCATTTAGTTGATGAAGCGAACGAAGAGTATGAGACATTGATGAGTGATCTTATGTAGCTCCGCTTTTTCACCGGCAATAAAAAACCTCCCAGTGGGAGGTTTTCGCGTTTATTGAGCGTCTTCTTTTGGTGGATGCAACTCTTGGACATTTTCTTCGTTGAAGTCGTCGGCATAGCCTTTTGGTGGCGGTGTCCAACCACGCTCTGAGCGGGAGAGCTTATCGTGACGATCTTTTTGCATCTCTTCTGCCATTTTTTCTTCTAGATGAATAAATAGTTGACGGAAGTTGTTGTCGTAACGTTCACCTTCCGAATCATCGACCCACGCTTCATATAGCATGTTGGATTTACGATCTTCAACGCGGCGATAAGTCGATTTTTGTTGCTCAGTGAAGAACGGATGAATACCAATGGCTTTCATCGCGTGACCACCAATCTCTAATGCAGAATGGTAAGTTTCTGATTCGATGATATCTGCACCCGCTTGACGCAATAAGTAGCCATGTCCACGGTCAAATGCACGCGCAATCACTGTCACGTTTGGATAGGTGTGCTTGACGTACTTAACCAACTCAACGCTCGATTCTTGATTATCTATCGCGACGACAAGTGCAGAGGCATGCTCAATACCTGCCGTGTGTAGCATGTCTGGTCGAGTCGCATCACCAAAGTAAGCGCGAGTACCAATTTGGCGCATGTTATCAATCTGGCTGGCTTGGTGGTCTAGTACAACCGTTTCCACGCCATTAGATACCAATAAGCGGTTTACGATCTGACCAAAGCGACCAATACCTGCAATGATGACGGTGCCTTGCTCTTCAATCGTGTCACTTTCACGCTCATTCGATTCACTTTCAAAGCGAGGAAGAATCACCTTATCAAATAGAATAAATAGACCAGGTGTTAGGAACATAGAGATCGCAACAACCAATGCCAGTGTTTGTGAAAGCTCGAATGGGATTACGTGGTTTTGTACCGAGAAGCTCAATAATACAAAGCCGAATTCACCTGCTTGTGCCAAGCTCAAAGTAAACAACCAACGGTTACTGCCTTTGATACGGAAGATGAACGCAAGTGCGAATAGAATCGCGGCTTTCAGAATCATCACACCAAGTGTTAGACCGATGATCAAACCAAAGTCGCTGAACAGCACTGAAAAGTCGATGCCGGCACCTACCGTGATAAAGAACAAGCCAAGCAGTAAGCCTTTAAACGGTTCAATGTTTGATTCCAACTCATGGCGGAACTCACTGTTCGCCAGAACCACACCCGCTAAGAACGTACCCAGCGCAGGGGACAGACCCACTAAGCTCATTAAAGCCGCAATGCCGATCACCAGCATTAATGCTGTTGCAGTAAAGATTTCACGTAGGCCAGAGCTTGCTACGTAGCGGAACAGTGGACGACTTAGGAAATGCCCGCCAACAACGACGATAGCAATAGAAGCCGTAATCACTAGACCGTAAGCCCAGCCAGGAAGTCCAGCCACTAGGCTAAGTTCTTCATGATGTTCTGCGGCTGCTTGCGCTGCCGATTGTGCTTGTTCTACCAACTCTGGTAGTGCTAATAGCGGAATAAACGCCAGCATTGGAATCACGGCGATATCTTGGAAAAGCAGCACTGAGAACGCGTTCTGACCACCTTCTGTTTTGGTCAGTCCTTTCTCGCTAAAGGTTTGCAGAACAATCGCGGTGGAAGAAAGCGCGAAGATCAAACCGATCGCTAATGCTATGGTCCAAGATTGGCCAAAGTACAGAGCAATCGCCATGATCAGTGCGGCAGTACCACCAACTTGTAAGCCACCTAAGCCCATTAAGCGGTTACGCATTGCCCATAGCATCTTAGGCTCAAGTTCCAAACCAACGAGGAACAACATCATAACCACACCAAATTCAGCAAAGTGTTGAATTGTCGTGGTTTCTTCACCTACGAGGCCAATAATAGGGCCAATGACCACACCCGCAATCAAGTAACCTAATACCGAGCCTAAGCCTAGACGTTTTGCTAAAGGAACGGCGACGACAGCGGCAATAAGGTAAACAAAGGCTTGTAAGAATATCCCTGTCATGATGCTTCCTTAATCAGTTGTGGTAATGCACTGTTGAGTTTGATGAGCGATGCCGCTGCTTCAAGATCAAGTGTGTCATTGACGAGCGCATTGAGTAGCGTTTTGTAGCGTTCAACATGCTGTGGAATTCGATCTTCTTCTTGAGCTGTACGGGAACCAAACAACGCGAGTGGAGCGATGTAGTTCATCCCAGTCAGTGCCGACATTTGCTCGATAGGAGCCAATAGCTCACGGATGGTGAAGTGGTTGTAGCCTTCGGCTTTATAGGCCTCTTCTTTACCACCTGCGGATAAGACACAAAGCATGGTTTTGCCATGAAGCTCTGTACCTTCTGAGCCATAAGCAAAGCCATATTCTAAAACCAGATCTTGCCACTCTTTTAGAATGGCTGGCGTGGAATACCAGTACAGCGGAAATTGAAAAATCACCACATCGTGGTCACGTAAACGCTGTTGTTCTCGGTCAATATTGATATTGAAGTGCGGGTACTCGGCATAGAGATCGACACAAGTGACACCTTCAATCGTATTAGCTGCTTTAAAAAGGGGAGCATTCACCTCAGAGCGATGCTGGGAAGGATGCGCAAAGAGAATCAATACTTTTTTATTTATCATAGGAATCCTTGCTATGCGTCTAAACCATTTTTGGTATAAGAATGAAAGACTTTGATTGTTGTAAGAAACTGTAACCCATAAACCTTATCCTATCTACTTTAGTGATTGAACATTGGAAAGTTAAAATCACTTTCAATGAAATATAGAAAATCTTCACGGGGCACTGCTTTTTATCTTCCTTAATAAACGCTTGAGCAGCTCCTTTATTAGAGAAAGATGGATGCACTTACCGGAAGTTCTCAATCTACAAATTTGGTGTGGGTTATCTCGTTTAATGTACTAGGTTTTTTACTCTATTTTTTGAGAATCAACGCATAAAAACGAACACTGGATATCCTCATACCTGTATCAAAGACGTTATCTAGAAGCCCGCATCCGAGCTGATACTGGGATGAGCGAAACGACTTATTTCAAAGCCATGTAAAATGATAAATTTGAGGAATGTGATAAGCGAAGAATGCCGCAGATCAACGTTTACTGAGAGTAGGGTGTTCATCGGAGCGGTGCATTTGTGATTTTATAAACGCCAACTTGATCGCGGCCATTGTTATTTTTCCGTCATAGAAGCGTAGCGAGCGCAAAGAATTCATGCGTTGAGATTGGAAAGTACGCAAATCTCTTCTTATGCTGAATAATAACCTCAAGTTATTATCGACGTGGAATATGGCCAAAGATCTCTTCTCAAACCTCGACCTGAATTTGCTCCGAACATTCCTTATTTTGCATCAAGAGCGCAATATGCGCCGAGCGGCAGAGCGCTTGTTTGTTTCTCAACCCGCCGTGAGTAAGGCATTGCAGCGGCTGCGTGATCATTTTGAAGATGAGCTGTTTGTGAAAACCCATCACGGGTTGCGGGCAACGGAGTACGCGAACGATTTAGCGGAAAATCTCGCGCCGTTACTGGATGAAATCTCTATCACGCTCAATGGTTCTAAAGCATTTAACCCATTAGAAATGAACGGGACCATCAAGATTGCGTTAGCGCCTTTTATCTTGAGCTCTTATGCCAGTGAAATCTGTCAGGCGATTCGACAAGCAGCGCCAAACGTCCAGATCCACTTGTTGAATTGGTCTCGCTCCACCATGGATGAGATCATCAAAGACGATGTCACGCTTGGTGTGAACTATGAAATCAACCACGCTCCAAAAGAGCTACTGACGAAAATGATCGTCAAAGACACCTTCTGTGCGTACGTGCGAAAAGATCATCCGTTTCCCGGTGACCGACTACAAATCTCGGATTGCAGGGATTTGGAGTTTGCGACCGTGATCGCGGCCGATTGGAACTCCAGCGTGTCGTTTTCTGAGAAGATAATGAAAATCAAAGGCGTAGAGCCCAAAATCGCGTTTCGCTCTGAATTGCCGTCGGCCATTATCGACGTGGTGGCTAACTCGGACATGGTCTTTCCCGCTTCAAAAACGGTGAACGTCGATAAGATCTCTCAATTGAGAAGATTGGATATCGAGTTTGACGGTATCGTGATTGAGCCTTGCTTGCACGCTTACTATCACCATAAAAATCGCCGTAATGAAATGGTTCATTGGCTGCGCAGCATCATCACGGATGTCATAACCAAACACCTAGAGCGCTCACAACAGCGATAATAACCCTTGGTTATCACGCTCTCTACTCTTGTTTATTAATAACCCGCCGTTAAGTGCGGGTTTCTTTTTAGCGATTAGAGTAATAAAACACTGCTCAATATACTTCTCTTCATCGGGCAGGGAGTCCACTTTTCTTGCAAGAGGCATCCCTGAGTTTCGACAAATTAAGAGAGTAAATCATGAAAGTTAAATTACTGAGTGCAATCATCGCGGCGACATTTCTAGCTGGCTGTTCTTCATCGGGTTCGGATTCCTCAAATGAGCCAGTAGGTGTTGCTTCTGTTCAAACCTTTGATGGCGAGCACTTTGATGGCATGGCTATCCAAGGTGATAACGGTGAGGTTACGACAGTTGCGATCCGTGGCGAGGAAGGAAACACCGTATTTAACGTCGGTGGTGAGCTTTACTACACTGATGGTGAGGTGGTTAAAGATTCATCAGGCGAAGTAGTGGGTCACATTGAAGTCCGTAATAACGAACTTATCTTTGTTAGTGATGATGGCTTCGTACATTTAAGCGTTGAAGATGGTCGCCTTATTGTAGAAGAAGCGAAACTAAACCCTGTTCATCCAATTGAACCAACACCAGAACATCCTATCGCTGGTTCACCTTCTAACCCGATGGAGCCGATTCCAGAGCATCCAATCGCGGACGGTCCAGTGAATCCAATTGAGATCACGCCTGAAAACCCTATTGAGGCGACGCCTGAGCCTGCAATGGAGGCATCGGCGAAGAGCTTAACGCCGGAACAGCGCGCAGAATTGAAACAAAAGGTTCAATCCCTATCACAAGAGCAACGTCAGGAAATAAAAAGAGCGATTCGCGACCGCGTTGAGCGCTCGTAAACCAAATCGCATAAGGGTAAGTAGCAAGGAGCCGCTTGATTTAAGTGGCTCCTTTTTTCTTTTCGAGTTTTTCTGATAGGTATCCCAATGAATAAATCTCTGACGCTGCTTTGCGCGCTCTTTGCCGTGCCGTGTTTTTCTGCTGACCACAAAATGCCAGAGTTTGGTTTAGATGTGTCCAATACAGATGATGAATGGATTGTGACTGCTTCAGGGTACTTACAAGCAACCGAAGAGTGGAACATTTCTGCTGAGGTCGATTCTACGGGGTATTTAGAATTGGGGACGGGATATGGCGTGATGCTCGGGCAATTCTACACAGAAGCATTTGTGAGCTATGGCCGCGCAGATCTGTTCGACGTTTATGATGCGGGCGTGTTTACCGGAACCGCGTTAGGCGATGATTGGATGGTTTTCGCCAACAGCTCTCATGAGTGGAGAACCAGCTCAATCGGTAAGTCATTCCCATCATTGGAAAAAACAGAAAGAGAGTGGAAAAACACCGTTGGTGCAAGCTATACACCGATTGATTTTATCCGGCTTGGTTATTCTTATAACTACGATAAAAAACTCACAGAGGGCGGTCATCGAACCAATCACGAAGTGCGTATTACTTTAAAACCGAAATGGATAGAGCCTTATGTGAAGTATACATTTGGTGAGCATCGAGTTTCACCAGGATCGACCAAGATAAGTGAAGAGAACAGCGTAGAACTAGGTATTAATTTTAACTTTTAACTAAGGTGGGAGTATGAACTTTCAATCCATTATTCTTGAGTATGCAGTGGCGATTATGGGCTTACTTTTGACAGGAATAACCCTCTAAGCAGGATGCTCAGAGGGCGACAAAATTAACGGTTGATGTTGTAGCGAGCCATTGCCGCTTCTTCTGTTGTCACGACTGTTTTACCAATCGGAGCCAGAGAGATAACCGCCAGTTTCAGGTGTTGAAGTGCGAACGGAATACCAATGATGGTTACGAAGCATGCTACGGCAGAAAGTATATGACCGATTGCCAACCAAATACCTGCAAATACAAACCAAATCACGTTACCAATCACGCCAAGCGGGCTAGTACCGATGTCCATTTCATTGGTCAGTTCATCTCGTGAAACCGCTTCTTTGCCGAATGGGAAGAACGAGAAGTTACCCATCACGAAACAAGCGCGCCCCCATGGAATGCCGATGATGCTGATGAAAGCCAGTAGTCCGAAGAACCACCATAGTAAACCCATGAATACGCCACCGAATACAAACCAGATGATGTTGCCGAGTGTTCTCATTTAAAACCCTTTTTGATTTATAGCGTTGTGTTAAGTATGTCACACGAATCTTAACAGAGGATGAATGGACGCACTTTATCTTAAATAAGCAATCATTGATGAGAATGCCTATTCGATTGAGGGAAAACAGAAAGCGTGTTGCGGGGAGAAAAGAGAAAAGGCTCCCAACGATAACATTAAGAGCCTTCTTAGATTACGCGGTTGCCCAGTTCAAACGTGGCACCGGTTTGTCATTGATCGGCAGGTGAATAAGAGCCGCGATAAATGCCAACACGACTGTTGACCACCAGATTGGATCGTAAGAGCCGTAGTAATCGTAAATGCGACCACCAACCCAAGCCCCCAAGAAGCTGCCTACTTGGTGAGTGAAGAACACCAAGCCGTACAAGGTAGAAAGGTAACGAGCACCAAAAATCTGGCGGACCAAGCCGGAAGTCAGTGGAACCGTGCCTAACCAACAGAAGCCGATAGCACCACCAAAAATGGCTGCAGTGTGTTCGGTGACAGGTAAAGTCACAAAAGCACCAATCACCACCGTGCGCATCAAGTACAGGGCAGACATAACGTGCCGTTTGTTAAAGCGATCGGCCATCACACCCCAGAAGTAAGAGCCAAAGATGTTGAAGATGCCGACATACGCCAGTGCCATCGCCGCTGTTGAAGCCGGTAAATCTTTATCTGCCAAATAACTTGGTAAATGAGTAGCGATAAACATGACATGGAAGCCACACACGAAGAAACCGGCGTGGATCAACCAGTAACCTTTGTGCGCGAAAGCTTCTTTTAACGCTTCTTTCAGAGTTTGCGTATCTTCTTGAGCGTTTGCTGCGTTGTTAGTTTGTGGTTTTGCCGTTCTCATGAACAACGCAAACATCACCATAAAGCTACACAATACGGCAAACACCTGAAGTGCGCCTTGCCAACCAAAGTCACTTAATAGCGCTTGTGCGCCGGGGATCATCGCAAACATGCCGAATGAGCCCGCTGCTGTTGTTAAACCAAATGCTTTTGCAGCGTGTTGGGCAGGGACGACTTTCGCCACAGCGCCTAGCACGATCACATAACTGGTCGCGCTTAAGCCGAAACCAACCAGTACACCCAGCGACAAATACATCATGGTTGGCTCAACTGCGATAGAAGTCAGGTAGAGACCCAAAGCGTAAGAAATGGCACCTAAAATGATTATACGCTTCGCGCCCCAACGGTCTGACGCCATACCAACAAACGGTTGGAACACACCAAACAACAGGTTTTGCAAGGCGATAGCAAAGCTAAAGAACTCGCGGCCCGTTTGGAAGTGGTCTGAAATTGGCATCATGAAAATGCCGAACGATTGTCTGATCCCTAGACAGATAATCAAAATCCCTATTCCAAGCCAAACAAGAATTGGAAATCGGAAAATACTCATAATTTGCTCTTATTAATGGTGATGGTGGTGATGAGAGTGATCCTGGTGTTCGCCGTCGCCAGTGGTTTGATGGCAACCGCTGTTGATGGCTTGTTCTGCCAATATTTCCAATAACTTAGGTGAGTTATGGACGATGATTAACGACAGGCCCAACATGACGGACATTCTCAGCACCTGAGCGAAAATGGTTTGAGAAAAAAGCATGCATTGTGCGCTCAAGTAGAAAAAAGAGCGCGAAGTGTAGAGATAAGTCTGTGATGACACAAATGATAAAAAGTGAAGTAAGGTATGCGTTTTATGCATACCTTATTGAGTGTCCAAAATACCAACAATTGGCTTAAAAAACAGAATCTAAAACAGACAGCACTCGACAGTTGCCCAATGGATCCAATATCACCATGATGGCTCTGGTTTCGGTAGAAATACTGCACGTGTCTATCACCGTTGTAGTGCCTGTTTCTCTGATTTCAATCGGAACATTTGCGGTATTCGCACCTACGATGATCTGGCTCGACAAGGTTCTTTTGCTCAGATTAAAGATCCGTTGGGACCCATCCACCCAAACATCACTGTTGATACCGCCTTGGAGTTGGCTAGCATCCATAACGAATACAGAGACTTGAGTATTGGTTGTACTGCTCGTGTCGGGTTTGTCTTGGAAGACGAGGTCATAAAATCCTGTGTTAGCGTCGCCAAAAGCAAAGATCACTTGAGGATTAGAGACAGCAATTGAACGTGCCTCACTGACTAAGGTTTGCTGGCTATTGGTTTCAATCAAATCAAACGTGATATCAAAAGTACTGGCGTTTTCTTGAATCAACAGCAAGCCTGTTTCTGTCGCACCATAAAGTGGCAGATTGGAATAAATATCTTCTTGCAGGCTGCCATAATTGGCTTGAACACTGATATCTGAAACACCGCTCGGGTTTTGGTTGACGAAGTTAACGGTCTGAAAGTTGAGAGCTCTTACCGCAATCTCAGGATCTGAGGAGTCGCTCCCTCCACAACCAGTGAGTGCGCTCGATAAGGTGATAATTGATAAAACTGACATCCACTTCATTGTGCTGTCCCTATAGAGTTAATGAGAGTCAGTGCCAACCAACAGGACCCGACGCTTGGCGCATCGGGCCATTCTAATTAAGACAGTATAGTGGATGCTCGCTGGCTTACAGTTTTTGTTCTGCCGTTACTAGTGGGACGCGAGTTGATACAGCGTGCAGTGCGATGTTGTGGATCATTTCATCGACCGTTGTACAGCAGTCCATAAGAATTGATACCTCGTATTTTTCTGCCGCTTTAGAAATCGCAGTATGAGTGACACAGTTTTGCGTCATCATGCCAGTTACTAATAGCTCTGTTACCCCGTGTTTTTGCAGTACTTCTTCAAGGTTTGTTTGTTCAAAGCCGTCTGCAAAGTGTTTGATAACCACATCAGCATTTGGCGCTAGCGCTAAGATCTCAGGGTGAATGTCAGCGCCTTCAGAACCTTCATTAAAGAAAGGCGCAATGCCCATTGCTGGGTCGGCGATGTGCTGAATATGAATGACAGGAATATTTTTCTCATTCGCTTTAGCAATTGCGCTCTTGATGTTGTTTAGTGTTGCTTCTGTATTCCATAGAGGGAATTTACCGTTAGGGAAGTAGTCGTTTTGTAGATCGATAACAAGAAGTGCTGCTTGGCTCATGATGTTTTCCTTTTGTTTTCAGTGAATGTGTTGCTTTGGTATGGGAGCTATTATGCGTGCTTTCTTTTATCTTGCTTAGTGTCTAAAATGACAAAAAATAGGCCAAAAGCGACAATTGGAATGAACGAGATAAACATTGCTATTGTGAACTATCCGGGAGCTTCAAAAGCGTCAGTCTATGGTTTGCAGGAACTGTTTGAGATGGCAAACCGTGCTTCGATTGAGCTTGATGTTGAATGCCGCTTTCATGCAGACATCATTAATTGGAAAGAAGGCGTTATTCGAGCCGATGATTTCACGGTCGTCATACTGCCGCCAAGCGGTGCGGAACAATATTACCTTTCGCCAAGTCAGGCGTTAACGTCTTGGTTGTTTGAGCAGCACAAAGCTGGTGCGGTTGTGGCGTCTGCATGTGCAGGCGCGTTTGTTCTCGCTCACGCTGATTTGTTGAATAACAAAGCGTGCACAACACACTGGGGGCTGGCAGGGTTATTCCGAGATAGGTTTCCTAACGTGACGCTTAAGCCCGAGTCCATCCTTATCAACGAAGGCAGCATCATTACCGCTGGTGGCATGATGTCTTGGCTTGATTTGGGGTTGGAGCTGGTTTCTCAGCTAAGTACACCTGCAGTGATGCGTTTGTTGGGAAAGATGCTGGTGGTCGATACAGGTGCCAGAGAGCAACGTTTTTATCAGCAATTCACACCTAACTTTCAACATGGTGATAGTGCCGTTCTTAATGCCCAGCACTACATGGCTGATCATTTCTCACATGTGATTTCAAACCAAGCTCTATCGGAGATCAGTTGTTTAACTGAGCGCACGCTTCAGAGACGTTTTCAAAAAGCGACAGGTTTGAACTTGAATCAGTATCTGCAGCATCTTCGTGTGCAAAAGGCGTGTGATTTATTAGAGTCGAGTAACTTAGCTTTTGAAGTCATCGCTTATCAAGTTGGGTACCAAGATGCGAGCGCGTTTCGCAAAGTGTTCATTAAAACCATGGGATTGGCTCCCAAAGCATTCCGCGCTCGTTTTAGTGCTTAATTATCGACGCACTGATTGTTCAATATGCTGATAAATCGCTTCGGCAAGTTGGTGGCTAGCGATATTACGCGCTACGATATCAGAGGCGATTTTGCCGGACTGGATAACTTCAAACCAATCTAGCAGCATAGAGTGGAAGCCTTTACTGGTTAGCATTGGCGTCCAATCTTTTGAGCTCAACTTCTGGTCTTGATTGTCTTGCCACAGTTTCCCTTCAACAAACGAATCAAACTCCATTGCTTTGTTTGAATAGCACGCTTGGACACGCTCTGTGGTGATCCCAAAATGGCGGTTCATGGATGCGTGAAGCAGTGTCTCACCATGCTGCCATTGGATATCTAAACGAGCCAGTTGGTCACCATCCATTTGATGTGTAATGTAAGCGTCTTTCAGATCTGCTCTGGCCGTGATGTTCACGCTATCAAGAGGGTGGATAAAATCATCAAAAATGAAGGTACGGATATCCCCCGGTAATTGATGACGGTTTTTCTCCCAACGCAGAGATTTCAAGCCTGAAAGTTCGCCTTTCTGGATGTTCGGCATATGTTGATTGTAGAGCGGAATATGACGGCGATTGAAGCCAATATACAGAGGCTGTTTCACGCGTTTAGCCAGTTCATATAGCTTTTCTACTTCAGCAGCGCTGTCTGCCAAAGGCTTATCAACGAATGTCGGGATGCCTTGTTCTAAAAAGAAAGACGCGATTTGAGGGTGAACGCTAGTAGCGGCGTGAATCATGACCGCATCTACGCCCATACCAACCAGTTGCTGATAGTCTTGGCAGGTTTCTGTGATTCGATACTGTTGAGCTAGTGAATTGAGTGCGTTTGCATTGCGGGTACAAAATACCAACTCTACATTGGGAAGTTGAGTGATAACAGGAAGGTAAGCTTTTTGAGCAATGTCGCCCAAGCCAATGATGCCAATTTTCATTTTGAGTTCTTCTTTCGACGTTCTATTTGCAGGAAAAGAGTATAACTTGAATTTGGCTCCTCGTTTATGAGCAGGTTAGCGATAATTCTGTATTAATGAATGAACCCTGCGTACCGTAATACGCAGGTATCTTCTTAACACGCAGGTAACGTATTAATCCGCAAACGATGTTAGGAAGCTCAAGCCATAGCATCGGTTGTAAGGGCCAAGAATAACCATTTGAGGAGTGTCTTTGGTGCTAAATTTACAAGTCTTACTGACGCCATTGTGATTAAATGTTGCCGTCATCTCTTGCTGGTTTTTTGGTACCTTCAAGGCTCTAGAGAGCGTCTTACTTGGAAGGTTATCGATCGTTTGCCCTTCGACCGTGACGCTTGTTTGGGAACCCTTTGTAACGTCGCTTGAGTCTAAAATATAGATTGGAACTTCGTCTGAGGAGGCACTGGAAATATTAGGTTTGTTTTGAACCGACAGTTCGTAATAGCCTTTATCTACGTCACCGAAAGCGAACACGATCTTGTGGTCACCCGAGTTTAAAGTGAGTTTCTTTTGGGCTAACTCATTTTGTGAGTTGGTATCAAAAAGTTTGAAGGTATAAGGAATGGTGTTGCTTTTCTGTTGAGCAATCAAAAGGCTTGATGAGGAAGCACCATATTGAATGATGTCAGAGTACATGAGCTGCTCTTTTCCATTCTCGTAAGCTTTTAACTGCACATCTGAATATTGGTTTTTCCCAAAGTCGACGAGATTAACGGTTTGAACATGAACGGCTTGTATCGGGTCTGGGGTGAGCGATGGTTGATTGTCAGTACCACAACCTGAAAGAACGGCGGTTGTGATTGCGATTGCGATGAGTGTTTGTTTTTTCATTATAGAACCTTGTATTGCATGAAATTTTCCACCTAGCCATAGATGTTGATTTGAATGCTTATGGTTCGAAGTAGGAGAGGGTAAATATCCCCCTCCTTTTGGTTATGAATATGATTGTTAGCTTTGACGACAAGTCTTAAAGATATCTAAAGCGCCGTCGTAGGCATTGGTTTCCACATCCATAATGCCCAACAATGAGTGGAAGACATTATCGTGTGAGTGCGTTGCGGTTTGCTGCGCTTCTTGTTCCAAGCAATCGGTGTTGACATGTTTGGCTTGCTTAAAGCCCAGTGACATCCAAAGCATCATAGGAACACGCTTTTGGAAATCCGGTGCTAAACCATAAGGCATGCCATGTAAGAACAATCCGTTTTCGCCCAGAGACTCGCCGTGGTCAGAGACGTAGATCATCGCCGTGTTGTATTTATCTTCCAACGTTTTCAGTTTTGCAATGGTTTGATCCAAGACGAAGTCTGTGTAGCGGATCGTGTTGTCGTAAGAGTTAACAATTTGCTCCACACTGCAGTTTTCAATATCTGCGCGAGGGCAGTCTGGTTGGAAAAACGCTTTGTCTTTCGGGTAGCGCTGGAAATAAGTCGGACCATGGCTGCCAATCAGGTGAAGCGCAACAACTCGGTTACCTTTCATGCTCGCGATTTGGTCGTCCAAATTGTCTAGCAGCGCCATGTCATAGCAGGTATTGCCGTTGCAAAGCGTGTTTTGTTTGCCGCGTGCGACATCCATCTTATTGATCTTATGAGCGACGCCTTTGTCACCACCGTCGTTGTCTTTCCACATCAAATCAATGCCAGCGCGCTGCATGATATCCAATGCGTTATCTTGGTTGTCTGCTTTACTGCGATCGAAGTCGTGGCGTGGTAATTGAGAGAACATGCAAGGCACAGAGACAGCGGTTGCAGTACCACAGGAAGAAACGTCTTGGAACGAGATCACGTCTAACTTGCTGGTGTATGGGTTAGTCTCTCGTTCATAGCCGTTGATTTGATAATTTTGAGTTCGTGCCGTTTCACCTAATACAAAGACAAGCAGCGTCGGCTTCTCTTTTGCTTGCTCTAGTGCAAGTTGGGATTGTTTCGCATCCGTACCAATCTCACGGTAGGGTTCTGGCGTGGTTAAGTAGTTTTCTTTTACATAGCTAGAGATCGCGTACACGTATTGAGTCGGGATGATTACTTTCTTTAGGTAACTGTTGTTGCGACCTACTGACGCATAGTCTTGGTAATACATGCCTGCAATCACAGCGATAACAGCCAACGAAGCGAGCATGGAGACGATTTTAGTCAACGTGAAGCGAAGCCATTTGCCGTCAAGAGGCTTAAACTTAATCTTGAAGACGATTAGGGCAGGGAGAGCTCCCATCAATAGTGTCCAGATAAGTGAGTAGGCACTCAAGTATGAGCTGGCTTCACTGGTATCTGTCTCAACGATGTTGGTGATCATGTCCGTATCGAACAAAGTGCCGTAGTTGTAGCTTGCGTAACTCACCATGCCCGATGTGATCAGCAATAAGATGAAGAAAGGCTTGCTGATCCAAGGCCAACTGAATAGGTTAAATAGGAAATTCAACGCCGCAAAAAAGAAGATTGGAATCGTAATGATGAAACCGATCTTAACCTGGTCGAGATCCGCAAAGATATGCACCAACTCTTTGTAGATGGGGATATTGACTACAAGAGCGAAATACAAGGCTAATAAAAGCGTAAAGGTAATGTAGGAGATACCTTTAGTTGGGAGTTCAATTGTCTTCATAATTGACGTGCTTCGATGTGACTAAAGTAAAATCGACGCCCAAACAAATAGGGCGAGAAAAAGTGCAACAAATACTGCTGCGGAGCCAATGTCTTTGGCTCTTCCACTGAGTTCATGCCAGTCATCGCTGACACGATCGACAACCGCTTCGATGGCGGAATTAATCAATTCAACAATTACGACCAACAGAAGGCTGCTGATCATCATGATGCGTTCTAAGGTGGTGACAGGAAGCAAGAATGCGCAAACAGAAAGGACAAGTGTAAGTACCAGTTCTTGTCTGAAAGCGGCTTCATGAGTCCACGCTGCTTTCAATCCTTGAAGTGAATAGCCGGTTGCGTCCAATATCCGGCGAATGCCTGTTTTACCTGGTTTCAAAATGTGGCCTTTTAACTGCTAAGCCCTAAAAAAGAGGGGCGCTTTGAGGGATAAAGCCTCCCCTGATGACAGAAGTGCATCGAATTGGAAAACATGAAACTAATAGGTCGAGCGTGAAACATTTGTGAAATTAACGTCGCTCAACACAAAATTTTGTGTAATTGATGCGAATTTATACGTTATGAATCAAGGTCGTATACGGTATAGCCTTTGTTCGCTAGGCATTTACGCAGAACTAAGGATTGAGTTTTGGTTGAATCGTTAGCACCACCAACAGCCCCAGCACCTGCAACAACAGCACTGCCTGCCACCGCGCCCACAGCAGCGCCGCCAATGCCATTTTCTAATGCGCCTGCAACGGCACCGACCAACGCACCTGTAACGGCACCATTTTGTGCTTCAGTTTTAGCGGCTTCGCCTTTATCTACTTTTTCTGCGTAACCTTGGCAATACGCAAAATCTTGCTCGTATTGGGCTTGGTCAACATTGGTCATATCGACAACTGGTTCTTGGTTGTAAGCACAAGCAGCAAGTGTGGAAGAAAGGGTGACGAGAAGAAGAGGTTTATACATTGCGTTGATCCATTATTGCTGTGAATTCATGGATTAAATGTACACTGTTTTATTGTGGTGCTCTGTCGGCCAATTGTATTGAAGTGTCGCCTTTTGTAATGACGTTTAATGGAGTATTGATAAGTTTATGAATTTACTTGGGAAAGCAGATTGTAAAACACGCACCACCGTACGGGCTGTGTGAGACATAGACTTCGCCGTTCTGCAATTCAACGATCTGTTTGACGATCGCAAGCCCCAAACCGAAGCCGCTGGTGCTTTTGTTACGCGATTTATCAGCGCTGTAAAATGCATCAAACAGATGAGGCCAATCCTTTTCTTCCACACCACAGCCATCGTCATGCACACGAATACAAGATTTCTCCGGTGTCTCCATAATTTCTAGCACGATTTGGGTTTGTGCATAACGCATTGCATTGCGAAGTAGGTTATCTAAGGCACGTTTTAGCAGTTTCGGGTCGGCGTCAATGATTGCCTGTTGCGAGCTCGTGTCGTCAATCAAGATAGAAAGTTGGGTGTCACGTTGCCACTTGGGTAAAAACGATTGAGCAAAACTTGATAAGGCGACAGAAGAAGTTTGAATCTCGGCATTTGGTCGCTCCATTTTGGCGTAGTAGAGCAGTTCTTCCACCATATTTTCCATGTCGTCGATATCTTCTACGATGCTGTCGACGTACTTCTGTTGTTGTTCATTTAAAGCGGCGTCGGCCAGTAGATCAGCTTGCCATTGCAGACGAAAGATCGGAGTACGAAGCTCATGCGCTACCGCGTTGGTGAGCATTTTATTGGTGGTGATGAGTCGAGACACCTTATCAGCCATATGGTTGAAGCTTCTATTCAACGTACCGACGGATTTGGCACTGGAGGTGTCCGCTCTGGCGTTGAAATCTCCAGAGGCAAAATCAACGGTAACCTTCTCTAAAGCGCGAACTCGTCGACTTAAGAACCAAATCAGCAAGACACAATACAGCGCAAAACCAGCAAGGAAAAACAGCCAAACGATGTTGTCGTCAAAATTGATGGCTTGAATGATAGGGCTGTTGGGGTTTTGGGTTAACTTGAAGATAGGGGAGCCGGGCTCAAAGCGAAACCACAAGTCTCGCTCATCATCAAACGCTGTATTAACGGATGGATCTTCATCGAATGCTTTCTGCACCTCTGGAGGAAGATTCGTCATTTCCTGAGCAATTAACAACATGTGACTCGATGTTGCGAATTTCTCTAATTGCTGAACGGTGTATTCCTCGCCTTTTTCTTGATACATCGGATAGATCAGCTCATGGAAAGCTTGAGCTTCATGCTCTTCTAGTAGGTAGTCGTAGTCCGTATTAAGCTGATAAACAATGACTTCATAGCCAACAAGACTGGCTACAAATAGGATGATCAGACCTAAAAAGCTTTCGAGATAAATGCGCTTCATTACGCGTTCCAAGCGTCAGGCATAAACAAGTAACCTTTACCTCGCACGGTAATGATTTTCTGTGGTGGTGTAGTGCTGTCACCTAACTTTTTACGCAGTGTCACGACACGGTTATCAATGGTGCGGTCGGTGCCGTCGTATTCGATGCCACGTAATGTTTTAGTGAGCCACTCGCGTGAAAGGGTTTGTTCAGGATGGCTTGCGAGTACCCAAAGGAGATCAAATTCACCGTCGGTGAGAGGAATGGGTTCTTGGTTTAGAGCGCACGTTTTACGCAGACGGTTAAGGCACAGGACGCCCACTTCTAAGCATGTGTCTGAATCTGTTGCTGATGCTTCTTTACGGCGTAATAGCATTCGAATGCGAGCAAGCAGAACACGTGGCTTGATCGGCTTAGTCACAAAATCATCGGCACCAATTTCTAACGCTGCAACATGGTCAAAGTCATCATCACTGGCAGTAAGCATCAGCACTTTTCCTTTGTAGCATTCGCGGATCTGGCGGCAAACGCTCAATCCATCTTGCCCCGGCAACATCAAATCTAAAAGAACGAGATCTGGCTGGCTTTCAAGAATCGCATCCGGAGCGTCCGTTCCATTGTCTATGCAGCTAACTTCAAAGCCTTGTCCTTCAAAGTATTCGCTTAGCATAGCCTGCAGTTTGGGATCGTCTTCCACGATGATAAGTGATTGCTTAGTGTCTTGTACGTTCATAGCAGTGATGCATCTTGTAGGAATTATCCCTGAAACTTAAACAAATTTGTCAGGGATTTCAATAAACGTAAAGAGTCAGAGGGGATTTATAGACAAGAGTGATTAAAATTAACAAGACAAAACAAAAAAGCTCCGAGATTACTCGGAGCTTTTTGCTATCGGTGTGCGACCTTTAACTAGCTTGTGGTGCGGGGTCTTACTACATCACTTCAACTTTTTTTTGCAAGAATTTCGTCTTGTTAGTAGTGAAAATCCTTTCGGGTATTGAGTGTATTATTAGGAGGCGTTTGAGGAAGTGTTGCTTGGGTTTTATTTGTAAGGTTGCTTTGAATTAAATGATAAAGATAAGTTAAATCAATATCGATTTATTTGTTTTTTTTCTATGGGATTTGACCATTGTAAAAAATGTAATTGTGCTATTACTCACAATTACAAACCCTTACATAACTATTGTTTGATAACTATTCATGGTGTGATTAAATTTTAAATATTTTATAAAGTTAATCTTTATGAGTCTAAAATGCTCTACAATCTGTAGAGTCTTGCATTTAGGGTGTTTCGTGAGTTCTATTAGAATTAAACTAAGGTTGTTTAGGTATAAAATTAAAAGTTGTTTTGTTAACAAAAAAAGATTGATAAAAATAAAAATAAAAATGCTAGAAATTCATATAAATAACGGTGATATAAATAAAGCTATTAGAGAAGTGAAATTTCTATATAATCATGATGAAGATCCAGGTTGGTATTTTGCTCTTAAGAACCTATTTGTTCTTAATAATAAATTGGATGAAGCTAGTAATTTAGAGGAAAAAGCGGATTGTTATCGAAGTGATATAGTATCTTCAATACATACAATAAATAAATCAATACCAAATTCTTATAAAGTCGAATTTATTGAAAACTATGTTAGATCTAAAGCTGGGACTCCTTCTTTTATCTGTCTTAAGAATAAAGGGAGAGGTTTGGGTAAGAAGTCTAGTACAGAAGTAGAATTGTTAACAAACCCAAGTTTATATATCAGAAATAGAAAAAATTGGTATCAGTCAAATAATGTGCCTGATTATATAAAAAGTTTATATAGTACTAGTGAAATTGAAAATATATCAAAATTATTTGAGTATGGCGCACCCATAATAAAAGCAACGAAAGTCGTACTTTCCGATTTTGATAATGGTTTTGTTTCTATAAAAAATGGACAAAGAAAAACAATAGGGCAACCAGAAAACGCAGTCAAAAGAGTTTTGTTATTTGGTTCTTCAACAACCTGCAGTTTTGGTGTAAAGGATAGCGATACAATTTCAAGTCAATTGCAAGCGTACTTTAACAGCCGCTTTGGTGATGTAATCGTAGAAAATCACGGTTGTCTTGGTATGAACCTTTTGTTGGCTATTAACAATCTAGTTCAGACCGAGGTTAAACCTAACGACATTGTTGTATTCTTTGATTTTAACGAATTTATCGGTCTAAATGACACAAGAATTGAATCAATTGATTTAAACGAGATAGATAGAGGTAACAAGTTCTTCCTTGATTTAGATAAAGTAAATTGCCATTTTTCTCCTTTAGGGAATGAAATTATGGCGAATGAAGTTGGGGATAGAATTTTGTCAAAATTAATAAGTCTACCTCCAGTTCAATCAGTTGGCGATCTTCAATGTAATCAGAATGAGAGTGATTTCTATAAAGTCTTGGAAAACTTTAAGTACTTTTTATTTAAGCATGTAGCTCGAACATTAGAGTCTTGTGAAATGAAAAGTTATTTATCTTTGCTAGAGCAATATATGCCAGATGATCGGATTAATGTCGGTAGTATTGCTGTAAATTGTAATCCTATTACAAATGGCCACATGCATTTAATTGATTATGCTTCTAAAAAAGTTGATAAGTTATTTATTTTTGTTATTGAAGAAGATTTGTCTTTCTTTAAGTTTAAAGACCGCTTACAGCTTGTTCATGATAGCACTCGACATTTAGAAAATGTAACGGTACTCCCTGGGGGGAAGTTTATTTGTACTGAACTTACTTATCCAGATTACTTTGATAAAGAAGTAAAAAGCGAAGTTATTGCTGATGCTTCTATGGAAACTTGGTTCTTTTGTGAGTTTATTGCTAAGAAATTAAATATTAGCAAGATTTTCTTGGGTGATGAACCAACCTGTAAAGTAACCAAACAATACAACCAGAAAATGCAAGAGTTGTTGCCCAAATACAATATTGATGTGGATATTATTGAACGTATTTCAACAGGTGGGCGAGTCATAAGTGCTTCTACAGTTCGTAAATTACTAAAAGAAAGAGATTTTGATTCAATTAAGCCACTAGTTCCGACTCCGACATATGAGTTTTTGAAGGCTAATTATTGATTTTTTTCCAGCGCTTCGAAACAAAAAAGCGGCTTAAAGCCGCTTTTTGAATTTCTTCGTCTTAGAATCGCAGAGATTAAGGCTGTTGCTTAGTTGGTGCTAGAGCGATTTCACGGATACAAACGTTTTGTGGTTGTTGGTAAGCAAATACAACTGCACGTGCGATGTCATCAGCAGCTAGCACGCCGCCCATGTCTTCTTTCCACGCACCGTAACCATCTTTGATTTCTTGCGATGTTGTGTGAGAAAGCAGTTCAGTTTCTACAGCGCCTGGTGCGATTGTTGTTACGCGAACGTTTGATGCAGCCACCTCTTCACGAACGTTTTCAGAGATAGCGTGAACTGCGAATTTAGTACCACAGTAAGCCGCATGATCTGGGAACGTCTTTTTACCTGCGATTGAGCTGATGTTGATGATAGTACCGCTGTTACGTGCTTTCATTGGTGCTAACACAGACTGCATGCCGTTTAGCAAACCAAGTACGTTCACGTCGAACATACGTTTCCACTCTGATGTATCTTGTGTTTCAATTTGACCAAGTAGCATTACGCCGGCGTTGTTTACTAATGCGTCAGCAGGGCCAAATTTCTCTTCTGCTTTAGCAATTGCCGCTTCAAATGAAGCTTTTTCAGTAACGTCTACTTTTTCACATAGCGTGTTTGGCAGGTTTAGTGCTTCTAAGCGCTCTACACGACGAGCAAGAAGAAGAAGTGGGTGACCTTCATCGCTTAGACGGCGTGCGATAGCTTCACCAATACCAGAACTTGCACCTGTGATTACAATCAGTTTTTTCATCTTTTGTTTCCTTAATTTTTTAAGAATTGCTTTCGTTTGAGAGCAGCTTTTAGTCAAGAACACCTGTTTCGCTGCGATGTGGATATATTAAGGAAATGGCTTTTGTTGATATATATCACTTCAGTTAAAACACTGTTGTCATATAGCAACAATAAGTGATAACTCAATGAAAATTAGACAATAAAAAAGGCGCACTCGGTGCGCCTTTGTTTCTGAATTGTGTGCTAAGCGATTTGTTCTTGTGTGCATACGACGCTGTTATCGCTACCAAAGCCATTTGGCACGTATGCGTCTGCTTGTGGATCGTTTTCCCACTCGGCTTCGTTGAATAGGTAACGGAACTGGATATTCTGTTCCTTCGGCAAGCGCGTCTTAAACTTAAACTGGCCACTTTTCTTCACGAGCTTCATTGGTTCTGGTTGCCAGTTGTTGAAATCGCCTGCAATTTGAATCGACTCCCACTGGTTTTTGTCTAGCTCGAACGTGACTTCGACTTCATCTTTTGTTTTAAAGAATCTCTTTTTAAGCATTAATCTTTCCTTGTTTGTACAAAAACTGATCTAACTATTACTCAGGTTTCATAGTGATTTCAAGTGTTATCGGCATTGCAGTCGGTATCGAGTGTCAGAATCGTCTTGTTTGTGAACCTAGCATTAAGTGATTGGCTTGTATGAAAAGAAGGATTCTGTATGATGAAGATTCACCGTATTTTGAAGAAGTTATATGCTGAGTTTTAACCGTACATTCATGACGACAATGTTCTGTCTATTAGCCATGTTGCTAACGGGCGTAGCGTCGAGTGTGCGTGCAGCCACAGCGCCAATCGAAGTGAGTTCGGATAACGATAGAACGGCTGAGCTTCATCAAAAAATGGGCGTGGACAATACGGACTGTATTGAATCACACCATGGTGATCATCTGATGGAGAAAGGGCAGCAAGTACACACCAGTTGTAGCTCTTCTTGTATCGTCAAAATACCAACCAACCTCTTACAAGATGATGTGATTTTATTACCGCATAGTCTTGCATTGATTGATAAATCACCCACCCCAAAAGCAGTGACCGTGATTTATAAGCCTTACCGTCCCCCAATTGTTTGATCCTTTTATTCATCACAAACCAGCACTGCTGGGCTTTTAAACATTAACAAATGAATACGGCACACCTGTGCCCAAAGGAATCAAACATGAAAAAGCTATTTGCTCTTTGCAGCACTCTATTACTTGCATTCACTGCTCACGCTGCGCAATTTGAAGCGGGTAAACACTACAAAATCTTGGATGTAGAGAAATCAAAAACACCGACAGTCACTGAGTTCTTCTCTTTCTATTGCCCACACTGCTACAAATTTGAATCTGTCATCGACAACTTGAAACCAGCGTTACCGAAAGATGCTAGCTTTGAGAAAGTGCATGTCGCATTCATGGGCGGTGATATGGCTGTTCCGATGGCGAAGTCTTACGCAACAATGGTGTCACTAGGTGTTGAGGATAAGATGGTGCCAGCGATGTTTGCACAAATTCATCAGAAGCGTCAAGCACCTCAAAACGAAGCAGAGCTTAAGCAGCTGTTTGTTGATAACGGCGTTGATGGCAAGAAGTTCGATGCGGCATACAACAGCTTTGCAGTGAACTCTATGCAGAAAGGCTTTGATAAGCAATTCAAACAAAGCACGCTGACCGGGGTTCCGGGTGTTGTGGTGAACAACAAGTACATTGTGTTGCCAAATGAGATCCGCAGTTACGATGATTACAACGCGTTGGTGAACTACTTATTAACGCTATAATCGCATCAATAAAAATGGCGACCGCTGAGGTCGCCATTTTTTATGTTCTTTTTGCGTTAGCGAAGCACAGCCGTGCAAGCTGCGGTTGGCATATCAGTCATAAAGATCGCATTTGGATAAAACAAGCTAGCAACAGTGACGGCAACGTTACAAGGCTGAGCGATGGTGGTTTTCACTACGTTGTTAAGAACCACTCCAGTGGTATTCACCGTATTGACCGCAGCCTGTTGTGCTTGATAAGACACACAACCCGCTGTTGCATTGATAACTGCGGTACTAAAAAGAAGTTTACGAAAAAACATATTCATATCCTTTGTGAATGCTTTTGAGATACTTGTATGACCATCCATTCATAATTAAAACAAAACGGTGTTCAAAATTACGCGCGCTTCACGAAATGAACATTGTTTTATATAACTTGGTTAATTTTGTGATCTGGTAGGTGGACAGACCAGTTTAAGCAATTAAAACCAACCCATGCATAAGTACCACACCGGTCGTGAGCTTGCCTCGCATCATCTGATACCCTTTTGGCTCCGCCTCTTTTTCTACTCTTCGAATCAGCTTTTCCGCGTACCAAACGGCAATGTAGCCAGCTGCCAATAACAGAGTCGCGATGGCATAATGCTTGTTACCTTGCAGCAATGCTCCCCAAGCAAGCAATACGAATAAGTTACTTAGCACCAAGGCATTTCGACTCAATCGATGGTAGAAATGATCAATGGCGTTGCCCCAAAGTACCCCGGAAAGAAAACTCAAAATCACCGCACTGTAAGCAATAAAAAACTGCTCCCCAGATAAGTTGAACAAAGTCCTTTCGGTAACGATGAGAACCAAGCTGAACAGAAAGGGCAGCAGTCCTAAATAACCTAATTGCAGCATTGTCGTACGTGTGGTCGTCATGGCAGCCTTCCTTACAGTTGCTGTTCAATCATGTTAGTAAGCGTAGTACTTGTTGGAGAGGTTGAACTTGGGAAGGTCGCAACGACTTTACCTTCTTTGTTGATCAAGAACTTGTAGAAGTTCCATTTCGGTGTAACGCCCGCTTGAGTGCTGATCTCGGCGAATACTGGGTTTGCATCCTCGCCAAGAACAGAGGTTCGCGCCATCATAGGGAAGGTAACACCGTAGTCGAGGTAGCAAATTTTGGCGGTTTTTTCTTCACTGCCACGGTCTTGACGAAAGTCGTTACTAGGGAAGCCCACAACGGCAAAGTTTTGATCTTTGTAAGTTTGATGCAATTGCTCTAATTGCTCGAATTGAGGGGTAAAGCCGCACTGGCTCGCGGTGTTCACTACCAGTAGCGTTTTGCCTTTGAAGGCGTCACACAGCTCTATTTCTTCCGTTGAATTGAGAAGCCTTTGCTTTCCTTGCAAGATATCTGGACAGCTCGATGCAAAAGCCAAAGAGCTGGTGGAGAGTAGTGTTGCGGTAAGTGCGCTACGAGTGATGCCCTTCATGATGTTGATTCTTTTTGTTTTTACTAAGTATAACTACTCGCAAAGGAATCAAATCGATCAAAAAAGCCGCTGAGTTCAGCGGCTTTCGACTAGAGCAAATGCGTGTTGATTACGCTAGCTTCAAATCAAATTGATTACGGTAAGCAACCATATCTTCGATGGTGAGTACTGGCATGTTGTGTAAACGACCAAACGCGACGATCTCTGGTGCTTTTGCCATGGTGCCATCTGGGTTTGTCACTTCACATAGCACGCCTGCAGGCTGCAAACCGGCCATTTGCATCAGATCGATAGTGCCTTCTGTGTGACCACGACGAGTCATTACGCCACCAGGACGAGCGCGTAGAGGGAATACATGACCAGGGCGAGCTAAGTCATCTGGTTTTGCATTTGGGTTTGCTGCTGTTTTGATGGTTGTTACACGGTCAGCGGCAGAAACGCCAGTTGTTACGCCTTGCTTCGCTTCAATAGAAACTGTGAAAGCCGTTTGGTTTGCGCTGTTGTTGTTCACAACCATTGGTGGCAGTTCCAATTTGTCTGCTTGAGCGTCTGTCAGGCATAGGCACACAATGCCGCTGCATTCGCGGATCATCAGAGCCATTTGCTCATTAGTCAGGTGCTCTACGGAATAAATGATGTCGCCTTCGTTTTCACGATCTTCATCGTCGAGAAGAAGCACGCCACGGCCTTCTTTTAATGCGATAAGTGCGTTTTCAACGCGAGTAATTGGGTCGCCAAATTCGGCAAGTAGTGATGACTGATTCATGGTTAACTCCTAAATATCACCAGAATCAGGGCGGTATGAGAGATCGTCATATTTTACGCATGCACTGAGCCACCAACGGTAAGATGGCACAAACCCACGCAATAAAAAATGCGATCCAAAAAGAAGTGCACCAGTGTTCATCAACACAGAACGTTGAGGAAACCGCTGATGTTTTCTTATTCTCTTTCATCCGGACTATAACCGTCGGCTCTGGCATCTCACCAGATCTGCTGACCTCGACGAATCGAGCGCTCGCGGGCTCACTCAAAAAAGTATACCGCCGGTGGGGAATTTCGCCCCGCCCTGAGAACATTGAATCCAACCAATATGGTTAGAAGTAAAAACTCCGACACTCAAATGAGTGGTCGGAGTAGAGATAGTACTGCGAACGCCTTGGCTTGAAAAGTAGATTGCAACTACTTGATGGAAAAGTGCGCTATCGGCTGAAGTGATCAGTTTTGATAAAGTGATCAATCTGCGCAGGTACATAGGTGTTGTAGATAAGGCTAGTGTGAGTCTGTTTCGTCTCTATATGATCTTGCATGCCTTCTAAACGTGTTTCATCAACGGTCACTGTGCCATCAGACATAGTGTTGTCTTTATGCATTAGAATCGGCCTTGCGCCAATGCCCATTGTGCCTGCGATGCTGCCGAGCTTTTGTGGGAAAGTCCAAACATCTTCGTGCTTGTTAAGGCCGTGATACGGTGAATTACCAAGCATCGCACCGAATCCCAAATCTTGAATGCGAGTGACGATAGATGCGCCTTTCAGTGGCGAGCCAATTGCCACAACGTGGGACACCAGACTTGTCGATGGTTTTCTGCTTGCGAGGTATCGTTTAATCATCAAACCACCTAGGCTATGGCCCACCAACACATTTGCAGTCAGTGGATTAAGCGCTTTGTCGATGGAATCGAACAGCGACTCTTCGTTAATTGAAACCGTGTTGTAACTCAATACTTGGGTCTCGTAGCCTAGCTTTCTCAGCTTCTGGCTAAGAGGCTGCATGACCAGCCCATGCATATAAAGACCATGTAAGATGATGATTTTCATAATACCTCCTAGATTTATGACGTTGATTTCATCCTACTAGATTCTCCACAAGACTACTGTCAGCGAATTAGCAAATCTTGCACTTCTTTTTGTAACAAATGGCGATCTAACATGGTTGGTTGTAATAACTCACCAATATTGACTTCGATACGAGACCAAAAGCGAGTAGGGCGCTTCGTCAACGCGTGTCCATTTTTGTGGCTGAAGAAAGAGCCCCATAAGCCTTTTAACGCCATTGGAATCACTGGAACCGGTGTACGTTTAAGAATCTTCTCAACACCCGGTCGGAACTCGCCCAGTTCACCATTTGAGGTCAAACGACCTTCAGGGAAGATACAAACTACCTCGTCGTTATTAAGAGCTTGCTCAATCTGTTCGAAAGCTCTTTTGTAAGTCTCTGCGCATTTGCGTGGAGAGCAGATTGGGATAACGCCAGCATGACGAAAAACGTGCTTAAGAACAGGCAGCTCACTGATTGATTTGTCCATCACGAATCGAACAGGGCGGGTTGATGTACCCATTAGAATCAAGGCGTCTACATAGCTCACATGGTTTGCCACAATCAGGGCAGCGCCTTGTTCTGGGATATGCTGACGGCCGGTTACCGAAACTCGATACAGACAGTGGCTCAGCAAGTAGCTAATAAAACGCTGAGTAAACTCAGGTACTTGACGGTAAACGTAGATAGCTACGATGAAGTTACCGACGGCCAAAATGGCAAATAGCTCAACAATTGAGAACTCTAAAACACTTAACACCAAGATAGAAACAGCAGCGGAAGCGACCATAAACAGTGCGTTCATGATGTTGTTTGCCGCAATAGATTGAGCACATTCGCCCTCTTCTGAGCGCGATTGGATAAACGCATAAAGGGGAACAATAAATACGCCTCCGCTCACACCAACCAAGAACAAGTCGATCATTACTCGAATATGTGAAGATTGGGCAACAAAGCTTTGTACGTTGTAATACTGACTTGGGAAAGATTCGATTGCAGGTACTGCCCATAGTAGGTCGGCACTGAAAATCGTTAAACCCAAAATACCAAATGGCAGAATACCCAGTTCAACTTGATTGAAAGACAGTTTTTCACATAGCCATGAACCTGTTGCGATACCAACTGAGAACAGAGCCAACAACAGAGAAACCACAGTGCTGTCTGCAAATAGGTGTTCGCGAGCAAAGTTTGGGAATTGAGTTAGGTAAGTTGCGCCCATAAACCAGAACCAACTGATCGCTAGAATCGACATCCAAATACCGCGTTGTTTTTGTGCCAGTTTGAGTGTTTTCTTCAAACCAGTAATAGGCTCGAATTTTACTTGGTCACTTTTCTTACTTGGCAGAGAAGGGATGTTTGCGCTGCTTAAAAAGCCCAGTAGTGACAGTGTAATCACAATGCAAGAGGCGATAAGCATACCATTTGGAATTGCAAGCAATAGACCTGCGCTTAAGGTGCCAATCAGGATAGAAAGGAAAGTCCCCATCTCAACCCAAGCATTACCTTTCACTAGTTCATCAGATTTTAGCGCCTGAGGAAGTAGAGCGTATTTCACAGGGCCGAAGTAAGCCGATTGAGTACCAGTCATGAAGAGTAGAACCAGCATTAGAATGGCACTCTGCGTCATGATAGCCGTCGCTGCACAACTCATGATCACTAACTCAATAAGTTTTAAGCGGCGGATTAATTTGGCTTTGTCCATGTTGTCGGCAATCGCACCGGCGTGGGCAGAAAACAGAAAGAAGGGAAGAATGAATAAGCCAGCCGCAAGGTTAACAAAGAGGTCGACCGACATTGGTAGTGAGTCAATTTGGCTGTAGGTCACCATCAACAAGAGAACATTCTTGTAGATATTGTCGTTCAGTGCACCAAGGCACTGAGTCACGAAATAGGGGAAGAATCGTTTAGTGAGAAACATGCTGGCTCCGTAATTGCAAAATCGCGTTGAGATGGGAGCACTTTAAAGGTTGCGTTTTAGGAAGCTAGCACGAAGAAAAGAGTTACGTTATGAGAAACCAAAAGTAACACTTTGCGATACTTTTGGTTTCATGATTTTGTGATATTGCACTGATTGGTGCTCTTATGCGTTACGAGATGAGCTTAGTGTCGAAACCAGACGCTGAGCATTCTCAATGTGACAAACAGAATAAAACCAGAGAGTCCAATAAAGCCTAATGTCACCAAATAAAAGAACAGACGCACCAAGCGAGCTTTCATTCGTTTGAAAAAACCGAGGCTCGGCGTAAGTTCAGGAACATGCTGAAAGCTTGAGATCATCACCCAAGCGGCAAGCGCCCACAACGCCGTTACGCCACTCGGAATAAGATAAGACTCCTTAACCACATCAGAAAGTTGCAAGAGTGTGGTAATGAACACCGCAAAACCACCAAACGCGATGAGTATGAACAAAGGGAGAATCGGTCTTGTCTTGACCGATAGGCTTTTGAGTTTATCGAGCATCAGTTCTTCTCTATTTGCGTTCCCAAGGGTTAAACAGCGGGAATGTCCAACGACGCATCGCAATCACCAGAGAGGTACCGTGCTTCTCATTCATGTCCAATGAGTCGTCGCTTTGACAGATCTGATAAAACTCATCGATGACTTTTTGTAGCTTTTGCTGCATCTTCTTGTTGGTTGGTAAGCTCATTAAGCCCGTTGCCATCACTAACTTCTCATCCTCAGCAGAGAAATAGCTCTGGAAGAAAGCTTCTTGAACTTGTTGCTGGAAGAAACGCTGAATAGGGCCACCTGTGTGCCACTTGAAAGTCGGGGATATACGCAGACGAATCTTGTTACCTGGCAGCAAGTCGATGATATTGAGGCGGTCGAGTTGAGCGAGCTTTTGTATCAGCTCTAACTCATCAAAGGTGTATTGCTCGATGATTTGTTCGAAGCGATAACCATTGACCACACAAACCGCAACCAACAATAAGCCTTTATCATCAACCAGCTGTTTTTCTTGTTCTAGCGTGAGCGACTCCAGCCCTTTGTTGTGTGCTGCTGCCAGTTTAAATAGCTCCGCCATTTCTAACCCAATCAGCTGACAGATACGTTCCAAGCGGTCGAGGCTGATTTGACTGCCTTCTGCCAATAAGCGTTTTACCGAGCCCTCGCTCAGTTCCAAGTGCTGCGCGACATCGGCATAGTGCAAGCCAGATTGCTTGAGTTGGCGTTTGAGCTCTTTAATTAGGTCGTGACTTTCCGACATATTAACCTTCTACTTCTTGGCGCAACTGATCTAGGTAAGACTGCATAAACGCTTTACGCTTCAAACCTTCTTCATAGGCTGCTTTGGTGTTCATCGTCTCGACTATTTTAAACAATTTGGTTTGGAAATGATCGATGGTGAATCGTTTATCTTCCAATTCTCGATGCTCTGCAAACATGTCCTGTTCGTTATATAAGACGGCATCAAACAACGTGCTCACTTGAATACAACGTGTCACACCAATTGCGCCAAGCGCGTCTAAGCGGTCTGCGTCTTGGACGACCTGAGCTTCCAAAGTATTAGGTGTAATGTTGGCGCTAAAGCTGTGAGATTCTATAGCGTGGGCGATAGCATCATGGTATTGAGCAGGGTAGTCGATGCTTTCTAGAAACGAAATCGCTTTGGTTGCCGCAATTGTTGAGCTTTGCTTGCGGTTCGGGTGATCTTTTGGGTAAGTAAAGCAATCGTGCAGATACGCAGCAGGCAATACAACGGCTAAATCTGCGCCTTCTTGTTCTGCTAGCTGACGAGCGGTTTTGACTACGCGTCGGACGTGACTGAGGTCGTGAGCGGCATCAGTTTGCATCTCTTGCTGCATAAACTGTAGGAACTGAGGCTCAAATTGGCTGAGCTCTGCTAGGTTGAGTTGAGACATGGATTTCTTCTAAAAAATAAAGGCTTAGACAGAGTATGCCTAAGCCTTTATTAAATTGCCAAATGAGACGTTGTTATTGAGATGTTGCGAAGAAAGCCTTGTTGTTTTATTGGGTGCGAGTGAATCGGAACGTTTGTACTTTTTGTTCTGCTCCGTCGATGTAAGCGTAGCTATCGATGGTCCAAACGTTTGGACCAGCAAAACCTAGCTCGACACGCACATCACCCGTCGGAATACCTTGGTAAATGACGTCGTTAATGTTCATCGGGTAGAAGTTGTAGCGATGGTTTTGTGATTGTTGTTCACCTGCAAAAGCAACCGATACATCTTTTGCTTCATTAGTCAGCGTTAGTTGGTAGCCTGCTTGTGGATCGAACGTGAACGCGGCATTAAGGTCAACACCTTGCGAATTGGTCACCTTAACATTTGCTTCTGTTGTTTTTGCTAGCGAGCCGTGTGCCGACAGACCTTCTAAACCTTTAAAGTCGCGATTGTGGTTCTGGATATTTACGTTCCAATCACCAACAAAGTTATCGATCTCTTGCCACTGCTGAGGGGCATTGGTTGCTGCTGTGTTCTGACCACCGTTAATACCACTAATCGCGTCATTGCGGCTGTCGTGGCGAATGTTGTCACGGTTATTGTGAATATCCGCGCCAGCACCTGCGACACCACCGGCTACACCACCCGCAACTGCGCCTTTCACGGCGAGCTCAGCATCACCCGTCAAAGCGCCCATAGTCAGACCTAAAAGTGCACCACCTGCAGCGCCTTGTTTTGTTAATGCGTTTGGATCATCTTCTCCCGGAGTCACGCATCCTGCAAGTAGGGGAAGAGATAGCGCCGCGACCAATGTAGTTTTGTTGAAAATGTTCATGTATTTCACTCCGAGATGTTTGGTTCGAAGCTATTATTGAACGCTGTTTGATTAGGAATCCACTTATCTCGCTGATAACCGACAGTTATCACGCAAAAGTTTTGTTTACTATAAGGCTCAAAGTTTTTCTGTTTGGCTCGAGTTGAGGGAAGCAAAGAAAAGGGTCAACATTACTGTTGACCCTAGGTTTTGTTTTATTCTTTATTTTATAAGCACTAATTTTGACGTTGCTAGTGTTAAATCTGTGTTTGGGCGATTTGTGGCTTTTTAGTATAAAGCTCAACTAACTCCCTAACTTTAGTGTTTGTTACGAAGGAGTGCAAATATTTATTACGCAAACTGTCTATATTCTGAAATTTAATTTGAATGCAGTTCACAAAATTTCACATTCAAAAACACATTCAAACCATGAAGTGTCTCAAGTTTGAGCCCACCATAATTAGGATCTATCTTTCATGATCCAGATCAGTATTGATATCTCTTTAGAGGGATAGCATTCACGCGAAAATTGATAATTATAAATTGAGTCCGAGATATGCAGGATTTATATGAGCTAGAACGTAAGTTGGTGGAATACGGCGCAGATATGAAAGGCTTAAAGGTTGTACCTGCCATTGTTGATGAAGATGGCAAGATTGTCTATTTAGGGAATACGCCTTCGTTGTTAAGGAATGTCATTAGTTGCCGTAGACACCTAACACAGCGCGTGAAGAAATAAAAAAAGGGTCTGATTTAATCAGACCCTTTTTTTGTTTAAAAGCTCAGTGATTAGCGCTTGTAAGTCACTTGCTCTTGCTCACCAAGGTGAATGTGTGTTGTCGCAGGCTGTGTTTCTGCAATCACTTTACCGTGACGAACAGAGAAGCGAACCGGCACTTGGCGACGTACTGCATCAAAACCATTTTCTGCAGGAAGAATCAGTAAACTACCTGGCTTACCTGTTTCGATGCCGTGCTTGTCTTGAATGTTCAGTGTACGTGCTGAATTGGTGCTGATCAGATCCAGTGAGTTGTTGATTTGGTCGTAACCCATTACCTGACATACGTGCAGACCCATGTGCAGAACTTGCAGCATGTTTGCAGTACCTAGTGGGTACCAAGGGTCAAATACATCATCGTGACCAAAACAGACGTTGATGTTCGCATTCAGCATTTCTTTCACACGAGTCACACCACGGCGTTTCGGGTAATCATCGAAGCGACCTTGAAGGTGGATGTTCACCAATGGGTTTGCAACGAAGTTGATGCCAGACATGCGTAGCAGACGGAACAGGCGAGATGCGTAAGCACCGTTGTAAGAGCCCATAGCCGTTGTATGGCTTGCGGTTACCTTGTGCCCCATGTTGAACTTGTGCGCTAGCGCTGCAAGCGTTTCAACAAAACGTGATTGCTCGTCATCGATCTCGTCACAGTGTACGTCGATCAAACGGTCGTATTTCTGTGCCAGTTCGAAAACGTAGTGCAGAGATTCGATGCCGTACTCACGAGTGAATTCAAAGTGAGGAATAGCACCAATAACGTCAGCACCTAGTTGAACTGCTTCTTCTAGCAATTCTTTACCATTCGGGTAAGACAGAATACCTTCTTGTGGAAATGCAACGATTTGGATGTCTACCCACTCTTTCATTTCTTCACGAACTTCTACCATCGCTTTTAGGGCAATTAGGGTAGGGTCAGAAACGTCAACGTGGGTACGAACGTGTTGGACGCCGTTTGCAATTTGCCACTTAAGCGTTTGCTTTGCGCGTGATTTCACGTCTTCAATCGACAGCGTCTCTTTACGCTCAGCCCAACGCTCGATACCTTCGAAAAGCGTGCCAGAGATGTTCCAGCTTGGCTCACCGGCGGTTTGCGTGGTGTCTAGGTGAATGTGCGGCTCACAGAAAGGAGCGACAGCCATGCCGCCCTCCGCATCAAGAACATCACCTGTGTAATTTAGTTCTACATTATTGTCTTCAATACGCTTGAATTGACCATCCTCAATCAAAATTTGCTGGAGACCTTCCTGTCCCTTTAGCGTTGCGTTCTTGATCAATAGTGTCGTCATGATGGTTCCTTACGCTGGCTGTTGTGCCAGTGTCTTTTTATTAAGAATAGGATTTAGAATCAGGTAGCTGATTGTGCCGCCTAGTACCGCATTCACAGGCACGATACCCGGAAGGAAGTGACCTGCTGCAACACCAATCGCCACAGCGATAATGCCAGCCCAGTTAACCGTTTGGAACTCTGCTGCTGCGAAATTTGTGTAACGTTTACGGTTCATGAAGAAGTCCGCAATGATTACGCCGCCAATTGGTGGAATTGCAAGCGATAGGAAGGTTAACCAGCCTACAAAGTTATTGTACAACCATAGTGCACACAATGTACCTACTAAACCGTTCGCCATTGAGATGTATTTACTTGGCAAACCAGTGATGTTGGAAAAGCCTAGACCCGATGCGTAAAGCGCGTTGTCGTTGGTTGTCCAGATGTTCAAGCCAAGAACGATGATAGCTGGAATAAGAAGACCTTGCGCGATCATCACTTCTGAAATGTCCGATTGACCGGTTACCGCCGCACCAGCTGCGCCGAAGATGAACATCAGCGAGTTACCGATAAAGAATGCCACCATTGTGACCATCACTGCGCCTTTTGGCTTCTTGCCGAATCGAACAAAGTCTGCGGTTAGGGTACCCGCACTGATGAATGAGCCAACCACCATTGCTAGCGCTACTGAAAAGTCGATAGGTTGTGCCGGTTGTACTTTTTGCAGTTCAGCCACGCCGCCAACACTGTTTACTGCTTCAATCACAGAGTAACCGCCAAGAAGGGCAATCGCCGGAACTGCAATCGCAGATAACACCATAAGCGCAGAGATGCCGAAGTAAACCGTTGCGGTCATGAGTAGACCAGAAATGATGATAAGCGTGTTTGTATCGATGCCTGTTGCTTTGTTTACTGGAATCGCAAACATTGCTACGCCAACACCAAACCAACCAACTTGTGTACCGCCAAGAAGTGCGGAAGGAAGCCAAGAGCCTTTAGAGCCAAAAGAGAAACGAGCAAGGAGGTGAGTGGAGAGACCAGTAGAAGCGCCGATGTAACCGAGGAAAGAAGTGTAGATACCGAGGATTAGGTTACCAATGAGAACAGCGAGGAAGAAATCATCAAAAGAAAGGCCAGTACCGAGCGAGCCGCCCGTCCACATACTTGCGGAGAAGAAAGTGAGTCCCAACATAACCATGGTTAATGATGCCACGCCTTTTCTGGCAGTGTTAGGAACCGGTCCGAGACTGTAGTTATTGTCTGCAGCCATTTTTACCTCCGCATAAAAATTAAAACTAATTATAGATCCCAATTTCTGGGCAAACGGCGCGTATTATCGTGATGTAAATCTCATAGTCAATGAGTTTTTTGTCATTTAAACGTTTACTCAAGTCTTTGTGTTTTTTTATTCCATTAAAAACATAAGGTTATATTTTATTTGAAGAGCAAAAAAGTTTGTTAATTGATTGCTCCATGCAAGAGTAATCTGTCATGAAATCGGTATCATTGGGCACTTTCTTATATCACCTTTGCTTTACACGCTTTCTTTATAAACTCAACCATTGTTACCTCTTATGTTTTTTAAGCAAACGTTTTCTTTCTGGTTGGGTGTTGTGTTGCGCATAAATTAAACATAATTAAGTTTAATCACTGATGTTTATGCGGCTTAAATAAGGAATGTAGCCTCAGGTGGTTATTTTTAGTGGTTAACTTAGCGAAATATGGAGTGAAATCGTTTGTAAGTTTTTGGAGTTTTGACTTTGATACTGGGATTTTGCTGCAGCTTGAATAGAGAGTACTGAGTGCGAGAAGGAGGAAGGCGAAGAAAGGAATCACGAAAACACAGATAAAAAAATAGCCAACCGCAAAGAGTGCGATTGGCTTATATACTTGTGAACAAATTCAAGTTCACTAACAACGTCAGTTGGCTAGGTGACCCTCGGCTTAAGAAGGGTCATTTTAGATAATGCAGTTAGCGTGCCAACTTTAAAACCACCGTAAAAACGCGGTTTCTGTGATATAGGTTGCCTAATTTATTGTGTTAATTGCAAAATGCAAATGCGGATTGCAATTTGTAATTAATATGCTAATGATGAATTAATTAACTAGGGCAATCATTTTTACAACATTACTAGGCTGGCAGTACCCAAGAAAGCAAAGAAACCGACGACATCAGTAACGGTCGTCAGGATGACTGAACCTGCCAAGGCTGGGTCTAGCTTTAGTTTATCCAGAACAATAGGGATCAGAACGCCAAATAATGCTGCGGTAACGATATTGACGATGATGGCTAACGCGATGGTTCCGCCTAGAACGGGAGATTGGAACCAAAGTCCTGCTAATCCACCGATGATCAGCGCCCACAATAAAGCGTTAAGAGAGCCGATACCCAGTTCGTTTTTAAGCAGCGCAAAACGGTTACCTGGGGTGATCTGATTTAATGCCATAGCACGAACCATCAAGGTCAGTGTTTGACTGCCCGCAATACCACCCATAGAGGCGACGATTGGCATCAGAACAGCAAGAGCAACCACTTGTGAAATGACGTCTTCAAACAAACCGATAGTGACAGACGCTAGAATCGCTGTCAGTAAGTTGATACCGAGCCAGACGCCGCGCTTTTGCGAGCTTTTTAGAATAGGCGCGAACAAGTCATCGCCCTCATCCATACCGGTACCCGCCATCAAGCGTGCTTCGTAGATTTCACGTTGCGTGCTCAGAGCAAACTGCCAATCTACTTCCCCAATTAAGGTTTGGTCAGCATCCGTCACTGGCAAAGCAGGAAGAGGGCTGTGCTCTAGCGCTTCGACCGCTTCTGGTAACTCCATTTTACTGTCGAGTACGGTGACGGTCTCTATCGCTAAGGTTTTAAGGCGAACGTCTTCCTCACTACGCAAGATTTCATAGTAGTTCACCGCGCCACGAAACTGTTTCTTACGGTTGATGAGATACACTTGTTGCGGTGTATCGTAGCTGTAACGCTCCATTAGGCGTCGAGCTTTGCCAACCGTGATATTAAAAGGGAGGGTGATGATCTTACGCTCAGCCCAGCGGCCAAGTTCTTCGTCTTCGTATTCATTTGCTTGATCGTAGAGGTCGAGTTCGTCTTTCTCAATCAGCTCTAACGCTTCATTGATGAACTCTTCAGGCAGAGAGTCTGCCCATTCGATCAGAGATAAGTTATCTAGCTTGGCTAAGGTAAGCTTTAACTCAACTTCAGAAAGCGCTTCGATGATCGAAAGACGCACTTCTGCACGCATTTCGGTTAGCACATCGATGTGCAGTTCCATAGGCAACGCACGCCACAAGCGCACACGATCATCGATCGGGAAAGCTTCGAGGATCAATGCAACCGCACCGGGCTCGAGACCGCATTCGATAGAATCATTCAAAGCGGTGACTTGTTCCGCTTCGTCTGCTTGGACAATTTGTTCGATTAGAGTGGAGAGGTCTTGAAACTTACTCACCGAGCACCCCGACAGTCAGATTATTCTTATAGGCAGCTGTTCAAGGTACTCGAAAATAGCAGAAAAACAATAGCCTATTGGTCAGTTATCTGTAGGTAAGGTGAGACCAATTGGCGAATGTTCACTTTTGCGCCAATGCGAGCGGCGAGTAAGTACATACCGCCGATTTTTCTGTGCAAGAATAGGGCATCGGCTGGTGGCGTGTGCCAGTACTCTTGCTCCATGCTTAGAATAGTGCCAGCCTCGCGAAGCTTTTGTGCTAAACCGCTAGCTTTGAAATCATACGGCTCATCGACCAACATGGGTTCACATGCCATTTTCACGAGATCGAGAATCGCTTGGCGCTGGTCTGGTAGTATGGTTTGGCTGAAGAAACCTATTTGTTCAAGCGCATCATTCAAGCCTTGTTCGTCATTATTTACGACAGATGCAAAAGCTTGACGATAGCCAGTACTGAATCGTTCGCTGTATTCGCGGGTCGCCCCAAAGTCTAGCAAGCCGATTTGACGAGTGTTTTCGATATATAAGTAGTTGGCGAAGTTGGGATCGGTTTGCACCATCTTAAATTCGAACAGCTCCCGAAACAGTAATTCGAGTAGGCTGTGCATGACAAAATCTCGCGTACTCTGATCATAATGTTCGATTTGCTCAATCGGGCTGCCATCAATGAATTCCATCGCGAGAACGGAGTCTGAGCAACTTTCGGTGTGAATCTTCGGCACCACAAAATGAGGGTGTTCCTTCAAAGCGTCATGATAACGAATGGCAAACTGCGCTTCTCGTGCGTAATCTGCTTCATCATGCAGTTGTTTTTTCGCTTCTTCGAGCAGTCCTTTGTAGTCGACGGACTCCGGAATCAACCCAACGACTTTGAGTAGTGTGCCGACATTATCGACGTCGCTATCGATGCTTTTTCGTATACCCGGATATTGCACTTTGACGGCTAGGTTATCACCTGCATCGCTGTAGGCTTGATGCACTTGTCCGATTGAGGCGCTAGCAATAGGTTTGAAGTTAAAGGAGAGGAACTCGGCTTTCCAGTTAGCACCAAGCGAACCTTCCATAACACCGTTCAGTTGCTTCGCTGGCATTGGGTCTGCGTTGGAGCGAAGACGCGAGAGAATATCGGCGAGTTCTGGTTCAAGCACATCACCAGCATCCATTGACAGCATTTGACCGAGTTTCATTGCGGCGCCACGCAGATGGGCGAGCTGGTCGGTTAAGCGCGCGATGTTCTGCGGCGTCAGCAATAGGTCTTTCGCTTTTGGTTTGTTGCCTTTGGCGATCTGCTTCGTGCCTTCTGCAATCACATTGCCTGCGACACGGGTAGCAAGTGAAGCGAACTTGCTGAATCTTGAGATGCGATGGGTAGGTAGGCTTCTTTCCTTTGCCGACATGAATCTTCTCCGTTGTTTACTAACTAATTGTTATACGGGAAAAGTACGTGCTTGGATACAAATGAAAAGAAAACCGCCAGCGGAACTGGCGGTTTGTGAGTTTAGATAGAGTAGAAGAAGTACAGTTGAGACTTCATTCGGATAATGATCCCGCGAATCACATCCAAGAAGGCCATGAAGCCTATCGGTTTTTCACCGCTGACCCATGCAAGGCCAACAGAGCCAACAGGGATGTCGTAGCCTTCTGGCTCATCAATCTTAAGACGAACAAAGTGGTGTTTGTTCTGCAAGTTCTTACCAGTTGTTACGCGAACAGAGTCATCGAACCCCATTAGGTTACCTTGTGATTCACCTGTTGCCTCAACAATACCCTCGACGGTCGCTGAGAAGATCTTACCTGGATAAACCGAAGAGGAGAATTCCGCAGGTTGACCCGGTTTGATATTGCGAATCGCTTGGTGGTTCACTCGCATCAGGACGTACTTCTCGTTGGTGTACATATTAATACGCGGCATTGCTGATACACGCTGACCTTCACGCAGGATAAAGTTAGTCACAAAGCCGTCGCTAGGAGCATGCACTTTGGTGCTGTTCAAATCCCATTGTGCTTTTGCAATTTGCTCTTCCGCTTGACGCAATTCTGCCTGTTTCGTTTCAACCGCTAACTCCGCTTTATGAATCGCCAGCTTCGCACGTGAAATATCGACTTGTTTCTTCTTGATTTGAGATTCAAGAGTCAACACATTGTGGCGAGCCATGTCTACTGTGCTCGACTGTTTGTCGATGTCGCTTTCCGTGATGGTGTTTTGCACCACTCGGTTTTGCTCAACATAACGATCTAGCATCTTTTTCTGCAATTTGTAGTCAACTTTCGCGGCTTCCAATTGGCTCTTTGATGTTTCCAGATCTTGCACTAGCGCTTCGTGGTTAGCTTCTTCAATCTCGATGTCGCCTTTTGCTGTCGCTAATGCGACGCGAGCAGAATCAGCGGATACGTTCGCTTGATTTAATGCAATTTCGTATTGCGTTGGGTCAAGTTCATAAATGAGCTGACCTTTTTCAACTTGTTGATTCGGCTTGATGTAAATGTGATCAACTTTGCCTTTCACGTTCGTTGAATCTGGACGCAATTGAACATGAGGAGATTGCACCACTGAACCGCCGGACAAATCCATCGGTGTGAAGTTAATCAAGCCCACCCATACGAACATCAGCCAACCCAAACCGCCAAGATAAGCGAACGATTTAGTCGCTTTGTTCCAGGGCATGCCGACTAAACGCAGCAAGTAGATGAAGAGTGCCCAAA
The DNA here is from genome assembly GCF_002021755.1 of Vibrio owensii. Classification (NCBI taxonomy): domain Bacteria; kingdom Pseudomonadati; phylum Pseudomonadota; class Gammaproteobacteria; order Vibrionales; family Vibrionaceae; genus Vibrio; species Vibrio owensii. Next base: position 527,752 of record NZ_CP019960.1, read on the forward strand.
CCGCTAAACCTTCTAACATTACGCCTCCTCTTGTGGCTGTGCTTCTGTTTGCGGTTTACTTTTCCATGTATCACGCAGATTGATGATGGCTTTTTCCATATCAACGAATGCAAAAATCACGGCTAGCACCCATACCCAGTGCCAGACAAAACCTATCCAGGTGAGGGCGGTGATCAACCCTATCTGATGGTGGTCTTTGCTATGTGCCTTGTTAATTGGCAACTCATGGATTTTCCAAAAGCCGTAACACGCGCCTGCAACACTCGCGATTAAAACGACGGCAGCAACGACATGCAACGCTGTATCTGCGCCGGTTCCGACAAATGGGACACTCAGTAAACTCATTAAACACTCCTCTATCAAACTGTTGGCTTATTGTGATCTGGAATTGAAATAGGTGAGTCTTTGTGACAAATTCAATCACTAGAGGATTAAATTTGATGTGATTGGTTATGAGAACAGTTCGGTTTATTCGCGCCATGGGTATTTTAAACATGAATAACCTTGCGTTATCTAAGTATAATTTGAGCTCAGATGAGCTTGGTATACCTGCTTCGGTGTTTCATAACCCGATGGGTTTAATTCCGTTGAGGGCGGTGTCCGAATGGTATCGACGTGTTGAAGAGCGAAGCAATGACCCTGATGTGATATTAAATCTTAGCCGAGACATTGAGCTGCAAAAGCTTGGCCCTGTGGGGCGTTGGCTGTTTTCTGGCAATGACTTAGCTAGCACGATTCGAAGAGTCAATTATGGTACGAGTAATCTTCAATCTGGTGCCTTCTTTGCGGGTGAACAATCCGGAAAAATCATCAAATGGACCTATCATAATCCCTTTATTGAAACCTCAGTGAAAGTGCACGACAGCATTCGTTGTGCAATATTCATGATCAAAATCTTACGCGAGTTTTTGGGTGAAGATTATCAACCCTTGCGAGTGATGATTTCTGGCTCTAGGAAAAACAGTGCGCTCTATAAAGAGTACTTTGGCTGTGAAGTGGAATGGAGCCAACCCAAGACAGAAATATGGATTAACGGCGATGACCGTCTTGCTTCGCGACAGGTAAATCATCGTGAAGACAACCGTTTAGCGATGAGTTTTTCCGATTTGGATGATTTACTCAACATGCCTGATCCAGAAGATGAGCTGAAAGTGATTTATGAAGTGGTGAATTACAGTAGCCATTATGGGCTTCCTACACTTGAACGCGTTTCTACATTGTTGGGTTTGTCCGAGCAGCAGTTTCAACGCCGCTTACACAAATTAGGGCTTAACTTTTCAACCGTGTCTGGCTATGTACTGAGTAATGTCGCGGCAGAGTTGTTGAGTAAGCAGAATAGTATTGACGATATTGCACTGCGGCTTGGCTACACCAATGTGGCGAGTTTCAATCGCATGTTCAAAAAGCACCGAGGCTTAACACCGAAACAGTATGCAGCGCGACTAGAAAAATAGTCTGACAAGGCGTGTATTAACAAAAAAGCCCTCTAAGTTGAGGGCTTTGGTTTTTGTGCGTAATTTAGCCGCTTATTCTTCAGGGCGCCAGCTCAGTGCACTCGCAACAGCACCGATGGCAACCACATCTTTTTGTTTATCGTTAAGCTCTGGCAACATCTGTACGGCAATTGTGCCGTTCGTCTGCACTGCTGCTACTTCTTGTGTGCCTTGCTTGAAGCTGTAACCCAATGGAATGTCTACCGCCATCATGGAATCAGGGCTCGTGTGTACGGTTTCCACATTGAAATGTGTGTTGCCAACTCGAACGACGCCAGTCTCTTTTTTCTCAAGGCTGATGTCGATAAGTGCAGATTTTGGCTCCATCGCAAACTCACCGACTTTTTTACCATCTTGAGTAATGTCACAGGTGTATGGATCGTTGCCACCAAAATCAACGCCCATGTAGTTAACCGACATGCCGCCGCCTGTGCAGTTTAGGAGCCAAGTTTCACCGCTGTCTATGCGAGTTACTTCTGCGCCCATTGCGCCTTCTTTAAATGAGATGCGATTGAACCAGCTTGAGTTTGAAGCACTGCGTGAATATTTACCTTTGTACTTGCCAGCAAAATCAAAATGGCCATCTGCACCGAATCCCCAAAAATCGCCGTCGGTTTTCACCAACATTTCTGGTTGCGCTTTTACTGCATCAGTACGATCCATGACAGCAAGGCCACCACAACCAACAAGGAATAGAGGAGCGAGTAAAGTAAGTTTCTTCATGTTTTTCATTGTTTATAGCTTGGTTACATCTAAAGTTTGATCGGTGAATTGGATGTTCTGAATGTCGTATAGCTCGTCAGTGCCTGTGCTAGGACACTCAACAGAGACGTTCTTCGCTTTGATTACGATACATTCCGCCAGTTTGTGCGGCACGATGTAGGTGTTGACGCCGCCTTCACCATAAATGCTGTTGTCTTTGTTGTTGCCTTCAAACGTATTGTCTTGGTCATTACCGATGACATTCATTGCGTCGTCGCCAACGATTTTCACTTTTGTCAGCCACTGAGATTTGTAGGTGTACGCTTCTACCAAACCGTCTTTGTTTGGTGACATACGGAAGGTAGGCACCGTGCCCGGATTCGTTTTCTCTGTGTAAAGCTTGACGCCTGCAGAATCGATGTTTGCAGTGTATTGCAAATATCCGTGGAATAAGCCGCTAATCCAATCAACCGCTTGTGGATCTTGGGTTTGCATTTCCTCACGCGTTAATGCTTGGTACCCGTCTAAGCCTTGCCCGTTTGCTTTTGCTACGCCCATGTACGCTTCAAAAGCGGCAGCAAAATATTCGTGAGAATAAGAAGGGCCTGTTTGCTTAACACGTTCTGGATCGAAGTCGTCTGATTCCCAATCTTCCCAATCATCTTGTGTAGGGCGCCATACCGTTGGCTTGCTAGCTTGGATATCGTTATAGATGCTTAACGCATGAGCTTGAATGTCGTTTTGCAGTGTCGCAGTCGACGCGTTAGGTGCAATGCCTTGCGCTTGGACCAAGTGTAGAATTTCTTCAAAAGCGGCATCACGGTCGGCGTGGTTGCCAAGATTGGCACAGTAATCAGCAAAGTTGCTCATGTAATGGCAATCGCCTTCAACCGTGAGTTCTCGGTACATTAGAGATTGGCTGTTCATGAGCCAGTTTGGCGTGTCTTTGCTGCTCATTAGTGTCGTTATCAAAGACTCCACTAATGTGTCCATGTCGTCTTCGTTAAGTGCCATCATGTCAGCAATAAACTTGTCTAGTGAACTGGTATCAAAAGATTGAGATAACCCTGAGTCTGCGACGGCATCATTTAGCTTGCCTTGACGAAGTAGCTCACCAATAAAAATCTTGGTTAGCATTTCGTTATTCTGGTCATCGTTTGCTGTCAGCATTAGTGTCGCATCACGGTCGGCTAATGTCTTAGCGATACCAGACTTGTCGGCGCCGTACTTTGAATCCGGTTGGTTTGTGAGTAGGTGTTGGATGATTTTTGCGGCACGAAAGATTTTTTCATTATTCACACCGTCATCAACCGCCACAATGTGAAATGCATCGTCGCTGTTTGCTTCAGAAAGGGAGATTTTTACATAGTGGGTGAAGCCAGCATCTGCCGCTACTTTTAACTCGGCTGGAAATTCTGTAGAAACGGCAGTAGGGATAATAACGGTGTTCAATGTTGGGGTTGGTGGCGTTGGAGGTGTGGTTGTCGAGGTTTTCGAATTTGAGTCACTACCACCGCAAGCTGTTAGGCTAACCGCACACAACATGGCTAAAGGCGTTAATCGAGCGAATTTCATTTTTGTATTACTCACAGGCTGAGGGTTCGGTGGGAATTTAGGGGGAACAGAAAAATCTGTCTATATGAGCAAGCTGAGTCATAATGATTAGAAATGTTTTGTTGTAAGGTTTTTAATTCGATAAACCCAAAATAATAAAGGATTTATATATTGTCATGGTTGGTTTTAATTATTTAATGTTCTGTCTTTGATTTATAAATTGGTGATTTACTCTAATTGTCTTATTTTTAGTGTGGTTGGCTTTTATAAATGTATGGTTTGTAAGTGTTTGTAAGCGATCTCTTGTAGGAAAAAGTGCCGTGTATGTGGGTTGCGCCCTACAAAACGAACGATATACTTCTTCTGTTTTATAGATGGAGTGAATGGTTCATGGGTGGCAATAAAATCTTGCTAGTAGAGGATGATTCTGAGATTGCTCGACTAACCAAAATGTATCTAGAGGCGGAAGGCTATCTAGTCACAGTGGTCGATAATGGTCTAAACGCGTTAGAGGCGATTAAGGAACTCAAGCCGGAATTAGTGCTGTTAGATTTGATGCTACCCGGCAAAAATGGCGCGGAAATATGCCAAGAGGCGCGAGAGTTCTACCACGGTATCATCATTGTTTTAACCGCAACGGATGATGAGATGAGTGAAGTCAGCTTGTTTAAGTTTGGGGCTGATGATTACCTGACCAAACCGATCAAAGGTAATATTCTGCTCGCTCGCATTGAAGCCGCGTTGCGCCGCTATCGCCGCCAAGTGGATACCGTAGAAGAGACTGAATTGAGTCGATATGGTATTGACCTCTGCACACGTCGTTCCAAAGCTTACTACTTGGAACAAGACATCGATCTCACAGACTCTGAGTTTGAGATCCTAGAGCTCCTAATGCTCAACGTAGATAAGCCGGTCTCCCGAGAGTCATGCTGCCGTCTCGCACGAGGTATTGAATATTGCATTACCGATCGTTCAATTGACATGCGAATCTCCTCGCTCAGGAAAAAATTTTCCAAGGCTCATATCCATACCGCAACCATAAAAACCGTGCGTAATCGCGGCTATATGCTCACAGGGAAGTAGCGCATGTTTTCCATGTTTACTCGTCTTTACGTGGGGTTGGTGACTGGCCTCGCGTTAACGGTCGCGTTGTTCCTTTTCATGGGCGACGAGTACATGCGTAAAACAGAAGCCGGTATCTTCTTAAGCGACGGAGCTTACTTTGTTGACCAGTATATTGAGCAGCGAGGCTCACCCGATTCACTGTACAAAAAGCTCACCGCCAACGGAAAACAAGATTTCTTTATCTTCGACCTCACATTGTTGAACAACTGGGATGGCTCACCACCGTGCTTGGATTGCGAGTTGCTTTATCGTATGCAAGGGGTACCCGTTTATTTAATCGATGACAGTATCTACGCTGCGGTATTCCCGCTTCCTAATACGTCAGAGAGCTTGGTCTTTAAAGAAAAGCGTGACTTTTTCAGTCCAGATATCGATTGGGATGAAGATTCTGAGATCATTTTCGTTCTCACTCTGTTACTTACTGTGGTGTGCAGTTTAGGTGTCATGGTTTACATACCTGTACGCCGCCTTGATCGCCAGATCCGACAGCTGACGGCCGCACAACAACAATTTGGATCTGGTGAGTTGAATACGCGAGTCGATCTGAAGCAATTTTCGCAACCTGTGAAAGAACTTGCCCAAGGCTTCAACAACATGTCAGAAGACATAGAGAGGCGAGTACGTCAGACACACATCTTTACCCAAGCTATCCCTCACGAAGTTCGCACTCCGCTCAGCCGAATTCAGTTAGCGACCGATTTAGCAAGGCGCACCAGCGGTGAAATGCAGGCAGAGTTGCATGATGATATTGAACGGTACGTTGATGTCGTGACGGATTTAACGTCCGACATTGTCATGCTGTCTCGTTTGAGCGTCAAAAACCATTCTTTGAGTGATTCTGTTGAAACCATTGAACTGCCGCTTTGGTGCAAAAGCCGAATGAATTACCGAGGCTTAGAGTTCGCCAAGCTGACGGTAGAAAATGAACTCGCGTATCAATCCATTCACTTGCAACCGACTTTAGGTAACCTTGTCCTCGATAACTTGCTGCAGAACGCAAAACGTTACGGTGAATCTTGCGTTGAGGTGACGATTCGATCGGTTGAGCATTTCTGGATTGTTGATATCGAAGATGATGGTCCGGGCATCCCGGAAGCGATGCGAGAAGAAGTGTTTGTTCCATTTTCTCGTTTAGACAAAAGCCGCAACGCCGACGTGAAAGGTTTTGGTTTAGGACTTGCCATCGCTACCAGTGCAGCGAGGCAATTAGGTTGGGAACTTTCTGTCGGCGAGAGCCACTTAGGCGGTGCACGTTTTACGGTACTTATTCCTGCCAACGATTAGGGTAGGCACTGCGGTAATCTGGCTCAGCGATACCTTCATACAAATCGTCACAAGCTTGCAGTGGGCCTACGATGGTTCGGTAGGGCAAGACACCAGCCCAAACAGGAATGTCCATGTCTTCCGCATCGTCATTGACGCCAAAATTGCTGATTTTCACTGATGCTTCTGTGAGTGGAATACGCAGTAGCATGGTGGCTTTGAGTTCTTTCTCATTACTCAAACGGACTTCTTCGGTTCTCCCCGGAGCGATCTGTTCGATAAAGTGATTCAGTAATCTGTCTTTCTCTTGGTTACAATCCACAACCTCAAACTGACCAAAGACCACGGCGCTACGATAATGCGCGCTATGATGAAATGCACTTCGAGCTAATACCCAACCATCAAACAAAGTAAAGGTAAGGCACGTTTGCACTCCTTGTTTGAGTGAGCGTAACAATCGACTGTTGTTGGCACCATGGATATACACGTAATCATCGACACGCCATGCCAACATGGGAATAACTACAGGGCCAGACTCGTTGGTTATTGCAATATGAGCGATCAGGCTTTCATCTATGATGGCGTGCAGTTTGCTAACATCAGAGACGGCTTTATGTACGCCTTTCTTAATTTCCGTTCTATTGGTATTGGATAACATCTTTTCTCCTTATTTGCTCACATCGACGAGCACTTGCTCCTCAATCTCTGATTGCAATGTAGCGTTTAACTGGTAGCTTAAAGAGAGCCAGTTTTAACTAATGGGTGGATCCAGTTTGTCTTTGATTGATATCGGTGACCTGCATTTAAAAGAAAGTGATGGAACGCGTCAGCAAGCGTTGTTTTTTGCTATCCGCGAAAAGGTTGTTCAAGGACTGTGGGCGAAGAATGGGAAATTGCCGTCTACACGAAAGCTGTCACAAGAGCTTAATCTTAGTCGGAATACGGTAATTTCAGCCTACGAGCAGTTAGTGGCGGAAGGGTACTTGAACAGTCAGAAAGGTTCGGGTTTTTATGTTGCCGTAGAACTGCCGGAGCAGTATCTACCTGAACCGAGTTCAATCAAGACGGACTCTTCACCGAAAACCAACTTTGATATCAACCGCGCATTTGCACCGGGTGTGCCTGATTTGGAAGCGTTTCCGATGGCGCAATGGCAAAAGTTACTTGCTCGCCATCTCTCCCGCCCCTGCTTGTTGGGGAATCAAGATATTCAGGGCAGTTGGACATTACGCTGTGCTCTAGCTGACTACCTTGCATCAAGCCGCTCTGTGAATTGCTCCCCAGAGCGCATCATTATTACTTCTGGGGCGCAGCAAGCGTTGTCGATTGCGACGATGGTTGTTCTCAAGCAAGGCGATAAGGTTCTGATGGAGCAACCGGGTTACGCGCAAATGCGGAAGTTGATTCAATTCCAGCAGTATCAATTTGAGCCTTTATTCGTGCGAGAGAAACTAGGCTTTGATGTGGAAGCGGTGACCACAAGCGATGCCGATGCGCTGTATATCACCCCAAGTAATCAATATCCGATGGGCACCACACTCAATACCGAGCAAAGAGGGAAGATCATCAACTGGGCAGTCGAACAGTCACGCTGGATCATCGAGGACGATTATGACAGCGAATTCCAGTTTGCTCATCGCCCCTATACCAGTTTACAAGGGCTAGCGGCTCAAATGGGTCGAGACGATCGCGTGTTGTATGTGGGTTCTTTCAGTAAAGTGATGTTTAACGGCTTGCGGCTTGGCTACCTTGTGGTTCCTGAAGGTTTAGTGGAGCAATGTTTAGTGGTTAAAGATGCGTTGAGTGGTGATTCACCTACGCACACACAAGAAGCGTTGGCAGATTTTATTACTGAAGGTGGGTTATTACGTCATATCCGAAGAATACGCCGACTGTACAAAACTAAGCATGAGCAGATGTGTTTGGCGGTTGAAAAGCACTTTGGCGATAGAGTTGCGGTGATCAGTCAGGCTGCTGGTCTCCATATCACTTTAAAGTGGCAGCAGGGTATTGATGAACACGAATGGACGCAGCGTGCTCAGTCTAAAGGTATTGTGCTGCGTCCGATGAGTTTTTATGAGCATTCAGATTTTAGAACGCGAGATTGGCAAGGTGCAGTCTTAGGTTACGGCAATGTCGCGCTGAGTAAGATTGATGCTCTGGTTGAACAGCTTTCTGAGTTGTTTTAGTTGCTGAAGTATCACTTTAACTAACGTTGAATTGATGCTTCACAGGTGCTTGAGATAACAAAAACAAGATGTTCGATTTTCTGCTCTATCTCGTCTGAGGATGGAAGTGGTTTCATGTTGAACACGAATGGCCACAAAAACAGACCATTGAACAGGCTAGAATATGTATTAGAAAGCAAAGCACTATCAATGTGTTGTACTGCATTGGCCTGTTGGGCTTCCTCAAACCATTTCGCTAGGACGTGAGAACGATACAGCTTTGTTATGATTTGTTGAGCCATTTCTGGTTGGCGCAAAAATTCAGCCATCACCACACGAGTAAAGGGAATTCCATAAGTTTTGTAAAGAATTTCCACTTCACTCCGAGTTATGGCTGTCAGTTGTTCAGTCAGGCTCTTATGTGCATCAAACGGATAATGATTTTTTTCATCGACGCTTGATTTGATGATGGCAAGTATCGACTCAAACAATACTTCCTTACTCTTAAAGTGACGATAAAGAGTTCGCTTTGATACCCCTGCAGACGCACATACTCTATCCATATTCGCCTTGGTAAACCCATGTTCAATAAACTCTTCTTTAGCCGCAATAATAATGGCTAAACGCTTTTCTTCTATGAGTGCCATGGTCTCTCTCCTTTATGAGTTCCAGCCAATCTAACAAATTGATACAAACAGGTAAACTTATGAGTTTACCCTGTATTGAATTGGTCTTAAAATAAACTCTGAAGTTTACCTTTTTACAAAGTTGTCACATAACTGTTGGCCGGTAGGTTTATCGGTCACGCTCTTGGAGTGAAGTATCTATGGTCGTAGCAAAAGTTGGCCAAAAAGTTCTTAAATTGAGTGTAACCTCGGCATTGTTGATGTCCGTTATTAACCTTAACGGCTGTGGTAGTGAGGCGAATCCTTCCGTGGTTGTCCCTACTGCTAAGCCTGCACTTACCGAGGTAGTTAGTACCCAGTCAGCAACGGAGCTCAGCTTTAATGGCATCGTGCGTGCTGCAGATAGTGCAGATCTTGCTTTCCGAGTAAGTGGAAAACTGACCAATATTTTCGTTAAGGAAGGAGATGAAGTAAGCAAGGGGCAACTGCTTGCTTCCTTAGATGATAGAGATGCAAAAAATGCATTGGTGTCAGCGCAACTAGAGTTTGAGAATGTGTCTCGTGAGTACGAGCGAGCTCAAGCTGTATTTAAGAAAAGCCAAGCAATTTCAAAGGCTGACCTAGATACCATCACGACACGCTATAACCTTGCTCGTACACGCGTGGAAGATGCAAAACGTCACCTAGAATACACCCAAATCTTTGCTCCTTTTGATGGTGTGGTTGGACGCAAGTTGGTTGACAACTACATTCAAGTCCAAGCAAATGCACCGATCTTGATTGTTCATAATATTAATGATCTTGAGGTGGTCATCCACATTCCACATAAAGTGATGCTCTCTGGCAAAGAGGAGACCAAAGCGATTGCTGAAATCTCTGCCATTCCAGGTCAATCTTTTCCATTAAAGCTGCGTACAGTGGCGACCGTTGCAGACCCTGTATCTCAGACGTATCCGGTTGTGTTGGGCTTCGAGCACTTGAACGGTTTCCATGTATTACCGGGAATGGCGGTGAAAGTGTTGCCAGTTTCTTCTTCTGGTAAAGCTCAGAATCAACAAATTACTTTACCGCTGACGTCTATTGTCCCAGATAACCAAGGCAAGCAATTTGTCTGGGTTGTTGGTAATGACAACAAAGCACAGAAGCGTTATGTGGCGATTGGCGCGCTCAGCAAAGATCGCATTATTGTCACGGAACACCTTTCGTTGGGTGAGAAGGTGATCATTGCTGGGGTATCAAGTGTGAGAGAGGGTATGGAAGTTCGCCCTTACACGGATGATCGCGCTGGAGCACAATGATGGACATTGCACGTTATACCATAGCCAAGCGAACGAGTGTTTGGGTGCTGATTGCTCTGATACTGTTAGGCGGTTACATCAGTTACCTCAAACTAGGCCGCTTTGAGGATCCTGAGTTTGTTATTCGTCAGGCGGTGATTGCAACCCCATACTCAGGTGCGACGGCACAGGAAGTCTCTGATGAAGTGACCGATGTTATCGAAGGTGCTGTTCAGGCTTTGCAAGAAGTCAAAGAAGTGAAATCCGTCTCGATGCAAGGAATGTCAGAGGTCACGGTCGAGATCAAGTTGGAGTTTGCAGGCAGCGCCGCAGAGCTACAGCAAGTATGGGATAAACTTCGCCGTAAAGTGACAGACGCACAGCGCCTGCTTCCACCGGGAGCAGGGCCATCAATTGTGAATGATGACTTTGCGGATGTGTATGCCTTGTTCTTTGCCGTTACTGGTGAAGGGTTCAGCGATAAGCAATTGCAAGATTATGTCGATAGCTTACGTCGTGAAATCGTACTTGTTCCGGGGGTAGCGAAAACAGCGACGCTGGCACAACAGCAAGAAACCATCTTCGTGGAAATCTCAAGTGAGCGCTTAGCCGAATTTGGTGTATCAGTTGAGAAAGTGTTTCAGGTTCTGCAAAAGCAAAACTTAGTCACAGTAGCTGGCAGCATCGAAACCAACGCAATGCGCATTCCTGTTATCCCAAGTTCCAATATTGACTCTGTTGCCGACCTTAAAAACCTGCAAGTCGGACTGGGTAACAACAATACTGTGCTTCGTTTAGGCGACATTGCAGACATCACTCGCGGTTACCAAACACCAGCAACCATGTTGATGCGTTTCAACGGTGAACGAGCAGTGGGCTTTGGTATCTCCAACGTATCCGGCGGTAACGTGGTGGATATGGGAGATGCAGTAAAAGCACGCTTGGCCGAGTTGGAAAGTCAGCGTCCATTGGGGATGGAGCTGAATGTGATTTCGATGCAGTCAGACTCTGTACGCGCATCGGTTGCGAACTTTATCGACAACTTGATCGCTGCGGTTGGCATTGTATTCGTCGTGCTTCTGCTGTTTATGGGGGTACGCTCGGGCGTCATTATCGGTTTCGTTCTTCTACTAACGGTGGCTGGCACCCTGTGCATCATGCTCATTGAAGATATTGCAATGCAGCGAATCTCTCTTGGGGCGTTGATCATTGCCTTGGGTATGCTGGTGGATAATGCCATTGTAGTGACCGACGGTATCTTGGTTCGTTTTCAACAAGATCCAAACGCCGATCGTAACGCTGTGGTGTCTGAAGTTGTCGATGCAACCAAATGGCCTTTGTTAGGAGGAACCGTCGTTGGTATCTGTGCATTCAGTGCGATTGGTTTATCACCTTCAGATATGGGGGAATACGCAGGTTCTCTGTTTTGGGTGATCCTTTACTCAATGCTCCTTAGTTGGGTATTCGCAGTCACAGTAACGCCAATGCTGTGTCACGATTTCCTCAAAGTAAAAGCGGCAAATGCAGATAAGAAGCCTAGTCGCGTCGTGGCAAGCTACAAGTCACTGCTCGCATGGGTATTGAAATACCGCATCATCAGTTGTGCACTGTTGCTGGGAATGATGACAGCAGCAATTTGGGGCGTGAAGTTTGTACCACCGGGCTTTATGCCAGAGTCTCAACGCCCGCAATTTGTTGTGGATGTTTACTTGCCGCAAGGCTCTGATATCAAACGTACCGAGGCAGTGGTTGCGAGTATTGAGCAAGATGTGAAAGCCAAAGAGGGAATTACCAACATCACCAGTTTTATCGGTGGTGGCGGCTTACGTTTCATGCTGACCTACGCGCCAGAAGCTCGTAACCCAAGTTACGGTCAACTGCTGATTGATATCGACGATTACACAAAGATCGCTCCATTACTGGGTGAGCTACAAAGTGAGTTGGAAGCCAAATACCCAGATGCGTCCATCAAAGTGTGGAAGTTCATGCTTGGTCGCGGAGGCGGTAAGAAGATAGAAGCCGGTTTCAAAGGGCCTGATAGTGCGGTGTTGCGTCAACTGGCAGAGCAAGCGAAAGCCATCATGCTAGCAGACAGCAAATTGATAGCGGTTCAGGATGATTGGCGTCAACAAGTTCCTGTGCTTCGCCCTGCATATTCTGCCGAAGAAGCGCAAAGATATGGGCTGACAACGATGGAAATTAATCAGGCTATCGCGCAAACCCTAACAGGCCGAAACGTGGGCGTGTATCGAGAGGGAGATGATTTGATCCCAATCGTTGTCCGTGCGCCAGAAAGTGAGCGCAGCCACCAACGTGCGATTGAAAATACGGAAGTTTTTAGCCCAACGGTCGGTGCTTATATTCCGGTAAGTCAACTGGTTAACTCTGTGGATGTGATATACCAAGATGCCATTTTGCGTCGAATTGACCGCATGCCGACGATTTTGGTGCAAGCGGATCCAGCTCCGGGTGTATTAACAGCAGATGCATTCAAGCAAGTACGTTCTCAAATTGAAGCCATCGAGTTGCCAGCAGGGTACGAGTTGAAATGGTATGGGGAATATAAAGCGTCGAAAGATGCCAATGAAGGGTTAGTTATCTCAGCGCCATACGGGTTTGCTGCGATGATCCTTTCGGTGATTTTCATGTTCAACGCACTGCGTCAGCCATTGGTGATTTGGCTAACGGCACCGCTCGCGGTTGTCGGCGTCACCGTGGGGCTTATCATCTTCCAAACACCGTTTGAGTTTATGGCTATTCTCGGCTTCTTAAGCTTGATTGGTATGATGGTGAAAAACGCGATTGTATTGGTGGACCAAGCGGATGTTGAAATTCGTGAAGGTAAAACACCGTATACCGCGATTATTGATGCAGCACTAAGTCGCGCTCGTCCGGTTCTACTGGGCGCATTCACGACTATTTTGGGTGTTGCCCCGCTGTTGGTTGACCCGTTCTTTAAGAGCATGGCGGTGACCATTATGTTCGGTCTATTGTTTGCCACGATTCTTACTTTGGTTGTCATCCCGCTGTTTTACGCCATTTTCTTCCGCGTAAAAATAGAGACGGCATAAATTATCGTTAAAACTTAAGAAGGAGCCATTTGGCTCCTTCCTTTTTTTGGGTACTTGTTTGACTTATTCAGTCACCCGTCTAGTGTGCTTTTTTCGCCATTGCTTCCAAGGTAAAGAGAGCACGGCAAAAATAGTAACGGCGTAGAGCATAGACCAACCTAAACAAATGAATACTGCGGTGCACAACACAAGAGAAACTCCCGCGAGGATCTTTCCCCAACCTTGCAACAACTTATAAGCGGCAAGCATGGCGAGTAGGTAAACCAGCACAAAAATACCATTAGCAAGTTTAAGGAAGAACTCCAAATCCAATCCGGATAGCGAACCAATAACACAAGAAGCAAGCAATATAGCGCCGACGATTAACGTGGCATTTGCTGGAACGCCTCGAGCTGACACTCTCGCGATGGCGCTGGTTGGCTTGTGTTCTCTTGCTTGCGCCCACACCATTCGAGCTAGGCTTTGAGTGTAGAGGTTCACACTTGCAAAACACGCAGAGAAACCGATAACACTGATTAGCCATTTGGCGTGATTACCAAATAGATGGGCACTTAGCCAAGGAATCGATGCACTGTCGAACTCTGCACTGCCGTAAGCACCAAATTTTAGTATCACAACAGAACATGCCCAATAGGTCGCGCCCGCGACAAAACAGCCAACGATAATCGCAATTGGGAAGTCTCGTTGTGGGTTCTTAAACTCTTCGCCCATATGAGCAAAAGCTTCTATTCCAACAAAACACCAGAACATCACGCCCAAAGCTGCTGCAATCGACCACATTGAATCCATCGTAATGACAGGCATGGTTAAATCGACAGAACCAACATCGCCTTTCCACAGAAATGCACCGACCAAAGCAAAAATGCTCAGTGCGATGATGGTTTGTAAGCGACCTGATGATTTGGTACCGAGCAAATTGACCACCATTAACAGAGCGACCGTGAGAATTTGAGCGAAAAGGTGATTACTAATGGACTCTGGTAACAGTTGTTGTAAAAAGCCTGCAGCAAGTGCGACAGCAGCAGGGACACCAACAGGAATGACGCTAACGAACAACCACGCCACGCTGCTCTCTAGCTTACTGTTGAAGGCTTTGCGGACGAAAAACGCTGTGCCGCCAGCACTTGGGTAGCGTTTGCCTAACTGAGCAAAGGTAAGCGCGATAGGGCAAATAGCGATGAATAAGATAATCCAAGCCCAAAGCGAGAAGTGACCTGCAATGCCAGCGGCAATCGCTGGGATCATAAATAGACCTGTGCCCATTAAGGTTGTTGAGAGCTGACCGATTCCGGATATCAGCGTAATGTCTTTTTTGAGTTGTTCCATAACGACCTCTGAACGTCTAGGTAATGCAAGCCATAAGCATATCTAAATTCTGCACAGCAAAATGATGTTGTCGACCGTCAAAATGACGGTTGTTTTGCCGATAAACCGCAAATTGTCGGTTTTCAATAAGTTGTAATTGAGTAGAATGACTAAATTAAGGAAAGCTTGGTGATGTTATGGACAAATTTGATCATCAGATCATAGACCTCTTACGGCAGAACGCCCGTCTCTCTATTACTGAAATCTCAGAGCAAGTTAACTTGTCACGTTCTGCTGTGACCGCACGAATCAAAAAGCTAGAAAAAGACCAAGTGATCCTTGGCTATCATGCCGATATTGCGACATCGAAAGAGTCGACGATTTGCGCGTATATGGCGCTGAAGTTTGATACATCAGCCTCTAGCCATCACTGTGATAATTACGCTAACGATCTGTACAAAATCGATGGCGTGAAATGGTGCCATGCGATCAGTGGTGAAACCGATATGATGTTATTCGTCGAAGTGCCGAATATCGCTCGTCTCAACGAGATTCGAGACTATATCCAAAGCTATCCAGAACTTCGTAACGTGATGACACATACCGTGTTAACGGAGTTTTTCAATACCACAGGGAGCAAGTTCGTAAAATGACCGAGAAAGATATCGTCCTCAATTTCTGGAAAGTCATGGCAAGCAATGACTTCTATGCGGCAGCGGAACTCCTCGCGCCCGATTGTGAAGTTGTTTGGCCGCTGACAAAAGAAGTGATTCGTGGCAGAAGGAATTTTGCCCAATTGAATTCTGCTTACCCAGCAAAAGGTGAGTGGACTTTTACGATTGAGCGTATTGTGGGGGAAGGCGAACAGGTGGTCACTGATGTGGTAGTTAGTGATGGGGTTCGCTCTGATCGCGCGATTACTTTTCACACTGTGCGAGATGGATTGATTTGCAAGCAAGTTGAATATTGGCCAGAAGAGTATGCCGCTGCAGATTGGCGCGCGAAATGGGTAGAACGTGCTGAATAACATTAACCTTAATCTGCTGCGTTCTTTGCATGTATTGCTTGAAGAATGCCATGTGAGCAGAACTGCTGAGCGTTTACACATCACTCAATCGGCGGTAAGCCGTCAATTAGCGCAATTACGTGAATTGTGCGGTGACCCTTTATTAGTTCGGCAGGGTAACCAACTCATTCCAACACCAAGAGCATTGCTTCTAAAAGAGAAGTTGGATGATTTGTTAGCGGAATTCGATCACCTTCTCGATGACAAGCCTTTTGAACCTGAGGATTGGAAAGCAGAGTTAGTATTTGCATCGAGTGATTATGTCGCCCAATACGTTCTCCCTGACATTGCCTCTCACCTGAGTGGCTTTGCTCCTCAGTTAGATATGGCGTACCGACTATGGCAGCCAGACTTTCTCGATAAGCTGCATGAGACTGGTATTCATATCGCGTCTTCCATGTATCCAGAGAAGCCTCAGGGTGTATCTAGTGTGAAGATTGGTGAAGACTCATCAGTTTGTTTGATGAAAGCTTCTCATCCGTTAGCAAAGCAAGACTGCATCAGTGTTGAAGATTTAATTTCTTACTCCCACATTAAAGTCACAGGTGGTGGGGACAAAGATTCGTACACCGACTTAGCATTAAGAGAACTAGGGCATACACGTCATATTACGTTCAAAGTGCCTTTCTTCTCTGCTGCCATCAATCGCTTAGTTTCTAGTGAGCATCTGATGGTGGTTCCAGAGCATATTGCGGTCAATCTTGCGAAGCATTGGGACTTAGCCCATAAAGCACTGCCTCTCGAAACGCCCATTCATCAGTATTGGTTAATGTGGCATCCAAAATACGATACCGATCCTGCGCATAAATGGGTGCGCGAAGAGATTCGTTCGGTCATGCAGATTTCAGAGTATTCCATCCGATAATAAATGCCTTATTAGGTTATGATTTGAAATCATGCTTAGTATGAAAAACTTTGATTTCTAATTATACCTGTTCCGTTGATAGATTAGCGTCAAAGAGGGGAGATTCTTATGACACTAACAGTTTGGTTATCACTTTTTACCGTGTGTTTATTAGGGGCAATGTCACCAGGCCCGAGTTTAGCGATTGTCGCTAAGCACTCGTTAGCTGGTGGCCGCATGAATGGTTTGGCTACCGCATGGGCGCACGCGTTTGGTATTGGTATCTATGCGTTCATTACCTTGATAGGTTTGGCTGTGGTACTTCAACAAAGCCCATTGCTATTTAAGACTATCAGTTTGGCAGGTGCTGCTTACTTGGCGTATCTCGGTTTCAATGCATTACGCTCAAAAGGTGGTGTGGCAGCGAAGCTCGAATCCGGTGAAGAGACGACGGTTTTACAATCGGCGCGAGAAGGCTTTCTTATTTCGATTCTAAGCCCGAAAATTGCGCTGTTCTTCATCGCATTGTTCAGCCAGTTTGTGGCGCTAGGTAACGATCTGAGCAACCAAATGATTATCGTCGCGACACCGTTCGTCGTTGATGGTTTGTGGTACACCTTCATCACATTGGTGCTGTCGAACTCGCGCGTTGTGGACCGTATTCGCTCAAAGGCAGTACTGATTGACCGACTATCTGGCATCGTTTTAATGCTATTAGCGGTGCGAGTGGTTGTGACGATTTGATCATCATCCAACTTGTCAAAAGCAGCCTAAATTGGCTGCTTTTTTTGTTTAATTAGTTTGATTTTTTTATGAATTATTCGCATTCATTTGACATGCTCTATAGTTAAAAAGATTATTATCAATAAATGTTACCTTGGTTCATAAATCAGGTATTATTGGTGAGATTCCCTACTCTGACAGTGAAGTCTCTAGCTAGAATCATCATTCAACTAGTGTATTTAACATGGTGACTAATTTGGTCGCATATAACACCTAGATAACTTGTTCGAACAAATGGATTTTCCTTACCCGCCGCACAAATGGGTTTAAACAAGATCTTGATTTAAGTGAGAGAAAAGTGAAAAAAACACTTGGCTTGATTCCTGCTGCGTTATTGACTGGCTTGCTTTTTTTAGCTTGGTTTTTTCTGACTGGAAAGAGTTCGATGGGTTTTCTAAGCCTATTCTTTTTTACCGTTAGCTGTGCGTTTTTAATTCGATCGTACATGCATAAAATTGATCCTGAATCCTCTTTGTATATCAGGAGCAAGATTGAAGATATTCGCGGTGAAGGAAAAGCCGCTTTTCTGTGTGGTGAGCCGAAAGTGGCGAACCCTTATACAGGTGCTGATGGTGAGCTTTGGGATGAAGGTTATGATTTAGCTAGTAAACAAAACGCCCAAGAGAACAAACTCTAATTTTGCCATTGTTTTTTTCTACAGACAAAAAAACATCCTAACTCTTAACGAGATAGGATGTCAGCAAAGAAGGTTGCTCAGGAACATAGGGGGAGTGTGGAATCTTCAGAAGCGTTAGCGACGAACTTCTTCAAACTCGCCTTCAATCGCGTCGGATTTGCCCGTATTGAATTCATACTCTTCATGCATTTCTTGTTGCATTTGCTTCACGCGCTTTTCAATACGTTTACCAGTAATCAGTGCAGCGATGGTCAATGGAATCGCCATGATTAGGCTGAATACCAAAGTAAAAAAGCCAGTAATCAGTGCTAGTGCAGTAACGATAATTCGATTCATAATCATGACCTCTCTTTCAATCTATGGGTTCATATTACGAGTTTGAATATGAACGAAACATGAATATACCGTTCAATTTCGCATCGATTTGTCTGAGGAATGTCAAAGTGTCTTAAAAACGAAAAAACGCCTGAGGGTCATCAGGCGTATAAGCGGGGAAGTATATTAGTAATGCGCAAGGCGCTTATTATTTAAAACAAATGCTGGGGTGTTGCTCGTTACACATTGTGGTTAACGTTGTGGAGCAAGGTTCACCTTATTGAGGGAATGTTTGGTAACGAACGCCCATCATTTGTTCCATACAGTGCACAACTTGGCAGCTGTAACCGAATTCGTTGTCGTACCAGATGTACAGTACACAACGCTTGTCTTGAGCAATGGTCGCTTGGCCATCTACTACACCTGCGTGGCGAGAGCCAACTAGGTCGCTTGATACGATTTCTGTCGAATCTGTGTAATCGATCTGTGCAGAAAGCTCAGAGTTCAATGCCATTTCACGTAGGTATTCGTTTAGCGAATCACGGTCTACATCTTCACCTAAGTTCAGGTTCGCAACTGCCATTGATACGTTTGGAGTCGGTACACGAATTGCGTTGCCTGTCAGCTTACCTGCAAGTTCTGGCAGTGCTTTTGCTACCGCTTTTGCTGCGCCTGTTGATGTTAGAACCATGTTCAGTGAAGCGCTACGACCACGACGATCGCCTGAGTGGAAGTTGTCGATTAGGTTTTGATCGTTGGTGTAAGAGTGAACTGTCTCAATATGGCCAGACAGCACGCCGTATTTATCGTTAAGTGCTTTTAGAACCGGAGTGATGGCGTTAGTCGTACAACTTGCTGCAGAGATGATGGTGTCATCTTCTTGAATCACAGATTCATTCACACCAAATACGACGTTCTTGATGTCGCCTTTACCTGGCGCGGTAAGCAGTACTTTCTCTGCTCCGTTACAAGCTACGTGTTGGCTAAGACCTTCGGCATCACGCCAAACACCTGTGTTATCGACAACAAGCGCATTGTTGATGCCATAAACCGAGTAATCCACATCACTTGGGCTGTTAGCGTAAATGATTTGAATGTAGTTACCGTTCACGATCAGCGCTTTACGCTCTTCGTCAATCACGATACTACCGTTGAATTGTCCATGAACGGAGTCACGACGCAGCAAGCTAGCACGCTTTTCTAGGTCGCCTTTCTTACCGCCACGCACAACAATTGCACGCAGACGCAGTGGGTAACCAGGACCGCTCTTTTCAATCAGCAGGCGAGTCAATAGGCGACCGATACGACCGAAACCATACAGCACCACATCACGAGCAGCCAGAGATGAATCTGCATCGCGAGCACCATGTAAAGCGGTGTGTAAGAAGTCGTTAAGTGCAGCTGTGTCTTCGTGATCTTTCCAGTACATACCAGCAAGCTGACCAACATCTACGCGGCAAGATGAAATGCTCATTTCGCACAATGCTTGGATGATTGGCATGGTTTGTTCTAGAGAGAGAGGGCTTCCGGTGTAACGTCTTGCAATACGGTGAGTTTTGAGAATGTCTATGGTTGTTGCGTTGATAAGTGTTTTACCAAACAGAACCACTTCGATTCCTTTTTGACGATACAGCTTACCAATAAGAGGGGAGATAGATTCAGCAATCGTTTGGCTAGTTTGCCAGTCTTGGAGATATTTCTCTGGACTCATTGTTGTTTTGGACCTTTCACGTTTTGGGGGCTGACCTTACTTTCTGCTGTTACCTCAACGGTAGAGCGTGAAGTGAGGGTGTTTTGTAATTGGGTTGTAATAATTATGTGTGCGGATTGTACGGGTGGAGGTCTTATTCTGCTAGGAAAAATAAATCCAGTTTAAAGTGTCGTGAATCGTCTTTTTGATGGTCGATTAATGTGACTAAGGCAGGGTTTGATGGGGATTGACTTTTTACAAATATGAAACTTAATTCGCGATGATAACGGATCGCTTCAAATGGAAAGATTGTAACAATGATATTTTTTGTTTGGTTTTTGTGATGCCCGTTTTCTTTAACACGAAAATAGTAAACGTTTCAGGCGCTTTTTAGCGATAGTTCGGGATTCACCAATGGTATGAGTCGATTTAACCAAATCTGTTTAAAATTGATGCTGCAAAATTTTGCAAGCAATCACACTTTTTGTTTGGTTAACCTTGGTGCAACAAAGGGCTCTAAGTGTTGTTTTTGCCTATTTGAGCAGATAAGCGAAGCAAAAGCGTCAATAAAACCCTTCGCATAAGTTCATATTCAATCTATGAAAGTAGTCTAGTATTAATTCGAGGGCCTTTTATTAACTCGGGCGAACGGATGATAAAACTTTCTATAAAATTACGTTTAGCTCTACTCGCACTGTTACC
Source organism: Vibrio owensii (assembly GCF_002021755.1). Taxonomy (NCBI): domain Bacteria; kingdom Pseudomonadati; phylum Pseudomonadota; class Gammaproteobacteria; order Vibrionales; family Vibrionaceae; genus Vibrio; species Vibrio owensii. The sequence continues at coordinate 548,373 of NZ_CP019960.1, forward strand.
TGCGGTGGTTATTTCTGTGTTTGCCGTTCACCAATTCTCTGTTAACTCCCAACGAGTCGCCAGACTCAATCAAACCGTTAGTAATATCCAAGGCTTAAAGCTGATTTCAGAAGCCTCTCACTTTGTATACGAGATGGAGAAAGAGCGTCACCAATATGGAGAAGAACAGCCTCTTCCTATTGAAGTCAAAGTTCAACGAGATAAAGCGCTCGCTATTTATGACAAGTTCATGAAAAACAGCCACACCTTGGAGTATTCCGAAGATTTAAAGCAAGCCATGTTAGATGTGATCTCTGGTGACATAAGGGGCAGTGTGGATGCAGGAGATTGGTCATTTCGTCTCTTACAGGAAATGTCTGAAGCATTGGTTCAGCATTACCACCTATTCGACAGTGACGAAGCGCATTGGATGCAAGACTTCATTGCTTATCTCGCGCAGCTTTCTTATTGGACTCAAAAAGAGGCATGGTTAACCTATCGCTTGGTGTTAGAGCCAGAAAGCAAGCCGAATCAAGGGATGTTTTTCCAAGCAATTGAGCGACAACAGCAAAGTTTGGAAGGGTTTCTAAAGCTAGGGGCTTCAAATGAACAAGTTGATAAACTACTGAGCTTGTACACATCGCCGCGCTATCTCTCTGGCATTGAAGCTCGTGGACGTTTGATGGCTGGTGAGTTGTCGCAATCGGATTATGTGACTTATCTGAGAGATCTCGACCATCGCGTGCAACGTTTACAAGTGATGACGGAAGGGTTCACGCAACAAGTTGAAAGCGCGTTATTAGTCCAAGTCAGTTCTCAAAAACAAAGCATCACGCTGATGACGTCGGGAGTCATGGTCATCATCGTCTTATTGTGTTGGTTGGGATTTGGTACTTGGTATCGAGTGCACAGCAAACTGGACGCCATTATTCACTCTCTCAACACTCTCATCCATGAGCATGTGAAAGGAGAAAAGGTTGCCGTTGACGGTAATGATGAATTCACTATTTTCGCGCAGCAAGTTAATCGCATGATGGAAGAGCAAAACCGACAAACAGAAGAGATTCTTAAAACCAAAGAGTCAGCCATCTCTGCAAACCGCGCAAAATCGGTCTTTCTTGCCAGTATGTCTCATGAAATACGAACTCCGCTGAATGGCATTATTGGGATGACGGAGATACTGTCCCAAAGTGATCTTTCCGATCATCAGAAAGAAGTCTTAACCGATATTGATACTTCGTCTCATACCTTGTTGACTCTGCTAAACGACATTCTCGATTTGTCGAAAATTGAATCCGGGCACTTGCAACTTTCTTTAATCGAGACAGACATTCGCGAGGTCGTTTATCAGTCGATGATTTTATTTCAATCCAAGGCAACGTCTAAGCAATTGGAATTAAACATCAACCTGGATGAACGTATTCCTCCGCGCATTATGGTCGACGATCACCGCATCAAACAGATCATCATGAACTTAGTTTCGAATGCGGTGAAGTTCACCCATGAAGGGCACATTTCAGTCGATGTTGATTATCAAGAGTCGACGACGCAAAAGAGCGTTTTCCTAACGTTCAGAGTGACAGACACAGGGGTAGGTATTGAGCGAGACAAACTGAATACCATATTCGAACCTTTTACTCAGGAAGATGAAGGCATCTCACGCCAGTTTGGTGGCACCGGATTAGGTTTAGCGATTTGTCGTCAATTGGTTGCCATGATGGGGGGCAAACTCACCGCGACGTCATCGAAAGGAATTGGAACCAGTTTCGAATTCTCAATCGAAGTGGAAGTGCTTCCAATTGTTGGCTGGCGTTCAGAAATAATCCGAACCGGTATACTCATCGCAGACCAATACCCTTACACCGACCAAATCGTCAAAGAATGCCGCTTGGCAGGAATACAACTCTCAGAGGTTAAGCACATTGATGATTTGACCTCCTCCGCAAGAGAATCTGAAGTCATTTTTTACTGTCATGATGGCAAAAGTAAGCTGGATTCAGCTATTGATGAGTTAGAGAGTTATGTCGACGCAAGCCGAATCATTGTGTGTCAGCATCATCTCACTACCACCTATACCAACTCGGAACGAATTCATGCGGTGTTGACTCAGCCATTTCTTGGTAATCGCTTTAGGCATGCCATTGATGAGCTTGCTCAAGTTGAGCAGAATGCCAAAAGTTACCATGTCACGCAATCGGCTGTGATTCACAATATTAATCAGTCACGCACGCATCGTCGCATTTTGATTGCCGAAGACAATTTGATGAACCAAAAGATAGCCAGTTTCTTTCTAGATAAAGCAGGGTACGATTATCTTATCGCGAGCAATGGGCAGGAAGCTCTGGAGGCAATCACCACAGGCGAGCAGTTTGATGCCATATTGATGGATTGCATGATGCCAGTAATGGACGGGTTGACTGCGACAAAAGAGATTCGTCGTTGGGAGAAAGAAGTCGGGAGCGACAAAATCACAATCATTGCTCTTACAGCTAGCGTGCTAGAAGAAGATATCCAAAACTGTTTTGCTGCAGGGATGGACGCATACTTACCGAAACCTTACAAATCGAATCAACTATTTGAGTTGTTTAATGAACTAAAGCTTGCTTAAATCGCACTTGAAAGCCGGACTCTTTACGGCTTTTAGAACGATAAAGAAAAGGAAGTAACATGTTCAAACTTGCTGTAATCGGGACAAACTGGATCTCTCAACAATTTGTTGAAGCAGCGATTCAGACCAAAGAATTTTGCCTTCAAGCCGTTTACTCACGCGATGTAGAGAAAGCGCGCGAATTTGGCTCACCTTACAACGCAGAAGCATACTACGACAGCCTAGAGGCGTTGGGTGCCGATGAGAGTATTGACGCGGTGTACATTGCGAGCCCTAACTCATTTCACGCGCCTCAAGCAATGCAAATGCTTAAAGCCGGTAAGCATGTGATTTGTGAAAAGCCAATGGCGTCTAATTATTCTCTTGCTCAAGCGATGTTCAAAACGGCTGAAGAGAATAACGTCGTATTGTTTGAAGCCTTCATGTCGCCATACACACCAAACTTCCAAGTGCTAAAAGATAGCCTTCCGACAATTGCTCCTCTTCGTCATGCCACCATTAGCTACTGTCAGTATTCTTCTCGTTACCAGAAATACCTGAACGGTGAGAACCCAAATACCTTCAATCCAGAGTTTTCGAACGGTTCTATCATGGACATTGGTTACTACTGTGTTGGTTCTGCTGTTGAGTTGTTTGGAGAGCCTAACAGCGTGCAAGCAAGTGCTCATGTTCTGCCTTCCGGCGTTGATGGTTGTGGCAGCGTGACGCTCGCTTACGATGGCTTTAATGTGAACCTATTGCACTCGAAGGTGAGTGATTCACTTATCCCAAGTGAATTCCAAGGTGAACAGGGCAGTGTGCTGGTGGATATGATTGCCACAGGTCGTGGCGTTGAACGCATTCTACGTGGCGAAGACAAAAAAGTTCTCACGCTACCTCAAGAAGAGAACCACATGTTCTATGAAGCGCAGGCGTTTGCTAACCAACTGAAACTTGGCTCGATTGACCCTCAAATGAAGCAGCGCTCATTGACGGTTGCCAAAGTGCTTACTGAAGTGAGAAGACAAACTGGTGTTGTGTTCCCTGCCGATAAAATCGCATTAGGCTAATTTACTCAACTTCTCAATCAAACACTGAAAAGCCCTCGTTATGAGGGCTTTGTTTTGTGCGATATTCTTAAATTGTTTTTAAGCGGATGCAAGCTTATGAATGGTTTTGCGATACGTAATATAAGCGGCAATGCCAGCCATTATGTTACCGAGACAAGCTCCGATAAGTAGTCCTTTGATTCCGCCCATTTGTGCACCGACCCACAGGCAAGGAAGGAAAAACAAGAACAGACGCAATGCTGAAATCGTTAACGCGGTGTATGACTTGCCTAGAGCATTGCAGATAGACACCATCAGCATACACACGCCCAAAGAGCCCAAGCTAATTGGCACAATCATCAGGTGCATTTCAAGTACGTTGGTCACTTCTGCATCGCTGGTCATCAGTAGCGCAAGTGGGTTTGCGGCGATAAACGTAATCACTGCAATCATCAGCTGGAAACCTAGAATGAACTTCACCGCGATAGAAATCAGCGACTGGATATCAGTGTAGTTTTTTGCGCCCAACAAACGACCAACCATCGGTGGCATAGACATGGTTAATGCCAATACCGAAACGATAGCGAAGAACTCGTAGCGAGACCCCAATGCCCAAGAAGCGACAGCGGCAGTACCAAAGCCTGCAAGTAGCTTGGTTGCTAACATAGAAGAGAGCGGTGGTAGAAGCTGGCTGATCATCGCTGGGCCCATGATATTACCAATGGAAGTGATGCTCTTAACCACATTCAAATCTTGCCACTGGAAGGTTGCCCAATGGTTTTTTTGAACACGAGGAGCGACGACCAATATACCGAAACCAAAGGCGATGATGGTGGCAATGGCTGCACCGTTAATCCCCAAGTCAAATGTGAAGATAAATAACGGATCGAGCACTAAGTTCACACCGCTGGTGACCATCATCATGGTACCAGGTAGCATGGTGTTGCCATTGGCGCGGCAAATACTGTAGTAGAAGTACAGTACCGCGCCTACCCAAGAACTCAACAGCCACCAAGGCCAGTAACTGTCGATGATTGGCATCACGGTATCAGGTGCGCTCAATAGTGAGAGAATAGGGTAGCGTAATAGCCAGATAAGCAAGCCAAATACAGCCACGCCTACAGAGCCAATCATCAGGACGAGACCGCCTAGTTGTTTTGCATAGCGAGTGTCATTTGCGCCTAGCGCTTTTGAAATAACAGCGGTGGTAGCAATGCCGAGGCCAACTTGGATGCCAATAACCACCATTTGCAAAGGCAGAGTAAAGCCTTGAGCCGCGAGCGGCAAAATGCCCAGTTGACCGATGAAGGCACTGTCAACAAGTTGAAAGCTCATCAATGACAACACACCAAAGAGCATTGGCCATGTCATAGTAAACAGTTGTTTTGCTAACGTCGGTTGTGCGTTAGAAGAAGTAGAAGGCATAGGAACGTTGAGTGTGTTTAGAACAGAAATTGATTTTATTGTACACAGTGTACAACAAAGAGACAAAAAGAAACCCCGAGCAAGTTATCCCTGCTCGGGGTTGAATTCTGAAACTAATTCGACTTATTTTTTGCCGCTAGTTTGCTTGTCTTCTTCAGTCAGCTCGCGGATACGACGGCTGATATCACGACGTGCTTTAGAGATTTCTGCACTCTTGATGATGTGATCGTCAACGCGGTCTTCGTAATCTGCTTTCATGTTTTTGATGATTGCTAGGATTTCATCGTGAGTCATTTCTGGCTTGATGTAGTCTAGTAGGTTTTCTAGTAGATCTACACGTTTACGGTTGTCACGAACTTTTTTCTCGTTATCAAGCAGCTCACGTTTTAGTTTGTTTTTACGACGAGCTTGGTTCACGATTTCAAATACGCTACTCATGGTTCCCTTTCCTAATTTGTGAATATCTGACTCGATTAAAGCACAACATCTCGTGGCATAACAGTCTTTAGATCAAACGTCATGCTGGGTTGAGCATTTATCCATCAATTCTGATGAGCTATTAACAATCGAGTGTTAAAAGCGTGAATGTTGCTCACTTGAACGCAGGGACTCGTTGTCATGGTGATGCCTTCGCTATATTATCAGCGTCATTCAATACAAAAATATGAAGCTCGAAATGAACTCTGGGACTATTGCGGAGCAAGTTGAAAGCCAAGATGTCGAAACCCAAAACGACTCTCTGGCGGCCAAGCTCAAAGCATCCTATGTTGCGGCGAGAACGCAACTTGAAATCACTGAAGTCGAACTCAATCGTTCGAAGATAATGATGATTGATGAGAATGGAAAAATGACCAAGGTGTCGATTCTCTCAGAGCATTAAGACCTAACCCGATTCGCAAAGGGTGTCAGGTCCATGCGCTATGCTTTAGCCTGATACCCAAATTCAAATGCAACAATAATAAGGAAATGCATTATGAAAGTTGAGCTAACGGCAATTGAAGCACGAGTAATTGGCTGCTTAATCGAAAAAGAAGTGACCACCCCCGACCAATACCCTCTAAGCCTTAACGCGCTGACTAACGCATGTAACCAAAAAAGTAACCGCGAACCAGTAATGTCGCTATCCGAAGCCGATGTACTGGATGCGGTTGATGCGCTGATTGAGCGCCGTCTAGTCAGCGACGAAAGTGGTTTTAACAGCCGCGTGAGCAAATACCAACATCGATTCTGCAATACTGAATTTGGCGATCTAAAACTGACGGAGCAAGAAAAGGGCATCGTATGCTGCATGTTGCTTCGTGGCGCGCAAACTCCAGGTGAAATTCGCACTCGTACTAACCGTCTGGCTACTTTCAATGATGTAAAAGAAGTCGAAAACGTACTTGAGCATCTAGCAAGTGATGAGAAAGGCCCACTTGTGGTTAAGCTTCCTCGTGAAGCTGGCAAACGTGAATCACGCTACATGCACCTATTCTGTGGTGAAGTGGATGTGAGTGAGTTGGCAGTAGCAAGCGCAGCCCCTTCTTCTGCGGCTTCTGAACGTATTGCTCAATTAGAACAAGAAGTCGCGGAACTTCGTGAAGAGCTTGCAGCGCTAAAAGAGCAGGTTGAATCTCTACTTTCATGAGTGAGACTGCCGAGCAGAATTGGAGCGTTTACCTGATTCGTAATAACCGCAATGCGCTGTATTGCGGTGTGACGAATAACGTTGAGCGACGCTTCAAGCAGCACGAGAGTGGGAAAGGCGCGAAAGCCTTAAAAGGCAAAGGGCCGCTAACGTTAGAGTGGTCCTGTTCTTTTGAGAACAAAAGCATGGCAATGAAGGCTGAATATTTCATCAAGCAGCTTACCAAGACGAAGAAAGAACTGTTGGTGCAAAAAAGTGCGGATATTCAGGTAGGTGAAGACCAATTGCTTGCATTTCAAACGCGTAAATAACAACGCTAAGAGATCATCCAGTTGCTTGATAGGCGTTTGAGTTAAATCTAGCAAGTACAACCCTCAATCGGTCAAAAAGTGCAAAATTGTGCAGCTAGTTCAACGTTTGTCCTCTAAATTAATACCTAATTATGTCAAAAAATAAACCGCCTTCAAATGGCGGTTTATTTTTGGCGCTTGTGGGTATCATTTCGGGCGCTTGTACCACATAATACGTTGATGTCCGTTCGGCTTTATATCAACAATATTTATATAGAAACGGACAATTTATGGAAGATGAAATTAATAGGGTAAAGGATGACTCGGCTAGGTAATAAAATAGAGCAGCTCCATGCTCCATAAAAAACTAAATGAGCAACAAATGAATAAAGCGTTACTATTTTCCTTAATTTCTATGGTGAGTTTTTCTCCAGTTACCCACGCCACTCAAGTGTTGAATGGGTACTGGGCATATCAAGAATTCTTAGATGAATTTCCTGAGCAGAGAAAACTGACCAATGCGTTGGCGGAAGCCGTTCGAGAGCGTCCTGTTCCGCTTTCTAAAGCCAAAAAGCGTCCACTCAAAATATCGGTTGTTTATCCAGGACAACAGGTGTCCGATTACTGGGTAAGAAACATCGCTGCATTTGAAAAACGACTAGACAAGTTGAATATCAACTATCAAATCAACCAAGTATTTACACGACCAAATGCCGATATTAAGCAACAGAGCTTGTCATTAATGGAGGCGCTTAAGAGCAAATCCGATTATTTGATTTTCACGCTTGATACGACAAGACACCGTAAATTTGTTGAGCACGTATTAGATTCCACCAACACCAAATTAATCTTACAAAATATCACCACGCCAGTGCGTGAATGGGATAAACATCAGCCATTTTTATATGTTGGGTTTGACCATGCAGAAGGCAGTCGTGAACTCGCAACAGAATTCGGAAAGTACTTCCCAAAACACACATATTACAGTGTGCTTTACTTTTCTGAAGGGTACATTAGCGACGTAAGAGGTGACACTTTCATTCACCAAGTTAACCGTGACAATAACTTTGAGCTACAATCAGCGTACTACACGAAAGCAACCAAGCAATCCGGCTATGAGGCCGCGAAGGCGAGTTTAGCGAAACACCCAGACGTTGATTTTATTTATGCGTGTTCGACCGATGTGGCTTTAGGCGCTGTTGATGCATTGGCTGAGTTGGGTCGTGACGACATTATGGTTAATGGATGGGGTGGAGGCTCTGCTGAGCTAGACGCTATTCAAAAAGGCGATTTAGACATTACCGTCATGCGTATGAATGACGATACTGGCATCGCCATGGCAGAAGCCATTAAGTGGGACTTGGAAGGAAAGCCAGTGCCAACCGTATACTCCGGTGACTTTGAAATTGTCACAAAGGCGGATTCACCGGAACGAATCGAAGCGCTTAAAAAGCGTGCATTTAGATATTCAGATAATTGATGACGACAACGCGATCAAACATAAAAAAGCGTCGCTCTCTGGCGACGCTCATTACAAAGATCATCATCCTTGTTCTTGCTCCGATCATTCTAGGGATTTTCATTCAGAGCTACTACTTCTCCAAGCAGATAATCTGGCAAGAAGTAGACAGGACGAAGCAACAAACCTCTGCACTGATCCACAATATATTTGATAGCCACTTTGCGGCGATTCAAATACATCATGACAGCAACTCCAAAAGTGAAGTGATTCGTGATTTTTACACCAGTCGAAATACGGATGCGCTCAACTTCTTCTTTCTCAGCATCGACCAGAGCGACCCGTCACACACACCAGAATTTCGCTTTCTGACCGATCACAAAGGCATTATTTGGGACGATGGCAATGCACATTTCTATGGTGTGAATGACCTGATTCTGGATAGCCTTGCCAATCGAGTGACCTTTAGCAACAACTGGTACTACGTGAATGTGATGACCTCTATTGGGTCAAGGCACATGCTGATTCGTCGAGTTCCTGTATTAGATCCGCCAACAGGTGAGGTGCTTGGCTTTTCGTTCAATGCCGTTGTGTTGGACAACAACTTTGCGTTGATGGAAAAACTCAAGAGTGAGAGTAACGTCGATAACGTCGTCTTGATTGCCAATAACGTGCCCCTAGCGAACTCTTTGATTGGCGATGAGCCTTATGATGTGGTGGATGTACTGCACCGTAAAGCTTCAGACAGAAGGCTCGATAAACTGCTGGTGATTGAAACTCCAATTGAAGTGAATGCGGTGACGACCGAGCTTTGCCTGTTGACGGTACAAGACAACCAGAGCGTCGTGACGTTACAAATTCAACACATTTTGGCCATGCTGGCTTCTATCATTGGTATGATCATGATTGCGCTCATGACCAAAGAGTGGATTGAAAGCAAAGTGGCGGCTCAGTTGGAATCTTTGATGTCCTATACTCGCTCTGCGCGAGAGGAGAAGGGGTTTGAACGATTTGGTGGCTCGGATATCGAAGAGTTTGACCACATAGGCTCAACTCTAGAAAGTACCTTTGAAGAGCTAGAAGCACAGAAAAAGTCGTTCCGAGATCTGTTTAATTTTGCGCTATCGCCAATCATGGTTTGGTCTGAAGAAAGCATCTTGATTCAAATGAACCCAGCAGCGCGCAAAGAGTTAGTGATTGAAGACGATCACGAAACTATGCATCCGGTATTCCAAGGTTTCAAAGACAAACTGACGCCACACCTTAAGATGGCCGCCCAAGGCGCGACATTGACGGGCGTTAACGTGCCTATCGGTAACAAGATCTACCGTTGGAACTTGTCACCAATTCGTGTTGATGGTGATATCAGTGGCATTATCGTTCAAGGCCAAGACATTACAACGCTTATCGAAGCTGAGAAGCAGAGTAATATTGCTCGTCGAGAAGCGGAGAAATCAGCGCAAGCACGAGCCGATTTCCTTGCCAAGATGAGCCATGAAATCCGCACGCCTATCAACGGCATTCTTGGTGTTGCTCAGTTGCTTAAAGATTCGGTAGAAACGGAAGAACAGAAGAACCAAATCGATGTACTTTGTCACAGTGGCGAGCATCTACTGGCGGTATTGAACGACATTCTTGATTTCTCGAAGATAGAGCAGGGTAAATTCAATATTCAGAAACATCCATTCTCGTTCACCGATACGATGCGTACGTTGGAAAACATCTACCGTCCAATCTGTGCGAACAAAGGGGTCGAGTTGGTTATCGAGAACAAACTTGATCCGAATGTTGAGATCTTCACTGACCAAGTTCGCCTCAATCAAATCCTGTTTAATTTGGTGAGCAATGCCGTTAAGTTCACCCCTTCTGGTTCGATTCGCCTAAATGCCGAACTGGAGCAATTCTACGGCGCAGATAACAGCGTTTTAGTGGTGGAAATCACCGACACGGGTATCGGTATTGAATCCGACAAACTAGATCAAATGTTTGAACCTTTTGTGCAGGAAGAGGCAACGACCACACGTGAGTACGGTGGAAGCGGCCTAGGTTTGACCATCGTGAAGAACCTTGTCGACATGCTAGAAGGTGACGTTCAAGTTCGCAGTAGCAAGGGGGTGGGGACCACGTTTGTTGTGACGCTCCCAGTGAAGGATCGTGAACGCGTATTGAGACCTTTAGAGGTTAGCCAACGTGTTAAGCCAGAACTCTTGTTTGATGAGAGTTTGAAAGTGCTATTGGTGGAAGACAACCACACCAATGCGTTTATTCTTCAGGCTTTTTGCAAGAAGTACAAGATGCAGGTGGATTGGGCTAAAGATGGGTTGGAAGCGATGGAGTTTCTTGCTGATAATACCTATGACCTTATTTTGATGGATAACCAGTTGCCGCACCTTGGTGGTATCGAAACAACACATGAGATTCGTCAGAACTTACGTTTAGGTACACCGATTTACGCATGTACAGCGGATACCGCGAAGGAAACCAGCGATGCGTTTATGGCAGCAGGCGCGAACTACGTTTTACTTAAGCCTATAAAAGAAAACGCATTACATGAGGCGTTTGTCGATTTTAAGCAGCGGTTCTTGCTTGAAAGGACATAATGAAAAAGAGAGAGGGAGCGAAATGCTCCCTTTTTGTATCTGATTGTTTGCTAAATCTTAAATAGTGCTGGCCGAAAAAGATTGCTCCAGCAGTTCATTCTTAAGTGCTTCCGTCATATCGAGAGGCTCTGCAAACTTAACCCCAACAATCCAGCCTTTTTGTAGCTTTTTGATATTGGCGATAGAGCAGCGGTTGTCTTCATCAATGTAACCACTTAAAGGGGACTCAATCGTGATTCTATCCCCAACGGCAAACTCTGGTTCAATCAGAGTGGATATACCGCACCCAGAAAGTGAGAAGTCGACCAAACAGCCGTCGTATTTATTGCTCATGTGGTCGATCGCGCAATCGAGCTGCAATTTATAGCGCTCATGCTCTCGTACTGGCTTCGTTGCAAACGTTGCAGGGATTCGAATAAACAGCAATGGCGAAGGACGAACTAAGTTCATCAACACGCTCGTTTTGAAAGCGACAACATGCCCAAGATCGGTGTCTGACACTCCACGAATAACCACATCTACATTGTTGAGTTTTCTAAGTGCTTGCTCTTCCAATAAGCGAGTAGGTATATCGAGGATGATATAAGCGTTTTCTTTCAGCCCCAGATAGGTCGCAGCGTAAATGTACTTTTCGTCCTGACCAAACTCAAAGTTAATTGAGAGTCGCATCCCTGTTTTTAGGAATTTATTCAGTTCATCTTTAGTATGAGTGGATGGCATAACTTCTGACGTTTTAATTTATTATCCAGACAGGTTATCAAATCGCCGTTTTTGCTTTCAATAGGCGAAATGAAAAGTTATGCAGTTTTATTCTTATCTGTGAACGGGAGGCTGATAATTTTGGCTAGGATCTTGTTCCATGAGAACATTGCTTGCGACGATGCTTCCGCAGGTAACGAACAGCAGCGCACACCAAGTGAGAGTATCTGGTTGTTCGTTAAAGACAGGAATCGCTAATAACGTTGCTAATACGGGCGTGAGTGACCCAAATGCCGCACTGGCTTCTGCACCTATGGTTCTAACCGCGTAAAGGAAGGTGAACGAAGCCAACAAGCCTGCTCCTATGCCTTGTAACATCAAGTGACCAAACAACTCATTCCAAGGCCATTGATTGACAGGCGTTGATGCAAGGTAGCTATCAAGCCAGCCAAAACCAACCGCGATGATCAGTAGTGCAAATGAAATCAGCGAAACAAACCCAGCACAAACATACGCACTCAAATTGGCGACGCGCGCACTAATGGTGAAGCCTGCCCACATCAAACTGCCAACCAAAAACAGAAGATGCCCTTTTAATTGCAGCCAGTTGTATTCTGCACCAACGTTAGATAGCAAGAAGATCAGGATGCCGAGTAAAACTGCGGATAAGCCGATGATGCGATGTTGACTTAATGGTTGTTGATAACACACTACTGCGATCGTAGAGACAAATAGCGGCAAAGTGCCAGGGATAAGTGCGCTGCCATGAGAGACGGGCGCAAAGTGCATTGCTGTACCAGCGACGAGGAGATAAGGCAGACCGCTGCCCACAACGATACCCAGTAAGTATTTGCTCGGTACAGCACGGATGTTATCCATAGACTTTAGAACGAATGGAAGCAGCACAATGGCAGGGATAAGAAAGCGTGCTAACGCAATGTCGGCGGGTTGAAGGTTTGATATCGCGCCCCCGCGTAGTGAGAGAAAAAAGCCCGACCAAAGAAATAACGTTGTGATGATTGCGGCGTATCCAAGTGCCATAAGGCGTTCCGTGCGTTTGTAAATAATGTGTTAATTATCGAATGAAAGTGACGCTCAATGGTGGCAAAATATGACCGAATATAATTAGAACTTAGCGGTTTTCATCTTGGAATGAATGTTATTTGGTGAAATTTGGCAAGGAAGACGTAATGGATAAAATTGATCGACTGTTATTGGATTTGATCCAACAAGACGCCACAATGACGACAAGCGAGCTCGCGGATAAGGTTGGGCTTTCTGCTTCGCCTTGTGCGCGAAGAATAAAACGCCTAGAGCAAGAGGGCGTGATCAGTGGTTACCGAGCAATGATTTCTCGCGAACAAGCAGGTATTGCGATGACAGTGTTCGTAGAAGTCAGTCTAAACAACCATCAAGCGGCCTCTATTGATGATTTTGAGCAAGCAATTAGCGATATGGAAGAGGTGATTTCATGCCATGTGGTCTCTGGCGCTTATGACTACTTGTTAGAGGTCGTGAGCAAAGATCTCACCGGGTACGAAGCTTTCACGCGTAAACTACAACGACTTGAAAACGTCAAAGACATCCATACGCATCTGGCCATCCGCCAAGTGAAGGGCAATGGTAACCTGCCAATTTACTCGTAAATACGTCGATTCACGGGTAACCCATACAAAGGTAATAAGGCATTATGAAGTGGCTCGATAGATTACGCATCGCACACTATCACCGAAAAAGACACAAGCAGTTTGGTGACGACAAAGCGAGAACACTTGGTTGGCAAGACACTTTTAGCCAAATCACGCGCTTTGAAGCTCTATGCCGGGATCTAGAGTTAGATGGTAAAAGCGTTCTCGATATTGGTTGTGGTTATGGAGACTTATTGACCTTCATCGAACAAAAGGGCGGCAGCCCAAGCCTTTATGTTGGCATCGATCAGCAAAAACAGTTTGTCGCGGAGTCTCGCACGCGCAGTTTCCGGACAAAGACTCAATTTATTCGTGGTGATTTTTCGAAATTGGTGTTGCCAAAGTCGGACTACGTGATTGCTTCGGGCTCATTGAATTACCAGTCCGCAAACCCGGATCATACAGTAGAGATGATAGAGAAGATGTATCATGCGGCGAACATCGCATGTGCGTTTAATCTTCTGGATGAGGCCAAATTACCGAGCATGAGATTACTAGAATCTCATAACAAAGAGGGCGTGTTGCGTTACTGCAAATTGCTGAGTGAAAGGAGTTATCTCATTGAGGGATATTCCGACCATGATTTCACGGTGGTGATGCCTAAGCTGAGCAAATAGCGCGCAATAAAAAACGGAGCCAGTTTCCTGCCTCCGTTTGCGTATTCTTTTAAGCCTTATTGGTATTTGTATTTTGAGATCTCACAGTTGCCTGTGTGTCTATCAACCTTGAATGAGAACGCGGCTGAATGGTATTCCCTCCCATCGCTCCAAATTGTTTCTCCAAAGATTTTACAAAGGTCCAAATCACTGATTGAACCAAACTCTTTAACGTGCCTAACTACTGACAAAAACTTGGCTCTGGTAGCATTAGGACAATCCCTGTTACTTAAACGATTGATAACCATTGGTTTAGCATCATCTCCAGCCAAATGTGACTTTATATTAAATTTTGTTAATGGGTAAATTACCCAAAAACTGGTCGCAAGTAAAGCGTTATTGTGACGTACATCTCTATTATTTGACCTGTTTGTCTATTAATTGCTCAATTTTAAAAGGGGGACAATCCCAATATGAACAGATTTAATCGGAAACATTTTTTGCGTAATTTATCACTTCGATTTCTTTACCGTATTGGTTAGCTAAGGTGAGATATTTACCCGCTAAAACGCGGAACTCTTCCTGCATCTCAAGGGTATTGGTGAGATACCAGTTGGCTGAAATTTCATTCGATTTAGAACCACCTTTCTGGCAGTAAAAAACAATACGTTTCCAATTCTCTGCGATGTTTTGTGAGTGGTGCATCAACGCATTAATGGAACGCGACATCTCAATAAACTCTTGTTGTTGCTCTTTGGACTCCAACAATTGTTTTTTCAACATGGTTTTATTGGAAGGGGTTCGCCAAAGATTGGTGAGCTCATCAACTGAGAAGGTTTGCGAGAGCAACTGGTGCTCATTGTGCTCTCTCAACCTCTCATTAAACAAATTTGCATGCTCATTGTAGTTGGACTCTAAACGGTTGAATTGGGTAAGATTGTCATTCCACGATGCGTGATCACATTGAAGGTTTGCCAAAGCGGGAAAAGGCAGGAATAACAATATCCAACTGAACTTGTTCATCATTCTTTTCATGCTTACGGCTTTCAGGTTCATTGTTTTGGAATGAATGGTTTTACGATTATTGGTTTTGAAATTATTTGTTTTCACGTTACTTGGGTTCGCGTCAGCTATGCATCTTCTATCAGTATAGTTAGTGTGGAAGCGTCTAGTGCATAAGGAACAAAAAAGGAATCGAACATGAAGAAAGCCCTGATAGCGTTGGCCATTTTGCTTATATTAGGCGGAGCAGGAGCCGGGTATTACTTTTTCTTTATGCAAAAAGACGAGCCAGTGGTTGAGCAAAAGCCAGAGCCTGAGCAACCAAGCGAGCCAGAAGAAAAGCCAAAGCCGATCATGGATCTCGAAGCTCCAGCACCGGAAATCACCGAATACTACGTGACTGAGCGACGCATTAACGTGTACAACAAGCCGGAGAACCAAGCCTTAATCGTTGATACTCTCTACAAAGGTGAGAAAGTCTCTGTGCTTGAAAAAGCCGATGGTTGGTTCCGTTTATCAGATTACATCGTGTATGAAGAGGGTGGGGAAGAAACCGCTGAGTGGGTGGATTCAAAAGGGCTGTCTGATGCAGAGCCAGTTATCAAAGAACAAGAGCGTTTGGAAATCTTGGATGGCTACCTGCAAAAATCCGACGATTTAAAAACGCATTTGGATATGTTCCGCAACAAAACGCAGCAATTGCTTGATGATGAAACCTGTGACCCTAGTGATTTCGAAGAACTCGGTGGTTGGGTTCGCTCAGTTACCTATAAGAAGCGTAACGTGTACTTCATCTATTGTGGCGGACTGGAACAAGAAAACAAAATCTACTTAGATGTGGATAAAGGCGAAATATTTTATCGATGAATATAGCCTCAACCCTTATGGCCATTGCTTTCCACGATTGAAAACAGAGATTTATAACTTTTTAGTTGTTAAGTATAAGCAATAGGAATACTATCTCCGAGCTGAGTTGAAGAACTCGGCTCGTTTTGTTTTAAGTGAGCTATCATGCCTTGGATTTACGTTAGAAAACTGTTTTTGTTGCTTCTTGCAATGGCTTTGTCGCCAATGCAGGCGTCGGCTGCACAAACAGAACAAAAATCCTATTTGCCTCACTTTTCTAAACTGCAGCCATTTACGGCGAGCAGCTCTGCGTCTAACTCTCCGGTTGATTTCTCTGAATTGACTGAAGAAAGCACGCAGTCTCCAGTTTCTGAAGGGCATGCGCTTCAAGATTCACTGGCCATCTTTAATTCTCAGCGCTGGACATCGCATCTGCGTGAGAATATCGACGATGAACACATTGATTTTATTGGCGATTTAAATGCACCTTTCTACGCTGATGCTGGCTACGCTTATAGCCTAATGGACATCAGCTGGCGTCAAAACCAAGCCGTATTTAATCACTTCGTTAGCGACCATCGTCTTTCCGGCTGGAAAGAAACTAATGCTATGTACGTCGCCCTCAATAGTCAGTTTCCTGCGTAAGCACCATCACTCTGCACATCTTGTGCGTTCTTAACACGACAACTCTTCGACAGAGCGATTGAAGCTCTGGGCATTCTGTACCTGCATTTTAGTCAGGTGAGCGTTTTGTCGTGTCTTGAATCCAATTATTGAAAACTTCACTGTTTAGTGAAGGGATGATGTTTACATGAAGAAAACACCAAAACCACAAAAAACCAGAAAAGTGCTGAATCATTACTCAGCATGGAAATACGTCGTACTTATCACGACCATTATCATTTTAACCTTAAGTGCCATTCCAACTTGGTTTGGTGAGCAGCCTTCTATTCAGGTGACGTTTGCTGACCAAAACAACAGCGCAATGTCTGTGGTTCAGTTAGACCAATTGCTGAAAACGCACCACATTCCTGCGTCTAAGATCATTGAGAAAGACGGCAAAACCACCATCGTTTTTGATGGTGAAGACGCACAAAGTAAAGCGCGTGCATTGCTTAACGAACAGCTAGACAAAGATGACAACATTACGTTCTCTTACGTTTCTGTTGCGCCTGAATGGTTGAATGAAATGGGCTTTAGCCCTATCAAACTTGGTCTCGACCTTCGCGGTGGTGTGCAGTTCCTACTGAACGTAGATGTGAACAAAGCTTTCGAAGAACAACGTGATGCACTCGTTGATGAGATCAAAGCAAGCCTTCGTGAAGAACGTGTTCGTGGCGTTCAAGTTCGTGCAGAAGCGCACAACCACATCGCAGTAAACAGCGAAAACGAAGCGGGCCTAAAAGCAGCGAGCCAGTTCATTCGTCAAAACTACCCAGGTTGGACAATGACAAGCTCAGACCGTGGTTTTGAACTTCAACCAAGCGAACAAAACATCCAAGAATTCCAAACCACGACATTGCAACAAAACTTGAAGATCATGCGTGGCCGTATCGAAGAGCTTGGTATTACTGAAGCGTTGGTTCAACGCCAAGGTAAAGAGAGCATTCGTATTGAGCTACCAGGTGTTCAAGATCCTGCTCAAGCGAAAAACGTTATCGGTGCAACAGCGAGCCTTGCGTTCTACGAAGTAAAAGACGCTGGTCAAGCACGTAGTAGCCAAGATCTCGTTCTGAAAGACAACGATGGCCGCACAGTAATCCTAACCAAGCGTCCAGTACTAACGGGTGAGCACATCGTAAACGCGCGTGCGGGCGTTGATAAAATGGGCATGTCAGAAGTAAACATCTCTCTAGACCACGCGGGTGGTAAGAAGATGAGTGACTTCTCTGCAACACACATCGGCAAACCAATGGCGACTGTATACCGTGAGTACAAAACAGACGAACGTGGTATGACTGAGCGTAGCGAGCGCGTCATCAGTGTTGCAACTATCCAGTCTCAACTTGGTAGCCAATTCCGCATCACAGGTGCGGGCAGCATGGATGAAGCACAGCAACTTGCATTGCTTCTACGTGCGGGCTCTCTAACTGCGCCAGTAACCATTGTTGAAGAACGCACAATCGGTGCTTCTCTAGGTGCAGAGAACATTCAAAACGGTTTTGCTGCTCTAGCATTGGGTATGGGTCTAACACTTACATTTATGGCACTTTGGTACCGTCGTCTTGGTTGGGTTGCGAACGTGGCTTTGTGTGCAAACATGCTTTGCTTGCTTGGTCTAATCGCACTGCTTCCTGGTGCCGTGCTAACGCTCCCTGGTATTGCCGGTTTGGTTCTAACTGTCGGTATGGCGGTAGATACCAACGTAATCATCTTCGAACGTATCAAAGATAAAATGCGTGAAGGTCGTAGTTTTGCACAAGCTATCGACTTAGGCTTCGACAGCGCGTTCGCTACTATCCTTGATGCCAACATCACAACCATGATCACTGCTGTGATTCTATACGCGATTGGTAACGGTCCAATCCAAGGCTTTGCACTAACGCTAGGCTTGGGCCTGATGACCAGTATGTTTACTGGCGTATTCGCTTCTCGTGCAATGATCAATTTAATTTGGGGCCGCGATGGCCGTCGTGATGTGAGGGTTTAATCATGGTCGAAATGCTAAAACAAAATATCCGCAAGATTCGTTACTTCACGACTGTAGTATCGGTAATTCTAACGATTATTGCTCTGGTTGCTCTTGGTATGAAAGGGCTTAACCTAGGTCTAGACTTCACTGGCGGTATGGTTACTGAAGTGAAAGTCGATAAACAACTGACTAACCACGATCTGCTTAACGCACTTCAACCTAAGCTTGGTGAATCAACATCAGTAACACGCTCAGGTGAAGATGGCCGTTGGGTGATTCGCTACTCTGCGCCTGCAGAAGGTCAAACACTACCGAGCGTAGCTGATGTGCTTAAGCCTATTTCACACCAAGTGGATGTGGTGAGTAACAGCATCGTTGGTGCACAAGTGGGTCAAGATCTGTTCGATCAAGGTGGTTTGGCACTATTAGTCTCGGTACTAACGATTCTTGGTTACTTGTGTTTCCGCTTTGAATGGCGTCTGGCGAGTGGTTCTCTATTCGCATTAGCTCACGACGTTATCTTGGTATTAGGCTTCTTTGCGATTACACAAATGGAGTTCAACCTAACGGTGTTTGCGGCGATTCTGGCGATCCTTGGTTACTCGCTCAATGACTCGATCATCATCGCAGACCGAATTCGTGAATTGCTGGTGGCTAAGCAAAACTGGAAAACAGAGCAGATCAACGATGAAGCCGTACTGGCGACATTCTCTCGTACAATGGTGACATCAGGTACGACTCTGATCACTGTTGGGGCGTTGTGGATTATGGGCGGCTCGGCTCTGGCTGGCTTCTCAACAGCGATGTTTATTGGCGTACTTTCAGGTACGTGGTCATCCATCTCGATTGGTACGGTGCTTCCTGAATGGTTGAAGCTAGAACCAAAACACTACCTACCAGTAGAGATCGACACTGCACCATAATGCTTGGTGTTTAAGGTAAAAGTGCTTGCGCCACTCAATTTGAGTGGCGCTTTTTTATCTAGAGAAACGAGAAACGAGAAACGAGAAACGAGAAACGAAATAGAAAATAGAAGAGGGGCTATTTCACGCGCATCAAGCGATGTTTGACTGCACCTAAATCAAACTCAATGATTTGCGAACGCTTCATTGATTCAACTTTGGTAAGCATCGCCTCTTTATACCCTTTCTTTTTCATCCATTGTAATGGCTCAGAAAAACTGTCTTCATTAACCACATAAGACTCGCCTTTATGTTCGCCGGCATAGACGTTGACAACCCACACTCGGGCCTGAAAATCCAGCACTTCACCAATAGATTGCTTGAGCTTGTTTAAAATGTTCTTCATAGCTTTGGCTTTTCTAACTCATTAATAGCCATACACCCACACCCATCATCAAGGTGCCAGCGATTCGGTTCATTAAGCGTACGTTTTTTGATTGCCCCAGTAAACGCTTAAATCCTTTGCCGCCTGTTGCGTAAAGAGACATACAAATGAACTCAAACATCAAAATAATAGAAACCAGTATGACAAGTTGAGGTGCAAGATCAGCACTCTGATCGATAAAAGGAGGCAGAAGAGAAATCATAAACGCCCAGCCCTTTGGGTTCGCAATAGCAGTAACAAAGCCCTGCAAGAGCAAATCCCAGTTGCCGCTGGTAGGGACATCAACGTTCTCAACATTGATCGCGAGTTTGCCTCTTGAGCGCCACATTTCGATACCCAAGTAGAGTAAGTAACCACCACCAATCAATTTAAGTGCGGTAAATAACCAAGGGTAGTTAAGCATAATGGCTGCGATACCGAGTACTGCTGCGACAGAAACGAGAGCAACACCAACTAATTCGCCTGCCATCATCCATAGGGTTCGTCGATATCCGACACTCATCCCTAGTGTTAGAGCAAGCGTCATGCACATCCCAGGCGTAATAGAGACAAAAAAGAAGGTGGGGATGAACATGGTTAACAAGGCTGTATTCATGAATATTGATGATTGTATAAGTAAACAACTAGGCCACAAAGATAGTGCAAAAGGAGAAGAGATGCCACCTCTAAACAATCTTGAATGCGCCAGTATAGAGTTAATATTCAATTATTTAATAAAACTTAAATAGTAATTAAATGCATGCGACATATTAATGCGACATTGCACCAAAGAATGACATTTATAAATAAATGTGGCTGATTGGAATTAAGGTTAAAAGAATGTTTACTTGATATTTAATATTTTTCCAATAAACAAATTTATCACCAAGTGAGGTTTGTTTTAATAAATTAAATACTCAATAAAATGCTAAACAAATGATATGTTTCATATTTATTAGTAAGTCGGTTAGAAGTATTGCTCCAATGATTTAATCGCAATTTATTACTTGATTGAAGAAGGATGATCTTAAACTCTTAGTCAATGTAACGCACATAAAAATGCGTGCAACTTACTGAATAAGCAGTGTTTTTTTAATTTAATAATGACATTGTAGTTAAGGTTTTTTCTTTTAAAACATGAGCTTATGTTAAGTTAACGTTTTTATAGCATTTCATTGCGAGTGAGATCTAAATCAATCTTATGCAAATGAATGAGTTTTTTATTTGAAATGTAATATTTCTAGGTTAACTTAAAATAAAAGGCAGCAGAGGATTTGTTGCCACAAGAATAAATTAACACGTCAGTTGGCGATACATTTCGCCAGTGTCTTAATTCGCTTTTTTAATGCCGTTAAGAATGGAGTCTTCAATGAAGAAAGTCGCTTTGATCACTGGATCAAAAGGCGGAATTGGTTCTGCTATTTCCTCTCAATTAGTGAATGATGGTTATCGAGTAATAGCTACTTATTATACTGGTAATTATGAATGTGCTTTGGAATGGTTTAATGAAAAAGGGTTTACGAAAGATCAGGTACGCCTTTTTGAATTGGATGTCACCAACACAGCGCAATGTGCTGAAAAATTAGCACTTTTGCTTGAGGAAGAAGGAACCGTTGATGTCGTGATCAACAATGCAGGTATCACACGTGATGGCGTGTTTAAAAAGATGACTGCACAAGCTTGGAACGATGTAATCAACACCAACCTCAACAGCTTATTCAATGTCACACAGCCTTTATTCGCAACGATGTGCGAAAAGGGTGGTGGTCGCATCATTAACATCTCTTCTGTAAATGGCCTTAAAGGCCAGTTCGGTCAAGCAAACTACTCAGCGGCTAAGGCTGGCATGATTGGTTTCTCTAAAGCATTGGCGTACGAAGGTGCTCGTTCTGGCGTAACCGTGAACGTGATTGCTCCGGGATACACAGGCACGCCAATGGTTGAACAGATGAAGCCGGAAGTGCTTGAGTCTATTACTAACCAAATTCCAATGAAGCGTTTAGCTACGCCTGAAGAAATTGCAGCATCAGTAAGCTTCTTAGTGAGTGATGCCGGCGCGTACATCACTGGCGAGACATTGTCAGTGAATGGCGGCCTATACATGAGCTAAGGAGTGGGATGATGGAAAAAGTATTTATCGTTGCAGCGAAACGCACACCTATCGGTGCGTTTGGCGGAAGCTTAAAAAACACATCAGCAGGCGATCTAGCTGCGGTTGCGATCAAAGGTGCTCTTGAGGCCGCATCACTATCTGGCGATAAAGTTGATGAGGTTATCGTTGGTAACGTGATTGCCGCAGGGCAAGGCATGGGTGTTGGGCGTCAAGCGGCATTGTTTGCTGGCATTCCAGAGTCAGTCCCTGCATACGGCGTTAACATGGTTTGCGGCAGTGGTATGAAAACCGTCATGGATGGCGTTTCTCATATTCGCAGTGGCGATGCAGAAATCGTTGTGGCTGCAGGTGTAGAAGTGATGTCACAAATCCCATTCATTGTGCCTAGCGTTGTACGTGATGGTAACAAGATGGGCAACATGGAGTTGAAAGATCTCCTTATTGCAGACGGTTTGACCGACGTTTACAACCAATACCACATGGGCGTAACCGCAGAAAATGTGGCTAAGGAAGTGGGCTTATCGCGTCAACAACAAGACGAATATGCACTTTTAAGCCAGCAGAAAGCCGTGGCTGCGATTGAAGCAGGCAAGTTCAAAGATGAAATTGTCCCAGTAGAAGTCAAGCAGCGCCGCGAAACTGTTGTATTTGATACAGATGAATATCCAAAAGCGAACGCGACGCTAGAAGGTTTGAGCAAGCTACGTCCTGCGTTTGACCGTGAAGGTACAGTAACCGCAGGTAACGCTTCAGGTATCAACGACGGTGCAAGTGCCATCATTTTAGCATCAGAAAGCGCGGTTCAAGCGCATGGTCTGACGCCAATTGCTGAAGTGGTGAGCTACGCTCAATCCGGCTTGGATCCTAAGATTATGGGTCTTGGTCCTGTGGAATCAGTGAATAAGGCGCTGAAAAAAGCCGAGCTGAAAACCAGCGACATTGATGTTTATGAACTGAATGAAGCCTTTGCTGCGCAAGCACTAGGTGTGATTCATAAACTGGCAGAAACCAACCAAGTACCAGTGAGCTCAATTCAAGATAAAGCCAACTTTAATGGTGGTGCTATCGCATTGGGCCACCCACTCGGTGCATCGGGTAACCGCATTCTGGTTACGCTAGTACACGAACTTCACAAACAAGACGGTCAGTACGGTGTTGCTTCACTTTGTGTAGGCGGCGGTATGGGCACGGCTGTGGTTGTAAAAGCAGTTAAGTAGTTATTTAAACGGACATTTTTAATTCTTTCTCTAGGAGATAAACCATGTACACTGATTTCTTCAAAACTTTTAGCGATCAAACTGAAAAGAATCTAGAACCATACTTGAAGTTCAACAAGCTAGTGACAAAGAACGTGGAAGTTCTTACTGAGCTTCAACTGAACGCAATCCGCACTTACAGTGAAGTTGGCCTAAACCAGATGAAAGCAGCGTCTGAAATCAAAGACGTGACTTCTCTAACGGCTTTCAACAGCCAACAGCTAGCTGTTCTTACTAAGCTTTCTCAGCAAATGATGGACGACAGCAACAAGCTGCAATCTATCGCGAAAGAATTCAAAGAAGACGTTGAGCAAATGACTTCGGAAAACCTTAAGACTGTTACTCCTGCGTAATACGTCCGCTTATCGCCGCCCGAGATCTTGGGCGGCGTTGTTTTTTCCGAATACAGGAGTAAGACTATGTTTCAACACTTCTTTTCGGACTATCTTGTAAAGCTTCAGGAAACCAATCATCAGTGGTGGCATGATTTCGAAGTGAACAAGGCAGTCGTGAATTCTCCTTTGAATAAGGCCATGCAAGAAGTGAACTTCGAAGATACTGC
The DNA here is from genome assembly GCF_002021755.1 of Vibrio owensii. NCBI lineage: Bacteria > Pseudomonadati > Pseudomonadota > Gammaproteobacteria > Vibrionales > Vibrionaceae > Vibrio > Vibrio owensii. Next base: position 572,109 of record NZ_CP019960.1, read on the forward strand.
CAAACTGTTCGAACAAGCGGCAAACCAGCCAGCGGCGATTTTAAAGTTACAAGCCGAATGGTGGGAGCAACAGCTTCAAATATGGCAGAATGTGGCACTAGCGGGCAACCAAACACAAATTATCGAAGCAGAGAAGGGCGATAAGCGTTTCTCAAACGATGCTTGGCAACAAGAAGCCATGTACAGCTTCATCAAACAATCCTACTTATTGTTCAGCAAGACATACCTCGACACGCTTGATTCTATCGAAGGTCTTGATGAGAAGACGAAAGAGCGTATTACTTTCTTTTCTCGCCAAGCTATCAATGCACTCTCTCCATCTAACTTCATTGCGACTAACCCAGAACTGCTTAAACTCACTCTTGAGCAAAATGGTGAAAACCTGCTGACGGGGCTGGAAAAGCTTAAGGAAGATGTTGAGTCGAGTGCCGATATTCTCAAAGTGCGCATGACCAACAATAATGCCTTCCGTGTGGGGGATGATGTTGCGACAACGCCGGGTGACGTGGTTTTCCAAAACGAACTGTTTGAGTTGATTCAATATCGTCCTTTGACAGAAAAAGTGAATGCAACACCACTGCTGATCGTCCCGCCGTTTATCAATAAATACTACATCCTTGACCTAACGGCGAAGAACTCTATGGTTCGCTGGTTGCTAGAGCAAGGTCACAGCGTATTTATGATGTCTTGGCGCAATCCGGGTAAAGAGCAGGCTCACGTTGAGTTTGGCGACTACGTAACGGAAGGCGTGGCGAAAGCGGTCACGGCGATTGAAGATATTACTGGCCAAGAGCAGATCAACGCAGCGGGTTATTGCATCGGTGGTACGGTTCTGGCGAGCACGGTTGCGTACTATGCGGCGAAGCGTATGAAGAAGCGCATTAAGTCGGCAACCTTCTTTACCACGCTACTGGACTTCTCTCAGCCGGGCGAAGTAGGGGCGTACATCAACGATACCATCATCAGTGCAATTGAAACGCAAAACAACGCGAAAGGTTACATGGATGGTCGCTCTCTTAGCGTGACGTTCAGTTTGCTGCGTGAGAACAGCTTATATTGGAACTACTACGTTGATAACTACCTCAAAGGCAACAGCCCTGTAGACTTCGATCTTCTGTACTGGAATAGCGACAGCACCAATGTGAGTGCAGCTTCCCACAACTTCTTATTGCGTGAACTCTATCTAGAGAACAAGCTCGTTCAAGACAAGGGCGTGAAGATCGGTGGCGTCTGGATCGATCTAAATAAGATTAAGATCCCGAGCTACTTTGTATCGACCAAAGAAGACCATATCGCATTGTGGCAAGGAACCTATCGTGGTGCACTCAATACTGGCGGCAACAAGACCTTTGTGTTGGGCGAGTCTGGCCACATCGCGGGTATCGTTAACCATCCTGCTAAAAACAAGTATGGCTACTGGTTAAACGACAACCTTGATGACTCGGCTGATGAATGGTTTAACAACGCTAATCACCAGGAAGGCTCTTGGTGGACGCATTGGCATCAATGGCTGTTGCAATTCAACCCAGAAGAGCAAGTTGAGCCGTTCCCTGTGGGGTCAGAGCAGAATCCAGTGATTGAAGACGCTCCGGGTCAGTACGTAAGACAAGTATTGCCAATCAAAGAGTCCTAAGCTGCTCCTCACAGCAGTCTCATTTGGCGGCCTACCATGGTCGCCTTTTTTGTTTTGGCGTACCTCAAGGAAGCCGAGGAGGCTTAGTGAGGGAGTGAAGCACGGAAGCTTGAGTTATGGTAATGAGAGTTTGAGTCGGTGGGAGGGGATTGAAAACAGAACTTCTTAGAGCATTGTCAGCGGAATTGAATTGTCAAAACCACAAAGAAAAAACGCCAAGCAAATGCTTGGCGTTTTCCGTCAACAAAATAGGCAAAAATGTCGACTGATTCGAGGCAGATTAAACCTCTTTATCCTTACCTAGTGAGAGTAGCCATAGAGAGACTGCTGCTACTCCGACAAAGCCGGAAAGAATAATAACTGGCATTGCACTGTACCCAAGGAAATGCCAGATAAAGGATTCAAGATTACTCATTGTCTTTGTTTCTCCTTATTGCCAGCCTTCAACGCCGTGCATGTCAGGCAGTTTGTGTGCGATACCTTTGTGACAGTCTACACACGTTTTCTCGCCTGAAGCCAGAGCGGTTGAGTGTTGTTCAGCTGCACGTTTACCCTGTTGAGAGTAATCCATGAAGTCGAACTCGTGACAGTTACGACACTCAAGTGAGTCGTTTTTCTTCATTCGTGCCCATTCACGTTCGGCTAAGTGCTCACGACGTGCTTGGAATTTCTCCGGCGTGTCGATCGTCTTCGTTACGAAGTGCGCGAACAGCTCTTTAGATGCCTGAACTTTACGAACGATTTTATCGGTCCATTCGTGTGGTACGTGACAGTCTGAACAGATTGCACGAACACCAGAGCGGTTCGAGTAGTGAATCGTTTCTTGAATTTCAGCAACGATTGGAGCGTGACAGCCAGAACAGAACTCTTCTGTGTTGGTCGCTTCCATACCCGTGTTGAACGCGCCCCAAAATAGAAGACCACCAGTAAAGCCTAAGAATAAAACGATACCAGCGGCAGCTTTACTTGGGCTCGACAGTCTCTTCCAAAACGCTTTAAGTATTTTCATAAGTAACCTCTTAGTACTCGCGTTTCAATTACTGAAGCGAATCGACTGCCTTAAACTCGTTTTCCACTAGTGGAGTAGCACTTGTTTGTGGAACGTGACATTGCAAACAGAAGTAACGACGTGGCGACATATCTGCCAGTACCGCGTCTTCACGGTTAACGTAGTGCGTTACACTGATTTTGGTAGCGCCTGCGTCTTTAGCATTTTTCCAGCTGTGACATGCTAGACATTTGTTTGCGTTCAAAGACACTTCGTAGTTGCGGATGCTATGTGGGATCAGCGGCGGCTGATATACAAAGCTGTCTGCAACGATTTGGTCTTTTGGAAAGTCTTTGAAATCATCTGCAGGACGCGTGTCTTCAAGTTGTGCAGTACCACGTAGCGAGTCTAGACCGCCTGTGCCACCCGGATTGTCCAGCTCAGCTTGTGCAACGCCTGTCAACAAAGCACCTACAGATAAAAGTGCGATAAGGTATTTTTTCATCATTTCATCTCCGCCTTATGGCTTAAATTCTTTTTAGGCCGCCGAGTAGACGGCCCTTGCATTCGTTATTTGACGGTTAAGCGACTTTGGTGATTTTGACTGGACACTTCTTAAAGTCTGTCTGTTTTGACAGTGGGTCAGTCGCATCAAGGATCAACTTGTTAATCAAAATACGGGCATCAAAGAATGGTACGAATACCAAGCCTTCAGGTGGACGGTTACGGCCGCGAGTTTCAACGCGAACGCGTACTTCACCACGTTTGTTTGCAATCAGAACTTCTTCACCGCGACGAACGTTACGTTTCTTCGCATCCGCAGGGTGCATGTAAACCACGGCGTCAGGAACCGCTTTGTAAAGCTCTGGTACACGACGAGTCATAGTACCTGTGTGCCAGTGCTCAAGAACACGGCCAGTACATAGCCATAGGTCAAACTCTTCGTTTGGCACTTCTGGTGGCGCTTCGTATGGTGCAGAGATGATCTTCGCTTTACCATCAGCATTGCCGTAGAAATCCCAACCTGAACCAGCTTTCGCGTACGGGTCAGAGCCTTCTTTAAAGCGCCATTGTGTTTCTTTGCCATCAACAACCGGCCAACGTAGACCACGTACTGTGTGGTAAACATCGTATGGTGCTAAGTCGTGACCGTGACCACGGCCAAACGTCGCGTACTCTTCGAACAGACCTTTCTGTACGTAGTAGCCGAAGTGGTGAGCATCATCGTTCATCTCACGCGCTTCTTCGATAGGGAACTTGTCGACTTGACCGTTCTTGAACAGCATGTCGTACATTGTCTTACCGCGGTATTCAGGTGCTTTTGCAAGTAGCTCTTCTGGCCACACTTCTTCCATCTTGAAGCGTTTTGCAAATTCCATTACCTGCCATAGGTCAGACTTCGCATCGCCAATAGTCTCAACTTGTTGGTACCAAGCCTGCGTACGACGCTCTGCGTTACCGTAAGCACCTTCTTTCTCGATCCACATTGCTGTAGGAAGGATAAGGTCAGCTGCCTGCGCTGTTGCTGTTGGGTATGGGTCAGATACAACGATGAAGTTTTCTGGGTTACGGTAACCAGGAAGACGTTCAGTGTTGATGTTCGGACCTGCTTGCATGTTGTTGTTACATTGAACCCAGTAACAGTTCAGAACGCCGTCATGCAACATACGGTCTTGTAGTACTGCGTGGAAGCCAGGTTTTGGTGGAATAGTACCTTCTGGTAGTTTCCAGATGTCTTCTGCGATCTTACGGTGTTTAGGGTTAGCAACCACCATGTCTGCTGGTAGACGGTGAGCAAACGTACCAACCTCACGAGCCGTACCACACGCTGATGGCTGACCTGTTAGTGAGAATGGGCTGTTACCCGGAGTCGCAATCTTACCGGTTAGTAGGTGGATGTTGTAAACCAAGTTGTTCATCCATACACCACGAGTATGTTGGTTCATACCCATCGTCCATAGAGACATTACTTTCGTGTTTGGATCCGCGTATTGCTTCGCAAGCTCAATCAGTTTTTCTTTCTCTACACCAGAGATTTCAGATGCTTTCTCTACTGTGTATGGTGCAACTGACTTCTTGTACTCTTCGAAAGAGATAGAAGTTAGCTTGCCAGAGTTCGGGTTCTTCGCTGCTTTTTGTAGCGGATCATCGTCACGTAGACCGTAACCGATGTCAGTATCTGCTTGAGTGAAGTTCGTGTGCTTGTTCACGAAGTCCCAGTTTACTGCATCGTTTTCGATGATGTAGTTTGCGATGAAGTTAGCAATCGCAAGGTCAGACTGAGGATTGAAAATGTAGCCGTGGTCTGCCAACTCAAATGAACGGTGGTAGTAAGTAGAAAGCACGTTCACTTTAACGTGAGGGTGGCTTAGGCGACGGTCGGTAATACGAGTCCAAAGAACTGGGTGCATTTCTGCCATGTTTGAACCCCAAAGAACGAAGGCATCTGCGTTCTCGAAGTCATCGTAACAACCCATTGGTTCATCGATACCAAATGCACGCATGAAGCCTACTACTGCAGACGCCATACAGTGACGTGCGTTCGGGTCGATGTTGTTAGAACGGAAACCCGCTTTCATCATTTTAGCGGCAGCGTAACCTTCCATTACGGTCCATTGACCAGAACCAAACATACCGATGCTTGTTGGGCCTTTCTTCTCTAGAGAAGCTTTCCATTTTTCAGCCATGATGTCGAAAGCCGCATCCCAAGATACAGGAGTGAAGTCGCCATCTTTGTTGTATTTGCCATCTTTCATTCGAAGAAGAGGCTGAGTCAGACGGTCTTGACCGTACATGATCTTAGAAAGGAAGTAACCTTTGATACAGTTTAGGCCTTTGTTTACTGGTGCTTCAGGGTCACCCTGAGTTGCTACCACTTTGCCGTTTTGTGTACCAACAAGAACAGAACAGCCTGTACCACAGAAACGACAAGGCGCTTTGTCCCATGTGATTTTAGTTTGATCAGAGCTTGCAATCAGATTGGTTGCAGAAGCCGGTAGTGTAATACCTGCGACAGCAGCAGCTGATGCAGCCGCGTTTGCTTTCACAAACGCACGTCTTGTCATTTTCATACTTCACCCTCGATTTGGGAATGTTGTGTTCCAGTGTCTTTTTCTTCCGTTTCTTCAAGCCCAGTTTCGATTTGGTGATAAACCAGTACTGTGCTCAAGACATTCGGTAAATTATTAATCGCATCGATAGTGTCGGTGATGAAACCTTGGTTCTCAGTTTCTAGCACCACCACGATTTTGCCTTCTGGGCTGTCACCGTAGATTTCCGCGTTTTCGTACGCTTCAATCTGGGTTTTGACCTCAGCCAGATGTTCAGGCAGAACATGGACTACCAGACTCGAAATGTGCACTTCGTTTAGTGACATACATCTCTCTCGTTTTATCGCCTTTCGCGCCGACCACTAACGGCTAGGCTGTTATATTGCTCACATTGATGGATGAAGTAGGGCACACTGAAACACAGGCGCCGCAGCCGTTACACTCATCAAGGTCTAAATTTGGTTGTGCTACTTTGCCAAGTTCTAACTTGAACTGGATTGCCATCGGGTCGCACATGTCCCCACAGCTTCGGCATTCGACATTTTGTTTTGCTAAACAGCTTTCGTTGATGCTTGCTTTTGCGTGCCACGGTTGTTCAGCTTCTGCTAAGAATAGCGGCTCTGGACAAGCTTCAGCGCACTGGTAACAAAACGTGCATTCATCAATCGAAAAATCGACCGCAGGAAATCCGCCGTCGCTTTTAGTTATAATCTTAGTTTCACAAGCCTCGATGCATTTACCGCAGCGAGTGCAATCGTCTGTGAATTGAGTCGGCTTAGCTAACCAAGGAAGACGTACCGAATTATCTGGCTGCGCTTTACGTGCAAAAAGTCTTCTTCTAGAAAGGTCTACCACTTAGTCACCTCGGAAATTGAAACCCAAACTAAGCATAGTCCACAATTTCATTAATAAACTGTCATTTAAGTACACGAAATTGTAGTTTTTGACATATATCTATAAATACCTCTTAGGGGGTAATTAGGACGCAATATTGTTTTGGATCAATAAATTCCGTCGCAGGTGATCACATATTGATAAAGTTGAAAGATAATACGTGTTGTATAAAGACAAACATGGTTATCAAATGAGCGGAGTTCAGAGTTGTTTAAAAATGTGAAAAAGTCAGTAACGCGCACGATTGCGTCTGCCATGATGTTGATTTTGCTTCTTTCTGTCGCGACCACTGGCTTTGCTATTTTCACTCTTGCGTCGAGCTTAAATGATGCAGAGGCCGTCAACGTTTCTGGCTCTATGCGAATGCAGAGCTATCGCTTAGCTCATGATATTCAAAGTGAATCTGTCGATTATTCTTCACATATTGATTTATTTGAGCAGTCCATTTATTCCCACTCGATGCTCGCACTGCAACATTGGTCGGTCCCAGAAGATATTACAAAAGATTACTATCGATTGATTCTTCGCTGGCACGAGCTGAAAACCGTATTAAAGAGCCAAGACAGAGATCAGTATTTGGTGTTAGTGGCTGGTTTTGTTCAACAAATTGACGGTTTCGTGTTTAAGCTACAGAACTATTCTGAACAAAAACTGATTAACTTAGCGTGGATTGGTGGATTAGGGCTCGGCGGGATCTTGTGCGTGAGCATGTTTGTTGTGCACTTTGTGAGGCTAGAAGTCGTAAGGCCATTACGCGCACTAGTGTTTGCCAGTGAGCAGATCCAGAACCGTTCTTTTGACGTTTCGCTGAATGTGTCGAGTGACAATGAAATGGGCATTTTAACTCGAACTTTCAATCGGATGGCGACTGATTTAGGGAAGCTATATCGAGGGCTGGAGCTGGCGGTGGATGAGAAAACTCGCAAGCTTCAACATGCAAACCAAACACTCCAAGTACTGTATGATTCATCAAAAGAGTTGACCGCTTCTCGTATTCATCAAGAAAATTTCCAAGCGATTTTACAACATATTGCAAGTTTGGAAGGAATTCGTGCTGTTAAGCTCGAAATTGATCAAATTGGGGAACCAAATTGGATTCTTACGGAAGGGGAAGAGTGTCGTCATGAGTGTGACAGTGAATGCCACAGTAAGCCGCTTACTTTAGATGGCGAGCATCTTGGCTTCTTGCATTGGAAAGTAGGGCTACCTTGCCCAAATGAGTCCCTTATTGATAACTTTGTTCAAATCTTATCTCGTGCGGTATATTACAACCGAGCGCAACGACAAGCCGAGCAATTATTGCTGATGGAAGAGCGTGCCACCATTGCTCGCGAGCTTCATGATTCATTGGCTCAAGCCTTGTCTTATCTGAAGATTCAAGTGTCGCTGTTAAAACGCAGTGTGAAGAACATCCCTGATGAGAAAGCGATCGCGCAAACTAATCAAGTGATTGCTGAATTAGATACCGGGCTTTCAGCGGCCTACACCCAGTTACGTGAATTGCTGACTACATTCCGTCTCACGATAAAAGAGGGCAGTTTTGGTCAGGCACTTCAAGAGATGGTTTCGACGCTAGACGATCAAACGGCGGCTGAAATCTCTCTCAATAACAAGCTCTCTTCAACAGAATTAGATGCGCACCAACAGGTACATCTACTACAGTTGATCAGAGAAGCGACAATTAATGCGATCAAGCACGCTCAAGCTAAAAATATTGATATTCAATGTCTTGATTCTGAAGGGACAGTCACAGTGACGGTCACCGATGATGGTATAGGCTTTGAGCAACAAGATGAAAAATTAAATCATTACGGTATGAGCATCATGCAAGAGCGTGCGGCAAGGTTGCACGCCGACCTCAGAATAGAGGCAGCGAAGAATAATGGCTGTATCGTAAGACTAGAATTCCAACATAGTAAGGAAGTAAACATTGACAGTGTGTAAAGTAATGCTGGTGGATGATCACCCACTCATGAGACGTGGTATTCATCAGCTTCTCAGTTTCGAGCCAGAGTTTGAAGTGGTTGCAGAGGCGAGCAGCGGCGCAGATGCGGTTGCTAAAGCTCACGAACTAGAACTGGATTTGGTACTTCTTGATCTGAACATGAAGGGTATGTCGGGCTTAGATACATTGAAAGCGCTGCGCGCAGACGGTTGTGAAGCTCGTATCGTTATCCTAACGGTATCGGATAGCCCTGCGGACATCGAAGCGATCGTGCGAAGTGGTGCAGATGGTTACTTGTTGAAAGATACCGAGCCAGATGAGTTGGTTGAGTTGCTAAAACAAGCACACGAGGGTGACAAGGCATACAGCCAAGCCGTGGCTAAGTACCTGAACGAACGTGAAGGGCAAGAAGACGTGTTTGACACGCTTACTGACCGAGAAACGCAGATCTTGCAAGAGGTCGCACGTGGCTTCCGTAATAAGCAAATTGCAGATCGTTTGTTTATCTCTGAGTCAACGGTGAAAGTACACATGAAAAGCTTGTTGAAAAAGCTCAAAGTGCCTTCTCGCACCGCCGCGACTGTGCTTTACCTAGAGCGTTTTGGCGAAATCAAATAACCGCCTAAAGCTAAACGCATCTTAAGCATAAAAAAACCGCCAATCACTGGCGGTTTTTTCATTTGTCTGGGCGAATCGAATACAAATCACTGTTATGCTTGCCGCACTCCAAGTAGTAATGATGTGCCGCGTTTTTATCTTCCGCGACGACTCTCATACTGTGCATTTTCCCCTGTTCAAAGTAACGAATCTCGTACTCTACACTCGTATCAAGTTGCTCAGCAGCAGCCATGCTACGCCTCCATAAACTATCCTGATGTTATTGATGCAAATTATATGCCATATAAGGAACGCCGTTTCGTTCAAGTTTTGGTCGATAATTGCGCACTAACTCACTTTTTTGCGGATAGTTGTGATAAAAAAGTTAATTTCAAACTCTATATACTACATGAGTGGCAATGTCACTTTGCCGTACTGACGAAAGTTTGCCGCAATAATAAGTGATTAAGATTGAGTATAGAACTTAATCAATGGAAAAGGGAATATGGATCGGTGATGAAATTAAAAAGTTTATCTAATAACGCGGTTCGATACGGATGTATTTTGATATCTATTCTGGTACTCGCTGGCTGCGCGAAAAAGTTCTTATACAGCAATATTGATTGGGTCGTGATTGAATATTTGGATGACTACGTCTCATTAGATGGTGAGCAAGAAGCTCTGTTGGAAGAACGTATCTTATTATTGGCGGATTGGCATAAAAAAGAGGAATTACCCTTATATATCGATCACTTAAAACAATTAGAGTCACTGAACAAAGACAGTGTGACACTTGAGTCATTGCAAGCTAACCGAGATCAAATGCGAGACCATTACCAACGTCTTGTCTCGAAAGCCGCACCAGACCTGTTCTCGTTGAGTATGCAGTTAGACAGTAAGCAAGAATCGGAGTTCGTCGATAGCGTAAAAGAGCGTTACAAAGAACGAGATGAAAAATATGCAGGGAAAACGGAACAAGAGCTGAGAGAAATTGTCTTAGAGAATACAGAAGAGTGGATGGAAGAATGGTTGGGTAAATTATCTAACAAGCAAAAAGCACGTGCCAAACAGCTTTCTCAAGATGTGATAATTAATAGTCCATTATGGCGTGATTATCGTTCCTCTATAATTCAGGAATTAGAGTATCTTTTCGAAAATAAAAACAATAGTGTGGTTTACCAGCAGGTATTCATGAAGCTCCTGTTTGAACCGGAAAGTTATTATAGTGATCAACTGACCAAGAATATTGATCATAATATCGCTCTAACGGATCAATTCACCCTAGATATTTCTCAAACAATGAGTGATAAACAGTGGCGACATTTCCACGGAAAAATCCGCGAATGGCGTGAACTTGCTGAAGACTTATTGAATTAATTCTCGATAAAACAATCCCTTAATGTGAGTGCTGATGTGGCGTGTCAGCACTTTCTGATGAAAAACTGATTCAAAGCAAATTCTTATTGTGGCATGAGCGTAACATGGCTTATCGAACCATGTTGGATAGGATCCTCGCACACCTTACATCCCTGTGCGTGGCATCCTTCGCTCAAAACAATGAGAATAATTATGAAGCATTTAGTTGAAAGATTTCTTCGCTACGTCACGTTCGATACTCAATCTAATCCCCACGAATCAGCTTGCCCAAGCAGCGGCGGGCAACTTGTATTTGCTCAGCAGCTTAAAAAAGAAATGATTGAACTTGGTTTAAGCAACGTGACCTTGAGTGACAATGGCTATCTAATGGCTAAGCTGCCATCTAACGTTGATTATGATGTGCCAGCAATTGGTTTTATCGCGCACATGGACACGGCTCCTGATGCTTCAGGTAAAAACGTAAAACCACAATTTATTGAAGATTACCAAGGTGGCGATATCGCACTTGGTCTAGGTGATGAAGTGCTTTCTCCAGTGCAGTATCCAGATTTGCATGAGCTTCATGGCCACAACCTGATTACCACAGATGGCACAACGCTTCTTGGCGCTGACAACAAAGCGGGCATTGCAGCGATTCTTTCTGCGGTCGCGATGTTGATTGAAAACCCAGAAATCCCACATGGTGACATCTGTATTGGTTTTACTCCCGACGAAGAAATTGGCCGTGGTGCTGATTTGTTTGATGTTGAGAAATTTGGTGCTGAGTGGGCTTACACCATCGACGGTGGCCCACAAGGTGAGTTGGAATACGAAAACTTCAACGCAACCAGTGCAGACGTTATCTTCCATGGCGTGAGCGTTCACCCAGGCACAGCAAAAGGTAAATTGGTTAATGCAATGAACTTGGCGGCTAAATTCCAAGTGCAGATGCCAGAAGATCAAACGCCAGAAACGACAGAGGGCTATGAAGGCTTCTTCCACCTAAAATCTGGTGAACTTGGTGTCGCTCGCAGTGAGCTAGGTTACATCATCCGTGACTTCGACCGTGAAGGTCTGGAAAAGCGTAAAGCCTTTATGCAGAAGCTCGTTGATGACATGAACGCAGGCTTGAAACACGGTTCGGTTGAGTTGAAGTTAACTGACAGCTATTACAACATGCGTGAAATGGTTGAACCATACCCTCACATTATCGACTTAGCGAAGCAAGCGATGGAAGCGTGCGATGTTGAACCTCTGATTAAGCCAATTCGCGGTGGTACAGATGGTGCGCGTTTGTCGTTCATGGGCTTGCCTTGTCCAAACATTTTCACGGGGGGTTATAACTTCCACGGTATCCATGAATTTATCTCTGTGGAGATGATGGAGAAGTCGGTACAAGTGATAGTCAAGATTGCAGAACTAACGGCGAAGAAACACGGTTAATCTTACAGCTGGTTAACCTCACCATTTAGATAAACAAAAGCCCAGACGCGTGTCTGGGCTTTTTCATTTGTCTTTCGAGCTATGGTTGCCTGAGTGCTCAAACAAAAGCTCAGTGATAACTTAGCGAACGCTTTTCTCTTCGATTTCGCTGATTGGTAGCCAGTTTACTTCCACACCTGCTTGGTCGAACATGTCTTGGCTCACTTGGATCTTGTCGCCCCAGCGAGATAAGAAATCTTCAGATTGTTCAGGGCAACTTACGCGTGCAATACCTGTTTGAATGATTTTCGCAGCGCAGTTCGGGCAAGGGAAGTGGGTAACCCAAATATCACAACCGTCTAAATCGCGTTTAGAGAACAAAATCGCGTTCTCTTCTGCGTGCAACGTTTTTAGATACTTCAGTTCACGTTCATCTGTATCCACACTGTCGGAAACACCGTGTGGGTAGCCGTTAAAGCCAACAGAGACAATGCGGTTGTTTTTAGTGATTACCGCGCCAACTTGCGTTGATGGATCTTTACTCCAAGACGCCACAAGCTCAGCCATTTGGTAAAAACGTTTCTCCCATTTAGAAATCATAGTAATCCTCTCGGTCGAAAGCTTTGAATTACTTGCATGATAACGCATTTTGTTTAAAAAAATAGTCAAATCATACGCTGCGCTTACGAAGTTTTCGTTTTACTAGGTTATCGGCCTATCATTGTGCAAATAATCTCCGTTCTCTAACCCACAACATTTACACGACTTTCATTGCGATTCGAGTACAGGATCGCAACAAATATAGCCTGCTAATTACGATGTTTGCGAGTCGTTTCATTGGCTTACACTTTGATACACTTTCCCCGGTTTCCTTTAAAGTTTTCGGACAAAGCACCCTGTAAGGTTAGGGTATTGTCAAACGAATCCTGTTCTATAAAGACGGTATATACATGCAAAAGAAACCACTCGTCGCATTAATGGCGGCAACAGCTATCCTCGCAGGATGCGGAGAAGCAAACAATGCCCAGAAGGGGGGCCAAGCTCCTCTTGTTGTGACTCAAGATGTCACAATTATCGACTACCAGCCGAGCAAATCTTACATCGGCCGCATTGAAGCAGTAGAAGATACAAATATCACGGCACAAGTCTCTGGCTATCTTGAAGCTCGCCATTTTGATGAAGGTCAAATGGTCGAGAAAGGACAACTGCTTTACTCCATCGAGCCTTCTTCTTTTGAAGCGCAAGTGGCGAGTGCAAAAGCGGCCTTAGCTCAAGCTAAAGCTGCCTTGAAGAAAGCGGAACTTGACCACGAACGAGGTAAGAATTTGTTGCCACGCGGCAGTATTTCTCAATCTGAATTTGATGCGTTAACGGCCACTCTTCTTGGCGCGCGTGCCGAGTTAGAAGCGGCAAACGCTCAGCTTAAGCTTGCAGAAGTAAACCTTTCTTACACGCAAATTCGTGCGCCATTTAGCGGTCGCATCAGCGACAGTAAAGTAAGTACGGGTGACCTGCTTTCACCATCTTCTGGCATTCTGACAACGCTTGTTAGCTTAGACCCAGTGCATACTTCATTCAGCGTTAGTGAACGTGAGCGTTTAACGCTTGGTATGGACCGCATCAAGGGTGACGGCAGTGATGAGTCGAGTGGTGTAGAAGTTCAACTTGAACTGGAAAACGGTGAGTACTTTGAGCACCTAGGTCAGTTAGACTTCTTGGGCAACCGTATCAATACCCAAACCGGTACGATTGCGATGCGTGCTTTGGTACCAAACCCAGAACAACAACTGCTTCCTGGTCAGCACATTAAAGTGAATCTCCGTGATAAAAACGCGAAAGACGTTATCGTGATTCCTCGTCGTGCGGTGCAAACTGACCTAGAGGGCGATTTCGCAATGGTGATGACTGAAGGCAATGTTGCAGAACGTCGCAACGTGAAGCTTGGTCCTCAAGTAGAGCAGGGCATCATCATCAATGAAGGTTTAGAACAAGACGACACTGTGATTACACAGGGTCTGCAACGTGTACGTAACGGTGTAGAAGTGCGCATTCAATCTCCTGCTGAAGATAAGCAGTAGGAGGCGCAATGTTAAGTCGTTTCTTTATTCAAAGACCAAAATTCGCACTGGTTATTTCGATCATATTGACGTTGGCAGGTGCCATCTCTTTAGCGATCTTGCCAGTTGCTGAATATCCAAAAATCAGTCCGCCATCGGTAAGCGTGACCGCATTCTACACGGGTGCAAGTGCAGAGGTTGTGGAACAAGCAATAGCTGACCCGATAGAAACCTCCGTAAACGGTGTAGAAGACATGATCTACATGTCGTCTAAGAGCGCGAACGATGGTTCTTACAGCCTAAACGTTACCTTCGATGTGGGCACTGACCCAGACATGGCGCAGGTTAACGTGCAAAACCGTGTATCACAGATTGAGTCCAAACTGCCTCAAGAAGTGCGCATGGTCGGCGTAACGGTGAAAAAGCGTTCTCCTGACTTGCTGATGGTTCTGAACTTCTACTCACCAGACGGTAAGTACGACGATAAGTTCCTTATCAACTACATCAACTTGAACGTAAAAGACCAGTTGGCGCGTGTTAAAGGCATCAGTGAAGTTAACGTTATCGGTGGTGGTGAATACGCGATGCGTGTTTGGTTAGATCCAGAAAAAATGGCTAACCTGAACCTCACGACAACCGACGTATACTCAGCATTGGCAGAACAGAACGTACAGGTAGCGGCAGGTCGTATTGGTGCTGCGCCGTACAACAACCCTCAAGAAGTTCAGTTTAACTTGGTGACCAAAGGTCGTCTTGAGAGCGTGAGTGAGTTTGAGGATGTAGTACTTCGCGCAAACCCAGATGGTTCTACGGTATACCTTAAAGACGTGGCTCGTGTTGAGCTTGGTAAGAAGTTCTACGATGGTAACGGTAAGTTCCGTGGTCAAGACGCATCGATCGTTGCTCTGTCACTACAGTCAGACGCAAACGCACTGGAAAGTGGTCAAGCAGTTATGGACCTGCTTGAGCGCTTAAGCACTAACTTCCCTGAAGGCATGGCTTACGAGACCAGTTACGATACGACTGTATTCGTTGCTGAGTCGATCAAGGGCGTAGTGAAAACGCTGATTGAAGCTATCTTGCTGGTAATCGCAGTAACTTATCTGTTCCTTGGTAGTGCGCGTGCAACCTTGATTCCGGTTGTAGCGATTCCTGTATCCCTTATCGGTACATTCGCCATCATGCAGGCGACGGGCTTTACCATCAACACGGTAACCCTATTCGGTTTGATCCTCGCCATCGGTATCGTGGTAGATGACGCGATTCTGGTTATCGAAAACGTGGATACCACCATGGCGAAAGACCCAACTATTTCACCGCGTAAAGCAACTTTGTTGGCGATGAAAGAAGTAACGGGTCCAATCATTACCTCGACCTTGGTTCTATTGGCGGTATTCCTACCAGTAGCCATGCTTCCGGGTATTACTGGCATCATGTATCGTCAGTTCGCATTGACGATCTGTATCTCAGTAGTGATCTCGTCTATTAACGCACTAACGCTGTCTCCAGCACTATGTTCATTGGTATTGAAGCAGGGGGGCGGCAACACAGCAAACTGGTTCCAAGCGTTCAACCGTGGTCTAGAGCGTGTAACAGCGCGTTACGGTCAAATTGCTGGCTTCTTGGTTAAGAAGTCTATGTTGCTGATTGCTTTCTTCTTCGTGGCGGTTGCGGCAGTAACGTTCTTCGCGAAAACAACGTCAACGGCGTTTGTTCCTCAAGAAGACAAAGGCATCTTGTTGGTGAACGTTCAGCTTCCGGATTCGGCATCGCTTTCTCGTACCGAGGAAGTAACCAATGAACTGATGAAGATGGTTGAACAAGAGCCGGGTGTAGATGGCGTAACCGTTGCGAATGGTTACTCATTCATGACGGGTGCAGCAGCATCAAACGGTGCGTCTCTGTTCATCAAATTGCATGATTGGGACACGCGAAACTCGCTTGACGGTGAACACGCTGCTAACGCAATTGCAAACCGCATCAACGGTCGTGCTGCGATGGAACTCCCTCAAGCCGTGGTATTCGCGATGGGGCCTCCTGCAGTACCGGGTATGGGCGCAGCGTCTGGCTTCGAGTTTGTGCTGGAAGACACCCTAGGTCGTAGCCGTACTGATTTGTCGATGGTAATGGGTGAGATGATTCAGGCGGCTAACCAAGCACCAGAAATCGCTTATACCTTTAGTACTTTTCGTGCAAACGTACCGCATTACTATGTGGATATTGACCGTGAAAAAGCACAGCAGTTGGGTATTCCACTGTCGTCAATTTTCCAAACACTGCAAGGTAACCTTGGTTCGTTGTACGTGAACGACTTCACCATGTTTGGTAAGAACTTCCGTGTAACCATGCAAGCAGACAGTGAGCACCGCAGCAGCATGGACGATCTGGAGCGTTTCCACGTTCGTTCTTCAAGTGGCGATATGGTGCCGCTGAGCACGTTAGTAAGCTATGAGCAAGTGTTTGAACCAGATGTGGCATGGCGTTACAACATGTACCGCAGTGCGATCATTCAAGGCCAGCCAGCTCCGGGTTATTCAAGTGGTGATGCGATCGCCGCGATGGAGCGTGTCGCAGCCGAAGTGCTGCCGCAGGGTTACACTTATGAATGGACGGGTATGGCTTACCAAGAAGTATTGGCAGGCAACCAAGCAATCTACGCGTTTGCGTTGGCATTGATCTTTATCTACTTGTTCATGGTGGCTCAGTACGAGAGTTGGAGTATTCCGCTAGCGATCATCCTTGTGGTACCAGTGGCAACATTAGGTTCGTTCCTTGCATTGAACTTAACCGGAACGCCACTCAACTTGTACGCTCAGATAGGTCTCGTCTTGCTCATAGCGCTCGCGGCGAAGAACGCAATCCTGATTGTGGAATTCGCCAAACAAGAGCGTGAAGAGAAAGATGTGGATATTGATAATGCGGCAGTAGAAGGTGGTAAGCTTCGTTTCCGTGCGGTGAACATGACTTCTTGGTCGTTCATCTTGGGTATCTTCCCGTTGATCTTTGCAGCAGGTGCGGGTCACGTGAGTCAGAACTCGTTGGGTATTTCCCTAATCGGTGGTCTGTTGTGTGTACTTCTAGCGGGTACCTTCCTGATCCCAGGCTTCTACGCTCTGGTACAGAGAAAGCGTGAGAAGATCCACGGTGGTAGCACCAAGCTTGTTCCTCTTGATGACGAATAAGCACTGAGTTTCCTCAGATAGAGAAAGCCCGAAGCATGAGAGTGCTTCGGGCTTTTTATTTGTTTAATCAATAATGACTATGAGGGAAAGGTGGTTACACGCTGCGTGTTTTGAATTCAGCGACAGCATCATCCATTTCATGGGCTTGAGCCGAAACAGAGTTCACCTCATGCAAACATTCTTGCGCTGATTGCATGTTGTTCTCTGAAATCACGTTTAGCTCAGTAATCGAATCGCTCACCTGATTCATCACGATGCCTTGCTCTTCAATGGCTGATGCAATGCGCTCGGAGTTGCCCTGAATTGCGTGCATGTCTGCGATGATTTGTTGAAGGCTTGAATCTAGCTTCTCCGATGCTTGTAGGGTTTGCTGACCCTGATCATTACACTGGTCGATATCAGATACCACCATCGACATCTGAGATTGAATATCAGACACCACGCGGGTGATTTCTTCTGTCGATTGATGAGTGCGACTTGCCAGTGCACGTACTTCATCGGCCACAACAGCAAAACCGCGACCTTGCTCGCCGGCACGTGCAGCTTCAATCGCTGCGTTAAGTGCGAGTAGGTTAGTTTGCTCAGCGATATCTTGGATGATATTTACTGCGCCGCCAATCTTCGCCACGTGCTCGTTGAGAGAACCAATGGACTGCTGACTGTTTGAAAGAATACCGGTCAACTGGCCGACATTCGAAACTGTCGTCTCGACAACGGTGCGGCCTTGTTCTGCATTGTTTGCTGCTTGGTGAACGCCTTCCACTGCCACAGAGGTGCTTTCAGAGATTTCACCAATGGTTGCGACCATTTGCTGAACGGCTGTTGCCATCGACGAAGTATGATCGGCTTGAGCATGGAATTGTTCCATTACGCCTTCTAGCTCACGGTGCATGTTGTCTGTACTTGCCGATAGCTGTGCTGACTTCTCTTGTGTCCCGTGGATAAGGTGCTCAAGTTTGTCTAATAGATCGTTTAAGTGATGGCTGATGTCCGCCAGTTCATCTTTCCCCGCAAGTTCAGAGCGTAGGCCCATGTTATTGCTTTCACTAATGTTTTTAATAGTGGTAAGCAAGCTGCTAACGCGAGTATTGATCGAACGTGAGATTTGGAAGATCAAGGCAAAGATGATGACGAGCACCACCGCTGTGATGACTTGTTTCACCAAGTTGTTTTGGCTATCACGAGCTTGTGCTGCGTCGCTCAGGGCAGATGAAAAGGTTTTAAACTGTTGCTCTACCGCATGTGATAAAGCACGAGTATCACCCAATAAACCCTTATTGTAAGCCACGCCGATAGTTTGCTTTTGTGCAGCAAGCTGACGCGCACTTTCAATCAAAGTAGGTACGTATAGACCTTGTAGAAGGCTTTCGTCCAGTTCACCGGCTTTAACAAGTTCTGAGAATTTAGTCAGAGCCATGATTTGTTGATGATCAGCATTTTGCTCTGCAGCAGAAAGCTCTCGCTCAAAACTTGCCCATAAACCGCTTTCCGCATCTAGCCCGTAACGTCCATAAGCAGAAACTAAAGTCTGGAAACCTTTTTGATAGGCCAATAAGTCTTGCTTGAATTGGTGGCTAGAAGGGAGGTCATAACGGTTAAGGATGCCAGCCAATTCTTGTTCAATCACCAAGAACTTATCGACGTTACCATCGAACTTATCAAGGTACTTGATGTTACTACGCAGCAAGAAGTCTTTTTCATTACGGCGTAAGTTAAGGAGACGAATCTCTAAATCACCAACGAGCTTAACAGCATGACCGAGCTCTTGGCTTTGGTTAGCGAAGTGTGACGAGGTACCCAGCAGGGTCATAATGCCCAGAATGGCGATCACTCCTAAGGAGTAGAGCTTGTGCCTAATAGTCATAAAGTTTGTCCTGAATAGTTGACTAAAGTAAGGAGCCCAAAAAGGTTCCCAATGGCTAGCTCTGACGTTTATTAGTACAGCACTCTTTGGCGTTGCTGTTTTTTTGTCGCTTGCTTGTTTTTGCTATCAAGTCTACGACGTTGTGAAGCGCGAGTTGGTTTGGTTTTAATACGCTTCTTTTCTTGTCGGCTTGCAGATTGTATCAACGCTTGTAATCGATTTAGTGCGTCTTCTTTGTTCTGCTCTTGTGTCCGAAACTGTTGTGCTTTGATGATGATTACGCCATCTTTGGATATCCGGCTGTCAGAAAGGACAAGTAATCGCTCTTTATAGAATTCCGGCAGCGTGGAATGACGTACGTCAAAGCGCAAATGTATCGCGGACGATACCTTATTAACGTTTTGCCCACCACTTCCTTGAGCCCTGATGGGAGATAATTGGATTTCCCAATCTTGAATTGTGACGGAGTTCGAAATTTTGAGCATGTTTACTAAATGCCAATAAGGAATGTTGTAATGGCTGATAAATTACCATCAGAGATGTACAAATAGAAGAATTGACATGAATACGATAGATTTAAGCCCCTATAAAGGGTTGATTTTCGATATGGACGGCACCTTAATCGACACTATGCCAGCGCATCTAGCAGCGTGGCAAGCGACGGCAGACCGTTTCGATTTCCCTTTCAACCAAGATTGGTTGCACAGTTTAGGTGGCATGCCAAGCTTCAAAATCGTTGGCGAAGTGAACCGTCAACACGGTTTGTCTCTCGACCCTAAAACCGTATCTCGTTTCAAAATGGACACGTTTGCAGAGATGGAACAACACGGGGAAATCATCTCGTGTACCAACATCGTATTGGATGAACATCTAGGTAATAAGAAAATCGCAGTTGGAACCGGTAGCCAACGAGACAGTGCACTGCGTCTATTAGCAAAAGCAGGCATCTTGAAGAAGCTTAATGCTGTGGTAACAGCGACGGACGTCGAGAACCACAAACCTTTCCCAGATACATTCCTTATGGCCGCAGAACAACTTGGTTTAAACGCACAAGACTGTGTGGTGTTTGAAGATACCGAGTTAGGCAAGAAAGCCGCTCACGCAGCAGGTATGGATTGTGTAATGGTGGAAGGGGATAAGTTAGTCTTTTATCCAAAAGCTTAATTCGCCTTTGCTCAGAAGAGCTCATTCAATAAAAAACGCCGCAATTGATACGGCGTTTTTTGTTCTAGCTGAGGATTATTGGATGTCCAATAGTTCCACATCAAAGATCAGTACGCTTGCTGGTGGGATAGGGCCCGTACCGTTTTTACCGTAACCAAGTGTGCTTGGTACGAACAGGCGGATTTTCTCACCCACAACCATGTATTGCAGACCTTCTTGCCAGCCTTTAATCACTTGGTTTAGGCCGAATGTGATTGGCTCGCCGCGCTCTACAGAGCTATCGAAAACCGTGCCGTCGATCAGTGTGCCGTGGTAGTGCACTTTCACTTTGCTAGTCGCTGTTGGGTGAACGTCACCAGTACCTTTTTCAAGTACTAGGTATTGCAGGCCACTCTCTGTGGTAATTACACCTTCTTTCTTGCTGTTCTCAAGCAGGAATTCTTGGCCTTTGGCAAAGTTCTCGTCAGCCACTTTGTGGTTGGTCCAAGTGCGGTAGATAAAAAATGCCGCTAGGACGAAAATAATAAGAGGAAACAGAAATTTAGACACAGTAGCTCCTTGTCTTATTTTGGTTGTTTTAGCAGATAGTTGATGGTGTCAGCCATAGCTTCAACGGTTTCGTGACCACCAGTGATCACTTGGTATTTACCGTTTACGATAAACGCTGGAACTGAGTTAATTTGACCACGAGTTGTGATCTCTTCTGCTTTAGTGATGTATTCAAACAGTTTTGCTTGTTGCGCGTCGTCTAGTTGGTATGGGCTTACTAGGTTGCGAGACTCAAAAGCTTTCTCAACAGCTGCTTGGCGCTCATCCGCTGTTGCATCTGCACCCATTTGAACTGCCGCAAACAGCTCTTCCATAAATGCTTTGTCTGGTGTGCCGTTAACTTGCATTGCTGCTGTGTAGAAGATGATCGCGCTGATCTGTGCACTCTCGTTAAAGGTAACGTGCATCTTCTCAACTTTTTGTTCTGTCAACGATTCGATCTGAGGAACAAACTGTTCCATCGTACGACAGTGGCCGCAAGTTAGAGAGAAAACTTCAGTAACTGGCGCTAGGTTGTATTCAGCAAGAGAAACAGGCAGCTCTTCGTACTGCTTGCCTTGTTGTGGCTGACTATTGCCGTTATCACAAGCTGTAAGGGCAAATACTGCCGCAAAAAGTGCAGCGCCTTTAGAAATAGTTTTAAACATGGGTCAGGCTCTAAATAGTAAAATTGTTGCTAGTTTATCGGTTAACGGTATCGACGAAAACCATTAATACGGCTTGTTACACTAAAGTGAGACAATCGGAGAAAGTTTAGACAAAACATGGCTATGACGAGTCAATTAAAGGTTTCAATGCTTGAAAAATCGAAGATTTCGACCGTTACAAAGATCGCTCTTGATAAGTGCAACATTGGTATTCTGCTCATCATCATTGATGAGGTTAGACAAATGAGAAGTGAAGTCAGAACTTTGGCACGATAGGTGCTTGGTAAATGGGATGAAATGGTAAAAAGCACTAAAGTTTGGACGATTTGAGCCGACACAGTGAACAGGAATTCATTCTACGTTGGTAACGGTATGAAGCATTGGTTTTTAGTTGCATGCGGCCTTTTAGCTGGATGTGGCAGCATTAATTCAGATATGGTTCCGGGCGGTAATATGTTGGATACCGCTCCTCGAACTAACTCAGAACTTAGACACCCTGAGTGGGGTTATGCGAAGTCTTACGCATCAACACCTCGCTATGTGGCTCAAGCACCGAGCACAATGGGAAAAAAGTCACAGGGCGTGACGTCACTGGAGATGTTTTTAAATAGGCATCAAATCGCCCACGAAACCATCAGTGGCGACCACCTTATGGTGCGTTTGAAAGAACAGGTACACTTCCAAACTGGATCTGCGAGATTATCATCACAGTCAGAAGATTGGCTACGTAATCTTGGGCATTACCTTGCCGGACGAACAGACGTTGATGTGGTCATTGATGGCCATGCTGACAGCACAGGTGCAGCAACCTTTAACGATTCTCTATCAGAAAAACGTGCTCGCGAAGTTGAAAAGCAATTGTTAGCCACAAGCTTACCGCGCCAACGAGTCTTCTCACGTGGTTTTGGTGAGTATGTACCCCAGTGCAGCAATGCAACGGCAAGTGGTAAGGCGTGTAACCGCCGCGTGGAATTGATGTTGATTGTCGATCAGTAAACTCCCCATCTATTGAATTGAAACAAAAGAAAAGAGGCACCGTATGGTGCCTCTTTTGCATCCGCCAATGTTCTTAGGGGGAACTAGGCAAATTCTTTTTCAATGTAAGCGACAATGTCTGAAGATTCGTAAAGCCATTGCGTTTCGCCATCTTTTTCAATGCGAAGACAAGGTACTTTCACACGACCGCCACCTTGCTCAAGTGCTTCACGATGTACTGGGTCGTTTTTCGCATCACGTAATTCAATGTTTACGGATTGACGCTTCATGGCACGGCGAACTTTTACGCAGAAAGGACAAGCTTCAAATTGGTATAGCGCGTAGTTCTTCGCTTTGTCATCAACGCTTTTTTGTGCCTCTGCTGAGCGTTTAACGCCGCGAGGAGAGAATACAGCGTTGAGAAGTAAGATGATTTTTCCCAAAATCCAACGGATAAACTTCATAATGATCCCTTGATGTTCAGTGGATGAGTGTCCTTGAATGTCATGCAACGAGCTATAAATTACAGGCCATATGTAACAGCCAAAGCAAGCCGTTGCATGAAAGGAGGTAGTCTATCAGGTGTTTGGTTTTGACAAAACCACGTTTTTTATGAGGAAAATAGGCGCTTTATCCAGCTAATTAGCCCACTGGCTTTTGCTGGGTTTGCTTCTTTACCGAGGTAAAAACTCTGCATTAAGTCGGTACGGAAAGCATCGAGATCCATACGCTTGATCACTAACTCGTGTTGCAGAATGTTTTGCGTTTGCTCAGCATGGTCGTGCGCAAGACTAAAATCCATGTTGAGATAGCCTTGAGTATACAACCACAAATGTGTCACCAGAACGAGGTCTTCAGCGGACTGATTAGTGAACTTCTCTGCGTGCTCTTCACCTAGCGTGTCACTCAAGACTTGCTGCATGTGATGAGTCGACGTGGCGTGCTGCTCATAGAGTGCACTGGCTTCGATGTGAGATTTGGTTAAAAGCCCAAGTAGATGCAGCGCAGGGGCTGTCTCAGGCTTATTTTCACATACTCTAATGAACAATGGAGCTTGTTCCTTTGTCCAACGTCGCCTTGCTGCTTTGTGCTCGTTAACGAAGGGAATGTTTGTGAACCCCATTTGTTGGATCAGTTCATTAAGAGGCGTCATTACTTTGCAATTCCTTCACCGTCACTTCGACGTGTTGTTCGTTAATATCAACGAAAATAGAGGTGCCGGTAATCATAACAGATAGACTAGTGCCGCGGTCAAGGTGCTGTGAAATCAAGTCGATAGCGTCGTAATCTAGACTTGCCACATCCACTGGAAGCATGCCAAATTTGCCTGCCATTTTATCCCACCAAACCGATGCTTTCGTATTGTACGTGTACACCTTCACATGCTTAGCAAGGCGTGATGCTTTCTTGATGCGGTCTGGTTCTGGCTCACCGATTTCAATCCAATGTGTTATGGATTGGTCATCTTCAACGCGCCACAGGTCCGGTTCCTCTGTCGTAGAAAGACCCTTAGTAAACTCAAGTTCTTTTTGGGCATTCAAACAGTAAGCCAAAATACGCGCTAACATGCGCTGTGGTTTTTCTGAAGGGTGTAGGGCAATGGTCAGGTTTTTTGAATCGTAGTAATCGTTGTTCATATCGGAGATCGCGATACGAAACTTGTATATCGTCGGTTTAAGAGCCATAAGAGTGATCAATAATTTGAGGGCAAAAAAATAGCCAGCTAAAAAGCTGGCTACCATATCAAAATCTTAAAAGGATTAAACTAGAGTGATTTTCTCAGCTTGTGGACCTTTTTGACCTTGAGTGATTTCGAATTCTACTTTCTGGCCTTCAACAAGAGTACGGAAGCCGTCACCTTGGATTGCAGAGAAGTGTGCGAAAACGTCAGGACCGTTTTCTTGTTGGATGAAGCCGAAGCCTTTAGTTTCGTTGAACCACTTAACTGTACCAGTAGCTTTGTTAGACATGTTTATTTCCTAAATATCTAATTTTATGTAAATCTTCGCCTAATCGGCGCTTATAGCGTGGAAAAATAAATTGCTATTGCGTACCACAGGACGGGGGAATTACGAGTAATCCAACGAAATGTGAAAACAAAGAACTTTCTTTCTAGCCGTGTTCGAGTCTAGGTTAATTACGGGTATAGTCAACATTTATTGCTCTATCAAAGGCAAATATTTGTATCTAGTCACTTTTTATACAGTGTTTTTTTGATGAAATTTCAAATAAATGACGTTGATGTGAAGTTTTTGAAGAATAAAATGAAAATAATTCTACAAATTTGACTATTTTATCTAATTATTGTCCAATCTGGTTCGACCATTACGGAGGATCTATGGGAAAGAAAAAACTTAATCCTCAGCCAAATGAATTGAATCAAGATACCGAGTTTGGCCGAGGGGAAATCAAAGACAACGCACTTAAAGCGGTCGTCACTAGTCAATTGTTTAGAACGCGAGTTGTGAAAGCCAAAAAAGGCAAAGGCAGCTTCAATCGGAAAGCGAAGCATAGAGGCAAAGAGCCCTATTCAAAGTTCTCACTAACGTGGATTTTGAATAGGGCTTTTTTCTTGTCTGAAGGTAATGGCGAAGGGGTGTTCTAGCGTTCTATTTTTGGCGAGTAAATCGAGTAGGCTGTAATTTGTCCTGCAACGATGGCAGAGAACATGAACAGCGCTGAGAGACCAATACTCGGAATCGGAAGGATCGATTGCTCAAATACCGACTGACTCGCACTGACCAAGACGCGACTGCCCGGAACCAGAATAATGATGCCCTGAACAATGTAGATAGAACCGGTCAGCTCCATCTTTTTCGCAATCCATGTGCCGTAAAGTGTAATTAGAACGGTCGTTACCCAAGTTCCAACCACCCAGCCACTTTCGAAGCCGAGATAAAATGGCCCCCACATCCCCAGCATCGCGACAGGTAGCCCAAGCAGTATATCGATAGGACGGGCGTTAAAAATCACACCAAGACATGCTGAAATTAAGAACAAGCCGCTAATGTGCATCCAGATCGGAATTTCATTGGTGTAAGCAATAGACTGAGCTTGTCCCCAAATCGCTTCGCCAATGTTCAGACCCATCGTGATACCAACAAACAGTTTGATCAGCGTAAGAGCGCATTGCCCCAATAAGCTAGTGCCCGAAACCAAATCATTAAACGCCAAACATTCGAGTGAGTTAGCGATGGAGAGGCCGGGGACGAATAAGACAATCGTCGCGATACATAGCGCCCAAACAGGGATCGGAAGTCCAGTGCTAGATAGATAAGCGACAATAATGCCGGTGAACAACGCTGCGATAAACTCAACCGCAATTGCGCGTCTCGCTCGGCAAACTTGCTGACATCCCCAGACCATAAAACCGAGAATAAAGGCAAAGCCGACCGCCTCTAAGGTGCTGCCAACCAACATCAAGTACGCGGGTGGAATGCCCATGTTTGCCAATGCGATAACCCAAGAAGGATAACCAGCAGGTTCTGGAACGGGTTCGCTACTCGGTTGGTTGATACGGATGATGGTATTCGCGAGCAAGCTGAGATTAATTGATGCCGGTTTGAGTCGCTTGAGCACAACAGCGTTGTTGTCATCAGGAAACTGATAGTTGATCGCGGTAGGTGTAGCTTGAATCATCACATCCACGCCATGTTTTTGCGCGTAGTGTTGAGTGTATTTCTCTACTTTGTAAGGCGCACAGCCACTACGATGCAGCGTATCGCCAATTTCGACGATTTTGTTAATTCTATATTGAGAAGGCATGGCGAAAGCGAAAATTTCGGGTCACAAAAAAATTGCGCGTAAGTTAACAAAGTGATTCTTATCGAGCGAATAATCATTACTTTTTTTATGTGATTTTGTGGGCTGTGTCAGGTGTTTTTACGCGCAATAATAAAACCTAAGAAAGCAGAATGTATTTATAGCACTTTTATCCATATAAATTTCATAATAATTCGCGATGGATTAATAAAATATTATGGTAATAAAGTACCGTTTTGCAGCACAAAGGTACTAATTTAGATTCATATCAATAAGAGTCACTTCCCATCATTAAAAGCTCTGCTATACCTTTAGTTCGAATTAAGTCTTAGATAATACTTTCGGATAGGTTGGCGAGAAGTAGGTATGGCTCTCATACGTTATAGTACTTATGGTTGGAAAAGCGCAACATTTGGCATCGCTCTGATGATCGTGAGTGTGTTTTACAGCGCCGCATCCCAAAGTCATGAGACCAAACAAGGTACCTTGATTGTTGCCAATTCCAAAGCTTGGAAACCATTCTCTTATCTTACCCCAGACGGCGAGCCACAAGGTATCTTGATTGATTTTTGGCGTGAGTACTCTGTTCGCAATGATGTGCACGTTAAATTCCTTTTGCTTGATTGGGAAGAGTCTTTACTCGCTGTGAAGGAAGGGCGTGCAGACGTTCATGCGGGGCTAATATATTCCGAAGCACGAAGCCAGTACTTGAATTTTGGTACGGTGATCATGCCCATTGATACCCAACTTTACGTGAATAAAGATGTGTTTGGTTTGGACATCAACTCAGTGCTCGAAGGCGAATCTGCGATGGAAATTGGCGTAGTTCGTGGTGGATTCGAAGAGCATTTTATTCGTAAACGTTACCCAAACGCGGCGGTAAAGCTCTATTCGAATAATGATGCAATGTTAGATGCGGTGGCAAAAAAGAAAGTTTTCCTCTTTGTTGCTGACACTCAAGTGTCGAACTTTTACATGGCCACGACACCCGAGCCTGTGGCTTTTTTACCTGCTGTTCACCTTTACAGCAAAAACTTACGAATTGCCTCGGGAGAGGGCAGTCCTAAATCGATTGATGAGATCTCCAGAAACTTCGAGAGAGTGATGGAAGCGGATAAAGATCGCATACTCAGCCGTTGGATTCATATAAAAACCGTTTATCCTGCCTATCTGGCACCCTTGGCCGTGTTCGCTTTGGTTATTGCGGCTATGTTCCATATCTTTTCACTTAAAAGAACGGTGGCGTTGCGAACTCGACAGTTAACTTTAGCCAATCAACAGTTGTTTGAGTTGACCCTGACAGACCCTCTTACCAAGCTTTATAACCGACGTCATTTGATTGAAAGGTTGGCGACATTAAGCACAGTAAAAAGAGACCTGACGGTTATGGTGTTTGATATTGATGACTTCAAATCCATCAATGATCAGTTTGGTCATTTGGCTGGAGATCAAGCAATCGTTGCTGTTGCGAATACCGCGAAATCGGTGACCGATGAAAAGGTAACATTAGCTCGAGTTGGCGGCGAGGAATTTGCTTTGGTGAGTGTGTCACTATCGGCAGAAGAGGCCCAAACGCTGGCGTGTGAAATCTGTACTCACGTTAATCAAATGCCAATCCCATTAGATGGACAGAACATTCATGTGAGCATCAGTCTTGGTTGTGCGTATTATCCTAGGTTTGATGAGACGCCTAGCCTGCAAGATGCTGATCAACTTATGTATCGTGGAAAAGCCAGCGGCAAGAATCGCGCGGTGTTCCAAATCATCAACAGAAACAAAGTGGAACCATTACTTCGTAAAGCTCAGTAAAACTTTGAGCGTGCTCTCGCTGACCTTCATCCTCTCCTTGCTATACTGATTTGAACTCCCTGTTTTTATTGTTATTTCTGACGTGAATAGTGTTGGATTTCAGTGTCGAGGACGGTTATGCGTACTGCTTGGTTATCTCTACTGTGTTGGTCCATTTCATTTACTGCTGTGGCTGAAAGTGCTTTTGATATCGTGCAAAAGTCAGATCAAGCAATGCGCGGTGATTCCAGTTATACCGAATCCACTATGGAGATCATTCGTCCTGATTGGACTCGGTCGATGACCATGAAGAGTTGGACCAAAGGGACGGATTTGTCTTTGGTGTTGGTCACGGCGCCAGCCAAGGATAAGGGCAGTGCTTCTCTAAAACGACAGAGAGAAATGTGGAATTGGGTGCCGAGTATTGAACGCGTCATCAAAATTGCGCCATCTATGTTGAGCCAATCGTGGATGGGCTCTGACTTCACCAACGATGATTTGATCAACCAGTCCTCTATCGTGGTCGATTATCAACATGAATTGAAAAGCGAGGATACGTTTGATGGCGACAAGGTTTGGGTGATAGATGCTGTTGCGAAGCCCGATGCTCCAGTGGTTTGGAGCAAAGTAACGTTGTGGATTTCCAGAACGACCTATCTGCAGCGCAAAGTAGAATTCTACGATGAGTTTGATGAACGAGTGAACGTTATGACGACTTATGACGTGAAAGAGCTCGGCGGGAGAAAGTTAGCGACCAGAATGGAAATGCAGCCGCTTGATAAGCCAGACAACAAAACCGTACTCATCACCCACCAAGCGCAGTTTGATTTCGATATCGATGACAGTTTTTTCTCTCAGCAACAGATGAAATCGCTGCGCGACTAAGTTTGGGTGAATGAACGGCTAAAAGAAGAAACGGATAATCAAATATCAACGGAAGGAAGCGAATCAATGCTTGTGAAACTGGCTTGGCGAAACCTCTGGCGACAAAAGCGCAGGACACTACTGACGGCGTCTGCGCTGGCATTGGTGTTGTTTCTTTCGCTTATTACGCGAGCGTTTCAAGAAGGCAGTTACACGTCCAATATCAAAAATGCCGCCAAGTTTTATACCGGGTTGATTCAACTGCAAAACCCCGAGTTTGGTGACTCTTCCAGTATTGATGATGTCTTGCCGCAAACCAACACCTTCATTTCAGCGGCGAAAAACAATCCCAATATTGATGTGGTATTACCTCGGGTAGAATCTTTTGCTCTAGCCGCAAAAGACGAACGCTCAAAAGGCGTGATGGTACTAGGCGTTGAGCCTGAAGCTGAAGATCAATACTCCAATATCAGCGACAAACTGATTGAGGGAAGCTACATCCAATCAGGGCAAAAAGCAGTGCTAGTCGGTGGTGGTTTAGCCAATTATTTGCGACTCAAGGTTGGCGATGAATTGGTGCTTTACGGTGTCGGTTATAGGGGACAGACCGCGGCAGGTTTGTATCAAATCTCGGGCATTCTTCATTTTCCTTTGCAGCAGCTTGATTCTCAGTTGGTGTACATGCCGCTCGATACCGCGCAAAGCCTGTATTCGTTGGATGACCAAGTCACCGCATGGGTTTTAAATACGGAGAGTCTAAGAGACTTACCTGATACCGTTGAACAGCTTAAAACCGAGTATGGCAAAAGTGTCGCCGTGAAGGATTGGAAAGAGTTGTCGCCAGAAATGGCACAGCAAATCGCCTTAGATAAAGCGGGCGGTATTTTCTTGATTTACATTCTCTACGGCATTGTTGGTTTTGGCTTGTTTGCGACTATCTTGATGACAACATTAGAACGCCAACGTGAGTTCGCAGTCATGCTGGCAACCGGAATGCTGCGCTCCAAGCTCGTCCTTCTGCTCACGGTAGAGTCTCTGTTTATGTCCATAATTGGCATCATTATTGGGCTTATTGTGAGTGCTCCCGTGTTGGGGTATTTCTATTTTAATCCAATCGAAATTACTGGCGATGCTGCCAAGCTCATGCGCGAAAGTGGTTTTGAACCTATTGTGCCTGTTTCGCTCGACCCACACTTACTGCTCAATCAAATCGCCGTCGTGCTGTTCATTCTTTTGTTGTGTTTGATTTACCCAATGGTTCGCATGTTTCGAATGCCCATTGCGGCAGGGTTAAAAGGAGGTGCTCATGCTGGTTAAGTTGGCTTGGCGTAACTTGTGGCGCAACAAGTTGAGAACCTCAATCATGCTCGGAGCTATGGTATTTGGCTTGATGGGCGTGGTTGCCATGATGGGATTCATGAATGGCTTGGTCGATAGCATGATTAAGAACGCCATCTCTTGGCAAACCAGTCATTTGCAGATCCAGCAAAAGTCCTACTTAGTCAATCCAGAGCTAAAAGATGTGATTCCCGATGCGGAAAAGATAAGCAAAGTGTTGGCGAGTAACCGAGAAGTGAAAGCCATTTCTGAGCGATTTCTAGCAGATGGCATGATAGCGTCGGCGCGCAGTACACGTGGTATTCGCATCAATGGCGTTAATATCGATCAAGAGCAAAACATCACGCCACTCTCGAAACATATTGTCGACGGAGAATGGCTGAGCGAAGAAGGCAGAAATCCGATTTTAGTATCGAGCAAGATAGCTGAGCGATTAAAGCTACGTGTCGGCTCCAAAGTGGTACTCACTCTGTCTGATGTGAATGGGGAGGTTGCAGGTGCGGCATTTCGTGTTCGAGGCATATTCAAAACACCATCAACAGGGTTTGATGACGGGAATGTTTACGTCCGAAAAGCGGATCTTGAAAAGGTAGCGGGGCTGAGTGGCACGCACGAAATTGCGATACTCCTTACTTCTAATAACGATGCTGAGCTCAAGCAGTTACTGGCTTTCACTCACTCTATTTTGCCGCCGGAAAGTAAAGGCTTGCTCAGTGTGAGACCTTGGCAGGAGATCCAGCCTTTGCTCTCCACCATGATGAGCACGATGGATGTTTCCAACCAAGTGATGCTCGTGGTGTTTGTGCTGGCGATGACCCTTGGCATCATCAATATCATGTTGATGTCAGTGTTTGAACGCACACGAGAGTTCGGTGTGTTAATGGCTGTCGGCATGCAAAAACACAAGATACGCTTGTTGATTGTTTTTGAAACCTTGTTCCTCGGATTAAGCGGTTGTGCGCTTGGGTTGCTCGGGAGTGCAATTATGCTCAAGGTGCTGAGTATTACCGGGTTGTCGCTGGCTGGTATGGCGGAAGGGCTAGGGGCTTATGGCGTGGATACCTTGCTTTATCCACGGGTATCAATAGCGGAATATCAAATGATCATTGTCGCGATTTTTGTTGCCAGCTTTATCGCAGCCCTGTATCCCGCACGACAAATTTTGAAGCATCGACCTGTGGATGCCATGGCGGAGAAAAGCTAATGACCATCAAACTAGAAAACCTAACTAAGATTTACAACGCTGATGGTGATTACCCTGTGCACGCAGTGCAGTCGGTAGACTTGGAGATTAAGCAGGGGGAATTTGTTGCGATCATGGGACCATCTGGTTCGGGAAAAACGACGTTGCTGAACATGATTGGCGGTATTGATGCTCCAAGCTCTGGCAAGGTGGAAATCGATGGTTGCATGATTTCATCGATGTCAGAAAAAGAACTGATTGCCTATCGTCGCGATAATATAGGCTTCATCTTCCAAGACTACAGTTTGTTACCTGTGCTAACCGCGCTTGAGAATGTGGAATTCGTCATGCAGTTGCAAGGTAAAAGCGAGCGAGAATGTCGTGAACGTGCGACGTCCTTACTTGAACAAGTGGGATTGGCGGAACAGATGAATAAGGTGCCAGGTAAGATGTCCGGCGGACAGCAGCAGCGTGTTGCGGTTGCTCGTGCTTTAGCGCCGAAGCCTCGTTTTGTCATGGCGGACGAACCGACTGCCAATCTAGACGCCAAAAGCACCGCGGAGCTGCTCGACATTATGGAGCAACTTAGCGAACAAGAGGGAACGACGTTTATCTTCTCGACCCACGATCCGCGGGTGATAAAACGTGCACACCGCATTATCGTATTTGAAGACGGTCGTTTGGCGCGTGATTTCAGTAATATTGATAATCGTGCAGAGAGGTCGCATGCATAGAGCTGCTTCCTATTTGTCTGCGACTTGCACCAAAGCTCTCCAATTCAATACCGGCTTGCTCAGAACAAAAGTAAATGCAGTGTTTATTAAGGCGTTAAGTCTTTCATTGCTATGTCTTCAGGCAGGTTCTGCCTTGTCTGCTGTCCCCGGATTAGAGCCTCAAAAGTCATGGGATTTGGATGGCTACATCAAATACATGGCAACCTACAGTGTTCCTGATGGCACTGATAATACGTTCGATAACCTGATACACAATCGACTTAACTTTGAATACCGTTTTTCCTCTAGCTGGCGTGTGAATGTTGGGCTTAGAAATCGAGCTCTTTGGGGCGATTCTACCGACTTTCCTGGCTATGCCGATTTGGTCGCGTTGGACTCTGGTTACATGGATTTAAGCAAAAACTGGCATGAAGATGATGTGGTCATTAACAGTCAGCTTGATCGTCTATATCTCACTTGGCAGCAAGATGACTGGGGAGCGCAACTAGGGCGCTTTCGTATCAATTGGTCGATGAATACGATATGGAATCCAAACGATATCTACAATGCGTATTCGATTTACGATTTTGACTATGAAGAGCGAGCAGGCACGGATGCGGTCATGCTGAGCAGAAAATTAGGTTTTGCTGATGGGGTTGATTTGGTGTTTTCACCAGCTCGTCAGTCAGGACAAGAGAGTGCCTCACTGCGTTATTTCGCCAATCAATCGGGATGGGATTATCAGTTTATTGCAGGACGAGCTCGGATGGATTACGTACTCGGCGCTGGTTTTGCAACGGATGTGTTTGATGCGGGTTTTCGTGGAGAGCTCACGTGGTTTGATCCCATTGATCCAGAATTTGAGGGTGAACCGACCAAAAAGACTACAGTTGCCAGTATTGAATCGGATTACAGCTTTGGCGGAAAACGCAGCTGGATGGGGCGTGCAGCGTGGTTATTTATCTCTGAACCGCAAGATGCATCAAGCGCATTGGCGTATTTGAATCTTCCTCTCGATGCAAAAACGTTGAGCTTTACACGAAATACATGGTATGCCGATGTGAGCTTTGACTTAACGCCTCTAAACCGCGTCACGCTCTCAACCAGTTACTACGACGATCATTCCTATTTCCTTGGGGTATCGAGTAACTACTCTCTCGCTAATGACTGGCAGTTGCTCACGGTAATCCAAAGCTTTAACGGTAGCAGTGGCAGCTTGTTTGGCGAAGTACCTGCGACGTTGTTGTTTGCTAATGTAAAGTACAGTTTTTAAATATATGTTTTAAAAGTGAATTTATTTAACTGTTAGTAAGTGAAACTCTTCTATCAACTCTGATGTAAATACGATACTGAATGTTGCTCCATAAATCCCAACCCGCTCACGTTTTGACAGTTGAGTGCAGGGTTGATATGAAATTAAATGCAATTTCTTGGTAAAGCTAAAAAGCCTTGTCTACACTCAACGTAAAACGAATGTTATTCGTTGGGTGGCATATTAATTGAGCCACGGAGAAAAGTAGCCAAAGAGCTACACCAGTAAAGTTGGCTGATAAGGACGGGGAAATGAACAACGAGTGTTTTGCTAGGTCCCGAGGTGTCACGGATGAGATGCCAATGAAAGAAACGTTTTCTGCAGGTAAAGATCCTTATGCACATTACCTAAAAGACATCGTGGGGATTGATTTACTCTCTCGAGAAGATGAACTGCATTATGCCAAACTCAATCGAGCGGGGGACAAAGAAGCGCGCGAGGTGATGATCGAATCTAATTTGCGTTTAGTGGTGAAGATTGCCAAAAGCTACTTAAAGCGTACTGGCAACAACTTCACGCTGCTTGATTTGATTGAAGAGGGCAACATTGGCTTGATCAAAGCCATCGACAAGTATGATCCTGAGCCGGGTTATCGTTTTTCAACTTACGCTGTGTGGTGGATTCGCGAAAACATTGAAGCGGCATTAATGAACAACGGTCGCACGGTGCGTTTACCTGCTCACGTTTGTAAAGAGATAAATAGCCTTGCGTCCAAAAAGCATGATGCGAGCAAAACCATGAGCAAAGACATCTCGATTTCTGAGTTGTCCCACTGTTCAGGCGTAAAGGTAGAGCGTGTTGATGAGTTAGTCGCGTTGAGCGGCTTTATCGATGTTTCAACGACTGTCGACCTTAATCATGCGCCATTTGTGCTCGAACAGTGCGAAAGCGAATACACAACAGATCCACAGCAAGATTGCGAAGACCATTGCTTTACTCAAGCACTGGAGCACGTCGTTAACACATTGCCTGTGAAGTTACAGCAAGTGCTGATTCATCGCTTCGGCTTATTTGAACACAACGTGAAAACATTAGCTGAAGTCGGGGACTTACTGAATGTCTCTAACGAACGCGTGAGACAAATGCAGAAAGAGGCAGTAGAGCGAATACAAAAACGTCTTCAGTTTGATGGTTGGGTGTAATACCAGTTCAATAGCTTCTAAAAAGCCAGCGTCGTTGCTGGCTTTTTTCTATATGTTTGTTGCTCAGTTGGTCTTTGCTTGCTCTTCGGCAAAAAGTAGTAACTCAAGTTGTGCTTTCGCGGAGGGTTCGAGTGTCCAGATGCTCAACATGCGGTTAAGGGCAGCTCGATACACTTTGCTCTTGAGTAAGAAAGCGAGGGTGCTCGTGTAGTTGTTCACCACTTGAGTTTGTGTTGCCACTAGCTCCGCTTTGTTTGCGATGTCGATTTGCTCGAGATTGAAATCAGGCAAAAATGCACACTCATACCACACCTCGACAATCTCGCGGATTTCGAGTTCTTCTTCAGGCACATCAAAGTCCTGTAATGCGTGGTTTTCCGGTATCGCTGATAAATAAACCACATCCAATTTGTCAGCAACAAATGTATACATCTGAATCCTAAATACCTCTAAACCTCGGTCGAATCATCTCTCTGGTTTATATCTTTGTCAATTGTATCTGTCTGATTAAAGAGTCAATTGTGAATAAGCGCCACAGTATTAACTCAAACTGTTTAAGTATTTGTCTGTTAAGCCAAAATATTTCAAGTTGCCGTCTGGCTCTAATACCAAACTCATGTTCGAAGTGGCGATCAACCCCGGATCATTGGTAGAGAACACCACGGTTTTGTTTAGCAATTTATCGGTGAACAAGCGGTTGAAGTACTGAGCATTTTCTTGCTCAGCGCCATTAAATGGTTCATCAATGATGATCAGTGATTGTTCACAGCTTCCAAGCCCCAGCGCGAGGCGCAATTTCTGTTGAATACCATTAGGTAAGTTCTTGCATTTATCTACGCTTAGCTGAGTGTTCAATCCTTCTGGCAACCATGCATCGAGTTCGAAAAAGCTCACCATCTCTTGCATCTTTTCTGTAGGGATGAGTCCATTATGCAAGATGAAGTTAGTCTCCAGAGAGCCTTCAAAAATATGCAAATTAAACGGGATGTAGTTAATCGAGGTTCGGTAGCGATAGCTGTTGAACTGTTTGATGTTGTAGCCGTCTACCGACACTGCGCCTTGGTATCTATCCTCTAAACCCGCAAGAATGGAGATTAGCGTGGTTTTGCCGCAACCAGTCGGTCCACAAATCACCACTTTCGCCCCTGGGGCAATTTTAAACCCGAGATTGGTTAAGCCTGTTGCCGCGCCAGTGTAGCGATGGCTTACACCGCTGCCGACAATGCTGCCTTGGAACAGGCGAATAGGGGGGCTTTTCTCTAACGTTAGCTTGTCGTCATTCATTGCCATAAGGTTGTTGATTTGCGCAGAGGACGCCTTAATGGATTGGAATTTGGATATGGAGTTGTAGATACCCATTATCGGACCTAACGCCTTCCAGACTAAAATCACGGTTGCAAGCATGGCACCGGCATCAGATGTGCCATCCATTACGCCGATAACCGCGGTCACGATACTTGCGGTACCAATCACCTGAATCAAACTGCCACCTGCGGCTTGAACCTTACTGTTGGTCACCGCAACGTTTTCAGCATCATTGGTGCTTTGCATGTGTGAAGCACTGAAGCGAGATTGAATAACGCGCAA
Source organism: Vibrio owensii (assembly GCF_002021755.1). Taxonomy (NCBI): domain Bacteria; kingdom Pseudomonadati; phylum Pseudomonadota; class Gammaproteobacteria; order Vibrionales; family Vibrionaceae; genus Vibrio; species Vibrio owensii. Next base: position 608,121 of record NZ_CP019960.1, read on the forward strand.
CAGTGGCAAGCCTTGGATGGTTTTGATGCCGCGAAGAATTTCATTCCATTGGTAAGAAACCATGGCGTTAGCGCGAGAGCTCTTTGACGTGGCTTGTGAATAGATGTATCGAGAATAAACACAGAACACCAACATCAGAATCAAACCCGCCATGACGACCAGTGCAGCGGTTCCTGACATGATGGCAATCGCGACAATGAACACGATAACAAACGGCATGTCGAAGTAGCTCAAAGTTGACTCTGCCGTTACCAATCGGCGGAATGTGTCGATGTCTTTCAAACGCGCCAACTGAGAAGACACGCCAGCGGTGGATGTCATCGCATACGGGAGCCATAGCAGCTTGGATATAACCGCTTGAGAAATGTGCACCGCCAAGTCCTTACCTGAAGTGGCAATGATGTTGACTCGCATCTTCTTAAAAAAGTATTCCGAAAATCCAACAATCACGGCAAACAACGTGAGCCAATAGAGCGTGGCTTGAGAGCTAGACGTCAAGGCGAAGTTGTACACACTCATGATAAAGAAGGGTTGGAGCGCGCCCAAGATACTGATGACAAAGCTAAGAATAATCAGGCTTTTGAGTTCATTGTTGTAGCGATAAAACGCGTATTTAATCCAGTTACTGCGGTCTTGAGATTCTGGTGGCGGCTCTCGGAACAAGCGCGAGTATTCGCTGATCGAGACTAACAAACATGGCTTTTTGCAGAGCGGGTATTCAATGGTGTTGTTATTGGTGTAATCAAACAGGATCAGTTTGCCGTCTTTAGTGCCCAAGAAAATCGCAGTGAGGTTTTCTATCTCGATAAAACAAGGATGAGGGTGCCCCTCGATGTGCTCCAACGTTTTTAATTTGGTGACGTCGCAACGGTAACCAAGGCGTTCAATCGTGGCGATAAAACTGTCGCTGTCTTTTGGTTTAGGGATAAAAGCGTCGCTGAGGATAGAAGGTGTGCCTTCCCATTCAAGCGCAATGAGGGTGTAAGCTAAACCACGAATCAAAGGTGACTGATTGTATCGCTCGTCATAACTTCGAGCCTCAAAGTCCAACAAGCGCTGAGGGACATTATTAAAATCAACCAAAATACTCATTGGTCACCTCCGGTAAGTTTGACGCGTTTGAGGCGATGATTGAGTTTGTCCATCTTGTTGCTGACGATGATGAGGATTTTGTCGTTGGCGCGATAGGCGGTACTGGTCAAAACCAATCGAGCAAAGTCGTCATCATAAACACAGTCGATGTCGTCGAAGATCAACACACGTTTGTTCGCAAGTAAGGCACGCACTAACAACAAGGCATAAGCGACTTGGCGCGAGAATGGGTTGCGTAAATGTCCTTTAAGCTCGGTATAAAAACCCGCGGGAAGGGCATCGATTTGTGCTTTGATGTTCATGGTTTCGCAAAGCGCAAATGCGGTGTTGTTTAGGCTCGGGCGGAAACAAGTCAGGTTGTCGATGATGGTCCCTTCGACGAACGAGCTGGTTTTGTCGACCATGAGCACGCTATTACGCCAGACGTTGTAGTTAACGTCATCGAGTGGTGTCTCGTTGATTTGGATATCGAGCTTGCTGTCGGTGTTTTGCCGCGTAATGCAATTCGCGAGGTGGGTTTTGCCTGCGCCACTTTTACCCGTCAGCAAGTAAGCCTGACCGCGTTCAAACTCGATGCGTTGTTTTTCCGAATACTTCACCGAGATGCGCTCGACTTCTGTCGTGTCATTTTGTTGTTCTACAGACGCAGCAAGCTCAAGCAGCTCAGCGATACGTTGAATATGAAGCTTGTTCAACTCCCAGCGGCTCACCGTGCGCATCACTTGCTGGTATGGGGCGAAGTAACGGTTGGTAAGCATGATGATGGCTGCCATGATGCCTTGGCTAGATTGCATGTTGATAACGGCCGTGGCCAAAACCACCACCACACAAGCAATGGAGAGCTGTTGTATGAGTGACAAGATAAGGCTGAAGTTCGATTCAATTTGCTCGTATTTGATGTTCTCGACTTCACGTTCTTCCACCATTTGTGTCATCAAGCTCTCAACGCGATATTCCATATTGCGCGCTTTGATATCGAGAGGGCTAGAGATGATCTCGATGATTTTCGACGTGGTTAAGCCTTCGATGTCGGATTTGTTTTCTAGGCTGTTGATCTTTTGCTTGGAAAGGCTCAGTGCGAACACTGCTAAAACGATGGAGGCGAGCAAGATGGTCACCCCTGCCCAGATGTTGATCAGACCGATAATCAGAATGGTCAGTATGCTGACGGCAAGGTTGATCAATGCCCGTACAGATTCTCCACCAAAGAAGGATTTAATCTCAGGAATGGTCGCAATACGCTCTAGGTATTCACCGGGTTCTAGGCGACGAAATTTCGAAATCTCAGCCAAACAGATGGATTGAAACACCTTGTTGGTTAAGTTGGTTTCGAATTGCTTCATGATCACCGACGAAATCTTCTCTTCCTGATTCTTTAAGTGATAGTCGAGGAAGATAGTGATCAAGATAATGGCAAACAGAAGAAACAGTGTGTCTTTAGCTTGGTTAGGTAAAACTCGGTCAAAGATAATCAGAATCGAAAAGGGCAGCACTAAACCAAACAGCGTTGAGATGACCGTGGAGAAAGTTAGGTAACATTTGTCAGCAAAGTTAATCTTCTGGGAAAAATGCTCAGTTTGCATTGCGACCTCCTTTCTTAATCGATGGTTTGGAGAGAAGGTGTTTTGGAACTAAGTCTTGATTGCTTCTGCCTTCGATATCACTCATCAACTGCATGATGCTTTCGATGGATTGCACCGACAACATGCCCTTGATTTGCTCAAGATTGATCGATTCAATGATGTAGTCATAACGCGCGCTCTCGTAATCACGTAGCGCGCTAAACAGTTTACTTTCCGCTGCCAGTAAGTCGGTAATGGTTCGCGTACCAAGCTGGTAAGCGCGTTGAATGCCTTTGTAGGAAGCGTAGTTGGCTCGGATGATGTTCTCGTAACTGCTAATTGCGCGGGAGAAGTCATTAATGTTGAGTACCGAGGTGTTAACGCTATTGCGCGTCGTGAACAACGAATCTTGGTACAGTAGTTCCGTTCGCTCGATAGCAGTCGACGATTTTTGATAACCGTAGTAATCCGAACCACCGGAGAAAATCGGCACATTCAAGTTCAAACCGACGCTGGTGGAATTACTGTCCCCTGTTGCGGTGGGGTCGGTTCGGTCATAGTTGTTCGCATCGTCGTAACGGTAACTGGCAGAGAGCGATACGGTCGGCACAAAGTTTGAACCGCTTTCTTTCAAGCCTCTTCGGCTGCGCTCTACCGTCTTCTTCGCAACCAATAAGTCGTTATTTAGCTTCAAAGCTTGCTCAAGAATCGCGCGTTGTTCGGATTCGCTGATTTCCGCCAAGGGCACGCTTTCGTAGATGTCCTGCGATGGGGTGACTGGGTATTGAACTTGAATCTCTAAACCGTTCAAAATCACACGTCGGTCTTTCTCTAGGGTTCTTAAGCGATTGGCAATGCCTTCTTTCTGAGCAATCACCTCATACAACTCGCTCGCCGCAGTGTTGCCAAGCTCCACGTTACGACGCATTTGGCGCTCACGTGTTTCAGACGATTTAAGCTCGACTTTGGTGGCTTTGATTTGCGCGTTGTTTTTCAGGTACTCGAAATATTGCGTCGCGATTTCAGAAATGGTGCTCTGGATTTTGTTCTCGTGCTTGATTTCTTCAATGTTGAAATCAAGCTTCGCGGTGCCGTATTTGAAGATGTCGCCAAGGTTAAACACCGATTGGGATAAAGACACGCTGTAGCTGTTCGAGTTGTAGCTTGAACGTGTATCCGGTGTTCCCGTTAATATGGTTTCGTTTTCATTCCATGTGGTATCAGCAGCACCGTTTAAAGAGGGTAGAAACTTAGAACGGCTAATGTCGATGTTGTATTCGTTTTCTTCCACGCCTTTATCACTAGCGCGCAGAGATAAATTGTTTTCCAAGCCGAGTTTGACCGCCTCAAGCAAGGTGGTCGCCATTGCCGAAGGAGTATTGCTCAATGTAAGCGCTGCCAATACGCAGCTAGTTAAGTTTCTGTACCGCCACATACTTGTTGATCACCTTGATGATTTCGTCGTTTTTATAAGGTTTGCTGATCACGTAATCCATTCCAGCTTCGATACAAGCTTGGTGTTCATTACTGCTGGTCAATGCTGTCGCACCTATGATGGTGCAGGGGTTTTGCCCGCTCTCTTGTTCGTATTGTCGAATGCGTTTGGTTGCTTCAATACCGCCCATGCCAGGCATGATGCAGTCCATAAAAATGATATCCGAGCGCTGATTCATGAAGTGCTGAACGGCGTCTGCGCCATCGCCAACGGTATCGGCTTCGTATTCTTGCTTACTCAAAATACGTTTGAGTAGAATCTGTTGAACACGGTCATCCTCAACAATCAGGAATGAGCTGTTCTCCATCTGGTCTTCTGAGGCTTCCGCTTCCATGATTGCTAAAAGATTGGGGATGAACTCATACGGAATCGCAGGAGAGTTCAGAATCTTGTCGACAAAGGTATGGCTCTCTTGTGCTTGCTGAGTGCTAGTAACTGAAAGCAACAACTTGGTGTTCGGGTGATTGCGCAGTTGCGACTTCACCGTTTTGCTCAGTGAGGGCAGCTTGTTTGGCTCGAACGTGTCGGTCAGCATAATGGCATCGTATTCGCCAAAGGTTTTTGCAGCAGAGAAGAGCTCGTTCGGGGTGCGAATTGGTGTGATCTCTAATCCTAAGTTGACCAACATTTTGTTCATCACATCAATGCGCAGCTGAGAGTTGGCACACAGCAACAAACGTTTATTGTCGAAGCGAGTTTTCTCGGTGTGGAAGCTTTTGGCTTTCAAATCGAGCTGAATTTGAAAACGTTCCTGATTGCCCGATTGATACCAATGGCTCTCGTAATAGCCATAATCTTTCAACACGCTTTTCGCCAAATCGTCTTTGGTTGCTGTGTGCTGTTTATGGTCGCTCCAGTGTAGGGTATTGAGCTTGGCAAACGGCACATCCAGCGTGGTTAAGAAGTTTAGATTGATGGTTAAGCGGGTGTTCTCAATGTCTGACGCCGCGCCTGACTCAATGGTGACAAACAGTTTCTTATCGGCTTTGAGTTGGATGGCGTTCGATAGCTGTAGGAACAACACCCAGAATAAGCTGGTGGATTGCCCTTCAACACGGTTTGGTAAGTTATCCGAGATAAAGCAGTCTAGCTCACCTTCATTACGCTGCACTTTTGAACTGATGTGAATCATCAATTCAGACAACACATTAAGCAGTGAAAACTCTTTCGATTTGCTCTCGGTTCCTTGTGAAATGAGTCGGTTGTAGTTCTCTGCCAACTCAGACAGGGTATTGGCAGCCGAGGTTATATCTTGCGCCATCAACACGCCGCTCTCATCGGTCTCTTGTACGAGGTATTGCACGCCGCCGTTAATGGTGTTGGTGATGCCTCGAATCTCGTAACCAATCAGAGCATAGAGCTGCTTGTAGAGATCGTTATTACGTTTTTGCTCTTCGAGTTTGCTGAAAATCAGTTTGAGGTGAGAATAGATTTGACGCTGCTTCGGATTGATGCTCACTTCATTCAGCAACTCTTCCAACCTTTGTAAATCCAGTTGTTTGAGTTCTTGATAAAGCCCATCGAATTCTTGGTCAATGTCGCGCTCATTCGAACTGGATTTTTTCAGTTTTAGAATTGCCACTAAATTCGATAGGACGGCGATACCAACCAGCACGATAACGACCATAAACAACCAAATGAAGAACTCGTTTTTCTCCATCATTAGGTCGCTCGCATGGTTGTTAAACATGGTGCGATAGTTGTCGTCCATTTGTAGGTAGTTATTGGTGAGCGAGAGATACAGTGCCAACACATCGTCACGCGTTTTTGAGCTGTCCGAGAAGCGATTAATCGCCAGTTCAAGCTGCGTATATTCGGTCGCGCCTACCAAGCTAAACTCGGTTTTGTTGAGTGACGCGAGAGACTTAAACTGGTCAATTTCATTTTTCAGAACCTCAAAATCGAGCTCTGTTGTACTACAATAACGCGCGGCTAAACAGCGCTGAAGCGTTTGGATATCAAGTTCGATGGTTTGATTGAGTTGTTGAGCTTGAACCAAGAGAGGCGCGTTTTGCACTTGCTCCACTGAATCCACTTTTTCCCAAGAGACATACAAATAAAAGGCGAGGGCAGCCAGCACCAAGCTGAAAGCAATGCTAAGGCGCATAACAGGAACGGAAATATTGTAGGAAGGTTTGTTACTCATCCACTACCTCTCATCGAACGCGTCTTCGATAGCCGACATAACCGGCTTCGCAGCGTATTCGATAACCCGACGCGACCCTGTTTTCACGTCTGCGGTAAACTCCATGTAAGGGGATAGTTTGTATTGTGTGCCTCCACGCTCTAGATAGTTTTGGCTGATTTGGATTTCAGCGAGGTAGAATTCAGCGTCCTCTTCTTCATAGGACGAACGGCTGATCGACGCGATTCGACCTTCCAAAAATCCGTATTTGGCAAAGTTGTAGGTGTCCATCTTCACTTTGACTGCCTGTCCGATTTCAACAAAGCCCATGTCTTTACGTGGAATCTTCGCTTCGCCATGAAGGGAGTTATTAATCGGCGCAATGTCCGCGATACTTTCCCCCGGCGGTATCACGGCAGAGCGGAAGTTGAAGTGCACTTTATCCACCACACCATCAATAGGGGCGTAGACCACGAGGCGATCCACTTTGTCTGAGTGTTGAGGACGAAGAATGCGTTTCAGCTTAAGATCTTTCTTCGCTTGAATGATTTGTGCTTGGTATTCGGAGTTGCGGTTTTCCACCAAATCTCGGTATTGCTTCTCTAGCTTGTCGAGTTGGAAGCGTTCATTCATGACTGACTCATCGAGGTTTTCAATCTCACGCACCATGTTTGACTCTTGAACCTGCATATTCAGAACATCGACATAAGATGCCATTTCTTCTTTATAGAGGGTGTTCTTGATATTGAGCTGCTTACGAATCAAAGAAAGCTGGTTCTCGGAGCTTTTGCGGCGCTTAAGCATAGAATCAATCAACGAGTTCTTGTGATTGATGTCGTGGGTGATCAACTCTTCATTAGAGCGGTTTTTAGAAAACTCTTGCTGCCAGGTATTCATATTTACCTGAACCAATTCTGGGTATTTTTCGATGTAGGCAGAGAAATCGGGCTCTACCATATCGCGCAGGCTTTCATAACGGAGTTTGTCTAACTCGAGCTGAATGATTTCTGTGTTCACCGTATCGAGTTGAGTGTTTCTATCCAAAGAACGAATGCGCGCAATGGGTTGACCTTCGTAAACCACTTCACCTTTGCGCACTAACATTTCTTCGAGAATACCGCCTTCAAGGTGTTGCACTTTTTCTACGTCAGATTCCAGCAATAGCTCACCGCGCACCGATACCACAATGTCGATACGAGCTTGAGACGCCACGGCGATCGCCACCATTGAAAGCAAAAAGATAACCAGCAATGTTTTGTGTACGCTGGTCATCGCACTGGCTAGCACGATCGTATCGTCTGCGGTCACCTTCGAAGACTCGTTGTTGGAAACGAGTGCTTTTCTGAGGTGGTGCTCGATCTGCTTGTTACTCATGCTCCACCTCTGTTATTCATCATCAGTGTTGTTATCGATAGAGTTTTCGATATCTAACAGCTGGCTTATTTGTTTGTTCACGTTATTGAGCTCAGTTTTGATGTCCTCAATCAATTCATTAGGTGCGGGAAAGTGGTGCTTACTTAAATGCTCTAGCTTTGCCATCTTGGGTGGTAAATCATCATCACAAAGCAAGACCAGAATGGTTTTCAGCTTTTTTGAGTAGCCGCTCAGCTCTTCAAAACGGTTTTGTTTATGCAGCATTTCGATGTTGATCGCCGCGCTGCTGAAATCCTTGTAAAAATCTCCCAATAGCAATTGCAGCCCTTTGTGGCTGTTGTCGACTGAGCGCAACAGATTCGTCATGTTTATCATTGTTCCACCGCCCTAATTGCTTTAATGACAATAACTAAGGATCTTTAAATTGCGTTTTCAAATTTTTTTTACCTCTTTCTGGTTAAACAACATGAGTATGAAAAAAGTTGGATAAAAAAGTTGGTTTTCCAGAATGGTGTCCTTTACTGCCTCTAAACACGATCAGTTAGCTAATGGCAACGGAGGCTGTAATGGCAGGTGACAACAACCAAAATAACCAAAACAAAGACCTAAATGACGCGGTAGAACAAACGGAAACCAATGACGCGGGTACGCCCTCCCAGCAGCAGAATCAGCAAAATCAACAGAATACGATTGCTTCGACCGTAGCGACGGGTGCTGAAAATACCGATGCAGCAGACGAAGCCAATCAGGCGATGGAAGACAACCCAAGTGGTGCCGGAGCAGAGGAAGAAGCCTCGGCGTCCGGTGGTGCGGTACAAGAAGACACGCCAGAGAGTAGCGGTGGGTCGGATGCCGCTCAATCGAACGTGGTAGACAGTGTGGCATCAGACGGTGGGTCTGGTGAAGAAGCGGCGGGCAGCGGCGGTGCGGCTTCAGGTGCGGGTGCACAAGCTGTTGGTGGCGGTGATGCCTCTGGCTCTGAAGGTGGTTCGGACGCAGAAGGCAATGAAGCACAAGGACAAGCTGTACAAACTTCGGCTGCGCCAAGTGCCTCTTCATCTGATTCTGAAGGTTCACAAGGTGGTGATAACCTAGATTCAGAAACCACAGAAGAAACCTTTGCGGTGGACGTTCAAGACACCAGTGAAGAGACCACGACGCAAGTAGAAGATGATTTCGACTCTGAAACCACGAGCGAAACGTTCCAAATCAAAGTCGAAGGTGAAAACGATGCGCCAGAGGTAGAACAAGATCTGGCTTACATCATGGATGAAGACGGCACCATTACCTTCACGCAAGAACAATTACTCGAATACGCAAGTGATGTTGATGGCGACGACCTTGTTGCGTCTAACGTCCAAGTAGGTGAGAATGCATCGGTTCAAGACAATGGTGACGGCACGTTCACCGTGGTTCCGGACGCTGATTTCAATGGTGAACTCGACTTAACGTTTGATATCAGTGATGGTCAAGAAACCGTTTCAAGCTCTATCGATTTAACTGTTCGCCCAATCAATGACGCACCAGTTCCTGAAGATAAAACCTTTGAGGTGGAAGAGGACGGCACGCTGATCTTCACCGATGCTGACCTGCTTGCTGGCGCAACGGATATTGAAGGCGATAACCTAACCGTTGAAGGTGTGAGCTACGATGGTGGCGACGGCATCCTGACCGACAACGGCAATGGGACTTACACTTTTGCGCCAAATGAAAACTTCAATGGTGATGTGAACTTCAGCTTTGATGTTTCCGACGGCACGGATACGGTTTCAGCCAACATTGATGTAAGCGTCACACCTGTCGATGATGCGCCAGTATCTGGCAATCTTGCTTACTCGGTGGACGAAGATGGCTCGATTCGTTTGAGCCAAGAGCAGTTGTTGTCGCAAGCTTCTGACGTGGAAGGCGATTCACTGACGGCATCTAATCTTTCGGTAGATGGCAACGCGACGGTGACTCAAAACGACGATGGTAGCTTCACTATCACGCCGGACGCAGATTTCAACGGTGACATCGACATCAGCTTTGATATCTCAGATGGCACGAACACCGTTCAAGCAACCGCTGATCTAACCGTTAACCCAATCAACGATTTGCCTGTTCCTCAAGACCAGCAGTTCAGCGTGGAGGAAGACGGCACTCTGATCTTCACCGATGCAGACCTGCTTACTGGCGCAACGGATATTGAAGGCGATAACCTAACAGTTGAAGGTGTGAGCTACGACGGTGGCGACGGCATCCTGACCGACAACGGCAATGGGACTTACACTTTTGCGCCAAATGAAAATTTCAATGGTGATGTGAACTTCAGCTTTGATGTGTCCGACGGCACAGATACGGTTTCTGCCAACATTGATGTAAGCGTTACGCCTGTCGATGATGCGCCAGTATCAGGCAATCTTGCTTACTCGGTGGACGAAGATGGCTCGATTCGTTTGAGCCAAGAGCAGTTGTTGTCGCAAGCTTCCGATGTGGAAGGCGATGCACTGACGGCGTCTAACCTTTCGGTAGATGGCAACGCGACGGTGACTCAAAATGACGATGGTAGCTTCACCATCACGCCGGACGCAGATTTTAATGGTGATATCGACATCAGCTTCGATATCTCAGATGGCACGAATACCATTCAAGCAACCGCTGACCTAACCGTTAATCCAATCAACGATCTGCCTGTTCCTCAAGACCAACAATTCAGTGTGGAAGAGGACGGCACGCTGCAATTTACTGATGCGGATCTGCTTGCTGGTGCGACCGACATTGAAGGCGATGACCTTTCTGTAACGGGAATCAGCTATGAAGGCACCGACGGCGTTCTAACTGACAATGGTGATGGCACATATAGCTTTGCGCCAAATGAGAACTTCAACGGTGATGTGAACTTCAGCTTCGACGTATCTGATGGCACGGATACGGTTTCAGCGAATGTAGATGTGAGCGTCACGCCGGTGAATGATCCTCCGGTGGCTGGTTCAACGTCTTACACAGTTCACGAAGACAACTCTATTACCATTTCTGACGCGCAGCTGTTGGCAAACTCTTCGGATTTAGAAGGGGATGTCTCGATTGATAGCGTGAGCTACTCTGGCAGCGATGGTGTGTTGCAAATCAATGGTGACGGTACGTACACCTTCTCTCCAAATGAAAACTTTAATGGTGAAGTGACGCTTGATGTTGTCGTCGCTGATGAAGAAGGCGCAACGGATGTCACCACTGCTGGCATTACGGTGCTGGAAGTGAACGATCCACCAGTCGCAGGACCAACTTCTTACACTATTGATGAAGATTCAGTTCTGACCTTCAGTGAGTCGCAAGTGCTGTTGAATGCCTCTGATGTGGAAGGCGATGTAGAGCTTGTTGGCATTAGTTACGATGGTCCGGATGGCATTTTCACCGTTAACGATGATGGCACGTGCAGCTTCGCGCCAAACGAGAACTTTAACGGACAAGTTCAACTTGATGTGACCATTCGAGATGAGGATGGGGCAGAAGTTGATACCGTCATCAATGTGAATGTATTGCCAATCAATGATGCGCCAGTATCGGGTGATTTGGCTTACAGCGTTGATGAAGACGGTGCGATTACACTCAGCCAAGAGCAGCTTCTTTCTCAAGCGTCTGATATTGAGGGCGACGACCTGACTGCTAGTGATTTGACTGTTGATGGAAACGCAACCGTTACAGCGAACGATGATGGCAGCTTCACGATTACACCAGATGCGGACTTTAATGGTGACATTGATATCCAATTCAACATTACGGACGGTACAGACACTATCCAAGCAACGGCGGATCTAACGGTTAATCCGGTTAACGATCTTCCTGTTCCTCAAGACCAGCAGTTCAGTGTTGAAGAAGATGGCACGCTTCAGTTTACCGATGCAGACTTGCTTGCTGGCGCGACCGATATCGATGGCGACAACTTAACGGTTGATGGCATTAGCTACACAGGCAGCGATGGTGTGCTGACTGACCACGGTGATGGTACTTACACCTTTGCACCAAATGAAAACTTCAACGGTGATGTCAGCTTTAGCTTTGGTGTTTCTGACGGCACTGAAACCGTACCTGCCAATGTGGACGTGAGCGTCACTCCAGTCAACGATCCTCCGGTTGCGGGTTCAACGTCTTACACGGTTGATGAAGATAATGCGATTACGATTTCTGACGAGCAGCTTCTGGCTAACTCTTCGGATGTGGAAGGCGCAGTGTCCATCGATAGCGTGACCTATGCAGGCACCGATGGCGTATTCCAAGACAACGGTGACGGCACTTATACCTTCATGCCGAATGAGAACTTCAGCGGTGATATCAGCCTTGATGTGATTGTGGCGGATGAGCAAGGTGCGATTGACGAAACGACCGCAGGCATTACGGTCATTGAAGTGAATGACCCTCCAGTTGCCGGTACAACGTCTTACACGATTGATGAAGATTCAGTACTGACATTCAGTGAGTCACAAATTCTTGCCAACGCGTCTGATATCGAGGGCGATGTAGAGCTTGTTGGCATCAGCTATGAAGGCTCGGATGGTATCTTTACCGTCAATGGCGATGGTACTTGTAGCTTTGCGCCAAACGAGAACTTCAATGGTCAAGTTCAGTTGGATGTGACCATTCAAGATGAGAATGGGGCAACCGTTGATACGCACATCAATGTCGACGTATTGCCAATCAACGATCCACCAGTATCGGGTGATTTGGCTTACACCATCAACGAAGACAGCTCAATAACGCTAAGCCAAGAGCAGTTGCTTGCCAAAGCGGGCGATATTGATAGCGAGAACCTTGAAGCCATCAATCTATCGACAGATGACAACGCGACGATTCAATACAACGATGATGGCAGTTACACCATCACACCGGATGAAAACTACAACGGCGACCTAGATCTGACCTTCGATATCATTGATAACGATGGTGGTTCGGTACAAGTTGGTCTGGATATTACGGTTAATCCTGTGAATGACTTGCCACAAGCGCAAGATCAACAGTTCACGGTAGAAGAAGATGGCTCCTTGCTGTTCACGGATGCAGACCTATTGGAAGGCGCATCGGATATTGATGGCGATGATCTGTCTATCGAAAACGTTCTCTACACCGGTGCGGATGGTGTGCTTAACGATAATGGCGATGGCACTTACAGCTTCGCGCCGAATGAGAACTTCAACGGTGATGTTCAGTTCACATTCGATGTGTCTGACGGCACAGGTTCAACACCAGCATTCATTGATGTCAGCGTGACTCCAGTGAACGATCCTCCGGTGGCAGGTGCTACGTCTTACACGGTTCAAGAAGACGGTCAAATCACCATTAGTGACGAGCAGTTGTTAGCTAACTCTTCTGATGTGGAAGGCGATGTAGCCTTGGCGAATGTTAGCTACTCTGGTAACGACGGTAGCTTCGTGGACAATGGCGACGGCACATATACCTTCACGCCAAATGAGAACTTTGACGGTAACATTTCGCTCGACGTTACGGTTATCGACCAAGATGGTGCAACGGATACAACAACCGCAGGCATCGATGTTATCGCGGTGAACGACGCACCAGAAACGTCAGGTATTCAAGCTGAGGTAGATGAAGATAACGCCATCACCATCACCCAAGAACAATTGCTTGCGAATGCGACAGACATTGAAGGTGATGACCTTGTTGCCAGCAATCTACAAACCAATGACCCAGATGCGACGATCGTAGCCAACGATGATGGTTCTTTCACCATTACGCATACGGAAAACTTTAACGGTGAGTTGGACTTCACTTACAACATCAGCGATGGCGAAAATGATGTTCTGACCACGTTGGATCTGACCGTTAATCCTGTCAACGATGCGCCAGAAGCGGGCGACGAGATCTTTATTCAAGCAGAAGAAGACCAAACAGTGGGTGTTTCTCTGCGTGAAGAGCCTGCGTTACGTCTCGACCAAGCCCCTGAAAACGGCATCATTGAAGCAAATCTAAATGACGAATGGGTACAGCTAGAAGTCGGGCAGGAGGTGCCTGCAGACACGGAAGTGCGCTTCATTCCAAATGATGATGCATTGGCGAACGGTACGCATACGAGTCAAATTGGTACCTTTGACGACAACGCCAGCCTTGATGATTGGGGTACTGCTGTTGACCCTTACACACGTGAGTTTGTCGATGGCGATTTGAAAGTTACCGTTCAAAGTAATGATGACCCACTCGGTGCGTGGAATGGTAAAACACACATCGGTCACGGTATTGGCGATACTGACCGCCAAGGCTTGAGTGGTGATGAAAAACTGACTGTGACCGTTGAAGGTCAAGACATCAACGAAATCAGCTTCCACCTAGATGGTCTAGGCGGCTGGTTTATGGAAGAGTCTCGCCACTTTACCGAAGTCGAAATTCGCGCCTTCAACTCTGATGGTGACTTGATCGACTCGATGACTTACCACAAAGAAGATCGTGGTAGCTATGAGACGGATTACACCTTAACGGTGAACGAGCCTGTGTCTTACTTTGAGTTAGGAACGATTCAAGGTAACGGTACTTACGTGGTTCAAAACATGACGGTTTCGCAAACTTGTCATGATGAAGCGGTGTTCACATCTATTAGCGTGGACGGCACGGAAATCACTGAAACGGTAGAACTGAATATCCGTGAAGGTGACAGTGAAATCGAACTGACCGCTGACCTGCCAAATGTGACCATCGATACCGAAGGTTCTACACAGTTTGCCTCTGTGGTAATCACAGAAGAACAGCTTTTAGCACAAGCGAGTGATATAGATAGCGATGTTCTTGATATTCAAAACCTAGAGCTGGTGGGGGATAACGCGGAGCACGCTACGTTAACCGATAACGGCGATGGTACATGGACAGTCACACCAGATGAGAACTTCTACGGTGAGATTGAGCTTGGTTACCAAGTTACAGATGGTGAACTCACTGACGACAACATCATCAACATCAACTTCGAAGCAGTAAACGATGCGCCAATCGTTTCTGGTCCGATTGTGTTGTCGACTGATGAGGATGTGGGCATTACGTTTAGCGCGGACGACCTGCTTGCGAATGCAAGTGATGTAGAAGGCGATGCGCTGTCTATCTCTGATATCTCTTACAGCGGTGATAACGGTGAGCTTGTCGACAATGGCGACGGCACTTACACCTTTATGCCGAATGAAAACTTCAATGGTGAAGTCGACATCGATTACAAAGTCTTCGATGGCACCGATGAAGTCGATACCCATCTAGATCTGACCGTTATTCCAGTCAACGATGTGCCAGTTCCTGGTGCGCCGCTGCATACTCAAATGCTAGAAAACGGCACCATCATCATCGAAGCAAAAGACCTGTTATCAGGTGCGACCGATGTGGATGGCGACATTCTGCATATCGAGAATCTGCTGCTTGTTGACCAGTCACAAGGTACGTTGACAGACAACGGCGACAACACCTTTACCTTCGAGCCAACTTCGAACTTCTATGGTGAAGTGAACCTGACCTTCGACATCAGCGATGGTCAAGCAAGTGCCCCAAGCACTGCGAAGATCGATGTTGAGATCGTCAACGAAGGTCCAGAGGTCAGCGGCCCGGTTGATGCGGTCGTCGATGAAGATGGCTCAATTACCATTACTCAAGAAGACTTGTTAGCGAACGCGACGGACGTGGATGGTGACAACCTTGAAGCGGTGAACCTGTCGACCAACGATCCTAATGCAACCATCGTTGAGAACGCTGATGGTAGCTTCACGATTACGCCGAGCGAAAACTTCTTTGGTGAAATCGAATTTACTTATGACGTAACTGACGCGATTGAAACCGTCGCTGCGGATCTAAACCTCACCGTTAACCCAGTGAACGACCTGCCAGATGTGCCTGATTTGTCCTTCACCACAGAAGACGGCGAAGCTATCACGATTACTGAAGCAGAGCTGCTGGCTCAAGCGACGGACGTCGAAGGCGATGATTTATCTGTTGTGAACGTGACGAGTTTAAGCGATACGGTTCAAGTAACAGACAATGGCGATGGCACTTACACGTTAACGCCAGAGCAGGGCTTCTTTGGTAATGTTGACCTCACGTTTGATGTGAGTGATGGCACCGATGTGGTGGCGGCAAACATCGACTTGAATGTTGAGTTCGTCAACGATGCACCAGAAGCAGCGCCAATCGTGGCAGACGTGGACGAGGATGGTTCTATTCTCGTGACACAAGAAATGCTGCTTGAAAATGCCAGCGATCAAGATGGTGATGACCTATACGCAACGGCACTAGAAACCAATGATCCGAATGCCTCTATCGTGGACAACGGCGACGGCACGTTTACCGTTATGCCTTCACAGCACTTCAATGGAGACATCGAGTTTACTTATGAAGTGAGCGACGGTGAATTGAGTGTTGCCAATGAAATGACATTGACGGTGAACCCAGTCAATGACATTCCAATTGTTGCGCCTGGCATGTACCACATTGAAGAGGATGGCAGCATCCTGTTCACGCAAGGAGATCTTCTGAGCGGTGCGATTGATATTGATGGTGATGACCTCACTGTTACCAGCATTAACTACTCGGGGGATGAAGGTACTGTAACGGACAACGGTGACGGTACGTTTAGCTTCGTACCAGAAGAGCACTTCAGTGGTGACTTGCAATTCAGCTTTACGGTTTCTGACGGCACTGATGAAGTTGAGCAAGACATTAATGTTCACATCGAAGCCGTAGCAGATGCGCCAGACCTAGTCATCACTGATGGCGACGGTCGAAACGTGGATGATCAAGCAATCTTGGTCGAGCCAGGCGGTATTGTTGAAGTGAACATCGCCGCAGCATTGGTTGACCAAGACTTGTCAGAAACGCTGACTGTGACCGTTGATGGTGTTCCTGAAGGTTCGGTGATCAGCTACGACAACGAAGGGGTGCTTAACGATCAAGACAACGGTATCACCAGTTTCAACGATACTGAAATCACGGTTACGTTTGAAGGTGAAACCGCGGGTTACCAAAACACAGCGGGTTACTACAAAGTCGATGAAGATGGCAACATCACGGGCGTTGAAGTGGTGTACGAAAACGCCTCTCAAGTTGGCGGCGGCGGTGACCTCGTTCCGGGACAAGATCAGTTCAGCTTCCAAATCTCGGAAGGGGAAAGCTTCAACCTATTCTTGATTCCTAACGGTCATAACTTCAATGACTTTGCGTCCATGCAAGATGGTCAGTACGAGTTCCGTGCAGCAGATGGCTCTCCTGCGAACATGGATACAGTTGACCCACAACTCGTGTTTGTTGGCGCTGATGGTTCTGAAACCGTGATTCAAAGTCAATTCGGTGATGCAGTCTTCCACGGTGGTTCAAGCTCAGAGCTCAACCAAGATGGTATTGAACATACCCGAACTACCGTGAACGAAGACGGTGAACTGGTTTACGGCTTTGAAGATCTCTACGGTGGCGGCGATGCCGATTACACCGACTTCAACTTCACCATTGATGTAGGTGAAGTGAACAGCCAGATCTACAGCGGTGAAGTAACAGTAGGACCAGATGGTTCTGTAACGCTTCCAACCACAGCAATTGAACAAGAGCTACAGATTCAATTGCCAGAAGACTTTAACCAACAGCTAGAAATCAATGTAACGGCAACGGCAACAGAGCTGTCAAATAATGATTCTGAAACCGTTTCTCAAACCATCTACGTAAATGCAACAGGTGCTCACATTGAACATGCACCTGAAGCATTGCCTGTTTCAGCGATGGTTGAAGAAGATGGTTCAATCCTAATTACGCAAGAAGATTTGCTTGCTAATGCGCGTGACTTGGATGGAGACCAACTGACAGCGCTGAATCTGGCAACGGATGATGAAAACATCACCATCACAGACAATGGCGACGGTACTTACACCTTAACGCCAGATGCGGACTTTAATGGTGATATCACCTTTACGTTCGATGTGTCTGATGGCGATGATGTTGTCTCTACCAACCTTGAGTTATTGGTGTCACCAGTTAACGATGCGCCTGAACCACAAGATCAAGCGTTCACTGTTGGTGAAGATGGTGTGCTGACCTTTACTGATGCGGATCTGCTAACAGGCGCTACCGACATTGAAGGGGATGACCTCTCTGTTGAGGGCGTCACTTACACAGGCACGGACGGTGTTCTTACTGACAATGGTGATGGCACATATAGCTTCGCACCAAACGAGAACTTCAATGGCGACGTGAACTTCACTTTCGATGTTTCCGATGGCACGGATACCGTGACGGCAAATATCGATGTAACAGTTACGCCAGAGAACGATCCACCGGTTGCAGGCAGCACGGCTTACACCGTTCATGAAGACAATTCGATTACCATTAGTGACGAACAGCTAATAGCGAACTCATCGGATATTGAAGGCGATGTGTTGATTGATAGCGTGAGCTACAGCGGTAACGATGGTGTGTTAGAAATCAACGGTGATGGTACTTACACCTTCTCACCAAACGAGAACTTCAGCGGCGAGGTGAGCCTAGATGTTGTCGTTGTCGATGAAGATGGTGCAACGGACTCTACCACTGCTGGCATTACTGTGATTGAGGTAAATGACCCACCAATCGCAGGTCCTACTGCATACACTATCGATGAAGACCAAGTTCTAACCTTTAGTGAGTCGCAAGTGCTACTGAATGCTTCGGATGTTGAAGGGGATGTTGAGCTAGTAGGCATCAGCTACGACGGTCCAGATGGCATCTTCTCAGTAAATGGCGATGGTACTTGTAGCTTTGCACCGAATGAAAACTTCAACGGTCAAGTGCAGTTGGATGTAACCATTCGCGATGAAGACGGCGCAGAGGTCGATACTTACATCACGGTCGATGTCTTACCAATCAATGATGCACCAGTATCGGGCAACTTGGCTTACAGCGTCGACGAAGACAACTCAATCACGTTGAGTCAAGGGCAGCTTCTTGCTCAAGCATCGGATGTAGAAGGTGATGCGCTGAGTGCGTCTAACTTAGTGGTCGACGGTGATGCAACAGTTACGGCAAACGACGATGGTAGCTTCACTATCACGCCAGATGCGAACTTCAATGGCGACATTGATATCACGTTCGATATCAATGACGGCAGCGACACTATTGTTGCAACGGCGGACTTAACCGTTAACCCAGTTAATGATTTGCCGCAGCCAGAAGATCAAGCGTTCACCATTGGTGAAGATGGTGTGTTGACCTTCACTGACCAAGATCTGCTTGATGGCGCAACGGACATCGATGGTGATGACCTATCGGTAGAAGGTGTGAGCTACACTGGCGCAGATGGTGTCCTAACCGACAACGGTGACGGCACATACAGCTTCGCTCCAAACGAAAACTTCAATGGCGACGTGAACTTCACCTTCGATGTTTCTGATGGCACGGATACCGTGACCGCGAATATCGATGTGACAGTCACTCCTGAGAACGATCCACCGGTGGCCGGTAGCACGTCTTACACCGTACACGAAGACAACTCGATCACCATCAGTGACGAGCAGTTACTGGCGAATTCATTAGACGTCGAAGGAGATGTCGCGGTTGATAGCGTTAGCTACAGCGGCACAGATGGTGTGTTCCAAGACAATGGTGACGGTACGTACACCTTCTCGCCAAACGAGAACTTCAATGGCGAAGTGAGCCTAGATGTTGTCGTGGTCGATGAAGACGGTGCGACGGATTCAACTACCGCAGGTATTACAGTACTTGAGGTGAACGATCCACCAATTGCAGGCGCGACCAGCTACTCAGTGAACGAAGACGAAGTCATCACCATTAGCTCTGAGCAGTTATTGGCGAACGCTTCTGACATTGAAGGTGAAGTTGCGATTGATAGCGTAAGCTACAGCGGCTCTGACGGTATCTTTACTGATAACGGTGACGGCACATTCAGCTTCGCACCAAACGCCAACTTTGATGGCGATGTTAGCCTAGATGTTGTGGTTGTTGATGAAGACGGTGCAACTGCGGCAACTAACGCAAACATCGATGTATTGCCAATCAACGATGCGCCAGTATCGGGCAACTTGGCTTACAGTGTCGATGAAGACAATTCAATTACGCTAAGCCAAGAGCAGCTTCTTGCTCAAGCATCGGATGTAGAAGGCGACGCGCTAACCGCATCTAACCTAGTGGTTGACGGTGATGCAACGGTCACGGCAAACGATGATGGCAGCTTCACCATCACGCCAGATGCAAACTTCAATGGTGACATTGATATCACGTTCGACATCAACGACGGCACCGACACTATTGTTGCAACGGCTGACCTAACGGTTAATCCAGTTAACGACCTACCACAACCAGAAGATCAAGCGTTCACCATTGGCGAAGACGGCGTCTTGTTGTTCACTGATGAAGATCTGCTTGATGGCGCAACGGATATCGATGGCGATGACCTATCGGTAGAAAGTGTGTCTTACACTGGCGCAGATGGTGTTCTAACCGACAATGGTGATGGCACTTACAGCTTCGCGCCAAACGAAAACTTCAATGGCGACGTGAACTTTACCTTCGATGTTTCTGACGGCACGGATACCGTGACCGCAAACATCGATGTAAGCGTGACGCCAGAGAACGATCCACCGGTAGCAGGCAGCACGTCTTACACGGTGCATGAAGACAATTCGATCACCATCAGTAACGAGCAGTTATTGGCTAACTCATCTGACGTCGAAGGCGAAGTCGCAATTGACAGCGTCAGCTACAGCGGCGCAGATGGAGTGTTCCAAGACAATGGTGATGGTACGTATACCTTCTCTCCAAACGAGAACTTCAATGGTGAAGTCAGCCTAGATGTTGTTGTGGTAGACGAAGACGGAGCTACGGATTCAACCACCGCAGGTATCACGGTACTTGAGGTGAACGATCCACCAATCGCCGGCGCGACCAGCTACTCAGTGAACGAAGACGAAGTCATCACCATCAGCTCTGAGCAGCTATTGGCGAATGCTTCTGACGTTGAGGGTGACGTCGCGATTGATAGCGTTAGCTACAGCGGCTCTGACGGTATCTTTACTGACAACGGCGATGGCACATTCAGCTTCGCGCCAAACGAAAACTTCAACGGTGATGTCAGCCTAGATGTTGTCGTGACCGATGAAGATGGCGCAACGGTAGCAACCAATGCAAACATTGATGTATTGCCAGTCAACGATGCGCCAGTATCAGGTGATTTGGCTTACAGCGTGGATGAAGACGGTTCTATCACTCTCAGCCAAGAGCAGCTTCTTGCGCAAGCAGGCGACGTAGATGGCGATGACCTAACCGCAGCGAACCTGACTGTTGACGGCAATGCGACCGTTGTTGCGAACGATGACGGCAGCTTCACTATCACACCAGATGCGGACTTCAATGGCGACATTGATCTGAGCTTCAACATTACGGACGGCGATGCCACCATTCAAGCCACTGCCGATCTGACTGTGAACCCAGTGAATGACTTGCCAACGGTTGGTCAGCCACAGTTTGTTACGCAAGAAGACACAAGCTTCACCTTTACCGAAGAGCAATTGCTGCAAAATGCAGGTGATATCGATGGTGATAACCTAACGGTTGAAAACGTTGCTTCTGACAGTGGTACGTTAGTCGATAACGGTGACGGCACGTACACCTTCGCTCCGAATGAAAACTTCGATGGCAACGTGAACGTAACGTTTGATGTCAACGATGGAACCGCTACCGTGCCAGCAGAAGCGAACATTGATGTTCAATCTGTGGTTGATATGCCAGAGCTGTCGATTGCTTCGGACTTGGTGATTGCCTCTGATAACTTCGAGTCTGGCTCGAACGGTTGGAACGCGAACACTGAGAGCTCACAAGGCTTCGAAACGGGCGACATGCTGGGTCGTATTGGTGGTACTGGCGGTGATGAAGCGGTCAGCAAAACTTACGAGATCCCAAGTGACGTCAACGAAGTGAATATCTCGTTTAGCTTCTACGAAATTGATTCTTGGGATGGCGAGTCGTTCCAAATCTTTGTCGGCGGCGAACAACTAACCACCTTGGAGAACTCAGCGTTCCGTACTCAAGATGGTACGACAACGCTTTACGACTCTAACGGCAACGAAGTGGGTGAAGTTGTCCACGGATCTTCACAAGGCGAAGGCTTTAGCTTCTGGAATGATCAGGCACACCAAGTGAACTTAACTGTTCCGGTGGAAGACGGTCAGCTTCAATTAGGCTTTGGTTCTACGCTAAACCAAAGTATTCCTGACGAATCATTCGGCATCGACAACATCGAAATCACGGTAGCGGACGCGGATTACCAAATCATTGGTACCGAAGATACACCAGTGCCGCTTGATATCGATGCAGCGTTAACCGATACCGATGGCTCAGAAAACCTCTCTATCTTGATTGAAGATGTGCCAGAAGGCAGCGCACTATCAGCGGGTGTCGATAATGGTGACGGCACTTGGTCACTACAACCGGGCGAGCTAGAAGGGCTAGAGTTTATTCCTTCTGCGGACTTCAATGGCGATGTGACGCTAACCGTAAATGCAACCTCTACGGATGTGGATACAGGTACAACAGCGACAGCAACGCAAGATGTGACGATTCATATCTCGCCAACCAATGATGCACCAGAAGTAACGGGTGACATCAGCGCAGTCACTGCCGAAGACAACAGCATCACGCTAACTCAAGAGCAGTTACTGGAGCACGCTGTTGATATCGATGGTGACGACCTAAGCGCAATCAACCTGAGCACCAATGATGAAAATGCAACGGTTGAAATGAATGAGGATGGCAGTTTCACCATTACTCCAAGCGAGAACTTCTACGGTGATATCGAGTTCACCTACGACGTGACAGACGGGGAGGAAGTGGTCGCGGCAGGTCTTGACCTAACCGTTACACCAGTCAATGACGCTCCAGAGCCACAAGATCAAGCGTTCACCGTGGGTGAGGATGGTCTTCTTACCTTCACCGATGCTGACTTGTTAACAGGCGCGACGGATGTAGAAGGTGACAACCTAACAGTTGAAGGAGTGACTTACACAGGTGCAGACGGTGTTCTCACCGATAATGGCGATGGCACTTACAGCTTCGCACCGAACGAGAACTTCAACGGTGACGTGAACTTCACGTTTGATGTATCAGACGGTACGGATACCACCTCTGCCAACATTGATGTGAGTGTGACGCCAGAGAACGATCCTCCGGTGGCGGGCAGCACGTCTTACACAGTACATGAAGACAACTCGATCACCATCAGTGACGAGCAACTACTGGCTAATTCGTCTGATATCGAGGGTGATGTTGCGATCAGCAGCGTGAGCTACAGCGGTAACGACGGTGTGCTAGAAATTAATGGCGATGGTACTTACACCTTCTCACCAAACGAAAACTTTACAGGCGATGTTAGCCTAGATGTTGTCGTGGTTGACGAGGACGGCGCGGTTGATACAACAACAGCGGGAATTACCGTTCTTGAGGTGAACGATCCACCAATCGCAGGCGTAACCAGTTACACCCTTGATGAAGATGAAGTCATCACCATCAGTGCAGAACAGTTGTTGGCAAACTCTTCCGATATTGAAGGTGAGGTAGCACTAGATAGCGTGAGCTACAGTGGCAGTGAAGGTATCTTTACCGACAATGGTGATGGTACGTTCAGCTTTGCACCAAACCAAAACTTCAATGGTGAAGTGAATCTTGATGTTGTAGTCGTGGACGAAGATGGTGCGACCGCTTCGACGGCGGCAAACATTGATGTTCTGCCAATCAATGATGCTCCAGTATCGGGTGACTTGGCTTACAGTGTCGACGAAGACAACTCAATCACGCTAAGCCAAGAACAATTGTTGGCACAAGCAACGGATGTAGAAGGTGATGCACTAACTGCTTCTAACCTAGTGGTTGACGGTGATGCGACGGTTACGGCTAATGACGATGGTAGCTTTACCATTACGCCTGACGCGAACTTCAATGGCGACATTGATATCACGTTCGATATCAACGATGGCAGCGATACTATCGTTGCAACGGCGGACCTAACGGTTAACCCAGTTAATGACTTGCCGCAGCCGGAAGATCAAGCGTTCACTATTGGTGAAGATGGTGTGTTGACCTTCACTGACCAAGATCTGCTTGATGGCGCAACGGATATCGATGGCGATGACCTATCGGTAGAAGGTGTCACTTACACAGGTGCGGACGGTGTCCTAACTGACAATGGCGATGGCACATACAGCTTCGCTCCAAACGAAAACTTCAATGGCGACGTAAACTTTACATTCGATGTTTCTGATGGCACGGACACCGTGACCGCGAATATCGATGTGAGTGTGACGCCAGAGAACGATCCACCGGTGGCAGGCAGTACGTCTTACACAGTGCATGAAGATAACTCGATCACCATCAGTGATGAACAGCTACTAGCGAACTCATCGGATATTGAAGGTGATGTATCGATTGATAGCGTGAGCTACAGCGGTAACGATGGTGTGCTAGAAATCAACGGAGATGGCACGTACACCTTCTCGCCAAACGAGAACTTCAATGGCGAAGTGAGCCTAGATGTTGTTGTAATCGACGAAGATGGCGCGACGGATTCAACTACCGCAGGTATCACGGTACTTGAGGTGAACGATCCGCCAATCGCAGGTCCAACTGCGTACACCATCGATGAAGACCAAGTTCTAACGTTCAGTGAATCACAAGTGCTTCTGAATGCTTTGGATGTCGAAGGGGATGTTGAGCTTGTAAGCATCAGCTACGACGGTCCAGATGGCATCTTCTCAGTAAATGGCGATGGCACTTGTAGCTTTGCACCGAATGAGAACTTCAATGGTCAAGTATCGCTAGACGTGACTATTCGTGATGAAGATGGCGCAGAAGTCGACACCTATATCACAGTGGATGTATTGCCAATCAACGATGCGCCAGTATCGGGCAACTTGGCTTACAACGTAGATGAAGATAACACGATTACATTGAGCCAAGAGCAATTGTTGTCTCAAGCGAGCGATGTGGACGGCGATGACCTTGTTGCTGAAAACTTGCTTGTAGATGGTAATGCGACAGTAACTGCTAACGACGATGGCAGCTTCACCATCACACCAGATGCGAACTTCAATGGTGACATTGATATCACGTTTGATATTAGTGATGGTTCTGACACCTTGGTCGCGACGGCAGACCTAACGGTTAATCCAGTTAACGACCTTCCACAGCCAGAAGATCAAGCGTTCACCATTGGCGAAGATGGCGTCTTGTTGTTCACTGATGAAGATCTGCTTGATGGTGCAACGGATATCGATGGCGATGACCTATCGGTAGAAGGTGTGACCTACACAGGTGCTGATGGTGTCCTAACCGACAATGGTGATGGCACTTACAGCTTCGCGCCAAACGAAAACTTCAATGGCGACGTGAACTTTACCTTCGATGTTTCTGATGGCACGGATACCGTGACCGCAAACATCGATGTAAGCGTGACGCCAGAGAACGATCCTCCGGTGGCAGGTAGCACGTCTTACACGGTGCATGAAGACAACTCGATCACCATCAGCGATGAGCAATTACTAGCGAATTCGTCAGATATTGAAGGCGATGTTTCGGTTGATAGCGTGAGCTACAGTGGCGCAGATGGCGTGTTCCAAGACAATGGTGACGGTACTTACACCTTCTCGCCAAACGAGAACTTCAATGGCGAGGTCAGCCTAGACGTTGTAGTTGTCGATGAAGACGGTGCAACGGATTCAACCACCGCGGGTATTACAGTACTTGAGGTAAACGATCCACCAATTGCCGGTGCGACCAGCTACTCCGTTAACGAAGATGAAGTCATCACCATTAGCTCTGAGCAGCTATTGGCGAATGCTTCTGATGTTGAGGGTGACGTCGCGATTGATAGCGTCAGCTACAGCGGCTCCGACGGTATCTTTACCGATAACGGTGACGGTACATTCAGCTTCGCACCAAACGAAAACTTCAACGGTGACGTCAGTCTTGATGTTGTTGTGACTGATGAAGATGGTGCAACGGTAGCAACCAATGCAAACATCGATGTTCTTCCAGTCAACGATGCGCCAGTATCAGGTGATTTGGCTTACAGCGTGGATGAAGATGGTTCTATCACTCTCAGCCAAGAGCAGCTTCTTGCTCAAGCCGGCGACGTGGATGGCGATGACCTAACTGCATCCAACCTGACTGTTGACGGCAATGCGACCGTTGTTGCGAATGACGATGGTAGCTTCACTATCACGCCGGATGCAGACTTCAATGGCGACATTGATCTGAGCTTCGACATTACGGACGGCGATGCCACCATTCAAGCGACTGCCGATCTGACTGTGAACCCAGTGAACGACTTACCAACGGTTGGTCAGCCACAGTTTGTTACGCAAGAAGACACCAGCTTCACCTTCACCGAAGAGCAACTGCTGCAAAATGCAGGTGATATCGATGGTGATAACCTAACGGTTGAAAACGTTGCTTCTGACAGCGGTACTTTGGTTGATAACGGTGACGGCACGTACACCTTCGCTCCGAATGAAAACTTCGATGGCAACGTGAACGTAACGTTTGACGTCAACGATGGCACCGCAACCGTGCCAGCAGAAGCGAACATTGATGTTCAATCTGTGGTCGATATGCCAGAGCTGTCGATTGCTTCAGACTTGGTGATTGCATCTGATAACTTCGAGTCTGGCTCGAACGGTTGGAACGCGAACACCGAAAGTTCACAAGGCTTCGAAACGGGCGACATGTTGGGTCGTATTGGTGGCACTGGTGGTGATGAAGCGGTCAGCAAAACCTACGAGATCCCAAGCGATGTCAACGAAGTGAATATCTCGTTTAGCTTCTACGAAATCGATTCATGGGATGGCGAGTCGTTCCAAATCTTTGTGGGCGGTGAACAGCTAACGACGTTAGAGAACTCAGCGTTCCGTACTCAAGATGGTACGACAACGCTTTACGATTCTGACGGTAACGAAGTAGGTGAAGTGATCCACGGAGCTTCTCAACGTGAAGGCTTCAGTGGTTGGAACGACCAAGCTCACCAAATCAATCTGACGGTTCCTGTCGAGGATGGTGAATTGCAACTTGGCTTCGGTTCAACCTTGAATCAAGACGTTTGGGATGAATCGTTTGGTATCGACAACATCGAAATCACAGTAGCGGACGCGGATTACCAAATCATTGGTACCGAAGATACGCCAGTGCCGCTTGATATCGATGCGGCGTTAACCGATACCGATGGCTCAGAAAACCTCGCTATCTTGATTGAAGATGTGCCAGAAGGCAGCTCGCTATCAGCGGGTGTTGATAATGGCGACGGCACTTGGTCACTACAACCTGGCGAGCTAGAAGGGCTAGAGTTTATTCCTTCTGCGGACTTCAATGGCGATGTGACGCTAACCGTAAATGCAACCTCTACGGATGTGGATACAGGTACAACGGCGACAGCGACGCAAGATGTGACGATTCATATCTCGCCAACCAATGATGCACCAGAAGTAACGGGTGACATCACTGCAGTCACTGCCGAAGACAACAGCATTACGCTAACTCAAGAGCAGTTACTGGAGCACGCTGTTGATATCGATGGCGATGACTTAAGTGCAATCAACCTGAGCACCAATGATGAAAATGCAACGGTTGAAATGAACGAGGATGGCAGTTTCACCATTACTCCGAGCGAGAACTTCTACGGTGACATTGAATTTAGTTACGATGTCACGGATGGCGAAGAAGTGGTTGCTGCTGGTCTCGACTTAACGGTGACACCAGTCAATGACGCGCCAGAGCCACAAGACCAAGCGTTCACCGTGGGTGAGGACGGTCTTCTTACCTTTACCGATGCTGACTTGTTAACAGGCGCGACGGATGTAGAAGGTGACAACCTAACAGTTGAAGGTGTTACTTACACTGGCACGGACGGTGTCCTAACCGACAATGGCGATGGCACGTACAGCTTCGCGCCGAACGAGAACTTCAATGGCGATGTGAACTTTACGTTCGATGTGTCAGACGGTACGGATACGACCTCTGCCAACATTGATGTGAGTGTGACGCCAGAGAACGATCCACCAGTTGCGGGCAGCACGTCTTACACGGTACATGAAGACAACTCGATCACCATCAGTGATGAGCAACTACTGGCTAATTCGTCTGATATCGAGGGTGATGTTGCGATCAGTAGCGTGAGTTACAGTGGCAACGATGGTGTGTTCCAAGACAATGGTGATGGTACGTACACCTTCTCTCCAAACGAAAACTTCAATGGCGAGGTCAGCCTAGACGTTGTGGTTGTCGATGATGAGGGTGCGACAGACTCAACCACTGCGGGTATTACCGTTCTTGAGGTGAACGATCCACCAATCGCAGGTGCGACAAGTTACTCTGTCAATGAAGACGAAGTCATTATCTTCACGGAAGAGCAACTGCTAGCGCAGTCAAGCGATGTGGAAGGCGACGTGAGCCTAGAAAGCGTCTCTTACAGTGGTAGTGACGGCATTCTAACGGCGAATGACGATGGCACTTACAGCTTCGCACCAAATGAAAACTTCAACGGTGGCGTAAGCCTAGACGTAGTCGTCGCTGATGAAGATGGTGCAACTGCGACAACCAACGCGAACATTGATGTATTGCCAGTCAACGATGCTCCGGTATCTGGCGACTTGGCTTACAGCGTCGATGAAGACGGTTCAATCACATTGAGTCAAGAGCAGTTACTGGCTCAAGCGGGTGACGTCGACAGCGATAATCTAGAAGCAGTGAACTTAACCGCGGTAGCCAATGCAACCGTTGTTGAGAACCAAGATGGTAGCTTTACGATTACGCCTGATGCGAACTTCAATGGCGATATCGACCTAAGCTTCGACTTGATTGATAACGATGGTGCGAGCGTGGAAGTGGGCGTTGACCTAACGGTGAACCCAATTAACGATGCGCCGCAATCAACGCCAGTGAATATTGCTGGCACCGAAGATACCACCATTCTTATCACGCAGGACATGTTGCTTGCTAACGCGACAGATATCGACAACACCTACGACGAACTGTCTGCTGTCGACCTAGTGATTGATGAGCAATACGGTGACTTGCTAGACAACGGTGATGGTACTTGGTCATTCACTCCAGCTGAGAACTTCAATGGTGATGTGCCAATGTCGTTCGGCGTCAGCGATGGTGATTTAGTGACGCCGGTTGAAGGCAATCTAAACGTCGAAGCGGTTAACGATGCACCAGAAGCGCCAACCATCCAGATGCAAGGCGAAGAAGATGTGGTCATGGTGATTGACCCAGCTTACATCGCTGATCAAGTTACGGATCTTGATGGTGACGAAATCAGCGTAGAAAGCATCACGGTTCGTGCGCCTGCAAACGCGACATTAACCCAGCAACCAGATGGTATGTACCACTTGGTAACCACTCAAGACTTCAATGGTTTGGTGGAACTGGGCTACACCGCGACGGATGGTGAAGAAGTGGTTGAAGGCTCGTTGAATGTGGATGTTATCCCAGTCAACGATGCTCCATTCAATGTGGGTAATGCCTTTATGGCAACCGACGAAGATGGCGCATTCACCTTCGACGCTGGCGACCTGATGAACTTGTTTGGCGATATCGATACTGAAAACCTAGTCGTATCACGCATTATCACCGCAGAAGGTGAAGATGGTGGTGAGGTAACAGACAACGGTGACGGTACTTGGACATTCACACCGACTGGCGATTTTGCAGGGGTTTCTGACTTGCAAGTTGTGGTAAGTGACGGTGAGTTTGAGACGGTACTTGATGTACCAGTGTTTGTTCGCCCTGTTGCGGATGGCGCAGTCATCACAACCGACCATGATGGTCCGTTAGTGTTCGGTGAGGACGAAACGGGTCACCTAGGCTTGAATGTCGGTCTAATCGACGATTCAGAAACGCTAAGTAACCTAGTGATGACTGGTTTCCCTGTTGGCTTCGAAGTTACGGATGGTGTGAACACCATTACCATTACGGAGCCGGGTCAATACATCGACTTGAACGAGTGGGATATTTCAGACCTGCAAATGACGCCTCCGGCTGACTTTAATGGCGAGTTCTTCGTAACCGTGACCGCAACAACGGTGGATTATGGTGACGAGCCAGAAGAGTTCGAAGATGGCATCGATTCAGGTGACTTCGAAACCCTAGCGGGTGAACCAGTTATCCTAACCGCTGATGACCTAATCGGATTGGCAGAAAACGTAGACGCTGACGCGGGTGATGAAGTGAAATTCGTTCACCTAGCTGATCGCAGCCAAGGTGAGATTGTCGATAACGGTGATGGCACATGGACATTCAATCCAGCACCAGGCTTTACTGGTGAAGCGGATATCGCTTACGTGATTGATAAAGACGGTGTGCTTCATGATGAGCAAACAGGTGTGGTCGTGAAAGAAGACGCGCCACAAGAGAATGCTTCTCCAGAAATCGACAGCATTTCTACCACAGAAATGGCAGCGGATGGCACCTTGTCGTTCACCAATGATGACATGCTATCGACCTTGAGCGATGCAGAAGGCGACAGCTTGAGCATTGAGTCAGTGAGCCTAATGGAAGGTCAAGGTGTGATAGAGACCGATAACCAAGGTAACTACCAATTCACACCAGCAGAAGGCTACACCGGAGATGTTCAAGTTGGCTTCATTGCAACTGACGGTGAAAACCGCATTGAGAGCTTCTTCAATGTCGACATCCAAGGTGAAGGTGAAACCACAACCAGCGAAGGCTACGCACTGGCTGATGATGGTTCACTAACACTAACGGAAGCACAGTTGATTGATGAGCTTGGCATTAGCCCTTCTGCAGAAGTGTTGGATGTCGCCGATGCAAACGATGCTGGTTTCTTTGCGAAATCAGGTGATGAAGAGTGGACATACTGGCCGAACGATGACTTCGATGGCAATTTGGCTATGGATGTTCAGGTCAACGACAACGGTGAAGTATCGACTCAGAATCTGAGCATCCAAGTTGCGGACGATTCAGCGCAAAGCGACGAGCCACAAATCCAAACTGCTCAAGCATCATCAGAGCAGCAAGTCGGCGAAGCGCAACAGCCTGAAGAGCAAGCAGCAAACGGTGCAGACAGTGAAGAGGAGAGCGCAGCTGATGTGACTGCAGCACCAGGCGATACCATTTCTATCTCGGTTCCAGATGAGGTCAGTGGTAACGAATCGGTGGATTATGCAGAAATGTCCGGTCTACCTGATGGTGCATCAGTAAGCAACGCACTGGATAATGGCGATGGTAGCTTCACATTAAGTGGCAACCTGAACCAACCAGTATCGGTTGACTTACCAGAAGGTTACGAAGGTACGAGCGAAATCCAATTCCAAGGTTACGACGAATTGGGCAGCGCGGTAGAAGGTGCGAGTGGCACAGTTGAAGTTGAAGTCGATGATCAATACACCATGCAAGGTTCTGCTCAAGATCAGCAACCAGACATGGCGGGTATGGAATCTGGCGGCAGCGACTGGACAAGTGCAGGAGGTCAAGATCAAGGTGTTGACTTCACGGATGACTCTGGCAGCTTCGACTCAGATACTCAAACGGGTACTGATCAAGGCAACGATTTCGATCAAAGCTCAATGTAACCAGTCCTAGACAAGGGCAGTGTCATTGTTGCCCAAACTAAAGCCATGCAGAGCCTACTTTGCATGGCTTTTTTGTTGGGTTTCTTTCTATGAGCTGTAGAAAAAAACTTGGAAATTGAAAAAAGTATTCTTATCTAATTAAAGAGTGAATTATAAGGAGGAGCGACATGTACCGTTATGTCAGTTCGCCAAAAGCATCGAAGTACATAGTGCCACCACCACAGCATCGTGAGTTGTCGAGTATCGATGTGCCGGAGTCAGAACTAGAGATGCGTGAAATTCTGAACAATTGGTTTGCCGATGGATTGGCGCCCATCATTCAAAATGAAGACAATTACATCTCTGCTAATGAGCAACAGCGCTTTGAACAGCTCAGCCGTACGGTGGGCGTGCTACTGCGTAATAAAGATTACTACTTTGCCACCAAGCGGATTCTCTCGTTGTGGGAGCAAGACTGCTTAGAAACGACTTACGTTAATTATCTGATTTTACGTAGTGAGCGCATACCATACTTCGAATAAGTCCCATTTATTGGCTTGAAATAGTGGTTTACATGGTTTTCTTGGTAACTTTTGATACCCGTATTTAACATTTTTGTAAACATCGTTATATTTAAGGCTCATCGTTGTCAGGAGTTTATGGATGAACCTTACGATATCAGGGAAGTTGCAGCTCAGTTTTGTGCTGCTAGCCGTACTTTTTATGGCATCAGCGGTATTAACGTATCGCAACGTCACCACCGTAGAGCAATACGCCTCTTCGTTACTTAAATCCGATTTACCGACCGTCGACACCAGTCGCGGTATCCAACAGTCCGTTCAAGCGTCGCTGTCTTCTATTCGAGCCTACATGTTGCTAGGTGGCGATGACGAGGCGAGCGCACGTCTGAGTGAGGACGTACGCAATATCATGGCATCTACAGACGAGTCGCTTCCAACTTTGCAGGCGTTGATCTCTGAACAGGATTTTCAAGCGATTCAAAGTCAGTGGGATGCAGTCAAAGTCTCTTTGAACAAGCTGATTGAACTTAGCCACAGTGATGAGA
Source organism: Vibrio owensii (assembly GCF_002021755.1). NCBI lineage: Bacteria > Pseudomonadati > Pseudomonadota > Gammaproteobacteria > Vibrionales > Vibrionaceae > Vibrio > Vibrio owensii. The sequence goes on from NZ_CP019960.1 coordinate 640,378, forward strand.
ACTTACCCGCGCACAACCTCTTTATTAACGAAGCGGCACCCATTGCAGAAGTGGCACTTGATCAGCTTCAAAGCTTAATCAACGAAGAGTCAGGAAACCCATTTGGTGGAGACAGAAAGCGTCTGTTTAAAGTTTACGCCGACAGTTATACCTCCCTCGCCAATGCACTGTCTGCTTTGCGAGATTTCCTGTTGTACGGGCAGCAAGATCACCTAGACAAATACCACGACTTGATTAAGTACCACAATCAGTCTGTAGCGGAAATCGACAGCAAACTCGACAGACTTACCGATAACGACCAATCACTGTGGTCACTGTTTAAAGAAATGCAGCAACTGTACTTTCCTTTAGCAGAGCAGGTAATTGCATTGCGTCAATCGCCAGAGTGGAACGAATCAAACTTGTTAATGGCGAATGAACTGTTGCCAGCAGCGGATGCACTAGACCAAAGCTTAGAAACGATCGTATTGGCTCAGCAAAGTCGTGCTGATCAAAGTGGACAGGGCATTAATCAGTCGATCAAGAACGTACTCACCACTATGTTGATTGCTGCGGCATTGGTTTTGTTTGCCGCAGTAGCGATTTCAAAATACATGGGCAATACCATTGGTCGCCGAGTGAAAAACTTATCGGAGCGTGCAAAGACGATCGCTTCAGGGGACGTTTCTCAGCCTCCGTTAACTGTTGTTGGGAAAGATGAATTGGCAGACCTTACCGATTCGATTAACCGCATGAACCAATCGTTAGCGAGCATCGTGGCAGGGGTGAGTGAAAAAGCGCACCAAGTGGATACCAGCATGGGAGCTTTGTTGGAATCGGCGCAAGTCACTTCATCGAATGTTGAACAGCAACAGACCAGCATTGTTGAAATGGGAAGCCAATTGGATGAAATCGCTTTAGCCGCGCGTAACACCCTAGATCAAGCCAATCAATCGGTGCAGAAGCTTTCTGATTCAAAAGGTGAGATTGAACAAGGTCGTGATGCTTTAGAGCAAAACAAAGTCACCATGGAAAGCTTACATGGCAGCATTGAAACCGCGAGTACACAAGTCACACGGCTAAGCAAAGAGAGCGAAGCCATTGGTCGAGTTACAGAGGTGATTGAAGGCTTAGCAGAACAAACTAACTTACTGGCATTGAATGCCGCGATAGAAGCAGCGCGTGCGGGTGACCAAGGACGAGGCTTTGCGGTTGTGGCGGATGAAGTACGTATGTTAGCGACTCGCACTACTCAATCGACGACAGAAATCAACGGCATCATCAATGCGATTCAACGCTCGACCAATTCGGTGGTTGAGGAGATAGAACACAGCCAATCACTTGCGGAGCAGGGCGCTGAGCACATTGAAAAAGCGGTAACTCGTTTGCTTGTCACGACCGAGCAAATTGGTTCTTTGAATGAACAAATGGCAGAGCTTGCGGCAGCGGCAGAGCAGCAATCTCATGCGACCAACTCGATCACTGGATTGATGTCCGATATAACTCAATCAGTGGATGAGGTTTCGAATAACAGCCAACGTGCATCAGAGACATCATTGCAAGTAAAAGAGCAAGTTACTGAGCTGAATCAACAGATGGCAACTTTCAAAACGGCATAGATAAGGTTTACGTCTGTTCATCTACTTTTGAACGTTAACCAAATAGTAAAAAAGCCCCAATTCTTTTTACACAAAAAGGATTGGGGCTTTTTGTTGGATGATACGCCGATATTCGTCTACTTGCTCATTGGATTTGGCTATTTAAATCATAGCTAAAACCAAATTTTCTTCACCGAGTCAGAGTCGTAATATGACTCCATCGGCAGCAAATACTGCAAAAGAATTTTTAAACTTTATACCAATCCCGGTAAGAGAATAGTTCGTTACTACGATTGGTATCATCCTTCTAGGAGCAAGATTATGAACAAACAAGTAAGCCTAATTGGTCTAGACAGCGAACAATCAGCACAACTAGCTCAACAGTTAAATCAACTGCTAGCGCATTACCAAGTGTTGTACATGAACTCTCGCGGTTACCACTGGAACATTAAAGGTGCGCAATTCTTCGAACTGCACGTAAAATTTGAAGAGATCTACACTGATCTACAAACAAAAATCGATGAGCTTGCAGAGCGTATTCTAACTTTGGGTCACACGCCAGCGCACGCATTCAGCAACTACTTGGAAGCAAGTGAAATTAAAGAACATCAAAACGCGACTTCTGGTGAGGAGTGTGTACAAGGTCTGGTTCAAGGCTTTAGCGTTCTACTTCTAAAACAGCGTGAGATTCTACAAAACGCGGGTGAAGCAGATGACGAAGGTACAGCGGCATTGATGGGTGACTACATCCGTGAGCAAGAAAAATTAATGTGGATGCTTAACGCTTACCTACAAGGCTAAGCAGCGCATCACCCAAGCAATCCTTGGGAACGCATGAAACAATCGGGAATAAGTCATAAGGGGCACGTTGGTGCCCCTTTTTTTGTTTGCGTATTTTATATGTGTGCTTTATTTGCGTGGTAAGGATTCGAAACGGCTCAATAAATCACTGAGTTCATTAAGCGCCAATGAGGCTGAATCATTGAAGGTTTCTTGATTACCATGATGCACAAGACAAGACGGCATCTGTGCGTTATACGCTGCCTGCAAGTCGTAAAGGTAATCGCCGACATAAAGCACTTCATTAGGCATCAAACGCCACTCTTTCGCTAATACCTGCAGAGACAAAGGGTCTGGCTTGGGCGGGAAGCATTCACGAGTGATGACTCGCTCCACTGAGATTTGGTTGTGCTCGAGTTTGCGCTGCGTGGCGATTTGGCAGTTGCGCGTCACGATAGCGGTTTTGATTTCATTTTGATGCAAGTGGGCGAGCAATTCATGGCAGCCAATCATTGGAGCAGATTGCTCAGCATCAGAAATCTCGTAATCAAATATCACGTTATGAGCGTGCTCTCGATGATGAGGGTGCTCAAGTGCGTCGACAAAATCCAATAGATCTTCACTCTGCGGACAACCTAGCTGCTGTCGCAATTCGCCGAAGTTCATATCAGAACTCACCAAGGTGTTGTCTAAATCAAACACCACAGCTTTAATTTTATCGAGCTGTAAAGGGAATGGAATCATAATGACCTCGTACAACTTAACCGAACTATCGTTTTAAAAAACAAAAGGTTATTGTTAAGTTTAGATTCTTCTGCTTAGATTGTACGAAAATAAATCAACCATGTATCACAAAACAAGGACGCGCATGATCATTCCTAAACCATTACAAAAAGGCGACACCATCGGCTTTTTCTCGCCATCCTCCCCAGCCACGGTATTTGCACCAGCGCGTTTTGAGCGTGCCAAAGCGTATGTGGAATCCCATGGTTACCAGCTAAAAGCAGGCAGCTTAACCGGCAAAACTGACCAATATCGCTCGGGTTCGATTCAAGAGCGAGTAGAAGAATTGAATGCGCTGATTCGCGATCCTGAAGTGCGCTGTATTATGTCGACCATTGGCGGTTACAACAGTAACTCCTTGCTACCTTACATTGATTACGAGGCATTGAAGAAAGATCCCAAGATCATTGTTGGCTATTCGGATGTGACAGCTTTGCTTATGGGCATTTACGCACAAACTGGCATCGTTACTTTTTATGGTCCTGCCTTGGTGGCATCTCTGGGTGAATTCCCGCCACTGGTGGACGAGACCTTCGCTTCGTTTGAGTCGATTGTGAATACGTTAGATGGATTGGCGCATCAATACACTATGCCTCAAGGTTGGACAGATGAATGGATAGAGTGGAGTGAGCAAGACCGCGCAAAGCACACGCTAGCGAACCAGTGGCACTTTAAAGGCGAAGGCAAGATCATCGGACGCTTGATTGGCGGTAACCTCAATACCATGACGGGTATCTGGGCAAGCAAATTTATGCCGAGCATCGAACAAGGCGATATTTTGCTGGTGGAAGATTGCTTGCAGGGCATTGAAACGGTTGAACGTTCTTTTGCGCTGCTCAAGCTCTCTGGTGTGTTTGATAAAGTTGGTGCGGTTGTTCTTGGCAAGCATGAAAAGTTTAACGATAAAGGCACCGGTCGTGCACCTATAGACGTGTTATTAGAAGTACTTAACGGTCAACCACTGCCAATTTTGTATGACTTTGATAGCTGTCATACCCACCCAATGCTTACCGTTCCATTGGGCTCGACCATGACGCTCGATTTTGACAATGAAACGGTGGCAGTGAGTTTAAAGAGCTAGCTTTGTCTGACTAGCTCTTAAGAGAAAACTATTTCTCCTCAAGACGAAATATTTTGCCGCTGTCGGTAGAAAAGTAGATATAACCATCGGGGCTGATGGTTATATCTCTTACTCGCTCACCAAGATTCTCCATCAATCTCATTGATTCGGTGAGCTTGCCATTCTCAATAGAGACCACGTTGATGTGCGCCAGTTTCAATGCACCAGCGAGGATTTTTCCGTCCAACTCTGGGTATTTATCGCCACGGTACAAAATCATATTGCTGGGTGCGATAGAAGGGATGTACACCAACTTTGGATCTTCCATTCCCGGTAACGACTTAGCTTCCCCGACGTCCAACGGTCCCCAATATTCTTTACCATGAGAGACTTTAGCCCAGCCGAAGTTCGCGCCTTTCTTGATTAGGTTAATTTCATCGCCGCCGCGTGGTCCATGTTCAATCGACCACAGCTGTTTTGTTGCTTCGTCGTAAAACATACCTTGTGGGTTGCGGTGCCCGTAACTCCATATCTCAGGACGAGCTTCGGAAGGTTTGAATGGGTTGTCTTGTGGAACCGAACCATCAAGGTTAAGGCGCAGAATACTGCCAGCATGGGTTTGAGTGTCTTGCCCATTATCACGTTCACCACGGTCACCGATTGAGAAGTAAACTTTGTCGTCTACAAATGAAATTCGACTGCCGTAGTGGCGACCCGTGTCGGTGATGGCATCAGCAACAAAGAGATCTTTCCAACCTACAAGCTGATTGTTTTGCAATTGCGCCGTCGCTAACGCCACCGTATTGCCTTTGCTCGTGCGCTTGCTGTAGGTAAAGAAGAGTTGCGGGTTTTGCGTATCGGCATTCGGTGCGAGCGCGACATCCAATAAGCCAGCTTGCCCACTAGTGTTCACATCGGGGACGTTAAATAGCTTTTGAGGTTTGCCTAATGTGATATCCAGCAGCGAAACCGTACCGTTCTTTTCATTGACGATAACGCGTTGGTTATCTAAGAACTCGATTCCCCAAGGGATCTGAAATCCATTCGCCACTTCGTTAGCGCGGTATTCGGTAGCGTTGGCAGAAAAGGATAAACAAGCGAGTAGGGCAGCAGCAATCGTTCTCATGGTTCCTTCCAATATGAATCGTATTAATGCTTAAAAGCTAACACTAAAAGAGAACGTTTTGCAGAGCATGGATTGTATAAGAATGTAAAAAATCCCCGATACGAGATCGGGGATTGAATTAAGGCTAGAGAATTGTTTATGTAGCGAGATTACATCGCTTCTTCGAAGATCTTAGAGATTTCTTCGTGAGTTGCTTGTTTAGGGTTAGTGAAACCACAAGCGTCTTTCAGTGCGTTGTCTGCTAGCGTTGGGATGTCTTCTAGTTTCGCACCAAGCTCTTTAATACCTGCTGGGATACCCACATCTTTCGCTAGAGTAACGATAGCGTCGATTGCTGCCGCTGCACCTGCTTCAGCAGACATGCCTTCTACGTTTACGCCCATTGCTTTCGCTACATCACGTAGACGCTCAGGACATACTTGCGCGTTGTAGCGCTGTACGTGAGGTAGAAGAATCGCGTTACAAACACCGTGTGGAAGGTCGTAGAAACCACCTAGTTGGTGTGCCATTGCGTGTACGTAACCTAGAGAAGCGTTGTTGAACGCCATACCCGCCATGAACTGTGCATATGCCATTTGTTCACGAGCTTCTAGATCTTCACCGTTTTTCACGGCTGTGCGTAGGTAAGCTTGGATAAGCTCAATCGCTTTGATTGCTACCGCATCAGTGATTGGTGTTGCCGCGATAGATACGTAAGCTTCAATCGCGTGAGTTAGCGCATCCATACCTGTTGCTGCAGTTAGCGAAGCAGGTTTAGCTAGCATTAGCTCTGGATCGTTTACTGAGATAAGCGGTGTTGTGTGCTTATCAACGATAGCCATCTTGATGTGACGCTCTTCGTCAGTGATGATGCAGAAACGCGTCATTTCAGATGCAGTACCCGCAGTCGTGTTGATTGCGATAAGTGGCATCATTGGTTTTGCAGATTGGTCTACGCCTTCGTAATCTGCGATTTTGCCGCCGTTAGAAGCAACAAGCGCGATACCTTTCGCACAGTCGTGTGGTGAACCGCCACCTAAAGAGATAACGAAGTCACATTCGTTATCTGTAAGAAGTGCCAAGCCGTCGTTAACGTTGCTGATAGTAGGGTTTGGTTGAGTGCCATCGAACACAACAGTTGCTACGTCGCGTTCTGTTAGTAGATCTTGAACCTGCTTTACTACACCGATTTGGTTAAGAATCTTATCCGTAACAATCAAACCTTTTTTAAAGCCTTGAGATTGGATGCTGTCTGCTGCGTCTTTCAGACAACCAGCGCCCATTAGGTTTACGGTAGGGATAAAAAATGCACTTGTCATATTGGATTGCTCCGTCGTTATTTTTAATAATCTTTCTTAATCTGTCATTTACTCTTGCATACCCCGTTCTTGATTTAGATTGATCTAGGACAAGTTTAACCCCTTAGGGGTATCTTGAGGGCTGAAAGTGTGATGACAGTCTTGTTGCACAGTGAGATGGTGCAACACCTACTTAACGTAGCTGAAATATCTCATTTATCACGCAAACGATTGGCAAAAATAACAAGATTCGTACGGTTTATCTCTCAATTCGACTAAAGTATAAAAAATCCCCATTAATATGTGTTCTATCAATGGGGATTCGTATGGTGTGTTTTAAGCAAACGTTTTCGATTTAGGCGATTTTAACTAACTTATCTACTAGTTTTTCAATGCCTGATGCGGCTTGGTAGATATTCTCCGCTAACATATAAGCTGGTGTTGAAAGCACGTTGTGTTTTTCATCGAAATGGATTTCATCCACCTGACAATTGACGTGCTCACCCCCCATATGACCGAATGCTGCTGCAGTGGCTTCATCATTACCAATGGTTCCTTTTACACCTTGATCATAAATCATCGGGATAATAGTTGGTGCGATGCATAGATAACCTGCAGGTTTGCCCGCTTGAGCGAATGCACGACACGCTTGGGCGACGTGAGTATTAATCGAACATTCTGCGCCTGAGACGGCGAAGTCGGTTAAGTTTTTCGCGGCACCAAACCCACCTGGAAGCAGTAGGGCATCGTATTCATCAACGTTAAGTTTGGCGACATCGTCAATATTTCCGCGTGCAATACGAGCTGATTCGATCAAGACGTTACGTGTTTCATCCATTTCGTCACCAGTTAGGTGATTGATGACGTGGAGTTGGTCAATGTTAGGTGCAAAGCAGTGCCAAGTTGCACCTGCTTTCTCGATGGCGTAGAGCGCCAATACGGCTTCGTGGATCTCAGAGCCGTCGTAAACGCCTGAACCACTTAAAATGACTGCGACTTTTTTCATGATTGGATTCCTTTACTCTGAACGTTCCTTAGATTGTTCTTCATTATCTAGACCATGCGTTTCCGAATGTGTTTCAACGTTTTCACTTTCGTCGTCTTCCTCATAGTAGCGCACAACAAACGGTGTCAGCATGACACTCGAAGGCAGAAAATGTTTCATATCGACTCCAACCGCTTAATAGAGTGGTTTTTATACCGATTTTGGAAAAAGAGTACGTTGAAGCGGATCATTTTTGAGTTAAGCTGCAGTTTCCTTTGGCATTCATGAGCAGTAGGTCACATAGATAACATGCAATCCTATCAGTTTCGTTTCACCCTTTATGGTTGTATCGCCATTCTCTCTTGGAGCTGTTTGCTAGGCATCGCAAGATTGGTGACAGAAAGTTTGGGACCCGTGGGTGGATCAGCCATGCTGTATTCTCTGAGCTCCATTTTTCTGTTGATTGTGGTTGGCATCCCAAAACTGTCGTATTTCTCACCCAAGTATTTGGTTCTCGGTGGGGCTATGTTTGTCTGCTACGAGATCTTCCTCGCGCTGGCATTGGGCTACTCTAATTCTCGTTCTCAGGCGATTGAAGTTTCGATCGTCAATTATCTATGGCCGGCGCTAACCGTGTTGTTTGCTGTATTGGGCAGTAACAAAAAGCCGAACTGGCTACTGTACCCGGCAGTTATGTTGGCATTCATTGGTGTAGCTTGGACGGTCAGTGGTGATAACGGTTTATCACCGACGCAGTTATTGGCGAACATCAGCAGCAATCCGATTGTTTACTTTATGGCATTTGCAGGCGCAGTCATCTGGGCGGTGTATTGCAATCTGACTCAAAGACAACAATCGAAGCACAACGCGATTACTTTGTTCTTTATCGCGACAGCCATCTCTTTGTGGATCAAATACGCCTTTACTGATGAGCCGCCAATGGCATTCAGTTGGGAAGCGATGGGGTACTTAGTGGCTTCTGCTGCTTTAATGGCGGGTGGTTACGGATTGTGGAACATCGCGATTGTTGGCGGCAATATGGTGTTTCTGGCAACCCTGTCTTACTTTACGCCGATTTTCTCTGCTCTGTTTTCTTCGATTATTCTGGGTGTCACTCTAAGCCACAGCTTCTGGCAAGGAGTCGTAATGGTAACGGTTGGTTCGCTGATGTGTTGGCTGGTCACTAAAGAGAAGCGCGAAGCCGCTGGATAAGTTTTCTGTAGGAGAGGGCAAGTTCACAAGCCACAGTTCAATGTACCAACCCCTCCTAACCTCCCCTTGTATTTGGCATCCAAGCTCTCAACACCCCGAGCCAAAGGGGAGGGACTGTTCCTGCATCCGAGAATAAATCCATTGCCCACTATGAGCATTCGCCGGGTCAGTCGAAAAGCGGGTAGCTGAAGTTAGCAAAGAATAGCTCTCCCCCTTAATCGCCGTATTCAAATGCGAAGCAACGTAAGTCAATAAAAGGGGGAGTTGGAGGGGGTTACAAGTTCACAAGTCACAGTTCAACGTACCAACCCCTCCTAACCTCCCCTTGTATTTGGCATCCAAGCTCTCAACACCCCGAGCCAAAGGGGAGGGACTGGTCCTGCATCCGAGAATAAATCCATTGCCCACTATGAGCATTCGCCGGGTCAGTCGAAAAGCGGGTAGCTGAAGTTAGCAAAGAATAGCTCTCCCCCTTAATCGCCGTATTCAAATGCGAAGCAACTCAAGTCGATAAAAGGGGGAGTTGGTGGGGGTTGTAAGAGCATCAATCAAAGCAAGAAAAAAGCTCCCGAGATAGGGAGCTTTTCTTTTGAGTTCTAATGATTCTTGGTGGCGCTCTAATACGCGACGTTCAATTGTAATTGAAGCTTGAATCTGTGCTTCGATAGTCGCTTAGTAAGTTGCTTACGAGTGTGTTCTAGCGTATCAAGCTCTAGTGTATCGTCATCCACATGTACGTCCACATTTACTCGCAGTTCTTGACCAACTTTAGTTACGCCAGCCAGTTTCAATTGGTGCTCAGTTACCTTTTCAATCTCAAGAACGTCTTTACCAACGCTCTGACATAGTTCTTTGCTAGGTGTCATCATTAGCAGTTCACGTAGGGCACCAACTAGCATATCAAACGGTACTTTAAGGAAGTAGAAGCCCATCAACACCATCATCATAGGGTCTGCATAGACCGCGTAGTGTGTATACGGTGTAAGTGATACTAACCAAGCAGCGATAAAACCAAGAGTTACTGCAACACTAAGTAGCGTATCCATTTGCCATTGTTTTTTCTCGGCTTCGATTAAACCTGATGAAAAACGACGGCTTTTCTTCGCCATAAACCACCAAGCGTAACCACAACCAACGACGTTAACCACACCGAAGATGGTTGCGATGGAAGCGTCTACCTCACGACCGCCCGTCATCAACGCTGTTACCGCAGAGAATAATGAGAAAGCAACAACAACTAAAATAACGGCTGCTTTGATAGCGATAACGATAGGTTCAAGTACAGCTTTGCCGAAAGGAAAAATAGATTTTGATGGCTTGCTGATGTAGTAAGAAGCTGCCAGTGACAATAAAGTTAACAGCAGACTGACTAGAGAATATACACCGTCAAATACGATGACGATCGACCCAACAAGCAAGCCAAGTACCATCCCTCCGACTGCAAACCCAGATGCTAAAAGGGCTGAGAAGGTTAAGATACGGTTTTCGTTTTTGCTTGTCCTGTCACACATAAAAGATGCCTTAAATTATTACACCCTTACATTCTTCTCCTTGGGGTAAATTTAAGCAAATGAAAACTGTGTGACATTTAAACGATGAAATGAAGGATTTGATATATTTTATTATTTATCAATTGTTTATGTGAAAATCTTGCTGTCAATTTAATTGACGCTCACTGCAATATGTTTAGAAGTCGAATAAATACTCGCTTAACTTATCGGCCAACCAACTCATTGCTGGGTGTTCTGTTTGTCCATTTGGAACGAACATACAGTAGTCTTCTTGCGTCAAACCATAAGTGTGTTTGATCACTGCAAGTTTCTGATGTCTCAAGTAATGTCGGATCAGTGGCTCTGGCAATACGCCCCATGCATCTTCTTCCAAAATGGTATTCAGCATGTAGTCAAAACTGGAGAAGCCAATGTATCGAGTAGAAAAGGGTTGTAGCTCCGGGTTGTCTTTCTCGTTCAAATACACCATCAACGCTTGCATCTGGTTACGCAAATCTTCGTCTGTGACACGGCGCATCTTACTCAAGCGATGTTCGAAACTGCATACTGACATCATGCGAATTTTGCCTAGAGGATTGTAGACAATATGAGGATCGTCGACACGTTCGTAGTCTACGCCAAATGCAAAGTCGACTTGTTGTGTACTGACTAAATTTGAAAGGTCACCACTGGACGCCAATATTAAGTTGAAGGTTGTCGACGGGAAGCGATTGTTTAGAGTATGAGATAGCTCTTGCCACAGTTCGTCTGGCAGCGAGTCATCACGCGCCACCCAGACCTCAGCATTGAAGCCGTCAGAAACTTGAGCGCAGGTCTTTTTGATTCGCTGTGCGGTTACGAGCAGGTTTTCACAGTCTTTAAAAATCGCTTTCCCTGCTTCCGAGAGTGTTAGCTGATTGCCAGTACGAGTGAATAACTCGACGTCTAGGTCTTTCTCAAGCGCCTTAATTGCCATACTCAGCTTAGTACGATTGCAATCGAGTTGACGCGCAGCCTCCGAGACGGAGCCATACTCGGCAATGGTACAAAAGGCTTCAACTTGCGATAAGTTCATGATTAAAAAAGACCTAAACTGAAATGATGAGAATCGATAGCGTAGACGAATGAACGTACTGACGCCTAGAAAGATTATCGAAAAAAACACGGATTCGCCAGATAAGTCTATGGTGTTTTGGCGTTTTTGCGGTAATCTATGGGGGTTACAAGAAGTGAACATGGAGGCCACGATGGCACAAGATTGGGACGGCTTAGCAAAGAATTGGGAATCTAACCCAGCAACAGATCAATTTGCTCAGTCGGTGTTTGCACAGTTACAACAGCTTACTCAGCTTGATGGCATTAAAGTATTGGATTTTGGATGTGGGACAGGTCAGTTAAGCCAACTATTGTCGCCATCCGCAAAAGAGATTGTGGCGCTGGATGCATCTGAAGCCATGATTGAAGAGCTTGATAAGAAAGAGCTAGAGAATGTAGAACCGGTTGTTGACGCATTGACGCGTGGTCTAGTCGCTCAGCACCCAGCATTCCGTGGTCAGTTTGACCTAGTCGTTGCTTCTTCAGTGTTGGCGTTCATCGAAGACTACGAAACGTCTCTAGAGATTGCTCACTCGCTACTCAACGCTGGCGGCCACTTCGTACATTTTGATTGGATCGCCGATTCAGCAAAAGAAGGCTTCACGCTAGCGAAATCAGAAAACGCACTTATCAAAGCAGGCTTTACTGAAGTAGAAACGAAGAAGGTCTTCGAAATCACATCAGACGGCCACACAATGTCAGTATTAATGGGCGTAGGTCGCCGTTAATCCACGACAAAGAACATAAGAAAAGCGAGCTATTTAGCTCGCTTTTTTGTTTCCTTTGATTTGCTAGACAAACGTGAGTTGTCGAATTTCTTCTAAAACGTCTGGATTCGCAATCGCACCTAAGTTCTCAACTTCCTTTCCATTTATGACTTGTTTGACTGCAAGTTCTACCAACTTTCCTGAGCGTGTTTTAGGAATGTCGCTGATGGCGAAAATTTGGCTTGGCACGTGCCTTGGCGAACAGGACGTTTTGAGACGCGACTTAATCTCTGCTACTAACCTGTCATCTAACGTGACACCTGAAACGGTCTGAACAAACAGCCAAATGTGTTCGTTTCGCTCGATCTCTTTACCAACGGCAATGGAATCGACGATACCTTCAACGGCGTTTACCTGCTGATAAATCTCCGCAGTGCCGATGCGCACACCGCCAGGATTCAACAATGCATCGCTACGACCGTAAAAAACAAACCCACCTTTGGCGCTGCGTTCGATATCGTCACCGTGATGCCAGATATCATCGAACTTGTCCCAATACGCGTTGTGGTAACGCTCGCCGGTATCATTCCAAAAGCCGACAGGGAAGTTAGGCATAGAGTTGGTGCAAACGAGTTCACCGCGCTGTCCATTCACGCTTTGACCCTGTGAGTCGAACACTTGAACATCAATCCCCAAGCCAGCGTACTGACATTCACCACGATAAACAGGCGAGATAGGGTTGCCTAATACAAAGCAGCCACAGATGTCTGTTCCGCCTGAAATAGAAGCCAAGTGCAAATCCTGCTTGATGTGTTGATACACGTAATCAAACTGCTCTGGATAAAGCACTGAACCCGTAGAGCATAGGGTTCTTAAAGCTGGGAGTGAGTAATCTTTGATGGGTGACATTCCGGCTTTTTCTATCGCCTCTAGATACTTGGCGGCAGTACCAAAGAGACTCACCTCGGCGCGCTGAGCTAAATCCCACAGCACACCAGTTGTTGGATAAACCGGGCTACCATCGAAAATCACCAAGCACGCGCCACTCGCTAGAGCAGATACGTGCCAGTTCCACATCATCCAACCACAAGTTGTGTAGTAAAAGACGCGGTCTTTAGGCTGAATGTCTGAATGAAGTTGATGCTCTTTAAGATGATTGAGAATCGTACCGCCAACAGAATGCACGATGCACTTCGGCTTGCCTGTCGTGCCGGAGGAATAAAGCACAAACAGCGGGCTATTGAACTCCACGCGAGTGTAATGCAACGGAGCAGGGGAATACTGATTAATGATGTTTTGCCAATCGTGAGTACAAACATCGCATTCGAACACATGCGGTTTGAGGTAACCGATCTGACATACTTGTTTCAGTCCATCAAGATGATCCGCGATGTGATGGTTCTTCTCTGACATATCGAAAGTTTTGCCGTTGAAGGTATAACCATCGCAGGTGAAGAGAACCTTTGGCTTCACTTGCCCGAAGCGCTCAATAACGCTTTCTACGCCAAAATCAGGGGAGGTGGATGTCCAAGTCGCGCCTAAGCTGGTGGTAGCAAGCATTGCAATAATGGTCTGTGGCATATGTGGTAAATAACCTGCAACCACATCGCCTTGCTTGATGCCACATTCGACTAACCACTGCTGAACACTCGAGACCTCATCACAAAACTGTTTCCATGTGTAAGTCTGTTTGTCACCTCGTTCGTTTTCAAACCAAATCGCCAGCTCATCGGCTTGTTGCTCTGCCAAACTGAGCAGGTTCTCTGCGTAGTTAACTTGAGCTTGAGGGAACCACACGGCATCTCGATTTTGCATTGGTGATTGCCAACGGCTTTCACCTTGTACTTTTACGGTATCGCCTTGCGTGCCAATTAGGTCGCAAAATTGCCAAACCTCTTTCCAGAAATGCTCGTTATGCTCCAAAGACCATTGGTGCAAATCAGAGTAGTTTTTGAGCTCGAAACCTTGTCGATTAATGTGCTCGATAAACTGCGTGATATTGGCTTGCTCGATTCGATCTTCCGTCGGCTGCCAGACTTTGTTGCTCTCGCGCATAGCTCCCTCTATAACAAAGTTTTAACGTTTTCAGTCTGAGGTGAACCAGAACTAAAGTCAAACTCGTTGGAGAAACTAGCTCCTTATGTATATCAATGTGTTAGATGTTAATGTAAAGAAAATGTTACACCTGAATTTTGAGTGGAAAATGGCCGGGGGATTGGAAGGACAAAAGAGTGTAGATAGGCTTAATGTAAAGGATTTGTTAACGGAGATGTGCAATGACTCAGTATCATTCAAAACCCGTCGATCAGGATGGAAGGGTAGAATGGAGCCATGAAGAGGATGCCATTTGGCGCGACTTGGTAACAAGACAAATGAGCGTGATTCAAGACCGTGCATGCAACGCGTATCTGCATGGACTCAAGCTGCTCGACTTACCTCATGATCGCGTGCCACAACTGCCCGAAATCAATCGTGTTTTGATGGAAACAACGGGCTGGCAAGTGGAGCCAGTACCTGCATTGATCGACTTTGATCGTTTCTTCAATTTGCTTGGAAATAAACGCTTCCCAGTCGCGACATTTTTGAGAACGCGAGAAGAGTTTGATTACCTACAAGAGCCAGATTTCTTCCATGAGATTTTTGGTCATTGTGCCATGCTCACCAACCCTGATTTTGCCGCCTTTACCGAGCATTACGGACAGCTTGGACAAGCCGCGACACCAAAGCAGCGAGGGTACCTTGCGCGTCTATATTGGTTTACAGTCGAGTTCGGCTTGGTTCAAGAGGGTAACAAAACCAAGATCTACGGTGGCGGCATCCTTTCATCTCCGGGAGAAACCATCTATTCATTGGAAAGCGACATCGCGATTAGAGACGAGTTTGACCTGCAAACTGTCCTAAGAACCCCTTACCGCATCGATATCATGCAACCGAAATACTACGTGATTGAAGATTTGTCCCAGCTTTTCCAAATTAGCCAACTGAATTTATTGAAGCAAGCCGATCTAGCGATTGAAGCCGGATTGCTTCCACCACTTTTTGAACCAAAGGAACCTGCTCATGTTGAATGAACAAAAATGCGAAGCTTGTAGTATCGATGCCATTGCACTTAGTAAAGAGGAACAACAGTCTTTGCTGCTGCTATTATCAGATTGGCAGGTCATTGAGAGAGATGAGATTCCTCAACTTGAGAAGGTCTATAAGTTTAAGAACTTCAAGCAAGCGTGGGCGTTTAGCAACAAGATTGCTGAGCTTGCAGAAGATGAATTCCATCACCCATCTATCTTGCTAGAGTGGGGCAAAGTGACCATCACGTGGTGGAGCCACTCCATTAAAGGTCTGCATAAGAACGACTTTATCTGCGCTTCGAAGTGCGACGCATTGGCTATTGAAGAGTAAAGCTGAGTGATTATGCTCACTCATTATAAACAAAAGCGCCCGGACTGAAGTTCGGGCGCTTTACTTTTAATTTTGTTCTCTTGAAGAGTGGGTATTAAAGCTCAATTCGAAACACAGATGTCGTGCCTGACACTTCATTACCAACCGCGATAAAGTGTTGTCCGTTACGAGCAAAGTAATTGATTGACTCTGGCGCCAAATCACCTGCTTTTGGATTGTAAGTGTCGTTCGCACACTCGCCGTCTTCCACTTCAGTACAAACGGGTTGGCTGTAATCACGACGGTTTACGAAATGCAGGAATAGCGCTTGCTTCGGGTCTGTGATGTCATAAATCATGATGCCGCCTTGACGCTCCAAACCGATAAACGCGTAATGACGACCATTGATTTGTGCTACTTCAATTGCTTCTGGCTCAATACCTTTGTCATCGCTGCGGTCATCGCCACTGTCATTGTTATCGTTGGTGCTGTTGAAGTTTTTACCTTCATTCATTAGTGCGATGGTTGCGAAATCGTCACCACTATCGAAAACCAACTCACCGTTTTCATCCCAAATAGAGAATGAACGGGCACCAAAGGCTTGAACACTGTCTTGCGCAGAAAGCGTGTGCTCAGGCTTAATCACTTTTAGACGCGCGAGTTGCTTGTTGTCTTTTAGCGCCTCTGCCAGCGGGTGATCTGCTGCGACTTTCAGCTTCTTACCGCGCACCTCATCAACATGGCTTAAACAGGTGCCTTGCTCAGAAGTATATTCATCTGTACCGAGGTAATCGTCTTCATCCCACTTGAAGCCCGCTTGGTCACATAGAGCTTGTGTCGTTTTGAAGCCATACTCACGACCGTCACCTTCGTTGGCAGAGAGGATGTAACTTTTGCCATCTACCGAGTAGCTGTTGAGGGTATCTGGCATGTACAGACCAACCAGTTGAGGGTAGCTCTTAAAGTTGCCAATGATTTTGTCTTTGTTCGAAGCATCCAGTTTTGAATCAGACCAAGATTTCTCGCCCAGACCAACAATTTTCTCTACCGATTTGCTTTCTGGGTTTACGATTGCCATTGCATTGTTCTCTTGCAGTGCAACGTAGATTTTGCCGTTGTCTGCAAAAGTGAGGTATTCCGGTTCTAGATCTTGCGCCACTGTGGCGTTTGGACCAGAGATTCGAACATCAGCAGGTAGTTCAGACTTACGTGCACCATCAAACTCATTGAAACCAATCTGCGTGACTTCTGCTTGTTTTACGCCTTGGCTCAAGTCGATTAATGTGATGCTGCCTTCTGGATCGACACTGTAGTCACCATTTGGCTCACCTTCGTTTGCTGTCGCAATGTATCTGCCATCTTTTGAGAAGCCAACCATGTCTGGCAATGCGCCAGTAGGGAAGGTGGTGATAAGCGACAAATCATCCGAGCGGTACAAGCCAACAATGCCATTCGCCTGCTTATTGCTGTTTTCAATCGCTACAGCGACTAAACCATTAAAGACAGCAACGCTGTTTGCCGCACCAATTTCAACGCCTGCCGCTTCGCCTGCGCTGTTGAGATCGATGAATGCAGTTTGCGTTGGTGCGCCGTTGTCATCCATAGAAAGCACATCGACACGCTTTGCTTGAGCGTTGACCACGTATAGCTTGTCAGTACACGCATCATATTGAACGATTTCTGCTGCCGATGTATCGAATGGTGCGTCAGCGATAGACGTTCCCATAAAGGTCAAACCTTGGATGGATGTCTCCCCAGCAACAGGTGCTACCGATGCTTTACACTGAGCTGCAAACGAAGAGAGAGATTCGTCAGGTTGAGATGAACATGCGATGGCAAGTGAAGATAATGCCAATACGCCTATTGCCTTAAATGGGGTGGTCATGATATTTCCTTATTAAGCAGATACAATGTTGCTCAATGCACCTAAATTAGATATCTATTCATTCACTACAACAGTGAGGAATAGTGCATTGATTGATGTGTTATTAAATAAGGCTCTGAATATATTTATGATTTATGACTCTTATATTGGCTTTTGATGAAAAAAATGTGTCAGTTTTAATCTGAACGTATGTCGAACACTTAAGATGAAAAGACACTAGGAACTAGAAATAATGGAACTTAAAGAATTTTTGGATGCGCTAGCGGCATCACCTGAGAAAGTAGAATTTGAAACGACAATGGCAGCCATTGAGGCAAACTACGCGTTTACGCCAGCGGCTTTTGTGAATGGTGAAACGCAGAATAATGCAGGTGAGAATAACGGCTCGTGCAAGATCTTCGCGTTTGGTCAATTGAATAACCTAAGCAAAGAAGCAACGTTGGCGTGTTTTGGTCGCTTCTACCGAGAAGACGTATTGGCACATCCAGAGAACAACGACCATCAAAACATTCGTAACTTTATGGTGACAGGTTGGGATGGCGTGAAGTTCGAATCCCAAGCGTTAGCGCAGAAATAGCGCGCTAAAAGTCACGATTTCAATGACAAGCCAGTCAGCAAAGAACGACTAACTAGGCGACTGGCTTTTTCTCTAAACACTTACGGCATAAACAAAGCTGTCCCGCTTCTGGCTTGGGTAGATCTCTGGTCTCAATATCAAAGCACCAGCACGTCTCTTTCCCCGCAGCAATATCGCAGTGCGCGTTCGTGCCACACTCAGGGCAAGAGTGGGTTGAATCATTTCCAACCAATTGTTCGATGATCGCGTCTCGTTGAGCATCAGACTTATCTTTCCACTGCACGATTTCTTCCATGGTTCGGTGGCAACCAGAACAGATTCCGCCGTTGTTTTTACAGGCCGCGCGGCAAGGTGACTTCATTATTTTTCTCGTTATACTTTCCAGTAAGCGGCGTACTTTAACATGAAATTGTGCAGCGGGAAGCTCAATACTTGATTCAACAAAGTATCCATTGAGTGAATAAATACTGGTCAAATTTATATGGGATGATAAACTGTATATTCAATTTTAGGAGGCGTCATGTTTAAACCGTATTTTAAGTGCATCACCTTGTCTGTTTTTATCGTTCTTTTGGCTGGTTGTGCCAGAGGTCCACAAGTCGATGAGACGAAATTTACTTCGTATGAGGATTTTCGACCGGGCCCTGAAGGCAGAGTCGATCTAGTGTGGGCAAGAGATGACATTAAAGATGCGCAAACATTAAAAGCCGTTCTAGATAAATACGACAGCGTACTGGTGGATCGTGTTTTTGTGGTGGTGAAAGATGCTGAGTTGGATGATGAGAGCATTAATGAGTTGTCTGAATACATGGTGATGAGGCTCAAAGAGAAGATCTCGACCAATAAACGCATTGTGGATGAGCCAAGTGACTCAACACTTCGTTTGAGTATCGCGATCAGTAATGTGGAAACGCCCAATCCGATCTTAGCGGTAACAAGCTCTGTGCTGCCTTTTGGTATTGGTGTTTCTACAATATCCAAGCTAACAACGGGCGAGCACACCAATGTGGGAGAGGCGACCATTGAATTACTGGTAAGCGACTCTAAAACGGCGGAACCTATCTTTGCGGTGATAGACCGACATGTTGGCGATAAAGATTTGGATAACATTGTTGACGGGTTAAGTGGAGCGAAAGACGCAATCGACTGGTGGGTTAATCGATTATTTGTTACTTTCGACAACCAAGTTACCCAAATCTAGGTCGTTAGACAAAACGCCATGTTAGAAAAAGAAAATTTAATCAAACTCGCTCGAATGCAAATGCCGTTTGGCAAATATGCAGGGCGAGTACTGATTGATCTTCCAGAAGAGTACCTACTCTGGTTTGATAAAAAAGGCTTTCCTGAAGGGGAGCTAGGTGAACTGCTAAAGCTCTGCCTCGCACTTAAAATTGAAGGCTTGGACAGTGTTGTTAAGCCTTTAAAGCGCATGTAGCATGCCACAGAAACTCCCTATTTTTGATTTAAAGAATTACCATGAATTTTGATATTAATGCACTGAAACACCACCAACTGGTCGAAGATGGTCAACTAGAAGGGTGCTACCTTCATCAACCTGCAAAGGGCAGTCAGCAAGATGACAAAGCGGTTTTGGCAGAACGCCAAGCGTTGGAAAAGATGGGGTACAAGGTGATACAGGTTCAAGCGAAAGGCGGGACCACAACGTTTGCCGAAGCGATGCAAGAGTTTGCAAAGAAGACTGGTCACCAGCCTCAGTAATAAGCGGATTCAACCGATTCAATTACCTTCAACTTTTCTCGCAATACCCTCGGTTTCATACAAAAGAGTCAGACTATCAGGCTGACTCTTTTTTCACCCCATTCCTTGCAAGTCATGCTGCTCGCCAGTTAACCGCAGCATTGCCTTTCTTATAGAATTGTTTTCAGTTCATTCGGGTAATAAACGTCTGCTCATCATCCACAAAAGCGACAAATCCGCCGTTATAGATAAACACTCGCCCGCGTCCCTCGACTAAGCATGCTAGCTGTGGGTTTAAATCTTCTTCGTTAGCTTGGCTTTCAAACGTGCCGGTATCCGTGATTACACCGTCGAGTGCAGGCAAATATCCATAAGTCCGTTTGGCTTGATCAATCAGGCTCAATTCACTGTCGATAGAGAAGCAAGAGGGGATCGCACCAGCGTCTTCGATGAATATAGGTTTCAGTTCTTCAAAAGCTGTAATCACCAGCCAGTCGATGCCGTTAACATGATGGATAAACATAGAGTTGCTCGATAATTTTGATGCGGGGATTCTATCATTATAAGTTGCAGAGCGTCGGAGAAATTTGGTTGTTAAAGGCGATAATTCTGCGCAATTTACTGACATTTAGCCTGCCAACTGGAAATACGTTTGCGTCCGACAGTAAGTTGCAACAACAAGTAGATAGATGCCTCTAAAAAAGCCCCGTTTAGTCCAAGGCTGTCAAGCGGGCTAAACGGGGCAAACAGAGCAACTAGGATAACTGCTCTGCGATGGTGTCCGGAAACGAAAATTAGCATCGCTTCCGAGATAAATTCTAGGAGTTTCTAGTCCGGTTTTGTCAGCAAAATGTCACGACTCGATACCATGCTGACAAGCTTATTTTTTATTTTTGAACAATAGCTTATAAAGCAGGCGAGTATTGTAGGAATGCGCTTAATACACTTACAAATGACATAAAAAAACTCGCTATTTAAGCGAGCTTTTTAACTAAAAATATCAACCCATATCAGGGCAGGTCAGAAACGCGAATTAATGTTTGCGTTGTGGGCCGTTACGAACGATGTCTTTACCGTTGTCGTAAACGTGCTGAGAAACCCAGCGACCCATGATGAGTTGGTGTTGGTCACCTAATACAGCGACAAAAGGGCGGCCGTCGGTGTTGGTTGTAGCCAATGCGACACCTGTTACGCCTTCAAGACCCAGTGCGCCACTTTCAATTAGGTGTAGGAAAGCTTCTAGCTCTTCCAATGTTTCGATTACGTGATTATCAATGTTCATCGTCTTCAATCTCTTCGAATTGTCGATATTCAATGGTCGCGTACTCTACCTAAGTTGCTGGCAGAAACCAAGGAAGGATTTGCATACAATAATGCTTGGCGTTATCACGCTAAATTGTTGTAAATTCGAATTCCAATCATACATCGAACAAAAATTACAAAGAGTCACATTGATGAAGAAAGTGTTAATCACCGGTTTTGAGCCATTTGGTGGCGAGTCAGTTAACCCTGCATTAGAAGCGGTAAAACGATTAGAAGGCAAAAAGCTCAACGGTGGTGAAGTGGTGATTTGCCAAGTGCCAGTAACCCGTTATGAATCCATTGACACCGTGGTTAAGGCTATCGAGCAATACCAACCAGACATTGTCATCACAGTAGGGCAGGCTGCTGGACGAGCTGCGATTACACCAGAACGAGTGGCAATCAATGTAGACGACTTCCGTATTCCTGATAATGGCGGTCATCAACCAATCGATGAGCCAGTGGTTCAAGATGGTCCGGACGCTTACTTTACAACGCTGCCCATTAAGGTGATGACAAACGCTTTACAGAACGCGAGTATTCCATGCCAAGTATCAAATACGGCAGGGACGTTTGTGTGCAATCACCTGTTTTATGGTATCCAGCATTACTTGCGTGACAAATCGGTACGTCATGGTTTTGTGCATATTCCTCTTTTGCCAGAACAAGATGCTTCAGGCAATCAGCCAACCATGTCGTTAGATGTCATTGTCGAAGGGTTAGCGCTTTTAGCTCAAGCTGCGATTGACAACGAATCTGACATCGCAGTCACCGCCGGCCAAATTTGTTGATACACAAGCCAACTTCAAACCTTTAGATGAACACCGAGCACCATCAAGCTCGGTGTTTTTGTATCTGTTAAGTCGCTCAAATTTTGTGTGTTATGAAAGGAGTAGCATCGAGCTATAAAGTGAAAAGTCACATGTATTCACTTTGAACTCTCGTTCAATAAAAAAGGCGAACTATCATGAAAAGCAATAGAAGTAAGATCATTGCCCTTTCCTCTGCGGTTGTTTTCGCTTTGGCTATTGCCGCTCTAAAATTCGAAAACACCCTCGGACTACTTCCTATCCTCGTTGCGATTGTCGCATTCTTTACCTGCGTGATTCATACCAGCATGCACCTCTCTGGTGTTAAAAATGCGGATGCATTTGGTTATTACCAACAATCACAACAAACCAAAGCGAAAGCACTGCATAAAGGCTTAGACCCTCGCGATAAAAAGCGTTGAAGCATGTCACATTCTCCGTATACTTTGGCAAAGCATTTAAAGCACAAGCTTGTCGGAGAAAAGCATGTCACATCGAGTACCTACCAACATACTGACGGGATTTCTGGGCGTCGGTAAAACCACAACTATTCTGAACTTACTGAAAAACAAACCAGAAAACGAAAACTGGGCTGTATTAGTGAATGAGTTTGGTGAGATAGGTATCGATGGGGCGATGATGACTGACCAAGGAGCGGTGATTAAAGAAGTTCCGGGTGGTTGCATGTGTTGTACAGCGGGCGTTCCTATGTCTGTTGGTATCACGGCTTTGCTACGTCAAAATCCAGATCGCCTTCTTATCGAGCCAACGGGGTTAGGGCATCCAAAGCAAGTAGTTGCGACGTTAACGTCTGAGCAATATCTGCCTTACGTTGATCTTAAAGCAACGATCGCGCTGGTGGATCCACGTAACCTAAGTGACGAAAAGTACCTTTCAAACAAGAACTTTGTTGATCAATTAGACAGCGCTGATGTGGTTATCGGTAGCAAGGTTGACCTGTGTACCAGCCATGACATTGATGTGTTCAACGATTGGGTAACCGATCAAACGCCTTCTAAAGTGTTCAGCAAACTGATTCATGATGGTGACCTACCAATTGAAGTGTTGGATATCGAACGCGTACACGGCAGTGCATCTTCCCACATTGAAGCTCATCATCACGACCATGCGCATCAAGAGCCACAATTCCAATTGCCTCCTGGTGAAGCCTTTATCCGTAAAGAGAACAAAGGGCAGGGTTACTTTAGCTGTGGTTGGTTGTTCGGCGCAGAATACATTTTCAACTTCGACCAAGTGTTCTCAATGCTGTCTGACCTTACGGCAGAGCGTATCAAAGCCGTAATGAATACTGACCAAGGCTGCTACGCATTCAATGTTGCGAATGGCATCGTATCTGTAAATCAGATGAGTCTAGAAGGGTTTGAATCTCGCATCGAAGTGATTGACTCACAATTGATGCCTTGGGATCAGTTGGAAGCGATCCTACTCAAACTTTGTGGCATTGCTGAATAAGCACGAATGAATATCGAACAAGGCCCGAGCAGATGCTTGGGTCTTTTTCTATAAATTTTCATTGTTGAGACGATAGAAAACTATCATCGTGTCAAATCTATATATATGTGATTTGTATCACTATAATCGCCGGCTTTTCTCATACAACAAGAAACCGGAGACCACTTGAATCCTGCCTTTACTTTCTCTGAATTGAAGTTCTTTTGTTTGCGTTTTGTCGCGATTTTCTTTCTGCTTGTCACCGTATTTGGTGCCATTATCCATTACGACAAGTCCGCGTCAGAAGAAGCAGAGAAGAGCAATATTCGTGTTCAACAAAAAGCGCTTCTAGAGGGCAAGAAACAATACATTGAGTGGGTGATGGGCTCTGTTGTAAGAGAAACCGCTTTGCTCTCCGACATTATGGAAGCAAGACAAGTGTACAACATGGTTGAGCTGCTTCCTGAAGCTAAAAGGGATGTCGAACTGGCGCGATTGAGCACAATCTTGGAGGCCGTTAGTCAAAGAAAAGAAGTGTATGACCAACTTCGTTACTTGGACTTGGAAGGCAATGAAGTGGTTCGTATCAACTTTAATGACGGACATTCTCAGGTTGTACCCGAAGAGCAGCTACAAAATAAACGTCATCGCTATTACTTCAATAAAGCATTGCAGCTAGGTTGTCGAAAAATATACGTATCGCCTTTAGACCTAAACGTCGAGCATGGTCAGATTGAAGTACCGCTCAAGCCTATGATTCGTCTGGCAACACCTGTTTTTGACGAGGAGGGGAGAAAGCGCGGGATCGTTATGGTTAACTATCTTGCGAAGTACCTTATGGAAGGTATGGCGCTGTTTAATCTCGATATGGGCACCAACTACATGCTGCTCAATAAAGACGGTTACTTCTTGTTTAACAAAGAACATCGCGATACCGAATTTGCGTTTATGTACGATCATCGAAGTGATGAGACGATCTACAATAGATTTCCAGATTTGGCGGAACAAATTCGTAATACGCTGTCAGGGCAGATTGAAACTGATAAAGGTATTATGACGATTGAGTCTGTTGGTGCCGTAGACCGCATAAATCCATACTGCTTTCAGGATTATCACGTCAGCGAGAACAGCTCGACGGCATGGAAGTTGGTTTCTTACGTCGATTTCAGTGAAAGGAAAGAAATTGCCAGTTCGCAATACGAGCGAAAATGGCTAATGCAAGTTGGCGTGGTCATGAGCATTATTCTGGCTTACTTTATTGCGCGTTTTCAGCTTCGCGCATTTGTAGACAACCAACGCATTCATCATTTGGCTCATCATGACAGTCTAACGGGGCTTTTAAACCGAGCAGCGTTTCAAGCTGGTGCGACAGAAACCATATCGCAGAGTGTTAAAACCGGGAAGAAGGTTTGTTTGGTCTATCTTGATCTTGATGGTTTCAAGTTCATCAATGATGAATATGGGCATGCCGCAGGGGATAAAACCTTAGAACATGTCGCGTCTGTCATGAATCGTATATTTGGAAGCAAAGCGTTACTCGCACGCTTGGGTGGTGATGAGTTCGCTATCTTGTTGAGCTCTCAAGAGCATATGCAAAACCCAGAGCACTATGCGGCGTCTTTGATTCAATTGATTCAAGACCCAATAGAAGTGTTACCTGATATCTTCCATCAAGTGACAACCTCGATTGGTGGCTGCTACACAAAAGGGCAAGATTGCACCTTAGAAGAGTTAATGCATCAAGCTGACATGGCAATGTACGAGGCGAAGAAGGCAGGTAAAAACCGTTATTTCTTCATTGAATAAGAGAAAACAGAGCTAAAAATATAAGGTGCTGAATCGGGAGACGCATAATTCCCCGAGTTTTTACGCGAACACACGAGAAAAGTGAGATAAATCACTTGAATTCGGGTATAGTGCACGGCTAAATTTTCAAAGCTATCTAGTGGTTTGTTTAAGGAATACGCTCAATGTCATTTTCATCTCAAGGTTTTGCGCCAGAAGTGGTTAAAGCACTGGCAGAATGCGGTTATGAGAAGTTAACGCCAATCCAACAGAAGGCGATTCCAATGGCTCGTCGAGGTCATGATATTTTCGCTACTGCACAAACAGGTACGGGTAAAACCGCGGCCTTCTCTTTGCCAATGATTCAACGTTTGTTGGACAGTGGTCGTAATGCTTCTCGCAAGACAGCACGCGCACTTATCATGGCTCCGACTCGTGAATTAGCAGAGCAAATCGCAGATAACATCAAAGCATACACTAAGTACACGAACCTCTCAGTTGCGGCGATCTTTGGTGGTCGTAAGATGTCTTCTCAGATTTCTGCTCTTGAAAATGGTGTAGATATTCTGGTAGCAACACCAGGGCGTCTAGAAGAGCACATTGAACAAGGTAACGTTTCAGTAGCAAACATCGAGTTTCTTGTATTTGATGAAGCCGATCGAATCTTGGATATGGGCTTTATCAATGCCGTTCGTAAAATCATGCTAGATGTGGATACTGATCCTCAGATCATGATGTTCTCTGCAACAACCTCTACCCAATTGAATGTACTAGCAAGAGATATTCTACGTAAGCCAAAGCGTATCGAAGTCGAGCGTGCGAACACAACAGCACAAACCGTTGCTCACGTACTTTACCCAGTTGATCAAGAACGTAAAACAGAGCTGCTTTCTGAGCTTATTGGTCGTAAAAACTGGAAACAGGTATTGGTGTTTGTGAACTACAAAGAAACCGCAAACGACGTAGTAAAAGAGTTGAAACTCGATGGCATTAAAGCGGTTGTTTGTCACGGTGACCGTGCGCAAAGTGCTCGCCGTCGTGCTCTTGAAGAGTTCAAAACAGGCAAAGTACGCGTGATGGTGGCAACAGACGTCGCGGCGCGTGGCTTGGATATCGAAGACCTACCGCACGTAGTGAACTACGACATGCCATTCCTTGCAGAAGACTATGTTCACCGTATTGGTCGTACGGGCCGTGCTGGTAAACAAGGTCATGCCGTTTCTTTTGTTAACCGTGAAGAAGAACTGACGGTAGTGCAGGTTGAAAACCTAATTCAACAACACATCCGTCGCATTGAGTTAGCGGGCTATGAACCAAAGCAGCGTGAATCTTACATTGAGAAGCTAAACTCTAAACCAGCATTCAAGAACCGCCAAGGTCGTCGTAACAACCCGAACCAATCGGCAACAGACCAAGGTTCAGCGGAGCGTCGCCTAGCCATGGTAAAACGCCTGAAAGCGCGTCGTTCAACTAAGTAACGAACAAATTATAAAAACGCCCCTCACGAGAGGGGCGTTTTTGTTTGTGTTGGTAAGCTTTTAGTTCATTCCAATGAAGTTGGGTTCTCCACGATAAATAATGCGGTCATTCCCACGATGAATTCCGAACGTGACTACTGTCGGTGGGTTATCTTCGTCCGCGTCACTCTTATCCCAATTGTACTTGAGCCAAGGTAAGTTATTGCCTGCACTGCTCAAGTCTAAATGGAAGCGAACTTGCTCTCGTGCTGAATCGACTTGGCTAGCAACGATATCGTAGGTTCTGCCAGCCAGCATGGTGCCTTCACCAGATAGCCTAGTGTTGTCTGGAGCAGAGTTAGACCAAATTGGCGTGCGCGTATGATGCTGCCCATTGGCCGTGGTTGCGCTGTCCTCAAAGTGGGTCACGAAGCGACCGTCTTGCCATACTTCTACGTCCAGCGGAACCTTGATTGTCATGCCTTGATTACCACCAACGTCTTTAAAGTTGAGTCTGCCAAAACGGACATCTGGTTGCTGTTCTAAGATATGGAGATCATCAAAGAAGTGTATTTCGTCGACGACATTTGTGTGAATCAGGCCGATTTCACTCTGTGTTGATTTCGAATCTTTGTTGAATGGACCGTCAGGGTATTTCCCATCTGTTGCATCTTTTTCCCAGCAAGGGCTATTGTCGCAACTCGGATTTCCTGCGGCTTTTTCGATAGTGAAACTGCCAACGCTAGCGTCTCCGACCAAGTTCCATTCGACTGAGTGAGCAGCTGGTGGAATAAAGCGGTCAACGTAGTTACTAAGTTCACCTAAATGAAAATGTTCACGAAGGTTGGCATTGAAATGCACGTAGTTCTGAATATCTTCTTTTTTGGCATTAAGAGCGACCACGTCATAACTTACGCGCTCAAATGGCTGATTCATATAGATGAAGTCTTGCTTTGTTGGGTATGTCCACTTGGCTTCACGCGCCTTGAAGTACTTAGCGTAAAAGCGGCCAACATTTCGATAGCCTGTGTTGACGGTCATATCTAAATATTGGCTGTCCAATTTCGCTTTAATCTTCAAGCTACCAACTTCTTCCCAGTACAAGTCGGAGAAGGTGTATTGATAGTTTTCGCTTTCGGTATGACTGCGAGTGAGTGATAAAGTACTTTCCAATAACTTCTTCGTCTGAGTCGCGGTTTCAGTGGGGGTTTTTTGCTTACTGCTTAAAACGATACTGGCTGCTGGGGCATCTTCCAACATGAAGTTATGGGTGACGTCGGCACTGCAGTAGCTTTCTGTATTAACTTCTCCAGTTAATGAACCACCACTTTGCCAGGCGATCGGTTTCACTGTGAGAGAGAAATGTTCGCCGGCAGCAATAAAGCCCGGTCCACTTTCGGAAGTACCAGAGGCCAGTGCTGTTGAACCATCACAGATGGCTAGCGTCCAAGGTCGTGACTTCACATTAAATGCTCCTTCAACCTTTACCGAACCTTCATCTGGACATTCCTGAAACCCAGTACATTCGAACGTATCGAAGAGCCTGACGGAGAACAAACCTGTTTCATTGGTAATTAAACCATGGCTAGAGAGGCCGTTTTTGAACTCTGCAGAGTAACTGAAGTTTCCTTCACTGCCGCCTACAGGTTTGATGAGAGGATGGGTGACTTGGGGTGTTCCGTCGTAATTTGTCGCAATAATCTGTTCACCCGTTGCAGCACAAGCGAGTAAACGCGTCTTCACGGTCTCTGACTTACCAGCAACAACATGGATTTCATCAAGTGAGCTCAGATCTTCTGCATAAGCTTCGAACATGTATGGCGTAAACATAAACTGTACCGTCTGCGCCTTATTCATGTCATCGATCATGGTAAAACTGAGAGTGTAATTTGAATCGAGTGATATAGCGTCGATATCGTTAGGTATGACTTTGACGACTAACGTACCGTCATCTTTTGAGATGAAATTGGAATCATCAATCTTCTGTTTGCCTTCAACCATCTCAAGTGTGAATAAGTCTGGGTGAGAGAGGGAAGCTAACACCTGAGCACTGGTGACTTCACCATTGTTGGTTGTGGTTACAGTAAACTGAGGTAGTTCATCACCGCACATTAGCGCCATGTCTTCTGTTGGTGTGACAACGAGATCGAAGTCATCTTCAGTCGGCCTTTCAATTGTACAATTAGGAATAATATCGGGCACAGGGCATGCTCTCGAAGGTGTAACGTATGAACAATTAGGTTCTGAGATGCCGCAATAACGGTCAACGTTTCGAATGTTTTCTTCGTGGGCGTTTATGGTGCCGCAGATAGTACCATTTTGAATACTGGTTGCATGAAATGAACTGATGGCTTCTTTTTTCGCAAAGATTGAGCTTGAACCTAAATCAAATAATCCACTTTCACCTTGAGAATTAATTGTTCCGTAAACATCAGCTCCAGATAGTTCAATAGTACTGTGTGAGTTAATGTTGCCAACGATAAAGTTTGAACTCGCATTGATTGAGATTTCATGCCCTATGGATTCGACATCACCACAGACGTTTGTGTTGTTTAGTGTGACAGTACTGCTACCTGATACTTTACCGTTTATTACGTTATAGTCACCAACAGTAGTTACCATGCCCCCAACAGAATTGACCATTCCGTCAATGAGAGTGTTTTCCAGAACAACCGAATATTGCGAGTCTACACTTCCGTAGATTAGTGAATACTCGGCGTTATCCCCAAGGTTATTTTGAGAATTAACACCTACAGATAAAGATCGTAGATTGATTTTTTTTTCTGGGCTGCCAATTGTGTTGTTACCTAATAGAGTAATGTTGCTGAAGGACTTCAATATCGAATGAGAAGAGCCGGGTAATGACGACACGATGCTTGAACCATGAGGTAACAATATACTGGTGGGGCAGTAAAGTGTTCGGCCTGTTTTAGTAAATGAGCTCTGATAGCAAATCTCATTTAAGCTTGTGATGTCAGCCAGGTCGTAAACTTTTGCCTGACCATAAACTGGGAAGAGAAGTGCTGTACCTAAAAGGCTAATAAAGCGCATCATCAAGTATCCTAAATCTAGTGGAACTTAATGGCACCAAGCGAGAGTGAGTAAAGTACTCACAGAAAAGGCATAAGCGTTCTTATTTTGATTTTATGTGTCGCTTACTTATTGAACTGCGGTGCTTTTTTATTCGTATGTCATACCAAGTTCATATGTCAGGTATTAAAGCTTGAATGTGATCTTAGTTCAAGCTTTGAGGCTGAAGTGTGTCGCACTTTTGAGGGAATAAATTGTTAGAAAATAATAAGAAAAGGTGATTTAGAGGTGATAGCTAAAGGTTAGAGATAAAGCCAAATCGGACTATGGCTCTATCTCTTTAAAAACGAACTAAGCGGCGTGGTCAATCAATGGCGCCATTTGGTACAACTCTTCAAGAATTGCTTTGGTTTGCTTCGAGTAAATAAGACGATCTCGATCACCGACTAACTGAATCGCTTTTATCTTTCCTGAAACTAAACACAGCCGAATGGTACGAAGTACCATCTGAATATCCAACGCAGGCGTGCCGTCTAAATTGTTTTTCGTTAATAGTGACGCTAAATCAATCGACATTACGATTTGATCGCAATGATCAAGATAGTTGCCAACATGCTGCTTAAGATGGTTGCGGTAGCGGAAAGTAAACTCTCGGTCCGTTACCCAATCACAACCTTGGTCTTCGGCATATTCCCATGCTTCTTGTTTGGTTTCTTGTTCGCTCACACCTGCGAAAAATAGACGGACATTTTGGTAACGAGACAAGGCAAAATGAAAGGCTGAGCCAATTCGCGGCTCCAGTGTCGCGTTGAGGTTTATTTTATGGCCAATATTGATGATACCTATTTCATCGTTATCACAAACAACGACCGGTAACATCGACAGAATAGCTTCAGTGCAATTTGATAGAACAACCGGAATAGAATGGCGTGACAAAGATAAGCTCAGGGCTTCTTGAAAGTCACCACTATCGATTTGGTGATGAGAAAAATGGCCAAGGTTAGCGGCAGAAACCTGATCATGTTGTTGGTAAAGCCAATCACTGGCATTTTCTAAACTTTGGTCAGCTAATTCAAACGTTCCATGGCTCATCGGGGCTAAATGCTCACATACCGTCATAAAAGAAAAAGGGTAGTGATGGATAGGTTTACTAGCTCGATGAAGTTTGTAACGTTTGAAAAAGCTCAACATGGTGAATTACCTTTCTGGCGGCAACGCCCTCGCTGCCTGCAACACATGCAAAATGATACGCTGCTTATCCTTTTCGACTCGGTGGGCCGGAGCCATCACAGAGACTGCACCAATCAACTTACTTCCTTTCATGACTGGCGCGCTGATGCCAGATACACCAGGATCAATTTCTGATGTACTAACAGCGTATCCGTTCTTACGGATGGTGCTGAGCTCTTGTTCCCACTCGCTGAGACGATGATCTTGCCCAAAATGACGCAAAATTTTCTCGCAACGGCTTTGAGGCATGAAAGCCAGCATCACCTTAGATGAGGCGCCACGAAGCAATGGTTGACTTTGACCCTGGACGTAGCTGCATCGAAGCGCCTGCATACTCTCTTTTTGTCTGACACAAAGCGCACGATAACCAGATGGCACCATATAAGCCGCCATTTCACCCGTTTGTTGAACCAAGCGAGCAAGGATGGTTTCCACCATATCCAAACCGTGCTGAGCGGTTTCATAGCTGTGCATTAACAGCAGGGCGGCAGGACCAACTACAAATGTTTTGTCGTGTACGCTTTCTTCAATCAGGTTCCACTCTTTAAGTAGCTTCAAGTGTCGATAAAGACTGCTCAAAGGCACATTCAGTTGTTCACTGAGCGTTTTCGCAGAGACTGGGAACTGACTAACTGCGACTTGCATTAGCAATTGCAGCGCCTTTTCGTTTACCTGATTAGCGTTGGCTTTGTTTGTCGTCATGAGCGTGTTGTAACGTGATAATGGGTAGGCAACAACTATAATTCTTAATAGCTGAGAAAAGGAAAATAATTAGAAATGGATATTCTCATACAATGAGAAAATAGCCTATTAATGTTTTCATTGCCTGAGTTGGGTGCCAACGGGAATCTCACTGACAAGGTATCCATGTCTCTATGAACGACTTGGGAAGAAGGGAGATAGGCAAATTTTGTGTGAATTTCTCTTCACTCATCTCTATGAAAGCACGAATGTTGATACACTCTGTCTCTGAAATGAGCCATGTATCAATAACTCATTGTTATGTTTGCACCTTTGTTGCTTGTTAACCATACTCAATCTGTAGCGCTGATTAGTGCCTCTGCTTACTCTGGAGTGTTTTAAGTGGTTGATGAGTAAGTGTTAATGGCTTTCTTCTTCCTTGTTCTTAAAGATAAGAGATAACTTCTAGATGATAAATAAAGAGCTTTTGAAAAAAGCCATCATATACTTGCTCCCGTTACCTCTTATCGTCGCGGAGGTGTTCTATTTAGCACATCAAAGCGTCCAGCGAAATCTAGACCATATTCTTGATAAAAACCTCCAAGTTGCGGATGAAATTCTGTTTCAAATAGAGACAGAGAATCGGACCGCTCTGATTAATCCGGAACGTTGTGAAGCGATACAACAAAATTTGATGTTTGAAAGGCACATCGACGAGACCCTGATCGTAAAAGATGGTCAGATTATTTGTTCCTCGAAGCTGGGAGCAATGGAGCGTCCGATGGACAACTATGTCCAGTTATATCGTAAAGGAGAGCTCACTTTAGGCCATATCACAGGCTACCCTGATCAAGTCTTATTTCTGATCACACCAAAAGAGGATGCTCCGGAATACCAAGCCGTTACTGTCGTTGATAGAGACTACTTTGGCGCGACGATTGGCTATCGTAGTGATGTACGTTTAAAGCGTTCGGCCATGTTTGTTGGTAAGGATTCTGCACCTAAAGATGCTTCTATGAAGGGCGAAAATGCCGTGTCGCTCGGCTCCTCAAAGCTGTTTGATTATAAGGCATTGGTGGAAGCCAGTGACTTTTACGTTGAGCAAAAACGCTTTTCTTATATCGTTTCTGCCATTCCTATTTTGCTCGCGTTTTATCTTTTGATCTTCATAATTAATCGCTTTATCGATCCTCAGCGAAGTCTTGTATCCGAACTTAAAAAAGCACTAAAGAAGCGTGAGCTCGTGTTGTATTACCAACCTCAAGTGGATACCAGTACGGGAGAGACGTTTGGTTATGAAGCCTTGATCCGCTGGCCGCATAAACTGCGAGGCTTCATCTCTCCTGATGAATTTGTACCTGCGGCAGAAGAGAGCGGCTTAGTTGAATTGCTTACCGACTTTGTCTTGGATAGGGCGTGTGAGGACTTCTCAAAGGAAAAGTTTGATCATCCGATTCATCTTGGTGTAAATGTCCCTCCGGGTTATTTCACGGGTTCTCATATAATAAGAAAAATTGAAACGATTCATCGCAAGTTGAAAGCGTACAACGTTGACCTCAGCATAGAGATTACCGAGAGGCAATTGATTGATGGCAACGCACGCAACCATATTACAGCGTTAAGGCTACATGGTATTCAGGTGCTCATTGATGACTTTGGTACAGGGCAGACCGCACTGGCGGTGCTTCAACACATGAAGGTCGATTATCTGAAGATAGATAAATGCTTCATAGACACAATTGGCATTGAGAGCGTGAATTCTACGGTATTAAATGCGATTGTGCGTCTAGCAGGGGATTTGCGAGTCGATTTGATTGCCGAAGGTGTAGAAACCCAAGAGCAGGCAGCACATTTAAAAATGCTCGGCGTGAAACTGCATCAAGGGTATTTATACGCCAAACCACTCCCATACGCGGAAGTGGTGGGCAGTAAATAGGGCTTTAATCGATGTAACCCTTGTAGCACTGAGTTTGCTCATCGAACTTAAACTCAAGATAGTTCTGAATGCTATCCAAGCCATCTTCTTGATAGTGGGAAACATAAAGAAGCTGGCTTAGATTCTCTTTAGCAATCAGCTCTAGCGTGTTTTTCACCAGCACTCGTCCCAAGTAGTCCAAGCCTTGGTATGGTTCATCCAAAATCAACAGCGTCGGTTGTTTTACAATGGCTCGTGCAATCAATAGTAAACGTTGTTGCCCGTATTCGAGCTGTTTAAA
Organism: Vibrio owensii; assembly: GCF_002021755.1. Taxonomy (NCBI): domain Bacteria; kingdom Pseudomonadati; phylum Pseudomonadota; class Gammaproteobacteria; order Vibrionales; family Vibrionaceae; genus Vibrio; species Vibrio owensii. Next base: position 673,970 of record NZ_CP019960.1, read on the forward strand.
AGAGGTTTTCTCGTATTGCTCCATGTGGAGAATTGTCAGCCATTCTTTCGCGACGTTGATTTCTTTTTTACTTGGTTGGGAATAGAGACCAATTGAGTCATAAAATCCAGACAAGATTACCTCTAAAGCGCTGCAATTGACGCGATATTGGAGGTGTAATGCTGAAGAAACCATACCAATATGTTGTTTGATTTCCCAAATGGTCTCGCCAGTGCCGCGTTTTTTACCAAAGATGTGGATGTCGTTACTGTAACACTGTGGATGGTCGCCAAAAATCAGTCCCAATAACGTGCTCTTTCCGCAACCATTTGGTCCTTTCACTTGCCAGTGTTGACCTTTATCGATACACCAGTTTAAGTCGGTGAAAATGGTCTTCTCGGTGTATTCGACTTTCCCGTTTTTTAGCTCAAAGATTGGATTATCGAAGTGCGTTGAATGTTGATGCTGACGAATCAACGTCATCATCTCTTCGCTCTGTTTTTCAGACTGGGATTTGATCTGTGCGATGATAGGGTGCTTATCCCAACTCTGTTTGTCCATGGTACTATCGAGTTTGCCACCATTAAACAGCGCAATACGCTCTATCCAGTCAGGCATGTCAGATTCACGAGAGAAGGTAATCAGCATTTGTACTGATTGAGAGAGTGTTTGAAGGTAAGTCGCCAATGACGCGCGGTGAGCGATATCTAAACCAGTGAACGGGTTATCTAGCAGAACGAGGTCAGGCTTGGCCGCAAGCGCTCGGGCAAGCATAACGCGTCGTGTTTCGCCCGTTGAAAGCACTCGAAAGCCGCTTTCAGTTAAGTGTGAAAGGTCGAGATCTTCAATCAGAGTCTGTGTGAAGGCTTCATCTTGGCAGACTTCAAAAATTAATTGGTAAACGGAACTGCCTTGGTCAATACGGTCAAGAAAGTCGGTATCGTCCTTTTCTATCTCCAGTTCCAACAATCGTTGTTGCTCGGAAAGAGAGACCTGAGCAATCTGGCAACCCTCGATGTTCAATTGACCGGATTCAGGCTTGATTTCTCCACACAGTAAGTCACCAAGCATCGAGCCAATATCGCCCTCAGAGCTAAAAATACCCCATGACTGTCGGGCTTCAATCTGCCAATCGTCGATAGAGAGAGTAGAAGTGTTTTCCTTTGCAGTAAGCTGATGAAATTGAATCGGCATTGGGTCTGTCTTCCATGATTTATTGTTATCTTGCTCTTAGTTATAACAAGTCTTGAGTCTGCATAGAACGAATTGATACGTGGATTTTTTCGTCGATTGCGATAAGTGCGGACTTGGTCAGTAAATCTAGAAGAAGGTGAAAGGGAAGAGTATGTAGTGGGGGAGCGCACCACTTAGGACTAAGCAGTTCTGTATTTTACAAGATTCAAAACGACGAAAGCCTGTTGATTTCTCAACAGGCTTTCTAAATGTGGGGGGAGTGCTGGGCTTGCATTCAAGGAGGGATTTGGGCTAATCCCTTTAAAGCACTGAAATACGAAAAAGCCCGCTAATCTCTTAGCGGGCTCTTTACTGGAATGTGGCGGAGAGATAGGGATTTGAACCCTAGATACGCTATTAACGTATGCCGGTTTTCAAGACCGGTGCTTTCAACCACTCAGCCATCTCTCCGTTGCGGGACGTATAATAGGGTGAGGTAGAAACGTTGTAAAGCATTGTTTTAATGAAAAAGAACTGTTTGCTTGTTTTGTGGTCACATCCATAGAGAGGATTGGTACGAAAGAGCATCAAAAAGGGTAGTTGTTACAGTATTTTGTAGAGTATTTACTTTATGTTGTGGTTACTTAATAAAATAGTGTTTTATTGCTATCTTTATGAAAAGTAAGAAGTAAATGACTTTGAGTATACATGTGTTCGCCCGAAAGTATTTGCAACATAGTGTGAGTTAATTCAAAATTAACTGGTATAGCCAGTTGTGCTTGAATTTATCGAAGGGTTTTTATGAAAGTCACGAATCTATTTAAAGACAAAGTTGGTGCGATTTCCGCTCACCAATCAGAGTTTATGAATTGGATGTCTCCAACGCTACGCGATTATTGGGGTGACTTTTTAGGTCGAGCACAAAGCAGCTTTCTTTTTTCTAAAGTACGTGATCATCAACAGCCTGCTGTGAATGAGGAAGTCATTTCTCAACCAGATCCAATTGTCCTAAAACCTGAAGCGCAAGTTCTATTTGATGAGCTAAGCGAGAAAGTGGGCGAAGTGATCCATGTGGGTGATTGGGTTCATGTATCTCAAGAGCGTATAAACCAGTTTGGTTCGGTAACTGAAGATATGCAATGGATTCATACCGATCCAGAGCGTGCTTCAACAGAGTCTCCATTTAAGACTACGATTGCTCATGGTTTCCTTACGTTGGCGCTTTTGCCTAAGTTGACCGATTCTGTTGACCCAGAAAACCCAATGTTCCCAACAGCGAAATTGGTGGTGAACCTAGGTCTGAACCAAGTACGTTTCCCGTACCCAGTAAAAGCAGGCAACAACGTACGTGCATCAAGTACGCTAACTAAAATCACGCCAATCAAGAAAGGTCTTGAGATTGAGCGTGAAATCAAAGTTGAAATTGAAGGCATTCGTCGACCAGGCGCAGTAGTTGTTTCAGTGATTCAATTGCACTTCTAATTGCATTCTAAGATTCAAACAAAAAAGAGAGCCGAATTTGGCTCTCTTTTTTTATGTCTGCGGCTTATTGATTAAAGCTTTTTACTGGTGTGTAGCCGTAGTCTGCAATCGCTTTTTGGCCTTGTTCCGATTTCAGGAACTTCACGAAGTCTTTGCCGGCTTTATCCAGACCATCCACTTTGTACAGTACCAAGAATGGACGCGCCAATTTGTACTTGTGATTAGCGATGTTGCTCGCCGTTGGATCCGTGCCTTCAAACTGAATGGCTTTTATTGAACGATCAACAGAGCCTACCGAGATAAAGCCAATCGCATGTGGGTTATGGTTAACAATGGTTTTCACCATGCTGTTGCTGTTTACCACAAGGTTGTTTGGGTTAATGTCTGAAACCAAACGGTTGTTGATGATCTTGGTAAGACCTAGCAAGCTTTCAAAGCTGTAACGAGAGCCAGAAGAAGCTTCACGTGTTACCACGGCGATAGGTTGATCGTTGCCGCCAACTTGTTTCCAGTTGTCGACTTTACCTTTGTAGATATCAAACAGTTGTTGTTCCGAAAGGTTGGCTACAGAGTTAGTGCGGTTAACAACAACAGCAAGACCGTCATAAGCGATAGGGAATACGTTAAGATCTTCGCCTTTTTCGCTTTCCGTTAGGTAGCGCGAGCTCATGCCAATCTCAACCACGCCTTTGTTCACCATCGTGATGCCTGCGCTTGAGCCAATACCCTGAACGGCAATGTAATCATCAGGGTGCGTTTTATTATATTCTTCAGCCAATACATCCATTACGCGTGCAACAGAGGTAGAACCTGAAATATTGACTTCTTTTGCCATAGCAGAAGGAAGGGACAGAGCCATGGCCAGTAAGGTCGCCACAGAAAGACGTAACATATTTAACTCCATATACGGTATATAGCAGCGCCCATCATATTTCGTTCAGGTTACACTTTTGTGAATGCAGATTGATATCCATAGCGAATGATCGATTGCGCTCGCTTTATGTTGATAACTATCAATAATATCGGGTGGGTGGGTTTTACTGATTTGAAGCGAAAGAGGTGACGCAGTTAGCTTTTCGGCATCAAATGGGATGCTATTCTAGGTTTGAGCGGGCGCATGCCCCGATGGTGATTTCTGCCTCTCTCAGGCACTTGGGTATATACTAAGAACAACATATCAGGAGTACGCTCATGTCCGTGTCTCAAATGGCGACCAGTCGCTTGCACAAGTTGGTTCAAACGCTCTGCGCTAGGCGCAATGTCAATTTGCCGGTCGAAGCGCTAGGGAAGTGCTTATACGAGCCTATAGAGAACGGTGTCGAGCTTTATCATGCGCACTTCTTACTTGATTCACAACACAGTGAATACACGTCTCCCATCGCTAAAATTCTATTTGATGCTAAAACTCAGCTTTGGTGCTTTTATGTGCCGATCTATCGTGAAGAAGAATTGGTCTGGGTACCTTATGAAAAGCTACCGAGTAGTGAAACGCTTGAGGTGCTTCTCGCCGAATTAGAAAGCGACCCTCAAGCGTGTTTCTGGGATTAACAGATTTCTCTACCTGCTAACGCGTAACGTGCCAAGCGTTACTTTGCGATTTGGCTACGAAATTCTTTTGGTGTAATGCTATAAATCGATTTAAACGCAGTACTAAAGTGTGCCGCGCTCTTAAAGCCGGATTCAAATGCAATTTGAGTGATCGATTTCTGCGATACGCGCAGTTGTGTCGCAGCGTGGTTAATACGTTTCACCTTTAAAATGTGCGAGAACGAGAGGTTTTCCGCTGCTAATCTACGTTTTAATGTCGCGATAGACATGCTCATGTGCGTGGCTAAGGCTTCTAGGGTGATGTCTTTCTCTATGTTCTTTTCGATGTACTTAATTGCCTTCTGAGAGGCGGTTAGGCTGCTTGCATCATCAATGATTGACAGAATGTCCGGCTGCACTTCGACCATTAATGAGAGTAGGGCAAGGGCAATATGACCTTGAGCGTACTGGGGCGCTTTATTGTCCGCTAACTCAATTAACGTGTCTTTAAGCTGTGCAATTGATGATTGGCTTTCAGAAGAAAAAGGGTAGAAGCGGCGTTCTTCGGTCTCTGACTGCACATTAGGATGCACAGATTTAAACTCACTAAACAAACCAATATCAAAGACGAGTGCAAGTGCTTTGAAATTGCCTGGTTTGGCTTCAGCACTGCGCAAATCTGCGGAGTTATAAAGCGTAAAGTCTCCTGCGTTTAGTTCAATTTGTTCACCACTAGGCTGATTAATAACGAGTGAGCCTTCTTCAACAACGTATAGGCCGTTGTGTGTAGCGGTGTAGCGTTCACTTTTGCGAGCAGTGAAGTGATTAAAGCGAATGATCTCAATGTTCGGCATATTCGTTCTTATCTTTCTTGTATGACATACAAAAAAGGCGCTCATTTGAGCGCCTTTAAACTTCAATCGGTATTACTCACTCACAGTTTCTTCTGTTTGTGGTGCTGGTTTATCAGCGAATACCTGGGTCGGCTTTGCAACGATGCTGCGGTTCTCTTGGTTTACGTCTGCTAGAACGATTTCCAATGTGTCACCTAACTTGTATACCACTTCTTTGTCGATAGAAATGGTACCGTTGTCGCCGTTACACTCAATTCTTTCTTTATTATCAAGAATCAAGCTACCAGGAATAAAGGCTGCTGCGCCATTTTCGAGAAGTCGGACACGTGCGCCAGCACGATTAATATCGAAAATCTCACCTGTGAAACACGTTTTCTTGTTTGGCTCGTCCGCTAGAGTGCGTGCATATAGCCAATCAGACACGTTTCGCTCGGCAATTTTGTGATGTTTGCGGTGCAGAGCTAGCTCTTCGCCCACTTCATCATCTGGCTTTTGAACAGGTTCTTTGTTCAAAATAACTGCCTTCAGCATGCGGTGGTTGATCATGTCGCCGTATTTACGAATTGGTGAAGTCCAAGTCGCGTAGATATCAAGACCCATAGCGTAATGAGGAAGAGGTTGATTACCTACTTCACTGTACGTTTGGAACTTACGAATACGGTTGTCTAAGTATGACGTCTCTTGCTCACCTAACCAGCGGCGAAGTGCGGCAAAGCCTTCTAGTGTTGCGATAGATTCTGCAGTGAATTCTAGTGTGCCTTCTGGGTTAACCAGTTCAACCACTTCTTCAATCTTCTCTGCTTTTAGGCCTGCATGAGTGTTAAAGACGCCAGTCTCGAACTTTTCACGCAGAGTACGGCCAGCACAGATGTTTGCCGTGATCATCGACTCTTCAACAAGACGGTTTGCGCTACGACGCATGTCAGCGTGGATTGCAACAACGTCGTTGTCTTCGCTTAGTTCGAAACGGTAGTCAGGGCGATCTGGGAACACAACTGCGTTCTTCTCACGCCATTCAGCACGAGCGCGAGAGAAATCGAATAGATCGCGTACAATCGTCGCAATCTCTTCTGATGGTTGCCATTTATCCGAACTGCCGTTTTCTAGCCAGTCAGATACGTTGTCGTATGCTAGACGAGCGTGTGATTTGATGTTCGCTGCAAAGAAGTTGATGTCATCACCAATCACGCCATCTTTACTTACTGTTACTGTACAGCAGATAGCAGGGCGGACTTCGCCTTCAATCAGAGAACATAGGTTATCTGCTAGATCGCGAGGCAGCATTGGGATGTTACGGCCTGGTAGGTAGATAGTGTAGCCGCGTTCGCGAGCGACTTTATCCATATCGTCTTCTGGTGTGATGTACGCTGTTGGGTCTGCGATTGCGATAGTCAGCTCGAAATCGCCAGATTCTGTCTTCTTCGCGTACAGTGCGTCGTCCATATCTTTGGTTGATTCACCATCGATAGTCACGAAAGGAACGTGAGTCATGTCTACACGTTCTAGATCCGCGTCGTCTTTCAGTTCCCAGTTCTCGATACCTGCTGGCTCAGAGTTAGGTAGATCGTTTTGAGCAAGCGTTACCCACCAAGGTGCAATCTTGTCGTTTGAATCGGTAATCTTCTCTGAAATTTCTACAAAGAAAGAGTTATCGCCTTTAAGCGGGTGGCGAATAAGATGCGCGACAACCCAGTCACCTTCAGCAAATTCATCAGGTTTTAGACCTTTCTTTAATTTCGCTTTAAGAGAAAGCTTTTTCAGCTGTGGGTGATCAGGTGCTACGTTTAGCTTGCCTTTGAACATTTTTACTCGGCCAATAAAGCGAGTTACGGCTTGTTCTAGCAGCTCTTGTGGTTCCGCGACTTCGCGTTCGTTTTCTGTGCGGATGATGGCAACCACTTTGTCGCCGTGCATGCACTTTTTCATGTACGCTGGTGGGATGAAGAAGCTGGTTTTACTGTCCACTTCCAGGAAGCCAAAGCCTTTATCTGTTGCTTTGATCGAGCCTTCTTTTTTAGGCAGGTTTTCTTGGATTTGCTGCTTAAGCTGAGCTAATAGCGGATTATCTTGAAACATCTTTTTTTTAACTTACCAATGGAATTGGGCACACTATAATCATTGCGCACTATTATTACTACCTAAAGCACACAAATTCGCTGTGAATTATTGATGAATTGAACAGCTTGTTGGTGCTTTTCTCTCCGGAGAATCGGGGGAGAGGTGGAAATTTATGCGAATAATACCATTAGTGAGAATAAATTGTGATGTAATTCAATTTTTTCTAGCTTTTTTTATGCATTTAAGGAATAATCCGCCTCCCTTAGTCGTCCCTAATGGCTTATCGCGGTTGTGTACTGTGCTAATTCCTGTCTGAATGGATTTAGTAACTGGATGGATCAGTATCGAATTGGAAGAGCATATGGGACTGTTTTTTTGTTTAATTAAGTAGGATCCCAATGCAAGATTCTGTTATTCAATTCAGCGATTTATCTCTGAATGATTCTATCCTTTCTGCTCTAGACGGAATGGGTTTCGTGTCACCAACTCCAATTCAGGCTGCGGCAATCCCACACCTATTGGAAGGTGCTGACGCGCTGGGCAAGGCACAAACGGGTACAGGTAAAACGGCAGCATTCTCTCTGCCTCTTCTAAACAAGCTAGATCTTGATCAACGTAAACCACAAGCAATCGTTCTTGCTCCAACTCGTGAGCTAGCGATCCAGGTTGCGGCTGAAATGAAAAACCTTGGTAAAAACATCAAGGGTCTTAAAGTTCTAGAAATCTACGGTGGTGCATCTATCGTCGATCAAATGCGTGCTCTTAAAAACGGTGCACACGTTGTTGTTGGTACTCCTGGCCGTGTTCAAGACCTTATCAACCGCGAACGTCTACATCTTGACGAAGTAAATACTTTCGTGCTTGATGAAGCGGACGAAATGCTAAACATGGGTTTCGTGGACGACGTAACTGCGATCATGGAGCACGCTCCTGAATCTGCACAGCGCGTTCTATTCTCTGCAACTATGCCTCCAATGCTGAAAAACATTGTTGAGCGCTTCCTACGTGAGCCTGTAACAGTTGACGTTGCTGGTAAGAACCACACTGTAGACAAAGTTCAACAGCAGTTCTGGGTAGTGAAGGGCGTAGAGAAAGATGAAGCGATGTCTCGTCTTCTTGAAACTGAAGAAACTGACGCGTCAATCGTATTCGTACGTACTCGTCAAGACACTGAGCGTCTAGCTGATTGGCTATCTGCACGTGGCTTTAAAGCTGCTGCACTGCACGGTGATATTCCTCAGTCTCTACGTGAGCGTACTGTTGATCACATCAAACAAGGTGTTATCGACATCCTAGTTGCAACTGACGTTGTTGCACGTGGTCTAGACGTTCCACGTATTACTCACGTATTTAACTACGACATCCCATTCGATGTTGAGTCTTACATCCACCGTATCGGTCGTACTGGCCGTGCTGGACGTAAAGGTAAAGCGATCCTTCTAGTTCGCACTAACCAAATCCGCATGCTTCGCACTATCGAGCGCGTAACTAAGTCGTCTATGGAAGAAATCCAACTTCCTCTACGTGACCAAGTTGCTGAAGCTCGTCTAAGCAAGCTAGCAGCTGAGCTAGAAGCTGAGAAAGAGCACAAGTCACTAGACAAGTTCGCTGAGCTAGTAGAGAAACTACAAACTTCTCTAGAGATCGACCCAGCGATGCTTGCTGCAATGCTTCTTAAGCGTCAGCAAGGTAAACGTCCTCTATTCTACATTGGCGAAGACCCAATGGTTGAAGCGATTGAGCGTGATAAGCAACGTCGTAAAGAGCGCCGTGAAGGTGGTCGTGAAGGCGGTCGTAGCTTCAACACTCAAGATTGGGATACTTACCAGCTTCAAGTTGGTCGTGAGCAAGGTGTTCAAGTTAAAGACATCGTTGGCGCTCTAGCAAACGAACTAGGTCTTGGTAAAGGCTCTATCGGTGCGATCAAGCTAGCGCAAGGTCACACATTCGTTCAGCTACCTAAAGCAATGACTTCAGATGCTGCGAACAAGCTAAGCAAACTACGTATCCGTCAACAAGATGTTGGTGCTGTAGTATGTGACTTCGATGACTTCCGCGAGTCTCGTGGTGGTCGCCGTGACGGTGGTCGTCGCGATGGTGGTCGTCGTGATGGCGGCGGTTACCGTGGCAACCGTGAAGGCGGCAACCGTGGTGGTGAACGTCGTGAAGGCGGTCGTCGCGAAGGTGGCTTCCGTGGTAACCGCGATGGTAACCGTGAAGGTGGCGAACGTCGTTTCGATCGTAACCGTGGTGGTGATCACCGTGGTGCGCACCGTGGTGAACGTGGTCACGGCGGCCGTGGTCGTCGCACGCAAGACGCATAATATCTGCACTCTATTGCATTAAAAAATAGTTGAATTTGAAAGCCGAGCATTTAGCTCGGCTTTTTTGTCTCCGCTCTTCTATACTCTACTCATTCAAAAAAATTCGTAATATTTTTGCTTTATTCTTCATTTATTGATGTTTTTAAGTGTCTGATTCCACTTTAGTTGAGTGAGATGATATATTTCACGGCTCAAATAAATTTTAAACTTGCGATAGATCAACAAAAATTACGCAAACGAACAACTAACACTAAAAGATAGTTGAAAGATTAAAAAATTATTGAATAATAGAAGGCACAAACAAGAAGTACGCAGCGCGGAAGCGCAATTACAACCTCTGCTCCACAACAGGAAACTATTTCATGTCTAATTCGTTTGTACTGGTGATCAACTCTGGTAGCTCATCACTAAAATTTGCAGTAATCGACTCTCAATCTGGCGATGCTGTGCTAAGTGGTCTGGGCGAATGCTTTGGTCTATCAGACGCTCGTATGAGCTGGAAATTCAACGGTGAGAAAAAGGAAGTCGCAATCGAAGGCGACGATAGCCATCACAAGATCGCTATTGGTAAGCTGGTAGGTTTAACCGAAGAGTTAGGTCTGGCTCAAGACATCGTGGCTGTAGGTCACCGTATCGTTCACGGTGGTGAGAAGTTCACACAAACTGTTCGCATTACTGAAGAAGTAACCGCTGAAATCGAAAAACTTGCAGATCTTGCTCCACTGCATAACCCTGCAGGTGCTATCGGTATTCGCGCTGCTATCGAAGCGTTTCCAAGCCTTCCTCAGTTTGCTGTATTTGACACTGCATTCCACCAAACAATGCCTCAACGCGCATTCACTGGTGCTATCGCGAAAGAACTTTACACTGATTTCGGCGTACGTCGTTACGGTTTCCACGGCACTAGCCACTACTTCGTAAGCCGTGAAGCTGCGAAGATGATTAACAAGCCAGTGGAAGAATCTAGCTTCATTTCTGTTCACTTAGGTAATGGTGCTTCTGTTTGTGCAATTAACAACGGCGAGTCTGTTGATACATCAATGGGCTTCACGCCACTGTCTGGCCTAATGATGGGCACACGTTGTGGTGACCTTGACCCAGGCATCATTGAGTACCTTCTTAAGAAAGGTTGGTCTCAAGAGAAAGTGTTCAACTCTTTGAACAAAGCTTCTGGCTTCTTAGGTGTTTCTGGCCTAACAAGCGATGCACGCGGTATTTTGGAAGCGATGGAAGAGGGTCACGAAGGTGCAACTCTAGCATTCCAAGTATTTACTTACCGTGTGTCTAAATACATTGCGTCTTACCTTGCTGCTCTTGATTCATTCGACGGCATCATCTTCACAGGCGGCATCGGCGAAAACTCAATGCCAATCCGTAGTGAAATCCTGAAGAACCTTAAACTTCTAGGTTTCGTTGAAGATGTGAAAGGTAACGAAGACGCTCGATTTGGTAACGCAGGTGTTGTTGCTACATCTGAGTTACTTGGTGCGAAAGCACTAGTTATTCCTACCAATGAAGAGTGGGTTATCGCTCAACAGTCGGTGGAACTGCTGTAAAACGGCAAAAATTTTGGGAACTAAGTCAAAGCCCTTTCCGGTTGGAAAGGGCTTTTTTTATGTTTAACGAAACAACATTTTCTTTCGGTGGTGTGTTACTTGATATGTATGTTGTTGTCGCGTCTGTCGTACATCTCCGGTGTGGTGTGTAGGCCGCCTGCGTAACCCGCGTCCTCCAAAGTTTCCCTCACATCACGAACATCAGCAGCTGTGACTGGTGTTTGCTGGTCACCAAGGTGTTTACGCACAAAGGTAATCAACTCTGCCAATCGAGCGTCAGAGAGGATGTCCTCAAAGCTTGCCATTGGCATGAAGTTACGTTCCGGGTCGATGTAAGTTGGTTGTAGGCCACGTACGGTTACCGCAATGGTGTTGAACGGGTCGCTGTGCATGATAATACCGTTGTTCAGGAGCGTTGGTGCTATTGGATCTCGCCCTTTACCATCGTTACCATGGCATGCTCCACATGTTTGCTTGTAGGTGGCATAGATTGGCTCTTGGTAAGCCGCTCCATCAAACCCTTTAGGCTCCAAAGGAACGGCATCTGCGGCGATGAAGTTGTTTACGTCCCCATTGAGCAGATAGTAGGACATGGATTCAACGTCTTCACGAGTCATTAAACTCAAACTGTTTTTGACCACGTCAGCCATCCCGGCAAACGCAGTGCCTTTGTTTGAATGACCTGTGTGTAAGAAGTCGGTCAGTGTCTTTTCATCCCAACCACCCACGTACAGCTCCGTAGACGTAATGTCAGGTGCGTTCCAGCCGTCTATCAAGTTACCTTGGAAGATGCGCTCAGGAATCAATGCTTGCGCAATATTACGCGGCGTATGGCACTCTGAGCAGTGTCCTAAGCCTGCAACCCAGTATTTGCCTTTCTGCCACTTCTCAACGTCTTCCACCGTACCCTCAAGCTCTGAAGGTAGGCTGTAGTCGATAGGGTCGGTGTCCATAAAGACAATGTTCCAGCCAAGGAGACCAAGACGAATGTTCGATGGGAACATCATGTGGTTTTCATCGTTACGACGCGCCACGGCAGGAATAGACTGCATGTACTCCCACAAGTCCGTCATGTCTTGTTCCGTGAGATATTGATAAGAGGTGTAAGGCATCGCCGGGTACAAGTAACCATGTTTGCCTTTACCGTGTACTAGAGCATCACGGAAGTTGTCGTAATCGTATTCACCAATCCCTTCACTGGCGTGAGGGGTAATATTGGTCGAATAGATGGTGCCAAATGGTGTAACAAACGGTAGGCCGCCGGCAAAAGGTTCGCCACCTTCAGCACTGTGACAAGCCACGCAGTCCCCCGCGTGTGCCAGATATTCACCACGCTCGACAGATTGAGCGTTAAGTGCTGCAAGTTTCTGCTCTTCCTCTTCACCAGCTTTGCGGATGTAGGCACCAATCGCGAGGATTTCGTGCTCTGAGAGTTGGTTTTCAAACGCAGGCATCAAGTTGTTCAAACCGTAATTGATGGTGTGTTGAATCTCTTCAATACTGCCGCCATGAAGCCAAACACTGTCTGACAAATCTGGAACACCAGTTTGTTGGTTGGCAAGTGAGCCATCGCCGTGACAAGAAGAACAGTATTGAGCGAATAGGTTTTTACCTAGTTCGATCTTCACCTCAGGTACGTTGCTGTGGCGTTGATTAAGCGACGCAAGATAGTAAGAAATCTTGTCCACTTCGTCTTTTCTCATCACCTCAACCCAGCCGGGCATAGCACCGTTACGGCCTTTTGCGATGGAATGAATGATGGCCTCATCACCTCCTCCGTACATCCATTCTTTGTCGATAAGGTTAGGGAAGTGTTTTTGCCCTTGTGCGTTATCTCTATGGCAGGCCGCGCAATGGGTTTGAAATAACATACGACCGCTACGGACAATATCGGCATCTTGTGCAAGTGTCGCCAAAGAGGTGTCGGTTACTTGGCTGAATTGCTGATCGAGTGTGGTTGATGGCGAGCTAAGTTTGTCGTCCGCTTGGTCATAATTCACCAAGCCTTTCCATTCACCAAGTCCCGGATACAGAACCAAATAGCCTGCTGAGAGTAAAAACGCGACAGTGTAACTAATGAAGAGGAGCTTAGGTGGTGGCGCGTCTTTTTCATCTATCCCATCAAAAGAGGCGATGGTGTGGTCTTGGTCCGCTTTGTGGTTGCTTCGCCAATACTTGACGATAACGCCCACCATTAAGACGAAGAAGATTATGGTGCAGGCAACCGCCCACCAGTTCCAGAATGTGCTCATGGTGCCACCTCCTGTGCTGTATCTTGACCAAGGCTTTGAAGATAGCGGATCAGTGCTTCGCCTTTGGTTTTACCGCGAACTTGCAAGCGCGCATCGGAAATTTCTTGGTCTGTGTATGGAACCCCTAATATGCGTAGTGTCTCCATCTTGTCGCCAATTGCATCGCCCGAGAGTGTTTGTTCGAACAGCCAAGGGTAGGCCGGCATTATGGAGGTTGGAATGACCTGACGGGGATCAATTAGATGCAATACATGCCATTGGTCAGAGTATTTACGGCCAAGGTTGGTCAAGTCCGGACCTGTGCGTTTTGAACCCCATAGGTTAGGGAATTCATAAATGTCATCTGACTCCTTATTTGCACGACCATTACGTTTGGTCTCAGGCTCTAGAGGACGAACCATCTGCGTGTGGCAGACATGACACCCTTCACTGATGTAGATATCGCGACCCGCAAGCTCAATGGCGGTCAAAGGCTTGGCTAAACTGCCTTTGGCGATATCGTCAGTGCGAAGAATATTCGGCACAACCCAAACTGCGAGTGAGAAGGAGGCCACAACCACCGTGGTGATGATCAAGATGACCACTGAGTGAGTAAAGTCTTTGCTCATCTTATGCCTCCTTTGCCACTAACACCGATGGAGAACGCACGGTTTTGTACAAGTTGAATGCCATCAGGAATAAGCCAAGTACAAAGAGTGCGCCCCCAAAGAACCGTAGGAACAACCATGGTGCTTTGAAGTTCATGGCTTCAATAAAGCTGTAAACCAGCTCGCCATTCTCGTTCTGAGTTAGCCACATGTAGCCTTCGCCAATGCCAGCAACCCATAGCGCGATGGCGTATATCGCAACACCAGCATGAGCGAGCCAGAAGTGCCACTTGATCAAACGCTTCGACCACAACTCGGTTTTGTTCCATAAACGAGGGATGAAGTAGTAGAACACCGCAATGCCAGACATGCCTACCCAACCTAATGCGCCGGAGTGAACGTGGCCGATTACCCACTCAGTGTTGTGCGCGAGCATATTGAACCAACGAATCGCCAGTAGAGGCCCTTCAAATGTAGCTAAGCAGTAGTAAAGAATGGCAGAGAAGAAGAACAGGCAAATATAATCAGACTTGAGCTTCTCTTTGTTTTGAAGCAGCGTCATCGCACTGTTGAAAGCGCCAGCCCAAGATGGGAGCCAAAGGATGAGTGACATGATGATGCCGATGTTTTGCACCCAAATAGGCACCGATGAATAAACCAAGTGGTGGGTACCAGCCCAAGTGTAAAAACCAACCAAGCCCCAAAAGTGGATGACAGATAAACGGTAAGAGTAAATAGGGCGGTCTGTGGCTTTTGGTATGAAGTAATAGTTCATACCAATCACACCAGCAGTCAGTAGGAAGCCCACTGCGTTGTGACCCCACCACCATTGCACAATGGCGTCTTGCGCTCCGGCAAAGACGGAATAGGACTTCATCAAAGAGACGGGCATAGCCAGATTGTTCACGATAAAGATCATCGCTATCACTATGATAAAGGCGGCGAAGAACCAGTTGGCGACGAAGATATGGTCAACTTTCCGCTTTGCAATCGTGCCAAAGAACAACACGGCGTAAAGCACCCAGACTAAGACGATCAATAGGTCGATTGGCCACTCTAGCTCAGCGTACTCTTTTGATGTGGTGTAGCCTGCGGGCAAACTGATTAACGCCAAAAAGAGTACCAGTTGCCAACCCCAGAAAACCATCCAAGACAAGCTTTGGTTAAAGAGATTACAGCGTCCGGTGCGTTGAGCGATGTAGAGAGAGGTACCCATCAAAATGTTGACTACAAAGCCGTATATCACGCCGGAAGTGTGTAGCGGTCTGAGTCGACCGAATTGGAAGTATTGAGAATCGAAGTTAAGTACTGGCCAATACAACTGTGCCGCGAGGATCACACCTATGATCATCCCGACGATAGCCCAAACTAACGATGCCAACACAAAATACTTCACAACTTTGGTGTTGTATTGAGTTGCTGCTTGTTCCATAAGAACGCTCCTCGTTTAAGGTTGAGCTTCTTTGCCTAGCTGTGAGTAATAGTGGGCAATGTCTTCAATGTCTTGATCAGAAAGGGCATCGGCCTGCTGTTGCATCAGCACCGCGAGACCACTGGTTCGCTCCCTTGCTTTGTAATCCTTAAGGGAAGAAATCAAATAGGTTTTGTTCTGGCCGCGTAAGTTTGGGTATGCATCAATGGTCGATATGCCATCGACACCATGACAAGTCATACAAACTTTCGCTTTTTCTTTGCCGACTTCGAATTGCTCATCACCTTCTGCAGCAAAGGTGAGGGGAGAGAAGCACACAGCGGCGACGAGAGCCGTCCTCAAAGCTGCGCTCATGTTTTGGGTGTTCTTTAATCTCATCACTGATTCCCTAGTAATTTGAATGCGTGTTTCACTAACTTGGGCGCTGATATTCCAGATTTTCACTGTTATTGGTGGCGTGAATGCACTGGCGTATTTTTTATAGTTGTAGGTTAAAGAGTAAGCAGGTACTGGCAATATCGCTACGTACGAGCCGATTTAGTTGTGAATTTAATTACTAATACGTGTGAGGCTTGTGGATTGGACAAAATCAATCTCAATAAAACTAAAGTGAAAAGAATCGCTTAGCGATACACATGTGAAAAGTGGTGAGTTTTATTGAATTAGAAGCGTTAAGCGGCGGTTTTGGAAAGAAGGCGTGAAATTGAAAACCGCTCATGATTTGAGGCAAGAGCGGTTGTGAAAGAGAGAGTTATAAAAACAAACTAACGTCCACGGTACATCATCATGTCGTAGATATGAGTGATGGAAATTGGGTCAGCCTCGATGCTGCCGATGCGTAATGAAGAGACAAGATTAAATAACGAACCGAGCACCATTGGCGCGATAATAAGTAGGGCGATCAGAATGAAAAAGAGTACGGTTGAGTGTCTCATAAAGCACCTCCTGTCGTCTGTTCTACTGTGTTTTGATTGTAGCATTTTGAACACCAACAGATGATGAGATTATTCCGTATATTATTTGAGCTAAAATCTGATTGTGAGCGTTTTCGTTAACCACATAAACCACAAAAATAATGAAGGGATTTCACAGCAATTTACTCGATGAGAAGCATGTCACAATGTATACTGTGAGCGTTTCGCAAACGTTAACTTCCTCCAATCTAATTACACATCCTGTCAGCATTTGCGATGCAAATATAACTAGCTATCACGCATTAAAATCAATGATAAATAAACCCCTGACGAATCCCTCGCAGGGTCTTTTTTTGTGAGTAATTATGCTTAACTCAGAACGCAAAGCTGCATTCGTGCTCGTCGCTACTACGATGATCGCGGCATTAGGGTGGATCTTCTCCAAAGAAACCATTCAAGGTCTCCCACCATTCGGATTTATCGGTCTGCGATTCACCATCGCGTCACTGTGTTTGTTGCCTCTGTGTATCAAACCACTTCGTGCTGCCAATAAGAAAGATATTTTTGCCGCGGCAGGCGTAGGTGTGCTTTTAGGTGGCGCACTGATGTGTTGGATCTACGCGATTTCAATCAGTGACACGTTAGGTGAGGGCGCATTCATCATGAGTCTGTCAATGCTGTTCGTACCCATTGTCGCTTGGATAATGTTTCGTCAAAGACCTCAACGAATTTTTTGGGTTTCACTGCCGATCGCGATTCTTGGTCTAGGATGTTTGTCTTTGGCTGGTGGTTGGCAACAATCTAGCAGTCAGCTTTGGTTCTTGGGCGCGGCTTTGATGCTCGCTCTGCACTTCAACGTAAACAGCAAGTATTCGCAAAAATTGCCTGTGTTGTTGCTAACGTGTATCCAGCTTTTTGTCACGGGCTTGATTGGTTTGCTGATTTCATCTTTGGTGGAAACGGTGCCAACAGAGGTAAGCACATCAATTTGGATTTGGTTTGCGTTGAGCACGCTTTTGGCTACCAGTTTGCGTTACGTGATGCAAACCATGGGGCAAAAGTTTGTCCAAGCGGGAAACGCTGCACTGATTATGATCCTTGAACCTGTCTGGACTGTGATTCTCAGTGTGATTTGGTATGGCGAAGTGCTGACCTCTAATAAACTCGTCGGTTGTGCGCTTATCTTATTCTCTTTGGTGATCTACCGAACTGGCGGTAAACTCCGCTTTCCAAAACGGGCGTAATACAGTTTATAGAGCCAGCGATTTCACCCTCGTTGGCTTTTCATTCCTTTTCATTTTTAGGCAGGATGCTTTCCATGGCAAACACAGAACATCAAGAGACGCTGGATTCACTCGATAAAATCAGCGTGTGCTTGTATCGCTTTGGTATTACTTTGTTTGCAATGGCGCTGCTTGTTTTTTCGGTTCTTGTCTCTTGTGCAATTTCTAGTTCACTGTTGGTTTACCAAACCTCAGTCATTGCGCTTTGTGTGGCTGGTGCATTATCTGCCGCGAACGTTCACGTTTACAGCAAACACGTACGGGCTGTGATCAGTTGGGCATCTTGGATTGGCTTGGTATTGATGGTGAGTGACTTGGAGTTTCAGCGCACTTGGTTAGGGCTTGGCTTTATCTTTGTGACCTTTTCGGGCATTGCGCTTAAAGAGTCATTTTGCTTTAAAGTGCCAGGCTTGAAGATGGTGCCCGCGTTTCTCGCTGTCGCTACGTTTGCACTGTGGTTTAACCTTCCAATCCTTGCTGCCATTACTATGTTGTTGGCTGGATTAGTTATGGGCTTCCTGTCTATTGCTAAGTGGCGTATGCCGCTGCATTTTGATATCGGTATCAAAGCGAATTACGAGATCTAACGCTGCTTTAACGCCAGCGAGACTTTTGAGGTCGGCTGGCGGTTTAACTCTTCACTGATCATCCATCCGGCTTTGGCAAGCAACTCCAAATCCACTCCGGTCTCGATTCCTAAGCCTTGGCAAAGGTAGAGCACATCTTCGGTAGCAACATTACCTGACGCGCCATGAGCATAAGGGCAGCCCCCAAGTCCAGCCACACTGCTATCGATGGTATTGATGCCCATCATTAAGGCTTGGTAGATGTTCGCTAACGCTTGTCCCCATGTGTCGTGAAAATGCACTGCGAGTTTGTCGGTTGGTACTTTCACCTGTACGGCTTCTAACATTTTAGCGATGCGTATAGGCGTGCCTGTACCAATGGTGTCTCCAAGTGAAACCTCATAGCAGCCTAATTCCATCAGCAGGTTGGCGACTCTTGCGACTTGCTCGGGCTTGGTTGGTCCATCGTACGGGCAATCTGCCACGCAAGATAAGTAACCCCGAACGGGAATGTTATGCTTTGCTGCTAATTCCATTACCGGTTCAAAGCGGGTAAGACTATCTGCAATCGAGCAATTGATGTTGTGTTGGCAAAAGCCCTCCGATGAGGAGGTGAAGATGGCTACTTGGGTAGCGCCGGCTTCCAATGCTTTCTCAAAGCCTTGCACATTAGGCGTTAGTGCTGAGTAGATGACGTTGTGGCGGCGGGTGATTTTCTTCATCACATCGAGTGAATCCGCCATTTGAGGTACCCATTTAGGCGACACAAAAGAGCCTGCCTCAATATGGGTGAGTCCTGTATCCGAGAGTAGGTCGATTAAGCGGATCTTGGCTTGCGTGGACACCGGCGATTCGTTTTGCAGACCGTCTCTCGCACCCACTTCGACAATGTTCACCTTGTTTGGCAAATTCATTTCTTGCCCTTAGCTGGCTTGTTTATCCAACCCGGTTCTCGTTTCTCTAGAAAGGCTTGCAAGCCATCTTGTCCTTGCGGCGATACGCGAATGTCTGCGATAAGCTGGCTCGTGTATTGAATAAGCTGACCATCAATCGGATTTTGGTGGCATTGATGGCATAACGCTTTGGCTTTTCGCATCGCATCTGGGCTATTGAGCAGCAAAGAATCAATCAAGCTTTCTACCACGGCTTCGATTTTATCCAGCTTATGAACCTCGTGCACAATGCCAAACTTTTCAGCTTTGGCGGCGTTAATCACTTCGGCGCTGAGTATGTAACGACGAGCTTGACGGTTGCCCATAGCTCGCATGACATAAGGAGAGATGGTTGCTGGAACCAGCCCCAGTTTGACTTCACTCAAGCAGAAGTTCGCATTCTCCGCTGCGATGGCGATATCACAGCAACAGATCAAGCCCAATGCGCCACCAAAAGCGGAACCTTGCACAACCGCAATAGTAGGCTGAGGGAAAGCGTCCAATGTATGCATCAGACGTGCAAGGTTCTGCGCGTCTTCTAGGTTTTGCTTTCTGGTGCTACTTGCCATGGATTTCATCCAATTCAAATCAGCACCAGAGGAGAAATGTTTGCCGTTTCCTCGAAGCACTAAGCATCGAACATCGGTACGCAAGGCGAGGTAGTCCAGCCTGTGGATCAGCAGATCAATCATGCAGGCATCAAACGCATTGTGCTTCTCTGTGCGATTGAGCGTAAGCGTTGCGACGCCGAATTCATCGACGTTCCAAAGTACTTCATCTTGTCGTTGGGTATTGGGGATGATACTCGGTTGATGATCCTGCATGTGACGTCCTTTCTTCTCTACATTGCTACATTCTGAATATGCCAAAGTTGCTGTCAGGAATTGGCGCATTGAGCGCGGCTTTTAAGGCTTGAGCCAATACTTGACGCGTCTCTTTTGGGTCGATAATGCCGTCATCCCATAAACGCGCGCTGGCGTAGTAGGGATGCCCTTGAGACTCATACAAGTCTACGATAGATTCTCGGAATGCACTTTCTTCGGGCTCTGGCCATTCTTCACCTTGGCGTTTTTTCACTTCTCGACGCACTTGAGTGAGTACGCCAGCGGCTTGTTCTCCGCCCATGACGGAGATTCGTGCGTTTGGCCACATCCACATCATGGTTGGGTCATAAGCACGACCGCACATGCCGTAGTTGCCTGCACCGTAAGAGCCGCCAATAATCACGGTGAACTTAGGCACATCCGCACACGCAACCGCCATCACTAGTTTCGCGCCGTGTTTGGCAATGCCTTCCGCCTCAAGCTTTTTGCCCACCATAAACCCAGTGATGTTTTGCAAAAACAGTAGGGGAATTTTGCGTTTGGCACACAGCTCAATAAAGTGCGCGCCTTTCTGTGAGGACTCAGAAAACAAGATGCCGTTGTTCGCCACAATGCCAATCAGATTGCCTTGGATTCGTGCGAAGCCACATACTAAGGTCTTGCCATAAAGTGCTTTGAACTCGTCAAAGTCCGAATCATCGACCACACGAGCGATGATCTCTCTAACATCAAAAGACAAGCGCAGATTCGCATTGACGATGCCATACATCTCTTCAGCGTCGTAACGTGGTGGTAAAACCGGTTTGTCGCTTTGAACTGGGAGTGATTGGTTGGTATTGGAGATAGCTTCGCGCGCGAGTTGCAAAGCGTGCTGGTCATTTTCTGCATAGTAATCAGCAACGCCAGACTTGCGACAATGCACGTCGGCTCCGCCCAACTCTTCATCGGTGACGATTTCACCCGTAGCGGCTTTTACTAGCGGTGGTCCTGCTAAGAAGATGGTGCCTTGTTCTTTGACCATGATGGAAACGTCTGCCATCGCAGGTACATAAGCGCCGCCTGCGGTACAAAGCCCCATCACAACCGCGACTTGAGGAATACCTTGCGCTGACATTCTGGCTTGATTGAAGAAGATACGCCCAAAGTGCTCTTTATCAGGAAAGACTTCCGCTTGATGAGGGAGATTTGCACCACCAGAATCCACCAAATAGATGCAAGGTAGTTGGCAACGTTGTGCGATCTCTTGCGCGCGTAGATGCTTTTTCACCGTAAGTGGGTAGTAGGTGCCGCCTTTGACCGAAGGATCGTTGGCGATCACCATGCATTGAATGCCTTCAATGGTGCCGATGCCCGCGACGACACCTGCGCATGGAATAGACTCTTCATAGACGTTCCATGCGGCGAATTGTCCGACTTCAAGAAACTCGCTGCCTTCATCCAAAAGGTGCATAACACGCTCACGAACGGGCAGTTTCCCTTTCAGACGCTGGCGGTCAATGGCTTTTTGCCCGCCACCTTGCTTGATAGCTTTGATATTAGCATTGAGGTTGTTTACCAACTCGGTCATGACCGCTTTATTCGACAAAAACAGTTCGTCGGTTGGCTTGGTTTTGCTTTTAATGATTGCCATAGTGACTTCCTTGTCGGTGGGTTAGCGAGACTCTTCGAATAACTCTCGTCCAATCAGCATGCGGCGAATTTCAGAAGTGCCAGCACCAATCTCATACAGTTTGGCGTCGCGTAGTAAACGCCCAGTCGCGTATTCATTGATGTAGCCATTACCGCCTAACAGCTGAATAGCATCGAGCGACATTTGTGTGGCAAGCTCTGCGCTGTAAAGGATCACGCCAGCGGCATCTTTACGCGTGCATTCACCTCGGTCACAGGCGGCTGCGACAGCATAAACATAAGCTTTGGCGGCGTTCATGCGTGAATACATGTCAGCAAGCTTTCCTTGCACTAGTTGGAATTCACCGATGGATTTGCCGAACTGTTTGCGGTCATGAACATACGGCACCACTTCGTCCATACAGGCTTGCATGATGCCAAGCGGTCCAGCTGCGAGTACCACGCGCTCGTAATCCAAACCGCTCATCAAAACTTCGACACCACGGTTTAACTCGCCTAACACATTCTCTTTTGGCACGACACAATCTTGAAACACCAATTCGCATGTGTTGGAGCCGCGCATACCAAGTTTGTCGAGCTTCTGCGCATGGCTAAAGCCTTCAAACTCTCGCTCAATAATGAAAGCGGTGATGCCGCGAGATCCGCCATTGGGATCGGTTTTCGCGTAAACCACTAAAGTATCGGCATCAGGACCGTTAGTGATCCACATTTTGTTGCCGTTCATCAGAAAGTGGTCACCTTTGTCTTCAGCTCGTAGCTGCATACTAACCACATCAGAACCTGAGTTCGGCTCACTCATGGCTAATGCACCGACGTGAGAACCATCAATGAGTTTAGGTAGGTACTTTTCTCGTTGAGCAGGGGAGCCATTGCGAAAGATTTGGTTAACACAAAGATTGGAATGTGCGCCGTAACTGAGTGCGACAGACGCCGAAGCTCGGCTGATTTCTTCCATCGCGACAACGTGAGCAAGATAGCCCATGCCTGCACCGCCAAACTCTTCATCGACGGTTACGCCAAGCAAACCCATTTCACCAAACTTGGACCACAAATGATTGGGGAATTGGTTGTCGCGGTCGATATCTGCGGCGATAGGGGCGATATGCTCGGTGGCGAACGCGTTGACGTGGTCTCGGAGCATATCGATGGTTTCACCAAGCCCAAAATTGAGTGGGGTGTAGCTGCTTTTCATAACATTTCCCTGTTGAAAGTACTGCGGTTATTAGTACGGATAAGGTTCGAGTTACACTGCTTGGGCTTGGAAACTATGGTTGTTCTTGTTTGTTTTAGTCGTTATAAGTTTTTAGTTATTGGCTGTTAGTTTTATTGTCGCTTAGCGCTTGTTTGCATCGCTCTTTGGCGGTTTCTAGCTCGTTCATTACAACGCTAATATCGTCCAGTTGCTGCTGTAAGTGCGCTTGTTTTTCATCAATGATGGTTAGCATTTTAAGCAGCTGACCATCGCTTTGTTGGGTATCGTAAAGCTCGAACAACTCTCGAATTTCCGCAAGCGAAAAACCCAATCGCTTTCCACGTAAAATCAGCTTGAGACGGATCTTATCTCTGCGTTGATATACGCGAATATTGCCTTTTCGTTCCGGCTCTATCAGCCCGACATCCTCATAAAAACGAATGCTTCGGGTCGTGATGTCGAACTCTTTGGCGAGGTCACTTATCTTGAATTTATCCACTCGGTTTTTCCCTCTAATGAATAGTTTTGGCTTCTTAAAATCCCTTCAAGCCTTGAACTAAACGGGCTAGCTAAAAGCATGAGAGTAAATTTGTGTTGTTATTAATGTGTTTCTTTACGTTAACGTAAATGTTAGTGCTATGCTTACGTAAACGTCAAGAAATCACAGTGCGAAAATTCATCGTTTTATGAGAGGCTGGAGTGACACCACATTCTGTGTGAAAGCTCCGTGGTAGCAGGTGTGAGGGATGAGTTCGTGAACTGTGAATTATCGTCAGAAGGGACGAGAGCATGGGAAACGACATCTGGATTGTCAGTGCAAAGCGAACGCCAATCGGGCGCTTTCAAGGTCAGTTACAAGGTTATTCAGCGCCTCAATTAGGGGCATTTGCTATCAAAGCGGCAATGGATGCGAGCGGCGTTAACGAAGTCGACGAAGTCTACATGGGCTGCGTATTATCTGCGGGGTGCGGACAAGCACCAGCCAGACAAGCAGCGCTAGGTGCAGATCTTCCACTGACGACAGGCTGTACCACTGTCAATAAAGTGTGTGGCTCTGGCATGAAAAGCGTCATGTTAGCTCACGATCTTATCAAAGCGGGCAGCATTCGCAGTGCCGTCGCTGGTGGTATGGAAAGCATGACCAATGCGCCGTATCTGCTTAAAGAAGTGCGTAACGGCATGCGAATGGGTCACCAATCTACTCACGACCATATGTTTCTCGACGGTCTTCAAGATGCGTATGAAGGGCATTTGATGGGAGTCTATGCGCAGCAGACGGCTGACCGTTCGGAGTTTACTCGTGAACAAATGGATGAATGGGCAATCCTATCTGCGACAAGAGCGTTGGAAGCGCAAGAGCAGTATCTGTTTAACGATGAAATCTCACCGATAGAAATCACGACTCGCCATGGCGCTTCAACATTGGATTACGACGAGCATCCTCGCTCCATCAAGCTCGACAAGATCCCTCAACTCAAACCCGCGTTCGATAAAAACGGCTCGGTGACGGCAGCAAACTCAAGTGCGATATCCGATGGTGCTGCAGCCTTGGTGTTAATAGACTCGCAGGTGGCACAGCATCAAGGTTTAACGCCATTAGCAATCATCAAAGGGCACTCGACCCACGCCAGAAAGCCCACCGAATTTACCCTCGCGCCCGTCTTTGCAATAGAGCAGTTGTTATCTCAACTCGATTGGTCAGTGGACGAGGTCGATCTTTGGGAGATCAACGAAGCTTTCGCCGTTGTCACGCAAATCGCGGTACGCCAGTTAGGCATCGATAAAGACAAAGTAAACATCAAAGGCGGTGCGTGTGCGCTTGGGCATCCAATTGGCGCAAGTGGAGCTCGTATTTTAGTGACCCTCATTCATAGCCTGCGCCAACTGCAATCGCTTGGTTTAGATGGCGACAACAACAATAAAAAGGTGATGCGAGGTGTTGCATCACTGTGTATCGGTGGTGGTGAAGCCACTGCTATTGGTATCGAGATACCGCTTTAATTCCAATTACGACAAACGTTAACAAAGGACTAGATTATGACTCGCACGGTTCCCTTATTCATCGATGGTGAGTTTCGTGAATCTCAAGCAACGGATTGGGTAGAAGTGACAAACCCTGCCACCAATGACGTGATTGCGCGCTTGCCATGCGCAACGGATGAAGAGATGCACGCGGCAATCGAAAGCGCAAAAGCCACCTTTACCTGTTGGAAAGATGTCGCGGTTTCGGAGCGTGCGCGTTTAATGCTGCGCTACCAACATTTACTCAAAGAACATCACGATGAACTGGCGACGCTGCTGTCTCACGAGACAGGCAAGATCTTTGCGGATGCAAAAGGGGATGTGTGGCGTGGTATCGAAGTGGTCGAGCAAGCTGCAAATATCGCTAGTAACATGATGGGAGAAACCGTCGAGAACGTTGCGACCGATATCGACAGCTATTCGCTGATTCAACCGCTTGGAGTGTGCTGCGGTATTACGCCGTTTAACTTCCCCGCAATGATCCCTTTGTGGATGTTCCCAATCGCGATTGCGAGCGGAAATACCTTTGTTCTTAAACCTTCTGAGCAAGTGCCGCTAACGTCCATTCGCTTGGCTGAGTTGTTCGAAGAAGCTGGTGCGCCAAAAGGTGTGCTGCAAATCGTGCACGGTCGTAAAGAGCAGGTCGACTTGTTGCTGAAGCATCCCGATATCCAAGCTGTTTCTTTCGTTGGTTCTGTTCCCGTAGCGCAATACATCTACACCACTGGCACGCAGAACTTCAAACGTGTTCAAGCCTTTGCTGGCGCGAAAAACCACATGGTAGTGATGCCAGATGCGAACAAAAACCAAGTGGTGAACAACTTAGTTGGCTCTTCGGTTGGTGCGGCAGGGCAACGTTGTATGGCGATATCCGTTGCGGTGTTTGTAGGCAGTTCGAAAGAGTGGATTGCCGACCTAAAACAAGAAATGGCGAAAGTGCATCCGGGTGCTTGGGATGACGAGAATGCCGCGTATGGTCCTTTGATCAGCGCACAAGCAAAACAGCGTGTGCTTGGTTTGATTGAAGAAGGTAAACAACAGGGCGCGGTGTGTGAACTTGATGGTAGCCAATGTGAAGTAGAAGGCTTCCCTGAAGGTAACTGGGTCGGTCCAACCTTATTCAGCGGTGTCACCACCTCGATGTCGATTTACACCCAAGAAATCTTCGGACCTGTTTTGGTGTGTATTGAGGTCGACACGTTACAAGAAGCGATAGAACTGGTGAATCGCAATCCATACGGCAACGGCACTTCCATCTTCACTGCGAATGGTGCGGCGGCGAGAAAGTATCAACATGAGATTCAAGTCGGGCAGGTAGGTGTGAACGTGCCGATTCCCGTGCCTTTGCCATTCTTCTCATTTACGGGTTGGCGCGGCAGTTTTTACGGTGATTTGCACGCCTACGGCAAACAAGCGGTGCGCTTCTACACAGAGACCAAAACCGTGACGGCTCGTTGGTTTGATGATGATATCCCAACCGGTCCAAACCTCACCATTAACTTGCGCTAACGAAGTAAGGAGCTCATATGGATTTTGAACTCAACGA
The DNA here is from genome assembly GCF_002021755.1 of Vibrio owensii. Lineage (NCBI taxonomy): Bacteria > Pseudomonadati > Pseudomonadota > Gammaproteobacteria > Vibrionales > Vibrionaceae > Vibrio > Vibrio owensii. The sequence continues at coordinate 700,102 of NZ_CP019960.1, forward strand.
AGATCAACGTATGTTTGCCGACACCGCTCAGCAGTTTGCGGCAGAGCGTTTAGCGCCAATGGCAGCAGAGTGGGATGAAAAACAAATCTTCCCCAAAGACATTCTACGAGAGGCGGGAGAACTTGGTTTCTTGAGCCTCTACACCCCAGAAAAGCAAGGCGGTTTGGGCTTAAGCCGTTTAGATGCATCCATCATTTTCGAGCAGCTCTCTATGGGGTGCACATCGACCACCGCATTTATGACCATTCACAACATGGTGACTTGGATGGTCGCGAGCTTTGCGACCGATGAAGTGAAAGACACGTTCTGCCCGAAACTTATTACGGGTGAATTTCTCGGATCTTATTGTTTAACCGAGCCAAACGCAGGTTCGGACGCGGCGTCTCTAACGACTTCTGCGACTAAGCAAGGTGATAACTACATTCTCAACGGCGGCAAAACCTTTATTTCTGGCGCAGGCGATACCGACGTTTTAGTCGTGATGGCAAGAACCGGCGATGCGGGCGCGAAAGGTGTATCCGCGTTTGTTGTCCCCGCCGATGCAGACGGTATTAGCTACGGACGTAAAGAGCCGAAAATGGGCTGGAACAGTCAGCCGACACGGGCGGTGACTTTCGACAATGTTTCTATTCCAGTATCACATCTGCTCGGGGAAGAAGGACAAGGTTTTGTGTTCGCCATGAAAGGTTTGGATGGCGGACGCATCAACATTGCGACCTGTTCTGTCGGTACGGCTCAGCAAGCGTTGAATCAAGCGGCGCAGTACATGCAAGAACGTAAACAGTTCGGCAAATCACTAGCTCAATTCCAAGCATTACAATTCAAACTGGCAGACATGGCAACCGAGCTTGTCGCTGCCCGCCAACTGGTACGGTACGCCGCTAGCAAGTTAGACCGAGGTGACCCAGACGCCACGACTTATTGTGCCATGGCAAAACGCTTTGCAACCGATGTCGGCTTTCAAGTCTGTGACCAAGCGCTGCAACTTTACGGTGGCTACGGTTACATCAAAGAATACCCAATGGAGCGCTATTTCCGTGATGTTCGAGTACACCAAATTTTGGAAGGTACTAACGAGATCATGCGGTTGATCATCGCGCGTCGATTGCTCGCAGAAGAGTCTGCATTGCTATAAGTGCAGCGACAAGCTCTGCTTTTATCCGTAAAGCTCAGGTCATTTTCATCAAGAAAGGATTCAGAGATATGTCACTAACAGAACAACAAGCGATTCAACATACCATCAGCAATCACGTTGCGGTGGTGACCATGAACAACCCGCCCGCTAATACTTGGACGTCACAAAGCTTAACCGCATTGAAAGAGCTAGTGCTGATGCTAAACGACAACAAAGACGTTTACGCTCTGGTGCTCACAGGTAGTGGAGAGAAGTTTTTCTCGGCAGGTGCAGACCTCAAGTTGTTTGCCGATGGCGATAAAGCGGTGGCGTTAGAGATGGCGCGTATCTTTGGTGAAGCCTTTGAAACGCTGTCTGCATTTCGAGGGGTTTCCATCGCTGCCATCAACGGCTACGCCATGGGAGGCGGATTAGAAGTCGCATTGGCGTGTGATATTCGTGTGGTAGAAGAGCAAGCCGTGCTGGCACTACCAGAGGCGAAAGTCGGATTACTGCCTTGTGCTGGTGGTACGCAAAACCTAACCGCATTGGTCGGTGAAGGTTGGGCGAAACGCATCATATTGTGCGGTGAACAAGTCGGTGCAGCACAAGCTCGAGAACTCGGGTTAGCAGAAGAAGTGGTGGAAAAAGGTGGAGCGCTTAATAAAGCCATTGAGCTTGCAGAATCGGTTGCCAATCAATCGCCGTCTTCGGTAACCGCATGTAAAGCGCTTATCCAAAACATGCGCTCAGCGCCACTCAAACATGGTCTGATTAAAGAGCGAGAACTGTTTCTAAACTTATTCGATACCGAAGATCAAACCGAGGGGGTTCGTGCCTTCTTAGAAAAACGTAAACCCAACTGGAAGAATCAATAGGAGGTCGCATGACAGGGAAAGTAACCATTAGCGAAATAGATTGCTTAGACGGCGTGCACCGAATTGGTATCGCGACGTTAGACAACACGGCTTCATTGAACGCGTTGACTTACGACATGTTGGCAGAGCTCAACGACCAACTTATCGAATGGCAAGATGACCCTGATTTGGTGTGTGTCATCCTCAATGGCGCGGGTGAAAAAGCGTTTTGTGCAGGGGGCGATGTACGAACCATGTACCACGTCATGCACGAAAAAAGCAAAGAAGAAACTGCCGAGTTCTGTTCTAACTACTTCTCGCTTGAGTACGAATGCGACTACCTGATTCATACCTACCAAAAGCCAATCATTGGCTGGGGAGAGGGCATTGTGATGGGCGGTGGCATGGGCTTGTTTATGGGCACCAGCCATAGAGTCGTCACGCCTAAATCTCGTCTCGCGATGCCAGAGATCAATATCGGGCTTTACCCAGACGTGGGTGGCACTTGGTTCTTAAGCCAAATCGACCCGGAGGTAGGTTTGTTCCTTGGTCTAACTGGTGCAATGGTGAATTCAAGTGACGCTGTCACTATTGGTTTGGCAGAATGGTTGCTGTTGGAAGAGCAATATCCAGCATTGCTTGAAGAGCTGAAACAAGTCGATTGGGGCTCTGCCGATGCCAAATCGCTTGTCAGTGCGTTACTTCAATTGATGGAAGATCAAGTCATCGACAGCAAGCCGACAACTCAGATTTGCCCTTATCTCGACCAAATTAAAGAAGCCTGCAAAGGCTATGACTTAAATCAGATTGCCCAACGTATTCAAGCAATGGAGGGCGAGACTCAATGGCTTGAGAACGCACAAAAATCATTTGTTGCGGGCAGCCCGATCACTGCACATATCTGTTTTAGACAAGTCAAAGAGTACCACCGTTTGTCGTTGGCGGATTGTTTCCGTCTAGAGCTTACCTTGTCAGTTCGTAGCGCATTACTCGGTGAGTTTGAAGAGGGTGTGCGCTCTCGATTAGTTGATAAAGATGGCAATCCAAAATGGATGTTTAACAGCGTCAGTGAAGTCGATGAAAGCGTCATCGACACCTTGTTCACTTCTCTTTGGTCAGAAGAGGAACATCCACTTGCACAGCTAGGAAAATAAGGAGAAACAACATGAGTACCATTGCATTTATTGGCTTGGGCAACATGGGCAGTCCAATGGCACAAAACCTATTGGCGTCAGGGTTTCATGTGCAAGTGTTCGATGTGGATGTGAACGCGGCGAAGCAACTTGAACCGTTTGGCGCGGTGGTTGCTAGCACGTTAGAAGAAGCCGTGGATGGCGCGGGAACCATCATTACCATGCTACCAGCAGGTGCGCACGTGCGCGCGGTGTATTTGGGGGATTTACACGGTGGTGTCGGTCTGCTCAATATTGTGCAGGACAACGCATTGCTGATTGACTGTTCGACCATCGATCCAGATTCTGCTCGCTTGGTGGCGAACGAGGCTCAGAACAAACGATTGTTGTTTGTCGATTCTCCCGTCTCTGGTGGTGTAGCAGGCGCAAAAGCAGCAACGCTGACCTTTATTGTTGGCGGTTCGGACGAAGCATTCTCCAAAGCCAATGCGATCTTGCAATACATGGGCAAGAACGTGTTCCACGCTGGTAAAGCGGGCGACGGTCAGATGGCAAAAATCTGTAATAACCTGATGTTGGGCATTTTGATGTCGGGAACCTGCGAGGCGCTCAATCTCGGCATTGACCATGGTCTCGACCCGAAAGTCTTATCCAATATCATGCTACAAAGCTCTGGTCGAAATTGGGCGTTAGAGCTCTATAATCCATGCCCCGGCGTGATGGACTCTGCGCCAGCGAGTAATCAATACAATCCCGGCTTTATGAGCAAGTTGATGCTCAAAGATCTTGGCCTAGGCTTGGATGCGGCGCTGCAAACCAACTCTTCTGTCCCTATGGGCTCTTTGGCTCGTAACCTTTATGCATTCCATAACGCAGCAGGTCATGCCGAACTCGATTTCTCTAGCTTGTTTGAATTCTATAAGAACCAGAAGGGCTAACGAAGATATTTCCTATCAGGCGTTTGAGCATGGAAGTTATCCAGTAATGGAGTACAGATATGGATTTAAAAAATAGTGTCATTGCAATCACAGGTGCGGGGCAAGGGTTAGGGCAGATGATGGCGGTCAGCCTTGCTCAAGCGGGCGCAGATTTAGCATTGCTTGATGTTAACGAAACGGGACTGCTGAATACCCAAGAACAATGCAGGATGCTCAGTGCCAAAGCATTGATCTATCGACTTGATGTCACCAATGAATCTGAAGTGGAGGATACCTTTAATGAGATTCTTCAAGACTTTGGGCAGATAAATGGCTTAGTTAATAACGCAGGCGTTCTGCGAGATGGGTTATTAGTCAAAGCCAAAGACGGTGAGATCACCAAGATGTCGCTTGAGCAGTTCAACCTAGTGATGAACGTCAATGTCACTGGCACCTTCTTGTGTGGTCGAGAAGCGGCAGTCAAAATGATCGAGAGTAGCTCGAAGGGTGCCATCATTAACATCTCTAGCGTGGCGAGAGCGGGCAATATTGGGCAAACCAATTACTCTGCCTCGAAAGCTGCCGTCGCAACCATGGCAACAACATGGGCAAGAGAACTCGCCAGATATGGCATTCGCTCTGCGGCCATTGCGCCCGGAGTCGTCAAAACGGCAATGGCAGATCAAATGAAGCCAGAAGCCATAGACCGACTGCAAAAGATGATACCCGTCGGTAGGATGGGGGAGACGAGTGAGATTGCTCATGCCGTGAAATACATTCTTGAAAACGACTACTTCACAGGGCGAGTGCTCGAAGTGGATGGTGGGATGAGAATGTGAAGAAAGAGCCGATTAAGGCTCTTTCTTGTTTTTGAGTGTCTCAATTTTGTGTGTGTGATAAGCATTTTGGAAGAATGCTATTCCGAACACGAAATAAAACAAACCAGTTTTAGTCGAGTCGTCTGCGTCAGACCAGAGCCACACTGTGAAAGAAAAAATGATGACGTAATAGAACGTTAGAATAAGAAGTTTGGACATGACCGTAATGCCTGATTTTTCACCGTAATCAAACAATAAACTCATCGTAAGCCCAACAAAGACTGTTAGCTTCCTAGCCTCGAATGAACTCACGAATTTAAATGTACAGAATGAAATGATCTCAAGCTAAAGACGTCGCTACTCAGTGTTAAATTGAGTTAACAGTTCAGTGGGCGGTTTCCCCGTCACTTGCTAAAACATAGATCCTATGAATGTTATATCGTTATCAGTGATTGAAATTTTAAATGCCATGTAAATAGTATGTGAATTCATAACTATGATACTGGTCACGCTTTCCTTAATTCGCACTTTCTAATGTAGCTCACACTCTCGTGCCGAATACGCAACTGATTACTCTTCTCGTTTGCATTACTTAAGTTACTGTAAAGAAAAGAATATATACTGTAGTACGTCAATCTTGTGCACCTGCTTTGCTATTCCTTTATCAATATTAGCTTTCATAAATGGAACGTTAGTTTCCATCTGTGGCTAATGAGCTTTCCTTTTTCCCTACGCATAATGCGCTCGAATGTAACAATGTATTTCAAAGTGTAACAATAAACTCACGTTGTGAGTGTGGTTTTAACCATCAAGCAACTTGATACCTCCCACCAAGAAGTCCATTGCTGCACAAGCTCAACACAAAAATATTCTAATGACCAAGACAACCAATCGCAGGGCTTGCTCTGTTGTTGGCTAACCATCGAGAAAGTTAATGGAAGCTTCAAGATACAAACGCATCTTAGCGAGGATAAGTTTGGCAGGAACCATTCTTATGCTTTCAGGGTGTAACTCTGCTCTACTTGACCCGAAAGGTAGTATTGGCGTTCAGGAAAAAGAACTGATCATTACAGCGCTTTTACTGATGCTGATTGTCGTGATCCCCGTGATTTTAATGACAATCTACTTTGCTTACCGCTACCGAGAGTCGAACACTGGCGAGGAATACGCTCCAGAGTGGGCGCACTCGACCAAGATCGAAGTGGTGGTGTGGACGATTCCAATCATCATCATCGCGATTCTGGCAACCATCACTTGGCGTTCTACTCATGAGTTAGAGCCATCCAAGCCCATCGCAAGTGACGTCAAACCCATCACCATTGAGGTAGTGTCACTCGACTGGAAATGGCTGTTTATCTACCCAGAAGAGAACATTGCGACAGTGAACTACGTGGCGTTTCCGAAAGATGTGCCGGTTCAGTTCAAACTAACCTCAGATAACATCATGAACGCGTTCTTTATCCCGCGTCTCGGTACTCAGATTTACGCGATGCCAGGCATGGTGACCAAGTTAAATCTGATAGCGAACCACACTGGGGATTACAAAGGCTTTGCCTCTAACTACAGCGGTAAGGGTTTCTCGCAAATGAAATTTACCGCAGCAGCAATGGAAGATCGCACTGCATTCCTGAATTGGGTACAGCAAGTGAAAGCCAGCCCTGACCGAATCGAAGACTGGGAGCAATTCCGTGCGCTTGCATCACCTACGGTGGCGGAGCCTGTGAAGATGTTCTCTAGTATTCCACCATTTTTGTTCACCGACGTCGTGACCCAGCATCCGGGTTCAATGAACTGTTTGCCGGAAAATCTAGGATAATCGCAATGTTTGGAAGATTAACACTTGAATCAATCCCTTATCACGAGCCGATTATTGTCGTCACTCTAGCGGTGATCGCGATCGTTGGTTTGGCTGTCGTTGCGGCGATAACCAAAGCGGGTAAGTGGCAATACTTATGGAATGAATGGTTTACTTCGGTAGACCACAAAAAACTAGGCTTTATGTACATCGCCGTGGCAATGGTGATGTTGATTCGTGGCTTTGCTGATGCGGTCATGATGCGTAGTCAACAACTGCTTTCTGCGGCAGGCGAGAGCGGTTATTTACCACCACATCACTACGACCAAATCTTTACTGCCCATGGCGTAATCATGATTTTCTTCGTGGCGATGCCGTTAGTGATTGGTTTGATGAACATCATCGTTCCGCTGCAAATTGGTGCGCGTGATGTGGCATTCCCTTACCTAAACAACCTAAGTTTCTGGCTGTTTATTGTGGGCGTGATCCTCACTAACATGTCACTTGGCTTGGGTGAGTTTGGTCGTACTGGTTGGTTGGCGTATCCGCCGCTGTCTGGTATTGAGGCAAGCCCCGGAGTTGGGGTGGATTATTGGATATGGGCGCTGCAAATATCCGGTGTCGGCACCACGCTGACGGGCGTGAACTTCTTTGCAACTATTTTGCGCATGCGTACGCCGTCTATGCCAATGATGAAGATGCCAGTGTTCACGTGGGCTTCCCTGTGTGCCAACATCCTAATCATCATTTCATTCCCAATCCTAACCGTAACCATCGCGTTACTAACGTTGGATCGCTACATCGGTACACACTTCTTCACCAATGATCTTGGTGGTAACGTAATGATGTACGTGAACTTGATTTGGGCATGGGGTCACCCAGAAGTATACATCCTGATCTTGCCGATCTTTGGTGTGTTCTCTGAAGTAACCGCAACGTTCTCACGCAAGAAACTGTTTGGTTACACCTCGTTAGTATGGGCAACCATCGTAATCACGATTTTGGCGTTCGTCGTTTGGCTGCATCACTTCTTCACCATGGGCTCAGGTGCAAATGTGAATGCATTCTTCGGCATCGCCACCATGATCATCTCTATCCCGACCGGGGTGAAGATCTTCAACTGGCTATTCACCATGTACAAAGGGCGAATCCGCTTTACCACGCCGATGATGTGGACGGTTGGTTTCCTGATTACCTTCTCTGTAGGTGGTATGACGGGCGTACTAATGGCAGTACCGGGCGCGGACTTTGTTCTGCATAACTCTGTGTTCCTGATTGCGCACTTCCATAACGTAATCATCGGTGGTGTGGTATTTGGTTGTTTCGCGGCAATCACTTACTGGTTCCCGAAAGCGACAGGTTTCACCATGGACGAAACATGGGGCAAACGTGCATTCATTTGCTGGATTGTTGGTTTCCTAATGGCGTTCCTACCGCTTTATGCACTGGGCTTTATGGGCATGACGCGTCGTCTAAGCCAAGACCTTAACCCAGAGTACTTCCCACTGTTGGCAGTTGCTGCAGCGGGTACGGCAGTGATTGCACTTGGCGTGGCTTGTCAGTTCATTCAAATCTACGTGAGTGTTCGTGACCGCGAGCAAAACCGTGACCTAACGGGTGACCCGTGGGGCGGTCGTACTTTCGAGTGGGCGACGTCTTCACCACCGCCGTTCTACAACTTTGCTCACCTACCAAAAGGTGATGTGCTAGACGCGTTCTGGTACCAAAAGCAGAGTGGCGAATTCGATCCAACCAAAGAAGTGGAATACGAACGCATTCACATGCCGAAGAACACTCCAACAGGTATCTATGTGTCTGCATGGGCGTTGGTGTTTGGCTTCGCGATGATCTGGTACATCTGGTGGCTGGCAGCAGCAAGCTTTGTTGGCATCATCGTGACGTGTATCCAGCACAGCTACAACGATGACGTGGATTACTACGTTGAAGTAGAAGAAATCAAAGCGATTGAAGCGGAGCGTCGAGCTCAACTTGAAGAAGCGAAGAAAAACGAAGTGAAAGACAACGATAAGAAAGACGATCTGGAGGTGACTTATGCAAGCTAATGTTGCGGTTCACGACCACGATCATCACCACGATTCTGCTGGCATTAAGCTGTTTGGTTTCTGGATTTACCTAATGAGTGACTGTGTATTGTTTGCGACCTTGTTCGCGACTTACGCAGTACTAGAAAGCGGCTCTATTGCGGGTCCAACCGGTAAAGACATTTTCGAACTGCCTTTCGTGTTTGTAGAAACCATGTTGCTGCTATTCAGCAGTATCACGTTTGGCTTCGGCATGATTGCGATGAAGCGCAAAGACGTTGCAGGGTTAAAGCGTTGGTTAAAAGTGACCTTCTTACTTGGTGCCGGCTTTATCGGGATGGAAGTGTATGAGTTCCATCACCTGATTGTTGAAGGCTACGGTCCACAAGAAAGTGCGTTTCTATCTGCGTTCTTCACTTTGGTCGGAACACACGGTTTGCACGTAACCTTTGGTTTGATCTGGCTAGCCGTGTGCTACCACCAACTGTCCACCAAAGGCTTGAACGATAACATGTCGATGCGATTCCAGTGCTTGAGCTTGTTCTGGCACTTCCTAGACATCGTTTGGATTTGTGTATTCACCATCGTTTACTTATTGGGGGTTATGTAATGGAACAACATCTAGATACAGGTGCCTCTGATTACGTAAAAGGCTTTATTGCGTCTCTGATCCTGACCGTGATTCCTTTCTACTGTGTGTGGGCGCAAGTGCTGCCAGATACCGCAACTTATGCTGTGTTATTTGGTTGTGCGATTGTGCAGATCTTCGTGCACTTTAAGTACTTCTTGCACATGGAAGTGAAGACGTCAGAAGGTCAGTGGAACGTGGTGTCACTGATGTTTACCGCCATTGTTGTGTTGATTCTGATCGCTGGCTCGATCTGGATCATCTACAACATGAACGTCAACATGAAGTTGTAGGCTAGGGTATGCTGAAAAGTTATTTGTCTATTACTAAACCGGGCATCATTTTCGGCAACCTGATTTCTGTTGCGGCGGGGTGCTTCCTCGCCGCAAAATCAGAACCCGCTAACTTTCTGTTGTTGCTAACAACGTTAGTTGGCGTCGGGCTTGTGATTGCATCAGGATGCGTGGTGAACAACATCTTCGACCGCGATATCGACCAAAAAATGAAGCGCACGCAAAACCGTGAATTGGTGATGGGAAACATCAACATCGACGCGGCATTTGTTTACGCTTTGGTATTGTTGCTTAATGGCACAGCGTTATTGTTCCAATTGGTGAATCCGCTCTCGGCTGTGGTTGTACTCTTGGGTTACGTGTTTTACGTCTTCTTCTACACCATGTGGTACAAACGAAATTCGGTCTACGGCACTTTAGTCGGCAGCATTTCTGGCGCGGTTCCTCCGCTTGTGGGCTACCTTGCTGTGACGAACTACATCAGCTTAGAAGCGATCTTACTCTTCGTTATGTTTTGCCTCTGGCAGATGCCGCACTCATACGCGATTGCTATGTTCCGCATGCAAGATTACCGCGATGCAGGCATTCCTGTTCTTCCCGTTAAAGAGGGCATTACCAAAGCACATCAACATATGAAAGCGTATGTGGTGGCTTTTGGGGTGGTTGCTATTGGGTTGTTTATGTTGGGTGAAGCTGGTTACGAGTATTTAGCGGTCTCGGCAGCAGTTTGCTTTATGTGGACGCGGGTGACATTCCAAAAAGTGAATTACAACAACTACATCCAATGGTCCAAAGCGGTGTTTAAGGTGTCGTTATTGGTCGTAATGAGCATCAGTGGCGTGCTTGGTTTAGAGTTGATTCCACTGCCGTTTATTCATTAAAGGAAAGTAAATCTGAGTTAACGATTGATGCCATCAGTAGTTGTGATGAGAACAAAACTAATGAATGCGGAATCGGTGATCTATCTCACCAAACCTTAATCCAGATTAAAGTTTTGCCGCAGTTTCGGCGGTAAGGTTCGCGTCGCTCATCGCACTGAACAGAAATTCAGAGAAGGAACAGCCATGATTTGTGTATCGCTGTTCCTTTTTCGTTCCTGCTCGGTAGTGATGTATAGAACTAAAAAGACAGATTTTAAGAGGACTGGACTTGAGCATTTTGTTTTCAGAAGCCCGCATTGGCAACATGACACTAAAGAACCGCTTTGTACGAAGTGCAACGTGGGAAAATATGGCGACAGAAGACGGTCATATGACCGAGAAGTTGAACGACATTTATGAAGAACTTGCCAAAGGTGAAGTGGGTCTGATCGTTACTGGTTATGCGAACATCGTAGAAGAAGAGAAACCGAACGCGGGCATGATGGGGATCTACAACGACTCTTTCATCGATGAATACAAAAAGCTGACTGACCTTGTCCACGAACATGACGCTAAGATTGTTATGCAGATCGCTTACGGCGGCACAAAAACGACCTTCAACGTTGGCGAGCGTGTGATTTTTGCCCCAAGTGAAGTGCCAGAACGCGGCACCAAAACGGAAGGCAAAGCGATGACTCAAGATGAGATTGACTACATCGTTAAAGCATTTGCGCTAGCGAGCAAGCGTGCACAAGATTCTGGCTTTGATGGTGTAGAAATCCACGCGGCGCACACGTACCTAATCAACCAGTTTTTAAGCCCATATTACAATCGTCGCGAAGACCAATACGGCGGTAGTCTTGAGAACCGTATGCGTTTCCTTATGGAGATCTATGCCGAAACACGCAAGCTAGTTGGTGACGATTTCCCGATTCTGGTGAAACTGACAGCAACGGAGTTCTTCGATGGCGGTTTGACGTTCGATGAAACGCGCATTGTTTGTAAGAAGCTAGAAGAAGTGGGCGTGGATGCGATCATTGTATCGGGTAACATTCATGGCAACGCAAGCACCATGGTAGGTGAGTCGTTTGACGGTTACACGCTACAAGAAGAAGGCTACTTCCACGAGTACGGCCAAGTGATCAGTCAAGATGTGAACGTTCCGGTAATTACCGTAGGTGGTTTAAACGACTTCTGTGCGATTGAAGACTTGGCTGAAAACACCAAGATTCAATTCTTCGCGCTTTCTCGTCCGTTATTGGCAGAGCCACAATTGATCAAGCGCTGGAAAGACGGTAACCGCGCCGAAGTGGACTGCGAACGTTGCTCTAAGTGTCGCACCAAGCGCGGCAACTTCTGCGTGGTTTACAAGCGCAGAAAGTAACGTGTTCTGACTTATAAAGTTTAAAAAGCCCCTGATGCTTAACGTGTCAGGGGCTTTTTTATGCCTATGCAGTTTCGACTTCTTCTTGGTAGTTCAAGTAGTGAATGCACAAATCATGAAATGCTTTTGCTTGAGGGGAGATGGTTCTATCCGTCAGAGTAAATATACCTACTTGTCTTTCCAATGGTGGATCGATAAGCGGAATCCAAACCAGTCGAGTTTCGTTGGTCGGGAACGCTAATTTTGGCAAGGTGGTGACACCAATACCAAGCTCAAGAACGGAGAACAAAGATGTGATGTTTTCTACGGAATACAAAGCTTGTTCACTCAACGCGCGCGCAGGAGTGGGATCGAGTAGGGTGCAAGTTCCGTTGCGAATAAAAGGTTGCTCTAACAGCGTTTGCCACTCAATACCTTCCGGATGCTGAGCGATAGGGTTATCCTTCAAACACACCACACCAATGGGGTCAGAGATTAACGGGGTAAACTCGATACCGCCTTCGTCCAAGTGTGATGGGTTACCCAACGCTAAATCCACTTCGCCTGATAACAAACGCGCTTCGACGCCAGCGGCGTTATCATCAATTAGGCTGACTTCTACATTCGGGTATCGTTCACAGAATGCGCCGAGCACACTGGGAATCAGCTTGGCAGCAACTGAAGGAACGCTGGCGATGCGTACTCGACCTTGTTGCCCTGCGGCGGCGGCTTTTAGATCGTTATCTAGAGCGTTATAGATGTTGAGAAACTGAATGATCTTAGGCAGGCAGATTTCACCGAATGGAGTGAGTTTGGATTTATTGCCCGGCTCAAATAGGGTTTGACCGAGTATTTTTTCCAGTTCTTTGATTGACGTTGACAGCGCTGCCTGAGAGCGGTTCGCTCGATGTGACGCTGCTCTAAAACCACCTTCCTCGACCACCATCACAAAATGCTTTAATTGTTGAAGCTTGATACTCATAGCGAAACCTCTGCAATCCCTTTATTTACCTTAGTTTTAATAAGGTGATAGATTTTTCTTATCAAATGTAAAAAATTTACCGTTCGATTTATCGCCTGTCAATGTGCAGTATTTAACCATCTTGAAACAAGGTTGTTACAAAGGTTGAAAGGCACGTGAATACTTCTACGAAAAAATACCCAGTCAAAACCGCATTGTTTGCCTCTAAAGCGCCGCTGGAATGGGCAATTGTTAACAATGGCACGTTATACACCGCGCAAATCCCGATTGATGATACCGGAGCTGTCGTGGAAGGCGGTATCGAAGCCCAAACTCGTCAAACCTTTAATAATCTCGTTCACACGTTGGAGTGTGCAGGGGAGTCTTTAGATTCCGTTCTGCAGGTGCTGATTTATGTGACGGATCGTGAGTACTTAAAAACGGTTAACCAAATCTACGCTGAGTATTTCGAAGCGCCTTACCCTAATCGCGCCGCTATGGTCGTGGCGGGACTAGCTCGTGAAGAGATGCTGGTGGAGTTTGTGGTGTACGCATCAGCGAGTCAGACAGAGTAAAGAATAATAATCAAAGCCTCATTACCGGGCTTTGTCAGTGAGATCAGTGAGCTGGTGGCAATCACCAGACGTCAGGAAGAATAAGGACAGAGCAATGACTTTTATCAATAATGTTCAAGCAGAGAAATCTCTCTACATTGCAGGCGAATGGCAATCTGGCATTAATACGATTGCGAACATTAACCCTTCAGACATCAGTGAGAACTTAGGCGATTTTGCTCAGGCGAGTGAAGGCCAAGTAGAGCAAGCCATTCAAGCAGCCAAAGTCGCACAGCCAGAGTGGGAAAAAACGCCGATTGAGCGCAAACAAGCGGTTTTGCAGGCGATTGGTGATGAGCTGATTGCTCGTTGTGATGAGCTTGGCACGCTGCTTTCACGTGAAGAGGGAAAACCTTTTGCTGAAGGTCGCGGTGAAATCTACCGTGCAGGTCAGTTCTTCCAATATTTCGCAGCGGAAGTGCTGCGTCAAATTGGCGATAACGCAGCTTCTGTCCGTCCAGGCGTTTCCGTTGAGGTCACTCGTGAAGCCGTCGGCGTTATCGCCATTATCTCTCCTTGGAACTTCCCAACCGCTACGGCTGCATGGAAAATCGCGCCAGCGCTTGCGTTCGGCAACAGCGTAGTATGGAAGCCCGCTAACCTAACACCTGCTAGTGCGGTTGCACTGACGGAGATTATCCATCGTCAAGGCTTACCAGCAGGCACGTTCAACCTTGTGTTGGGCAGTGGTTCGCAAGTGGGTAATACGCTTATCAACTCGAAAGATGTAAATGGTGTGAGCTTTACTGGCTCTGTTGATACCGGACGTAAAGTAGCGGCAGCAACGGCTCCAAATTTTGTGCGCTGCCAGCTAGAAATGGGTAGTAAGAATGCACTTGTAATCGCCGATGATGCAGACATTCAAATCGCAGTTGAAGCGACCATTGCAGGCTCTTTCTCTGGAGCAGGTCAGAAGTGTACTGCGTCATCTCGTCTTGTCGTCATGGATGGCATTCACGATGCCTACGTGGAAGCACTGATCAAACGTATGAGCGAGCTTAAAGTCGGTCACGCCTTAGAAGAAGGCATCTTCATGGGGCCCGTTGTGGATGGAAACCAATTGAATGCCAACTTCGAATGGATCGAGAAAGCACGTCAAAGTGGTGCGGAGTTAGCGTTCGGTGGCGAGCGTTTGAACTTAGAACATGATGGTTTCTACATGTCGCCAACCCTTTTCCTCAATACGCAAAACAGTTGGGAAGTGAACCAAGAAGAAGTGTTTGCGCCAATGGCAAGTGTGATTCGAGTTTCTGACTTGGACGAAGCCATTGCTGTCGCGAACGATACTCGCTTTGGCTTGACGGGCGGCATCATTACGCAAAGCCTTCGTAATAGCGCCATCTTCAAACAACAAGTTCAAACTGGCTGTGTCATGGTCAACCTACCAACCGCAGGAACGGATTATCACGTGCCGTTTGGTGGTCGTAAAGAGTCGAGCTTTGGTCCACGCGAGCAAGGTCAATACGCAAAAGAATTCTACACCGTGGTGAAAACCGCTTATCAACGTCCTTACTAAGTGAAATAGGGCAGCCGAGGATTCCGCTGCCCACCCTTAAAGGCTCATTAACGTTTAAGGAGTGGTTATGTACCAACAACGGATTGTGATTGATGGATTGCAGTACTGCAATTGGGATCGAGAATACTTCCAAACGCTGAAGGCGAGCGGCATTACGGCTGTGCATGCGACGATTGTTTATCATGAGAATGCACGCGAGACCTTAACTCGCTTTGCCGAATGGAACCTGAGATTCGAACAAAATGCAGACCTTATTATGCCTATTTACTCGATGGCTGATGTCGAGAAAGCAAAGGCAGAGGGTAAGGTTGGCGTCTTTTTTGGTGCGCAGAATTGCTCCCCAATTGACGATGAAATCGGCTTAATAGAAGTCATGCGTCGCCAAGGTTTGTTGATTATGCAGCTGACGTACAACAACCAAAGCTTGCTGGCGACAGGGTGTTATGAGCAGAACGATTCTGGTGTCACGCGCTTTGGTAAACAAGCCATCGAAGAGATGAACCGTGTCGGGATGATCATCGATATGTCCCATAGCGCTGAGCGCTCAACGTTGGAAGCGATTGACCTTTCTTCTCGTCCCATTTGTATTAGTCACGCAAACCCAACATTTGCTCATGATGCTCTGCGCAACAAATCGAACAACGTCATTAAAGCGCTCACCGAACGTGGCGGCTTGATTGGCTTTAGTCTTTACCCATTCCATCTTCCAAACGGAAGCCAATGCACGCTAGAGGATTTCTGCCAAATGGTCGCGAAAACTGCTGACCTGTTCGGTGTGGATCATTTAGGTATCGGCAGTGATCTTTGTTTAAACCAACCACAGCAAGTACTTGAGTGGATGCGCAATGGTCGTTGGTCGAAAGCTATGGATTATGGCGAAGGCTCAGCAAACAACTCTGGTTGGCCTGATGCCTTGCCTTGGTTTAGTGGCAGTAAAGGGATGGAGAACATTTACAACGGCTTAATGCGTCATGGATTCAGTGAATCCGAGGCAGGAAAAATCCTGGGTGAGAACTGGTTTAACTTCCTTAAAGAAGGGCTGGAGGCGAGCTAGGTCGTAACCCAAATAAACATGGAATAGCTCGCTCAAAAAATAATAACAAGGCGAGTGTTAAAGTCACTTTTTGTAGCCGTTATGGCAGCTGCAATAAACCTCTGGAGTCAGAGTATGTCTGATCTAACCAATAGCATGAAAGCTTCAACGATGAGCGTGTCATCAAAGAAGCACCAAGCAAAACACAACGACACTTCAGCAACGGAAAATTCACCGGATAAGTTAGGGTTAAGTAACCCGGCACTTTGGTATAGCGGCGGCTTTATTGCCTTATTCGTCGCTATCGCGCTTTACGATGGAGAGTTGCTATCAACGTTAGTTAATACGGGATTTGCGTGGTCAGTCAAAGTCTTCGGTCCGTACTGGCAGATACTGCTTCTTCTCACTTTTCTTATTGGTCTTGGCTTGGCTGCAGGGCGAACAGGCAAGGTGATTTTAGGCAGAACAACGAAGCCTGAAATGGACGGTTTCCGTTGGATGGCAATCATCTTCTGTACGCTTTTAGCAGGTGGTGGCGTATTTTGGGCGGCGGCAGAGCCTATCGCGCACTACGTGAGTCCTCCACCTTTGTATGGTCCGCAAGATAATCCACAGCAGGGGGCAGTGAACGCACTATCGCAGTCTTTCATGCACTGGGGTTTTCTAGCGTGGGCGATCGTTGGCAGCTTAACGTCTATCGTGGTCATGCATTTACACTACGATAAAGGCTTGCCGTTAAAACCTCGCATCTTGCTTTATCCAGTATTGGGTGAGCGAGCGCTAAAAGGTCAAACAGGCGCATTGATTGACGCATGTTGCATCATCGCTGTAGCGGCAGGAACCATTGGACCGATTGGCTTCCTAGGTTTACAGGTTAGCTACGCGTTAAATGCGCTGTTTGATATCCCAGATGGCTTTACCACACAGTTGATCATCATCTTATTTGCGATTGTGTTGTACACCGTCTCTGCACTGAGTGGCTTAAACCGCGGCATGCAAATGCTGAGTCGTTACAACGTGATTCTTGCACTGACATTGATGGCTTACATCCTTCTCTTTGGTCCGACGGATTTTATCTTCAACGGTTACATTCAAGGTGTGGGCAGCATGCTAGATAACTTCATTCCAATGGCGACCTATCGTGGTGATGAAGGTTGGCTGAGCTGGTGGACAGTATTCTTCTGGGGCTGGTTCTTGGGGTACGGACCGATGATGGCAATCTTCATTGCACGTATCTCTCGTGGTCGCAGTATTCGTCAAATCATCTCGACGATCAGCATTGTTGCTCCGCTAACCACGTGTTTTTGGTTCACCATTGTTGGTGGCTCTGGCCTAGCGTTTGAAATTGCCAATCCGGGCAGTGTGAGCGCGGCATTTGAAGGCTTCAACTTACCGGGCGCGTTACTTGCAGTGACTCAACAACTGCCGATGCCAATGTTGGTTTCCATCTTGTTCTTGATTTTGACCACCATCTTCATCGTTACCACTGGTGACTCAATGACGTACACCATCAGTGTTGTGATCAGTGGTGAGACTGAACCAAACGCGATTATTCGTACCTTCTGGGGCGTGGCTATGGGTATCACGGCGTTGATTCTCATCTCACTTGGCTCTGGCGGTATATCAGCCCTGCAATCCTTCATCGTTATTACGGCCGTTCCAGTGTCATTAATACTGTTACCGTCACTTTGGAATGCTCCGCAGATCGCTATGAAGATGGCGAAAGAGCAAGGGCTATAACAACAGTTATAACAAAAAGATCAAACCCAATAACGTGGCGCTTGTGTGGGTGATTCCTCCCCACACCCGCACAAGCCCTTATTCTTACAATAAAAAATAAGTGGTGAGCAAAATGGATGCACATCGTTCTACTTACACTGAAACAACACTTCGCAATGCTGCAATTGTTATGGCGCCAGACAGGCTAGGGGCTATGCACCAAAATCGAATCAGCTTTGTGCGAGGCTTGATCCGAAAAATGGCGAGTCAGGAATGGCAAGTGAGCAAACATGAGTGGCAATTGTGTCCACGCGGTTTTGGTCATGTGATTTATAAATTAGCGACGCCGGAACACGTTTATCACTTGGTCGTCTTTTGCGATGAAATTGCTGATGAAGAGCGTAACGACCGAGTCATTGCTGAGAAATGGGACGTGACTTTTGCGTTGGTCAAAGGTGAGGTTAATGTTGAACTGTTAGAGCAACTTCGAGCCAATGTACCTTTGCAAGAAGCGGGACGTAATCCAAACAACGTGCTTGTTCTTGCTCGTGCCAATAAGAGCGTTCGTGTGTTTGAGCACATTGTGAATGCGCTTTCTAAAGGTGAGCAGCCAGAGCCTTCTGAGCTTGCAGAAGTGGGTTACATCCTAAGAACCACCGCCGTTTATGGTAACGGTAAATTTGGCATTGCCGATTTTAAACTGCTAGAGAACAACTCTGATTTCAACCAGTCATTTCGTGCACAGATGTGTGCCGTTTATATGCTGCGCGAATTCAGCTTAGATTGGGTTCATTACCTTGCTGCGCAAAAGGGAGGAGATAACGCCATTGCACTTCACAAAGGTTTGCAGCGCTATCTTGGTGTTGGGAACGCAACTGGCTTGGGTATGGCGCCATATTTAATCAATCATCCATGCATCGTCGACCAATGGATGACATCACGTGAGCGTGCGATTGCCAACGTGCTTGCTATGCCATGTGAACCTAACGAACTAGAGCAACCATTAAAAGCCCTGCTTAAAAAAGCACAGCGACACTTAGAGCAAGTAATAACAATCAACGAGCATCAAGATCAGCTTAATCATCAAGCTATTGCTGATCTCCAAGCGCTACAAATTAACTTAAATGCTTTGATGGTAGAGCACTCGAATTGGGCAAGCTTGATCAAACAAATCACAACAATGAGTTTGGAAGCCCAAGAAATCCTAACTTCATGTTTGATCGAGCTTTACCCGTCTTTGGTTGATGAATTTGAAAACCAAATGAACACAGACGAATCACTTTCTATTCCAGGCGGAAAAAGCGTTCAAGATGTGTTGCAAATACTAGAGAGTAAGTACCGATGGTCAATCGATGCTGACTACACGTTACCAGAGAACAACTATTGGTTCTGGTATCGCTCGCAAGACAAAGAAGAACCAAGGCTAGGCGTTCGTGGAGAAGAAATCGGTGAAGAACGTGAGTTGCCACTCGACATAGGGCGACAAGTAAACCGCCTCTACCATGCGCTGCAAACGTGCCAGCCAGAAACATCGTTGGCGGAGTTCTTACTGCAGCATCCGCAGTATCGTGCAATCACTCGTCGTGTATGGACGCTCGGCAACCGAGAAATGGGTGATATCCAGATGAACGTGCTACGTGAAGACGCACTGCCTATGCATCTACTGCGTTGTAAGTTAGCTATCTTTGGGGCGACCAAGTTCGATCCACGTTCAGACCGATGGGTGCGCGTTACCTTCTTCCAAGGCGCACCATTGCTTGATGAGATTCAGGACCCGCGTTTCAGCGATACGTGGATTTTCCCAACCATGCCAGAGCGTGAAGAAATCGCGCAAAGCGACAATCAAAAAATCAGTGGAGGTTTTGCATTATGATCGTTTCGCATAACGAGCTGGTAGCAGCAGTAAACAAAGCTTTTCTTGGTATGCGCCGTCATTGCGGTGAAGCAGATGTGATTGCCAATATGGTTGCGGATCTGCAAATGGTGGGTTTGCACGGCGTGCGTCACTTCAACAACGCCAGCCTGTTTCTCAACTTAGATTCAGATTGTGCGGTTAGCATTACGAGTAACACCGACTCTCATATCGAAGTCGAGCTACACAATGGCAGTATTGCCTGTCATTTACCTGCGGTGTTGGATTTTGCGCTTGAGAAAATGGTCAGCAGCAAGAGCGTTACCATCACACTGAAGCAATGCCACAATCGCTGGCTAGCATTTAGTGAATTAGTTAGGCTCTCTGCCAAAGGCATTGCATGTCGTGCTCAGTGGGTTAATGGCACTAGTCCTAAGCGAACCTTGTATGTGTTAAACCGTGGGCGGATTGCACCAGAGGTATTCTTTTCTGACCAGATTGAAGACAACAGTACCGATTATCACAGTATGACGATAGAGCTTGCCGTAACGGATTTTGATATCGAAGCGAGCTCTCAAGGGTACGCAATTCATATTGATGGTGAAGAGCTGAGCCGTGCGCAGAAAACATCATGGGAAGAGGGCATCTTTGTCGAGGACGCAGAATGGAACGCGCTTAAACAAACTGCCACGGTTTTCCTTGTTGAGAACAGTGAACGTTCGGTGCAAGGTGCTGGCGAATTAGCCTGATATTGATATATTAACGAATAAAAGTGTGAGGCTGCCCAAGGGTAGCCTTTTTTATTTTCCCAACCTTGCTCTCTGGTTTATGTGTCTCTCACCTCGTTTATAATATTAAATATAACGTTTTTGAGTCATTATTATTACATTGGATTTATTTGTCTTTGTTCTAACCAATAAATATGGCCGTTGTTTTTATTGGTCTCGCCAAATCTATTCTGTTACCTATTGTTTAAAACATTGTTTATTATCATCTCATTTGTAATTTATCTATTCATAATTAGCGCCTTTATATTCTGTTTGCTGTTGTTCTTGGAATATATCCTTTATTTTAATGTGGAATTTGGTAGGTGGTATAAACTATAGTATTACTTGATCCTTTCAATTAAATAGGCTCCAGTGCTGTTAAAGCTCTTTTTTATAGGCGGTCATTCAATTGGGATGGCATTCATTCTAAGTTCAAGTGCAATATTTGAATTTTGATTGTTATATTTGAAATCATAAAGTTAATTGTGCTAAATTCCCCCTCCAGCCTAGGGTTACTCCTCATTGTATTCATCTAATCATTTAGTCGTAGTAGTATTGTTTGTTTATAATTAGATAAAATAAACAATATTTTTAAACAAAAATAGCTAGTGATAAAAATAGCATTTCTTGATTTTATAAATGAGATCTTCTTTCCTAAAAAAAGCCATTGAAATAAAATTGTAATTTTCATTTTTACCAGTTTCATGAATTTATTTAATTGATGTATCACAACTATTTTATTGATCTTAATTATCGACTCCGGTGTGTTTTTTTCTGATAGATTCGACGCGAACACATCAAGGAGATAGATAAATGAAAATCAAGAAACGTCTGATAGCTATCGCTGTTGCAGGTGTCATGACGATGTCAGTTCATGCCGGTGAATCAGTGACATTGAATAAGCCAGTCAACTTTACCAACTTCTCTGGGCTTAATTCACAATTGGGTGTTAATAATGCATCGAGCTTTAAACAGGTTAAGAGTATTCACCTAAAAAAACGCGGTGTTTATAAGGTAAAGATTCAGCAAAATGTCTGGGGTATTCCTGTTTGGGGACATTCACTGAACGCAACCCAAAGCTTTAAAGGCGGCGCTTTAAAGGCCGTGCAAGGCAATTATTTGCGCGTAAACGACTTAGAACGAAGTTTTGTAAAACCTAAGTTGAACCGAGCAGAAGCGTTAAAGGTTGCGTCAAAGAACCTTGAGAATAAAGGCATCGCAGGTAAGTTTCTAAGAAATGTCGAAGATGAGTTATTCATTTATCAAGATGGCAAACAAACACGATTGGTTTACGTGGTTTCTTATCTGCTAGCAAACAGCCTTCAACCTTCTCGCCCATTTACCATGTTAGATGCGCACAGTGGTGAAGTTATCGATCGTTGGGAAGGGATTGCTCATGCGCAAATCGGTACCGGGCCTGGTGGTAACGAAAAAACAGGCATGTATGAGTATGGCACCGACTATCATTACCTCGACGTACAAGAAGATGGCAATAATTGTGTGATGGAGTCGGAGAACGTCATCACGGTTAACCTAAATGGTGCCACTGAAGGTTCTACACCTTACAGCTACGAGTGTCCTCGCAATGAATTTCAAGAAATTAACGGCGCTTACTCTCCACTGAACGATGCTCATTACTTCGGCAATATCGTATTCGACATGTACAAAAACTGGTTCGATACTGCGCCACTTACTTTCAAGTTAATGATGCGTGTTCACTACGGCACGGGTTATGAAAACGCCTTCTGGGACGGCCAAGCGATGACGTTTGGTGACGGTGAGAGTTATTTCTACCCATTGGTTAGTCTGGATGTTTCAGCCCACGAAGTGAGCCACGGCTTTACTGAGCAAAACTCGGGGCTAGTGTACGCAAACCAATCTGGTGGTATGAACGAAGCTTTCTCTGATATTGCAGGTGAAGCCGCAGAGTTCTACATGAAAGGTGAGAATGACTGGATGGTTGGCAAAGACATCTTCAAAGAGGAAGGGGCATTGCGCTATATGGATGATCCTTCGCGAGATGGTTCTTCTATCAACCATGCGCAAGACTACTATGATGGCTTGAATGTGCATTACAGTTCGGGTGTTTTCAACAAAGCTTTCTATCACTTAGCAACGACATCCGGTTGGGATACCAAAAAGGCGTTTGAACTGTTTGTGCTCGCGAACCAAATTTACTGGTCGCAAGACAGTGATTTTTGGCAAGGTGCATGTGGTGTGAAGAACGCAGCAAACGACTTAGGGTATGACGCCTCTGCGGTTGTGGATGCTTTTGCTGTTGTCGGTGTTGAGCCATGTGCAGAGCCACCGCTGCCGCCAGAGCCTGAATATCAGCGTCTTGAAAATGGCCAATCAGTCACAGTAAATGGCGCTACAGGGTCGAAAACCTATTTTGATATCGAAGTCCCAGAAGGCCAACCGCAGCTTACAATCAATCTAACCGTGCCAAATGGTGATCCAGATATTTACGTAGGCTTCGATTACGCGCCTTCTTCAACTGAAAATATTTGTTCTAGCTTGTCCGTTAGTGACGAAGTGTGTGTGATTGAGAACCCAGAGCAAGGTCGCTACACGGTGAACGTATTTGGTTACGCTGAGTATGACAGTGCGGAACTCACGGCAACGTACGAAGATAGCAGTGCAAACCTTCCTCCAGTAGCGGAGTTTGATCAGTCTGTTTCTGGTAAAACAGTGACACTTCGCAGCACCAGTAGCGATAGCGACGGCAGCATTGTTTCTTACCAATGGAACCTAGGTGACGGCAGTTCGCAAACTGGCGAAATGGTGACGCACACTTACGCCGCAGCGGGTGATTATGCGGTGACGTTAACCGTAACAGACGATGCAGGCAGTGCGACATCAACCACACAAACGGTGACGATTGAAGAAGGCCAAACAGATGCGTTCCCGCTGAAACTCAACTTCGGTAACAAGTTCCCGAATGGTAAGGCTCGCGTGAAGCTGTCTTGGAAGTACGACACCAACGATTACTTCATTGTTAAACGTAACGGTAAGAACGTTGGTGCAACAGACTTTAAGTCTTACGTCGACCAGTTTGAGCACAACGGCACTATCGACGTGGAATACCAAGTGTGTACTTCGGGCAACGTATGTTCTGAAACCAAGCGTTACCGATTCATCAAACCAAACAAATAACAACGCAATAGCAAAGGGCTCCAGACGGAGCCCTTTTTTCGTCAGTAAGGTTAGTAAAGGAAAATACCAACATGAAAAAGAGTCTTTTAGCATTGGCATTGTTGAGCAGTACGTTGAGCAGCAGTGTTGTAGCCAATGAATTGACCGAGCAAGAACAAGTTTGGATCACCACCGATGCGGATGCGTTGGATCTGATTACCAAACACGGAGCAACGGTTTATTCTGATTTCTTTGGTGCTCGTCCCGCCGTGGTCGCGAAAATATCGCCAGATCAGCTAGCGACGCTATCCAGTCACATGCATCATGAAAAGCATCGCTGTGGTGGGTATATGGTGCACCCAGACAAAGCCAGTGCATTGAAAGCTGCAACCATGCCAACCACATTGAAGACGTTTAACAAACCGATGATCAGCCATCATGACACGGTTGAGGCTCTCATCAATCAAGTAGAGCCGACGAACTTGGTGAAGACCATAGAAGGCATGACGTCATTTACCAATCGTTTCTATACCACCGCTACGGGTGTTGAAGCCTCTGATTGGTTGCTGGCGCGTTGGAGCCAAGAGATTGAAGGTGTCTCTTATGCTTCTGCGGAACAAATTTCCCATCGTGGATACCCACAAAAATCCGTCGAAGTGACGTTGCTGGGGGCAAAATATCCCGAAGAAATTGTTGTCGTGGGCGGGCACCTAGACTCTACAGCTGGCGCATGGACAGAAGAGGGAACCATTTCTCCGGGCGCCGATGACGATGCTTCGGGTATTGCAACGGTGACAGAGTCACTTCGCTTAATGATTGCCAGCGGTATCCAGCCAGACAGAACCATCAAATTCTATGGCTATGCCGCAGAAGAAGTTGGGTTGAGAGGCTCGCAAGACATCGTTGAAATACTGAAAGACGAAAAAGCCAACGTGCTATCCGTGTTGCAATTAGACATGACCAATTACAGCGGTTCTGCGCATGATATTACATTCATCACCGATTATACGGACAGTAACTTGACGGCATTTCTGTCTGAGTTGATTGATGTGTACGCGCCTGAAATCACCTACCAGTTTGACCGTTGTGGCTATGCTTGTTCTGACCATGCCTCTTGGCACAATGCTGGTTATCCGGCGGCCATGCCATTCGAAAGTTTGTTTGAAGACTACAACCCGAATATTCATACCCAATTTGATACGTTGGAAAATTCAGACCCGACTGCCTCGCATGCCAGTAACTTTGCAAAGCTTGCTATCGCCTATTTGATTGAATCAAGCATGGACAGCACGACTGGTGTAACCCCCTTACAAGATGGTGAGACCGTTGAGAATTTACGAGCAGGCTATGGAGAGGAACAGTTCTTTAGTTTTGAAACTCAAGAGGAGGGGAAGGTGACCATTTCCTTGTCTGGGCCAAGAAGTGGCGATGCGGATCTTTTTGTGAAATACAACGATCAAGTGTCAGTCAGCAACTTTGATTGTCGTCCATTCCAAAATGGGAGCAATGAACAATGTGTTCTAAATAAACCGGCAGGAACGTTCAGCATTATGGTGCGAGGTTATCGTAATTTCGACCAAACCAGCCTTGTTGCGAGATTTGAAAAAACGACCAACTGATCGTAAAGAGCACTTCTCATCAAACTCTAAATGCCGCATGACACAGTGCGGCATTTTTGTGTATTCGTTATGAGGGAAATGCTCCGCGCTTCGATTCTCGACTACGCTTTGTAGACGATCGCGAGTTGAATAGGAGAAACCCATGAGCACCTTGCAAATCGATATTGAAGAGAACAAACGTAATGCCATTGCTTTCTATGAGATGGCATATCGAGGAAACCCAAGAAAAGCGGTCGAGCTTTACGTCGGGGACGAGTATATTCAGCACAACCCATTAGTGGGTAATGGCCCTGATCCTTTTATCGCTTACTTCGAGAGAATGCAGGAAGAATACCCAGAGAAAGACATTACGTTTGTTCGCGCAGTCGCAGAGGGCAATTTAGTGGCGCTGCATACGCACCAAACGTGGCCTGATGACGTGGAATACGTGACAATGGATTTCTTCCGCTTTGATTTAAATGGCAAGATTGTCGAGCATTGGAATGCCTTGCAAGAAATCCCGAAAGAGTCTGCAAACGGGAACACCATGTACTAAGTTAACGTGCTTTGCCATGCAATTTAGCAATGTGACAATGGAAGCAAGGCAAAGCACTATAAATCGCGTAAAGCTTGTTAGCGTTGGTTGTCTAACCACTCACGTGTCACTGCGTCTAACTCTCGTCCTTCACGACTGATTTTGTAATCCAATTCCGCAATGGTGTCGTTTGAGAAACGTAACGCGTCCAGTCTATTCAGCTCATCTTGAGTAAATTTATCTGATTTGTCTTGGCGCAATAGCAAAACGGCTTTATCGACAATACCCAGCAAACCTTTTGGTTCTGCGATTTCTCGAATTGCGTACTTATAGTGAAGAAATTGAGGTTTCCAAAGTGGCACGATAACCCACTGTTTGTCCTCTACCGCCTTCTCAAATGCAGTAAAGCAATCTTCTTCCGTTCCGGTGTGGAAACGGTAACCCGCTTCGGTCAGCGAGTATTCGTCCATCATCATAATCGAAAAGCGCGTAATACCCGCTCCAGGGTTGATGCCTTGAATATCCGATTTCATCCTCTCTACGACTTCTGGTTTCGTCAAGTCGCTTACTTCTGATACCTGTTCTTCAGGCACGTAATCGGGCACACCCCAAAGCGCGTATGGTTCGTAGTGTAAGCCCAGCTCTAGCAAGGGTTGTACTTCTTCTACCGATGCTTTGTAAATGCCGTGGCTTGATGGTAACCAAGCCGAAGAAAGCATATCGATTTCACCGGATTTGAGTTTTGAAAAGTTCTCTTCATGGGGTGAATAAACGCGCTCAACCTCAAAGCCCATATCATTGAGCACGTGGCTAACAAGCGAAGCGGTAACGCGGTGGAAAGAGAGGTTAGTGACACCAAGTTTTATCGTTTTTGACGCGTGAGTACCAGTCATACTGAAATCCTTATTATGGAGCAGTGCGAAGGGGAGTCATGCACTGCTTTGTGACGGAAATAGTAGGCTTGCGGTGAAGAAGGATAAACAGCGCTGTCTTTGAGTCACTGTCAAAAATGATTTGATAATGGCGCACAGGGAAAGCGCTGACTGTTCAGGAATTGACTTGGTGTTTATTCGATTGTGCCGCGTTTAGTGCATTTACTAACGAAGCTTGAATCAATTTCCCCAACTGACTGGCAGTAAATTGATTGGAGTAAAAAAGACCAATCTTCATGGATGGAAGATAGCTGTTCATATCGAATTTGGTGTTGATCGTCGTGTGTTCTGTCGATGCTTTTTGGGCAAACAAATGATTGACGGGCATTAAGGCATCGGAATGCTTCAGCGTTGTCAGGCAGAGGTTGGCGTTGTCGCTGCGCAGAATAATGTTCGAGCTAAGTTTGAACTTACGAAGCGTGTGCTCAATTTTACTGTTCTTGGCCGTGAAGTTAGGAATGATGGATACCACGAGTGGATACTGGGAGATTTCCTCCAGAGTGACAGACTTATCGCAAAGAGGGTGAGATTTTCGAGCGATCAAACGAAAGTCGACAGGCAAAACAGACTGGTGAACTAAGTCCTTAGAAACATCTATCGGATAATAATTGATGCCAACCTGAATTTTGGTGTTGAGTATTTGTTGTTCTGTGGATTCCGACCAATTGACCAATCGAACCGTGGCATTGGGAAAATCCTGTTTAAGTTGCAAATAAACATCATCGGCTAGGGCATAGTACATTGCTGAGCTTATCGCGATGCTGATTTCACCCGAATATGCTTGTGTTGATACTTGGTTGGAATCAGCATAAATGCTCTCTAGCTCAAGCAGCAATGGGGTGACTCGTGAGACCAATTCATCGCATTTCTCTGTTGGTATAAAGCCTTCTCTCGTACGAACAAACAGTGGGTCATTGAGCTGCTCACGAAGCTTCTTCAATCCTTTACTCACGGCCGACTGGGTGACGAACAAACGCTCTGCGGTTCTTGCTGTACTTTGCTCTTCGTGGAGCGTAACCAACAACAGCAATAAGTTTAAGTCTTTATGAATAAACAATTTTTCGTTGAGCATCTCGATTCTCTTTTGGAATTGGTAGGGTGAAAATAAGTCCCTTATGGAATGTTATTGCTTAGGTTAAGGTTGGTCAACAGATAAACATTGGAACCTTAATACTCCTACCTAAAGCACTTAACATGAGTACGCTCTCCATGAAAAAGAAACTATTAACGCTTTCACTCTCCACGCTTGCCTTAACGGGTGCAAGCCATGTATTGGCTGAAACACTTGTCCCTGTTACTGAGAAAAACTACGAGTTTGCGGAATCTGATCTCGCGTTCAAAAACATCACTAAACTGGTTGGTTCTAACAAGTGGTTTCACTTCCCTGGTCTGACGCCTTTGGATAACCAAACGGTTGTGCGTATGAATCGCGATACCATTTACTCGGGTTATGTGGCTGATTTGTCGAAGGGAGGGAGTATTACCATTCCAGACACAGGCGAGCGTTACATCTCGGTGATGGTGGTGCAAAACGATCACTACATCGACCAAGTTTTCTCGACGCCGGGAACGCATAACATTGAGAGTCAAACTGACTTTGCGATGATTGTTGCTCGTGTGCAGATAGACCCAAATGACCCTGCTGATTTGCTTCGAGTAAAAGCCATACAGAATAAACTCAAAGTGACCACAGGCTCGCATCAAGAGCACATCATGCCGAACTACGATATGACCCAACTTGTCTCTGTCCGTGATGCGTTGACAAAAGAAGGTGCCAAACAGGGCAATCAAAAGAACATGCAAGGCGCTCATGGTGAGGTGGATCCTCGCATGCATATGTACGGCACCGCCATTGGTTGGGGAATGTTGCCTGATGCCGAAGCGCAATACTTTTCTTACTACAGTTCTGGCGAGGTCGCTAATCCAGACAACTGCTCTCAAGCGACTTATCAAGCACCAAAAGTAAAAGGGAATGGCTTCTACTCTCTGACCTTGTACAACCACCAAGGTTATATCGCCTTCGATAAAGCGGTATTGAACAAAAACAACATCGAGTACAACCAAGATGGCTCATTCACGGTGAACTACGGTCACTGTCCTAAAGGCGCTAAGAATGCCATGCCAGTGGCGAAAGGGTGGGATGTCATGATGCGAATCTACAAGCCGGATCTTACTCAAACGGAATCCTACCAGTTACCAGAACCGAAAGTGGTTTCTCAATAACCCATCACACCCTCAGATTTAGGAGTCACCATTATGAACAAAACGATACTTGCGTTATCGACCCTTACTTTGATGTTTGCGACTGGGTTACAAGCGAAAGAAGCAACTTTGGACAATGTTTTCACTGATTTTGCCGATCAACCAACGAAAGAAACAGATTGGTATATGACGCGTTTGCAAAAAGAAGTGCCAGTTAATACCTATAGGCACAATCGTATCCCATCGAGCAAAGAGCATCAGTTCGTTATTCGTGAAAACGAAGACACGATGTACAGCCATGCAATACTGGATGTCACCAAATCGGCAACCATTACCATGCCTGAGTACGATGAATATGCGATTGTTCAGGTAATCGACGAGAACCACTTTACGATTGCAGAAGTCTATCCGGGTCAGACACTGCGTTTGACACCAGATATGCTGAGCTCTGGTACTCATGTATTCCTAAATACGCGAGTAGCGGCGGCAGATAACCACGATCCTAAGGCTTTGAAGAAAGCACATGATTATCAAAATGCCATTAAGTTGTCTGCTGAAACTCGCCACCCTTACGTCTCAAAAGAGTTTGATGAAAAAGAAGTATTAGCTGCGCGAGCGACGGTGCAAAAGTTACGACCGTTTATCCCTAAACCATTCGATATTTTTGGCGACAAAGGTCAAGTTGATCCGAAGTCTTTTGTGATTGCGTCTTCGGCTGGATGGGCGGGTTTACCCTCTGATGCGGCTGTGTACTTGCCACAAATTCCGGGAAACAAAGGGGAAACGCAATGCAGTTCTTTGACCATTAACCCGCCACCGCTTCAGTACGATCGTCACGCGTTTTTCAGCATGACGGTATACGACAAAGATGGCTGGATTGCAGATGATGATTTTGCGATTTCGAACAAGCGTATGACGCCAAATGAGGACGGTACTTACACATTCCGCTTTAACTGTGAAGGACAAGCCAACAACCTAACCGTCAGAGAAGGCTGGAGTGGGTTATTAAGAATGTACTTGCCGACATCTAAGCAAGCGATTCAAAACTATGTGGTGAACGACTACTTGAAGCATTCTCGCTTGGTGAAAGGGGCAGGTAAGCAGTAGTCCTGTCTCTTGCTGCCAATAGCCGGTAACCAATTAGCAATAACCAACGAATAATGAGTCACTGTTTTTGGCAGTGGCTCGCTTTCGTTTAATTCAATACACGCGAAGCAAATGCTCATGTCAAAGCCCATTGATTTGAACCTAATCAACACCTTTCTCGTCGTAACAGAGAGCCAATCTTACACTAAAGCGGCTGAGCAACTAGGTGTCACACAACCTGCCGTCAGTGCATCGATTCGGCGATTGGAACAGGCCTCCAATAAAAAGCTATTTGTAAAAAGCGGGAGAAGTATTGAGCTGACGCATACGGCACGAGAGCTACTACCACAACTGAGAAAAGCGCTGAGTATCATTGATAATGCGATGACGAAACCGCAATCATTTAAAGCCTATTGCTGTGACTTGCCTTTATTGGGGCTAAGCCCTATCGACAATTTGATCTTTCATGAATCCACACAAGATGCTGGTGAGCTGTGTGATTTCCTATACCACCGAAAAGCCGACATCATTATTGGCTGCATTGGCAATAAACCCACTTCAATCATTGTGGAAGATCTTCATCAAGAACCATTTGTAATTATTGGTCGAGCGGATCACCCAAGGCTTGGTAAAAGGCTTGATATCGATGCGTTTCACAACGAAAAGCATTGTGTTCTCTCATCCACTTGGAGTGTGGAAAGTGAGTATGAAGCGGCATTAAACGTGACGATTAAAGCGAATCAAATCGAAGTGGTGACATCATCTTATCTTGGTGTGCTGACTAACGTAGCTCAGCGAGATTGTTTAGGGGGTGTGCCTTTGTCGGTGGCGAAAAGGTGGGGAAGCGCACTCAACATTCGCTACTTTCAAAGTCCGTTTCCAAGTGGCCAATTTACGTTTCAGATCGCTTATCACAAACGACACGCGGACTGTGCAGAGCATCGGGCAATGCGGCGAGTACTAAAAGAAAGGCTAAGTCTCCCCCTGTCATCACAGCATTATTCTTGAGCCGCTAACAGGGGGAGTGAGTAAAGCGTTAAATGGCTTTTTCTACTTTCGCAGCCACGTCTGCCGATACCCATGTTTTCCATAGTTCAGGATAGGTTTCGAAGAAGTAGTACATCGCTTCTTCTGCGTCCGCTTGGTTATCTTCCATCCATGCAAGTAGCTGGCTCATCTGCTGATTGGTGAACCCACGTTTTTGCAAGTAGGCGTAAGCTTGTGGCTCTTTATTGGCAAAGGCTTCGGTTGTAACGGTATGAACCGGTGAAGGTGGGTACATAGTCACTTTTGGAGATTCACATTCAGGTTGCGTTGTACAGTTGCGGTATTCTTCCACATCTGTGCCGCTGCCGAAGTCGACTTTCACCATGTCATACTTGCCCAATACCGGCGTCGGTGACCAGTAATACCCGAACCAAGGTTTCTCACGTTCATAAGCTTTCGCGATAGTACCAGCCAGCGCAGCGCCCGAACCCGGGTCAATCATATCGAAGCCGTGTTTCTCGAGTTCCATGGCATCAAACAGGTGACCAGAGGTGATTTGGCACGTCCAACCGGCAGGGCAGCTGTAAAAGGCGAATTTCTCATCATCTTCTGGGTGTTCAAACAACTTGGCGTGTTTAATCACACCTTCAATGGTTGCTAATTCCGGATACTGCTTCACCAGATAAGAAGGAACCCAAAAGCCTTCCTCGCCGCCATTGACCAAAGATTCTCCAGCGATACGCAAGCGCTTATCCGCAATGCCTTTGTCTAACGCTTCTTTAATTCCGTTGGTCCATAGCTCAGGAGCAACATCAGGTTGGCCTTTCTCAATCATCGAGGTGCCAGTCGGTACGCTATCACCCGGGATGAGTTCTGCATCGCATTGGTAGCCTTCATTAAGAATGAACTGGTCGATGTGTGCCATCAAACTCGCCGAGTTCCAGTTCATATCCGCTATAGTGATTTCACCACATTCACTAGCATAAGATTGAGCAGAAAAAGCGGATAGCAGTAAAACGGAAAGAACGGACGGTGTTGTCTTCATGTGACTGAATTCCCTTATCATTGTCATTTGATTCAGTATATACACAAGGTTTATGAAGATTCAGAGAATAGGGCGTTATCTGTGAAGTTGAAAACGAAGAGAATCGGAAGATCAAAACGTTAAACCCACGCTCTCCCGTTTACGCTGAAATCAGCAATTTGGATTGGGAGAGAGTGGAAGCAAGCGCTATGTTTGGTAAGCCTCATCAGTACAACAAGAATAGACCTTCGTAACCACCGATTTCGATTTGCGAAACGTAGTCTCCGATGTTGCCGTCCTTGTCTACGGGTCTCATCGGCTCGTCTAGCGTGATGGTGATTTTAGGCGCAGTGAAATAGTCCACGTTTTTGCCGAAAAAGTCGGTGCGGTACAACACTCTGCCTTTGCTAAACTCGCGTGCTAACACCATCTCTGCAGGGCCTTGAGCCACCACATTGTTCTCAGAGCGATACGCAAAGTAGGTGAACGTGGGAGAAACGTAAGTAATGCCATCGGGTAGATCTGCATGTACCACTTCGTTCATCGACGAATCACCAATAACCGTGTAATCCGCTGGATAAGGCGTGCTGGTGGACATCATTAGTGGGATGGGCTCTGCGTCCTCGGGGAGCTGATTGGCAGGCTCTCCCAAATCAACAGCAAGTAAGGTACTTGGTTGATAGGCAATATTCTTTGGTATGCCTGCCTTCCAGAAGTTATCACCTGTAGTGTTATTACTTCCATAAAGGTAACCATTGTTCCACTGATTAAAGTAGCTGCGATCAGGGTGATGATTCAAGTAGAACGCTGCCAGTGCAGAGTATTGGTCTTGCTTCCAGTTATCTTCAGTGTTGCCAAAGTATTGAACTCGGCCATAACGCGTGGTCGCTTGATAAATCACTTTCTGGCCCGCTTTGGCGAGTGCAGAGTTATCCCAAAACTTAGCTAAGCCAGCATAGCCACTAAATCCAGTAGAAGAGAAAAGGTAATGCTCGCGTAAGTACAGAGAACCAGCTTCAACTAAGTGGTTCTGTCCATTGCGACCGAATAAGTTCGCCGTGCCGATGTTGAGGCCAATTAACGCATCCGCACCCAGCGTCGCCAGTTTGTTTAAAAACGCCGAGAATTGCGCTTTGTAAGCATCGTCAGCAGCTTGGCTACCCGCCACCAAACCAAGTTCACCCACTGTACCACCGGAATAAACGTAGAACTGATTTGCTCCGAGTAACTTATTCGTATCGTCGTTGTACGCACCGTTTAAACCTTGCTTCGGCCATTCAGCTTGGTAATAGTGGTGCATAGCGTTGGCAAAGTCGGGGTTGCCGAGATTGGTTAACGCCCAAGAAGAGGTTTGGTTCCACATACGACCAAATGGAATAACACGTGACTCCCAACGAAATCGTGCTGTCGCATTCTTATTCGAACGGTTTTTGTATTCATTCCAAGAAAGATAATTGTCTTGGTTTAGGTCCGCAGACTTGTCGAAGCCACGAATCTTACGCCAGCGTTGAATGGTTTGACCTTCAGGTGTTGCAGTTGGTGCGTCGGTCAACTTGACGGTTTGGAAGCTGTTTTTGAGCTTTACTTCTTTTAGACGAGGGCGATTCTCGATGTTTTCGTCATGCCAAGTAATTTTCGCAACGTAAAGACGGCCGCCATCGCGTAAAAAGGTGGAGCCAAAGTACTGACCACCACCATAGGTTTGTCCGCTGCCATCGTGTGTTGTAGCGCGAACCCAATCCGAAGGAACAGACCAGTTTACCGTCTGGTTTTTAGTCATGTTCTCGGTTTTGTCTTTTTTAATCGCGAAGCTTTTCCATTCTGTTACCTGACCAAAAGAGTCGATGGCAGAAGGGTATTCAACCGTGAAGTTGCCGCCTTGAGCAAATTGAGAGAACTTAAAGGTTAAGCGGTCGAACTTCTCTGAGTGATAAACATAGAGCGCGCCACCATTATTCGCCTGACCGAATACGTCAGCATCCCATGGTGGTTGTTTATATAGCCAAAAACCGGCGTGGTCAGCGCTGGCGGTATAACCAACGATCATCGGTTTTCGATTGAGTAAGGTATTTTCACCATGGCTAGAGTCTACCTCTGCGATGATGGTGTCTTCGGCAAAATGGAGAAAGTAATCCTCGTAATCAATCCCATTCAGTTCTGCCTCGTTGCGAATATCGTTTTCTACCCAACCCGCATTGAGCTCAAGCTTTTGGTTGTACATATAACCGATGGCTTGGACACGCTCGTTGTCAGCCTTGTTTGGGTAAGCACCAAACACAATATCGGCATTGTTAATTTCCCAATCGATCACATCATCAGCAGAGAGCGGGGCGTCTTGTAAATCGACACCTTGCTCATGCAATCCCGGTAAAACGACAGCAGTACCAGCCCAAGTAGTAGGCGAAAATAGGTTCAAAGAACCAAGCGCAAGCAGCGCAAAACGATATGGCTTCATTATTGAGTTGTCCCAATCAAAAAACTTCGATTACTCAAATTGCGAGTCAAATTACGAGGAAGTATTAGCGATCGGTAAGACCAATTCAAGAAAGTACTAGAACATCTCTCTTTTGATAAATTCTTTATAAGACGAATACGCTAAGCAAATCAGCTTTTTACAAAATGAGTCCTGTTTGTCTCAATTTTGAGTCTTGAAGAAGTGAAGAAAAGCTACGCGAGATTTTTCTCAGAATGAGAGGGGAAAGTGCTTATACAACCAGTTACTGTCTTTCGGACTGATGCTCTCAATGAATGGCGCTGCAGAGCATTGCCTTAAGTGTCCAATGGAATTCTAAGCTATCGAAATTATGGGCTTTTTTGATCAACAAATACCGTTAAAACCACACTCATTGCACCAGTCATATACTCTGCTGAGCTGGTCGTTTCTTATACAAAAAATTAACAATCTAAATTTTTATACATTTTTATTGCATAAAATATCTTTCTTGCTAGTATAAGCTCCAGATGACAATTAATGCAGTATGGCAGCATGAGTATTCAAGTTAAAAGTATCAATAAGTCTTACGGCGATACCCAAGTTCTACACGATGTCAGTTTTAATTGTGAAAGCGGTGAAACGTTGGTGTTACTCGGTCCAAGTGGTGCAGGGAAGAGCTCTCTACTACGTGTTCTTAACCTTCTTGAAGGGGCGGATAACGGCCAGTTAAACATCGCTAATGACGCATTCGACTTTTCAACTGAAATCAAAGAGAAGCAAGGTTTAGCACTTCGTCGTAAAGTGGGCATGGTGTTCCAACAGTACAACCTATGGCCACACATGACAGTGATGGAAAACCTGATTGAGGCTCCGGTAAAAGTCTCTGGCATGGATAAAGAAGAAGCGAAGAAGCAGGCAATGCAAATTCTCGCGACGCTGCATTTGGCAGACAAAGCGGATGCATGGCCGATGCAACTTTCTGGCGGTCAGCAACAACGTGTAGCGATTGCCCGCGCGCTGATGATGAAGCCAGAAGTCTTGCTTTTTGATGAGCCTACCGCGGCGCTTGACCCTGAAATCACGAACCAAGTGGTCAAAATCATTAATGATTTAAGCGAAACCGGAATTACACAAGTAGTTGTGACCCACGAGGTGGATTTCGCCAAGAAAATCGCTAGCCATGTTCTATACCTAGAACAAGGACACATCGTAGAACACGGCACGCACGACGCATTTGTTAATCCGCAAACCACTCAGTTTGCCGATTACCTAAATCACTAAATTACGTTTTTAAAGTTCAGTCTATTTAACAGATAAGCTCGGCTGTCATTGCGAGTGTCAGCCCACTAAGTACACACGGAGTATTGCAATGAAAAAGATTTTACTAGCTTCACTAATCGGTCTTGTCTCAGCGAACGCAGCAGCACAAGAAGAGATCAAATTCGCGATGGAAGCGACTTACGCACCGTTCGAATACATGGATGAAAACAACCAAATTCAAGGTTTTGATGTGGATCTGGCGAACGCACTATGTAAAGAAATGGAAGCAAAATGTACCTTCCACAACCAATCTTTTGACAGCCTGATCCCTGCATTAAAATTCAAGCGTTACGATGCGGCTATCTCTGCAATGGATATTACGGATGCGCGTTTGGAGCAAGTGAACTTTTCTGACCCTTACTACGACAACTCAGCAGCGTTTGTTTCTATCAAAGAAAAAGTGGCCGATCAAAAAGCACTAGAAGGTAAGCGTGTTGGTGTTCAAAACGGTTCAACACACCAAAGCTACCTGATTGAGCAAATGCCGGGCGTAACAGCGGTTCCTTACTCAAGCTACCAAGACGCATTCATCGATATGAAGAATGGCCGTATTGATTCTGTATTCGGTGACACAGCAGTCGTAGCTGAATGGTTCAAGAAAGAAGACAACCTAGCGTACGTGGGCGAGCACGTCACTAACCCTAAATACTTCGGTAACGGTTTCGGTATCGCAGTAAACAAAGGTAACGACGAGCTAGTGAACAAGCTGAACACGGCACTGAAAACAGTGAAAGCGAACGGCGAATACGACGTAATCTACAACAAGTACTTCGGTAAGTAATATGGCACTAACGGGTTACTCTTTATCGCTTGTTCAAGCTAGTTGGATGACTGTCCAGCTAGCATTCACAAGCCTTTTAGTCGGTTTGATTCTGGCAGTGGTATTCGCCAGTGGTGAAATGTCTCGCCGCGTTTTCGTTAAATGGCCAATGACGGCGTTTGTGACGATTGTACGTGGCTTGCCAGAAATCCTTGTCGTGTTGTTCATCTATTTTGGTTCGACGCAGGTTCTGTTTTTAATCACCGGCGACTTTATTGAAGTTAGCCCGTTCTTGTCTGGCGTGGTGGCGTTGTCATTGATCTTCGCTTCCTACGCTTCTCAAACTCTACGTGGCGCATTAAAAGCCGTTGGAAGAGGGCAGAGAGAAGCAGCAAGTGCGCTCGGCATCAGTCAAGCACACGCTTTTGTTCGCATTGTATTGCCACAAGCAGTAAGACACGCACTACCAGGTTTAACTAACCAATGGCTGGTTTTGCTGAAAGATACCGCGCTTGTATCACTGATTGGCGTAACGGATTTATTGAAGCAAGCGCAGCTAACATCTGCAGCGACGCATGAAGCGTTTACATGGTACGCAACTGCTGCGGCGATTTACTTAGGCATTACTTTGATTACGCAACGTGCCGTCAAACTGATTGATAAGAAGTTCTCAATTCAAGGCATGAGCATGGGACAGGAGGCAACCGCATGAACGAACAACACGTTTGGCAAATGCTGGATGGCTTAGGCACTAGCCTTCAATTGACCGCCGCTTCCTTGGTTGTGGGCTGTCTTTTAGCTCTGATGATGACGCTGACTCTGATCCTACGTACTCCGGGTTTGCATTGGGTAAGTCGTGGCATCATCACCTTGTTCACAGGTACGCCTTTGTTGGTACAGATCTTCTTGGTGTACTACGGTCCGGGTCAGTTTGACGCAGTAAGAGAAAGTGTATTCTGGACATGGTTAAGCCAACCTTGGTTCTGTGCGATGTTGGCGTTAGCGTTGAATACCGCGGCGTACAGTACTCAGTTGTTCAAAGGGGCGTTTAACGCGATTCCTTCCGGTCAATGGCAAGCGTGTCGTGCATTAGGCATGAACAAAACCGCAACGCTGAAAGTGCTGCTGCCATACGCTATTCGTCGTGCGGTTCCGGCTTACTCGAACGAAGTGATTCTGGTCTTCAAAGGCACGTCACTAGCAAGCACGATTACGATCATGGATCTGATGGGTTACGCGCAGCGCATTAATGCACAAACTTACGATACGTTGACGGTATTTGGTATTGCGGGCGCATTATATTTAACGGTAAATGGTGTGCTGACTCTCATTTTCCGTCAAGTAGAGAAGAAAGCATTGGCGTTCGAAGCCGCATAAACACATTTAGAAACAATTTGATTTTATAAATGCCCCTACTTAATGACTCTCGAGTAGGGGCATTTTTTATGATTGAAGCATATTAAAAGTGTCATATTTCTTGATGCTAAGTTCCTTCCATTCCCCGTTTATATGATTGCGATGTTCTGTAAAGGACAACACACAACATAATGAACTAAATTGGGGAAAACCCTGTGAAAACAATAATTAATAATCTGTCTATACGAGCGCAACTTGTGTCGCTCTCTGCCGTGGTGTCTATTTTCTTCGTCTTGATTTATTCGATAAGTATCTATCGTTTAGATGTTGCCGCTGAGCGGTTAGTCGAAGCCAGAGACTCATCTTTTTCTACCATAAACTCCGTCTATAAGAATGAACTGATCACGGCGTACAACATTCGTTTGTTGTTCTCGAAAGCAGCGCAACGAGAGGAGTTTTACGATCAATTCAATCGAGGTTTGAACGACTGGGCAAGAAGCATCAAAGATAAATACAGCGAGGACAAAAGCCGAGAAACGCAAGACCGCCTCGACAACTTTGAGCGCTACTATAATCACGTTTCAAAACTCGGCCAGATCACGTACCGTTTTCAAAATGGCGCTTTGTCTGAAGAAGCCTATGACGAATATTTCAATCAAGCTGATGATTTAGCGTTTGAGCTGATCGATTCGCTGAATGACTTCATCGAGCAGGTCAACTTCAGCATTGATGAAGAGTTTGCGGATGTGGAATCGGACGTGTACCGCGATGAAATTATTGGTGCGATTCTTATGGCAATCGCAGCTGTACTATCACTTGGTCTGGTGTTTATTGCCTCTGGTTACCTCTCTTTGCCAATCAAAGAAGTGGATACCAAGTTGAACCTTATGGCTGGTGGCGATTTTCGTGTTCGAACCAATGTGAAAGGAAAGAATGAGATCGGCAGTTTAGCTAGTTCAATTAATCAAGTGAGCGAGTCTGTGGGTAGTGTTGTTCGTGAACTGAATGACAACGGCGAGCGTGTTGCTGCGTCTGCTTCTGAGCTTTCTTCAGTGATGCAGCACTCTAAGAAGAACATGGAACAAGAAAAGGCACAGTTTGATCAGATCAGCGTTGCGGTTACCGAGTTATCAAACACCTCGCAAGAAGTGAATAGTAATGCTCAAATGGCAGAAGAAGCCTCTCGCCTTGCGATGTCGAACATTACTCTAGGGCAAGAGCACGTAAATCGTTCGCAATCAGTGGGTGAAGATATGTCTCTCGCAATTCAAGAAGCTTCAGTAAAAGTTGAGAAGCTTAATGAATACTCGCAGAGCATCAGCAATGTGATTGAAGTGATCGATAATATTTCCGGTCAAACGAATTTACTGGCGCTCAATGCCGCGATTGAAGCCGCGAGAGCCGGAGATCAAGGTCGAGGGTTCGCCGTAGTTGCTGATGAAGTTCGTAGCTTAGCGGTACGTACTCAAGAGTCGACGTCAGAAATCTATGAGGCGGTTGAATACCTTCAAAGCCAGTCAGTTGAAGTCAGCCAACTGATGGAACAAAACGTTGAACTGATCGATCACAATCGCACAATAACGGAAGAAGTACGTTCTGCCTTTGGTCAAATTTCAGAGGCGGTGGAGAACATTTCCACACTTAATGCGCTGGTCAATACCGCCTCATCTGAACAAGCGGATGTAACCCAAGAAATTGCACAAAGTTTGGGGCAACTGAATGACATTGTCAGCCTAAATTTAGCGGGATCTGTCCAGTCTAATGTTGCAGCCGAAGAGTTAGCAGAAATGGCAGAAAACCAGAAGAATACGCTCAGCCGATTTAGCGCCTAATCGTTTCGTTATATGTACTGAGCTCTAGCGATTTAATCCATGCCTCTGCAATGCAGGGGCATTTTTGTGTCTACTATCAGACGTTATCTTAAGCTGGAAAAATGAAGAGGTTTCGCCACACTTACTACAATAAAAGGAAAAGGCTGAAACCATGGAAAGAAGACACTTTTTAGCGCTGTGGACATTGTTGTTCGCACCCTCTTTAAAAGCGAAAACACCAATGAGGCCAACGCCAGCACAAACAGAAGGGCCATTTTATCCAGTAGTGGACATTCCTCTACGTCAAAACTTGATTCTGCAATCAGAAGGATTGGTCGGTGAACCTATCGTGTTGCAAGGCAGAGTAGTAGATAGATCGGGAAACCCTGTCTCAGGCATCAAAGTAGAAATCTGGCAATGCGATGGGCAGGGGATTTACGATCATCCTAAGCAGCCACATAATGATAAGTTTGATGCTCACTTTGCAGGCTTTGGCGCATTCGAAACTCAATCGGATGGTGGTTACTTGTTCCAGACTTTGTATCCTGTGCCTTATGCCTCTCGTCCGCCGCACATTCACGTTAAGTTGTGGCGGGACAACCAAGAGCTGCTGACCACTCAGTTGTACTTAAAAGGCAATACTGGTGATGAATGGTGGGGTGGTAAAGCCCGTGATTATCTACAGTTTGAAACCATACGAATCGACGGGCGATTAACGGGCGAATTCAACTTTGTGATTGGTTAGTGAATTCAGTTAAGCCATTAACTCAACCAATTGCGCCAAGCATTCTTTATCCAGTATCGGATGAGGCTCGACACCTGTGACCAGCACAATATCCACGGAAGGCAGTGATGGCATATCGTCTAATATCTTAAGATCCTCACTAACGCTAATACTTCCCATGGCGCCGACTGCCATTCCTGAACGCACAATCGCTCTTTGTGCCGATGCTGTATTGCAACACGCCAGTAGTTGATAAGGGATACCACCTTTGGTTAATCCGTCTACCGCTGCCGCATGGTATTTGCAGTCGGTTTGGAATAGGGCGAGAGGGAGAGGTTGGGCGTTATCAATGTCAAAGTCAGGGTGAGCAATCCACACGCCTTTGTCGCTTGCTAGCCAGTAACCTTCCTCACTGTCCGGTGCTCTAGTCACAATAGCGGCGTCTAGCTTTCCTTCATCGAGCTTTTCTCTCAAGGTGATGCTTGGCTCACTGAAAACTAGGATAGAGCATGTCGGTTCAGATTGCTGTAATACGCGGATGACTTTAGGCAGGATATTGTCGTTATAGTCTTCTGGGCAACCTAAGCGAAGAGGGCGCTTGTCTTCATAACGTTTCACTTGTTTCAGTGCTTGATTGTGCAAGCTGACCAATTGCTCGGCGTGAGAGCGTAGTGCTAATCCTGCTTCACTCAATACTAGGTTGCGACCTTCTTTTTCAAACAAACTGACACTGAGTTCGTCTTCCAGCTTACGCATTTGTGCACTGAACGCTGATTGGGTGCGATTGATCTGCTTGGCTGCACGAGTAAAACTTCCCGTTTCGACAAAAGCAAGAAAGCTGCGCAACGCATCGATATCCATATCTAAAACTCATCCATCGTTTTTGTTTAAGTGTTCCATCAAAACTATCCGTTAGTCCCCTTAAATACAATCAGATATTGTGAATGGGTACTCAAAACACGAACCGCATGGAGGCGTCATGAAACTGTTTATTGCTAACCAAAACTACTCAAGCTGGTCACTGCGCGCATGGCTGATCTTTTCTCAATTCAAACTGGATGTGAAAGTCACCAAGCTCAAATTATTCACGGAAGATTTTTATAAGACCTTGGAAGATATTACACCAACCGCGAAAGTACCGACCTTGGTGGATGGCGATGCAACCGTGTGGGATTCATTAGCGATTTTGGAATACGTAAACGAGCAATACCTGCAAGGTAAAGCATGGCCAAGCAACTCCGCAGAACGGGCTAAAGCACGTGCCATCGCCTCGGAGATGCACTCGGGTTTCTTTGATTTAAGAAACGAACTCCCAATGAATATCCGCGCGCGCAGAAAAGTCGATTTAACTGAAGGTGCACGTAAAGATATTGCACGTATTGACGCTATTTGGGCAGAACAAGCCAAGCTGTATCCCAACGGCTGGTTATTTGGAGAATGGTCGATAGCGGATGCCATGTATGCACCTGTGGCATTGCGTTTCCAAACTTATGGCATCGAGTTATCGGAAGGTGCCAAAGCTTACCAACAGAAGGTGCTAGCAAGTGAATCTCTAAAGCAATGGCTCGAAGAGGCGAGCCAAGAAACGGATACCGTAGAAGAAGATGAAGCAGGGGTAGAAGTTTAAACATAAAAATACGGAGTACAGATACCAGCGATAATATCCGTACTCCGTAGGCTTAATGCTTTTTAACTGGAGTAAATGTGCTTAAGTCCGTTTTGACTAATTCCGTTGCGGCTGCGTCATTGCATCAACCACCTGTTCGATACTCAAAGAACTGCCTTTTGTCGCTGGGAATTCTTTAAAGGTTTCGAGGAATTTGCGAACGATCGCTTGAGCTGGCACAAACATCCACATTTGATCTGCGTAGAAGTGGCGAACATAAAGTGCAGAGTCTGGGCCTACTTCAAATGGGTCCATACGCAGGTTAACAATCAACGGCCAGCTAGGCGTTTTACGGTAAGCTTCGTTAATCGCACCTTCCATAATCGTAAAGTGGATTTTCCAATCTTTGTAACGCAGTGCATTTAAGTGACCGCCGGCGTCAAAGTAGAAGATCTCGTTACGTGCGCCCGTTTCGGATTTACCGGTAAGTAGGTCCAACTGGTTGTAACCATCTAGGTGCGCTTTAAACGTCTTGTTGTTTGCCTTATGGCCTTTTAGCAGTTTCTCTTTGATATCTGGTTCACCAACAGCAGCAAGCAGTGTTGGCATCCAGTCTTCTTGAGAGAAGATATCGTTGATCACCGTACCCGGTTTGATTTGACCCGGCCAGCGAACCATCATAGGAACACGGAAACCACCTTCCCAAGTTGTACCTTTCTCGCCTTTAAATGGTGTTGTACCACCATCTGGCCAAGTGAATTTCTCTGCACCGTTGTCGGTACTGAAAATTACAATGGTGTTGTCAGCGACGCCAAGCTCGTCGAGCTTTTTCAGCATCACGCCAACTTGGTCATCCAAATCCATCATGCCATCTGCATATAGGCCATAACCTGATTTGCCTTTGTACTCGTCGCTTAGGTGAGTCCAAACGTGCATACGAGTTGAGTTGTGCCAGATGAAGAAAGGTTTGTCTTCTTTTACGGCTTTTTCCATAAAGGCAAGGCTGGCTTCCATAAACTCGCGGTCTACGTTTTCCATGCGTTTACGAGTCAGTGGACCTGTATCTTCGATCTTGCCGTCTGCTGTGGATTTTAGAACACCACGAGGGCCGAATTTTTTACGGAATTCAGGGTCTTTAGGGTAGAACTCTGATTCAGGCTCTTCTTCTGCATTCAAGTGGTAAAGGTTACCGAAGAACTCATCAAAGCCGTGGTTAGTCGGTAAGTGTTCGTCTTGGTCACCCAAGTGGTTTTTACCAAACTGACCCGCGACATAACCATGGTTTTTCAGCAGTTCGGCAATAGTTGGATCTTTAGCTTGAATCCCTTCCTTTGCGCCTGGCATACCAATGGTAAGAAGACCGGTTCGGAATGGGTGCTGACCAAGAATGAAGGATGCACGACCCGCAGTACAGCTTTGTTGCGCGTAGGCATCAGTGAAAATGGCACCTTCCTTTGCGATGGTATCGATGTTTGGTGTACGACCACCCATCATGCCGTTGTGGTAAGCGCTAATGTTGTAAACACCCACATCGTCGCCCCAAAATACCAAAATGTTGGGTTTATCTGCTGCTAGCAAACTGACAGGCGCGACCGCGCTCATCAATACAAGAAACTGTCTCAATATCCTGTTCATCGAGTCCTCCTGGACAATAAATAGAGTTCATTTCTTTTGGAGTAAGAGAATGCGAATTAACCGTAAAGCTGATCAGTGAATTGCCAAGTAAGCATAGTACACCTGATTGTTTTTTCGGCTTTAGATGCGCTTTTCTTATGAATGGCAAGAGGAAGAAAAGTAGAGCAATCACAATGAAACTGCGGTGGACAAAGGATTTGGAGCGTTAAACGGCGTTAAAAATCATTTTTTATTTTGTTAGAAGTCGGTGTTTTTATGAGTCTCTGTACTTTTCTTTGTCTATCGAATTTGATGCCAGGCACTTCTATTTTCCCACCATTTTTCCAAAACTCGAAGATTAAATTGCCTATCAAATTCCAGACGAGACAGGGTTTAACGCTTAACTAAACATTAAAGCTTGGCACTTCATTTCCTGCCGTTTTTACCATTCAAATCAAACCACTTAGCCTTTAATTAATGCGCATCAATCATAGCTAAAATGCAAAGTATTCATTTTACTCATACGGTCAAATCAATAATATTTTTGTGGTTATCGAATGAGGACATTGGTTTTCATATCAAAAACACTTGTGGTGCGTTGGTCGAACTGGAGGTGCCTTTGATATGAGAATTAATCTGTTAAAGGAAACTATTTATGGCTCAGTTAGTCGATGAAATTGTATTTCAATCAGGGGTCAAACTGCATAATCGCATCGTGATGGCACCGATGACGATTCAGTCTGCATTCTTTGATGGCGGCGTAACGCAAGAGATGATCAATTACTACGCGGCACGTTCTGGTGATGCAGGGGCGATCATTGTCGAGAGTGCGTTTGTAGAGAATTACGGTCGTGCTTTCCCTGGTGCGCTTGGTATTGACACCGACAGCAAAATCGCAGGTTTAACCAAGCTTGCCGATGCGATTAAAGCAAAAGGCTCTAAAGCCATTCTGCAGATTTACCATGCCGGTCGTATGGCAAATCCTGAGTTCAATGGCGGGCACCAACCGATTTCTGCCAGTCCTGTCGCTGCGTTACGTGACAACGCTGAAACACCACTTGAGATGACCAAAGAGCAAATCGAAGAGATGATTGAGCGCTTTGGTGATGCAGTAAACCGTGCAATTCTTGCTGGCTTCGATGGCGTAGAAATTCA
The DNA here is from genome assembly GCF_002021755.1 of Vibrio owensii. Classification (NCBI taxonomy): domain Bacteria; kingdom Pseudomonadati; phylum Pseudomonadota; class Gammaproteobacteria; order Vibrionales; family Vibrionaceae; genus Vibrio; species Vibrio owensii. The sequence goes on from NZ_CP019960.1 coordinate 744,663, forward strand.
CGGCGCAAACACATACCTGATCCAGCAATTCTTCTCGCCACACTCAAACCGTCGTAATGATAAATGGGGTGGCAACATTGAAAGACGTACTTCCTTCCCATTAGCTGTACTTGCAAAAACTAAGCAAGTGGCTGAGCAACATAACAAATCTGATTTCATCATCGGTTACCGCTTCTCTCCTGAAGAGATTGAACAACCGGGCATCCGCTTTGATGACACCATGTTCCTGCTAGATAAGCTTGCGACTCACGGCTTGGATTACTTCCATTTCTCAATGGGTAGCTGGTTACGTAACTCAATCGTTACGCCAGAAGACCAAGAGCCGCTAATCGACAAATACCGTAAGCTTCAATCTGAAAGTGTTGCGAAAGTACCAGTGATTGGTGTTGGTGGTATTGCTCAGCGCAAAGATGCAGAAAATGCCCTAGACAAAGGTTACGACATGGTTAGTGTCGGTAAAGGTTATTTGGTTGAACCTACTTGGGCAAACAAAGTGCTTAACGATGAGACCTGTGCTGAGTTCGCGGACATCGCGCAACAAGAAGCGCTGCAAATTCCAACGCCACTTTGGGAAATCATGGATTACATGATTGTGGACAGCGCAGCAGAAGCATTGAAGCACCAACGCATCAAAGAGCTGCAGAACGTTCCAATCAAATTCAACTCAGGTGAATACACGGCGTATGGTCGCGGTCACAATGGTGACTTGCCGGTTACGGTTACTTTCTCTGAAGATAAAATCCTCGACATCGTGGTGGACTCTTCCAAAGAATCAGACGGCATCGCAAACCCAGCGTTTGAACGTATTCCTCAACAAATTCTTGATGGTCAAACACTGAACATCGACGTGATTTCAGGCGCGACAGTCAGCAGCCAAGCAGTACTGGACGGCGTATCGAACGCGGTTGATCTAGCGGGTGGTAACTCAGAAGCACTGCGCTGCAAAGCCAAAGAAGCAGTGGCATGGTCATCGAAAATCATCGAAGAAACCGTGGATATCGTGGTTGTTGGTGGCGGCGGTGCCGGCTTGAGTGCAACGTTAACGGCGCTAGATAAAGGCAAGTCGGTTATTTTGCTTGAGAAGTTCCCAGCAATCGGTGGTAACACGGTGCGTACTGGCGGTTGGGTGAACGCGGCAGAACCAAAATGGCAAGGTGATTTCCCAGCACTTCCTGGCGAAAAAGAAACCTTGATGCTGCTAGCGAAAACAGCGGAATCCGAGTTTGCGGGTGAGTACCTTGAAGATTTCAAAGTGCTTAAAGCGCAACTGGATGGCTACTTTACAGACCTTGAGAACGGCAAGCAGTACTTGTTTGATTCTGTCGAATTACACCGCATTCAAACCTACCTTGGTGGTAAACGTACCGACTTGAACGGTGAATCGATTTACGGTCAATACGATTTGGTTGAAACCCTAACATCTCGCTCTATGGAATCTATTGATTGGTTGAGCGAAAAGGGCATTGATTTTGACCGTAGCGTTGTTGAGATCCCAGTTGGTGCCTTGTGGCGTCGTGCACACAAACCTAAACGTCCAAAAGGTGTGGAGTTTGTCGACAAACTATCAAAACGCATCCAAGAGCAAAACGGTCGTATCATTACAGATACACGAGCAACGGATTTGATGGTTGATAACGGTAAAGTGGTGGGCATCAAAGCGGTTCAAGCGGACGGTACCGAGCTTATCCTTCATGTGAATCATGGTGTGGTACTGGCTTCTGGTGGTTTCGGCGCAAACACTCAGATGATCAAAAAGTACAACACATACTGGAAAGAAATCGCGGACGACATCAAGACCACAAACTCACCGGCATTGGTTGGTGACGGCATCGAAATTGGCGAGAAAGCGGGCGCAGAATTAGTTGGTATGGGCTTTGTGCAACTAATGCCCGTTGGTGACCCTAAATCAGGCGCGCTGCTAACCGGTCTGATTGTGCCACCAGAGAACTTTGTATTCGTGAACAAGCAAGGTAAGCGCTTTGTTGATGAGTGTGGTAGCCGTGACGTGCTTTCTGAGGCGTTCTTCGATAACGGTGGTCTGATTTACATGATTGCGGACGAGAACATTCGTCAAACCGCAGCGAATACATCAGATGAAACCATCGAACGCGAAATCAAAGAAGGCATCATTATTCAAGCTGACACGCTAGAAGAGTTGGCAGAGAAAATTGGCGTTCCGACGCAAGAGCTAACTAACACCATCGCACAATACAACGCTTGTGTGGATGCGGGGCAGGATCCTGAGTTCCATAAGAGTGCATTCGGTTTGAAAGTGGAAAAAGCACCGTTCTACGCAACGCCACGTCAGCCTTCGGTTCACCATACAATGGGCGGCTTGAAGATTGATACTAAGGCGCGAGTGATTGGTAAAGACGGCGAAGTTATTCAAGGTCTGTACGCAGCGGGCGAAGTAACGGGAGGCATCCACGCGGGTAACCGTCTCGGAGGTAACGCGCTGATCGACATCTTCACTTATGGTCGCATCGCTGGTGAGAGTGCATCTGATCTTGTTTAAGCACTCATTCAAGAGCGAAACAGAGCAAGATAAGTAATCAATAAGAGGGGAGTGATGCTTCCCTCTTTTTCCGTATTTAGTGTTTGGAGAAATCGATGAGCACCAATAAATACAGCGCCAGATTTCAGATGATGGGCACCTTTATCGATGTGGTGGTGTATCACTCGAACGGTGAGCAACTGATCAGAGAAGCCTATGCGCAACTCGCTGATTACGCAGAGCGATTTACGGTCAATCAATCCGACTCTGAGCTGATGTGCGTCAACCAAAATGCGGGCATTGCGCCTGTGGTGGTAGCGAATGATCTATTTGACCTGATTAAGCTTGCTAAACAACACAGTGAAGACACAAGAAACCCTTTTAACGTTGCTATTGGCCCTTTAGTAAAAGCGTGGCGAATTGGTTTTAAAGATGCCAAAGTGCCGTCTCATGACGTGATTACAGACAAGTTATCCTTGGTTGATCCTACCAAGATCATTTTGAATGAAGATGACCACTCGGTGTTCTTAAGTCAGAAGGGGATGGAGATAGACTTGGGCGCGATTGCTAAAGGTTACTTCGCTGATCAGGTAAAGAACAAACTGGTTGAAGCAGGCGTACAAAGCGGTTTTATCAGTTTGGGTGGGAACGTACTGTCCATCGGTCATTCGCCAGATAACAGCAACAAAGCATGGAATGTGGGCATTCAGAACCCATTATCAGAGCGTGGTGACGTCCTTCGCGTCGTACCTTTACAAGGCATGTCGATGGTGACATCGGGTATCAATGAGCGATTTTTTGAATCAAACGGGCAGCGTTATCATCACTTGTTGGATGCCAAAACGGGGATGCCAATCTCAACCGATATCGCCAGTTTGACTATTATCTCTCGCCTGTCTGTCGATGGTGAAATTTGGAGTACCGCAGGCTTTTTATCAAGCGTAGAAGAATCGATGTCTTACTTAAATCAGCAACCGGGTATCGAGGCAGTGGTTGTTTCAAAACAAGGTGAAGTGCACGTCACACAGGGGCTGATGGATTATAAAGGCTGTATTTTATTGCGCGAAGAGTCAACTCTGGGAGAGTAATATGAGGCAGAGATTCAAACCTGCCTCGTAAATTAACTTATCGCGTTAGCGTTAATCGTCCGCACCGCATTTAGCGCACTCTTCGTACGTGCGTTCGCCTTCACTGATCACAACATAACTACCCACACATTGGTCACATAGCGCCAGTTTTGGGTAGGCAATTTTCTCTTTCTTAGACGTCGTGTCGCCTTCAGTTACGTAGTATTTTCGCATTGTCATGATTCATCAGCTGGAACAAGGGCGGCATTATATCCGGAATTGATGAGGAATGGCGATAATATCGAATTACGCCACCGACTCTACCTCACTCGGATATTGGTTGTTCAGCCAAGCTAGAGCATCTAACCAGAGATCGTCTTCATGTTTCTTACGGAAGAAGCCAAAGTGTCCAACTTTGGTGCCCAGTTGTTTTGTTTTCACTGTCTCTATTTCGACGTTCGCGTTGCTGTAAAAGCTGGCAAGCTGGTGGACGGATTTCGGCGGTGCAAAGTCCATATCATCATCAATCAGTTTGAACTTAATATCACAAGTCATTTTCTCGAAATTTTCGCGGATTGGCGTGCCGTTTTCATCAATGATGTAGTGCGGATCGCGTCCCCAGTATGCCCATTGTTTGGCAATGCATTCAGGGAGAGCTTCGCCGCCAAGAAAGACTCCGGGAACTTTGCCAAACAGCGTTGATAACACTGGAACGGCGAAATACCACATGGCAAACATGCGCGGTTTAGCAATACCTTCCCAATTTGCCCAATATCCGCTTTGAGAGGAAACACAGTAAACGCTTTTAAATACCGTGTTGTTTGTCGCTAAACCTAAGATCTGACCGCCAACGCTGTGCCCAATACAATGCCAATCGAGTGCAGGGTGATGGGTTGTCGCCCAATCAATGACGGTAGCCAAGTCCTTTTCTCCCCATGCTTGCATTGTTAAGCGGGGATCGCGCGTATCTTGAATGGCGGATTGACCAATACCGCGATAGTCATAGGTCACCACCAAATAACCATTTTGCGCGAGGAATTGAGCAAAACGTTGATAATAACTTTGCTTAACTGCGGTAGCTGCGTTGATGATGATGCCGGCTTTTACCTCGCTTTCTGGACGGAAAACTCTGGCATGGATGGAGAGCGCATCAGGCGTTTTCAGTACTAATTCATTATTCATTGTCGTCCTGACTTGTTGTTATTGAATTGTTAACTTACCTTGATTCAATCTTTGGTGAGTTTCAATGAATCAAAGAAATACAAGCGGATGAGTTTGAAGTAACTCAAGTTTTGCGAGGCATCACTCGTTATTGTATTGGGAAGGGGTGAGGGAACTGAACGGTCTTGGCTGAATAGTGAAATAGACGACAAACAAAAAGGAAAGCGACATGAATGCGGCTTTCCTTTGTTCTTCGTGGGCAGAGTGTCTAGGGACTAGCTCAATAGATCCACGATTGCTTTACCTACACCGTGTGCGCTCGTTGGGTTTTGACCTGTGATAACTCGGTCATCCACAATCACAAGCTCTTGCCATGGTTGCACTTTGGAATAACGCGCTGCGCCACGAGCAAGAGACTCTTCCAATAGGAATGGGATGTCGTTGATAGTGCCGAAGTCGATTTCTTCTTCGCGAGTGAAGCCTGTTACTGATTTAGACGCAAGTAGCTTCTCGCCATTGTTAAGCGTGATAGGGAGAAGAGCGCCCGGACCATGACAAACTGCTGCCACAATACCGCCATCTTCATAGTGTTTTGCAGAAATCTTGGCAAAATCTTCGTTGCTCGCTAGGTCTGAAAGAAGACCAAAACCACCCGGATAGAAGATCGCATCGTAGTTGTCACCGTTGATTTGTGACACTGGAATCGTGTTGTTGATGCGATTCTGGAAATCATCACCTGCCAAGATTTTCTCGTTTACTGCGTCGCCTTCGATGTCGGTTCCGTACAGTGGTGCTTGCCCGCCTTTGATAGAGGCAATGTCGTAATCGAAGCCTGCACCCAGTAATTCGCTAAGGGCATGAGTGAGCTCTGGCGCGTAAGTTCCGTTTGCTTGGTCAGTTTCACCAAGGGTCGCATGGTTCGTCACAATGATGAGTACTTTCTTCATGATGGTTTCCTTTTTGGCTTACGTATATTTGTTGAACACCTTCATACTAATTGCTAAACAAATAAGTGATAATACGATTAATTGGCAAAACATTATTGCTATATAGCAAAGGTAAGTATGGACAGTTTTGAAGGCATCAATGAGTTTGTTACGGTTGCTGAGAGCTTAGGGTTTTCTGCAGCGGCAAAACAGTTAGGTTGCAGTACCAGTCACGTCAGTCGCCAAGTCACAAGACTAGAAGAGCGATTAGGTGTCGCTTTGTTAGCACGTTCGACAAGAATGGTGAGTCTAACGGAAGCGGGGCAAGCGTATTATCAACAGTGTAAAGAGTTGGTGATTGGGCTTCAGCAAGCCAATGAACAGCTCACCACGCAGCAAACTCAATTGAGTGGTACGTTACGCGTGAGCGCCGCTGGTGCGTTTTCTGAGAACCATGTAGCGCCTGCCTTGATGGCGTTTGCCAAGCAACATCCTAATCTCACGGTAGAGATCAACTTCAATACCAGCATGGTCAACTTTATTGAAGATGGTTTCGATTTTGCCATTCGTTACGGCAGGTTGAGTGATTCAGGCTTGGTTGCGAGAAAGTTGGTGGATCGTCCCATGGCAGCGGCAGCCAGTCAGCGTTATCTCGATGAACATGGTTTACCAACGCACCCCGAGCAACTCAAGCGTCATAGCTGCATTATTGCCAATAAGGACGTTTGGTTGTTTGAAAAAGACGGCAAGCCTTTAGATGGCGTAAAGGTGCAGGGCAGATGGAAGAGCAATAACGCACACACGGTCTTGCAAGCCTGTGCGGAAGGGTTAGGCGTGGCTTACTTACCCAAGAGCAGTTTCAACGATGCTATTTCGTCTGGTCGCTTGGTGCCAATCCTAGAGCCCTATTGGGGAAGTGGTAACAGCAGCTGGATTGTTTATCAGAATCGTCACTTTTTGCCACTACGAGCGCGATTAGCTATCGATTTTTTACTTGATCATTTTGCCGATTGGCAGGAGTAAGAAGGTTCTGCCAATCGGTTTATTTATCCATTTGTTAGACGGTCAATATACTAACGTATCTACATGTTTTGATAGCTTGGTCCGCCGCCACCCTCAGGTGCTTTCCATGTGATGTTTTGCGATGGATCTTTGATGTCACAGGTTTTGCAATGCACGCAGTTTGCGGCATTGATTTGGAATATTCGCTCGCCTTCGACTTCTACCACTTCATACACGCCAGCAGGGCAGTAGCGCTGGCTTGGCTCATCAAACTTCTTCAAATGGACTTGAATCGGAATATGAGGATAGGCGAGTTGCAAGTGGCAAGGCTGATTTTCTTCGTGTTGTGTACTAGACAAAAATACTGATGAGGGTTTATCGAAGCTGATTACACCATCTGGTTTCGAGTATTGAATAGGTTGGCACTCGTCAATTGGTTTCAGCTGTTCATGATCGTGCGAAGGATCAGTGATTGTCCATGGTATTGGTTTTTTCACCAGAGGCTGCCACAGATTGTGTTCGAAGGTGGAAAGTGCGCCGCCCAGCACGCTGCCGAATTTGTGAATGTTCGCACCAAAGTTACGTGTGTCACTAAGTTCTTCATACAGGTATGAATCTTCAAACTTGGTTTGGTAATCCGGTTCCGAATTGGATTGTGTGAATGCTTCAGCAATGGCTTCTGCGGCTAATAAACCGGATTTCATCGCAGTATGGCTGCCTTTGATTTTGGCGACGTTTAAGGTGCCTGCATCACAGCCAATCAATAGACCACCGGGGAATTGCTGTTTCGGCAGAGAAGACAACCCACCTTTTGCAATGGCTCTTGCGCCGTAAGCGATGCGTTGAGCGCCTTTCAAATGTTGTTCGATAGCTGGGTGGTGCTTAAAGCGTTGAAATTCGTCAAACGGACTTAAGTAAGGGTTACTGTAATTCAAGTCGACAATAAGCCCGACAGCGATTTGGTTGTTCTCCATGTGATAGAGAAAACCGCCACCCGTAGTGTTGGATTCACTCAGAGGATACCCAGCAGAGTGAATCACGCTGCCTGATTGATCTTTGGCATCGGTAGGTAACTCCCAAATCTCTTTAAGCCCGAGTGCATAATGTTGCGGTTGTTTATCATCGTCTAAACCAAATCGTTGGATGAGTTCTTTACCAAGATGACCTCGGCACCCCTCGGCGAATACGGTGTATTTGGCTTTTAGCTCAATACCGGCTTCAAAGTTGGGTTTGGCTTCTCCTTTCTTGTCCAAACCCATGTCGCTGGTATTTACGCCTGTAACAGCGCCAAATGCATCGTAGTTAATTGTGGATGCGGCGAAACCGGGATAGACCTCAACACCAAGTGATTCTGCTTGTTCTGCTAACCAACGACACAAGTTCGCCAAACTGATGACGTAGTTGTTTTCATCATTGTGCATTGGGTTGGGGGTAAGAAAGTGGGGAACACGAACGTGATTAAGTTCTGTGGTTAGGTACAAGAAGGCATCGTTTTTTACAGCGGCGGAAAGCGGTGCGCCCATGCTTTGCCAATCAGGAAAGAGTTCGTCTAATGCACGCGTTTCGAATACCGCGCCAGATAAGATATGTGCACCAACTTCTGAACCTTTCTCTACCACACAAATAGACAGCGGTTCGCCTTCACGCTTTTGGTTGAGTTGCGCTAAGCGGCATGCAGCACTCAAACCCGCAGGTCCGGCGCCAACAATCACCACATCAAATTCCATGCATTCTCTTTCCATCTTCTTGCTTCCTTTATGCGAAACCTTTCTTTGTGTTTCAGGTGCTTCTTCTATTACGCAGTGCTCGTATAAAGAACTATAGTCCAGTTGACGTAAACGTAAACTAAACTAAGCTCAAATGGTAACGTCATAGGGCGTGATAAAGATTTTGAGTGACAATGTCACAATGCGTTTTTTATTAGCAAGGTGATGAAAAGCAAGAGCTTTAACACAAATCTTTGTTACGCATGACCCAATTGCTAGGACGCGTATCGCTTTGCGATCTGCTAGGAGGGAATGTGAAAGTACTGGTTGCGATTAAACGTGTAATTGACCCTTACGTTAAAGTAAGAGTGAAATCTGATGGTTCCGGTGTGGAAACCAACAACGTGAAAATGACGATGAACCCATTCTGTGAAATTGCGGTGGAAGAGGCAGTACGCCTTAAAGAAGCTGGGGTAGCAGAGGAGGTGTTGGTGGTGTCGATTGGTGACACAAGTTGTCAGGAACAATTGCGCTCAGCGCTCGCATTAGGTGCGGATCGTGCGATTCATATTGATGTTGAACAGTCACCAGAACCGCTTGCGGTCGCGAAGTTACTCAAAGCTGTGATGGAGCAAGAGCAGGCTCAATTGGTGCTTCTGGGTAAACAGTCAATCGATACGGATAACAACCAAGTCGCGCAAATGTTGGCAGCACTAACGAATCGCCCACAGGGGACATTTGCATCGGAAGTGAAAGTAGAAGGGGAAACGGTTCTGGTTACTCGAGAAATCGACGGTGGCTTAGAGACGCTCAAACTGGATCTGCCTGCAATCATCAGTACGGATTTGCGATTGAATGAACCGCGTTACGCCTCTCTACCGAATATCATGAAAGCGAAGAAGAAGCCGCTATCGGTGATGACGCCAGACTTCTTTGGTGTGAGTGTTGAGCGCTCTCAGCAAGTACTGGAAGTCATGACGCCGCCTGCTCGTAAAGCCGGTGAGATGGTTGGCAGTGTGAGCGAGTTAGTCGACAAGCTCAAAAATGAAGCGAAAGTGATTTAGGAGGCATAACCATGGAAAACAAACCGTTAGCAACCTTGGTCGTGGTGGAGCACGACAACCAATCACTTTCAGTCGATACATTACGTGCGTTGAGCGCGGCTTCTCAAATTAAACAAAACGGTGCCTCTTTGCCGGTCACCGCCTTGTTAGTCGGACACCAGTTCAACTCAGTATTGAATGAGTTGAAGTGTGTGCAAGGTATCTCGCAGATCGTTGCGATTGATGCTGCCGAATATCAACATGCATTGGCAGAAAATCTGTCTACCTTGATTGCCGAAGTTGGTCGGGATTATTCGCATATCCTTGCTCCCGCGAGTACCTTCGGTAAGAACTTGATGCCCCGAGTCGCTGCCTTATTGGATGTTGGGCAGTTGTCAGATGTGATTGCAATTGAATCGCTCGATACGGTTGTTCGCCCCATCTATGCCGGTAATGCGTTAGCCAGAGTTCGTTCGGACGATACAACCAAAGTGATGACGATTCGAAGTTCAGCGTTTGACGCAGTTGCTGTGTCTGATTCATCAGTAGTTGAGAATGTCGTGACGTTAGAAACGGTCATTAAGGCAGAGCACAGTGAGTTTGTTTCACAGCAAAAAGCGGAAAGCGAAAGACCAGAACTACCGGCGGCAAACGTTGTTGTCTCTGGTGGTCGTGGGTTAGGCAGCAAAGAGAATTTCGCACTGGTGGAACAACTTGCCGACAAGCTTGGTGGCGCAATTGGTGCATCACGCGCTGCGGTAGACGCAGGCTTTGTTTCTAACGATTTGCAAGTTGGGCAAACGGGTAAGATTGTCGCGCCTCAACTGTACATTGCCGTGGGTATTTCCGGGGCGATTCAGCATTTGGCTGGGATGAAGGATTCTAAGGTGATTGTGGCGATCAACAGTGATCCAGAAGCGCCAATCTTCCAAGTCGCAGACTATGGTTTGGTAGGTGACCTGTTTGAGATTATGCCGGAGTTGCTGGAGAAGGTGTAAGTTCGGTATTTGTCGGGCGTCATTCCCTAGAACGAAGAATGAGCGAGTAGGGAATCCCTTCATGCTCGCTACTTTAAGTCGTCATTCTGAACAGCTAGGAACGAGCGTGATTCAGAATCTGCTATCAAAGTGCGCTGTGGGTTTATGTCTATGAAGTTGCTTCAGCTTTGGTTGTCATTAGATTCCTAGTCGCGCCTAGGCTTGCTGGAATGACGCGCTAGAGTTTCTTGCTAAGAGTCAAATTCTTAAGTCGCTTTTTGCTGAGTGCAAACCAAACCGCCTCATTCCATAGAGCGAAGAATGAGGGAGTAGAGAATCTTATTCTTGCTCACTATTTTAAGTCGTCATTCTGAACAGCGAGGAACGAGCGTGATTCAGAATCTGCTATCAAAGTGCGCTGTGGGTTTATGTCTATGAAGTTGCTTCAGCTTTGGTTGTCATTAGATTCCTAGTCGCGCTTAGGCTTGCTGGAATGACGCGCTAGAGTTTCCTTATGAAAATCAGACTCTTGAGGCGATTCTTGTTGAGTGCAAACCAAACAGCGTCATTCCCTAGAGTGAAGAATGAACGAGTAGGGAATCTCTTCTTGCTCACTACTTTAAATCGTCATTCTGAACAGCGAGGAACGAGCGTGATTCACAATCTGTTGTCAAAGTGCACGGTTGGTATATCGCTATGAAAGCCCTTCAGTGCACTTTGCCATTAGATTCCTAGTCGCGCTTAGGCTTGCTGGAATGACGCGTTGGAATTTCCTTTAAATGTTAGGTTTTTACGGCGCTATTTGTTGAGTGCAGACCAAACTGCGTCATTCCCTAGAGTGAAGAATGAACGAGTAGGGAATCTCTCTTTAAATTCACTCTCAAAACAAAGGGCTTCCAATAAGAAGCCCTTTATTGTTCATAGCAAACACTTTCTAAACACTTGGTTTTCTTAGGTGCTCTGCCAGCACTTTTGTGAACCTTGCTGCTTCACCGCCGGTACATGCTCGGTGGTCAAACGTAATCGACAGCGGCATGGCTTTCACTGCTAAAGCTTGTCCGTCTCGAATTACAACCTTCTCAATGATTCGACCTGCACCGACAATCGCGACTTGTGGCGGCGTGACCACTGGTGTTGCGTAAATGCCTGCAATTGCGCCAAAGTTTGAAAGCGTAATGGTGGCGTGTTGCAACTGCTCACGACCAATCTTACGTTCACGTATGCCTTGTACAGTTTGGTCTAACCAACGACGCACCTCTTGAGGCTCATACTCATCAGCGTGTCTCAGAACCGGCACGTACAAACCATGTCGACTGTCTACGGCAATACCAATATTCACCGTGCTGTGGACACAACGCGTCATGGTTTCGGCATCGAACCATGCATTCATGGCAGGCTCTTCCTGACACGCATGCACGATCGCTTGGACCAGACGAATACTGATGTCTTCACCTTGCTTCCAGCCATCTAAGACAGCTTCCTCAGTAATGGTCACTGCCGCGACATTGTGATGGGATTCCGCCATGGTCGACACCATGGTTCGGCGTGCGCCTTTGAGTACTTCTGTACCGGGACGTTGTTTGCCTGCTTCGTCGTAAATGTCGGCATCGACGATCAAACCATCCGGACCGCTGCCTTTGACCAAATCTAAATCCACACCCAGTTTTTTCGCTAATAGGCGAGCAGAAGGTAGGGCAGTGATGAGGTTATCAGGTGATGGATTGTGTTCGCCACCAATCCAGAAATCATCCACATTCACGCTGTGCGCATGTTGGGATACATTACCGACCACGGTTGCTGCATCGGCAGTTTGTTTTTTCTCGGAGACGGTTTGTTCTGCTCCCGTTTCATCGATTTCCAGAAGTAGAGCACCAATGTTGATTACATCGCCTTCTTCGCCATGACGACTCACGATACGGCCGCCATAAGGAGCAGGGACGTCTACGGTCGCCTTTGCGGTTTCGACAGTAAGCACCACTTGGTCGAGCTTGACCATATCACCGACACTAATATGCCATTTCACAATTTCTGACTCAGCGAGACCTTCGCCGAGATCGGGTAAGTTAAACGTCTTCATTTCCAATCCTCCACGAGTTCGCGCGCGGCGAGCACAATGTCTTCTTCCTGAATCATGTAATAATCTTCGTTGCGGTAGTACGGCATGATGGTGTCCATGCCCGTGACGCGTTTTGGTGGCGCTTTGAGTAGGCACATCGCATGTTCTGCGGTTCTGGCTAACAGCTCTGAGCCGACACCACAGGTTTTGCTGGCTTCATGTACCACCAAGAGGCGTCCGGTTTTCTCAAGTGAACGGAAGATGGTCGCGGTATCAATGGGTTTGATACTGGCTAAATCAATCACCTCAACTTCGATACCTTGATTGGACAGCGTTTGAGCCGCTTGCAGTGATTCGACAACACACGCTCCCCAAGTCACTAACGTAATGTCGCGACCTTTGCGAAGGGTAAAGCAAGTGTCGAGAGGTAGCGCTTCTCCGTTATCTACCACTTCAGATTTCACTGTGCGATAGATACGTTTTGGCTCAAAGAACATCACTGGATCGTTGCTACGAATGGCTGCCAGGAGCAAACCATAAGCGCGTTGCGGTGATGAAGGAATCACAACCTTAAAACCTGCGGTGTGAGCAAACAATGCTTCGACACTCTCGGAGTGGTGTTCTGGTGCGTGAATACCGCCACCAAAGGGCGCGCGGAACACTGCAGGGCAGGTGAGTCGACCACGAGTACGGTTACGCATTCGTGCCGCGTGACACATCAAATGTTCCAATGCAGGGAAGACAAAGCCTTGGAATTGAAACTCTGCGACAGGTCTTAAGCCTTGCGTTGCCATCCCGACAGTGACACCGCCAATAAGTGCTTCGGCCAATGGCGTGTCGATAACGCGCTTAAGGCCGTATTTTTGTTTGAGTCCTACAGTGGCGCGAAATACACCGCCGTTGTCACCCACATCTTCGCCAAGGACGATGACATTCGGATCGTGTTCCATTTCATGGTGCAGTGCGAGGTTCACTGCTTCAACTAACGTGAGTTCAGCCATGTTTCCCTCCCTGCATTCGCATTGCTTTGTTGATTAGATCATCCCTTTGCGCATGAAGTTCTTGGGGTAGGGATTCATAAAGGAAATCGAAGCCCGTTTCAGGCGCTTGATTCGGCATGTTGAGATAACGTTCAACGGCGAGTTCAACTTGTTCTTTACAGTGGGCTTGCCACTCTTGTTCTTTCTCGTTACTCCAAACACCTTGATTGGTGAGAAAGGTTTTAAGGCGACGAACAGGCTCATATTGCCAAGCCGTTTGAACCTCGTCCTCGTTTCGATAGCGGGTCGCGTCGTCGGCGGTGGTGTGATCGCTCAGGCGGTAACTTATTGCTTCAATTAACGTTGCGCCTTTGCCTTTTCTGGCTCGTTCGAGGGCAGTCATTGTTGCATCAAACACCGCGACGACATCGTTGCCATCCACCGAAATACCGGGGATGCCAGCACCTTTGGCTTTCTCTGAGAGAAATTCCGCAGCACATTGCAAACTGCGCGGTACGGAGATCGCCCATTGGTTATTGTTCACCACAAAGACTAATGGGATGTTCCATGCGCCCGCACAGTTAATGGATTCAAGGAAGTCGCCTTTGGAAGTGCCGCCATCGCCGCACATCACCAAAGCCGCATCGTGATTGCCTTGGATTTTCAGTGCTGCCGCAACACCAACGGCATGGGTACACTGAGTTGCGATTGGGACACAGAAGGGGAGGTCTTTGCTCGGAAAAGGGCTGCCTTCAGGAGCGAAGTCGCTGCCGCGCTCATCGCCTCCCCAGTATTGCAGGTTCTTTTCCATTCCTATACCACGACACCACATGGCTGGCATATCGCGATAATAAGGAACAAACACATCACTGGCTTTCAGCGCTCTGCCTACCGCTATCCCAACGGCTTCCGAGCCAAGGTGTGATGGGTAGGTGCCTAATTTACCAGTGCGTTGCAGGGCAACGGCTTTGTTATCGTAGGTGCGAGTTAATACCATGTCTTGGTAAAACCCGACCAAGGTTTCGAGATCAGCCCAGTTGGGTAGTTGGCTGACGAGGTTCCCATCATGGTCGATAAACCGATGCATGGGTAATGCCTGAACGTTCATCTCAAGCTCCTTTTGACGCTGCGGGTCTTTTGGACTGCAGCTGCTCATTGTTTCGATCTCAGCCTGTATGGGTACTCAGGCTTTGATATCAGCGCAAAAGGTTATACCTAGGATTGCAGTTTCTTTGATAGTTATCGACGCTTTTGGTGCTCGTCTCTCTAACAAAAGTGTGTTCTGGTAAAACACAAGGCGTCATTTATTACTGCTGTTTACACCGCCTAATCCAGTGATGAATCTTGGTATAACCAGATACAGTAAGTGTAAACAAATTGTTAAATTATGCTTTAATTTGAGTTGTAACCCACAGTAAAGTTTCGCTTACACCGTACTTTTCTAGGATAAAACACTGCTTTCTTGAATTGTACGTTTTCGAAGTTGAAGGGAATCACTGAGTTTGACAGGAAATTTGTAATAAAATTATGCTGTAAAATTCGACAGGTTGAGTGATTTATCAACCATATCCGCGCAGATCCAGTATCACGTTAATCTCTCCGTCACGCTTTGACGATAGATTTGAATTTGTCGCTTCCCTCGATAGTTGAATGCAGGTAGTGTGGCGACTAATGAAAGTCAGTGATACGCATGGAGAAGTTATGTACCACATTCATGTTTACTTCCCGCTTCAGCAGCAGGATAAAGCTCAAGCCTTGAATGAGATCATTCGTCAAGAACGCCAAGATGTCTTGCGCGTTTTCCCTTTAGTGTGCAAGTTGGTTGGTCCACATAAGATGCCGATGTTTGAGCTGCATGTTGAATCGATAAGTGATGAGTTTATCGCATGGCTTGATACCATTCGTGGCGGTTTTTCGGTTTTGATTCATCCAGTCAGTGACAACGAGCTGCGTGATCATACCGAGCGTGCGATTTGGTTAGGTCGTGAGCTTGGCGTATTTGAAGAAAAGCTCGAAGCATAATTCGTTTGGGTAGAGCGTTTCTTTCCCTCCTGTTTGGTCTATCCAGATTCAGCAATTCCGTCCATCGTGTGCTAAACCTTAATAACGGTAGTGATAAAGTCGTCACTGCCGTTTTGATTATATTTATGATGTTTAACAATGCGTTAAAATAAGATTAAGCACAAAAACAGGGAAGTGCAGTTTACGACCCCAACGCCATTGGCAGTGGAAAAGGACATTTCTGGAGGGGAAAGGGTATGCTTACAATACTCTTAGTAGCACTTGCGCTGTATATTTTCTGGTTGTTGTTTCGTAACGGTCCTGCGTTTGCAGAGCGAGTGCCGAATAAAAAACGTAATTGGGTCGGACCGACGTCAAATCAAAAAGAATGGCAGGGCTATTGCTCCGAGGTATTTCAGCCATTCAGTTCTCAAACCACCTTTTATGCCATCGCATATTTCGCCAATTTTGTCGCTGCGGCAAACGCCATATCATGGTCGATAGTGTATGAGGGCGATTATTCCGTCATCATCAGTCGCTTTGGCAGCTACTTCATTCTCAACACGCACGATGCCTTGGTGATCTCTGGGTTTGTCGCACTGGCTTGTTTCATCATTAATTGGCAAATGGCGGTACACTGCGCGGGGATCATGAGCCAGTATTTGGTGCGAATCTTAATCATCAATCGTACGCGCTTCGTTGCGATTAGTTTGGTGTTCTGCAGTTACTTTGCCTACCTGCTGACTGTCGGCATTTTCTGGTTGTTCCACGATGGATACTCTATTTGGCATGGGCTTACGCTCACTCCGGTATTTCTGCTGTTGGCGTTGTTGCTTGCGGTTGTGTTGCCATCAATGAAGAAAGAACCTGCCGAGAAAGAGTAAGCGCCACTTATTTCATTGAGTTGCGGTAGTAATTCCACTGAGGTTGAGGTAGGATTGCCGACCTTTTTTTCGTCAGTGGGAGGACTTATGTATATCGGCTTTGACTACGGCACCGCGAACTGTTCGGTGGCGAAAATGGAACAAGGTGAACCGCAACTTTTAAACCTTGAAGGGAATAGCCCTTACATTCCTTCCACCCTTGCTGCACCAACTCGTGAGTCGGTGTCTGAACATTTGTTCCGCCATCGCAGCATCAAACCTTTCGATCAGGTTGGTGAACAGGTTTTGCGTCGCGCGATCAATCTTAATCGTGAAGAAAGCATTGAACTTGAGCCAGAAGACATGGCGTTTGGTCAAGCGGCATTGAATCGCTACTTGGAAGATCCTCGCGATATCTATTATGTGAAGTCTCCAAAGTCTTTCCTCGGTGCTTCTGGCCTGCGTGATGTTCAGCTGAGTTTCTTTGAAGATCTGGTTTGCGCCATGATGGACAACATCAAAGCGCAAGCAGAGAACAGTGCGCAGCAAATTATCACTGATGCGGTGATTGGTCGTCCGATCAACTTCCACGGTCGTGGCGGTGAGACGGCGAACATTCAAGCGGAAGGCATTCTTTTAAGAGCAGCAAAACGCGCTGGTTTTCAGAACATCGAATTCCAATTTGAACCGGTAGCCGCAGGTCTGGAATACGAAGCAACGCTAACCGAAGATAAAACCATACTAGTGGTCGATATCGGTGGTGGTACGACAGACTGTTCTTTGATTCAGATGGGGCCATCTTGGCGAGGTAAAGCCGACCGTACCGCAAGTCTGTTGGCGCACAGTGGTCAGCGTATTGGTGGTAACGATTTGGATATCGCCTTGGCGTTCAAACAACTGATGTTCCCATTCGGTATGGAGAGCAAGATGGAATCGGGCATCATGATGCCAACCACGCAGTTCTGGAACCCAATTGCGATCAACAATGTAGAAGCGCAGAGCGATTTCTACTCACGTGAAAACTTATCGGCGTTGAAACTGCTGCACAAGCAAGCGCAAGAGCCTGAGAAGTTGGCTCGTTTGTTAGAGGTTTACCACGAGTCACTGGGCTACAACATCGTGCGTCGCGCAGAAGAAGCCAAAGTCGCGTTGTCTGACCAAGCGTCTTATCGTGCGGGCATTAACTTGTTGTCTGAGTTGATTGAAGTTGATGTTCAACGTGATGAGATGATCGAAGCGATTGAATCACCGAAGAATAAGATGACGGCTTTGGTTACCGAAGCGGTAGAGCAAGCGGGCGTGAAACCGGATGCGATCTTTATGACAGGCGGTTCAGCACGTTCACCTATTTTGCGTGATGCAGTGCAGACAGTATTGCCAAACATTCCAGTGGTGAGTGGCAACTACTTTGGTTCGGTCACTGCTGGTCTAGCGCGCTGGGCAGAGGTTTGCTTTAAGTAAGACTGAGTTAGCTGTTATTAGATTCCTGATCTCGCCTAGGCTCGTCGGAATGACGAGGCTGGAGTTTGGCTGATGTGTTGTACTAAGCCACTCAAACTTTGACAGAAGACTAAATAGGGTCATTCCCTAGAGCGAGGAACGAGCGAGTAGGGAATCTCTAAAGTGCACATCAGTACAACCAAAGGTGCACACGACTAGAATCATAGGTACCAAAAGAAAAAGAGCCCGCTGAAGTATCGGGCTCTTTTCGTCTAAGCGATTAATGATGGTGCGTGTGCTTTTCTATGTGGTCTTTCTTCTCAACCGCCATTTCTACTTCCACTTTACCTGTTTTTTTGAACGTCAAAGTTACAGGGAAGCGGTCGCCTTCTTTTAGCGTTTGGGTTGGGTTGAAGATCATGAGATGGAAGCTGCCTGGCTTGAATTCCACTTTTTGCTGAGGTTCTACCACAACTTCATCAATCTTAATCATCTTCATCATGCCGTCTTCTTTCGTGTGAGTATGAATCTCCACACGGTCAGCAATCGGTGTTGAAGCCGCGATCAGCGCGTCATCGGCGTCACCTAGGTTACTTAGCTGGAAGAAACCGCCAATTACTGGCGCATTTGGTGGCGCTTCACGGCTCCAAGGATGATCGATGTGAATCTTGCCTGCTTCGTATTCGTGAGCAAGGCTGAGTGGGCTTGCCAATAAAGCGACAAGAGCGATGGTTGTGGTTTTCATCAGTTTGATCATTTGTGTTTTCCTTTTTAAATCTGGCTGTTCTCTATCGGTTCTTCGATAGGATTAATACGTTATGTTTATTTACCGACTACTTCGTTGAGTATTTAGGTGTGGAAAACACAAGGCGGAGATTGCTTGGGCGCTACGTATTTGTAAACTTTTCTTCCGCAAGCTGCGAAATGATAGGGAGTGAAAACGTGCTTGGTGCGTCTTAACCAAGAGAGCGTAGTCAGATACAGACCGAACGCGATAGCGATAAAGAATTGCGCCGCTTGTAATAATGGACATTCAAACTGAAAGCCATCGTGCAGGTTAAGATCTTGAACAAATTCAGAATTGGGCAGTGCGTTGGCTTCAATCAGTTCGTTAATATCCACCCATTTAAAGCCATCAGCGGTACACAGCAACACCTTTTCATCTTGAACTTGGTTTAGCCAATTTTCGCTGTGGATTTGCGTAGGGTTCAGTGCCGCAGTCGACGTTAGGTACAGCTGAAACAGCACAGCGATGATGATCATGACTGCGCTTATCGCTTTCTTTCCATGCTGTGTTCTGAGTGTGTCCATACGACTTTTTATTATGAAGCGGAGATACGCTAATTGGCTGTAAGACTATGTTTCGGCGCAGGATAGTAACAAACGAACATCAAATTGTAATCGTGAGTTTATAAAAAGGTGATGTGAGTGTGTTTTATTTGTTTTGCGGTTTTTTATTCTGAGAACACATATCGCAAAGATTTATCGTTCGGAAAGCTTTCAAACCTATTGGTGCGCTGAATGTCGCAAATTGAGCTGGTGATTTTGCGTGCTAGAATCGCACTGATTCAATTCAAACTGATTATCTATTCCTCACTTGTTTTCCATTAACGGAATTATGACAGTAATTTAATAAAGGATACGGTATTCTCCGCACCTTTGTAGTTGCTTGAAGCGCCCGTCATATAAGGGCTGCGGAATCTTAAGAAATTTCTCCAATGAAATACGAACAACAGATCGGATATCGATATCCTAAAGGTCGATTTGCTATGGTGAGCGTGTACGCGTTTACTGGCGCTGCGATTTTAGCATCGACTATTTTTTCTCTTTTACTGTTTTTGTCGATTGACGAAAACCCAATGATGCAGGCGCTATTTGGCGGTCTGGCCATCATCTTTGAAGCGGGCAAGTTTTACGCTTGGTATGAATACGGTGAGCGTCGCGCGCACAGAAACTACACAGGAGCCCTAACGGCGTTAGTGTTCTATTTGGTGCTTGCTGCTATTTCTATTGGCGGCAGTATCGGTGGCATCAACAGTGCGACCAACAGTGCCCAAAGTCATATCTCGGTAGAACAAGCGAAAGTGGAAGCGTACAACCGTCAGATTGCGTCAATCGATAAGCAGATTGAACTGAACAACATGGCGGCGCAAAAGTACATCGAGATGGAGCGTATCGCGACTGGCGTAACGCGCATTCAAGAGCAGAACAAAAAGCTACGTGAAGAGCAGCAACGTTTAGCAACAGAGCGAGATAGCTTACCGCCAGTGGCGCAAGGCTCGGTGATTGGCCTGATCGACAGCTTAGCGAAAGCATTTGGAACGACTTCTTCTCAAGCGCAGTTGGGCTTGGTGGTGTTCTTATCTATCTTGTTGGATTTCTTTGCTGCTTTCTTTGTGGGCTTGATTGGTGAAGAGAATCGCTTCCGTCATTTCTTCCGTCGTAACGATGGTATAACGCTCGCAAACGTCCGAGATATTGAGCCAGAGCCTGCGGGGTACCTACCTCACATCAAAGAAGAAGCGGAGCCTGAAGCGCAACAAGAGCTTGAACCAGAAGAGCCAAAAACGTTATTAGAGCAGGTGAGTGATGCGTTAAAAGGTCACCAAATTACTTGCACCAAAAAAGCGGTGGCGAAGCAGTTCAGGCTCTCGGCAGAAGAAGTCGACAAAGTGTTTGAAGAACTGGCCGAACTTGGCTTAGTCGGTAAGAAAGCCAACCATCATTATCACTGGATTGGTCAGGCCGAAACGGCTTAAGCATCGCGAACGAAAAACAAAAGAGCGCCCAGATGGACGCTCTTTTTATTTACTTTAAACTAATGGTCACTTTATACCGATAGTCACTTCAAGCCAATATTCACAAATCGATTCACATCAGGCTGAGATTAATCTGTAATGATCTTCTTGGTTGTGTTTTTAATTGGTTTCTTTTCTTTCTCTGGCATGGCCGCATCAACGGCTTTCCCAGCAAGCCCTTCGTCTGGTAGTGCTTCTTTACCAGCTTCTACCGTCGTGTCTTTTAAGGCTTCTTTTGGTGTGCATCGACCACCGACACCCACAACCGCTTTAGTGGCTGTTGCTTTAGCTGCTTTTTCTGCATCACAGTCTGGGTCCAAAACACCTGCGTGCGCAGAGGTTGCGCCGAATAGGAGAAGAAGTAGGGCAAGGTTACGTTTGTTCATTACAGTTACCGTCTTCGTGTAAACATGAATTAAGTGTAACTGAGTGATGTGAGTTTGCAGGAAAAGAAAAGTGCCGCCGAAGCGACACTTGCGAGTTTCTGTTGTAATTTCGGAACTTTAGTCGTTCGCGAGTTCAATTTCTCTTGCGATATTTTGATCGTTAATTACTACGCCATCGACTTCGATCGTTGCACCATCTAATTGCGCTTCTTGTACGCCATCGAGTTGGGTATTGGTATCAATCACCACCGTTTTGGTTTGGAATTCTGGCCCATGATCGTTTTGGCAGGCCAGCACGAAAGTTCGGGAGTTTGCGTCGTAACTGTTTACTAAGCCTGTGCACTCAAAAGACTCCAATCGCTCTGGTGTGTTGTCGCTGTTTGTCGCCGCGAAGCTGCTTGCTGAAGCACAAGCACCGAAAAGCATAATTAGAGGCAGTGTCATTTTACGCATTATTAATCCCTCATTTGGTCATACGTATCTGATGTAAAAATTGAAAAGAAAAGACGATACGAGAGAGGGAAGAAGCACCACAAAGACGGTGCTTCTTAGTTGTGTTTGTTGTACTTATTTCGACTTAGTCGTCGTGGCCTTCTGCTTCCACTTCACGTGCGATGTTTTGGTTGTTGATTATGACACCTTCAACTTCTACTCGCGTACCGTTTAGGTTGTGTTTGTTTAAGCCTTCAAAGCGAGTTTGTGCGTCAATCACAGCAGTATTATTTGCCATAACTTGGTCTGCGTCGTTTTCACAGCGAGCTACTTGGAAGGTTTCTGCATTCACATCGTAGTTAGAAACGATGCCTTCACATTCGAACTCTTTACCTTGCCAGTTGCTGTCGTGGTCACCATCAAAATCAGGACCATCGATTTCAATGTTTGTCGCTGTGCGAACGCCGTTCTTCATTACCGATGTTACTTCCACTTCTTGACCTTGTTTAAGATCCGCTTTAGCACCATCTTCAAAACGTGTTGCGTTGTCGACCGTAAAATTGCCACGGTAGTTTAGTGAGAATTGACTGTAATCGTTCGCAACCCATGTCACGATACCTTCTACATCATTGTCACCAACAAGACTGTCGTAGTTTTCTACTTCCACTTCTGTCGCAACAAATACGTCGCCTTGCATAGAACCTTCAGCTTCAACCCACTGACCGACCTCTAGACCGTCAACGCGGTTGTAAGATACCGTTGTGTTTGCGCCAAGTTTGAACGTGCTGTTGTTTGCATCAATGCTTGAGATACGGCCTTCGATTTCGTCAGGGCCATTGATATCAAAATCAAATTTCACAACGGATAGCACTTTGTAGCCAGCATCAGCAGTTGGTAGTGATGACACCATGACCCAATCGTTTAGTTCGATTTCACTGCTCAAACCGTCAAACTGAAGTTCTACACCGTTGACTGTGAAGGTTTTGTTTGCATGATCGATCGCGGTTACTGTACCAGTCATGGTTGGCTCTAGCGTAACGACGACGGGTTCATCTGTCGTGTTCGATGCTGCTTTTACTGTTGAGCCAACTTGCACCATCATGTTTGGATGTACCGCACCAAGGTTCATTTTTTGAGTGCCATACATGACTTCAGACACTCGGTAAGTGTAACCATTCACCGTGATGGTACTTGCTTCATCGTTTACTGATTCAACCGTACCGATTGCAGCGCTTGGCTTCACAACAGGTTGTGGTGTTGAACTACCGCCGTCACCAGACCCGCCACAACCAGATAATGCCAAACCCACTGCCGCTACAAGCGCTAATTTTTTCATGATATCGACCTATTTTTGAAAGCTTATTTATGAATTTGGTTGTATCTTATGACGCGTATCGTGAAGTGATCGTGAAGAAACGTGAGCCTATGAAAATATTAATTGTCGACGATAATCACAATGTTTCAGAAACCATTGCCGATTATCTAGAACTCGAAGGAATGACCATTGATTGCGCTTACCACGGAGAGGCTGCGCTAAATTTAATTCAAGAAAATCATTACGATGTCATCATCATGGACATCATGATGCCAAAACTCGATGGCATCAGTACGGTTGGAAAACTACGCCAAGAACTTCTTTGTGGTACCCCAATTTTGTTCTTAACCGCCAAAGATACCTTAGATGACAAAGTGGCTGCCTTTAACGCGGGTGGCGATGATTATCTGATGAAGCCTTTTGCCATGCAGGAGCTGAGTTTGAGAGTTCATGCTCTGGCCAATCGAGGCCCAAGACAAGACATTGGTACATTGAAGTTTGCCGACATTAGTTTGGATGCTCGCACTGATGAAGTGACGCGCATGGGCAAACACATCAAGCTGAGTCGTATTCAAACCAAAATTCTCAAGTTGCTATTGAAGCGTGCACCGTCTGCGGTTTCTCGTACTGAGGTTATTGAGAACGTGTGGGGCGATGAACCGCCGGGCAGTGATGCATTAAGAAGCCACATTTATGGTTTAAGAACGGCACTCGATAAGGGTTTTGATGATTCCAGATTAGAGACGATTCATGGACAAGGCTACCGACTCAAAGCATAAAGAATACCCGAGTATCTATCGCAAGATTCGCTGGGGTTTTGGCTTGATGACCTTTGCGATGTTCACCTTATTTTGGTCGTTGATCTACGTTGCTGAGAATAAACTCGAAGTATTGAGCTTGCACCACTGGCTTGATACCGAAGTGGCACTATACAAAGAAAACTACCAACAGATGGGGTGGGATGCGCCATTGCCCAATGTGATGGAGTTTGATTCGTATTGGAGTGAAGCGCCAACGCCAGATTGGTTATTGTCGTTCAAGTTTCCGGGTTTCTACGAATACTTATTAGGTGAAGAAGATAAGCACTTCGTGGTGTTCGAGCATCCGTCTGGAAAAGGGCTAATGTACATCGTCTTCCAAGATGATTCCGATGACTACTTGGACGAATACGAAAGCTCGCTGCATCAATTTACTTTCTTCTTGGGTGGCTTGTTCTCCATCATCATGGTGGGTTATGGCGTTTACATGGTGCGTATTCTGTCTCGACCGTTAGCGAAGATCGAAGACAAGATTGGCAGAATGCCGCCGGACCAACCAACGTTTGAGGTTGATACCAAGTTCAGCGAAACACGCCATATCGAACAGACGCTGTTAGACAGCAAGAACGAGATCGCGGGTTACTTCAAACGAGAACAAGAGTTCAGCCGCTTTGCGTCACACGAGCTACGCACGCCAATCATGGTGATCAAAGGGTCTACCGATATTCTGAGTCGTGTGCCAGAGCAACTGCCTATCGCACAAAAGGCAATTACACGTATGCAGTCGGCTTGTGAAGAGATGCGAGTGTTAACGGAAGCCTTTTTGCTATTGGGTAAAGAGAAGGTAGAACCACAACATTACGCTGATCATGCGCTATTGCGTTGCTTAAACCAGCAGCTCGACGAACTCGCGCCGTTATTTGCCAAGCAAGGGGCGGAGTACAAGTTGGAAGAGACCAACAGTGGTATGGTGCACGCACCGGAAAGCTTCGTAACGATTGTCATCAATAACCTGATAAAAAACGCTTTCAGCTACAGTGTGGGTGATATAGAAATTGCTCTCAATGGGACGCAACTTACTATTATGAATCGCCATGATGGCAATGAAACCTACAACGCTGGCTATGGATGTGGTTTGGTGATTGTCGAGCGCATTTGTGAGCGAATGAGTTGGCCATTTGAACTGGACGATGATGGCGTCAGGTTTACTGCAAAAATCGATTTTCGCTCCTAAACGCGTGCAAATTATTTAAAGCCAGAGAACGTACTCTGGCTTAATTATATGGTCCGCCCCACTCTCCAAGCCCTTAAGCCTCAGAATGAGGTGAACCATATGTCTTCTATTCACATTTTAGGTATCGACCTAGGCAAGCACTGTTTCCACGCTATCGCTCATAACCGTTCTGGTGCGGAAGTATTGCGTCGTAAGTTTAATCGAAACCAACTCCAACATTTTCTTTGTAAAATCGAACCAACAACCATTGCTTTCGAAGCTTGTGGCGGTGCTCATTGGCTCGCTCGTAAGTGTGGTGAATACGGCCATCAAGTTCGACTCATTCCTCCCCAGTACGTTAAGCCTTATGTCAAAGGCAACAAAAATGATTTCATAGATGCATCAGCAATTGCAGAAGCGGCTGGTCGACCAACAATGAGGTTTGTCGCGGTAAAAAGTGAAGAAGCCCAAGTCATTGCAGCGATTCATCGTGTCAGAGATGGCTATATCAAGGAGAGAACCGCGGCTATGTCTCGAATTGGGGCTATCTTGCTTGAGTTCGGCCTGAGTTTTCCAAAGGGGCATGCAAAGATGAAGTCTCTCTTCCAATGGTTAGCAGCACAAAAAATGGCACTGCCGGAGAGCTTGCTGTGTGAATTAGTGTCTATCCACGAACACTACAAATACCTTAATGAAAAGGTCAAAGCTCAAGACAGTAAGCTTCAAGTTATTGTTAATAATAATGAAAGTGCACAATTGCTGAAAACTATCCCTGGAGTTGGAGACCTTACCTCAACGTTGTGCGTTGCTGACGTAAGCTCCCCAAACAATTTCACCAATGGTCGGGAAATGGCAGCTTGGTTAGGGCTTGTACCGAGACAATTCTCTACGGGAGGAAAGACCAAGCTACTTGGCATAAGTAAACGAGGCAATAAACATCTCAGAACTCTGTTTATCCATGGAGCAAGAGCCGTTCTCTCAAGGCTAGAAACGACAGGGAAAGTGTTTGGTGAGTGGCTCATCAAACTTCGGGCGACGAAGCCATTTAATGTTGTGGTCGTAGCACTTGCCAACAAGCTAGCAAGAATAGCTTGGGCGGTGTTGTACCACCGCCAAGCTTTTAAGGTTGTATAGCTATAACCAAGTTTGCAACGCCAATGAAAATGATGACAAAAACGGTCAATCGACCAGATTAAGAACCTGACACAAAAAATAGCGTTAAATGCTTTTGGCTTTTTAAGGATAATCTGGCGCAGATATCATCGTGGAGCTGGGAAGCTAGTGCTCCCAACAAGGACTCCGAATACATTAGCGCAAACCAACTCCGTTATGACTTAATTGTAGTTGCAATAACGGGGCGGACCATACATTTTTGTATCTAACTGCCAGTGAAACAAGAAAAAAATTCGATATCGATTAGACTCAAAAGAGTCAAAGTGAATTGCAAGGAGTGGTTATGCTCTCGTATCAGGTCAATCGAAGTATCGAAATTGAAAAGACACAAAGTGACATCATCGAGTACTTGAAAGACTTTACTCATTGGCCAGAGTGGTCGCCGTGGATCATTATGGAGCCAGAATGCGAACTCACCTACAGTGATGAACAAGGTGTGGTTGGTTCTGGGTATCAGTGGAATGGTCATCGTATCGGGACAGGGGCGATGGTACTTGAGAGCACGCAAGAACACCGCCTAGATATGGAACTTCACTTCTTTAGACCATTCAAAAGTCACGCAAAAGTGACGTTTTTAGTGACGCCGTCACAGAATGGCAGCACGGTTGAATGGATGATGCAATCGCGAGTTCCTTGGTTTTTGTTCTTCTTGAAAAACATGTTTAAGTCAATGATTGGTATGGATTATGACCGCGGACTTCGCATGCTGAAAAGTCAGATGGAAACGGGCCAAGTGCTGTCTCAGCTTACCGACATCGGTTCCCGCAAACAAAATGAAATTAACTACATTGGCTTAATGGGGGCCGGAACCATTCCAGAATTGGGGCCCGTCATGCAAGATCATGTGGCGCGACTGTACGAGCTGGCAGAGCAAGAAAGCTTGCCAATGACAGGGGAGTTATTCTGTTACTACCTTTCTATGGACATGAAGCAAGGTTACTTTGAATTCATCACTTGCTTGCCAGTGAAAGCCGGCGTCGCGGCTACTGGCGATTTTGTGGCTGGGACGATCCCTGAGTGTGAAACTTATGTGGTTGAACACAAGGGTGAATACTGGTTCTTAGGGAATGCTTGGTCGTTCGTCATGAATCTCACTCGACAAAACGGCATCAAAGTCAAAACCAAGCCATTGGGTATTGAGCGTTACCTGAACAATCCAAATGAAACTGATAAAGCAGATTTGTTGACGGAAGTGATTGTCTTCAAGAAATGATGTGCGTTGTAAAACTATGAAGCAACGCCATGTTTCATCCCAACTACATGATAGTATTCGTTTATAAATTAGAACGATACACAAGTTGATGCGTGCCCTTGTGGCACCATCGTATTATGTCATGGATGAGATATGAAGCTTAAATACCCCCTAATTACTGCCTGCCTTTTTGCCACGCCTACCTTCGCAGATGATGCACCAAAGAACATTATATTTATGATCGGTGATGGCATGGGCCCTGCGTTTACTACCGCTTATCGTTATTACCACGATGATCCAAAAACCGAAGAGATTGAACCGACCATCTTCGATTCCATTTTGGTTGGTATGGCGAAAACATACCCTGATGACGTCACTTATGTTACCGACAGTGCGGCGAGCGCAACGGCTCTTAGTACAGGTGTGAAAAGTTACAACGGTGCGATTGCGGTGGATACCGATAAGCAGCCAATCAAAACCATGTTAGAGATGGCAAAAGAAGAAGGGATGACGACAGGCTTAGTGGCAACGTCGCAAATTAACCATGCGACACCAGCAAGTTTTGCTGCGCACAATGAATCCCGCCGAAACTACGATGCCATCGCCAATGACTACATCGACAACAAAGTGGATGACCAACTGCCAGTAGACTTACTGCTGGGTGGCGGTGTGCGCTATTTCGAGCGTGATGATCGTAACCTTGTTGATGAGTTCAAACAGCAAGGCTATCAGTACATCACGGATTTCAAACAATTGCCTGCACTACAAACCTTACCTGCATTAGGTTTGTTTGCAGACAAGGCCTTTCCTTTTGCACTTGATGAAAATTCAACACGATTAGAACAGATGACCAATAAAGCCTTGTCACTACTGCAGCGTCAGGATAATGGCTTCTTTGTCATGATTGAGGGAAGCCAGATCGACTGGTGTGGCCATGCGAATGATATTGCATGTGCAATGGCAGAGATGAGCGACTTTGCCAAGTCCGTAGAGTTAGCGAAAGCCTATGTGGATGGTCATCCCGATACTTTACTGGTGGTCACCGCCGATCACTCCACTGGCGGTTTAACTCTTGGCGCGAATGGACAGTATCAGTGGGATACTGAAGTGATCAAAGGTGTTCATAAAACCGCATGGCCTTTGGCGATATCTCTTGCGCAGTCAAATGACATGATCGCGACATGGAATGAATCTGTTGATTGGCCTTTGTCTAAAGAGCAAGGTAGAAAACTGGCTTATGCGAAATTGAGTGAGGAGCCGGCAAAAACGCTCTACAAGGAAGTAAAAGCCATCATCAACGAGAAGAGCTACACCGGCTGGACAACAAAGGGGCACACTGCGGTTGACGTTCAAGTGTTCGCTTATGGCAAAGGTTCTGAGCAGTTTGTTGGTTCACAAAATAACACCGACATTGCCAAGAAGTTGATTTCATTCATCCAAGATTAACAGGGTAGATTGTTACGTGAACTTGCCGCCCAGATCACCGTTTTATGGGTAATTTTGCATGACAAATAGAGCGAATTAGCATAGCTTAGTTTTTGTGCAACATGCAGTGCGGAATCTTTGATGTGATGCGTATAGAGAATAAAGCAAACCCTTATGTAACCAGCAGTCAGCTCGATTTGAAAAACGTCAGTCGTTATATGAATCTGGCGTTTAAAGCGAATCGAATTGATGTGAGTGCAGAATTGAGTACCCAAACTGGAAAACCAACTATGGTAATCAAGAATGAGGATGGGGCGGTTGTGCGTCGTATTGATGGTCAAAAGATCATTAATAAAATGAACCACGTTGATACTTACGTCTGATGTGGCACTTCAAAGAGAAAATGAACCAAATAAAAAATGCCTCAGTAATTGCTGAGGCATTATTTTTATCACTCTATAACGTTAACTCAAGTGTTACGTCATAGTGCTCAGAGCCAACTTCTCTTTGCTAGAGAATTATTGTGCACGGAATTTACCGCTGTTTAGTTCAATTTTAGACGCTTTTACGCGACTGTCAGCATTCAAGTAATCGCTGATACCAAGCAGGTCTTGGCCTTCAGACGCTTTGAATACTGCAGACTCACCTTGTGCAAATACAACGTCAAGCTTGAGTTGTTTAGCCACGGCTTTCGCATCCGCTGGATTTTTCACGGTAACGAAAATCAGGCCAGTGGCTTTTGATACGTTGCTAAACGCATTCTTAAACACTTCATCGCCTGCATGCAGTTCTGCCGCTTCTGAAAGGTTATCGACAGAAAGTTTGCGGTAATCTTGGCCGTTAATCTCGACGGCATCTGATGCTACAAACAGCTCAGGCGCAGGTTGTTCTGCTAGTTGTTGCTCTGCATGGACAGCGGTTGCCATAGTCGAAAGAGCCAGAATAGAAAATATCATAAATTTCATGTGAATGACTCCTTAGTGACCGAAGATACGCATAGACCAGTTTTTAATAACACCAGGTTTTGCGTTGTTTGCCATCGGTACATCATAGATAGCTGAAGAGTTGAAATATGCAATGAATGAGAACACTTCATCACCGTTTGTATCGATAGCGCGTAGCGTCCATTCGCCTTTTGCGTCCTCGCCGTAGAACTGGTTAGATAGCAGAAGTTGATTCTCATAGCCTGTCACGTTTGGATCGAGCGATTGACCAACAAGGCCGTTACGCGGCGTTTGTAGTACAGAACGAGTGCCAGATGGTGAAACTAGTTCGATTGCCAAATCAGGTAGACGTGAATGCTCAAGCGTTAGTTTCACCTGTACCGATTCAACCGTAATGTCATCGGTCACTGCGATAGCTGAAGAGCCGCCAACCAAGCTTGCATCTGGGACGCTGACTTCTGTCGCATTGCTCGCCCAAGGAGTAATGATCTGTGCAGGCAGAACATTGTTTGTCATGCGAGCACGTTTCATTGCTTCATCAAGGTTAACCGCACCAAAGCCATAGAAGGTGTGGAAGTTGACGCCCGCTGCGTTTTTCTGCCATGGTGAGATTGCTTCGTAGCTCACCAGTTCACCTTGGTTGTTCACGAACTCAAGCTGAACGCCAGGGTGATCTTTGTCAGTCACGCTTGCGGTTTCCGCGAGCAGCGCACGCACGTCACGAGCGGTTAGCGCATGGTTTGTCGACATAATTGCCGCTATCGCACCTGAAGTGTTTGGCGCAGCAGAAGAGGTACCATTCATCGTGCTGGTGTAGTTACAGCTCGGATCTTGTTCTGTACCACCGTGTAGGCCGTTAATACCAAGATCAGCGCTGGTGTTTTGACCTGCTTCACAGCCCATCAAGTCGGTTGTGACCATAGCTGGGAAATCTTGACCATATTCGCCGGCTGGTGCAGCAACCCAAACGTTAGCACCAACGGAAGAGTAACTCGCACGAGTACCGTCGGCGCGGAGTGCACTAGTGACTAGGTTGTAATAACTTGAGTTATCGTAAGATTGTGCCGAGTTGTGCATTGGTAGCCCTTGGTTACCGCCGCCTGCGAAGAAATCGCTTGGAAGCACAAAGAAACGACCAGTGTTGAAGTAGCGGTACCCATTACCTGCAGACTTCACGAAGACCGCACCTCGGCCCCAAGCATTGCTTTCGCTGACGTCCTTCATCACATCCATTTCAAGTTTGAACTGTGGGTCGTTCTCATCGAAAGGAATTGGTGTGATAGGGCTAAAGCCATAGCTTTGGTTGAATACGCGGACATCGCTAGTGGACGCGTCTGCACCGTGCGAAATCAACCAACCTTCAAGAGTTTGGTTAGCGAGCCAGTTAAAGCCCATTAGAGACGAGCGAGAAGCAACGCCGCGAACGCCTTCACCGTTGTTACCAACCGCACTGATTAGGCCAGCAACAGCAGTACCGTGGCCATTTGCGTCTACTGGGTAATCGGCTGGGAATGGTGAATCTTCAACGAAGTTTCTGCTACCTGTGACTACGTTACCCGCAAGGTCTGGGTGGTCGATCTGTACACCAGAGTCAATGACCGCAACTTTTACGCCTACACCCGCAATACCCATTGCTTGTGTCAGTTTGGTGTTTAAGTCGTTACCCGCAACGGCAGGGTTGGCTGCAAATGCAGTTTGGCCTGTGTTATCTAGGTGCCATTGCTCTGAGTAGAGCGGATCGTAAGCCGAGACGGCAGGTGAAATGCCTACTGCTAACATCGCAGCGAATAGGCGATTAATGCGTGTTTCCATTTGTGACCTCATGTCTTTGTTTGGAATTTTTATCCCTGTTCGATACTCCTTTAAACAGGTCTAAACAAAGCTAGCGGGTAAGAATGGAGACGAAAACTGTTTACATCTTATTTACTTTTGTTTTTCGACGCACGACATTATCTTGACGTTAAATGCTTGAAGTCACGAAAGATTCTAGATATTTGGAGAAAAGATTGCGTGTTTAAAAAGCAGGAAAATTAGAGTAATTTCCTGCTTTTTATGGAATGGGGTGATTTATATGGCAGGTTGTATGGTTGGCTCAGGTTCTGTAGGGGCTTGTTCTTTACGAGACAGCAACCCGTCAACCACTTTTTCTACATAGAACTTCTTGTATTCTTGATCGCACCAACGTTTGTTTAAGCCTCTGCGATTAAACTCGGCGCCAATGGCAACACGAGTTTGGTTGGATGCTCGATTGTAATACAGGGTTTCACATAGCTGTATGTTGCTCATTTGTTGAGCGTATACATTCACACTGCTGCTTCTCATTCCCAATTGTGCGGCTTGTTGATTGCTGCATGCGGCCAAAATGAATGGCGATAGGGCAGCAATAATCCATGTTTTCTTCATTGTGCTTTCTATGACGTCGAGTGAATTTTGAACTGGTTTCGCCCAGCTTGTTTGGCATCATACAGAGCTTGGTCAGCAGCGAAAAACCATTGATCCCACTCTTGTTTGATGGATTGCGCGCTTAACTCGTTAACCGCGCCGAGAGAGATTGTCGCGCCTAGAGAGTCTGAGTCAACCTCTAGGTTGTTGTTTTCAACTGCAAGTCTCAAACGGTCTAAGGTTTTTGCGCAGTCGTCGGCGTGGCGGATTTCAAATAGTAAGACGAATTCTTCACCACCCCAGCGTACCAATAAGTCTCCAGAGCGAGTGGCTTCATCAAGGATACGCGCGACATGAGTCAGCATCTTGTCACCCAAGTCATGCCCGTATTGGTCGTTGAACGTTTTAAAGTGGTCAATATCAATCACGGCCAAAGCAAATTTACGCCCCGGGCTGCGTTTCGCCATGTTATCTAACCAATTCGGCAGATAACGTCGGTTATGTATCTTAGTCAACGGATCGGTGGTGTTTTGCTGAGTGAGCTCTTCGTTGATCTTGTTCATCTGACGAATGTAGCGAAATAGCCAGAAGCCAATCGCTGCCACAATTAGGAAGTAAAAGATTTCGCGATAGCGCTGCGACTCAAGTTCCGATGCTTGCAGGGCATTTTTCGCTTCAAGTAATGTCAGTTCTTTTTGAGCAAGTTTGGCTTCTAAATCGAGCTTGATATTAATCATCTCGTCGCCATGAACATGATTGTCGAAGCTTTTCTCTAAGTTACGTAGACGGCCCAAGTTGTCGAACGCTTTTTCAAAGTTCTTCAACTCCTGATGAGCACGAACCAAGACCAAGTACAGATCCATTTGTTGTTTGGTTTCTGCACTTGCTGTTTCACTTAGGCCTTCTAGCGCGAGTTTTGCACTTTCAATGGCTTGTTCGTATTTACCATCTTTCAGATAGGCTTCGGCAAATGCCTCGTGACAAGCGGCTTTCATGCCTTTTAGTTTTTGCGGGTTAGGGAGGTCTAAGCAAGCTTGAGCTAACTTATAAGACTCTTCCATTTTACCGAGCGTGCTAAGTAGCTGCGATAAATTAGAAACGGAGTTGTGTTTTATTCTTACTGAGCCCGTATCCATAGAGAGCTTGGCCGCACGCTCAAAGTAATGTTCCGATTCTTCGTATTTGCCCATTCCGTAGTTAATGACACTCAAGTTCGCATACATAATTGCAAGGAACAGGCTGTTGTCGTATTTCTCGTTGCTATTGAGATACCCACTGATGGCTTGGTCAAGATAGGCTTTAGCGCGATCCCAATCAGACAGCTCCATATAGAGCGATGCTATGTTATTAAGAGTCATCGCAGTCTGGATTTCAAACTCAGAGTCTTCAAGCAAATCGTAAGCGGTGCGATAGTGTTTTAAACCAGTTTGTACTTGCGCTCGTTGTACTTCCGCATTACCAAGCCAACGGTAAGCTCGGCCTTGTAGCGAGTTGTAACCGATTTGGCGTGAAATGTTGATGACGTCATGCAGCAGCAATTCGCCTTGCCAAACGTCGTCTGCTTCTACCAATTCGACGGCTTGGTTTAACTTGGCTTCAGCGATGACCCAAGGTAACTCGTGCTTTTTGCCAAACGCCACAAGATCAGGAATCTCGGGTAGGGGAACCCCTTCATAACGTTCTAGATAAATACGCGCAAAATAGTACAAGGCTTCTGAATTTGGTGAAGCATCAGCGGGAAGCGTTAAATCGCTTGATTTGATAGAACGAGGCTTGCCGATGGAGTCAAAGTAGAACTCAAGCATCGGATAGTCTTTTATGGTGAGATGGTGTCTGAGATAGCTTTCTTTATTCGCGTAATCTGCCGCAATGCTATTTGTCGAGCACATAGCGCCAAACACAATCGGAAATAGGTATCGTAACGTTTTAAACGGGAAAAGCTTTAGGCTGTTGATAAAAGCTAACTCTATAAATTGAAACACCCTAAAAGTTTATCACTTCTTATCAATGAACACCCACAGATTTATCTATTTTATCTGTTTGAAAAAGTTAGTTATTAGATGAATGTAATTAGGCATATGAAATATGGGCGTTTTTAAAAAGACCTACTTAAAAAAGAACGTCTTGATAGAGTGGTTAATGTTGGTTTGCAGCAATGACAAAAAGCTTGAAACACGTTAGTGCGCAATGGTTGAAGAAGGGAAATGAGTCTTAAAAAATCGTTCGATCTCTAAAATTTCATCAGACTGTCATAAATATTTAATATTGGTATGTCTTGTGAAAAAAGGTGTTTTTAGACATAGTGTTATTAAGCCATGAAAAATTGGCTGTTCTAACAAAAAAAGGAGATTGCCTATGCACAACGAAATGATTCAACCTTCCCGCTTCGGTATTATCGGCCGTACTTGCATCGCGTCAGTACTAATGATCGCAGGCGTTTTCACTCTCATGTAATGAGACAGTAATTTTTCATTACTGTTCAGAAAACCATAGCAAAATTCAGGGAATTACCTTAATAAAAAAAACAAGGTATTCCCCTGAAAATCCCACCTAAGTCTCTTTTCTTAGCTCAACAAGCTAAAAACCAACGCACTTACTGCAACAATACCCGTCATCAGTACAAAGTATGTCGATACTTTTCCACGATATTTGTGCAGTGCTTTCACTTTGTATACCGACAACATCGGCATAATGAACAAGATCATCGCGATAACCGGGCCAGATAGTGCCTCCATCATACCCAAAATGCTTGGGTTCATGATTGCCGCAATCCAAATAGACACGAATAGCACCACAACACTGATGTGATCAACACGGCGTTTCGGCATATCTGAATGCTTAGTGATCAAACCATTTAGGCTTTCACGTGCACCCAAAAAGTGGCCAAGGAAAGAAGAGGTGATCGCGACAAATGCCACCAGTGGCCCAAGTGTTGCGATAAATGGGTTGTCCGTAGCGTTAGCTAAGTAAGAAAGTACAGATACGTTCTGTGACTTTGCCTCTGCCAGTTGTTCTGGAGAAAGCGCTAATACACAAGAAAACACAAACAGAAGAACAAATGCGATCAGCATGACGCTAGTACGGCGCAAGATAAGCTCTGATTTTACGTCGGCACCTTCTCCATAATGGCGACGCTGTACATTTGCAAAGCTAGAGATTGCTGCTGCGTGACTGAACGAGAAGATCACCACGGGAATCGCTAACCACATTGTGCTTGCAAAAGACGACATTTCTGGTGCATCCATCACTGGCATGCTCCAGTTTGGCATTAGATAAAATGAAAGAAACGCCAGAATCGCCACCAATGGGTAAACCATGATGGCAAACGCACGTAGCATCACCTTTTCACCCGCCATCATGATAGCAATTAAGCTAAACACCAATACGCCAGACAGAAGGGCGCGCGGTAATGGCTCCATACCAGCTTGGTTGACCATAAAGCTGTCAACGGTGTTGGTGATGCCGACGCCATAGATAAGAAGAATCGGGAAGATAGAAAGAAAATACAGCAGCGAAATGGAACGGCCCGCTTTCGCGCCAAAGTGTTCTTCTACGACATCGGTAAAGTCTGCGTTTTTGATCTTTGATGACAGTACGAAACGAGCGAGGCCACGGTGCGCTAAGTAAGTCATTGGGTATGCAAGAATCGCCATGACAACCAGCGGCCAGAAACCACCAATACCAAGGTTTATTGGTAAGAACAGAATGCCAGCACCTACGGCAGTACCAAACAAGCTTAATACCCAATGAGTATCGTGTTTTGTCCAGGTATTTGTTGTGTTTAATTCACTAAAATTTAACGTATCTCGAGATTCTTTCACTTAAAACTCGCCTTTATAAAAATAATAATCGCGCGGATGTTATATGTTTTAGTGATTGTTATCACATTGGCCAAGTGGTGAATCGTGCTAGTGAAAAGGCAGGGCAGTAAACTATCGAACCATGAAAATTTGAAAAAAGCGATATATAGTTCCGGTTTGGTATGTTTAAACTGAAACTATATCGCGAAATTTTCTGTTTTTATGGTTTTAGATGTTGTGGTTAAGCTTTGTTCGATAACATTGTAAGGTGGTCCGAAAGCGGCAGTGGTCTTGCGACCCCAAACCCTTGAGCAAACTGAATATTTAGCGCTTTCAGTGTATCGATATGATCTTCTGATTCGACAAACTCGGCAACCGTGACCAACTGCATACTGCTGGCGACTTGGCTGATGGCTTGGACGATGATTCGGTCATTTTCACTGTCGACAATGTTTTTCACGAATGAGCCGTCCACCTTCAGCACGTCGAGGGGAAGGCGACGCAAATAATCGAAGCTCGCATAACCGGTGCCAAAATCATCCAGTGCGATGGTGGAACCTGCTTCTCGAAGTCTGTTTAAGTTTTGAATTGCAATTGGTTCATTACGAAGTGCATCCGATTCCGTGATTTCAAAACACAGTTTATTCATCGGGATCTGGTGTAGATCCGCTTCGGTTTGAATGTCTTCCGCTAAACCCTGTGAATTCAGCGCTTTGGCGGTCAGATTGATGGCGCATCGTCCGATCGAGTCCCAATCTTCAATATGGTTTTTTAGCGCTTTGAAAGTGTGTTCGATTACCCATTTATCTAGCTCTCTTTCTAAACCGAACTCGTTGATCAAAGGGAAAAATTCGGCCGGAGACATAAGCTCCCCCTGTTTAGGTTTAAGGCGCAGCAAAATCTCAAAGTGGGCATTTTGAGTGTTATCCGATAGCGCTCGATACGGCTGACAGTAGAGCTCAAATTCGTTTTCGCGAAAGCACTGTTGGATGAAGCTCAATTGGTTAAGTGTCTTATTTTCTTCTTGATTGTGTGTTACCCAGTTCACGCATGCGGTGTCGCGGCCTTGTTGCTCGCACAGTTTGGAGATCAAAGGATCAAGATTGTGGTTTCCGTAGATGGAAGCACACTGGATTGTACGTTTTACAAGGCTTACCGCGCTGTCGTCGAAGTAAAAATAGAATCGATCTAAAAGCCCAATCAATTTGGATAATTCGCTTTCCATCTTAGGCAGTTTTGGGGCAAAACAGAGTAACCCACTGGCAAAAGGTGGCAGATAGGCGCGTTTTAAATGCTCGGTATTGGCAGCCAAATACTGGCTTAACTGTTTCATCAGTTGCGCGCGGCCTTGGTGCCCGAGACCGTTGAGTTTGGAAAGGGTTGGTTCAAGGTCAATGTAGATCAATGTCGCGTGAGTTTGCGTTGCGACATCTTCTTTTAATTGCGCGAGATTGTATAACCCCGTAAAGCTATCGATGCGTTCTTTTCGAATCGCATTACGTGTCGTGACATAGTTCTTTATTGTATGAGCACCAAGCATAAAAGTGAGCATGGTCAGTACAAACAAAACCAGCAACATCGCATAAACTTGTTCACGTGATATGAAACCTAGGTTGTAGCGGCTGATTATGTTCTCGACACAAACGAGCAATGTTGCAGCGCCAATCAGCATTGGGCGTAGTAAGCCAAACTTTCCGAGCCCCATGCCGACCAAACACAGCAGCATCAAGCTAAGTGTATTCAGAGTTAACGGGTTTTGTGCCGAGATTCCGGCCACTAAAAACAGCGAACACACCATCAGCCATAGTCGATAATGCAAAGGGTTGGAGTAGGCTGCCATCATGGCACGATCGAGTTTTATGTAAGGCGCGTTTTCTCCATCAAGTACATAGCTAAGACCAAGGCTTAGTAGTGGGGTAAGTACCATCTGAGTAAGGATTGCGCTTAACACTGAGTAAGCGACAAACTCGAAAGAAAAGTCAGAGGATCCACCTAGCATTACACTGATCAACATGAGCAATGCGGTGTTTGCAATTGGATAGAGTATTCCTATAAACGCAGCGTAGTAGCCAAGTTTAACCGTGAAGTTATACGCAGCAACGCGTTTTAAGGCTGCACGATACAACTGGCAAAACAATAAAGGCAATGCGGGGAGCAACACAGAAAACAGCACCGCCATTTCCCATGGACGCTTGGAAAAGAATCCATAGTAAAACAGTAGTCCTGCCACGATAGTCGGGAGGACTCGCCAACTGTATCGCAGCGTTACGGTAACAACGAAAGCAGCCGTAAAAGAGAGTACGTGAACGCGATCTTGCGCAATCACATAGAAATTGGAGAGGCTATAGCTCACTTGTATTGCGCAAAAGATTAGGATTTGAATGCCTAAAAACTGCCACCACTTTTTATTTTTATAATCGAGCAAAGGGCTGATTTGCTCGAATCCAGA
The DNA here is from genome assembly GCF_002021755.1 of Vibrio owensii. NCBI lineage: Bacteria > Pseudomonadati > Pseudomonadota > Gammaproteobacteria > Vibrionales > Vibrionaceae > Vibrio > Vibrio owensii. The sequence continues at coordinate 782,646 of NZ_CP019960.1, forward strand.
CACCGACATTATCCACTCTAATTCTGACAACTAAATCGAAGCGCTGACGTAAACGCGAGTTCTTCATTTCCATGATGATTCGCCTAGCAAAATGAGCGTTGTTGCTCATGTTGGACGGTGTTCGTCCGTATTGTTTTTATTATTTTTGTATATAAGAGCGGCGATTATTCAACAAAAAAGCGCTAACAATCAAATAAAAACTGGTACGACGTTCTGTTTATATGAAAGAGCTCTCATGGAAAGTCGCGCAGAATACTTCAATTTAGAGGTACGACTATCAATAAAATCGAAAGAAGTTCATGAAATCGTTAGGTTCCGTCTTATTTCGCCACTATATTTCGTTCGTCATGCCGTAAAAAGAAGAGACCACAATGAAGATCATCTCAGTAGAAAAACAAGATTTAGTTGCACTATACGAGCTCGAACACGAGCTGTTTGGGCATCATGCATATCCAAGATTCTTCTTCAGACAAGCATTTGATTGCTGGCAACAGGGATTGATGGTTTCCAAACACGGCGAGCAAGTCACAGGCTATGTTTTGATGGCACAAAGTGATGAACAAAACACCCATTGGATCTTGTCACTTGCGGTAGATAGTCAGCATCGAGGAAAGGGGATTGCACGTTCGCTTGTGGAGAATGTAATCGCAAAGGCAAGTTCCGGTTCTGTCATTAAGTTAACGGTCGATCCAAACAATGCGCCGGCTTACAAGTTGTACACTTCGTTAGGCTTTAAGGTTCTGGAAAAAGAAGAAGATTATTTCGGTGATGGAGAGCCGAGGCTGATCATGGCACTAGCCCGTTAATCTTGCACTTCTGTGATTCAAACTCGCACCTAATCAGTGCATTGCCAATTATAAAGTGAAAGCGGATTTTGTTAAGTTATTGAAATATAGTGCAATATAAAATTGGCATCGGGTTTGCAATTTAGATTATGTTCATCGTTAACTCGATGCGCCGCTTTCCCTTAGCAGGCGGTTAAGCGGATAGGGTATTACTTTTTTGAGCTTTTATAGGCAATGCAGCCTCTCTCGTTTCGGGAGAGGTTTTTTTTCGCTTGTAGCTCGTCATTCTAAGGAAAGAATCAGGGGGCGGAATGTCGCAAGGATGCAAAAAAACCACTTGTCCCTATTGTGGTGTTGGATGTGGTGTCGAGGTCAATGCGAAAGGAATCGTTGGGGATGCGTGTCATCCTGCAAATGCGGGGTCACTGTGCGTAAAGGGTGTCGCGTTGGCAGAGAGTTTGAATATGCCTTTGCGTTTGCTGTATCCAAAGCTTGTCACCAAGCAGCGACCTCAAGGGCAAGAAGTACAATGGCAACAAGCCACAGATCTAATTGCAGAAAAGATTCATCAAGCGAAAGCAGAGTTTGGACCGGATTCCGTCGCGATGTACGTGTCAGGCCAGTTGTTGACGGAAGACTATTACGTCGCCAACAAACTCATGAAAGGCTATGTTGGCAGCGCAAACATCGATACGAACTCCCGTTTGTGCATGTCTTCGGCGGTTGCGGCTCATGTACGAGCATTTGGTGAAGATGTCGTTCCCGTCAATTACGACGATATTGATAAGACTGAGCTATTGATAATTTGCGGTGCTAATACCGCTTGGACGCACCCTGTTTTATTTCGACGCATTCAACAAGCGAGAGAAAACAATCCTAATCTCAAGCTGGTGGTCATTGACCCGCGTGAAACGGTCACCGCGCAGCAAGCTGATTTGCATCTACCAATTAAAAACGATGGGGATGTATCACTTTTTAATGGGCTGCTTAAGTTTCTTATTGAGCAGCAATGCATTGATTATCAATACATAAATTCCTATACCGACGGGTTTGATGCACTTACAGAAGAAGCTTCTAATTTGCGTTACGATGTCACTAATCTAACGTCTTCCATTGGGATTTCAGAAGAAAAACTCACGACATTCTTTCAATGGTTTGCGCAAAGCCCAACCGCAATTACGCTGTTTTGCCAAGGGGTTAACCAAGCCGAAAATGGTGTCGATAAAGGCAATGCCATTATTAATGCACATTTGGCATCAGGTAAAATTGCCAAGTCAGGTTGCGGGCCATTTTCTATTACAGGTCAGCCGAATGCGATGGGCGGACGAGAAGTCGGTGGTTTAGCAAATCAATTAGCGGTACATCGTGCTTTTGACGCAGAGTCTATCAAGCAAGTGCAGGCGTTTTGGGATTCACCAGAAATTGCCACTCAGCCCGGTTTAAAAGCCGTTGAACTGTTTGAGGCGGTAGAACGTGGTGAGATTAAAGTTCTGTGGATCATGGCAACCAATCCCGTCGTCTCTTTACCAGATAACCAATTGGTAAAACGTGCACTAGAGATTTGTCCGTTTGTGATTGTTTCCGATATCACAGCGGATTCGGATGTTGCGCATTACGCGGACCTGTTGCTGCCCGCCGCTGGCTGGGGGGAGAAGCAAGGCATGGTAACCAACTCTGAGCGTCGACTTTCAAGGCAGCGCCAGTTTCAAACGCCTCCGGGTGAAGCAAAATCAGATTGGTGGGCGATAAGCCAAGTCGGGCAAGCTCTGTGTGCATTGGAAAAGACACAAAATGGTTTTGCGTTTACTTCAGAGCGGGCGGTATTCAGGGAATATGCGGCGATGACAGGCATGAATGCAGATTCACCATTGAAGCTAGATCTTTCTCAATACGCGAACTTAACCGAGCAAGAATACGAAGAGTGGGTGCCAACACAATGGGGAGGAGAGCGTCCTTTTGCTGATGGTGTCTATTCGCACTCAGATGGTAAAGCGCGTTTTGTCGTGACCAGTGAATCTCCAACGCGTTTAGAGAGAACAAAAGGCTGGTGGCTCAATACGGGCAGGCAACGCGACCAATGGCATACCATGACGCGCACAGGGCATATTGCACACCTTGCCGCCTCTGAGTTAGAGCCAACCGTGTACATGAACACACTCTCTGCCACTCAAAATCGCTTAAAAGCAGGACAACTCGCCAAGCTGTTTCAGCCTACTTCAAACACCGGTATTTATGCCAAAGTTGCCATTGATGAAGGTTTGGGTTTTCAGGAGCTGTTTATGTCAATGCACTGGGCAGGTCGATATGGCGGTGAAAGCAGTGTTAACGCGATAGTAAACAGCGCAAAAGACCCTATTTCTGGGCAACCTGCGTTTAAGTCATCTTATGTTGAAGTGCAAGATGCGGCGGTAAAAACCTACGGTATGTTCATCGGTACACAGTTTGATTCCGGTAAATTTCTCTACAGCGCATTTCAAGCAGAAAGCAATTTGGGTATTTGGCGCTTTGCACACGATAAGCGACCAAAGAAGCAGAGTTTTTGTCGAACGGAAAAGAGCCGCAGAATTACGATAGATATTGCCCAGGGTTGGCTCGCGGTGGATTACGACCTTGTTGGAGACGTTCGTATCATTCGCTCTGTTTTAGTGGTGTCTAGCGAACCGATTCAAACTGACTACACCAACTTTACTGGCTTGATTGGCAAGCCGATGGAGCTATCGCAACTGCTTACCATCACTCAATCGCAAAGCTGCGCCAAACTGGTTTGTAGTTGTTTCCGCGTCACCGATAAACAAATACATGACGCGATGGAGAAACAAGACTGCACTTCATTGACCCAACTTCAAAACAAACTCAAATGCGGCACTAACTGTGGTTCGTGCGTTTCTCAAATCAAACAAATGATCGACAGTCATCAGCGTCAAAAGGGCAAACAGCAAGCGAACCAGCAAAGTCTGGCTATTCAAATAAAGTAAGTCACAAAGAGGATAAGCACATGGAAGCGCCTTATCAAAAGTCTTGGTTTAAGAAAGGACAAGCGAGTCAGAAACAAGAACGCTCGTCTCGCTTTTCTAAGCATAATCAAGCAAGCAAACTGAACCAACTCTTAGAAGACCATTCAGTAGACCTCGACGCGAACCGCAAAGGTTTTGTCTCGATTGTTGGAGCAGGGCCGCACGATCCTGACTTGTTAACCGTGAAGGCTGTGAAAGCGATTATGTCGGCAGAGGTTCTGCTGTACGACCGTTTGGTTAACAAAGATATTTTGGAGTTGGCTTCGCCACAAGCCGATTGGATTTACGTGGGCAAACGATGCGGACAACCTAGTATAGGTCAGGAAGAAATCTGTGATTTGATGGTGTCGCTCGCTCAGCAAGGAAAGCGAGTTGTGCGCTTAAAAGGGGGAGATCCTTTCGTATTTGGCCGTGGAGGCGAAGAGGCGTTAGCGCTCGTCAAACACTCAGTCGCGTACGAAGTCATCCCCGGTATTACTGCTGCGATTGGATGTTCAGCAAACAGCTTGATTCCGCTGACTCATCGTGGCGTTGCTCGCAGCGTTACCTTTGTTACTGGGCAAGTCGTAACAGGCGCATTTGAAGCGTGGAGCCAACTGATGCAAGGCGGACAAACGTTAGTTTTCTATATGGGGTTAGAAAAATCAACGCAAATACAAACGGGTTTAATCAACTCCGGTTTGAGAGAAGATTTCCCAGTCGCAATCATCACTCATGGGTGCAGTCCTCAACAACAAGTGCACGTTACACAACTCAATCAGCTCAATGATTTATCGATTACACTTAAAGGCGTGAGCCCAGCATTGATTGTGATGGGAGAAGTTGTCAAACTGCGCGAACAACTAATAGAAACCGTACAGTCAGTGACGGAATACGAGGGAATATGAGCAGCATTTTGGAATGTATTAGAACAGTCGGTCGTGGCGAACGTGGTAGAAAACCACTGAACTTTGACCAAGCGTTTCGAGTTATGGATGAATACCTAAACGGTGAGTGCGACGACGATCAGATGGCAATGCTATTGATGCTGATCCGTGTACAGAACGAAACTCAACAAGAAATCGCTGGCTTTGTGAAAGCATTCCAATCCCGCATGCCAGCTATTGGTGCAGACATTGACTGGCCATGTTATGCAGGCAAACGTGAAGCGGCAGGGCAGCCTTGGCACCTGTTGGCAGCGAAGATCCTCGCCGATAATGGTCATAAAGTGCTGATGCACGGCTATCACGACCGTCAATCTGGTCGTTTGCATGCGGAAGATTACCTCGATAAGTTTTCTATCAACAAAGCGGAATCAGCAGAAGACGCAAAGCGTGTGTTAGAAACACAAAACATTGTGTATCTGCCGTTGAGTTCGTTTGCACCCCAAGCAGAAACCATGATCGGTTGGAAGAATCGTTATGGGCTTAGAACGCCGATTAATACCGTGGTTCGAGCATTGAATCCGGGGCAGGCGACGGTTGGTATTCGTGGTAGCTTTCATCCCGGGTTCCAACAACTTCATGCTGAAGTCGAATTCGAGATTGGCAAAACCGCTCATGCCGTTGTGTCATTCAAAGGACAATCGGGTGAGTCAGAATACAACCCGAAAGTAAGCCAAACCGTATGGTTAAGCCAAACAAGTGGCGTGACATCGCACTACTGGACGGAGCAAATGCTGTCTGAGGTGCCAATGCCTGCGAACTGCTCATTTGGGACGTCAGAAGATGACATGAATCAAATGGCGAATACGGTTCTCGCTACGATGGCAGTGGTCTTGTTTGCACAAATGCACGACAGAGAAAAAGCATTCGAACGCGCCTTCTCTTACTGGCAAGCCTATTGCGGCCAACAATAACGCACTATTGTCAATTAATGTAAAACCAACGACGCAAAGTTGTTGAATCTGAATCCATTATCTATTGTTTGAAGAAGGTAAAAGATCCTAGCTCGCCAATGATGTGTTTCACCACCTTGCTCCGTATCAGAGTGGTGAAACCGCAGTTTTAGCCTCAATCGCGTTCGTTTTTAGCTTCGCGTTTGAGAATGAGAAAATCCCATATGGTAAGACACAGAGGACATGGATAATGGTTCTAAAGCATACCACTCCTAGTGAAAAGGCTTCTCATCCGATCCCGCAAGAAGCCTTCGATTGGTACGACGAATACGCCCACGGAAAAATCACGCGCCGAGAGTTTCTTAATAGGCTGGGTGGCCTTGCTGTGCTCGGCTTTAGCATGACAGCACTGGTCGATGCGTTAACCCCGAATTACGCACTCGCAGAACAAGTTTCATTTAACGATCCTGACATCAAAGCAACTTACGAAACCTTTCCATCTCCAAATGGGCATGGAGAAGGGCGTGGTTATTTGGTGATGCCACAGAAGAAGACCTTAAAATCGCCGACCGTGTTGGTGATCCATGAAAATCGAGGTCTGAACCCTTATATCAAAGATGTCGCAAGACGACTTGCAAAAGACGGCTTTATTGCTTTCGCTCCAGACGCACTTTATCCACTCGGCGGCTATCCGGGGAACGACGATGAAGGTCGCGCCATGCAGAAAGAGATGGACAGAACCAAGATCGAACAAGACTTTATTGCAGCCGCTAACTTCCTCAAACAATACGAGGGTGGCAACGGTAAATTGGGCGCGGTTGGATTCTGCTTCGGTGGATACATTGTCAATATGCTTGCAGCGGTAATGCCTGAAGAGCTCGATGCAGGTGTGCCTTTCTATGGAACACCCGCGGCGCAAGAGATCCAAAAGCAAGTCAAAGGGCCATTAATGATTCACTTTGCAGGGCTCGATAAGCGTGTTAACGACACATGGCCTGCCTATGAGCAGCAGTTAATCGCGACCGACGCACAGTATCAAGCGTTAATGTATGAAAACGTCAACCACGGCTTCCATAACGACTCAACGGCACGCTACGCACCGGAAGAAGCAGCGCTCGCTTGGGAACGTACACTCGGCTTCTTCAAAGAACATCTCGCCTCTAGTTAAAACGCTTCAGCTTTAGTTGGCACATTCCTTGTTATGTCTCTCTTAGTGAGTGAGATATAAACAAGGAATGTGCATGACTCAATCAACGTCAAAAACACCCATCATAGTATGTTGTGATAGCCTCCAAGAGCAGGCTCGATTGTCCGGCTTATTGAGCAAAGATTACGACAACATCATCGGCTGCCAATTGGCACAACTAGAAACGTTAATGCAACGAGAACCCTCAGCAAGCGTTGTGGTTGGATGGCAGCAACCAACCGCGGAACTGCGTTTGATCGTCGATTTCTGCCGCAGAAAGTCGGCACCACTTCTTATCGTCTTAAAGCAATTATCATCCAATGATATCAATCGGTTATCAGAAAAAATGGACTATGTTCTTATGCCGCACGATAGTGAGTTTGCACTTCAGCCTTGGATTGAACATGCGACATTAGTGAGAGCGAAATTCGAAAGTATGCAATCGGAAATTGAATTACTGACCTACAAGATTGAAGAGCGCAAGCTGGTGGAAAAAGCCAAGGGTCTGTTGATGAAGATGCACAGCGTTGATGAAGAACAGGCTTATAAAGCACTTAGAAATTCAGCCATGCAATCGAGCCAAACGCTCGCACAAGTTGCCAAGAATTTGATAACTACTTTGGAGGTGCTTGATTAGTTTCCCTACCACTTTGGGGTTAGAGTGCGTTTTCTAACGTGGTGCGTGTTGCACTATCAGCAAGCAATAACAGGGAATAACAAACGGCAAGATATACTAACTTATTGTGTTTGCTGTGAAAAATAAGTTGGCACAGTAATTGGATTAGTAGAATTGGGTTTATTGTTGAATCGCTTATCTCAATTATCAACGGCGGTAATTGTAGACTTAGCAACGGCGCTACTGCTCTTCGGAGTAGTGGCGCTTTTTTTATGGGAGCAAACCAATGAAATGGAGTTCGATGCTGAAAGTGTCAGCAATTTCGTTATCGGTATTCACCACGGTCAGCGTAAAGGCAGAGTTGGGTGAGCCAGAAATTGAAGACCTGAAGTTTGGTTTTATTAAGTTAACCGATATGGCACCGCTGGCGGTTGCTTATGAGAAAGGCTTTTTTGAAGACGAAGGCTTGTACGTCACTTTAGAAGCGCAAGCAAACTGGAAGGTGCTTTTAGACCGAGTCATCGATGGTGAGCTTGCTGGCGCGCACATGCTTGCTGGTCAGCCATTGGGCGCAACGATTGGTGTCGGCACAAAAGCAGAAGTGATTACCGCGTTCAGTATGGATTTGAACGGCAACGCAATTACGGTTTCCAATGACACTTGGGAGCAGATGAAGCAGTACATTCCAAAGCAACCAGATGGCAAACCAGTTCACCCAATCAAAGCGGATGCGCTGAAGCCTGTGGTCGACAGCTATCTGGATAAAGGCAAACCGTTCAACATGGGCATGGTGTTCCCTGTATCGACACACAACTATGAGTTGCGATACTGGTTAGCGGCAGGTGGGATTCATCCAGGCTTTTACGCACCAGACTCAGGCGATAACAGTGGCCAGTTGGATGCTGATGTTCTTTTGAGTGTTACACCGCCACCACAAATGCCAGCCACAATGGAAGCGGGCACGATCAAAGGGTACTGCGTAGGCGAACCATGGAACCAACAAGCCGTATTCAAAGGCATTGGTACGCCAGTCGTGACCGACTACGAGATCTGGAAGAACAACCCAGAGAAAGTATTTGGTGTTTCCAAAGCTTGGGCTGAGAAATATCCAAACACACACATTCGCGTAGTGAAAGCCTTGATTCGAGCGGCACATTGGTTGGATGAAAACGACAATGCCAACCGCCAAGAAGCAGTGAAGATGCTATCAAAAAGCGAGTACGTCGGAGCCGATGCCGAAGTTATCGCCAACTCAATGACGGGCACATTTGAATACGAGAAAGGCGACAAACGAGACGTGCCAGACTTCAATGTGTTCTTCCGTCATAACGCCACGTACCCGTACTACAGCGATGCGATTTGGTACCTGACCCAAATGCGTCGCTGGGGACAGATCTCAAGCGAGAAATCCGATGATTGGTACATGGATGTCGCAAAAGAGGTTTACCGTCCAGATATCTACCAACAAGCAGCTCAAGCGCTAATTGAAGATGGTGTGTTGAGCAAAAAAGACTTCCCAGATTTTAGTGCTGAAGATGGTTTCCGTGCGCCACAAACACACTTTATCGACAACATCGTTTATGACGGTCGCGAGCCAAATAAATATCTAGAGAAGTTCTCTATCGGGCTTAAAGGAAAAGACAAGGTTTAACCATAACGATAAACGCCACAGGCGAGGGAATTCGCTTGTGGCAACAAGGATGTAAATTTCTTAGGAGTGAGTATGTCTAGTAATGTCATTTCCCTGTTTCCTGCTAAGCAGGTAGTGAACCGAAGTCGGCTGGTGCTTTTACCCGTCATTGGCTTGCTGATCTTTTTGGCAATGTGGCACTTAGCAGCGAGAGAAGTGCAAACTTCATTAGGTACGCTACCGGGGCCAGTGCAAACTTTTCAGCAGTTCAGCAACCTTGTCGATGACCATTGGCAAGAGCAAGAAAAGGAACAAGCGTTTATCGAGCGTCAGGAAAAGCGCAATGCTGCGAAGTTAGCCAAAAATCCAGATGCGGAAGTGAAGATTCGTCCCTACACAGGTAAACCGACGTTCTTCGACCAAATCATAACAAGCTTAGTGACTGTGACTGCGGGCTTTTTGCTGGCGACGGTTATCGCGATTCCACTTGGCATCGTGCTTGGTCTTAATCAAGGGCTGTATCAAGCGTTCAACCCAATCATTCAACTGCTCAAGCCCGTATCACCTTTAGCTTGGCTGCCTATCGTCACTATGGTTGTAAGTGCCACTTATGTGAGTGATGACCCGATGTTTGCTAAGTCGTTCATCAACTCTCTGATCACTGTAGCGTTGTGTAGCTTATGGCCGACGCTGATTAATACCGCAGTGGGTGTAACGAGCGTTGATAAAGACTTAATCAACGTAAGCAAAGTGCTTCAACTTTCGTGGTGGCAGCACATTCGCACTATCGTTTTACCTTCTGCCATTCCAATGATCTTCACAGGTTTACGTCTCTCTTTAGGTATCGCTTGGATGGTGTTGATTGCGGCAGAAATGCTCGCTCAGAACCCAGGGTTAGGCAAGTTCGTTTGGGATGAATTCCAGAACGGCAGCTCGGCATCATTGGGGCGCATCATGGTGGCTGTCATCACCATCGGCTTTATCGGTTTGATGCTCGATAGAGGCATGCTGCAACTTCAAAAGTGGCTGTCTTGGAATAAACAACAAGCGTTGAGATAAGGGAAAAGATCATGGAAAAAGCATTATTAGATCTGACGCGTTTAGGGATGCGATTCCCAACGCCAGATGGCGAGTTCATCGCGCTTAAGAACGTCGATTTACAAATCAATAAAGGCGAGTTTGTATCCCTAATTGGTCACTCTGGCTGTGGTAAATCAACGGTATTGAACTTAGTTGCAGGGCTGCACATGCCAACAGACGGCGGCGTAATAGTCGATGGGCGAGAAGTAGCAGGACCGGGACCTGACCGCGCAGTCGTGTTCCAAAACCATTCATTGTTGCCTTGGCTCACCGTATATCAAAACGTTGAGCTCGCAGTCAAACAAATTGCCGGCAAAAAGGGCAAAGCGTGGATTCAGGAACAAGTGAATCACTACTTGGAGTTGATTCAAATGCAGCATGCCGCGCACAAAAAGCCGGATGAAATCTCGGGCGGTATGAAGCAGCGAGTCGGCATTGCGAGAGCACTGGCACTTCAACCAAAGGTTCTACTGATGGATGAGCCATTTGGCGCGTTGGATGCGTTAACTCGTGCGCATTTGCAGGATGCACTGATGAAGATTCAAGCCGAGCTAAACAACACCGTCATCATGATTACCCACGACGTGGATGAAGCGGTGCTGCTATCCGACAAAATCGTGATGATGACTAACGGACCGGCAGCAACCATTGGAGAAGTGTTAGAAGTGAATCTACCTCGCCCTCGTGAGCGTGTAGCACTGGCGGATGATGCGCAGTATCAGAAGTGTCGACAAGCGGTGTTGAAGTTCCTTTACGAGAAGCAATCCAAAGTCGAGATTCCTGCTTCGAAAGAAGACAAACCCAAAACCGCAGCGCAAACGGCATAAGGAGGCAGCGATGAACAGTCCTTTAACGATCCCTGTAAAGAACGCATTGAGCCACATCGTTGTGGTAGGCAACGGTATGGTCGGGCAACACCTTGTCGAGCAATTAGTGCAGAAAAACGCGCATTTGGAGCACCGAATTACCGTGATTGGTGCAGAGCGTTTTATCGCGTATGACCGTGTACAGTTGTCCTCTTTGTTTGCGGGTAAGTCTCATGATGATTTGATGCTGAGTAACCAAGAATGGTACGACATGCATGGCATCCAACTCGTACTTGGCAGCCAAGTAACAGGCATCGACAGAGAGCAAAAGCGCATTCTGCTTGATGGTGAAGATGTGCTGGGTTACGACCAACTTGTGCTCGCTACTGGTTCGTACCCATTTGTGCCGCCAATTGAAGGTAAAGACCGCGACAACGTGTTTGTCTACCGCACGCTTGATGATCTTTCACAAATCAAAAAGGCATGTGAAGGTGCAAGAACAGGCGCGGTGATTGGCGGCGGCTTGTTGGGTTTAGAAGCGGCAAACGCACTTAAACTATTGGGGTTAGAAACTCACGTTATTGAATTTGCTCCCCGCCTGATGCCTGTGCAGTTAGACGATGGTGCTGGCTTAGTGCTAAAAGAGAAGATTGAAGCGCTAGGGCTAACCGTTCACACCTCAACGGGTACGGAACGAATCTGCGATGGTGAAACGGCTAAGCATCGTATGGTGTTTAAAGACAAAGATCCTCTCGAAGTGGATGTGATTGTCTTCTCCGCAGGCATTCGTCCTCAAGATGAGTTGGCAAGGCTGGCTGAGCTAGAAATAGGCGAGCGAGGCGGTATTGTGATTAACAACCAATGCCAAACCAGCGATGAGAACATATACGCGATTGGCGAATGTGCCCTTTGGGAGCAGAAGATATTTGGTTTAGTCGCACCCGGTTACACCATGGCGAGAACCACTGCCGATGTCCTGACTGGAATGCCAAGCGAAGGTTTTAAAGGTGCAGACATGAGCACCAAACTCAAGCTGCTTGGGGTGGATGTGGCGTCTATCGGCGATGCACAAATGCAAACCGAAGGCGCTCAAGAAATGGTCTTGCAAGATGCGGTCGCAGGCATCTACAAAAAGCTGGTGGTTGATGCGAGCGGCACCCAATTGCTTGGTGCGATTCTCGTTGGTGACAACAGCGACTACGATGCGCTCTTACAGTGTTATTTGAACAAAACGGTTCTACCAGACCACGCAGCGAACCTGCTGTTTGATACCGGAATGCTGGACGGAGAGATGCCAGACAGCGCCATCATCTGCTCTTGTCACAACGTCACAAAAGGCGACTTAGTTGCCGAGATTCAAGCCGGCACTACCAACCTGACAGACCTTAAAGCCAACACCAAAGCCGGTACTGGATGTGGTGGCTGTAGCAATATGGTGAAGTCGGTATTGGATACTCAATTGGCAGCCATGGGGGTAGAGGTTAACAACCACCTTTGTGAGCACTTTGAGCTCAGTCGCCAAGAGATGTTCCATATTTGCCAAGTGGAACAAATCAAAGACTTCGACACCTTAATTGCACTGCATGGCAAAGGGCATGGGTGTGATATTTGTAAGCCTACAGCGGCATCTGTGTTTGCTTCTTTGTGGAATGAACACATCATGGAGCCGCAGCATCAATCTCTGCAAGATTCTAATGATGCCTTTATGGCAAACCTGCAAAAAGATGGCTCTTACTCGATTGTGCCTCGTGTTCCGGGCGGCGAAATCACACCAGACAAACTCATCGTGCTAGGCGAAGTTGCTCAGCAATACGATCTGTACACCAAAATCACTGGCGGTCAGCGCGTGGATTTATTTGGTGCGCAGTTAGAACAGCTTCCTGAAATCTGGCAAACCTTAATCGATGCTGGTTTTGAAACAGGGCACGCCTACGGTAAATCGGTGCGCACCGTGAAATCGTGTGTCGGTTCTACTTGGTGTCGTTATGGTGTTGATGATTCGGTTGGGTTAGCCATTGAGTTAGAGAACCGCTACAAAGGATTGCGAGCGCCCCATAAGCTTAAGTTTGCCGTATCGGGCTGTACTCGCGAGTGTGCAGAAGCGCAAAGTAAAGATATTGGGGTGATCGCTACTGAAAACGGCTGGAATCTATACGTTTGTGGTAATGGCGGCATGAGACCAAGACACGCGGATTTGTTTGCATCCGACTTATCTAAATCAGAGTTGATCACCATGATCGACCGAGTATTGATGTTCTACGTCAGCACCGCTGATCGCTTGCAGCGCACGTCGGTGTGGATGGAGAACATGGAAGGGGGCTTAGATTACCTTAAACAAGTGATTTTGGATGACTCTCTCAACCTATGTGATGCATTGGATGAGCAAATGGCACGAGTCGTAGATACCTATCAATGTGAGTGGAAGAGTACGTTGGATAATCCTCAAAAATTGCAACGCTTCCGTCCTTTCTTGAACAGCACGTCGGGCAGCAAAGTCTTGCCGTACCAGCGTGTGCGCGGTCAGCGTATTCCAGTGAAACAGGAGGTGTAAATGGCAGCTTTAACTAAAGTGAAATTGTGTCAGCTTGATGACCTAATGCCGTTCATCGGTGCCACGGTGTTGATTGAAGGCGAGCATGTCGCGTTGTTCTACATTCCTGATAGCGGTGTTTACGCCGTTCAAGATTGGGATCCAATTGGTAAGGCTTATGTGATGAGTCGAGGGATTGTCGGTGATATTGATGGTGAGATGTGTGTTGCATCACCACTGTATAAACAGCACTTCAGTTTAAAGAGTGGGCAGTGTTTGGAAGACGAAGCGCACGGTCTAAAAACGTGGCAATTAACGATCGACGATAATCAGGTTTGTTATTTAGCCGAAGAATGATCCTCGAAATTAGCTTGCTCGATATGAGTAAATTCTTAGCGTAAGAGACAAGCGAATAAAGCTCCAGAGACAGCACAGTATGGCTCTGGAGCTTTTTACTATTTGGAAGGGTTCACTTGCAGTTCGGTATAGCCGGTCGAGTCGTCCATCGTTCTGGTAAACTCAAGTTCTGAGTAAGAATGGATGATCAATTCTGCGGTAGTATCAATCACTGTGCCTTCCAGCAAATGCCCGCCCCAAACTCGTCCTTCACGATCAGACACCGAGATATGAACGTGTTGATGTCCAGCCGTTAGGGTTCCCATCACAGAGACAATTTCAAATGGCTCTTGTTTGGTTAACGTGCTTTCTGCACCTGCCAAACGAAGGTTGAGGTCAGAGACACAGCCAACGCATGAGGCAATCGAGCCTGCTTTGATACCATACTGCTCGACCAATTTCGCTAGGTTCAGCTTTAAGTCCATACCTTTGGTAAGACGTACCGCTATCACTTCAATCGACATGTCACTTCCTAATCAAAACCAGCAAGCAGGAAAGCGCCGTATCCAAATCGGCATAACGTTTGGCTTTGCCAAGCACGCGCATGCCTTGCATGTTGTTGAGAACAAAACGAGCAAGCTCTTCTGGTTTCAGCGTTTTCGGCACTAAGGTTTCTTTTTGCGCATTGGTCAGCGCATCCGCAATGATGTCGATAAGATGGTCAAATAAGAAATGCCCTTTACGCAGTACGTCATCGTCTTCGCCTGCGTGCTCAATCAACGCATTTTGAATAAAACACCCACAGTTGCGTTTGCGTTGCAGCTCAGCAAAAGATTTAAGGAACGATTCCAACTCAGGTAAAGACGCGTCGTCTTTTTCCAAATCATTCAGTGAAGGTAGCGAGACCTTCTTCAAGTAGGTATCGAGCGCCTCGTAGTAGAGTTGTTGCTTGTCACCATAGGTGTTGTAAAGACTGAAGCGGTTGATGTTCAACTCGTCGGTGAGATCCGAGATAGACGTGTTCGCAAAGCCCTTGCGCCAAAACACATCCATAGCCACGAGAAGCTTTTCATCTCGGTCGAAGTTGGCTTTTCTTGCCATAAATTACCTGCCTGGGTCTGCTTATCGGGTAATTAAATTGCTTTGGAGGGATGGTACAGAGAACCTCTAGCGTTCGAACTGAACCAATATGATGAATACCCATCTATTCTTGGGTATCAGCCCCCAAATTCATGTGAACTCACAAACTGCATCAAAAATCTCTCTCAGCAAACAGACCCACAACTGTTTGAAAACTTTTGATAGTGAAGTTCTTGACTGATCGTTTATAAACTGGCTACAGTATATCCTAACCATTCGGTTAGAAAAAGATAAAAGGATGTGAAATGAAGCTCTATGAAACCGCAATGACTCCAAGTTGTAAGCGAGTTAGCATTTTTCTAAAGGAAATCGGTGGCGAGGTTGAGCGAATTGCGCTGAACGTTCGTGAGGGCGATAACCTATCTGAATCGTTTAAATCGAAAAGCGTGAACGGCAAAGTGCCTCTACTGGAACTGGATGATGGCACGACGATCTGTGAAAGCGTGGCGATTTGTCGCTACCTAGATGAAGCGTTTGAAAATGATCTGGCGCTGTTTGGTGCTAACCAACTCGAACGTGCTCAGGTGGAAATGTGGCATCGCGTTGTCGAATTCCAAGGCTTGTACACGGCTTTTCAGGCGTTTCGCAATATCACAGCAATTTACCAAGACCGTGAAAACTGTGTGGCTGCGTGGGGTGACGAGTCGAAATCTCGCGTATTAGAATTCCTACCAATTCTCGACAAGCGCTTGTCAGAAAGTGAGCACATCGCCACGGACAACTTCACCATCGTAGACATTACCGGCTACATTTTTGTTGGTTTTGCCGTAAATGGTTTGAGTATTGAAGTGTTCGAAACCTACCCAAATATTGCACGTTGGTTTGAACAAGTATCGGTGCGTGAAGCGTTTCAAGGCTAACTTCTAGCGTGATTTTTCTAAGCAGCAAGGCTTTTGTAGACTTGCTGCTTTTTGTCGTTTTAAGCGCAAAGATCTTCAATTTGTTCAGGTTTTCTCTTCTTTTTCTACCTTTCTCCTATAATTAACTCTGTTAATGAAACAACATCAATTGGCTCTCACGGCGTTTTGGAACCTTGAGTTCTTAGTTTGTAGACGTCCCAATCATTATTGGACTTCACCAAGTAATGAAGGACACCAAGCGACAAGGAGAGGTTATGCGTGTTCGAAGTAAAACCATCAATGGCGTGTTGTGTACGCTGCTCGTAGCGTCTGTGTGCGGACTCGTTGCCATGTATCAAAACCACAGTCAGCAGCATCAACAGATCGAGTTGCTGCGTGGGCAATTGATGGAAAAAGAAAACCAAATCGTCATCTCTAATGAGGCGTTGTCTTACACTCGTTATCAACATCAACTTTTAGCGGAAGATTACAGCCGTTTCAGAGATGCGCAATCCATGAGTAGCGTGCTGCAATAGAACAAACAGGCAAGGAGAGGTATGAAGTCCATATTGTTGGTCGACGACAGCAAAACGGTCCTGCTCTACATGACCAGTGCTTTGCAAAAGCAAGGATACGAGGTCATTGCCGTTGAAGATGGTGAGTCTGCGTTAGAAGTGCTGACTCACCGAACTGACATTCAGTTTGTCCTCAGTGATTTGATGATGCCGGGCATCAGTGGCATTGAGCTTTGCCGTGAGCTCAAATCGTCGGCGTTTTCTCGTTATATCTTCTTTGTGCTTCTCTCTTCCCGTAACGATCAAGAATCCATCATCAAAGGCATGGATGCAGGCGCCGATGACTTTGTCGACAAAAAGACGTCTGTAGAGGAACTACAAGCGCGTATCCGTGCGGGCTTTCGTACCTTAGAACTGCACAACACGCTCACGACAAAAAACCAAGAGCTCGATTTAGCGTATCAGACCATTCAGCAGGATTTGGATTCTGCCGGAGAGTTAATGGAACAACTGTTGCCAGTGGAAGAACAGATTCACACGGCACAATTTAGCTTCACTTATGTTCCTTGTACCAAGATCGGTGGGGATATGTTGGGCTATGTGGAGCTTGATCAATCGCACGTTGCGTTTTATGTCTTCGATGTTTCCGGGCACGGTATTTCTTCGGCTTTAATGGCGTTCTCTATTCAACAAACTTTGTCACAACGTAACAAATCGGAGTCGATAACGTTAGACTGGAGCGACAACGAATACCGCATTAGTGAGCCTGCTGCTGTGATTGAAAGGCTTAATCGACGCTATCAGCAAACGCAAAACAGCAAGCTCTATTTCACTATCGAATATGCCGTGTTGAACACCGAAACCGGTGAACTGAATTATTGCACCGCAGGGCACCCTAAATTCGTTTGGCAACAGACGGAGCAAAACCGCTTGGAACTTGTTGGCGACAACAACTTCATTGTCGGGGCATTGGAGCCGATGATGTACCAAGGTGGAAGTATCCAACTTAAGCCTAATGACGCGCTTTGGTTTTTCTCCGACGGCTTATTGGAAGCCAAGCAAGGCGGGGAGCTTTACGGTATTGACCGACTGCTAGCTAACATCGAAGAGAGTAAAGCGATGCCAGAAAAGGCACAAACCAATGCCGTTTTGGAGCAAGTGCAAAACTGGCAAGGAAAACCAGAAATCGACGATGATGTGAGCTTGTTGAAAGTGCAATGGTTGGGCTGTGCACAATCGCAAGCCGTTAAGTCGACAAGTTCGGTATTCCAGAAATCCTATCAAGCGTCTTTAGAAGTTTCACGCCAAGCAAGTCTCGAATTGGTTGAGTTCCTTCAACAACATTCGGTTTCTTCTCATGTCGCGCAAACTCTAGAGTTGTGCGTGGTTGAGTTGATGAACAATGCTTTCATCCATGCCTATCAAGAGCAAAGCGGAAAAACGGTTGAGTTAGAATGCGAACTAACACAAGGTGAGCAGCACAACATAGAAGTGCGTGTATTTGATTATGGCAATCGCATTTCTGATGAAACCTTCCAAAGTTACACCTCAAAGCAAATTGAGACGCCAAATCTATTCGATGAAGAGAGTTGGATGCCTTCAGGACGAGGTTTGATACTCATAGCTCAAATGACAAATGGGTTTTCTGTATCATATCAAGGGGAGCGCAATTGCTTTACGGTCGTAATGGCATCGAAATCGTAACTTTTTGCTTGTGATATTGCTTAAATCTTCCTCTTACTCACATTATTTTTGTGCGCGCTAATCGATTGCCTAAACTTTATTTTTTCTGCCCGTTTTGAGTTAACCCTGCGTTAACTTTCCCCGTCGTATATTCGCCGTCAACCGATGGAGAGTCAGGGCTTCTGCCTCTTGTCATCGTGATTTTTCTCTCGTTTGTAATTGGGAAATAAAAAATGAAGGCGAAAGGTTTTACCTTAATTGAATTGGTCGTGGTCATTGTCATCTTAGGTATTTTATCTGTGACGGCAGCGCCTCGATTCTTGAATTTGCAAGATGATGCGAGAAACGCGGCAATTGCTGGGTTAAGAGGGGCGATGAACGGTGCGATGGGCATTGTTTACGGCAAAGCGGCGTTGATGGGTGTCGAACGCGCAGAAGAGGCTAAGTTGGATACTGACGGCACAGGTACGCTTGATTTGGCTATCGCTTACGGATACCCAAAAGCGACCTTAAATGACCTATCTATTGTGGTGCAAGGCTTGAGAGAAGACTGGGCACATAAAGAAATCCCTGGCAGCGCTTCAATTCACTTCGGCATTGCGGGTTATGACAAAACTTGCATCAAGTACACACAAGCCGGTGTGACTAGTGCAGCAACAGCCGTGGTTATCAAAGATCCGGCAGAGTGCAGTGGGTTAACAAAATGATTCTTAGAGCCACTTTTGAAGTGGCTTAATTATATGGTCCGCCCCACTCTCCAAGCCCTTAAGCTTAGAGTAGGCTCTCAGAATGAGGTGAACCATATGTCTTCTATTCACATTTTAGGTATCGACCTAGGCAAGCACTGTTTCCACGCTATCGCTCATAACCGTTCTGGTGCGGAAGTATTGCGTCGTAAGTTTAATCGAAACCAACTCCAACATTTTCTTTGTAAAATCGAACCAACAACCATTGCTTTCGAAGCTTGTGGCGGTGCTCATTGGCTCGCTCGTAAGTGTGGTGAATACGGCCATCAAGTTCGACTCATTCCTCCCCAGTACGTTAAGCCTTATGTCAAAGGCAACAAAAATGATTTCATAGATGCATCAGCAATTGCAGAAGCGGCTGGTCGACCAACAATGAGGTTTGTCGCGGTAAAAAGTGAAGAAGCCCAAGTCATTGCAGCGATTCATCGTGTCAGAGATGGCTATATCAAGGAGAGAACCGCGGCTATGTCTCGAATTGGGGCTATCTTGCTTGAGTTCGGCCTGAGTTTTCCAAAGGGGCATGCAAAGATGAAGTCTCTCTTCCAATGGTTAGCAGCACAAAAAATGGCACTGCCGGAGAGCTTGCTGTGTGAATTAGTGTCTATCCACGAACACTACAAATACCTTAATGAAAAGGTCAAAGCTCAAGACAGTAAGCTTCAAGTTATTGTTAATAATAATGAAAGTGCACAATTGCTGAAAACTATCCCTGGAGTTGGAGACCTTACCTCAACGTTGTGCGTTGCTGACGTAAGCTCCCCAAACAATTTCACCAATGGTCGGGAAATGGCAGCTTGGTTAGGGCTTGTACCGAGACAATTCTCTACGGGAGGAAAGACCAAGCTACTTGGCATAAGTAAACGAGGCAATAAACATCTCAGAACTCTGTTTATCCATGGAGCAAGAGCCGTTCTCTCAAGGCTAGAAACGACAGGGAAAGTGTTTGGTGAGTGGCTCATCAAACTTCGGGCGACGAAGCCATTTAATGTTGTGGTCGTAGCACTTGCCAACAAGCTAGCAAGAATAGCTTGGGCGGTGTTGTACCACCGCCAAGCTTTTAAGGTTGTATAGCTATAACCAAGTTTGCAACGCCAATGAAAATGATGACAAAAACGGTCAATCGACCAGATTAAGAACCTGACACAAAAAATAGCGTTAAATGCTTTTGGCTTTTTAAGGATAATCTGGCGCAGATATCATCGTGGAGCTGGGAAGCTAGTGCTCCCAACAAGGACTCCGAATACATTAGCGCAAACCAACTCCGTTATGACTTAATTGTAGTTGCAATAACGGGGCGGACCATACATTTTTGTGCTCAAAAGTTGTGCGTATTCCCTAAAAAAGTTCCCCTAAAAGTCACTTAAAACATACCGTTATGGTGACGATAAAAATTAATCATTAAAACGAGGGCTGGCGTTAACTTAGCGTTAACCATGAGAAATTTAAGATATGACTCATATCACACACTGTGCCTCTTAAAGCGTTGGCTTTGAGATGGAATTTAACCTTGTTAATGATTAACAGGAAGTAGAGGCGAGTGTCATTAAACGTGTTGGTCAGCGAACTACGTGAATACCAACTCAATAAAAACACTTATAAAGGTCTCTTAATGTCAGATTTCAACTTGTTGTACCAACCAAAACTAAAAGATGGCGTGATCGTTGGTCTTGAAGCTTTGCTACGACCAGTCGACGTTGAAAAAACACTGCCTGAATTTTTCGCCGAAGTGAAAGACAACATGGCGCTTGATCTCGCTGTGATGAAGCGTTGCTTGGAAGACATCGCGAAGTTTGACATTCAAATTCCGGTGTCCATCAACATCTACCCAACCAGTGTTTTGAATGATTACTTCGTCTTTAGTGCTATCAAGCAGCTAAAAGGAAAGAACGTTTCTTTAGAGTTGGTTGAGCATCAAGGTGTAGAGCTGAATGACGAATTTCTTAGTCATGTGGCGCTGCTAAAAGACAACGGCATCAAGCTGTCTATTGATGATTTCGGTAAAGATTTCGCGAGAGCGGATTTGGCGCTCACTATCGGTGCGGATGAAGTCAAATTTGACCGTTCGTTGGTTCATGACATTGAGAAAAACTACAGCAAATTTAAGCACCTGTCGTTTTTGTACTCAAAGATCAAAACGCTATGTACACACAAAGTTGTTTTTGAAGGTGTTGAGAACAAGCGTCAAAAAGAACTGATCGAATTGTTTGCTGAAAAGCCAACGATTCAAGGCTTCTACTTCTATCCAGCAATGCCGCTAGAGGAGATTATTGAGCTAGATTGCTTTTCCAACCTTGAGCAAGATGCACCCGTAGAAGCACTGCTACGAATGAGCTTGGATTTAGATTACAAGCTTTATAACTTTCTGATTGAAAACAATATTGAAGATGTACAGAGCGAAGAAGTGAATCGCTTTATTGAAGACCATGACATCTTGGGCGTCGTGCACAACGAAGACGTAAATACGACTCTGAGCAACCTAAGAGACATCTATTTCAATAATACATCGATTATTGCGAATGGCGTTGTGTCGATGCTCGATTCAGCTGAAAAGCTGGTCATCATGAGAAACGAGCAAGGTGTGGTGATTTTTGATAACGCGGCACACCGAGAGTTGGTCGGAACCAGTATTGTTGGTGTGAAACCGCAAGAGATCATCCACGAAAACGAAAGCTACCGTTTGTGCTTAGAGAAAGATAAGAACTTGCTGCAAGACGAACATCTTATGTTCCACAAAGACAAAGAGTTTTTCGAGGGCATTGAGTACGACACGATTCGCGAAAAGATGGTCTACAACGGCAAGAAATTCATCATTGCAACTGTTTGTCCGTCGAATACTGGACTAATGGATGTAACCAAGGATGAGTTGACCAAGTGTTATACCCGTTCGTTCTTAAAGTACCACTTAGCGTCATACGATAATCGTATCGTGGCTTTTCTTGATATGAATGGCTTTAAAGCGATAAACGACAACTACGGACATCGCATTGGTGATAATTGTTTGGTGGATTTCGCGTGTTTATTACGTTCATCGCTACGCGAAAAAGATGTGGTGATTCGCTACGGTGGCGATGAATTTGTGATTGTTTTTGACTCTTCAGCATACGAAGACATTGAAAATCGATTGAACGCACTAAACGCGAAAATGGCGCGTTACTTTGCAGAAAAAGGTTTCGATTTGTCATTCGCGTACGGCTTATCAAAAGTCGTAAATCACGATATTGATGCTGCGATTGAGTTAGCTGACAAGAACATGTACTCGGCAAAACGACGCTTTAAGCGCCAATTAAGTGTGGATTACGTTATCTAAAACTTTCTAACAGGGATGTTGTAAATGTTAGGAGTTTTAAATGAAAAACAAAGGTTTTACTCTCATTGAAATGATCGTGGTGATTGTGATTTTAGGTGTGTTAGCGGTGACAGCGGCTCCTAAGTTCATGGGATTACAATCCGACGCGAGAATCGCAACACTGCAAGCGACCAAAGGCGCTATTGAGTCCTCGTTTGCTATGTTTTCTGCCAAGTCAGAAATACCGTCTACTGAGATTCAACCTTGTGATTACCACAAGCAAATGCGCTGTATGGTCATTGATGGTCAGCAAATTCGTCTAACCAATGCTGATAATTATCCGTGGTTTGATGTCTTTCCGAATCAAGCGCTGTCGCAGTTCAAAGCTTTGGTGAATGTTGACGTTTCTCCTCTTAACGATGATTTGCACGGTGAAGACAAACTCAACTTTGAAACGGATTACGACGGCGGCTTTTGGATCTTCCCACAGTTTTACGGCGATTGGAGTGAACTCGATACACTGCGTTGCCGAATCCACTACACGCCAGCAACGGCAAGTAGAACAGGTCACAGTATTACAACACTGGAAACTGAAGATTGTTAATAACGAGCGAAACGTAAATGGAAGTCACGCACAAACATGTTCTGCTGGTGGACGACAATGTTGAACTAGCAAAAACCATTATGGAATATCTGGAGCTGCATGGTATTCACAGCGACCATGCAGCCAATGGGGTAATGGCATTACAATTGGCACGATCGGATGAATACGATCTGGTGATATTGGATGTGAATTTACCTCATTTATCCGGCATCAAAGTCTGTGAAACCCTTCGAGCTGATGGCATCGATTTACCCGTGCTGATGCTCACCGCAAGAAGTGAACTCAGCGACAAGCTTAAAGGGTTCAGTGCTGGCGCGGATGATTACATGGTAAAGCCCTTCGCGCTAGAAGAGTTAATGGCCCGTGTCCTTGCTCTGTTGAAGCGAAGTAGCGGTACGCCAGATCGTTTAGTGGTGGACGATTTAGTATTAGATACCACCCAAAGGCAAGTTTATCGGGCGGGAGTCGCTCTAACGTTATCGCCGACTTGCTACAATATTTTAAAAGTGATGATGAGCGCTAGTCCTTCACCAGTAAGTCGAAGTAAGATAATGCGATTGGTCTGGGGCGATGCGTCACCAGAGAGTAACAGCTTGAAAGTTCACATGTTTAAGCTGCGTCAGGCGGTGGATAAGGGGCAAAACACCAAGCTTATTCATACGCTTCCTAACTTTGGCTATGTGCTCAAGTCCGAGTCGCGGCATCAATAGGAAAATCATCAGTGAAGATCAAAGACAGTCTTAGAGTGTACGTCATCACCGTCTCTGCGGTGTTAGGGTTAATCCTTGCCGTTGTTGCGGGCTCTTATAGCACCTATAACCTCTATACTGGTATCGATCTTGTGACCAAAGGTGTCATGTTGGTGAAAGCAGAAACGGAAGATCCGCAAGCAGGCAAACCCATCATCAACCCGCCTTTTATCATCACGGCCAACTGGGATGATTTACCCTTGGCATTTCAACTCAAGTTTGTTGAGAAAGAACTCGCGGTAGGGAAGTTATTTAAAGCGACGGAGACTGAGTATCGCGCAGGGAGAAACGCCAACCGCTTTATCTACCTGTTGATCAAAAGCGAAGTGGATGCTCAAACCAAATTTGTCGCAGTCAAAATCAACAAAAACGCCTTCGATGATTTCGCCGACACGCTAAATATCAACTTATTACCTCAGTTAGATTACATCGTTGTGTTTGTCACTGTACTGCTGATCTTCTTTTTGGTTGGGGTATTTACCATCATCAAGAGAATCACCAAACCGGTTGAAGAGCTGAAAAACTGGGCAATCAATATTCGAGAGAAAGACGATTTATCCAAGGTTCCGGACTTTAAGTTTTCTGAGCTCAACATGATGGCGCGAGTTATTAACTCCTCGGTGTCGGCAGTCCGGAAAAGTGTCCGTAAAGAGCAAGAATTCATTCGTTATGCCAGTCATGAGTTAAGGACGCCAATTGCGGTTATTCGTTCTAATTCGGAACTGATGAAAAAGATGATCGCCAGTGATATGCCTAAAGAGCGTTTACTGAAGAATCTGCAGCGAATCGAAAACAACAGCTTAGCCATGTCCGATTTGTGTGACAGTTTGTTATGGCTCAACCATGAAAAGTCAACAGAACTCAGAGAAACGATGACCAGTCTGGGCGTATTAACCGAACAGGTCGTGAACGAGCAAAGATACTTGTTATCTGGAAAGAAGGTAGAGGTTGAAACCTCGGTCGATAGCTTTGAATGTTTGCACTTAGAAGGAATGTGCAAAATCGTGATTACCAATCTTGTGCGCAATGCCTTTCAGCACACCAATGAAGGTGAGGTCATCATCAAACAGCAAGGGCTGGAAGTACAAGTGATCAATCGAGATAAACAAAAAGACCTGACTCATGAAACGACGGGGTTTGGTTTGGGTTTGTTGATCATCAAGAAAATCTGCGACAAGTATTACTGGCAGTATGAAGAACAAGTGCTGGAAGATGGTCGCGCAGTGAAAGTGACGTTTGTTTAAAGGGCAATTCTTAGCATGAAAACAAGTGTAGGCATGAAAAACAAAGGCTTTACATTGATTGAACTCGTTATCGCTATCGTGATTTTGGGTATTCTCGCCGTGGTTGCTGCGCCGAGATTCCTGAACCTGCAAAAGGATTCAAAGGTTGCGGTTATGGAGACGGTTGAAGCAGCAATGCGAGCAGGTCTAGAAATGGTGCATACGCGTGCCATTGTCGAAGGTTTGGATCAAGGTGAGCAAGAGATCGTCATCAATGGTGTTGTGGTTCCGCTCAGAGATGGTTACCCACGCGTAGACGGTAATGATTCATTCGATGACATGAACAAACAAGTCTTAGCTTGGCTCAATATTGATGCGGTGTCTTTAACTACGGCTCAAAAAGATCCCAATGCTGCTGATCTGTTTACTGACAAAAGCACGCCAAACAACCAAATCTATATTTTCTTCACTTCTGATTTGGATAAGAAAAGCGTCAACTTCCAATGCCAAGTGATGTACCAAAACATCACCACTCCAGAAGTAAGATTACTGACTGACGCTTGCTAGATATCGTTGAGGGGTTACTTCAAGACAAACCCAAAGTTTTTGATGGTTTGGAGTAGCTTCTCTTCGTAATTATCATCAAGTGCGTGCCTTAATTTGAACATGTGCACTTTTAAGCTGTTGGTGTCTGGCTGTTCATCTCCCCATACCTTCTGGATTAAGTCTTCACGACTGATGGGATTTGGAGTGGCGCGCAGCAAGACTTCTAGAATGCGATAGCCAGTAGGAGAGAGTTTGAGTTCATCGCTACCACGCATGACATGGCGCTCTTTCACGTTCATTTTTAAGTCTTTCAACTGCAGAAGGTTCACTTCGCCACTGCGTCGTCGAGAGAGCACTTTGACGCGCATTAACAGCTCTTCAAAGGCAAACGGTTTGGTGAGATAGTCATCAGCGCCAGCTTCAAAGCCAACGATTTTGTCATCTAGCGTGTCCCGCGCAGTCAGCATAATAATGGGGACATCACTGCCTTGTTCTCGTAATTTCTTACACACCTCTATGCCGGACATGCGTGGCAAATTCAGATCCAATATCACGACATCGTGGTGAGTCTTGGCTATTAACTCTAAAGCGGCTACGCCGTTCGAGACATGATCACAGCTAATGTCTTCAAGCTCAAAGTGTTCGACAGTGGTTTCTGCCAGTTCCAAGTTATCTTCGACCAAAAGCAATTGAAGTGTATTTGAGCGCGTCACATTTTTCTCCAGCAGAATGCGGTAAGCGAAGTATAGATTATTAAGCCAGAATCGCAGAAAAACAAATACTTAAATAGAAATTTTAGGTCACGATAACGGTCACTTTAACCAGTTGATAACCCACGAAATGCTAATTTAGCAACCAATTGAATGAATGGAGTTTGCAATGAGACGCTCTACTAACTTTAAGGTGGCATTGTTGGCAACGTGCAATATGCTTTTCTGGGCGTCGATTGCTGTGTCTACGGTTGCGCTATCAAGGCCGAACATTTCTATAGAAGTTCTAGTCTCACTACTTTTTATTGCAGGAGTCTTTACGTGGGCAACGATATATTGGTTGGTTCATAACTGTGTGAAACCCATTACGTGCATTACCAATGATATCGAGCGTATGAATCAGACTGGAAGCGTTGTACCTATCGCCAATATTTATGGGGAAGAATATGAGGCATTGCTTGTGGCGGTGAACAAAGCGATGAGATTGGCACAGGGTGAGAAACAAGAGCGCTAAGTGACCATAATCAAACAAATTCTGGTGCTATGCTTTAACGATGACATAAGAAAGGTAAGGGGCCATTAAACATGTCGCAAATCGAAATCAAATTGGAGCGTCCACGCGTCGAATTGCTGTTTGCCAAATATAAAGATCAAATCGGAGATGACTTTCCGGGCTATCGTAATCATGTTTATCGAACCATCACTTATGCGATGCATTTCCTCGGCAATGATGAGCAGTACGAGCAGTTAGTTGAAACGGCATTTGTTTATCACGACATTGGTTTGTGGACTGACCATGAATTGGCTTATCTCGAGCCTTCTGAAGCGGTTGCTTTGGCAGATAATGAACACTTTGAGTGGGGGTTAGATCCTGATGCTTTGCGCGGTGCGATTCATTGGCACCATAAGATTTCGCCGTATAAAGGGCCGCACCAGAAAGTTATCGAAGCATGCCGAAAAGCAGACTGGATTGATGCAACCAAAGGCAGCGTTCGTAAGGGGTTGAGTAAAGAAGTCATTGCAGAAGTGGAAGCGGCATTTCCAAACTTGGGCTTTCATGACACTTTGCTGCGCCTTGCAAAAGACTATGGCGGTTCAACGCTCGTAGGCGGCGTTAAAGTGACGTTGGGTATCGTTAAGTGGTAATTCGTCTTCTGCCTTAACCGTGAGTAAATATAAGCACGAAAATATAGATAACCAAAAAACAGAAACAACTACGAAATCAAAAATGCCGAGGTGATGCAGTTCACTTCGGCATTTGTCTTTTTGAATAGGGAGGTTATGCGCTGACTTCTTGCTGCATGATTTGTTGATTGAAAGCGAGAGGTTCTTTCAAGATGGCACGCCCAACAGCTGCCAAATCGAGCCAACCGTTGTTTACTGCTTGGTCGATGTACTCTGCGCTTTCAATTCCACCAACACCAATGATAGGAACACCCAAGTCCGCTTGCTTGAGGAAGGTGGACTCTGATACCAGATAGCCTTCGCCGCGGCGATCTTTAGGTCGATTCCATCCCCCAATGCCAGATGACACATCAATGATGTCTATGCCTGCTTTGATCAGCAACTGGCACACTTCTACCATGTCTTCTTGGGTTAATCCTTCTGGGTAAAGGTCTTGACCGGGGATTCGCACCATTACCCCAATGTTGCTATTGGCTTTGATTGCTTCGATGATCTCGACCACCAAACGAGTACGGTTTTCTAATGAGCCACCGTATTGATCATCACGCTGGTTTGTCACTGGAGAAAGAACTTGGTTCAAGCCATACCCGTGGGCACAGTGCAGTTCGACAAAATCAAAACCGGCCTTGTCCGCACGAAGCGCAGCGTCGATAAAGTTCTGACGCCAAACAAGCATGTCTTCCAACGTCATTGCTTTTGGCTGTGGCAACTCGCGATCGTAAGCGGGAACGGTTATGCCGGAAGGTCCCATTAAATCAGGGCATACCTCTAACTGCGCTTTACCGCCGCAATGAGTGATCTGAAAGCCTGCTTTTGCACCGCGAGCATGAATGACTTTTGCGATCGATTGCATTCCCTCAATGCAGTCATCGCTGTGTGCACCTAACTGGTTCGGTTCACTTCGGCCAGTAAAATCCACAAAGCTGTATTCCACCATCACAAGACCCGCCCCCGATTGCGCCAGTTTGTCATAGTGTTGAATAGTGGTTTGGGTGGCAATGCCATCGGTTGTCGCGGTTTGAGAGGCCATAGGTGGCACAACCAAACGATTGTTGAGTTGGTGTTTCGCGACGTTCAATGGAGTAAAGCGAGTCATACGATCCCTCGTGATATCGAAATAAGAGCAAACATTCTATGTCACTTTGCCAAGAATATGAGTGCGAATCTTCTGTTTCAATCCGAATACTTCGAATTTCTATCTTACATTTTCATAAATTACGCTAATTTAATTTTACTCATTACCGATCTTCGCTGAACTGAAGCATCACGTTTTTGTGCGTCGACAATATGCACGATGACAGAAGAAAGAACACCGGAACCCGATAAAAGAAGAGGTGTGTATGTGGAAGGTTCGTGAGGTCAGCCCGACAGATTTTGAAGCTATTAACTGGCTTAACTTCGAGCAGTTAACTGGGCATTGTATGTTTCAATCGAGTTCAATATCTAGCTCAATACTTGAAAGCGGAAAGGACGACGAAAAGTCACGTAGGGCGCTCGATTTTAGCCAATCTCGGATAACCAACCTCTATTACACGCCAGAGACGTTTTGTGCACAAATTCTCGACCAAGGTGTGTTGTTCTGCCTTATCGAAAATGCGCGTAATCGGCCAGCGGGTTATCTTTGCGTTCGGATGTGCAAACCTGATGGCAAGCAAGTTTATGCGTCAGGAGTGATGGTTTCTAACCTCTATTTTTGTGTAGAGCGTTTTTACCTCTCGCGCCGAGATAACCATCCGGAACTCGGAAAAAAGCTGTTTGAACACTTCGAACAATGGCGTGCGCGAATCTTAAATGTTCAAAAGCAATAACATAAAGAATTTGGAAAAACGCAAGATAGCTTAAGCCGTTATATCGCAGCAGTACCACGTTCCGAATTCATCTCTTCCATCGTTCAATCACAAACTCTCTCAATCACCACTGTCAAAGGAGCACCATATGGTGAAAACAACACGGTTAAGCTCATCAGAGCAAGAACAGAGCGGCCTATCCAACGAGGAGAAGGTATCGCTCTACAATACGTTTACACAACTCGTCTATGAAATGTCATCGAATCTACCGCCAGTCTGTAACGTGAAATTGCTTCCCATTGCTAAAATCAAAGCAAATGGCTATAAGGCCAATACGATAAAGCCGGCGGAGCGCGATTTGCTGAAACGTTCTTTGCTCATAGATGGGATCACATCCCCGATCATTGTGAACAAAATCGACAAAGGAAAAGCGTTTACGATTATTGATGGTGTTCATCGATTTGAGCTAATACAGTCACATCCTGTTTTACAACCTATCCCTGGTTATGCGCCTTGCGTGGTATTTGATACCTGCCTACCGAATTGCATGTCCTCGTCTATCCGGCATAAGAGCGCCCGAGGAACCACGGACTCTGAGGCCTTTGCGGATCTTGTCATCAACCTCGTTCAACTAGATTGGAGTAACGAGCGTATCAACCAAGAAATAGGAATGCTCGACGGCGAAATATCAAAGATGCTTCAGGTTGGCGACCTAGGGGAGTATTCACGACAAACTAGCCTCTCTGCCTACTTGGAGTAATCTCGCTAGCACAAGAGAGCAGGGTAGATTACTGCTGATCCCAATAATCGAGTTTTCCGTTGATTGTGCCGACGTGTACGTTGTATCGCGGAAAGTTCTTAAACAAATACACTTTGTCACCATGACGTTTAGAGTTATAAAAAAGCACACGATAACCTGATGTTACATGGTTAAAGTGGTCATTAGAGTCTTGCAACCGATCATCGACTATCGGATTTCGACTGTAGATGAAATGAATGACTTGATCGCCTAGCTTAAATTGCCTTGCCTCCACCTTCCATTTAGATAACAAATCTCCATGCTCACTCTGCTTTGAATGCATGGCAACAACCTTGCCTCGATAGCACGTCATAAAAGTATCTCTCTCATCGGTTTTAAAATTGATGGAATAGCGACATGTTGCTCCATTAATAAACGAGTAAAGAATCGTTAGAATAATGCTTACAGTTAAAAGTAGAGCGAGTGCCATAACGGTTCTATTTATCATTAGCTTGTTCCTCATTGTTTAATTCAATTAAGCCAGAACGAGTAGAGTAAAAGTAATTCCCTGTTTTATTTTTAGTTAAGAGTGAAGGTGGATTATCTCCTTCAATATGGCAAATTTGACCTGTTTTAAGTTCTTTGCATTCTAAATTCACCCATGAAAGCCACCAAAAGAACAATATATAAACACAAACAAAAATCATGAATATCGAAAGAAAGAACTTTCGCTTTTCGCAACGACAACTTTCTACGGTATGGGTCACTAACGCATCGACTTGAACATTAGAGGGTTCATCAATCAAAGAATCTTTGTCTTTATTCTTTACGTCTGTATTTTGTTTGGGTATTTGGATCCGATAGCCTTTCTTAGGCACATTAAGGATTTTTATATTGTCGATTTCTAGCACCTTCCTTAAGTTGGTTATCGCGACCGGCAGCGAATTTGGACCGATAATCTCCGCGCTTCCCCAAGCCTCAAGAATCAATTCATCCTTCACGACAACGTCACCAGGGCTTTTGCATAAACGATCTAAGATGCAACTCTCAGGTATGGTAATCGAGAACGACTTGCCATTTCCCAGAATGAGCTCAGCGCCGGATTCGGTTCGCTTCAGCGTGCAGTTTCCTATTGGCACTTCAATGCTGTCTATTTGTTGAGGTCTCATAAAGCTCCACCTTTATTATTTAGTTTTGAACGCTGATAAATGGTATGAAAGTTCACCCTTATGGTGTTGGTTTAATGTTAAATATATAAGTAATTAATCATTAATTTACATGTTCGATTGTTGTTTATAGGGATCTTGCCCACAAAAAAATGGACTATTTATTCATATTTGTTAAATGTCGTCACCCTTTATTATCCAACCGATCTCAGGCATATATATGAAGAATTTCTTCGCACAATTTCAGTCAATTGGTTGCAGTCAACAAGATGAAGAAATTAGATATGGTTATTTAATGTTTAGGAATGAATCTGAAAAGTGAAGATATTTTAGGTAATCGCAATCAGGGCATGGTCGTTGAGGGGATTACTTATCATTCCATGCATTCTAACGTTTCAATTATTAATTATTATTTAACGATGATTAATTACCTTTATTGAACGAGGTAGAGGATACTTACATTTCTAACATAGGTTTTTGCGCTTAATAAACATGATTGTGGAATGCATATCACGGAGCGAATTGAACGAGTTATTTGTACATCTTCGTTCTGCATCCAAAGGGAGTCTCGGATGATCCAAACGCCAGAAATGACAGCTTTTCTTTTGTTGATATTTCTTTATGCCTTTATGCCTGGGCCAGCAATGCTCTATAGCGTGGGGCAAACCTTAAGTTGTGGTAAGCGAGCGGGTATCATTTCTGTTCATTTGGGAGGGTACGGGTACTTCCACGTTGTCTTATCTGCGGTGTGTTTGTCATCCGCTTTCGTACTATCACCAATGGTATTTGAGGCAATGAAACATCTTGGTGCTGTCTACTTGATATGGCTTGGCATTACCAGAATCTACAAAGCTCAGACACAAGTCTGGTGTGAGAAACAACAATCTGGTTGTCAGCATGATTCTGACCAGAGGGTCTTTGTTGATGGCATCATCGTAGATGTTCTAAACCCCAAAGCCGCGTTATTTTACTTAGCTTTTTTGCCTCAGTTTGTAAGTCGCGATATTGGGTCAGATATTTGGCCTCAACTGTTACTACTCGGCATCATCACCAACATTGTATTTAGCTGTGCTGACTTATTGAGTGTCCTACTTGCATCGCGATTACGAGCCGCATTGCTTTTAAAACACAATACATGGATTTATTTGTCGAAGTGGGCAGGCTCGATATTCATTTTATTAGGGCTCTTGGCGGTAATTAACTAGATATGAGTTTTCTAAGTGAGCTCGTGAAAATTATCTTCACGATAAGGATTTTTGGGTTTTAAAACTTGGCTTTAATCTCGGTATAAAAATTTAAAAATAATTTCATCAATAATAGGAGGGCTATTTGATTTTTTCGTTTAAATATAATAGTGCAAAACAAAAAGGGAAAAGTAATGATAAATATAAACAATGTTGAATTATTAACACCAAAAGATAAAACACTATATTGGAAGAAATGGAGTTATTGTGCAGAAGCACGAATTGATCCGCTGGGTCAGATGTGTGTAGACCATATTAAGGAGCATCAGTATGAATAAGTCTCCCTCTGTTTATGGTGGTGCTTGTATTATTGCGTGCGTTTGTGTTGGTGCTGGTATGCTTGGCTTGCCTACCGCAGCATCAGGCGCATGGACATGGTGGGCGTTGCTGATTCTATTCGGCACTATGATCATCATGACGTTCTCCGGTTGGCTTCTGCTTGAAGCGTACTCTTCCTTTCCTTACAAAGCATCGTTCAGCACGGTAACTGAAACCGTGTTAGGTAAACCTATCAGTATCATCAATAACTTAGCGGTGTATTTTGTTGGCGGTATCCTGTTGTACGCCTACATTACCTCTGCTGGGTTGGTATTGGCGGATATGTTTTCAGTCAATGCCAAAGTGACCTCATTGTTGTATGTGATGGTGTTTTCTTTTTTCGTTTGGCATTCAACGCGTTGGGTGGACCGAATTTCAGTATTGTTGATCCTTTTCATGGTTATCTCGTTTGTGTTTGGGATCTCAGGATTAGCAAGCCAAATCGACCTGTCCGTATTGTTGAATTCCGGTGACGAGGGCGCGAACTACGTGCTTTACGTGGCGCCTATGTTGCCAATTGCGCTTGCTTCGTTTGGTTATCATCACTCGGTGTCTTCCTTGCGAGACTACTACCAAAGCGAACGTAAAGCGGGTAAGGCGTTGATTGGCGGAACGGTGATTGCGTTTGTGGTTTATAGCGCTTGGCTGCTCTCAATATACGGTAACTTACCTCGTGGTGAATTCAGCCATGTCATTGAAGCGGGAGGCAATGCAGATGCGCTCTTGAATCAGCTGAGCAAAGTGATTGAAGTGACGTTTATCTCACAAGTCATCAGTGCCTTCTCTGTCGCTGCTATTTTATCAAGCTTTATTGGAGTAGGGCTTGGCGTATTTGATTTCCTTGCCGACCTATTCAAATTTGATGACACCAAAGAAGGTAGAACCAAAACTTGGTGCGTAACCTTTATCCCTCCACTAGTTCTCTCTTTGCTATTCCCGTTTGGGTTTCTTATTGCCATCGGCTATGCAGCGTTCGCTGCGGCAATCTGGGCCTGTATTATTCCAGCGGCTCTGGTTGCCAAACTGAGAGCTCAGCGAAAAGCAGACGACAACAGCGAAGACTCTAACGATAAGAGTGCAGAGCCTACTTTTACGGTAAAGGGCGGAAGTGTCGTGCTGTGGGCTTCTTTACTTTTTGGTATCGCGGTCATGGTCATCCACCTGCTGACATTACTTGATGTTATCCCCATGTTTACGGGATAAATCCAATATTCATGGCGAATGCTCGAATATAAAAGCCAACTAATATGACCTGAATTCGTTTTACGGATTGAAATGACACCTGATGTTTTCATTAAGGTGCGGATATCTCTATTTAAATTTCGATGTCCCATTTAAATGAATAGTCGGAGAATTTCTCATTGAAGAATGATTTTTTATTTAAGTATTTCGTCAAGCAATAACGATAGAAACAATTAAAGGACGTTAAAAATGACAATTAATTACACGAAGAATAATCACTCGAACAGAAAATCAAAAAAACAAATAAGCGCTTTACAATACACTGGATTATTAGGTGTTTTGTTAAGTTCGGTGCCTGTGAGTGCAGCGTATGTCGACGGCAATTTGAAAATCAACGGAGATTACTTTCTTTTCGGTCTTGGCTCGGGTGCCGCGATGGAAGACAAAGACGACTATGCGGTTTCTGGTATCGGTCGTGTTACCGCAAACTGGACAGCGTTTGAAGACCAGAGTGGCAATGTTGGGCAAGTCCAGCTTCGAGTCGACCACAAACATCGTTTAACTAATGATGTACCGCTGATGTACATATTCGATAATTTAGGTGGTTACGGCATCATTCAACCAGCATTCAGCGACATTGGTCTTCGATTAACCAATTTGTACTGGCGACAAGAGTTCAACCAACAAAATACCGAACTGATGGTCGGGTTCCTCGATAGTACGGATTATGTCGATACTTACGCGCTTGGCAATCCTTACGCTGGCTTTTCAAACCTCCAATTCAGCACCGGCGTTGGTACGATCCCCATTCCAGATGAGTCCACTTTAGGTTTCACTCTAAGGCATATTACTTCGGATAATTTTTATGGCTTAGTGAGCTTTTCGGATGCGCTCGCCGATTCAACGGAGCCGTTTGGCGGGTTGAGCCACATCGTGCGTGATAACCAGTACTTTAAGTCTTTGGAAATTGGTTGGATAGGGGCGAAAGATGCTTTCTATGTTCAGAACATCCACATGACCTTATGGCACAGTGATGGAAAACAGGAACAAGAAACGGAAAACTATGGTGTGAATGTTTCTGCAACCTACCTTATGGGTGATTGGATGCCATTTGTCAGAGCGGGTGTCTCACACGGCGACGAATCACTGTACGAATCATCGTTCACGTTCGGAACCGGATACTTAGGCTTTGAAGGCAATACTTTGGGTATGGCCGTGGGGTGGGCTAAGCCGAACTTACCGATGGAGATTGATGAGATAGTCAACGCAGAAGTCTACTATCGTATGCAGTTTGGCGCACTGTCCTTGACTCCTAATCTTCAGTACGTCAGTGATTTAGCGTGGAATCCAAGTGAGGAAAATGCGTTGATCTTTGGCCTTAGAGCAAGACTAACGTTTTAACCTCGCGTCGTTGAACATTTGAGTAAAAAAATGCGCGGCGACGGCCGCGCGTGTCAAAGACCACAAGATACAAAGGAGTGTGTAGCTAATTGGATTGGAGAACTAACGTGTTGTTAGCGCCTTCATTCTCTCGTTTGGTCTTAAAGTCTCAACTAAATAATGGCTAATTAATGTGCCATGAGAAAAGAAACTGGTTGGCTTCTGTGTACCGATTACCACTCAATGCTTGAGCCATCGAATACTCGGAAGCTGCCAGATTCTTCTAGCGTTAAGTTTGACGCAACATTAATAATGCCAGACACACTTTGCTCGGCGGTAAAGGTCGCGTCTTTGCCACCCATATCGGTTTGTACCCAGCCCGGATGAATCGCCAATGTTTTCACTTCTTTCTCGCGAAGGTTCTGCGCTGCTGATACCAGAATTTGGTTCAGTGCCGCTTTAGACGTACGGTAGCTGTACATGTTGCCTGAGCTGTTATCACCAAGGCTTGCGACGCGAGTCGAGATACCGACGATGGTTTTGAGTTCACTAGCTGCAACGTTGTCTTGTAACGCTTGGATAAGTAGAGCAGGAGCAACGGTATTGATGGTTAGCACTTCTAGCCATTTAGCTTGTGTCATTTCACCGAGTTTCGCGCAATCGTCACCAAGCACGCCTGCATTTAGGATCAAGTGATCGATAGGGCGGCCATTCAGACTATCTGCTAGGGCATTGATGTCGGATTCTTTTGTTACATCGAGCGTTAATGGCTCAATGTTGTCGTTATTTTTTGCTAGTTCATTCAGTGCATTTGCTGATTCTGGCGCGCGACAGGCGGCCAGCACATGCCAACCTTTGTTTGCGTATTGACGAACAAACTCCAAACCAAGACCACGATTTGCACCAGTGATTAAAACAGTAGACATAGGGAACTCCTAAACATTCATTGAGTATGTGGTGAGTTTAAGAGTGAACCGGAACAAAACGCGCTAGAAAGGGAACAAACTTAGCAAGATTCGACAATGTCGAATTCAATAAGCTAAGTGGTTATTTTTCCAAGAATAGGAGGCGTGTTAGCGTTTCAAAAAGACGGACGCAAAATGAATTAGACGCTGCTGGTTTAGCTCTTTTGCATGACCGCTGACACCCGCGACAGCAACGAGCTCTCCCTCAAGATAGAGCGGGATGGCAAGGCAGTTTAAGTTCGGTTCCGCTTCTTCTAAGTCCAACGCATAACCATTGTTGGCAACCACGCTTAATTCTTTCTCTAACGACGGGGAAAGTTGGTCTTGCAAGCGCAAGCGTCGTCGGAGTTCCTCATCAAAGGCCAAAAAGACCTTGCCGATTGCAGAGGTGGTTAGCCCCTCACGTTTGCCGCGTGGGCTGCGGATCGTTAGTGGGTTATCTCGTTCGATGGCATCCAGATAAAGGTATTCCTGTGCGCCACTTTGAACGGCAAGATAGGCGGTGTTATCTGTTAACTGTGCCATCTTCTTTAAAAGAGAAGCAAAGTGCCGACGAATCGATTCATCCTTTTGCTCAAGTGGCTTGGAGAGATCACGAAATCGCAATCCCAATGTGTATCCCTGTTTTACACGAGAAACGTATCCCAACTCACTCATGGTCGCGAGTAAACCGTGCACCGTGGTTTTATTAAGCGCGACAGTTTCACTGACTTGCTGTAATGACATAGGCGCATTATGTAAAGAAAGCGCTTCTAGAATGGTAAAGCTTCGCTCAACGGATTGAATTCTTTTGGGTTCTTTGGACACGTTTTTACTCGGGTAACGGTGTGAGAAATGTGAAGGAACAAAGCCTGAGAATAGCTTCTCTTGTTAAATTAGAAAAGCCCAACGATCTGTCCATCGTTGGGCTTGTAAGTATTAGAAACTTTGGTGATTAACGTTCGCTAGGGTGTGTCCAAGCGAATTTCTCGAATGGCTTGTCTGGTTGAGTATGCGCTAGCGCATTGGTGAAGTTAGAAATCAGTTTCGCTGCCAATCCGGTTAATACCTCTAACGCTTGGCGCTGCGTGAAACCAGCATCCAAGAACGCTTGTAGTCTGTCGTCACCGATATGACCGCGGTTATCAAGTAACTCTTTAGTGAAATCATGCAAGGCTTGTAATTTTGCGTCTGGAATTGGTGTGCCTTCACGTAACGCTTCAATCACTTCATCTGGCATTTTGCCGGCTTTCATCATCCATGTATGGCCAGGAATGCAGTAATGACACTTGTTTTCGAAGTTAGAGGTCATAAACACCACTTGTTGTTCAAGCGGACTGAGTGTGGTGTTTTTCATGAAGAGTTCAAACGTTTTGTTGTAAGCCTCATACGTAGCAGGTGCTTCTGCGAGAACCGCATGAAGGTTAGGCAACATACCAAAACCTTTTAGCGATTGTTCAACTAATGCTTTTGATTCTTCGGGTGCCGTTTCAGCTGTGTAGTAAGTGAATTCAGTCATGAGTTTTCTCTCCGTGAGATTTTTTGCACTGTGTGCATGACATTGAATGTAAGCGCGTTCACCAAATCGAACTGCGTTATGTGGTTTATTATGGTGACCTAGACCTTAATATCAATTAGTTAACTTTTAGTAACCTAGTTTTGAACTTGCTTTGAAGCTTGGATTTAGTCGTTAAGTTATTAATTAACATAATTAAATTTTTGAAATCTGAATTTCCCTTTTCTCTAAGACGGGCTTTAAATTGGCCAGAATAAGCATAGTGTAAGACGCAAAAATGAGTAGGGATGTTGGAGCTATGGACGAAAACTTCTAATCAATATTGACGTAATTTGTTACATGTCACTCCTGGAGGGGAGGGATTTTTGCACGTATTTGCGGTGATTTGTCACGTAAATAACTGAGTGAGAACAAATATCATTCACCTAATGAGTAGTTACAATTACGTGCTAGAAAAAGGCCGTTTAACTTGGTTAATATTTAGTCAATCAAGGAGGTGTGTATGAGACGATTCGAGAACATACTTTTTGCTACGCAAGGACTGCCAGGGCACAGTGACGCACTGGGTCAAGCGATCAGAATTGCGGCCAACAATCGCGTTCCGGTATCAGGTTTAATTGCCTGTCCAGACTTTCCCACCGATCTCGCTCAGTATCAGCAAAGCTATGAGCAATCTTTGCACGATTCGCTTCAGCAGAGCGTAAAAAAGTTACGTGAACAACACGACATTACTGAAGAGCAAGTGCCGTTTCCGCTACGAGTACAAAGCAGTGAGCAACCAGCGGTTTGCATCATCCAACAAGCCATTACCAATCATAATGACCTGATCATTAAAGAGGCTGAGCCGCTCAGTGAAGGAGCTGAAGGTTTTAAAGCGATAGACATGACGCTATTGCGCAAGTGTCCTTGCCCGGTATGGCTTCACCGACCAATTTCTAAACCAAGAGATAAACGACGTATTGCGGTTGCCGTGGATCCCATGACGGTCAGCGACGAGCAACAAGTGCTTTCGCGTCGACTGCTGGAACTGTCTCGTTCGATTGCAGACACGTGCGACAGCCGATTACACATTATCTCTTGCTGGGAACACTACTTGGAGAACTATCTAGATAACCATGTCTGGATCCAAGTAGAAGAGGCGCAGTTGGCCAATGAAGTGTCTCGGGCGAAAGCAAATCATGAACAAGCACTACAACGTTTGATCGAGGACTCAGGTATCTCTGGTGAGATGGTGATTCATCATCTGCATGGTAAACCAGATGACCAAATTCCAGAATGTGTCGATGAAACCGAAATCGATGTTTTGGTCATGGGCACCTTAGCTCGAACCGGTATTTCAGGGTTTGTGATCGGTAATACTGCCGAGAACATTCTGCAATCGATCAACTGCTCTTTGGTGGCGATGAAGCCAGAGGGTTTTGTATCCCCAATTAAATAACCAGTCATTCGCGACTATTGAAAGGAGAAACACTGAGGTAAGCACGATCACGACAGACTGATGACTTCTCAATGGAGGATGGTATGAAAAAACTGTGTCCTATTTGCCAAACTGAAATGGTTGAACGCTCGAACATTCATGTGTGTCCGAGAAACGAAATCGGCGACTGTTCTTACGATGCACTTAACTTTGTGCATGAAGAGTCGGCTTACGTACTAAACCAAGCCAACACCTTTAGCGACTTGCGTTCCTACGTCGTCCCCGACAGCAAGTAGCTCGAACCATTGAGAATATAAGTCTATATTGAAATGGATGATCGTGACTTAAGTTTTCAGCGGTCTGCTTCAAAGCCTTCGCATTCTAGATAATCCGTTCACCTGTCTTGCTCGGATTGCCTTTCTAACACCCAAATCGACAATTGTGGTTGAAGCCTGAAGTATCAGGAGAGGGCGGTCTTTCCGTTGATTCTATGAGTCACCATCCAAGTGTGAACCTAACGAAATGGATGGCGATATTGAATAGCGTAATAGGGAATAAAAACACACAAGGCTCAAAAGATCGTTCGTTGATTCTTATGATCTTTCCTTTGCTGCCAATGGTCATTTTCGTCTCGCTCATTAGTTGGTATGAGCCGGGAGGCGTAAGTTGGCAAGCGGCTTGGGTTCCGGGTTTAGATGTAAACCTGAGCTTCAAGTTGGATGGCTTGTCTTTCCTATTTGCATGTTTGATCAGCGGTATCGGTGCGCTTATCCAGATTTACGCACTGGCTTACCTGAAGGGGCATTCGTCTCGATTCTCTTTCCACTTATACTTAACGCTGTTCATGTTAGCCATGCTCGGGGTTGTCACGAGCGACAATATCCTGCTCCTTTTTGTGTTTTGGGAGCTCACCACCATCACATCGTATCTTTTGATTGGCTTTAATCATGAGAAAGACAAATCCCGCAAGAATGCATTGCAATCTCTCATTGTCACTGGCGCTGGTGGCTTAGCGTTATTAGCTGGTCTGATACTGCTGGGTGAAATGGCTGGTAGCTATGAGATAAGTAACATCATCGCGCAAAGTGCGCTGATTGCACAACATGAATGGTTTATACCTTCGCTGGTTCTGATCTTACTCGGTGCGTTCACCAAATCGGCGCAGTTTCCATTCCACTTCTGGTTACCCAATGCCATGGCAGCGCCAACGCCAGTGAGTGCCTATCTTCATTCTGCCACTATGGTGAAGGCTGGGGTGTACTTGCTTGCCCGTGTGTCACCTATCTATTCACACAGCGAGATTTGGTTTTACACGCTCGGCATTTTTGGCGGTTTTACCGCGATATGGTGCGCGCTGCTGGCCCTGAAGCAAACCGATTTGAAGCTGATGCTGGCATACAGCACCAACGTCGCCTTAGGTAAATTGGTGCTATTGATAGGAATGGGGACTGAGTTAGCAATGATGGCCGCGCTGCTGTTTATCTTGGCGCATTCGTTCTACAAAGCAGCGCTGTTTATGGTGGTGGGTAATATCGATAAAGCGACAGGGACGCGTGATATTCGCATGCTTCATGGTTTGAAAGCAGCACTGGTAATCAGTGTTACAGCCGCAATCCTTGCTGCCTTGTCTAAATCAGGTGTACCACCGCTACTCGGCTTCTTAAGCAAAGAGTACATGTACAAATCCGGTCTGGAAGTGAGTGTCATCCTAACTACGATATTCCTTCTGGTTAACGTCACCATGGTGGCATTAGCGTTGGCGTTGATCGTTAAACCTTTCTTCGCGACGTATGAAGGTAATCCAACGCCAGCCAAGAAAGTGGAAGCCAGTAAAGGGTTATGGATACCAGCAATGCTGCTTGCCATAGCCAGTGTGCTTGCGCCGTTATTTGGCTTAGGGTGGATCAACAACAATGTGGTTGTTCCGGGTGTTTTGTCGAGCTTGCCTGACTCCGCACCAGAGGCTGCCAAACTGTGGCAGGGCGTGAATCTGCCGTTGGCGCTCAGCGCATTAACTTTGTTACTCGGTTTTGCTTTGTATCGAATCTACCCAAGGCTGTTGGTTAGCTGGCAGCG
Source organism: Vibrio owensii (assembly GCF_002021755.1). Classification (NCBI taxonomy): domain Bacteria; kingdom Pseudomonadati; phylum Pseudomonadota; class Gammaproteobacteria; order Vibrionales; family Vibrionaceae; genus Vibrio; species Vibrio owensii. The sequence continues at coordinate 823,440 of NZ_CP019960.1, forward strand.
TAATGTTCCTGTGTTGCCAACAGCAGAATCCGTTTTCGACAAAATCATGGCTGGCATGATGCGTTTGGCGAAATGGCAAACGCAGTTATTGCAGCAAAAGCGCTTAAGCCGTTATGTGTTGTTGTTCTTTATCGTGCTGGCTGGATTGCTGTTAAGCAGCCCGTTAGTGATCCCACAAGCTCGCTTTGCTGCATTAGCAGACATTAGCTTCTACGAAATCAGCATTGCACTGCTGCTCATTGGTGCTGCCTTAGTCTGCACTTTTACCACGTCTCGTTTGCTGGCGGTCTCTGCCCTTGGTGTGGTGGGTTTTATGACCACCTTAGTCTTTATGCTTTACAGCGCGCCAGATGTCGCGAAAACCTTATTGTTGGTTGAAACCTTGATGGTTGTATTTGTGGTGCTCTTGATACGCCACATCCCAGGTTTATTGACGGTGCCGCAACATTCTGTACGTCGAAGATTACTGCATGGGGCGATAGCGGGTGTGATTGGTATGTCGGTAACGGCGTTGTTAATAAACATTACCGCACAACCTTTAGATTCCACTCTGGCTGATTTCTTCGCAGAGAACAGCGTTCCCGGAGGGCATGGACGCAACATCGTCAACGTCATTTTGGTCGATTTCCGAGCCTTCGATACGTTAGGCGAGGTGATTGTGGTCGTGATGGCGGGTATCGCTGCGGTTAGCTTGTTGAAAACGCACTATCACAAACGCAACCGCATCCGCTCCCTTATCTTTGCGACTACCGCACACATCGTTGCAGCGCTGATGTTGGTGTTCTCACTTTACCTTTTATTACGAGGTCACAACGAGCCGGGTGGCGGCTTTATTGGTGCGCTGATCGCTGTGATTGGTTTTGCGCTACTGATGTTTGCAGAATCGCCAAAGTATGTTCGTGACCGCTTGTATTACGCGCCATTTAGCATTGCTCTGTTTGGCATTTTCTTAAGCTTTGTGGCTGGCCTAATGAGCTTTGCCTTCAATTTGCCGTTCTTAACGGGTCTGTGGTGGAAAGACATTCTGCCACTTGGCACACCGTTGATATTCGATGTCGGCATCTACCTCGCCATTATTGGTGGTGTCATGGGGATGTTGCTGCGCGTAAATGAGGAGTTGGACTGATGGAAATACTATGGAGTCTCGTGGTCGGTGTGTTTGTCGCGGCTGGTGTCTATCTCATGCTTGAACGACACATCTTACGCTTACTATTCGGTTTGATCTTGTTGAGCAGTGCGGTGAACATCGCGATTTTCACTGCTGGACGTTTAACCCCCGGACTACCGCCATTGATTGAGGCGAATTCGGTGTTGCCACCAGAAGGTGCGGCAAACCCGCTTCCTCAAGCCTTAATTTTGACCGCCATTGTGATTGGCTTTGGTTTGTTGGTGTTCGCATTAATGTTGTTTTACCGCGCATATTCCGAAGCGGGCTCGGCCGATGTGGATGCGATGCGACGTTCTGAGGAGGATGAATGACGACGATTTGGTTGACGTTACCCGTAGTTGTTTCACTTCTTACCGCTGTCGCTATCTTCTGCGCGAAGCGCAACAAAGCGCTGGTGGATGCGATAAGTGGCACAAGCGCCTTGGCAACCTTGGTGATTACTGCATTGTTGACGCACGATGTCATCAACGGTGGTCCACAAGCAGTGGCGTTTGGTCAATGGGCTGCACCATTTGGCATTGTTTTTGTGGCGGATTATCTTGCCGTTGCCATGGTGATGGTGACGGCCATTATTGGTGTCGTGAGCGTGTTCTACGCCATGGGCGATCTGCAAGAAAAGGCATCGTACGGCACGTTTCATGCGCTAATGCATGTTTTATTGGCCGGCGTGTATGGCGCGTTTCTTACCGGAGATATTTTCAACCTCTATGTGTGGTTCGAGGTGATGTTGATAGCATCGTTTGGTTTGATGATCTTGGATGGATCGAAGCAACAAGTGGATGGGGCAGTGAAGTACGTGATGCTCAATCTGATTTCAACCTTGGTCTTCTTGCTCGCGATTGGTTTACTCTACGGTGCTACAGGGACTTTGAACCTCGCGGATTTACACGCCAAAGCCGCACTGATTCCGTCTGACACCAAAACCTTGCTCGCGCTACTGTTCCTATTCGCGTTTGCGATTAAAGCGGCGTTGTTTCCTGTTTTTGCTTGGCTGCCTGCTTCTTACCATACGTTGCCGAGCGCGGTTGTCGCACTGTTTGCAGCGTTGCTCACCAAGGTTGGGGTGTACGCATTAATCCGAGTGTTCACCTTGATTTTCCCACTCTCAGAAAGCGGTTGGCAACCGACTTTGATGTGGGTGGCAGGGCTTACGATGTTAACTGGCGTATTGGGGGCAGCGAGCCAGTACGACATTAAAAAGATTCTCTCTTTCCATATCATCAGCCAGATTGGTTACATGATCATGGGATTGGCGGTCTTCACGCCGCTTGCCATTGCGGGTGCAATTTTCTACATCGTGCACCACATCATAGTGAAAGCAAATTTATTCCTGATTGGCGGCTTTATCGAGCGTAAATATGGCTCGGGTAATCTGGGGCAATTAGGTGGCGTCTACAAAGCCATGCCTTGGCTCGCTTTCTTGTTTCTCATTCCTGCATTCTCTTTAGCGGGGTTTCCACCTTTGTCGGGCTTCTGGGGCAAGTTCCTTGTCATCAAATCTAGTTTGCAAACCGAGTTGTATTGGCTTGCAGGGGCCGCGCTCTTAGTTGGTCTGTTAACTGTGTTCTCGATGACCAAGATCTGGAACGAAGTGTTTTGGAAAAAGCCTCAGCAAACGCTCAAAGCTCAGCCAATGAACAAGTACACAAAAGGATTGTATTGCGTGCCAATCGCCACGTTGACTACGTTAAGTCTGATTATTGGTTTGGCAGCTGAGCCTCTTTACCAATTTGCAGAACTCGCCGCAGAGCAGCTGATAGAGCCCCAAGCTTACGTAAAAGCGGTTCTTGGAGAGAGTGCTTTGGCTGACATTGTAATAGCTGACAGAGAAATAGCTGAACGCGTGGCATTGAATGCGCCGGGAGGGAGCGAATGATTTATCTGTTTTTGAATTTATTTCTCGCTCTGGCTTGGATGCTGCTAAACGGCAACTATACAGGCACGAACTTCATTCTTGGTTTTGTGGTCGGCTTTTTGGCATTGCGACTTAGTCAACCGTTTGGGTTGAAAACCAGTTACTTCCGACGTTTCCGCGCTTTGGTCGGCCTGTTTCTTTTCTTCTGTTATGAGATGGTGATATCGGTAGCCAGAGTCGTCTGGGATGTGGTCACGCCAACCCATTTGAGTGACCCAGATATTGTTTATGTGCCGTTAGATGTTGAGTCAGATTTAGAGATCTCATTGCTCGCCAACATGGTTTCACTTACTCCGGGGAGCTTGAGCTTAGACGTCACACCAGATAAGAAGCACATGGTCGTGCACGCGATGTTTGCGCCCGAGCATGAAAAGGTAATTCGAGAGATCAAAGATGGTTTAGAGAAACGGATTTTGGAGGTGACGCGTGGCTGATGGATTACAGGTAGGTAGTTGGTTACAGATGAGCATCACGTTCGCTTATATTGGTTTGTTGCTCAGTGTCGTGATGGCATTCATTCGTTTGGTTCTTGGCCCAACCTTGGCCGATAGAGTGATAGCGCTTGATCTGATTTCATTTGTAACAGTGGGCTTTATTGCCGTTTATACCTTAGATAGTGGGCAACAATCCTTATTGGATATTGCTATCACGCTCGGTCTAGTGGCTTTCCTAGGGACGATTGCCTTTGCAAGGCTGATCTTCAAAAGAAAAGGAGAGGTGTAATGGACATTATTGTAGGGATTTTACTCTGTCTCGGGACCTTGTTTACGCTCATCGCAAGCCTTGGGATCTTGCGAATGCCCGACCTTTACACGCGAATGCACGCTGCAACCAAAGCAGGCACGGTGGGCTTAGCATCATTGTTATTAGCGGTGGCGATTGCGATACCGGATATCACGGTAATTTCACGAGTGATTGGCACTATGTTGTTTATCTTTATTACCGCCCCGGTAGCGGCACACTTACTGGGTAAGGCGACGCAAGAAAGTGGTTATCAAATCTGGAGAAACAACAAGAAATAGGGCTTATATGACTTGTGAGTAGAAACAAAAACGCCGCTAAATCAGCGGCGTTTCTATGTAGGTAATTGTCTTGTCTACTTGTAGCTAAGCTCTGTTGCTTTGCCTTTGAAGATTCGATACACCATAAAGGTGTAAAGTAAAATCATCGGCATAACAATCATCACACCGTAGCCCACAATCATTAAGGTCGCAGGTGATGAAGCGGCTTCTTGTGCGGTCATTAATCCCGGCACAACTTCTGGGAAGAAGCTATACGCAAGACCAAGAAAGCTCAACGCGAAAATGACGGTGACACCAAAGAAAGGCCAGCGCACACCCAGATCATTCACCATTGGAACCTGACGCAAATAGCGATCAACGAGGAAGATGGTCGCCAACACAATTAACGGAACTGGAGCAAGCAACAAGACTTCTGGGAAGCTGAACCAACGCAGGGCCACTTGTTGATTTACAATCGGGTTTACAACGCTTACCACTAGGATTCCCAACGCCGCTAACCAACCAGCACGGCGAGACCAACGCGCCGAGCGTATTTGCAAATCACCTTCCGTTTTCAGTACCAACCATGCGCCACCGATGTAAACATACGCCGCCGTTACACAAAGTGCGCTTAACCATGCAAAGCCAAATGCTTCGGTTGATTGCTCAAACCCCATGATGTAACGACCCACCATGTAACCCTGAGTTAGTGCGGTGATTAGCGAGCCAATTCTGAAGCACCAATCCCAATGGGGTTTATGGTCCGAGTTCGCTTTGGCGCGGAAGTCGAACGCTACGCCACGCATGATCAGTGCGATAAGCATGATGGCGGTCGGCATATAAAGCTCCGTCAAAATCAAGCTATGGGCAGTAGGAAAGGCAATCAGCAGAATACCAACGGCTAACACTAACCACGTTTCATTCGCGTCCCAGAAAGGGCCGATAGACGCTATCATTCGGTCACGTTGCGCTTCATTGTCACTTGGCAATAGGATGCCGACGCCAAGGTCGTAGCCGTCGAGCACGGCATACATAAAGACCGAGAAACCAAGCAGCAGAAGGTATATTTCTGGTAGATAGTCGAGCATGATTAGGCCTCTTGTTGTGTCAGTGGGACTTCATGGGCTGCAACGTCTTTGCGCGCCAAATAGAACAGGGTATGGATGTACGCAACCAGCAATGCTGCGTAAATGGCCAAGTACATAATGAGCGAAGTCATCACACTGCTGCTTGCAACCGTGGTGACAGCTTCTGATGTACGCAATACACCGCTGACCAACCAAGGCTGTCGACCAATCTCAGTAACATACCAACCCGCCAGTGTGGCTATCCAACCAGAGAACGTCATAGCTAACACTGTGTACAGGTAAGGTTTAGGTAGCGCTTTTTTGCGTGCTAGCTTCACCGCGCCATACCAGCTAACCAGCAGCATAAGAACACCCACACCGACCATCACGCGGAAACCAAAGAACAAGGGCTTCACTGGCGGGTGATCAGGTGCAAACTCGTTAAGTCCTCGGATTTCCCCGTCTAAGTCATGCGTAAGAATCAAACTCGCTAACTTCGGGATGCCCACTTCAAAATCATTGCTGCGAGTTTCTTCATTTGGCATCGCAAACAGAAGAAGAGGCGCGCCTTGCTCGGTCTCCCACACACCTTCCATCGCTGCGATTTTTGCAGGTTGATGTTCAAGCGTGTTTAATCCGTGAAGGTCACCGACAAAGATTTGAATTGGGATGAATCCAGCCGCCGCGAACAGCGCGACTTTTAGGCCAAGTTTGGCTGAGCGATGATCTGGCTTTTTCATTATTTGATAAGCCGAAATACCCGCAATCAAGAAGCTGGCAGTCAGCGCCGATGCCAATAGCGTGTGCAGAAGACGGTAAGGTAAAGAAGGATTGAAAATAACTTCCTTCCAACTGGTTACATGTACTATTCCGTCAATCACTTCATATCCGCTTGGTGTGTGCATCCAGCTGTTAAGTACCAGAATCCAAAATGCGGACATACTTGTCCCAACAGCAACCAGAACAGTAGCGAGAGTATGAACCCATTCCGGTACTCGCCCTCGTCCAAAAAGCATCACGCCAAGGAAGGTCGCTTCCATAAAGAAGGCGGTCATCACTTCGTATCCGAGCAATGGTCCTGCTACGTTTCCGACTCGTTCCATAAAGCCTGGCCAGTTGGTACCAAACTGGAAACTCATCGTAATGCCGGATACCACACCTAAGGCGAAAGTAAGAGCGAATATCTTGACCCAGAAGTAATAAACATCGAGCCAAACGGGAGCTTGTGTGCGGTTATATCGCCACTTGAAAAACACCAACATCCACGCCAACGCGATGGTGATGGTCGGGAAGAGAATATGAAAGCTGATATTGGCCGCGAACTGGATCCGCGACAGCATGAGGGTATCTAACATCTTGGTTCCTCAAAAACGTGCCGTACTAGAAATCGTGTCTATCTGTAATTTAGTTACGAAAAATCGGGCAGTTTGGATTCATGTATCGAGAAATACAGGTGATTCTGTTTTCTTCTAACCATGATTTATATCAACTAAGACAAAGAAAGGTGTGTGGGAAATTGTCTCAAAATGCCGCTAATAGTCGCGAGAAGTGAGTAAAAGAAAGCAAATGTAACTGAAGCCGCATGAATTAAGATTAGTTCGAATTATCCTTATGATGGTTTCGATAATTCTGAAATAAAATTACAGAAACAGTGTTTTTAGTAAGGATATTCACGTTCGTTGCTTTGGATGTTCGATTTTGGTTTATCAGACAAAAAAACGGCGCGGAATTGGAGTCATCCGCGCGAGTCAATGACTTCTAGATACATAAGAGTGCTTGGCTAATCACTCGGAGATCTTGAAAAACACAACAATCGAGTAGAACGTTGGCGTTTTCGCCAACCATTTCATTCTTTTGTGACTACGTTTAATTCTCCATTAATTAATGGCTAAATAATGCACCTAAGCGCATATTTTAGTTCCAACGTGAAAGTGCTTAGCCATTGACCCATTATTTGTGTTGCCCTAAAAAAGAAGGGACAAGCAACAAAAAAGGACAAGCGCTAACTTGTCCTTAAAAACTATTAATCGAAATTGTCTAGAGCGTTTTCACTACAACTTTTCGAGTTTTGGTAACTGGTAGTGTTTCATCTTCTCCACATCTGGCACGTAAGCTCGAAGCTGTGCGCGCCATCCATCTACTGGTGTTTTCGCGTAGTTCACGCCTTTTTCGTCTGCGATGGCATGACATTGTTCCCCACCAAAAATGATCGTAAAGCTGCCGTCTTCGTTACTCTTAAAGTCTTTACGGTTTGTGCTCACAATATTGTGGTCGTTTGTCATCAAGTAGTTATCTGAGTTGTACATGGTCAGCGAGCTGAAGGCTTTCGCCGGAACATGATCAAACGTTGCGGTGTAACATTCATTCGCCTTGGTGTTTTCAGGAGCCCAAGAAGCATACATTGCCGTCGATTCAGGGCTCAAACCCCAAGAACCTGCAATGGTGTAGGTCCATTTCTCCCAATTAGACACATCATGAATATCGAATTGCACCGTGTCGTACATGTCAGGCAACTTACCCCATTGTTTAAGTAGGGCAGAACGCAGCTCAGCGATGTCTTCCTCTTTGGTGTCAGTGGCATATGGAACAGCTGAGTTTGACTCAATCTTCATCTTGGGTTGAATTTCGTTCTTGATGTACGCCAAGTCATCGGCTGTTGCATCTGTTCCTACACGAACGCCAATAAACACATAGTCGGTCTCAATATCACCCGCTTTGTATTCATACACACCTGGTGTCCAAGTGTACTGAACAAAAGTATGGTTTTGGTCTTGGATGTGAAGCGAGACAAAACGATCCCCCATGTCTGGGATTTCAATCTTGAAGCCTTTACGCGCATCAATAACCGCAAGGGAATAGACGTTGTCGACATTCGGCGTGACAACCCAAGTATCACCCGCTTGAGATAGGCCAGGGAAGTGGATGAACTGGTTCAACTCACCACGGCTTAGCATCTTTTGTGCGAACAAATCGGCTTCTTTGCGCTGGTACTCCATTGCTGTCATGCCGTAGTCAAGCGGATTTACTGCCCAGTTAGAGGAATCGATGCTGTCGATCACTTGTTGTGTCGTTGGTAAATCAGCAGCAAAAGTAGCAGAAGAAATCAGAGCCATGGTCAGTGCTAATGACGTCTTTTTCATAATAGGACCTTTAAGGGTTAAGTAAGCGTTGACCCCATATTAGGCAGAACAAGATATGTTCAGAAGTGAAGCTGTTGAATGTTAGAAATTAACTGTATTAATATCTAATGCAAAGAGTGATGAAAGAGATGGCGCATGTTTGATTACAACCTACTCAAAGTATTACGAGTGCTGCTTGAAACCAGAAATACTAAGCAAGCGGCAGAACGTTTGAACCTTAGTCAATCGGCGGTAAGCCATGCGCTCAGCCGCTTAAGGGAAACCTTTGATGACGCATTGTTCGTCCGTGAGCGTTACGGATTAGTACCGACAGAGCGTTGTTATGAATTAGAGCGCCGCCTTCCTGAATTGGTCGAGCAGATTGATGGACTATTAGCTTTTGAAGCGGCATTTGATCCTTCTAAATACCAAGGAAAAGTTTCCATCAGTTTGACCAATGCACTGACAAACGCAATTGGTGTGGATCTGTTCTCCACCTTGCGAGAGAAGGCTCCAAACGCGAGATTTGAGATTATGGATTGGCGTTCACAAGTAGAATCGGCTTTGTTGTCTCGAAAAATCCACGTTGCTTTGGATTACGGTCCAGAAGGGTATTCCAAACAGATCAAACAAGAGTTGATGCCCAAGAACCACTTCATGTTTTGTGTCAGGCAAGGGCATCCGCTCACACAACTTGATGTTGTCACCATTCATGATTTAGCCAAGTATCCAATGGTGTTGATTCGTACTCCGGATTGGCAAACAAGACACGAAACGGCAGAGCAGACCATGTTAAAAGCCGGTCATGTTCCGGATATTTTGTTGAAATCGGATTCGCCGGAGGTTAACTTTAATGCCATCCGACATTCTGATGCCTTCTTCCCAGTCGCCAGTGTCATGACGACGCTTCCAGATGATATCGTCGCTATTCATCCTACGGTTAATTCCAGCACAGGCTTACCCAAGCAAAATATGGATGTGTACGCCTATTACCTCTATCAAACTCAAGATACCCCATTGATTAACTGGCTTCTTTCAGAGATCAAACTTCTTCTACAACACCGATTCGAGAATAACCAACGACCGACGTAAAAGGGCGGAAGGCGAACATTACGCTTCAACAATCGAGGTCTACATGAACAACCTAATCGTATTTACAGGTGGCCCAGGTGCGGGCAAAACCTCTGTAATAGAAAAGCTGATTGAGCTTGGTTACGCTTGCGCGCCAGAAGTGGGGCGCAAAGTGATTAAACAGCAAGTTGCTCTGGATGGTGATGCTTTACCGTGGAAAGACAAAATAGCTTTTCGTGATGAGATGGTACGTGAAGAGAAAAACCATCATCAAGCCTTCGAACAACTCAATGAGCTTGTCTTCTTTGACCGCTGTATTGTGGATTCATACGGTTATAGCCAATTAGAAAACTTACCCATTCCACAAGCATTATTGGATGCGTGTCAGCGTATACGTTACGCCAACCCTGTTTTTATCTTTCCACCTTGGGAAGCCATTTTTGCTAATGATGAAGAAAGAAAACAAGACTTTGCGGAAGCCGTAAGAACGTATCAAGCCATGGTCGCGACATATCATCAATATGGTTATGAGTTGATAGAAGTGCCGAGTATGAGTATCGAACAACGCGTGGATTTTATTCTCGAACGCTTAAAAGATCGACAGTTGATATAGAATTCATAGAAGTTGTGAGTAGTAGAGTGAACTAAACCGGGATCCCGCAATCATAGAGAGGGTAAGAGGAATTTCCCCTTATTTACAGTAAGATTTATTTAAGCAAAATAGGCGCTTAGTGAGACTAGAAAAGCTTAGAAACAAAGTTCTCAAATACGCAATGTTTAAATTTTGAGATTCAGATGTTATAACATAACAATTACTGTTTCCGATTATCCCAAGTACTATGAAGTTTGTTCGTTATTCACTCATTGCTGTCGCTGCTACCGCATTCTCTCTTGCAGCCTATCTCACCTATCAAGCAGAAACGAAACCAGAAGAAATCACCATTAAGGTCACGCCTTATTCCGAGCTAGAGGGCACTCACGTACACGAGGCTCAGACAGGCGACACGGCACCAAACGCCGAAGAGGCAAACCAAGATCACGACAACATTGCACGTATTCACTACTTCGTTAAAGTAGGTGACACACTCAGCACTATTTTTTCCTCGTGGGGTGTCCCATACGAAACCACGCAAAAGCTTCTTGAAGCCGATTTAACCTCCTTGAAACTGGATACCATCAAACCAGGTGATCACCTTGAGTTTATCGTGGATAGAGACACCAAGACGCTGCAACAAGTGATCTTCCACGAAAGCCTTGTAGAACGTTCGATTTACACGCAGAACGACGATGGCACATTCGCTTATGACTTTGTTGAAGAGCCGGGTGAATGGCGCGAAGAAATGTATTCCGGTGAAATCAACGGCAGTTTCTCATCTTCTGCGCACCGACAAGGATTAACTACTACCCAGATTGCCAACATTACGCGTGTACTTCGTGACAAAGTGAATTTTGCCCGCGAGCTGCGTGCTGGTGATAGCTTTCATGTGCTGGTACGTCGTCAGTACGTTGATGACCATTTAACCGGCAATACAGAAGTGCAGGGCATTGCTATCAAGATGCGTGGTAAAGACGTAGAAGCGTTTTTGGCTGAAGATGGTCGCTTTTATGACCGTGATGGAAACAGCTTAGAACAAGCCTTTAACCGCTATCCAATCGACAAACAATTCCGACGTATTACGTCTCCGTTTAACCCGAATCGAAGACACCCGGTAACAGGCCGCATTCAACCGCATAACGGTACCGATTTCGCGACGCCTGTGGGTTCGCCAGTTTACTCAACGGGTGATGGCAAAGTGATTGCTGTTCGTAACCACCCTTACGCAGGCAAATACTTGGTGATTGAGCACAACAGTGTGTACAAAACTCGTTATCTGCACTTGAGCCGTTTCTTAGTCAAGAAAGGCGATCATGTTAAGCGTGGACAAAAGATTGCGCTTTCGGGTGCGACAGGTCGTCTAACAGGTCCACACTTGCACTTCGAAGTACTGGTGCGCAACCGTGCAGTGGATTCGATGACAGCCGATTTACCGTTGGCGAGTTCGATTCCAAAAAAAGACAAACCAGCCTTCTTAGCACGAGTTTCTGAGTTTGATGACATGGTTGCTACCGAGCAAAACGCAAGCAACGCAAAAGCTAACGAGGGTAAAAAGACGTCTTAGACTCTTTGCATAGTTAAATGAACAAAGGCAGGCTTCGGCTTGCCTTTGTGTTTTAAGAGCCATGTGTTTTATGAACTGGCTTATTTTAAGCAGCATGTTGGTTTAGGGAGGTTAGACAGACATTCACCACCTCAAGCACTACCTTCGTTACTTGATGTGATACAGTTCGATTCGCATTCCTGCTGAAATTGACCAAAATACAAGTAGTAACGAGTGGAGGGTGAATGCAAATACCAACCGTAGGCTTTGACCATAAGAAATCGAATCAAGCAGAGATTGAAATCTTCGATCTAGAAAGCTTGCATGGCCAAGAGTACAAAAGCCATTCACCTCAAAAACCGCATCGCATTACCTTCTTTATGATGGTTTACATCGAAAAAGGCAGTGGCGTGCACATGGTGGATTTTAAGCAGTATCCGTTTGAATCTGGCAGTATCCTTTTTGTTCGTCGCGAGCAGGTGCAAGCTTTCGATTTGTCCAACAAACCCTCCGGCAAAGTGATCATTTTCACCCAAGCGTTTTTAGACCAAGTGCATGCCAACATGCGTTTACCTAACTACACTCCAACGCATTTAAACCAAGCTCGTTCACCATTATTGAACTTAGACGAAGCTACCTGCCAGAGTGCCAAACTGCTTATTGGTGAGGTTATCAAGGAAATTGAAAGTCAACATTCCGACCCATTGATCGTCATGTATCTTTTCTCTTCTTTCGCTCTAATGCTGCATCGCCTAAGACCTGAAGAGAGGCACGATAAGTTAACCAAAGAGCAGAGCTACAAGCTTGCACGTTTCTTTGATTTGCTCCAAGCGAATTATGAACATATCCGTGATGCGAACTGGTATGCGGGGCAGATGGGATCAACGTACAAAACGTTAAATGTTATTTGCAAGCTGGCAACGAACTTAACCGCGAAACAAATGATCGACGCGTTTGTCACAATAGAGATTAAGCGCCGCTTGGTGGTGAGTAACGTTACGACGCAACAGTTAGCTTTTGACTTTGGTTTTGAAGATGCGAGTAATTTTGTTCGATACTTTAAAAATCAAACTGATATGACACCAAGCCAATTCCAGAAGCAGTACGCCGAACCACAGTTATGATGTTGAGTATGAACGCCTTTTTGTGTTCATGTTCGATATTGACCATTTTCCGACGCACATCCACACAGACGAGTCTTTGATTCATTCCTATTATTGTTCTCAAGCCAACAAGAGGAAAATAATATGAACAAATTGACTCGCTTTTTCGCTAGCTCTGTTATCGCATCCACCGTTTTTGCTAGTGCTTCTTTCGCTGTAAATGCCGATGAATTGTCGAATCGTGATAAAGCCGTCGCGGTTATCTCAAGCATTGAAACTGGCGACCAAAACGCGATTTCATACATCAACCCAAACAAGTACATTCAGCATAATCTTGCGGTTGCAGATGGTTTAGCGGGCTTTGGCGAAGTAATGAAGATGCTGCCAGAAGGCAGTGCTAAAGCGAAAGTGATTCGTACCATTCAAGATGGCGAATACGTGGCATTGCACACGGAATACGACTTTTTCGGACCGAAAGCGGGCTTTGATATTTTCCGTTTTGAAGATGGTTTGATCGTCGAGCACTGGGATAACTTACAAGACGTGGCGAAACCTAATCCAAGTGGTCGCACTCAATTTGACGGTGCAACAGAAATTACAGATGTAAACAAAACAGACGAGAACAAAGCGATCGTTTCTGATTTTGTACAAACCATTCTGATGAAAGGGGATATGTCTCAGATCAGTAAGTTCATCGGTGATAAAGACAGTGACTACATCCAACACAACGTTGCGGTGGCCGACGGTTTGAGTGGTTTGGGCGTTGCACTCAAGCAATTAGCGGAAGCGGGCATGCCGATGGTATACAGCAAGAACCACTTGATTATCGGTGAAGGGAACTTCTTGTTATCAGTGAGTGAAGGTCAGTTCATGAACCAACATGTCGCGTTCTATGACTTATTCCGTGTCGACAATGGCAAAATTGTAGAGCATTGGGACACGATTGAAGCGATTCCACCGAAGTCAGAGTGGAAGAACGGCAATGGCAAGTTCGGCTTTAAATAACATCTAACGACAACATTCACGAAAAAGAGAGTCACATTGTGGGCTCTCTTTTTTCGTTTAAGCGAGTTATATACCCAACAATAGTTCGAAAATAAATCAATGTGATACAGGTGTAAAATAAAAACAGCTTAACTTTGGCTTTTATTTGTACGGAAATTAACGACATTAAGTGATAACTGGATTATTAAGGCCTTTATGAAATATGAATAGAATTAAGGCTCTATTTTTTCTCTTTCGTATTTTTGTTGTAGCGCATAAAAAATGTGTGACTTTAATTCCAAATAATATTTTGAAAATCAACTTATTTGATTTTCTTAACTTTTACACCCCTGCTATTTGTGTTGGTTATTAAATTGGCTTAATTATATCTTCCACTTATTTGTTGTGCGAAAAATACTACAACAAAAACAGTTGAGTTAATGTTTTTATAGTTTTATTTAACTCAGTGTGAGTTCTTTTTGTTGAATGTGAAACGAGGCTTTTGTTGCTAACTTGCTGTTAGAGCTCTAGAAATTGCTGTCTTTTTTCTCAAAACAATGCCTTTCTTTTGATTGTGGCAAAGCTACTGTCAATTAAATTAAAATAAGCTAATTAAGTTTATTCTTTAACATGAATTTAAACTTGGTTGATATAATAATTAGCTTTATAAAATGGGATGGTTATTCGCTATGAAAGATAAAGTTTGATATTTATCCCAGAAGTAAGAAGGAATTTTTGCCTTGGTTATTTTTATTTATAAATTAAGTGTGCTTGCAAAAATAATTGAACCGTTAATTGCAGGTCTTTGTGCAGTACCTAAATAATTAATATAAGACTAAGGACTTAATTATGTATCTAAGAAAGAGCAGTGCTACGCAGACAAACTCCATTGGTTATCGCACGTTAGGGTTAACAATGCTTTGTTCTGGTTTATTGTTGAATCCGATCTCCCAAGCCATGGCAGCGGAATTCAGCACCGATGCGGTTGCACAATCAGAAAGCGAATACTGGAGCACTTACAAGTTAGACATCAAAAACACTGGCTCAGACAGCGCAGACATGCGTAAGGCGGTGATTGAGTTCGTACTGCCTGTCGCAATTAACGACATTGGTTGGGCATCAAATCACCTTTCATACCCATCATGGGAGATCGCTCATACAACACAAGCTGACGGCGTGTTGAACGCTGTAACACTCAAATTCCCAGCAGGATCTTGGGTAGACAGTGAGTTGGCATCTGGTGAGTCGGCGGCGTTAACCATCTCTTTTGGCGGCGAACTAGAGGATCTCAATGCGTTTGAAGATTCCGTGGTGGTGAAAGTCGATGGTGAAGTTGTTCCTCCACCAGAGTTCTCATTGGATATCTTAGCGCCGGCACAAAACTCTGTGGTTTACACTGGCTCGAATGTAGACATCATCACGAGCGTAGAGGGTGAAGGTGCAAGCAAGCTAGAGTTCTGGGTCAACAATACCAAGCTGGCAGAACAGCCTGTAGTTGAAGGAACGACCGAGTATCAACAAGCTTGGCTACCAGCGGAAATTGGCGCCGCTTCAATTGCTGTCATGGCGTTCAACGAGAGTGGCGAAAAGCTGACTGATCAATCGGTACAAGTCACGGTGGAATCAGAATCTACCGCGCCGAACCCTCCTGTGATTGAGTTTATCTCACCAGATGCTGGCTCTTCTCACCAAAAAGGTGACACGATTTCGATCTCAACCAATGTCACCGATGCGGATGATGACTTAGCGACGGTGAAATTCTTTGCTAACGATGCTGAAGTATGCCAATTAGACGCGAAAACGACACAAGATTTTTCTTGTGATTGGACTGCACAAACAGCGGGTTCAGCAACGCTTCGCGCAGAAGCCCAAGATGACGAACAACATGTTACTCGCCAGAGCCTAACCATTACTGTGACAGACACGGGCACCAGTTGTGGCGATGTTCCTCAATACGAAGATGGCGTGCCATACAAGGTGGGTGATGAAGTTACCAATATCGGCAACATCTATTCATGTACCGTAGCTGGTTGGTGTGGAAACCCAGTTTGGACACCGGGGACAGGCCACCCAGATTATCCAGATGCGTGGAAAGACGCGTGGGACGAAGTAGGGCAATGTGATCCTAACCCAGTTCCAGTGGTGGATGTTCAATCTCCTCAAGATGGACAAAAAATTGCACCAAACCAAGCGTTCGATGTGATTGTCGATGCGACTGACGATACTGAAGTTGCTCGCGTTGACGTTCAGTTGAATGGTCAAGTGGTGGCAACATCAAGCACTCCATCACAAGGCGATACCTACACCATTACAGTTCCTGCACAAGACGAAGGCCAATACACGCTAACCGTCGTCGCTTACGATGACCAAGGCGCAAGTGCAGAAGCCGCACCAATTTCTCTGGCGATCACCGATAAAGACTTGGTGGTTTCGCTGTCTTCTCCTGTTGATGGTTCGAGCTACTTTGAAGGTCGTGCGATTTCAATCAAAGCAGACGCGAAGAGCTACGAAGGTGATATTACTTCAGTAAGCTTTATTGCAAATGGTAATGAGCTATTCAAAGACACTGAAGTGCCATACGAATACGAATGGCTAGGTGCACAGAAGGGCGCTTACGCGATCACAGCCAAAGCAGTAAACACAGCAAGCCAAGAACAAACTTCGGCAACGTCTAACATTACGGTGAAAGAAAGCACTGGCGGCGGTGGTTTAGTCGATAACCCGGATCGCTCGATCAGTTACCTAACATCTTGGGGTTTGAATGACTACGAGCAGTTGTTCAACTCAGAGGGTGACGGTTACCTATTGTCATTTGGTAAGTGGGACGCGAGCGGTAACATTACGATCTCTGATGGCATGCTAACACCACCTGATTACAATCCGGATTGGATGCCAACGCAGTACCTAGCTTGGTCAACACTTAAGCATGACAATGAAAACGTGACTATGATGGTGGCGTTCGGTGGTCAAACTTACGAAAGCATTTGGTCAGCGATCAGCACACCACAAAGCCGTGAAGCGGTCGCAACTGGATTGGTTGATTTAGTACATACGCCATTCCCTGTGTACAAAAAGAATCTGACACCAGAAGAGATGGAAGGTGAATGTCTTGCATCAAAACCTGATGGCAGCTGTGATTACAGTAAGTACCAGCTAGCAGGCTACGTGCACATTGACGGTCTAGATTTTGACTTCGAGAAAGCCGCTCGAATCACAGACAAAGAGAACCAAGATCTGACTGCTCTGATCAAACTGATCCGTGAGAAAGTAGGCAATACGAAAGTGCTGTCTCTGACGACTTACCACGTAGGTGCAGACCCAGTTGAATGTATGGATGCGAGTGTGTTCGAAAATTGTTCTTACATTGAACCATCAGGCCGTTCATCTCACCACGGTGAAGTGATCGATTTGCTGAAAGCAACCAAGAACGACTTCGATTTCTTCAACGTAATGACGTATGACGCAGGTCGAAACTTCCTCTACGACGTCGCGATGGCGAACTATGCTGAATATATTGGAGACAAGTCGAAGATTGTTTTAGGTAACACGATCAACAGCCAATGGGCGCCAGGTGGCAACTTTGTTGAAACGCGTCAAAACAACCTAGACCGTGCTAAGTGGCAGAAAGATAACGGTTACGGTGGTTTCTTTATGTGGACGTTAGGTTCAAACAACCAAGGTTTGAGCATGGCAGAACAAGTTGACTACTTTAACGACATGATCAGTGTAAGCAAGTAGTACTCACCTCATCTTGTAATCTACTTGAACGACGGAAGGCTCTCATGCCTTCCGTTATTTCTTCAATCTTCATCATGGGAACGCTTCTCGCTCGCCGTATTCCCATGCAAATTCCAATTGAAATTCAGTGGTGACAATATGTCAAAACTAGATTCTGGTCAGCACCAGAAAGCGATTCCGCACGCCCAAAATAAGGCATTCAAACCTAAAAATGACTCACCCCAACGCAATACGTCACAACACTATGACGCGTTCAGTAAATGGTTACATTGGATAATGGCGGTGATCATCATCTACGCCACGATTGCTGGTTATGGCATGTTGTTTGTGATGGATATGCCGCAACTGTTTCATGTGTTGTCGACGCTCAACATGTCATTCGCGACCATTGCGGCGGTATTGCTCATCGTACGTTGGGGTTGGTCATTCTTTCGAAAGACACCAGAGCTACCAAGCACGATACCTAGCACGCAGAAAAGCATCGCTAAATTGGCCCATGGCACCATCTATCTTATGATGTTTGTTGTCTTTGTTAGTGGCTTTTTGATGCTTAAGCACGAGTACCCATTCTTTTGGCTGTTTACCATTCCAAACCCAATTTCTAATGCCGAAGTGAATGAGTTTTTCTTTATGGTCCATCGCGTTGGTTGTGCCACATTAGCGACGCTGGTGGCGTTGCACGTCGCGGCGGCATTGAAACACCACTTCGTGAGTAAGAATGATGTGTTAAGAAGCATGGCGCTGACTACGTCGAAGCAAAATTGATAGCAGGGAAACCGGCGCTTTAAAGCACATTGAACAAAGCGCGTAAACCAAAAAGAAAAAAGGCTTGGTGAGCCTCCAAGCCTTTGTTTCGCGTTATCAAGCCGTTTTGGGCTAAATAACTACTTTTTAAAGGTGAGACTTAGAGTGAGTGGAACTCGGTCTGAAATCTTAATACCACCAACCGTTGCTGCTAGGTTTGTTAAGTTTTCAGTTGGGATACCAAAATCCGAAGCGCCAATAATGACGGGCGCACTTGAGCTAACCATCACAGTATCGCCAGCATTGAGTACCACAACAGGGAATTCTACCGACTTGGTCTTACCAAACAGCGTCACTTCAGCAGGTACTTTAAGCTTGTGAGAGCCTTCGCCTAGTGCTGACCAATCGACTTTTCCGACAACTTTCACAGGGGCATGTTTTGCCGATTCGAAGAAGATTTCGTTGAGTCGCGTATTACGGATTGGAATGCCTGTTTCAATGCTGTTTAGGTCGACAGACACATCAAATTGTCCTTCGCTGTTAAGTGTGCCTTTGAGGGCATCGATGGTCGCGGGTTCAACAACAAACTGATTTTTGATGGTAGCAAAGCTGACTGAGGAGAATTTTGAATCTAGCGTGTAATTATCAGCAGCGAACGATGCACCTGAAAATAGCGCAAGCGCGATGCTTAGGGTGGATAAAGTCTTTCTCATTATTATTAACCTTATATACGTTGAACAACGGTTCTACTTGATAGTAGTTCGGATTTATAAAAGTTAATAAGGAATTAAATCGATTGATTTCGATGATTTTTTCGATGTGATTGTGCGCTCAATAATGATGATTTGATATCAATGTAACTGATGCCATTTACGCTTTTTATGTCAAAAATGTGCTAATTAGCAATAACTTATTAAGCAGGTGCGAATGTGTGAAACCATTTCTAATTGATGATTCGCGACTTGCTTAAGTTGTCGTTACACTGTTTGCACATTTTATAATTCGTTAGGTTGGTTGGCTTATGTATACCGTTGGGATTGTGTTGTTTGATGATTTCACAGACGTAGACTTTTTCTTGATGTATGACCTGTTAGGCAGGACGCAAGACAGTTGGACAGTGAAAGTGCTAGGGACCAAACCAGAGCATGTTTCTCACCTGGGTATGACGGTAAAAACGGACGGTCATATCTCTGAAGTTGCAACGCAAGACGTTGTGCTTATCGCGAGTGGCAAGAAAGGCATACCAGCAGCGCTTCAAGATGGCGAGTTCATGTCCGCGATGAAGCTCAACCCAGAAAAGCAGCTAATTGGCTCTATCTGCGCGGGTTCTTTTATCTTGCATGAATTGGGCTTGCTTGACGGTAAAAAGCTCACAACCAACCCCGATGCTAAAGCGGTATTAAAGAGCATGGGAGGAGACGTTCAAGATGTTCCTTTGGTTGTTGAGGGAAATATTGCAACGGCGGGAGGGTGTTTATCATTGATGTACCTCATTGGTTGGTTAGCGGAGCGCCTGTTTGATTCTGATAAGCGACGCGAAATTCAAAACCAGTTGATACCAGCAGGGCAGTTGGAGATATTCGAGTCTCTTATCGCGAACACAATCATGGACGCCGAAGAGCTTAACCAAGTGACTTGCTCAGCGGAATAAGCAATAGCTCTGATTTTCCCTTTGTGACTGAACACAAACTTGTTCACTAAACCGTTGAATGTACGGGGAAGTGTACTAGGTTTTATATGAGTACTTGTGTTATGAAACCGCGGCTTTTTAAGCCATCGGTCTTTGACTGAGTACGGATAAATACTGTGTTGGGTCTATTCACGCGTCATCGATTATCGGATTACCGATGAATAAGAATATGGCGCGAAACCAAAGGGAAAAACAGTTGAGCAATCCAAATGAAAACTTAGAGAAAGTATTGGCTAAGGCGTTTACCACGTCTTTGATACGATTCTCAGTCACGACGCTTATCGTTATTGTCTGTTGGTGGGCGTTTTTACCATTTCTTCCTATCTTACTTTGGGCGCTGGTGCTTGCCATTGCGCTCTATCCAGTCAAACTCGTCATTGAAAGAAAGCTTGGGTTAAGCTCGGCGCGTGCTGCCACATTAATTGCCATCATTGGGGTTTTGATTCTCGGCACGCCAACGGCCATGGTGGGCAATTCCTTTGCTTCGAAAACACTCGGTGCATTTGAATCGTATCGAGATGGCACTTTAGTCATCGCCAAGCCTGCAGATAGCGTCAAAACGTGGCCTCTAGTCGGTGAAAAAGTTCATGCCGTTTGGTTTGAGGCTGCAGACGATCTGCCAACGTTTGTCGAAAAGCGTCAGCCTCAAATCAAAGGCTTCTTTAGTTGGTTCGTTGACAGTGCAACGGGAGCGGCGAAGAGCGTGTTTATGCTGATAGGCGCGATTATTATCGCCGGTATTATGCTCGCTTGGGCTCAACCTGCTGCAAGGTCGATACGTAAGATCTTCATTAGCTTCACCGATGAGGTGAGGGGGCCAGATTTACATCAACTCACCACTGCCACCATCAGACAAGTTGCCGTGGGAATCATCGGTATTGCGTTCTTAACGGCAATGGCATTCGGCGGAGTTGTTGCATTATCCGGTGTGCCTGCCGCTGCTTTGTTTACACTCATTGCGTTGATCTTTGCGATTGTGCAATTGCCAGTGACCATTATTGCGTTGGTTGCTGTCGGTATTCTATGGGCAGGAGATAGCGGCACGGTTCATAACGTCATCTTTACTGTGTTATTGATTGCAGCGAGTCTGATAGACAACTTCTTGAAGCCACTGATTCTCGGACGCGGGTTAGAAGTTCCTATGCCCATTGTCTTGATTGGTGCGGTCGGCGGCATGATGTCGGGCGGTATTCTTGGCATGTTCATTGGTGCTGCGTTCTTAGCGGCGGGTTACCAAGTGTTTATGAAGTGGGTAGACACAGAAACCCAGGACGTTGCTGATGTGATCGAAAGTGAACAGGCACAAGAAGTTACTCAAGAAACCGAGCAAAAAGGAAAGGACTCGAACGACTAACGTTTTATTCAGTTATTACTGAAGATAAACCAAAAGACGGCTCACATGGCCGTCTTTTTTGTGTTTGTTATTCAGCTATCAACAGGCTTTTAATGCAATCTATTCTCTGTACGGTATTCAGAAGGGGTTAAACCGACTTTGTTTTTGAATAGGCGAGAGAAGTACTGTGGATACTCAAAGCCAAGCGTGTAGGCAATGGTCGCAACAGAATCCTCGGTAGAGAGGAGCAGATCTTTCGACTTATCGATCAAGGTTTTGTGAATCCAATCTTTGGTCGTTTTGCCCGTTTCTGCTTTGAGTGCATCGCTCAAGTATCGGCTGGTCATATTCATGCTCGAAGCTAATTCTTCCACTTCAGGGATACTAGAAGACTCATCAAGAATTGCTTGCATTCTGCTGTCCAACAGCTGTGAAAAGCGTTCGTATACTGAGCTTTCAGACTCTTTACGCATTAAGAACTGACGATGATAGTAGCGATTGGCGTACATCAGTAATGTGCCGAGTTGCGACAAAATCAGCTCTTTAGTGAAAGCATCCAAGTTATTGCGATACTCCGCTTCAATAGCGTCAAAAATCGCCGCCATTTGCTTTTCTTCTTTTGGCGAAAGGTGCAACGCTTCGTTCACAGAATACTTAAAGAAATGGTACTTCTTAAGCTGTTCTTGCAGTTCGTGGCCGCGAATATAATCCTCATGGAAACAGATGCTTCGAGCCACAGAGTCGACTTTAATGCCAATGCCAGCAATCTCTTGCTCGGGTGCAATAAAGATCATGGTGCCATTGGAGCAATCGTATTTGGTTCGACCGTAAAGCAACTCGCCAGAAGTGATGTGTTTCAGTGAGATAGAGTAAAAATCGCTTGAGATAGCAAAACCGTTGTCGCATCGCAGACCATCATCGTGGTCTTTAGAATCCATTTTGATGACATCAATTAACGGATGCTCAGGAGGGCGGATTCCAAACCACTCGTTTTGTTCTGCGATGGACTGAAAATGATACTTCTTCATACGATTACCTAAAATGACAGTGGCAGATAACCAAGCTGCCACTGTTGCCATGAATTAACTTGTTGGTTTATTTCGCGATACAGCCTTATGCGCTTTGGTTATTGAAGAACTCAGCAATCTTGTTCGCAGCAACCGTTACATATTCTTCAACATCGTATAAGTCTACATGACTCGCGCCAGGCACGATAAACAGTTCTTTTGGCGATGTGACCTTCTCAAAGAATAGCTCAGTTGCGATTGCGGTATCTGCTCGTTCGCCCACAACACCCAAGAATGGTTGAGCCATGTGTTCAGCGTAGCGTTCACCGATATTCAGTACTGCCGACTCATAAATGTTCGATAACACTTGGTTAGAGAATCTAGGGTAGGTCTCAGTGCCTGCGCGAGCGGTACCGTAGAACTCATAACCTTCAAGTGCTGCTTCTGAAGCTTGAGGGTTGTTCCATTTGTAATCAGGATCGTCGTATCCAAACAAGTCGAATGTTTCCGAACTTTGCTCATTGTACATGCGTTGGCGAGCGTCATTTGCCGCGCCGATCATGCCTCGGTAAGCGGCTTTATCACCGAAGAACATGGCATCGGTTGCTAACATTGCGCTGATAGAAGCAAAAGCTTTTACTCGCAAGTCTGTGATAAGCACGCTACTCATAATGTTGCCGCCGCCACAGATACCAATACCGTACAACTTGTCTTTGTCTACATAAGGTAAAGAGCAAAGGAAAGAAATCGCGTTGCGTAGATCTTCATGTTTACGGAAGCTGTTTTCATCGTTACGGAAACCCTCGCTGTAGCTGTCCGATTCACCCTTGCTGTTGTAATCAAAGGCAAGATAAACGAAGCCCAGTTTTGCAAAGATAGGTCCGTATACCGCGGCGGTCTGTTCTTTGATTTGGTGCGCTGGTGGGGTAACTACGATGGTTTTGTATTGTTTCGATTCATCAAAACCTTGGGGTAGGTACATGTCGCCAGCCAAAGTTAGACCCAAGCTCTTAAATTCAACCTTTTGTACTGTCATCACGTTATCTCTCTTGTGTTTGTTGATGTGACTATCGTACTCCGTGGTGATTTTTAGTCAGTGCACAAAACACCGCAATGTGTATACAAAACCCCGAGGGACAACCAAACAAAAGTGGCGTGTTGTGAATGCGTGTTAAAGCGTTTGAAGTTGAAAATTCGAGCTGTTAACGAGAGTTGAATGGTTTGCAAAAGGCAGCGGGGAAGCCGCCTTTGATATTCATACCTGTTGAAATGGCGTAGCGCTGTATGTTTCTAGTAATCCCCGCGTAAATTAACGAGTAGCATCGCTTCAATCGTGTCGACCATTTCATCGAATGAAACTGGCATCGCTTTCGCCGTCACAGAGTATCCCTCAACGAATGGGATAAGAATCGATACTGCTCGTGATTGCGAGGTTTGATCTTTTGCTAGCGGCGCGATTTTCTCTTTCATTACCACGACCATCGTTTGATAGTAATCGCTCAGGTAAGACTCAATACTCTTATTACGCGTAGAGATTGCCCAATACTCTCTGAAGATTCGACACATGTCAGAAAGCTCATGACCGTGTGAAAGCAGCATAGAGACAATTGGTCTCAATGCCTTTTCTTCTTCCATCACCGGTAACGCTCTTAAATCGTCTAAACATTGTTGGAAATAACGATCGGCCACGGCTTTGAGTAAGTCATCTTTCGTTTTGAAGTAATATTGAACGTTGCTTAAAGACATGTCTGCGACGCTTGCGACCTTGCGCATCGTTACACCGAAGTCACCTTCTGTTTTTAATAGCTCGATTGCTATATCAAGAATTCTTTCTACTTTTGCTGACTTTTTAGGCATTTACAACATCTCAGAGCGTTAGATTAAGGATCACGTTTGATCTTAATTTGAAAAAGAGTATTGACATATTAGGTCTGTTGACCTAATTTTTCAACCAGTAGGTCAGGTGACCTAATTTTAAAAGGAGATACCCATGATTCAAGTCCAACGTACACCAGATGCTCAATTCGAAAATTTAAAAGATTACCCATTCAAACCTCACTATGTAGAAGGTTTAAAAGGCTATGAGGGTATTCGAGGTCACTACTTGGATGAAGGAAACCCGAACTCAGATGAAGTTTTCCTTCTGCTTCATGGTGAGCCAACGTGGAGCTATCTATATCGCAAAATGATTCCAGTATTTGTTGATACGGGAGCACGCGTTATCGCACCGGATTTGCTGGGTTTTGGTAAGTCTGACAAACCAGTATCGGAAGACACCCATAACTTCGAGTTCCACCGTAACTATTTGCTTGGACTGATTGAGCACCTAGATCTAAATAACATTACGTTGGTCGTTCAAGATTGGGGTGGTTTGCTTGGCCTAACTTTGCCACAAGCGATGAAAGCACGTTTTAAGCGATTACTGATCATGAACACGGGTTTGTTGATGGGGCCAACCACTCAAGAAGCCTTCTTGGAATGGAAGAAAGACATCGTTGAACCAGAAGAGTTGGCGCTGGACCACTTCATGAAGAAGTACGCACCAACGTTAGATGATGAAGAGGCTCGTGCTTACGCTGCCCCATTCCCTGATGAATCTTTCAAAGCAGCTGTTCGTAAGATGCCGAAGATGGTCGCTAATCCAGACCAAGCGTGCATTGATATTTCTACAGCAGCGGTTCCTTTCTGGGGTAAGGAATGGGAAGGGGAAACCTTTATGGCTGTTGGTATGAAAGACAAAATGCTAGGTCCTGCCGTAATGGGGTACATGCAAACGGTTATAAAAGGTTGTCCTGCTCCTATGGAAGTGCCTGAAGCGGGGCATTTTGTTCAAGAGTTCGGCAAAGAAGTCGCTCAAGCGGCTGTTGAACATTTCAAGCTTTAAGCATCGTTTTTAAGAGAAATCACTCATGAAAATTCTAAATCTCGTGTTCCATCCAAATTTGGAAAGCTCCCGCAACAACCAAACATGGAAAACTCAGCTTGAGGAATCTGGCAAGATCACCACAAATCGCGATCTCTATGCGGAGTATCCGGATTTCCAAATCAACGTAGAGAAGGAACAAGCGTTATTGTTAGAGCATGACCGCGTTGTTCTGCAATTTCCTTTCTACTGGTATTCAATGCCACCACTGTTGAAAAAATGGTTAGATGATGTTCTAACCCACGATTTCGCATATGGCGCAAAAGGCGACAAGTTGAAAGGGAAAGACATGCAGCTTGTCGTATCGGTTGGTGGTCGTGAAAAGTTCTACTCAGGCTTTGATATTTTCACCACGGTACCTGATTTGCTGCGACCATTTCAGCTCACGGCAAACTTAATTCAAATGAACTATCTTCAGCCTGAATATATGTTTAATGCTGATGCGGCCAAACCGGAGGAGATTGAGGCTTTTGGCGTTCAACTGGTAGATAAAATTGATGATCCTAAGCGTTCAAACCCGAGACAGTATCTCTACGACAGCATGACGCAAGAGCTTGAAGATGTTTATGAAGATTTAGGTTTAGCATAAACAGCCAAGCTAGATAGCATTCTAATCTGAACGAGAGCGAATCAATCAGTTCGCTCTTTTTATTTATCGAAAAATTGTGTTTGTTTATTGAGCTGGATACGTTGTCAGCAGTACGGAATATGGAATAATACAAAGCGGCTGATTGATAAAGCACATCGGCGTGAGTTGTGAAGAACAAGAATAAACAAGGAATGAAACAATGGTAGATTTTACTGTCGGTAAGTGGATTTTTGAACCTAAAGTGAGTGAAGTGACACAGGACTTTGTTTCCATCACGACGGAGCCAGAAACCGATTTTTGGCAGCGTTCATACTACGGCTTTAGAAATGATAATGCGCCAGCACTGCAAATCGAATCGGAAGAGAATTTTACTTTTACCACAAAAGTGAGTTTTGATTATCAGGCGCAATTTGATCAGTGTGGTTTGATTATTTACCTCGACAGCGAAAACTGGTTTAAAGCCTCTATCGAATATGAAAACGAAGCTTTCTCACGTTTAGGCAGTGTCGTGACTAACTTGGGTTACTCTGATTGGGCAACTTCTGACATCCCGCTGCCAGAGGCAATCTGGTATCGCTTGAGTCGCCGTGGCCCAGATTTTCTGATTGAGTCTTCTTTTGATGGCGTGACATTTAAACAAATGCGAATCTTCCACCTACATAAGTTGGGTGAAACTACCCCAGAAATGGGCAAGTGCGACCCACCATTGCCGGCAAACAATGTTGTGAGTTTTGGTGTCTATGCTTGTAGTCCGCTTAAATCTTCATTTACCGCCACATTCACAGATATGCGTTTAGAGCCTTGTAAATGGCTAGCGCATGCGGTTTAAATCCAACTACACAACAAAGCAAAGTGAGGGATTATGAAGTTAACTGTGTACCTGTCGGGTGAGATCCATACCGACTGGCGTGAGCAAATCATCAAAGGCTGTGAGGCAAAAGACCTGAATGTGTCGTTTATTTCTGCCAACACGCACCATGAATCCAGTGATGCAGCGGGCGATGGTTTGGGCCCGGAAGACAATCCTTTTTGGCGCGATCATAAATCAGCGAAAGTAAATGCGATTCGAATTCAGACCGCCATTAAGTCTTGTGACCTTGCCGTGATTCGATTTGGTGACAAATACAAACAGTGGAATGCGGCGTTTGATGCCGGTTTCTGTGCCGCTTTAGGTAAGCCTTACATCACTTTGCATGACGAGAAGATTGTCCATGCACTTAAAGAAGTTGATGCTTCTGCTCAGGCATGGGCAACGACTCCAGAACAGATCGTCGAGTTAATCGCGTACACGGTAAACCCTTAATCACTCGAAGCTAACTCTATCTTGTCATAGATATAAGCTGACCTTTAGGGTTTTAAATGCCCTTAGATACTTAAACGCATAGTCATTTGGTTATGCGTTTTTTTCTGTTTCGCAATGGGATTGTGTGAACTTCGCACGGAATGCTTTGGGCGTAAGCTGCTTGTATTTTAAGAACAATCGATTGAAGTTCGACAAGTTATTGAATCCAGATAACTCCGCAACGAGGGAAACGGGCTTGTCGGTTTGTACCAATAGCGAACAGCCTTTACCCAGTCTTACTTGAGTGATGTAGTGACTGACACTCTGTCCCATCATCTTCTTAAAAAATCGCCCCAGGGTACTTTCACTCATTCCAACCAAAGAGGCCAACTCTGTGACTGATAACGGTTCGGTGTAGTTTGCGTGTATCGCTTCAAGCAATTGGCTGAGTAATCTTTGTTGGCGTTTATCGGAGTCTTGTCGGTTCAAGGTTTGATTCACTGATATCGGTTGGTAATCAGCAGTGTTGCTTAGCTCATCAAGAATACTCAGCATAATGTTGAGCTTTTGCATCGGCGTCGCAGTGTCTAACTCTTCAAAAAGAGGCAGCAATTGCTTCGCGATAGCTTGAGAGAAGTGCAGCCCTCTATGAGCTTCGAGTAGCAGGGGAGAAAAGGCTTGGCATTCAGGAAATAAACGGGAGAGTTCCTCTATCCATTGTGTGTCAAACCACAAAACATAAACCTTCTGCTCCTTATCTGTTTCTAGGCTTGCTCTTGATTGCCATGTGTGAGGGATGTTGGGCCCTAATAGCACTAAGTCAAAATCCTCATACTCAGAGATCGTATCGCCAATGTAGCGTTCGCCCTTGCTGTTCAGAGTCAGTGTCAGCTCATACTCTGGGTGAAAATGCCATTCGAAAGGAATCGCCTCTAAGCGCCGAATCAGCAGTTGCCATGAATTGTCTTGGCTGTATTGAACCTTTTCGTATTGAGCTTTCATGAGTAATACAAACCTATCTGACACGCATATTTCTATGACGGTAAAGTATCAGTATCTGCGTTTTTTGTATCACTTTGTTGGATTAATTGTTGTCAGAATGTGACCAGTCAAGCGCACTCACGCTTGTTATACCAATAATAATCAGCCCTACAGGAATCAGTCACTATGAAAAACAAATACGGATTCGGCGACAACGCCCCCGGAAATAACAGTGTTTCCAACATCAATTCAGCGCAACTAAAAGACATCAAAAAAACACTGCCGTTGAAAAAGTTAACCCAAGAACAGTTCGACTTTTGGCAACACAATGGCTATTTGGTGGTGCGTCAAATCATCTCTCCGGAAGCGGTAAAGCGTTCACAGGATTTCCTATGGGAGTTCCAAGAAATGGACCCAAACGATGCGAGCACTTGGTATCAAGCGCAGCGCCGTGACCATGCCATGGTTGAGCTCAACAACTCTGGTATGGTGGAGTGTTATAACAACCAAGTGTTGTGGGATAACCGTCAGAACCCAGGGGTGTATAACGCATTTGTTGATATCTGGGATCAGGAAAACTTATGGGTCACTATTGACCGAGCTAACCTTAACCCGCCGAACAAATCAGGTCGTGAATTCAGTGGATTTGTTCATTGGGATGCAGATTCCTCACTCGAACCATTGCCAGTAAACGTACAAGGTGTGCTGGCACTGTCTGATACGGACGAAGAAACTGGTGGTTTCCAATGTGTGCCGGAGCTTTATCGTCAACTGGAAGAGTGGCGTAAAACCCAGCCTGCTGACCGCGACCCTTATGTGCCAGATCTCACTGGTTTTGAGGTGGAGTTTATTTCGATGAAAGCAGGGGACTTGTTGATCTTTAATAGCCTGCTTCCTCATGGCATTCGTCCGAACCAGTCCGATAAAGTACGTATGGCGCAATATATCTCTATGGTTCCGGCAGAAGAGGATAACCAACCAATTCGAGATTGGCGTGTTCGCTCTTGGCAAGAACGTCTTCCACCAGAAGGTTTTGCTTTCCCGGGTGATCCACGCAATTGGGAACAGGTGAAGTATCCCCAAGCTAAGCTCACACCACTAGGTGAGAAGTTGCTAGGTCTGGTGAGTTGGAAAGTACCTGAGTCTGCCTAAACAGATAGCTCTGGCTAAAACCAAGGTAAGCTGAAAATAAAGTTAGCTAAAAACAAAAGACCTCCATCACGGAGGTCTTTTTGAATTGTGCTGTTAATGTCACTAAGACAAAACTTAGATATTCACGACGACTTTACCAATCGCTTGACCACTGGCTAGACGATCATGCGCAGCGCCAGCTTGCTCAAGGGTAAACTCGTGTTCATCAAGAACTGGTTTTAGTGCGCCTGATTCTGCAATCTTAGCTAACTCTTTTAGGATGATGGCATGTTCACGTCGACCAACATTATGGATCATCGGAATAAGCATAAATACCACGTGCAATGACAAGCCTTTCATGTGAACGGTACTCAAATCTTGCTCATGCAAAGACACGGTTGTTGCAACTTGGCCGTTGAGTTTTGCTGCATCAAACGAGTTAGTTAGGTTTGCACCGCCAACCGAATCGAAGACTACATCAAAACCAGCGCCAGAGGTGTGTTTCGCAACGTAATCGGCTACTGACTCAGTACGGTAATCAATCGCTGTAGCACCAAGCTCGGTAATCAGGTCATTCTTCACTCCCGTAGAACCAGTTGCGAAGACTTCAGCACCCATGTGACGGGCAAGCTGCAGTGCAATATGGCCAACACCACCTGCGCCACCATGAACCAGTACTTTTTGGCCTTGGCGAACGCCAGCACGAATCAACCCTTCGTAAGCCGTAATGCCAACCAATGGAATTGCCGCCGCTTCACGCATAGAAAGGTTGCTTGGTTTGTGAGCGATAAGGTCTGCGTCTGCCACCATGTATTCTGCTAGAGAACCTTGAAGGTCACCGAGGCCACCCGCACAACCATAAACCTCATCACCAACCGCGTACTCGGTAACACCTTCACCAACGGCTTCAACCGTACCTGCGAAGTCCATACCCAGAATGCCCGGAAGTTGTGGGTGGAAGGGTAAACCTTCGCCCATTTCACGTAGCATCATGTCAACAGTATTAACGCTTGATGCAGCGACTTTAACTAGGACGTGGCCCGCTTTGACTTCCGGCTTTTGCACGTCTGCTGTTTCGAATACTTCTGAACTACCAAACTGACGAATTACGGCTGCTTTCATGATGATTTCCTCGGTTGTGCGTTTGTATGGATTCAGTATAGGCGCGATTTAAAAATTGATAATTGGGCTGAAAAAGAAATCAGTTTTAAGTTTTTGTTGATAATACTACGAGTAGTAAACCGCAGAGTTACTTACTCACCAATTGAGATTAAAGATCAGATTTACGTGATTTGTTGCTAGCCGTTATTGAGGAAATCACCTTTTAGTTTTCGTAGATACTGTTTCATTTTATGCGTCATTGTTTGATGTTTTTTAGAGGCGTAACGTTAATTGCGTTGCTTTGAAAATAGCAACCTAATGATTTTATTGGAAAAAGGAAATGGATATGGCTTACGAAGGCTACAAAACGTTTACTGCAAAGCAAGAAGACGCAATTCTTTATGTCACGTTTGATTTTGGTACGGTAAACGTGCAAGGGCAGGAAATGTTGGCGGATTTGAATGGGTTAGCACTGCGATTAGAACGTGATCGTAGTGTCAAAGTGGTTGTATTCCAATCAGCTAACCCGGAGATTTGGGTTTGTCATTACGATACCGAATTGCTTAAAGAGATGTCGACAGAGGTCGTTTCTCGCGAAGAAGCGAAGTTACTCGATCTTCAAGCGGTTCTCGAAAGAATCAGCAAGCTACCACAAGCCACAATTGCGAAGCTAGAAGGCTTTGCCCGTGGTGGCGGTCATGAATTTGCATTGGCCTGTGACATGCGTTTTGCCGCTCGCGGTAAATACAAATTCATGCAGATGGAAGTGGGTATGGGCATCTTGCCTTGTGGCGGTGGTGCATCTCGTATGGCGCGTCAGGTGGGATTAGGTCGTGCCCTAGAGATCATCTTGAGCGCCCGTGACTTCGATGCGGATGAAGCAGAAGCGTACGGCACTATCAACAAAGCGTTAGAACCGGATGAAATTGGCCCTTATGTTGATGCATTAGCGCAGCGAATTTCTAAGTTCCCGGCTGAATCTATCAATGCGTGTAAACAGATGGTGTACGAGTCAATCGACAAGCCAATTGATGAAGCATTGAAAGCCGAAGCCTACTGGCTTTACCAAGCAACGAGCAAAACGCCTGCAGTTAAGCGTTTCCAAATTGCCGATGATCAAGGCTTAGAGCATGACATCGAGAACCAACGCAATTGGGAAGACTTGGTGATGAAGGTACAAGACATCAACTAAGCTGCTGCATTAGTTTCTTATTAAGCACTAGAAAGGCGAGCCAAGTGGTTCGCCTTTTTGTGTTCAACTACCGACGTGTTTATCGTTCTTAAATTCGCAAGCCAATTGAGCTTGTTTATGGGCATGATCTTTCGAATTAAATCACAGACTTGAACAACGTTTTTGATAGACTGCAAAGCGATAGTTTTAGTGAGGAACACGTTTAATGCCGACCATACTTTGTTTTGGCGATTCAAATACCTGGGGCGCAGTACCGAATGAAGACCGCCGTTACGGACCAAACGAGCGATGGCCATCCTTGTTACGAATGTCTCTACCGGATGGTTATGAGGTCATAGAGGAAGGGCAACCAGGGCGAACAACTGTGCACGATGATCCTTTTGAAGGTGAGAAAAATGGCCTTCGCTATTTACGCCCTTGCTTGGAATCTCATCTGCCTGACTTGGTCATCATTATGCTCGGCACGAACGACATGAAAAACTGCTTGGGTTTATCCGCTTTCGATATCTCTCGTGGGGCAGCTCGCTTAGCGCAAGAGGTTCTTAACTTTGATAACTGGGCAAAGCGGGAAGCGCCGCAAGTTCTTTTAGTCGCGCCACCACCCGTGTATGAGATTGGTTTTTTCGGCAGTATGTTTATCGGCGGGGCGGAGAAGTCCAAAGAGTTTGGCTTTCATTATCGAAACCGAGCGGAAGAGCTGGGGTGTGCATTTCTTGATGCCGGAACCGTAGTGGAATCTTGTCCTAACGAAGGGATTCATTGGCAACAAGATCAGCATGAAAAATTGGCGAAAGCACTGCAACCCATGGTGTTAGCGGCTTTTCAAAGGTCATAGTTACTAAAAGATTACAGAGTCAAAAGGCTTTTCGTCTAAGGAAAAGCCTGTATTGAAAGGGTTGAGAAGCAGGGCGAGAATTCACTGTGCCCTTGAGGCGATCACGTAATCTGGTTGGCGTGTTCAGCATTTTTAAAGTGTTTACGCCAAGGCTAAACCGCTGTCTGGGCTTTCGTGTGCTGGGATTCTATGTATCCTTGCGGGACTGCCTTTTACGTGCGCCCACATCCGCAACATCGGACGCTTTGCAACAACCTCCGCCTTTGATCGGCCTACGTGAAAACATCACACCAATCGCGAGCATCGCAATACAACTTAGGAAAATAAGAACGGTAAGAACTAAAGTCATAACACCACCTCCTATAAATCGCTGTATTGTCATCTTTCTCCAATTTTATAAACAAAGCAATGGTCGTTTTGTAACCACTTATTATTTTTATCAATAGTCAGACCTTTGCTGGTGATGAAACGTGATGAGAAACGAAGGAGAGTTCTGAGAAATCAGCCCCTGTGATCTTTACCGATTCTTAAGTTTTGCGTCTAAGACAGCAATTGGATTCCTTCTATAACTCACTAAGTTGTTATGTTATAACATGTGTTTATCCAGAGTTTGTAGGTCAAAGGTATGCCATCAATTCCAGTCACCATTTTGCATGGATTTCTCGGGTCCGGGAAAACCACGTTTTTACGCAACATTCTTCAACAAGCCGATTCTTCTGGTATTGATCTTTCCGTTATTGTGAATGACATGAGTGAGTTAGACGTCGATGGCGTGCTTATCTTAAATACCGATGCGGTGAGTGAAGAGCAGGGCAATTTTGTCACGATCAGTGGAGACAGCATTAGCAGCCCGAGTGGTGTAAAGCAGCTCGATAAAGCCCTTAAAAAGCTCTGCGCAGAAAAATTGCCAGAATGGATTGTGATTGAAACATCGGGCAGTAGCCATCCGTTGCCTTTGGTCGAGTACTTCAAAAATAACGCACAATTCGCACTCAAAGACGTGATTACGTTGGTGGATGCGACTTGGTTGCGAGATGACTATCGACAAGGCTCTGCCTTAATCCCGAAGTGGCAGGAAAACGTGCAGCAGCGTGTTCGCGGCGTTGAAAACTTGTTGGTAGAGCAAATCATGTTCTCAAACCGTGTCATGCTCACCAAGACGGACAAAGTGGATGACAATACCATTCGCAACATCGCACAGGCGATTCACCCGCTTAATGTTTACACCGAGATAATCAAAACGTCATGGGGAAACTTGGATATCCGCATGTTGAAAGGTGAGCAAGACTACAATTTCTTCCTCGTTGAGCAGTTAATTGCAGAACTTCGTGAGACGGTGAATGAGCCGTTAAGTCTCTCTGATAAAGACGAACAAAGCCTTGTCGCGAAAGTGATAAAAGATGATCGACCTTTTCATCCTGCGCGTTTGTGGAATACCTGCCATCAGTATTTAACTAAAGGTGTGTTCCGCAGTAAGGGGTTCTTTTGGTTTCCAACTCGAGACGATGTTTCACTGCTTTGGAGCCAAGCGAACGGCAATGTGGGACTTGAAATCACAGGCTTTTGGCGCGCTTCGGTAATCAATGACGAATCGCAAAACTTCACTGATGAACATCGTCAAATCCTGCAAGATAAGATAGACAGTGTTAAAAGCCGCTTTGGTGATCGTCGTTGTCGCTTAACGGTGATTGGGCAAGAAAACGAAGTCGATGTGTTTATTGATGCGCTGGAAAACTGCTTTTTAACGGAAGCGGAATTGGAGCAATGGCAACAAGGGACAACATTTGAAGATCCTTGGCCAAAGAAAATAGCTAAGTTGAGCCAGAAGAAGATGCTTTGAATGTACTGGTGAGGGTTCCCTTGGTGCATGTTTGAATCTCGGCTTGTACCAAGAACGGACTTGCTGCGTTGGCTCGGTATACCAAAATTGGCTCTGTGTAACGAGAAAGCCTCCCGAATGTTGGGAGGCTTTTTGTATCTCAGTCGTTTACTGTTCCCATTCAGGGAAAGGATCTTCCAGAGATAACCAATAGTCGAGCCCTTGCTCCATCTCATCTTCTGTTAACAAGCATTCGTTAAGACGAGCAATCAATTTCTCTTGCTCTAATCCCTGACCAATAAACACCAATTCTTGTCGCATATCGCCGTATGGTTCTTGCCAAATGTCGTTTATAGCATCTAGGTAATCTTGATCCGTCGGCCATTCCTCCTTCGGAATCGCTTTCCAAAACATACCCGCAACACCATAACGTGCGATGCCTCCCGCTTGGCTCCATTGACCGACAAACTCTGGTCTTGTTGCTAGCCAAAAGTAACCCTTGGAACGAATCAGTTTGCCGTAATCTTTCGCATTGTGGAGGAAGTCGTAAAACTTCTCAGGATGGAAAGGGCGTCTCGCATGATAGGCAAAGCTGGAAATGCCGTATTCTTCGGTTTCCGGTATGTGCTCGCCTCGCATTTCCTTCAACCAACCTGGGGCTTGTTGTGCCTTTTCAAAACTGAAGCTTTGTGTGTCGAGTACCGCATCAAGTTCTACTGCACCATTCGAGATAGGAAGAATAGTAGCGGATGTGTTTAGGGTTTTAAGAATCGCAAAAAGCCTTTCGATTTCTGATTTCTCAGCGAGGTCGGTTTTACTTATCAGGATCACGTCAGCGAACTCGACTTGATCAACGAGTAAGTCGGCGACGCTGCGTTCATCGTCTTCACCTAAGGATTCGGCTGTCTCTGTTAAGAACTTAGCTTCATCGTAATCACGCAGAAAGTTAATCGCATCAACCACCGTAACCATGGTGTCTAAACGTGCAACGTCTGAAAGTGATAGCCCGTTTTCATCAGCAAACGTAAAAGTCTCTGCAACGGGAAGTGGCTCGGCGATGCCAGTGGACTCGATAACTAGGTAATCGAATCTGCCTTCTTGCGCGAGTTTAGTAACTTCTTCAAGTAGATCCTCACGCAGGGTACAACAGATGCAGCCGTTACTCATTTCAACCAACTTTTCTTCACTGTGGTTGAGAGAAACTTCATTCTGAACGGTCGCTGCGTCGATGTTGACTTCGCTCATGTCGTTGACGATGACCGCGACTTTTCTGCCTTGTCTATTGTTAAGAATATGACTTAAAACGGTTGTTTTTCCTGCGCCTAGAAAGCCGGACAAAACCGTAACAGGGAGTTTCTGGGTGTTCATGCTCATGCTCTTTGTAGTGTAATGTTATAATATAACAATTAATATAGTCGGTGATCTTAACTCTGGCATCAAGCAGTTTGTGACTGTGTCGAGTACTGCACCTTATTGGTGCCTTCATTCGTCGTTAAGTTGTACAGACTCAGATGTGCGGAATTTAGAGATCGAACTCTTATCTCGGTGTGGAGGTTCTATGAACGAAGAGAAAAAGCATGTCATGACAGAAGAAGAAATTCTTGCAGCGCCCGAGGCGGATTATATGAATCAAGCTCAGCTCGCGTTTTTTGAAAACCGATTATTTGAGCTTTATGAATCGACGTTAGCGCATATTGAACGTGCGAAAGAAGAGATGATTGCGCCAATGGAATTCAGTGACGAAAGCGATAGGGCGTCCAGTGAAGAGCAATCTGCAATCGCATTAAGAATCATAGACAGAGAGCAAAAGCTGTTACCTAAGATTCAGCAATCGTTGGCTCGCTTGCACGCAGGGGAATATGGCTACTGTTTAGAGTCTGGTGAACCTATCGGCATTCCAAGGTTATTGGCACGACCTGCTGCTGAATATAGTGCAGAGGTAAAGGCCCAAATGGAGTCAAAAGAGCACTGGTATAGGGAGTAAAATTTCGCCCAAGTAAATAGGGGGAAAGTGGGTTTTAAATCCCTCTGCGTCGCATAACAACGTGCAAGATAATACTAATTTTCACTCAACATGAATCTTCTTCATGTTGAGTGTGAGGAAATGTAACTTTCACTTACGTCATATTGTGATTGAATAGCCAAATAGATTTTAGCGGTATGGATGTCTAAATGGTAAATCTTACAATATTGGATGGTGGTATGGGGCGCGAGCTAAAACGCATCGGTGCTCCTTTTTCTCAACCTCTCTGGAGTGCCCAGGCACTTATCGAATCCCCACAGCATGTTATGCAAGCGCACCAAGGTTTTGTTGATGCAGGTGCACAAATCATTACCGTCAACAGTTATGCCTGTGTTCCGTTTCATCTAGGTGAAGATTTGTATGCAAAACAGGGATGCGAGCTGGCAGAGAAAGCCGCGAAAATTGCTCGTGACGTCGTGACCGCGTCACAAAAAGAAGTGTTTGTTGCTGGCGCGATACCTCCTGCCTTTGGCTCTTATCGACCTGATTTATTTGAAGAAAAGCGTGCTTACGACATCAGTGAGACTCTATTTGAAGCGCAAGAGCCACATGTAGATATTTGGTTGGCGGAAACTGTCGCAAGCCTTGGTGAAGCGCGAGTGATCAGCAAAGTTCTGTCTAAAACCGACAAGCCAGTTTATATCTCTTTCACGTTAGAAGATGAAGTCAGCGAAGTCTCGCGTCTGCGCTCTGGTGAGCTTGTCACTGACGCCGTTGAGGCGCTTCTTGATACTAATGCGACCGGTATTTTCTTCAATTGCTCAATTCCTGAAGTGATTGAACAAGCGATCAAAGATGTGAATCAGGTATTGGAGCGGACTGGGACGACATTAACTATTGGTGTCTACGCAAACAGCTTTGCGCCCATTAAAGCGAATCACCAAGCGAATGAGTCATACCAAGGGCTCAGAAACTTCTCTCCAACAGAATATCTAGAATACGCGAAAGCGTGGCATCGCTTAGGGGCGAGTATCATTGGTGGCTGTTGTGGCATTGAGCCTAGCCATATTGCTGAACTAACGGCGTGGAGAGACAGCCTTGAAGAATCTTAATCTCGGACTCACCATTCCTGCGATTGGTACGGTCCTGCTCATTTTACTCGTATCTTCGATGTTCCCAGAGCAGTCTCAAGCTATGGCAAACAACGCAATGACGTTTGTGACCGATTGGTTTGGCTGGTTGGTGCAAATCTGCAGTCTTGCTCTTGTTGGCTTTCTACTTTGGTTGGCATTTTCCAAGTACGGCGACATTCGATTAGGTGAAGGAAAGCCAGAGTATTCGAACTTCTCTTTTGGCGGCATGATCTTTACGGCTGGTGTTGGTGCATCGCTCATTTATTGGGGGATTGGAGAGCCAATGTACTACCTGCAATCTCCACCACTATTTGCTGAAGCGAACAGTTACACTGCAGCTGCGTGGTCAGTCACTTATTCAATGTTCCACTGGGGGATAACAGGGTGGGCGATCTACTGTTTCCCTGCGATTCCTTTTGCTTACGCTTTCTATGTACAAAAACGCCGTACATTGAAGCTCTCGACACTGTGTGAACCCGTGCTAGGTAAGAATCCAATCGTGGGCAAATGCGTCGACCTCTTGGCCATCTTTGGAACACTCGCGGCTTTTGCGAGTTCATTGGCGTTAACCGTCACGTTGCTGAGTACAGGAGCGGCAGAGTTATTTGGGATAGAGAACAACTTGTTGCTTCAAGGCGGCATCATCTTCTTGTTCGTATTAGTTTTATTCGCAGTGACGCTGGTGGGCTTCAACAAAGGCATTAGTAAGGTATCCGATTACACGGTCATCGCTGCGATTCTCTTTGCCTTGTTTGTGCTATTTTCATCAAATGCGCAATTTGTGCTGAACAACGTAACGGATTCACTCGGAGTCATGTTAGATAGCTTCTTCCGCATGTCTCTTTGGACAGACCCGGTGCAAAAGAGTGGTTTCCCTCAAGCATGGACTCAATACTATTGGTTTTGGTACTACGCGTACTTAATCATGATGGGGCTGTTCATTACACGTATATCGAGAGGTCGCACTATCCGTGAAGTCATCTTGTATACCATCTCGATGGGTGCTCTGGGATGCGCGTTCTTTATCTCAATCTTTGGTGGCTATGCGGTTTGGGCGCAGTTATTAGGTGGTTACCCAGTTCAAGAGTGGATGAGCAATGGTGGATTGACGTTTGCCGTCGTCTCGTTGATCAAAACTTTGCCAGCAAACAATGTGGTTCTTGCGGTCTTTTTGGTGATTCAATTCTTCTTGATGTTGACTACGATGTCGAGCGCTAGCGTGGCCACCTCAATGCTGACCACGAATCAGTTATCCCTAAACGGAGACCCAGACAACAAGGTCAAACTTATGTGGGCAGGGGCGATTGCACTTATCAGCTTTAGCGTATTCCTCACGGGTGGTGGCATCAATACCATTAAATCCTTGTGCGTGGTGGCGGGGCTACCGATGATGTTTATCTACGGAATCTTGGTTAAACAACTCATGATGGAGCTGAAAGGCAAGACAGCTTCGAAACCAGAATCGGAAGCATCTGTGGAAGCACAAGAACTGATTGCTTAACCACTAATAACAAACCCTCTTCATGTTTAAACTTGAAGAGGGTTTTTATCGCTTCATCCACCAACTTTGGCTTTATCTCTTCTCTGAGCGCTAACTTGATGCGCTGTTCTTCATCAGTAAGAAAAACACAAACACACAGTCTCATTTCCAACCTAAGCCGCGCTTATTGCTTTGAAGTGTAAATAGAAAGTCGGCATGATGTTTACCAATTCAAAATGAGCGGCATAAAAAAACACTCGCACACCTAATCTGACAGGAATAAACATGTACCAAGTTTTAAACGTGAATGAATATCCACAGGGTGTGGAAGTGTGCATTAAGTACATCCATACAAAGTGGGGTTCGGAAGACAATTACGCGTACTTTGAAAATGCAATTCTGCATTCAAGTAAGAAAGAAGACGCCATCCCTCAGTTTTATGTGTTGGTCACTGAAGGTGAGATTGTTGGCTGTTTTGGTCTAATCATTAATGATTTCGTCAGCCGACATGATTTATATCCTTGGTTGAGCTCTTTGTTTATCGAACCTCAACATCGTGGCAAGCGATTGAGCGAATTACTGTTTAATCATGCATTGAACGCTGCTAAAAGTATGGGCTTCCAAAGCCTTTATCTGACGACTGACCACGATGGCCTTTATGAAAAATTTGGTTGGGATAGAATAGAAGACGCTTACGATCCGTCTGGTTATGTGACCAAGGTGTACCGTAAGTCTTTAGAAAACATCTAGAATCAACAGGAGTCGGTTTCTAGATTATCGATTAGTTAGTGTCCGAAGTAAGCAAGGAAGCAAAAATGCTATGGATTGTGACAAAGTACTTAACTACCGCCGCGATTGTGGTTCTCATTTCTGAAGTTGCGAAGCGAAGTGATAGATTAGGTGCGCTCGTGGCTGCATTGCCAACCGTTACCATATTGGCGTTGGTATGGATGTATATCGAAGGGCAAGGCACTGAGAAGTTGTCTAACCACGCGTTTTATACCTTTTGGTTTGTTGTACCAACACTGCCAATGTTTCTTCTTTTCCCTTATCTACTGAGCAAGTATTCCTTTTGGATTACCTTGCTGATTAGTTGTGTTGTATCCGTAATTTGTTTTGCGATAACGAATTTGATCGCAAAACAATTTGGTATCAACTTGCTTTAAGCTCGTCTTCCTTCTGGCTCTGTATCCATTGGCGAGGTGACATACCAGATACATTTTGGAAAGCACGAGAAAAGCCCGAGTAACTGTTGTATCCCACCTCGTCAGACACCCAGTTGAGCGGTTTATTTTGCAGTAATAAAGACTGGGCGACGGATACGCGCCATTTTTGCACATAATCTCCAGGAGTATCCTCAACGACTTGTTTGAACGTCTCAATAAACTGAGTACGAGACATGGCCGCCAATGACGCCAATTCATTAAGATGAAAATGACGGGCAGGGAGCTGATGAATGGCGGTCATAACGGGAGCTAAACGAGGGTGGGCGAGCGCAGCAAACAAGCCGTGTTCAATTTGCTTTTCCTCAATAAGATAACGAAAGATCAACGCCATTAAGGTATCGCTCAGCTTATTCAATAAAAACTCTTGTCCGATGCTATTTCCTCTTGCTTCCGAGGACAGCATATCCAAGACCGGAGTTAGGTTCGGCACCGCGTTAAAAGGGATAACGACGACATCCGGCAAGACAGACAATAGAGGGTTGATCTGCCCACCTCGGTAATCCACATTGGCGCAAACCAATTCTGTTTCTTCGTTTCCTTCAATTCTATGCGGCGTATTGTTTGGAAGATAAATGATGCAAGGCTCTGTTAGCTTTTGAGCCTTCTCATTTGCGCTTGTCAGTATCAATTCGCCAGCATTCAAAACATGCAAATGGCCTCGGTTACTGTGCTCTGCTTGGAACGAGGAGATGCCACACAAGTGTCCAGAATAGAAAACGCCTGTGCGTATTGAGAAGTGCTTCATCAGCTGTGACAACAAATCCATGTTACCTCCGAACGATTCGCGTACTTTTTTGGTCTTTTGTCCCTTTATAGACCGGAAGAGTTGGCTAATTTATTCACACAAGGCAAACAAACACAGACAAGGAGCTTACTATGTCACGCATTAAATCAACTGGTCGAAAACTCACTTTAATGACCACTTTACTCGGAACCAGTTTTTCACTGATGGCTGCGGATGTAGGCATGAGCGTTGATGCAAATGATCTCGCTATCAAGGGTTACGACCCGGTGGCTTATTTCACGGATAATGGCCCAACTCAAGGGAAGGCCGAATATTCAGCTACGTACAACAATGCGATTTATCACTTTGTGAATGCAGCAAACCGAGACCAGTTCAAAGCTGACCCTCAAGCGTATGCGCCGCAATACGGTGGTTACTGTGCATTTGGTGTTGCGATGGGTAAGAAGTTTGAAACGGACCCAGAGGCATGGAAGATTGAAGGTGGCAAACTGTACTTAAACTTGGATAAATCGGTACAGAAGCGCTGGCTAGAAGATACGCAAGGCTTTATTCAAGATGCCAACACCAACTGGACAACGATTAAAGTTGTTGATGCAGATAAGCTGTAGCGGACGTCGTTTTTATCCTTTCCTCACACATTCAAGGCGAGCCAATTGGTTCGCCTTTGTGTATTGGGGTGAGGGAACGGACGTTTATAAGTTGTTATTTACCCAAGGTAGAAGCGATACATTTGTCACGAAAATTGATTTATTCCCAATCAAATTAGTTAGATAGGTTGTTTTATAAATGCAGGTGGGATTATTGTTGTCGAATAATAATTTATATCAATAACAATCAGTTGGAACCTATCAGACATGAAAAACAATCTTCTTAAAAAACTTCAAGTGCTCAGCGTTATCGCAATGGCTTCTTTGACAGTGGGATGTTCATCTATGGATGCACATGCGAGAGGGGGGTACGGTAAACCATTTTCCGGTACGGCGTTGTCCGTCGCGCGCCAGCCATGCTTCTTGGATGGCTCAGCCGTGTCTTACGCTTTATATCCTATTTCTTTCGTCGATATGCCTTTGTCATTGGTTACTGATGTTGTATTCCTGCCTGCTGATTTAATCATGTTATTTACTCCGACGACGAGCTACGGCAGTGTTTTGTCACAAGGTTGCCCAAGTGGCAGTATGATTTAGTTGCTTTGCTTCATTCCATTATTAACTTTTAGGAATGATCGTTATAACTTCCAGCACTAAAGGGCTGCGGATAATATTGGATTCAGTTGTTAAGAATATTCCTACAATCCTTTAATTCTGGAG
Source organism: Vibrio owensii (assembly GCF_002021755.1). Taxonomy (NCBI): domain Bacteria; kingdom Pseudomonadati; phylum Pseudomonadota; class Gammaproteobacteria; order Vibrionales; family Vibrionaceae; genus Vibrio; species Vibrio owensii. The sequence continues at coordinate 865,225 of NZ_CP019960.1, forward strand.
GGAAAGCAAATGAAGAAAGCTCTAATTTGCGTAGCGCTAACTTTGCCTGCATTTCACGTGTTCTCTGCGCCAACAGACATCAATTCGCTTGAACGTATCGACTACGGAAACTATCAGTTTTATCAACCATACATTGAAACGGTACACACGGTAGATTTGATTGCACCGCCACCAACAGAAGGCAGCAAACAAGATATCGAAGATAAGCGCGTGGGTGCTATCGACTTTTCAGTTGATGACCCAGCGAGAATGGCTCAAGCGACACAAGACGCGCGTATTACTCCAGAATACTTTGCCAAGATTTATGGTGATGTATTGGGCGTGAAGATTACTAAGGAAGACACCCCAGCGATGTATACCGTTTTAGGGCGCAGCATTGCTTCTTTTGGTCTTGCGACATCAGACTCTAAAAAGCACTACAACAAAGCGCGTCCATTTGCGGTAAACGGCTTACCTTCTTGTACACCTTATGCCGAAGACTACCTATCTAAAGACGGATCTTACCCTTCTGGTCATACAGCATCAGGCTACGGTGTTTCACTCGTTGCGGCAGCAATTGCGCCGAACAATGCAAAAGCACTGACAGAGAGAGGGGCAGATTACGGCTACAGCCGAGTGGTTTGTAACGCACACTGGATGAGCGATGTGGAAGCAGGGAAAAAAGTGGCGCACATCGTGTTTGATAAGCTCAAGGCAGATAAACAATTTGCTGAGGACTTACAAGCTGCGCAGCAAGAGTACGTTGCACTAACCCAATAACGATAAATCGATACAGATACAGGCGGCCACAGTGCCGCCTTTTTCATTTTTAGCTCTTGCTATATAGACTTCTAATCACGGCTGAAATCACTCCTTGACCTTAAGCTAGCTTGAGGTTTTATCCTCGTAACCTCAAACAACAACCCACCAAAATCGGTAAGAAACCAATCGGAAAAGGAACTTCTATGAATCTAAATCAAGTGCTGTTAACCGTGAAAGACATCAAGTTATCTATCGAGTTTTATCAAAAGCTAGGGTTCAACTTGATTGTTGAAACAGAAAACTATGCGCGCTTTGAGTGCCTTGACGGAGATGCCACTTTTTCACTTTATCTCGGTGATCCAGAATCAAAAAGCAACAGCGTCATCTATTTTGAACACAAAGATCTTGATGCGTTAGTCGATAGTTTAAAGACGAAAGGCATCGAGTTTGTTCAAGAACCTACAGACAAAGACTATCTGTGGAGGGAAGCAATGCTAAACGACCCATCAGGTAATGAGCTTAAGCTGTATTGGGCTGGAGAGAACCGAAAGAATCCGCCTTGGCGAGTTGCTAACAATTAAGCTCTCTAAGCAAAGTAGCAGAGGTGAGCGAGCAGAGCATGCTCACCTTAAATAGGGCTAATGTTGTTGATTGGCTCTTACCAATTCACATGTCTGCTCGACAACTACTTATCTACATCACCGATAACGCCTTCATGGGATAGGTCGCCAGATAACTCTGCTTGGATCTCTGTAAGGCTTTCTTCTTCAGCCGCGACAATTTTTCCTGTTAGGGCATCAACCTCAACTTCATAAGCTTTATCGCCTTTCTTAACGAAGACATCCCATTGCGTATCTGGTTCATCATGGCGAATGCCAAGCACTTCAACATCTAAAGCGCCAAGCGCGGATTTAATGGCTTCTTCTTGGCTAATGATTTTCGCGTCGGACGCAGCGTAACTTGGAAGGCTCAAAACACCAAATGCGGTCAAGGCCGAACATAAGATTAACTTTTTCATTGGTTTCTCCTTAAGCTCTCATTTCACCAGAGAGAATTCTTTCGTTGGCGTCTCCATAGTGTAGGCGGTGACGTAAAAGAAATGTGAATATGCTTTTTGAGCGGTATTCATCCTAAAACACACGCTTTTGTTACGTCGGGGGCTTGGTGTAAAAAGGGGCGGTCAATTCTGGAAAACGTGGGGCGTTTGGGCTCTACAAGTTTTTCACATTTCTATTGGTAGTTTGGCGACAGTTAAAATCATGATGGATTGAAGTCGCCGTATGAACAGAAATTTGATGCTCAACTTTGGCATTGTATTCGTTGCTTTACTTATCCCTTACTCGGTGCTGCAAATAGGCACACCAACACCAGAGTGGCCAATGTTTTGGCAGGTGCGCACTTATTTAGTTAACTACAGTGGTATCGTATCAATGATCTTGATGTCGTTGTGCGTGATTCTATCTGTGAAGCATTGGCCGTTGGAACGCTGGTTAGGCGGACTAGATAAGCAATATCGTCTGCACAAATACCTTGGGATCTCGGTGGTGTTTTCTGCTTTGTTCCATTGGGGCGCATTTTTAAGTGATGATTTCGCGATGGATTTTGGTTACGTCGAGCCAAAGAATGAAACCTTTCCGTTTTGGAAGTTGATTGATGCATTGGGTGATCAGGCGCAGTTGATTGGCGAGTATGGTTTCTATCTGTCGGCGGCTTTTGTTTTGATTGCATGGATTAAGAAGTTCAAACACAACGTCTTTCAGCTCACTCATAAAGTCTTTCCATATCTTTACCTGCTTTTAGTGCTGCACATGGTGATGTTCTTTGATGCAAGCTTATGGTTAACCGTTACCGGAGCTATTCTTCTGTTGGTCAGCGGGTTAGCAACGGTAGGATGCTTGATTACCATCTTAGGTTTGAATGGTAGGAAGAAACGTTATCCCGCCAAGGTTAGTAGTATCAAATCAATCAACGGCGGAATTGAAGTAGTCATAAAAGTTGAAGTACCTCAATTTACGTATCAGCCGGGTCAGTTTGCATTCATCGGATTTGACGATAAAGAACGGCCACATCCATTTAGTTTGGCGTCAGCTTATAGTGACAACGGCCAGGTGCGATTACTAATCAAAGCTAATGGTGATTACACGCGTTCGTTAATGGAAACGCTTAAAGTCGGGCAATCGGCTCAGATAGAAGGCCCATACGGTTGTTTCAATTTCCAAGATGATACAGAGCAACAAATTTGGTTTGCAGCAGGTATCGGCATCGCGCCATTTTTAACCGCAATTGAAGCGATTGGGACAGCAAAGTCCGTAACACTTTTCTACAGCTATCGAGAAGAGGACAGGGTGCTTCTGGATGAATTACAACACCGAGCTAAGGAAGCGGGCGTAAAGCTATACATGAAAAATACGAGCGACGAAGGGCGTTTCACCAGCGCCGAGGTCATAGATCGCATAACAAATGTGGAACGCAGCAGTGTATGGTTCTGTGGTCCTTCCGAACTGGGTAAGACGCTTGAGAAAGCATTTATCAATATCGGTCTACCAGCCAAGTCATTCCATCGAGAGTTGTTTGAGTTTAGATAGAACTAACTGAAATCCGGGTCAATAATCAATAAGGCGAACCAAATGGCTCGCCTTATTTTGTTTCTGACAGAAGGGCTTAAAAGATCGCCTGCTCTTTATCTTTGATATAGAAATAGACGCTGATAGCGATAAACAAGAACGTGAAATAGTAGAAGAACGAAGACAGCGATGCGATAAAGTCGATGTGTTGTTCTATCTGTGCTTCGGTGTAGTTTTGCGAGAGCAGTTTGTAGTAATAGGCATAGAGCATACCGATTAAGCCGTAGCCCAAGTTGAACATCAAACCTTTGAAGCTTAATACTGTCGCTCGGTTGTGAGATTCTGTTTTCTTGTTCAAGTGATAGCTGATGAAAATGTTCATCGTCATGATAATAAAGATCAGAATCAGCGCAGGAATCACCCCGTATATTGACCAGCCTAAGCTTATCCAATAGTAGGTCGCCATCGTTGCGATGCCCATGACTAAAATGAACGTCTTTGGTGCCATACTCTCTGCTAAACGACGGCTTTGGCCAGCTAAGATAATCTGCAAGAGGCTAATGCCAGCGCCGATCAAACCAAAGTAGATGATTGGAATATCAATCGCACGGTAGTACTGACTGTTCATGGTCAAAAACATTCGTGAAGTGTGCTCGAACAAACTGTAGTAGAGCAGAATGAACAGCACATAAGGCGTAGACAATACCCATTTGGCGGTGTTGAGTGTGAGCTTCATGCTGGCCATGGTTGAAGCCAACTTGCTTTCGCTGCTTGGTATTACCTTTTTCTCTTCTCTCATGCTGAATGCTGCGTAGATAGCGATCAACGCAACAAACAAAGTCGCGTAAACAGGGATGCGCATGATGTCTTGCGTGGTTTCTGGTTTGTCGAATCCAAGGAACTGATAAACGTTGGCCATAAAGTTAACGTCGTACATGGCGGCACCCACAAGTGTGACCACAATGCCCACGCTAGAGGCTATACGAAGTTGAATCTGTAACACTCTCGGCCACAGCTCTTCCTTGCCTTGCTCTTTCAATGTGTCGTAAGCCAGCGCTTCATCCGCGCCACTTGCTAACGCCATCGCTAAGCCACTCAGCACTCGGTTAATCAAAAACACAACGAAAACAAAAGTGGGATTCCCAGTAGGGACAAAGGCGATCATTGCGATTTCGATGAACATGACGATGGACGACAGCACTACCAGTCGTTTTCGCCCTAAGGTATCGGCAAAAGCGCCGGAAGGGACTTCCGCAAGTACAATGGTCGCTGCCCAAACAACATTGAGCATGGCAAATTGAGACAGCGTTAATCCGTAATCCAAATAGAGCAGCGTGAATACGGGGTAATAGAAGCGCGCAAAGTAACTGCTTCGGAACATGAGGAAGCAGCGAACGTTACGGATTTTGAGGATTTCTTTCAGCGTCATGAAACATTCAGCAATATGAATAACATAACGTTATGTATAAACCTTTTTTAGATTGATGGGAAAGGTTTGTGCTTTGAAATCGCGAGATTTTTCGGAATAGTCGCTATTCCTTAGTTAACGACTCAACGCGTCACCCAGTGGGCGAAAGTACGCTTGAAGCGCTTCATATATCGCGTTTCTGTGTGCGATATCTGGGTAAAGAGGCAGGGTATCCGTCTTTGTTGTGCCAGAAACTAGGTATGCGTTTTCAATGCCAGAACAAGACTCCACAACGGCTTCAAATGCTCGCGCCATCATCTCGGTGGGTTGTGAAAAGTAGCTCGACCCCATCGCTTGGTCTGCTTTTACACTTCGAGACACATAGTCGTGTCTATCTTGGCCGTCTGGCGTGAGCAATGTGGCGTCAAAAATCTTCAGTAATCGCTCGTTGAGTGGATGCGGGAAATGATCGGCATTTTTCAGCCAGCAATCACTCGCAAATAAGATTTGGCGCTGCGGCCCTGAACGATCGCCAATGTCGAAAGCTTTCTCGGCAATGTAATGATCGAACGCATGCCAAAACTCATGAGCAAGCGCTCCTGCACCGGCATTCTTTGCTAAGGCTAATTCACGTTGATTCGGTGCGTAATGCGCTTGAACCCCTTTGCGGCCACCAGTACCAAAAGCAAGGCTCAAATTACCACGAAGCCCAATCGCCGAAGGCGGTAGCGCAAGGATGTACGCTAAGTCTGCGAGAGAATCGAATATTAAGTTTGCCGCGAGGTCTTTTTCTTCTTTGTTCACCCACTTACCAATCCGAATTCCGCCGATGCCAAATGTCTCTTTGATGTCGACAAACGACACTTGGTCGCCATGGCGATAATCAGGGCCTTTTCGCGTTTTGTATTTAAAACTGGTTAACTGCAAGACATGCCTCGAAGTGGTGCTGAAGGAGTGGAAACTTATACTCAAAACATAAGACGTCAGATTATACCGCAATAGAAGGCTGAGTCGGAGATTTCGTCCTATCTCGTTTTACGCAGGCTCGCGAACTTGTCCAATCCATCTACACTAAAACTAACACTCGTTTTATTCGCTTTGATTTTCAATAGCTTTGATGTGATTCCAACCAATGGATTCGAGTCATCGAAATACGGATATTTTATGTGGCAAACATTTCTGGTTTTTAAGCATGATTGGGAGATTTCGCCGTGGACCCGTTAACGCAAGGGTTGGTTGGGGCGTCATTGTCTCTATCAGTTAGCAAAAAACAACACTTGGTGGCGGCAGGTGTACTTGGAATGCTTGCTGGTATGGCTCCAGATTTGGACATATTGATTCGCTCTTCCAATGATCCGCTGCTGTTTTTGCAATATCACCGACAGTTCACCCATTCATTGCTGTTTATTCCTATTGGCAGCTTACTCTGTGCTTTAGTTCTCTATCCACTTTTTGCTAAAAGGCTTGGTTTATCGTTCACACAAAGCTGGTGGTATTGTGCACTTGGCTACGCCACACACGGTTTATTGGATGCGTGTACTAGTTACGGAACTCAGCTTTTGTGGCCGTTTACCAACGAGCGGTATGCGTGGAATACAGTGTCTGTTATTGACCCTGCCTTCACGCTTCCTGTTCTAATTGGCGTCGTGTTTGTTTTGCTGAAACGTAACCCTTGGTATGCGCGAATCGCGATAGTTTGGGCGTTTGCTTATCTTACGTTCGGCATGATTCAAAGAGACAGGGCAGAAGAAGCAGGATGGGAGCTTGCACAAGCGAGGCAACATGCTCCAGTGCGCTTAGAGGCCAAACCTACGTTCGCGAATAGTTTGGTTTGGAAAGTCATCTACGAAGCTGAAGGTCGATACTATGTAGACGCCATAAGAGTAGGGGCTGCGACCAAAATCTATACTGGAGAATCGGTTGCCAAACTGGACATCGGTAAAGACTTCCCTTGGTTAAGCTCAACATCGCAGCAGGCCTTAGATATTGAGCGATTTCGTTGGTTCTCTGATGGCTTTGTTGCGCGTGATCCGGACGATGAAAAGCGCATTATAGACGTGCGTTACTCAATGGTTCCAAACCAGATAAAAGCCTTGTGGGGCATTGAGCTTTCTAAATCCGCCGATGAAAACACCCACGCGGTATACACAACACATCGAGACACTTCGCAAGAATCAAGACAAGCATTTATCGATATGCTGAAAGGCAATGACTGAGTGTGACTCAAGTGTAATTAAGCGCATTGAAAGTCTTTAATCAATGTTGGCTTTTTAGAGAAGAAAAGTTTGCTAAACAAGGATTTGTATTCCCAGCCAAGAGACAGCAGTCTTTTGGCTAGGTTCTTGTTTTCAATGATGGCAACTTCAACACCTTGATAGTGATACGGGTTGTTTCTCACGTAGTTGATAAACGCCGTTAAAACCCCTTGGCCACGTACCGAAGGATCAAAGTTGATCGACACAATGGAAAAGCGCTGACTCCCCACTGGACAACGGACAAAGCAGTAACCCAACGGGTGAGTAATGGTTTCTGAAAACTCAGGGAAAGGGCGAGATTCAAAGTCCTTAGATAACTCATCGTATTGCTTACAGAGGTAATGAAAGAGTTGTTTCGCTTCGTTGTTCATAATGGTGTTGCTTTGTATTACTGGATTTCACGGTAATTTTAACCACAGCCCGCACCACAAAATGCGGTGAACTTTTTCCAAATTGATTTCCTCTTTTTGAAAGTAATATTATTTCAAATGAAGACTCATGGTTTCTATATGGAATAGAAAAAGCAGAACTTGCTACTCTGAAATTGAAATAGTTAGAAAGTAAAATAGTTAGAAGAGACAGTAATAGATAGAAGAAAAGGCCTCGGCTTGATGGAACTAAATATGACGAAAGGTACGGCACCCATTCTTTATTCTTTGCACAATTGCCCCTACGCGATTCGTGCAAGATTTGCGTTGCTCAAAGCCCAGCAATGCGTGCTTATTCGTTCTATCAAGCTCGATAACAAGCCATCAGCAATGCTAGAGGTATCGCCGAAGGGCAGTGTGCCAGTATTAGTGATTCCCAATCGTTCTCAAATGGACACTACACCTCAAAAACAGATACTTGAAGAAAGCTTAGACATTATGGTTTGGGCACTTTCTGAGTGTGACCCGCATGATCTTTTGAATAGCAGTCATCCAGAAGCATTGTCTAAAATGCTCGAAGTGATTGGAGAGTTTGAATCGCACTTTGTTCCCGCGATGAACGCTTTTGGCTGTGCGAAGCGTTACCATGAAGATAATGCAGATGAACTGCGTAAAGAGTGTGAAATGGGACTCATCAAGCTTGAGTCTCTTTTGACGCAGCATTCGTTTTTGTTTTCGGAACGAGAAAGCTTGGTCGATATCGCAATTCTGCCTTTCATACGTAAGTACGCCCGCATCGATAAACAGTGGTTTAGACAAAGCCCTTACCCAAACTTAAAAGCGTGGCTGAATGGTTATATTCAAAGTCCTCAGTTCTCCAAAGTGATGAAAAACTATGACTTGTGGTTAGACGCTAGGGAGGAGGAATACTTTGGCAATTAAGCGCTGCTCTCAAGGCTATTTGGGCGGAATCGCCGAGCGCATCTTCACTTTTGCAATATTAGCTTACTGCCTCATCCATTGACGATCACATCTACGACGCGCATCCTTTTACGTTCACTCAGGGCCAAGGCTCTTATTTCGCAAACAACTCGATAACTGCGTTTAGTACGCAGTGCTTGAACTTAAAAGGTAGCGCGTATGAACAAGATTGTTATGTTGGTGATGGGGCTGCTTTTTACCAGTCGGTTGTTTGCAAGTATTGTCCCTCACGCAAGCCAACTTGAACACGATGCACCCATTCTTCTTCGTTCTGTGTTGCTTGTCGGTGTTGCAGGCTTCCTGATCTGGAAAGTGGTTCAGTACTTCCAGAAAAGCAAATCTTCAGAGTAACTCGCTGCTACGAGACTTTATCTGCACATCCAAACAAATAAAAAGTGGTAATTGAAATCACAGCCCTTAGAATGCGCAAACTAAAAGTTAATAACTGATGTAGAGTGATTTTATGCTTCGTGATTACACATTCGATTGTCTTGTGACTATGCCACGCCATGAACTGGAAGAGTTTAGCGCTCGCATGATCAGTAAAATGGTGCCAGAAGATGTGATGAACGAACTGTTTACCTTTGACCAAGAAGAAGTAGACAGTGAAGACCGCATGTTGTCAGCGCGCCTAGATGCGATGTTACGCATGACCGCAATCGCACTAAGTGAAATTCAGCAAGCGTTTGATGATTCGGACAACGCGAAGCAAAACAGCGAGCGTATGACGCGACTTGTGCTTTGGCACTTCTACGCAATTTCATTCCGACTAGAAGAAGCCATCACGCTTGAAACACACTGTGAGCAAGTAGAAAAGCTGCTACAAAACACACCGACAGACGTATTCGCGTGGGTGAAGACGCTAACAGAGCTTCTACACACGTACGCGGAAATCAACGCGAAGGAAAACCCAGAAGGCTAAGTCTTACTGGGGATAAAAGATATAGCATGAAAGGCGAGCCAACTGGTTCGCCTTTTTCGTTTGTATTCGAGATAGTTGTTACGCGTTTTAAGCTTTAAGTGGCGGCAATAGAACCCCCAAGTTGTGAACTAATGCAATGCACTAACGTTGTGCTCGATAAGGAAAGCCGTCACCATGAAAAACGAACCATAGGAGCGAGCACGAGAGGAATATGGCCAAAATCTATTTTGTTTGTGGTTTTATCGGTTCGGGTAAGACGACGTATTCAAAAGCGCTGGCAGAAAAGCATGCTGCGTTTCGTTTCTCCATCGATGAATGGATGATCCCTTTGTATGGAGAGCACATGGAACGTGACGTTTTCGATAGTCGTTTAGCGACACTCCAGGGGCTATTTAAAGACTCCGCACAACAGCTGTTCTCCCTTGATGTCCCAGTAATATTTGATTTCGGTTTTTGGCGCAAAACAGATAGAGAAGCCTTTGTCGATTGGGCGTCGAGCATTGAAGTGGACAGTGAAGTGCATTATCTCGATGTACCTTTCGAAATCTGTAAGCAAAGAGCATTGGCACGTAACGCGGAACTAGGTGGGAATTCATATCACATGTCGCCAGAAATGTTGGATTTGTTTTGGTCCTGGTTTGAGGTTCCAACATCAAATGAAAATGTACTTTGGGTTAAATAAACAAACTCATCCCAAATCGTCACTCCATGTTTTCCATTGACATAACCGTTTACTCGGTCAGCCTTTCTCGTATCTCGTATCTCGTATCTCGTATCTCGTATCTCGTATCTCGTATCTCGTATCTCGTATCTCGTATCTCGTATCTCGTATCTCGTATCTCGTATCTCGCCCAAATAACCACATATACTAGGGGGTAGTATTATATACTGGAGGGGAGTATAGTTTTTAAAAACATAACTCACTGGGAAGTGTCACTGTATGAAAGACGTAAAGGGTGTTTTTCGCAACCTAGAAAAAATGCTGCAAAACGCGAATTGGTTTGAAGATGGTTGGGAAATTTATAACCGAGGAGAGTACCTGCAACTGTATAAGCAAAACTGGTTCAACGAAAACCAAGGTGGTGTACATTTCGAAACGTATATCGAAGGGTCACAAGTGAAGCAAAAAGCCTTTCCGATTTGTATGCATGCGGAAGAAGACTGTCCATCTCAAGCTGAATTTGTACGTCAATTCAAAGAGCTAGAAGGGAGCCGTATTGCTGGTTGGAAAGGGTATAAGACACTGGATAACAGCTATGGCATTTGCCAAAGAACCCTGCCGCTCCACTTTAAAAACCTAGAACAACGTTTGTTTGAAGAGTTCAACCGACTGCGTGCGCTAGAAGCAAGCATCGACAAAGTGCTGGATAGGTTATAAATGAAAAAGCAGAAAAGCCCTTGTATTGATGTATGTGATTTTTCCCATAGCAAAGGGTGGTGCGCTGGGTGTGGAAGAACGCGAGAAGAATGTAAGGCTTGGAAGTCGATGAAGCCTTACGCCATCAATGCGCTCAAAAAAGATCTGCAAAAGAGAATGTCTCAAATGAAAGCTCAGTAATACTGGGCTTTATTTAATGTATGAGTCGATAACTTTAATCACCACGTCCATATCCGCTTCTCGTTGTTCTTTGCTTTCTTCTAGAACAAGGTGCTCATGTAAATGGCCTTTGATGACCTCTTTCATCAAACCGTTTACCGCGCCTCGAATCGCGGCGATCTGCTGCAAGACGTCCTGGCACTCTTGCTCTTCATCCAACATCTTCTTAAGGCCATTAACCTGACCTTGTATCTTGCTGACTCGGGCCGTTAGCTTTTTCTTATCTTTAGCTGTATGTGACATAGCATCTGTACTCAATGTAATTGGCAGGAGAGAGGAGTTAGTCGGTAATGTAGCACCGAATTTATACTAGGGGGTAGTGTTTATACTAACGGGGAATATATTTGCGATGAATGGTTTTAAAACAAAGCCCGCTGATTTCAGCGGGCTTTATGGAAGGTTACTCTAGGTGCTTAAACTGCAACGCGACGAGGCGCTGATAGAGTTCGCAGCTTTGCATTAACGACTGGTGGTTGCCAAGGTCAATCAACTCGCCGCCGTCTAACACCGCAATTTTATCGGCGTGTTGGATGGTTGAAAGTCGGTGAGCAATGATCAAAGTCGTGCGGTCTTTCATCAATGCTTCAAGTGCTTGTTGAACATGATGTTCACTTTCACTGTCCAGCGCGCTGGTGGCCTCATCAAGCAAAAGGATTTTTGGATCTTTCAGAATTGCACGAGCAATCGCGATGCGCTGTTTTTGACCACCAGACAATCTCACGCCACGCTCACCCAAAAAGCTATGGTAACCGTCTGGTAGTTTCTCAATAAACTCATGCGCGTGTGCTTTCTTCGCTGCTTCAATCACTTGCTCGTCAGTCGCGTCTGGGTTGCCGTAGCGAATGTTGTGGAATACATCGTGGCTAAACAGAGCGGGTTGCTGCGGAACCAATGCCATTTGACGACGAAGATCATTCGGCTCGAACTGTCGAATGTCTTCTCCACCAAACAATACTTGGCCTTGTTGTGGGTCGTAGAAGCGTTGCAGCAATTCGAATAAAGTCGTTTTACCAGCGCCAGAAGGGCCAACTAAAGCCAACACCTTACCTTTCTCGGCGGTCAGGTTTAGCCCTTTGATAGCGGGTTGGTCAGGGCGAGAAGGGTAGTTGAAGTTCACTGAATCAAACATCACTTCCGCAGGCATCTCGTCGGTGATCGGAAGGTGATTGCTTGGTGCGCTGATGTCGCTTTCCACTTGAAGGATCTCAATCAGCCTTTCTGTTGCACCGGCGGCTCTTTGTAGTTCCCCCATGACTTCGGAAATCGTTGCCATAGAAGACGCAACCATGATGGCGTAGAACACAAATGCTGCGAGATCGCCAGCAGACATCTTGCCGTGAATAACATCACTGCCGCCAACCCAAAGCATGCCAGCAATGGCGCTGAATACAATGACGATAACACCAGAAATCAGAATCGCGCGCTGTTTTACTCGCTGTCTACCCACCTCGTAAGCTTTTTCTACTTCGACAGCAAACGCCGCGCGTTCATGCTGCTCTGAGCTAAAGCTTTGAACCGTTTTGATGTGCTCAATTGCTTCGCCTGCGTAGCTGCCGACATCGGCCATGGTGTCTTGGCTTTGGCGTGATAGGGCACGTACTCGTCTTCCATAAACCAAAATCGGAACCAACACGAATGGCACAGAAGCCAGCACAATCAAAGTGAGCTTAAAGTTGGTTGCGAACAACATGATGATCGCACCAATACACATAAGCGCGCTGCGCATCGCCATAGAAAACGACGAACCAATAATGCTTTGCAGCAACGTCGTATCTGTGGTGAGGCGAGACATAATATCGCCGCTACTATTGGTCTCAAAATAACTAGGATGCAGCGTAATCACATGGTTAAACACCGCAAGACGAATGTCCGCGCTGACGCGTTCGCCCACGGAAGAAACCAGATAGAAGCGGAAGAACGTCCCCACCGCGATACATAGCGTCACACCGACGATAAATTGAATCGCATTGGTGAGTTCTTGCAGCGATTGCTGAGCAAAGCCTTGGTCTATAAGAATGCGCACGCCGTAGCCGACAGATAGCGTTAGGCTGGCTGTGGCGATTAGGGCAACTAAGGCAGCAGCAACGCGCCATTTATAAGGTGAAACGAAGGTGTTGAGTTTAAGAAGAATGCCGAGATTTTTATTATTTTTACTGCTCATGAGTGGCTCACAAAGCGTTATAGGTACTTGGCATAGTAAGCGACTTTGGTTTGTGAAACCAGTGGTGAGTCAGTTTCGATAACAGAGTGATCCTTCTGGCAAGGCATTCAGCTCGATGGAACCTAATTTCTCACTTTTTGTTATTGGCATATGCTAATTACAGGGCATAAAGTGAATGCCTCAAATAGATAAAGGAATTCACCATGTCAGTCGCTCGCCAAGTCTAACGCTTCTTTTTTTGTTCTCTTTACTCATTCTGTTTTGTTCCACAGACAATCTCAAACGCAGAGGTATTTATGTCTATTCACGCTCCTAAAAACCACCAACATTGCGCAGTCTGCTGCCAGCCGTTTTTCAACGCGCACGATACGATTCAATTTACGGCAATGCCGAGTGGTGGCGTGCAAGGGCAAATCGTGCCGACAGAAAAGGTTCAAGGTTATGAAGGCGTGATGCAAGGCGGTGCCATCAGTGCGCTGCACGATACTGCCATGACACACTGCCTTTTCGCACAAGATATCTGCGCAATGACGGCTAAGCTGGAGGTGCGCTTTATCAAACCTATCCCTCTCAATCGTTCAATCCGAGTGGAAGCGCATTGCATCAAGAGTAAGCGAGGCATGTATTTGCTAGAAAGCGAAATCTATGTTGGTGAGCAGTGCTACTCAAAGGCTGAAGCCAAGTTTATGCAGCAGGCTGTTGAGGTCTAATATTGCTTACTTTTTGAGTACAGCAGTGAGCGACGAAAAGCGTTTAAAAGGAAAGGTTGTTACGGAAGAGAAAGGGAAGTGAGTCAACCTATTTGGTCAACTCGCATTCTTTGCTATTGGCGTAGTGAGTAAAGAACCTAAACAGCGATGCAGTTAATCCACATACGCCACGGAGCTTGGTTCTTTATAAATACAGTCTACTTTTGTCACACTGCCACTCGAGTCTTGATATTGAGCATAGACGACCCATAGGCCATTGGTTCGCGCGCCCATTACCGTAACCCGAGTATTTTCACCATAAGTTGTATTGTCCGTGCCAGATCCTCTACCAAAAGAGACTTGGAACTCCTTCTGGACAGCACGTTGTACTTCCATGCCGTTAAAGTCCCCCTTTGGCTGAACATGCAAAAACTCAAGCCCGCCTCCTTTTCCTTTACGGATTGCAAAGGTACAACCGGTCAATTGAGTGGTTACCAAGTAGTCAGCAGCATCATAATGGGTGACTTTAGAAATGGAGTCGGGTTTAAGTTGTTCAAAAGGAGAAACGGGGATATGAATACATTGAAGTGCTTTCGCGTTTTTAACTAACGATTTTGGACCAAGGCGGAAACGCATCTCCTTCATCTTTACCCCCTGATTTATCCCGAAAGCGGTATCGCCATGGCTATACAAGTAAAACCTCATAGCACCTTTCGATTGGCCCGCGCTGGTAATGGATAGTGGGAAGCGAAGTAAAAACTCCTCTAAATCTCGGTCTAAAACCTGAACAGCCTGATCTAACGTTTGTGGCATAACACAGTCCTTTGTTGTTATTTATAGAATGCGTGGAATCTTATTGATTATAGTTCACAGGCATAAGCATATATGAACATATCGAATCCAATGAAATTTCTTCTTCTTTCATCACGAGAACATGATATTGCTCGGAAGTAAGCACTGGTTATCTTGATGAAGTCGCCGTTAGCAAAAAGAGATTGTCGCTTCGCCATTCAATAACAGAAAGGTGAACCGAACCGTTCACCTTCATCGTTTCATTGCTTAGCGCTTTGACCTAAATCGAGCATCAAACTCAGTTAGTACCTCAACTTTGGGGTTTGTGGGCCGTTTTTATCTGCTCGAACAGTTCTTCTGCCTCCGCAGTTAATAAAGAGTAGGTACGTATGTCGCCGCGTCTTTGCGCTTGCATCGCTTGTTCAAGCAGCATTGAGTGGCGTTTTTTGAGTTTCTTGACGGAATTGTTTTTGAAGAAAGAAAACATAAATAAATCCTTTACTTAGAACCTTCCTTTATTACGCGTTTAGTCTGCTTTTGGTTCAAACCATCAACACCGCACTATTGTTTTGTTACGTCTTTCTTTTGTTCAATCTGCCGCCAAAGATGACGGTTTTCGACTCATTGATGAGAGGGCGCTTGGGACAATTTTGACTCACCTTGCCATACAAAAACTTATCTGAATTCATGTGGCTAATTGTTTGTTGTTTATATCGTCATTTTACATATGAACTACAAGGCATTATTGGCGAAATGAGGAGCGATCTTTTTTGAGTCAATAGTAAATAACGGTCAGGTCATGAAAATAAAGGCTTCAAAGATTAAGGATGTGATGTTGTAAGAGTATTTCAAAATGTTTCTGTTGTTACACCTTGTAACATTGGTGCGTTGTCGGTATGGTTCGTCCCCTCAAAAAATAGACTTTTACGCTCAACTTAAAGGAAGAACTATAATGATTTCTAATGATGCGGTAATCATGGGCATGCTCGCTGTCATACTCGGCGCTATCTTTATCACGGAAAGCAGCCAAAACAGCGCACTAAAAAGATTCTATTCGATCATTCCGGGTCTTTTACTCTGTTACTTCGTTCCTTCATTGCTAAACAGTTTCGGTATCATTGATGCATCGAACTCTAAACTGTACTTCGTAGCAAGCCGCTACCTACTGCCAGCAGCGTTGGTGCTTTTGATCATTTCTGCTGATCTGCGCAAAATCATTGGTCTTGGCCCGAAAGCGGTCATCATGTTCTTGACCGGTACGGCAGGGATTATCATCGGTGGTCCTCTGGCGATTCTGATTATCGACCAAGTTTCTCCGGATCTCGTTTCTGGTGATGTATGGCGCGGCCTAACCACGGTTGCTGGTTCTTGGATCGGTGGCGGTGCAAACCAAGCCGCGATGAAAGAAGTCTTCGAGGTGAACGACGAGCTGTTCTCGGCAATGATTACGGTTGACGTTATTTGTGCCAACGTTTGGATGGCAATCCTATTGATTATGGTTGGACGTCAGAAGAAGGTAGACGCATGGCTTAAAGCGGACACATCGTCCATCGAAGAGCTAAAAGAAACCGTTTCTAAGTACCAAGAAGAAAACGATCGTCCAACCACAACAACCGACCTTGTTAAGATCGCTTCAATTGCGTTTGGTCTAACCGGTCTTGCACATTACTTTGCCGATATGATTGCACCGTGGATTTCGACTAACGCTCCAGAACTGGCGAAATACAGCCTGACTTCGGGGTTCTTCTGGCTAATCGTATTGGTAACAACATTTGCGCTTGTTGCTTCTTGCTTTAAATCGACACGCAGTCTTGAGCACGGTGGGGCATCGAAAGTAGGTTCAACCTTCATCTACATCCTTGTTGCAACAATTGGTATGCAGATGGACGTCACGGCAATCTTCGATAACCCAGGTTACTTCTTTATCGGCATCGTTTGGTTAACCATCCATGCTGTATTAATGATTGCTGTTGCGAAGCTGATTCGTGCGCCACTGTTCTTTATGGCGGTAGGTAGCCAAGCGAACGTTGGTGGTGCAGCATCTGCGCCTGTTGTTGCGGCAGCATTTCATCCAGCACTAGCACCAGTTGGTATTCTAATGGCCGTTCTTGGTTATGCATTAGGTACATACGGCGCCTACATCAGTGGTCTACTAATGCAGTTGGCTGCGGGTCAATAATTTAACCTCGCGATTCAATCTAACGATACTTAAAGAAAAGTCCGGCATAGAAGCAACTATGCCGGACTTTTTGTATTCGCCTTTTAAGCTTCATTTGCTTGGCGCTGTAGGTGTTCGATAAATACTGGTATCTTTTTCGCTAAATGCTTCCTCGACGCATAAAACGCATACAACACCAAATCTTCTGGTGTGCATTCCAAGTCAATCACTTCCAAACAGCCTGAATTTAATTCCTCTCGGCAAAACTCAGCAGGCAGAATCGCAAAGCCCAACCCAGCCAATGCACCGGACTTGGCAAGTTGTCCGCTGTTTACCTTAAATGAAGACTTCACTCTTTGAGTTATCAGCTCTCCCTCTGGGCTTTTGAAAACCCAGGGTGTTCCTTTCAAGGCAGTAAAGCTACTCACGCACGGAACGTGCCTCAAATCCGTGATTTGGTAAGGTTTCTGGCACGCTTTCAACAGGTTAGGTGAGGCGACGACAACACTCGGCCAGCGCTTAATCTCTTTGGCAATCCAATTACTGTCTTCCAACTTCCCGCGATGAAAGCCTAAGATCACGTCAAACCCGTCTAACAAACTTTCTTTTGGGCTTAAGTTAGTTTCACAGTTCAATGAAATTGAAGGGTGTTGAACACAAAAAGAAACGACTGCCTTTGCTAGCTCTGGAGAATCTGGCATCAGAACGTTGAGTTGGCCCATGACCGTTCTAGAATGCTGCGTTATGTCTTGAAGCGCATCATTTAGAGTGTCCAGTATCGGCTGTGTACGTAAATAAAGATGTTCACCAGCGTCTGTCGCGCAAATTCTTCGGGTTGTTCTATCAAACAATCGCACATCAAGTTGCTCTTCCAGTAAAGCAATATGCCGACTGACATTTGACGTGGGTAGGGATAAAAACTCAGCAGCTCTCTTAAAGCTGTTGTTCTCATAGACGCAGTGGAAACTCTTAAGCCATTGCGGATCAATTTTATCGAGCACTTTAGTTAATCCCATTTTGTTGGATTATGAAGTCTATAAATCGCACTTTATTACTCAAAGTAGGTTTATACAATGTTTGCTAACTTGATTTCTTGATAAAGGTTTTCCCTATGAGTTGGTTAGAAAAGATATTGGATAGCAAGAACATCGTCAGTACACGGACAGCGTCAATTCCAGAAGGGGTATGGACCAAGTGTCCGTCTTGCGATCAAGTATTGTATCGGCTTGCCCTTAAGGAGAATTTAGAAGTTTGTCCGAAATGCCAACATCATATGCGGATGTCAGCGCGACACCGTTTGGATAGCTTCTTGGATAAAGGAGAGCGGATAGAAATCGGCAGTGAATATGAGCCAAAAGATCTGCTTAATTTTAAGGATAAAAAGCGCTACAAAGAACGTATTGCCCTCGCTCAAAAGAATACTGGAGAGAAAGATGCGTTGATCGCAATGAAAGGTGAGCTACTCGGTTTACCCATTGTCGCCTGTGCATTCGAGTTTTCTTTTATGGCGGGGTCGATGGGGTCAGTCGTAGGTGCACGTTTTGTTGATGCCGTCGATACAGCAGTAAGAGATAATTGTGCACTAGTTTGTTTTTCAGCTTGTGGTGGTGCTCGTATGCAAGAGTCTTTAATGGCGTTAATGCAGATGGCAAAAACCAGCGCAGCATTGGCGCGGCTATCCCACGCACGCTTACCTTATATTTCGGTATTGACCGATCAAACGTTCGGCGGCGTCTCTGCAAGTTTAGCTATGCTGGGGGACATCAATATCGGTGAGCCAGAAGCAAGGATTGGGTTTGCTGGGCGTCGTGTGATTGAACAAACCGTGCGAGAAAAGCTACCGGATGGCTTTCAACAAAGTGAATTTTTACTAGAGCATGGCGCTTTAGACATGATCGTACAAAGGCGGGATATGCGAGAAAGAGTAGGTAGGCTGGTAGCAAAGCTGACTCACACGGCAATTTAGCCTGATTTTTAATCACTTACCGAGTTGTAACGCATAAACTTATCAATATGCGAGCTTACTAACACGCCATACGTGACACTTCATGTATTCTTAATTGAAGCGAAGAAGAGGATTTATCAATGTCAAAAAGCTCCAAGCTTCACAATGAAGACAAACTGGTTAAGAAGGCACTAGAGATTGGTGGGAAGATGGCGAAGCTACAAGGTTTTGACCTTCCTCAGTCACCACAACCTCTAAGAGTAAAAGCGATTTACCTATTCTTGGTTGATGCAAAACAGATCACGCCACTGCCGGAAAGCAAGCTAGACGGCGCAAGCATCAAACACCGACTGGCAGTCTGGATACACAGTGCATTGCCAGACAACGACCCTCTAAAGTAGAAAACCTCATAAGTCACATAGGTCACTAATTAACAAGGCGAGCCAAATGGTTCGCCTTGTTTAGTATTGCAAGTGCACCGGGGTCTTTAAGTGTGGCGGTATCATTGATTTACAAAACAGAATCAAAAGGACTAAAGATAAATCGAGAGAAGCGCTACAATGCATGCGTTGCGAGAGTGCAACCAAGATTACTCATTTACAGAAGCCTTGAAGTAACCATACATGTCTAAAGATTTCGAATTCACTACAGAATACATACTCGACAAACCTTTTTTTGCTGAGTGTTATGATCAAACTAGCCAGCCAACGAAGTTCCCACAGGCGTACCTAAAAGGGATACTGTTTCTAGTCTTTGGTGTGGTTTTATTGGAGTTTGAACTGCTACCCAATGGTTATGTCGGTTGGTTCTTTATCGTATTGAGTGTGATTGAAGCGTGCAGCGTTTACTTCAAAAGAACTTGGTGGTTGTGGCGTCAAACCATCAGCTCAAGCCGTGGCAGTAAAGTGGTTTTTGATGTGAATGCAGATGGCGTGCGCTACAAAAGCGGTAAAGTTGATCGCAGCCTCGCTTGGAATGAAATCGATCAACTCGAACAAACTGACTTGGGCTTTATCCTTCATCTTGGTAAACAACGCCAATACATCACCAAATCTTGTTTAAACGAAGAAGTCATCGCGTTTATGGTAGAGCAGCACGCGGCATCAAAAGCGAGCTAACAAATCCTTACTGACAAAAGAGGCGAGGCAATTGGTTCGCCTTTTTTGATCTTGGCTTTGAATAGGTAGATTGTTAGCTTTTGCCTAATAATAATTTAGCTATTCATCATCTAGTTCTAACTCATCTTATCTATATCATTTATTCCATAGACGCAGAGTGCGTAACTTATTGGAAAAGCACCTTGAAAAGTTCAGGGTGTAGATAGGAAAGTTATTATGACAACAGCAACAAAAACAGTCCCAATGACAAACAGTGTCGGGCTGACTCTTCTTGCGGGTTTACCTCTTTTCACTCTACTGCCACTTGGCTTAGACATCTTCTTACCTGCGGTATATCAAATCGGAGAATTCTTCTCTGACCAAGGCGTGCCTTCAATGGCGATCAGCATCTACATGTTGTTCTGGGGGCTTGGCCAATTGTTCTGGGGCGGTATGGCTGACACCATAGGCAAAAAGAACATTGCGCTGATTGGTCTCGCTTTGTTTGCTTTCAGTTCTTTTATGATTTCGACCATTGATAGCGACCAAGCAATGCAGTTCTTGGCGTTTCGTGCGCTACAAAGCTTTGCTGGCAGTGCTTGCTTTACCGCGATCTTTGCTCTGATCCGCATGCGATTTGAAGGTGAGCACTTGAATAAAGCATACAGCTACCTGAATGGTATTCTCGCGTTTGTTCCGGTTAGTGCTCCGCTGGCTGGCGCGTACATTGTCGAGACAAATTCTTGGTTTACGCTGTTCACGATCATGTCGGTACTTGGTGTGGTTAGCATTGTTTGGATATTCTTGACTCTACCAAATGACAAAAACGCGCAGCAATCATTGGTAGCAGAAGCATCGAACGTAACGAACACTGGCTTTATTCGTCGTTATGCCAACGTAGTTGTGAATACGCGCTTTAAGACATTCCTATTCTTTGCACTGGTGGCTCAGAGCCTGTTTATCTACCTACTGACCGTTGCGCCAATGTACCTAATGGGCAAGCTAGAAGTATCACAGTTCGCATTTGGTCAAATGTTTATGGCAATCGCGATAGTCTTCATGCTTGGTAGCTTCTTATCGCCAGCCATTAACGCACGCTTAAGCATTAAATCTTTAATCGCACTTTCACTCGGATTGATTGTGACGGGCGGCGTACTCATGTTTGTTATGAGCGGCATTCAAGCTTGGTATTCTCTCATTGGTCCTATGGTGATTATTGCTATCGGTTGCACCATGCTTCTGTGCAGCTGTCCGGCAAATGCACTGGCAGATTTCAAAGAAAACGCGGGCGTGGCAAGCGGTTTATACACGGCGACAACATTCGGTGCTGGCGCACTAATCTCAGCCTTGTTTACTCATGTGATTGATAGCACTGACCTTAGCCAAGTATCTCTGGTTTACGCGTTGTTCGCACTGTTTGCATTGGCGGTATTCTCAATAAATAAAACAGTGAAAGCATGAATCTCTGAGCCAAATCCAACAGAGCTCAGAGTCACTAGCAATAAAGTACAAAAAACGAAGCAGGATTCTTCAATCTATTGCGACTCACACTAAGTAATCTAGAGCCTATCGAAGCGCAGATTACACAAAATAAGAGAGAAAATTATGATCATCGTTACAGTGACAGGCAAAGTAAAACCTCAATTCAAATCGCTTTTTATCGAGCACATGGCGGAGCTGGCAAAAGTAGTTCGTGCGGAAGATGGCTGCATTACCTATCAACAAAACATCAGTGCAGACGACGAAAATACGCTATTTCTTTATGAAGAATGGCAGTCAGAGCAACAACTACAGGCACATTTGGCCACAGCGCACATGACAGAGCATTTTGAGCTCGCTCGACCATGGTTTGATTCGGTCGAGATGAAAACCTTCGAAGCAACTGAAACCCAAGCTTAACCAGCTAAAAAACTGACGAGGAACTCGACATGAAAAACACAACCCAGCGAGTCGCGATTGTTACTGGCGCAAACCGTGGCCTCGGTAAAGAAGTTAGTCGTCAATTGGCAGAGCAAGGCGACTTAGTCATTGTCACGGCTCGTCAGTTGAGTAGCGCACAGCAAACAGTGGAAGAGCTGGGTTTGGACAACGCATTAGCGGCGCAGCTTGATATTACTAACCAAGAGAGCGTTGACCAATTGGTTGAGTTTGTTCAGCAACGATTTTCTGCTGTCGATGTGTTAATCAACAATGCCGCCATTCACTATGACACTTGGCAAAACGTCGTGAACGCAGACCTCAATACCGTTCAAGAAGCGATGGACACCAATGTTTATGGAGCATGGCGGATGACACAAGCCTTCTTACCTTTGCTACAAAACAGCCAACAAGCTCGAATCGTTAACGTCAGCAGTGGGGCGGGTGCGATGAAGAACCAGACTGGCAGCACTCCAGCATACAGCATGTCGAAGATCGCGCTTAACTCATTAACCTTAATGTTGGCTAATCAACTCAAAAGCAGTGGCATTCTGGTTAACGCCGTCTGTCCGGGTTGGGTCGCAACAGATATGGGAGGAAGCGGCGGTAGACCTGTAGAGCAGGGGGCAAGTGGCATAACTTGGGCTGCAAACTTGCCAGCAAATGGACCAACTGGTGGCTTCTTCCGAGATGGTGAAGAAATCGAATTTTAGCCGTTAATGGGTATAAGCTTTAATCAAAGTTATGGCTTCTCTGATGTATGGAAGCTGATAAAACAAGAAACCAAAATAGTGGGTAATATGAAAAAGTTAATTGTCATTTTCTCGTTGGCAGCCGTTGCCATCACTACGGCATTTCAAGCATTTTGCGCAGATACCATTCACCTTGCTGCTTACAACGGCAATGAAGCTCAAGTGATTAAATTATTGAAAACCAATCCCGATCCGGATGAAAGAGATTCTTACGGCGGCACCGCGCTGCATGCCGCTATGTTCCAAGACAATACGAGAATCGTCGAACTGCTGATTGAAGCAGGCTATGACGTTAACGCTGTTGGCCCTAGAAACGGATATACACCACTTCATGATGCGGTATGGGCTAACAACCTGCCCGCACTAAAAATCTTGGTTGCCAATGGTGGTGATATCACGGTTAAAGGGAAAGATGGAAATACGCCACTTGAAAAGGCAATCGCTGAAGACAAACCAGAAATCGTCGCTTACTTACAAAGCCTTAAATAGGGAATAGGTGTCCATAATGCAATATCAAAACGCGGATTACGATAAATTGATTCAGCAGTATGCCGAGCACAAGTTTACCAAGAATGACATCAAGAGCTTTGTATATCGCGTGTTCTCAATGTATGAGCGTGCAACCGTAGGAAAGGTGCGAGTGCCAGCAGAAGCATTTGCCAATCTCGTTGATGAAAATATCCAAGTCGACTTTCCCGATTACAAAATCCATTCTCGGCAAGAGTTTATGGAATGGCACCATTGGATACATGACTTGTTGCTGTCTGACGACCACGATATTGAGCGTATCGAAGTCTCTTACCTAGGTGAAGGTAAGTATGCCGCTGAATTTGATGTACGCTGGCGTGGTGATTTTAAGGATGGTTCGTTTACTGATCTCACCGTCTCGCAACGCTGGGTGATGTACGAATCGGAACAGTTCGATCACCCAGTGATTGAGAGCTACCTTGCGGTGGTAAAGAGCAATAACCTGACTGGCGATTAAGGGAGGTAGGAAGCAACTCTCGTTATTAGCTTAGGTTTAACACCCTAATAAGCGTCTCAGTCCTAGCTCAGTGACCCCATCCCATACAAAAAAGGCGAACCACACGGTTCGCTTTTTTTGATCTTGGAGTTTGATGTTTGGTTGGTTGTTCAAATTCAGAAGCACAAACTGAACCACTACACTCGGCGCTTAATATGGGTCATTCCAGCGAGCCTAGGCGAGACTAGGAATCTACTTACCGCGCGTTAGGTTCTAATAACAGAGCAAATTTTTGGGGAGTTATTGAAATGACTTCAAGCAAACATTCACTAAGAAGACGAATAAAAATATCTATGCAATCAATTAAATATCATTTTTGAAGGCATTTAGCGCGGTAAGTATTATGTGCGCTTTGACCCTGAGTTTCTGGACTTCAGTGCCCCAATTTTGCTCAATAAGTGCAAAGACATCCATTATTGATGTAGTTGTCATTATAAAGCCTATTAAAACAGTAGGTTGTAAGCAGTTGAAGGCAAAGTGATGTGGTAATGTCCCAAGTAGTTTAGACAACTCGGTTGTGTATATCAGGTTAGGTAAGTCTCGTGCTGCCTATAAATTCTGTATTTGTTTAAAGATGATTGTAGGAGCTATGTATGAGTTCATCCGAAATGGAGCTTTCCGATAGTGGTGGACCCGCGGCTCTAAAAGGGTTCGAGTACCAGAACTTTGTAGCTGCATACTATGTACTTAGTATGTTAGAAGATAAAAGCTTGATAACTGTTCGCTGTGAAGCTGTGGATGATATAGATGCCATATACACTGACAAGATTGAATATATTCAAGTGAAAACCACTGATGGTGATTTCAAGTGGAATCCTTCAGAATTTGCAGACGCCGCAACTGAAAGAGTTCCCCCGGTTGGACGTCAAAAAAAAGATCAAATAATCAGTAAAGAGAACTCGATTTTACATAAATCATTGTTATGTGATAGAGGCTCCCTGCCAAGTTACTTTAGGATTGTTACTTCACGCGATGTTACTGATGCGCTTAAATACTTGAAAATAGACCTCCAAACTAGGGGAGAGAAATCGGATCTTAAACTTAAGATCCTTAAGAAGTTAAGTGCGTGTGTAGAGAGGAACAGGCCTAAGAATTTAGATATGTTCAAATCCCCTAATAATAATGGGATTGAGTATTGGCTAGATCATGCTTTTTGGGAAGTCATACCAAGTAAAGAGCTAATAGAGATGCGATGTACTAAACTCATTCGGCAATCTGCTCATAGGAAAGGTATCTATCTCAGCGAAAACGGAGACGCTGAAAGAATACTATGTTCTTTACTTATCAATTTGTATGGTAAGGGAGCGGCTTCTAGAGTGCTTAAGTCTATTGATGATAAGTCTTATCATCGTGAGCATTTCCTTCCTTGGTTTGAAAGTGAGCTCGAACACTATTCTAATCTTAGCAATGAACATGTGAAAGTTTATACAACAAATCAAACGCAGCTCAACGCAGTATTAACTTCCTTTTTTACCGACAAAGAAATCTATAAGGCTTTTAATTTCGAAGGAAGTAAAGAGTGTACTGGGTTGAAAGGTGAATATCACCGCCGTAAATATGGATATGGCCTAATAGCTAGAAACCTTTATGGATGGCTCCATGAAGTACTTCTTTTACCTAATGAAATCGCAGATATTTCTCCCGACAAGATAACGGCGAAATTTCAGACTTTAACTCAACGTTATCAGGACGAAGCTAATTATATCAATGGCTTGGTTGCCAAGGCCTTGTTACACTCTACGGTTAGGACTACTTACAAATCACAACCTATCGCAGCGAACCTTCATGTGGATGGCAAAAATGAAACGTGCTTTGATAATGTCCACATTGTTTTAAATAGTCATAAGCCCGATAGTTTAATTATGGGATTTAGTCGACTTTTAGCTAAACCTAATGAGAGTTCTTTTTCCGATATTGTGAAAGGGTTTGACGAACTATTGGGCTCTGAAGCGTTCACTACACAAAAAGAAAAAATTCTCATAGCTAAAAAGGATAACTATCTTTTAGAGCATGATATAGACGAAATTTTGGAGCCTAACAGTTCTCTAGACTGTAATTTAAATAGGTTCAAATTCGTGTTCTTTATAGGGTATGAGTCTAATCATATAAAATGTAGCTCAAAAGATCTGAACGATGGCTTTGAGGAAAAACTCATAATTGAAGCAAAAAAACAATTTAAAACTTTGGTAGATAAACTTATATCTAAAGATGATTTCTACGAAGACCTAAATATAGAAATCTATCTTTACCCAATTCCTTCGTTATCCTCACTTATAACTGAGGTACAGAATCAAGTGGCATCTCAATGGACAACAGCTTAGATCCAAAACTTTACATGGAAAGTCTTCAGAAAGGTAAGATTACTGCATTTTCGTACCTTAAAATGGTTAATAAGTGTCTATCGTCTCCTGACCTTGTCCCAAGCGGGCAAGAGTTATTAATCCGAGCTTTGGAACAGTTACCGCTTTTCATTAATCAAAAATCCTTATTTCAAAACTTATTGCGTTCAGCTGGCTTATATCCATATATCAAAAAATACTTTGTAGACCTTTCACCTGAAAGAGAATTTGTACTTGATGTATATAAAAGTAACTTTGATGACAATTTCATCTTCCACTCTGTACAAGCTCGAGTTTTCAATCTAATTATATCTGGTAAAAACGTAGTTTTAAGTGCCCCAACCAGTATGGGAAAAAGCGCGATAGTCGATGCTTTGATCGCAGAGCGAAAATTTAAAAATATAGTAATCGTTGTACCCACAATAGCTCTAATAGATGAAACTAGAAGACGTATCAATCAAAGGTTTGGTTTCGAATATCAAATCATTCACCATGGTTCTCAACAACGGAGAAAAGAAAAAGTAATTTATATCTTTACTCAGGAGCGAGTGAATGAGCGAGATGACCTAAATAATGTTGACTTGTTTATTATAGATGAGTTTTACAAGCTTGCTGACACAAAGGATGAGCTGTCTAGGCCGAGAGCATTTGCTCTGAATATTGCGTTAAGCAAGTTGCTTACAGTTTCTAAGCAATTCTATATGACTGGCCCATATATTGATGCTATCCAAGGGCTGAACTCTCTAAAGAGAGAGTTTACTTTCATTCCATCTGATTTTAAAACAGTCGCATTAAATATATATAAATATGAGATAGCTGCAAATGATACAGTTAATAAAAATAAAGAACTAGAAAGGATAATCGAGTCTTACAAAGGGCAAACAATTATATATTGTAAGTCTTCTAGTTCTATTGCAAAGGTCATCCGATTTCTAACTGGATTAAACACTAGGAATCAAAGTAATTTTTTGGCTTCTTGCGATGAGCCTCTAAGAAAGTACTATAGATGGCTAAAACGGAACTATGGTGAAGATTGGGGAGGAACCTGTGCTTTGGCCAATGGTATTGGTGTTCATTACGGGGCTCTTCCACGAGCAATACAACAAAAAACAGTTGAGTTGTTTAACAAGAAACAAATTAAGTTTTTGTTGTGTACCTCTACGATGATCGAGGGAGTGAACACGTCGGCCGAAAACATTGTGATTTACGACAATCGGAATGGCACGCCCAAAGTCGATAGTTTCACTCATAAAAATATATCTGGTCGAGCTGGAAGGATGGGGCAGTACTTGATTGGAAATGTTTTTTGCTTAGAAAAGATTCCTGAACAAGAATCTCAGATTGTGAGGCTACCTTTAGATCAGCAAGGTGAAGGCTCGCCTATCAATTTACTTGCTGGTATACAGCCAGACCACCTCTCTGAGCAAGGAAGTCAAACTTTAAACAATTTTGCTAGGAACTCAGATGTTCCTATGGATATTGTTAGAAAGCACTCATCATATAGCGTTGATGTACTAGAGCGTGCTTATGAACTTATTACAGAGCTATCAATATATGAAATGGAACAAATTGCGACAGTAACAAAGCCTAAAAAATACCAACTAGAGTTACTTACCCGTTTTATCAAAACAGTAGAGAGTCGGGTACTCGCTAGACAACAACTTCACTATGAAGACAATGATGATTTGTATAACAAATTAGGCCGATATATATACGCGGACAAGCATACCCATTATGTTAAAAAACAAATTGAATACATTTATAAATCACGTGACTGTGGTGAAATGCGTTCCGATTCGACAGATAAAGAGTTAGGTATTGTTCGTAACATATTTAAACATGCAGTCCCTAGAGCCCTCGCGTTGCTTGAAGATCTACTCAACTATGAGTTTAAGTCCTTAGAGCTTCCAACAAAAGCGAACTTGGGTTGGCTAATACATATATTTGAAAATAGCCATTTACCGTCTTCATTTTCGGCACTGGAAGAGATGGGTATTCCAATTGAAACGCTGGAGAAGCTAGTTACAGATAGGCTGAGTGAAGCTGATATTGATACATTGGTGCGTTATTTACGAATTTACCATAAGGAAATACGTTCCCTAAGTTCAGTAGATTTAATGTTCATTAAGCAAGCTGTATATTAATGATTCTGTTTTTATCGAACATAATAAACAATCTTTAAAAAAGGCGAACCAATCGGTTCGCCTTTGTCTATTTAGATTCTACAAAAATTAATCTTCGTAGTTATCGATGCTTGGGCACGAGCAGATTAGGTTACGGTCGCCGTATACGTTATCTACGCGGTTTACTGTTGGCCAGTATTTCCAAGATTTGGTTGCTTTAGAAGGGAAGCAGCCAAGCTCACGAGAGTAAGGGCGATCCCATTCATCTTTCGCTAGGTCAACTTGAGTGTGTGGCGCGTTAACAAGCGGGTTGTTATCTAGCGGCCATTCACCGTTCTTAACCTTTGTCATCTCTTCACGGATTGCGATCATCGCATCACAGAAGCGGTCTAGCTCTTCTAGGTCTTCCGATTCTGTTGGCTCAACCATTAGCGTGCCTGCTACAGGGAACGACATGGTTGGTGCGTGGAAACCGTAGTCCATGAGACGCTTCGCGATGTCTTCTTCGCTGATGCCTGTTTCTTCTTTTAGTGGACGAATGTCGATAATACATTCGTGCGCTACACGGCCGTTTGAGCCACGGTAAAGAACAGGGTAGTGAGGGCGTAATTGCTCCATCACGTAGTTCGCGTTCAGAATCGCTACTTTTGTTGCGTCTGTTAGGCCAGCTTCGCCCATCATTGCGATGTAAGCCCAAGAGATAGGCAGGATAGACGCGCTACCCATATCCGCTGCGGATACTGCGAAGTTTTCGCCGTCTGCACCGTTTTCAATGTGACCTGGTAGGAAAGGCGCTAGGTGCGATTTCACACCGATAGGACCCATACCCGGACCGCCACCACCGTGTGGGATACAGAAGGTTTTGTGTAGGTTTAGGTGAGAAACGTCTGAGCCGATGAAGCCTGGCGTTGTTAGACCAACTTGTGCGTTCATGTTTGCGCCGTCTAGGTAAACCTGACCGCCTGCGGCATGAACCATTTCACATACTTCTTTCACTTGCTCTTCGTACACGCCGTGCGTAGAAGGGTAAGTGATCATGATGCTTGATAGGTTGTCTTTATGCTTTTCGATTTTCGCTGCTAGGTCAGTGACGTCGATGTTGCCTTCTTCATCACACTTAACCACAACGACTTTCATTGACACCATAGACGCTGTTGCAGGGTTAGTACCGTGCGCAGAGCTTGGGATCAAACATACGTTGCGGTGACCTTCGCCACGGCTTTCGTGGTAGCGTTGAATCGCGATAAGACCTGCGTACTCACCAGATGCACCAGAGTTTGGTTGTAGTGAGAATGCGTCGTAGCCTGTGATTTCACATAGCTTCTCTTTAAGATCTTTTGCTAGCGCTGCGTAACCGGCTGCTTGTTCTGCTGGTGCGAACGGGTGGATCGAACCAAACTCAGGCCATGTTACTGGAATCATCTCTGCTGCTGCGTTCAGCTTCATCGTACAGCTGCCCAATGGGATCATGCCATGCGTTAGCGAGAAGTCTTTGTTCTCTAGCTGTTTTAGGTAACGCATCATCTGTGTTTCGCTGTGGTGCGTGTTAAACACAGGGTGCGTTAGGTATTCTGTTGTACGGCGCAGTGCTTCTGGAATCGCAGCAAACTCGTTGCCAGCAATTTCAGTTGATAGTGCTGCCACTTCTTCTTTCACACCGAATACTGCGAATAGGGCTTCTACGTCTGCCACTGTTGTGGTTTCGTCGAAGCTTACACCTAGCTGAGTACCCAACTTACGTAGGTTGATGTCTGCGGCTAGTGCTTTCGCGTATAGGTCTTCAGTTTGCGCACCAGTATTGATGGTGATGGTGTCGAAGAAGCTGTTGTGAGCGAGCTCGAAGCCGCCTTTGGTTAGGCCAGCAGCTAGGATAGCGGTCATGTGGTGCGTACGACGAGCAATCGTGCGTAGACCTTCTGCGCCGTGGTAAACCGCGTAGAAAGACGCCATGTTCGCTAGTAGAGCTTGAGCGGTACAGATGTTTGATGTCGCTTTTTCACGACGGATGTGCTGCTCACGCGTTTGCATTGCCATGCGCAGTGCTTGGTTGCCGTTGGTATCGATAGAAACACCGATAACACGACCTGGCATTGTACGCTTGTGCTTGTCACGTGTTGCCATGAAGGCTGCGTGTGGGCCGCCGTAACCCATAGGAACGCCGAAACGTTGTGCCGAGCCGATTGCAACGTCTGCGCCCATTTCACCCGCAGGTTTGAGTAGGGCAGAAGCTAATAGGTCAGTCGCTACGGTTACTAGCGTTTTGTTTGCTTGCGCTTTTGCGATGATGTCCGTTAGGTCACGTACTTCACCCGTTGTACCTGGGTATTGAACTAGCGCGCCGAATACGTCTTGCTCTGGTAGTGATTCTAGAGAACCAACTAGTACTTCAAAGCCGATGAATTTCGCACGAGTTTTTACCACTTCGATGGTTTGTGGGTGAACGTCGTCAGCAACGAAGAATACGTTACTCTTGCTCTTACCCGCACGCTTACAAAGTGTCATCGCTTCTGCTGCTGCCGTTGCTTCATCAAGCAATGATGCGTTCGCGATTTCCATACCAGTAAGATCCATCACCATTTGTTGGTAGTTTAGAAGCGCTTCTAGACGACCTTGTGAGATCTCTGGTTGGTAAGGGGTGTAAGCGGTGTACCAGCCCGGGTTTTCCATCACGTTACGTAGGATTACGTTTGGCGTGAAGGTGTTGTAGTAACCCTGACCAATGAATGTACGTTTAACTTGGTTCTGATCGGCGAACTCACGCATCGCTGCCAGCATGTCTGCTTCGCTTTTCGCTTCTGCCAAGCTCATTGGCTGCTCTAGGCGAATTTGTGCTGGTACGGTTTCGTCGATAAGCGAATCTAGGCTAACTGCGTTGATTGCTTCCAACATTTTCTGTTGGTCAGATTTGTTTGGTCCATTGTGGCGAGCAACGAACTCGTTTTGTGTGCTGAGGCTTTGAAGTAATTCAGTCATTGTCCTTTACCTACTCCTTGGCTCGGGTAACGGATTTGCGTTACTGATAAATTAAATTATACGTCCGAACCTAGAAAAAAAGCTGTCCACTAATCGTTATGCTAGGGGACAGCTTTCGTCTCATCCTAATTACTCTTCTTCGATAGAGCTTAGGTATTCTTCCGCATCTTTTAAGTCATCCAACTCAGATGGGTTTGAAAGCTTCACTTTCACAATCCAACCACCTTCGTATGGTTCTTCGTTGATTAGCTCTGGGCTGTCTTCTAGCTCTTCGTTGATTTCAACTACTTCGCCGGTGATTGGTGAGTAGATGTCTGAAGCTGCTTTTACTGACTCAACCAAAGAAAAGCTTTCGCCCGCTTCGACTTCATCTTCCACGTCTGGTAGGTCAACGAAAACTACGTCACCTAGCATCTCTTGAGCGTGCTCTGAAATACCGATAGTTACTGTGCCGTCACCGTTGTCACGTACCCACTCGTGGCTATCTGTAAACTTCAGTGTTTTGTCCATTGCTTAATCTCCAAATAACTTGTCAGGATAGTTTCTGATTTAATAAATCTTTTATTGGTAAAGAGGGTAACGACTGCAAAGCTCTTTCACTTGCTTGCGTACGCGTTTTTCTACTTCTGCGTCACCTTCAGGGTTGTTCACCAAACCGTCCAGTACGTCACCAATCCAATTACCGATGAGTTTGAATTCTTCAGCGCCAAAGCCGCGGCTTGTACCCGCAGGCGTTCCTAAACGGATGCCCGATGTAATCATAGGCTTCTCTGTGTCGAATGGGATGCCATTTTTGTTACACGTGATACCTGCACGCTCTAGTGCTTCTTCTGCTTTGTTACCTTTCAAGCCTTTAGGGCGAAGGTCAACCAGCATTAAGTGCGTGTCTGTACCACCGGTTACGATGTCGCAACCGCGAGTTTGCAATACTTCCGCCAGAACTTTTGCGTTGTTGATCACTGAATCAATATAAGTTTTGAATTCAGGACCAAGCGCCTCACCGAACGCCACTGCTTTAGAAGCAATCACGTGCATCAGTGGGCCGCCTTGTAGACCTGGGAATACCGCTGAGTTGATTTTCTTAATGATGTCTTCGTGGTTGGTCAGGATCATACCGCCACGTGGGCCACGTAATGTTTTGTGCGTTGTGGTTGTAACAACGTGTGCGTGAGGAAGCGGGCTAGGGTGCGCGCCTGTTGCGATAAGACCGGCAATGTGTGCCATGTCGACCATAAGAATCGCGTTTACTTCGTCTGCGATTTCACGGAATTTTGCAAAGTCGATAGTACGTGGAATGGCACTACCGCCTGCGATGATCATTTTAGGTTGGTGCTCAAGTGCAAGTTGGCGAACGTCTTCGTAGTTGATTTCTAGTGTTTCGCGGTCAACGCCGTATTGAACAGCATTAAACCACTTACCAGAAAGTGCAGGGCGAGCACCGTGTGTTAGGTGACCACCTGCGTCTAGAGACATACCAAGAATTGTGTCGCCAGGTTGAAGTAGCGCCAGTTTTACTGCGCCGTTTGCTTGTGCGCCTGAGTGTGGTTGAACGTTTGCGTATTCACAATTGAAAAGTTTTTTCGCGCGTTCGATAGCAATGGCTTCCACTGTATCTACGTGCTCACAACCACCATAGTAACGGCGACCTGGGTAACCTTCAGCGTATTTGTTTGTTAGGCATGTGCCTTGAGCTTGCATTACCGCTTTAGAAACGATGTTCTCAGAAGCGATAAGTTCGATTTGTTCGTTTTGGCGAGCGAATTCTGCCTGAATTCCAGCAAAGACAGCGTCATCTGTCGCAGAGAGGTTGGTAGAGAAAAAGTTTTCCAAGCTGTGGTTAGGGTAACTCTTGTTCATGGTAGTTGACCTTCCAAATCTGAAAATGAACCCGCAGTAGAAATAGTTGTTTGATTGCGATGGTGGCTCATTTGTCCTCAAAACAGCTGAACTGCATAGCAGAACAGAGTGAACTTTCGGCCCGAATAAGTGGGCAAAACTCCGTCGGATTGTGGTTTCTCTTGTCCAATCTCTTACGGAAATGTGCATCTCTACATCTAACAAGTTGGTAACATAGCGCTTGCGGCACGAACAATCAACCAAAAATTTCCTATAGGAAACGAGATTTCTGGTTTTGTTAACAAGAGCACGCTTTAATTAACTCGGTGGACTTTTATCCACTATAGGGTTCATGCACAATGCTAATCGGAAGGAATAAAGGATATTTACAGAGGGATTTATGGCTGAAAGTATTTACGATGAATACCCGTCAATGACGTTGGCGAAAGAGCAGCAAGACCAGAATATTGAACCGCTTAAGCTCGGTCAGCGCATAAAAGATATCCGCTCTAAACTTGGTATTACGTTAGAAGAGGCAAGCCAACGAACTGGCCTTGCGCGTTCTACGCTAAGTAAGATCGAGAATGAACAGATTTCTCCAACGTTCCAAGCGATGCAAAAATTAGCGCATGGCTTACAAATTGACATGCCGCAACTGTTTGAACCACCTAGAAAAAAGGTAGCGACAGGGCGCAGGGATGTGACCAAGAAAAAAGAGGGTAAACCACACCCAACCCAAACCTACGAACACGAGCTGTTGGCGACTCAACTTTCCAATAAGAAAATGATGCCTTTTAAGAGCCAAATTCGTGCCCGTAGTTTTGACGAATACAAAGACTGGGTTCGCCATGATGGGGAAGAGTTTTTGCTCATCTTATCAGGTGAGGTGATGTTTTATTCTGAGTTCTATGAGCCTGTTGTATTAAGCGAAGGCGACAGTGTGTATTACGATGCGAACATGGGTCATATGTTGACCAGTGTGAGTGAGGAAGACGCGCACATTTTGTGGGTGACTGCCAAATAGTGATAAATAGTTGTAAATTTCCTATAGTGAAAGCAAACGTTTGCTATCGGTTTTGAATACGTTATGATGGCGCTCTGTTGATGATATCTCACTCAACAGAGCGCCTTTTTTGTGCGTTTTGTTGTGATTAAAATGTTAAAAGTCACACTTTTGAAAGTCGAGCGATGTCTTGTTCGTGCAAAATTGAATCAAGCGTGTTTATTATTGGAAACATTATTCGATGCGAATGCCGACAGCATTCTCGGGTCTATCTAAATGGAGACGAAAATGACTCAAGAACTTCTGAAAACACCACTGCATGCACTTCATGTTGAAGTAGGCGCAAAGATGGTCCCGTTCGCGGGTTACGACATGCCAGTTCAATACCCACTGGGCGTTAAGAAAGAACACTTACACACTCGTGATGCAGCAGGTCTGTTCGATGTTTCTCACATGGGTCAACTTCGTTTGATTGGTGATGGCGCAGCAGCGTTCTTAGAGACACTGGTTCCGGTTGATATTGTTGACCTAGGTGCGGGCAAGCAACGTTATGCTTTCTTTACTAATGAGCAGGGCGGCATCATGGACGACTTGATGGTGGCTAACCTTGGCGATCACCTGTTTGTTGTTGTGAACGCAGCATGTAAAGAGCAAGATATTGCGCACCTTCAGGCGCATCTTCCTTCTGGCATTGAGCTAGAGATTATTGATGACCGCGCACTGCTTGCGATTCAAGGCCCTAAAGCGGCAGAAGTACTAGCGCGTTTCGCACCAGAAGTAGCAGAGATGCTATTTATGGATGTTCGCAAAGTTGAACTACTGGGCGTTGAGTGCATTGTTTCTCGTAGTGGTTACACTGGCGAAGACGGTTACGAAATCTCTGTTCCTGCGGACAAAGCAGAAGAGCTTGCTCGTAAACTCACAGGTGAAGAAGAAGTCGAGTGGATTGGCCTTGGTGCTCGTGACTCTCTTCGTCTTGAATGTGGCCTGTGTCTGTACGGTCATGACCTAGATACAACAACAACGCCTGTTGAAGCAAGCCTACTATGGGGCATTCAAAAAGTACGTCGCGCTGATGGCGAGCGTGCAGGTGGCTTCCCTGGTGCTGATATCATTCTTAAGCAGATCGAAACGAAAGACGTTGCACGTAAGCGTATTGGCTTGGTTGGTCAAACAAAAGCACCGGTTCGTGAAGGTGCTGAGCTGTTCGACGCAGACGGTAACAAGATTGGTGTGGTAACAAGTGGTACAGCAGGCCCTAACGCAGGCAAGCCAGTATCAATGGGTTACGTACGCGCAGATCTAGCGGCTATCGGTACAGAGCTGTTTGCAGAAGTACGTGGCAAGATGCTACCAATGACGGTAGAAAAAATGCCGTTCGTACCACAACGCTATTACCGTGGTTAATTAAGCTAATTCATTGATTTAGTGAGTTAAATAAGGCTCGTTATTCCAGCGAGCCTAAGCAAAACTAGGAATCTAACCATCAGAACGCAGGTTCCATTAAGTTTCCTCTCTAAAGCGATAAGCACAAATAAAAATGCCGAGCTCAGTGCTCGGCATTTTTTATGTTCTTTTCAAAGCTCTGCTTATGCGGTGAGTTCTTCGATAGGGCAACACATCTCAATCACAACTTCACTCAGTTTGCTTGGGTGAATCATGTCTTCTTTGTTCACGCTAAACTGACTTGCCATGATGGTGTTGAACAATTCCCAGTGGTTAATCAGCATTTTTTCGCGATTGTCTGCATCTTCTGGCCACGTCTCTTGCATCATAGGCGCTAGGCTAATCGCACCATGTGCAAACACCAGCATTTGCCACTTTGATTCCCATTGATCAATACGATGCTCTGGGTATTCCACGTTGTAGTCAGCAAAGAGGTCGGTAAAGATCGCCGCGAACTCATCTTTGGATCTTAAGAAGTATTGCAGCAATGCATCGTCGCCTTGGCGAATCGCATCGGCAATCATTTGGACTGGGTGCGGGTTAACGAGTGCAAACGCTAGCATTCTTACCATGAACAAGTAGATTTTTTGATTCGATGGCGTATTCGCTGGCATCTCGCTTACTAACTGCGCCATGTAGCTTTGCATGAATTCGTCCATGCCATCACTGACGGCTTGCCAGATCTTCTCTTTGCTACCGAAGTGGTGGCGAATCAAACTATGGGACACACCAGCTTTCTCACTGATGTTTCGAAGCGAGACACGTTCGTACCCTAACTCACAGAACATATCTGCCGCGACTCTTAGAATCAGGCACTTAGTTTGCTCAGCGGCTTCAGCACTTCTACGGCCTTGCTTTCTTTCTGTCATAGTTCGAATTTTCCCGAATATTAATCAACGCGCCTATTTTTACCAGAAACCGGACAGTTTGCCTAATTATTTTATTATCCACATGGAAAATATGTTGATCATTTTTTCGTTATACATATACTGCACACCTGTGTAGTAAATATAAAGTCGATGGAGAAAGCCAGTGCGAAAACAATACTTAAAGCGCACATTTGTCGGAGCAGCGGTGGCATTGAGCCTCGCCACGATGCTGACAGGGTGTAACAAAGCCGTATCAGAACCGTCTGAGCCATTAATCAAACCTGTAAAATTACTTGCTGTTAATGATCTGACTGTTGCCGATTCCGATGCATTCCTTGCACGAATAGATGCAACGTACAGAGCCCAACTTTCATTTCAGGTAGGTGGCGAAATTGAGAAGTTGATCGTGAGAATGGGAGAAGAGGTGAAGCAGGGCGATGTACTTGCAACGCTAGACCCAAAAGACTTGCAGTTAGCTCTTGATGCATCACAAGCGCAGTACGCATTAGCGAAAACCCAATGGGAACGCTCGAAAAGCTTGTACAACAAGAAGCTGATCAGTACAGACAGTTACGACCAACAAGAAACGCAATACAAAGCGGCACTGGCAAACTTAGAGCAAGCGAAAACCGATTTGAGCTACACAGAGATTCATGCGCCGTTTGATGGTGTGGTGTCTTATACCTACGTGAAGCCATACCAAGTGGTCGCTGCTAAGCAAGAAATCCTAAACCTAATCGACAACACCACTTTGGACGTGTCTTTTACTTTGCCTGTGACTTACGCCGAAGCGGTGTCGTTGAACTCACTTAAAGATGCAGAGATGTG
This sequence comes from Vibrio owensii, assembly GCF_002021755.1. NCBI lineage: Bacteria > Pseudomonadati > Pseudomonadota > Gammaproteobacteria > Vibrionales > Vibrionaceae > Vibrio > Vibrio owensii. The sequence goes on from NZ_CP019960.1 coordinate 902,013, forward strand.
GGTGACGATGGACAGCGAACCAAACAACCGCATCCAAGGCAAATTCAAAGAAATCTCTACTCAACCAAATGCCGACACTAACAGCTACGAAGCGATCGTGACGATTACTCGTCCTTCTGATCGTAACTTGCTAACGGGCATGACAGGCCAAGTACACATTGCGAAGCAAAACGTATCGAACGCGATGATGTTGCCAAATGCGGCTTGGGTGTCGAAAGATGCCGCTCATGGTGAGGTTTGGGTAATGGACAGCGATACGCAGCAAGTGAATAAAGTGACCTTGTCACTGAATGCGAACGGTGCTGTTGAGTCGGGTCTAGACAAGAATGATTACGTTGTTATTGCAGGTGTTGAACGCCTAGTGGAAGGCCAAGTCGTGAAAGCTTGGGTTCGTGAGGAAGGTATCTAATGAAACGTTCATTATTCACAGTATCGGCTATCGCACTGGCGGTACTCACCGGTTGTAACAGCACAGACGAAGTCACCGCAGAGCAGCCTTTGTATGTTTCTACGGTTGCTGTCGATGTTCCAGTAAAAAGCCAATACCGCACATTCAAAGGCCAAGTTGTGCCTGCGGAACAAACGCCAATTGCATTCCGTCGCGCAGGCGAAGTTCAGCATGTGCTAGTCAAAGCGGGTGACACGGTTAAAGAAGGCCAGATGATCGCTAAGCTGGACGACAGTAAAGAAAAGCAAGCAGTAAACGATGCAGAAGCACAATACACGCTAGCGATTCGTCAGCTTAAACGTGGTGAAGAGCTGCATAACCGCCAAATGATTTCAAAAGCGGAATTGGATGAGCTAACAGCAAACAAAGAACTGGCGGAAGCAAACTTCTACAACGCAACAAACCAATTGAACTACACACGTTTATTTGCACCGTTTGCGGGCAAGGTTTCTGATGTATTCAAAGAGCGATTTGAGCGTGTTGCGATTGGTGAGCCGGTTCTTAACCTGTATCAAAGCGACAAAGTTTACGTTCGTATCGAACTGTCAGACAACGTGCTTGCGATGGTAAACCCAAATACACAAAGCATGAGCTACCAACCTCAAGCAACGTTCTCGGGTGATGCGAAATCCTATGCGTTGGATTACTTGGAGCACACCAGTGAGCCAAACGCTCAAACGCAAACCTACCAAATGTATTTAACCATGCCCCAACCTGAGGAAGAGATTCTACCGGGTACCAGCGTAAGCGTTGCAGTAGACATGGTAGCAGCGGGCATTACTTCCATTGATGGCTACAACATCCCAATGACTGCGTTACAAGCGGGCAATCAAGATGGTGAGTTTTTTGTTTGGAAATTAAATGGTGACGCTGTCACTAAAGTTGAAGTAACCATCGACCAAGTTAATGGTGAAGGTGCGATTGTGTCATCAGGTGTTGCTCAAGGCGATGTATTAGTGAATTCCAGCTTACGCAAACTGCGCGAAGGTAAGCATGTGGATGTGGTGGAGAAACAATAATAATGAGCATTGCTGAATACTCAATTAAGAACAAAGTCATCAGCTGGCTGTTCATCGTTATTCTAGCGATCGGCGGTGTGACGTCTTTCCTAGAACTGGGTCGATTGGAAGACCCGGCATTTACCATCAAAGATGCGATGGTGATTGCGACTTATCCTGGTGCGACTTCTAAAGAAGTAGAAGAAGAGCTGACGTATCCGCTTGAGAAAGAGATTCGTAAGCTGCCTTATATCGATAAGATCACGTCGACGTCCTCTAGTGGTATGTCTCAGATTATGGTGAGCATGAAGATGGATTACGGTCCAGATGAATTGCCGCAAATCTGGGATGAAATGCGCCGTAAAATCAACGATCTGCAACCAACTTTGCCGCAAGGCGTTCAATCTCTGCAAATCATTGATGACTTTGGTGACGTGTACGGCGTAATGCTGATGCTAACGGGTGATGACTACGATTACGTAGAACTGAAACGTTATGCAGACCAACTTACGCGTGAACTCGAACTGATTGATGGTGTGGGTAAAGTTGACATCGCTGGCGACCAACAAGAGATGCTGTTTGTTGAGATTTCATTGGATCGCTTGGCGGCTCTGAACCTCGACATGAACGTGATCTCTGGCTTGCTGAACCAACAGAACAATGTGGTTTCTGCGGGTGAGGTAATGGTAAACGGTGAGAGCCTTATTATTCGCCCAAGCGGTACATTAAACACAGTTGAAGCACTAGAAAACCTGATTATTCATGGTCGCGATACAGGTAATCTGATCCGTCTGAAAGACGTTGCAACCATCAGCCGTGGCATTCAAGAAAAGCCGGGTAATGTGCTGCTGTACAACGGTAAGAAAGCAATCAACATCGGAATTTCGTTTGCGTCTGGCGTAAACGTAGTAGAAGTTGGTCAACGTATTGAAGCCGAACTAGCAAGCCTTGAAACCATCAAGCCTGCTGGCATCGATATGAACTACTTCTACAACCAATCGCAAGAAGTTGACGATTCAGTAAAAGCGTTTGTTATTAGTTTGGCAGAAGCTGTTGCTATCGTAATCATCGTACTGCTGTTCACCATGGGTTTACGCAGTGGTGTGATCATCGGTTTGGTGCTGTTGTTGACGGTATTTGGCACCTTCATCTTGATGAACTACAACAACATTGAGCTGCACCGTATCTCACTTGGTGCACTGATCATTGCACTCGGTATGCTGGTGGACAACGCCATCGTGGTGGTCGAGGGGATATTGGTTGGCCTTAAGAAAGGACGAACCAAAGTTCAAGCGGCAACAGATATCGTGAAACAAACTCAGTGGCCGCTGCTTGGTGCGACAGTCATTGCTATTACCGCGTTTGCGCCTATCGGTCTGTCACAAGATGCGACTGGTGAGTTCATGGGCTCTCTGTTCTGGGTTCTGTGTTTCTCGCTATTCTTGAGCTGGATTACGGCGATTACGCTAACGCCATTCCTAGCCGATCTTCTATTGAAAGAAGAAGACAAAAACGCAGATGCAGAAGACGAAGACCCATACAAAGGTTGGTTGTTCGTTGCGTTCGGTGCGTCTCTTAAACTTGCGCTTCGTTTCCGTTGGTTAACGGTAGCAGGCATGGTAGCGCTGTTGGTTGGTGCTGTCGTTGCGTTTGGTAGTGTGAAACAACAGTTCTTCCCGCCGTCAAACACGCCGATGTTCTACGTTGATATGTGGATGCCTGAAGGCACAGACATTCGCGAGACCATCAAGAAAGCGGAAGAAGTTGAAAGCTACATCCGTACTCAAGACAACATTGATTTTGTATCAGCGTCGATTGGTCAAGGTTTGCAGCGTTTCGCTCTGACTTACCAACCGGAGAAGAGCTACGAAGCCTACGCACAGTTCCAAGTTCGTACTACGGACCGTGAGAACATGTTTGAGCTACTGCATAAGCTGGACGACAACCTAGCGAAGACGTTCGATAAGCCAACGTTCCAGTTCAAGTTGATGGAATTCGGCCCGTCACCAGCGTCTAAGATTGAAGCGCGTATTACTGGCCCAGATCCACAAGTGCTACGTGAGCTTGCGGTACAAGTAGAAGATATTCTTCATACTGACCCAGGTGCTCGTAACATCCGTCACGACTGGCGTGAGCGCACTAAAGAGCTAGTGCCTGTATTTAACGAATCTAAAGCTCGTCGATTAGGCATCTCGAAAGAAGATCTTTCAAGCACACTGCAAATGGCGTTTGGTGGTAGCACACTTGGCTTCCTTCGCGATGGTACACACATTCTGCCTATCATGACGCGTTTGCCAGAAGCGGAGCGTGTGGATTTTGAATCACTGCAAAACGTGAACATCTGGAGTCCATCGCTACAAAGCTACATTCCAGTTGATCAAGTGATTGATGGTGTGAAACTGGATTGGGATGAGCCACTGATTCAACGTCGTGACCGTAAACGTACTCTGACGGTACTGGCTGACCACGATGTATTAAGTGATGACACCGCAGCAAGCTTGTTTGCTCGTGTTCAACCAAAAGTGATGGCACTGCATATCCCAGAAGGTTACGAAATCACGTGGGGTGGTGAGTACGAATCATCGAAAGATGCACAAGAAGGTCTGTTTGGTTCACTGCCAATGGGTTACTTGTTGATGTTCATCATTACGATGCTGTTATTTAACTCACTGAAGAAGCCGTTGGTTATTTGGTTCACAGTACCACTGTCTATCATTGGTGTGGCATTTGGTCTTCTGATGACAAACATGCCATTTAGCTTTACCGCGTTCCTTGGTCTATTGAGCTTGAGCGGTATGATTCTGAAAAACGGTATCGTACTTCTTGACCAGATTAACCTAGAGCTAGCATCAGGTAAGGATCCTTACTTAGCGATTGTCGACAGTGCGATTAGCCGTGTTCGACCAGTAAGTATGGCGGCGCTGACCACCATCCTAGGTATGATTCCATTGGTGTTTGATGCGTTCTTCGGCTCAATGGCAATTACGATTATGGCAGGCCTTGGTTTTGCTACAGTTTTGACTCTGATTGTTGTACCAGTCATGTTTGCAATTCTGTTTAAGATCAAACCAACCACTGCATAAGGGACTTCCTGGCTTTATTTATTGTCAGATTCCTGCCAAGCCCTGAGGGTATTCCTCAGGGCTTTTTTGATCTGAGAGAATTGAGATACGAGATGCGAGAAGGAGAAAATAATGGAGGCGAGAATCTAGACGCGGGAAGAAGATGAAGGTGAAAGAAGGGCTGGTGGTTTCGTGTACACCTAACTGATTTTTATGATTTTCTTACAAGCGATTGATAAATCATGCGTATACTAAGAATACATCATCATTAAAAGAGCGAACGCAAATGAACAATCGCGGATTACACGGACTCTTCCTATTAGGTTCTCTAACGCTTATTGGCTGTTCTACGACAGACGGCGTTTCTTCAAATACCACGGAAGCGCAAGCGCCTGTGGAAGTGAAAAGTGCCGATGCGGCAACAATCGCAACTTGGATTGACCAAAGCATTCTGAACCCAGAAGGGCTTTCTTTAGCAAACGACAAGATCAACTACCAAGTGGGTTCTGCTGACTTAAACAGTGACGGTATGGCAGAACACTTTGTGTTGTTCCAAGATCGTTACTTCTGCGGAAGTGGTGGCTGTACTGGGTACATATTCGATAACAGCGGCAAAATGCTTAGCCGCATGTCAGTAACCAGAACGCCGATTGCACTTATCGACAGTTACAGCAACGGTTGGCAAGATTTTGTTGTGTGGAGCAATGGCGCATACCGTCAAATGAGCTTTAATGGTGACTCTTACCCAAGTAACCCATCTGTCGAGCCAAAATACGACCATAACACCCAAGTGCAAACAGCAATCGCGTATGTGATGGCAACCGAGCTTTACCAACAAGACGGTTACGACATTCTGCCTGTTGACGATAAAGAGATTTGGACGCCAGCGAACGTTTATCACTTTACCTTTAAGCATCATGGCGACCCGCACAGCGTGTACAATGCAACGGTGAATTTGAGCAGCGGCGACGTGGATATCGAATCTGAACCAATGCAATAAATTGTCGGTTTAAACACTGCCAACTTAAACAAGAAAAGGGCGAACACTTATCATAAGAGTTCGCCCTTTGTGGTTTCTATGTGTTTGCTTTTGTTTCTATTGTTTTTGGAGCTTAGGCTGCTTTAGAACCTAGCCAGTTTAGAACTTATAGGTAGCGCCCGCATAGAAAGAGCCAATCTGTACGTCTGTATCCAGACTTGAACCTTTCGGTTTTACTGTGAAATGATCCATTTCATACGCCGCGCGAAAGGTGATGTTCTCAAATTGAATTGGCGTGTATTCCAGACCTGCCCCGATACGCAGGGATAAGTCATCTTCATTGTCTGTCGTCGGAATATCAACAGACATATAACCCAAACCAAAGGTTGCAAAAGGGCGCAGGCCATTATTGAACGAGTAACCAATATTCGCCGCTACCGAGACGTTGCTCGCGCCTAAATCATAAGCCGTATCTACGATCTTAAAATCACCATATTTGGTGTACTGCGCTTCCACGGCAACGATACGGTTGAACTGATAACCACCAATGATTTTGAACGCGGTACCGTTGTCATCCACTTTTGTAAACGGGTTGTCGTCACTAAACGTGTTGTTACCCACACCGCCTCCAAGATAAAAACCTGAGACATCTTGTGAATCATTTGCTTGAGCACAAACGCTAAAAAGAGCGGATAAAAGGATGATTGTGTTTTTCATAGTTACCTCTGTATGACTGTCTGTCTTGTTATATTTAAAACGGTGTTCATTATCTAAATGAGGCGCTGAAAAACTAAACAAAAAGCAAACAAAAACCAAATACTTCCCTTTGATTTAGTCACTTAGGTAATTGTGTGTTTTTTGTGTGATTGGAAGGTATGCACAATAAGAAATCGATGTTTGAATCCTTGATTACGTCCAAACTGGACGCTTTATGCTGGTGTGATGAGGTTGATTTGGTTTTTCGAATGGTTTGAGAAACCTAACCTATAATTCAAGGAGTTGAGAAAGTGATGAGCTTGTATGCATAGAATCTATTTCGCCAATCTAGTCCTAGACCCGACGACAAGAAAACTGTCCAATTCAGACGGCGATGATGTTCCCCTAAGACCGCTGCCATACCAAGTATTGAACTTGCTGATAGAAAAGCAGGGTGTGCATGTGACTCGTGAGGCGCTATTCGAAACCTGTTGGGATGGCTCAGTCGTTACCGATCAAGCATTAACCAATGTGATTTCCGGTTTAAGAAAGAAACTGGCTCAGTTGAACGCACAAGGCGTACAGATTAAAACGGTAAGTAAAATTGGTTATTTACTGGAAGTTGATGCGGATGTGAAACCCATCAAACAGAAAGTTGAGATACCGGAACTCCAAACGCTCGAAATTGATGATGTTGAACCTCAAGTCAAAGCAGCGCCCAAACAAGAATCTGAATCGCGAGACAAGGCATTTAGCGTAACTCCGATACTGATGACGGCTTTCCTGCTTTTCGCGATTGTCTCTGTGCTTTATTTTCGTCCGTTTGCGCCACATCCTGATTTTCTTGATGATTCGGATTACCAACACTTTTCTGTGTCTGAAACGGACTTCTACTTTTACGATCAAAATCATGATGAGTTAGATCTTTCGGCGTTGGCAAAGAGCCTCAACGATGAAGTATTTCCGGTTTGTCCGGCTATCGTATATTTGCGCGTATCTGAATCGGCTTATCAAGAAGGAGCGCATATTTTGCGTGCGTTTGCTTTCGCCAAAAACAGCAATAAGAACGTCAACTACATTAAGTTTTCTCTCGATATCGACACCTTGAAAGAAACGGTCTTAGAGAGCATGAGCAGGGCGGATGCAATATGCAAATAAGTAAACTTCTTGTACTCAATATTGCATTGGCAACGGGACTCGTGGGTGTGGTTGTTCACCAAAAGTATTTCCAATCGGATGAAATCACTGGTTCGCGTTGGGCGTGTGCAACGTTTGAAGAAGACTTTATTACCAGAGGTTATCGACGTTATGAAAACATTAGTGACCGTTCTGTCGTGGTGTTTAGCTCGGATAGAGACATGTACATTTTCCAGAAAGGCTCCTTGCTAACGAAAAAGGGCGAAAGCAAAGAGTATGAGCTGGTTTACAACGGCAAGTATCAAGTGGATGGACATGCGCTGACGGTGGATTATCAGAAAGTCAGCTGGAATGAACAGCCAACGGAGAGTGAAGTGTTTGTAAGAGACATGAACTCATACGTGGGCACAAAAACGGACTTCATTTACAAAGTGGAGGACGAACAACTGTTCTTTTTCAATCAGAGCGAAACAGAAGAGAGTAACTTTATCTGCTATCGGATTTAGCGCCCGTTAGATTCCGCTTATCGCTCAATAAAAAACACCTCCCAATGCCGAGGCTAGAGGGAGGTGTCGAATGCCAAATCGAGGGAGGCATTGTTAATCGTTGCTTAGAACCATCTAAGCGAATTAGTCACGATTAAGCAGCTGCTTCTTGTTTCGCTTCTGCTTTGTTCTTTAGGAACGCGTAAGTGAAACCTGTTACCGCTGTACCTGCTGCGATTGCTACCAAGTACATTAGCACTGGTGAGATTGCGTTAGGGATAAGCAGTACGAACAAACCACCGTGTGGTGCCATCAGTTTTGCACCGAACAGCATTGATAGAGCACCTGTTAGTGCGCCACCCGCCATACATGATGGGATTACACGCATTGGATCTTTCGCTGCGAATGGGATTGCACCTTCAGAGATGAAGCACAGACCAAGAACGAATGATGCTTTACCTGCTTCACGCTCGCTTTGCTCGAACTTGTTCTTAGCAATGAACGTCGCAAGACCCATACCTAGTGCCGGTGTCATACCTGCTGCCATGATTGCAGCCATTGGCGCGTAAGTTTGTGAAGCCAATAGACCTACACCGAATGCGTAAGCGGCTTTGTTTACTGGACCACCTAGGTCGAAACACATCATCGCGCCAAGGATAATACCCAGTAGAACCGCACTGTCTGAACCCATGTTGTTTAGGAAATCAGTTAGGCCGCTCATGATGCCAGATACTGGACCACCCACGATGTAAATCATCACAAGCCCCGTGAACAATGTCGCCACGAACGGGATGATAAGGATAGGTTTAAGTGCTTCCATTGATTGTGGAAGTTTTACTTTGTCGGCAAGGAACTTAGCAGCGTAACCTGCGATGAAACCTGCTGCGATACCACCAAGGAAACCTGCACCAGTTGAACTAGCAAGCATACCGCCAACTAGGCCCGGAGCCAGACCCGGACGGTCAGCAATAGAGAACGCGATGTAACCAGCAAGAACTGGAATCATCAATGCGAATGCAGAGCCACCACCGATGTTCATTAGCGCTGCTGCTAGCGTGCCTTCTTCTTTAAACGCTTCGATACCAAATACGAAGGAAAGGGCGATGATCAAACCACCGGCAACCACAACTGGGAGCATGTGAGATACACCTGTCATTAGGTGCTTGTACGCGCCTTTCTTCTCTTCTGTCGCTGATGATGCGCTAGAAGAGCCAGAGTGTTGGTATACGCTTGCTTGTTCAAACGCTTTGTCCATTTCTTCCGCTGTTTTCTTCAGCGCTGGACCTGTTTTAGTGCGGTACATCTTCTTGCCGTTAAAGCGGTCAAGAGGTACTTCGATGTCTGCTGCGATGATGACCAAATCTGCGTCTGCGATTTCTTGGTCAGTCAGTTGGTTTTTCGCACCTACTGAGCCACGTGTTTCCACTTTGATTTGGTGACCACGACGTTTGCCTTCTTCTTCTAGCGCTTCTGCTGCCATGAAGGTGTGCGCAACGCCGGTTGGACATGCTGTGATAGCAACAATCTTTTTAGTTGCAGAGGCGCTTTCTGCTGGTGCTGCTACTTGTGCCGCAACTGTATTTGCTTGCTCTAGTGTTGCTGCACTTTCAACAGCAGTTTGTAAGAATGCGGATGCGTCTTTCGCTACAGTGCTGATATCTGCTTGGTAGACTTTTTTACCTACGAAACGAGAAGTATCAACTGGAGTGTTAGCCGCAATTACGATCGCTTCTGCTTGTTCAATGTCAGCGTCTGTCAGCAGTGTTGGTTCAACCACGCTTGATTGGCATTCAATCTTTGCGTTCCAACCCAGCTTCGCCGCTGCTTGTTCTAGTAGACCTGCCGCAATGATGCTGTTCGCAACACCACTTGGACAAGCTGTAATAATGGCAATATTCATACTGATAACCTTCTGTTCCTTAGTTTTTGTCTAAGTTCGTATTAGGGTAAAGCTCGGTTACTTGCGTTTGGAGCTTGATGTTCTCCAGTTCTTCCTGACTGGTTAGGCCAACGCCAACTTGGCTTACTGCTAGGGCAGAAAGCGCAGTAGCGAAGCGCAGTAAATCGTTTTTCGGCATCACTTGCATGTGACCCCAGCACAAGCCAGCAACAAGCGTGTCGCCAGCACCAACGGTGCTTACTACATTCATTCGTGGTGGTTGAGCACGCAACCATTCGCCTTGGTTAAGCCACATCACGCCGTCTGCACCCATAGAAACTACGATGTTCTCAATACCTTTATCGCTTAGCGTTTGCGCTGCTTCTTGGCATTGTTCTGGCGTTGAAAGGTGCTCGCCGACAAAGTCACTTAGCTCTTCGTCGTTTGGTTTGATCAACCAAGGATGTGCGTCGATGCCTGCGCGTAGTGCTGCTTTGCTGCTATCGAACAAGACTTTCTTGCCTTGCTTATGCAGCTTCTCAATCCATGCTGCGCATTGCTCTGCAGTAACACCGCCCGGTAGGCTGCCTGCCAATACAAAGTAATCGTGTGTTTCTGCAAGGCGGAATAGGGTTTCTTCAAAGCGCGCGATTTCTTCTGCTGTGACTTGAACACCAGGGAAGTTGATGTCGCTCACTTGGCCATCTGCTTCAACCAATTTCACGTTGATGCGAGTTGCGCCTTCGACTTCAACGAACTCGTTTTTAACCTTGATATCGCTAAATAGCTGGTGGAACAGCTCTGGGTTGTCTTTGCCAAGAAAGCCGGTCACTGTTACGTCTGCACCTAGGTCACTAAGTACTTTCGCTACGTTTACGCCTTTACCAGCCGCGTGCAGGTTGCTCTTTTCAACTAGGCTGACAGAACCCACTTTGATTGAGTCCAGCGAACCTGTTAGATCAAGGGCAGGGTTAAGCGTGATGGTAACGACTTTGTTTGTTTTCAATACTGTCATTCTCTCACCCCTTAACCTTCGCCAAGACCAGATGCGATCGCTTTGCCGATTGACTCAAGTGCTTGTGCAGCATCTGGACCTTCAGCAGAGAATTGAAGCTGGTGGCCGTGTTTCACGCCTAGCGCGATAACTTTCATTAGGCTCTTCGCGTTAACTGCTTTGCCGTCGCCATCTAGGTTTGCTACACGAATGGTAGATTCGAACTTCTTCGCTTCAGCAACTAGCATTGCGCCAGGACGAGCGTGTAGGCCGTGGGCGTTTTTGATTTTGAAGATTGCTGTGTTGCCGTCTTCAGCCGCTTCTGTTGCCATTTCTTCGCCTTTGAACAGTGCAAGGATCTGTTCAGCAGAAGCATCAAGTAATTTGCTGTGTTCGTTGTTAAACACAAGCTTTGAAATCGTGCTTAGGATAGATTGGTGAGCGTTGTTGCAAGCTGCAAATGCAACTAGAGCACGCACTTTCTCGCCTTCGAATTCACAATCATTGGCTGTTGATACAAAAGAAACGCCAGTGCGAGTTACTTGTTTATCACTGCCAACAAGCCATAGACCTTGGCCTAGATGCGTTGGCGTTTTTGTTACTAGATCTGCAACGAACTCTGTACCTGCACAACCTGTGTTTTTAAGTAGGCCGCCGGCAACCGCGCTCATTTGAATCATGTCACTTGCTGGGAATAGAAGTTGAATGAGAGAAGCATCGAAATCCGCTTCTAACTGAACGTCGCCATGAAGTAGGGCGATGATGTCGTCTTCGTTTTTCGCATTGCGTAGACGCTCTTCAACGCCGTCCGCACCCAGTACTTTTGTTAGCTGCTTAAGAATGCCCAAGTGCTCGTCTGATTTCGCTGCAATACCGATAGCAACGTAAACTGTGTTGCCGTCGCCCCATTCAACGCCTTCTGGGAAGTGGTGAACAGCAACACCCGTGGTTTTCACCATTGAGCGCGTGTCAGTTGTGCCGTGTGGAATCGCGATACCGTTACCTAGAAACGTAGAGTTCTGGTTTTCACGGTTTAGCATGCCTTCTACATAGCCTTGTTCAACCAGACCTTTGTCTGTCAGGCTTTTCGCGATGCTTTTGATCGCTTCAAACTTATCTGTAGCGGATTGAGATAGGGTAATGTCGTTCTTACTTAGCTTAAGCATGGTGCTTCTCCAGCCTTAAGGTATCTATTTCTAATTCATCTTGGCTACGCAGTACTTTGTTTGCGTAACGCCGTTTATCTATGGTTGCTGAACGTGCCTTTGTTCGTCATTTCTCTATTCGAGACGGTTTTGCTTAACAACAATTTGCTGAACAAAAGAAACTGAATCGATTCAGCATTTGGTCAAATTTTTTAAAACACTCAGCGAAACTGTTTTTAAAATCGAAACTTAACCACTCAGTGTCTCAATGCTTTTAAAGCCTAGCAAAGGGAGACTGCATTGCTTGATTTTGGTGATTCTCGTCAATTTTTGAGTTTTGCTGAATCCTTTCAGCTTTTATACTGAATCGGTTCAGCATATAATTCAACTTATCGAAGGATCGTTGATGTATTAATATGATCCCGCGCACAGAATAGGGCTTAGAATATGACACTGGATGAAATAGCGAAATTAGCCGGGGTTTCAAAGACCACGGCAAGCTATGTGATTAACGGAAAAGCGCAGAAATACCGCATCAGCGAAAAGACTCAAAAGAAAGTCATGGCGGTGGTTGAGCAGTACAATTACAAACCGGATCACGCAGCATCTTCTTTAAGAGCGGGCAACTCGCGTTCGTTCGGTTTGATCATTCCAGATTTAGAGAACACCAGTTACGCACGTTTAGCAAAACTGATTGAACAGAACTCGCGTAAAGCAGGCTACCAAATTTTGATTGGCTGTTCTGATGATGATCCGCAAACGGAACAAAAAGTTGCAGAGGCGCTCGTGAGTCGTCGTATTGATGCGCTATTCGTTGCGAGCAGTATGCCAGCAGCCAGCGAGTATTACCTCAAGCTGCAAAACTCGGGTACGCCCGTTATCGCACTTGACCGCCCTATGGATGATGAGCACTTCTGTTGTGTGATCAGTGAAGATTTTGATGCGGCGTTTGAGTTAACCGAATCGGTATTGTCTTCAGAGATTGATTCGATTGGTTTGATTGGTGCGTTAGAAGAGCTTCAAGTCTCTAAAGAGCGTGAACTTGGTTTCCGTTCGGCTTGCCAGCAAGGTAGCACTGGCGTTTTGGTTGGCTATGGTCAGCACTTCTCCCGTGAAGAAGGCAAGAAGGTGCTCGAAGGTTGGATCGCAAAGGGCAAACTGCCGGATGCTGTGGTGACCATGTCTTACACTTTATTAGAAGGCGTATTGGATGTGATGTTAGAAAAGCCAGAGTTGATGGGCAAAGTACGTTTGGCCACCTTTGGTGATAACCGCTTGCTCGATTTTCTTCCAATCAAAATCAACTCTCTTCCACAGCAGTTTGAGCTGATTGCCGACAGTGCAATGGAGTTGGCGCTTAATGCCTCAGCTAAACGCTATAAAGCGGGTGTAGAGTTGATTCCGCGTAAGATTGTTAAGCGCCACACCGACGCTAAAGCTTAATTTCTACCGTCAGCGCCACAAATGCGTGGTCGCTGGCGTTTTTATCTCTCTCAAAAGACGGATTGATTAAGTGCGCATCCAACACTTGGTAGTTCGTGACTTCTGCTATTGATACATCGGCGTGTGCATCAAACTCTTGCGACAACAAGATGTAATCCAATACGTTTCCTTTCGCAAAGTGGTAGTGCGTTGCTGGCCGTGAATCTAGTGAGGGCGTTACTTGCAATTCCCATCCGTCATTGAGCTGTAAATCAGTGACGCTGTCACCATAATATTCAATCAAAACACTGTTAACGCTGGTTGAAGTAATGCCTTGGTTCATATCACCCATTAATACTGTCGGCATCGGATTCATAGCATACTGCCTTTGCATTGCGTCTCGCAGCATTGCCGCTTCCCAACCACGTTGTTGCGTAGATAACCAACGGGCAATCGGTCTGCTTGCTTCTTCTGGAGTGGTTGAATCCGCAGGGCGCTGTGACTTCAAATGTGTGACGTATACAGAGAGATGACCAATAATTGGGTGAACAACACAGGCACGAACGGGTTTGCGGCTAAAAGGTGGAGCGTCGATATCACCAAAGGCATTGAGTGTGTCTTTATCGAACGTGACCGCTTCAAAGCTTTCAATCGGAAAGCGCGAGGCCACTGCAACCACTGGGCGAGAATAAATGTAATCGCCTTCAATGTGCGGCGTATCGACACAGGCAAAGTGTTCATAACCTATTTCAGCAAAGAAGGTTTTGGTTTCTTCGATGCTGAACACTTCTTGTAAGCCGATGATGTCGGGATTAAGTTGTTCGAACTGCGATTTGGTCCAAGCGAGTTTGTCCTGCCAATCGTCGCGAGAATATATGTTCTCGAAGTCGTAATACGCGCCAGGTGGTGCAACAAAGTTAAACAGGTTGGCGGTGGCAAAGGTAATGTGGTTCTTATTAGACAAAATATCGCTCGTTCAAGGAGTTATTGGGTGAGTATATACCCAATTGGACAAGATGAGTGAAGATCACGTTTCTATTTGTACGCATTCCGTTTAAACTCCGTTCATCAAGAAAAATGAGTAACGAACATGACCCAAGATTACGAACACGAAGAGTATTTAGAAGGCGAAGAGATTGAGATCGAAGCGATCGGTATCGACGTTGACGCGCACCCAATTGAGCTGTACAAGCTTTTCAAAATCGCGAACTTGGTGAGTGGTGGTGGTGAAGCAAAACACATCATCGAAGAAGGTTACGTTGCCGTAAACGGTGAGCTAGAAACTCGTAAACGTCGCAAAATGTACGACGGCGATTTCTTCGAGTTTAACCAAGAGTACTACGTTGTTGTATGTGACGCGCCAGTAACCGAACCTGAAACTGCTGAAGAAAAAGCAGAGAAGAAGGCGAAAAAAGAAGCGCAAGCGGCACGTAAAGAAAAGTCTCGCTCGAAAAAGAACGACAAACCAAGTGCTAAAGGCCCTAAATCTACCGGTCGTAAAGCCGCGCACAAAGAGCGTAAAGCACAAAAAGAAGCATTGTCTCAATCTGCTAAGAAAGGCAAGAAAGAGGAAAAGCCGCAGGTTGCACGCGATCCTAAAAGTGGTCGTAACTCTATCGACTTCTTCTAAGCGATTTGTTTCGATATTAAAATCGACGTAAACATAAAAGCGCCGCCTTGGTAAGTAACCTTGGCGGCGCTTTTGTATCTAAAGCAATTTAATCTGTATCTGTGGTAACGCGTTTAATGTAGCACTTTGGCTGTTTCTTTTTGCTCAGTCCAATGGTGAATCGAGTGTGGCTTCGCCAGATAAAAACCTTGGTAGTAATCCAAGTTTAGTGCTTGCATGGCTGAAAGCTGTGTATTCTCTTCGACACCTTCGATGACCACTTTTGCGTTCATTTCTTCAGCGAGGTCTACTGCATTGGCGATCGCTAATGTGTCACCAGAGCAATAATCGAGTAGATAAGAACGATCTATTTTGATGATGTCTGGGCAAAGCTGCTTAACACGTGACATATCTGAATGGTGAGAGCCAAAATCATCAATCGCAAACAAGAAGCCGTTTGCTCTCATGAGTTGCACTGCTTGAATCAAAAGTTCTGTATCACCGCAAGATTCCTCGACGACTTCAAAGACCACGTCAGAAGGTTCCATACCTAACTCAAATAATCGTTTGTAGAGCAGGCCATTGTCTTTAAAGCCCATGTCTTTGGTCAGTGTCAGCAAAGTTTGTGGCATGACGTTAAGAAACAGCTTGATTGGTGATCCTGCAAAGTGACGAGCAAAGTTACGGATATGAATCGCACGGGAGAGAAATTCAATACAAAGTCGGAAGTAAGTATCGATGCTGGCATCAGCAAAGAAGAGATCCGGTCGAATATTCGTGCCATCTGCACCACGAATACGGAGCAGGGCTTCCATCCCGATCATTTGTTGGTGTTTATCAAAAATAGGCTGATAAACACTGTGGAAAGTGTATTGATTGAGCACAACGTAGTATTCGCCAAGGCTGTCCTGCCTTATGTACTGCTCGTAATCGGACTGCTTCTTTAACTCCATGAAAAACGCCAAAAAATTAGCATGAAAACGACTGTAACAGGATGGAATTCCGATTTGAAGCGCTACGCTGTCTTATTTTTGAAGCCTATTGAGTTAATTTGAAATAGATTCCGATTTTTTCTCGATGTATCTAAAAAACATTGATAGACCGAAACAAATCAGGAAGTAAACGAAGCCGACAATTAGCCAGATTTCGAAAATATAGCCTGAGGAGTTAGCCATCTCTGTGCCGACAAAGGTCATTTCTTGAATCGAGATCAGCGAAACGATGGAGGTGTCTTTAACCAGTGAAATGGTTTGTCCTGCCAGTGCGGGTGTAATCGCTTTTAGCACCTGTGGCGCGATGATGAAACGGTATTTCACCCAACGAGATAGACCAAGCGAGTCAGCCGCTTCCCACTGGCCTTTATCGACACTCTGCAAACCGGCACGAACCACTTCAGCAATGTAGGCAGAAGAGAGCAAACCCACACAAAGCACACCGGACGCAAGGTTTTCCCATAGGTTAGCAGGGCCAAAGAAGAAGTGCTGAACCGCGTTAGGTTCGCCGCGATAGTTACGGAGAAGGTCTTCCAAGCCAAGTAATGGGATTAACTGATTAGAGATGAAAAAGTAGAAGATGAATACGAACACCAAAGGTGGAATGTTTCGTACCAATTGAATAAATGCGTTGGCAGGCGTGCGCAACCAAACTGTATCTGAAAAACGCGCTAACCCAAGCAATGTACCTAATACTAGAGCAAAAATGATGCCCCAAAGGCTCAAGCGTAGTGTTGAGATTAAGCCTTGGAAGAAATACGGCAAGCCGCCATCTGCTCTTGGGGTGAACAAGAGGTCGATTGCTTCTTTCCAATGCCAGATGTAGTTTACGCCGACGGTAGAACGATGATAGAGCCAAACCCCAGCCAACGCGCAGATGGCAAGCAGTACCCAATCGAGTACATTAAAACGACTTAAGAAAAAGCCTGATTTTGCTTTGGTTGGTGCAACGCGAGTGGTGGTTTGTCCGCTCAAGGTTTAACTCCGTTAGTAGAGAAGAAAACCGACCCGCAGTACGAGTCGGTGTTATTAATTATTACGACGATTAAGGTTATTGACCTTGTGCAACTTGGTCTTGCCAATCTAGCGTTGAGAACCAGTATTCGTAACGCTCATCTAGCCAACCGTCTTGAGTACGAGCTTCAATCCACTCGTTGAAGAAGGCTTTTTTATCTTCTTCGCCTAGGCGAACTGCGAATGCCTCATTACCTTTGGATAGTCGCTCAGTAAATGGAATGAACAGTTTGTCAGCATGCTTGATCGCTTCATGTTCCGGTTTCGGGCTTGATGCAATAACAGCGTGTGCGTTGCCGTTCAATACTTCTTGGAATGCTTGTGCATCGTCATCAAACTGAAGGATCTTCGCTTTAGGGAAAGTCTCACGCGCTACTTGCACAGTGAACGCACCACGACGAGCAGCAATTTTCACACGGCGAGAGTCAAAGTCTGAAAACTCACTAAAGCCCGCCGCTAGCTCTTTGTTTGCTGCTACTTGAACGCCTGAGTGCGAGTAAGGTTCAGTAAACAATACGCTCTTTGAACGTTCTGGCGTAATCGACATGCCGCCAATGATTACGTCGAATTTCTTAGCAAGAAGAGCAGGGATGATGCCATCCCACGCTGTCGGTACAAACTCAACTTTTAAGCCTGTATCCGCTGCGAGGCGCTTCGCCACATCGATTTCAAAACCAATCAACTCACCTTGTTTATTACGCATTGCCCAAGGCACAAATGTCGACATACCAACGCGCAGCGTGCCACGCTCTTTGATTTGATCAACGTTTGGTGTCGCTGCTTCTTCATTGGCTAATGAAGGTAAAGCAATTGCAAGCCCTAATAATGCAGTAATGGTCGCTTTGAATAACTTCATGTTATCTCCTTATAATTTGCGCCAACTGGCTCCTAGTTTGTGTTCTAGCCAAGCGGATAAGCCAGAAAGTGATAATGTGAGAGCAAGATAGATTGCTGCCACAGTAAACCAAATCTCAAACGGCATCGCCGTCTCAGATACGATGTTTCTCGCCTCGGTTGTTAGGTCGAATATTGCCATCACACTGACGATTGAAGAGTTCTTAATCAGTGACACCACTTCGTTAGTCAAGGGTGGCAAAGTGCGTTGAAGTACCTGCGGAAGAATCACGTCTTTGTAGGCAAACAACGGTGATAAACCTAAGGTTTTGGCTGCTTCAAACTGACCTTTTGGAATGCTGTTTAAGCCCGCACGGAAGATTTCTGCGGTATAAGCACCTTGGAATAGTGACAGTGCTAAAACAGCGGTACTGAATCTATCTAACCCAATAACTGGGCCAAACACGAAGTAGAGTAGGTAGATTTGCACCAGCAATGGGGTATTGCGAATCAACTCGACATAAGCGGTACCGATCGCGTTACCAACTTTGGAGTTGCTGAGTCGTAATAGTGCGGTGACGAAGCCTATCACTAATGTGAAGAAAAGACTGATGGCCGAAATCTTTAAGGTGACGATAAGACCGTCGACCAATTCCGCTGGCCACCACTCACCATCTTCGTAAAAGGCGATGTAATCGGGTACGCGCTCCCATTGCCATTGGTACCCCATCGCTTGTGCGCCGGAATCGAGTACCCACACGATCGCTATCAAAAGAATGGCGATTTGTAATATGGCTTGTAAAACAGGTTTTAGGATTCGAATTACCATAGGCTAGTAGCTCAGAATCTGATTCAAAAACGCTTGGGTACGTGGATGCTGCGGTGTTTCGAAAAGGGCTACCGGGGAGTTCATCTCAATGATTTCACCTTCATCCATAAACACCACTCGATTCGCCACTTTCTTAGCAAAGCCCATTTCGTGCGTCACACAAATCATGGTCATGCCGCTTTGTGCCAGTTCCACCATCACGTCTAGCACTTCGTTGATCATCTCAGGGTCGAGCGCCGAAGTCGGTTCATCAAACAGCAGTAGGTCGGGTTCCATGCAAAGGGAACGCGCGATAGCAACACGTTGCTGCTGACCACCAGAAAGTTGAATTGGATACTTATTGGCTTGTTCTTCGATGTTCACACGCTTGAGATAATGCATTGCACGTTCTTCGGCTTCCTGTTTGGATAGCTTTAACGTGCGGATCGGAGCAAGAGTGAGGTTTTCTAACACAGTAAGATGTGGAAACAGATGAAAGTGCTGGAACACCATGCCGACTTTGCCAGGTTTTTGAGCTTTGGAATCGGCTGGTTGTTCGAAGACGCTGAGTTCACCTTCTTGGATGGATTCTAAGTGGTTGATACAACGAATGAGTGTTGATTTACCTGAACCGGAAGGGCCACAAACAACAACGATTTCACCGGTATGTACTGAAAAATTAATGTCTTTGAGGGCGTGATATTCACCATACCACTTGTTTACGCCGCTGAACTCAACAACGATATTTTTCTCTTTCAAGGCTGCCAACTTTTAGAATAAATTTCTTTCTACAATAACAAGTTATTAACCGTATTGCACCTGTTAATCAAGCATAAACTGTCCAACTGGTGAGCAAATAACTCGTGATAAAACTAACCGATAATATAGTCAGTTTTAGAGGAAACGGATCACTATGGCGAACACGGACGTCGTGATTAAATATTGAGCGGAATAGTAGGTGGTCATGACAACTTGTCGAGAGAAAATCGACGTGCCACCGAAGCGTTCAAACGCCAAAACCGCACCGGATAAAGTAAAGACAAAGCTGCCTAAAACTGCAAATGCGGAAGATTGGGTTTTACCACTGGCATAGTATTCCATCGACATCCACAACATGGCCATGAGGACGAAGATGTAACTGGCGACAGACCATTTCTCTTTCCCCAAATCGGGTTTAAAGAAGAAATAAGCGCAGAGGCCGACGCCGAACACGGCAAAAGGCAACCAAGGTGTAAAGTGCCAGGCTGCCATATTAATGAAGCCCAAGGCGTAACAAATTAATGCTAGGCAAAATAGCTTAATACCGAGTATGAACTTGTCTTTCGGGTGCATCATGACTAAGTCACCGATAAGCGAAATTGACAGACCGGCGATGATCCACTGAGTGTAGGGAAGGTGATTTGAAGGTGATAGGAGTAGCATTCCAATCATGGCGACGATCGGAAGCGGTTTGGTCAAAAAGAATAGCCACTTTGGGCCAGTCTTAATACTGATGATATGTATGAACGCACAAGCTATGACAATCAGCCACATACGAATAACTCTTGAATAGACGACTAAACGCTCATCTTTTTATGAGCAAGCTAAAAAATGACACTTCGAATAGTAAGCACTTGGTTTGTTTTTGGTCATCGGCTTACATAACAACATCGAACCATCGCTTATTTGTTAGTTTTCTTGCAGAAAAGTTCAATATTTATCGAGTTGTCAATGTTGCGCTAAATTAACATAAAAAAACGGCATTGTATCCGCGTAGACACAATGCCGTCAAAAAAGGCAGTAATTTAATAGATCGAGTCGTTATGCAACGGCAAGTTCTAGAATTTTACGGCTGTTTTCTAGGTCGATTGCTTGGTTTTCGCCAAGAACCGTCATGCCGTGTTTGTTCAGTTGATCAATCACAGCATCGATAGCTGCTTGACGGTCATCACCGTAACCTTCAAGTTGAGTCGCGACTTCTAGCTGATGGTAGAAAGCTTCAATCGATTGGATTGTGCGTTCTGCCAAATCTTCACCTTCTGCCAACCCAAATACGTTACGACCCATTTGCTCAAGCTTAGGACGTTTGAATTCCATTTGGTTGCGAAGTAGAGATGGTTGAATGATCGCTAGTGAACGAGCGTGGTCTACGTGCCATAGTGCAGTCAGCTCGTGGCCAATCATGTGCGTTGCCCAATCTTGAGGCACGCCGCTACCGATTAGACCGTTCAATGCTTGGTTTGCTGTCCACATTAGGTTCGCACGCCATTGGTCGTTATCGCGCTCCGCGAACTGATCACCCAGTACTTTTAGGTTTTTAAGTAGCGCTTCTGCGTAACCGTCTTGAACCATTGCACCAGTTGGCAGTGTTAGGTATTGCTCACATACGTGCACCCACGCATCAACTAGGCCGTTGATAAGCTGACGCTCTGGTAGGGTTTTCATTACGTCTGGATCAAGCACAGCAAATTTTGGTTGAACAGCAGGCGCTAGAAATGCCAATTTGTCTTGGGTTTCTTTCTTAGTGATTACTGCGCCCATGTTTGACTCAGAACCTGTTGCAGGCAAAGTAAGAATCGCAGCAAGCGGCGTTGCTTCTGTTACTTGATGTTTGCCTACCATGATGTCCCAACCGTCACCGTCGTATTTTGCAGATGCTGCAACGTACTTAGAACCATCGATAACTGAACCACCACCAACAGCCAGGATAAAGTCAACGTTTTGCTCTTTTACGATAGCAACCGCTTTATCTAGCGTCTCTTTTGTTGGGTTTGGCTCTACACCTGAAAACTCAAGCCATTCACGGCCTTCTAATGCTTGTGCTACTTGGTCGTATACACCGTTCTTTTTAATAGAACCACCACCGTAGATAACGAGCACTTTTTGATCGGCAGGGATCGCTTCTTTGATTGCTGCGATTTGGCCTTGGCCGAAGAAGATTTGAGTTGGGTTGACGTATGAAAAGTTCATTATTAGACCTCTTGCTTCCAATGTGAGGAGAGTGAATACATGCATATTAGTACGCGTTTGTGAGAACGAGTAGGCCGATTTCTGCAAATTTATTGCCTATTTCTACAAATATGCGTTTCTTATGCTGGAACTGTAATCAGAACTCCAAGTATAGTGCGTGCATAACTATTGGAGTGACAAGATGAAGACACTTGCTGAGATCATGCAGCAATACGCCACTAAATTTGGTTTAGACGATTTAGAGGGCATCAAAGAAACCGCCATTGACGGGGTATGGTTCTACCGCAGTAGCAAAGGGAACAATCGTCAACCGTTTGTGTACCAGTCTGGCATCATTGTTTTAGGACAAGGCTACAAGAACATTCACATTGGCCAAACACCAGTGCGTTATGGCCCAGATGACTATTTGGTTGTCGGTGTACCCATGCCACTTGAGTGTGAAGCGATTGCTGTTGACGATGAGCCTTTATTGGGCATCTCAATCGACATTTCTCCCGCCATGCTGCAAAAGCTGGTCAAGAAGTTGGAATCGCAACGCTTCAGGAATGTTTGTGAGGATGACACTCGCTGTGGGTTGAAATCGGTACGCATGAACGACCAAATGTTGGATGCGTGCAAGCGCCTTATGACGGCATTATGTAGCGATCTTGAAGTCGCAATGCTCGGTGACATGCTGTTAGAAGAAATTGTGTATCGCACGCTGGTGAGCGAATCCGGTCATGTACTGTTTGAGCTCGCACACCAAGAAGGTTCTTACGCGAGGGTAGCAAAAGCACTAAACCGCGTTCATCAGGAATACCACGAACAACTCAATGTACAAACCTTGGCTGAAGAAGCGAACATGAGTGTCTCTGCATTCCACCAAGCGTTTAGAAGTGTGACTCTAGAGTCGCCTTTGCAATACATCAAAAAGGTGCGTTTAAACAAAGCACGCGAATTGATACAGTTAGAAGGTCGCCGAGTGAACGATGCTGCGCGCCTTGTGGGTTACAGCAGCCCATCACAGTTCAGTCGAGAGTACAAGCGACACTTCAACGAAACACCCAGATCAACAAAGGCTTAGTGATCTTTATTTCAAAAGTAGGACTTTTTTTGTCTTTTTTAATAAATTGCGATCGACATATTTATTTGGGTAATGAAATTAGTTGTTGGTGCAAAATAAGGTGTTAATTGTTGCAATCATTTAGTGGATTCTTGAGAGGTGCTGCTGAAAATTTATAAATACATAGTGTGAAATGCTGCACTTGTACTTAAGTTATTTTACGTCGAAACAAAAGTAACTATACGTGTTAGTTAAGCGTATTTTGTATTGTATTAACAATAACTTAAGGAAGAGCAATATGCACCTTAGAAGTGGGAAAGCAGTGAAGAGTGCCTTTACACTCAGTACATTAACTGCGTCTTGTCTAATGGCCTTCAACAGCTATGCAGCGGTTGATTGTGCACCTCTAGAAGTTTGGGATTCGTCGAAGGTTTATAACGGCGGTGACCAAGTTCAGCATGAAGGTAACGCTTATAAAGCGCGCTACTGGACTCAAAACAATAATCCAGCGCAAGCAGGTGAATGGGGTGAGTGGGAAAATCTAGGTGCTTGTAGTGGCACTGGCCCTGTAGATCCTCCAGTTAATGAAGTACCTACTGTGACATTAACATCGCCTAGTGCATCGGCTTCTATCACTGTTGGAGATGTTGTAAATCTTGCCGCAGACGCTGCTGACACGGATGGTTCAATTAGTAAGGTTGAATTCTTTGTTGATGGCGCATTAGTCGGTACCTCTACCGCAGCACCTTTCACTGCTTCATGGACGGCGACTGAAGGTGCGCACGAATTCTCGACTAAAGCGTATGATGATAAAAACGCTGTGAGTGTTGCGAGTGCCGTAACGCTAACAGTAAACGCGGGTCAACCGGGTAATGAAGCGCCGACTGTCGATGTCGCTCTTTCAGCGACTTCTGTTGAACTAGGCGCGACAGTTACCGTTACAGCAAATGCCGCTGATGCAGATGGTACAGTGGCGAAAGTTGAATTCTTCGCTGCCGGTTCTCTTGTTGGTACAGCAACGACAGCACCATACGCGGTAGATTTCACGCCAGCACAGGCGGGCAGTGTCTCTATTTACGCGAAAGCGACAGACGATGCAGGCGCAACGACTGATTCTTCTCTTGTATCTCTAACAGTAAATGGCGGTGCAATTACATCGAACTGTCGTCCTGACGGTCTATACCAAACGGCTGGTGTCGATGTTCCTTACTGTACAATTTACGATGAAGAAGGTCGTGAGTTAATGGGTGCAGATCACCCTCGTCGTGTGATCGGTTACTTCACTAGCTGGCGTAGTGGTGATGACCCACAAGCCGCTTACTTAGTCAAAGACATTCCTTGGGATCAACTTACACACATTAACTACGCGTTCGTCAGTATTGGTTCAGACGGCAAAGTAAACGTGGGTGATGTGACAGATCCAACGAACCCTGCAACAGGTAAAACTTGGCCGGGTGTTGAAGTTGATCCTGCGTTAGGCTTTAAAGGTCACTTCGGTGCGCTAGCAACTTACAAGCAAAAACATGACGTTAAAACGCTGATTTCAATTGGTGGTTGGGCCGAAACAGGTGGTCACTTCGGTGCTGACGGCAACCGCGTTGCTGACGGTGGTTTCTACACCATGACGACCAACGCAGATGGTTCTATTAACCATGCGGGTATCGAGAAGTTTGCAACGTCTGCTGTTGAAATGATGCGTACTTACAAGTTCGACGGCCTAGACATCGACTACGAGTACCCAACATCAATGGCGGGTGCTGGTAACCCTTACGATAAAGACTTTATGGAACCACGTCGTCCATACCTATGGGCTTCTTACCAAGAGCTAATGAAAGTTCTGCGTGAGAAATTGGATGCGGCGTCTGCGCAAGATGGCATCCACTACATGCTGACTATCGCAGCGCCTTCTTCAGGTTACCTATTGCGTGGTATGGAAACGTTCGACGTCACTAAGTACCTCGATTACGTGAACATCATGACTTACGATTTGCATGGTGCTTGGAACGATCACGTTGGCCACAACGCGGCATTGTTCGATACGGGTAAAGACTCTGAGCTTGCTCAATGGAACGTGTACGGCACGGCTGCTTACGGCGGTATTGGTTACTTGAACACTGACTGGGCTTACCATTACTTCCGTGGTTCTATGCCGGCAGGTCGTATTAACATTGGTGTGCCTTACTACACCCGTGGTTGGCAAGGCGTAACTGGTGGTGATAACGGTTTATGGGGCCGCGCGGCACTCCCTAATCAATCAGAGTGTGCTCCAGGTACTGGCGAAGGTGAGAAGAACAACTGTGGTCACGGTGCTATCGGTATCGATAACATGTGGCATGATACTGACCCTAAAGGCAACGAGATGGGTGCAGGTTCAAACCCAATGTGGCACGCGAAGAACCTAGAGAAAGGCATTTGGGGTTCTTACGCTCAAGCTTATGGTCTTGACCCTGTAAATGATCCTTCCGATAAGTTTGTCGGTTCTTACACGCGTCATTACGATGATGTTGCTGTAGCCCCTTGGCTATGGAATGCAGAGAAGAGCGTATTCCTATCAACAGAAGACAAAGCATCTGTTGAAGTGAAAGCGGACTATGTTATCGACAAAGAGATCGGCGGTATCATGTTCTGGGAGTTAGCAGGTGACTATAACTGTTACGTATTAGACGCGAACGGCAACCGTACGACGATTGATGCAACAGAACAAGCTTGTGCTGCGGGCAATGGTGAATACCACATGGGTAACACTATGACTAAAGCAATTTACGATAAGTTTAAGTCTGCAACGCCTTACGGTAACAAGATCGCAACTGGCGCAATCCCAACCGAAGCTGTAGACATTGCTGTTAGTGTTGGTGGTTTCAAAGTTGGTGACCAAAACTACCCAATCAACCCTAAGATCACGTTCACAAACAACACGGGTCAAGCGATTCCTGGTGGTACAGAATTCCAGTTCGATATTCCTGTATCTGCTCCGGATAACGCGAAAGATCAGTCTGGCGGCGGTCTAAGTGTGATTGCTTCTGGTCATACTCGTGCGAACAACATTGGTGGTTTGGATGGCGTAATGCACCGCGTATCTTTCTCGCTACCAGCATGGAAAGACCTACCAGCGGGCGGCACTTACGAACTTGATATGGTTTACTACCTACCAATCTCTGGCCCAGCTAACTACACGGTAATTTCTGGCGGTAAAGAGTTTGCGTTCAAGTTTGAACAACCAGACCTACCAATTGGCGACCTAAACTCTGGTACTGGCGGCGGCGGTGGTACTGAGCCGGGTACATGTGATACGACGGGTCTAGTTACTTACCCAGATCTTCCGCAAACAGATTGGCAAGGTAACCCAAGCCACGCTAACCAAGGTGATAAAGTGATTCACAATGGTGTGGTGTATCAAGCGAACTGGTGGACTGCATCAGAACCGGGTAGCGATGGTAGCTGGTCGACAGTATGTAATGTCTAATCCAGATTAGTTGGATAGTAAAAGCGCGCGATTCACATCGCGCGCTTTTTATTTGGTGCATTTGTGGGAATTGCCATGACGACTAGCTAAGTGCAAAGGTTAGAACTCGTAGCCTTCAGGAATCACAACAATGCCTTTTTCTGACACATGGAATCGTTTTGCGTCTTCAATTTTGTTTATGCCGATTTGAGTGTGCGGCGGGATGCGAACATGTTTATCGATGATACAACTTACCAACTGACAACCTTCACCAACTTCGACATCGTCAAAGATAATACTATCGACTACTGTCGCGCTATCATAGATACGCACATTCGATGCAATAACCGAGTGTTGGACTGAACCGCCTGAGTTGATTACGCCGTTTGCAATGATGGAGTTAATGAAAATACCTTCATTACCAGTCGCAGAAGATACCGTTCTTGCTGGTGGAAACTGAGCTTCGTAGGTGCGAATCGCCCAGTTTGGTTGGTATAAGTTCATTGGTGGGACGGGTTCTAACAAGTCCATATTGGCTTCATAGAAAGAATCAATGGTACCGACATCGCGCCAGTAACAGTCTTTGTCTACACGTCCTTTACTACCACAGAATTTGTAAGCATAAACCGATTGAGTATCGATGAGTTTTGGAATGATGTCTTTGCCAAAGTCGTGACTTGAATCTTCGAGTTTTGCGTCCTCTTCAAGCGCATCTTGCAAAACGTCCATATCGAAGATGTAAATCCCCATAGACGCTAGACTCTGCGTTGGATCGTTAGGAAGAGTAGGTGGGTTCTTAGGCTTCTCGACAAAGGACTCGACTAAACCGTTCTCTTTAATGCCCATTACGCCAAACGCAGTTGCTTCTTCGACAGGCACATCCATACATGCGACCGTTAACTTCGCGCCGTTTTCTTTGTGCTCTTCCAGCATTGCTGCGTAGTCCATGCGATAAATGTGGTCACCGGACAGAACGACGACATACTTAGCGTCATTTCGAGATAACAGCCACATGTTGTGGTAAATGGCATCTGCCGTGCCTTCATACCATGCACCACCTTTGCGCATTTGAGGTGGAACTGCAGTGATGTATTCACCAAGTTCGGGATTGAAGATCGACCAACCATCTCGCAAGTGCTTTTGCAGCGAGTGCGATTTGTATTGAGTTAACACTAAAATCTTTCTTAAACCTGAATGAAGACAATTAGTTAGTGTGAAATCAATGATGCGATATTTACCGCCAAATGGAACAGCTGGTTTGGCTCTATCATCGGTAAGAGGGCTCAACCTTGATCCCATACCGCCAGCTAAGATTACTGCGAGTGCGTCTTGCATAATGTTCCCTTTCCCTTATGTTACGTACATCGAAAGCAACTTAAAGCCTGAGGAGTTAGCCAACTGCTGGTGGCTTTCGAGTGACGTTGTTGAGTGTCCTTTGAACTTATAAATGTTAGTGCTATATAACGTAGTACAAGATTCGAGCCATTGGATTTTATTAATAAAATCAACGCTCTTTAAAGGTGGTGCATTATTTATTGCACTATATTAGGGAGTGAGGAAATTGTTGCTGCACCGAATTGGTGAAATAAAGTAAATACTTTAATTTGGTGGTTTCAGTTTACAGTGTAAAGGGTTTTAAAAACAATAAATTAGCGGTCTTTTAAAATGAAAACAGGAGCACCATGGCTCCTGTTTGTTTGAGATAAACGTTTCACACTATGAAAGACCGATAATATTGCCTTGATCGTCAAGATCGAGGTTCATGAACGCGGGTTTATCCGGTAAACCAGGCATGGTCATAACATTACCTGAAAGCGCGTAAACAAAACCCGCGCCTGCACATAAACGTAGCTCACGAATAGGAACGCTAAAGCCACTTGGCGCTCCTTTTACAGCTGAATCAGTGGTAATGGAGAGCGGCGTTTTCGCAATGCATACCGCTAGTTCATCAAAGCCCAATTGTTCAAAGTGCTTTAGCTGTTGTGTCGCGAGTTCACTCATTTCAATGTTTGCAGCGCCGTAACCCGCTTCGCAAACGGCCATGAGTTTCTCTTTTAGAGTTTGCTCTTTGCGGTAAAGAGGACGGAAATCAGAAGCTTGTTCACACGTTTCAACAACGTGTTGCGCTAGTTCTACGGCTCCTTCACCACCTTGACCAAATGCTGTACTGACGGCCACCTTAACTTCCGGGTTAAATTCGTGAATCAACGCCTTAAGCGCTGCCAATTCTTTCTGAGAATCTTGTGGGAATTGGTTGATGGCAACCACCGCTGGGATACCGTATTTGTGGACATTGTTAATGTGCCACTTTAAGTTTTCAAACCCTGCTTCAAGTGCCGCTTGGTCCGGATTAAAAATTGAATCTGGAATGGCCATACCCGGGCGTAAATCATAGTGACCTGAGTTTGCTTTTAAACCACGTAACGTAGCGACAATCACGACACAATCTGGTGCACGACCCGCTGCAGACGCTTTAATGTTACATGCTTTCTCGAACCCCATGTCTGAGCCAAAACCTGCCTCAGTGACAACGTAACTAGAGAGTTTCAATGCAATTTGGTCTGCGATGATAGAAGAGTTACCGTGAGCGATGTTCGCAAATGGACCCGCGTGGATCAGGGTTGGCACACCTTCTAGTGTTTGCATCAAAGTTGGTGCAATCGTCTCTTTTAGTGTAACCGCCATTGCTCCGGCAACTTGTAAGTCTTCAGTTGTCACTGGAAGGCCGTCTAAGTTGTAAGCCACGACGATACGGCCAATGCGTTGACGCAAATCTTTTAAGTCTTTAGCTAAAGCGAGTATCGCCATTAGCTCAGAAGCGGCAGAGATATCAAAACCTTCTTCACGTTCAAAGCCGTTGATAGTTTTGCCTTCTTCATTGAGACCAATCTTAACCATGCGTAGTGCACGGTCGTTATGGTCCATCACGCGCTTCCAAGTGATTCGTTCGACGTTGATTTTTAGCGCTTTTAAGCCAGTACGTGTTTCGAAGGCTTCGTAGCCTTCACGTTGTTCATGATAAAGGCGAGCATCTAATGCGGCTGAAGCCAAGTTATGTGCCGCTGTTACCGCATGAATATCACCAGTGAGATGTAGGTTTAACTCATCCATTGGTGCAACTTGGGAGTAACCACCACCTGCAGCGCCACCTTTGACACCAAAGACTGGCCCCATTGATGGTTGACGGATACACGCCATAACAGATTGGTTTATCTTAGATAAACCTTGAGAAAGGCCGATTGTGGTTACGGTTTTACCTTCACCCAGAGGGGTAGGTGTAATTGCAGTAACCAACACCAACTTGCCGTCTTGATTTGCGTTTAAGCGATCAAGACATTGGGGATGAACTTTAGCTTTGTGTTTTCCGTGTGTATCGAACTCTTGTGGTAAAAGACCGGCATTGGCAGCGACGGTAGCGATAGAAGACAACGGTGTGTTTCGGCAAATTTCAATATCAGACTGCATGGATACTCCAAAAAAATGGCTAACACGTGGCGTTCAACATCAAGCAAGCAAAAGACTTAGCAAGAGTTGCGCAAACGTTTGCGCGGGAATAATACTGGTAAAAAACGAGGTGTAAAGCAGTTCGTGCGCCTTAGCGTGCTACATCATAACAAAAAACACTAATTACTGCGCTACATCATAACAAAAAACACTAATTACTGCGCTAGATCAAAACAAAAAGGCCGCCAAATGGTGACCTTCGCATATTTATTGCTCTAAGTACTTGGTTCTTAGCGATCCCAATAGGTTTCTTCTAGGCTATCTTCACGCTCTGGTAGTGCTCGTGATAGGCGAGGAGAGTGCTGAATTAACACCTCGTAGCTCACACGGTTTGCGTACTTACAAATCTGAGATAGAGAAGAGTAAGTTAGGCAGCGTACTTCGTGTTTTTCAGAGTTTGGCACTTCTTTATGGTGGAACGAGTTCGCCGCCATGTCGTGCAGAAGCGCTGACAATGCTGCATCACCTGCACCGTTGGTGTTCTTGATCTCAAGTGGACCACCAAGGTAAGGGCCAATGTGTGAGTACACTTTCATTGGGTTTTGGCAATCGTCTTTACGCATTGCACGGCTAAACTCAAACTTGTTGAACTCTTCAATAGAGCCTTCAAGAATATCGTGCGTCGTTTCGCGTTTCACTTCCTCATCAGTGTAACCCGCCATGTAAAGACCGTCAGGACCTGCAGTACAAAGAACTAGATCTACCCACTCCAGTGCTTTATTCGCTGCTGCAAGTGGATCGCCTTCGCCAGTCAGTGCTGCGCCTTCTTCTTCATTCATTGCAACAACAGATACGTTCTCGCGAATGTACTCTTGCCACCATTCAGCGTTGCCTTCGATCACATACTTAGTACCAAGCGTCAGTACTACAGGGACCTCGTGCTTCTTAGCAAACTCAATCGCACGTTGAACTGCTTGAGGCATTTGATCTTCTTCTTTACCACGCATTAGGTAAGAAGAAACAACCAGAGCAGATGCTTTGGTAAATACTTCTTCTGGAATGCTCTCAGGAGAGAGTTTGTTCATGTGACCTTCGTTGATCGCGAAAGTACGTTCGCCATCGTGAGTGATCAACGTGTAACAACGACCAATTGGACCATCTACGGTTTGTAGGTGGTTTAGGTTCATACGAGAAGAGGTACGGCACAGGTAACGGTAAGCGAAAGAACCAACTTGAATGTTCTTTGACATAACGCCGAGTAGCACTGATTTGCTGTCCGCAAGCACGGAGTAGTTATGAAGTGTGTTCCCGATAGTGTCACCTGGGTATTGGTGAGTAATCAGACCTTGCTCTACTAGCTCTTCGTACAGTGCGTCCGCTTTGCTCTCTTCAAGAACGAGAGAATGTCCTTTACTTAGGTTGTATTTTTCTAAAAACGCATCATCTACGCGCGCTTCGATATCTACGATGGTTTGACCCACACCAACGACCGTAGGGCGGTACAATTTCGGTGCTTGTCGAATTTGGTTTACTAATGGATCTCGAGCGTGAGTTGGAAAGTAGTGTTTAGATTTTCGCTGACCAGGAAACTTCATGCTTGTTCTTGAGTGAGAAAAAAAGAGGCGGGATTGTATCACAAAATTTTGAAAATCGTTCCGTTTTCTTGCAAAGAAATTTGCCCGCTGAAAAATTCAACGGGCTGCTGTTTTTACACACAAATTGGGGTTAATTTGTAGGTGTTACAGTCGGTTCCACATAAGCTTTTGTGCCATATAGAGGAACAGTTGATAAGCTATGTTTGAAACTGCCTTCCGTCTCTTTGGTTGTGTAAGACAAGTAAAGCAATGTTTGGTTTTCTGGATCGTAGATGCGACGTACTTTCATGGTCTTGAAGAAGATGCTTTTTGACTTCTTGAAGACGACTTCACCAGATTTGCTTTTATCAATCTTAGCAATCATCTCTGGCGTGATGTCACCTGTTTGACGACATGAGATAGAACTGTCACTTGGATCAGACAAGCTTAAATTCGCCTCGATAGAAGCAATATGACAAGTTACACCCGTCACGACTTCGTCTTGTAGGTGGCCGATTTTGATGTCTTTCATTGTAAACATACCCAGTGATACGTCACCAACTTCATTATCACTACACCCAGCCAGAACGGTTACCAAACCCAAAGCAAGCAAGCTTTTCTTCATTTTTCATCCCTTAATTAGGCTAATTTATTAGTTCAATTTATCAGACGCACACACTTAAAACAAAATTTGGCGTTACCTCAGGAGTTTAGCTAGGTTTGTAAGAGGCTTCATGCTAATGTACCGCTCCAGAACAGATGACGCCTACATTTCTAATCAAAGTCCTGTTTTTCATTCGCTGTAAAACACTAGGCTTGCAGCGCTTAAGGTAAGAAAATGAACCAACAACAATTAGAAAGCATCAACAGAAAAAATGCGTGGTTGCATGATTTAGTAGAAGTCGAATTTCCTACTAAAGAAAGCATTGAAGGGCGAGCCATCTATACTCGTATGCTCGACGCTTTAACCTACGATACTGTCGATAAAACTACGCTTTTAGAAAACGGGCAAGAGTTAACAGGGGATGACATCTTCCTTGTTGATTTTCATAGGCTTACTGTGATGTTTTCGATTCTACAGTCACAACGTTGGTCGGATAAGCACGAGCAAGAAATGATCGTCGAATACTTAACTCAGATCATTTTGACGCCTGAGTTTGAGCTTTATGTCGGTTTTAAAGAAGGCGAGGCTTTAGCTGCTGCAATTGTTAGCCAATATAAAGGCAACACACTTGTTTCTGACATTACCGTTTCTCAAAACTTGGATAAATCGCAGTTTGTGTGTGATTTGGCGAAAAAATTGAACGACGATCAAAAGTTGTGTGAAACAATAGTCGTAGAAAATTGATCAATGTCGGTCCCAGTTGGGGATTTGGCATTTAATATGTGCAACAACATTCTTTCTCGGCTGGGCGACACATGGTTATGCGTTTGACGCGTTTATTGGCTCTATTTTTATGCCTAGGGACGGCCGCAGTCAATGCTGACCAAACGGATTGGGAAATCAAAAAAGTACTGGTTTTACATTCGTATGAGCCCTCATACCAATGGACCAATGACATTCAACGTGGTGTCGAAGAGGGCTTTGAGCAGACCAACAGCGAAGTCAAACTATCGATCGAATACCTAGATGCCAAGCGTGTGCATTCAGATGGCTATTTTCAAAACATGGCCAACTATCTGCAGCTTAAATATCAAAACTACAAGTTTGATGGCATCATCATCTCGGACGACGCTGCATTAGAATTTTCTAAACGCTACTTACCAAACGACGAGCGCGCTGTACCTTTGGTGGCCGTTGGCATCAATAACACACAAGCGACGTTAGACTCTTTAAGCACTTCCGGTAGTATCTTGTATGAACAAGATAAAGTTACCGAAAACATCAAGCTCATCATTAAGCTACGTCCTCAGATAAAGAACTTGTATTATCTCGCCGACAGAAGCATGACATCGGAACTGGTTCATGCTCGTGTTGTAGAAGAGATGAAGAAGTTTCCTCAAATCCATTTGATTGAGCTTCGGGATGAACCCTTGGCTGAAGCTGCGGATAGGCTTTCAAAGATCAACCCAAATGATGCCGTGCTGCTGACCCATTTCAACACAGAAGCGGAACAAGGCCGTTACCATTCTTACCAAGAAGTGGCGCACGTTATTGGTGCTAAAAGTGTTGCGCCTGTATTTGTCTTGTGGGAAATGTACTTAGAAGAACCGGGTATCTTAGGTGGATTCTTAAATCGTTCGAAGCAATATGGTCATGAAGCCGCAGAGTTAATGGCTGCCAAGTTGGGGCTATCGATGACCAAAACCGAGAACGAATTGATTTCTGAAGCCGTATTAGATTTCGTGGCCATTCAAAAATATGGGATCAGTCGCTACGACATTCCTAAATCAGCCCACATTATCAATGCACCGCCTCCAGCAGTTAAAGTTAATATCAAACTGCTGCTTTTTGCTTGTGCACTGATTGTACTGCTTTCTTTGGTCATTGTTAGTCAGTTTATGACCATTCGCCAGCGTAAGGTGATCGATCAGAAGAACCGCAAGATCGTGACCTTACAAAAGCGCACCTTGAGCGTTCAAAAGGAGATGATTCACGTTCTTGGCGAGGCGATTGAATCGCGCTCTGGTGAGACAGGACAGCACGTTAAACGTGTTGCTAGATTGTCAGCGACCTTGGCTGAATTTTGTGGGTTAAGCCATCGTGAAGTTGAGATGATTGAAGTCATCAGCCCAATGCATGACGTTGGTAAGATTTCGGTTCCTGAATCTATCTTGGACAAAAGTGGCAAGTTAGATGAGGCCGAATGGGAAATCATGAAGCGCCATACGGTGAAAGGTTACGAATTGCTGAACAATCGTGAAGGCGAAATCACTAAGTTGGCCGCCATTGTTGCTCATGAACACCATGAGCGTTGGGACGGTACTGGCTATCCGAATGGCCTAAAGGGTGAGGAGATTCATCTCTTTGCACGTATTGTGGCGATTGCCGATGTTTTTGACGCCTTACTGAGTGAACGCTGTTATAAGCGAGCTTGGACGGTGGAAGAAGTTGTGGATCTGTTTACGCGTGAAAAAGGCAAACACTTTGATCCAACGTTGAGCCAATTGTTATTGGATAATTTGGACGACTTTATAGAAGTGCGTTATTTATATCCAGATTCCGAAGTTTAATCCTTTCCTTTTGTACCGAGTGAAGTTTCATATTTCTTAATTTAGGGGCTTCATTCGGTGATCTTGCTTAGAAAATCATTAATTCCTCTTTCTCATTTCTACGAAATGCCAAGTCTGTCGTTTAAACATTTCTAAACTTACCTATCATGTTGATACATATTTAGTACAAATAAATAAGTCAATAAGGCCAAATAAATTGGTCAGCTAAAGTCTTTAAGATATTCATCGTCGGGGGGAAGGGCGTATGGCTATTAACAATATTAAATGTGTCATCTTTGATTGTGATGGCACGCTAGTAGACAGTGAACGCCTGTGTTGTCAGGCCTTAGTGAACGTCTTTGGCCAATACGGTGCAGAGATGAGTTTTAGTGAATGCGTAGAGCACTTCAGAGGCGGTAAGCTTGCCGATATCCTTCGTGACGCTAAAGAGTTGATGAACTTAAATGTTCCGATTGATGTACTAGAGCCGCAATACCGTGACGAATTGCAGAAGCTGTTTGTCCGTCATTTAAAACCAATGGACGGCGCGAAACGACTTATCCACTTTTTAGATTCGCACAATATTGAGTATTGTGTGGCGTCTAATGGACCAAAAGATAAAATCGAATACTCGCTTGAGTTGACGGGGTTACTTGATGCGTTTAAAGGCAAAGTGTTTTCTGCTTTTGACGCCAACAGCTGGAAGCCTGAACCAGACTTGATCATGTACAGCGCAATGAATATGGGCTTTTTACCAAGTGATTGCTTGTACATTGATGATACGCCTAAAGGCGTTGAAGCAGGGCTTAACGCTGGCATAAAAACCGTACAACTATACAACGGTGCACCGATTAACTTGGTCGATGACGAACGTGTTATTCAAATTTCTCATCTAGATGAACTAAAAGAGCAGCTCTTAGGCTGCTCAGTTTAGTGACAAATATTACTCAAACTATGGATGTGTTTAAATTTAGTTTGTAGGTAAGGAGTTTGATGTAAGCACTGGATGGAAGAAAAGTTTTTTGTATGAAACCCGCAAGAGGCACATGTGAATTTTTCACCATCGGATGAAATCAGATATTCATCGCATTGGCAGAGTGGACACTGGAGATCTTCAGTGTCTTTTGTTTTGTTGTAATTATTCATATTGTTCACCAGCAGCAAAATTAAATTGGCAAGATCTAGAATAGCCGAACACCTAACCTTTGAACATTCTTTAGTCGAATTCAGAGGATTATTTCGATTCACTTCAAAGTAAATTAAACAAGCGCTCATCTAACGCTTGATTTAATTATTTTCCCGCTCGCTTTCCCTCGACAATCTAATGGTCGCTTTTTGTCCGTTGCCGTTGATCGAGCATAAAAAAAGCTCCACATTGGGAGCTTTTTGGGGTGTTCGTGTTTTAGGCTGTTCGGTATCGCTTCAATACTTCGCCAAGGGATTGAGACGCTTTGGTTAAGTTTGCCACACCAGTTGTCGATTGTTCGGCAACTTCACGAATAGTATTGGATTGCGAACGAATGTCAGACAGCTCAGAAGCGATGTCATTCGCGACGGCACTTTGTTCTTCGGCAGACGTTGAAATCTGAATACTCATGTCCATTAATGAACGTGCAGAGTCGGCAATTGCGGTGACGTCACCACCAATCTCATCAATCAACTGGCTACTTGTTTGTGCTTGTTGAACCGTACGGTCAGTGATAGACGCAATGTTCTGGCTTTCCGTTTGCAGTTTCTCGATCATCGCTTGGATTTCGACGGTTGCCTGTTGCGTGCGGCTAGCAAGGGTACGAACTTCATCCGCGACAACTGCAAAACCACGACCTTGTTCACCAGCGCGAGCAGCTTCAATAGCGGCATTTAGCGCGAGAAGGTTGGTTTGTTCTGATATTGCGTTAATCGTAGTAATCACATCGTTAATCTGTGTCGTGTTTTCGTTCAAACTGCTAACTGATGCGGATGCTTGTTCGATGTAACTCGATAGCGTTTCGATTTCCGAAATGACGCTTTGAACTCGATTGCGGCTATTTTCGATTTGCTGAGCATCTTGATCTGATTGCAAAGTAGCTTGCTGAGAGATACTTGAGACTTCTTTTGCTGAAGCCGTCATCTCTTCCATCGCTGTCGCAACAGAATCTAGCGTCTGGTATTGATGTGCGATTTGCGTTTCACTGAGCTTCATGTCTTGCTCAAACGCTGCGGATGTCTCACTTAACGTGTTGGCATTGTCTTTTACATTGTTGACAAGTTCTGTCAGCGTATCCATTGATTTATCTAGTGCGCAACCAATCGTACCAAACTCATCACGACCCGGATGAAAACCTAGGCGAGAAGTTAAGTCACCTTCACCAATTTTCTGTGTAGTGGTGTATAGCACCCAAAGCGCACCACCAAGGAAAGTCGCAACCCAGTAAGTGAAAAGGGCGAATGGTACCATCCAAAGCAAGCTAAGAAGGAAAGAAGTTAAAGCGTCAGATTTTGCTTGCTCAAATTGGCGTGAAAGGTTTTCTGTCAGTTGGATTGCCTGACCGGAATTCAGCTTCGCATAAACCGTCACGGTGCCGTTGTTGAATTTGGCATCATTAACGTTTCTTACGTTTACCACGCCAGTCACGCTCGTTACGTTTTGTACTTGAGCTTGAACTACGCCTGAGAGCTTCGCTTCTGCCGCTAGGATAGATTGCTGCTCAAACTGTTGAATATCATTGAAATAACGGCTTCCCGCCACTGAAGTTAAAGTCACTAGGAATAGAAGGAAAATGACCCACATTTTGTCGTTGATAGACATCTTTATAAATAACCTGTCTATCGTTCTAAACTCAACTTCTCTCATTTATAGCTCCATTTGAGATGAAAAGGGGATGAACAAACTTAGAGATATATCGAAACAAAATATGCGATGGTTATCAGCAAAATATGTAACGAGAGGTTGATAGATTTCAAAATATGAGATCTATGATCGCTTATAACGGTACGTCGTCTCCATAAATGACAAAAAACTAAATAAAAACTGACAGTTTGTTAAAGAAAGGGTGGGTGCAATTTAGTGTAATTGATGAACGAGGACGGGTTATTAGAGCAAACGTTTACTTATGATTTCTGTCATAGCTTTCTAAAACTTTACTTCTCGCTGTCATGAATGTGTCATATAAAGGCTATAAAAAGGAGTTGCTGTCATCAATGAAGAAAAGAAATGGCAGTAGAGATTGAAGCAAGCAGCTTCAGGAGATGTAAAACAAAGGAGGTCACAATGAGCGACCAATATCAAAACGACGAATGCCTAGAGATGCTAGATGCTCTTGAAATCGGTATTATCTTGTCGGACTACATTGGCTCAGAAGACGAAGCCGAATAAGTACAATTAGTACTCTCATCGCGTCACAACAGACGTTATACTAAGTTCATGTAAGACGAGCCAAAAGGCCACTCACAGCGTCTAATGAACTTTCTAGCCCACCTGCATATTGCAGATCACTGTAATAGCCATTTAATGGGAAACTTGCTTGGAGATTTCGTAAAGGGAGATCCAAGCAAGCAATATCAGACTGATATTTCCAATGGCATCAAACTCCACCGTTTCGTTGATCGCATTACCGACCATCATGCTCTTGTTGAAGAATGCAAACCGCACTTCACAGGTGTTGCTCGACGTTTCGCTCCCATCGCACTTGATATGTTTTGGGACCATTGTTTAGCGAAACACTGGCGAACATTCAGCCCGCAATCTTTAGATTCCTTCGTTCGTTATGCGTATTGCGAAGTGAATAAACAAATCTCTGACGACCTTCCACCGCGATTTTTAATGCTTCACAGCCGAATGTGGAGTGGCGGTTGGCTACAGTCATATCAAGACTTAGAAAACATCGAGTTTGCCCTTCATCGAATGTCACAAAGAAGCCCAAGAATGGCTGACTTAACAACAACGTTCGAAGTTTTGGACAATGAATATGAGCAATTGGAAGCGAAATTTGCTGCGCTATATCAAGATGTGTTGAGTCAATCCGCTGAGTATCATCAACAGTTAATTAATTCATAACGTCTTGACTGCTAAAGGTAGTATGACCAAAGGGGCTCTGGTAAACTCTGCGCTCCAAAAATTATGAGGTTTATCATGTCCGTTAATTTCGCTGATCTTGGCATTGAACAACAGTTGGTTGATACCCTAAGCGGTATGAATATCGTTACCCCGACTCCTGTTCAGGAAAAGTCGATTCCACATGTATTGGAAGGTAAAGATCTACTGGCTGCCGCTCAAACCGGTACAGGTAAAACGGCTGCATTTGGTTTGCCGATCATTCAGACGGTTCAGCAAAAGAAACGAAACGGAACACCGCGAGCACTGATTCTTGTGCCAACGCGTGAACTTGCCCAGCAAGTCATGGATAACCTGACGCAGTACTCAGCAAACACTGACCTTAAAATTGTTTGTGTTTATGGTGGTACCAGCATTGGCGTACAGAAGAGAAAGCTGGAAGAGGGCGCAGACATTCTGATCGCGACGCCTGGCCGCTTACTTGACCACTTGTTTAACGGCAATGTAAACATTTCTAAAACCGGTGTTCTCGTTCTTGATGAAGCAGACCGTATGTTAGACATGGGCTTCTGGCCAGATCTGCAACGCATTCTTCGTCGACTACCTCAAGATAAACAGATCATGTTGTTCTCAGCAACATTTGAGAAGCGCATCAAAACCATCGCGTACAAACTGATGGACTCTCCAGTTGAAGTGGAAGTGTCGCCAGCAAACACGACCGCAGAAACCGTTAAGCAGATGGTTTATCCAGTTGATAAAAAGCGCAAGCGTGAGCTACTTGCTTACTTAATTGGTTCTCGTAACTGGCAGCAAGTGTTGGTATTTACTAAAACCAAACAAGGCAGTGATGAGTTAGCGAAAGAGCTAAAGCTGGATGGCATCAAAGCGGTTTCTATCAACGGCGATAAATCACAAGGTGCTCGTCAACGTGCGCTTGATGAATTCAAAGAAGGCAAAGTACGTGCGCTGATCGCGACAGATGTAGCGGCTCGTGGTTTAGACATTCAAGAGTTAGAACAAGTAGTTAACTTCGACTTGCCATTCAAAGCCGAAGATTATGTTCACCGCATCGGTCGTACTGGCCGTGCAGGTAAGTCTGGTTTGGCCGTTTCTTTGATGAGCCGCGATGAAGAGTATCTATTGCATGCTATCGAAAACCTGCTTGACCAACGTTTGCCGCAAGAATGGTTAGAAGGCTTTGAGCCGAGTTTGATCGAAGAGGTTGAACCGGAGCGTAATGGCGGTGGTCGTCGTAAGAGTCGTTCATCAGAAAAACGCAAGATGAAGGCGAAACTGGCGATTCATAAAAACCGTGGTAAGAACCGAAAATAAAAAGATGATGGCATTCATCAGTAACTCTGATTATGCCGTCTTTGCTTCCCGGTAGGCTTCAAGCGTTTGTGGCATTGCCAATAAGTATCCTTGATACATATCGAAACCGAGCTTTTTCATTAAGTTAAGTTGATGCTCGGTTTCAATTCCTTCTATAACGGTTTTTGAGCGAATATCTTTTGCCAAAGACAACGCTTCCATCAAACAAGAAAAATCACCATTCTCATATCTCAATAACAGCGAACGATCGATTTTAATGATGTTGGGTTTTACACACCTAACGCGTTCTATTGTTGAAGCATCAATGCCGTAATCGTCTATTGCCAATAAATAGCCGTTATCGCTTAGCTCTTTTGTTGCTTTGTATAAGAAGTTTTCGTCGCTCGCATCGAGCTCTACCAATTCCATCACAATCTGTTCACGGCACAAATCCGCTTCAATAATGGACTGCTTTAATAAGTTGCTATAGGAAATGTCTTTTGCGAGCATTTCTGCTGCTTTTGGTAGAACGTTGAGAAAGAGCTTTTTATTGCGAAACTTGGATTGACCAAAGTTACTGATGTGAATGAGACGGCTTAGTCGCTCAACGTTGATTTGATCTTCTGTAGGAATCGTAGTGGATTGAAAGAACTGGTCAGGTCGAATCATTAAGCCATCTTGGTTACTAATACGAACCAAGGCTTCTAGACCGATAATGGAAAGATCTTTTTGATAAATAGGTTGAAACACGCTTCGCAATGTCAGCTGTTTATATTGCGCGATGTATTGACCATCTACTTGTTTAAAAATGCAGCTAAGCAGCTGCGAGATACTCATCATTATTGTTGTAACCTAGACCAAGACACTGTATTGATGCTTAACTGATTGTTGTGCATCTAGTTTTACTTTAGTTTCTTGAATCTAAGCGGGGAGCGTAGGCAAGGCAAGCGAGATAGCTCAACACACTCAGAAATATCGACCCGCCTCAAACAAATCGCTGAATGAACTGATAATCTACCCGTTGCTATTTGATGCTACCACTGTAAAACCGCATACAGCTGAATGTACTTTCTCACCTGTTGTTGTTTATTGGAACGTCGTAAAGGGTGGCCGAATTTGATGTAACAAGGGCTGATCCCAAAACGTGTATCTAATGAATGAGTCAGCTGTGATTCGCTGGTAAAAAGGGTAATGCCTTGCTCTGTATACTCGTTAATCGGTTCTGGTAATTCTCCCATCCACCAGTGCAACAGCTCACGGCTGGTTTTGCTGCGACTGATCCAATGATCGCTGACTAAAAACAATAGGTCGTTAGGCTGCAGGGCATAACCATATTCACTTTGCCATTCCGTTATCGAAGAGAGCAGGTTCTCTCGGCATGAGTTACCAGCGCTGACTAAATGGTGGCTCAATACCCAAACCGTTCCAATTTCAGATGAGATGCGGTAGTGGTGTGGCAGGTCGGGGGCATCAAGTACTTCAATAGGTTTGATGGTACTGCTATGACCAAAGTGACGAAAAGTGTGTTCCATGCGTCGAGCAAATGCGAGGCCGAGATGGTGTTCACTCATACCTTGGTTATGTACCGCAGGATAATGCTTCTCACACAGTTTGAGACAATCGTCCTGAAAATCATTGACACTTTGGATGACTAAGTCGAGTAGCAAAGAATATCCCTTAACGGTTAACAAATTGAACGGCGAAAGGTTAGCATAGTCCTTTTAGGATAGACTAATTTAGATAGGCAACTTCTTGATCTAAACATCAAAATTGAGAATAGAGTTCCGCAGGTAAAATATGATCAAACTAGAAAGAGCACAAAAAGAAGCATTGGCGACAGCTATACAAGATTACATGCAAGACGAGTTGGAAGTGGAAATAGGCCAGTTCGACAGTGAGTTTTTGATTGATTTCATCACTGAAAAATTAGCGCCTATCTACTACAACAAGGGCATTGAAGACGCCAAAACCGTGATCGAACGACGCATGTTAGAAATGACGGATGAACTGTATGAGATAGAGCAAGAAGTTCAACTCTAAGTGTCCGATTTTTAAATGGTTTGAAGTTCCTTCTAATTTTTCGAACAAGTTGTTTAAAAAGGTATTATTGGTTTGATGTAAAGGATGGTAAATAATCTGTTGCATACAAGGTAAATAAGTTAATGTTGTGTTTCTTGCTCAACATCAACTTAGGAAGATATCTAGGAACGTGAGATGGAAACACTGGTAAAGAACTACAACGTGCCGGCGAGAGCGATGCATTGGATTTCAGCGCTTTGCATTATCGGCTTGTTTGCTGTGGGTCTGTGGATGGTCGATTTAAGCTACTACAGTGAATGGTACCAAACCGCACCACATTATCACCGCTCTGTGGGCATTTTACTGGCAATACTCACTTTAGGTCGCATCGTATGGAAACATGTGACGGCGTCACCAAAAGTAGAAGGTAAACCTTACGAGGTAATTGCAGCAAAAGCCGCACATGGGGTTATGTACCTGTTGCTTATTACTATCTTTGTTTCAGGTTACCTCATCTCAACATCTGATGGTCGCGGTATCGAAGTATTTAACTGGTTTACCGTACCAAGCGCAGGGGAGTTATTCCCTGGTCAATCAGACATTGCAGGTGAAATCCACTTTTATGCAGCTTGGGCTGTGATCCTAATGGCTGGATTGCATGCTGCTGCTGCA
This sequence comes from Vibrio owensii, assembly GCF_002021755.1. NCBI lineage: Bacteria > Pseudomonadati > Pseudomonadota > Gammaproteobacteria > Vibrionales > Vibrionaceae > Vibrio > Vibrio owensii. Next base: position 944,154 of record NZ_CP019960.1, read on the forward strand.
CTCAAACATCACTTTATCGATAAAGACAACACATTAAGAAAAATGTTAGGAGCTTCAAAATGAAAAAGTCACTTTTCGCTACAGGATTAGCAATCGCTATGGCACTACCGTTTGGTGCTAACGCTGCAGATTATGTTATCGATACTAAAGGTGCTCACGCATCTATCAACTTCAAAGTTAGCCACCTAGGTTACAGTTTCATCAAAGGTCGTTTTAATACATTTTCTGGTGACTTTTCTTTTGATGAAAACAACATAGCGGACTCTAAAGTAAACGTAGTTGTTGATACGACAAGCCTTGACTCAAACCATGCTGAGCGTGACAAGCACATCCGTAGCGGTGATTTCATCGACGCAGGTAAATACAGCGAAGCGACGTTCAAGAGTACAAAAGTTGTAGACAAAGGTGACGGTAAACTAGACGTAACGGGTGACCTTACTCTTCATGGTGTAACGAAACCAATCACAATCGAAGCGGAATTTGTTGGTGCAGGTAACGACCCATGGGGTGGTGAGCGTGCAGGCTTCATCGGTCAAACTCGTCTTGAGCTTGCTGATTTTGAAATCCCAGTAATGGGCTCTTCAAGCTACGTTGATATGGAACTGCACGTCGAAGGTGTTAAGAAGTAACTTCTTGTTCCTCACGATTTACTTCGTTCTTAACGACATAAATGAAGAAAGCGCTCTAAATAGAGCGCTTTTTTATTGGTGCCAACTTGTTTTGCTAGTTGCTAGTTATTCGTTGTAATAGTCTTATGCAGTTTCTAGTACTTTGTCATCAACTAGGTTTAGACGTTCGCCGTAAACTGGACGTAGTGCTTTTAGTACTTCGTTACGTGTTACTACACCAACCATCAAACCGTTTTCTAATACAGGAAGCACTTGTGGCTTGCTTACTTTGATGCTCTTAGCACGCTCTTCAAGAGAAAGAGAAGTAAAGCACGTCGCCATGCCCATACTTGTTGTTGGGTAAAGTTGTTCTTTATCGATACATAGGAACTCAACTACATCCACCAAACGGTCACCAGCATCAATCGCTACAACGTCACGGCTCATCAAATCTACCACTTTTTGTTCTTGAGCAGGGATGTAATCTTGGCACCACAACTCAACCATTACGTCGTGCGCTGAGAAGAAACCAACCAAACGATTGTCGATGTCAACAACAGGAGCACTGATTAGATTGTTGTCCAATAGGGTATCTAGTGCAGTTGAAACTGGCATTTCTACGCTCAGAGTAACTGGGCTCGGGTTCATGATTTCTTTTACAATTGATGCGTTTTTCATAGTGCTTTCCTTAACTGACGTTAGTGTTGTAGTGTTTGTAATGGATGAAATTTTTGCTGCTTTTAGTTCTGGTCGGCGGTAGATACACCAGTTAGCTAAGCCAACTAACACAGCGCCGCCAACAATGTTGCCCAGAGTCACTGGAATTAAGTTTGCAGTGATAAAGTGGCCAACATTTAGGTCTGCGTATTGAGAAGCCGATACGCCAACCGAAGTCCAGAAAGTTTCTGGTGCGAAATTCGCGATTACGATGCCTAGCGGTACCATGAACATGTTTGCTACACAGTGCTCAAAGCCACTGCTGACGAACATTGCCACTGGCATGATGGTCATCGCTGCTTTTGTCATTGCATTTGCAGAACTGAACGTTAGCCAAATAGCAAGACAAACCAATAAGTTACATAGAATGCCCAGTGCAAATGCTTGTACCAATGTGTGGTGTAGCTTGTGCTGTGCAATGTTTAGTGCGTTTAAACCCCATTGACCCGCATCCATCTGGTACAAGCCAGCAGCGCTTACCAATGCAAGTAGGAACATCGCACCGATGAAGTTACCTACATAAACCTTTCCCCAAATCGACAACATTTTGCCGAATGAGATTTGTTTGTTTGCCCATGAGATGCTCGAAAGCACTGAGCTGGTAAACAACTCACCACCACAAATGACGATGAGTATCAAACCCATACTGAATGCTAAACCACCTGCAAGACGGCTAAGCCCCCAACCTGCGTCCGCACTACCTGTTGTCACTGTGATGTAAAACAAGAATGCTAAACCGATGAATGCGCCTGCCATAATTGCCAAACCCAGTGTCATGCCGCTGGTTTTGTTTGCTTTGCTAAGGGCAAACTTCTCAGCTTCAGCCATCATTTCTTTTGGTGAGAAATACTGATGATTTTGAGAGCTGGTCACCGCCATATTGACTCCTTAGTTTGTGGTTCCATAGAAACTCCTTGGTTAATGAAATCGAGGCATCTAATGCGCTCGAAAGAGAAGGTGTTATTGTTTTTTGTTGCGGTGTTCCCGAACCGCATATCCAGATTAAGCGGACGAGTGGTACAGGTAAAATTGATAATATTTAGAATCCTCATCAAATTATTTGATAAGTTTTTCAAGGCAGGTAAAATGAACTTCATTGCGTATTAACGCAGTATTTTTGGGGTTGCGAGAGTATGGTGAATACTCGCCAATTAGGGAGGAAACTTTGCGCTACTCACTTAAGCAATTAGCGGTTTTTGACGCAGTTGCAGATACCGGCAGTGTAAGCCAGGCCGCAGATAAACTGGCTCTGACACAATCAGCGACAAGTATGTCGCTCGCTCAGTTAGAAAAAATGCTTGGCAGACCTTTATTTGAAAGGCAAGGCAAGCAAATGGCGTTAACGCATTGGGGGATGTGGTTAAGGCCGAAAGCAAAGCGTTTGTTACAAGACGCACTGCAAATCGAAATGGGATTTTATGAGCAACATTTGCTGAGTGGACACATTCGATTAGGTGCGAGTCAAACGCCGGCAGAACACTTGGTTCCTGACCTTATCAGTATCATTGATAACGACTTTCCAGAGATGCGAATTTCGTTAGGCGTGCAAAGTACGCAAGCAGTCATTGATGGTGTTCTAGATTACAAATACGACCTAGGCGTGATTGAAGGTCGCTGCGATGACAACCGTTTACACCAAGAGATTTGGTGTCGTGACCATCTTACCGTAGTTGCAGCGTCTCACCATCCATTTGCACGTAACTCGTCTGTGAGCCTAGCGCAATTAGAGCAAGCAAAATGGGTATTGCGTGAACACGGTTCTGGAACTCGCAAGATTTTTGATAGTTCAATTCACCATCTTATTGAAGATTTAGATGTATGGCGCGAATATGAACACGTGCCAGTACTCAGAAGTTTAGTGTCGAATGGCCAATACTTAACGTGTCTACCATACCTTGATGTAGAGCGTTACATCGAAGCAGGCGATTTGGTTGCATTGAACGTACCTGATCTAAAGATGGATCGAACGTTGTCATTTATCTGGCGTGCCGATATGGCGGAAAACCCGCTGGTTGATTGCATTAAGCGTGAAGGCTTACGCATGATGAAGGGTAAACCTTCAGTGCTTTAAGCGATATTCGAAACAAAATGATCGTATCTTAGAAAAGGCTCTGCATCTCGCAGGGCCTTTTTTGTCATTTATTGCTCATTTTGCCCAATTCATTGCGACTTTGTTATTTTCGAAATCTGTTGATTTATCGGTTGCGTCAAATTTAACGTGTAAAAAATGAAACGATATGAACTTTAATGTGATCTTAATCACCGAAGTATTCGATCTATATGCCTAGTATTCACTGCCTGATTTCAATGTATGAAGGCAGTTTTCGAACCATAACGGTACGAAACTAGCAAGCGGGTAAGAATACCATGACAACACTTTTAGCAATCTCTATTACCACTGGCATTCTCTCTGGCGTGTGGGGCTGGATCGCGACCTCCCTAGGCCTGTTATCTTGGGCTGGCTTTCTTGGTTGTACAAGTTACTTTGCATCCCCGACAAGTGGCTTGAAAGGCTTAGGAATTAGCTTAATCACCAACATGAGTGGTGTATTCTGGGCGATGGTGATCATCTACGGTTCGACTTATGCAGGGCTAGAGATTCTTGGCTATGTAATTACTGCTGTGGTTGCGTTTTTTATGTGTATTCAAGCTAAGCAAGCTTGGTTGGCGTACATCCCTGGTACTTTCATTGGCTCATGCGCGACTTTTGCTGCAGACGGCAATTGGCAACTTGTAGTGCCATCGCTGATTTTAGGTAGTGTGTTTGGTTACCTAATGAAAGCAACAGGACTTTGGTTACATGCGAAATCAGCCGCTACTTCTTCGCTTGCTGAGCAAGTACAGTAGTGAACCCCCGATCTTATTTGTATCCGCTGTGTGTTGAGACTTATCCCGCTCAATACCGTTAATCAAAATTACTGATTCTTGATACAAGCACACCCAATTGGTGTGCTTTTTTTTGTCTTCGAGTTGTCACGTATTGCCATTTGCCATGGTTACCACGCGTTTAAGCGTCCAGCGAAGGAGAACAGGAATGCATTCCATGCCTCTCTCTTCACAGTTTGCGACTATCGCTAAGGCTAAATCTGGCTTGGCCTGTTTTTTCAAAACACGACTCACGACTTTCTTGGCGGGCATGGGATGATCATGAGGAACTTTGATAATGTCCTTAAAGAATAATTCAAAGCCATTGTTGTAAAGGAAGTGCTCAATGTCTCTGTCTGGAAGTTCTGTTAATCGATGACGTTCTTGGTCATTTTCCAAATGTGCGCGAACAGTATGGGCGTATTTCTTACCTGCAGGGTCTCCATCTGTCACCACGTGCCAGTCAATGCCGAATTCCTTGGCAACTTTGACCAGTGATTTCAATCCTGATTGAGCGAACTCAACAATCTGCACGCCCTCTGCGGCCAAATCATATCCGCATTGACGCGCTAATTCGTTGAACAACCAGACTTCTGTTTCGCCCTCAACTAGTAACCAACAGCGTGCAAACAAAGCGCCAGCACGGTGAAAGCGAATATGGAAGCCAATTCGACGCAATTGATCGACACTGAATCGATTCGTGTTGAGTGATTTTGCAATGGTACGGTCAGACAAACGCATTAACCGGCGTATTGAGGCGAGAGGAACTGAGCCAAGCAATCGGGCACTGTTTGTCGTCAGAATCTTCTGCATCGGAAGAAGTTGCAACAAGCTCCAAGCGCGAGAGAGATGGGTAGGGTGCAAACGTCCTTCTGGATCTTCGATGATCAAAATAGGTCGAGCACAACGTCTCAAGTCGGTCGGTCCTTTTGCTTGAAGGTAAGCATTAAGCAAGCCCATTAACAATAGACGTGATTGTTTGTTGTTTGTCTCTTTCAAAAACTGCGGTAAGCCTTTGTCTGAAGAAGGGCTGGCATAAAAAAGTCCATCGCGTGGTTTTCGAGGGTTTCCTTTTTTTACGCTTCTGAAAGCGAAGTAATGCTCCACTAGGGTTTGCATCGAATCTAAGCTACTTCGTACTTCGCCTTTATTTACATGGCCAGGCATGGCAAACAAGCGGCGGCATGTATTGTTAATGCGCTTCTCAATGCGGGCGTTTTTATTTTCGCCGTTAATGTGGTTGGGCTGAGGGAATCGACGAGAATCGCGTAATCGGATCACCGGGTGTAACGTCATCAACTCAATTGCGAGTTTTTCTGAATGGTGAAGCTGCTTAGGCTCACCATCACAGTCTAAAAATGCATATTTGGTGGTAATATGGTGCCCATCGCGCGTCGCACTTAAGCGATAGTAGATGACGTTCTCGTTATCAGCATTTACACACCAAGTTGGTTTGATCCGGCGATAGCGCCCCGCGTTAACCTCTTGTTTATCTTGAGCTTTGAAACACAAGACGATTTGAAGGTGTTGCGTCTGTGGATGAGAAATGGCGTAATCGACGTGAAAATCCGTCATTTCAAATTGATAAAGCGAGCCATCAGCTGGCAGTGCGAGGGATAGGGCATCAAGAAGGGAAGACTTACCCCAAGTGTTTTCGCCGATCAGAGTTGTCAGCTCGTCAAAAGAGAGTGAAAGGCGTTTGATGCCTCTAAACCCAGAGATTTCGATGCGTTCTAGTCTCATCTCACTCCTCCTTGCAATTATTTGAATTATCGAGGGTTCTTTTGCTTCTCCTAAGCATATATGAAATTGATCTAGGCAAGTTAAGCTCAGTTCACAAATTTAAGAGCAATCAACCTATGAATACAGACCGTTTAGGCGTACAGTCACTTTCAAATTCGTACGTAAGATGAATCTTGATCACGTTAAAATGAAATGACAATTTCTCTGTTTCATAAAATTCATGATTCTGTCATGATTCAGTTCTAATAATTAAAAGGAATGAAAAGAGAGAAGATGACAATGAATAAAAATCATAAGCCAGTCAGAATCAAACTGGCACACATCAATGACACTCATTCCTACTTTGAGCCAACGTCATTACAGCTAAAACTCAATATTGATAACGAACGTACACTAGAGCCTTACGTGAGCGCGGGTGGATTTTCACGTATTGCAACGCGCGTAGAGCAGCTTCGCGATGATGCACAGCGCCAAGGCCAAGGCATGTTGTTTCTTCATGCAGGCGACTGCTTTCAAGGCACGTTGTATTTTTCGTTATTCAAAGGCAAAGCAAACGCCGACTTATTAAACGCGCTAAACATCGATGCGATGGCTTTAGGCAATCATGAGCTGGATATGGGTAATGAGCCCGTTGCTTTGTTTTGTCAGCGTACCAACTTCCCGTTGCTTGCCGGTAACTGGGACCTATCAAATGAATTGCCAACAAAAGATCACTGCATGGGTGATTGCAATAACGTATTGAGCTTCGATACGACAACTCAAAGCGCGCAATATCTGGTGAAAGAGTTTCACGGAGAGAAAGTTGCCATCTTTGGTCTGTCTATCGACAAGATGAGCGACATTGCTAACCCAGATGCCGATACGCCATTTATCTCTGCCATTGAAACGGCAAGACATACTGTTGAACAAATTCATCAGACGGGCATCAAAAATATCATCCTTTTGAGTCACTTAGGTTATGAAGGGGATTTAGAGCTCGCAGCGCAAGTGGATGGCATTGGTATTATTGTGGGAGGTCATAGTCATAAGTTACAAGGTAACTTTACGGCAATTGGTTTAGGCGAAGATGACCCTTATGGTGTTAAAGTCAACGATACTTATGTTGTACAAGCCGGTTATCACGCATTAACCATGGGGCATTGTGTCCTTGAATTTGATGAAAACGGCAAAGCGAACATGTTAAGTGGTCAAAATGAGTTGTTACTCGGAAGACGCATTTTCTGGGACTCGACACTAAATAAGCAGCTTGACCAAGGTGTTTTCGAAGAAGCGTGTGACTTTATTCATGGTCAACCAAACGTGGTCGTTTGTAAAAAACACCCAGAGACACAAGCTATCTTAAGCGACAAGTACATCCCGAGAGTGCGTAAGCTTCAGTCCCAAGTGATTGCCAATGTAGCGGAGAAGAAGCGTCATGTGCGTGTTCCTGATGAATTTGGTGGAAGCGAACTTGCTCCGGCAGTCGCACACTCTTTCTTGTATGCGCTTAACAAACGTGGCCATAACGTTCAATTTGCAATTCATAATGCGGGAGGCGTGCGTACTTCTCTCAATCCGGGAAATATTACTGTGGCAGATGTTGCCGGACGATTGTTGCCATTTGCCGTTCCAATCGGTTGTTATGACGTGCAGGGTAAAGTGGTTCGCCTAGCATTAGAAGGCGCGATCAATAATGCACTGAACAACGGCGTTGAAGGTACCGGTTCTGGCAGCTACCCATATACGCATAACTTGAATTTTGAATACCAAGCAGACGCTCCAAAAGGCCAACGCATTAAAAACTTAGAAATTTTTGATGGTAAGCGTTGGTGTCAGATTGACGATGAGGCATGGTATCGGGGCGCTTCGTCTGCTTATACCATGAAAGGCAAAGAGGGCTATGAGGCATTGCTGGATATGAAAGGCGAAGGCTTTGTCAGCAACCTTTCTATGGCGGATTGCTTTATTGAATTACTTACGGACGAACCAAACTGTTTGAACCAAGGTCACAAACTTTACTCGCAGAAGAATCAATAACCGTTATTGGTATCCTTTTTGCTCTTTTCCTGATGCACATGCGATTAAGAGGGAAGAGAGTATGTGGAAAAAAGATTGGGCTGACGCAGCGGTTGTCGTTGCTTGGGTCGCAGTTTGGTCAACACTGGTTTACTTTGTACCGCTAACTGGATTTTAAAGACCAACTATTCAACAAATGAGGGGCGCATAAGTGCTCCTTTTTTGTATCTGAACCGCTTCAAATTCATGACGTTGATAGACATTCTTCACAAAATACTTTGTTGTTATCGATAACGATTTTTTGTTGGATATCGACGCAAGCAGGGGTATGATGGCGGCGTTTGGGGAGTAGTTAGCGCAAGTTTATTTATCGTCATCTCGTTAAGCATCAGCTTATCCGGTAAATAAAGGTGTCACTTGATTCGTCATGTGATCACTTCAACGAGACCAACGCATTCATTGACTAGCAGACACATGGGTAATGTGACTGTTGGTTTGTATTGTTTGCGGAAGGTCAGCCCGAATAATGTCCTTCCGCATGGGAGGAAGCATGTCTCTTATCGAAAATACCACCCAATTATCCCAGTCTGTTCCACTGCAAGAATCACTGACAATGTACGGTGTATTCGGCCTATTTACTTTGGTTTTAGTCGCTCTCGATATCTATCAGACTCGTGGCGGTGTGATTACCATGAAAAAAGCAATTGGTTGGAGCGTATTCTGGTTCTTATTAGCGTTTGTCTTTGCAGGCTCTATCTATTTCTTCTGGGATTATTACGCGCCTCATAGCGTTTATACTCACGAAAAAGCGACCATATCGTTCTTAACTGGTTACTTGCTTGAGAAATCGTTAAGTGTCGATAACTTGTTTGTGTTTGCAATCATCTTTGCGCAATACAAGGTGCCAGAGCATTTGCGTCCACGCGCTCTATTGTGGGGTGTGATTGGTGCGTTAGTTCTACGTGCAATCATGATCGCAGTAGGTGCTCAATTACTTGCTCAATACCATTGGGTGCTTTACCTATTCGCAGCATTCCTAATTTGGACAGGTATTAAACTGGCGCGAGATAAAGGCGAAGAAGAAGAGGTGAACCCATACCCTGAGCAGTTCATTCGTAAATTCTTACCAGTAACAGAAGAGTATCAGGGTAACCACCTGATCTTGAAACAAGCAGGCAAGTGGGTTGCTACGCCAATGCTGATCGTTGTTGGTGTGATTGCGGTGATGGACGTTATGTTCGCACTGGATTCGATTCCTGCAATCTTTGCAGTAACGCGTGAACCATTCTTGGTATTAGCGGCTAACGTGTTTGCTCTGCTTGGCTTACGTTCTCTGTACTTTGTACTGCAAGCAATGTTGGACAAGTTTGTGTACCTAAAACCAGCGCTGTCAGTGATCATGATGTTCATTGGTGTGAAGATGCTACTGGTTGGCACGCAATACGAGATCCCAACGGTTTGGTCATTAACTTTCCTAGTGACAGTGATGACGACAGCGGTTATTGCTTCTATCTATAAGAACAAAGAAACCAATAGTTCTAGCGTTAAAATTACTAATCAAAACTCTTAAGTATTTTGTAAATTCAAAATCCTTTAAAAGATTATTTGGTTAATTAAATGTTGCAAATAAACTTGGGTTTACCTGTGTAAATCCAAGTTATTCAACAAAAGATTCGCTTTGTTGAATAAATATGCGGTTAGTTGGATTTTGTATTCTCATGGTTTGTAATAGAATTGTTTTATAAGAAAAACTAATCTGAATAACCAAATTTTGTCATTTTTTGCTCAGAGAAAAAATGACTAATATACAACCAACAAAACAATTTACTGCTTTTAAAGAGAGGCAATCATGGCACAAGCAATGCAAATGACAAATGTAGCTTTACCAACCTCTATGGATAAGAAGACCTACGCGGTTAACTTCAAAGGATTGATTGCTCACTTACTAGATATTCTTTTCGTAGACAACTCTGCACCTCGCAGCTACTACGCAGAAGACCTATCTGCACACATTCAGAAAGACATCGGTATGTACCGTTAATCTGAATGGAAAGCGAATTCGAAATGCCGGCTTAATCGTCGGCATTTTTGTATCTGAAATCGCCACATCTAAAACCGCATTGAAAGCTATCTGTCGCTAGCACGGTCATAGTCAGTACCAAAGAAAAGGAGCTGTCTATGATTAACGCGATTGCACTTGCTGCTATTACCAGTCTTTCAGCATCACAAAGTTGGATTCACGAAGGACAGCCCGCACAAGTGATAGAACTGTTTACCTCCGAAGGTTGCTCAAGTTGTCCACCAGCAGACAAATACCTTTCTACGTTTGAATCCAACCCTGATTTGTGGGGAAAGTACATTCCCGTTGCCTACCACGTTGATTATTGGGACTATCTTGGCTGGAAAGACAAATTTGCAAAGCCTGAATTCTCGCAACTGCAACGTTTGTATCGTGCTTATGGCGCAGTCGGAAGTGTCTATACTCCGGCATTTGTCGTTGATAGTGAAGAATGGCGCGGATTCTTCAATTGGCGCAAGCGTGTATTACCCAACAACGACAACGAGAAAGCTCAAACACTAGCACTAGAACGCTCTGGCAACCAATTCACTCTACGATTTGAAGATAATGGTACGTATGACGCAACGATTGTGTTTCTCTCAAGTAATGAAACCACACCGGTTAAGCGCGGTGAAAACCGAGGGAAAGTGTTAGAACATGACTTTGTCGCGTTAGAGAAGCAACAAGGTCGCTCAAAGAACGGAGAGTGGATGTTTAAGCTCAATCAGCCCATCAAGAACATTGATGCTGTTGCTGCGTGGGTGACTGAGCCAGGGACCTTTAATCGTGTGCAGACTGTCGCGGGTGAGATTCGTTAAATGAACTAGAGGGATGCCTTCCAATCCGAAAGCGCTTTGATGTGTTCTGGTCCAATACCGCAGCATCCACCTATAATGGTAGCTCCGCGCAGATGCCATTCTTGCGCAAAAGTTAGGTACTCTTCTGGTGATAGTTCCCGCATAGATTGTAATGCGCTATTGGCTTCGTGGTTAGATTTGATTGCGGTGAAGTTGTTCGCGTAAACCCCAATTTCAATGTCGAGCTTATGTTGGTTTAAAACTTCCTTGGTATCACTGACGGCTTTTGCCATTACTTCAGGTACTGAACAGTTAAAGTAAACACTGATGGTATTGGTGTTATCTGCGCTTTGTACAATGTTTTCAATGGCTTGGATAACGGTTTCCCCAGAACGCAACAGCGCGGTTTGCAATGACTCATCATTTAAAGAAAAGGCATACGCAGTAGGTTTGGTGCTGCTCGCGAACACGCTTTGTAAACACTTTAGCTCTTCTAGACTGCAAATGGTCTCTGCTAACCAAAGATCAACGTAATCCTCTTGAGCTTCAAACAAAGTCCTGAAAATGATTTCACCTAATTTGGGTTCGAACAGATCTGGTCGATAACTACCAAACGCTGGTGGAATACAACCTGCAACGTGAACGTGTGTCGATGACTTATCTGCACATTCACGAGCAATTTGGGCTGCAAAGCGTGCTAGCTTACTGCCTTTGTGATCGTAAAGTGCTTGTCCAAGGTGGAATGGCACACAGGCATAACTGTTGGCGATGATGATCTCTGCGCCAGAGTGGATAAAATTGTTATGCGCTTGGTAAACGAATTCTGGCGATTCAATCAGAGCTTGTGCGCTCCAAAGTGGTTGAGAGAATGGGGCACCCATGCGCTTCAGCTCTCTTCCCATACCGCCATCAAGGATGGTTAACTTCTTCATACTACAATCCATCAAAATTCTTCCTAGTTGAACCTTAAATGAAAATAGCGACGAGCGAAAGCAACTAACGGAAAAGGATAGGCCGAGTAAGTGGGCAGATTTGTGATGAGTTAGATAACCGAAGGGTACAGAACATCAGAAACGAAAACGGGGTCCCGATTGGGACCCCGTTTAATTCGAAAGTAATGTTGAGATTACTTCTTACGGCAGTACTCAGCGATCACGTACATTGACTGACCACCGTTTGCCTTACCTGAAACAAGTTTAGGGTCATCACCAAGGCTGATACCGCGAATAACAGTACCTTGTTTGATTACTTGGTTTGTACCTTTAACTGGTAGGTCTTTGATTACTGTTACATCGTCACCTTTCTTAAGTTCAGTGCCGTTGCAGTCAACAGTTTTATCGTCAGCAGACATACCTTTCATAGCCCAGTTCATTTGCTCTTCTTCCATGTACATCATGTCAAGAGCGTCTTGAGCCCAGCTTTCTGTGTTTAGGCGAGTAAGTTGGCGCCATGCAGTTACTTGTACCGCAGGAACCTGACTCCACATGCTGTCGTTCAAGCAGCGCCAGTGGTTAATGTCTTTAGGATCTTCGATCTCACCAAGACACTTATCACAAACCATGATAGCAGTATCAACCGTCACGTTACCGTGTGGTGGAACAGCAAATGCTGTTAGTTGAGATTCAGAAGAACACAGTTCACATTTTGACTCGCAGCGAGCAAGCAGAGTAGCTTCGATAGACATAAGGACTCACCTTAGTAATGTTTTTTGGTGGCGGTATTATCCACTTTATCCTGAGAAATAAAAGGGTGTTAGAGAATTAAAGGCGAGATTTTACAATATTCCAACCTGAAAGAGGTGAAGATGTAAAATATTGGCTAAACAAATAATATCTAGAATATAAATAAGGGTGTTGATTGTTTTGAATGATGAATCAGTTGCATTGATGAATGTTATTGCTGAAGGGTAAAGTTATTCAAAATGAATGGAAAGTGCCCCCTGATTTCCAGAGGGCATGTCGTTTTATCGTTCAATAATCTGCACGACTTGGTCTTTCGAAATGCTCATTTCTTTGCCATCCACGTCCTCGTATTCGTACATGCCAGTATCTTCATTTAAGTCCGGCTTGCCGTAAGAGGTAATGATTTTCCCTTCATTCGTTGACATTAGGTATTGGCTGCTGCCGCAAGCGGCAAGAAGCAGTGCAGTGGCAATAACGGTCAATACGCGCATAAAGTTTTCCTTTTTAAACAAGTAAGTTAGACAAAGACAACGTTTTAACTATAGCAGAGGAAATATGAGTGGGTTTGAATAGAGCAGAAACGAAAAAGCCCAGTCGATACTGGGCTTTGGTTTGGTAACGATGCTTACTTAAGTACAGCGGTGTTAGTTACACCCGTTAGCATATCGTCCATTAAGAAGTCAGCATTTTCCATCTGCATCTCTACATGATGGTCTAGGTCTGCTAACGTACCGCCAGGAGAAGCGAATGTACTGTGTGTCGCAGTTGCATTGAACTGTACAAAGCTCGCAGAAGGAGCCACGGTTGTGCTCGAACTGTTCACAGTTGTTAGTCCTAGTTTCGCTGCTAGAGGTTCAGTACCCGCAAACGGTGCATTGGCTACGTTGTTTGGCACAGTATCGTCACCATCGACTTCTGTCATAAAGAATGGTGTTGATAGCGAACCTGAAGCCATTAGGTCACTTGCGTTAGTAAATGGATCAACCGTATCTAGCGTCGTCTGTGCAGCGTAGATAAAGCTAGAGAAGCCAGACTCAAGTGCCGCTAATTGTGCTTCTGTTGCTACTTGCTCAAATGCTTCGTAACACGCTTTATCTGATAGATCCGCACAGGATGCATCAGCATAGCTCGCGTACTCAGTTGATGCTGCATAAGCTAAGTTGTGTTTGATCTGTGGACCAAAGTTAGACGAACCAAGTAGTAGGTTACCAATTTGGCCACCTGCGTTTTGAATTGATGCGCCGCTGAATGTGTACAACGCGTCTGCCGTTGGGCTACCCAATGTGTTGTTCGCCGCCGCTACAGCAGAAGTACCAACGATGCCACCCAATGAGTGACCAAGCATCTTCACTTTTGAACCCATCATTGGGTTAAAGCCTTGAAGCGGGCTGCTTGCTAGAAGGCCAGCTTGCGCTGAAACAACTAAGCTTGCACGTAGACCAAGAACATCAAGTACGCTTTGGCGAAGGTTGTCACGCGCTACGGCTAGGTTAGACAGGTTTAGGTAAGCCAGTACATCCGCATTTGCTGAGCGTTGGTCATCTAGGCTACGAGTACCGTGGATAGGCAGGTCAATTGCGATAACAGCAACACCGGCTTTCACCATGTTGAACGCAAAAGAGTAAGCATTTTCTTTGGCTGATGTAATACCGTGTTGGTAAATCACAACATCTTTAGGTGTACCAGTTTCTGGCGTAAACAGTAGGAACTCCACGTCTTCTAATGACTTAACCACAGGAACTGGAGAGTAGCGAGTAATAATGCGGTCGCTATCGAGTTGAGTGCCATCTGATAGGAACAGCGTAGAGCCAACCAGTTTCAACTGCTCAGTTGGATCGGTTGCTAGCTTGGTCACATCAACAGGATCATCAGCAAAGACACCAGTAGAGAGCTGTTGAACCATGTTGGCTTGCTCTGCAGGATCCGCCAAGGCAGCACTTAGCTTCGCTAGGCTAGGCATTGCAGAAACCATAGGCTGCATGTTCCAATCTGCGCCTTTCTCTAGGTAATGCGGTAGTCGTACCACACCCTGAGTAACATTCACATCGACAGCTGCGCCAGCGTACAAACCTTTGATCGCTGTCTTAGCAGCATCCAGATCGCTGATGTATTTGTTGAAGTCTTCATCGGCATCTAGTGCAGTAACAAAGTCTTGCGTTGTACCCAATGTCATTGTGTATGCTGTTGTTAAATCTACAGAACCTTCATTCGCATCGTTCTTGTAAACCGTGTTTAGTGTATTTGCACCTGTAGCAAAGCCTGTTGCTGTCACGCCTTTTACTGCAGCAAGCGTATCGCCGACAGACTGGGTGCTAAACCATGAAGAGTAAACGATGTCAGTTGGGTTCACGCTCGCTAGGCCAAAAATGCCTTCTACAGCGGTTGTTGCCGCTTGTACTGAAGCTAGGTCACCAGTCTCGTAGACAATCTCTTTTGATTTACCAGTCGCGTAGCTGCCTGAAGTGCCGATAGGGTTGCCGTTAACATCCTGAATCGCTTGAGTCACTGCAAAAATATATTCACCAGATTCATCGAGAGAATTCATGAATTGGATGTAAAGCGAGTTACCACTTGCTTGCACAACGAAATCTGTACCAAGCGTTAGTACTTTTTCAATTGGGTTTGAAGCACCATCCCAATCAGTCAAGCGTTGGTTGATCTTAATAACGCTAACGCCTGACGTAACAAGGCCATCAGCGAAACCATCGCCGTTGAAGTTTAGTACGATAGGCATTGATGTTGACCAACCATCCATGGTGTTCATTGCCGCTAACGGGTTAGTTAGAGCATCATCACCACCGGTAGGAAGACCAAGTGTTCCGTCTGTTGTATCCATCAATAGGTAAGATGGCGCAGGAACATCTGCATTGGCACCTTGAAGTGTAAAGCTGATAGACGTGTTACGGTCAAGAAGTGCTTGAACTGCTGGCTCAAACGTGACGGTATCCGATGTGCCTGAGCTAGAGGTATCGTCACCACAACCTGCAAGTAGGATTGCAGAACAAAGCAGTGATAGTTTAAACGTGTGTTTCATTGGTTTACTCCGTTAATCCCGATTATTTGAAGGTGTAGTTCACTTGAACAGCACTGATGTAAGCAGTACCTTCTGAGTCGAATGTGATCTCTTGATCTGCTGCGTTGGTTTCAGTGAACGAGCCGGACTTACTCTTAACAAAAGCAAAACCTGCATCGAAGGTTAGGTTCTCTTTCATTGCATAAGTCACGCCTGCGCTGTACCAGAAACGGTCGCTATCAGGGATACTCAATGTTGCTTCACCTGCTTGCTCGTCGTATGCGATACCAGCGCGAAGTGTCCATTGATTGTTTAGTGTGTATGTACCACCGAAGGAGTAACGGTTGTTGTCTTCATATTTCTCAGGTTTAAAGAAGCACACGCCATCAACACAGTCTTTGCTGGTTGCTTTTAGCTCTTTGAATGTGCTCCAGTCTGTCTGTTGCCATCCGTAGTGGATCGCCCATTTATCATTTAACTGATGGAATGCAGACAGTTCGATAATGGATGGGAGAGAGATTTGTAAACGGCCATCGACTTTTGACGCATTAGCGATGCCAGAATCATAGCTGCTGAATTCACCTTCATCGAAGTCTAAATCCACTTTGGAACGATAACCGAATCCAAAACGGTTGTTTTCATTCAATTCGTAAAGGGCACCAATGTTCCAACCGAAAGCGAAAGTATCGCCTTCCATGCCGATTAGGTTGTCAGATTTTTTGCTTCCTGGGCCAAATAACGGCGCCAATGAGCCTTTGTGGCGAGTAAGCTCTGCATGTGCGTAAACAATGTTAATACCACCACCAACGCTAAACTGTTCGTTGATGCGGTAAGCAATATTCGGGTTAATGTTAACCGAAAGTAGGGAAGTATCACCCGCCATGTCACCAGCAGAAATGTCATCTGGGTAATCGGTAGCGACACCGTAAGTGGTGAACATGCCAATACCCCAAGCCCATTTGTCGTTGATTGGGCTGATGTAGTAGCCAGCCGGAACGATTTGTAGTGGGGCAACGTCATTCGCGTGTTCTTTGTGGAAAGTGTCATAGACGTTAACTTCAGGATCGACGACAGATAGCGCGCCTGAAAATTGAGCTTCTTTAAAAAGTGTCATTGCAGCTGGGTTGCGTGCTAATACGCTCGCATTGTCGGCTACTGCGCCTTCACCTGAAAATGCTCTACCAAGACCAGAAGCCGAGTGTTCGGCCACCTGAAAGCCCGCAGACTGGGCATTACACGCAAACAATATTGAAATTGTAAGCAGAGAGCAGTGCTTCTTGTTCATCCTTGACCCTCCTAGGGTGTCATTATATTAGACCGAAGTCTTTGTATTTGTTGTGTGCCTTTTACACCAGTTGCTGTCGGTTCGATTTACAACTGCAATGTAAATATAATGTTAATTGTATGTTTATTAACTTGTCAAAGATCAGACGTATATTGCGTTTTAAATTTGATGCATAGGTCAAACCGCAATTAATAAGGCCATGTATTATGGTGATATTTTTGTAAAGAATGGTATGACCAGAGTTGTTTTGTAAATCTTATGGTTAAAAGCTAATCAAATACGTGTTGTTAACATGCTTTTCGTTCGATGCCATTGCAGGCATAATTCGCACTTTGTGTTTATCGCATTGGAAATCGCGTTGGAATTACTACACATTGAATTTTTAGGAAAGTCGCTCAGGCTTGAAGGCTCTATGGCGGGGTGGCAACAACTGTTTTGGGATAACACCTTAGTGTCGCAGATTGCTGCGAGCGATGATGACTCAGGCAAGACACAGCATGAGTTCAAGCTCACGGCTGGAGAGGATGTTTTACATTGCCAATTGAGCTGTGAACTAAACTGGCAACCATTTGATTTTAAGTATCAAGCGACAGTGAATGACTCACTGGTTGTCAAAGGGACTCGTGACGAAAAAGACATCGAACGCCAAATACCGGTAGAACCGCCACCGGCAGAAAAGCGTTTTAGTCTAATTGGTATTGTGTCGCTCGGCATGAAGGCGTTGAAAAGCGCGAAGGTCATTAAAGTGGCGTTAGCCTCTGCAAGTCTTGCGGCATACTCATGGCTGTTTTCGATTGAGTTCGCCCTCGCATTGGTGGCGTGTTTAGTTTTTCACGAATATGGCCATATCCGAGCAATGAAGTACTTTGGTATGAAGACCAAAGGCATCTATCTCATCCCATTTTTAGGTGGCTTAGCGCTAAGCGATGAAAAGATAAACACACGTTGGCAAGATGTGGTTATCTCCATCATGGGACCGTTCTTTGGGTTAGTCCTCAGCATTCTATTCACTGTCTTATATTGGATGACAGGGGAGATGATCTTTGCGGGCCTTGCTGTGTTTAACGCCTTGTTAAACCTCTTCAACTTGCTGCCGATCTTGCCATTAGATGGCGGACATGTTCTTAAAAGTATCACCTTTTCAATGAATACATGGATTGGTTTGGCAGGGAGTATTGTCACGGCGTTGCTTGGCATCTACATCAGTTACACCTTCGGCTTAACGTTGCTTGGTTTCTTGCTATTGATGGGGATGTTAGAGGTGGTAATGGAATGGCGAACTCGACACCACAGTCATTTACTGCCATTAACCCGATATGGTCAACTGTTCTCGTTTGCTTGGTACTTGGTTTCTGTCGGTGGCTTTATTGCCATCATTTGGTACTTTGCTGGGTTAGGAGACAGTTTGTTAAGCTTGCCTTTGCAGATTTTAGGTACGTAGACGCATTAAGTAAAAACACAGACGAATAAAAAGAGCTCCGAAATGGAGCTCTTCTTGTTTGCAATCTAAGGGCAGTTCTTAGCTAGAATGCCTTGGGTTTTGAATCAACCACACTTAGGTGCTTTAACGTTAGACGCCGGCAGTGTTTTAATGGTTGCCTGTAGGTCTTTAATACGAGTGCTGTGCGATGGGTGGGTTGAGAAGAACTCTGGTGGTTGAGCACCACCTGCAACGCTCATGTTTTTCCAAAGATCGACACTTTGGTTAGGATCGAAGCCAGCTTTTGCCATAAATCCAAGGCCAACAATATCGGCTTCAGATTCTTGAGTTCGTCCATAAGGAAGAATCACACCGTATTGAACACCCACACCAAGCGCCGCCATCGTCATCTGCTGGTATTGCTTGTATTCAGATGCTCCGATTGCAACATTAGCAAGCGATAGCCCTGCATTAGCTAACTGGCTTTGAGACAAACGCTCATTACTGTGATCAGCTAAAACGTGTGCGACTTCGTGACCGATTACCGTTGCAAGTTGATCTTGGTTTTTCGCCACTTTCAGTAAGCCGGTATAAACACCAATTTTACCTCCGGGTAAAGCAAAGGCGTTTACCTGAGGGCTGTCAAACACAACCACTTCCCATTCTTTGAAGCCTGCTTGAGGCGGAATCGTGTTGGTGATTTGCTTCGCAACACATTGAACGTAGGCATTGGTCTTTTTGTCTTTACTGATTGGTATCTCTTTCTTCATTTGGTCGAATGACTTTGCGCCGAGCGATGACATCTCTTGGTCGGAAAACATCAAAATTTGGTTACGGCCAGTGGGTGAAGAGCTACACGCTGTTAGACCTGCAACGGTCAAAAGTACTGAGGCTTTAATCCATGTTCTCATAGCGGGGTCCATATAAATATTTTTTGTTTTGTACCAATAGTATAACGCTTAGTAAAGAAACGTTAAGTCATTATGTTGATCACGTTGAGACTTGCGTTTGACCTTGAAGTCGCGATGCGATCAGGACTATGCTAGGCGCACTTTTCATAGATAAATCGTCCGGTATGATACGGGACGAGATAAGAGCGAAAAATGAGTATTTGGAAAAAGCCAATTAACTTAGACATTCTTAACGCCACGTCAAAAAATACCATGATGGAGCATCTGCAAATCGTCTATACCGATTTCACTGATGATTCACTAAGTGCGACCATGCCGGTGTGCAGCTTTACGCATCAACCACTGGGTATGCTGCATGGCGGAGCGTCTGTTGTACTTGCGGAAACGCTTGGTTCACTAGCTGCGAATTTCTGTGTTGAGGAAGGCAGTTACTGTGTTGGTTTGGACATCAATGCAAACCATGTTCGTGCGATGCGCAGTGGTCATGTTATTGGTACCGCAAAACCTGTCCATTTGGGCGTGTCCACTCAAGTGTGGCAAATCGAAATCACGGATGAACGCGGACGTTTGGTTTGTACGAGCCGTTTGACGATCGCAGTAAAACATCCGAAAGAAAAACAAGTTCAGTAAGAGAATACTCATATGGTCATTGAATTCTCTTTAGGAAAAATCATCGCAACGCAGCGTGAAATTGTTATCAAACTTACGGGTAGCGCGATGGTTACTTTGCAAGCACAAACCGATGCAATTCAGCTACTTGGGCGCGGAGCGAATGTTGTTTTGGCTCATGGTGCGGAAACGAAATGGTCGATCAAACTCGACGATGAAGATCAATTACGCCAACTAGCGCAAGAAATTGGTATCGACATTCAATAATTTGCACGTCTGAGTTTGCACTTTTCACGAAAAATGAGGAAACTTAGTTTATCGTTATGAAAACTAAAATTTCCTCTTTATGAGTAGCCCTCGTTTACGCGTTCAGTTCGAAACGCTGTTTGAAAAATTTTCTGGTAATGACACGGATGTTCAACTCGAAGACATTACCGAAGCACTCTTTTGTACTCGTCGAAACGCTCGAATCGTCCTCAATAAACTAGAGGAAGAAGGGTGGATCGAATGGCATCCTGCTGCAGGTCGTGGCAAGCTTTCTAAACTAATATTCAAGCGCAATCGTAGCGATGTAAGCGAGAATCTTGCACGTCGTTACTTAGACGAAGGGAAAATAGGTCAAGCCCTTGAAGCGCTCGACAACGATGCAGCTAAGCTCACTCAGGTTATTCAGGGCTATTTAGGTCTGCAACATCGACAAGGTGAACAGGTCGTTCGTTTGCCTTATTACAGACCGCTTTCTATGTTGAACCCCCAAAAGCCAATGCGCCGTTCGGAGCAGCATATCGCGCGTCAGGTCTTCAGTGGTCTTACAAAACTCGACGACAACGAGCAGCTTCAACCCGATTTAGCGCATTACTGGGAAGCACTTTCAGATACACATTGGCGCTTCTACCTGCGTCGTGGTGTTCGTTTTCATAATGGCGAACTGCTGACGACTGATTGCGTTATCGAAAGTATTGGGGCGTTAAGCGAACTCAACTTATTCTCTCACATAGAGAAGGTCATCTCTCCAGAGCCTTGGACGGTAGATATCCACTTAGTACGCCCTGATAAGTACCTGCCACTCGCATTGAGTGAGTCACAAGCCAAAGTTTTACTACCAAGCAATTTACGTTCAGAGGAATTCGATAGAAAGCCAATCGGCACAGGCCCATTCCAAGTTAAAGTCAATGATGACAAACGCTTAATTCTGACGGCGTTTGATGGCTACTTTGGTCTGCGTCCACTCTTGGACCAAGTTGAAGTGTGGGTGATCGACGAAGCTTACTCTTCGATGGTGTACCCAAGTTTGACTAAGCCACAAATGGATAAACAAGCGTCGACGGATGAAGTCGAGCTCGATCCCGGCTGCACTTTCCTACTACTGAATAAAAATACAGGTATAGCAAAAGACCCAAGATGGGCGGAGTTTTTGAGTCAAACCTTGAACAGCTACCAAGTGTATTCCCATGTGCCGCAAGACAAGGTCATTGAACTAGGGGTGCTGCAAGCATTTGGATTAAAGCCTGGGTGGATTGACCTTAAACCGACCATGTCCGGTGACGCGCCCCAGAAAGAGAAAACCATTTGTGTCGCTTACCAAAAGAAACACCCTATGTTTCCTGTTATCGCTAAAGCGATCAAAACCTTGCTCAAGCCTCATGGAATTGATGTTGAGTTCATTCGTTACGATACTCAGCCGCCTTCACCAGAAGAAGTGGATATTTGGATCAAAGCCATGGGCATTGCGACCAACCGTAACGACGCACTTGCCGGTTGGCTGTTGGATTACAGCGATATTGATAAATTTAGTGCGGGTTATGATTTCTCTGGTTGGTCAACGCTGGTGGATCAATGGAGAGCAGGGCAACACACGGACTTTCCTGCCCGAGAGTTAGGCAGACAACTGGTAAAGAGCTGCCAAGTGATCCCGATGTTCCATTGTTGGTTAGGCGTGAACAAAGACCACAGTGGTGCCCTGCAAAACGCCAAATGTAACGCCTTAGGTTGGTTTGATTTCAGTACCGTGTGGGTAAAACCGAAGATAGAGAAAGATGGCGAAACCGAATAAGAAGCAACCGACCAAAACAGTCGAGATATTTTGTGCAAAATGTAAAACGCAGCTGTTTAAATATCGCAAAGGCGGTAAAGGGGCATTAGTGAAGTGCTTTAAAGAACGCATTGTTGAAGACTTCACCAACACACCTTGCATTTGCCCAGGTTGTGAACAAGAGTTTGCAAGAGACACATTAGTAAGAGGAACACCTGCCTACAAGATGATTGGCGGCAAGGTGACGATGAAATAAGAGTCAGTTATGAGCGAACAACATGAATACTGCATGGTATTGAGCACCGCAGGCACGCAGAAGAACCGAGACGAGATCATCAAAGGTTTGTTGGAAGGGCAACTTGCTGCTTGTATACAGACCATGGCAATAGAGAGCCACTATGTATGGAAAGGGGAAGTGTGTAGCGATAATGAGTGGTTGTTGATAATTAAAACACGTAAAGACTTATACGCATTGGTCGAAGACAAAATAAAAGACCTGCACGAATATGAGGTGGCTCAGATCGTACAGGTCCCAATTGTAGAAGGTTTTAACCCTTATTTAGAGTGGCTTCGCCAATCGACGTTGAGTTGTCAGTAGAAGCAACGACAGTATCGCACCCATGGTGTCACATAACATGTCTTTCTGGGCATCCCAAATATCGCCTTGCGATCCCAGGAAGGCAATTCCCTCATCACCGCCTGCAATTTCCGCATACCACCATTCGATGATCTCGTAGCCAGCTGCCAAAGACATAATGGCAAACAAAGCAAACCAACAAGCAAATCCAACACTGATCTTTTTCTTATTAATTAGATATTCAGCAATCGGGTAAGCGTATAAGCCAATCGAGAAGTGAGCTACACGGTCAAAGTTATTGCGCTCCGAGCCAATTAAGTTGTTGAACCAATCAAACGGAACCTCTGCAAACGTGTATTTGGCACCAATGGTATGAAGACAAAGCCAGATAAACATCAGTACATAAGCGGTATTGCTGAATTGGTAACGAATGGAAAGCGCCCAAATGGCAATGAGAATACCGATGGCAGGAACGATCTCTGCAAACCACACCGCACGAGAGCTTGGCTCTAAGGCAGAAAACAAAAATACAACGGCGTAGAAAATCGTTAAACCCAATAAGGTAGAAGTACTTTTCATAGAGAAATTGATCCTTCAATTGAAATCAGTGGTTATGATTACACTTAATTGTACAGTGTGCAATTGTTTATTTTGTCGGGGAGATGCTTACTTTTTATGTTGATATATTGCCAAACTGCTCAACAATAAAACGTTTGCGCGTAAACATTTCATTAAAGTTTGATTTACAACATAGCCATCCATAGAATTCATCGCTCAGTCTAATAAAAAAGAAGTAAAGTCATGAAACTGGAAACTGTCGATTATCTTGCTGACGATGCTGCTCAACAGTTCGTCACCTCACTGCGCGAAACGGGCTTTGGTGTTCTTAAGAACCATCCAATTCCACAAGAGCTCGTCGAGTCTATTTACAAAAATTGGTACGAGTTTTTCTGTTCTGAACAAAAAAACGACTTCCAATTTAATGTTGAAACACAAGACGGTTATTTTCCACCATCAGTTTCTGAAGTCGCGAAGGGGCACTCAGTTAAAGACATTAAAGAGTACTTCCATGTTTACCCTTGGGGTCAAATGCCCGAGCAGCTTAGAGAAGAAATTCTTGAGTACTACGAGCGCGCAAATGCCTTTGCTCAAGAGCTTCTTGGATGGGTGGAAGAGTACGCACCAAAAGAGGTTCAAGAGAAGTTCTCTATCGCTTTGTCTGAAATGATCAACAACAGCGATAAAACACTACTACGCGTTCTCCATTACCCACCAATGACGGGTGAAGAAGAACCAGGCGCGATTCGTGCAGCAGCACATGAAGACATTAACCTACTGACTGTTCTGCCAGCAGCAAATGAACCAGGCCTTCAGGTAAAGAGTAAAGAAGGTGATTGGTTAGATGTACCGTGTGACTTTGGTAACTTGATCATTAACATCGGTGACATGCTGCAAGAAGCATCAGGTGGTTACTTCCCATCTACGACTCACCGTGTGATTAACCCAACGGGTGGCCGTCAAGAGAAGTCTCGCATCTCGCTTCCTTTGTTCCTGCATCCGAAGCCAGATACGGTTCTGTCTGAGCGTTACACAGCGCATAGCTACCTAATGGAACGCCTAAGAGAGCTTGGCGTTATTTAAGCTAACAAGATCCTCATTCAAAAGGCTGATGGTTTATGACTGTCAGCCTTTTTGTCTTTATGGTACAAATTGACTAGCTTTAATAACAGGTACTTAAAACGGTTAGGGGATACATGGACGAACAATTCGACGTTTGCCAAAACGGACAGCAATACATGGAGAACCCATTGTTGTGGCCGATTTTAGAGATTCTCCGTAAACAACCAACGAGTTGGAAGGTGCACACACTCGCGCAAGAGCTCAGTGAACACGATTATATTCCTCAGTTAGATCCATCTCCGGATAAAGACCTCTTTAAGCGCAATTTCTTGTTGATGAACGCGCTCTATCAACTACAAGAAACGCTTTACCCTGACGGCTGGCTGCAAGTTGAAGCGATGAATATCGTGTTAATGTCCGCAATTGAAGCTTCCCGTCATAGCATCGACATCAATGACCCACTCAGAGAATACTACCTTGATTGGAAAAACTACGAAGCCGATGAAGGCGAGGTACGTAGACTGCTCAATGATTTTTGGAGTCGATATCAACGCTACATTGGTGGAAACACTTCTAGCGATTTGGACCGAGCGAAGGCGTTGAGTTTATTTGAGTTGGGGTCGGAGGCGACTCGGGCTGATATTCGTAAGCAGTGGAGAAAGCTTGCATTACGGTGGCATCCAGATCGAGAGAACGGTGATGCAGATAGGTTTCGTATTCTGTGCGATGCTTGGAATGTACTGCGTAGCGGATAAAGTAAACATTAGTTACAGTGTAACGTTATTTATCCTTTTACCTATCAGCTAGATACAAAAAAGGCAGCGTTCATCGCTGCCTTTTGCTGTATGTCTTGTCCAGTACTAACGAGAAGGTTTGAACTGAGACTTACGCATGCGGTTTAGGGCTGCCATTACATCCAATGTGCGTGGTTTTGCTAAGTCACCTTGTTTAGGTAGTGTCGCGTGCCATTCGCCAGAAAGCATGTCTTCGATTTCTTTTGCTGGGTGGTTACACCAACCCGGAAGTTGGGCAATTTGGAACCACAACCAACCAATCGCGTTTACTTCATCCGCGGATTCTAGTTGTTCAAGTGCACTTAGGTCCGCGAACTCTTTACCAAAGCGAAGAGAATCTTTGCCTTTAGCGTTCACGCGGAACTTACCATCCGTCAGAATGTTCATCAGTGCTAGTCGGTTCAATGCACGAGGGCGGAACGTTTGTAGACTCTCTTCAGATTCGTTATGACGCTGAGTAGGGTGTTGAGCAATCACTTGTTTTGCTTTTTCAGTTACATCAACCGCTTGGTAGTCGTGCATTTGGATTACGGTATCTGCAACGTCTAGGTAGTCACCAGAACCACCCATAACGATAATGGTCGAGATCTCTAGTTCATCACGTAACTGGCCGATACGATCAACTAATGGCGTAATTGGCTCATCACCTTTTGCTACCAACGCCTGCATGCGCTCATCACGGATCATAAAGTTGGTTGCTGAAGTATCTTCATCGATAAGCAACGAACTTGCACCTGCTTCAATAGACTCTTGTAGCCAAGCCGCTTGAGAGGTAGAACCCGATGCGTCTTGTGTAGAGAAATCAGCCGTGTCTTTGTCCATTGGCAAGTGATTGATGTAGTTCGATAGGTTCAAGTGATGAACACAACGACCATCTTCCGCACGAATCTTCATCGCATTTCCATCTGTCACGATGTATTCGCGGCCATCGCCAGGAATGTGATCGTAGATAGAGCGTTCAACGGCATTCAACAACGTCGATTTACCATGGAAACCACCACCAACAATCAAAGTAATGCCTTTAGGGATACCCAAACCCGTTACGTAGCCTTTGTTAGGCGCATGTAGCGTAACTTGAAGGGATTCTGGCGCTTTGAACTCAACCGCGTCTTTCATCGGCAAATCACAGTTACCTGCGATACGTGGAAGGATGCTGCCATTCGCCACAAAAGCAACCAAGTTGTTCGCCTCTAGCTGTTCACGTAAAGATGCTTGGTCTTCAATCACTTTACAGTGCTCAATCAACGCATCTTTGTTCAGCTCACGCTCTAGCGTCGCGCGACGGATAAACTTCGGCAAGTAGAAAGTAAGGATGTTGTTGGCTTTCTTACCAAGAACAGAACGACCTTCTGCAGGCAAGTTAACGCGGAAGCGAAGTTCAATACCTTCTTCAGTGAATAGCACTGCTGTGTTGTCTAGAACGGTTTGGCCGCTTAAAGAGATTGATACTGCGTTCTCTTGTTTCGCAAACTCATCAAAGCTTCGAGCAATAAAGTCACGAGCCGCGCGCTGAAATGCAGGTGATTCATCCTT
Organism: Vibrio owensii; assembly: GCF_002021755.1. Classification (NCBI taxonomy): domain Bacteria; kingdom Pseudomonadati; phylum Pseudomonadota; class Gammaproteobacteria; order Vibrionales; family Vibrionaceae; genus Vibrio; species Vibrio owensii. The sequence goes on from NZ_CP019960.1 coordinate 970,414, forward strand.
TAGCCATTCAAGACCGGTTAAAGACCACGCGCGCGTTGCACGTAGGCGAGAAGCAGATGCGTATGGGTCGCCTTGAACGTAATCAATGTACAAGTCGAAATCACCGAAGTCGTATTGACCCTTGATTTGTTGGTATGCGCGGTAGTTCTGCTTTTCGATTTTCTTAAGCGTGGCAGTCAACTGATCCATGAAGATAATGGCCTTTTTATTGGAAGCGGGCGGCGATTATAGAAACCACCGCCTGCAGAGTAAAGGAAATGCTTAGGAAGAATAGGTGTATTGACCACCTAAAAGGTTTTGATTAAACAAACTTTGTTCAAATTCATTGCACGGCATAGGTTTACCATACAAAAAGCCTTGTCCAATATCGCAGCCTTCATTGATCAAAAACTGCTCTTGTTGAGCTGATTCAATGCCTTCTATGACCACTTGTAGATCGAGCTTTTTCGCAATGTGTATTATTGAACAAATGATGGCTCTGTCGTCATCAGATTTCTCCATTTGTTGAACAAAGCTTTTATCGATCTTAATCGCGTCAAAAGGGTATTTCTTCAAATAACTGAATGATGCGTATCCTGTGCCAAAGTCATCAAGTGACAGTGTCACGCCAAGGTTGTGCAATTTATTCAATGTGTTACGAGCCACGACTTCATCTGCAATCAACGCACTCTCAGTCACCTCTAACTCTAGGAAATGTGCCGGCAGGTGGAAGGTTTCAAGTAGGTGTTCTATTTGCTCAGCAAAATTAACGTTTTGTAATTGGATAGGAGACACGTTCACGGCAATCTTGAAATTGTCCACCAGCTCAGACCACTGTTTGGCTTTATCAATCGCGGTTCTCAAGACAAAAGAGCCGACTTCAAAAATCAATCCGTTTTGTTCTGCCATGTGAATTAATGCTTCGTTGGATACATCACCCAAGACAGGATGACGCCATCGCAATAGTGCTTCGGCACCTATCCATTTGTGTGTATGTGGAAGTACCTTAGGTTGGAAGTACAGCATTAAGTCGTCGTTGCGAACGGCCTGTAATAGGTAGCTTTCAAGCTGATTGTGATTGTTCAGTTCTTGAGTGTGGCTCTCACAGAAGTAGTTGTACGATTCACCAGACTCTTTACATAGCAACATGGCATAACAGGCGTTTTGCAGCAGTTGTTTGGCGTGACTGCTTCTGTGCGCTTGAACGACGCCAATATAGGAGTGAAGGTGGACTTCGTTTTCATCAATGTGGAAGTTGCCGACGCTAACATGAGTGATGTCTTCAAGTAAGTGTTGGACTTTTGATTCGATGTCTTCACCAGAGACAACAATCACCAAGTCGTTTGAACTTGGACGACCAGTCACAAAATAACTGGATTCATTGTGGCCTAGGCGGAAGCGAAACTCTTTCAATACCTCGTCAAAGGCTTCAAATCCGTATTTTGTTTCGATACTGCGCGCGTTACTAAAACCGACGTTAATCACCACCAAAGATTGTTGGTCATGATCCATGGTTTCTAAGATGTGGTCTAACACTTCTTCAAGTGCAACGCGGTTTAAAAAGCCCGTCCCATGATCGTGGGTTTGTTGATAGCTTACTTGCTTTTCTGCGGCCTTACGTCGGTCGATTTCTTTTGTTAGTGAGTAGCTAAGTTGGGCGAGGTCAGTCGTTCTATTCTCGACTCTATTTTTCAGTTCGTTATTTAAGCGCAGTAACTTATGTTGTTGAAAAACGACGGCTAGTTGCGCCTCTATGGATTCTTTAAATGTGCTCAATAGTTCTCGGTAGGTGTCATTGTACTGATTCTCTTTGGTATCCAGCATACAGATGGTGCCGAACGTCTCCCCGTTTGGCCAATAGAGTGGTAAGCCACAATACGAGATCATGCCGAGCTTAATATCAGGATTGTCTTTCCACTCTTCATCAATGAGCGCGTTAGGAACGATGAGTTCGCGTTTGTTTTTAATGACGTGTTCACAGTAAAGGCCATGACCAAGTTCTTCTTTGTCGCCGACTTTATAAGGGTTGTTATCAGTCTCGCTGGAGGTATTTACTTCAATGTGGTTTGGGTGGATACGCATGATCAGCGTAGTTGGGACATCCGCAATGCGCGCGAGCAGGTTGACGATATTTTGCCAGCTTTTCCGCATGGATTCGGGTATTTCGTAATCTAATGTTTGCAATGTACCCATATAGGTCATCCTTTCCCGTAATTTCACGTCCTGTGAATGAATATCGTTTTTGTTTTTGCGCGAGCTTGTTATTTAACTACTCGTTTATTTAAAGTATAGGGGGGGCGGATTCGGAAACAAAAAAAAGTCCCGAAAACCTTTCAGGACTTTGAATTACTTGGCACTATCTCAATAGTGAGACGCTTTAAATTAAGGCTTTAATGCTTTCAGAGTCTTCATTGAGATGTCTTGAGCATAATCGACACCCTCAAAGTTAAAGCCGTTCAATTTCATAAACTCGTCTTTAAAGCCGTCGTAATCACCGATATCAGCGAAGTTGTCTGCGTTCATTTGCTCTAAAAGTGCAGAAACTTCTTCTTGTACTTGAGGATCTAACTCAAGATCATCGATACGAATCAAGCGTTCGCCATCAACGGGTACTTTGCTTTGGTCGTAAAGCTTTGTCGTGAACAGACGTTGCATTTGCTCAATACAACGCTCGTGAGTACCTTTCTCTTTCATTACGCGGTATAGCGCAAGTAGATAAGGGCTCAGTGCAGGGATGAACACGCTTGCCTTGGTGACAAGTGCTTTACACACTGTTGCGTAGGCAGCGCCGCCAAAGTTCGCCATCTTCATGTTCAATGCATGGCTAGTCTGATGAAGGTCAACTTTTGCTCGGCCTAACGTACCGTCTAGGTAAATTGGGTGTGTAACTTCTGGGCCCATGTAAGAAAAGGCAATCGTCTTACAACCCTTGGCAACAGATTCAGAGTTGATCAGTGTGTCTATCCAACTTTCCCAATCTTCACCACCCATTACTTTAATCGTGGCTTCTGCTTCTTCTTCTGTTGCTGGCGCCAATGTGGACTCTACCCATTGATCGTTTTCCAGCATGATTGAAGCACCCGTTACCGATTCTCCAATTGGCTTAATGACACTACGCCAAAATTCTTCAGATTCAGGCTTAGGGCGAACGCCTGTTGCTAAGCTGTAAATCACTAAATCTACTTCACCCTCAAAGTAGGTTTCAATGGCTTCAATAACTTGGCTACGAACTGAGTCTGAGAAAGCATCACCAACGATGTTTACTGCAGTGCGGCCATGATGAATGGCTTCTTCTTTAAAAAAGATGTTGTTGTACCAACCAGCACTACCGACACCTTTGTCTGACGGACCACGTTCAAATGACACGCCAATGGTGTCTGCTTCAGCACCACCAAATGTGAGGGCGATACGGGCGGCCAAGCCAAAACCTGAAGAAGCACCGATGATCAAAACACGCTTGGGGCCATTTTTGATCTGCGGTGCTTGTTTAACGTATTTAATTTGCTCTTTGATGGAAGCGCGGCACCCATACGGATGTGCCGAACGAGCTACAACACCTTGAATTAACGGTTCTATTTGCATTTTTATTATCTAACCTTGGTGAATAATACTTTCGACAGGGTAACGTAAAGTTAGGTAAAACTTATTGAGCTAGACCAGTAAAATTAGAGATGTTTAACCAATTCTTCGGCGACGAAGTCGGCAATGAAAGGTTGAGCTTCCGGTTTAGGGTGCAGGCCATCGTCCATCATCCATTCTGGTTTGACGATTACGTGCTCTAAAAAGAATGGCATTAACGCGACTTGTTGATGCTCGGCGAGTTTCGGATAGATATCGTAGAACATATCACTGTATCGCTTACCATAGTTCGGTGGGACACGGATTTGCATCATGACAACATCCGCACCAGAATCTTTGATCATGGTAATCATTTTCGATAAGTTCGACGTAATAACATTAGGTGGAAAACCACGAAGGCCATCGTTAGCGCCGAGTTCGATAAGAACAAGGTCTGGCGTGTGTTGCTCAAGAAGAGAGGGTAAACGAGCCAAGCCATTGCCAGTGGTGTCTCCGGAGATGCTGCCGTTTACAACTTTTACATCTTGGCCGTGTTCTAATAAGGCATCAGGAAGTAAGCTAGGCCAGCTCTTCTCAATCGGCATCTGATAACCAGCGCTCAAGCTGTCGCCTAAAACAAGTACCTTTTCGCTCGCATGTGCGGTGGCGGAAAGGCAGAAAAAGAGAACTAAGGAAAGTATACGAATCATGCAAACACCTGTACTTAAAGCACCTATTGTTCAAGCTAATTTAGTTTCTAAACAAGTCTCTACTAATCAAGAACAATTAACAATCCTTAAAAATGTAAATGTTGACATTAGAAAGGGTGAGAAGATTGCTATCGTGGGCACCTCTGGTGCCGGTAAATCGACGCTCATGACGCTGCTTGCTGGGCTAGATACGCCGACGTCTGGTGAAATCACGTTACTAGGACAAGAGCTATCTAAACTGGACGATGAAGCTCGCGCTAAAATCCGCGCAGATTCACTGGGATTTGTGTTTCAAAGCTTCTTGTTAATCCCGAGTCTGAGTGCACTACGTAACGTTACTCTTCCTTGTCTTTTACGTGGTGAATCTGAAGATGATGCACGAGCGACAGAACTACTGACAGCGGTTGGGCTTGAGAAGCGTCTTGACCATTTGCCAAGTCAACTTTCCGGTGGTGAACAACAACGAGTTGCTCTGGCTCGTGCATTCATGACTCAGCCAGAACTGTTATTCGCCGATGAGCCAACGGGCAACCTTGATCATCAAACGGCAGAGAAAGTCATTGAGCTTCTGTTCGACCTTAATGAGCAGCATGGCACGACGCTGATCTTAGTTACGCATGACAGTCATTTAGCGAGTCGCTGTGACCGTGTCTATCGTATGGAAGCGGGTGAGCTAAAAGAGGAGGTGCTATGTCCGTGATCTCCTCAAGTGAACAAAGCTCTGCATCAAACAAAAAAGCTCATCAGTCGCCGAATAAAAGCTTGGTTCGTTGGAGCTTTGGGGAAATACGTCAAGGTAACTTGTGGCCGATAAGTGTTGCACTCATTCTTGTTATAGCCAGTATTTTTGCTTTGTCTGCGTTGGCAGAACGAATGGAGCAAGTCATCGTTAAGCAAGGCAAAGATGCATTAACAGCCGATGCTGTGTTCGTTTCAGCAAACCCCATTCCAGACACGCTTCTCACTTCAACCAAAGAGCTTGAGCGCTCGACCATGACGCGCTTTGCAACCATGGCGTTCAGCGATAATGGTATGCAGCTTATCTCAGTACGCGGAGTCGATGAGCAATACCCATTGATGGGTGACTTGGTTTTGGACAATGACTCATCAGGGCACATCAAGCCGAATCAGTTATGGTTGGATGAGCGAATCATGGCACAATTGGATGTTGATAAGGGTGACGTTGTCACTATAGGCGACGCCGATTTCACGGTTTCCGGTGCCGTTTTGATGGAGCCAGGATTGAGTTTCAACCCTTTCCAACAAATGCCTTCGGCTTACATCCACAACAGCGACGTTGATAAAACAGGCGCGATTCAAGTAGGTAGCCGAGTACAGTATCGTTTATTCCTTAAAGGGGATGATGCAACACTGACGCAACTGCAAGACAGCACTGAGCTTTCGCCAAGTGATCGTTGGCGTACTCAGGATACGGCAAGTCGAAGCAATGAGGTGTTTGAACGCACAACGCAATACCTCTCTTTGACCGTAGCGATTGTCATCATCATGGCGGCAACCACGTTGGTTTTGACGTGTCAAAGCTACGTAAACAGCCGGACGCAAACCATCGCGATGTTAAAGAGTTTAGGTGCGAGCCGTCGCTGGATTGAAAAGTGGTTGTTGATTCAAGTTACCATTTTGCTGGTCAGTGCAAGTATTGTGGGCTTGTTGCTGGGTAGCGGTTTGGAGTATTTGTTACGAATCCCACTCAAGGACTTGTTGCCAAATCCACTACCTAGTTACGGCGTCACTCCATTTTTAGTTTCTGTTGTTTCAGCGGTTCTCATTACGGTTCCTGCGCTGGGGATTCCGCTACTTGGTTTGATCAAAACGCCGGCTTTAGAAGTTCTGCAGCAAGGTTCAGGTAAACGTTCATGGAAGCGTATGTGGTTAGTGTTGGTTCCTGTGGTGCCATTGCTTATCCTTTACGCGAACAACACACTCGTTTGGATTGTACTTGCGGGAATCGCTGCATTGTTTGTTGTACTCGCCATGATGAGTGTCATGTTGACCAAGTTGTTCGCTCGCGTTTCAACTCGTCCAGCAATGAAACTGGCCTTAAGTCGCATCAACCGTACGCCCGTGACAAGTGGATTGCAGTTTGGTGCGTTATCGCTGTCATTGATGTTGCTTTCAATTATCTGGCTTGTACGGAGTGACATACTTGCCGATTGGGCGAGAACGCTCCCAGCGGACGCGCCTAACGTTTTTGCATTGAACATTGCTGATTACGAACTTGATAGCTACGTGGAAACGTTAGATAAAAATGGCGTGACGCGGTCACAAGCTTTCCCGATTATTCGAGGGCGGTTGGCCGAGATTAATGACGTGAGCGTCAAAGAGATCAAATCTGAAGGTCAGGGCTCTGATGCGGTAAGCCGTGAACTCAACCTTACTTGGGGAGACTCTCTACCAGAGTACAATGATATTCTTTCTGGAGAGTGGACCAACAAAGGTAGCGTATCGGTAGAAGCAGAAGTTGCCAGTGAGCTTGGCATTGAGTTGGGCGACAAATTACGATTTGTGATCAACAGTCAGAACTTCGATGCGACAGTAGACAGCATTCGTCATGTTGAATGGCGAGATATGAAGCCAAACTTCTACTTTATCTTCTCTTCGGATGTTATGGCGAGCTTGCCAGGTTCTTACCTGATTAGTTACCGCATTGGCGAAGAGAATGAAGCGCTCTTGGCATCGATGTCACGTGAACACCCAACCGTTTCAGTGTTAGATATACGAACGATGGGCGATAAAATCCAAGCGCTTATTCAGCAGATTGTGTCAGCCATTACCATCTTGGCGTTGTTAGGCGTTGTCGCTGGCTTATTGTTGATATTCACATTGCTTCGATTGAGCTTGTCTCAACGTCAGCAAGAAATTCGACTTTACCGAACTCTCGGGTCTAGCAAAAAACGGATTAACACGACATTGTGGGCGGAATACGGAATTATGGCTCTGGTCGCAAGTGGTGTAGCGGTATTTGCTGCCGAGCTTTGTGTCGCAGCGGTGATGAAGTATGGCTTCGAGTTGAATTCGCAAATCCACCCAGAACTGTGGATAGCTTTACCATTTGCTACGTTTGCCGTTCTCGCCTTGGTCGTTATGAGTCTTTTGAAAAGATTGTTAACGCCAGTAAACACTTAATTAGCTTGTAATAAGCCAAAACGGAAGCACTCCATGACAGTTTTATTTTAGTTATCCACAAAAACAGTGGATAACTTTTGGGATAACTGAAGTGTTAATAAAGTTGGGTGTTTCCGCAGGCTTTACGCCATGGGTGTTAGCGTTAAATTATTATTCACAAAGGGTCAAAATCGGGCTTTCCCAACAACCTCGTCAAGCACTTTTTTCGGAAATTTTTTGCTCTCGAAAGTAACTTTTCGCGTATACCTTTAACAAATGCAAACCCATGAACTTTTTGTGATTTTAATCATAGTCAAACCCGAGTAGAATCCACATTAAGTAAAGATTTCTCCTTATAAAATTTCAGTGAAGCAATGAAGTCTGAGTTTCCAAATCGTAAAGATAAACACATCGCTATTGTTGGTGGCGGTGTCGCTGGCTCTACCGCGGCAATCCACTTTGCCGAGTTAGGTTTTAAAGTCTCCATTCTCGAGAAAGGGGTCTCATTAGTAAATGGACCTCCGATCTGCCACCTACACGCGGGCGGAAACCTTTATCGTGAGATTTCCGAACAGCAATGTTTGGATCTTCTGACTCAATCGATCGACACAATTCGATTGTACCCACATTCACTGAACATTCGTCCTACCATCATTGCCGTGCCTCATTCAGATGGAGGAGACCCTGAAGCATTATTACCTCGATTAGAAGTAATTAAACGTGCTTATCAATCTCTGGTTGAACAAGACACAAGTAATCAGGTGTTGGGAGAACCAGACGAGTATTACAAGTTGTACTCCAAAGAGGCCCTCATTGCGCTTTCTAAGCTTGTACAGCCAGAACACCCGCAAAGCATTGATGAGTGGACTATCCCTTTTGCTCAGCACGCAGACCTCGAGGCGCTCAAGTATCCAGTGGTCGCTGTTCAGGAATACGGATGGAGCGTATTTAGGCTTGCAGCTGTAGCGAACATGACGCTAGAACAACTTCCTAATGTTGATGTACTGACGCAAGCAGAGCTAAAACACACCCATTGGAGTGGCTCTGATTGGGAACTGGCTTACCTTCAAGCTGGCGCACAAAAGACACTACGTTGTGATTACTTAGTTAATGCTTGTGGCTTTGAGACCGGCGCAGTTGATGATGCGATTGGCGTAAAGCGCGATCGACTTGTCGAATTCAAAGCGGCTTACGTTACCCGTTGGAATGAATGTACTCAGCAATGGCCAGAGGTGATCTTCCATGGTCCTCGCGGTACAGACAAAGGCATGGCTCAGTTAACGCCATACGGTGATGGCTATTTTCAGTTACATGGAATGACAAAAGGCATCACGTTGTTTGATGATGGCTTGGTGGAAAGCTCAAAAATCTCTGCACAACCTGAGTTACCAACCAGTTTACTGTCAAAAATACGCAACGGTTGGCGACAAGAGATCCTCGATGAGCGTACTGAAAATGCGATTAAGCATATGTCTCAATTCATTCCGGATTATCAAAGTGCAGTGAAAGGCGGGAAAGCACTGTTCGGTGCGCAGCAAATCCCAGGTACTGACCCTGTATTGCGTGCAGCAGACGTGACATTTGAAGAGAACAACTATGCTCGAATTGAAGTAGTTAAAGCTTCTTCAACGCTACTAGCAGCTCAGAAAATGGCGCTATATTGGTTTGATATAGCTCCGAATGCCAATGTGGAACTTGAACATCCTGTAACGGTACATTGGAGTGAAGAAGACGTAGAGCAGTTTGCGGTAAAACTCACTCAAGAGCGCGGTTATCCAAAAGCATTGGCAGAGCGCTACGGGATGTAGCGCTCATAATTTAATGACGACTTTAGATGGGCTTAGTAACCAAAAAACTGAGCCCATTGACACCACACATCCTGTAGACCTTGTCTGTCTCCTTTGACGAAACTGACTTCTTGCCCGGGTTTAGCTTGTGCTAAACGTGGCAGATCAATTCTTGCGACACAACCAAACTTCGGATAGCCACCAATGGTCTGATGGTCGTTCAATAAGACGATTGGGTTGCCATCGTTTGGAATCTGAATAGAGCCCAGTGCAATACCTTCTGAAAGCACGCCGTCATAGGGCGGCTGTATCGCTTTGCCCTCAAGACGATAACCCATACGATTTGAATTGGGTGATATCTTAAAGCTAGCAGAATAGAAATCATCAATAGACTGCTGGGAAAAATCTTCAAACTGGTAGCCTTCGATCACTCTAAGCTTTAACGGCAAGTTGTAATCTGGTTTGAATCGGAACGTCATCTGTTTGGGTTTTGACGTTGGAAGTGAATGTGGCTCAAAGCCAATAATATCTCCGGCTTTCAAAGGCTCACCATCTTTTGTCATACCGCCGAGAGATTCTCTCACTACCGTAGACGTGCTCCCTAGGTGTTTCTCAACACTAAATCCGCCTTTAACAGCAAGATATGCACGTAAACCATTTTTTGGCATTCCGAACTTGAGTGTTTGGCCTTTTCTGAGACAAAAGTCAGACCAATTAGAGATAGGCTCACCGTTTACTGATGCATTAAGATCACCACCACAAAGCGCCAAATGACAATCGGCTAGGGCTTTAAAGCTCGCATTACCCAATGTGATTTCGATAACAGAGCAGTTAACGGGATTGCCTAGAAGATGATTCGACCAACTATAAGCATAATCATCGACAGGGCCGCTTTGAGTTATTCCGATATGAGCAAGACCAAAACGACCAAAATCTTGAATCAAAGAGAGTGGGCCAGGCTTTTCTACTAACAATCCTACGAAGCTCATAAAACGCCTCCTAAATTAACAAACTCTTGTTTGGATATTGAACCAAACGTGACCTTGTCACCAACTTCAAATGGGATGAAGGGAGGAGTATCAGTGAATAACGAGATTGGCGTACGGCCTATGATGTTCCATCCACCAGGGCTGTCGGATGGATAGACTGCGGTTTTACTGTCGGCAATCGCCACACTTCCGGCAGGTACATTGGTACGAGGCGTATGGTGTCTTGGCATGTGAAGTTCTGGACTTACATCCGACAGAAAAGCAAAGCCCGGAGCGAACCCAATGGCTGAAACGGTATAAACAGGCTTGGTATGCAGTTCAATAAGCTTATCCATTGATAGCCCATTTTGTTGAAATCGATCTAAATCGAGAGCCGTTTCATTCGAATAGTAAACGGGAATAGAAATGTAGTTCGGCTGTTTGTTGTCCATAGACTGAACATCAAAGCAACTTACGATCTCATTGAGCGTTTGTAGTATCACAGACTCTTGAATTCTAAAGGGCAGGTAGTCAATCAAAATGGTTCGGTAAGAAGGAACCACATTCATTACGATGAGATTGAGTTTATCTACAATTTGATGTGCTAACTCGCCTATGTGCTCAACAGTAATAGTTTCATCAAAGCGAATTAGAATGCTGCATTCAGATATAGGAGAGATCGAAAACTGCCCTTGATTCATTAATTTCCTCCGGTGTAGAGACTCTGACGAATTTTTTGAATCAACGCGATAGATTCATCATTATCGCCATGTACACAAATCGTGTCGGCCTCTAACAAAATATATTGCCCAGATGTCGTTTTTACTCGACCTGATTCTGCCAGCATTCTGACTTGTTCTAGTATTGCATGTTCGCTGTTTAGTACCGCATTAGCTTGCGTTCTTGGCGTTAGTAACCCGTCATCTTGATAAAGGCGGTCCGCGAACGCTTCGAAGAGTAGAGGTACATCAAAATCATCGGCAATTTCTAGGTATTTTTCGTTTTCTTGGGACGCCAATATCATAAGAGGCACTTTAAACAGCGCTGCCGCTTTAACGACCGCTAAGAAAACACCATCACTTAGCATCATATCGTTGTAGAGCGCTCCATGAGGCTTGATGTAACCAATATCGGTATATTGTGCCTTACATAGAGCTTGGAGTGCGCCAACTTGGTAAATCACCATATTAGTGATTTCTTCATAGGTCATCTTTAAGCTGCGGCGTCCAAACCCTTGCAAGTCTGGATAACCAGGATGCGCACCAATTTCCACGTCATGTTGATTAGCGAGGGTAATAGTATCGTGCATGACATTAGGATCAGACGCGTGGAAGCCACAAGCAATGTTCGCCATGTCTATGAAAGGCATTACGCTTTCATCTGCACCCATGGTCCATGCGCCGAAGCTTTCGCCCATATCGCAGTTTAGTGTTAGTTGCTGGTTGTTCAATGTCATACGATTATTGTGTCCAAAGTATGCTTAAAAATGCAGGAAATTGCGTTTTGGTTCAGTGACTAACGTCATTTTTCATGCAGGTGTTCGAAAAAATACGCCATAAATGATCGACTGGTTATTTGAAATGATCCGAATTTTCAAGAAAATCATGATTAATCAGTCTAATATCTGAGAATTTCAGGTTCATTTCAGTGCCTGTCGTGTTAGTCTTGGCTCTTCTTTTTGTGTGATAGTTTGCATAGCAACCCTTTTGTTCTTTTGGTTGCTTTCTGCGACAGGAATATATATGTCATTAAGAGCAAAGCTAATATGGCCGATTCTCGTTTTCATCACGGTCATCTTTGTTACATCTCAAAGTTACACATCGTACATCACCTACCAGTCAGCAAAACATGAACTTGTTGAACAAACAAAAGTGCTCATCAATGATGTATCTCACTCAATTAAAGATGCGCTGGCCACAAAGAACAAGCAAAAAGCTCAATCTATTTTGGCTGACTTTCTGAAGGAGCCAAACGTATCACGCGTTAAGCTTTACGACAAAGAAAATCAACCATTTGCGATTTTTGCTCTCGACGGTTTTTCAGCGCCTTCGCCAACAAAGCATGAGCGAAGTCATCTGCATGCAATGGGGTATGCGTTATCTGCTCATTTTCTTTATGTGCTTGAACCTATAATCCATGACGGACAAGTGATTGGAACGATCAGAGTCACATTGTCTCAACGTCCTTTGATGCAAGTAAGAGATGCGCTATTGCAAGATGGGCTTCTGTTCTTAATCATTCTTCTTGCTGGTGGCGTGACCTTCTATATCGGTGTCGAGCGTCGTGTTCTTCGCCCTCTAGTGGAAGTCAATCAAGCACTCCAAGACTTCGCTAATGGCCATCATTTGAGTGGCCGTATTAGTCACCGTTCAAAAGATGAAGTAGGGCAACTCGTTGCTTCGCTTAATCTGATGGTAGACAAGCAAAAAAGACTAGAGAAACAACGTAAACACAGTTTGGAAGTGCTGGAACGTCGTAAAGCGTTTGCAGAAGAAGTGGTAGATTCGATTCAAGATGCGCTTATCGTTACGGATAACTTAGGTCGCGTAATTCACTGTAATAAGGCGACGCAGAGGATTTTTGAAAAGACTTACCATGGATTAGAAACGGCAAATATCTGCGACTTGATCCAAACTAAAGCACCGAATGAGATGGGACAAATTTTAAGTCGAGGCTTAGAGTGTGACGACATCCATCTACAAAATGCAGAAGATGAACAGCAATTAAGTTTAACCAGTCGCCGATTAGCAAAACACGGCTATCTTCTTTTTGTGATTCAGGATATCACCGAGATCGAAGAAGCGATGAACCGACAACGAGTTGCCGGGCGTGTATTTGAAAGCAGTCAAGATGGCTTAGTTGTTCTCAACCATCTTGGGGTTATTACGATGGTAAACCCGGCGGTGACAAAGTTGATTGGTTTAACCGCCGAACAACTGGTTGGACAGCCGTTTATAAAATCAATTCGCTGGCGGAAACTGCAAGCAATGATGCCAAGTATCATCGAATCGATTGAAAACTATGGAATGTGGCAAGGTGAAGTAATAGAAAAAAACCACCTCGGTCAGCTTATACCAATGTTTGCGAGAGTGAATCGTATCATTAAAAGTGAAGATCAGAACTCGTTCGATATGGTGATAATCCTAACGGATCTCTCAAGTGCAAAAGAGATGGAGCGTTTAGAATACTTAGCGCATCACGATCCGTTGACGGGACTTGCTAACCGTTCAAAGTTCCATTTCGAATTGGAAGAATTAGTACAAAGATCAGGCTATCTGCGTGACGAGTTTGCGGTACTTTATCTCGACTTGGACGGTTTTAAAGGTATCAACGATACTTATGGCCATGATGCTGGGGATGAAGTGCTTAAGATTGTCGCTAAACGTATGACCGGAACCACAAGACACAGTGATTTGATTGCTCGTTTGTCTGGTGATGAATTTGTCATGTTAGTGAATCCAGCCAATCAAAAAGTGGTGACTAGGATTGCAGAGCAGTTATTAGAAACGATTTGTGCTCCAATAGAATATCGTGGTTCTTTGTTAAAAGTTGGCGTTAGTATCGGTGTGAAATTGGTGGGTGTGAACGAACGTGACGCCACCCGAATTCTTAAAAGTGCAGATACTGCCATGTATCAAGCGAAGAAAGCCGGCAAAGGCCAAGCAATTTTAATGGGTTGCGAATCCCCAGATACAGTTTAAAAACGGGTTAGAAACCTTTAGACTAGCCCGATTCGCGTCAGAAGGAATGATAAAATGAAAGTACTTGTTACGGGTGGTATGGGCTACATTGGCAGCCACACTTGTATTCAAATGATCGAAGCTGGTATGACACCAGTTATCCTCGATAACCTTTACAACAGTAAACCAACTGTGCTTGAGCGCATTGAAAAGGTTTGTGGCGTAAAACCAGTATTCATTGAAGCAGACATTCGCGACAAAGCAGCGCTTGTTGATGCAATGACGACACACAACATTGAAGCCGTTATCCATTTTGCTGGTCTTAAAGCGGTTGGTGAGTCGGTAGAAAAGCCACTTGAATATTACGATAACAACGTGAACGGTACGCTTGTTCTTGTTGATGCTATGCGCGAAGCCGGCGTTAAATCGATAGTATTTAGCTCTTCAGCAACGGTTTACGGTGATCCTGCTTCTGTGCCAATTATGGAAGACTTCCCAACAAGTGCGACCAACCCATACGGTCGTAGTAAGTTGATGGTAGAAGAGTGTTTAACGGACTTTCAAAAGGCGAATCCAGATTGGAGTATCACACTTCTGCGTTACTTCAACCCTGTTGGTTCACACCCAACCGGTGAGCTGGGCGAAGATCCACAAGGCATTCCTAATAACTTGATGCCGTTCGTTTCTCAAGTTGCGGTCGGTCGTCGTGAATTCCTGTCGGTATTTGGTAGTGATTACCCAACTAAAGATGGGACAGGTGTCCGTGATTACATCCACGTAATGGATCTTTCTGATGGTCACGTTGCTGCGCTTGATAAAGTGGGCAACAAAGCAGGCCTACATATCTATAACCTAGGTACAGGTAATGGCTACAGCGTATTGGAAATGGTGAAAGCGTTTGAAGCCGCTTCTGGCAAAGAAGTTCCGTTTAAGCTGGTGGATCGTCGTCCTGGTGATATCGCAGAGTGTTGGGCAGATCCTTCAAAAGCAGCAAACGAACTCGGTTGGAAGGCGACCCGTACACTTGAAGAAATGACGAGTGATACTTGGCGCTGGCAGTCAAAAAACCCTCAAGGTTATCCAGACGCTTAAAACTTCAAGTTTTACACTTTTATAACAAAAAGGCGCACTTCTGCGCCTTTTTTGATCTAAATCGGAAAAATTCGTAAATTACTGGTTAAAAGGTAGCTTCGATAAATAGAAATGCTAAACTATGTGCGAATCTTAATTTAGGTCGTAAATTTTCATTAAACTATTCGGGGTAGTTCATGGAACTTGGTTTAATCATCGCATTCATCGTTGCAGCAGCAGTAATGGTGAAAAAAGAGATGGCAAAACAATAGTCTTTCATTTTTCATTCTTTTCTTAACATTTTTGAAATGAAAGCACATAAAAAAAGCCAGCATAATGCTGGCTTTTTTGTGTTTGTAACACTTAGAACTCGTATTTGACACTAATGTTGTAGTTACGCTCTGCTTGCGTGATATCACGGCTTAGCTCAGTTTCACCACGTACATCGTTCCACAAGTAGTACTCTTCATTCGTCAAGTTCATCACACCTGCACGAACGGTTAGGTCTTTCATTGGCTTGTAGTAAGCCGTTAGGTCAACAACTGTCGCTGATGGTAGTGCAACTTGGTCTTTAGTTCCGCCATTGTCACCATCTGAGTTGATATCACTGTCAGACTTCTTCGCAGTGTAGTTAACTTTTAAACTTGTACCCCAAAGCGCGTTTGGTGAATCGTAGTTTACCGCAGCGACCGCATTCCAAGGGTTTACACTATTAAGCGGGTTGCCTTCACCATCTTCACCTTCAGTGTACGCTGCAGCTAGACGAGTCGTTACACCTTTAGGAAGGCTAGCAATAGCGTGCCAGTCAAGGCTATTAGACAGCTCGACACCTTTCACTGTTGCTTCATTGATGTTGATGAAGGTGTATTCAGTTAGACCACCATTACTCGTTGATGTTTGATCAATGAAGTCGGTGAAATCACTGTAGTAAAGAGCAAACTCTGTTGCCGACGCTGCTGTGTTATGACGGTAACCTAATTCGTAAGACAAGCTCTTTTCAGATTCTAGGTCTGGGTTAGGGCGGTTAGTGTAACCGTGTCCTGGGTTGTCGTACGTGTAGTAAAGCTCGTCAAATGATGGCGCACGGAAACCTTGGCTTACTTGTGCGAAAACCGTACCTGGCTGAGACAGCTTATATGTTGCACCTAGACGACCAGTAAACGCAGAATCGCTGAACTTCTTAAATGATTCTTCAGAGGTATCTGATGGATCAGTAGAGAAGTAATCGTAACGTACACCAGGAGTTAAGATTAACTTGTCGTTAAGTAGTGCGATTTCATCTTGCAAGAACAAACCAAAGCTTTGTTCTTTAGCATCTGGCGTGTAAATGTAAACCGTGTCAGGTGTACCTGGATCAGAGTTAAACTCGCGGTTTGTGTTGCTGATGTCGCTGTGTTTGTAAGACAGACCGTAAACCAAGTAGTGGTTTTGAATCTCTTTGTCTAACTGAGTTTCAAATTCGATCTTGTCTTCAGTGTATTCGTAGTCTTTTTTCTGCTGGTTATCACCATTAGGCGGAACCCACGGTGGGAAGCCAGGACTTGCTTCTTTAAAGCGGTTTGTTACACCGTTTTCTTCTTTACTTGTCCAAGTTAGCTGAGAAGTGATGGTGTCTGAGATAGCTAAATCAGCAAACCAGATGTGTTTCAAACCAAGACGGTTTTGCTTAGTTTGGTCTTCAGCATTGAAGTTTTTGTATGAAGAACTCGCGATGTCTGAGTCCGTTTGGTTGTAAATTACTTCACCCAAAAACTCCAAACGGTGGTCTTCATTCAATTGTGACTGCAATTTAACCAACAAATCGTTCTTGTAGTAATCTTGGTCCGTCACTGAGTAGTCGTCGTAAGGCGCTTTAGAAAAGTTTTGTAGCTCAGAACCGTCACGGCGTGTGTATGCCACCAATGCTTCAAGATTATCAAATCGTTTCGCAACCGCAATGTGCTCTGCAAAAGAGTTATCTTCAGAAGAGTAAGAAAGCTTAGCTTGGCCACCAAAGTCTTTGCCGTCCTTCAAGAAGTCACTTGGATCTTTTGTTTCAAATGCAACAACGCCACCGATAGCATCACTACCGTGCAAACTAGAAGCCGCACCTTTTACAATCTCAACGCTTTTTAGCATGTCAGGGTCGACAGTCACGGCGCTAGAGTTAATGAAAGAGTATGGACCGCCGTCGAATACACCTGGCTGAGACGCTCCGTCTACCAAGATTTTCACTCGCTTGCCTTCCATGCCGCGAATGTTAATGCTTTGAACACCTTGGCGTTGAGTACCGTTAACAGTAACGCCTGGTGTGTATTCGAATACATCATTGAGATCTTTTGCCATGTTTTCTTCGAGATCTTTCTCAGAAACAACGGCAACAGAAGCTGCTACAGTATCCATAGTTTGGTTAGTACGAGTGGCAGAAACAACGACTTCATTGAACGTTGATGTTTCTTCAGCGTAAGCGCCTTGGGAGAGGGCGATGACAATAGAGGCTGATAAAATTGATTTTTTATACATTGGCTTCAATACCTTAAATCCATAATAGGCAATAACAACGTGCGGTATCTTAGTGGATCTAAATGGTAATTACTATCATTACCATTGTTGTTTAATGTTATTTTTATCAACGGAAATTTGTACTACGCACCGCCTAGTCTTTGATAATCAATGTGTTATATTGTCTAAAGTCGTTTTTTTGAGTGATTTTTCAAATACCACTACTGTGATAGCTATCACATAAATAGGGAGTTATTGTGCAGAGTCCAATCACGTTAGAAGCACTTCATATCTTGGATGCCATTGATAGAAGAGGAAGTTTTGCTGCTGCAGCCAACGAGTTAGACCGCGCACCGTCTTCGTTGAGTTATCAGATTCAAAAGCTAGAGCAAGACCTTGATATCATCATTTTCGACCGTTCTGGTCATAAAGCACATTTCACCGAAGCCGGTAAGTTAATACTTGAGCGTGGCAGGGCAATCCTTCAAGCAAGCGAAAAACTCGTCAATGATGCTACCTTGTTAGCGAACGGTTGGGAGTTGGATATTACTGTTGCGTTCGATGGCATTATTCCTATCGCCAATTTCTTCCCTATGGTTGATGCCTTGTCCAATGTGAGTAGTACACGGATCCGACTTCAAGAAGAGATTCTTGCTGGCAGCTGGGAATCATTGAATACAGGGCGTTCAGATTTATTGGTTTGTCCGGCTTTAGATACGCTCCCACAAGATGTAAAAGCAGAAAAAATTGGCAAACTAAGTATGGTTTGGGTAGCTGCTGCTGATCATTACGTTCATAAGCGCAGCGGGGAATTTGATGACGCGGCAAGGGAAAAGTATCGAGTCATCGCGATTGCAGATACTGCGCGAGAACAACCAGCGCTGTCGATCAATGTGATGCAAAAACAACCCCGTCTGACGGTTACTAATTTTTCAGCAAAGGTTGAAGCTTTATTATCGGGACTAGGGATCGGTACCTTGCCAACGCAAGTTGCACAGCCCTTGGTAGAAAGCGGACAGCTCAAGTACATTGACGGCGCAGAAAGCAAGCCGATAGATATCATCCTAGCGTGGCGCAGAAACACGATGGGTGAAGCGAAGTCTTGGTGCGTACAATATCTAAAGAAAAATTGGAAAATGAAGTGACCTTGTCACTAATTTATACAAGAATAAAGAAAAGGACGCGTCGATGCGTCCTTTCTTTTGATATTTGATTCGTAGTGAACAAAATTAATTCAAAGGTAAAACCATATCGGCAGTGCCATCTGCAAACTGAACATCCAATTCGAAACCTAAACTTTGCGCAAGTGACAACATCCCGCGGTTAGTTGGCATAGTCATACCAGACATCTGTTTGGTCCCTTTGATTTGGCAATAACTGATGATCTTTTGCATCAACAGTTTACCCAATCCTTTTCCCTTCAAATCTGAACGAACTAAAATGGCAAATTCTGCGTCGCTATTATCCGGTGTTATTAAAGCTCTCGCCACCCCGATGATTGATGGGCCATTTTCATCGAATGCGACAGCGACAAAAGCCATTTCACGGTCATAATCGATTTGTGTCAGGTTTGCCAGTGCCTCATGGTTGAACTCGCCGACGTCAGAGAAGAATCGGTTATATAGATCTTCCTTAGATACACTATTGATGAACTGCGCATGGATGGGTTCGTCTTCTGGCAAGATTGGACGAAGCAAAATAGGTTGGCCATCTCGCAAGGTCACCGTCTCCACGAACTCTGCAGGGAAAGGGCGGATAGCTAATCGTTCTTGCGCGTCGCCTTCGTATTTCTTAAGCGTAACGTCTGCATCTATGATGGTTAAATCGCTACCAGATACCAGTACTGGATGAATATCCAGTTTTTCTATTTCTGGTAGTTCAACAGCCATCTGGGAGATTCGCACCAAGAATTTTGAAAGCTCTGTGATGTCTAGAGCGTCTTTGTGTTTTTGCAGCCGCACCTTACCTGATTTGAGCGCTATTACGATCAGATAGCGCGCGAGATTCATGTTGAGTGGAGGTAGGGCGGCAACAGCATCTTGAGTAATGTTCCAGTCTGAACCACCTTGTCCAAGTAAGATTACAGGGCCAAAAACCTTATCTACTGCAATACTGACACGCAACTCTTCTGCGCTACCAAGCTTTGCCATCCCTTGTACTAAAAGGCCTTGAAGGTTGGCAGCAGGGTAACTGAGCTTAGCGGTATCCAAAATGGCTTGTGCGGCGCTAGATACTTCTTGGCTATTGCGCAGGTTAAGCGCGACACCATGTACATCTGATTTATGAGCAATATCTGGAGAGCGAAGCTTTACCGCAACCGGATAGCCAATATTCTCTGCCATATGGACGGCTTCTGTGACTTCTGAGGCAATCCAAGTTGGGAGAATATCAAAACCAAACTGTTCAAATAGGGGGCTCGTTTGGTGTGTATCTAAGGTGACTGTATTTTTATCCAGTAGTTGTTCATTCACCCATTCGCGAGCTGAACTCACACTGCCGGAATGGAGCGGTTCTGCTGTGGTCGGTGTTTCCATCAGTTGTTTCTGGTTTCGTCTGTACTCGACCAAGTGCATGTAAGCAACGACCGCACTCTCAGGTGTTCGGTAGGTTGGAATGCCTGCTTGAGTGAATGCTAAGCGTGCTTCTCTAGAGGTCTGTTCACCAGACCAATTAGTGAGAATATTAAAATGCTTGTGCCTTGGATGTGCTTGAATGGCTTCGATCACTGCGTTTGCTGTCTCTAACGAATCTGAGACGGCTGAAGGGCTGTGCATAATCAAAATCGCATCAGCACAGTCATTGTTCATCAATGCGTTGATGGTATCGACGTATCGCTTTTTCGTCGCATCACCGGCTAAGTCGATGGGATTCACACCTCGCCAACTATCCGGTAATAGACCACGCAGATTAGCAATTGAATCTTCATCTAATGTTGCGAGCTTGCCACCTCTATCTAATAAGGTGTCAACGGCCATCACTGCTGGGCCACCACCATTGGTTACTATCGCGAGACGTTCACCTCGTAGAGGGACTGAATGCGTGAGCGTTTCTACTGCGGCGAATAATTCGTGTGTGTTACCAACACGCAGCATACCGGTTCTTCTGATTGCTGAATCATAGATAACGTCGAGAGAATCTATATCTTTTTCCCCAAGCGTGCGAGCTTGAGAAGAACGTCCTGCTTTAAGCACTAAGATGCGTCGATTACGAGAAGCTGCTCGTGCTGCAGACATAAATCGTCGTGCATCTTTAATCGAATCGACATAAAGCAAAATCGCTTCTGTTTTGCCATCCATACTCAAATAGTCGAGCAGCTCAGCAAAGTCGATATCTTGGCCTTGCCCAATAGAGATGAATGAAGAGAAACCGATGTTTTTATCGTTCGCCCAATCCAACACGGTCGTACATACTGCTGCGGACTGAGAAATAAAGGCGATCTTTCCTGGTTTCGCTGCAACAGGAGAAAAGGAACAGTTAAAGTGATGCCAAGGTAGAATGATGCCGAGACTGTTAGGGCCGAGCACACGAATGTTCAAGTCTGAGAGATCTAAGCTTTCTGCATCGTCAGAGATAACAATCGCAAACTCAGTTCCCCGTTCATCAAGCTCTTTCAATAGTTGTTTATTGCGAGAAACATTGGTGCAGAGTATGGCAATATCAGGCGTATAGGGCAGGGAAGCCACGTTTGGATAAGCAATAACGCCGGAGACGGATTTATATTTCGGAGTGACGGGCATGATAGCGCCACCAAAGCCACTCTGTAATAAATTTCGCATCACGATTTGGCCGGCACGCAGTTCTTTTTGAGAGGCGCCAACCACTGCAACAGAATTCGGTTTAAAGAGTTTTTGTAGTTTGTTCATTGTGACTCCTTGGCCATTGACACCGAGAACGGTTGGTCATTCCTCATACAATCATAAACGAATAAGTCACTGTTGAAATATGAACAGGCCAGACATTGGCTTAAAACTGAGCCAAGCGTACAGAGTTTGTGTCACTCATCACACCAAAATCACAGTTTATTGTGTTTGGTGCTTGATAAAATAGCCTGCTATCGGCATGATTTATCGTAATATTTGTCCAGAGCGTTTGTTACTTCATGAAAAAAATCGCAATCATCGGCTTGTCTGTACTGCTTTCTGCTTGTGCATCGGAAACTTACATCACTGACGTAACGTCAGAAAGCTACCGAGAAGACTACCAATCTCAGTCAATTTCTAAACCAATTATGTCGTCTGAGAACGCAGTGGTTGAGAAAGACGTAGAACCAACAGTTGTAAAAATGACTGCGAAGCCTGAAGAGAAAAAGGTGGTGAAACTAACCCCTAAAGATCAGGCGAAACCAGTTAAGATCATTCCGCCTAGCAAGAAACAAGCGGGTATCCAACGCTTTGGTTACACCATTCAAGTTGTTGCTGTAGGTAGCCAAGCGAAAGTTGACCAGTTTGCACGTCAACTTCCTCAAAACGGCCAGCCAATCTGGGAAAACTACAAAGTGGTAAACGGCACGAAATGGTTCTCAGTGCTTTACGGTGATTACGCAACAAGCGCAGAAGCGAAGAATGCGATCTCAACATTGCCGGGTCATTTCCAGCAACTTAAGCCTTTCGTTAAGAGCATTGATGCCATTAAAAACTCGGCATATCCAACGCTTAACAAGCTAAACTAATTGAACAAGAGAAGGGAGCAAAATGCTCCCTTCTTTCTTTGGTTAATTCCTATTCGAACAGTATTCCTCACAGTAAAATTACTGTACGTTACTACTCAAAGGTTTATCATACTGAATAGTATCTTTTGGAAATCACGGAAAGATTGATTCATGATCAAAAATATCCTTTTACTATGCGGTGGCGGCTCATCTGAGCACGAGATTTCACTGCTTTCTGCAAACTTTGTAGAGCAACAGTTAAATCTGATCGAAAACGTAAGCGTGACGCGCGTAGAAATCAAAAATGAAGGTTGGGTGACAAACCAAGGTGAACTGGTTTATTTGGACCTTAATACCAAAAAGCTTTGCTCAGACAACCTTAACCTAGATATCGATTTCATTGTCCCTTGTATCCACGGTTTCCCGGGTGAAACTGGTGATATCCAATCTATGTTTGAAATCGCGGGTATTCCTTACCTAGGTTGTGGGCCTGAAGCGAGCAGCAACAGCTTCAATAAGATCACATCAAAGCTTTGGTACGATGCGATTGGTATCCCAAACACACCATACCTTTTCTTAACGCGTAATGATGAACAAGCCCATGAACAAGCGTCACAAGCGTTTGATAAGTGGGGTAAAGTGTTTGTCAAAGCGGCTCGTCAAGGTTCTTCAGTTGGCTGTTACAGTGTCACTGAAAAGGAAGCTTTATCGCAAGCCGTTAACGATGCATTTGGTTTCTCAGAGCAAGTATTGGTAGAAAAATCAGTCAAACCTCGTGAACTGGAAGTCGCAGCTTATGAGATGAATGGCCAGTTATTCATTACCAAACCTGGTGAAGTGATTGCGCCTGATGGTGCTTTTTACTCTTACGATGAGAAGTACAGCAGCTCGAGCCATTCATTGACTGAAGTCGAAGCGAAAAACCTAACGGAAGAACAGGTAGAAGCGATTCGTGTGGCTTCAGAAACTGTGTTTAAGCAAATGAACTTACGTCATTTATCGCGCATCGACTTCTTTTTAACAGAAGATGATGAAATCTACCTAAACGAAGTAAACACGTTCCCTGGTATGACGCCGATTTCGATGTTCCCTAAAATGCTGCAAAACAACGGTCACAAATTCCACGAATTCCTAGCAGATTGTATTCATACTGCAATCTAACTAACGTTACCGTCATTCATTTTGTGGTAAACCTAAGCATAACTGAGTAATGTGACAGCGTTAAAGTTTGAATATTACTCAGTTGCATTTATGATTGTATCAAAGCATTAAATAGATGGCTCAGTGGTATGGCAATTTCAAATTATAGAGGTTTTAACCTGCAATCAGGCGGACCTGACGGTAGCGTTTGGAAGGTAAAGATCAAAAACCACGTTTTACAAGGCAGTTTGACGGCGGTAAAAAAGAGCATAGATTGGTGGTGTGACACAGCATCTATCATTGACCCGAAAGAGTTCGCAACTCTGGGGCAAAGAGCGCAAAGCACTAACAATCCTCAATCTGAAGTATTTAACGGCTACACGATAAAGAACGACACAGGCGAGCCCAACGCTTGGTACTGTATGTTCAACGGCAAATTGATCAAAGGCGCGAAGCCTGCGATTCAACGCCATATCGAAGCGTATTTAGTTGCGAAACAAAAAGCACTACAAGCACAACAACAAAAGAAATAAGAGTATGACTCTCGTATATTCAACAGAAACTGGTCGAATCAAACCAGAAGAAGAAAAAGTCGAACGTCCTAAAGGCGACGGTATTGTTCGTATCCAAAAGCAAACTAAAGGCCGCAAAGGCAAAGGTGTTTGTATCGTAACTGGTTTGGATATGGATGACGCGCCACTTAAATTGCTAGCCGCTGAACTTAAGAAAGTCTGCGGTTGTGGTGGCTCTGTAAAAGATGGCAACATCGAAATTCAAGGTGATGCTCGTGACAAGATCAAAGCACATCTTGAGAAGAAAGGCATGACAGTAAAATTAGCCGGTGGTTAATTCAAACAGTTCAGTAGATTTTAAAGAGCGTCTCAATTGACGCTCTTTTTGTATCTGTAGTTTGTGGTGGTGACTTGTAGAACGAAACGGCAGATAACAATCAGCTCTGAACAACAAACACAGAAAGTCTATTGAAGAAACTCAGCTAATAGCAGAGCAAGCAATCGTAGATTGATAGATCCATATTAGCTATTTTATGGTAAATAACGGTTATGTTTAATGACACCACCAAAAAGCGCTGTATTTTAAAATCTGAGAGGGATAGGAGACCAAACTAGAGAAGAATTGGCGTACGTTGATATGTCATTTAACATAATATACATAATGCGCACTTAAGGGCTAGTTGTTAACAAAGACTAACTATTTGATTAAGCGTTTCATAAGTGTCTGATAACCAAGCTGTAATTTTTAATTTTGTGAGTTTCCATAACTCAAGTTACTTGTACTATCTCTGACGATTGTTTTGTGCAATCTACGAAAAATGCCGAAATCCTCGACCGCCACATTATGAAGCGTTCTGTATCGGCAAAAACAACAAGAAAATTAATTTTAGTCAGTTATCCAATATGCGAGCGTTGTCATGTTTCACGAGTCATTCCGCACACTCTTTTGGCGTGAGTTTAAATCCATCAAGCAAGGCGCCGAATATTTTCACGTGTCCAAACCGACGATTACCCGTTGGCTTGATGGCACTGTTCCAATCAATCCAATGGCAGAAAAACTCATGTTGATTAAGTCGCTTGGTTACTTGCCTAATGATTTACGTTGGTCTGGTTTTCGTGTCTGTGAGAAACGCGCCATCATCATCACGCCGTCTGGTCGTGAGTTCAGCCCGAAAGAATTGGAAAGTTTTGTGTTCTGGCGTGACGAACATCGCCAGCTTGTTGAAAAGTTTGGGCACATAGACCAACCTAAGACCTACCCAGCAAAAGAAAACGTCTTACCGTTTCGTGGTGGACGTAGGATGAAAGCAGCCAAATGGACGCCTAGCAAGCGCAAATAATACTAAAGTATTATGTTTGATATGCCTTATGGTGTATATTCCAAGGGTATGTTTTTTGTTCTCTCAAGGGATTAATAAATTTGAGTTCTTTCGATTATCCTCCACTGTTTAAGTTCCGCAACGTAAATCAGTTTACTTTAGAATCCATAGCCAATAATGAAATATGGTTTGCAAATATTGATTCTCTAAACGACCCATTTGAGCTTTTTTATAAAGTCATATTCGACCTTGATGAAAGTAATATTGATTCTTTCTTCAAATTAATGATTGACGTCGGAGATGATCGCGAAAAGTACAACAAGTTAAATGTTGAAGAACTTGACAGAAATATAAAACTTGCAAGGCAATATCACGACCTAATTGCTAATCTTTCTTTACATGAAAAAAGACTTATAGTTGATGGAGTCAATGAGAAAATCAAAAGTTTAAATAAAGAAATGCTAAAAAAAATAAGGGAAGATACAAAATTATTCTGCCTTTCAACTGTTGATTCCCATCCTCTTCTATGGGGACATTATGCAAACGGTATGCGCGGCATTTGTATTGAGTATGATTTCAATAAACAAAAGAGATCTCCCTATTTTGGTAGTTGTCATGTTGAATATAAAGAACAGCCATTGGTATTAAAGGTTGCCGATTTTATTAAAAGAAACCACCATATTAACGATTTTTCAGAAGAGATATTTGGAACAAAGAATACCTCTTGGTGCTATGAAAAAGAATTTAGGTTAATTGCCACCAATGAGCATTGGACTGGTAATAAATATAAGCTATCTGATGGAGTTATCAAGAGTATAGTAATTGGTGAGTTTATTGCCCCCCAAGACCTAGACAAACTCTTGGAAGTTGTTAATGGTACTAACATCGAATTAAAAATTGCAGTTGCAGAGCCAGAGTTTTTTAGGACTAAAACAGTTCCTTATAGTACCTCATTCTTCGAGAGTAAGTTATGTCAAAGTTAAGTTATTCGCATAACGAACCTATCGCTAAAGCAGGGCGTGCGGTAGTTATCTCATCTTCTGTGTTGTTCCTACAACAATTTGGTGTTTTAGAGATTGATAAGTTACCTTTTGTTGGTGCTAGTATTAATGCCGATAAAGGTACTATCGGATTGTTTATATTTCTAGTGTCAACTTATTACCTTTATAAGTTTTATGTTTATAAAAAAAGCGAGGGTGACTACTTTTCAAGAAGAGATGAACTGCTCGAAGCCAATATAATACATTACTTTCATCGTTATGGGGACAAGTTAAGCAATAATCTAAAGCGAGCTATACTGTCTGGTGATAGTATATATATGGGGTCATCATTGGGTGGAATTTTGAGTCCAACAAGAGATAACGATGAATGGCATCGCTGGATTACACGGTACAACTTGACTGAGCTTACTTTTGAAGGCTTTACAGAATTTGACCCAAAAGATATCTATATTAGAGTTAAAGCCAACCTAAATTATCGAGTGGAATTGCCGATGAAGTTTGGTTATGTTTATTCAGATGGGGGTGATTCCGGTTCTTATTTGAACTCATCCGGCGTTTTTTATCATGATTTCGATTCAAAAAAGTTCCTCAATATATATAGGCAGTGTTATATAAAAAGTTATCTATCGCTACCTGACTTTATTGAAAAACACTTTCCTTATTTGTTTTTTTTGTTTTCGTTTATTTTCTATATTTTCTCCTAGAATGTTAAAGCCGAACCCCATCGCTAAGGTTCGGCTTTTTTAGGCTTCTTGATTTTGGTGGACGTCGATGAAAACGAATTGGAAGCCTGTCGAGGTCAATCGACCTGCCAAATGTATTGGCTCCCTGCCCGCTGTGTAAATCGTCATTAGTGTGGGTTCGAAGTCTGTCGCACGTTTTAATCCTTTATGCGTCAGCGTTGCGCGAAGCTTTTAGAACCAACACGCTTTCTCGAACATCTTGTAGACCTTTGGTGAGTTGCTTGTTGATAGCAATCTGGTATTTCAGATTCATCCCCATAAGCGCAAACATCACGAGCGATTCCGACGAAAAGCCTAGACCGGATAAGGCGTTAACTAGGGCGGCTTCCATCCAAGCCCCCTACACTTTTTGTCGGTTTCCAGCTGTCTGGCAGCGCTTCATAAACGCCAATAACCGCTGGAATTGCCAAGCCAATCGCACCGCCAAGGTTTACACCCGTTTCGGTGATTTCGACGCTGAATAAGTGCCCGTAACCTGTCGCTGCAGCGACGACCGAACCCAATAACGCCAAGCCTTTTAATGTTGAACGTTCAAACATGTTTGATTTCTCCCTAAATCAGTTTCACACCTTTAATCACGGTGTCTTTGCTGTAATGGCGCCCAACTTCCATGATGCTCATGGCGTGCAGGACTTCGACCAATAGCGGCATGTTGTTCACCAAATCAATACGCTCATCGATACCAACACCAACACGACCCGCGACGAACTGCGCATAGTTGTGGGTTTTGTTCTCGCTTGGGGGCGCGAATCGGTGAATGATTTCACTTAGCGTGAACAGCTCATGCCGTTGCTGGTAATTGCGCAGCAGAATAGCGCCCGCACGAAAGCCCCATTCAGGTGCTTTAAAGGTTTCGAATGCCTTATCTCGTGACGGCGTAACCTTGCCTTTCCATGCGTTGCCAGCAATACGAATGTTTAGCGGGTTGTTGATGCGCACCCCGCGAACGCTTGATGTGGTTGTCATGGTGAAAGCTCCCATCCCTAGAATGACAAATACAACCAGTAGCCAAGGCATCGTTACACCGCCTGATAGTTGGCTGAATTGAAGTAGTTCAAATGCACAGGTGTTTTCGAGTAGTACGCCATCAAGTGACCATGCGATTGACCGCCGACGGTATCCCCAACCACACGCACCGTTTTGTAGTCGGTTTTGGTGATGGTCGCGGCATTAATCGGCGTTTCGGTCGCGGTTTGCGTGGTTTGGCAGTTACAAAAAATGAGATGTTTTTCCATACCAAATGGCATTGGAAAACGCCCTACATCAATGCTCACGCCGCCTGTCAGTTGTGCTTGCGAAAGTTGTCCCAAGGATTCCACACAACGCAGCGCTTCTTGTGCTGGTTGGCTCGGCGTTAAGTCCGGCACAATGTTTTGCTGCTCTGGATTGAGGAATACACCCGCACCAGTGAATGCACAGCTTTTGCCGCCGTTGTTCATGTCTGACTCAACGAAAAATGCATAAATGCCCCCTGGCTTAAACTTCAAACCATGTAGCCACGTTTGCACAAACTTGGCAGGCTCAGGGCGTGCAGAAAATGCCTTACCGACGTAATCAACAAAGTCACCGTTCTGGTCGAGTTCGACCACACCAAAGCGGTGATAAACCGTATCGTCATGCATTTTTAGATATGCGGAATAAGACAAGTCTTTACGCTGCGTCTCGCCGTTCTCATCGTTGTACAAGATTTCATTTTCAACTGGCGCGGTAAACACACTGAAATGAATCACCTTGGCATCACCAAAGCCCATCAAGAAGAACGCCGCTTTTGCGGTTGGGTCACGCTTCTCGACTTCGCTGCCGATGGTGTTATAGAACGCACTATGTGCATACGAGGAAGCCGCTTTAACTTCTACGCCCCAGCCCACTGGCGCCGGACGCCCAAAGCTACGGCCTAAGTGCATTTCATTGGCGCTCTGGTTGCTGTACGTAAACATGCTTGTTGTCCAGCGCGCATAGTGCGGCAAGTTCCAATTAATATCGACTTCACCCGCTGATAAATCAGGGTTTACCAGTAGGTTTTTAGGCGGTTCACCGCCCGCTTGAGACTTGGCAAAGTCGATACAGTCTGCCAAGTATTCGATTTTGTTGCGTGGGCTGCCGTTTGGCAGGTTCTCGCGTACTTCACCCATGCTTTAAATCTCCATTAATGTGACTTTGTCGCCCGCTGCGCCTGTTAACGTCATGGCGGCTTTGCTGGCGATTTCGATACGTTCGCCCGCCTCCAACTCAAAGGCATCGACAAACACCGATTCCGTGTTGGTCTTGGCAGCCTTGATGGTGACGGCTTTGCGGGTGTCCTTTTGTGCAATGTTGTGTGGGAATGTGCTCACCGCTTCGGTGATTAACTCGCTGCTGGCTTCTTCTGCGACACGAACGATTTGCGCGGCTGAGATACGAACGGCGGGCATGGATGAAATTTTCATTGATGGCACGCCATCAAGAACAACCGGAGGCAACGAAGCAAGGTGAAGCTCAGGCAACTGACTGACCGCCAGTTGTTGATTGGCAGCAATGCTCACCGCTGGCAGCGAACTGATCGCCACTTGCTGATTTTCTGCAATCTGCATTGGTGGCAAGGCGTTAATCTCGACACTTGGCAGCGCTTGAATCACCACGCTTTGACCTTCGACTGGCGGCGTGAACGTACCAAAACCAAACTGGATTTCGATTTCGTTATCGATGCGGCTTGAGATAAGCAAGCGCCCTAGCTGCTTACCTTCACCCACGTTAAACACGGACGACTGTCCAAGCGTGACGCGCTCACCGCTGACTTCTCGATAAACATCAATTTCACCTTGTGCCGCTTTCAAATACAGCCAATTGCCGTCTGGCGTAAGCGGGATTGGTTGTCCCGCAATAAGAGTGGTATTCATCGTTTCACCATTACAAAGCCGAGCATCAGCACCAACACAATGGCAACCGCCATCATCATCTTGCTGGTTTCCACTTGCCCGCCGTCCTTATTGAACTTGGCAAGCTCCATCATAGATTCGAGGTTCCTCGAGTTCTGCGCCGCTTGGCTGCCAGCCAACCCCGCCAACATGTTGAGGTTTTCACTGTTGGTTGAGGCGTAGGTTTTCAGCGATGCCCCCGCAAAATCGGCGACTTCATCAATGGCGGTTTCTGCCATGTCGCGGTTCATGTCCATCGCTTCAAGCGTCACCCGCTCGTTGCTATCAATCATTTCCCCGCCAAGGTGAAACGCTTCTTCACCTAATGCCAACGCCGCATCAATCGCGCCGTGGTCGGTCATGGTCATGTTGGCGTTAATCGTGGAGTTGTTAACGCCAGACAGCGCCACCCCAAGGTTATCGCCATCAATGGCATTTTGACCGCTGACGTTGGTTGTGTTGTTGGTGCTGGTTGATTTGGACTTGGAACGTCCCATCTAAAAGCCCTCCAAATCGAGGCGAATGAAATCGCCATCGTGTTTTTGTGTGACGCCAAGGCGACGAACCAAACGCGCCACACCTTCAAAAGCGGTATCCGCAACCAGTGAGCCAATGCCCGCCGCTTTCACGGTTTTACACAGTTGCTTGATACCGGATGCCAAGCCGTGACCGACAACCGCCCATAGGTAATAGCTGTCACCATCACGCTCGCCCGCAATCAGCAAATCGCACTTATCACTGGTTAAGCGATACAACGACACGCGCCCTTCCTTGACGGCTTTGCACAGCTCCTTGTATTCATTGGGCACAGCGCGAAACGCTGGCTTGAGTTCGCCAAGCGCACGCGCTGAATGGGTCATGACTTGAATTACTTCTTTTTCCATAGCCACAGCCCCACCAATAACGCCATCACAATGGCAATCAACGTGATGCGGTCGATACCACTGCCGCCCATGTTGATGTTGCCCATTGAAAGGCTGCCATTTGCCTGACCTTTTGAGCCGCTGGTCGCGGGACCGGCGCCCGCATTGATTGGCATTGAGCCGGAATTAGTAAGTGGTCCACCTATCACAGCTTGAATCCTTTCTTGTAGAGGATGTAACACACCAGAAGTAAGCCAAGCACCAAGCCGATGCGGTCAAAACCGCCCGTTAACTTGATGCCAGCCCATGCACCCACCGCACCTGCAATCAGATATGGAATGAGCGGCATTACTTCTTCCCCTTAGCGGTAAACACCACTAACAAAAGCACCAGTAAGAGCACCGCACCCATAGCAAGGTAAGTCGGGTTTACCCCCGCAAAAGCGGAGGTATGTACAGGCTCACCCGTTGGTTGCTGGTAGTCGTTATTGTGCTTGCGCTGTTCGTCGGGGTTGCTGGACTCAACGCGCTGCGCTTCATTTTGCAGTTTGATGCCGAGCCAATCTTTACCAATGCTGGTCACGTCTGTTAGCAGTTCACCGCCCGCTTCTAAAACGCCATCCCAAACACCGCCCCACGTTTCCTGCGCCATCACCATAACGCCCCCTTACTGCGCTGTAGGCACAGACACTTGTTCGATGGCTTCAATCAGTACCGGAATACTGCCCGCCGCTGTCTTTTCGACTTCGAACGCGAGTTGTTTCATGGCTGCCGTTGGCAGACGTGCTTCACTGCCAAAGCCGCAGCGCGTGAAGTCCATCGAGAAGAAGCCCGCATTTTGCTCACGACCCGCTGCCGCCAAGTCATAAGCGTTATCGGCTTTGTTGACGTTCAGCTCTTCGCGCTCATCACGTAGAACACGCACACGCTCAATCGTTGCGTCTTTCAAATGAACACGCTTTAGAGACAGCGCCGCGCTACGCTCGGCAAAGTCAAACGGTGTACGACCGCTAGAGGCTGCATACCATGTTTGTGAGTAGATACGAGGCATGTAGATGCGTTGTGATTGCGCTGCTGTCGTATGAGCACGAGCACGAATCATTGGCGCCGCTTGACCGGACTTGGCTTTTAGCTGGATGTACATAAACCAGATTTCACCTTGTAGGGTGACTAGCTCACCTGTACGGATACCCAGTTTGGTGCGCATCGACATATCAGAGAAGTTGAGCACGTAACGACCTTGTTGCACGTACTCTTTTTTGTGCTCTTGCAAGTCAATCAAGTCTTGCGCGGTTACGTTCACGATTTCACGACCGTTCACTTTCACAGTGATG
This sequence comes from Vibrio owensii, assembly GCF_002021755.1. Taxonomy (NCBI): domain Bacteria; kingdom Pseudomonadati; phylum Pseudomonadota; class Gammaproteobacteria; order Vibrionales; family Vibrionaceae; genus Vibrio; species Vibrio owensii. Next base: position 1,002,224 of record NZ_CP019960.1, read on the forward strand.
CGCTCAATGTCTGACGGGTCGGTAATGTCAGTTACTAGCTCAATGTTTTGATACGTTGGACCCGATACCAATCGCAGCGTGGCTTGGTTGCCCCAGTTCACACCTTCCACTGGATCAAGTTCACGAGGACGAGGGTTAAAAGGCTGTTTTAGCGCTTCCATTTAGAACCATCCTTTGTCGCCGTTTAGAGTCTCACGCACCGGAGTCAGTACGCTGATGTTGTTGATAGCCGCAATCACGATTAGCGTGATGATGAGCGCCATCAATAGGTTTTTATGTTGCTGTTTCATGTTGTTCCTTTCGGTTGCACACGGTTAAAAAGTGCATTCATGAAACAAGGAATTTGGAAGGCTGGGAAGTTGGAGCAACCTATAGGTTAAGTGGTTAACCTATAGGTTGAATGGGCAATAAACTAACCCGTTTGGGTTGCTACTTGCGCAGGAATTTAGAGGAGACAAACAAACATGCTGACTCAACGAGGAATAAAATAACAGTTAATGCAAATATATCTGAGACAGGCTCATTGGTAATTCCGATGGGTGGTGTTGCAGCATCGACCAATGACTCCCCTTGATAAAAGAGACTATGATGGAAGTCATTGTACCAATCAAGAGCCCCTACACTGGTCAAAATGCCTTCCCAAGATTGTAACGCAGTAGCTTCATTTAAAGAGTGCAGTCCATTGAAATAAACCAGAGCAGACACGCCGAAGGAAATGAAGCTCGTCGTTGCAAGTACAAATATTCCTGAGCCACTTATCGTTGAACTGTTACTCCTATAATATAATGTCATAATTGAGGATACTATTATGATTATTAGAGCAAACAGCGCAGATATACCAAACTCACTAAGTTTGTAAGTCAAGTATAGAATTAGTGCCTGAACGAAGTATGGTATAAATTTTATTAGCGTCATAGCCATGTTGTTTATTTTTAAGCCTAATGGTTGTTGAGTTGAGATTTTTCAGGCCAATAATACCAGTAATGTGTTGTTTGTTCCTATAATTATAACTAGAACAGCGTCTTAGCCTCGTTTAACGTACCTGTTACGCAATTAAATGCGCCCTTTTCGACGTTGCCAATACCATCACGAACCAATAAATATTCGGCAATGGGTTTACCTATCGCGGCTTTGTTGTGCTTGGCTGATTTCAGCCCTGCCAGCGTATCGACACACAAGCCCTTTTTGTCAGCAAGCCAACGAGCGTCAGCCATCGAGTTAACCGCGCCAATCCACCAAACAGGCGATTGCTCGGTGACGGTTTTCGGTACTTCCTGCCCACGTTGGAAAATCGAATGCAGCACCAGACCATACTGACGCCCACCACGCCACAGTTCGCCCGCTTTGCCTTTGAGTTTGCCGGACGTCTCCACACAACTGGCTAATTCTTCAATCACAACGTGCAGACGGTCAGCGTCACCATTGCCAACCGCCCACACCGCAGCACTGAAAAACTCCAATTCATCACCGCACGCCCCCTCACTGGGTACATACGCCAACTTGAACGACTTGCCACGCTTACGCGCCAACACCAAAGCTTTGACGAACGCGACACGCGATGAGGTTTCAAGGCACATTTGCCCGCGATACTTCGCACCCGCATAGTTTCGGTATGGGTCAAAAAAAACCGCTTGCGCGGCTTTCGGTACTAATCCCAAGTGCTTAACGGCGGAGGTTTTACCCCCGCCAGTACCCGCCACATAAATCACATGCTCTGCATCGTGTGACGGGTTCGAGTTCACCGGATTAGGGAATTTAAGCGGCGTCTTTTTGGTTTTGCTCACGCTGTTTCTTCTCCTCTATGGCTAACAGTTCCTTTTGGTGTGTCATGGTCTTTTTCGCGCTGTAGACCAAAGACAGCACCGCCAGACCTAACACGGCTTCTTCCATGTAATTACCGAACAGAGAAGTGACCGCGTCACCATGCTTTTCAAGCACTGGCAAGGCAGCATCAATCACCGCCGCTTTGCCTTTTTCATCGAATTCAAAGTCCACGCCCGAAATGATGCTGGTCGCTTGCTCTGCAATGGTAAACAGCACCGACAGCGCCCCTTCGAACATTTCACCCGCTGGCTTTTCATCGTTGGCGGCTTCGGTTGGCGCATCAATCACAGCGGTGGTTTCGGTTTCTTCTAGACCACTGATAACCGCTGAAAAGTCGCCCCAATCATCGTGTTCCGGTTGGTTTTCAAGTTCACCCTGCATTAATTGGCTCTCCCTGTTCGCTTGGTTCGTCGGTTGCTTTCTTGGTTGGTATCAGTTGGCGTACTGCCCAAAGCAAAAGCGCCACAATTGCCAGTCCAGCCAAGACCTTTTTAACCGGAAACACACGCTTTTTAACGGGCATTGGTGGTTCACTTTCTGGCGCTTCAACCGTTACCACTTCATTTTGCTCTAAGCTAGGCGTATCAGTGCTTTCAACGGTTTCAACCACTGGCTCAACCGTTGAAATATCGCCCTCATTAGTGACGGTGTCACTAGATTCTGGCGTGTTCAGTTGGTCTACCGATTCCACCATGTTGGATTCAACAAACGAGTTAATGCTTTTGCTCATTGGACTGTTGCCGCAGCTTGGACACTTGTAATAAAGCAGTCCCAAATTGCGCCCGTTTTTGGTTGGCTCACCTTCGGCAATCAGCTTGCCTTCACCCACTCGGTGAACGGTGGCATGGCTGCTACAAACCGGGCACGAAACGTGCCCACGAATTGGGTTTGGATGTTTACTCATCGGCAACCGCCTCAACATCAGAAAGCAGTTCAATGTTGGCTTCAACACATGCGCGGTACTTCTCACGCGCTTTGTTATTCAGTGCCGTTAGCTGCTCAATTTGTTGAAACAAAGTCGGCGACAAACCAAACGCTTCAAGCGAGATGTTTTGCGAGAAAATCATCTTACTGGCACGCTTCATGATGTCGTTCATGTCCATTTCTTTAAACTGGCTCAACTCCTTTTCAACACTGGCGTTCAGTTTGTCGGCAGCGTCCAGAGCTGCAATTGCTTGGTGACATTCGTTAAGAGATAGCATTTTCATTTAGTTAGCCTCCGCTGGTAGTTCGTCGGTGTCGGGTTTCTTCTGGATTTGTTTGTTCACTTCTTTCATCCAGACCAACAAGAGGCGCCAAAACACGCCGCCCTTGCTGCGCTTTACTTCCTTTTCCATTGCATCGGTGATTTTGTCGATGTTGCTCATTGGGTTTCCTTTCCTAGTTTGCTGAAATCATTTCGCAAGCAAGTGCCCAAACGGGCTAAATAGAACGGCAATAATCAAGGTACTCCGCCATGTTATTGCTCTTTATGGTGTTGAAATCGGGCTCCGGTGGTATAGGTTGCTGTAGCTGGCTTTTCCAATTAGCTTGGCTCAGTTGAAAGCGTTCAAATTGTTCGCCATATAAATGCTTGGCACTGGCGCGATATAGCTCAATATCATTACCCAATGTTTCAATAGAGCACTTCATTGACCAACCTCGCGCACCATGCGCCCAGTAAAGAAAATCATCAGCTTTGCTTTGAGCGTCGTCACCTTCAAACACGATAGAAAACTGGTTTTGACTACTGGCGAACGTGCCGCGCTGCTTGATTTCTTGGCGCAGTTCTCGCGTTTCGGTATCGAGTCGTTTGATCAGGTGATTAAGTTTCACCACCGCACTGACTTTGCCCTGCTTTTTATTGATGTCGATGGCTTTAATTGCTTCATCTTTCTTGATTTGTTTGCGCTTGATTTCGCGCTGCATTGGCTTGCGCCATTGCTCTAACATGTAGCCACACTCTTTAATGATGCCCGTCATGTTGTCTACCTCGAACGAGGCTAAAACGTCCCAATCCGGTGCGCGGCTACAGCGTGAAATGTTGTAACGGTTGCCTTTTATCAATCCTTGGTCGGCGTTGTCGCCTTTGGCTGCATAGCCAACCGCTTTAATTAGATAACCGGCGGCTGCTTCACTGAACTTGATTTTCTCTAGGTGCGCCATGCCATTACCCCAAAGCTGCTCGATACGTTTCGCCCAACCAGCAAAGTGATGGTTTTCCACGCGCCAGTTCAAAAGTACATGCACATGCGGGTTTGGTTCGCCGTCTTCATTAGCTGGCGATTCGGCAACCCAGATATAGTGGAAGTCAAAAGGCTTTTTCGTTGCACCGTGAATCTCTTTCACGTGCTTGATGCCGTCGTCATCTTTCCAAGCGGCTTTTAATGGGCGTCCCAACCGCCCCGACACTTTGATTTTGTTTCCATCAAGCCCAAGCTGGTTGGCATCGGTTGCCGCATATTCGAAACCGCGCTGGTACATCTTCTTCAAACCATCCAAGAAGCGGGAAACCTCCGCGCCAATCGTGGTCTGAATTGGGCAATATGGCAGACCTTCATCCGTCACAGCCTCACCGCCAAAGATGCGCTCGCGCTGTTTTGGGGAAAACGTCAAAGTGAGAAATGTGCTGAATCCACCGTGACACGCTGCGACATATGCGCCCGCTTCAAAGATTTTCTTTACAGCGCGAGGCGTCAGTTTTTCCGTGAATCGCTCACCACTTTGCGGCGCTGGCGCGTCCGATGGGCTTGGGTGAAACTTCACTTGCATCTTGGTTTGTTTTGCCCAGCTTCTACGCATCAAATAAGCGCGACTTTTGCCGATTGGCTGCCATTCCAAGCGCTTGTTTTCGTTCAGAATCCAGCCTGTCTGCGATTCTGGGCGTGTTCGATATTCATCGGTCACGTTGTCGCCACAAAACGATTCTGTTTTGTGGCGCGGCGGCAAGCGTCGAGAACGGGTAATTAAGCGGTCTATCTGCTTTCGTTTTCCGTGTCCGACTTTTGCGCCCTTTGACGAGCCTAGTCTTTTCTGGACTTCGTCCAGCGCTTCGCGCCCAAGTTCAGCACTTTGTTGTGTACGAATGAAGTGGATTTGCTCCAAAGCTTTGAGCTTTTGCAACTCTGAATCGAGACACTGGGTATTTTTAGCACTAAAAAAACCGCTTTCGATAGCGGTAATGTTTTTCTCAGTGATGGTGACGTCTTGAGCTAACGCCGTTATAAAGCCCACATCTTGTGGGCTTAGTTGATTGGTGAATGAGCGCGGTTCTTGCGCCTCATAAAGATGCTTCACGGTTACGCCTCCACAAAGGAAGAATCCGCGCCCACTTGGGGCGCTTCATCTTGCTTGCGGAAATCGTTAAGCGGTGCGCCATGATTTTGAGCACCGTTAGCAAACATGCGTTGAGCCGTTTTTGTTAATTCGTTTAAGGTGTCGCTTTTCGCCTCAAAGCACGCTACTAACACGCTGCCTTGGTAAAGCCATAATGATGCTTCGACGGTTTCGAGTTCAAAACTATCGAAGTAGATATGAATTCCGTTGCTCTGTGATGCAACAAGTTGGTTTTTGTTGCGGCGAGATTTCCAGATACTAATATTCATGCTACTACTCCCTGACGAAAACGTGCTGGAATGTAGGTTTGCGCTTTCTTTGGGAAATGCTCAGCAAATTTTTGGCGAAGCTCTGCAACTTTACGCAGTGAGTTTGCCGTTTTATTTGGGTCTGGGTTTTCGCACCCTGCCATATCTGGGCAAGGTAAGTGAATAGGATTGGTAACGATACGTTCCATGTTCTAGCCTCCGCAAGCTGTTGATTTCCTGTCTCAAAAATAACGTTAAGGAAATGTTTTTAAGCTTGCAAGGTGCTTGCAATAGTGAAAGACGCGATACTATCCACTAGAATTTAACAATACAGCGAAGGGATGCGGGAACATGACTAATTACACAAACTTGCTTTTAGACCAACTGAAAGTCCAGTTAGAGCTTACCTCTGACTATCAGTTGGCTAAGTTTTTAAACGTTGGGGCAAGTAGAATTAGTAATTACCGCAATGGGCGCAGTGTTCTTGATTGGGAAATGGCATTCAAAATTGCCGATTTGTTAGAACTCGATGATCAAGATGTTGTGTACGGTTTGCTTGATGAAAAGACCGTAAACCCTCGCCTAATCAATGCGTTACAGTCACGCGCACCAGTCTAACCCCCTATTAACCCTTTTATACATAATGCGCACTTAAGACGCTTGTCGAGAAGTTTGAGCACATAGACCAACCAAAGGTCTATCCTGCAAAAGAAAACGTCTTACCGTTTCGTGGCGGCCATCGAATAAAAGCCGCCAGTTGGATTCCTTCTAAGTCTAAGCACTAAAACTCATGTGTTTTTCATTTCGGCGCTACGAGAAAGAATCACGGACTTAGCAAACGCCAACTTCTCTTTAATTTGATTTACAGAAGTTATATCTTCGGGGTCTCCAAATAGACAGTAACTTTCTTTTTCAACAAGCCCAAGCTTACAATCAAAAATCGTTGAATTTAATATTAAATTGTCTTCTTCTTTTTTCTCAGGAGACGGTTTTAGAAATCGCTCAAAATAGTCATTATTTTCATCAGTGAGTCTTAGGTAAGACACTTTTGAGCAATCTCTTGAACTACATTGAACGCTAAGGTCATGGAGTATAGTGTTGATAATTGGTAAGCATCTTTTCATCTGTAATTCTTCAGGTAAAACATCTAAGTCTTCAAAATACTCTTCTGGGGTAAGAACTGCTGATAGACAAATTTCAACTCCTTCTCTCATGAGTAAGCATTGTAAGAGGTATGAAGCAGCATCAATTAGGATTGATTGTTCTTTGTTATTTTTACTACAGGCTAATATGAAAGGAAAAAGGTTTGCAATTAGAGACACTGTAATTGAAAAGAGTGTGATTCTATCTAATTCAATGCCCCATCGACGTTTACAAACATCACCATATGCTACTTCTGCCACTACAGCTATCATTAACATATGAATTTCCTCTTCTTTTAGCGTTTTTCTATGACGCCACAGTTCTTCAACTTCTCCTATCGAAGGTAGTAATATTAAGTTCTGAAACTTTGAGCGTATGACTTTGCAACGCCCACTAAAGGCTAATGAAGATGGTAAGAATTTCGCGAGAGTTCTGGGGTTTTTTCGAAGAAATAACTCTAAGTCATGTCCTTGCCAAATCATCACTCTTGGAGTTTTATGGTCGAGTTGAAAGTCAGATAACCAGTCTTTAGTCGGATTCGAAATCGTTTTATTCGTGATAATCACGACATTATCTTTCCGATTATTCCCGCTAGCGTTCAGAACCGTTTTTTGCACTTGGATTTTTTCCAATTGTTTGCTTCGGTGTTTGACTTCAAACCAATATTTTTCTTCAAGTGATTCCGCTGGACGAACTGACCAATATGTAGCTTCTAAATCTCTTCCTCCATCAGTCGCAGAGTTCCCTTCGCCGCCTTTACGCCAGTTCAGGTTAGAGAAGCCCATCTCATCTAGCAAGTGGAATACTAAGTTTTCAAAGTCTTCAGGTGTTATTTGAGAAAAGTCTAAGTTTTCTTGATGGAAGTCTGTATCGATAAGGTTAGTAGAGGAGGTTGTGTTCATACTTGCTACTTAATTGAAAGCTGAATGCTACTCCTATTGTACCGTGCATTTAATTTCATTAGAAATACAAAAAGCCGAACCCCATCGCTAAGGTTCGGCTTTTCTGTAGGCTTCTTGATTTTGGTGGACGTCGATGAAAACGAATTGGAAGCCTGTCGAGGCCAATCGACCCGCCAAATGTATTGGTTCACTGCCCGCTGTGTAAATCGTCATTAGTGTGGGTCTGAATTCGCTCGAAAGGTTTAAGCGTTTTACTGATCCTCATTACACTATGATTAGACCCACCATACATAACTCAACATTACTTACATTCTTCTATTTTCTTTCGAGAACTTGCCACTGAGCTTCTGCATTGAAGCTAAATCAGGTAGGGAAAACGAACTTCCCTACGCAGAACACTATTAGTGGTACCAGCGTGTTGCGCTCTATTTCTTTTTGTTACACGCCATGTTACGACGTAACACGTAAGTAAAAGAGGTTCCAGAATCGCTCTGCCTAGTTGTGTTGCCTAATGATCATTTTCTTAAAAATAACAGCACTAACTGTACATCCATTCAATCCGATTTCTTTCTATTCACACATTTAGATTTCCTGTTTTAGGTGAGTACTGTTGGATTAATGGATGTTAGTCCGCAAGCACTTACTGTCCTCAAAGCGCCCTTTATATCAAACTTATCTAAGTGAACACCAAAGTGACGGCGTCTCTTTTAGATTTTTACAGAATATTCCACTGCCCACTCACTCACTTAAATTGGCCTTTGTAATTTAATTACAAAATCAGACATTACACATTCCCATGCTAGTGTTTTATTCGTGGCTAACCCTCTGTATTTCATGGATTTTATTGGTTATGGCCTCTCTGGGTGGTATTTTTCGCTGCATTTTAAAAGTGACAGTTAATCAAAGTTAGTAAAATTTTACCAACTGATTATGGTAGAGGTTCCTACTGTACTTCTGGTTTATTGGTGTGACGTGGTAACGTAATGTTTTGTTTGAAGAAAGGTGGTGAGTTGTCTGTTTTGGTTATGTATTCGACGGGCGTAAAAAAGCAGGGTCTGTGCCCTGCTCTTCGTAATTTCTTAGTCTTGTTTCTTTGCTGCGTATTCTGCTCGAATTTGCTCTGCAACGATCTTAATCGCTTCTGCGGTACTGGTACCCTTTTGCATTAGCTCTTGAATACGTTCTACAGCTTGTTGCTGTTCTTGATGGGACAGAGGTGGTAAATCGTCAAACATAAAAAAGCTCCTCAATGTGAGGAGCTGACTATAACGATTCGCTTAGTAGGTCGCAAGGAAATTAATTGAAGCGCCCATTGCATTTTCATTGGTGTATTGAGCGGCAATATCCATCTCTATTAAGTTGAGTGGTGATAATCCAATACCCGCAGTAATCGTGCCCTCGTCGTCTGAACGAGCTAGGTTTTTCATGTAACCACCACGAAGTGCTAGCTGGCGTAGTACGTCGATTTCAAAACCAGCACGAAGCATTTGTGTGTTGTCATCAAAGGTAGAGAACTTCTTCTCTTCATTTAGGTCGTAATCAACACTAAAGCTAAAGTAATCCGCTACATAACCTGCGCCGACGGTGTATACAGGTCGCATGCTGTATTCATAGGATTGGATTGTATCGCTGTTGTATGTGAATGACTTGGTTTTCACATCTCGGCCAATCAAGTTCTTCGCAGAAATACCTAAGCGATACGGGCCGAAGAACCAAAGCGCGCCAGCATCCAAGTTGAACATGGTTTCTGCGGTTTCATTTTCACGTAGATCTTTAGTATCGAATGCTGCAAAGCTTGTCGCGTATGAATAGGTGTAGATGCGCTGCAGTTTAGGTGTGATACCAAATGACAGGTGCTGGTTCATGAAGTTGGTGTACTTCGCGAGAGAGACCCCCGCTTCTGCTACACCGATTGAAACGCCGCGAACATAACTGTTTTTGAGAGAATCAGCTGGAACCGAAGTATCAACTTCCGGAGCTACAAAGGATTCAGTGTAAAGCTTGCCGTAAGCCGTTGCCGATAAAAATCGATTAGGGATACCAACTGCCACAACGCCGCCCAAATCGAAGTCCATCTTCTGCCCATCAATGGCGTTCAATGAATTGACGATATCTGTAGGGTCATTAAGTTTACCAATGCGCTCAATCTCATCGATTAAGCCATCTTGGTCGTTATAGTTGATACCAAAGCTCGGTACGATCATACCAGCATCATCATTACGTCGGTAAATCGCGGTAAGGGCTGGGTTAAAGAATGGTGCTGTTAGGTAAGAGGCAGATACGGTGCCAACGCCACCCATCGCATCACTGCGTGCTTCAATTGCGTAAGTAGCAGCAGAAGCCGCGCCAGAGAATAGCGCAGCAGTCATTGCAGTGGCTAAAATTTTGTATTGTGTCTTCATACTACACTTGTGTTTTTGTTCTTCCTGAACTTATATCGGCACAAATGTAATTTCTTTAACTATTCTTCGAGAGAAACATCATAAGTTCGACTAATAGTTTGAGCCTGCTCCACAATAATGTCCCCTTGCCAACGGCGACTGTTAATGCTCACAGCTAACACATAGCGATCGTTGGGGATGCCTTCAAGCTCTAGTGCATTTGGGTAGTTAGACTCGTAGGTCTTTTTCCATACCTGATCGTATTGCCCTTCAACATAATCGTATAAGCCGACTTCGAGTTGTGGCAATGGACAGTGCGGATTTCGTAATGCGCTCTTTTCGACCTTCCAATTCTCTTTAGATGTCCAACGAACGTATTGCGTCGAGTTCGAATCCCCTAAGATTACCCAAGTGCGGTAGGTGCGGTTATCTTTCGTCGTGATGGAAAGATGATACAACCCTGCGTCTAACTTACCGGTTAAGTTATAGCGCTTGAGGAAGTTTCGTTCATTCGCGAGTTCTGCTCCCTCTTGCGGCTCTTCATAGTTAAATGAGGCATCCGCAGAGATTGAGCTATCAACCCAACGACGAAACGAAATGTCTTCAATATCGGTGGTTGCTCGCAACTTCACCACTAAGCGGTAAGTGTCACGGCCCGGGCTTTGAATAGTCTGACGAATAACGTTAATACCGCTGATCCAATCAGGCAGTGTTACACCAGTAAGAGATTTACCACAGTCTTTAGATAATGATTGAGCAAGCAAGTCATTAAGATGTGGCCTTAGCTCTTTATTGGGTTCACTTTGCCAGAGTTCGACCAGGGAATTGAACATGCCACCAAGGTCATCTTCTAGGAGATGTTGGTGTGCTTGTGTGAGAGGTGTGTTTGTTTGAAACCAGTCCGTAGCATGGACTGGTTTCACTAACAGCAATGATAGAACTACAGGAAGTAGTGTTTTCATTCTTGCTCTTACGCTTTCATCTTGTAGCCAACGCCACGAAGCGTTTCGATTTCAAGACCAGGTAGTTTTTGGCGAAGCTGAAGTACGTGAGTATCAACGGTACGCGTTGTTGGGAAATGGTTGTAACCCCATACGTGGTCAAGCAATTCGTCACGTGTAAATACACGGCCTAGGTTTGATGCTAGGAACAACAACAAGTCGAACTCTGTACGAGTCAGTGTGATCATTTCACCTTTAAATACGACTTCGCGCGTTGCACGGTCGATCTCTAGGTCTTTTGTCATCACTTTATCAGCGTTACCTTGTTCTGCTGAATCTGGTGCACGTAGTTGTGCACGAATGCGAGCGAATAGCTCCGCTTCAGCAAAAGGTTTAGTCAAGTAGTCGTTTGCGCCAGAGTCTAGGCCAGCTACTTTATCTTTAACAGTAACCAATGCTGTTAGCAGGATTACTGGGATATCTTTAATTTTTTTCCATTCAGGAAGAGATTGTACAGAATCGCCGTCTGGTAGTTGGCGATCCAGAATGACTAAGTCAGCCTTTTTCCATTGTGGCTCAACGTCTGAAATACGCTCCACATGTAAACACTCATATCCTGCTTGTTCCAGGCTTACTAACAGGCCGTCAGCCAAGTTTTTATCGTCCTCAACGAGAAGCAGTGTCTGTTTCACAAGGTATCTCCAATATAAAGGTTGTAGGTGGTCCCATTAGGGACATTTTTCCGCCCATGCGGCCTACCATTGATTCAACTATTGTTAGTCCAAGTCCTAAGCCGCTCTTACTCACGAACGGTTTTCTTAGGTTTGCCCAATCTTTCGCAGTTAAACTGCCGGCATCGATGACTTGGATAATGATTTTATCTGCACTGGTTTCTACACATAGTTCAACCGGTGCTTCACCATACTTCAATGCGTTACGTAGCAAGTTATCGATACAGGTCCCGAGCCAATACACGTTAACTTTAGCAGCTACATCTTCATTTATTTTGAAAAGTACAGCGTTATCAAATTCTTCTTCAATCTTATATTCTAGCCATTCTGCAACGGATGGAACCCAGTCTGTTGCAAGCATTTGGTTATCAGATTGCAAATAATCCTTACTTGCCTCTGCTAATTGGCGTAATCGGCGCGTATCTTCACACAATCGGCGAAATTCGTCATAAACACTTTCGGGCAGATGTTCAAATTCGCGACGGAAACCCTCAACTGTTAAAGACAGTGACGCGATCGGCGTTCTCAGTTCGTGCGTTAGAATTTGCAGTACCAACATTCGGCTGCGCATTTCTTCACGTTTACTGTTCCAACGATACACAGCCCAACCAATCACCAACAAAATATTGGCAATCACGAGGATGATCATACTGATCCGCAACACTTGCGAGTGATCTTCGACATCCCAACAAATGTTGCCGCGTTTTACGAAGCAGCTTCGGCTTTCTGATGCTAAACCGTAAGACAGGCCAGCGTTTGCTACGTTCTCTTGCCAAACGTTTTTAGCGAATACAAAGTAATGGTCGCCACGGCGTAACCACAACTCTTTTCCTTCAATAAACATACTCGCGCCAGCAATGAGAGCGTTGATCGCGTCATCATCCATATTCTGTAGGCTTTCGAGTAGCTCGTCCCCTTCGTCGTTATTTCGCTCTTTGATATGCATGTACTGAGCAAGTTTAGGACGTAGCTCAGGATACTTCTCTGCATAACGTGCTGCGTAGGTACCACCACCTGGGTGGATTAAACCGCTACGCGAGAACCAACGTGGTGTAAGTTGCGTCCCCTTACATATGGCACGTGTAAAGACTAAAGGTTCAGTAATTAAAGGACTTAATGGTAATTTTCCGCGACACGTGTTTGCTAAACGGTACAACTGCTGAATGTCTTTCAGCGGATAATCTGCCGTTTGGGGCAACATCGAATCCGGCGAGAGTAACTTGGTCGGATAGTTAGACTGCAGTATGCGTATGTCATACGATTTAAGAGCCACTTCATAATTAAATAGCTCTGTAAACGTATCTATTCGTTCTGGTAATGAATCTGCAAATGCGGGTGCCGAAAAAATTGGCAGCATTAAGGCAGAACGTAGCAAAAACTGTTTAATCAAACTGTTACCGTTACTAATTATATTAGCCAGAACTATACATCAATAAACAAGCAAATGACATTAGACGACTTAAGGATTTGCAGTACTATAACATTGAAAGCGCACAAAAAAAGGCCAGCGAATGCTGGCCTTGATTAGTTTTAAAGCAAATTATATTAAAGTGCTTTGAAAATTGCCTCGACGCTTTCTTTCGCATCGCCGAACAGCATTGAGGTGTTTTCTTTAAAGAACAGTGGGTTCTGAACACCTGCGTAACCCGTATTCATTGAACGCTTGAATACGACTACGTTTTGCGCGTTCCAAACTTCTAGTACAGGCATGCCTGCAATTGGGCTGTTTGGATCTTCAAGGGCTGCTGGGTTAACCGTGTCGTTTGCACCGATGACAAGAACGGTATCTGTTTCTGGGAAGTCATCGTTGATTTCGTCCATTTCTAGCACGATATCGTAAGGCACTTTTGCTTCCGCTAGTAGTACGTTCATGTGACCAGGTAGACGGCCCGCTACTGGGTGAATACCGAAGCGAACTTCAATACCTTGTGCGCGTAGCTTCTCAGTAATCTCATGCACTGGGTATTGCGCTTGAGCTACTGCCATACCGTATCCCGGAGTGATGATCACTGATTTCGAGTTCTTCAGCATTTCTGCTACTTCTTCTGCTGAAGTTTCGCGATGCTCGCCCTGCTCTTCGTCACTTGAAATCACAACTTCTTGACCGAAGCCGCCAGCGATAACGCTGATGAACGAGCGGTTCATTGCTTTACACATGATGTAAGAAAGGATCGCACCAGAAGAACCTACCAATGCACCTGTCACGATCAATAGGTCGTTTGCAAGCATGAAACCTGCTGCCGCTGCTGCCCAACCTGAGTATGAGTTCAGCATTGAAACCACAACCGGCATATCTGCACCACCGATAGATGCTACCAAGTGGTAACCGAATGCAAAAGCAATCAGCGTCATTACGATCAATGCGAACATGCTGCCGTCCGCTTTTACGAAGTAAATCATAAGAAGCGTAGAAACGACGATCGCCGCAAGGTTCATTTTGTGTTTGTGAGGCAAGTTAAGTGGCGAAGAAGAGATCGTGCCGCGTAGCTTACCGAAAGCAACGACTGAACCAGTGAAGGTTACCGCACCGATGAACACACCAAGGAAGACTTCCACTAGGTGAATTACGTGTTCAGCGTGCATACCAGCTAGGTCAGTTGAAACTGGCGCTGGTGGCTCTAGGTAACTGTTGTAACCTACCAATACCGCTGCCATACCTACAAAGCTATGTAGGATCGCAACCAGTTCTGGCATTTGAGTCATTTCTACTTTCTTCGCGTAGTGGATACCGATGCTACCACCGATGACCATCGCGATGATGACCCAAACAAAACCTTCCGCATTCGGGCTAAAGATTGTCGCAATAAGCGCAATCGCCATACCCGCAATACCGTAGTAGTTACCGTTTCTTGCCGATTCTTGTTTAGAAAGTCCCGCGAGACTTAAGATGAAAAATAGCGCAGCAATGATGTATGCCGCTTGTACTAATCCTGCAGACATTGGTGACTCCTATTATTTATCTTTGCGGAACATTTCGAGCATACGTTTGGTTACGGTAAAGCCACCAAAGATGTTAATGCTCGCAATGAGTACAGCGATGAATGATAGGAAGGTAACGACACCATTACCCTGACCAATTTGCAGCAGTGCACCTACTACGATGATGCCTGAAATCGCGTTGGTTACAGACATAAGCGGTGTGTGCAGTGCATGTGTTACGTTCCAAACTACGTAGTAACCTACTACACACGCCAGTACGAATACGGTGAAATGAGATAGGAATGCAGCCGGAGCAACAGAGGCAACCCAAGCAAAGGCACCTAAACCAACAGCTAGAGCACCGAATTTTTTCAGTGGTGACGTAGGTTCTTCAACTTTAGGTTGAGGTTTAATTGGTTCTTGCGGTTTGGCTTGCGGCTGTGCTGAAACCTGAATCGGTGGCGCAGGCCATGTAATTTCGCCTTCTCTTACTACTGTTACGCCACGAAGCACAACGTCTTCGAAGTCGATATTGATGTTGCCATCTTTCTCTTTGCAAAGCAGTTTCAGAAGGTTTACAAGGTTGGTTGCGTAAAGCTGAGAAGATTGCGTTGGCAGACGACCTACCATGTCAGTGTAACCAACGATTTTCACGCCGTTAGCCGTGGTAATAACTTGATCTTTTACTGTGTATTCGCAGTTACCACCGTTTGCAGCAGCAAGGTCAACGATCACGCTGCCCGCTTTCATGCTATCAACCATCTCTTTGGTGATGAGCGTTGGCGCTGGTCTGCCAGGAATCAGTGCAGTTGTGATGATGATATCAACATCTTTCGCTTGCTCAGCGTATAGCTCAGCTGCTTTCTTGTTGAATTCATCCGACATTTCTTTTGCGTAGCCGTCACCTGAACCAGAGTCTTCTTTGAAGTCTACCGTTAGGAACTCTGCGCCCATCGATTCAACTTGCTCTTTTACTTCAGGACGAACGTCAAAAGAACGAACGATAGCACCAAGGCTACCTGCTGCACCGATAGCAGCAAGACCTGCTACACCTGCACCTGCAACCAATACTTTCGCAGGCGGTACTTTACCAGCAGCGGTGATTTGACCAGTGAAGAATCGACCGAATTCATGAGCGGCTTCAACCACTGCACGGTAACCGGCAATGTTCGCCATAGAAGAGAGTGCGTCTAATGCTTGAGCACGAGAAATACGAGGAACCGCGTCCATTGCGAGAACGTTGATGTTCTTGCTAGAGAGTTGTTCCATTAACTCTGCATTTTGAGCAGGCCAGATGAAGCTCACTAATGTCGCGCCATCTTGCAGTAATGCGATTTCGTCGATGCCTTTTTTTTCATCTACGAGTGGCGCATTGACTTTGAGAATTAAGCCTGATGTCCATACTTCTTCACTAGATACAATTTTCGCCCCTGCTGCTTCATAAGCGGCATCATCGAAACTGGCTAGCACCCCCGCTTGTGATTCGATTGCGACATCGAACCCCAACTTAATTAACTGCTCAACCGACTTTGGTGATGCAGCTACTCGCGATTCACCCGCGAGTATTTCTCTAGGTACACCGATTTGCAAAACGCATACTCCTTGTATACATATCAATAAATTAGTCCCAAAACAGAGCGTCGCTCTACTCTAATTCTTTTTTATTTCTATCTGTTTACTACGCAAGATAAATACAAACGAATGATGGTGTTTGGGGTCACCCATTTGCACAGTCACTTCTTGACTAACAGTCCTGTTATTATTCTGTTTTTATCTAACGTCAATCGTGACTTCAAGTGTTTTGTAATAAAAATACTAAATTTCATTACATATAACGCCACGTAATGAATGATTCTCCACTTCGCGCTGAAAAATAACAACGATTTGCATCACTAAGCAGAGGTCTAACCAGACGTCTGCTAACTGCTTGTTTTACAGATATTTAAGCCTAAAAAAGAAAGAGAGCCATCAGCATATACACTAATGGCTCTCTTTAAGATGATTCGAATCAAGTTGCAGTGATTTCTTAATCGAAGATCTTTTCACCCATTTGGTCGATAAACATCTGCGATTTTTTTAGCATCAGTTCGTTGGCATCTTGCTCTGAACCTAGCAAATCTGAACGGATAAAACGGTGTGATTTCACTTCTCCGTCGAAATCTTTTTCGATACGCCCTGCGATACGATACTGGCCACCTTCTGAAAGGCTTTCTTGGTAAATTAAGTAGCCTTTGTATTCTACTGGTTCAACGGTTTTTACTTCGGCAGCTTTGTCACTGCCACCAAACAAGCGCGAAAAAAATCCCACGGCTCCTCCTTGGGTATGCCCACTATCTTATAGGTAGTTTTCTATACAGTGGTGAGCATCAATTACTTTATGTTGACGTTGAGGATCGGTTTCTCGAACCAATCCAGTTCTTTGTCTTCATCATAACTGGTATGCGACAAAATTACAGGCACATCATTGTTACGATTTTTGCGTCTGTCTTCCTGAATCATCACTGCTGCGTTCTCAACCGCCACATCGACACTTTGTTTGAATTGAGCCAGTTTACGCTCTGGAAGTGCAGACAAAAAATCGATGTCATGACGAATGTATACTGGCTTAAGTTGAATGAGCGCTAAACATGCAATATCGGCCAATTGTTCATTGTCGAACTGCTCCACGTACAGCTCTGAGGCAAGCACCTGCCCAACCAGTGTTTCCATGTAATTGTGTACGTCTGAACTGATCTGCATCGATTTTTCTCCTTTGTTCAACACTTTGAAAGTATAGCAGTCGGGACTAACGTGCAACTCGTTGATTGCTCTTAATTTAATCAACCTCTCTCTTTTTGTAAGCGTTCGCTGTAAAACACTTGGAAAATTCCCAAATACACGTATTCTTGTTAGTTTTGAAAGTTACAGAATTTATACTGTTTGCACACGGTATTAATTGAATGCTTAACGTAACTCACTAGATATATTCAACTATTTTCAGGTAATTTGCAGTAGATGGTTTCATCTTTAATGACCTCCCCAGGCTTTCGATTCCTATTCCCAATCTTGTTGTTGGGCGTAGTCAGTTTGGGTATGGATAGCATCATTCAGATGACGCAATCTAACTGGGGAATTGCTGCGAATTTGCCGTACATTTTACTCGGCTGTGCGTTGTTGATGTGCTATTCGTTCAAGCAAGGCCGAGAGTCCATGGTTTGTATCGCCATGCTCTTTGCCTACTTTGTGATTCAACATCGCCTTCAAGTCCCTCTTCAAACCGGAACTGCATTGTTAGAGCTCACGATACTGGCGAGCTTATTACCCGTTTCATTTCTCGCGCTGTTCATCTTCAATAAAGAAGGTTTTGATTCAAGAGCGACGTTGACTTACGTGTTCATGCTGATCATGTTCGTATTTTGGTCCTACGTGACTTTGACGTATTACGTCGAAGGTGGATTTGACGAATGGACTAACGGTATTTTGTTTATCGTGCCGACGCTTTCTAAGTTACCACTCGTCTTGGTGTTGTATTGCATTGGCATCGTGTGTTTTCTGGGTATCTTGGTCTTAAAGAAAAACAAGATCATTCATGCCATGACCTACTCTGCGATGGTGCTTGCATCAGCAACATTTATCTTCTTTGACGTTCAGTATATTTCGAGCACGATGTTTACGCTGACAGGTCTTTTGATCATCATCTACTCAACTTCGGCTAGTCATCAATTGGCTTTTACCGACAGTTTGACGCTGATTCCAAGCCGCCGCGCGCTGGATCTTGAGCTCAAACACATGGGACGTAAATTCACTATTGCGATGCTAGACGTTGACCACTTTAAAAAATTCAACGATACCTATGGTCATGACACTGGCGATGACGTGTTAAAGATGGTTGCATCACGCCTAATGAAGACGCAAGGCGGCGCGAAAGTTTACCGTTTTGGTGGCGAGGAGTTCACCATTGTCTTCAAAGGCAAATATACGGAACACTGTGAAGCGCATTTAGAAGAAGTTCGTGAATTGATAGCGCAATATGAAATGATTCTTCGTGACCAAGACACCCGCCCTGACGACAACAAACAAGGGCGTAAAAAGCGCGGTAGTGCAGATTCTAAGAAGAAAACGGTGTCAGTTACGGCAAGCTTCGGTGTTGCAGACAGTCGCAGTGCACGAAACCCTGCAGATGTCATTAAGCTTGCGGATGAAGCTTTGTATAAAGCCAAAAAAGCGGGCAGAAACTGTGTGAAGTACTGCCACGCTTAACGCTTATCAAAACTACTCTTGATTAAAGAACAACACTAAACTGCCGCCTTTTAGCGCACTGCCATAGTTAATGGTCAGCCCGAGACCGACATTGTCAATCCAATCTGACTTAAATGGTGGCGTCATCAACCAACCTACACTCGCTTCATAATAATGCGAGGTGTTCATCGGTTTGCTCGTGTCCCCGCCGACATCAACTCGGTTAAAGCTGGTATAAACGGACTGGACCGTTCGGCCTACCTTGGTAAAGTCATAGAATAACTTTACACCGTTGACCCAATACCAACCTTCTGGGTTGCCGACATCCCCGTTATTGCCTTCTCCCCATCCTTTACCGTAGAAATAATGTGGAGACGACCAAACATACCATTTACCCCAATGCTCGTTTTCTAAATACTTCAGCTCGGCGTTCACTTCGCCAACAATAGCCCATGCATCGGTATTCAGGAATACGCCATCTAAAAAGGGCCTCAAGTCACTGATAGCATCACTTCGGTAGTCATACTCGTTGCGATAATACATAAGATGAGCGCCAGCGGCGGTGCTCAACGTGAGATGTTCTGTCAGTTTGTTTTGGCGTTCGAGTTCGGTGTAAGACCCTAGGATAAGTTCTTTGTTTCGATCAGGGGTTTTGTCTTCATTTATATGAACGTCTTGATCGATTCCCAATGCATACAAGCGCCCTTTTAAATTGTACTTTGTTGGGGATTGCTCGTCGTCAGTGAGAGAGAGATGATAAGGAAGTGTGGAAATAGCAACTTGTTTTCTTAAGTCAACGGAGTCTTGCGTTCCTATGTCTTCGTTGTCTATGTCGAGGTATTTGTTAGGGTCAAAGTCGTGAAAGCCAAGGGTGAACACATCACTGTCTGATAGGACGATACCGATGGCAAAGTTACGCTCAAACTCTTTCTGCAAAGTTTGTTGAACAGGGCTGGCGTGAGTTGCCATTGAAGTAAGTGACAATGTCACTAAAGCATATTTCATCTTATCCTTTTGATTTAACTTGCATTTACCATCGTGTACGTGTTTCTTCCAAGCGATTTGGACGTATATAGCGCCCTATCTGCTGTCGCGTACAATTCGGCGACATTATCCTTACCTGTTGGTTGAAATGCAAACACCCCCTGTGACACTGTCACTCTATTTGCGACGCTTGAATACGCATGAGGATAATCTAGGAAGTACATGGCTTCTTGTACACGCTCAGCTTCTTTTTCGGCGGTCTGCGCATCTGTGCTATTAAGCAAGATGACAAACTCTTCCCCTCCATAACGCCCCACATATTCACCAGAACGACAGAAGGTTGCTTTTAACTGATTCGCGATGGCTTGTAGACAGCGATCCCCCTCTATATGGCCGTAGTTATCGTTAAACGGCTTAAAGAAATCGACATCAAGAAGAATTAGCGCCATCGGCATGTGGTGACGACCGTGCCACGCAATCATGGTTTCGAGCTTCTGATCAATATAACGACGGTTGTAGAGTTTAGTCAGGCCATCTTCATTTGCTTGTTGTTGCAAACGTGAATTCATCTCTTCGAGCTGTGCGGTGGCTTGCTTTAACTCACGACGCATGTGCGCAATTCGCTGCATTGCCATTAACTTAGAGTTTAGAACAAGCTTATCAACAGGCTTAATCAAATAGTCATCACCGCCCGCTTCGATTGCTTTCGCGATCATTTCTGGCTCTTCGTGACTGCTTAAGAAGATAATTGGGATCCAGTCAGGAAATGTTTCTCTGATATGAAGTGAGACTTCGAAGCCGTTCATGTCTGGCATCGCAATATCCAGCAGCACGAGTTCAGGGTCGAAACTCTCATAGGTATTGAGGGCTTCCATCCCGCTGCCAACGGCTTTAACAATGTGACCTTGTTGTTTTAATCGGATTGCCAACTGCATTCGATCTAGCTGAACGTCATCAACTAAGAGAATGCGCATCGATGTCCCTGTCGGTTGCATAGCGCGTTCCATTCTTTTTATCAGTCTTTATTAAACATATATCATACACACGAGGTTGTTGCATTACGCGACAAATTTAGTGCTATATTTTTTTGTTGAACGGTCACGTAATCAAATAGTTCTTATGGTAGCTATTTGACGCATTTGGTATTAATATTCCCGCCTTTTGTAACTAGAGACACTTTAATCTGGTTACATTACGCACTACAAATTACGTGCGCTCTTATGTACTAACAGGACTCATGATGTCAGAAGCAACTAACAACGAAAGCAAAAAAATCGATCTAGAAGCTATTTCTCCAGAACTACGTAAAGTTATCGAATTCGATGAAGTTCCAGAGCAAATGTTCGAGATGGTTACCTCTATCCATGAAGTGTCTGAAGAAGCTGTTCGTGCATCTTGGGATGAAATGCCAGGAAGTGCACAAAACATTCTAGACAACTTCGAGCAGTTCCACGCTCTAGTTTCTGTTGGCCAAGCTTTTGCTGGTCTGAATGTAATGGAAGAATTCCCGACTCTTAACCTGCCAGAAAACATGACAGACGAAGATAAAGAAGACTACCGTGCTCAACTGCTAGACAATGTTCTACACAACTGTGTAAAAGACATGGTTAAGCAACTTAAGAAAGCACGTCGTGACCCTCTTCTTAAGCGTGAATTCAAAGAAGTTTTCGCGAAGTAATTCCGACACTTTCTTTAATAATAAAGGCCGCACCCTGCGGCCTTTTGTGTATCTACGGTTTAGAAAACTTAATGGTGCGCCAAAGCAATATCGCGTTGCGTGACACTCACACCCTTAACTTGAGCATAAACCTCATCACCGACTTTCAAATTCAGATCATCCAATGCCCACGGTGTTATCGTCGCCCACAAGTGACAATCTTCATCAAGCTTTAACGAGACAGTGATACTCTGCTTATCTTCACCAGTTGAGAGCGCTTCTATTGACGCCACCGTTGCTGGTAGTACGTTTCGAATCGATGTTGATATTGGCTTTTCTAGCGCGATGGAAACGTCGTTTGCTCGTACTTGCAGTCGGATTGGCGTATCTGGCTCCCCGTCCACTTTTTGAACCCACAGACAAGCGCTTGGGGCGAGTTTCACGCACGTTAACGCGTATTTATCGTGGTGTATCGCGATCTTGCCTTCAAACAAGCTACTGTGGTCTGAGAATGATTGCCAAGGACGCATAGCATGAGATGCCCACACTTCCTCTAATTTACCTGACGTCATGATTCTGCCTTTATCGAGAATCGACAGGTGCTGCGCTAAACGCAGGATCTCTTGCAAGCTATGGGTAACGTAGACGATAGGAATATTGACCTGCTCAGACAACTCTTCCAAAAATGGCATGACTTCACGCTTACGTGGCATATCCAATGACGCTAACGGCTCATCCATCAATAGTAGATTAGGCTTTGATAGCAAGGCTCGTGCAATGGCGACACGCTGCTTCTCACCGCCAGATAACGAGGTTGGAAAGCGTTTAAGTAGAGGCTTAATCGCTAGCAATTCTGTCACTTTATCAAAGTAATCATCGTCTTTTTCGGCTACGCCGTAGAGCAAGTTACCTTTCACGGAGTAATGTGGGAACAAGCGCGAGTCTTGGAATACATAACCGATTTTGCGTTTGTGCGTGGGTAAATTAATACCCGCATTACTATCGAAAAGAACGTGTTCACCAATCGAGACTTTACCTTGCTTTGGCGTGACCAGCCCGCTGATAACATTGATTAACGTAGTCTTCCCTGCACCTGAACGGCCAAATAACGCACTTATTCCGTTACCCGGTAACGATAAGTCGATATCAAAATCAGTTTCACCAAGTGATTGTTTAAATTGAATTTTGATGCTCATTGCTTAGCTCCCAGACGTGAAGCTGCTTTGCGATTTAACCATTCTGAAATCATTAACGTCGACAGAGCCAGGACAATAGAAATGATGCATAAGCGCGCGGCTTGCATCTCTGCTCCAGGTGTTTCTATGAAGTTGTACATCGCTAAGGGAATGGTTTGTGTCTCTCCGGGAATGTTTGAGACAAAACTGATCGTGGCACCAAACTCTCCTAAGCTGCGAGCAAAAGACAGCATAGTGCCGGTAATGATACCGGGTATCGTTAAAGGTAGCGTAATAGTTAGGAAGACTTTTAAAGGTGACGCGCCTAACGTTGACGCTGCGTGTTCGAGTTTAGGATCGACATTATCTAAGCTAAGACGAACGGAACGCACCATTAGAGGCAATGCAACAACGATACAAGCGATAACTGCGCCCTTCCAGTTGAAACTGAACACCAGACCAAAGTGTTCAAAAAGCCAGTTACCCAAAACGCCTTGGCGACCTAGCGAGATCAGCAGTAGGTAGCCGATCACTACTGGCGGTAAAACCAACGGTAAATGAATAAGGCTGTCGAGAATGGATTTGCCGATAAACTCTTTTCGTGAAAGCAACCAAGCAAGAGCGACGCCCAAAGGAATAAGCCAAACGACGGCATACGCGCCAACTTTTAGGCTTAACATTAAGGCTTGGTATTCAAGTTCTGTCACTCTGTGCCCTTTTTATTGAAAACCGTACTGCGCAAACACTTGTTTGGCATCGTCAGATTTCAAATATTCGAAGAATTGTTCTGATTGCGTCGAGTCTTTAACGATAGCCGCTGGATAGACGATATCAGCGTGGGTGTTATTGGCAAATTCACCGACCACTTTTACTTTATCTGTTAAAAGCGCATCCGTTTTGTAAACCACACCAAGTGGTGCTTCACCACGTTCAACTAATGCTAATGCGAGTCGAACGTTTTTCGCTGGCGCTACTTGTCGCTCAAGCTGTTTCCAAACCCCAAGGTTAGTAAGAGATTCTCGCGCATACATGCCCGCAGGGACCGAGACTGGGTTACCTAGTGCAAGACGATTGCCCTCTAAAGCTTGGCCCCATGCATTGGCGTCTGAAAAGTTAAATGAAGTGACAGTTGAAGCTTTAGGTGCGATAAGAACCAGACTATTACGAACCAGTTTGGTGACATTGTCACTCTTCACCGCTTTTGATTTTACCAAATAGTTCATCCACTTAGTGTTTGCAGAGATAAACACATCAGCTGGTGCGCCGTTTAGAATTTGGCGAGCGATGGATGAAGACCCGCCGTATACTGGTGTGACTTTTACGTCGTATTGTTGTTCAAATTTTTGCGCGATATCGTCAATCGCATTGGTCATTGACGAAGCCGCATAGACTTTTAAATCGGTCGTTGCGTTTGCTGCTGATGAAACGCTCAGTATTGCCGCTAGGCAAGCATGAATCTTCCATGCTTTCATAAAAACACTCCGGTGCTAGACAGGCAGAAAAAGATATTGTGGAACAACGTGTCCACTTTTATTTATGCTTCAAACAGTTAAAAACTGGATTTATTTGAACAGAAAGTCAAGATTCATATGTTGTTCTATCGCATCCGCAATGCGATTAATGCCCTGCTCTTTTAACTCTTCAAAGTCTTGTTGTTTGATTTGAGTACCGTTTACCCACTCCGAGACCAAGCTCAACACGTCTGCCTCATCGAAGAACCCGTGTAGGTAGGTTCCCATAATTTGACCGCATTCACTCAGCGCTCCTTCTGCCTCCCCAGAATTTAACTTGAGAGGTTGTGCGCCCTGCACTTCACTTCTTCCTACATGGATTTCATAACCCTTCACTTTGGCTGTTTTGCCGTTTAGGAGTAAATCTGCTTGTGAATGAGTAAGCTGTTTACTGTCGGTTAGAATTGTCGTGATGTCTAACAAACCAAGACCTTCACTACGACCAGGCTGGCCTTCTACACCATTTGGATCATCAATTACGTTGCCAAGCATCTGGTAGCCACCACAGATGCCAATGACTTTACCACCCAGACGGATGTGGCGTTGAATGTCTTTATCCCAGCCTTGACTACGTAGATAATCCAAATCGTCTCGAACTGACTTAGTGCCCGGCAGGATCACGAGATCGGCTTTATCGATCTTTTCGCCTTTACCCACATAGCGAAGATTAATGTCTGGATTTAGGCGCAACACATCAAAATCGGTATGATTACTGATGCGCGTTAATACCGGTACCACAACATTGAGTTTCACTTGTGAAGACAGCTCTTGCTGTGCCGTAATGGCATCTTCCGCTTCGAGGTTTAATCCGTGAATATACGGCAATACACCGAGTACAGGCTTGCCCGTTTTCTCTTCTAGCCAATCAAGACCAGATTCAAGCAAGCTGATGTCGCCACGGAAGCGATTTATAACGAAGCCTTTAACGCGAGCTTGTTCAGATTCGGATAGTAACGCCAGTGTTCCATACAGATGGGCAAACACACCACCACGATCGATATCCGCAATAATAATGACCGGAACGTCGGCTTCTTCTGCAAAGCCCATGTTTGCGATGTCATTTTCTCTTAAATTGATTTCCGCAGGACTACCAGCGCCTTCAATCATTACGAATTCGAATTCATCTGTTAGCTTTGCGAATGAATCCAACACCGTTCCCATTGCCACTTTCTTGTAATCATGAAAGCCGACAGCGTCCATATTCGACAACGCCTTGCCTTGTAAGATGATCTGAGCGCCGGTATCGCTGTTCGGTTTAATCAACACAGGATTCATGTGAACCGTAGGCTCAACGTTGCAAGCTTGTGCCTGAACCGCTTGAGCACGCCCAATCTCACCGCCATCTTTGGTTACTGCACTGTTTAACGCCATATTCTGTGGCTTGAATGGGGCAACCTTTATCCCTTTGCGGGCTAATACCCGGCATAAACCTGCCACAAGGACGCTTTTTCCGGCATCTGAAGTTGTGCCTTGAACCATTAATGAAGGGATTGGTGATTTCATGAACGTTTAATAAGAGAAAAAAGAAGGTGAACAATCATAACGTTATCTCAGTATAGGACTCAAGAAAATGAATCGAATATGAATGTTCGAATCAGTAATGGTTCAAATAAGGTTTGTTTTAATAGCACCATCAAAAACGAACACCTATATAGAGAAACCAAATTATGAAAAACACTGTTATCGCTACTATCGCTGCACTTGCTATCGCTCCTACTGTTGCAATGGCTAAAGACCACAACCATGGCCAATCAAGCATTCAATTTAATGGTCCTGTTACCGTTGAGAAAGTCGATGCATTGATTAAAGACTCAAGCATGTTCTCTGAGAAAGACGTGGTTGTAGAAGGCAACCTACTTCGTCAAACTCGTGCCGACCAATTTATCTTTAGCGACGGCTCTGGTGAAATCATGGTTGAGCTGGACGACGACATCCGCCTAACAACGCCAATTGACCAAACGACAAAAGTACGTCTGTTTGGCGAGTTTGAAGGCGGCAGCAAGCCAGAGATTGAAGTAGAACACCTTGTTGTTATGTAATCTTGCCTTTTCGCCGCTCAATTGGGCAGCATAACATTGATCTGAAAAATCATACGCACTTTGTCCTAGTGCATTAGGTGACGGGAAACGCCTAAAATGATACTTTGTAAATCTTGGTCTGCATTTTGCAGACCTTTTTTTCGTTCGTATTATTTTCTTGCCCGGAGACACCCATGTTAGGTAAAGCTCTAAAGGTTGCTGCCTTTGGTTTGTGCGCTGTTTTGCCGCTATCTGCACATGCAAACAACTTCAACTACAACACGATGGAATTCCGCATGGGTACTAGCCCAGGTACGTTTGGTGGAGAAGTTACAACCTACTTCACCGAAAACACGCACTTTGTAGGCCGTGCCGATAGTGAGTTCAGCGGCGATTGGGACATTGCAGGTGGTATTGGTTTTAATGGTCCTGCTGGTCAGTTCGCGGATATCTTCGGCCAAATGTTGGTCCACAACATTAAAAAAGACAATGGTGATGGCGACGAATGGAAAACCGAAGTTAACATTGGCACACGTATTTGGTTTATGCAGAATGTTGAATTGCACGGTCGTATTGGCCAGTTGATCGACAACGATGATTCTAAGACCATCTACAACCTTGGTGCTCGCTTCCATTCAACACAACAACTGTCGTTGGGTGCAGATTTAAAAGACAATGGCACGTATGGTCAACAGCTTGTTCTTTCTGCGCGTTTTGCTTATTAATACCAATAAGTGATTGATTAAAATTAAAAAGCCTCTCGATTGAGAGGCTTTTTTGTTATTACGTTAAGCGCTTAACAGTAAGTTATTTGCCGCTTGGTTTGTTCTGAACGTATTTCTTAGATACATCCACAACGGCTACATCACGGAAGAAGCTACGACCTAACAAAATTGGGAACTTCATGTGACCACGTTCTGTTAACGTAAACTCGGTTTGCTCTTTCAAGTCACCGACTTGGATATAAGCCAGAACGACGGGACGCTTATCTACGTCTTCAGATGAAGATTGACGAATCTTGGCCCAACGCTCAACAGGCAGTTTGAACTCTTTGCTCGCCTTGCCATTGATGTCGATTTTGAACTGAACCCAGTCTTTACCATCACGCTCAAATGGAACCACCTCAGTCGCACTGATCGATGATGTCGTTGCGCCGGTATCAACACGACCTTTGAACGTCTGGTTGATAGCTGGAATGTGTACCCACTCTTCAGCGCCCAGAATCAACATACCATCAGGTGTTTTTTGTACCTTAGCTGGTTTTTCTGGCTTTGGTTCTGGTTTCTTCTCAGGCTTCGTTTCCGGTTTTTGTTCCGGCTTCACCTCAGGCTTTGGTTCTACTTCAGGTTTCACATCCGGTGTTTCAACCGGTTGCTCAACGACTGGTGTCTCTGGCTCAACGGGCTCAGTGGTCGTCGGTGTCGACGTACAAGCGATAAGACCGCCGCTCATCATTAGCGGCAGAATCAGTTTCCAGTTCTTCATTAACTCTCCCAATTAACGTTGAGATACTTTTTGGATAGCGTCAGCAACGTAAGGAATATGAGTTTCGGTTAAACCAGCGATGTTGATACGACCATCACCGACACCATAAATGCCATAATCTTCACGCAGTTGCGCCATTTGGTTTTCACTAAAGCCTAGCACAGTAAACATGCCTTTGTGGCTCTCAATGAAATCAAATTGATCTGTATTATGGTTGTTTCTCAATTCGTTACACAAAGTTTGACGAAGGTTTAGCAAGCGTTGCTGCATTTCGTTCAATTCTTGTTTCCAAACGGAAGTCAGATTTGCATCTTGAAGAATGGTTTTCACTAATGCTGCACCGTGATCTGGCGGCATAGTGTATGTTGAACGCGCTAACGTAAGCAGTTTGCCTTTCGCATTCGCCACATCTTTTGCATTTTTACCGATTACAATCGCTGCACCTGTACGCTCGCGGTACAGGCCAAAGTTCTTCGAACATGAAGTTGTGATCAGCATCTCTTCAACATTGTCGGCCATAAAACGAAGACCTTTTGCGTCTTCTTCTAGACCGTCACCAAAACCTTGGTAAGCAATATCTACAAACGGAGTAAAACCGTTCTTTTGTGAAAGCTCAGTAATCGCTTGCCATGCCGAGAAGTCAATGTCTGCACCCGTTGGGTTGTGGCAGCAACCATGCAGAAGAACCACGTCAGAAGGACCTGCTTTAGAAAGGTCTTCGAGCATTTTCGCAGTATCAACTTGCTTGGTTTCTGGAGAGAAGTAATGGTAGAACTTCACTTTAAGTCCAGCCGCTTCCATCACTGGCTTGTGGTTTACGTAGCTTGGGTTTGAAATCCAAACCGTTGTATCTGGTTGTGCAACCTTCATTAGGTCACCCAGCATACGCAACGCACCACTCGCACCAGGCGTTTGAATCGCAGCCACGCGATCTGTTGCTGACGTGCCAGTCAGAAGCAAATCGATCATGCTTTGGTTGAATTCTTCACAGCCGGCAAGGCCAACGTAAGACTTGGTCTTCTGGTTTTCGACAACCACTTCTTGAGCCATTTGAATGGCTTTCATGATTGGCGTTTCACCAGCGCTGTTTTTGTATACGCCAATACCAAGGTCAACCTTGTTTGGACGTTCGTCGCCGCGGTATGCGACGGAAAGAGACAAAATGGGATCTAATACGGGAGTTGGTAGATTAGAAAACATGAAAGTCATAACCCTTTGAAATTCAAGTATCGAACCTCACGGTAACACTTTCGCTAACAATGGCGAAATGATTTTTTACTCATTTCACCAATTAGAGTACAAAATTCTGGTGACTGCGGAATTTTATGAACTCAATCGGTCACAAAAAGAACGATTCACTCATCGTAATTGATATCGAGTTTGCCATTTTTTCTGAACTCACGAGGGGTCATTGACGACCATGCTTTGAACCGAGTACTAAAGTTTGCACCAGTTGGATAACCAACTATTTCACCAATATGTTGAATGGACCACTCAGTCGATCTCAGTAAACGGGCTGCGTATTCCATTCGCATACGAGTTAAGTGTGCCATTGGGCTTCGCCCAAACTGTTGTTGCGTCAGGCGATGTAAGTGAGGCTCCGAACAAGGATAAAGTGCGGCAAGTTGCTCTACTGTCCAATCTTTATGGAGTTGTCGTTGAACCAAATCGAATACACGGCGCAGTTTTAATTGGTTTCTTGAAAGTGCGTCAGAATGCGGCATGTTAAGCATAAGTTCTAGCTGAGCAACGCTATGCGCCCCTACTTCACCACCATAATCTATGGGCAAATTGATGCTACGCAATAGGGTTTGAATACAGGAATACATCACCTCTGGCGCAGGAGTTAGTTGATAGTCGATATCGTCATTCACCATATCCCACTCTTTATATTGGGAAAGAAACACCCATGCGATTTGCCATGTCTCGTCTTCCATCCCAAAGCCATTTTCAATGCCTGCTGGCACGATCACTAACGATCCTGGCTCAAGTTCATAACGACAAGCTCCGCTCTCTAACCAGCCTTTGCCACGAACCGTGTACAGCAACATGTGTTTCTTCTGGTTTTTGCGATAAACCGAAAAGAAATCTCGGCAAGTCGCGATGCCGCATTGGACGATCCCTCTCTCTTCGAGGGCAAGTACTCGAGTGTGATCGACAAATTCTTGATAGGTCTTATCTGAAATAGCGTAGCGTTCTTGTTTTTCTTCCATGGGACGACAACTCACAAATGCACTTAAGGCAAACGTGTTTTATCAAAGCATCGATAAAGACTGGATAGTTTGACAAAACTTTTGGATGTCTTTGAAAAATACACCGCCAAATCATACGGATAAACTACTCGCATTGTTCTTAGAGGAGAAATGCGATGCTCTTAACACGTCAATACATAGACAAAGCATTTTGGAAAAAACTGATTGCGATCGGTGTACCTGTGTCACTGCAATCCATGCTGTTTTCGTTACTCGGTGCCATCGATATTTTTATGGTGAGTCAGTTAGGTGAGTCTGCAACAGCAGCGGTTGGCGTTGGTAACCGAATTTTTTTCTTTAATCTCGCCGTGGTGTTTGGGTTGTGTGGTGCAGTAACGGTTTTAGCCTCCCAGTATTATGGCTCTGGAAACCTCTCTGGCATACGTAGAACGTTAGCGCAATCTTGGTTTATTTCGCTAGTGGTGACTCTGCCATTCATCTGGCTGTATGTGGTTTATGACAAAGAGATCGTCTCTTTTATGGCGGACGATCCTGAGTATGTTGGCTATGCGAGAGAATACTTAGTCGTCACAGGTTTGAGTTTGATAGGCACAGCAGTTGTCGTTCCTATTGAGTCGGTGTTGAGATCCGTCGGTGAGGCAAAGATGCCGACTTACGTCAGTATTGCCGCTATCATGGTGAACGTTTTCCTTAATGCGGTTTTGATCTTTGGCTTACTTGGTTTTCCGCAATGGGGTGTATTTGGGGCTGCAGTCGGTACTTTTATCTCACGCTTTTTCCAAACTGTGGTGCTGGTTTACTTCTTTTGTCGTCGGTATTCACATCTGCTCCCTACTCTTTCAGATTGGCGTGAAGGCACAGTAAAGAAGTATCGAAACAAATATTTCAAAGTTTCTATGCCAATGCTGATCCACGATGCGTTGTGGACCGGCGGGTTGATTGTCTACAGCATCATTTATGGCCAATTGGGCGTAACCGAACTGGCGATTATCTCGTTTCTATCACCAATTGAAGGTGTATTGATTTCAACCTTTATGGGATTCGCTGTTGCCGCTTCTGTACTGCTGGGGAATGACATTGGAGCCGAACAATATGACCGTGTAGAGAAAACCGCGTGGTGGTATGTATTAACGAGCGCGGTATTGGCAACCATTTTGTTCTTTGCCGTCTGGATTTGCTCGCCTTTGATTTTGAATTTGTTAGAGATGAGCCCGCTCACAGACAAACAAATGGCGTTAAATGTATGTTTGGTACTCGCATTAGGCATGATACTGCGCGTGTTTAATATGGTTGGTATTGGAGGCGTATTAAAGAGTGGCGCTGATATTCGCTATAGCATTTTCATCGACACGTTTGGTCAATGGGCGATTGGTATACCGCTTACCTACTACACTGGGATGGTGCTAGGTTTACCACTGCATTGGGTGTTGATGTCCCTACTGGTCGAAGAATTAGTAAAAGGCATTCTAACGACTCACCGAATTCAGTCTAAGCGATGGATTAATAACATGGTTGATGACGACTCTAGTGTGACAGCGTAACTGAAACGTTGTGCTATTGTTGTTGAGTTAAGCTCAAAACAGAACGATTTCATCAATCAAAGCTTAAAAAGAACTCACACCAAAAGGGCACATTCGAAATATCCGAATGTGCCCTTTTTATGTTTGGCTTTTCTTGAGTTGGAACGCTTAAAGCTCAGTGAATCGATGGATGATTTGATTCGAGCTGCCTCGCCATTCTAGATTGAGGTCTCGTTTATCTTGCTCGTATTTGCCATCGATTAATGTGTCGATGTATTGCGTCACTTCACGCTGTGCATCGTCTAACTCTTCAAGCGTGTAACCTGTCCAAACCCAAATATCTTTGCCTGGACACTCTTCTCTAACGCGTTTTACAAGCTTAAGAATGTGCGGCACGTTCGCTGGATGCAAAGGGTCACCACCAGACAGAGATAAACCACGGCGTTTGATACGCGTGTCGTTTAGGTCTGCAATGATTTTGTCTTCTGCTTCTTGCGTGAAAAACACACCAGAATCCAAGCGTTGCGTCGACTGGTTATAACAGCCGCGGCACTGATGTACACAGCCCGACACAAATAGCGTGCAGCGTGTACCTGGTCCGTTAACAACGTCAATTGGATAGTATTGGTGGTAGTTCATAATCGTGCCTTGTTTTGCTGGCTAGAAAAGAAAATCAACCCACGACAGGTTGATTTTCATTATTGGGTTTGAGCTTGAGTGAACCTTACAGGTGCTTAACTCGACGCTTCACTTCTTCTTGCTTACCGAAGTTAAACGGACGTGCATCTGGGCTGCCTAGGTAGCCACAAACGCGGCGTGTAACTGACACTTTGGTTGAATCATGGTTGCCACAACTTGGGCAAGTGAAGCCTTTACTTGTACAGTCAAACTCACCGTTGTAGCCACACTCGTAACACTCATCAATTGGCGTGTTTGTACCGTAGTAAGGTACGCGGGTGTAACTGTAATCCCATACGTTTTCTAGTGCTTCAACGTTACGTTGCATGTTCGGGAACTCGCCGTAACAGATAAAGCCGCCGCTTGAAATTTCTGGGTAAGGCATCTCAAAGTCGATCTTGTCGTATGGGTTTACCTTTTTCTCTACATCTAGGTGGAAGCTGTTGGTGTAGTAACCTTTGTCTGTTACGCCTTCAATTACGCCGAACTCTTTCGCATCGATGCGGCAGAAACGGCTACATAGGTTTTCACTTGGCGTTGCGTATAGGCTGAAACCGTAACCGGTATCTTCTGCCCAACCGTTTACTGTGTCTTTCAGGTGCTTGATGATTGCTACTGCTTTTTCACGCAGCACAGCGTCATCGTAAACGTGCGCTTCTGTACCGAATAGCGCGTTAATTGTCTCGTGTACACCGATGTAACCAAGAGAAATAGACGCACGACCGTTTTTGAAGATATCTGCGATTGAGTCGTCAGCTTTCAGGCGAACACCACACGCACCTTCCATGTAAAGGATCGGAGCAACACGTGCTTTCACGTTTTCTAGACGAGTGATACGTGTTTCTAGCGCTTTACGAGCAAGACGTAGACGATCGTTAAGAAGCTCGTAGAACTTCTCTTCGCTGCCGTTTGCACGGATAGCGATACGAGGAAGGTTCAAGCTCACTACGCCTAGGTTGTTACGACCTTCGTGAATCAGCTCGCCGTTTTCTTCGTACGTACCAAGGAAGCTACGACAGCCCATAGGTGTTTTGAATGAACCCGTTACTTCCACTACTTTGTCGTAGTTAAGAATGTCTGGGTACATACGCTTAGACGCACACTCAAGCGCAAGTTGCTTGATGTCGTAGTTTGGATCTTCTGATTTGTGGTTCAGACCATCTTTGATGCCGAATACCAGTTTAGGGAATACCGCCGTTTTACGGTTCTTACCTAGACCTGCAATACGGTTCTTCAGAATAGACTTCTGGATAAGGCGTGATGCCCAGCTTGTACCAAGACCAAAACCAAACGTAACGAATGGGGTTTGACCGTTCGCGGTGTGTAGCGTGTTTACTTCGTACTCTAGAGATTGGAACGCGTCGTAACACTCTTTCTCAGTGCGTGCTTTTGCGAACTCTTCTGGCTCAGCAATGTTCCACTCTTTTGCGATCTCTAGGTGTTTCTCGTAGCTTGTGATTACGTACGGTTCTAGAACTTCATCAATACGGTTGATGGTTGTACCGCCGTAAATGTGGCTCGCTACTTGAGCAATGATCTGTGCCGTTACTGCTGTTGCAGTCGAGATTGATTTTGGCGTATCAATCTCAGCGTTACCCATTTTAAAGCCGTGCGTTAGCATGCCTTTAAGATCGATAAGCATACAGTTAAACATTGGGAAGAACGGAGCGTAATCCAAATCGTGGTAGTGAATGTCACCCACTTCGTGTGCTTGAACCACATCGCGTGGAAGGATGTGTGTCTTCGCGTAGTGTTTCGCTACGATACCTGCCAACAAGTCACGTTGAGTCGGGATTACTTTACCGTCTTTGTTCGCGTTCTCGTTGATTAGGTCTAGGTTGCTTTCTTCAATCAGACCTTCGATTTCACGAGTTAGTGCGCTTTGTTTCTCACGAGCGATGTCGCGATCGTGGCGGTATTCGATGTAAGAACGTGCTAGGGCTTTGTAAGGACCTTGCATGAGTTCATTTTCGACTAAGTCTTGAATCTCATGGATGTGAACTTCATCGTGATCCTGAAGCTGTAACTCAACTGCCAGAGCAACATTTAGTGCATAAATGGCGACATCTTTGTCTTTGTTTTCCGCTGCTGCTTCTACTGCTGCTTGAATACGATCCCTGTTAAACGGAGCTCTTGAGCCGTCACGCTTGATTACGATTGGTTTCACTTTTTCTCCTTACCCCAAAATACTCACAGACTTATCCACAAATACACTATATGGGGTTATTTCTTATTCTGATGACACAATATATTGTGGCGTATTTAACGAGAAGCACCAATTGAAAACATTGATTTTGATCAATAAAAAATGGGTAGCGAACAAGAACAAATCGATCTTATTGGCGTTGATCTCAGTTGCGAAGAAAACTGTGAAAATTGCAAAATTGGAGCGAAATCCACTTGCTTTTTTTCGAGGTCTTATAGGATAAAGGATGGAAAGGAATGCGCTAAATAATAGGAGTGCAACAGACCAAAATGCGATCACTTTTTGTTACGACGATATTACTTTTTAGTTCTCTTTCATTCGCTCAAAATTCCATCAACTTAACCAGTTGGAATATTGAATGGTTATCTATAGATGGTGGAAAAGTTTCGAGAACACCACAAGATTTTGAAAAACTGACCCACTATGTGGATAAAACACAAGCCGACATTCTTGCTTTTCAAGAAGTCGAAAGTGCTGCTGCCATCCAAAAAGCCGTTGGCAATGACTTCACTATTTATCTGTCTGATCGTGCGAACGCTTCTAATCGACATCTTCAGTTCAACGATACCAATCAATACACAGGTTTCGCGGTGCGTAATGGCGTAAACGTATTAGACAAACCAGACTTTTCTATCACACGAGGCAACAGCAAGCTCCGCTTCGCCAGCTACCTTGTTTTGAATCCAAACCAAGACAACGAGACTCACCTACTCTCTGTGCATCTAAAAGCGGGTTGCAGTGGCGCATATCGCAATAATCGCGACTGTAAGATAGTGAAACAACAAGGACAGGCACTAGCTAAGTGGATAAAAGCGCGCGAAGACAACAAACAACAATATGTGGTGCTTGGCGACTTTAACCACAATTTGGGTTATCGAGGAGATTGGTTATGGGAAGTACTATCGGACAATACCGATGCTAAGTTAGTGACCAAAAATACCAAAGCGGAATGTAAAGTGCGTTCTAATCGTAATCCGAATAAAACCCACCAATTCCGCTCGGTGATAGACCACATTATTGTGAGTGGTGATTTAAAGGCGTCGTCTGGTGTTCAAACCGTTTTCAAAACACAAGATGCGCTCGACTACAAACTGAGTGATCATTGCCCGGTATCTACGACGCTCTCTTTTTAACGTTGATACTTTCTTTAGCGATGAACCACTCTTTTAGCGGTGAATGACCCAACCATCATTGCCGCTATAAAGAGCAGAACTTGTACGTTGCCAATAAAAAGGCTGGCAACCGCAGGACCAGGACACACACCCAATAAGCCCCAACCAATACCAAACAGTGCTGCACCACCAACTAGCTTTTTGTCTATCGCTTTAGAAGTTGGACATACAATCTCATCACCAAACACAGATTCGCTTCTTGGCTTTATTAATAACAGATAAGCAGGAACGAACACCGCAAGTGCTCCGCCCATAACGAAGGCTAAGCTTGGGTCCCATGAACCGGTAATATTGAGAAAGCCGATCACTTTGGCCGGCTCAGCCATACCGGAAATCACCATACCAATACCAAAAAGCACACCAGAAAATGCAACGATGGAAATTTGCTTAATACTTTTCATTACGTCAGTTTTCATAACGACACTATTCCTTACGATATTAGCAAGACGGTCAACATAGCTGTTGCCATAAAAGTACACGTCGCGACAACAGAACGGATAGAGAAACGCCCCATTCCACAAATACCATGACCACTTGTACAACCATTACCAATACGTGTACCGACTCCAACAAGCAAACCAGCAACGACAACCAAACCAAGAGAACCGCTGTACTCAGTTGGCACGTGTGCGCCAAAGGCATAAACAGCAAACACACCGCCTAATGCCATCGCAATTAAGAACACAATTCGCCAAACGCGATCTGTATTCTCAACAGCGCCATTTAAGATCCCGCTAATTCCCGCCGTCTTACCAGTGAAAAGCATCAATATCACCGCTGATGCGCCAACCATGACGCCGCCCAAAAGCGACATCCAAGGAACTTCAAACATAACAACCTCGATATAAAGTTTGAATTATTGCTTACAGAAAACTTGGTTAAACGCTTCGATCAGCGGAGCGACTCTTCCATCAGAAATCGAATAAAACACCTGCTGAGACACCTTTCGAGCTTTGATGATGTCGTGTTTTCTCAATACGGTGAGGTGTTGTGAAAAGGCTGATTGGCTTAATGTTGAGCCTTCAAACAGTTCACCGACTCCTTTTTCGCCTTCAATCAGCTTGCACATCACGATTAAGCGTTCCGGATGAGCCATAATTTTAAGTAGCTCACTCGCTTCGGTCGCGCTTTGTAGCATACTGTCGCCCATTCTTATGCCCCTTCATCAATACGTTAAGTTTTATTAGATATTACTAATTAATATTATTAAGTCAATTCTAATGTAGTTAAATTAACATTAGACATGGCTAATTTATTTAAGTAAGGTGTAGGCGTTTTCGATCATTCAGTAGGAGAAATCCATGAGCAAAATCGTGATTATTGGTGGTGTTGCTGGCGGTGCATCTGCAGCAGCTCGCGCTCGTCGTCTTAGTGAAGACGCAGAAATCATTATGTTTGAACGCGGTCCATTTGTGTCATTTGCAAACTGTGGCTTGCCGTACCACATTGGTGGCGATATCCAAGAACGCAGCAAACTGCTTCTTCAAACGCCTGAAAGCTTTTTAGCGCGTTTCAATGTTGATGTTCGTGTGATGAACGAAGTGGTTTCAATTAACCGCCAAGACAAAACGGTTACGGTTAAGAGTTTGCTTGATGGCTCTGAATACCAAGAGAGCTACGACTTCCTTCTACTTAGCCCTGGTGCAGGTCCAGTTGTGCCGCCTATTCCCGGTATTGATAACCCGTTAACGCACTCACTGCGTAATATTCCAGATATGGATCGTATCATTAAGACGATCGAAACCAACAAAGTTGAACACGCTACGGTCGTTGGCGGTGGTTTTATCGGTTTGGAAATGATGGAAGCCTTCCACCAGCTTGGCGTAAAAACCACATTGGTTGAAATGGCGGATCAAGTGATGACGCCCGTTGACCGAGAAATGGCTGGCTTTGCTCATGCTGAAATTCACGAAAAAGGCATCGATCTGCGTTTAGGCGTTGCTCTATCTTCTGTTGAATACGTTGCAAACCAATCTGTCGCTAACACTGAAGCGGGTGAAGATGACACGCACCAACACCTTCAAGGAAAGCTGACGCTGTCTCTGAACAATGGAGACCAGCTTGATACTGATATCCTGATCATGGCGATTGGTGTTCGCCCTGAGACAAAACTCGCGCAAGAAGCCGGTCTTCAAATCGGCTCGCTAGGCGGTATTTACACAAACGAGTACATGCAGAGTAGCGATCCTTCTATCTATGCCGTTGGTGATGCGGTTGAAGAGAAAGACTTTGTTACTGGCGAACAAACACTTGTTCCGTTGGCCGGCCCGGCAAACCGTCAAGGTCGTATGGCAGCAGACAACATGCTTGGCCGCCAAGAAACTTATCAAGGTACACAAGGTACGGCGATCTGTAAGATCTTTGATTTGGCCGTTGCTTCTACCGGTAAAAACGAGAAGCAGCTAAAACGTGAAAACATCGCTTATGAAAAAGTGTATGTCCACACAGCAAGCCATGCGAGTTACTACCCTGGCGCAGAAACTGTGTCGTTCAAAATGTTGTTTGATCCAGCAACCGGAAAGATTTTAGGTGCGCAAGCAGTAGGTAAAGATGGCGTTGATAAACGTATCGACGTAATGGCAGTTGCTCAGCGTGCAGGTATGACGGTAGAACAGCTACAACACCTTGAGCTAGCTTACGCGCCACCTTATGGCTCAGCGAAAGATGTGATTAACCAAGCGGCTTTCGTTGCGAACAACATCATTAAAGGTGACGCAACAGCGATTCATTTTGATGAAATCGACAACCTGTCAGAAGATCAAGTGCTGCTTGATGTTCGTAATCCGGGAGAGTTGGAATCTGTCGGCTTCATTGAAGGCGCGATCAATATTCCTGTCGACCAACTACGTCAACGTATGAATGAACTGCCGAAAGACAAAGAGATCGTGATTTATTGTCAGGTCGGCTTGCGCGGTAACGTCGCTTATCGTCAACTGGTCAACTCAGGGTTCAAAGCGCGTAACCTGCTTGGCGGTTACCGTACTTACAAGTTCGCAAAAGCTTAATCTCTAATTCTGCTTAGTTAGACAAAGGGGCACGTTATGTGCCCCTTTCTACATTTCGGATTCGACTAATTGAATAATCTTGGTCGCTTTTTCGAAGTGATCGAGTTGATGAGTTTGAATCCACCAAGTCGCCGCTTCCATCAGTAACTCAGGGGTGTCATTCTTATTAGCGAAAAAGGCATAAAAGGACACGCCAACATTGTCGCCTTTCTGCTCTATTTTCTTCTTACACACTTGAATGATTTTGTCTCTTAACGCGATGTTCATTGCCTTTCCCTTTCTCTTTGCGATAGCAAAATTAACCCAAAACAAGAATAACTGTATTTATATACAGTTATTCTTGGTAAGGCAAATAAACATAATCATCTAGATGAATATTCTCGCACGAAGACCTAATACCCAAGTGCTGCTTTTGTTCGAAAATGCTGGGTCTTTGATGTACTGAATATCCGGTGTGATTTGAATGTAGTCGTTCAACTGCATGTTGTAGTATAGCTCGGCAGTGAACTGTTCAGAGTCATCCACACCATAGGCTTGCTCTAGGTTATCGTTAACATGGCTCCAATTGACCGCAAAACCTAGGTTGTTGGTTGGTTTACCTAAACCAAAGTAACCAATCCCCACCGTTAGCGAGCGATCATAAAGTGCCACATCACCTTCCGAAAAGCCGCCGCGAACAAATGGCATCAATTGCTCTGTAGCAAAATAACTTGCTGAAAAGTTAATACCCTGCCCGCTGTCTTTATTCGTGAGGTTATGTTGCGTGTCGCCGTCCAAATGCCAAGCAGTTAGGTGAACATTGTCGGTATAGATTTGGTCTTGTGAGGCCGTCCAACCCAGCTCGAACGTCGTAAACAATTTATGATCATTGAATAAGGTATCGAAGCCATCAAATGGCTCATCTGAACGCCCTTTACCATCTGCGACGCCTGCAACCATATAGAAGTTATCAGTCAGCATGTGACCGACGGCTAAGCCTAGAATCCCATCATCCGGTAGACCAATCGAGCCTCCACCAGTGCTGAATGCAAGGTTAGTAAATCCGGTCCAAGGGCTTGCCAATGCATAGGCATCAACGTAGTCAGTTGTATCTAGAAAACCCACCATGAAGGAAGTTTTGCCACCATTGAGCTTTTGTTTCCAATATAGGTTAGTTAGACGAGCCCCTTGATCACTGTATGCTGGACCAATCATCCCTGCGTAACCTAACCCATTACCGATAAAGCTAAATTCTTTCGGTGACAAATCGCTATAAGCATGTCGGTGTTCGACTTTCCAAACCAATCCGCCCGTATTGCCAGATTCAAGCCCAACAAGATTCCAACTACCATAAAAGCGAGCAACACCAGCGCTTGCTGTATCTTCACCACCACTTTGAGGGTCTGAGGCAGTTAGACCAAGGAATTGATAGTCCAGACCGAAAGTAACATTGTGTTCCTCAGCTAATGACTCACGCCATGAGCGTTTTTCTCGAGCATTTTCTGCAATAGTATTGTCCACCGTATCAGGGCTACCAAAGTTCGCCGCGTTAACCGATGATGCCATTACAAGTGAAAGAGCGATAAAACTAAGCTTTGGAACAGTTACTTTCATGTCTGGGTTCTCATTAAATTGATTTCTAGAAAGAGATTTTAATGATTCAGAGTTTTGAAAATTGCCATTAAGCGACAGCTCACTGCTTTTATGTATTTTCGATATGTACTCTTATCGATAAGGTCGGATAGAAACCTCATCCATTTGGTAGATAGTTTCTACGTTCGCAGCACCATCAGAGTATGAAACGTCTGCTTTGGTCTTTTTCACATGCAGATCCCCTTTAACCCAAATTGGTTCGTAAAGAGAAGTCAGTTTCAAACCTTTTGGATAATCAACCAATACAATCTGGTTTGCAGGTGGCGGAGGTGTATGGATACATGCGCCCATGGTTGGAACAAGGAAGAATTTTGTGACAACGTCATTGTTAAATTCTACGGGTGTAACAAAGCCAGGAATTTCATAAGTTTCCTCTGTTAGCGTTGTGTTTGGCATTGATGCCAACATACGACGATGTTCAGTAATTTCGTTGCGCTTTTTGAACAACCACTCAATGTCTAAGTCGTCAGCTTTTAAACTGTCTTCCAATTCTTTCATGGTTTGCTTTTGTTGCTCATTAAGATTTTGAGAATCGCGATATCTTGCAAGAGAGCCCAGTTCAAAAAGTTGTTGGTCTGTGAGTTTTACAAATGGGTCTTCAATCTGAGGAACATTCACCGGCAGCAATTGCTCCCAGCTTAATTGATCGGCGGATACATTTGATGAAGCCAGCAAAACTAAGCCAGCCAATAGGTACTTCTTCATACGTTCCCTTGAATAGTTCTTTGTCTTTTAGAGAAAAATTTGGGGACAACGTATGCCCCCAAACTGATTGCAGAGTTTACTACAAGGTGTTCTTGTGGATCTTGCCGTCTTTCATAATTACTTTGAATTTATCTTGGTAATCGTTAAGAACTGTGATGTCCTCCAGAGGATTTCCGTCCACCAGCACCACATCTGCATATGCACCAGGCTCTACGACGCCCAATTTACCGTATTTATATGGATTCATACCACCCGACCAACTAAGCACTTCTGCTGCGTTTGATGTCCCCATCTTCATGATTTGATAAGGAGTAAATCCGACTTTCTCCATCCAAACCATGTTGTCTGCTTGGCGTGTATTGTAAGCCGGACCAAACATATCGCCGCCAGTCACAATCAACAGGTCGTATTTACGCGCCCACTCAAACATCTGTTTCGCGCCTTCGTTGACTTTGGTCGCCTTCGCTTTTTGATCTGGACTGAAGAAGGTGATCTTTTCTGGTTCCGCAAAGGCTTCGAGAGACATCACCGCTTGTGCAGAAAGTGCCACACCCTTCTCTTTCATTCGCTTGATGGTTTCCTCAGAGATAAGGAAGTTATGCTCGATAACTTTCACGCCAGCATCAATGGCGCGATTAACCGAGCGGTCATGATAAGCGTGCGCCATGACATAAGTGCCATAATCTTCCGCGACACCCACAATCGCTTCCATTTCTTCTTTCGAGAATTGCGTCATATGGATTGGGTCAAACTCACTTGCGACACCGCCGCCAGCCATGATCTTGATTTGAGTTGCCCCAGAACGTAGGTTCTGACGCGCAGCACGACGAGCCTCTGTTTCACCATCGACGATATAACCAAAGCCGTGGCGTTCAAGATCGTCAACGCGTCCTGGTACATCATTGAAGCTGCCGGTATCTGCGTGACCGCCGGTTTGACTCAAGAAACCGCCTGCCGGAAATAGTCGCGGGCCTTCTAGCAAACCATTGTTAATGGCTTTTGCCATACCAAGAATGTTACAGCCAGCGTCTCGAGCTGTGGTAAAACCTTGGTCGAGGTACTGCATCATGGAAACGTGGGCACGAGCCCCCATTGCCATTTGATCGTAGCCATCTCGACCTACCAACATGCCTTCCTGAATACACATGTGGGAATGCATGTCGATCAAGCCAGGGATCATGGTTAAGCCTTCGCCGTTAATCGTTGTGGTTTGTTTGTCGGTTTTTATCGGTTTAGCCGAAATCTCTTTGATTAAGTTGTCGACAACCAATACGTTCTGGTTTTGCAGTAGCTTTTCATCCGTGCCATTGAAAACATCGACGTTGGTAAACAGCGTTGAGGCTGCATTGGCATTGAGGGCGAACGCACAAGATAGCGCAACTAAAGAAAGGTTCTTCTTAGAAATTGTCATTATTACACCTATGTTTTTGGATAGTTGGGGTCCATTTCCTATAACCTCCCTGTTTAAACAGCGGCGTTATGAGGGCGTCTATTTCAGTGATCACCAAAAACAACTGATCAGATAAAAATACATATGAAACAGACGACTTAAGTTAAAAACATAGAAGTCATAATGACGACTTTCAAGGTGGTTTAATTGCCTTTACACGACAACATGCGGATATTGTTATAGAAATGTGAGTTGAGACGAAAACCTCCGATTATTCAGAGGTTTTATGTGTAACTCATTATGACAAGGATTG
This sequence comes from Vibrio owensii, assembly GCF_002021755.1. Lineage (NCBI taxonomy): Bacteria > Pseudomonadati > Pseudomonadota > Gammaproteobacteria > Vibrionales > Vibrionaceae > Vibrio > Vibrio owensii. The sequence continues at coordinate 1,044,510 of NZ_CP019960.1, forward strand.
ACGGTACGCTTTAGGCGTGAGATTCATCATTCGCTTAAACGCACGGGTGAAATGAGCAGAATCGGAGTAACCTGTTTTGAGCGCAATATGCGTGATACTTAGGTCTCGGTCAGCTAGTAGGTCTAACGTTTGTTTAAGCACCAAGCCTTCGATCACTTCTCTATACGTCGTATCCTCATTTGCTAGCCTCCTTTGTATGGTGCGAGCATTCATGTCAATCAACTCGCCAGCGAACTGGATAGAGATCTTGCCCATCGAGAGATAAGGCGTGAGTGCCCTTGCTAATGCGTCACTGAACTTATCATCCTCACCACGAAAACTTGTACTTGGCGCCGTCTGAGATGGCGTGAAAGCAATCGGCTGGTTAATCCATTCATTAGGGATTGAGATTGCAGTCACCGGTCTACCAGTAAAGAACTGCGCGCTCTTCATACCCGGCAACAGATTGAAAGGCTCAGCTTCTACATCTTGAATCCCGACTTCTGCCAATCGCCATTGGGAGCCAACAAGCTTTTTGAGCAACTCATTCATAAACATCGCGGAGAACATTTCTGCGTAGCGGAACCATTCTCTTTCTGCGTTCTGTTTTTCTCTCACTAGCCACCACTTCCCACCGCGTGATTGAACAGAAATACTCACGTTATCGGAGATTTGTTTAAGCAGTTGGGAGACATCTTCTAGGGCTGCTTTTAGCGAATGAGTTTGAGTTATTTGATTCGCAAATCTGGGAACGTAGATGTCGTGACAAAGCGTCCAAGTAAGCAAGGCAAACTTCTCTGGTGATGCGCGTTCACCTAACGTTTGGAAGACTGCTTTTAGCGCGCTCTCGGGAACAAACGCGTCAAGGGATTGGTTAGACAAGATATCCTGTGGCATTCGGGCGGATTCAAGTAATGAGTGAATATCTCCATCAAGCTCATTGAGCATAGTGGCAAAAAGCTTTACTTCTTCCGAGTGAACCAAAGGAATATCTGTATTGGGCATGCAAGCTATCATCTTAAAATACCAAGGATTATTCTAGTTTATGCACAAACTTCCGAGCTGTCATTAATAGCAATCTAAGTGCCACTCCATATTGAGAGAGAACTCACCTGCAGGCATCTGATACTCGTTCATATCAACTCTGGCGCTGATTCGGACTTCTTTACTCGAATCTAATTGCTCAAGGTTTAGCTCGATGCCTTGCCGCCAGTAGTCAAGATTACCGACAAAACGTTCAGGTGTTTCCACTTTGAAGTGAATACGCTCCGGGCTGATGGTCTCTGCGCCGTTATCAATATTGAAATAGGACAAACGAAAATAGAGACGCTTATCTCGGTTATTCGCAAGTAGTTTGAGCGTTAATGAATCACTGCCAAATCTTCGACCGAAATGAATTTCGCTACGCTCTTTGAGCACTTCGATACCGCAAGATTCATCTATATGTTTATGAAAATGAACTTGTGCCGCACGAGAAAGCGAACTCAGGCTTAACAGCGCGACTGCTAATAATGAAATTAGAAATTGCTTCATAAGAAAACAAGCCCTATTAAAGGGCTTTCATTAATTTATTAATCATCACATTCGATGACCCAATTAGTGACTAATGTATATTGGTCAGCATCCAAGTTGCTTTCATCGACATTAATTCGAGCGGACAAGTCAACAAGATTATTATTTCGGATGTCAGAACGGGAATATTCAATACCTTCCTCCCAATCTTTAGCATTCATATTTGCTTCATGGACACCGCCTGATTTAAACCACACATCTTCTTTATCAATGTGGTTACCGAGTTCATGCTCTTTTAATGGCTCAAGGCTGAGTTCAATCTTTCCGTCGTCTTCGTTATTAATCAACTTAACTTGTGCTTTGGAATCGTTGTATTGCTCACCAAAAGCAAGATCAGCGTTCGCAATGGTGACATCAATGCCGCATTGTTCTTGAATAGTTGCACTAAACGTGACGTCGTCACTCGTAGCTTCATCCTTATCTTTAAGCGCTTGAGCCTGTGCACCAGTCGCCGCAATGAGTGTTGCTAACAATGCAATGCGGACCGGTCGTTTCTTGAGTTTCATGTTTACTCCGAAAAAGTGGTTTGAGTTTGCTTCATTCTCTTGAGCCTTTGTGTTTCTGCTTGAATTTGCAGAAGCTTCAGCTCGTGCTCTGCCTGAGCGAGTTCTTCCTGCCGTTTTCTCTCTCGCAATTCGAATTCATAAAGACGAGTACAATCGACTCGTTCCTCACCACCGAATTGAAAAGTCAGTGACGCGTATACGCCCGCCTCATCTTGGTTTTGCTGGTAATAGTTGTTGTAGTAGTTATCACTGTCTTCTTGACCCGTTGCGCCATACGTACCGACCTGAAAGGTTTTACCAGTTGACACGGCTTGCTCACAGGTTGCGCCTTCAGACGTTCTGATTCTGTCTGTACCCGATGGATTTGAAACACTGGGAATAGGATTTGCGATAGCGCCAAAACTCAGCAGTAACAAAGGCAAGCCACAAAACAGGACACGCTTGCTAGCAATCGTGTTCATGCCTTAATACCTTTTTAACCGGATGTTAGAACACACTTCGTAGCTATTTGGTGTGTTATTCACCATTCGAGTACAAATTTTCTTTTTGCTTATTTGGCCCGCAGGTGTTTTGACTCGAACGTTTAATGACACTTCTTGTTGAGGATCGAGTGTTATTTTACTGTTGAACGTCTTATCATCGATTCTGAGATAATAATCCGCTTTTTTGTTGTACTTATTCTTTAAAAGAAATTGAACTTCCGTCATATCGGTATATGCGGTGAATTCTCTCTCTTTCCAAATATGTAAATTTGCCGATGCACTGCCAGAGATTAGCATCGTTAATATAATCACCTTTCGTATCATGGCTTATTACCTTGAGAAGAAATCAGACGGTGATTTTATTTTGTGCAGTTTTTAATCCTTACCATTTTACGCCAAGGAAGAAACTAACTAGGTAACTAGATGCTTATTGCCAGAATTAAGGCTATCCCGCACAGAATGTGATGATTTTCACGCTTTCTTAATCAGCAATCGTTTTCTAGGAATTTTTCCTAGTCGATCTAAGCCCTCCTCTCATGTGGTTCAAAAGAGGACTCTCTACAATCGCCGACAGCTAAAAGAAAGCGAGCACGCAAGTGCATCACACTAATACAAGAGAGTTCACGATGTTAAAATTCCTTGAACAAGTCCGGAAGCCTACCCTCGACCTTCCTGTCGAAGTACGTAGAAAAATGTGGTTCAAACCATTTATCCAATCTTACCTAGTGGTATTCATTGGCTATTTGACCATGTACCTGATCCGTAAAAACTTCAACGTCGCGCAAAACGACATGATTTCTACTTACGGTTTGTCGATGACCGATCTAGGTTTGATTGGCCTGGGTTTCTCGATTACTTACGGCATCGGTAAGACCGTAGTTTCCTACTATGCCGATGGTAAAAACACCAAGCAGTTCCTTCCTTTTATGCTTATCCTTTCTGGTCTGGCAATGCTTGGTTTCAGTTTCAGCATGGGTGGTGGCAGCGCGAGCTTGTTCTTGATGGTGGCGTTCTACGCACTAAGTGGTTTCTTCCAAAGTACTGGTGGTCCTTCTAGTTACTCGACCATCACTAAGTGGACACCGCGTAACAAGCGTGGTTCTTACCTAGGTCTTTGGAACATGTCTCACAACGTTGGTGGCGCTGGTGCTGCAGGTGTGGCTCTGTTTGGTGCTAACTACTTGTTCGACGGTCACGTAATCGGCATGTTCGTGTTCCCTTCTATCATTGCGATCATCGTTGGTTTCATCGGTATGCGCTATGGTAACGACTCTCCTGAAGCCTACGGTCTAGGTAAAGTAGAAGAGCTATTTGATGAAGCAGTCAGCGAAGAAGACGAAGCGACTGAAGGCAATCAAATGACTAAGAAAGAGATCTTTGTTGAGTACGTTCTGAAAAACAAAGTGATCTGGCTACTTTGCTTCGCAAACATCTTCCTTTACATCGTGCGTATCGGTATCGACCAATGGTCAACGGTTTACGCATACCAAGAACTTGGTCTATCAAAAGAAGCAGCAATCTCTGGCTTTACCCTATTTGAAGTCGGTGCGTTAGTCGGCACATTGATGTGGGGTTACTTATCTGACCTTGCAAATGGTCGCCGTGCGCTAGTGGCTTGTGTTTCTTTGGGTTTGATCATCGTATCACTTGAGTTCTACCAACACGCAACCAGTGAGTTCATGTACCTAGCGTCGCTATTTGTTCTTGGCTTCCTAGTGTTTGGTCCTCAACTACTTATCGGTGTTGCTGCGGTTGGCTTTGTTCCTAAGAAAGCAATCAGTGTGGCAGACGGCGTAAAAGGCACATTCGCTTACCTAATTGGTGACAGCTTCGCGAAACTGGGTCTAGGTATGATTGCAGACGGTACACCAATCTTTGGTCTTACGGGTTGGAAAGGTACGTTCGCTGCCCTAGATACCTCAGCAATGATTTGTATTATTTTGCTTGCTTTCGTTGCTATCGCAGAAGAGAAAAAGATTCGTCAAAACAAGAAGAAGCTTGAACTCGCAGAAAACCAAGCTTAATCAAACAGCGCGCTTTGCCAGTCAAAGCGCGCTAGATCATTAAATAAACTTGGTCAATTTAGTATCATAGTAGGTTTTTATTGAGCTCTTTGAGAGCTCATTTTCGTTTGTGTATTGCTGAAGTTTGGTATTTAAGATGATTAACGTAGCGCTTGTTGATGACCATGTCATTGTTCGTTCTGGATTTGCTCAATTGCTGAGCCTCGAAACAGACATGAATGTTGTAGGTGAATTTAGCTCGGTAGCAGAAGCTCGAGTGGGATTACCTGCGTGCAAGCCAGATGTGGTTATCCTAGATATCTCGATGGCAGACGAAAGTGGGCTTACCCTACTCTCCGAAATCCCTTCAGGCATTGCTTGTGTCATGCTTAGCGTGCATGACTCTCCCGCAATGGTTGAAAAGTCACTTAAACTCGGCGCAAAAGGTTACCTAAGTAAACGTTGCAGCCCTGACGAGTTGATTCAAGCAGTCAGAACCAGTGCTTCAGGCGGTTGTTACCTAACGCCTGATATTGCATTGAAGCTCGCCACACCAAGTGACAAAGCGGCGACGCTGACTCAATTGACTCGCCGAGAAAACGAAGTCTGCCAATTGCTGGCTCGTGGCTTGGATGTGAAGTCTATCGCCACTGAGCTTGGCTTAAGCCATAAAACCGTTCACGTTCACCGTGCAAACGCCATGGATAAGCTTGGCGTAAAGAACAACGTTGAACTCGCCAAACTGTTCTCGCAAGAGTCGTTTTAATGCGCAGCTACACCATCACCTCTATTTGCGGTTTATTCATGACAGGCTGCTCGTGGTTCTGTCTGTGGGTGATCGCTTATTACTTTGTGAATGATGCTGAACTGGCGATCTTGCTGTTCCCCTTCGCATTACGTTTGGGGTTAACACTGCACACGCGTACAAAGTATTGGGCAACGATTTATCTCGCCGAATGGGGATTAACCGTTGCACTCGCTTTACTTCTTGAACAGCCACAATGGTTGATGGTGTTGGTGGCCAGCGTGTTGAGCATTCCGGTTGTTTACCTTGCTAAACGTTATTACAAAGGCGATCAGAACCAGCACTTAGCGGTGATGACGGTCGTGTTGCTCGTGACGTCTTGCATTAACGTACTTGCGGTTGGTTATCACGTTCAATCTGTCTACATGGCATGGTTGGCGAGTATTGCGGGCGGTTTGTTGGTGCTGCCAATGTGTTACCTACTTTGGAACTATCTCTTCCAGAGCCCTTGGTCGCCTTTGACCTCGAACTTACTGGCAAACGAAGTTCAATTCAAAGTTCGTCATATTCTGCTTTATAGCGTGCTGTTGATTGCCAGCATTTTGGTTCAAACCAGCTTGCCAGATGAGTTAAAACGCTTCGCGCCTTTCTGCATGGCAATCCCAATCATTGTGCTTGCACTACGCTATGGCTGGCAAGGTGCACTGCTTGCGACCATGTTAAACAGTATCGCGCTGATTGCTGCACGAAGCGGTGTTTCGAATCTGGAAATCACTGACCTTCTGTTGTCCCTTTCGGCACAAACCTTAACGGGCATCATGCTCGGTTTAGCGGTGCAGAAACAAAAAGATCTTAACCAAAAACTGCGTGGCGAATTGTCGAGAAACCAAACCTTGTCCCGACAGCTCATTCAAGCAGAAGAGTCGGTACGCCGTGACGTGGCAAGAGAACTGCACGACGAAATTGGTCAGAACATCACGGCGATTCGTACCCAAGCGAGCATCATTAAGCGCGTTGATAACGCAGAAATGAACACACGCTGTGCCGACATGATCGAAAACCTCTCACTTAATGTTTATGACACTACTAAACATCTGCTGAGCAAACTGCGTCCGAAAATGCTCGATGATTTGGATTTGAAAGATTCCGTTCACCAGTTAACCCGTGAAATGGAGTTCGACAATCATGGCACTCGCGTTGTGCTTGATTGGCAAGGTGACTATGAGTCTTTGGGCGACACGCTAAAAGTCACCCTATTCCGTTTGTGCCAAGAAGCGTTAAACAACGCTGCGAAATACGCGAATGCGACGTCTATCGTTATCGAGCTCTCTATTGATGAGAACATTTCGTTGAACATCGCTGACAACGGCATTGGTTTCAAAACCGAAGACTGCATGAAAGGCATGGGCGTTCGCGGCATGCAAGAACGCGTACAAGCGCTTGGCGGCAAAATGTATATCTACTCTTTGAACGATCATGTGGATGGCACACAAATCGCCATCACATTACCTAAGGTGTAACGAGCATGTTTGGATTATTTCAGTCTCCGAGCTACAACCAAGCTCCCCTTAGCAAAGACCAAGTGGATCAACGCTATCGCTATTGGCGTCTGCACATCATGCTGGGTATGTATCTTGGTTATGCGGGCTTTTACTTCACTCGTAAAACATTCAACTACGCTGCACCCGCGATGATTGCTGATTTAGGTTTAGATAAAGCCGATATCGGTATGATAGGTACGCTTTTCTACATCACCTATGGTTTATCGAAGTTTATCTCGGGCACCATTTCTGACCGTTCTAACCCTCGCTTTTTCATGGGTGTCGGTTTAATCGCGACGGGCCTTATCAATATCGCGTTTGGCTTCTCTAGCTCTTTGGTTGCACTCGCTGCTCTTTGGGTGATGAACGCTTGGTTCCAAGGTTGGGGCTGGCCTTCGTGCTCTAAGTTACTTACGACGTGGTATTCGCGCTCAGAACGTGGTTTCTTGTGGGCAATTTGGAACACCGCCCATAACGTAGGCGGCGCTTTAATTCCCCTACTCGTTGGATTTCTTACATTCCATTACAGCTGGCGAGAAGGCTTTATCGTACCGGGCGTTATCGGCGTGATTCTTGGTGTGGTTGTTTGTTGGCGTTTGCGCGATAAACCGACCACTCAAGGGCTACCAACGGTTGGTCAATGGCGTGATGACAAGTTAGAACTGACGCAAGAAAATCACGGGCAAGGTCTGAGTTATAAAGAAATCCTCAAACAATACGTGTTCAACAACAAGTATATTTGGTTGCTCGCGTTCAGTTATGTTCTGGTTTACATCGTGCGCACCGCTATCAATGACTGGGGGAACTTGTACCTGACAGAGCAACACCACTACAGCCTAATCAATGCCAACGCCGCATTGTCGATGTTTGAAATCGGTGGCTTTGTTGGTTCTCTGGTAGCTGGTTGGGGCTCGGATAAACTGTTCGGTGGTAACCGAGGTCCAATGAACCTATTGTTTGCCGCTGGTATATTCTTATCTGTTGCCGCACTGTGGTTGATGCCGTTAACTAACTTTGCGTTCCAAGCTGCTGGGCTATTCTCAATTGGTTTCTTCGTATTTGGTCCACAAATGTTGATCGGAATGGCAGCAGCGGAATGTTCACACAAAGATTCCGCTGGTGCAGCAACGGGCTTTGTTGGTTTGTTTGCCTACATGGGTGCCGCACTTTCTGGCTACCCATTGGCATTGATTCTTGAAGAATACAGCTGGACTGGATTCTTTATCACCATCTCGGTATGCGCAGCCGTTATTGGCTTGTTGTTATTGCCATTCTTACAGGCTCAACCTTCAAGAAAGCCGCTCGCTCCCAAGCTTAGGTTGTAGACACATCATTGTAGAAGCCACTTCTACACCTCTCAGGGTGAGTTAACCGCTCACCCGTCCAATCTCCACTATTTTTTGCTTCCGATTCAGTTCGGAGGGTTTTCTACGGGTAAAATTCATGAATTCGAATACTATTTCATCAAAATGCTTCTTCAAAATGGACAATAAGATCCAAAACTACGACTGGGGAAGCCGCACTGCTATCCACAATTTGTTTGGCTTTGCTAACGAAGCTCAGCAACCTCAAGCCGAGGTTTGGATGGGTACGCATCCGAATGGTTGCTCTATCGTTACACAAGGAAACACTGGCGCTTCAAATACAGCTGTTTCGCTATCAGAATTGATCAAACAAGATCCGTCAGCGTTTCTATCCCAAAGCACGGCTGAAGAATTTGGTGACCTACCTTTCCTCTTCAAGATTCTTTCGGCGGATAAAGCCTTGTCTATTCAAGTGCACCCAAACAAGCAAGATGCAGAGCTCGGTTATGCACAAGAACAAGAGTTAGCTGTACCGCTGAGTGCATTTAATCGGAATTACAAAGATGCCAACCACAAGCCAGAACTGGTTTACGCCCTAACGGAATATCAAGCGATGAACGGCTTTCGTCCCTTTGATGAAATCATCGCTCAGTTCCGTCTGTGTGACATTCCAGAGATTAACGGTTACCTAGAGCAATTTGAACGCAATCCCAACCAAGACGGCTTGTGTCACTTCTTTGTGGAGATTCTTTCCATGGAAGAAGCGCGCAAGATTAACGCCGTGGATCACTTACTAAGTTACGCAGCAGCCAGCCAAGCACGCCCTGTGTGCGAGTTGATTTTAGACCTTGCTGCTCAGTACCCGAATGACGTGGGTTTGTTTGCCCCATTGCTGCTGAATGTTATTACGCTTAAACCCGGTGAAGCCATGTTCTTAAGCGCGAGAACGCCTCATGCTTACATCAAAGGCACTGGTCTGGAAATCATGGCGAACTCAGACAACGTACTTCGCGCTGGGTTAACACCAAAACATATGGATGTGGAAGAACTGGTTAAGTGTACCGACTTTATTCCAAAACCGATGAACACGCTACTAACCAAAGCAGCAGTCAACGGCTGTGAGCACAACTTCCCTGTCCCTGTACAAGACTTCAAGTTCTCTGTCTTCCAAGAGCCAAAAGATCAACAAGTCGAGATGACCAGTGCAGAAATCTTAATGCCAATCGATGCGGACGTAACGCTGCTTGCAGAAAGCGGCGAAACATTGGTGCTTGGCAAAGGGCAATCGGCTTTCATCCCTGCTTATGTGGGTAGCTACACGATCCGTTGTGAAGGTCGCGTAGCTCGTGCATTTAATGGCTAAGTTCATTTCCTCTTAAAACAAAAATGGCGGAGACTTTTCAGCTCCGCCATTCAAACCATTCATTTGTTTACTCACTCTGTGCTTGAGCCAAACGAATACTCACCAAACTTGCCACCATGATGGCTAAGTAAAAGCTCCCTACTATCGCCTCGAAGAAAACGAAGAATTGAGCCACCGGAACCGTCGGTGAAATGTCACCATAGCCGACCGTCGTTAATGTGATAAAGCTAAAGTACAAAGCATTAAACAAGTTCGACAGCCAAGGTTTTGCTTCTAGTCCTGTGAAAGAGCTCGGGAAGAACTCCAACACCAACAAGTAAATCACCGCCCACGCAAGCCCTAGTAGCAGATAGATACAAATCGAACCGATAATGTGGTTTGTCGTTACCGACTTGGTTAATACTACCTGCTTTAGCGCCGAGTATATGTGCGAAAACAAGAACACCAATAACGCACCTAGCGTCAAAATGGACAGATCTAAATGCTCTAAGAACGACATCCCATAGGAGATGACGGCCACAATCAGTAACACGCCATACCATGTTCGGTTGGTTTTGTTCTTCTTATTGATACCAGCAATCGAAGCACCTAGTGTCACCACCAAAAGAGCAAGAACAAACTCCTGCCCATCTGGATAAAACTGATGCATCACAGCACAGCCAAAAAACAACGCAATGAGTGCGAAAAACAAAAAGTAGAAGTTATCTTCCCTGGTCATCGGTTTCATGATGCCACCTCTACTTTGTCTTCCTCCTTCGCTTTTTGGTCCATGCTCAGTGCTTTGTTTGCTTCAGTGTCATCTTCATCTAACCAGTTCACCATCAACTGGTAAGTCAGACTCAGTACCACGGCACCAACAAACAGACCAACGATACCAGACATTGCCATACCACCCAGTGCACCCAACAGTGTCACAAGCATCGGTGTGTCAGAACCACGGCTTAGAAGAACAGGTTTCAGTACCGCATCACTTGCGCTCACCAAAATACACCAAACGAGGAAGATGCCAGCAACCAGTGTTGATTCGACGCTAAACACGTAAATAATCGCAGGAATCAATGCCAGAATCGGAGGCAGCTGAACAATCGCAATCAGAATCACGGCAACCATCCAAAGCGCAGCAGCAGGAACGCCAACCGCGACCATACCAACACCCGCCATGACAGATTGAATCAGCGCAACGCCAATCACACCTTGAACCACGCTGCGAACGGTCGATTTTGAAAGATCAACCAACGCTTCGCCTTTCTTGTTGGTGAGGCGGTCAGCCAGCTTGGTAAAGCCTTTCTGGCACACTTCAGCATTGCTCATGAACGCACCTGCAATCATGGTCGAAATAATGAACTGGATGAAACCACCACTTACCGAGCCAACAATAGATGCCGCTTGAGAAAGGAAGCCTTTCACTTGCTCGCCATACTTAACCAAGAAGCCTTCCATGTTGGTCGATGCGTAGTTAATCGCTACGAACAGCTTATCGCCCACCACAGGGATCTCTTTCAGGCTTTCTTGCGGCTTGGGTACAACTAAGGTGCCATCTTGCAACCCAGTGACGACCTCGGTACCACTGGTATAAAGACCGGATGAGAGCGCGATAAGTGGGATTAAAAGTAACAGCACACCAATAGTGCTGAGGAGCGCACTCGCCTTACCTTTTGAGATACCTAAGCGATTGTGAAGGGACATCATGACTGGGTAGAGCGCGATGGCAATAATACCGCCCCACACAACCAACATAATGAATGGACTGAGGATAGAGAAACACCACCAGATCAGTAACGCTACGGCTCCGATCTTGATAGCGGCGTCTATCGCCTGTTTAGAGAAATCATTTGAAGCTTTCATAGCGTTACCTTTTCACCGTCTGTTAAGTGTTATGTTTGCAAAAACTTCCATTGTCGGGTTTCCAAAAAGAGTGATGCGAGGATCATGTACGTCCCGACCAACACCAATTGGAAGATTCGGATAAATGTATTGCTGTCGATGTCGCCAGAGCTCATTAGCGTGCTGCCGATTAAGACAAGCAAGGTACTGAACGCCGTGGCGAATATCGGTGCCTTCTCTGGCACGGTGTAAATCTTCTTCCCTATCACTACCGCCAATAACGCAATAAAGGCGGTGTAAAAGAATATGCTTGGCACAATGGCGAGAATCGAGAAAGCCAAGATGGCAAGTATCCCGCCGATACCGTTACTGATGATTAAGAACGCGCTTAATTTGACTGACTTCTCTGAGGTAATCATCAAAGACAGCAACGCGACAAACATCATGGTGAGCAACGCTTCTGAAATCTGAAAGACAAAGAAGAAGCACACCACAGGGAACGAAATCAACATGGCTCGAAATGACGCATGCCAACGTTGTTCTTTACCAATTGGTGGAGCCGCATAACCGGCGAACTCACTTTCTGGCTCTGGTAGGTAAATATGAACCAAAGCAAAAATCGCCACCGATACTGCACCAGAAATCGCTAAGCCACTCGCGAGCACAACAGAAATCGCAGGGTTATTGATTGCCATAAACGGCAACATCAACACCGCAATCAACAAAATGGTCGCGAACAGATTCCATTTGGGGTCAGTAAACAAGTAGTAACCCCATGCCATCATCAAACCGACGGCAATCAGTAGAACAATTGGGTACTGAGTAATGCCTCCTGAAAGAAGCAGTCCCAATCCCATGGTGGCAATCAATGCCAGCAGCAACTCGTAAATCGTTTCTCTATGAAGGTTTGGCTTATCGACCAAAAACTTCGCGGTAAATACCGGCGCGACAAACGCCAGTTGCCAATTAATCCAAGCAGCGAGAAACACCGCCAGACCTACACCTATGGTGAAGCGCAGAATCCGGCGTTGAGTTGCGTTATCAATGCTCAGATTATCGGACATAAGACAGTACGCTCAGTAGACGAATCCAAAGTTTGCCAAGGGTGTTGAACACGAAGTTGTCACCACTGTAAACAATCACGTCTGCTTGACCGCCAACGCGTAGCATTCCCGTTACTTCTTGACGATCAAACTCGATGGCGATTGGTAACATTTGCGTTTGGCGTAACCATCCTGTTTGTTGGTTTGCTTGCGCGAGCTTGCCCGCTTGTTGGTTTTGTCCCCAATCGACACCCCAGTCGATGCTGCTGACTTTGCCTTTGATTACTTTGCCAGGAACAAAATCGAGGGCGATTTCTACTTCGTCACCAATGCTGACGTTGCCTAAACTGTTTTCACGAAAGTATGCTTCTATCCAGATGTCTTCTGTCGACACAAACGTCATGATTGGCTGGCCTGCTGAAGCGTAGAAGCCTTCGGTTAAGCTGAAGTTCGAAACACCACCTTGAGTTGGCGCACGAATCACTGTACGTTCTAAGTTCAGTTGAGCTTGCTCAAGAGCCAGCAATGCCGCTTTAACTTGGCTGTTTTCTTCACCTTCTGCGCCAAGTTGTTGTTTCGCTTTTTCAAGATCCGCTTCTGCATTTACTACGTTCGCTCTCGCGGTTGCCAATGATGCTCGTGCTTTATCTGCATCCGATTTCGACACTACGCCTTTCTCTGCCATGGCAAGAACACGGTTGGCTTGCGCTTCAGTGTTTTGGCGTTCAACAATCGCAGAAGTTAACCTTGCTTGAGCCGATGCGATTGATGCGGTTTGTGCACCAACGTTCTGCCCAGCAATTTCCAGATTCTCTTCAGCTTGCTTTACTGCAATTTCATAATCTGATTTGTCGAGAACGGCGAGCTCATCACCCTCTGCAACAAGTTGGTTCGGACGAACCTTAATATCTAAAACGTTGCCAGAAACCTGAGGTTTTATCGGCACGATATAGCCTTTGACGCGTGCATTGTCAGTCACTGGAATGATGCGGTCTGACACAATGCTGAACCCGAGCATGACGACTATAAACAAAAGCAAATAGTTGGTGACCGTCTTTACTTTGTCTTTTTTATTCGTCTCTTTGTTTTCTGCCACTTCCGTTGGCTGTTTTTGTTTTTCGTTCTCGGACATGTTATCCCCTTGCCATTGAATAGATTGAACATTTTAAGAATATACCGTCCTGCTCAACCTTCAATTAATTGAATAATAAATAGCGAGCTATATCTAAAACCGTGCGTTATGCGCTAAGATAAAAAAGTGATAAAGGAGTATCCGCCAAAATGCCAAATCAAACGTTTCATCTACCTGTCATTCAGACTAACTATGCTCGTATTCTGGTTGAAGTCTTTGCTGACTATGGCTTGGACAAGCATAAGCTACTTAGTGACGCTGGCTTACCTGCGGACTTATTCCAAACCGAGAGCGACTACATTCCGTCTGAATCGATAAAACGTTTAATTCATCTCACTTCTTCCCAACTTGGCGTAACGAAATTCACCGACTTATTGGTGTTAGTCTTTCGTCGCCGCGTTATACCCAATGTCTTGCATCAGTTTGTACCATTTAAAACCATCGGCGATTCAATGCAGCACATTGATGAAATCTTCAGTTTAGACTCGCCTGGCAGTAACGTTTCTTTCGAAACCCATCATGGCCACGCCTGGTTCTGTCGATGTTCGGAACAGAAAGACACGCAAATCGCTAACTGGTCTGAAGCATTTGCTGTGATTTACATCATCGAGCTCATTAGCATTTTGACCAAAACCGCTTGGTATCCAAGCAAGGTACGCCTGCAAGGCAGCAACAGCGATATCGTAAAAAGTGTTGTTCCTAGCCAGTGCCAGATATTTGTGGGTCAAGAGAAGACCGGTGTTTACATTCCCGCGGACATTCTTAACGTACCAATCCAAATATCGGACTCACAGTTAGGCGCTGAACCGAGTCAGATCCAGTGGCATACAAGTTTTACCGATAGCGTGTTTGAACTCCTGCGCCCTTATGTGCGAGAGCGTAATTTGTCGATAGAAGAAGCGGCTCAGTTGCTGAGCTATTCTGTTCGAACCTTTCAAAGAAAGTTAAAGAATGAAGGCACTTCTTTTCGGCATATTAAAGAGTCATTGATGTTCTCTGTTTCTTGCGAATTGATGGAAGAAGGACACTCTCTCACTTATATATCCAATCAACTTGGTTACACCAGTATTTCGCACTTTTCGCGCGCCTTTAAAAGAGTGTCCGGGTTATCTCCTAAAGTGTATAAACAATCTATTGCGCTGAACGCATCCAGCACTTCGTGACGTTATACTGCTCAGTCCATTTGAGGCTTGGTACTTGGTAATTGTTTGAGCTTGGCTTGCATCAGTGTTGCGAGGTCTATTTCATCACACAGCACTTCTACGTCCTGAACTCGAAAGTAAACAATCATACGTTACCCTCAATTGAAAACGTGGGGCTATTATGCCGTGGCGCGAACCAAGTTATTTACCATTTTACGCCACACAACCACATTCCAATCTCATTATTTGAAGTCTCAAATTAGAGTAGTTCGCCCACTTTGCACAATTTTTACAATGAGAAGAAATTAAGTGGTTTGTTTATTGCGTTTTACTTCTCAGTCCCGCTTCCATATTAGCTTTTGTCGAATTTTCAATAACCTACTGTATTGGTTAGCCCAAATGTCGTTTTTGTCAGCCAATGGATAACGCTCTATCTATTGGTCAAGCCGAATGTTCATCAGTTTGAAGCTGAGCAGCCTTTTGTTGCAAAACGTATACGCGGGATTGTAATCACGTTTTGTATCACTACAATTCCAAACCAAATGAATAAAGAAACGTTTGTATGCCGAAATTAAATTTAGACAGCGCAAGGAATAGCTCTGCACTCTCTGATAATGAAACCTGCGAAAAAGTACAATCGGCATTAGAACCGAAATACCACAAGCCAGAAAAGAAACTTTGCCTCAGTGCGGGTCTGACGGAAAAGCACATTGAACGCCGTTGGAAAGTACTCGAATCCATGACGGACAAAGATCTTCTTCTGGATCCTTTCACACAATCGCATTACGACCAATACGCCAACAACATTGAACACTTTATTGGTACTGTTAACGTCCCTGTCGGTGTTGCTGGGCCTCTACGTATTAACGGCTTGTTCGCGAATGACGACTACCTAGTACCACTCGCAACAACAGAAGCCGCGCTCGTTGCCTCTTATAACCGCGGCGCGAACTTGATTACCGCAGCTGGTGGCGCAAGTACGCTTTTGATCAGCGAAGGCGTGAGTCGTACTCCCGTGTTTGGTTTCCAATCACTTGCAGAAGCCGCGCAGTTCGTCAGTTGGGTGGTCACTCAATACGATATCTTCCGTAAAGAAGCGGAATCCACCACCACGCACGGCAAGCTTAAAGACATCAACGTCAACATCGAAGGTAATCATGTTTACTTGGTGTTTGAATACGTAACTGGCGACGCATCTGGTCAAAACATGGTGACCATCGCGACACACAAAGTCTTCCATTACATTCTTGAACACAGCCCGGTAGCACCGGTTGATGCTTATCTAGACGGTAACTTGTCTGGTGATAAAAAAGCCAACGCCCACACTTTACGCTCTGTGCGCGGTAAAAAAGTGTCAGCTGAAGTGACGATTCCTGCAGCTTTGGTCGAGAAATACCTGCACACCACACCAGAGGCGATGGTGAAATTTGGCAAAATGAATACTGTAGGTGGATTACTAAGCGGCACTATCGGTATCAATGCGCACTACGCCAATGCCCTCACCGCTCTGTACATCGCCTGCGGGCAAGATGCAGCGTGCGTTGCAGAATCTGCGGTTGGTATTACTAGAATGGATGTGGATTCTCACGGCAACCTGTATACCTCTGTCACTTTACCAAACATCATGGTTGGCACCGTTGGTGGTGGTACTGGCTTACCAACGCAAAAAGCGTGTTTGGATATCCTTGGCTTGCACGGCAATGGCAAAGCAAAGGCGTTAGCAGAAGTCGCTGCAGGTTTATGCTTGGCAGGTGAGCTTTCCATTGTTGGTGCATTCTGTGCCGATCATTTTTCTAGAGCGCATCACAAGCTAGCGAGAAAATAAACCGTTCAGCCTAAACCGTTAAAACCAAAAGCCGCGCACTCGTGTTAATACTATGAGTGAGCGGCTTTTTAGTTTAAGCTCTTGTGCTTATTTCGTTATTGATGCTGCAAACACCTTGGCTTTTTTACTCTGGTTGCGGTGGTATGTATAAATCCACAGTATCAACAAAATACGTACTCCACATTTCGTTCATACTTGTATCTGAGTACTCGTCAAAGATAATAACGGCAGCGCCATATTCACCTTTGAAGTAAGGCGCAATCAAACGGACAAAATCGTCTCCTTTACTTAACCTTAAGTAACCTTCTGAGGTGATACTCCAATCCCAACCGAGGTTTTCAGTATTGCCATCGGCTTTCCAAGTCTCGCGATCCGCCATACCACCTTCATAGATGTCCCAGAAACGAACTTCGACTCCGTTTCCTTTGCGTCTCGTCAGTCTTGAATCGACAACGTCATCCGCCGTTAATGGCTGTAGGCCACCACAGTTTGTTAGCTCCGACGCCAACAACGCGGCATTGACTGATGCACCAGTCTCATTGACCTCGCAGTAATCGTAACCTTCACTGCGGCTCACGCCACGGATAGACTCTCCAATCACTCGCAACCATATCGCTTGTTCAGACAGTCCTTCTTCGATCCAACCGTCGACCAGTTCGTCTAAGTCTTCAATATAAGGACCGACATACTCAGGATAACCGGTGTAATTGTCGTTGATTAGGGTACTGTATTTTTGTCCACCATCATTAAAGGTGTAGTCATACCCTTCAATTGCAAAGTGTTGCCATTCAACATGAGTACGAATATCTGTCTCTGACCAATAGGTTTTCACTTCGTCCCAACGGTTGAACATCATACCATCGCCATTTTCATCGACTTTTTTGATCGCGTTCGCTTCATCGAGAATATATTTGCCACCGACACTCGTTTCGATTTTCTGACTGTCGTCGTTGACACCTTTGGTATAGGTATATTCTTCCCAATAATTGACTTGGTATTCGAAGCTAACTGAACCATCCCAGTTCCAAACCGGGCCTGCTTTCATGTATGACTCGGAGCCATCGGCATTATTCATACTTGTTGTCGTTTCATTAACTGAACCGTCTGCATCCCAGTCGTGCATGATGACTTCTTTGTTACCACCATCCACATAGTCCCATCGTTCACGAACTTGCGCATAGGTGGCCGCTTCTAGAGGAACTGCAGCGTCTAGGTCATACTCTTTAAATTCACGAGATTCGTAATCATAATCTGCCGTTGTTTCTTCTACCTCAACCATGGTTTGAAGTAAGTCCACACCAGACATATCGCCGGCCATGATCGCTTCTGCAAACAAATCCACCGTGCTGTAGCTTAACTCACGTTCTGGATCATCCGTAGTGACGCTGTCACCACCAGAATCGGCCGGGTTGGATTCATCAACGTAACGGGTAAATTCCCACTGACCGCGAGTCTCCCCCTCATCTGCGACACCAACATCATATACGTGGCTGGTAAAATCAAACTCGCCATCGAAGTTCAAGTCAGCTTTAAACGTTATCTTGGCCGTGAAGGTACCGTCATCGAGGTTCTGCACCGCTTCCTCTGTAAATGTACTGAACACCGTTTTTACACCGGCTCGTTGATAATATTCTGTAGCCGTAGCTTGATAGGTCAATGTGTTCGCGGTTTCATCGAGGATCTCTGTTTCACTACCCTCTACCGTGAAATCCAATGAGATATCCATGTTGTCCGGCGTGCCATAGTAGCTGTCTGTATACGAGTAATGGGTAACCTTACCATCCGGGTATTCATCTTCTAGCTCTTCGGCAACTCGCTCATCCGATACGCGCTCGTCGACTTTACTTTCGGCTAGTTCGAGGATTTCGCCTGTGTCGCCTTCAGCGATAAAATCCCCCATCAAACGGTCTTTAAGTTCTTCATCGGTCAAGGTGCTATCTTCGAGCTCTTCTTTTAACTCGTCGACTGCGTCGTCAATTGCTTGGTTCACTAGGCTTCCAAGCGCTACAAGCAGCGCTCCTATTTCCTCATCACTCAACTCATCGAGGTTTTGATCTTCCAGAACGGCGCTTACTCGAGATGTCAGCTCTTCATGAACTTGGGTAGTAAAAGGGTTGATGACCTGACCATCGAGTTCACCGTCTTCAAGATCATCAAAGTCGGCTTGTGTTAAAGGTGGCATCCCAAGAACAATGGCGTGTCCATCTTCAGCATCTTCAAAGACCTTTTCTGCTTCATTGGCAACGATTTTCTGCTCTAATTCTTCCATCGTGGTTGGGGGTTCAGTCCCCACATCGACAGAATCGTTCGTTAACTGAGCCAAAATCGGCACACCCACTAAGGCGTCCTTTTGTTGTTCTGAGATTTGAAATGAATATGTACCATCAAGGCCAGTATTTGCCTGAGGTTCATCGGCGTCTGGCTCACCATCTCTATCGATGTCCATCCAGACTAAGGCGTTATAGATGTACCCATCTACGACGGTACCATTAAGTGTGTACGTTTGACTGGCGCTCTCATCATTATCATCACTGCCACACGCAGCGACCGTAGATGCAATAACAACAGCGAGCATAGTTTTGCGAGCTTCCATGTGTGCTCTCCTATCCAACATTTATGGTGCAGCTATTACCTCTCCTCTTTACTAGCTGCGGATTGAACTGTGTCGAACTCATCGACCCGGTAAATGTTAGCTATTGATCGCATTTATTTGTGCAATTTATGTACAATCGTGAGCTTATTCACGCTTTATGCAACTTAATTAATAGATCGATCAGTAAAGTAATCACTCTGGCATGTTTTTTTAGATCCAATTTCTTTAAAGGCTCATTTCAACCAAACTAAGTGATATATCAACAAGCCAACCATTGAGCGTTCGAATGATAAAAACAGGCAAAACATGAAAGCTTGCTTAAAAATTTCATAATTAATTTGAAGTTTAACAAGGCAGTTTTGGCGCTTATCTATCAGGCATTTATCAAGCCAAACGTGAACCTACGTTTTTCAATCCAGATTATTTTCTGAGAAATCATACTTTGTTAGTGAATTTTCCCGTCTATACTCCGCTCTGCAGCTGCTTGATTTCGTTACTTTATTTTACAGCTCACTATGAGCTTCATTTTACTCCCGTTAAATGGATTTAAGTCGTTCCTTTGGGTAAGCGAGTTAACTATGAGACGTCAGAAACAGAATGAGATTTCTTGTTGGGTGCTAGGTTTTGTTGCCATGCTGTTGTTTTTTGTAGGACCAGTATCGGCGGACGAAGACGACCCAGATCTACCAACTGCACGCTTTCTATATCAAACCACATTTGGTCCCACTCCTGCTTTAATCGACCAAATAAATCAAACCAATTACGAGGATTGGATTACAGAACAAATACTTCTCCCTCCAACTTATCACAGTGATCTTTACTTCACGCCTTTTAGTAAAGGGGCACAAGCAAACCGAGAAAACGCTTGGTATCAAATCGTCCTCACTTCCGAAGATCAACTCAGACAAAGAATGGCCTTTGCTCTTAGCCAAGTGCTCGTCGTATCCCGATATGGCGGCCTACTAGGTAGCAAGCCGGAAAGTCTGGTCAATTATTATGACTTACTGGTCGAAAATGCCTTTGGCAACTATCGTGACTTGTTGCTAAAAACCGCTATGCACCCTGCCATGGGAAACTATTTGTCGATGATGGGAAGCGCAAAAGCAAACGCGGCGACAGGTGCACTGCCAGATGAAAACTTTGCTCGTGAATTGATGCAACTGTTCACCATCGGTTTGTATCAATTGAACTTAGACGGTAGCGTCAAATACGATTTAGAAACTGGGCATGCGCTCGCGACCTACACACAAACAGACATACAAGAACTCGCTCGCGCGCTGACGGGTTGGAACAAGTCAGACACCGCGTTTGTGAAGCCTATGCGCGTGATTAAAAACCGCCACGACACTGGTGAAAAACACGTACTCGGTAGCAAGATCCCTGCGGGACTGACCGCCGAAGAAGATTTGGAACGTGTCATTGATATTTTGATGAGTCACGACAATATCGGGCCGTTTGTCTCTAAGTTGCTCATCCAACGCTTTGTGACCTCTAATCCAACACCAGAATACATTGCAAGAGTTGCAACCGTGTTCAATAACAACGGCAATGATGTGAAGGGCGATTTGAATGCTGTCATCCGAGCGATCTTGCTTGATGATGAGGCTCGCGGGAAAACATCCATTCGCCCAATAAAAGTAAAAGAGCCAATCTTGGTGCTCACCAATTTCCATCGCGCGGCGGGCTTTACACTCGACGCTGCACGATACGATGGCGCGGTATCGTTGATGAACATCGCCAATCAAGGACCATTAAGGTCACCCTCTGTGTTTAACTTCTATTCACCCGATTATCAGCCTTCGGCCGACTTTGTGTTTACCGGAATGGTTTCGCCTGAGTACGAACTATTGGATTGGTCGGTATATACAGAGTTGGTTAACTTCATGCTTTACAGCGTCCGTAAAGGTTCTGGCTCTACTTACTCATTGGATATAACTGAGTTGTACGAGTTGCTTGATGATCATGAGGCATTGGTTGAGGCCATCGATGTGCGTTTCTTTGCGGGCACGGCTTCTCCGCAGCTAAAACAAATCATGCACAACGCACTCAACAAATACCAAACCAACTATGTTCCCACCACCAAACTTGCCTTAGTGATTTTCACCGCGATTTCTGGCAGCGAATTCTACATTCAAAATTAGGAGCGACTTATGAAACTTTCACGACGCAATTTTATGAAAAGTACGGCTTCTTTGGGTGCTATGGCTTCCGTGGGTTTACCGGGTTACGCAATGGCTTCACCAACCAATGATTTTCGTGCACTTATCTGTGTGTATTTGTCTGGCGGTAATGATGCTATTAATACGTTCCTGCCCTTGTCCGACTTCCATTACGACCAATATGCCAATGTGAGAGGCAAACTCTCTGTTTCCAAAAACAGCATCATCCCTATTGGGCTAAATGCCACAGACAACCAAGGCAATACGGTACCCTTGGGTATGCATCCAAAGTTAGCTCGACTGGCTGAAATGTTCGATAACGGTGATGCCACTGTCGTGCTTAACAGTGGTGTCCTTGAGCAGCCCATGACCAAACAGATGATTGAATCTGGTGAGGTTGCTTTGCCTGATCAGCTCTTTTCTCACAACTCGCAAAGCAACACCTTAATGCGAGGCGGCATGAATACGTTCACAAACCTTGGCTGGGCAGGAAGAATGCTTGATGTCATGAGCTCCCACTCAGAGATTACGCCGCTGTACAGTGTTCATGGTGACTCCTTGTGGCTACGCTCCCTTGAACACCGACAAACCGTGCTTAAGAAAGACCGAGCCGTTCAGCTGAGCGCGATTGGCAATCCACTTTACAAAGAGGTCTATGAACAACTGTTGGCGACGGCTTCTAATAATCCATTCAGTGGTCATTTCAACCTAATGGTTGATGAGTCTATGACCATGAGTGGCGTGTTGGCAGAGCAACTGCACAATGTAGAAGATGCACCGCTCTTTTCCTCTACCACGCTCGGTAAGCAAATGCAGACGGTCTACAAATTGATTGCGAGCCAAAGTCACTTGAATCAACAGCAGCAAGTGTTCTTCGTTAAACATACTGGTTATGACGTCCATGATTCGCAACTGTCGAAACACCCTGCGTTGTTGGGAGACTTAGCGACAAACCTGTTTGCTATGTATAGAGCAATCGACGCACTTGAATTGCGTGACAATGTCACTACATTTACCATGTCTGACTTTGGTCGCCGCATGACAAACAACGGTAACGGTACAGACCATGGTTGGGGCGGACATCAGTTTATTATGGGTGGCGCGGTTAACGGGTCGAAGCCAATTGGAACATGGCCTGAATTGGTACTGGATGGCGAAGATGATTACTCGAAAGGACGTTTGATTCCGAAAATCGGTACTGATCAAGTGGGCGCAACACTCGCACAATGGATGGGCATTACCGATGGCGCAGCGTTAGATTACGTGTTCCCCAACATCCGAAACTTCTCTTCATCAAACCTCGGCTTTATGTCGTAACGCCTTTATGCCTTAACACGTGTGAGATAGGCACAAAAGGGAGCGTTAGGCTCCCTTTTGCTTGTTAGTTGTTTTGACCAGTTAGCCGCCAGCGCTAGTTATGCATCTTCACCACGTGGGCGTTCATTACAAAGCTTAATAGCGCGCTCTAGTAGCTCAAGTGCAGACTTGTCACTCTCAGGTAGCGCAGCGTCACTTTCAGCAATTGGCGTTACGCGGTCACCCCACTTCAACACAGCGGCCCCCCATGTTAGACCAGCACCGAACGCTGCTAACAACATGTTGTCACCTGGCTTAACACGGCCTTGTTCTAGCGCTTCACACAATGCGATTGGCACCGTCGCTGCCGAAGTGTTGCCGTAGTTTTGGATGTTCACAAACGCTTTTTCTTGTGGGATACCAGAAAGGTCACACAGCGTTTGGATAATACGGATGTTTGCTTGGTGCGGGATTACCACGTCGATTTGATCTGTGGTTAGTTCTGAAGCTTTCAAAACCGTTTTCGCCGCTAGACCCATGCCTTTTACGGCGCGTTTGAAGATCTCTTGACCTACAAAGTTGAAGTCCCAGTAACCGTTGTCTTCCGCAAAGCGATCCATGCATGTACCAAACTTAGGTACAGAAAGGATGTCGCGCCCTTTTGCATCACAACCAATTTGCGATTGCAGTAGACCAGTTTCTTGCTCTGTACGAGTCAGAACAACGGCCCCTGCACCATCGCCGAACAGTACAGCAGTATCGCGCATTGCCCAGTCGATGTAGAAAGAAAGACGCTCAGCACCAATAATGATTGCGTTTCGGTAGTTGCCCGATTGAATCAAACGTGTGCCTGTTTCTAGGCCGTACACGAAGCCAGTACATGCCGCGTTTAAATCGAATGCCGCAGCAGAGCGAATACCAAGGTTTTGCTGAACCTTAGAAGCAATGTTTGGAATAAGAGAGTCAGGAGAGCATGTCGCAACAATGATTAGGTCGATGTCACTCGCTTCTACACCTGCACGAGCCATCGCGTGTTGCGCGGCTACCGTTGCCATGTCAGACGTGTTTACGTGGCTGATGCGACGGTTTTCAATACCAGTACGGGTGCGAATCCATTCATCTGAAGTTTCAAGGAAAGTGCTAAGGTCATCGTTAGAGAGCGTGGCTGGTGGAAGACATTTTCCCCAACCGGTAATTTCAGCGTAGTAATTTGTCATCGCAGACCTATTTATTGTTGTATTTTAATGAAATTTCTTAGAACCTGTTCGGGTCCAAATACAGACTTGCCGTCTTATAATTCGGCAGGCTAAAAAATAAGTATACAAATTATGAGGCTGACTGGTAAGTCATGTTTTCATCAAGTTGTCATAAAGGAAGAAGTCATGTCATCGTTTAAAACTCGTTGCCCGTCTTGTGGCGGTTTAAATCGTGTCCCTAATGAGCGAGTTGCAGAAGCTGCAAGTTGCGGTAAATGCAAAAACGCCCTGTTTGATGGCGCACCGATAGAAGGCACTGTCGATAACTTCTCGGCGCTGCTAGAAAGTAACACGCCAGTTGTGGTGGATTTTTGGGCACCATGGTGCAATCCATGTGTTGGTTTTGCGCCTGTTTTCTCGGATGTGGCACAAGAACAGACCGGAAACGCTCGTTTTGTCAAGATTGATACCGAAGCGCAACAGCAGCTTGCCGCTCAATTTGGTATTCGTAGCATCCCAACCATTATGGTTTTCAAGAATGGCCAGCGCGTGGATATGATCAACGGCGCCCTACCGAAGACTCAATTCGATCAATGGTTAAATCAAGCACTTAGCAAATAAATCCTTCCGCCAGCCTCGCTTACAGGCTGGCGTTTTTATGCAGCATTTCCCCATAGAATTTCGATAAATTTCTTTTGTCGAAACGACTCAAATATATCGTTTTACTTGCCTATTAATTAGCCTCATATTCGCGCCGAATAACCCCTGATTTTTACTTAACTTATAGGCGCAAAACATTGGAAAACACAGCCATTCCTGCAGCATCACCACGAGTCACAGTTCCTGTCGTAGCACTGTCTCTTTATGCAGTGGCGTCAGGCTATTTGATGAGCTTGATCCCTCTTATGCTTGGTGAATACAACATCTCTGCTGATTACGCGAGTTGGTTGGCGAGTGTGTTCTATGGCGGTCTATTGATCGGCGCAATGTTCTTTGAACGTATTGTTCGCAACGTTGGTCACCGTAAAGCGTTTGTAGGTAGCTTAGCTGCATTCTCACTAACGATCATCGTACTGCCGATTATTCCTAACGGCATGGTATGGCTTGTCGCACGTTTTATCGCAGGTATTGCGGTCGCTGGCGTATTTGTCATTGTTGAATCATGGCTAATGTCTGGTGATGAAGCATCACGCGCTAAACGTTTAAGCCTATACATGCTGTCACTATACGGTGGTTCTGCACTGGGTCAGTTTGGTATTGGTATCCTTGGTGTGAGCGGCGGTGTTCCTTTTATTGCCATCACTACACTGATCTTAATGGCAATGCTAGTGCTGCTGTTCATCGATTGTGAACAACCAAACAGCCATGAATCGACTTCACTGTCGTTTAAACAGATTTCTAAACTAAGTCACGCTGCGATCATTGGTTGTGTAGTGTCTGGTCTTACTTTAGGTGCGATTTACGGTTTGATGCCTGTTGAGCTTGCAAACCGCAAAATCAGCCACCAAGACATTGGCACTCTAATGGCGCTTGTGATCCTAGGTGGCATGCTGGTTCAACCAATGGTGACAACCTTAAACAAGTACATGGCGCGTACAGTGCTAATGGCGTTCTTCTGTATCCTTGGTATTTTCTCTATCGGTCTGACCTTCGTTTCTTCGTCAGCGGTAGTATTGGCAGCGGCACTGTTCCTATTGGGCATGGCAACATTCGCACTATACCCAATTGCGATTAATCTGGGTTGTGAAGGTTTGGACGAGCGTTTCATCGTGTCTGCAACGCAAGTCATGCTGTTCAGCTACAGCGTTGGCTCGGTAGCAGGTCCGGTGGTTGCTGATAAGTTCATGGGTCAAATGCACGGCTTGTTGGGTTACCTGTTCGCAGCATTGCTTGCAACCTGCATTTACATGTTAATCGCTGCGACCAAGTCAAAACATCAAATGGCAGCGGGTTTGTAATTCAAACCTCTGTAAAAAGACAAACAAAAACGAGGGTCAATGCCCTCGTTTTTTTGTTTCTGAATTCTTTACTTTATCGGTCATAAAAAATCAAAACGACTCATTGGTTTTGATTCTCCAGTAACCTCTTGCGATAACGTGTTGGCGAAGTGCCGTAGAACTTTTTAAATCGATGAGTGAAGTTGTAAGGATCGCGATAACCCAAACGGTTCGCAATCATAGCGACTGACCAAGCTGGATACTGCAACAAGTCGGCGGCCTTGTGCATACGAAGCTCAATTAACTTGCTTCGCGGACTCATGTTGAAAAGCTGCTTAGATAGACGGTTGAACTGCTCTTCACTGATAAAACACTGCTTGGCCATTCCAGCAATGGTCCACGGCAAGTGTAACTGACCTTCAACTTCGTTAAAGAGTGTTTGAACACGCGACAGAGACGTACTGATTGGGGTTTCAACACTTTTTACCAATCGTTGCACTTCACTGATCAACAGCTGACGAAACCCCGTTCGTCCCCCTATTTCGTTGTAGAGTAAGGTCATCAATGACCATACCTGCTCAGAGCCCCTAAACGGCACCACGGTTTGCCTCAAGTCAGAGAGATGCTGCCAAGCCTCGGTATTTTGTGGCAGAAGCCAAACCATCTTCCAGAGTCCTTTGCTTGGATTCATTTCAAATCGAAAACACGTATCTACGGGCAAAATAGTCAGCGTATAAGGCTCAATTTCTTTAACGAAATCCGGTGTAATCAAAACACCGCCACCTTCAATAGTAAACAGCAAGGTATGAACGCCCACTTTGTCTCGCTCGACATGGTAACCATCGCGCAGTTCAGCCAGCCCCGCCATAAAGATATCAGCTCGTTTCCATTCAGGGATTTCAGTTAGGGTCAGGAATCGTTCTTTACATGCGGGTGCTAAATGCACATCGTCGTGCCACTCTGTTTTGATGGCAAATTGTTCGATGACGGATTTGCACAGGTTTTGTGGTTTTTCGCACATGTATTTCTGTCCCTATTGGCTTTATATTCCTCACAAATTTCGAGGAGTAACTATGACGAACAATATTGGCATCAAAAACAGCGACAACTCTTTATCTAGCGGGCTACTGAAGCAGATCATCCGCTTGGGTTTCCCTGTCGCGATCCAGAGTGCGTTGGTGGCGATTCTCGCCTTGGCTGATGTTCTCATGGTTAGTGACTTTGGTAAAGAAGCAACCGCAGCTGTGGGAATTGCATCAAAATGGCATTTTGTCGCGATTATGATCATGGCAGGTTTAGCGTCTGCAAATGGTACGCTTGTGGCTCAATATTGGGGACGTGATGACGCAGTAAGCGCAAAAACCGTTACTGGTATAGCGATTCGATTTGGTTTAAAAGTCTTGATTCCTGTTACCCTGATAATCACTGTCGGTAGCGAACTTATCATGCGTCTACAAACCAACGATACTCAAGTCATCGAACTCGGCTCCACCTATCTTTGGTATGCGTTCCCTGTTCTGTTACTCACTCATATCATTATTGTTTTAGAAGCGAGCATGCGCTCTTCCGGTGACACCGTCACTCCTTTACTTATGGGCGCGGTGACGATTGTTCTTAATATTGCACTGAACTTCTGGCTCATCAAAGGTGGTTTCGGTGTACCAGCAATGGGGGTTGCGGGTGCGGCTCTAGCAACAACAATTTCTCGCTTGTTCCAAGTGCTAGCTATGGTTGGCTACATGCGTTGGCGTAAGCATTGGTTACTGGAAGTGAAAGAAGGTTCTGAGCGTCCTTCTTTGTGGCTCTCTTACCGCCGCTTAGCGCTCCCAATGACCTTAGGTGCGCTACTTTGGGCTATTGGCACCATGGTGTATCAAATGATTTTTGGTCACATGGGCACGACAGAACTCGCGGTATTCAGCATGTTAGGCCCGTTTGAATCGCTATGTTATTCCATCTTCTTTGGTATATCGGTCGCGTGTTCAGTGATGATTGGGCAGTCGTTAGGGCGTGATGCTTTTGAACAAGCTCAGCACATGGCAGGCTTCTTCATTAAAGCGGTGTTTGTGTTTGGTATTTCGATTGGTGTGTTACTGCTACTAAACCGAGAGTTAATCATTGCTGCTTTGAACTTAGACAACCCTGAGCTTTATCCACTTGCAGCGCCTGCGGTGGTGATTTTATGCAGCGCGATTTGGCTTCGCATGCTTAACATGATCATCATCAACGGTATCATTCGTGCGGGTGGCGATAACGTCTTTTGCTTACGAATGGACTTTATCGCGATGTGGATGACAGGCCTGCCTTTGTGTGCGGTTGCTGCGTTTGTATTAGGTTGGGAATTCAAATACGTTTATGCGCTCATGATCGCCGAAGAAGTGGTGAAACTAGCATTGTGTTACCGCAGATACACGCAAAAGTATTGGATTAAGAACTTAACGGTCGTGACAACTTCTTAATTTTTATGTTGGCTAGGATTTCTTAGCTTCGCGCTCTGCACTCATCCGTTTGTGGCGATTCGACGCATTGGCCGCTGGTTTTTCAGGCACCTCGCGCTTTTCATGCATCAAGTGTCGAATTGCCAAGATTGGGTGTTTAAGCAACATTCTCGGCCCTGAATAACGCATCACTAAACGCATTTGCTCTTTAGGCTCTGGCTTGTAACAGTGAATCGGACATTTGTTGCAAGTCGGCTTGTCTTCTCCGTAAGGGCAACGATCAAGCCGCACTTCCGCGTACTCTAATAATTCACGACATTCCGCGCACAACTCACCTTTGGTGCCGTGGTGGTCTTTACAGTAAACCTCCACCATCGCTTTAACGGTTTTAAATTCTGTGGCGAGTTTGCCTAATAAAATGTCGCTCATTCTTTCCTCTATCTAAAGCAGCTTTGGCTCAGAGACCTTAACAATAAGGCACTAACCGATAAGCTTTAGTTACCACTTATCGGGTCACAACGTCATGGTATAGAGTTGCAATGTACGGCCATTATCGTAAGTCTGCTCGACACGTTCAAACTGAAAACCCAATTTTTCTAGCAAACTTATACTACGAATATTGTCATTATTGGTGATGGCGACCAAGTTTTCTATTTTCATCTCGTCCCGAGCGAAATCGACCACAACACGCGCCGCTTCTTTTGCGTAACCTTTGCCATAAGCACTAGGTAGATAACCGTAACCAATATCAAACGCCGTTAATGTGTCGCGTTTGACCAAACCACAAATACCTATAGGTTGTTTATCATGATTGGTTTCTACCACCAGCAAACTGACGCCCTTGAGTTCTTGCATCCTTAACATGTTGTCTTGAATGTAGCGTTTTGCTTCTTCCAAGGTGCGAATTTGCTTGTCACCGACGAAGCGATAAAAGTCAGGCTGATTGTAGAGTTCTAAAATAAACGGCGCATCTTCTACACTAACAAGACGAAGTGTCAGGCGTTCTGTAATAAGTGTTTTCATAAGGGATCCATTAGGCTTGTAACTTGGTGGAAAAATCACTATCCTGCCCCGCTAAATTAAAGGACCAACACCATGAACCGCAAGAAGAAAATCAATTCGATCTTAAAAGCGAAGTTGAAAAAACAAAATGCAAAGCTTCATAAGAGCAACAAGCCTCGCTATATCTCAAAAGCAGAGCGCGCGAAGATGGAAGCTGAAGAAAAAGCAGCTGAGCAAACTTCGCAAGTGAGTGAAGAAGCTCAAACAACTGACGAAGCATAAAAGAAAAGCCGCATAACGCGGCTTTTTTATTTTAACCAAGGTTAACTTGGCATTAAGTCACCTGAAAATCTAACGCCTATTGTTTAAATTATCATCTAGACCAAAAAGCGCTCAAAACCACTGAAAATCCTTGCACCAAAATGGACCGCTGTAACCTTAGCTGACGACGATTCAAACATTCCTTCAACACCCTTTCAAACCGCTATTAACACTGACACGGCTCAGCGTGAGTTATTCCCAATTATTGGACATTGCTGTTTCTTATAAAACGGAATGTGAACAAGGCTAAGTATTTTTTCCTTCAATACCGAAACAATAGAAGTCCCTGTTTCTAATAAGGAAATTAAACATGTTGTATCTTGAGTTTCTATTTTTGCTCGTGATGCTGTATATCGGCTCACGGTATGGCGGCATTGGTCTTGGTGTCGTTTCTGGTATTGGTTTGGTCATTGAGGTTTTCATCTTCAAGATGCCTCCAACGTCTCCGCCAGTGACCGTAATGCTGATCATCCTCGCGGTGGTTACTTGTGCCTCCATTCTTGAAGCCGCAGGTGGCTTAAAATACATGTTGCAGGTGGCAGAACGCGTATTACGTAAGAATCCTAAACGCGTCACGCTTATTGCGCCGTTCGTGACTTACTTTATGACCTTCCTACTTGGTACTGGTCACGCGGTTTACTCTATCATGCCAATCATTGGCGACGTTGCGCTTAAAAACGGCATTCGTCCTGAGCGTCCAATGGCAGCAGCATCGGTTGCTTCTCAAATCGCTATTACTGCGTCACCAATTTCAGCAGCAGTGGTTTACTACCTTGCACAATTGTCTGATATCCAACACGAGATCACCCTACTTTCTATTTTGCTAGTTACCGTGCCAGCAACCTTGTTTGGTACCTTGTTGATGTCTCTATACAGCCTAAAACGCGGTAAAGAGTTAGAAGACGATGAAGAGTATCAAGAGCGTCTAAAAGACCCGGTTTGGCGTGACAAGATCTTAAACACAACTGCGACATCATTGGATGAAGTGTTGCCGTCTAGTGCGCGTAACTCTGTTCTACTGTTCATCCTATCGATTCTTGTGATTGTCGTTATCGCGATGTGGCCAGAGGTTCGTACCATCGTTGAAGGTACAAAACCAATCAGTATGGCCGTTGTGATTCAAATGATGATGCTCTGCTTCGGCGGTATCATTTTGCTAGCGACGAAGACCGATCCTCGCGATGTACCAAATGGCGTGGTGTTCAAATCAGGTATGGTTGCTGCGATTGCTATCTTCGGTATTGCATGGATGTCAGATACTTACTTCCAATATGCAATGCCTCAATTTAAATCCGGCATCGTGGAGATGGTAACCAACTACCCTTGGACGTTCGCGCTTGCGCTATTCATCGTCTCCGTAGTGGTGAACTCTCAAGCAGCGACAGCGCGTATGATGTTGCCAGTCGGTTTAGGTCTAGGTTTGGAGCCAGCACTGCTTATCGGCTTGATGCCGGCGGTTTACGGCTACTTCTTTATTCCAAACTACCCTTCAGATATCGCGACTGTGAACTTCGATACCTCAGGTACAACTAAGATTGGTAAGTGGTACTTCAACCACTCATTCATGTCTGTGGGTTTAATCGGCGTGATTGGTGCGTGTTGTTTAGGTTACTTACTAGGGCAAATGATCATTCCTTCGTAAATAATCTAAATCAGAAATAAGGGGCGAGTCATTGTACGTTTGCGTACAGCCTGAAGTGACTCGCCCTTTTCTTTTATCTGTTTATTGCGCAAGCAAAACTTAAAGAAGAAAGTCGTCATCGACAGCAACAAAATGGTCCGCGCAATCAATCAAGGTTTGTGAAGTGAGCCTTGGTACACCATAGACCGTAACTTTCTTGTTGAAGCGTTGCTGAATGCGTTCCACCAACAAACTGAAATCACCATCGCCAGATACGAGAATCACTTCATCCACTTCCGGCGCAATCTCAATCGCATCTAGCGTGATACCTACATCCCAGTCGCCTTTCGCACTGCCGTCACGGCGTTGAATGTAAGGTTTCAACATCACCTCAAATCCGACACCACGAAGAATATGGTGGAACTGACGCTGCTTAGGGTCGTTACTCGCAATAGCATAAGCTCGTGCGCTCACCACTTCTTTCCCTTGTGTCGCAACATACCAAAACTGGTTGTAATCAAAATTGCTGCGGTACGCTTCACGACAGGTGTAGTACACGTTTTGTACATCGACCAAGATTGCGATCTTTTGTTTGTTGCTATCCGAATTCATCTTCTTAATACGCTTTATTTGTTTGTCGCATACCCTATGCCACTTTGGCTCAAAGCACAATGAGCTAATTCCACTAAACTTATCGTATAACTTGATATTCGAGTTTCAAGGAGTGAAGCCATGAACAAGACGACCATTGCCCTGTTGCTTTCATGCCTCATATCAAGTGCTGCATTTGGATATCCAGCGCACTCTCAGTATTGGCCGCACCGTAGCGTGCTGTATTTCGCCCCTGCCAATGACGATCATGTTAAGCAGTTTTTGCTTGAAGCACTGATGAATGAATGTGAACTAGAAGACCGTGACGTTATTACGCTCGTTATTGCTGAAGACGGTTACACGCAACCATCATGGCTTAAAGAAGAGTTTGATTTGAAAATGTTGGCCAAACTTTACGAAGTGAAACAAGGCCAACACACGGCGATTCTATTAGGTAAAGATGGTGAAGAGAAACACCGCTGGGGAGCGAAGACCGATTGGCAATTCATCAACAATCTGATTGATGAAATGCCAATGCGTAAAAGAGAGATGCAGCAGAAACGCAGTCCTTGCGCGATCTAATGCTTAGGATTACGTCTTCGATTACTTGCCGAACCAATCCAATTTGTTGTGCAGCTGTGTAACGCTACCAACCACAATCAATGCTGGGCTCACGGCTTGCTCTGCCATGCTCGATAGCTCGTTCAACTTTCCTTGGAACACGCGCTGCTCTGGGCGCGTACCGTTTTCAATAATGGCGCATGACATCTCAGGATCTAACCCATGAGTGATCAGCTTATCCATAATATGGCCGCTTTGCTTTAAACCCATGTAGAACACAAGTGTGTTGTTGGATTGCGCCAATGAATGCCACTCAATCTCACGACCATCTTTTTGTACGTGACCAGTGATGAATTGAACGCTTTGCGCATGGTCGCGATGTGTTAATGGAATACCAGCATAAGCCGTTGCACCCGCTGCTGCTGTGATACCCGGAACCACTTCGTATTTGATACCAAATTCCGCTAGTTCTTCTAGCTCTTCACCACCACGGCCAAAGATAAATGAGTCACCGCCCTTCAGACGCACAACACGCTTACCTTCTTGCGCTTTTTGCACCAAGATTTGGTTGATTTGATCTTGAGGCACACAGTGAAAGTCCAATTTTTTTCCTACGTAAATCATCTCTGCTGATGCGTGAGCCAATTCAAGAATGTCTTTCGACACCAATCGATCGTACACAACCACTTCTGCCGCTTGAATGGCTTTTAAGCCTTTTACTGTTAGCAAATCGGGGTCACCAGGACCTGCACCAACAAGAGAAACAAAGCCGCTGTTTAAAGATGAGTGAGCAGTAGTCATATCAACGCCTATCGAAAAATTTAGATATAAAAAGTAACACTCGCGTTATGCACTTAGGGCTAAAACCACTCTAAGGAGTTATTACTTTTTATAGCTAAACCAATAAAATATGTCGCGAAAGTGAAAGTTAAAAATTGAAATCCAAGTTAAAGAATAGTCCCGCCCATCCAGAAGCGGGACCATATTGAGCGAATTACCAGTGAATGGTTATTTAACCATTGCAGGTTGTGCTTTTACTTCTTCTTCAGCATTGATAGAAGGCGCAGTTTTAGCGTGAGTTAGGTACAGTGGAATACAAGTCATTACTAGACCACCAACAATGTTACCTAGGATGGTTGGGATAAGGTTGAAGTTCAACCAAGTCGCGATACCAAAATCCGCACCTAGGATCATACCTAGTGGGAATAGGAACATGTTTACTACTGTGTGCTCGAATACTAGAGCGAAGAAGATGAAGATTGGGAACCACATCATTGCTACGCGACCAGATACTGAACGTGCTGTCATGTTGCCGATAACGCCTAGACATACCATTAGGTTACAGAAGATGCCGCGTACGAAACACGTGATCCATCCGTCCATACCCATGTTTTCAAAACCAAGGCTACGCGCGGTAGAAACAGCGACAAATTTCTTCGCTACTGCGTTCAGTTCTAGAGAGAAGTTACCTGTTAGTGAGATAGCCACAAGGTAAGCAACGATTAGAGAACCGATAAGGTTACCCAAGCCTACAAGACCCCAACAACGGAAGATACGACCCCAAGTGATACCAGGACGGTTTGCAAACTTAGCCAGAGGCGCTAGACCAAAAACACCGGTTACTAGGTCGTAACCCATCACACTTAGAATCACGAAACCAACTGGGAAGACAAGCGCACCTACGATGCCAATACCGGTTTGAACCATAGTGGTAATAGCAACGACAACGGCTAGCGATAGGATGATACCCGCCATAGTACCGCGAAGTAGCAAATCGCGAGTGCTAGTGTTGGTTTTCGCTTCACCCACGTTGATCATGGTTTGAACGAATTCTGCAGGCTTATAATCAGTAGACATGAATGTGTCCTTATTCAAAAGTGAAAGTTAAAAATTAAAGATTGAATAGAGAAAGGCTTGCCGCTGAGTAACACCTAGCTTCCCTGTCCCCGCAGATGAACCACGGAAAGCCTTTACCTATTAAATCTAGATTTCGGTTCATTCCCTCCCCCTTAGAGGAGAGGAGGGAATGGAAACCAAGCTTATGCAGAAATTTCTACTTCGCCGTTGGTTACGCGCGTTTTGTACGCTTTCACGCTAAAACGCTCGTCTTCCATGCACGCACCTGTTGTCAGGTTAAAACGTTGCTTCTTAAGTGGGCTAGCCACCCAAAGCTCGCCTTGGTGCTCACAAATCAAACCGCGAGAAAGTACGTTTGATTGGAAGAACGGGTCTGTGTTGCTGATCGCCAGCACTTCTTCTGCTTGTGTTGGGCGGAATACCGCAACTTGCTGACCATCAACCAGTGCACAAACACCCGTGCCCGGTACGATGTCGCTGATTTGGCAAATCTTTTCAAATGACATAATCAACCTTCCCTTATGCTTCAGTGATCGCTACGTGTAGGATGTCGCCTTTCGCTTCAGGGTGTTTTTCCGTGAAGGTTGCTGGGCGGTGCTGTTCACGCTCTTGTACAAACACGACGTTTTCATCGCGCTTGTCAGAGTTGATGAAGTGCGCGAAACGAGTCAGTTGTGATTCGTCGTTGATGGTCGCAGTCCACTCACACTCGTACTCGTCTACAAGCTTCGCTACGTCAGCTTCTAGTTGAACGTTGATGCCAAGCTTGTCGTTAACAATCACTTCGCGTAGGTAGTCAACGCCACCTTCCATGTTTTCCATCCAAACAGATGTGCGTTGTAGTGGCGCAGCAGTACGGATGTAGAACATCATGAAGCGGTCGATGTACTTGATTAGCGTTTCTTTATCTAGGTCACTTGCAAGTAGGTCTGCGTGACGAGGTTTCATACCGCCGTTACCACATACGTACATGTTCCAACCTGCGTCAGTCGCGATAATGCCAAGGTCTTTACCTTGTGCTTCCGCACACTCACGAGTACAACCAGAAACACCGAACTTCATCTTATGAGGGGTACGGATGCCTTTGTAACGGTTCTCGATGTAAGAACCTAGACCAACAGAATCTTGAACACCGTAACGACACCAAGTAGAGCCCACACATGTCTTCGCCATACGAAGTGCTTTTGCGTACGCTTGACCTGTTTCGAAGCCAGCATCGATAAGCTTGCGCCAGATCTCTGGAAGATCGTCTTTTTGAGCACCGAACAGACCAATACGTTGAGCACCGGTTACTTTGGTGTATAGGTTGTATTCTGCAGCAACGTTCGCTAGCGCACCCAATGCTTGAGGTGTTACTTCACCACCCGCCATACGTGGGATAACAGAGTAAGTACCGTCTTTTTGGATGTTACCTAGGAAGTTATCGTTCGTGTCGTGCAGCTTAACCAGTTGTGGCTTAAGGATGTGCTCACCCCAGCAAGAAGCCAAGATAGAACCAGCCAATGGTTTACAAACTTCACAGCCGTAACCTTTACCGTATTTCTCTAGAAGCTCATCAAACGTTTTGATCTCTTCGATACGGATTAGGTGGAACAACTCTTGGCGTGAGTATGCAAAGTGCTCACACACGTCGTTCTTCACTTCGATACCAGATTTAGCAAGCTCAGCATTTAGAACAGACGTCACTAGAGGAATACAACCACCACAGCCTGTGCCTGCGCCAGTCACTGCTTTGATGTCGCCCAATGTGTGGTGACCATCAGCAACCGCTTGTGCGATCTTGCCTTTTGTCACGTCGAAACATGAACAAATCACTGCGCTTTCTGGAAGAGCGTCTGCACCTAGTGCTGGTTTCTCAGCGCCTGCGTGTGCAGGAAGGATCAACGCATCTGGGTGCTCAGGTAGGTCGATTTCGTTCAACATAAGTTGAAGCAGGTCGCCGTAGTCAGACGTATCGCCAACCATAACCGCGCCAAGCAGTTTCTTGTTGTCTTCAGAAACGATAAGACGTTTGTAAACTTCTTGTTCTTCGTTCTGGTAAACGTAACTCTTACAGCCTTCAGTACGACCGTTCGCGTCACCAATTGAACCTACTTTCACGCCAAGAAGTTTCAGCTTCGCAGACATGTCAGCGCCTTCGAATTTGCTTTCTGTGTTACCTAGAAGGTGATCAACAGCAACTGTCGCCATCTTGTAACCAGGAGCAACAAGGCCGTAGAACATTTCGTTCCAAGACGCACATTCACCGATAGCGTAGATGTTCTCATCAGTAGTCTGACAATGGTCGTTAATAGCAACACCGCCACGAGGTGCCACTTCTAGCTCCATTTGGCGTGCTAGTTTGTCTTGTGGACGAATACCTGCAGAGAATACGATGAAGTCTGTTTCTAGCTCTGAACCGTCAGCAAAACGCATAACATTGCGTGCGTTTGTGCCTTCTGCCGCAATCTCAAGCGTATTTTTGCTGGTGTGAACGTTCACGCCCATACGCTCGATCTTTTGACGAAGTTGGTTACCACCAGCAAGGTCAAGTTGCTCTGCCATTAGCTTTGGTGCGAACTCAACAACGTGTGTTTCTACACCCAGAGCTTTCAATGCGCCCGCGGCTTCAAGACCTAGCAGACCACCACCGACAACAACGCCTGATTTGCTCTTCTTCGCACACGCTTCGATCGCTTTAAGATCTTCGATAGTACGGTAAACAAAACAGTCTTTGCTTTCGTGACCTTTGATAGGTGGAACAAATGGGAATGAGCCAGTAGCAAGAATCAGCTTGTCGTATTGAACTTCGCGACCAGTGCTTGAGTAAACAATGCGGTTTTCACGGTTGATGTTAATCGCGCGTTCGCCGATCAGCATGTTAATACCGTGTTTCTCGTAGAAGCCTTCTTTCACTAAAGAAAGTTCATCTGCAGTATGGTGAGAAAAGTAAGAGGAAAGGTGCACACGGTCGTATGCGACACGAGGTTCTTCACAGAAAACCGTAATGTCCATATTAGACATATCAGCTTTCTCGACTAAGTCTTCAATGTAACGGTGGCCTACCATGCCGTTACCGATGACTACTAGCTTCAACTTGCTCATTGTACTTCCTAAGGGTTAGGTTCTTATCACTGAGCGCATTGTTAATTGTGAAAGAAAATTAATACATGATGTAAATCAATTACGGAATTAAACTACCCTAAAGGGGTAGGAGCAGTTTTTAAACAGTGTTTAAACCTTTGCTTTCGTAATTTAAACAAAATTCATGTAATCCAGCCGAAATGAACTCAACATATTTGTCACATTTCTTCATAACAAAGAAAAAGCAAGCGACTAACCGCTTGCTTTTTAATCACATTTGAGTGGATTTTATAGGGTCACGCTAAATAATACCGCGTGATGTCCCTACTCTACGCCCTTCTTCCATCTCCCATTGAATACCGTATTTGTCTATCCAATAGAAAAAGGTGATCGGGAAGCCATTCAATTTTTCTGGCTGGTAACTTTTAGACTCATCAATCATAGTGACCCCCTCTTGCTGTTTTAAGTATCGAAATACCTCACCACAGTTGGAAACTTCGAGTGCAATATGTCGAGGACCACCAAGATCATAGGTTCTTGGTTGAGGCGGTATAGCCGTCGCACCAACAGGCGAATGGTATTTCATCAGTTCCAGATAAACCGATGCATACGGATGCTTCACAAACAGCACGTCAACGATGACGTCTTGTCCAGCTAAACCCGCATCTTGGTTAAACTCGGCCATACTCACGCCGCGGTAATCCATCTTTTGCCCCTGAGCATCAAGTGCGCGTTCAAAACCGAGTACTCGCTGATAGTAATCAGCCGCCGTATCAACATCGTCGACAATGACGTTTATATGAGATAAACCAAGTACAAATGCGCCAATATCACGCTCCCCTAAACGCTTAAGCATTTCCGGTTCCGCATCTGGTGATACTTCAACCACATAGTCGACCTCTCGTCCCTGTTCTATCGATTCGTTGCAAACCAGATAAGCTTTCTCTTTGTGTTTGTCCGTATCACTTGCTGCGATCTCCACCTTGGACTTCCAAGCGTGAGAAACAAACCACTCAGGATTCACCACGTAGGCCGCAGCCACCATATCAAAAGGAATAAAGCCATCTTTAGAACCAAACACCACTTCCCACTCAGTACACCATGCAATGGAATGCGACTCTAAGAAGTGACTAAGACTACTGCCATGGCTCATCTTATGAAGTTCTTTAAAATCGACCCAAACTTGAGCGCAGGCTTCAAACGGAACTAAAGTCACCGGAACATCGCTATCAAGGAGTACTTGAAATGCAGCTTGGTCCACCTCAAAGTTCAGGTCACGAAACGGCCTTGGCTGACGCTTACCAGCAACAAAGTGCTGCTCGGTGCTTCGCCTGCCCGCAACGCATACCACCTTCTCAATGTTTTTGGCCTGTTCCGGAAAATGACGAATCAATAAGGCGATGTTGGTCAACGCACCGATAGCGAGAATAGTCAGAGGTTCTTGCTTTAACTCAGCAGCCAGATCATAGACTGCTTGTGGAATATCTTCGGCAGAATCAAAGTAAGTGGCGCTTCCTTGAGAAACGCTGAGGTAAGTTGGTCCAAACTGGCTAATAAAAGATCGAGCGATGTCCGTAGTAACTTTAATGTCATCACAATTGCCAAGTGTAGAACTCACGCCAACAATGTCGACTTCTTGGCTTCTGAGCAATAACCCTAGTGCGTAGCCATCGTCAACATCACACAGCTTAAAACCGTCGTGATGGCCTATAGTGATGTCTGTATCAACCCAGACACGTGTTTGTGGGCGACAGGTATGCTTATCCTCTCCGATGTTGTGCATCGAGACTCCTTTCTCTTCTTTGGTCTTAAATAGCCGAGTGG
The DNA here is from genome assembly GCF_002021755.1 of Vibrio owensii. NCBI lineage: Bacteria > Pseudomonadati > Pseudomonadota > Gammaproteobacteria > Vibrionales > Vibrionaceae > Vibrio > Vibrio owensii. The sequence continues at coordinate 1,083,430 of NZ_CP019960.1, forward strand.
CCGAATTAAATTCAATGAAACTAAAAACTACAGCGTGATGGGTTCCGCCATAATGACAACGTTTCGTCCTTTATCTTTTGCTGCGTATAGGTTCTTATCGGCAACTTCAAAGGCCCGCTCAAGTGCTTTCTCACAGTCGTTCAAGTTAGGATGAGACGCGGCGCGGGTTAATGGAACCGCTCCAACCGAAATCGTTACGACTTCAGAAGGTAGGTTTTTGATGTGTGGTATGGCGAGGGTTTCGACCGCTTGTCTTAAGTGTTCAACTTTGGAGTTCAACACCTCTAACGTATTGCCATAGACAAGCAAAGCAAACTCTTCGCCACCTAAACGAAACGAGGGCTGGTCTTTACCTAAATGAGAACGGAAGACTTCCGCGACATCACATAAGGCGTTATCCCCTTCGGTGTGCCCGTAAGTATCATTAAACTTTTTGAAATTATCGATATCACACAAGACGAAACAGGCGTACTTCATGTGACCCAGAGTGTCATGAACAAAGACAGGCGCACTGCGCTTGTACAAATAGCGAGAACCAATTCCAGTCAAGGTATCGGTATCAGTTTGCTGGCGAAGCACCCTTAATTGGTTCTTAATTTTGGTAATTAAGCTTGAATATGAACGAGCGAGTTCGCCGATTTCATCCGAGCGTTTGATCTCCGGAATGTGTGATTGATCGATCTTCTCAATGTCTTTTTTCATTGATTGAGACAAGCGTTTAAGCGGGCTCACAATCCACATTGTCACCATGTAGATCAGTACCATTGAAATAAGCGCGGCAATCAAGGCTTCGTTGATCAGCTCTTTAATCAAGGTGACTTTAATAGTGTCGAGATCACTTGCATCTAGCACTGCCCAAATGTAACCGCCATTAATATTGCGTAGCGGTAAACAGACGTGAAGTACCGAAAGTGTCGAATCGTAGTAAAAATCCGTCTGGCGCAGATAGTCCTTATTCCAAGGCAGTTCAGTATTACGATTGAGTAACTGACTCGCTTGCAACGCCTCTAAATCAACGTTGGTCTTGTTTATCAAATATTGCAGCTTATTACGCTTGATCTCGTCTTTTTCCGGCGTCATGGACAACATTCGAACTAAGTTGCCCTTTTGGTCTTTCAAGACATTGACTTCAAGGTCGCTCACATCGATACGCCACACCTGATTGGACTCCGCCAAGTAACGGACAGCAACTGTCTGGGTTTTGTAATCGGAAACGCCGGAAATTTCGATAAAGAGCAGATCGTCTATCGCGCTCAAATTGGCCTTAGTCGATGGCATCATCAAGTTAGCGTAATTGCGACCCGCAATCGATCCCGAAAGGAAAGTCATTTGAGAAGAAAGATGAGTTTTCGCCATGGTGGCGGCATGCTCAATACGCATGTTCCATTCGCTCTGAAAACGCGTGAAAGACAGACCTAGGATGATGGACAGAACCAACACCAAATGCGAAACAAATAGCATCTGGTTAATCGTCAACCAGCCGAAAACTCGATTACTCACAATAAACTACTGCTTATCTTTATAAACGCCCAAAACTGGCTCTGCACACGTACCATTAATGCAAATGTCTTGATACGTAGTGTGGCAACTTTGGCAAAATGAAGGCTCTAATGAAGGATGTGTGTGGCTAATATCTTTGCCCTGACGATCGTAACTTCCATAAATCGCCATACCACCGATGTGTTCTGTTACCCAAACAATGCCATCGACCTCGGAAATCGCGACTGCCGTAGGACCATCTGTGTATGGACCATGGGTTTTGTACTGTTCAATCTTTTTCGGATTCACACGGATCGTAAGTGGTGATCCTTGTCCGTTATTAATCCAACTGTAAGCACGAACAGATTCTTGAATAAACAATGAGGTGTCTGGAGGCAGAATCGTGTCTGCAGGTAGGTTTTGTGACTCTTTAACAACTGGCCATTCCTGCCACCCTTCCGGATAGCTAGCCATAGACGCGGCAAAAGCAGTAAATGACGTAGCACCCAACAATAAGGCTACGAATCGCCTGCTTAAATGACATAACACGTGTACTTCTCCCTAAAACAAAATGGGCTCATCCTGAGCTAAAATCAAAATGTTATATATTAACAAAACGTTATATATGATGTTATCAATTAGATTCTAGCAATGCACTCAGTTTATAATTAACAACGTTCTGTTAATAGAGTTGAATGTGCATTTTGGGAACTAACGAGAGTGATGAGAAGTGTAAAATGAGGCTTATGTCGAATTTACGTCGGTAAATAGCGATGAAATGCACTTATTTTCGAAATTTTAAGAAGTTAGTTTTGCTGAAGTTCTTGAATGGTCAGAGGTCTGAATTGAAGCTTCGGGTTTAATTTAGGAACAAAGATGTTTGAGTTACGAGGAAAGATAATGGAGGCGCCTCCCGGAATCGAACCGAGGTCCACGGATTTGCAATCCGCTGCATAGCCACTCTGCCAAGGCGCCATTTTGTTGCTTCTAAGATGAAACATTGAGGTTTTCGTAAGGGATTGCCCTTTCGATGGTCGTTGTGAAAGATTCTATTTAAACTTGCCAGAAGCTAAATCAGCTTCAAATCATTTAAATAATCACACTAACCTAATCGCACATTCGATAATGAGATGCGATGGTACTCACTCTATCGAATGGAGGCGCCTCCCGGAGTCGAACCGAGGTCCACGGATTTGCAATCCGCTGCATAGCCACTCTGCCAAGGCGCCTCAACTGGAGCGACACACGAGGTTCGAACTCGTGACCTCAACCTTGGCAAGGTTGCGCTCTACCAACTGAGCTAGTGTCGCATAATTTGAGATGGTGCCCCGAGCCGGAATTGATGGTCCGACACTCGGCCGGTCAAATCGACGGCGGGATATTAAATTCATCCACTCAATTTTCGGATGGTGCCCCGGGCCGGACTTGAACCGGCACAACGCGAACGTCGAGGGATTTTAAATCCCTTGTGTCTACCAATTCCACCACCAGGGCAACGCAATCAATGCGATGGTAACACCACCTGCTCTAACGACCTTCGCCGTGAGAACGAGGCGTACTTTAACGGATTAAGATTCTAGGTCAACAACAAATTTTATCTTTTTTATTCATGCGGTTAAAAAGCAGACTCAGACGAGCACTCTTCAGTCAATTCGATCAATCCCTAAACACATCAAACCATTCCAACCCTGCTCTTCACCTGCTGTTACTCAATCATCGCTTTTCTTTCTAGTTAATGTCAGAAAGATTAAAAAGAGAAATCTATCAACAACTTTATAAATTACTCCCGCAAGCAATCTCATTTATAGGAATTAAAATTATCATTATTGTACTCCGGTAACACTTCACTGATCGGATGTGTTGATCGTTATTATTCATCCCGTTAATCATACCTTTCGAGCAAAAGTGATTTTGATGTTTGTATTTTGCTTATTACCACTTCGCTATTTTTGGCGAAACTAAACATTCAAAGGTTGATAACATCATGAATAAAATGACAAAACTAGCCGCACTCGCAGTGGCAATGGCTTTACCTACCGCTTCCAATGCAGCTATTGGTGATTACAAAGTGGTCCTCATCCACGGATTCCAAGCCGATCAACTGCAAACTAAACCAGCGCCATCGCAAGTTGAAACAGAAGGTGCGGATTATTGGAAAGACTATTGGATGCAGTATGCCGATGCTCGCATTGATTGGCCCTCTCATGAAAGAGTTGAAGGAAAAATAGCCAGTGATTATGTATGGCCGAAGCTGCAAGAGCTCTCAAGAAACGGGACTTGCCAGCCGGGTTGCGTCTTGGTAACCCACTCAACTGGCGACCTAGTTGCAAGACATCTGCTCGATAACCAAGAAAACTGGTTAACTAACGCAGGCCTATCTCCACTCAACATTGTCGCGACTTTCGACTTTGCAGGTGCTGGTGGTGGATCAGAGCTGGGCGATATCGTTATTAACATCACTGAAGGTGGTGGCTGGACAAACAGTGCAATGCGTTATGCGATTTCACTCTGGCTTGGCGATATGCCATCAAAAAACAACACCGGTGTATTGAATGATCTAAAAGTGTCAAACGCTCGCCAAATAGCGATGTTACCAGACCACCGTATCCCTCGAATTCGTTTTGTTGGTAACGGCAGCGACTACCTAAAAGCGACCGCAAGCTTCTTGCCCGGAAAAGACGATGGTGTTGTAGCGGCGCATTCATCATGTGGCGCTTCAAGCTCAGGCAGTTTCGATAGCTGTTCTACTAATCTAGCTATGGACGGAAAAATGGCTTCTCAAAGTAAAGGAGTGGCTAGCTTAATGCCAAACCACTACCCGTTCATCATGGGTAACGGTTATAGCCACAGCGAAGTCATTGGGTCGAAACACAAAGGTAAAGTCACCTCCAGTAATACGTCGATTGCCTTAGCGGATGGAAAATCGGTAAGCGTTGACAGCTACCAAGAGAATGGATGGTTTGGAAACAAATACATTTACGTTCAAGGTTCTCAAAACGACACCATGTCGGAAATCGCTGTCGGCCTGTAAAGCGTCGTAATAAGCAAACCAACGAGCCAAGTTTCATGCTTGGCTCTTCTCACACAAAGCACGATGCAAGAGATCGATTATGAGTAACAAAAAGCCAATCGCCATTGCGGCTTTCGTTTTGATTGGGGCTACGGCGTTGTTTCTATCGCAACAAAATCAAGACGATGACTCCGCGAAGCAACAACTAGCCCAGCAGAATCAAACAGCCGCTTTGCCCAAGCCAACACCGAGCGAAACCATCACTATGGAGGGCGCGCCATTACCTCCCAAAGAAGAGAGCGTCGATGTGATTGAAGATATGACTTCTTCCCATGACTTATCTTTGATTGCAGAACGTCACGAAGAGGTCTTACAGTATCCAGCCTACTCTACTCCCATCACAGATAAGAACAGCCCGTATCTCGACTGGAATCATTTTGAAGAGGTCCCTGTTCCAGTGTTGAATGGAGAAGCCAAAGCAGCATTAAGCTTGGACAAATATCGTCATTTTTATCCAGACAAGATTGATGTTCGCTTAAAATCATCGGCAAACTACGTGACCGCGTCACTCGACATTATTGACGTAGAAAGCCAGCAAACCCTCACCACTCTTCGTGTTCAAGAGAGTGGTTGGCAAATAACACCAGAAGCAAACTGGCCACAAGAATTAAGATTGGTGGCACGCATCAGCTTTGAGCAAGGTGAAGATGTCATCAGTGCGGATTTACGCCTTTATCACTCTGTAGCTAGCATTATCAATGTAGACCAAGCATCATCGAATAATTCCGACATGGTGATTCCTATTACGGTTCAAGTCGACAAAGCGGGAATCTATCGAGTCCGTGGCAGTTTATATCAATCAAACGGCTCGGCAGTGGCCTCCTTAGTACAAAAGAAACAACTGGCTGAAGGAGAACAAACCGTGGAGCTAAAAGCGTTCCACAATGTCTTACCCAATGGAAGAGCCGAGTATGAACTTCGTGACATCATGATAGAACGCATGTCTGGTTTCCCAGGTGAAAAAGCACAGTATGGCCAAAGTAAAGCAGAATCTTATCCTATTGGGTCATATGATTCGAATACCCTATCCGATGAACCTTATGAAATGAGTGATAAAGAAAAGCAACAGCTTGAATTTCTTCACCAAGCCGCCAATTAGCCGAAATATTTGTTAGCTGAAATAGGTAGAACTGGTCGTCACCTCCTAAAATTAAACCATGTTTGATGTAGGAGGATGGCGATGAAGCTTCCCAACAAGAAGGTTGCGGACTTTAGATTGAGTGCAGATTCAGATCTGAGCTTTCTTTTACCCCGTCATCTAATGCATGAATTCGACTACGCAAGAACACTCGAAAAAGGCGTAATTACCGAAACGGAACCTGAGTTTAACCATCAGTATCGAGTCACTTTACGACGCATTCACTCTCTACTACTGCTTCTTAAGCCTAATTTTTGCCCCTTTGAATTCAAACTGCTCAAGCCAAACTTAAAGTTGCTAATGAAGCAGACCAACACATTACGCGACTTAGATGTGTTTCTCATCGATAGAGAGCATTACTTAAATCGATCACCGGAATACCAAGATAAATTGGCGTCGGTTTTTGACGTAATTGAAACGCAACAAATCGAAGCACTCAAATCTGTTAGGCAATGGCTCACCTCTGATAGCTATCTCAAAACCTGCGTCATGATTGAAAACAGCCTTCGCCGAGCATCTCAATATGAAGTGGACGATGTCGAATCCATTGTTGTTTGTTCGAACAAAAGGATCCTCCACCACTACAAGTTGGTAAGCAATGCATGTAAAGGCTTGAACAGAAAAAGCAACGATGGTGAAGTTCATCAATTGAGGATTGAATGTAAGAAGCTCCGTTACTTGCTTGAATACTTTGCTCCTTTGTATGTTCCTCACCAAGGCCACCTTGGAATACAGCACAGAGCGAATGTAAAACAGTTGAAGCAACTTCAAGACCGCCTCGGCGCGTTTAACGATACTTCCAATCAGCTCGACTTCTTTCGTAAGCAACAAAACGATAAGCAATTCACCAAGCCACAGCGTAAGGCGATTGGTCAGCTATTAACATTGGTAGAAAAAGACCATCAATCCGCCAAGCTGGCGATTTTCGCTGACTTAAAAACCTTCAAACGTGAGATAAAGAGAAGCGATGCTCTCACCATTTATGCTTAGTTTATACCCAAGCCATAAAAATAAACGCTATAGGCTGAGCTGTTTATTTTGCCTTTCCATACAGGTTCATGTTCTTTTCACATTTGACGTCTAGAGTTTGAAATTAACTAAGACAAAGAACAACAACGTGAAGCCTCTAAAACGATACCAATACGAACGCTACGCCGTACTCTGCAACCTTGCCTACCCCAGAGTCTTTAAACAGACCCGCTATGGGTTTGACCCTAATGGACAGCGGATCATTAAAAACGAGTTTGGCAAAACCATGATCCGTGTTTTATGGAGTAAAAAGCGCACAGAAGTCGTTGTTGTCATTAAGGGCTCACACAGCATTAGCGATTGGCTTTTGAACTTTGCCATGTGGACTCGTAGCTGCAAGCGCCTTGGGCTTAACTATCGCATCCATGCAGGTTTCTACCATTTGTTATTTCAAGAAAGCCAACCTTCTCGAAATGAAGATCGTCTTGGTTTGAGCGTGATTGAGCGACTAGAAGCCACCGTCGTACCGCTGATTCTACAAGGCAAGCGCATCACTATTACTGGGCATTCGTCGGGCGGCGCAATTGGCAGCGTGTTTGCCGACTATATCGAACGTAAGTACCCCAAAAGCATCAAGCGAGTAGTAACGTTTGGTCAGCCAGCAATTGGTGATTGGACATTTAAAAAGCGATACAAGTTAGGACACAAAACCTATCGAATCTGCTGCGACATCGACATTGTCACCTTTATGCCTCCGGTGCCTTTTCTCTACTGGCATGTGGGCAAAATGCTTTGGCTTTATAACGGTAGGATTTACGAGAACACACCAACTCTGATGAGGCTTGGACGCTCTTTGGTAAGTTGGTTGATACGCCCTTTTTCTTACCACTTGATGAGTAAGTACATTCGAAACAAAGACTTCTTTGATGAGCGGTAATCCATTGCTTCGCGCAATCAGGAAAAAGGAGCAGATACAAAAAGAGCCAGAATTAAACTGGCTCTTTCTTCTTGGTTCAGAATTACAAAGACGCAATTTCTTTATCAAGTTGGTATTTGTTGTCAGTAACGATACGCTCTAATACTTCGACGCGCTGTTTCAGGTCTTCTATTTGTTTATTAAGACCATCTCGCTCTTCTTTATTCATCTGCTTACGCTCAGAAATTTCGAGCGCTCTCACTTCTTTTCGATGATTGAGAATCAGCTTAACGATACCACCACCAAATATTGCACCGAATACAATCGCAACAATCAAAACGTCAGCCATAGATTCCATTCCTTAATCTGCCTACTGATAATGCTCAGGTATAAAGTTACGCATATGTTTCATGAATATCAAACAAGACATTGATTAAATGCGCACTATTTTCGAAATTGGTCACACCTGCAATTCTGCGAGCCTGATTATTTAACGCCGACCCAAACAGAAACCGAACCACCGTTCACTGGGAACTCTGCCCAACCGTTGGCGTCAGTCCAGACTTCTTCGGTGCGAATACCTAACTTATCGACGTAACGCGTACTTGGTGAACCTGTGTACATCCATTTTGTACCGCCAGGGCCATCACTCATGATAACCGCCATTGAGTTCGGGTGTTCCGCATCCCCCTCTCGTGTCCAACCAATCACATCCCAATGATCAAGGTACGAGTGCTGCTTGCCATAAGCATAATCTTTACGGGCTTTCACCAACTGCTCAATGTAAGGCACTTTCACCATATTGATGTCGTGTCCTTTATCGCTGTATTGTGCGCCGTAGTAATCCGCGTAGAACACTGACGGATAACCTTCTTCACGAAGCAAAATGAACGCGTACGCAAGAGGCTTGAACCACCAATCAACCGGAGACTCCAGCGCTTGCAATGGTTGCGTATCATGGTTCTCGACCAGTGTTACCGCTTTCACTGGGTTGTCCTTCATCAAGGTGCCATCCATGATACGGCGCATATCGAAGTTTCCACCCGAGCGCGAAGCGTTATAGAAGTTCATGTGTAGCGGTGCATCAAACAATGACATGCTGCCAGAAGTCTTAGTGATAAAGTTATGCAGATTGTTCACGTCGTAGTTCCAGTACTCACCCACAGTAAACAGCTCTTTGCCTGTCTTCCAACGCAAGTAATCGATCCACTCTTGTAGGTACTGGTATTTGATGTGTTTAACCGCGTCCATTCGGAAACCATCCACACTCGTCATGTTTAGGTACCACTCGCCCCAGTCTTTCAGCTCTTGCTTCACTTCTGGGTGGTCCATGTCTAAATCTGCGTACATGAGGTAGTCGTAGTTGCCTTTTTCAGAACTGACTTCCCAATCCCATGCTTTGCCGTCACCTTTGAATTTGAAGATCGCTTTCTCTTTACCTGCGTCATCCCAGTCGACCCCATCAAAGTGATACCACGTCCAGTGGAAATCTGAGTATTTGTCATTACGCCCCGGGAAGCTAAATTCGACCCAAGCTTCAATCCATTTGTCGCCGAGCTCAATATTTCGGTTGTTCCAATCGACTCGCTTGGTGTCGACCCACGATTTACCATCCGCACCGCCACGGTGGTTAAACACTACATCACCATAAATTTGAATGTTATTTGCGTGTGCCGCTTTGATGGCATCGAGGTATTGGTCTTTAGTACCGTATTTGGTTCGCACCGATCCTTTTTGATCAAACTCCCCCAAGTCATACATATCGTAAACGCCATAACCGACGTCGTTGCTGCCACCAGCGCCTTTATAGGCAGGCGGTAGCCATAACGCGGTAAAGCCGTTGTCCGATAGTGCTGGCGCGTTGTTTTCAACTTGTGTCCAGAGTGCGCCGTCATTTGGCACATACCAATGGAAATACTGCATCATGGTTCCATTTTGAGCCGCCATTACCGGCGAACTGAGCAGCAAAGTTAAAGGTAAAAGTGTGGGTTTAAGGTTGAATGTTTTCATTATTTTTCTCTCACGTTTTAGGACGAAGCCCGAACTTAGAGAGCCGCAAGACAGGTAGAAGAAATCCAACTAACCGTCTGTTGTACAACAAAAAGTTCGGACTACAATCGTGGAGAAATTATCACCAATCACCCTCTACAATTATTGAGATGTGTAACATTTATAAAATCAACAACCAATTGAGTGCAATTATTGAATCCCGATCAAATAATCAGGGAGGAGATAATAAGTAAACAGCAGAAAGAGGGATTAAAGCGCGTCGATTTCATTGCGCTAAAACGAAGAAAGCCCGTCATAATGACGAGCTTTCGAAAAGAATGGAGGCGCCTCCCGGAATCGAACCGAGGTCCACGGATTTGCAATCCGCTGCATAGCCACTCTGCCAAGGCGCCTCAACTGGAGCGACACACGAGGTTCGAACTCGTGACCTCAACCTTGGCAAGGTTGCGCTCTACCAACTGAGCTAGTGTCGCATAATTTGAGAAGGAGTCCCGAGCCGGAATTGATGGTCCGACACTCGGCCGGTCAACTCGACGGCGGGATATTAAATTCACCCACTCAATTTTCGGATGGTGCCCCGGGCCGGACTTGAACCGGCACAACGCGAACGTCGAGGGATTTTAAATCCCTTGTGTCTACCAATTCCACCACCAGGGCAACGCAATCAATGCGATGGTAACACCATCTGTTCTAACGACCTTCGCCGTGAGAACGAGGCGTACTTTAACGGATTAAGATTTTAGGTCAACAATAAATTTATTCTTTTTGATTCAGATGGTTAAAAACACGACTGAACGTATGGGAGTTGAGCAATTCGATTAAAACTCAAACGGCTTATTCCACTATTTCTTGATAAAAAAAGAGCCGCTGTATTAAGCGACTCTCCACATCATATCGGTTTAGTGCTTACGCACAGCAGTTACAATTGCGCTTGTAGCGATCCATTTTACCTATGCCTGGGTTAAAGGTATTGGTTGGATCAAGTTGATGGTAGAACTTTTGCAGCGAGTTTTCCGCTTCGTACAGATGCCCTACGTTGTGTTCCGCTGGGTATTTAGCGCCGCGACTGTTCAGGTGTTCCAACATTAGCTTCTTCATCAGCTTGGTGTCGGTACCCTTTTTGAATACATAGTCTTGGTGGAATACATAACACATAAAGTGACCGTAATAGAGGGACTTAACCAGGTTCTTACTCACTTCCTCAGGTAATGTTTCTAACCATTCCTCATCGTTACGTCGTAACGCGATATCAAGAGCCACAATGTCTTCCACTTCCTTGCGGTGAATGGTTTCGTAACGAATTGCTGCACCTGCTGCTGCAAAACGGTGTAGATACGCTTTCTTGCCCTCTTCTGGTGTACATTCAAAGAAGTCACTATCGTGCTCAGCCGCCCACACCTCTTTTAGGTATTTCTGCGCTTCGGCAATGCCGCCGTCACTCATTTTAAGTACAAGATGGTGCTCGTACTTATCACGGTATTCCAACATGCGCTTAGGAAGATGCTGCGGGAATAACTTGCTCGCATAGTAGAGAATAGTATCTGGCAGGTATTTGCTGACTAAAGGAACACGCTCTAAGAAGTTTTCAACCTTAGCTTTAAGCGAGAACATCTTAGGCAGATTGTCTGTGCCTAATAAATCGATAGAAAGGAAAACGTCTTTACCGTACTTTTCTGCCATGTTGAAAATATCACGGTGAAGGTACTCACCCATTTCTGGTAAGTTTTCGAATTGAGTAAGGAAGTCTTTTCTCAGCTTGGTCAATTTATCTGGATCGTTAGTACCTAGGTAGAACACCTGCTCTTTCTCAGGGATTGGATAGCTATCGACTCGAACAGCGAACACGCCAAGCTTACCCGCACAACCGCTCGCCTCGTACAGACGACGTTCGTCAGCATTAAAGCGCGATGGGATATCAGAAGTCACATCACGAACACGTTCGTCATATTCTTTATCCGACGCCATGCGTTCATCATGAATCACTTTATCTGGGTCGAAGTTACCATCCTGAATGTTCTGTAAGATCTCTTCAGGTGTCGAGCCTAATCCTTCAATACCAAGGTGGTTAACAAGATTGAGCTTACCGTCTTTGTCCACCTGAGCGAATATGGCTAACTCTGTATAAGCAGGGCCACGTTTAACCAAAGCGCCACCAGAGTTGTTTGCAATACCGCCCACGACAGTTGCGCCAAGAGAGGAAGAACCAATCACTGAATGCGGCGCACGATTAACCGTTCGCAGCTCTTTTTCTAAAGAATGTAAACTTGCTCCCGGAAGACAAACTGCTTGCTTACCGCCGTCTAACAGATAGATTTGCTTCATCTTGGTAATATTGATCACCACCACATCACGGTCGTAATCACTACCACTTGGCGCAGAGCCTTCGGTCAGGCCCGTCTTGGCTGCTTGCATGATGATGATGCAATTATTGTCCACACATTGTTGGATGACCTTCCACTGCTCTAGCAGAGTCTTAGGAAAAACCACCGCCAACGCCGTGCCGCTGCCTGAGCGAAAACCGCTGCGGTAATACTTGGTTTTGATTTGATCGGTAAGGACATTTTCTTCCCCGACAATGGTGACAAACGCGTCGATGAGCTGCTTCTGTTTCATATCCGTATCTCTAGTTATTATGCCCAGCCAATATAAGTAGTCCGAATCTGAACGTCCATGCCACCAAAGTCCGATAACGGCGTCCAGATAAAGTTAACTACATTAATTACCCATACATTCAATTACTTAAAATTGTGAGAACTGTAAAATCAACAAAGAAACTTATCGTTTCCAAAAAGAAACAATAGCAAAGTACATTGTTAACAAATGTGCACGATATCGAATAAAATGAAAGTCGAAAGGGTCAACAAGGCCTTATATACCTGACCTTGAAAGAATATTCAGTCAAAACAAAACCACAACATGTGAACACCATGACGTTATAGCAGCGTTATATGGCTGTGACATTGTCGGTTAATGAAGAAAGTCGATAGATTGGAGAGTTTAAAATTTAGAGCTAATTCCTTCGATCAAAGAAGAATCATTCCTTTGAGAAAAGTTGAGCCACTAGAATTGATGGCTACGACGTTGAAAGCATTGATACAGATGCTCGATAAAGATCTTAATCTTTTCTGGTTGCTGACGTGTGTATGGGTACACGGCATAAATGCCCAAGCACTTAGCCGTTTCGTCTTTAAACAACTGAATCAGCTTACCTTGTTGCAAGTCTTCATAAACCAGCACCCGAGGCACATAAATGATACCTTGCCCTAGCAAAGCGACGTTGCGTAACGCAGATGAGTTATTGGTACATAGATTCCCATCCACCTTAACCTGATACACCTCATCATCACGCTTGAAAGCCCACTCACGAGCCCCTGTCTCTTGATAGGCGTAAACCAAGCAGTTGTGCTTAGTGAGATCGTCCGGCGTTTTTGGTTTGCCATGTTTGGCGACGTACCTAGGCGATGCACACACAATCCAGTTTGCATCGACGAGCTTGCGTGCTATCAGGCTTGAGTCAGGCAAAACCCCAGTACGAATGGCAAGATCAAAACCTTCATTGACGATGTCGGCAAACCGATTGTCCAGCTCCATATCAATGTTGATATCTGGATAAGCTTGGTTGAATTCAGAAATAACGGTAGGAAGGATAAGTTCACCAGAGATGGTCGGAACGGTAATCTTGATGTTGCCAGATAGACTCTTACCCAAACCAACAATAGATTCTTCTGCAGTTGCGACGGCTTGGTAGACACTACGAGCATGTTCGAAGAAGGATTGCCCTGCTTCTGTCAGTTTAAGCGTGCGTGTGGTTCGATAAAGCAGTTGAACACCTATCTCCTGCTCTAATTTGGCAATGCGCTTACTGACGACCGACTTAGTAAGTTCCATTTGTCTTGCAGCGGCGCTGAATGAACCCTGTTCAACCAAATGATAGAAAATAATGTAGTCGTCGGTATTTCTCATGTGTCTTCACTGCTTCCTTGTCGAAGAAGACATTCTAAAGAGATTTTCCATAGATTGCCGCAAGAAAGTTCACACTTGGCTTTTAAAGGCTTCCTCAACGAGAAAGGCGAGCTAATAAGGCTCGCCTTGTTTCTACTTAATTGAATAATGTTCCTAGACGGTTTGTTTACTTCGTGAAGTGAATATCACGGATTTCAAACTCTACGCCAGCTTGGGTATTTGCCCATGCAGGGAAGATAGTGAACGTCTTAACAGTTTGAGCCCAGTACTTGTTATCAAACTTCTCTGCGAAGTTGGCCATTGGCACGGTCACTTTAATATCCGTATTCAGCGTAATATTCTCCCCGGCCAATTCCGTGACAAAGATGTCACCAGTATCCCCATCAGCATTCGCCAGCTTCAACACCAATCCGGTTTGATCGTTGTCAGGCTTTTGCGTCCCCAACGTCGATACGTTCACCGTAAACACCAACGAACCCGCTTCAACAAAGTTTTCTAAGTTCTGTGCATCAAAGTTAAAATGCAGCAGGCCTTTGTAAGCCTCTGGACTCGCGCTGTTATAAGTAACCGATGCACCATCAGCAGTTTGTGTTGCCGTCATGTGGATTTCACCGTCAGGGATAGGTCCCCAGCCTTCTGTCGTGTATTGGTCTGAGGTATTTATCTGTGCGTTAAAGTCGGTAATGATGTTGTACATATCCCCAGTCAATGGTGGTAGCGCTTCATCAAGCATGTCTTCACAGCTAACAGCATCCTCAGGTAATCCATCTGGGTTCGGAACATAACGAATCTTACCCAAATCAAACTCCACAGCTTCAGTTGAATACATCAAGAAAGACGTGTTCAACATTTGGAAACTCATCCCGGTATCCTTCAAACACTGGAGCGGAACTTTGACCGTCGTCCAAATGCTATCTGACGGTTCTGGTAACACTTTGTTGATGTTTACCTCACCACGGCAAGGATACTCACAGTGTGTCGACAGCACTAAGCTCTCTGGCGCTGTAGTTACCATGCGAATATCAAACTCCAAAGTTGAATCGGCATTCATGTAACTGTTGTAGTCGGAACCCTTTTCATCTGGCGTTTGCATGTAAATTTGCGCGGCTGAATTACCAACGAAGTCGCCAGTTTCTCCAGAGAATTTTACGTTGATTGCTGACTGCTGCATGCCATCGTAGTTAATGCCTTTCGTCGTTACTGAGCCAATTGTGGTGGTGTCTTTGCTGATTTCCACGCCAGCCCAACCATTCGCACTGCCAGACATTCTCGCAACAAACTCGTCTTTTGCGTCTTTACCGAAGATCTCTAATGGGAACTCAGCAATACCATTGTCTGGCTCGTCCATACCACAGCCATAATCACGTGGATCGAGTGGAATCTCGCTTAAATCCTCATACAGCGCTGGGACATCGGTCTGGTTCGCGTAGTTCAAACCATAACCGTACGGGAATAACGGCTTATGTTCGCCTTCAATATCCTGCTCAATCAACTCACCGTTTATGCCATCAATAGGTGTTGTGTAACTAGGGATGTTGAGTGCCTTGCGGTTGATTGTGGTCGAACACTTCTTAGCGCCCCACGAGTAAGAGAGTTTGCCTTTGAAATCCGCGCCATCTTTTGCGAACAATACATCCGTAATACCTAAACCTTCCGTTCCCGGCAGCCAAGCTGCAACGAATGCATCAGAGTTGTTGATCTCTTCATTGACGTAAAGCGGACGACCAGAGAAGAATACTGTAACCACTTTGTATCCCTGCTCTTTTAGCGTTTTGATCGTATCAAAATCCGCTTGATAAGAGGCTTTTAGCTTCGAGAATTCAAGTGTTTGTGCTTTGCTGATGTCACCAAACATTTCTGCATAAGGATCTTCACCGATAACCACAAGCGCAATAGCTTCTTCAGGTGTTGTTGCAGAAGCATCAGTAAAGACGTTTTCTTCACCAGCTTCTTGCTGCATTGCCATAAGCACCGTTTGTGCGTTCGGGAAGTCTTTCTCTATCGTGTTGCCATCACCTTGCCAAGTAAGAGACCAACCACCAGTTTGTTTGGTAATGTCGTTGGCAGCAGAACCCGTTACCAAGAATTTCGCATCTGATTTCAGAGGTAGAATTTGGTCTTGGTTCTTCAAGAGAA
The DNA here is from genome assembly GCF_002021755.1 of Vibrio owensii. NCBI lineage: Bacteria > Pseudomonadati > Pseudomonadota > Gammaproteobacteria > Vibrionales > Vibrionaceae > Vibrio > Vibrio owensii. Next base: position 1,099,111 of record NZ_CP019960.1, read on the forward strand.
CTAACGATTCTGAAACTGCTTGGCGCGCAATGGCGACGTGTTCTGGCGCGCTAAGCACGGATTGATCACCCGCTAACGAACGCTCAGATGGTTTAGGTTTCTCCCAAAGGTTTGCACGCATTTTGACGCGGAGAATACGGGTTACGGCATCATCAATACGAGACATTGGGATAATGCCTGCGTGTACTTGGTCAATCACATTTTGGTAGAACGCTTGCCAATCGTTACGCGAGGTCACCATAAACACATCATTACCTGCGATTACAGCTTGCGGACAGTTTGCTGCTGTGCAGCCGTTGATCTCACCTTGTCCGTTCCAGTCTGTGACGACTAAGCCGTCAAAGCCTAATTTGCCCTTCAAGACGTCAGTAATCAGGTATTGTGAGCCGTGGATTTTCTGGTTTTGCATGTAATCGCCACCATCCTCAGCACCGTCGATACCGACCATAGGGTCGTAGTTCGCATCGTTCCACCATGAGTTAAACGAAGACATCACCACTTGTGCGCCTGCATTCAAGCCACCTATGTAGCCCATTGCATGGATGTTACGCAGATACTCTTCTGTGTAACGGTTCTCACCATGGTCAACGCCACCCAACGTACCACCGTCACCGACCCAGTGCTTCACGTTGGAGATTACGTTGGTGTCTCCTTTTAAGCCTTCTTCACCACCTTGAATCCCCTCTACCATGCGCTTCGCGTATTCATACACGATTTCAGGATCTTCCGAGTAACCTTCGTATACACGGCCCCAGCGATAATCACGTGGCGTGGCAACGGTCGGTGCGAATGTCCAATCAAGACCGGTCGCAACAACCTCTCTTGCGGTCGCTTTTCCTATTTCTTCAATCAGATCAGGGTTACGAGCTGCACCCAAACCAATGTTATGAGGGAAAACCGTCGCCATAAAAACGTTGTTGTGGCCATGAACCGCATCGGTTGCCCACATAAAAGGAATTCGGAATCCTCTCTCTGCGTAAGCTTCTTCTAGTGCCAACCAGAATTTATCCGCTTCGTCCGCCCAATCTTGCGCGGTTGAGTATTTATCATCATTCGGGAAGCCGCCTCCGCCGTTTAGGATAGAACCTAGCTTATAGGCTTTCGCTTCTTCAGGAGTGACTTCGCGAAGGTCGGGCTGAATCATTTGCCCCACCTTTTCTTCCAGCGTCATTAACGCAAGGATACGTTGGATTTCTGCCTCCATTGCATCGTCTTTCTTAATAGCACTGTCGACATCCGTCCATTCTGCAAAATAAGGAATTGGACTGGTTGAAATCGTGTCACTGTCTGAGTCATTGCAGCCTGAGATCATCGCCATTGAGACGAGAATACTGACGATTGTTTTCTTTGTTCGTAGCACGTTATTGCTCCTGAAATATCTTGTTATCCAACGGGACCACACGTCAGAAACGTGCTAGTCACGACTAATTTTTCACTACAGGGGTTTTATTTAGACTACTGAAATAAATGATAAATAAATCTGTGTTAATCACAGAAATTAGCCGATCGGATAACCACGTTAGTTCATGAAACAAATAAACAAATTGCTGGTCTTGATGAGGTGCGCGAAGCTCTATGGCAAAAGGCACGTGGTACTTTTTAATGAGGTGAACGTTATTTCACAGATTCATAGAAATGTGATTTATTTTCAAATCTTGAAAAAACGCACTAGTGATAACTCTTCCATATTCAACAAATTAAATTGGCATGAAGTTGCATAACTTTGAAGCATATTCACACAAATGACGTCGATTATTTTTTACTGCGTTTTAAGTTGGTTGCCAAGTTAACATCAAGAGAAATGAGATTGGATGATTGAGCTTACCGAGGGGAATTTGAGGTATAAAAAAAGACGCCATAAAGACGTCTCTTTTTAAGAATTTGGAGGCGCCTCCCGGAGTCGAACCGAGGTCCACGGATTTGCAATCCGCTGCATAGCCACTCTGCCAAGGCGCCAAATTGTTTACGCTTAAAGGCTCTGCCCCGTTGCGTTGGTTGCTACTTTACGGATTCAGGAAATATAGTCAAACAAAAATCCAAAATTTCTGTTTGTTTGCTTTGTTTTAAACCAATCCGATGTTAATTCGACCTAAACCGTCCAGATTTACTCACTTTGGTTAAGACAAATCAAAACAGATAGACAAAAGAAAAGCGGCAATCAGTGCCGCTTTTCTCTCTTAACTCTCGTGGTTAACCGTTGGCAACGCGTTTAAACAAGCGTCCTACTACGTTTGGATGGTAAGACCAAGTGTGGTCAAACATCGACATTAACGCTGGGTTGCCGTACTTCGACAAGCTAATAGCATGGAAGCGGTTCTTCTTCGCTTTTAGCGCATCGACTTTTGCAAGCAATTCATCTTGCTGTTTTGGCGCAATGAAGTCTGAAATAACAACCATGTCGGCGTTTTTGTATTTGTCGCTGTTCATCAAATCGATGGATTTAATCAACGTTGGCTCCAAATCCGTGCCACCATGGAAGCTGTAAGTTAAAAAGTCGGCAGCTTCACGTAAGCCATCCTGACGCGTTAACTCGTAAGTAATGTGCTCCGTGGAGAAGATGATCACGTAGCAATCTCGTTGTTCAGCGAGAGCGATTTGCATCAGTGCATAAGCCATAGCTTTAGCACATTGCTCTGGGAAGCCACTCATCGAGCCTGACGCATCAACACAAACGATAAACGGTCCTTTTTCAACGTCCACCGCTTTATGATCTGGTTTGTGCGCTTTTACCTTACGCAGTGTGCGAGACTTACCTTGCGTGCGGTAGTTCATCAAGCGTTTATCAACCAAATGCTTGTAGAACACCACTTCCAGCTCTGGGTACGCCAAAAACATGGTTTCGTTAGGGAGCAGTTTGTTGAGATCGTCACTTTCATGAATACCGACGATATCGTCTGTTGCTTCGTCACTCTTTTCCTCAACCATTTGCAGCTCTTCTGCTGGCGCGCGATTAAGGTCAGGATCATTCACTTGCCCCGCCATGCGACCAAGCTGTTCTGCGATTTCTTGTAAGCCTTTGTGCTTTTTAAGGAACTCTGCGTGGCGCTTCATCACGGTTAGGTCAGTTTTACTTAACTTAGCTGACGCCATATCCCATAAACGCCCTACGCTTTCTTCGTCACCAGACTCCGTCACTTTATCCATGTTACGCATGGTTTCCATACGCTGATAAAGGTCGTTAAGGACTTTTTCTTTGTTCTCTTCAAGTTCAGAGACTTGCGCTTGTTTGATCGCCTCGGCAAGGCTTTGATACCACTGGTCACAGAAGTAATGAGGGAACATTGGGTTGTTCACGCCTTTGTTCTTCTCCATCATGCGTCGCGCTTGCATGTAAAATGCTGAGTGCCACTCAAGCTTCTTGATCACGTCATCAATGCGCTCAAAGAACTCGTTCTCATCCCAATAAATCACTTCTTGGTAGAGCGCGAGTTCCTGTTGAAAACGCTCTGTCTCACAGACTTTCGTCATGCGCTTTTTCACGTTGCCACGCCATTTAAGCAGATGGTTTTTCACTGAGGATTTCATACCTCGGTTTTCTGCCATCATCATGACTTGTGAACGCGCCATTAAATCGTTAACCGCACTGTCAATGATGCCTGAATCCGCCACCATGAGCGCTAAGTTGAGTCCGTCTGCACCTAACATGTCGTCTCCTTAAGAGAAAAACTGATGTAAGTTTTTGAAGCGTTGAATGATCTTCTCGCTTTCACCTTGAATAGACTCAAGTCTCTGGCTCACCTGTTGCAGACTCGACTCCATTAGACGTGGTAACTCTGGATCCACGAAACTGTGCGGCAATGCGCCATGGAAGTTGGCTTTAACCTTACGCATATGATGTTCAGCTTCACTCAATTGGCTGACTGCTTTTTCGCTTTCTGCCAACCATTTTTGGTAAAGCTCAACGTCTAAACCTTGCTGGGTAACCAAGCTCACCAACACGCCGCGGTTGGCAATGTCACGGATCACTAGGTTGTTGGCAGCATCGACATCAAAACGCAGACGACACATATTGGTGTTTTGGTTCACGTAGCCATACACATCGCCATGACCTTCTTTGATCACTCGGTCAAGCTCGTCTTTTGGCACATATACCCAGCGGCTGTCGCCCTTCTCTGATTCAGAGACCGACATGTTGCTTTGCAGAATAACCAGCTTAACCAGATTCACCGCCGCGCCGACTTTGTAAGTTTTCGCTTTGGATGTATCGAAGCTCATGGTTTCTTTGCGAAGCAGACCGGTTGCCGCTTCTGCGTTTAGCGTCATGCGATATTTGTCTTCAAGCTCATGCTGAACATCAACCAAAGATTCACGACAGTATTCGATCTCTTGTTCTGCTTCTTGCTGGTCAAAGGCATGCTTAAGAGCGAACTCTTGAATCACACCGCGAACGACATCGCGTGACTCAGGGCTGTTCCATAAACAATCTTGAAGTAGCAGAAGATCAAGTGGATTGATCTCGTCACGCCCATTAAAGAACGCACTTGCTTTAAGCAGCTTGACCGCTTTCTTCCAACGGCGGTCTGACACGTACATGTCTGTTAATGATGCGTCGCCAAACTCAGACTCAACTTTGGTTTCCAACATGGTTTTTAGTTGGAACAGCTTTTCGAATGCGTTGTCGGTCAGAGTAAGTTTGTCGAGTTGCTGCTGCCAGCGGTGGTATTCTTCGTCTGTGATCGCCAAGCCCTCTGGAACTTGCGCTTCTTGAGACGTACCCACTGTCAGCATGGATTTGAAGTTTTGTTTATCCTGAATGCGGTTTACAAACACGCGCACCAACATACGGTCGTAAAGTGCGTCCAAGCCACTGTCTTCATCTGGCAGCTCGTTTGATGCAGAAACCAAAAGACGCATCGGTACACGTTCGATATCGCTACCGTTTTTAAATGTCTTTTCGTTCACAACGGTCAACAGCGTGTTCAGAATGGCAGGACCTGCTTTCCAAATCTCATCAAGGAAAACGACTTGCGCCGTTGGTAAGTAGCCTTGAGTAAGACGGACATAACGACCGTTGTCTTTTAGCTCTTGAATGCTCAATGGACCGAACACTTCTTCAGGTGTTGAGAAGCGCGTCATGAGGTATTCAAAATAACTGCTATTATCAAAAGCTTGGATAAGTCGTTTTGCGATTAAGCTTTTTGCGATCCCTGGAGGACCAAGAAGGAAGACGCTTTCGCCGGCAAGAGCGGCAAGAAGGCAAAGTTTGATGGTGTGTTCGCGTTCGTAAACGCCATCAGTTAACGCTTTCGCTAGCTTGTTGATACGCTCTGAAAGAAGCGCCTTTTCTGCATTAGATGCGAAAGATGGTTGAATCATAGAAGCTCCGGCTGTTGAACTGAGGCTGTATATATAATTTTATACATTTGTTATCACTTTGTTACAAGTGTATTTTTTAGTGAACCTCGTTTATACCAGATGCTCTTCGCGCGCGTGCGCGAGCAACCATAGTTTTCATTTATGAGACATAACTCACTGAATGTGCTGGTTTCGCAAGAGTATGAAACCATTTTCTTCTTTTGTTTCCGGTGGTTTGTGGTTAATGTGCAAAACACGTCAATGCGCGGTTACAGCTAGGATCCACAACTGCATGAGCAATACAATTCATAAATGGAAGCAGATTTCTCTGGTCGAAGAGGAAGTTAAACTACCAACTGGTCGGATGATCACACATACCACTATCCAACACCCCGGTGCTGCCGTTATCTTACCTATTACTTCAGATGGCAACATCGTTCTTGTTAATCAATTCCGTCCCTCTCTTAACAAATGGCTGCTTGAATTGCCTGCTGGCACACGTGAAGGCGATGAAGATCCATTGCACTGTGCTCAAAGAGAGTTGGAAGAAGAAACAGGATATAGCGCCGAAAAGTTCACATCGCTTGGTCAAGTTACCCCTCTTGCTGGTTTCTGTGATGAAATCCAGTACTTGTTTGTTGCCGAACAACTGAACAAAACCAATCGATACGAGTGCGACGACGACGAAGTGATTGAAGTAGTGACATTGTCACGAGAAGAACTCGAACAACAAATTATTCAAGGCATTATTACCGATGCCAAAACTATCGCTTGCCTAAGCAAAGCTCGTCTTTGCGGTTATATTTAGGTCTTTTCGACCGAGGAGAGAATTATGGACTTTCGATCAGATACCGTTACGCAACCTACCCAAGCAATGCGTGAAGCAATGTTTACCGCTCCTGTCGGCGATGATGTGTACGGTGATGACCCAACCGTTAACGAGTTAGAGCAATTTGCTGCTGAGCTTGCGGGCTTTGAAGCAGCAATGTTCACGACCTCTGGTACACAAGCAAACTTACTTGGCTTAATGGCGCATTGTGAGCGCGGTGACGAATACCTATGTGGTCAGCAAGCGCATAACTACAAGTATGAAGCTGGCGGCGCGGCGGTACTGGGTTCTATTCAACCTCAACCGATTGAAAACAACCCAGACGGTACCTTGCCATTTGATAAGCTAGAAGCAGCTATCAAGCCAGATGACGCGCACTTTGCACGTACTCGCCTACTTAGCTTAGAGAACACCATCAACGGTAAAGTGATTCCTCTTTCCTACCTTGCAGAGGCTCGTGAGTTTGTGAACAAACATAACTTGCAGATGCACCTAGATGGCGCTCGCGTATTCAACGCAGCTGTAGCGCTTGATGTTCCAGTCAAAGAGATTGGTCAGTACTTTGATTCAATGACTATCTGTTTATCTAAAGGTTTGGCTGCCCCTGTTGGTTCGCTACTGCTTGGTAGCAAAGAGTACATCGCAAAAGCACGCCGCCTAAGAAAGATGGTCGGCGGTGGTATGCGCCAAGCGGGTATTCTTGCTGCAGCTGGTAAACTAGCCCTTACCGAGCAAGTAGAACAGCTAAAACAAGACCACATCAATGCAAAAACCTTGGCGGAAGGTTTAGCGGAATTGCCTGGTTTCTCTGTTAATCCAGAATTTGTTCAAACCAACATCGTCTTTGCCAAGCTTGATCCACAAGTGGATATTGCTGGTATTGCTGAAAAGATGAAGGAGCAAGGCATAACAATTACGCCAGGAAACCCAATCCGCTTCGTGACGCACAAAGATATTTCGGCACAAGACATCGATACCTTCCTATCTAGCCTTAAATCTCTGCTTTAACTTGATTTTGATCATTGAGCTTCCCCTAAGGGGAAGCTTTATTCTATGCGCTTTCAAGAACTACAATGAGTGCATTTCATGCTTAGATACGTGCTTCTAACGTCTCTTCTTCTCTCTTCCTCTGTTGTGGCGAAACCTTTTGGTGACGTTGATAAAGGCAAACTTAAATCGCCAAGCTGTGTTTACTGTCATGGTTCGAACGGCATGACGACAAACGACGCTTACCCTAACCTAGCCGGTCAGAATGCTCAGTACCTGTATGATTCTATGAAAGCCTATCAAGATGGGCTTCGCTTAGGTCCTTTGGCAGAAATGATGGCAGCCCAATTACGCATGCTGAATGATGAAGATTTGCGCGATGTTGCCGCGTTTTATTCAGAACAAACACCTCATGCAGAAAAGTGAATAATTATGGGACTTGTGAATCACCACAAGTCCTAACTCCGTTTTCATTCGCACAACATCTAACCAAAACAATTAACCAATAAATCATTGATAAGCAACTCAACCCTCTTCAGATCAAATTATTGATGAATTTATAGTTCATCAACTCAGTTAATATTGACTTTTTATTCTATTTTATCGATATTTCATGCTTTCTATAATTCGACGTGAAATAGGTTATGTCTCACACACACGCTCAGCCATCGGAATCGGCGGCAACCCCTAAATCATGGCAGATGCCTGATACCCTCATTTTGATCTTCATTGTTGGTATTCTTGCTGCGATTCTTACCTACTTAATTCCTGCTGGTCATTTCGATAGCCAACAGGTGACCTACATGGTCGACGGTGCAGAAAAAACTCGTACTGTTATCGATCCATCTTCTTTCTCTTATGCAACCGACGAAAACGGTGAATTGGTTTACAACAAGGTTGGACTGTTCGCTTCAGGCGGTGGCATTGGTCTAATGAACTTCCCATTCGAAGGTCTGGTTTCAGGCTCTAAATGGGGCAGTGCGATTGGCGTTATCATGTTCATGCTGGTTATCGGTGGTGCATTTGGTGTGGTAATGCGCACAGGCACAATCGACAACGGTATCTTACGCCTTATCGATAAGACCAAAGGTAACGAAGCGCTATTCATTCCAGTTCTGTTTTTGCTGTTCTCTTTGGGCGGCGCAGTATTTGGTATGGGTGAAGAAGCCGTTGCATTTGCGATTATTATCGCACCACTAATGGTTCGTCTTGGCTACGATGGCATCACTACAGTAATGGTGACCTACGTTGCGACTCAGATTGGTTTTGCAACGTCTTGGATGAACCCATTCTCGGTAGCGATCGCGCAAGGTATTGCTGGTATTCCGGTTCTGTCTGGTATGACTGTACGTATGGGTCTGTGGGCTGGCTTCACACTTATCGGTATTGCTTTCACTATGATCTACGCAGCGCGTATCAAAGCAAACCCTGAGCTTTCTTACAGCCGTCGCACTGACAAATACTTCCGTCAGCAAGAGCTAGGTGACCACGATTCACGTTGGAACCTAGGTGACACCCTAGTTATCCTTACGGTTATCGCAACGACAGTATGGGTTGTTTGGGGCGTAGTAGCTAACGCATGGTACATCCCAGAAATCGCGTCTCAATTCTTCACAATGGGCTTTGTTGTTGCGATTATCGGTACGATCTTCCGTCTGAACGGTATGACGCTTAACTGTGCGGCTGACGCATTTAAAGAAGGTGCTGCAATCATGCTTGCTCCTGCTCTATTGGTTGGTTGTGCGAAAGGTGTATTGCTTATCCTAGGTGGCGGTACTACTGATGAAGCAAGCGTACTGAACTCGATCCTGAACAGCGCTGGTGGCGTAATCAGCGGTCTTCCTGACGTCGCTGCGGCTTGGTTGATGTATGTTTTCCAATCTATCTTCAACTTCTTCGTGACTTCAGGTTCTGGTCAAGCAGCGCTGACAATGCCTCTATTGTCTCCTCTTGCAGACATCGCTGGCGTTACACGTCAGGTAGCCGTTCTAGCATTCCAACTTGGTGACGGTTTCACTAACGTTATCGTTCCTACTTCAGCGTCTCTAATGGCAACACTGGGTGTATGTCGTATCGACTGGGGTGACTGGGCGAAATTCTGCTGGCGCTTTATGCTATTACTCTTTACCCTATCGAGCATTGTCGTCGTCGCAGCTCACGTGATGGGTTTTGCGTAAACTGATTACCAATATCCCCAAGCAACTTAAACGCGAAAGCGGAGTTTGGGTATAAAGAATAAGGCGAGACAAGTTCTCGCCTTTTTTGATTCAAGCCGTATGGCAAACAAGCATCGAAGTAAGATGTTTTGGAGTGACAACTTTAATGGCAACACAATTTCTGGATGACGTAATTCAAGGTCATCAAGTCATTCAATCTCTTGACGTAACAGACTTGCCTGCAGGCGAGCATAAGTTTTGGTTCCGTATCGCAACCAACGCCCTATCTCAGTGGCAACATTTACCTGTGTTGGTTTTCAAAGGCGAAAAACCGGGTAAGAAAATCATGATCACAGCAGGTGTTCATGGTGACGAATACAACGGTGTTTTAGCAGCTCAAAAGACCGCTCGTGAACTGATTGGTAAAGACATCGCAGGTACTGTAACTGTCGTTCCGACCATCAACCTGACGGGTATGCTGAACCACAGCCGTGACTTCTTCTCTGCGGATCCAGATGCATCTCCTTCAAACTTAAACCGTTTCTTCCCTGGCGATGCAAACGGCAACGAAGCAAACCGCTTCCTATTTGCTTTGTGGAATAACCTTCTTAAGCCAAACGCAGAACTGGCGATTGATTTACACACTCAAACCACTGGTGCTGCTTACCCGCTGTACGTTTTTGCCGATTTCCGTATTGAGCAATCTCTGGAAATGGCTCGCCTCATTAACCCAGATGCGATTCTTAACGATCCGGGTGACGCAGGTGTACTTGAAACCGTCTGGAACAACAGCGGCATTCCAAGCATCACCATCGAGGTGGGCATGGGTCGTTACACAGAACAAGAGCTGATCGACCGTACCGTGACTGGCATCTTCAATATCCTTGTTCGCCATGACGTAGTAACTGGTGAAGTTGCAGAAATCACACCTTGCCTAGAAGGTAAAGACATAATCAGCATTCGCGCTGAATTAGGTGGTTTTGTACTACCACAAGTGAAGATGATGGATAAGGTAGAACAAGGTCAATTGGTTGCAATTCAATACGACAGCTTTGGTGATGAGATTCAGCGTTACACAGCGCCGACTGAAGGTACAGTGCTGAGCCACAACATTGAATCGATCCGTGCACCTGGTTCTTTGGTTGTTCGACTGATTAAGTAATACCTTTGAATTTAATAGTTCGTAATTTCAATCTGTTAGATTCAAACTAATGACACAAAGCCCTGCCTAACTTGCAGGGCTTTTCTTTGTTGGTCTCTTCAACAGCTTCAGCTAAGCTTTTCGTGACGATGTCACTAATAAAACCAAAGCTGCACACGACATAAGAACAAATCCAAGGTTTTGAATCATTCCAGCTAAGCCTAGACCTGAACCAATCATCAAGTAGTACATTAATCCTAGCAATGCCCCTGCACTGCCCGCTTGTTGCTTGTAATCAACTAATGCGGTACTCAGTACATTTGGAATGGCGATACCAAATGCCATCACAATGAATAACATTGGCGCCAAGAACCAAATCGATGTTTGCAGCAGAAACACACCAAAGCCACCAATAATCAACAGTGTTGATGCAATCCAAAGTAGATGCGTTTGTGAGCGACCTTTTGCTAGCAATGACTTGTTCATCAAACTGCCGATTAAGGTACCAACGCCCAATATCACACCGCTGTATCCGAACTGCTCAGAACTTAGTCCGAGCTGCTCAAAACTGAATGCGCCCAATTGGTAGTATGCGAATAAAGCAATGTTGTAGAGCGCAACCAACAACGCAGATTGCCAGATTTGAGCATCTTTCAACATTCGTCCAAGTAATGAACCTATGTTTAGCGGCTGCTTTTGAGTTTGTGTTTCAGGTAGATTAACCGCGTTGTAGCACAGCAAAACAAGCGCCAAAATAAACAACGTAAAGAACACAACCTGATAGCCACCGAGTGCTGTTAACTGACCACCGAGCAACATGCCAATCACTGGGCTAATGGAAATACCCATGCCCATAACGCTAAATACTTTGCTTAGCTCATCGCCTGAAAAGCTGTCTCTTAGCATGGTTTGTGTCACGACCGACCCAACCGCAATGCCGAAAGCACTGAACGCGCGAGCTATCATCATCACATCAAAGCTTTCTGTTTGCATAGCGACCAAAGCAGATACGCCGTAGACCAGCAACCCTGCCAGCATGGTCGGGCGTCTGCCCCACTTATCGGCCAAGATTCCCCAAACCACCACGCCAATAGCAAATGCAGAAAAGTAGATAGATAGGGTTTGCGCTGCTTGTGAATACGTCACAGCAAACGACTGAGCAATATTGCCAAGTGCTGGGCTATATATGGTCTCCACAATTTGCGGAAACATCAGCATCACCACCATCAATCCAATAGAAGGTTTCGTTTTCATTTTTACCTCTCTGTCCCACTCCTACAGATGTTTAAGTGGGTAACGAACTTAACTTGGCGTGCAGTATAGAAGGCGTTATGCTTTACCCATTAACAACATTAAAACCAAAAACATCAAGATTCGGACAAATGGCAATTATTGAAGACAATACTCGATTTGATGCGGACGCAATTGCCGCGAGTGTAGTTGGTATCGCAGCGGATGTCGGCAAACATGATTCCGGTATGCACGAACACAAGAAAGGACAATTGCTTTATGCGCCACAAGGCTGCATGACGTTCGCACTCGATAACTCTATTTGTATATTACCTCCAACCAAAGCGGTGTGGATTCCGCCGCATACTTCTCACAGAGCCGTCATGACCAACGTTGTAGCTTACCGTTCACTCTATTTCGATTGCAGTAAATACACCTGCCCTGACGAGATAGTGATGATTGAGGTGAACGATCTTTTAAAAGCACTGATCGACAAAATGGCGTTATGGGAGTGGGATATTGAAGAAACGAAAACCCAAGCGACGAGCAATTTGTTTTGGGAAGAGTTTTACCAAGCGAAGCAGTTTGAGTTCTCTTTACCCTTGCCCTCCGATAGGCGTTTAACAGGGTTTCGCAAGGCAATGACCAAGGGTAATTTTATAGCTCCTGAGTTAAACCAACTGTCACAAACCGTTGGCGCGAGCAGCAAAACTATCACTCGCCTATTTAAGGCTGAGACTGGCATGTCTTATCAAGATTGGCGCCAACAATGGCGGCTACTTAAGGCTATTGAGCTCTTATGTGAAGAAAGACAAGTCAGTGATGTTGCCCATTGTTTGGAGTTCTCATCAGATAGCGCATTTATTGCGTTCTTTAAGAAACAAACCGGGCAGACACCACTGAGTTTTATGAAGCACAGATCGTTGTTATAAGGCGATCATTTCGCGTGTTATTTGGTTTGGTCTACGAGAATTAATTCGTCCAACGCAAAGCCTTTCTCTTTTGCTACTTGTTTGAAGCGCTCGACCGTTGCTTTATCGACAGTTGGTGTGCGTGACAGTAGCCATAGGTAGTCGTGATTGAAACCAGAGATAAACGCATAGTCGTAGTTCTCACCTAGTTCAAATACGATGTAAGACGAATAAAACGGACCGAAGAAAGACACTTTTAAATGCCCTGTGTTTTCACCATCAACGAAATACGCTTTGCCGTCAGCTTGCGTCCATTCTTTATCTTCTTCTGAATAGCCTCGGTTGATAACCGTTACGCCACCATCCTCACGGAGCTCGTATTCAGCCGTCACATTCGATAAACCGCGCTCAAACGAGTGATCAAGACGAGCAATTTCATACCACTTGCCTAGATATGGTTGAAGTTCAAAGTTGTTGACGGGCTCCACGCCGTCCGGTTTAGACGTACAGCCAAACAACGTTGCAAGAGACAAAAGTAAAAGTGTTTTGAGAGATTTCATACAGCAACCTGAAATTAAATTAGTGTCTGATTTTACTATAGAAGATAAAAATTCGATCAGAAATTAATGTATCGAAATTCTCCACAGGACAGTCCTACGTCTTGGAAACCTTGTAGTGCTTCAAACACATTAAAGTGGCTCACGACAACAACCTTTCGATATTGGCGGTAACGATCCAGCACCAACTCAGCCCGTGCTTTTAGCTCATCAACATGTTCGTAGCGATTATCGGCCATTGGAAGACCCGCTTTTAACAGCTCTCGGTATTCGAGCCAGCGTCGGTCTCTCTCATTCAATGTAATGTAGCCACCTTCTTTATCAGCGCGCCACTCTCTCAAGTCATGCTCAACAAACAGAGGCAAACCGCGATGACGATTGAGAATTTCTGCAGTTTGAAGAGTACGCGTATAAGGTGAGCTGATGATGATTTCGGCATCATTGAAGACTGGATGATTGAGTTTTTCTTGCAACACAGGCAAATGCTCTCGGCAAAGCGGCGCATAATCCTTCTCAAGTTGGGTCATCTGCCGCTCATCTGCTAACGTAAAATCCGGCACACCATGCCTTACAAATACAATGTCCATATTGTGGTGCTCGTCCTTGTTAAATTGCTATTGAGAAATTGGAGTCAGTTTTAGATAGGAGTGCACTTCTCCATTTTTGTATTCAATCGCAGAGTGGATGGAAGGTTCACGATTTCCCACAACAGAAAGTTCATAAGTGTTTTCACCTTTGTAGATAGTGATATGAAGTACGCCAGCCTCCAGCTCCCATTGCCCTTTGGTGTGAAGGCGTCCAAACAAGGTGTACTCATCAAGTGAACCATCTGCATGCAAATGTACCTCTGTGATGTAGCCACCCGTGCAGCTCTTGATCCAGCAACGATCACCGACTTCTTCGAGGCGTATTTCTCTTTTGCTTGTCTTCCATTTCGAGAAACGTTCAGACTCCGCAAACGACGCTTCGATATCGGAATGTTCTTTTATGGGCGCCCCTTCAAGCTCGCGCAGGCAAAGCTGAATCCAACTAGTTATTTGCATGGAATGTCCTTAAGGTTTCAATTGCCCTTTTTACGCCTAAACGTGGGCTGCTTAATACTGGAATGTCGACATCAACTAATGATGCAGCACCTGACATCGAAGCTTGTGCCAGTACGATTACGTCATAATCACGAGCCTTTTGTTCTATTACCGCTTTTATCTTGTCGTAATAGCCTTGGTTATCTTGGTCGAGAAAACGCTCCCAAGCACCTTCAACCACAAACGTATCTAACTGACGGATACAATTGCCCTCACTTGTCTCAAGTAACGCCAAGCTGGGCTCAATGGTTGTCGATAATGCCGCGAGTAACAACACTCGCTCATGAGTTACAGCTTGGTCACCCATCGCTCGGTCAATACGCTGAACATTGATTCCTTGCTCTGTAAGCGACTCAGCAAAGCGACCAATTGAGGAGCAAGTACAAACCACCAAGTTTGCTTGTTCAGAAAGCTCTCGTACTTTGCCTTGTACGGATTGCTCCACCTTAGATTCGTCCTCTCCAGCAACCAAACGCTCCAACAAGTCAGCATCGGCAAAGTGTGCGACTTTTAAATCAGGTGCGAGCTCTGTCATCAGTTCGGAGAAAGGTGGAATGTGTACGGGTGAAGTATGAAGAAAATATAGGTCGTATGGCTTCATGCTAAGTTGTCGATTTTTAGTTCAATTTCGACAACTTAGCACAAGGCGATGGGAATTAATGCGATCAGAGTTACTGTTGTGCTTCCCAAAGACCAAGAAAGTACTTGCCGTAAACGACTTCGGTTTGCATATGCATAATCAGTAAAAATGCAATCAAAGCTAATATAAAGCGATTGAAATAACGGCTGACTTTGGTACGAACTTTTATATCGAATACTCCGATATGAATACCAACATAGGCAAAGGGGTAAACCAACAAAACAGCGAGTAACCAACCTAGGTAGCCGGATATCGCCATTTCCTCGTAGCCGATCATAATACCTCCACAATGAATACGACGGGAACGTGGTTAGTATTCATCATCTAACGGAGGCGAAATGTCAGGATTTACACAGCTGCGAGCCGTTGCCAAAAAGTCACTTAAATAAGTTACTTATCTATTTATAAAATTTGAGAGCTAAGAAAATCTTGTGCCATTTTGGGCGAAGTGATATGGATGAACTCGATAGGCGAACCTTTTAAGTCCTCTTTCAGTTTTAGATAACGCTTCCGATTCTTTCGGTAATTCTTAACCGACCACCAAATAATCGAATCCTTACTCAAAAACGCTTTTCTAAAGCTTTCTCTATTGCCAGTCCCTTCCCAAAACTCTTCTTGAGTCCATGCCCTTTTGATAGCACGAGTGACGGAGCGATAAGTGGTGATAGAACGTGAATAATCAAGCCAGATGATGGTATCGACCCTTTGCCATTTGTATGGTTGTGTTCGGCTGTAGTTCCCGTCGAGTACCCAAGCCTCTTGTTGAGTTACGTCCACGACTTTATCGAAGAACGTCTCATCATCAAGTTCTTTCCAATCGGGAAGCCAGAACAAACTGTCCATCTCTATGTACGTGACACCTAATTTCATTGCGAGCTGCTTTGAAAACGTCGATTTACCGCTTCCGCTGCTGCCTACTACATTGATCCTTTTCATTAAATCCTCCTAGGTGACCGTACCAAATTGACAAAGAGCGACGCATTCCAACTATAGGTAAGTGTGGAAAATGCGGAGGCGGGATACTAATGATTACGCTTTAAAGTTCTAGCGTAGGTTCAATAAGATGTGAAGTTACGCGCATAAAAAAGCCTCCAATTAAGGAGGCTTGCAATAATTCATGAGCTAATTACAACTTATCCCATGCGTCTGACCAATACACGGTTTCACCAGGTGCATAAGAAGGGTTTGAACACCAGCCCGTGTATGGCCACGGTTTGCACTGATACAAGTTGCCATCTGAACCTGTGACAATGTCACCTGCCTCATACGTTTTTCCAGATTCATACGGAGGGTAACTGCTGCCATCAGAAACAATCACAGAGCGTTGAGCTGTCGTAGTCTGATTTGCACTGTCCGTTACTCGGTAAACCAAGTCGTAGACACCTAGAACGTTAGCATCTACGCTGCCCTCTACACGAACTTGATCAGTCAAGTCACCGTCTTCTGCATCTGTCGCTTTTACGCCTGCCATTGGGTCAAATGCGTCACCAAGCTGTATGGTCGTATCCGTTACTCCTTCAAACTCAGGCACTAGGCTGTAAACAACAACTGTTCTGCTTTGCTTGGTTTCATTGTTGTCGCTGTCTTTTACACTGTAAACCAAAACATATGTGCCAACGGTGTTCACATCAACTGAACCTTCAACAGTAATGCTGTTAGTTAGGTCTCCATCTTCTTTGTCAGACGCGGTAACACCTGCATACGGATCAAATGAACTACCGTGATGCACGCGAACATCACTGATACCGCTGAACACAGGTTCGCCTTCACTCGGCGGTGGTGGAGTCTGGCCATGGATAAACGGACCGTAATCCTTCACAAACTTTTCACCGTACGCCTGACCATTCTTGTCTGTGCCCATATCCCAGTTCACCGACCATGTCATTACGCCACGAAGTGCCTGCCCTTGCGCTTTAAGTTGGTCAAACGCGTCGTAAAGATCTTGAGGGTCTTGAACAAATCCCGTTGCCGCTGCATCAATGTTAGATGGAATGCCAAACACCAATTTGTCATGCGGAATTTTGTGGAAACCACGTGTACCGTTCGATAGAGAGTCTGAAATGTAGTAAATGAATTCTTGTTTTAGCGCATCATTGTTTTGTGCAATCCAACCCACACCTTCAACCCAAATACCATCACCACCTTGGTTGTAAAACTGAGGGTTGATCCAATCGTAGTACCCTTCTAATCCAGTAATATAAGGAACGTATTTGCCACCTTCTGTTAAGTATGGAAACTCAGGCGCCATCGTAATTAGGAAGTTTTTACCCTGCTGTTGGTAGTGTTCTTTTACAAGGCGAAGTGCAGCTGGGATTACGGTTTGATTGTCTGACGCGGTTACCGCAGATTGCTCTAAGTCGATATCCAGACCATCAAAGCCGAATTTATCGGTCAGACGAATGATCTCTTGTGCGAATGCTTGCTCATCGCCAGTTTTCAGCTCAACGTGTGCATCTGCACCACCAAGCGCAATAAGAACGGCGCGTCCTTGTTGGTTTAGAGTGCCAATTTGATCAATAAATTGTTGTTCTGAAAGGCCAATATTTGGATCGAGCTTAAAGGTTGGAATACGGCCTTCACTGGTATTGAACACCTTCATAAAGGAGACGTTAACCACATTGTACATAGGATCAACTTCATCCAATGTCACACACGGTGCATTACCGCCCTTGTAACCAGCCCCATCGCACCAGTTATGCCAATAACCGACTACGACACCACCATCCGGATTCACCATCTCATTAGCGGATGCCACGTTTGAAAGACCACTCAAACCCAATGCTACTGCTAGATATAGCGCTTTTTGCTTCATCGTGTTACCTCTCATCCATTTTGCTTCATCACAACAATCATTCAGCACTTTCTATTGGTGCCTAATGAATTTTGATTGGATTATATGGCCGTATTGAGAAAACAGATACACGTGCAAAGTTATGTTTTCCATGTCTATTTTATAATTGTGATCTTAATTCACGACGCGAAATGAATAGGAAATTAGCGTTCGCTCTCAAGCGTGACTTACTATCAAAATCAGGCAAAAAGTTAACCAAAATCTATTTTTTGGAGGTCACTCGCAACGATTTAATCAGGATTTAACCCTGTTCATATAAAAAGTTTGCACAACGTAGACATTGGGCTGGAATGCCAACTTATATAATGCGGGCTTACATAAATAGAGGTTATTTTTATGAAATTAAAAACAGTGTCAGCTTGCGCAATCTTGGTTTTGCTTGTCGGATGTCAGCAAAAAACTCAAGATGAAGCGACACAGCCAACAACCTCGGCAGATGTATGTAGTACACAAGGAAATATGCCAGGTGGGTGGAACGAATTCGATGCTACCCCAGACGCTCAAAAGGCAATGGCCTTTGTCCTAAACAAAATGGAAACTCTCTCTTCGTTTAAACAGATCTTGTCCGTTCATGCACAAATTGTGAGTGGTGTGAACTACGCGATAGAGTTTGAATTGAATGACGGCTCAGTTTGGAACACGGTTGTTTACCGCAACCTTGATGGTGAGTATGCGATTACGCAGTCACCGAAAGAAGGTCGCTTCTGCGAACAATAAATGCTTCGAGACTGAGAACCAAAAAGCCCCGCTATTTTACACCGTAATCTAGCGGGGCTTTTTGTTTATCAATGTTTACCAGTACCGTTGACCGTTACCGATTAAGAATCAAATGCCATCTGAGACTTCACAGAAACTGTAGAACCAAGTCGCGACGGTTCAACATCAATGCGCTGCGCCATTTGCTCTTTCAACTCAGATACGTGAGAAATCACGCCAATCATGCGACCCGTTTGTTGTAAGTCGACCAAGGTTTGAATCGCAAGATCCAAAGATTCCGGATCTAAGCTGCCAAAACCTTCATCAATAAACAGCGTATCCAAGCGAATACCGCCACTGTAAGACTGCACAACATCAGAAAGACCGAGCGCTAATGCCAACGCGGCCATGAAAGACTCACCGCCTGATAATGTCGCGACATCGCGCGTTTTACCTGTGTAGCTATCCTCTACTACCAAATCCAAGCCTCGCCCTGCTGCACCTTTAAAGCCTTCGGTTTTACGAGCCAAGATATAGCGGCCTTTACTCATCAGACTTAAACGCTGTGAGGCTTGAATCAGTACATCGTCTAATAACACACCAAGGACAAATCGGTGCAGACTAATACGGCTACCCGTTTTACCGCTTGCAACGTCATACAAGGTGCCAAACACTTTATATTCGTCTTCTAACTTAGTGTTCTTATCATGCAACGTAGCGATGTCATTGCGAACTTTCTCTAGACGTTCAAACAAAGAGCGCGTGCTATCAAGCTGATTACGTGCTTCAACGTAACTTTGCTGAGTGCTGTTTAACTTAACGTTAAGCCCTTCTAAATCCGGCAACGCCAAGTCTTTCAATGTTGAACTTAAATCTGCCAATGTTTGTTCTAGCTTGATTTGAGTCTGTTTGAACGCATCAATTTCTTGCTGCCAAACCTGCATCTCGGCTTCATCCACTTTACATGCTAGGAATTGCGCTTCGTCCTCGAATGCACTAGCCTGCAACGCTTGCGCCCAATCAGTTTTGGCTGTGTTCAAACGCTCTAGTGCCTCATTCAACCACTGTTGATTAGTTGTCAGTTGGCTTTCAATATTGGTCTTCGCCAGTACAGCTTGTTGCAAATGATTTTGTGCAGTATCTAATGAAGTATTCAAATCCATAATCTGCTTTTGAATCGCAACAATGTCTTGTTCAAGAACTTCAAGAGATGAGTACTTAGCATCTAACGAAGCAGACAGTTTAGCCAGTTGCTCTTGGTTCACTTTTATCGTCGATTCATTCGCTGCCATCTGGTTTTGGAGATCATTGATCTTACCTTCCCCAGTAACACAACGCTGGTTTAACTCATTGACGCTTTGTTCCAACTGAACCAAGTTAATCGATGACAATTGCTGTAGACGTTCATTGAGCTGCTGCATGGACGCTTGTAAAGCGCTTAAATCCATTGACGCGTTATGACCGAGTTCAACGGATAGTTGCTCAATCTGCTGCTTGTATTGTCCGACTGCGATATTGTGCTGCTCCAACTGATTGTTCAATTGGTTAAGTACAACTTGCCCTTCTCGCTCCGTGTTTCGAGCACGCTGAACTTGCTCTTTTGTTACCTCTTCACCAACAAATTGAGCGGGTTGAGGGTGTTCTACACTACCGCACACCGGACACATTTCACCGGCTTGTAAACGCTGAGCCAATACAGCGGCTTGAGCATTGTGCCAGCTCAATTCAAGTGTATCTGCTGAGCGTTGATGCTCTGCGTATCGCGCTTTTGCTTGGTCAACCGAAGCTTGTTTGCTAGGCGTCAATGCATCCAATTTCGCTAGCTCTTGGTTTAAGCCTGTTAGCTTCTGTAGGTCTTGCATCAAACGTTGTTGCTGTTTTATCTCAGCCTCTACACTGCCAATACTTGCAACATCGACTCGAGCTTTATCCAGTGACTTCTGACCTTGTTGCGCCTTTAGCGTTAACTTCTCTTTCAGAGCGATATATTTCTTAAGCGTTGCCTCAAACTCTGACTTTTGCGTCAAACCTGCGTTAATGGCTTTCTCTAGCTCTGACTTTTCAACCAACTTTCCTTTCATACCTTCAAGTTGGTATTGCTGCTCTGTCAGTTTTGGCAATTGTGCAGCTTGTTCTTTCGCGGTTTGCAATGCGCCTTCTTTGGATTTTACCGCGTCATTTGCCACAGTAAGATCTTGAGATAGCTTAGCCACCTTTTGCTCAAGTTCTTGCGTTTGCTTTGAGGCATTTTGTAACGTGACATAAGGCAACTCAACCTTGCTTGCCTTCTTCGCATTGTCTAACTGCAATTGACGTGATGAGACAGCATCGCTCTTTTCCAAATGTTGCTTCAAAGCAATTTCGGCGTGCTCGCGCTTTTTGAACTCATTACTCAGCGCCTCTGCTTTTTGCAGTTCCGTTTTTACCGCATTTAATTGAGCCAGTGATTCTTGCTCTTGCTTTTGTACAGATTCAAATTGAGAAGATAACGCTTCACGCTGCTCTGTTAACTCCACTTCGGAAGAAACACCAGCCACCTGCAATGCGCCTCGAATTTGGTTATCAAACTCGTCTTTGGCTTTGCTAATGGCACTCGCTTTGTCTTTCAGTGCGTATTCAATCTTCTTGTAGATATCCGTTTGGAATAACTGACCAAAAATCTCTTCCCGCTCTTTGGATGTCGCAAGTAACAACTCTCGAAACTTACCTTGTGGCAACACCATCACTTGGCGGAACTGAGTTTCGTTCAAGCCAATAATGTTGGCCACTTCCGTCTTTACTTGCGTTGTTTTGCTAGTGATGAGCTTTTCTTCGTCCGTAATCTCATACAAAGCTGCGGTATGCTTACGCACTGTCATGCCCTCACCACGCGCCTTTGGTGCTTCTTGTTCTGGTGAGCGAATCACTCGATAAGACTTGCCGTGCAAAGAGAACTCTAGCGTCACTTCGGTCAATAACGTTGGCGCTGCCATATCGCAACGCATTTGAATGCCTTGGCGCTCGTTACCCGTTGTTTCACCATAAAGCGCAAAACAAATCGCATCGAGAATCGAGGTTTTACCCGAACCAGTAGGACCGTTGATAAGAAACAGAGGGTTAGTTCCCAGCTTGTCGAATTCAATCGTTTCTGTTTGAGCAAACGGACCAAAAGCCTGCATTGTCAGTTTAATGGGTTTCATGTTTGGTCCTTACTGAGCTTGCTGAGAAAGTTGTTTGATGATGTCACTGATTGCTTGATCTTGTTCTTGCGATAATTGGCTGTCTTGCGCTTCCGAAAAGAAGTCTCGGAACATGTCTATCTCACTTCTCGCCAATTTCGCTTGCGCCATTTCCTGCTCGACACCAATTAACATGCCCGGTTTTTCTAGGTGTAAAACATTCGGGTAAACAGTACGTAGCTTTTCCATTGGGTTTAAGATTGCGTGCTTATCCATCAAACGTACCAACAAGTAGTCTTCGTTTTTCGGATCGGTTTTGCCCTGCTCTATTACTTGTTCAAGTTCACCTTCAACGATTCGCATCTCATGAGGTGCAGCAAGGTCAACATGCTCGGCCGAGAAAAACCCATTTTGGTCGATTTCCACCAGCGTGAAACCTTTCTTTTGGTTTTGTTCACCAAAGCTGTATTTCATCAGTGAACCAGAATAACGAATGTATTCTTCGCCTTTTTTCTGTGGTTGATGCAAATGCCCCAACGCTACATAGTCAAAGTTGAGGAAATGCTCGTGACTGACGCGGTCAGAACCACCAATCGAAAGTGGACGCTCAGATTCAGACTCAATGGCACCATCGACAAAGCAGTGGCTGACTAACACGTTGCGTTGCTCTGGTTGGAACTGCTCAGTGATTTTTTCGGCAAGTAACTTGTGCGCTTGATCGTGGGTCGAGACGGGTTCTTGGTAGGCAAAACGGACTTGCTCAGGGTCGTTATAAGGCATGCCATAAAAAGCCACTTGCCCTGCGCTTTCGGTTTCAATAACAACAGGGGTAAGCATGTCTTCGAAGTTACTGATAATGTGAAGGCCCGCATTTTTCATCTGTTCAGAGCCAAATCCCAAGCGCTCAGCACCGTCATGGTTGCCAGAAATCAAAATCATCGGCGTGTTTAGCTCACCACAGATTCGCTTCACTACTTTGTTAAGTAGTTCAATCGCGATGGTTGGTGGGACAGAACGGTCGTAAATATCACCAGCAACAACCACTGCATCAACAGGGTTGCTTTCAATGTATCGGATTAACTGGTCAAGAACGGCTTGCTGATCGTCAAGCAAAGAGACGTTATGAAACTGTCGGCCAAGGTGCCAATCTGAGGTATGGATAAACTTCATTCGAATTCACTTTCTGCCATCTACATGGCGCTATCTTATTATCCCCCTAGGATATCGTGAGTTCGTAAGCTTTTCATGTGGTTTGTGTGACCAGCTACTGTAACGAATCAATTTTTCTGTCTAACCACGTGTCTGGCCAATTACTCTTAATTGTTTCATGCCTTGCCACCCAACAAGACATGAAAACATCCAAAGTTAGAGTCTTTTTATCTTTTCCAGTAAAGGATCATTACCTCCGGTAACTTCAACTTTAAAATCAGCATAAGCTTCTTCTAAATCTTTATACTTTCCTAAAGCCCCTTCCACAAATAAGTAACCACATGGAACATCACTCCATCGGAGCGGAGATGTTATTTCACCTGACATCGCACTCTCTAACAGTTTCCTTAAGCTACTTTGCGCTTTTGCTGCCGTAGGATCTGACTCAGAGTATCGTTTGAGCAGGAACCACAGTCTCTTAGCTTTTCTTTTTACAAGCAAAAGCTTCATAAAGGTCCCCTAATTAAAGTTGATTCAAATGAGTAGAGAGTTAACGAACACAAAAGGGGTTAATTAAGAAAAAGAGCTCCTACATACCTTCTCAATTGACTTTCTTCATGTATTGTTTTTAATTTTTACGATAATAACTCTGAATAAATCTATACTTTGGCCCAAATCCCTCTATACGGAGGATCTGGTCTAACTAACCGCCACATAACACGACTAGTCCCGCTCAAGTACCAATATTCCTCTAAACCCACCGGAGAGTATGGATTTTGAACCTCGACCTGTATGAAATCGTCAGACAGGTCTAAAGCTGATTTTAAAAGGTCAAATTCAACTAAGTCGTTAAATACAACTGATTCTGAAGGAATTCTGTTCATTGCAGTACGAGTCTAGATAAATGAAC
Source organism: Vibrio owensii (assembly GCF_002021755.1). Taxonomy (NCBI): domain Bacteria; kingdom Pseudomonadati; phylum Pseudomonadota; class Gammaproteobacteria; order Vibrionales; family Vibrionaceae; genus Vibrio; species Vibrio owensii. The sequence goes on from NZ_CP019960.1 coordinate 1,122,703, forward strand.
CTCTATCCGGAACGCGTTATCACAAATAGCGTGGAAAGAGCGCTTGGGACTACTCAATAGTACAGCGATAATTTCCTGGGGCGCTTAAACTTTCACACATTTAATACAAACAGCAACGACTAAAACAAAGACACTGAAACGTTAGCGAAAGGTAAAAACTGCCTTTCAGAATTGCAATTTCTTTCTCTTGGGCAGACAAGTAGATAGAGCTAAATCGAACGAATAATTACGGTTCCCATTCCAAAGTCAATTTCGTCGAGTTGTTCGTTTAAGACTATCGAAGCAGGAAGTTCAAATTTATCTCGAATTAGTTCAAAGTCAATCTGCTGTTTAAGAATTGCAAAGTATCCTGTTGGATTACTCCCCCATCTGTAATCGGTTGCCAGTTCATTGCCATTTGCTAGTAGTAAATCTAAAACTCCATCCAAGATTTTGTACTTTGGCTGTCCAGAAAAACTATTCACTTCAACTTTAACTTTAGACATATAGCTCACTCTCATTTTCTTGGTAACCACTCGAATAAATATACTGGACTCTCAGTATTAGTCATAGGGTATGCTTTTACACCTGGCTTACCTTGTTCATCTACTGGTTTAAGGTTATTAAAATAATTTTCTTTTAGGAACACTTGCGGTAAAGCTCTATGCCCATCAGGGTTAAGGTGTTGGTTCGCAATAGTCCTTCCAAAAGCGGCTTCACCGTATGGGACTTCCTCGTTAACTTTGAAGTATTGAACGTTAGGCCTGAAATTCGGATATTTTGAACTATCAATTTGAAGTCCTTGGTTCAAAATATTGGCATCAATATTACCGTCTGGTAAGGTGGCCCTTCGAATAGCACTCGGAGTAGTAAAATAACTTCCTCCTGGTCCCAAATCAGCATCAAACACAACCTGTGCCAACACTCGACCTTCTTGCAAAGTAATTGGCCTCATTGGGTCTTGTCCGATATACGGGAACTGAGTTTGCCAACTCCTCGCAAGTTCAACAGCATTACCAACCTCTTTTTCGGCTGTTTCGCTATGAACTTTCTCTACTAGTTTTTTTGAAGATTTTACAGTTTCCGGTAACTCGTCAATGACTTTCTCTGCATATCTACCAGGTATTGCAGAGATGGCTATATTTGTTGCGCCGGCAACCGAAGGATTATTAATAAACGCTTTACCAGCATCTATCATATCTTCTATTCCTTCGACCATCATCGACATTGGATCGATATTGACAGGTTTAAGTCCCTGTAATGTTGGATCTGCGATGAGCTCCTCAATCGTAGGTCCAGTAATATTAGTTACTGATTTTTCATACACTGCTCTCTCAGGCGAATTATCATTTTGTCCGGCAAAAACTGTCGGTGTATCTTCTTTTGCACACAACCCCAAGGGGTCGACCCAAGAAACTGGATTTGGGGCAAATTGATAGTGGTTGGTTCCACCAAGCAGCCCTAGGGGATCGGGTTGGATAAATCGACCTATTTGAGGGTCGTAGTAACGTGCTAAGTTGTAGTGCAGACCAGTCTCAATATCGAAGTACTGCCCCTGTAAGCGAAGGTTGTTTTTAACCGTCTCGATTTCAACGTGAGCAAATCCAAATGTATCGTATGTTGCTTGCCAAACTACCTGCCCATTCGAGTCCACCAAACGTTCTGGGGTTCCGATTTGATTACATTGGTAAAAATAACACTCGCCGTTTTCAATAAGAGCCAGTGGAACAAAACTGTTTGGTTGATATAGATACCACCGATAACCTGAACGAAAATACTCGCCGACCAAATGACTTCCTTGCCAAATAAATTCGGTGGTCCCGTTTTCGCTGATTTTCTTCGTTCTTCGACCTAGCGCATCATATTCAAATTGACATAAATGTCCTTCGCTTTCGACAACAATCAGTTGCCCTTTAGCATCGTAAGTGCAGTACTGCTCTAGTCCATTGCCTTGACTACTGGTTCTGTTTCCTAGTTCATCGTAGTCGTACCTAATGCCATGGTATTCAATAAGACGGTCATGTTTTTGCTGCACACTTTCGTCATTAAAGTTGCCAAAGCTGTCATAGACGTATGACTCTTCAGAGGTTTCTGTCTTTACTCTTTCTAAGTGACCGAGCTCATCATATTGATAATGTTGAGCTCCCTTCTCACTGTCGATGATAAGCGAAAGAAAATGCTGTACGTTGAAATGGTATTTACGCTCGAAACCAGTCCACGTTTGGCGCTTCAAGCGACCTATTCCATCGAACTCTCTTCGTTCTTTTCCCGCGCTATAAGTGATTATCGATAAACGTTGTAATTCATCGTATTCAAACTTAATTGACTCTTCTCTTTCAGAGCCGTTTGAATGAATAATTAACCCACATACCGTGCCAAATTGGTCATGCTCATATAGCACCTCTGTGCCGTCGTCATAACGTTGAGAGCGTAGTAAACCGTTATCTTGGTAATGATTGACGAAAGAAAAGCGTCCCTGCTCTTCACTTACCAATTTTGTACCTAGATACGTATAGGAAACGTTCGAAAAGCGGTTATGCGCGCGGATTAACTTGCCGCCTAAGGTGTGTTGGTAATGGTCCTCAGCACTACGATTTTTACCATGGGCTTTCACCCTAGCGATACGACCAACTTCGTCATACTCAAAAGAGATGCGACCACTACAATGCAAGATTTCACTTAATCTTTCAGCGCGGTCATAGGTGTAGTTTGTTTGCAATTGATCGAAGCTAATTGTCTGGCTGATCTGGCCATCTGGAGTGTATTCAAACTCGTATTGGCAACCGTCAGAACGCTTGATAGATATCAGTTTCCTTTCCGCATCGTACGTGAAGGAAAAAGAGCTTTGATCTGGTTTAACAATTTCCGTTGGTTGAGCAAAGTTCCCCCAAACAATTTGGGTTGTCCCTCTTGGCGTATGAACCTGTTTAACTCGCCCAACTTCGTCATATTGGTAGCGATGCTCCCGAGACGTGCCATCTTCTGAGCTTTGTAAGTATAGGCGTGTGAGTAAGTTGCTTTCGTTGCGCTCAAATCCGCTTATAAGGCCATGTGGGTAAGCGACTCCGTTCACTCGATCGCGCTCGTCATAGCTATAGCGAATCAAGCTTTGATCGACTTTTTTTGCTAACAGCTGATGCGAGTCATTCCACCACCATTGTGTACGAGATCCAGTATCAGCACTCTTTTCTACTTGTCTGCCATATTTATCAAATACGGCGCGTTCTTGAAGCCCGTTACTGTGTTGGTGCCTTACGAGCTGACCAAGTGCATTGAACTCTTTAAACTCGATTTCACCGTCAGGAAATTGATGCTTAATGCATTGACCAAATTCATTGTACTCAAAACCCTCTGTAGCCCCCGACGAGTGTGTGTTTTTCTCGAGCAAACCAAATGGGTTGTAGCTATGATGGGTGTATGTCTGATCTGCATTGATAGTACAAACTAATCTACCGAGTGGGTCGTACTCAAATGCCCTACATCTCGATTCAGGGCTTATGATCTCAAGCAACTTTCCTTGCTCATTGTGTTTATAGTACCAACAGTGTCCAAGTGAATTTCGGTATTTGGATTCGGTCCCATCAAACTCAAACGAGTAATCATAAACGCTTTCATCCGCCCAATTTTTCATGCATTGCGCATCAGGCCCTCGTCCAGACCATGTAAAGTAGTGAGAAAGTCCGCTAGCTCTCGTACGTTTGACAATTAGGTTTGTGTCATCGTATTGGTATTGTTCGATTAAACCGTTTTCATTCTGAGCAGCTATCAATCGCCCATCAACATCGAAATCGTACTTGGCTAGCAAATGTTGAGTCTTTGGGTTTCTAATCTCTATTAATTGGCCTTGATGGTTGTATTGGAGCTCAAGCTGGTTTTGTCGGTTGACGCATATATGGGTGATACGGTGATTTCGAGAGTATTCGAGATTTACCGTTTTCATATGACCTAGACGGATTTCAGTGGCAACCCACTGCTCATTCTTTAAGAAAAACTTGATTTGAGCTTCATTGCTTAACGTAACTAATCGATAACCGCTGTTATGATACTGGCAACTCGCACCTACATAAGTTTGGTAACTAATTCCACCTTTGGCGACATTAGGAAATAGGATTGTGTCCCCCATTTCGTCGATGAACAGCCACCCCGTCACATTAGATTTTTCATCCAATACGTCTGTTAGCTCATATTGAAAAATATGTCTCCAACCAAAACCAAGAGTGGTAGAAGAATCGCACAACGATGAGCGATACGTTCGTGACCAAACCAATCCATTCGGCAGTCCGACATCAGACAATGAGAGATTTTCTTCCCCTGTGACCATGGAAACAGGATCGCCTGCTTTTACGTGCCTTTTGCTACTTTCTTCTTGAGGAGCACTATTACTTGCGACAGTGTTGGTACCTGAATGAGTAGCTTTCGAGTTATTACGCTCAACCTTCGCCAGTTGGTTTATGACTTGGGAAGGTATGTTGGCCGATGGGTAAAATGTGCTTGGCGCAGTCTTAGGCAACTCAATAGCAAAAAGGATATTTTCTTGTAATCCTTGAGCAATAATTTGAAGAAGTTCAGACTTAGTCTTTGTCTGGTATTCATGTGAAAAAGTCGCACTCATGCTTGTCCATGACGCAATCTCACTGAGCTCCTCTAAATCGGAAAAATGAAATTGCTCAATAAACGCTTCTGCACTTCGAGCGGTTGCAAAGCTTTGTTCCGAGCCGGTACTAAGTCGCTGCGTGGAAAAGTAAAACGTGATTCCGTTTAAAGATGTGAGTTTGACAATCCTTTGTATATTCATTTTGTAAGTTACTCACTACCCCAGCGGTAAGTGGCACCAACGGCATACCCACCACACTCAATATCAAGCTGAATACCTGAATAATTTTTATCGTGTGTTTCTTTCGGCTGCAAGCAAGCACAAATCGCCTTCAACACCCCTCCACTCGCTCCCAAAGAGCCAGTCGTGGTACCTATTAGCCGATAGGAGGTGTCTCTATTAACCCAAGGAGAAAGGAATTGAATTGAATCCAGCCACACAGGCTCATCGCCTTCGGCTGACAACATCAATTCATCTAGCTTCTCTACACACGACTTTCCAAGTTGCTTAACGACATGTGAAACCGCGGTGTTGTTATTATCGAGTTGAAGATCAATTGCGATCTTATTGAAGATAAGTCCTTGCTTTTGCGCAGAGCAACGCGCGACAACTAATGAGTCATGCTCCCCTTTAGCATCGGCAACATGTAAAGCGACAATCCATAATGGTTTAGTTTGTTTTACTGCTCGTTGGATGCGACTCAGCGCCATCAAAAAAGACGCGTTCCCATACGGATATAACGCCAAATGTTGTGGTTCTACTCGTTGAAGCACCGAAAGAAGCAGCGTTGTAATACGTTGAAGCTCAACCTTGTCCGATAGCTTTGGTAACAGAAGATAAACTTGCCCTTCAACACCACATTCAGACAGTGCTTTCGAATAGTGAGTTAATCTGTCATAGGCAGGTAGGACTGAGCTTTCCCTGTCTTGTGGAATCAGTTCGTTTTTTTCTGATGGCCTTAGCGTATTGTTTGCCAATTGCTCTACAGAAAACGCTTGATCGCCCAGCATACAAAGTTGGGATTGAAACAATAGCGCCATTTACCCACCAATTAATATTGCTGAGTTACCAGAAACAATTTTACCGCCATGCGCAGTGGAGTCTCCCAGCCTAGCCGCAGGTTTTCCGTTGATTTTGACGCTCGAAGACCCGGATGAAATAGTGTCTGGAGGCCCCACACAAGAAAGCTTGTCTCCCTGACGCGCAGCCGGAATACCTGAAATCTTCACGTTTGGAGAACCGACAACAACAGGACCACCTACATGAGGGACTTTGTTTGTTTTTTTGGGGCACACATGGTGACTCCCCAATACCGCGACTGGTTTACCCATATCTGCTCACCTTTAGTTAAGAGAAATTTGACCAGCTTTAAGTGCTATGGCTGAACCATTAATAGAGATCTTGTTGCCTTTAATGTTGATCTCGCCAGAACTCGACATTTGTATGGACGCCGCTCCTACCTTTATTTCAATGCTCTTACCCGCTTTAACGACAAGAGCTTCACCGATATCAACCCCTTGGTTCTTGCCTACTTTCTGACTCGCGTTATTACCAACCTCTTGCATGAAATCATTGGTAATCCTTTCACTTTTATTGTTCTCTACAGCAATCTCGGCATTGTCTTCCACCACCATTTGAAAGAGTTTCTCAGCATGCAAATACACATGTTCTTCGCCGGGTTTGTCTTCAAAACGTAGCTCGTTGAACTTATCGCTACCTTTTTGTACTGAACGGGACTTATAGCCGCTTTGGGAAGCTTGAGCAGGTAATTGATAAGGTGTTAGCTGGGTACCGTTATAAAGAGCCCCAGTTACGATTGGCTGATCTGGGTCTCCATTTACAAAATCGACGATAACTTCTTGTCCGACTCTTGGATGGAATACACTCCCCCAGCCATTGCCAGCACTGGCTTGAGCGACTCGAATCCAACATGAACTGTTCGCATCATATTGACCTTCACGATCCCAGTGGAACTTCACTTTAATTCGGCCAAATTTATCGACGTAGATTTCGCCATCTTTGTTTCCTGTCACAATTGCGGTTTGCAAACCTCTAATCTGCGGTTTAAACCTCCGCATTTTTGGGCGCAGAATGGTGTTTGAGTCAACGCAATGAAACGAAACCCTCACACCTTGTGACGATGTACCTCCCTGTCCCGTTTGGTTAAATACCGCAGCAGAAAGTGCGACAGAAGAAAGCACATACTCTTTTCCTACTCGAGTCTTATCCTCATGCTTTTTAAATTTAAATAGTTTGCCGACAGCAAACGTTCTGCAGCTCGATTCACCACTGCATTGATAAACGTCTTGCTGAAGTGATTCGATCGCGTGTGTATTTCGCAACACAAACCCATCGTCAGTTTCAACTTCAGCTAAGTATTCGTAGTGCTCACTATTTGGCACCGAAAACAGTTGTGCAGATCCACTAGTAAGATTCTGTGGAGGTGATAAAGGCTTGAGCATATTAAAGCCGGACTTGTGTGCGACTTTTGTCGTCAGTATTTGCGTTTCATTCCAAGAGTAAATGTGGCTTGCTTGACCTGTTCCCGTCGTATGTTCGACAAGAAACTCTGAACCAGGTATGTAAAAGTTAAGATCATCAAACAATTCCAGTATGTGTGCTGAATTTGTATGTGAGAAGCAGTAAGCAATCCCTTCTTCAGACAGAAGTCGTTCAACAAATGCCAGATCAGATTCTTCATATTGAACTTTATAAGTATATTTAGAGTACGACTTGGTAAGCTTTAGGCTAAAGCTTACGTCATGCTCAGATAATACTTCCGACACAATTTCTTTAATGTCTTTGTTTTGAAAAATACGGGAGTGGACTCGATAATCGGCAAAGCGAACTTTAGGCTCAATAAGTAAATCGATATTTCGATAGTTTTCACCTTGATGAGCAGTGGTCACCCGCGATCCTGCTAACTTAGCTCGTGAAACGACACCATGAAAGTAACGAGGTTGAAAGCTAACACTTGGATCATTGTCCATAGCGATAACAACCTCTTTTCCAATAATATTATTGAGCTCTTCATGTTGCCCGTTGAAATAAGCTTGCGCATGTAATGAAAAAAGATCTGATACTTTTTCCTTATATTCAAATGAATTTAGAATAATAGCATCTGTACCAAATGGTGTAGAAATACGAATAAAATTATTTTTCTGTGTCGCTTTTTTCATTAGATACTTCTTTATAAAATAGCGGGAAGCGTTGACTTCCCGCAATTCAATTACATTTGTTGACCTTTCACACCGCTGTAGCCATATACTAATGGTGCAGATGTGTTGTTCTTATCGTCAGTTGGTGTCACTGTCATCATCATTTCAGTGTATGAAATAGTGATAGTTTCAATTGGGCGGTCATCTTGAATTGACACTGAATAGTTTGAAATCATTGCATCTGTAAGCTCGATTTTCATGATTTCTTCCACTTTCTCACCTTGCTTGGTGATGTGGAATACAGCTGGTTTACCTTTACCAATGGTCGCTTCTTTAAATAGATCCGGTGACGCGCGGTCTTGAAGCTTAGTGATTGTCAGGTCGTATAGACGTGTTGCACTTGCTTCACGGTCCATAGCAGTACCAGTGAATGATGAAATTTCACGACCAACACTCCAATCTACAGATAGTAGTGTAATTAGATCCTTGTACTGCTCAGCAGTTGCTTCACCTTTAATATCTGCATATTTAAGATACGTGTTAGACTGCATGCTAATCTCCTATAGCATTATTAATGACATATTGCTTAATGTTTTAATTATCTATTTTATTTTGATAATTAATGATTGATGTATCAAAAACTTCATTTTAAATACGCTCTTTTATATCTTTAATTAAGAATTAAATTAAGCGGTATTTCTGATCAAAAATGTTTATTATGAAGCGACTCTCAAATAATTTTTACTTTAGAAAAACTGTTAAATAAGTGAGACACTCAATGATTTAACAGAACCTTCAACATTAATTATTTCAAATGTCTTATCATTAAGAATAGCGTTCAATATTTCATGAGAAATCTTCGGTAATAGCGTATTTTCAATGGTTGTTTGCACGACTCTTGCCCCGCTCCCAGACTCGTTACTGCTATCAACAATGTCGGTTACAAGGTCGTCACTGAAATGAAGTTCAGCCGAATAGTGTTTTTCGATCCTGTCTGACACTTTTTTCAGCTTGAGGCGTGTAATTTGGGTAAGTACTTCCTTATCCAAAGGCACATACGGAAGGACATTCACTCTTCCCAAAAAGGCGGGCTTAAAGTCATTTAGTAAGTCATCGTGTAGTGCTTCTTTTAGTGTACTTGGATCAGGAGCAAGTTCTGGGTCATCGAACAGTGACATGGTGGTATCCGTCCCCGTATTCGCTGTCATGATGATAATCGTATTTTTGAAATCGATATCTCTGCCTTCCCCGTCCTTAATTCTGCCTTTATCAAAGACTTGGTAGAAAATGTCTTGAACTCCTGGGTGCGCTTTTTCCATTTCATCCAGCAGTATTACACTACATGGCTTACGTCTGACGGCTTCGGTTAATACACCACCTTCACCATAACCCACGTAACCAGGAGGAGAACCTAACAACAATGAGACCTTATGTTCTTCTTTGAACTCCGACATGTTGATTGTCGTAACGTTGTCCTCACTACCATACACTTTTTCCGCAATCGCTAACGCAGATTCCGTTTTACCCACACCACTTGGACCAGTTAATAAAAACACTCCGTTTGGCTTGGATTCATCAGTCAATTGCGCACTCGCCGTTTTGATCACCTCAGACATGATTTCTAGCGCGTGGTCTTGGCCAACAACCCTCTCGATTAAACTCTCTTTTAGGTTTAGAACAGCCTTTATTTCATCATCTTGCAGTTTGCCTAGTGGAATCCCAGTCCAGTCTGATATCACTTCAGCAATCAAAGCCTCGCTAACATGGGAAAACACTAAAGGCTGCGCACTCGCGTTTAAGTCGCTTTCGATTTCCATTAATTTTTTCTTATCTTCACTTAATGGTTCTAGAGCAATTTTTTCGCGTAACGCTATCGCTTGTTCAACCCACGCTTGTTCTTTGTTCCATTGCAACTCCAAGTCAGAGACCTGAGTATATAACTCATCAATATCTCGTCTTATGCGCTGGACTGATTCAGTATTCTCCGAGCCAAATTGAAACTCTTTCTCAAGCTGCTTTAACTCGTCTTGTTTAAGTTGAACAGATTTCCTTTTGCTATCGAGCAACCCCGGAATGGCATTTTGGCTCAAGGCTACGCGGGAACATGCGGTATCTAAAACGGACACGGCTTTGTCTGGCAACTGCCTTCCATTTATGTAACGCGATGAGAGCTGTACAGCGGCTTCTAAAGCATCGCTGGTGATGTAAACACCATGGTGTTCAGCCATAACACTCAATAGTCCACGTAACATGTTTACGGCAACCGCTGGCGTTGGCTCTTCCACTTTGACGACTTGAAATCGTCTTGTCAGGGCTGCGTCTTTCTCAAAGTATTTTTTGTATTCCGCCCAGGTCGTTGCTGCTATCGTTCGCAGCTCACCTCTTGCCAGAGCGGGTTTGAGAATGTTCGCAGCGTCACCTTGACCGGCTTGCCCGCCACCACCAATCAAACCATGCGCTTCATCAATGAAAAGGATGATTGGCGTGGAAGACTCGTTAACCTCTTTAATTACGTTTTTTAACCGATTTTCGAATTCGCCTTTCATGCCCGCTCCTGCTTGAAGTAGAGCCATATCAAGAGACTTAATTGAAACGCCTTCTAGCGCTGGAGGGACATCTCCGTCGACGATCTTTTGAGCCAGTCCTTCGACAACCGCTGTTTTACCGACCCCAGCTTCACCCGTCAGTATTGGGTTGTTTTGACGCCTTCTAAGCAAAATATCAATCATTAGACGGATTTCATTCTCTCGTCCAACTACTGGATCAATCTTCCCTGCCTTTGCTTGTTCAGTGAGATCCACGGTGAACTGCTCCAACGCCGCGTTCGACCCTTTAGTTCCATTAACGCCAGCTTGATGTGGCGAATTCGCCTCAGATAATCCAAGGAGTGCACTTGCCTCTACTTTGTCTAGCTCTGTGCTGACTTGGTTCATCACGTTCGCCAAGCTTTCATCTGACAAATAAGCACTTAGCAGATGGATACAATCAAGATCCGTTGCTTGAAACTCAATCGTCGAGACCATCATGGCGTTTTGCATCACCGAAACTGTATGTGCTGAAAGTCCCGGAACTGACTCACAACCTGTTTTATACTTTTCTAATTGAGATAGTAGCTGTGATTCAACTACCTGCGCGTCGACATTAAATTTATCGAAAACTTCAGCATAGATTTGATTGGGATTTTGGACAATGGTGAGTAACCAATGCGTCATTTCAATACTATGGTGAGTACGCGAACTGGCCATAGCGGCTGCTTGCTCAAGTGTTTCTCGTGCAACAGGTGATAACCTTTCGACCAACGCTGAAAGTGAGAGTAAAGCCATTTTGATTCCCTTAAATGGTAATTGTTATTTTTCGATCTTTGGTTCGTTTGTGTTTTGCCAAAACGGTTCCTATCCCTAATTGACCAGAACCTTTAACAAGACGAACTTGAGGTAAATGTTTATGACGTGTCGTGAGCTTCCAATTAATGCGCTTATGCTTACCAACATAGTCCTGCACAACTGACTTTATGGTTGCCAAGCTCGATTTATTTGGCAGTAATTGCTCAACCTGTAATATGTTCGTCGGAAACAGCTCAATCGTAATTCCTGCATTGATATTCCATGCCTTGGCACCGATAGAAGCTCCTCGCCCTAATTGAGCAAACTGCCCTTCAGGCGATGAGCCCCCAGCTAGCTTAGTTTGTTCATCTTGCGATACACTCATCCACTGCCCCTGAAGCTCGTGTAATTTAGCTTCACAGTCTGTGAGGTGCTCAATTAAGTCTTTTAGCGCACCTTTACCGCGACCTTTCTGCGCAAACAATCCTGCATAGTAATTGTTCAGGTGCTTTTCGTGCCCAGTTACCGCTTCAAGACTGCTCAATAGAGGTGCTCGATTGCCCTTATTGTGCTCACGTGCTTGCACCGCAAATTGACTTAGCTGCCAACTTCGGTAGTACAGTGACAACAAGCGATGATTGAAAATGTTATAGAAATCGACCATTGCACCATCACCAGCCTTTTCACGACCGATGGCCAATTCACTGTAGTAGCTTGGTAAAACACCTTGCTCACCCGTTAAGCCAAGCAAGTTCGTTTCAAGGAAAACTTTATGCTCAGATAGGGTCGCATTAACCAGCTGTGCATTCTCATAACCCAATGAGGCGTTTACTTTTAACTCAAGCTTCTCCTTCTTGGGTAACTCATCCGAGCCTAGTTGAGCTTGCGAACGAAGCAACGCTTGCTCGATTAAGTGAATCACTTCGAACAACGGTCGCTTTTTCAGCTGAATTAAGAATTCTTCTGGTTTCATAACAAAGCTTTGTTTCCGATCAGTGCTGGCCACCGATGAAATAACTGGCCTGTCGATTTCATTTTTACTTCTAACTGCGTAAAAATGTTTACTTCCGCAAACTGAGAGAAGTACACCGACAAGACGCAACCTAAAAGGAAGACTTGCTCTTTAGATATCATTTGATCAGAGACGGTCAATATGAGCTTTACACCATGAGCAAATCCAACTTTACCTTTTTCGTTGACCCTTCCCGTTGTTTGCTGATACTCGAAATTTACGAGAGCATCGATCAGCGATTTCGTTTCCGCTGTACCTGTAAACGCATACAAGTTGAGTAATTGCTTGAGCGTAGAGAGTCCGTCCTCATCGGTAAAATGAGTCAGGGTAAGCAGTTTGGTTAGTTGCCAACGCGTACTCTCATCCATTTCCGGCCTCACCGTTTCTGACAAAGAAACAAGGCATCGAAGCTCAGCAAAATTGTCATTGACACTCGGTAGCGAGACCTCTGGCAGGCCGCCACCAAAAGGCAGTTTCTGCGGTAAGTTTCGATTACAACATTCCGCCTGTACGTACATCAGCCAGTTTTCACGACTTTCAGGAGCAAATAATCGGTGCTTTTTATCCACGAATGAAATGTAGCTTTCTCGGCCCGGTTCATCGAACCCTCCTGCCCAATTCTTATCCTCTCGCCTCATGACCCAAAAAATCTCGCTTTTGTTCATGTAATGAGTGTGTTCACCGGCAAAATAACTGGGCAAGTTCTCGTATGTTTTATTCCAATTCCTAAGCGTGACATTCGAAATAGACACCACTTCGTTGCTCTCTGCTTCTTGGTATTGTGGAGACAGTTGGTATTCGTACTCGGCTGGCTCTAGTCGCTTTGGCTCCATTGTGGTTTTAAACAGATTGATGATGGGAACACAACCTAATAACACACTGTCTTTGTCAACTTGCTTTGGGAGCCAGTCATCATTGCAGTCAAAGTAGAAGTTGAGTTCCAACTCCTCGTTAATACCTAACTTTTCGAGATTTAAGTCAACGACATCAAAGAACATAAACTTCTCGGGGAAATGTAAATATTCCACCAACATCCTCGAAGAAGAAAAGCTTCGCTTGCTGTAGGGCACGACTTGTTGACTATCGATAAAACCGACAGCTTGGCAGTGACGTGGAGTGTACGAAGCCTGCTCACAACCATTCACCGAGACAGAGATCCCAATAAGGCTTTGGAACAATAGCTGATATAACCGCTGAGTAAGCTGTGCTTGGCCATTGAGGTAGAATCTGAGCGTCTCGACGCCCATTTCACTTAATGCAGACTCACCATCATTAGCCTTGATCTTTACCTTAAGTACAGATTTAGACGAACGCTCCCAAGGAGAACCAATCGGCTGTATCGGGGCATTTTCAAAGGTTCCTGCCGATATATCGAAGGGATACATTCTTGTCTCATAACACGTTCTGAATTCACATTCTTTGTAACCCGGCGCGCCAACCATCACCTTTTCCCCCTTAGAAACATCAAAGGGAGCAGAGGTCGACTCATTACATTTCATTTTAATGATCGACATTGAAGGGATTGGCGCATGAAAATCCGGATGCAACTGCCCCATCAAAGATTCCGTAAACTGCGGATAACTGTTATCGAGACTTTGACGTATACGAGCTGTCATGAAAGCGCAGCCTTCAAGAAGCCTCTCCACATGAGGGTCATCGACTTGCTCTTCACTGATCCCCAATCGAGAAGCAATTTTGGGGTACTGCTCGCCAAACTCTTGCCCTTTATGGCGTAAGTAAGCTAACTCTCGGTTGTAATACTTAAGAAACTCGTCACTCATTTCATTCTGCTCAACTTCATGCCTAAACTTACGGGTTCTACTTCTGAGTTAAATGTCACTTCGTGTGTGTTATTGCCAATCAGACAAGTCGCGCTGATTTTTAGTCTCAAGGTTCTGTCTACTGCGCTCTTTTCATCTAGAATGCTAACGTTCGGGCTTTCTAGGCGAGGCTCAAACTCTAAAATCGCATCACGAACGATCTCACACAGTTGATCTTGCCCCTGCTTGCTGCTGTATGGCATAGACGAAAAGTCAGGTAATCCATAATTTAAAATTGAGGACTTTACTTCTCTGAGGTCATCCGAAATTTCCGTCCAACCGATACGGCTGTTCAACATGGACTCCAAATCTCTTAGAAGATTGTCGACCAATGCTTGCTGACCCAACGGAAAATCTTTGTCTTCTCTTAGATGTGGATCGTTATCGATAAGCTTGTCGAGTAAGGAAGCGACCAATGACATAAGAACCTCTATGCCAATGCCTTGCTTTCTGACAAGGTGTTCAGCTCAAAGATAGGCAGTGCTTTATCACCCACAAACCAACATTTTTGACCTAGGCCGACAAACAGTTCACTTTCACCTAAACGCCTCCAATCTGTTTCTCGGCCAAGTTTTTGCGCGTCGGTAACAGAATCAATGTAAGTCAGAGGCATATGCCCCTCACCTTCACCCAAGCCTTCAATGTCAAACTCAACAGGTCGCCAGATGTGTTCAAGCATCGAGCCCGCTTGTTTTATGTCTAGCTGCTTAATGTTTTTGATCGGCACCAGAAAGTAATTACCTGCCGTCGAGAAGAGTTCGATGTATCCGGATAAACGATCGTCAATATCTCTTACATCCTCAAACTCTCGAGTTCCTTGTAGGAAACGCTTTTGCTCTCGCATGTTTTCCAGTGACTGAGCGAGTTCATAGCCCTGGTCAAACTCTTCATTTTTGATGGCTAAATTAAGGTCGACAACAAGCTCGTTGGCCTGCTGATCAAATTCAATAAACTGTGCAGTGGCAGCCCCACCAGTAAAGTCTTTTCGCGCTTGTGCCGCTTTCACCATATGGCGTAACTGACTCGCACCAGATAAATATTCAGGGAACAATTTAATCGACTGTATGAGCTGATCGTCAGCACGTTCAAAATCACCGTCAATACACAACAGTTCAATAAAAGAACTGCGTAACCCTGCATCTTTTGGTGAAGCTTTAATGTCTTCGATAATCAGTGTTATAGCCTGTTGTAAGTTGCCCTCAGAAAGCGCATTTTTCCATGTTTTCATTGTCTTCCCTTACACCACTTGTTCTGGTGATAATTCCGTAATAAGTTTGACTGCCGAGACCATCTGGTCGAGTTGAAAATGAGGCCGTAAATGAACCACCGAATAATAGTGTCCGGGGGAATCACGTTTTTCTTTAACGCTGATGTTTGCCTCATTTAAAGGGTACTTTGCCCTCAGTTCATCCGAAGCTTCGTCAGAGGCTGTTGTGTATTGATGAAGCCACTTTTGGAAGTCTCGTTGGATTGAATCTGCATCTTGATAACCACCGATTTTGTCTCGTCCCATGACCTTTATGTAATGGGCGATTCGTGAAACACAAAGCGTGTATTGCAGCATCGAGGTCAACTTGGCGTTCATAGTGATATGCTGCTCTTCGAACTGTCTTGGCTTATAAATGGACACGCTGGATGTCATCCCCACCATGTAGGTTTCTGCAACCGGTGACATGGTGATAAACCCACAATCCGATATTTCTTTTTCTTTGCGCTCTGAAACTTTTAAGTTCAAAGGACTTCTATCACGGGTATTTTTGCTAGTGAAATGCACTGAACTTCGCGTGGGCGCTAAGATTGTTCCTTGTGTGTAATCGCCTTGCTTAACGCCCCTCATGTGAGTAAACCAGCCATGTTCTTGATACGTTCGAATTGCAATCGCAGCGAAACAAAAAGCGGCACTTCCCCACTGCAATTCGCGCTCAGAATCATTGATAGCTTCTTCGAAATCAAACCCTTCTATACGAGAACCGTCTTTGATATAAGGTAAGCGAAACAACACGTTTGGTGCAGCAATACCGATGAATTTCGCATCTTCCGATTCTCGTAACTTTTGCCATTTTATGTACTCAACTTGTTCAAACTGAGCGCCGATATCTGTGGTCGATGACAACTCTGAAAATCGATTAACACCGAACACACTTGGCTGTGCAGACAGAATGAATGGACTGAATGCCGCTGCCGCAGTTTGCGCAACCTTACTTAACACAGTTAAATCTCGATCAAAGTGATTTTTCGCTGGGTCATGTCTTAGTTCGTAATCACCGATCACCACCCCAAAAGGCTCACCACCCGGCATGCCATATTCATTCTGATACAACAATTTAAACAGCGCAGATTGATCAAACTCGATGGCTTTCAGTGCATCTTTGCTGACCTCATCCCATGTTGCCGAAAGCACTTTTATCTTCACAGGCTCACTGGATTGGCTAGCAGTTTGCTCACACAGATAGCGAACACCTAACCATGATTTTTCCAATTCTTGAAATGCTTGATGATGAATAATCTCATTCAATTGCTCTTCCAATATTTGGTCAATCTGATCGATGGCCATCAACACGCTATATCGAAAATCATCAACAGTTGAACTTTTTGTTCCTTCTAGCCAAATTTTTGCCGAATGTATTGAATCTACTGACTCGACAAACTGGGTAACCCAGTGACTATCAAGTTCCGCACACCCAAGTGGACTGAACTCGTGTTTCAGTTCACTTGGGTCTAAGAAATTCAATGTCATATCGTTAGCCATTCCAAATCGTCACTTTTAATACTCAATCTCTATCCCCAAGCGTGGAAGGAGTGGTTGACCCAAAGGCCAACCACCTATTACTTAGCCACCCGATTGAGGGATCTTTGCGACCAAGCGTAATGACGTGGTCAACTCTTCCATTTGGAGCCAAGGCTTCAACCATGCCACAGCATTGTAGGAACCTGGCGCACCCGGAATTTCTTTCACCTGAACACGAGCATCGGCAAGCGGGTATTTCGCACGGATTTCTTGACCACCACCTTCTGAGGCATTCACGTAGCTTAAGATCCAACGGTTTAGCCACGACTCCACGTCTTCAGCTTCCATAAAGCTACCAATCTTATCGCGTGCCATAACCTTCAAGTAATGAGCAAAACGTGACGTTGCCATCATGTAAGGTAAGCGTGCTGAAATGGCCGCATTCGCAGTCGCATCAGGAGAATCGTGATTGGCTGGTTTTTGGCAGGTTTGTGCACCAAAGAAAACCGCGTAGTTGGTGTTCTTATAGTGACACAAAGGAAGGAAACCAAGTTTACCTAGTTCCGCTTCACGTCGGTCCGTAATGCCAATTTCTGTCGGGCATTTCATATCCGGGTCGCCGTCATCGCTCATGAAGAAGTGCGTCGGTAGGTTATCTACTCGGCCACCGCCTTCTGCGCCACGAATAGCGGTACAGAAGCCATATTTCGAGAATGCATCGGTAAGCTTAGCGCCCAGCACATAAGAAGAGTTCATCCAACAGTAATCATTATGTTCAGCATTCGTTGCAATACCCGACACTGAGTCAACGTCAAATTCTTCAAAGCCAAACTCTTCCACCGGCGAAGTTGCTTGCCCATAAGGCAAACGCGCCAGTACTTTAGGCATGGTCAAGCTTACAAAACGAGAATCTGCGCTTTCACGGAAAGAACGCCATTGAGCATATTCCAGTGATTCGAAAACTTTGTCCAAATCACGAGGTTTAGAAAGCTCTGTCCACTCATCAAAACCAAACAATGCAGGTGAAGCCGCAGATAAGAATGGAGAGAAACCAGACGCGGCCACATTCGACATTAAGCGAAGTGATTCAATGTCTTCTGGGTGATTCGTAAATTCGTAATCACCAATCAGAGCACCATAAGGCTCACCACCGGCACTGCCAAATTCCGACTCATATACTTTTTTGAAGATCTGGCTTTGGTCAAACTCAACCGCTTTACTCAAATCTTTATGAAGCTCTTTCTTCGTCATGCTGATCATGCGAATTTTGAGTGTCGAGCTGGTATCTGAGTTCATGACTAAGTAGTTCAAACCACGCCAAGAACCTTCAAGTTTTTGCAGTTCTGGATGGTGCATGACTTCAGACAGCTGTTCAGAAATCTGACGATCGAGTAAGTTAATCGCTTCACGGAAAGTCACGGTTAGGTTCTTATTCCATGAGACCGTGCCTTTCATTGCTTCTTCAGTTAACGTCTTAATCAGCTCTTCAGCACGTGAAGCTTCTGTTTGCTTTGTTGCGCCAATCGCTTGCTCTAGAAAAGAGGAAGTCTGCTCACCGACGGTAGGATCAAGCTGCTTTTCAATTTGCGTTGTCATCACTTCACCCCCTCTGGATTATCCGTTGGGTGAGCGTCACCTAGTTTTAGCTCGCCTGCCAGCTTGGTTAAGTTATCCGTGTTGTTTAAGACATCTTCAAGGATATTTTCCAACTCTTCTGAACGATCCACCTTGGTCATTAGGTCACGTAGCTTATTGCGTGTTTCCATCAACTGGCGCAGTGGGTCAACTTGATTAACGATCGCTGCTGGCTCAAAGTCTTGCATCGACTTGAAGCTCAGATCGACTTCAAATTGAGAGTCATCTTTCGCAAGTTTGTTGGCAACCTTAAACTTCACTGATGGGTTCATTTTTTTAAGAACGTCATCGAAGTTATCTCTGTCGATCTGAATAAAGCGACGGTCTTTGAGTGGCTTCAGCGCTTCCGTATTTTGTCCTGCGAAATCGCCCATTACACCAACAACAAAAGGAAGCTCTTTTTTCAGCGTTGTTCCTTCAGTTTCAACATCATAGGTAATGTGAACACGAGGCTTCCTTACTCGTGACAGTTTCGAGTGGATACTCGTCATACCGTTCTCCCTTTCTTAATTTTCATTTTGTTCTGCTATGCCAACTAAACGGAAATAGCTTCTCTTTGCATCTCCGTCGGAGATCAATTCCGCCAGTAATTCCGGCAGAGGCATTCCACACCAACGAATGATTTGTTCGATGGAGTAAGAAACTGGTGAATGAGGCTCACTTTCTCTAAAGAAGTCTGCCACCTTTTGTAACTGCTCAATCGCCTGTTCACGCGATTGCATGTTTGTCATCAATAAAGCGCCGTTTTGCCCCTGTACCGTTGGTGCTTCCTCATCCTCAGTCGGATCGAGCTGAATAACTTCAGTCACTTCTGATGGAGTTTGAAAACGAGCGCCCAATAGATGTTTTAATGCCGAATGTATTGAATCTAGTTTTTTGGAAATGTATGAGCTCGAGGTAACATCCCCAACCGCATCATCAAGCTTTTGGCTAAATTGGCCAAACGCAGCCATCGCAAACTCAAGGTCAGAGATAAGTTCACGATAAAACTCGTCAGATGTAGATTTCACCGTGTCGTTAATCTTGGACATTTCAACAGCACCCTGCTCAACCTTGTAGCGGCGCTTGTCTTCATCAAGTCTCTCTAACTCAATCGCTTGCTGATATTCCCAAAAGGCGTACGGTTGCTCTACACCCATGTCAGTCAGGGGAATAGATGCTAAAGGAAAAATTAACGTTCCTTCACTATCGATGCCATTTAGGCCAATAATGGAAGAGATACGCGTCTCCATCCCGTCTTCATCAGGCATTGGATACAGTTGTTCCCAAAAATTGTCGATGAAGTTTGAGGCAATTTCATAGCCAACCCCCATGCCACGAAATCCATAAAGACGCGTGAGGGCCTCAATTAACCATGCAACAAATTCTAAGTCTTTTGATTGATGAGAAAGAATGTCCGGAACTTCGTCAATAAAGACACGCCACAAATTAGTGTGCGTTAATATGCTCTCTTCTTCGATAATCGCATTACGCTCAGCATTGCGTGCCGCCATTCGACTGTCTTTTAAACGGTAGTATGCCGATTGAGGTGACACGTCTTCGCGTGGGTCTACACCTGTTGGGCGCTCTTCTGATACTGGCAATAGAACCGGAGCCAACCAATCGAATACTCTGCTAGAATCAGATACACTTTTTGAATCAACCATTCGCCTTGCTCCTCAAGAATACTGGGATAGTCGCATCGCCTTGTGTTCGTCCGTCTAGCTCACTTCTCTCACAACAGGCTTTGATTAAAGCGCACGTGACATTGTCACTCGCACCTCTCACTAATGCAGAATGCATCAAAGCTAAGCCCGCCTGGTTAACCGAGTCTGCATAAAGTGTCTTGTGCATCTCATCGTTGGTGAGTTCTTTTGATAATCCATCACTGCACAAAAGAAATTGGTCTCCGTCTGCAAGCTGGCCTGATACTTGGTCTATCGTGACTATTTCGTCCACACCAATCGCTCGTGTAATGACATTAGCCAGTGGATGTGATTCTGCATCCTCAAAAGCCAATAGACCTTGCTCAACCAAATCCATGACTTGACTGTGATCTCTGGTTTTTTGGGAGAAGCGACCTTCTCTGAGTTGATAGATGCGGCTGTCTCCTACCCATAAACAGTGGAAGTAGCCATCTTGCAAAAACAATAAGACAAGAGTAGTCCCCATGGTTTTGCCCTCTAAGTGGGCTTGGGCGTAATCAAAAATCTCCTTGTTTGCTTGCTGGACAACCATTCTTAGTTCATCAATATTCGTCGTTTTGCTGTCTTTGATATGGCGAGCGATACGATCCACTAACATCTGACTTGCAATATCCCCCGCACTGTGTCCACCCATTCCATCCGCCACAACCCAAAGCCCGGCTTCAGACATCTCAAGTAAGGCGTCTTCGTTATAAGGTCGTACTTTGCCTGGGTGCGTCTTAGCAAAAGTAAAGTAATTCCAATTCATTCTTCGCTTCCTACCAGTTCCACTTTTGCCAATTGCCGTCTAGCATTGCGGAATATTGTCCTATCGAGGGCAAGCCAGATGTCACAAACATACACGGTTCGATGTTGCCCGAACCGTCTGTCCACCAAAAGCAAGGCGTTTTGTAGTCCTTACCAATCATTCGATTCAAAAGGCTGTTCACTGATAGCTGCGACGAACGCTGATAAATGACGGACAGTTCACTTTCATAAACCATCGTTGGAACTTGGCTTACGCCTGCTTCTTCGGTTGGTAGATTGTCAGAGTCTGTCAGCCCTTGTGCCCATGCATCGAAAACAAATTCATCACTCAAGACGGCAACTGCAAGGTTTTGGCTATGCTGTGTCCAGTCACTCTGTTGCCAGTAGTTCACCGCAGGTCCCTGTACTGCGCGCGCCACCGTAAAAAAGAAATAACGACCTGACGAATCCACGCTAGGAATGACACTGCCGATATAAGTGGCGTCTTCCATGTAAGAAACATCGAGCGCAAAATGCCAGATAGGAGCAGTCAAAAAATACTCACTCCAGCTTTCTCCCAATTGCTCACGGCTAACGGCGATCACTGCTTGCTGCCAGTCATGCCAACGACCAGTAAATTCTTGGGACAAACCGTCTTTAACGAAATCCCCTTTGGCCGGCATTTTCCCTATGTATCCCCAAGAAGAAGTTAAAGCGTTTGTGGACATCGGAACCTCTCCATTTCATTTGACCAGAATGGGTTTACCGTGCTCGAAGGGATCAGCTCCAGTTGAACTTTATTACCATTAAGATCGATCATCACGATGTTGTCTTTTCGTGATTCCGGACGTGCTTTAAGCGATTGGTCTAGCAATCTAAAGATGCCCCATTCACCCTCATATGTATGAGCAATTTCTCGCTTTGATTCCGGCGGCGTAAATACGATTCGGGTTTGATCTTGACCTGCTGGCCAACTCAACGATTTAGCACGTGCTGGGCCATGTTTATAAACGAGGTCTTGTTCACCTAACTCCAGTACAAAGCGAGTGATGTGTTGGTCTAAATAGACTGGTTTCATTCCAAACTCGACTCTCAGCGAGTTATCAGATTCAAAGAAGGTTTGTCTAATGCGCTTTGCTTGTTGAAACACCGCTAATGTTTCAGGTTTCACACCGATTTCTTTCTCAAGTTTCCAGCGTCTAGAGGAGGTGTCCACAAATGGTTCGAGGTACTCTTTAAAGAAAGAGTCCATCGTTCCGCCGTAGCCGAAGAAACGTTTAAAATCTTTAAGTCGCACTTCCTTGGCCGCATTTGAAACAAAAGGATAACGTCCCGCGATAGAACGACGATACGGTTTTACTACTTGCGTTTGCCACAGCTGGTTTAGGTGATCTTTAGAACCGCTCTCAGCAAATTTCACTGACTCTTGAGACAACTCATCTAACCATTGATTAAATGGCTTTGGTAGCAACTCTCGCGCCCGCTCAAAAGACTCAGCTACATCTTGGGTAACCGTTCCATCTAGAATGCTCTTGTAAGCAATTTTTTGATTGTTCCCTGAGCTTGATAGATCAGACAAGTAAGAACGCAGATTTACCATTGCTTGCTGAATGTCGTCAAAATCTTGCTCATCCAAACGTAGAATTTCAGTAAAGTGTTGCTCCACCTCTTTCCCGGGCAAGGCTACGTTAAATGCACTTTCTTCAGGTAAATACAGATCGAGCTTGTCAGCCGTGTTTGAAAACTTCACCTTGGCTACATTTCCCGCAACTTCAGAAGCGGCTTTTTGGTTTTCCGACAAAACCACTTTCGTTAAGCCCACTTCTTTTTGAATCGCACGCAGTAGAGATTCAATGGGTCTTTCGACACCAGAGAGCACCCTCGCCTGAGCGGAAGCCAACTCTAAACTTGGCGCCTGTTTAAGCTGGATGTCTTCAATCAGGTTTTTCCACTCATTGATATAATCTTGGTAATAGCGCTCTTGTACACCTCGAATAGCGCTTGCATGGTCAATTTCATGCGCTTTTAAATCGTCCCCATAGACCCAGTTTTCCTCCATCAAACTTTTTACCGTGCGGTTAATTTGAATTTGAAAAATGCTATGGAATCCGTTGTAAGTGTAAAAACCGGAAATACCTTGCGATAGTGGCTTACCACTGTTTCGTTCGAACTGATCTAAACCCTTCGGTCCCAGAACGTCAGTCAATCTAAATGAAGGCACATGGCTTTTCGCAAACTGCAACTTCATACGTTGGTAAGCACGTTCCGGCAAAGACATTTGTGTTAAGACTTCTCGAGCCTCCGCTACCGATGATTCGTCGTAAGAAAGCCCTCGCTCATTGCTGTCCAGCAAGTTTCGAGTGTGCGTCATTAAGCGCTCTCTTAGCACCTCATTAAGTACACCTGGGTAATGACGTTCATAGTAGAAACCAAACCAACTTAGAACTTCCTCTTGTTGATATTTATTCGGGTTAAACAGCATCAAATAAGTTTTAAGTGTTTCGTATAGATATTGACGATGCTCTTGGTTTCCTTCCATTTCTGAGACAAGACTGTGAAGCACCATTGGGGTAAAGTGCTTATTTAATGCAGAAGTGTAAGCATTGTTCGCCGCTTGAGAGACCTTATTCCCTTGATACAGGCCAAACTTTTTTATCGCCGTTTCTTCTTCATAATCGCTTTGTTTACCGAGCGGTAACATCATGATGCGATCAAGCGTTTCTATTGCACTTATAATATCTGAATCAAAGTCCAAGCTATCCGCGCCTATCATTGCGTTGATATGGTCAGTCTGCTTATTGGTTTGATTAATAAGGTTCACGTTCCACTGGTAACTGGTGAACCAAACGCCCGAGGCACCGGCCAGTGCTACTGCACATCCGATATAAACACCTCGATGAAGCCAACTAGACTGTTTTTGATAATGACGATTCACCGTACCAAGCAATTGCTCTTTGAAAATCACTCGATCAAATAGGTTTTTGACAAAGTAACTATCAGAACTTCGACTGTTCATTGATAGCCCAAGCTTGCCAAGTCCCAACCCACTTGTGGCTTCATTCATTAAACGGCTAACAGGGATCCCTTCTTGAACCGAACTCACCATAAACACACCACGGATGAGAGTCGGTTCTTCAAAGCTGTTTTGAGCAAAAATATCGGTTAGAAACTCGTCTAAGTTTGCCTGTAGTACACGCAGCTGTTTCGGAAACTCGAAGATAAGCGCACGCTTATCAAGATCATCTTCAGTTTCAAGGATCCTCAACATTCGAGCATCAAGACGTTCTAATAGGTGATGAAACTCTTTATTAAAAAGAGAAATAACGCCTTTCTCATCCTCGCAATCTTGAGGGAACATAAAACCAAATAGATCGTCTCGCTCTTCTTTACTTAAGTCAGAAAAAAACTCATTAAACCCCGCGACGAGATCCATCTTAGTAAGCAGTACGTAGATTGGAAATTGCATGCCTAATTGATTTTTCAACTCTTGTAAACGAGCCTTAATTGCTCTTGCGTGCAAGCTGCGCTCAGTGCGAGTCTGCGACATCATGCTGGCCAAACTCACCGTCACGATAGCGCCATTGATTGGTCTCTGAGTTCGGTATTTTTTAAGTAGTCCAAGGAACCCATGCCAAGCCTTTGAGTCGACCTTTTCCTGACTGTCTTGCGTGGTGTAGCGCCCTGCAGTATCAATTAACACCGCTTTGTTCGCGAACCACCAATCGCAATGTCGAGTGCCACCAACCCCAGCGACCGAATCTGTACCCATTGACTCAGCCAAAGGAAATTCCAAACCAGACTGCTTGAGAACCGTTGTTTTACCCGTACCAGGAGGACCAATCAAAACATACCAAGGCAATTCATAAAGGCTGCGTTTTCCTTTATGCGTTTTAGTCACGACTTTAATTGCCTGTTCAATCCTATCTTGCAAGACATTGATTTCAGAGGCGGCTTCTTTATCCGATTGAGAGTCAACTTCTAACAAAGTCTGAATACTCTCGTCTTCTTTTACTTTTTGCTTGTGTTGTTTCGTAAGATTGAAGATCCCCCAAACGAAAACCAACACTAATATACTGACGAGACGTTGAAAATCCGTCTTTAACGGTTCATAACCTGCGACGGTAATTAGGGGCCCAACAGCCCATATAAAGATTGAACAAGCTGCGACACCAACTAAGCCAATAAACCAGTGTTGAGTAAAGATTTTGCCTACTTCTCGGATACTCATTTATCTCATTTTCCTTAGTTCGCAACCATTAGATCAATTTCGATGCGGCGATTAAGCGCTCGGTTCTCGTCGCTAGTGTTATCTACCAACGGCCTCGCATCCCCTAACCCCTCAGGCAACACACGTCCATCTAACGCACTATTCGCGATTAACTGCTCAGACATCGCGGTGGCTCTAGCCAAAGAGAGGTGCCAGTTAGAAGGATATTTGCTGGTAAAAATTGGCTTGTCATCGGTATGTCCTGCGACCAAGATTTTCCCTTCTGTCGCCTCTAAGGTTCGAGCCAATTTGGATATCACGGGTTGAATGTACTCAACAACCTCGGCACTTCCAGACTCAAAGAGATCTTGAGCTTTGATGGAGATTCGAACTCGATCTGGAAGCGCGTCGACTGTGACTAAACCTTTACTTATTTCTGTCGCGAGATACATGGAAACACGTTCAGCAATATCGGTAACTTGAGAATCAGTTTGAGCCGTTGACTCGACTTGTGCCGGAGCGATCAAGTTGATTAAGTTGGTAAAGGTTTGGTTGGAGGCTTTGTTTAGGTCATAACTAAAGTACATAAAAATACACACCAACAAAGCAAGTGTGACTGAGCAAACAACCCATAAAGGCGCTCGTTCAGAGATTTGCGCACCATTAAGAAGACGGGCTTCAACATTATCATTCAAGCCTTGTTGCAGACCTCGACCATGATTCTTGAGCGTCGCCATCACCTGCTTTCTTAAACGACGATGCGCTTCGAGTCCGTTCTTCTCTAATCGATATTGACCGACAAAGCCCAAGGACAAGCAAACATACATTAATTCAAGAAGATCTAAATGAGACTCAGGAGAAGAGATACATTTCTCAAGGTGTTGATAAAATGCCTCACCACCTTGGCTGCTAGAATAAAACGACGTTAATAATGAATCGTGGCTCCAAGCTGATTGGCTACCCCAATTTGTATTCAATACCGCTTCATCAATAGCACAACACAAACAGTAACGTGCCGTATCTACCGTTTCTAAGTTAATATTTTTCTGACGTAGTCGATTCTCGTAATCTCTTAGTTTCTGCGCTAACGTTTCTTTTAAAAAGAACACATCAGAGTGAGTCGCCGTTGCTCTTATCTGACCAATGATAGAAAGGATACCATTAGCCTCCGCCAGTATTGGGTTAGTGCCAAACGCGACTACCGTGTCATTGTTCACAACCTCGGTGCTTTTTGAAATCACCACTGTGCTGTCTGCAGATTGTGGCTGAGATGCTTTGGCGTTTACTGGCCTTCCACCTGGCGTTGGCTTGATAATTGTCTGTTCCATAGTGACGTCACCCGTTATTGGTTAATGCTCCAAAGCTCAATATCCGCATTTGGAAATTGGCCAGATAACTGTAGAGCGATGCCACCACTCTCTTTTAGTCGGTTCCAGAAAGGTCCTTTTTTAATGACTTCAAAATAGACGTACCCGGTTTGATAAGGAATCTGCCTCGGAACGACATTGAGTGGCGCAACATTGATGCCATTGATCTGATTGTTAATGAGGTCACGAATTTGTTCTGCTGGCCCAAACTTAAGTTGCGCAGGTACCAATCGTCTAATCTCTTCGGTGCTCGTATCAGCCTTAACAGCCAATACGAACTGACTGGAATCAAGTAGTCGCTTGTCTGGTAATGGTGTGACGTGTATACCGAGTTGGCGAGCCTCTAACGGTAACTTATTAGCAGTCTGGTCGAGTACAACGCTTAAGTATTGGCTTAACACTTGGTTAAGTTCCTGAACAACAGGAGTCAGGTTTATATGATCATAATCAGACAACTCAGGGGTACGCTTCGTTTTGCTAGAAAATGTTGAGAGTTCGCCGACGTAGCCCTTCAATAAAGTAATAAGCTCGAGCGGATGAATTTGATCTAATTTTCCTAGGTGCTTAAGAGCCATCTCATATCGGTTTAGCATTTGTAGCATGATGAAATCCACCGCTGATGCAGAAGCCATCTTTCCTTGAAGCAGGCGTTGAGAGACGACATCAGCACGAATCTTAGTCATTGCAGAGACGTTTTTAAGACAGCTCATCATGGCTTGATCATTAAGCGCATTTAGGTTCGGTGGCGTGAATTCATCATCCAAGATAACAACACCTTCACTTGTTACCTCTTTAATTTTTAGAATGGGCAATTCAACAAAACCAGAAAGCTTTTCATTGTTCGCTTTCAACGCCATGTTCAATGATGCGACTTGAATACACTCTTCGTCTTGACCTGTCTGAACATCAATAACATCAATATCTTTCAACAAATATCGCGACACCAAGCCTTCGCTAACATCAGCGACCATTTTCTCTTTCAAGCTCTTCGCCGGTACGGTTAGCTTAACGAGCGTGTCTTGCGTACCTTTTTCAATGCACAAAGGGCTGAGCTCAACGTTCGTACTCTGTAGTTGGACGACCGTCATATCAGGCAGAATTGCGTCTATACTCTCAACTTCCACCAGCCCTTCTTTAAGGCTGTTTGAGTTAACACGGACTTCGTAAACGCCCCAATTATAAGGGTGTTGAAAGCGATTTAGCCCCTTGAATTCTTGTTCTATCGCACGTTCGCTTTGTTGAAAATGTTGAGGACGTAAAAACATCCCCTCACACCATGCTGTGCGGGAGTAATGTGTCATGGTTTTATCGCCAATCAAGATTAGTTAACGAACAAAGACAAATCGTCTAGTTGAATTTGGTAGGTGTTGTACCCAGTTTGATCAACCTTAATCACCTGTCGCCAATTTGAGTTTTCTATATCTCGAAATGCAGCAACTAAGCCAAGATATTTCGTCTTAGCAGACATACTTGCGTGATAAACCTCTTCTTGGCCAGGCGTTAGCGATATCTCATACTTGTTCACTAAATCTGGCCCCAAAACCGTGTCGTAGTTTTCATATATTGAAAAGAAATCTTGGCTTTCAAACACCGTCGAAGAAGTGAGCTCAAACACATAAATTACGACTGGGGAAGGTCTACCATTTGAATCAGGGTTGATGTTATGTTTTGCAGCTAGCTCTAAATCAGCGTAAGGGGCAACCACAAGGTTTGCAGCGGAGCAGCCCGTAAGCAGTGCAGTAAAAAGTAGAACTAGAGTTTTCATTATCGCTTTCATCATCATCCCTTAAATTTTAGTTTTTAGCGCGCTTTCATAGTGCTTTGCAAAATCTTCTAAATAAAATGGCGATTCTTTATTTATAACTTCATCTGTCAATTGATGATGAATACCTTCAAATTTTTTCCAACTGCATGCATATTTTCTCGCCGGAATTATTTTATTTAAGACACTATCATTGGACATCGCATCAGAATAAATTGTTGCTGGCTCTACTAATGACATAACACTTGATACAGTACCCTCGACACCTTTCATTAAGGCACGCTCATGATTTTCAATATCAAAGAATGCTTCTTTTATCGCAATATCAGCGCGCATAAAACTTGCCGATTGACGATTATATAAATTATGAATTGCGTCTTCTAAATTAGCAGAGAACTTTAACGGGTTATTTTCAGATTTTCTAAACGCCGTATGATTCAAACGATTATTTTGTTTAAACTCGGCACGATTGTGTAATGTTTCCATTAGGCCTAATAGCATCAGAGAAAACGATTGGCCTAACTGCTCAAACCATTGCTCACTGCCTTCATCTGGGACCATATTAGGATTGATACCCAAACCTCTAATAAAAGCCTGTGCATTTTTCTCATCGAACTCATGTGAGATTGGAGTATGAGAAGGTAGCTTTTCTTCTTCTCGGTCATCTTGAGAGTGAGATGTAGGTGCATCTAAAAAGTCATCCATGAGACCGATATCTAGTTGAAACTCGGAAGAAACGCTCTCTTTTAATAGATCTGAGGCATTCAAACCAAAGTTGTCGTGAGCCAAGTTTTCAATAGCAACACCCTCACCTAATTCATTGATTTTATTAGCCTCATTTGAAGAATCGTCAATGCAACGCTCTTCAAGGTTGACTTGAATTTGATAATCGCCGAGGGTCACTACATCACCATGATTCAGTGCTAATTCATTTCCTTGACCAACAGGGCTGACTGCGTTGTTTACAAAAGTGCCATTAGTGGAGAGGTCTTTAATCAAATATTTGTCACCAAACTTGATCAACTCTCCATGCTTACCTGAAATGACTCTTTCAGGGTCTGGCAACGTCCAATCGCACTGTCCTGAGCGACCAAAACTGACTTTCTCATGCTCGCCTGTCGCGTCAAAAATGAATTCGTTGTCTATCTCTGGTGTGAACTTATGAAAGCTCGTAATGGTTAAAACCAACGTCATGTAAACCTCGCCAAAGGAACTGCTTAATATATAAATTTAGTTCTTAATAGTTAGGCCACATCTTATTAACACTAAAGTTAATAATGCCTATTCAAATAATAATTAGATTTCACGAACGGAATAATGAATTAAATTTACAGCAAAGCAATCGAGGATTATTACCCAGAACAAAATATACAACGAGGTTCAAATTTTTGACGATAAATTTTTCATTCGTCAAAAAACCGATGTTAGCTTTACCGAGAAATCAACATTTAACTATTTTTCATTAGTTGATGAATTATATATTCACACCATCATTTTATACGGAGCCTCGTGATGGACGACCAAAGTAAAAACAATTCTATAAATAAAGATTCGAATGGTGATAAAACAAGAATTGTAAAGACTCAAAAAAGAGAAAATACAAACGACAAGATGGGTAATATAAATAATGAAGGCTCAGCCCAAAATAATAATGAGACAAATACAAAAGTGTCTCATAATCAAAACACTATTCCACCAGTGGGTAACCCTCACTCTAACTTCGAGAACAGCGCTCATAAAAAGCGTCCTGATTCTTTACTCGGTGAGACAATCAAAAACCGGTATGAAATCGAGTCTTTAATTGGTCATGGTGGTTTGTGTGATGTCTTTTTAGCGAAAGACAAGATCCTCGAATCGTCCGGTTCCGATACTCCATATGTCGCACTTAAAGTTCTCCAGAATGAGTATGCCTCGCAGCCTGAGACCGCACGCATGCTGATTCGTGAAGCACAACAAACTCAGAAGTTAAGCCACCCGAATATTATCCGCGTTTACGACTTCGGTGTTGATGGCGACATTTATTTCCTTGTTATGGAGTACGTTGATGGTGAAACATTAGAAAGCCTAATTCAACGTTCTCGACCGGACGGGTTAAGATACAACGCTGCCCTATCGATTCTTAATCAAACGCTGGACGCGTTGTCGTATGCGCATTCACTCGGCGTCGTTCATGCCGATTTAAAACCTGCCAACGTCATCCTCACGTCTGAGGGAAAAGTGAAACTGTTAGATTTTGGTGTATCAAAAACTCAGCAATTAAAACATGACCAATACGCCGCTAAGCGGAAGTCCCAAGATACCGATACGCTTGGCTATACGCCAAATTATGCGTCACGAGATATTTTGTCAGGTAAAGAGCCTAAATTCAGTGACGATCTTTTTGCCTTCTTCTGCATTACTTTTGAGCTTTTAAGCTGCAAGCATCCTTATGGCCGTACCCCTGTCGACGAAGCGTTGAAGAAAGGTATTAAAGTGAGTAAGCCAACTAATTTACCCTTCTCAAAGTGGAGTCTATTCGCTAATGCTTTTGCTACAGGGACCGTACCTCAAGGCTTAAATTGTGTTGACATAAAAGCGCGACTCAATAGAAACCGCTGGCCTTTGTACTCTGGTATTGCTGCTAGTGTCGCTTTATTGGCGGCACTTGGCATGTTCTATCAACAGCAACAAGGTACGATCTCCAAACTAAACCTAGCACTGGCAGAGAAAGAGCAAACGATCGAGTTGGCCGAACAGTTACTCAATACATTACCAGAAGACACAAAAGCGTTAATAGATGACAAACAAGGGCTACATCCTGTGATTGAGGCTGGTTTCCTACGCCTATATAAGCCTCACCTCTTGGGCGAGTTTGAGTCGAAAATTGATGATGTACTGAATTCCGATGTCACCACTTACCCAAATTACGACCAAATTGAATCCATCTTGCAACAGGCAAAAGTTTACTACCCTGACTCACACAAAATTGAAGTGTTGGCATTGGATATTCAATCAAGTAAACATTCAACGCTTCTTGCGATTGCACGCCAGATAAACAGCCACTTAGAAAAATCCGTTTATGCTCAGGTTGAAGGTGAGAAATCGATCTATGATCTCAACAAAGAGCTGCAAGAGATCCACAAAGAATACCCTTTCACACCTAGCTCTCTAGCTAGTGAAGTATTTGGACAGCATTTGAATGACGCACTTCAACTGAGAGATGCTGCCGCTTTAGTTACCTTGATTAAGGTTGGAAATACGTTCTTTTCTGAATCTGAAGAACACCAAGAAAACTTGGCTTTCAGCAATGCGATGAAAGATGCCGTGTTGGAAATGAAGTTGTATGAGACAGCCAAAGACAGCACTACCCCACTTGCTTTCCCCTCGGATGCCGCCCGCCTTCTCTATCAAGAAGAGTTTGAAGGGCTGCACTATCGCCTAAAACAAGCTCGCACGACAGTAAATCTAGATAAGTTAGTAAAAGACATTGATGCGTTTGCCGAGAACTTTCCGCCAGGTTTTCAAGACATTAACGACCTTAGGTTCCAAACTGCTGATAAATACCTTCAGTTTTCCGATATCTTGCTGAATAAACGAAAATCCAAGAGTGCAAGGCGTGCAATGAAAAAGGCGAACGAGCTATTAAAACGGTTAGAAAGTGACGCAGAACAGAGTTAATGACTACAAAAGTTGATGAGGGGCATATCGCCCCTTCTTTGTCGCAAAAACCACTTGCCTTTATGCAAACTGATGACTAACTTTATTTTAGAGTGTGCTAATCCGTATAAATAGGTAGAAGTTTGACCGCAGGGAAGATCGAAGTCGATAACATCAGCATTTTAGTCATTGATGACTGCTCAACATCAGCGACGTTGATCAAGCATCAACTGGTTTCGCTTGGGGCAAAATTGGCGAACATCACTTGTGTGAATAGCGCGCAAGAAGCATTGAACGCGGTGAAAACACGCTTTTACTCATTTATTGTAATGGACTATCACTTGTCGACTAAGTTGACTGGGCTTGATTTGATCAATTTGATGAGCCGAGCCAAGTTAATCTCTGACACCACTGCGGTTCTTATGATATCTGGTGACGCTACGCAGGAAACGGTACTAACTGCCCTCTCTGGCCGAGTAAGACACCTTCTTACCAAACCACTTCAAACCAAAGCGTTGAAGAACAAGATGCTTGCTGCATTACAAGAGCAGCATAACCTTGCGGAAGTACGTCAATCACTGGGCAAATGCAGAACTCTCACTCTCGCTGAAGTAGCACGCCTACATAAAAAGTATGCGACAAGCGTTTGTGTGGAATCACTGCTTATCGATACCTTGGTCGAGACTCAGCAGTTTGATGTGCTTGAGAACTTTCTTCCCTTCTGCAATGACAAAGAACACGCGAGCCGGATCTGCGCCGAAGCCTTTTTATTCCATAAACAAGGAAAGATCAGGGAAGCGGTGGACGTACTAGCAAATTATGTCACGCATAACCCTCTTTGCTTGAGAGCAATTGATAATCTCGTTGGTTTATACGAAACACTTGGCCAGCACAATAATGCGTCCATTCTGGCAAATCGAGCGTTTGAGCTTACACCAAGCAGTAGTGCACGTATGGTCACTGTTTCTCGAATAGTATCCAAGCTTGGACAGATAGAAAGGCTATACGAGGTTGGGTATCTGTATGCCTCGAACGTTTCTTCAACTGATACGCTCTGGTTATCTGCAATGCATTCGTATGTTGATTTGATCAGTGAGCACTTCAAGACGCTTTCGAGCACCAACGAGAAGAAAAAAGTACTTATAAAACTGAATGACTTTTGCTTGCTGGCGGAGAAACAACTGAACCGAAATCAGCAAGTCGATTTAGCGGCCTTCAAGCAAATGATGCAATGCAAGTTGTTGTTGCTTGAAGCGCGACCAGAATACGCGCACAGAAAGCTGATGAAGTCTCTCAGCTATTACTATGCAACACCAAATAAAACCCCGTTGCCCTTGCTGAAACAAGCGATTCCATTGATGGATTTCTTCGGTGAATTCGCAATTAAACAGAGCTTGCTGGCACTACTTGCAGCAAAGTCTGGAGTGCCGATGAAACAAAGCGCGCAAGGAGACAACAACGACAAGCGCTTGAGAGATAGGTACCCGTTCTCAACTGAAATGCGTCTCAAAAAACTCTCTGATAACAGCATTGATGCCACAGATATTATATTGGACGAGAGCATTGAGTTTCTTTCTCAGCGTCCTTTACCACCCAATTGGTCTAACTGGCTCAAAGATTACCTATCCGGCTCTTACTCGTCCCAGTTGCCAACCCCTTTCAACCTACAAGCCACACAGTGGAGATGAGCAATGATCAATTTCGAAGTACTCAATACTTATATGGACAACGATGTCGATATTATCTTTGCTGTTTTCTCAACCTATATGGAAGACTACGAAGATGGATTGGACCGTATTAATCAGCTTAACCAAGACCAAAATTGGCCCGAGTTGTTCCTACTGTCACACAGTCTAAAAGGCATCCTTTCAAGCTTTGGAGAGGAGTCGGCAGTATCAGCACTTAATAATATAGAGGAGCACACAAGAGATAATATCGCACCAGATAGCGGGGATCTGGCTATAGTTAATAAAGAGTTGGTTACGATAAACCAACAGATAACTGATTACTTATCCAACATGGATTAGTGACAAAACAATAAAAAATATTACGTTAATTGGAAATGCTAGGCTATGAACAACACAAATTTTAAAGAGTTGATAGATTCGCTTAAGGATCTGACACCAACTCAAAAAAAATACTTAATAAGCCAGACGCGGCTTTCTTTAGAAGAAAGTGAAGTCATGAAAAACAAAGACTTACTGACACCTGAAGAGCTCGAATTACTGCTTGCTGTAACTAACGCAAAATGAAAGACCGATAGAGGGAGCTAAACGCGACCATTACGGGTTTTCAAATTCTGAATCAGAGGGGTTAGCTGTGCTGACCCCTTTTTCATGGTATGTGCGTTAGAGTTCGATGATTGCCAACATATCTTCACCATCTTCATCCATACCAACTTCTTCAAAACCAAACTGACTGTAGAAAGGCTTAGCGACTGGATTAGTCGGGTTGTAACAGATCTCTATATGTTTGAGATTGGGCGCTTGTTTGATCTCTTCGATTGCCAGTTTTAATGCAACTCGCCCTATTCCTTTGTTTTGGTGTTTGGCATCGACCATAAAACGCCAAATAGAAACTTTATCACTTGCTTCATGAACCCACATGAAAAAACCAACGGCTTCCTCGTCTAGATAGATTGCACGAACTACATGGCCTTCGTTGTAGAAAGACTCCACCAGCGACCACATGTTGCATGCTACAAATTCTTCTTGTGGTTTCGTTACATCCAAGTCGCAGACGAGTTCATAGTTTTGTTTCGTAACCTCTCTCAGAGAGACATTCATGGCATCCTTTCCTTAATCATGTCTAATTTGATTGAGCCTCATCCGCTTGTTGGATTTCTTCTAGCTCTTTGATATCGATTTGATCGACTTTTCGATTGAGGATTCGTTTGTACTCAACAAGAGAGCTTGCATTGATGACCGGCAAAGTTAGCCCATGAAAATCGCGCTGTACGGATTCGGCCAAATTAATATCAAGCAATACCCATTGTTGGTTTGAGGTGCTGAAAATCTTCGTCCCCGGAGTCAATCCAATTTCGATTTTCTGGTTTTCATAAATCAGCTGAAGGTATTCTAAGTCCCACCCTTCTTCACAGTAGTGTTTGAGCGGTTTACTTACAAAAGGTTGAAAGAACGGTAGAAGCGCATGTACATCCTCTTTTTCAATATAGAGGTCAATGTCAGCAATAGGCCGAGAACCACCATGAAGGTGGGCGGCGAAACCTCCGACAATCTGGTAACGAATATCTTGCTTATCCAGAATTCCTTTCAGCCAAGACATTGCACGATACACTGATTCATTCATCCGCTGTCCTTTTGTTTTCATTAGTATGCATTCAATCTAATAATCAATCACTGTAAGTAATTTATATTAAAAATAAAAGGTTAAAGTGCCTCGCGCTTTTACTTCGATTAATGAGCCACCAAAATGATCAAATACCCTACGATTTTGATAACAGAATATTATACAAACAATAATCAATGATAATTTCATGTTTGCCTGCAATACCTTTATCTTTAGCTTCAACAACGTTGCTTGTTGAAATGCCTTTGTCACTCCGACATCGCCTCACAAGCCGAGATAAGAAGGTTAAATATGAAATTTCTTCACACTATGATCCGCGTGGCTGACCTGGATAAGTCCATCGAGTTTTACACCAAAGTTCTTGGTATGAGCGAGCTTGATCGCTTCGAAAACACAGAATACCGCTACACTCTCGTGTTTGTCGGTAACACAGACCAACCAGGCAGCGCGACGATTGAACTGACTTACAACTGGGACACAGACAGCTATGACCTAGGTAATGCGTTCGGTCACATGGCATTAGGTTGTGAAGATATTTACGCTGCATGCGACAAAATCAAAGCACTTGGTGGCAATGTCACTCGTGAACCAGGTCCAATGAAAGGCGGTGAAACGCATATCGCATTCATTAAAGACCCTGACGGTTACCAAATCGAATTGATTCAAACAAGCAAATAACGAGGTTAGTCATGAAAGATACATTGTTTCAACCTGTACAACTTGGTTCTCTAACGCTTCAGAACCGTATCGTTATGCCACCAATGACTCGCTCTCGTGCAAGCCAGCCTGGCAACGTCGCAAACGACATGATGGCTGAGTACTATGCACAGCGCGCATCTGCGGGCTTGATTGTTGCGGAAGGCACACAGATTTCACCTATGGGTCAAGGTTACGCTTGGACACCGGGTATTTACAGCCAAGAACAAATCGCAGGCTGGAAAAAAGTCACTGACGCAGTACACGCAAAAGGCGGCGCGGTCTTCGCTCAGCTTTGGCACGTAGGCCGTGTAACTCACCCTGACAACATCGGTGGTGAGCAACCAATTTCTTCTTCTGCACTAAAAGCAGAAAACGTGAAAGTGTTTATCGATAACGGCACGGATGAACCTGGTTTTGTTGACGTGGCAGAACCACGTGAGATGACGAAAGAAGACATCAAAGTGGTTATCGAAGAGTACCGTCAAGCGGCATTGAATGCGATTGAAGCTGGTTTTGATGGCATCGAGCTGCACGCAGCGAACGGCTATCTTGTAAACCAGTTTATCGATTCTGAAGCAAACAACCGCACAGATGAATACGGTGGTTCAGTTGAAAACCGTTTACGTTTCTTGGGTGAAGTGGTTGAAGCGATGACTCAAGCGATTGGTGCTGATCGCGTTGGTGTTCGTCTTGCTCCGTTTACGTCACTAAACGGTACTGTAGATAAAACACCAGTAGAAACTTACACAGCTGCTGCGGCGCTGCTTGATAAGCTAAACGTTGTTTACATGCACATTGCAGAAGTAGACTGGGATGACGCACCAGATACGCCTGCTGAGTTCAAAACAGCCGTTCGTGAAGCTTACAAAGGCACCATCATTTATGCTGGTCGCTACAACACAGAGAAAGCAGCTGAAGCTCTAGAAAGTGGCTTGGCAGATATGGTTGGCTTCGGTCGTCCGTTCATCGCGAACCCTGACCTACCGAACCGTATCAAGAACGATTACCCGTTAGCGGCTCACGATCCTGCGACGCTGTTTGGTGGTAACGAAAAAGGTCTGTTGGATTACCCGACTTACCAAGCAAACTAAACCGTTGAGCTTGCCTAGTTCAGCCGACTTATTTGAATAGGCAAGTTGAATAGACAAAAACCCCGCAGATGAGTTTGAATGCATCTGCGGGGTTTCTTTTTTTTAGCGCCCAGAGTTGTCTGACATTATGGCTTGGGTATTGAAATGGGTTCTAACGACGCTGACAAGAAGTGCAACCACGACAAGCCGAGCGTGTGGTTTTATCCAACAAACTTCGCTGCACTTTGCAATATGCGTTCTTTAATGCACGGCGAGCCGCAAACCAATCTTCAGGCTTAGTCAGAATCAAATAGCCATTGAAGCGCTTTACTAACTCCACTCTGTGTTTATCAATAAAGCGGCTGTCAAAACCAATATCGAAGTAATCCAAAGCTTCTTCGATACAAGTAAAGCTGGCAATCTTGGCTTGAATATCGTTTTGGCTCATAGCCTCGTTTCTGAGTTTGTTCACTTAGCTCCGAGTATAAAAACTTCCGTTCAACCGTTCTTTGATTTACATCCGTAGCACGTCATTTTGCTAGAAACCGCTGAGTTTTAAATTTTCAAAATGAAAATCAATATAAGAAGTCATCCTGCAAAACTCTTCTCATCTTCAGAATGCTTTTTAACTCACTGATTTTATGAGCCTAATTTTTGGTGCGCATTTTGCGTTAGTGAGTTTGTTGACTAGGGAGAGATGATGATGACTTACCGAGCAGAAATAGATGGATTAAGAGCGATTGCCGTCATATTGGTGATCTTCTTCCACGCAGACATCGAAGCGTTCGCTGGTGGCTTTATTGGCGTAGACGTGTTCTTCGTGATCAGTGGCTATTTAATTACCACAATTGTGATAAACGATTTGGATAAGAACCAATTCAGCCTTGCTGATTTCTACGAGCGCCGTATTCGTAGGATTCTGCCCTTACTGTTGCTGGTTATTGCCGTGTGTTACCTACTCTCTTGGTGGTTGTTCCTTCCACATGCACACAAAGAGGTAGGCGAGTTTTCTGTGTCTTCCATTCTGTCCGCCTCTAATGTTTTGCTTTACCTCAAAGGGCACAATTATTTTGGGCTGGAAGAACAAGCCAATCCGCTCTTTCATACTTGGAGCTTGGGCGTAGAAGAACAATACTACATTGTAATCCCTCTTCTGCTCATGCTTCTTGCACGTGGCAAGCTCATGTCTTACCTCACCTTCTTCATTGCGGTGTTTGCACTAAGCCTGATGACTATTTGGTACGCCAGTGGTGATCCTGATTTCGCCTTTTACATGATTTTCTCTCGTGCGTGGGAACTGGCGGCGGGCTCTCTGATTGCCCTAGTGATGCACAAAACCGTCATCAAACCCAACAACACCTTAGCGATGATTGGTTTAACGCTAGTTCTCGCCTCTGCTTTGTTGTTTGATAAATCAAAAGATGGCGCCGGGCTCATGCTGTTAATCCCTGTGATTGGCACCGCACTTATTATCTTGTTCTCATCCAAAGACAATATGCTTGGTAAAGCTCTAAGCCTCAAATCGGTGGTTTTTGTTGGGTTGATCAGCTACAGCCTTTATTTGTGGCACATTCCTTTGTTGGTTTTTTATCGCTACGTACTTACTGCCGGACAAGAGTTCAGCCTAGCGTTTTATCTAGTGGCTCTATTTGCCTTTTCTTACTTAACTTGGCGCTTTGTTGAAAAGCCTTTCCGTAGCCGCAGAAAAATCGGCATGAGCACACTTGCTGCTTCACTTGTGTTAGTCACCCTACCGCTGCTTGCTTTTGGTGTCGTCGGTCATAAAAACGGAGGCTTTCCCGACCGTAGCGCATTTTTTGAAGCCATGCGTGTAAACAATGGCTACGGCATTGCATGTAATGGTAATACAACCATCAACGACACTTGTTCTTCATCTTCAGAGCCTACTGTCGCAGTATTGGGTAACAGC
This sequence comes from Vibrio owensii, assembly GCF_002021755.1. Classification (NCBI taxonomy): domain Bacteria; kingdom Pseudomonadati; phylum Pseudomonadota; class Gammaproteobacteria; order Vibrionales; family Vibrionaceae; genus Vibrio; species Vibrio owensii. Next base: position 1,161,343 of record NZ_CP019960.1, read on the forward strand.
CACAGCATGGTCTTTGTTCAGCAGCTCTCAAATGACACACCAACGGGAGTTGTCCAGCTTACGCAAGATTCTTGTGCGGTGGGTTATGTCGACATGATTGCAGGAGTCAATAATCTATCGTGTCGAAGCTTCTTCACCGATGCAGTAGAAACCATTCGGAATACGCCTTCAATTCGACGTGTGGTGATTTCTTCTAACTTCAATAAAGAGCTCTCTAAGCAAGACTACCAAGCTTCGCTCACCCATCTATTGAACGAGTTAGAAGACAGAGAGATCGTTGTCTTTGGTCCGACACCTTCTGCACCGTATGCTATTGGCGAGTGCTTATGGAAAGCGCAATTGTTTGGTGATAACACAGGCAATGAATGTGACTTTGCACCGAAGCAGTCACACCCGCATCATGTAGCAACGCTGGCAGCGTACTTTGACCAATTTGAACATGTGGAGTTTGTCGACCTTACTAACTACATCTGCCAACAGGGCAAATGCGCAATGAAAGTGGACAGCAACAATGCTATGTACACCGATGCAAGCCACCTATCTTACAAAGGCGCAGAAATTGTATTGAGTAGCTATCAGAAGGAGTTGAGTGACAATCAACAGCTGACTGCTCAGCATTAACCCAATGACAAAAGAGAGAAAGAAAGCTCAGCGCTAATTCAAACGCTGAGCTTTTTTATTTGAAAATTCGTGGGTCGAAAGCAAAATCGAGCTTTTCTGCTTTTTTCAGGATGTCTTTCATCTTGGGATGGTTTGTATTGACGACGTAGTTGTTGTCACGAGGAGAAATTGTCGAAGGCACTTGTAGTGCAGCAAACTCAGGATGAGGATCGTTGAGAAACTGGTCGCCAATATATTGTGTGGATTCACTAGCAGGAATGGAGCGCCAAGTGACCGGCAGATCTTCTTCATCCAGTGCGGCAATTAAGTATTCCGGCATCTCGATACGATACAAATCGTAAAGCTTGGTGATCGCCGGATCGTTGTTTACATGAACGAAAACTTCTAACGAGCAAAGAGATTCGGATTGAGAAAAGTACAGTGCTTCGGTTCCTTTAGAGTTCCATCGCCCGCCGTACAGCTTGGCACCGATTGGGCTAAATGGAGACTCAGAGAACTTCTTTTGAGTCAGTCGATAGAGCTTCATATTACGAGAATACCCCGTGCTCTAGTCGTCCAATCAAATCTTTGACGATTTCAAAATCAACCGTGGTTGAAACCATGTCTAGTGGGCGCTTGCCACCCAAACCATAAACATTCTCACGCATCCAACCTAGTGCGCGTTCTTCATCATCAAACAGTTCTGTTGCTAGCTTAAGTAGCATCGCTAAACGATAGATGGCATCACTCTCTTGCGTGTTGAAGCGCTCTTCGTTTTTGAGTCGACGTTTGATGGTGCTCACCGGGATCAAAGTAACGTGTTGGAATTCGCTTTGAGAAAGCTTCACACGCTCGACGATATTACGGTATACCTTTGGCTCAAAGCCTTTATGAACCGCATCGGTACGACCGGTTTCGGCATCTTCAATGCCCAGCATAAACCAGAAGTTTGCCTTGTGAGGCAGCTTCGGTTTAAAGCTTTTTAATGTTGCTGTTGCCATACTGAGCTCCTATAGACCAAATGGTCTTATTATTATGGTCCATATGAGCTCAATTATCAATCGCACAAATTGCAGCCACAGCAAAACAGGCACTAATCAGAGCAAGAGAAACGTTAAGGCTTGTCTACGCCTGCGTATTTCACCCCAGAAAGCAACGCCATATCGCGATTCCAAGTGGCTAGGTCGTGTTGATTAAACTTGCGGAGATCATCGTGTCCACACGCTCTTGCCATCACTTGCATCAACTCAACCGAGGCTTCAAAAAAGTTCTTCAATTGAACCGAGGCTTTATCCACATTCAACCGCTGTCTTAAGTCGGCTTTTTGTGTCGCAATGCCTGCTGGACAATTGTTGGTATTGCACATTCTCGCGGCTACACAACCTATCGACTGCATCGCACTGTTAGAAATCGCAACGCCATCTGCCCCGAGCGCCATCGCTTTTACAAAGTCCATTGGAACACGTAGCCCACCCGTGACAATTAACGTGACACGGTCACTCACACCTTGAGCATCCAGATAGCGTCTTGCTCTAGCGAGAGCGGGAATGGTTGGCACGCTGATGTGATCACGGAACATAGCAGGCGCTGCGCCCGTACCTCCTCCACGACCATCCAAAATGATGTAATCCGCACTGGCATCGAGTGCGAATTGAATGTCTTCTTCGATATGGTTTGCACTGAGCTTGAAGCCTATCGGGATACCACCTGTCACTTCACGTACCCGATCTGCAAACTTTTTAAAATCTTCTGCGGTATGCAGATCTTTAAACGTCGGTGGTGAAATCGCAGATTGCCCTTCGGGAATGCCACGCACTTGCGATATTTTGCCCACATTTTTATTGGCAGGAAGATGACCACCAGTTCCTGTTTTTGCTCCCTGTCCACCTTTAAAGTGGAAAGCTTGAACATTGGGCAACTTAGATTCGTCGTAACCAAATTGCGCACTCGCCAGTTCATAGAAATAACGGGAGTTCGCCGCTTGTTCTTCTGGCAGCATGCCGCCTTCTCCAGAGCAAATTCCGGTTCCGGCTAACTCCGCACCTTTCGCGAGTGAGATTTTGGCTTCTTCTGATAACGCACCAAAGCTCATGTCAGAGACAAACAATGGAATTTTTAGTACCAGCGGCTTCTTCGCTTTCGGACCAATTACCAATTCAGTTTTGACTGACACATCCTCCATCAGAGGTTTGGTTGCCATTTGTGCGACCATCATTTGCAGGTCATCCCAATGGGGCAATTGGTCTCTCGGCACACCCATCGCCGTCATAGGTCCATGGTGCCCTAACTTTGACAGCCCTTCTCTTGCCAGTTGGTGAATAAACTCAACCGTGGGTTCTTCTTGCGTCGCCACTGCAATTGGGATCTCGTTATGTCCCGCTTGGATACCCGGACCTTCTTGTCCCACTTGCTCAGAGGTGAACTGCTTATGCACCCCATCGCATAAAGGCGCATTTGCGGTGTGCTTACACTGACACAGATACGCATCTTCATCCTTTTCAGCGACAAAGCTCATGGGTTTAAAATCGGTTCCGGCGTGGGAGCCATCACAATAAGGTTGGTTCTTAGATCGCCCGCATCGACAAAAGTAATATTCTTGCCCTTGCACAAGCTCAACTTTGATCGGTTTGTTATCCGCTATTACTGGTTTGCTCATTTTGCTTCCCTTTTTCAATGCCATACTCTGTGGTTGGCTTTCGTTAAGCGTAGAACAGCTCAAGTAAAGCGTCAGGGGAATAGAGATTTACCTATACTTTATGTGGGTCTCAACACTCAGGAGGCTAACATGACCATGTCAACCCGGCTCGACCACTATTTGACTGAGCACCATATTCACTTTCAAACCGTGAATCACAGTCATAGTAATAGTTCGCTGCAAAGCGGTGTTGCAGCGGGTATCCCTCTCAATAACTTGGCAAAAGGCGTGATTTTGGAAGATCACCAAGGTCGTCATATGATGGCTGTCTTGCCTGCGAATAATAAAATCAGCTTGTCTCGATTGAATGACGAGCTCAACGCCTCTTTCCATCTAATCAAAGAAAGAGAAGTCTATCGTTTGTTTACCGATTGCGATAACGGCGCGATACCTCCGGTGGGTAGCGCTTATCACATGGCAACCATTTGCGATGAAATGCTCGCCAATTTAGAGCATGTGTATTTGGAAGCAGGCGATCACGAAACCTTGATTAAGCTGGATAAAGAAGCGTTCCGTGAACTGATGGGAGAAAGTCGTTTTCTACGTTTTAGTAGTCAGGTATTTCATTAGTCTTAAGCTGCAATGAATGCAGTGCCTAGAACAAGTTGGCTCTTGTTGTGACGATTTCATTTTGAATTGCTTTCGCGACAAGAGCCTTTATTCGTTCTTATCTTTAGCGTCTTTAACCTCCTCAACCAAACCCGCTCTGTCAATTCGATAATGCGCGAGATCGTGAGCAATAAAGAGATGACCAGAGTAAGCAGTTTGAGCTTCTTGCCGAATCTGCTCAATCGACACTTCCGCTTCAGGGCTGAATTGATAGCGAGGACTAAAGTGAGTGAGAATCAAGCTCGGAATTTGTTTTGTCTGCGCATAACTGGCGACTTGAGAAGAATAAGCGTGACCAACTTCTCCTGCTCGCTCTTTCATCGCTTCTGAGTACGTTGATTCGTGTACCAACAGATGCGCGCCTTCAATTAGACTATCGAGCTTCTCTGGTGTGTCGTTATCACCACAAATGATCGCTTTTCTAGGAAGGTGTGCAAGCTTAGTAAACGCCTTACTCATTAGGGTTTGACCTTGGTACTCCACATCATTGCCACGGACAAGTTCTCCCCAGATAGGTCCCCTCGGAATGTTCGATTGCTCAAGTTTTTCGATGTCTGGATACATACGAATAGTTAATTCTTCAAAACAGTAAGCAAAGCTAGGAACGCGATGTGAAAGTCCAGTCGCGGTAATCGTAAACTGACCAATTTCAATCGAATCAAACTGCTCGACTTCAATGAAGTGAAGTTCAAATGGCAGATAGAGTTTGGTGAACGTTTGAGTCGCTTCAAACCACTGTTTAATCCCTTCTGGCGCAATGATCGTCAGAGGATCTTTGCGGTTATTCATGCCTGCACTGGCGAGCAAGCCCGGTAAGCCATAGCAATGGTCGCCATGAATATGGGTAATACAAATAACTCGTAAATAATTAAGTGATAATGGAGTGTATAGCAATTGGTGCTGAGTCGCCTCTCCGCAGTCAACTAGAAACCACCCTTTCCCCTTGCTCTCCAGCAAAGCAGTCGCAGAAACATTACGGGATTTAGTTGGAACCCCAGAGGACGTTCCTAAGAAATACAGCTCCATATGACTTCCCATTCCTTAAGTAAAAGCTCTAATCACTCATAAAGGTTAGCATTCGATTCAGTGATAAATTGCATGATTCTGACCGATTTTAACACTAAGCTTTAAATATCAATTAAACATCCGTTTAAAACAAGCGTACCAAAACACACTAATTACCATTCACTATTCTATAACACTTAAGCCGAACTTTTTGAGTGGACATCAAACACCATAGGGGCTGTTTCGTGAAACATCCACGATGTATAAATCGAGCTTAACTATAACATTTACAGATATTTACACCCAAAACTACAAACCATTAGTTATATGAGATGGTAATAACAAATCCTGAAATTCAATGTTACAAACATGTTAATTGTTTTTATGCTTGAGCTGAGTGTTTAGCAAACAACCTACTCATCCCCTGTATAGGTTATTAGGCACTTTTATTTAAAACGCATCCTAAAAACACATGGAGTTTCAGAGTGATATGAAGACAAGGAATGCAAAACTCGCGCTTGCAATAGGTATAGCGCTCAGCTCCCCTAAGTTATACGCCGCTGGATTTCAATTATCCGAACATTCAGCCGCTGGCCTAGGGCGCGCTAATGCAGGCGAAGCCGCCATCGCAGACGGTGCATCAGTGGTCGCACATAACCCTGCAGCCATTACGATGTTCGATTCTTATCAATTGTCCGTAGGTGCTGCTTACATCATGCCAGAGGTTCGCGTAACCGGTAACGGACCTTCAGAATCCTTCAATAATCAGCTAACCAACAATGACGTCGTCGACAATGTGGTTGTGCCATCTTTTTATATCGCTGCCCCAATCAATGACTCGTGGTCATGGGGGCTTGGTATCTTCACTGACTTTGGTTTGGCAACCGAATACCCTGATGACTATTTAGCCGGACCGATTGGTGGAGAAACCAGTTTAGAAACCATTAATTTTAACCCTACCATCGCATACCGAATCAACGAAGAGTTCAGTGTTGGTGTTGGCGCTAGCATTGTTTATGGTAAAGCCAAGCTCAGACGTACATTGGGTATTCTTGCCGATGCCATCAATGCCGATACGGGTGCAAACTTTGCACGCACAGATATTGCAAAATCACTCGATGGTGATGGCTGGGGTTACGGTTTTAACCTCGGCGCACTTTGGGAGATCAACGAAAAGCATCGTTTTGGATTAAGCTATCGCTCTAAAGTGGATGTGGATTTCGAAGGAGATTATTACTCAGATATTCCAAGTGCGATTTCGATGCCGGGTCAAACCGTGACCGGTGACCTAACCCTAAACCTGCCGAGCATTACTGAGTTCTCTGGTTTCCATCAGATTACCGATCCACTGGCTATTCACTACAGTGTGATGATGACGGGCTGGGATGTGTTTGAAGAAATCCGCGCCACCGCAGATGGGCAAGAAGTTCTGCAAAAGGATGAGAACTTCGAAAATGCCTTCAAATATGCGTTTGGGGCAACTTACCAACTCAACCCTTCCCTCACTCTGCGCGCCGGTATTGCTTACGACGAAACGCCTAACGTGAACGACAAGAGCATCAGCTTGCCAGATTCCGACCGAATCAATTACAGCTTTGGTGCCACGTACGCCTTCAATCAAAACAGCCGAATCGACTTTGGATTCACCTTTATTGATGCCGAAGAGGTCACGTTCACTGAGCCGCTTGAGCCGCACGCTCTACCGGGTGTTGATATCGCCTATCGCTCCGAAGGTGACGCCTACATATACGGAATCCAATACAACCACTCTTTCTAATTATTCCTGACTGAGTCAATAACATTAATTACAGGGAAGCAAATCATGCACGGAATAAACAAAACGGTTGTCGCTGCACTCATCAGTTCCAGTCTTTTGATGGGTTGTAACAGTGACGATTATGATGAACCGCAAACCTCTAGCGGTTATGAATTATCAGAATACGGTACACCAGAATTATGTGGTAACGGTCAGGAATGGGCGAGCGCGGAACAAGTCACCGCGATTGAAAACCTGGTCGAACTTGCCGAAGACAACAGCGTGGTAACACTGCCCGCTGGTTGTTTCAAAATGAATAACCAATTGACGGTCGATTCGAAGAATAACCTCGTGTTACGTGGTGCTGGTATCGACCAAACCTACCTCGACTTCAGTGACGTGGATGGCAAAGATGGTATTGCCATCAGTGGTGGTTCGAACATCACCGTATCCGATCTCCAAATTGCAGAAGCCTCTAAGAACGGTCTTAAAGCCGACGGGGTTGAAGGCATCATTATTCGTGATGTCGCAGCGGTTTGGCTCGAAGTGCCTCGTGCACGTGACGAAGATGGCAACCTACGCGGCACTTACGGCATCTATCCAGTAAAATCTCAAAACGTCTTGATTGAAGATACATGGAGTTACGGCAGTGCCGATGCGGGTATCTATGTGGGTCAAACCATCGGTGCGGTTATCCGTGACAACGTAGCGGAAAAGAACATCGCCGGTATCGAGATTGAAAACAGTTCGAATGTGGATGTCTACGACAACTTAGCGCTTGGAAACACGGGCGGTGTGCTGCTATTTGACCTACCGGGCGCTACCACTATTGGTCGCTTAATTGATGATGTACGCATCTTTGATAACGTCATTCGTGACAACAACTTAGAGAATTATGTTGATACCACCTGTCAAAATGGACTAGGTGGCTGTGGCGTGGTGGGCATCGTTCCTCCTGGTACTGGCGTCGTCATTCTGTCCGGACGTAATAGTGAGTTCTTCAACAACACGATTACTAACCACGACTCAATGGCACTTGCTATGACGAGTTACTTGTTGGTGAACGGCGATCCCAACGCTTACAGTCCGCTCAACGGGACATCTGAAGGCAATGCCGTTATGCAGGGCTGGAACCCTGTTCCGACCAATATGTATTTCCACGACAACATCATTACCAACACGGGCGCCAATCCAAATGGTTCTCTGATTGAGGATATGATTTTAGCGTACACGTTAAATCATCAAGCCTTCCCTGCTCTATTTTATGATGGCGCAGGTGAGTCACTGATTCGTTCACAAATGTTTGCACCATTGCGTGATGCGCTCAACGGTATGACAGGAACAACCAACTGGAATTACCTCACCGAGTTTACCGATGCAGACAGCAACTGCTTAGTGAACAATGGCGCAAGTGCTGGTGTATTGGTTGATAACATGGACCCAACCGCGATTGGCCGTTATGCGGAAAACCCAGCCAATGCAGATTTCTTATATGACAACGAGCAAACAACGCTGCTTACTGCTGGTTGTGATTCTAAGACGCCATTAGACATCAATACCGTCACAATTAATGGCGTTGTGTATGGTTACAATCAAACCGAAGACGGAGCGACAGATCCTGATAATCCAGATACACCAAACGGTATCGTTGGCAACGCAAGCTGTACCCTAGACGACGTGGCGGGTATTAACTGGGATGCGATTACACGTGAAAGCGCGACATACGGTGAAAACTGTGTGAGCTTGTCGCAATACAATCTGTTTGAAGACGCGAAAGATCCAACACAAAACCTCAACTTAGCGGCATCTGCGAAAGGTACTCTGTATGAGATGAACGTTGAACTCTTTACTGACTATGCACGCAAATACCGCTTTGTAGTGATGCCAAACGAAGCCTCTGCAAGCTATCGTGAGCAAGAGGTGTTCGACTTCCCAGTCGGTACCGTATTGATTAAAACCTTTGCGCTGCCTTCGAGCACTGAGAATGCCCGTGGTGAAAACGAAGAGCTCATTGAGACTCGCCTTTTGATTCGTCGTGACAGCGGTTGGATTGCCCTGCCTTACGTATGGAACGAAGACAAAACCGACGCTTACCTGACTGCGGTATCAGTACCCTTTGAGCGCAGCGTAGAACATAACGGCGAAACGCTTAATTTCACTTATGAAGTACCAAGCCGAAATGAATGTACCTTGTGTCACAAAGTAGAATCTGATGTCTCCGATCCTACTGGTAACACACAGCCAAAAGGTTTCTCTCCTATTGGTCCTAAAGCTCGCAACCTAAACAGTGTTCAGGATGTCTCTGATGGCTCACCAGTGAACCAGCTTGTGCATTGGGAAACGCTAGGACTATTCACAGAAGCCTTACCAGATACACCAGAGAACTTACCTAAGACCCCTGTCTTTGATACCGAAGTAGGAGCAAGTAATCTAACGGATACTGAGCTACTGGATTATGCCAAAGCGTACCTTGATGTGAACTGTGCGCACTGCCACCGCACCGAAGGTAAAGCGGCGAGCAACCCGTTCAAGTTTGAATACTGGCGTGAAGGGAGCAGTGAAATGGGTATTTGCGCTCGTGGTATCACCTTCCACAAAGGTCCATCTCCGTATGTGATTGTACCGGGTAATCCAGAAAACTCTGTGTTGCACTACCGCATCAATGTCGACAACGGAAATATGATGCCAGAACTAGGCAGACACGTTGTTCACGATGAAGGTGTTCAGTTAATTGCCGATTGGAGTAACTCGATTGATACCACAGGCTGGAGCTGCGTAGAGTAATACCATCAATGGCTACCAGATGTTTAGGTAGCCATTAACTTACTTCAACACCCCGAATTAACAACAAACAAAAACCGCCTCACTGGGCGGTTTTCTTATTCTTGGGTGTCCCAATGTCAGTAGCGTTAACGCATAAAGAACTTTTGCAATGCTTTGATTGCCATGCCACGTCGTTCCATCAACATACCTACACGGGGTAACCACGTTGGTGTATTTAGAACAGTTTTGGCGTGGCTAAAGGTTCTAAAACCTTCCTCGCCATGGTAGTGGCCGATACCAGATTCGCCAATACCACCAAATGGCGCGTCTTCCGCACCAACGTGTAAGATGGTGTCATTCACCCCAACACCGCCACTGTGGGTATTACGGGTAATATGCTCAATAACACTCTTATCTTCTGACATGATGTAAAGCGCAAGTGGGCGTTGATTCTGGTTGATGTAGTCGATGGCCTCCTGGATCTCACGGTAAGACTTGATTGGCATAAGAGGACCAAAAATCTCTTCCTGCATAATGGTCATCTCTTCCGAAACATTGGTCACTAGGTGCGGATATAGTAGTCGGCCTTCTACGCTCGTCTCGGATACGGTATGTATGTCTGCGCCCTTGGCTTTGGCATCTTCCAATACTGCTTTTAAGCGGTCGTACTGGCGCTGATTGATGATATGAGTAAAGCCTTGGTCGTTTTGGCCTTTGAGGTACAGCGCTTCAAAACGTTGTAGAAACAGCGCGACAAATTCGTTGATTCTTCCCTCTGGTACAAAGGCATAATCTGGCGCAACACAGATTTGTCCAGCATTGATGCATTTACCAAATAGAATCGCATCAACTGCTTTGTTCAAGTTAGCGTCATCTGCCACGATCACCGGTGACTTACCTCCGAGCTCCAACGTAATTGGGGTTAAGTTCTCAGCAGCAGCACGAGCAACCGCGCGACCAACGTTGGTTGATCCTGTAAACAGCAGATGATCAAACGGCAATTTACTGAATGCTTGAGCAACTTCCGCTTCGCCCTCTACGACTTCAACATCTTCAGGTAACGCTCGGCAAATCTCAGAAATCACTTTGTTGGTCATAGGGGTGAATTCAGAGAGTTTCATCATCACTCGGTTACCAGCTGCAAGCGCGGTCACTAATGGCGATAAACTGAGAATGACTGGGAAGTTCCAAGGCGAAATGATGCCAACCACGCCAACCGGTTGATATTCAACGGTGACTTTTGAAGGAGCAAGCAACAAACCTGCATGACGACGACTTGGCTTACACCATTTATTAAGGCGTTTTAGGGTGTAATTGATTTGGGCAACCGTCGGCAATACATCCGTCATTGCCGTATCAAATTCAGAGCGATAACCGAAATCGGCGCTTAACGCTTCCACCAAGTCTTGCTGGTTATTTAAGATGGTTTGTTTAAGGAGAGTCAGCTTTTGCTTTCTCGAATCCAAGCTCGGATAAGGATCCGTGTTGTATCCGGCTTTGAGCTTATCTAACTTTTGTTGCAGCAGTTGACCAACTTCGACGTCTACGATCGCATTCATGATTTTCTCCTTGTACCCCTGACAACTGGCAATGTCGCACTTATGTACGATTTAAACTTAACATAGGTGCAACATTGTGACTATTTAAGAGGTTAGGAAGTTAGAGTTGAAACTCAGATTTCTGTTCATTAGAGCGCAAGCTTCATTTTAAAATACGGCACTTCCGATTTGTAAAAACGTTCACCTTCTGCATGCATTCCAAAACGTTCGTAAAAGATGAGCGCCGATTCTCTTGCATCACACCAAAAATACTCGACAGGAGATAGCTTCAAGTTCACCAAAATATAGCGAACCATTGAAGAGCCAATACCTTGCCCTTGATAGTCAGGTAATATGGCGAACTTACGCAGCCGAGCTTGATTGTCGTCAAGGTATATCGACGCAACGCCGACTAAAACGTCATCAACAAACGCACCATAATGCTCTGCTTCTTCATCACCCTCTACGTGGCAATGTTCCACAGGCTTGTTAGGCCATAATACTTGGTGTCGGATAGGCATGGCTTGCTGCCACGTGATCCGGTTAATTGCAATTTCCATCTCTAAATACCAATGAGTACTCATTCATCGCTGCAATAATGGATTATCTTTTCGAACATGATAAGTTTCTTATCACTAAAACCTGAATGCAGTTTGTAATTTGTGACAAAGGCTTAAATCGAACAATTTACAACCATCACGCTCCTTTTCCAGTAGGCTCAAATTTGTTGCGGTTATGCACGCTCTTCTAGCGAATGGCTCGTCCTTGGGTGTGCTTCAAATACCAACTCATAAACTCCTAACCTCTGACGAGAGTCGAGCATTTCAAAATCATGGTCTATGTATTCCTTTAATACCGCCCCTGCTCGCTCTGCAATCTTGATACTCGGAACATTGCCTTCCATACAATGGAATTGAATCGCACTTGTCTGCCCTCGCTCACGAACCAATGGCAATAGAACAGATAAAACGTGATCAATAATGCGATGACCACGCCCCTGTTCGGCAAGCCAATATCCCACTTCCGCCATACCCGTTTCTTGGTTCACGCCTTTCATACCGAGCACACCAACAAAGTTCTGATCGAGGCGAATGGCAAACCAATACGCCTCAAACGCGTTAGAGTTAATACGTTGAGATATATAAGCGACGGCTTCTCTGCGATTCGTCACCCAATCCGTCCAAGGCAAATATTGTGACAAGTGTTCACGGCTCTTATTCACCGCAGCAAGCAAAGGCGTCGCATGCTTCGTCAATAAAGGCTCAATAGATATGCGCTCTGTGATTTGTCGCAATTGGTGTTTTTCATATCCTTGGTACATCTGGAGAACTCGTTAACCTACTTTTGTTTAATCACTGTGAATGGTGAAGGTTTGCTTTCAACATAGTGCTTCCATACATGCTCGTATAGTTGATGTTGATTGGCAAATGGTGCGAGCTGTTTGGCTTCTTCTAATGTACACCAACGATAATCAGTATGTTCGTGATTTAGCGCTACCGTTTGATTCGGTTTACAGAACAAGACAAAACAAGGAATGACCATGATTCGATTCTTGTGTGCCTCATAAAACTGTTCTAGAAAATCTGCGCTATGGAGCTCTACATCTTCGATTTGTGTCTCTTCCTTAAGCTCTCGTACGATGGTTTGCCAGCCAGTTTCGCCCTCTTCCACACCACCAGCGACATGACACCAATAACCACCTTTGACTCTCTCTAACAACAGCATTTTCTTTATGCCGTCGAATTCGGAAATCACCACACCAGACACATGCGTTGCTTGAATAGGAATCATCCCTTTCTCCTTATGTATTTATTGTTTTTATATCTGAACGAGACAGTCTACCTTGCTTCATAAAGATCAGGAGTCTTAATCACAAGGTGCTGATCTTTTTACCAGTCTAGTATGCTAAAGTGCGATCTCTCTCAATAAACGAGCAGTAAGATGCCTAACTCAATCAATTCGATGATTCCCATTGGCGTGCGCTTTATGGTGCTGTCCGCTTTTGGCTTTGCACTGATGTCTGCCACCGTAAAACATGTTAGCTTGCACGGCATTCCAGTATTTGAAATCGTAGCAGCAAGGGCACTGGTCTCCTTGGTGATCAGCTATCTTGATGTAAAACGCAAAGGCATTTCGGTTTGGGGTAATAATAAACCTCTCCTTTTCGCGCGAGGCGCTGTAGGCACCATGGCGTTGATGTGTGTGTACTATTCCGTTACAACGCTACCACTAGCTGAAGCGACCATTTTCCAGTACATCCACCCTGTGTTTACTGCCTTACTTGCGGTTTTCTTCCTTAAAGAACGTATCCAGTCTTCGACGTTTATATGTATCGCTCTGTGTTTGCTTGGGGTATACGTGATGGTGAGGCCAGAAACCGGCCCAGACGCCGAACATGCTTTACCCATGTTCAGTGTGATGATCGCCATCTTAGGTGCTTTTGGTAGCTCCATCGCGTACGTAATCGTACGTAAGTTAAGTCAGACCGAAGACAGCTCGGTGATCATTTTTTACTTCCCGTTGGTGGCGCTGCCTGCATCGATTCTTTTGATTGGTGATCAATTCGTCATGCCAGATTTGTATCTGACGATGATGCTCGTTTTGGTCGGCGTCTTTACGCAAATAGGACAACTGGGCCTCACGAAAGCAATGCAAACACAAGAAGCAGGAAAAGCATCGGCCTACTCTTATGTACAGATCATTTTCTCTGTCGTTTTGGGCATCGTCTTCTTTGGTGAATTACCTTCGGCGTGGACATACTTAGGCGGCGCATTAATCGTAACAGGCGCGCTGATCAACGTATTTGGTCAACATCTTAAGTTGCCGTTTATAAAACGATAGCAATCGCGCTTCTAATTACGTTTCGTTTGATCGAAAAACAATAAAGCCAGAGCATCACTCTGGCTTTTCTTTTGGCTGTATTTGTAACGCTAAGCTGCGAACTTCAAACCCGCGATACCCGCAACAATGAGCAGTAAACTGATTAGCTTGATTAGTGTGGCCGGCTCATTAAATAAATAGATACTGGCAATTGCGGTACCTATCGCACCAATACCTACCCAAACTCCATAAGCAACGCCTAGCGGTAACGTTCTTAGCGCGATACCCAGTAACCAAAAGCTCAACCCCATAAATCCAATAGTGAATACAGATGGTCCAAGCTTACTAAAACCTTCGGTGTATTTGAGCCCGACCGCCCATGCAACTTCGCATAGACCTGCAAGAAAAAGAATTGCCCAAGCCATTGAGAGATTCCTAACGATTGGGGTCGTCCCCGAGAAAGAAAAGAGCGGTGAGGTCGTCCTCACTTCTGTTAGACGCCTAGTATAAAGAAAAATTTCCCACTACTAAAACTCAGATGAGTAACGAACAAAATCTATCCAAACTGATTAATATGAAATATAAATCCAATTACATTAAATAAAATAGACATCATTATTTAACAGTTTGAATATAACCTTCTGCTGTTGAAAATGATGCGTTTATTGCATTAATCACACAAAAGTTAAGCAAACGTGTAACTACGCAATCGTTTGTGTGACCTAGATCGCTTACAAAAGCTACTGATAACTTTAGTATTTGCGCGAATCCAATTATAAGGTATGACATACCCATGAAATACATCAAAGCTCCTCTTGCTCTCCTTGTTGGTGCAGCGCTTTTAACTGGCTGTAATGACGACACTGAATACGTAGATGTTCAACCTAAAGAAGTAAAGATCGCCACTTATAACCTCTCTTTTGATCGCAGTACTTTTGAAGACCTTGTCGCTGAAATGCAGGTAGAGCCAGCAAAACAAACTGAGCTTGTCACCGCTTACCTTGATGGCAGCATCGCGGATGAAGACAAAACAATGGCTGAGAAAGTCATTCAGATCCGTAACGTTGCTGCAATCATTCAGAAGAACCGTCCTGACGTTCTTATGATGGCGGAATACAACAACGACGGTACTGGTGAAGATATGGTTGCTTTGGAAGGTTTCCAAAACAACTACCTATCTGTTGCGCAAAGTCTTGACGGTGCAGGTGGTGAAGCAAACTTAGAGCCAATCGAGTACCCTTACGCCGAGTCTTACTCAACAAACACAGGCCTAAACAGTGGTCTTGACCTAGATAACAACGGCACAGCTGGCCAGCTTCCTGGCGATGCTTGGGGCTTTGGCTTCTACCACGGCCAATACGCTTTCGCGTTGATGTCTAAATACGAGATCGACACAGAAAACACTCGTACTTTCCAAGAGTTCAAATGGAAAGACATGGAAGGCGCAGAAATCCCTAAAATCACGATCTGTGACGGCTCACAAACCATTCCAGATGGCATGAAGTGTGGTGACGATTGGTACACTGCTGAAGAGTGGGACGTCGTTCGCCTGTCATCTAAAAACCACGTAGATGCACCAATTATCATTCCGACAGAGAAAGGTGACGAAGTTGTTCACCTATTGATGTCTCACCCTACTCCACCAGTATTCGATCCAGGCAAGAACAAAGTTCAAAACGGAGCTGAAGTTGAGTTCTGGCATCACTATGTACAAGGCAAAGAGTACTTCTACGATGACGCTGGCAACAAAGGTGGTCTGACAGAAGGTGCGAAATTCGTCATGATGGGTGACCAAAACCTTGATCCATTAGATGGCGACGGCTTTAGTGACATCATGCAAGCATTCCATAATGATCCACTAGTAAACCAAGAAGTGATGAACGGTGAGCTTTACCCAACTAGCTTCGGTGCTGCAGAACACGCAGTAGATAGCAGTTCTACTCACCCAATCCCTAACCGCATCACTTCGACGTTCGGTCTAGGTGTTGACTATGCAATGCCTTCAGCAAACCTAAACGTGGTTGATTCTGGCGTTTACTGGGCTGCATCATACGAAGAAGGTCGTAAACTGTTTAACGATGACCGCATTGGTAAATACGGTAATGGTAAAGATGTTTCTTCTGACCACCGCATGATCTGGATTAAAGCTCAGTTCTAAAACGCGAACACGCTAACATTCAGATACAACAAAGCCTCGGTTTATGCCGAGGCTTTTTGTTTTTCAACGGACAAGCTACCAGCGGTATGTAAGTGATACGCCCATATCTTCGCTCGTTACCCAAGGAACAAGCTGAACATTTTCATCATAAGCGTCAGTGAAGACGTATGCGGTCAAGGTTCCTAAAGCGGCGCCAGCAAGTACATCGCGCCAATAGTGTTTCTTCGCCTCAACTCGACCGACACCAACTAAGGTCGCGACCCCATAAGCAGGTAAGCCCGCTTCCCAACCATAGCGTAAATAGAGGTTTGTCGCCGAAGCAAAAGCGTTAGCCGTATGGTTAGAAGGGAAACTGTCATTACCACTTTTGTCTGGGCGCTCCGCATCGATAGTCGTTTTACCAATCAAACCAATTCCTGACGCAGCGCCAATACTGAAACCGGCTTGCCAAAAACCTTCCCAGTCCCCTTTATATGCAGGTACTGCGGCAGCCGTTGCAACCAAACCATAAGCACCGATATCGGTAAGCACGTCCCAATCTTTTTCACTCATCGCGTTTGCTGATTGAGCGCCAAAAATAGAGACAGCACCAACTAAACGTACAACTTTCTTCATTAATACAACCAATTAGAATTTATATGCGCGCGAAAACTACCACAGCCATCGCCATTGTTCGACTGGAAACTGTAACAATTAAAACGTGAATTGATTGTGAAAAAAAAGCCAACCACAAGAGATGTGATTGGCTGTATATACGTGTGAACAATTGGGTTCACTAACAACGTCAGTTGGCTAGGTGACCCTCGGCTTAAAAGGGTCGCTATAAATAAAGCATTAGGCATGCCAACTTTCTGATGCAGTCAAACCGATTGTTATTTAACCATTTGCACTTAATTTGAACGAATAATCGTTCTTACGAGATAAAATCATATGCATATTGCAAACAGTCTTTTGCAAATGGCAAACAAGTTACATTGGCCATTAAGGTTTACGGGCAAGGTCTCGCGCTAAAATCAAAGCTAAACCAAAAACTTGCAAAAACAGTCCAATGCTTTTGTACCATGCAATCTTTTCTTCCAAACTCGACATAACTTCAGTTACCTCAAGGTTTTCTAGGTAGTAACTGTCGATGCGGTTCCGATAGTTAGCTTGAGCTTGGTTGATTTCAGACATAAGGTTGGGCAGTTGGGTGCTCTCAATGTCGCTAACCTTCTCCCCTGTCCATGCAGAAAGGTGTCCTTGTAGGACTTGATTCATCTCTTCAGACACCGCTTCGCTTTGGGACAAATGGAGATGCAGTAGCAACACTTCTCGCTTTCTCTCAAGCGTTTCTACACTGTTCCACGCCAATTGAATGGAGTACAAGTTGTCGGCCTTTTGATCGGCCAACAAACTGGTTTCTTTTCCTAGTTTATCGAGCACCACGCTCGTCAGTACGATCGCCGCAATATTTAGCACCAATCCGATAAGAACCAGTAGCCACGCCGGCGGTAAGTAAGTCGCGTTTTTTACCATAAATTACCGTAAGGTAAGTAGATTAAGTTCAGCACCACTAAACCAATCATAGTAAAGAAGGTGAACTTCATCCCGGTCACGCGCCCTTTTAAGTCTTCACCTAATATTCCGCGAGCATGAATGATGCGCCCAATGACGAACGCAACACCAGCAAGATGAATCATCCAAACTGATGCACCATTGTATTCGACGAGCGCCATTAGAATCAGAGTAATAGGAATGTATTCACTTGCGTTGCTTTGGGCACTTCGGGTGATTTGAAGCGCTTCAACGCCACCGTCAGCGTAGGCGATTTTGTTGCTTCGACGTTGTTTGATGACTTGAAAAGCGAGCCAGATGAGCAGTAAAGCGAGAATGGATGCGTAGAGAGCGGTGATCATAAATCTTCCTTCTTTAGATATTGCGATAGCATTCTAATAACGAAAACTAAGGGCTAACTATATATTAAATATAAGCTAGCCCTATGAAACTAAAGAAGGAATTGGCTAAATTGAGTGGTCAGCAAGCTTTTTTCTTTTTGATAGCTTAGCGATGCCCTCGAAGATCGTGAACAGAAGACCCACCCAAATAAAGGCAAAAGTCACCGCTTTAACGCTGTCGAACATCTCACCAAAGAACACGACAGCCAGTACAAACTGCAAGCTTGGCTCAATGTACTGCATCAACCCCACCGTCGATAAATTGGTGATACGAATCGCAATCGAATAGAAAATCAGCGGCAAAAGTGTCACAGGCGCACTGCCCAAGTAGAGCATAAAGGTGGTCATATCCACGGTAGAGGCCAACTCGCCCACTGTCACTTGTTTTACGATTAAATAAGCGAGTGCGATTGGCGTCAGCACTACCGCTTCAATAAACAGCGTCGTGCTCCAATCAAAGTTAATCTTCTTCTTAAACAGACCATAAAGAGAGAAGAATATCCCCATTGTCAGAGCGACCAGTGGTAATTGACCGTACTGGATAACTTGATATAACACGCCGATGGTCGCCAGAAGAATCGCAATGAACTGCCCTTTTGAAAGCTTATCGCCCAACACAAACACGCCGAGTGCAACGGAGATTAATGGGCCAATAAAGAAGCCCAAGCTCGCATCAATTACACGGTTGTTCGTTAACGCCCAAGTGAATGCCACCCAAGAAATGCACATTAAGCTACTGGCAACAAACGTGTACCAAAGCGATTTTTTATCCTGCCAGATCGCAGACCATTTTGGCATGTGACGCGTAATCGCCAGAACGAGAACAAAACCTACAGGCACTGAACCAATAATACGCAGCGCAAGCAGTTCATCCATCGATGCGTTTGGTAAAAAGCGATAGTAAATTGGCAACAGTCCCCAAATGACAAAGGACAATGCAGCCATAAAGTTGCCGTAACGATTGCTGTTCATAACTAACTCACAAATAAAAAGTGACGCGATTCTATAGAGCAAAGTGCTTTTGTAAAGCGAATTTGAAACGATGACTTAACTTTACAGTGCTAGACCTTGAACCACGGCGGTAATACCACTAACAAAACACAGCGTAAGTGCGCCAAAGCGAATCTTTTCTTTCGGCAATGATTGTGTCGTTTTGATTGCTAACCAGTAACCAAATGCAGCAGCTGGTAACAATGGCAACGTGATCACCAAATGATGAAGATTAAAGAAACCAACGGGAATCTGAACTATCAAAGAGATAATAGAGCTAAATACGAAGAATGCAGATAGGTTACCGCGTAACTGATTCGCTTCTTGATGTTGCAATAACAAAGCCATCGGTGGACCACCAATCGCAGAGCTGGTACCAAACAGGCCAGAAAAGAAACCTGCGAACGTCATGCGTCCTGGTGTTGGCTCAATACGGAATGGAAGTACGCTCACTGCTACGGCAAACAGTACGAGAAAACCGATCCAAAGTGTGAGTGCTTCAGTGGAAACAAAGAATAACAGCGCCCCACCCGCTAGCGAGCCTGGCACACGACCAATCAAAGCCATTTTTAGGCCACCAATTTCAACACTGCTGCGGTGCTTCATTGCGTTCATTAATGAAATAAACAGAGCAACCAAGCAGATTGGTGCGGGTACATATTCAGGCGCCCAAAGAATCAGTAATGGCGCAGCCACAATAGCGAGGCCAAAACCAATGGCGGTTTGAACATAAGAGCCAAGGAAAATCAGCCCCATTGCAAGCAAATTAGTTGAATCGAAATCCATCGATATGATCTTATATTTTAATTAATTATTAGAGAGTTGATTGAATACACACCACCTATCAATACCTCACTCTCACCCCGCGTAGGATTCACCAAAGCCATTAAAAACACAATCAAAATGTTTCAATATCTGAGTTCTTAAGTCTCACATTTTGCGACTTACAAAATCAGTGGTGCCCTGTCATAACATTTATAAAACGAATGCTATCAAGAACAAAAATATGGAACTATAATCACACTCTATTTAGAGTGAATACGCCAATAAAATTCACCAAAGATGAACTTTAGTAGTCTATAGCACCATAAAATACATAAACATTAGACTATCGTATCAACCTAACTTAAAGATGGTTTATGAAAAGAAAATCAGGTTTTACTTTAATTGAGCTTGTTGTTGTTATCGTAATTCTCGGCATCCTTGCTGTCACTGCCGCGCCACGCTTTTTAAACATTCAAGACGATGCTCGCGAAGCTCGTTTAGAAGGTATGAAAGGTGCAATCGCTTCAGGTCTAGGAATTGGATATGGGAAAATGGCGATAGCGGGATTGGAAGATGGTTATGTGTCCAACTTTGAACCAAATACACCTAATTTCAACCTTCCGTTTGATGGATGTGACATTGGCGGTACAAAGCGCTGTGCATTTCGCTACGGCTATCCTGATACTGATGAAACGGGGTTAACTCTGATTGTTCCAGAGTTAGATCATCAGTATGGTGATACTGACTGGCAGATTAAGAGGACAGAGGATAAAAAATTTATGTCTGTCACTGTTCGAGGTGACTCCAACTCAAATGAAAACCACTGCAACATATTATATGCCGCTCCACAAAACGAAAATGAAACATACACGTTAAAAATCAATCACTGTTCATAATAAAAAGGCTGCCAATCGGCAGCCTTTTTTATATCTGTAGAAAGTTACGCGAAACTAAATACGTGCTTATCCATCATGTTCACCATACGCCCGATCTCTGGCTTCGTGATGGTGTCATTCGCACCAAGAGATAACGCTTTCGCACGGTTGTCTTCACTCATCAAAGAGGAGAACATCACGATTGGTGTTTGGCTGTAGGCTTCCGTATCACGTAGTCGTTTCACTAAGTGCATACCATCCATACGAGGCATTTCTACGTCGGTAACAACGGCATCGAGTAACTCACGAACTGGCAAGTTTTCTTCTTTCGCTACTTCGATCAAGCTCATAAGTTTTTCATACGCTTCGCCACCATCTTTGCAGGTGATCACGTTATAACCCGCAGAAGCCAATGTATCTTGAATCAATGAACGAATAAACGCAGAGTCATCCACAACCATGATGGTTTTTGCGTTACGCTTACCGACCATACGTTGGTTCAGATCAACCGACTTATCGCCCGTCACATCGTACTTTTCCATACTCAGTTCTGGGTTGATGTCTGCAATGATCTTCTCGAAGTCTAAGATCATGATCAGATTGCCATCTTTACGAACTACCGCAACAACGCAGTCTTGTTCCCCCGCTTCTAAGAATTGGCTTGGAGATTCAACATCGTTCCACGAAATACGGTGGATACGCGAAATACTGTCGATCAAGAAGCCATTCGTCATCTTGTTGAAGTCGGTAACAATAACAAACTTACGTTCAAGATCACGACGCGTAGGAACACCAAGCCAACCAGCAAGGTCAACCAATGGCGTTAACACTTCACGCGACGAGAATACGCCTATCATATGAGGTTGTGCATTCGGATAATCAGTAGTCTCCGGCACGCGAATCACTTCACGCACTTTAGCGACGTTAATACCGTAATAACATGTTTTTGTGCTGCCATCTGGCAATTGTTTTTCTAGATGGAACTCAATGATTTCAAGCTCATTGGTGCCACTTTCAGTCAGAATAGTACTGGTTACGTTACTCATAAACCCAATTATCCAAAATACGCATCAAGAAAAGGCTTGATGCAATGCCACAGAGAATCACTTCACAGGCGTAAAAATCCAAGAGTCCTTTTGTAGTCTTTGAGACAGAATTTGTAAATAATCAAAAGGATGCTGACCGCACACTTCTATATCAAATGATGAAATTTCGTCTCATTTTTGAACAAAACTCAGTCATGAGTTCGATATAGAAAAGACGTCTGTTTAGATAGCGGCAGCAAATAGAAAAAGTTTAGCGATTTATTAGTGTGTTTTAATAACCGACTCATTCGAAACTCGGTGACGCTCACCGTATACACCTTCTTCCGTGCGAACACCGCAGCTGATGACCATGGTGATTTGGTCACTGTCACGTAAGCCAAGCAAAGCTTTCACACGTTTAGAATCAAATCCTTCCATCGGGCAAGTGTCGTAGCCCTTCTCTCTCATGGCATACATAAAGGTCATGGCTGCAAGAGAAACACTTTTGTGCAAGCATACGCGAACATCCGCTTTACTCACCTCACGCACCATAGGTTTATTAAGCCCCAACCACCAGCTGTAGAGCTTACGAACGACTCCACGAACACCAAATGCATCGTTGTTATAAACCATCGGGATGAGTTTTTCGTAGTACTTTAGAGCGCGCTTGGCCGCAGCGTCGTCACGGCCTTCAAAAGCTTGGCGCACAGTCTCTGCGTTGCGCTTTGCGCGCTCTTTCCAGTTATGAGTCGTGGCAACAAACACCACCAATTCGTTGGCTGTCTTAGCGGCGTTTTGTCCCATACAAAGCTCAGCAAGTGCTGCTTTTTTATCTTCTGAGATCACACGATGGAATTCCCACATCTGCATGTTGCTGCTGTTAGGACTTAATGTGGTTAGCTCAAGGGCCTTAGCAACATCATCATGGTTAAACTCAGCGCTCGCGTCGTACTTTCTGACTGAACGGCGAGATTGAACAATAGATTCAAAAGAAGGTTGGTTCATAACGGACTCAAAAAATCGGAAAAACGCGATCTTACTGATTCACACCTCACCTGCAAGCGCAAATACAAAGCCAGACACAAAATCGTGTCTGGCCGTCTTATTATTGAAGTTTGAAAAAACGTATTTGGTCTGAAAGGTTAATCGACATTCTTGCCAATTCGTCTGCGGCCTGATTGCTGTCTTGAATCATGTTAACCGTCTGATCGACTTGGTCTCTTACCGATACGACACTTTGGTTGATCATTTCCGCTGTCGCACTCTGCTCTTCTGTTGCCGCTGCAATTTGTGTGTTCAGAGCATTCGTTTGTTCAATATTGGTAGAGATACTAATAAAGGCATCGTTCGCAGATGCAGATTGATGAACCGTCTCCTCAAGCATTCGCTGTCCTGCATCGATGGAATCTACCACTTGGGTCGTGTTCTGCTGCAACGTATGAATTCGATCTCCAATTTTCTCTACTGCTTTTTGAGTTTCTTGAGCCAACTGACGCACTTCATCCGCAACGACTGCAAATCCACGTCCTTGGTCACCAGCCCTTGCAGCCTCAATCGCTGCGTTTAATGCAAGTAAGTTGGTTTGCTCTGCGATGGTTTGGATGACTTGGGTGATGTCTGCGACTTCGGCCGTACCATTGGACAATGTCGCAACTTTCTGGCTCATAGTGCCCATTTGACTTGCTAATCCACCTACTTGCTCAGTCGCACTTTGCATGACAACTTGCCCCTGCTCAGACACCTCCGACGCCACTTCGGCCTCACGAGACGCGCCATTCGCATTCTGTGCAACTTCAGCGATCGCTACCGTCATCTCGTTAACCGCTGTCGCGACTTGGTCGGTTTCCATTTGTTGCGATTGTGCATTACTTAATATCTCAGAGTTTACGGCTGATAACTCTTCGGAAGCGGAAGCAAGAAGATCACTGCATGAAATAACTTCAGAAACGGTTTTATACAACTGCTCTTCCATGTGATGTAAGGCATCAAGCATTTCTGCCACCTCATCACTCCCCTTCACTTGTTGCTGCTCTGCAGAGATTTCACCGCGGCTCAACTTCTCTGCCACTTGCTTTGCGAACAAGACATTGTTGGTAATATCGCGGGATATAAACACGCACAGCAAAGACAAAGCCGGAAGTCCGATGAACAGCGCTAATGCTACGTTAATCGTGGCTTCTTCAGTAGTCTGTTGTATCTCTTCTTTTAGTACGTTCTGGTCATTGACGGCATCTGTTTTAATACCGTTGATTTGTTCTGAAATATCAAAACCAATCTCCTTTAACACGTCCCATCGAGCATTTCTTTCTCGAATTAACACAGCCACCTGAGACAAGGAACTCGCAAAGCTTTCCGTTAGTGCATTTAACTGCTCTTGATTAACATAACCAAGTTGCGTCAAATACAATTTCCACTCGTCGAGCTTTGATTCAAACTTCTGATAGTCTCCCTCATTATTGGTCAATAGGTATTCTGTAGCTTCTTGTGTTAGCGCTTTAAACACCAAGGCGGCATCAGCAAGCTCTGCACGATATTGCGTTACATCGGTCGCTTCTGAAAGACGTTTTTCTAACTTTGATTCCACTTGCTTTTGAAAAGAGACAAGTTCGGCAACCTTTAGATCTCGCTCTTTCATTAAGCGAGAAACGTCATTTAGATTGTCCATGTAGCGAACCAATTCAGAAGTCACTTTTTCAAATCGAGTTTTACGCTCTGGATCGAAGGCATTTTCAGCCTGCTTTTGGGCTTCTTGATGGGCGAATTTTAACGCTTCCATAGATTGAGAGAAAAATTGTGGGTCGCGATTCGTCCGATACGTCAATGCATTGGTTCGAGCGGTCAAAAGGTTCGTTTCGATTTCGGTTGCTTCAAACGCAGTGGTATTGATGGTTTGAAAATGAATAAAATTATTGTTGATGTGTTTGGTGGTAACAATACCAACCGCGGTGATTGCAAATAGCACCAAAATAACGGCACTTAAAATCAGGTAAAACTTATGTTTTATTTTTTTAATCTTGTTTAGCATTCCGCCTAACTCCGTGAGAACAGCAAGAATGAAATACTAAAAACCCACGGATTCAGGTGCAAACTGGCCAATCAAAGTGAAACAACCTATCTAATTGTTATCATTGAGTTTATTTTAGAATGTCAGCTTTTTCCGACGAGAAACAAAGATTGATACGTCAATGTAAGACCGTCATTCTTTCACGTGCTATCTAATTGATTCTATTATTTTTAGCGTGACACTTTCTCATATTCGAGACACACCTTTTCAAATAATGAAATTGTCATTTTCACCCACTCCTCACGGATTTTTCCTACAATCCTACCTCGTTAAATAAGTGCTGAAAGGAAGCGGCAAGTAAATTGAAATATAAGGTGAGGCACAAATATGAATAACGTTCTTATTATCGACGACCAACCGTTATATAGCGAAGCACTCGCTTCTCTTGTTCAAACCGCTTTCCAATCTGTTAACGTCGTGGAGTCAACAGACAGCGCTGAAGTTATGGAAATCATTCGTAACCAACCTGTAGATTTGGTTATTTTAGACGTCGTGCTAGGTGATCGAGACGGCATGCGCTTGGCTAAGAACATATTAGCGACGGGCTACCAAGGCAAAATCTTGTTTATTTCTTCTCGTGATTATTCAAGTTTGTCTAAAGCCGCATTTGAAATGGGTGCACACGGCTTTTTAAATAAGAATGAAGCGAAAGCCACCATTATGGATGCCATCGTCAGTGTGACTCGTGGATATTCGATGTTTAAAGCGACGCATAACCAATCATCGGGTAACGTCACTTTATCTAATCGTGAAGCAATGGTGTTCCACTACCTTGCCCAGGGTTACTCAAATAAGAAGATATCTGAGCAACTGTCACTGAGTGCTAAGACCATCAGTACGTACAAAACTCGAATTTTGAAGAAGTATCATGCTGAGTCTGTCGTAGAACTTCTCAACACCCTTCCTCAAGAAGAGTGTGGCAGTCTTTGTTGTTAGTTTCGCTTTAACGCAGTCAGGTTAGGTAATTACGTATCTCGCGATAGCATCAGTTAATAGCTGGTGCATCGAGTTGTAGCGATGAGTTTGCTTCATTTGTACCACCACTTTTGGGCGCCCTTCAGGATAGAAGGTTTCAGGTACAGGAATAAAATGAAAACCATCAATCGGTTTTTGATACTCCAGCAAAATTGTCGCTGCGGCCCTTGTTCTGATCACCTTGAGTAAGCTGGTGATATTTCCGATAGTCGCAACCCGATCAATATTCAATCCGCCCTGCTCAAGCGCTCGCTTGGTGACTTGCTCCCTATCCTTCCAACCTGCGAGCTCAAGCAAAATGAACTTAAGCTCACACGCTTTTTCTAAATTGGTAATACCCAGTTCTTCAGGCACGACAATCACGGCTGGCGCGTAACCGATAAACTGCTGATGAATGGATTTTGGGTATTCTTCATTAAAATAGTGCAGTTGCATGTCTACTTTGTCTTCAAGAATATCGTCAATCGTATTGTCGGTACTGCTTGCCACATTAACGTAGGCATTGGGAAACAAATCCATTAAGTCACCTAAAAGCAAGTCACCAAAAGATTGTTGAGCAGATTGCGGTAAGCAGATAGTGATGCTCTTGTCATAAGACAGAGGATCAAACTCTCGCCTTACGAGACAAGACTCAAGTTGGTCGAGAGCATCTGTGATTTCTGGTAGCTTTCGCTTCAAATAGTCTGTCGGTTCAAAGTGATGAGCGTGACGAATGAAAAGCTCATCTTCCAGTTGTGTTCGCAAACGAGTGAGGTATTTACTGATAGATGCTTCGCTTTTACCTAGCGCTTTCGCAACAGGCTTAAGTTGGCGATGTCGTTCTAGCAGCACCAGTATTTTGAGGAGGTTTAGGTCTAGATCTTTATTCACAGCGCGGTTACCAAATAGAATCAAAGATTAAAATTGTGATTTTTATAATTACCTTCAGCCAAATACAAAGAAAGCAGCCTTTGTATAGGCTGCTTTACTATAGAAGACCAAAGTCACGTTTTGGTCAAGTTTATCAAACTCTTATATCGCTGCTTACTGACATTTAAGTCATTTACCACGATTTGCAGACATAAGACACTGTCTCAATTTAGCATCGCCTGCGCTTACACTCGTACAAATCCTCGTCAGCACGCATGATGACATCGTTCAACGTCTCGTGCTCGGTGCTCATGGCGATACCAGTACTTACGCTAACGTCGATATCTAAGCTCTTTAAACGGTTCTCCTTCACCACTGAACGCAGTTTCTTGGCCAGCATTAGCGATTTGCTCTCGCTGCAATCAGGAAGAATCGCGATAAACTCATCACCACCAGTCCGAATCAGATAATCCGTCGCTCTGAAGACTTTTTTCATCGCATCCGCAATTATCGAGATAACCTCGTCACCAACATGGTGGCCGTATTTATCGTTGATACGTTTTACTCTATCGCCATCAATCGCAATGACAGTGAAAGTGGTCATTTTAATCTTGTTCTTGAACGCCTGCTCTTTAAAGACCTTACGATTAAACAACCCGGTGAGCTCGTCTTTGGTTGCATCGCTAATGGCATTTGCTAGCTGAATCTTACTCTCTTTGGATTCCTGCGCTTTGGAGTAATAACCAAATATCACTGCGAACATAATGAGGTACAAGAACCCAAAATCGATCAGTATTTTACTAAACGGATACTTATAAACGATGAGGTTATTGTTATCCGCAACATAGGTCTGCGTGTAAGCAAAATCTGGCCACGGGTAATGCGGGAAATAGACCACAACGTGCTTGTTGCCATTATTAATGTCTACCGTGAGTGCTTTACCCTCCGCTCTCAGAGAATCAAGAAATATCTGTTCCCCAAACTCTCCAACAATCTGTCCTTGGTAATACACAGGGCTAATGACACTGAATGCCCTACTGTCCGAATAAGTGGTTTTAAACGGCTGTGAAATCAAAATCCGATCGGCTAATTGATCTTTCCATGCCGCCAAAACGCACGAGTTAGTCTCTTTACACCAATCAACATCAAATGGTGCTGCTAAGTTCTCGAGCTCTTCGATTGGATTTTCAAGAATAAACTTGTTAGCGGTATAGGAACGAAAGTAAAGCACCACGTCAATTCGTTCATAAACGTTTGATAGGTAGCCTTCGGCTTCATGTAAAACTTTACGCGCGACAGATTCCACATAATCTAGCTCACTTCCCGCTTCAAGCGCATAAACTGCATCTTGGAAGCTAAACTCCGTAAGCTCTCCAATTTCCTTTGCCGTTTTCCCCTCGTAACGAGCTAATTCAGATTCCATGAGCAGACCAAGCAAGGTTACCTTCTGCTTGGTCTTAGAAATTCCCTGAGTGTAGATCTTAAATTGTTTCACCTCATGAGAAATCAGCATTGCGCCAATCATGGTCATTGAGGTTGTAAACAAAAGCGTGGCAAAGAAAAAAGACAAATAGATGTTTTTTAAATTCATCCTTTCTCCTGTTAAGTGCTCACAACTTTTGCCAGTTCAACGATGTTTTTTACATTGAACTTATCCAGAACGCGTCGCTTGTAGGTGCTAACGGTCTTGTCACTGATAGACAGGACGTCCGCGATATCTCGGTTACTCTTCCCTTGCAATAGCAACTTCATAACGGCGCTTTCACGGCTGGATAGCGTCGGTACATTTCGATGTTCTTCGACCGTTTGTTTGAATTTGAAGAAGGAGTACCCTTTCGCTACGGCTTCTATCGCATCTTTCAAAATTTCATGGTTTTCGGACTTACACACATAACCATCAGCGCCCGAGCGAAACGCCATTTGACTATACATGTGGCTGGTCTCAGCAGAGAAGAAGATGACCTTGCCACTAAAACCGTGAGATTTAATACGCTTATAAAAATCGTACCCATCACAGTCCGCGAGATTCACATCCAAAATGAGCAGACCGATATCCGATTCTTTCAGTGTTTTTAGTGCGTCTTTTGAGCTTGTTGCCGTCATAACTTCATTTGCAATGCCTAGGCTTTCGACCAAGGATTTAATTGCAATGCAAACCAGTGGGTGATCATCAAAGATCAAGCAGTTCATTTTATTCATCATTCTTTTAATTCAATATCGTTATTGCTTCTAATGGCATAGGTTTATCGATGTAATAGCCTTGGCACACATCAACGGTATATTGGCGCATGGCCTCTAGCGTCACCTCGTCTTCCACCCCCTCTGCGACGACGCTAATGTTTAAGCTTTTTGCTAGTGCGCATATCGCTAACACTATGTTTTTCTTTTTCGGGTCATGAATTAACCCTTGAACGAATGAACGGTCGATTTTCAGCTCGTTGAAAGGCAGTTGAGCAAGCTTTTCTAACGAGGATGATCCGGTACCGAAATCATCAATACTGATCGTCACTCCATTCATTCGAAATTTAAGTAGGTTCTTATAGAGCGCTGGACTGGTTTGAAACGTGTCTCGCTCTGTTATCTCTATCGTAAATCGGTCTGGACTGATGCCATGCTCCTGACAACGGGCGATAAATTGGTTCGCAAATTCCGCATCTTCTAAGTTGTCATGATCGACATTGAGCGACACATGTTGCTTGAGCCCGCGATTTTTCATGTCGTATAACGCGTTACTAAACACTGCATCAAATAACTCTGCTGATAAATGACAACGTTCCACGATCGAAAGGAAATTATGTGGAGCAAGCACGCCGTAAATCGGATGAAACCAACGAGCAAGCGCCTCATAACCGACAATCTCGCCGGAGTTGGCATCTGCTAAAGGTTGGTAATAGTTTTTGACTTTACCCTCAGCCAATGCGAACAAAAACTCTTGGTCTTGAACGCAGATATTCTGTTGGAAATGTGTATTTTTAACCGGTTCAAGCCCCGATCTTCTCAGCATTTCGACTACTTGGCTTTCATCGTAGGGTTTAAGTAACTTACCCAGTACTTCAAAACTGAACGTCTCGCACATGGCGCGTACAGCAGTGACGATTGTCAGTTCCATCGCACTGACCAGCACGACTTTGCCGCGATAGCCAATCTGGTTAAGCATTTCCATCATGTCGATGCCATCTTTGTTTGGCATTTGCAGATCACAAAAGATAATGTCGATAATCGTCGATTTTGCGTGTGCAATGGCTTTGTCGACGTTATCAAATGACGCAACGTCCACGTCGTGACGCAGCAACATTTGCTTTAACAGCGTAATTTGCAGTGGATGGTCATCAATCACCATCGCGTTAAGTGGTTTATTCATGAGCTTTTATCCAATGTTCTGCGAGGTTGATTTCTTGTTCGATTCGGTCAATAAGGCCAGTGACATGTGATTCAAAGTCAGCGTCGCTCGCCTGCTCTGCTTCAACACACAGTTCGGCTAAAATGCTAACGCCAATGGCACCGAGCGCTCCCTTAATGCCGTGGATAATGCGTTTCTTCTCTAGCTTGCTTTCTGCTTGTTTTAAGTTGGAAACGTCTTGTGTCATCGAACTCTTAAACACATTCGCAATCTCATGCGCATCTTGCTTTCTGAACTTCTCGATCCACTCAGGCCATTTCGCCTCTTTTTCTTGACCAAGGTAAGGCAGCAGCTTCGACTTGAGTTTTTCTAAGTCATACGGCTTGTATAAGATGTCATCAATCCCGATATTTTTGGCTCGCTCATTGGCTAAGCGAGAATCCTCTGCTGTCACGCCAATTACAGGGATCGAAGCGTGCTCTGGTGTTGCTTTAAGCTTCTTCACTAGCTCAAAGCCATCCATCTCTGGCATATGGAAATCGGTCAGCACTAAGATCACTTGATCGTCACGGTTAACGTATTGCCAAGCTTCTAGTCCGTTACTGACGATCACAGGCTCAATGCCAAGCTCTCGCAGTTGCATCGTAATTACGCTTTGGTTAATCGGATTGTCTTCTGCGACCAAAACAGAACCGTGCTTCCAATACACATCACTGAGTTTTTTAGTTTGCTTTGGCTTCAATGAACAATCTTGTGTTAACAGCGCCAAAAGTGTGTCGGGGTACTTGGCATCAGAAGGAGAAAGCTCACATTCGCGGTTCTCTCCACACACCAAATTGAGACCTTGGAATTTGCCTTGAGATGAAAACTTACCCGCCAAGCATGGCGCTACATCCGTAGACTCCATTCCCCAGACTAGACACCAATCACGCACGTTCGCAGGTAAGGTTGGTGAGAAGGTATAACGAATGGCCGCTTGCGGTTCAGCTTCACAGAAAATCACTGGTAGCTTCACCACCATTGTCGTGCCTAGGCCGAATTGGGAATCGATGCAGAGATCCCCGCCCATGCATTCCACAAGACGGTCAACAATACTCAAGCCCAGCCCAGTACCACCGTACTTACGTGTGATCGTGTCATCGGCTTGCACGAATGGTTGGAGAATGCCATCAAGCTGTGTCTCCGTCATGCCGATGCCTGTGTCTGCAATCTTGAGGATCAACTGTCCTTCATTCATTGCAACGCTGACGCTGATTTCACCATCGGTGGTAAACTTCACCGCGTTAGATAATAAGTTTGTGGTGATCTGAACCAAACGCACGGCATCAACTTTCAACCAAGGATTCACAAACGGTTTGAAAGTCACAC
The DNA here is from genome assembly GCF_002021755.1 of Vibrio owensii. NCBI lineage: Bacteria > Pseudomonadati > Pseudomonadota > Gammaproteobacteria > Vibrionales > Vibrionaceae > Vibrio > Vibrio owensii. The sequence goes on from NZ_CP019960.1 coordinate 1,192,472, forward strand.
GGTAATCCAAACCTTTGCTTACGGCTTTTGGCTCGAAGCTACGTACAACATCACTGAGTGTGGTCACCACATTGGTTTTGGTCGGTGTGACTTTTAATTGACCCGCTTCAAGCTTGGAGTAATCAAGAACCTCATCCACCAGTAGGTTCAAGTGATTAAGAGAACGCATCGCTTGGGTGATGAGTTCTTTACTAGACTCGCGATTAGTCTGACGGGTCAACAAGTCAAGCAAGCCGTGTGCCGCAGACAGCGGAGTTCTCAATTCGTGGCTCATCGTCGCCAAAAAGTTTTCTCGCGCTCGAACCGCTGTTTGTGCCTTCTCTTGGGCATCAATGAGCGCAAACTCTCGCTCTTTCTGCTCGGTGATATCTTGTAAAACGGTTAAAACGAACTTCTTCTTGCTGCTCGGTGAAAGAATGGATTTGCGCTCTCGATAAACATGTTGAATACCGAGCTTACAAGCATTAGATGCCGTCGTATCGGATATACGCTTTCCTGCAATCACTTGGCGCAGTTCGCGTACGTTATCCACCAGCGGTTTCGCCCCTTTTCGGCTTTGAATCGTACAGCCTTTACAGCGATTATTGCGGTACAAAGAACAGTTGCTCATTTGGATCTGATTATCTTCACCGTGGATAAAAACAATGCTGTTGATCTCTTGTATTATCTCCATCAGCCACTGTTTTTCTTTTTCTTCGTTGGTCGCGTTGAGCTCCGCCAGATTCACTTTTAACTTAAGATGAGCCAGAACGAAGTAAACAATGGCAAGTAAGATGACGAACACTACCGCGACAAACAGAACGATGGTAAAGATATGCTCTTCGTCGTATCCATAGACCAAGTTGAAGTTACGGTATGTACGGTTGAGTTTGTCTATCTCTTTGGCATCGATCGTGTCGATGATGCTGTCGAGGATCTTCTTTAACTTGGTGTTGTGGTTTGCTACAGCAAAAGCAATAGAAAGCGTAAGGACGTCTTTCTCGCTGATAAGTAGCCCATCGATATTATCTTGCGCAATCATGCTGTGAACGATGTCGTCCGGGACATAGGCGACATCGATCTCCCCCGATTTCAAATCGCTAAGCAACTGCTTTAAATCGTCGTAACGAGTGAAACGCTCTTCTTTCCATGAATCTAGATTCACCAACCCCTGTTTTTTTAGGCTCATTAATATGCCCGATTTCGCATCGTGAGGCGGATGACTGTCTACATCGAGCGCTTCAATCGCGACAAAGTTGTTGTGCATAAAAGGTTTGGTGATGAGCCAGTCTGAAGAACGCGCATGATCTACATAGGCGACAGGAACAATGTCGGCGCTAAATGCAGTCAAACCACTGTTTAAGCTGCTGCTAGGTTTTAAATACTCAAACTTGAGTCCCGTCCTAGATTGAATGAGGTCAATAAAATCCGGTAGGAAGCCATCTAAACGACCAGTGTGCGCATTTCTGAACAGAAACGGGAACGCCTCTTCGCTACTGCTGTAAGTGATGGTCTCTTTGTTCTTGAGATCACGGCGGTATTCGACCAGCAATTTGTCGTTGACGTGATAAGGGTTTTTCGATGCAACAGAGCGAATGTTTTTACCATTGCGCTCCCAACTTAAAATGCGATCAATTCTATCGACAAGCGCTTGGTTTTCCTTAGAGGTAATAAAACTCACATCCTCCTCGTTTAACCAACTTGGGATATCAACCGAACCATTCACAATGTCGTTCTGATCTAGATATTGGTTGATCGCGACATAGGTTGAGATCAGCGCATTTGCACGGCCAGTTCTCACCTCTTCAAATGCTTTAGCACGTGTTTGAACTTCGCGAACTTTGGTTGCGCCCATGTCTTTCAGGAACTCACAATATACGGTCCCTACCACGCATACCCATTGCAGTTCTCGAGGGTCGCGTTTGTAGTAACTGTTTTCGCGATACCAAACAGCGACGGTGCTAGAGAAGAAAGGTTCAGAGAAAATGAATCGGGCTTCACGCTCAGGGGTTTTACTAAAACCAACGGCCCCGTCAATCTTGCCACTTTCAATATCATTGAGGATATCGGGAATGTTGTCATAAGAGCGCAGAACAAGCTTGAGATTGAGAACCTTCGCAATGTTCGTCAGGTACTCTAGGTTAATACCATAGAAGGCGTTCACCTTGATACCGGCGTTAGGGTCATCGGACTTTTGTGCGATCACGCCAACCACAACGGCATCAGTTGGTTCTTCCGTAGCGAGAGAATAGTTTGAAGACGCAATTCCGATGAATGCGGCAAAAAATACAACGGTTTTTCTTAGAATGCTGAACATAACGACTTCCACAACTTGGGAGGTCAGACTAATTTGCACAGCTTAAATGTCAAACTTCGACAGTTTGAGAAATGTTTTTATATCACTGTTATTAAAAGAGTTTATTCGATTTCGTCAGGACATTCTTACAAAATTATCCACCTTGGACTACAACACATTTGCGTAGACCATCTCATCATCAACACGAAACTGTTTGCACAACAAATAAACAGCATAACGTGCGTCACAATAAACAAAAAAGTATAATTAGACACCAGCTTGTGATGAAAAAAAGGCCACACTAGTTAAGTGTGGACTTGATGATTATTCAACCAGACATGCTATTTCATTAAGACAATGAAACTGATTTTTCCCGTTATTCTTGGCTAGATACATCGCCATATCGGCTTCATTGATTTTCTCGTCCAATGTCGAACCGTCTTCTCTCGACCAATAACTCACACCGATGCTGGCAGAGATGTCACACGTTACGTCACCAAACTGAAATGGCTTGGATAAACTTTCTATGATGCGTTGTGCAATAGGCTCACAACTTGTCGCATCCCTTACAGCAATCAAAAACTCGTCACCAGCTAAACGCGAAACTAAATCTCTGCGAGCGACGCAGTTCATCAAGCGTTGAGCAACGACCTTGAGCAGTTGGTCGCCTATCGCATGACCATATTTGTCATTCACGGCTTTAAATCCATCTAAGTCGACAAACAAGATATGCTGAGAAGCACCGACATCGTGCTTTTCTTGCAGACGGCGCATTGCTTTGGAGCGGTTCGCAAGCCCAGTGAGCGGGTCATGATTCGCTTGGTAGTTCAAACGCTTCAATTCAATGTCAATGGTGAGATCGGTAAAGGAAACCACAAAGGCTTCTGCTCTGCCCGTTTCACTCTTCAATACACGTACTTTCAACTCACAAGGCATCACCCGCCCTTGTTGGTTTTTGAGCTCTACATGCGTCTTGTAGTGCCCAGTTTTGAGTAATCGCAGTTTGACGGCCTTTGTGACTTCAAAAGGCGATAAAAGCTCTAACGTTTTTAATGCATCGACTTCACCAAACCATTGTGTCGCGGCGTGGTTTTGAGTTTGAATGCCCAATGCTCGATTAAGCACTAAGATTGCGTCTTGGTTTTGATCGAACATCAGATCCAGTAATTTACGGCGTTGCTCGGAAAGCGTTTGCTCCGTGATGTCTTGCAACTGAATCAGGCTACTCTTTTCCGTGTCCATTGGATTACAAGAGATGAGATAACGTTTGGTCTTATCCAAACTGCGAACTTCAACACCTTTTACGGTCGTGTGCGTGTCGATGGCAAACATCACTCGCTCAATTTTTGACAGAGGTTCAAAGCGGCTCACGAGCAAACGTCTGATTTCAGAGTTTACCTCCATACCTCGTAATTCTTTAGACGCGATCGGGTTAAAGTACGTAACCCTATGACTTGAAGAAACCACCAGAACGCAACGTTGCATTGCATCGAGCGCACTGTGTATATAACGGTTTTTGTCCTCAACACGTTTTAGAACCTGCGCGACCTGAGACTCACGTTCTGCCAAGCTCATGGTCATTTCATTAAAGCACTCTGTCAGCTTCCCTACTTCATCCTGGTGGTAAACAGGCAATGCTTTACGAATCACCCCGACTTTACTCATATGCTCTACAGAGCGATGTAAAGACAAAAGCGGCAACGAGATAAGCGAATGCAGCAGCTTCGCCAACGCCCATGCACACATAGACAGCAGCAGCACGATAACGCCAAGCGATAACCACATCTTGCGCTCATTGATGAGTAAGTTTTCTAACGATACCCAAATCTCTAACGCGCCAAGCTTTTCATCACCTAAGACCACATCATAATGACGCATCACAACATTAAGGTGCGAGCACTTCAAGGTACGGCTCTGCCATTCACAGCCTTTTGGTAGATCTTCAATCGATGCGATGGTTTTATCATGTTGATTCACCACTAGCGCTGAAATCACATCAGGGTCAAAACTCAGGTTAATCAGTTGCTCTTTCGCGGTGTATGAATCGTCAAACATCAATGCTGCTTGAAGTGTATTCGCAACCCCTTGACCAAGAATATTGGTACGACGCTCTAACGCACTCTCTTGAGCTAGGACTAAGTATTGAATAGCAAGCGTGCCAAGACCTATCACAATGAGGGTAATCATAAGCCAAGTTGGAAGCATCATTTTGTGACGCAGTGGCAATCGAGCGAGACGAGAGCGAATCATGGCACCACCTCATCTTCGACTAGAATCGAAATACTGAGCAACTGTGCACGAAGCTGTACTTGAGTGGGCGCCACATGTCCGCGCGACACCATAGGGCGGATACGGTTATTGACTTTCACAAATGCAACCATTCCTCCCATCAAAACAAACTGTTCACCATTGCTGATTAACAGCGAATGAGGGTAAGTTTCTCTCAGCGTTTCAATCTGGGAAGGCTTCGCTTGTGGAATATAAAGAATATGGCAAGTACTCGGCTTTACATCGCTTGACAGGTCATAGTAACGAGAGAGCTGAGGCTTGCGAGCAACAATGCGTTTTAAATGCTCAGCGACGGAGTCACCCTCAGACACACAATATTCTACAGGCGCAATAGACTTGCCTGTTGCCCCCCAATCGGCGAGTAAAGCAAATCGGTACAAGTAGACAGCTTTTAAATCGGCATCGTCATACTGGCCGAACGCGAATGTTGCACTTAGCAATGCCCATAAGGTTATGCCCCATTTAAAGGCTGAACTCTTCTCGAATCGTCTCACCATCTGGCGTAATCCCAAACTAGCGTCAACCAATACTGTGTGCCATTTGCAAAAGAGTTGTAATTGTTAGGAAACTCTTTGCTTTGGTCAGCCCCTAAGTTCTCGACCGATGCGGTAATCTCTGGCATACAATCGTTGTACTGCCAGCTTAGAGATGCATCAAAGGAAACGACTTCAGGCCAGTTGTAGTCTTTATTGGCAACTGACACTGGATTCAATGCTGACTCATAATCTTCATGCAGTTTCGATTCAGCAACATATTGACCACTGACACTTACCCACCATTGCGGCGTGATGTCCCACATTACTTGCGCATTCACAAAGTGGTTTGGCTCATTTTCAATCATTCGTTTTACAGCATCATTATTTGAGCAAATGGTACCTTCACAATGACCAACAATTCGCTTGTAACTGTAGTTAGCATTAATTTGGAGATCATCACGGGGTTGCCATTTCACAGCGATTTCACCACCAAAACTTTCGCTCCATATCGGGTCAATCAGCTTAGATGTATATTGTTCCACCACAGTGCCTATAGTTCCCGGAGATGAGCCATCCGCGATAATGTTTTGAGCCGCAGATTCAGTTTTATAAACGCGAATGTTTTCGTGTCGGGTGTAAAAGCCACCGATGCTGAATTGCAAACGATGCTCATCCCAAAAACGATAACCAAGTTCATACGTAGATACAGACTCGACATCCAGATCTTCATTGCCTTTAAGCAACGTACTGTAGTAGTAATCGTAATAGTTGTTATCGCTGAACATTACGTTCTGCATGTATTGGTTTTCACGCAGATAAGTACTCAATTCAAGGCGTGACGGCGTCACTATTGCTTTGCCCCAACCTGCCCAAATTCTTTGGTTGCTTGCAAGTTCATAACTCAAGCGAACTTGCGGTTGCGGATCGATATCATGAGTCAGGTTATTGTATTGCCAACGGTTGCCCAGCGTTAACTTGGTCTTGTCCATGACGGAAATATTCCAGTTCATGTACACGCCGTAAGACTGGTTAAGAAAATCAGGATCTTCCGCTACACGTAAATAAGGCATAGTGACCTCATCACGCTTTGAAAAGGTGCCAAATTGCTCATCAATCAGGCGTACGTTGCCACCAAGGGTTAACTCGGTACCCCATAAATCAGAGAAAGTGTAATGTGAATCAAGGTCGGTTCTGAAAAACTGGGCATTAGCATGAGTACTGTCGTTAGAGCTGTAGGTAAACCAAACTTCGTTTTCCCAACTGTCGCCATTGGCGCGATCAAAAATATGATGGCCCCCAACGAAGTACTCTTGCATCGTCATTTCGGTTTCAAAAGAACGCATAGGCTCTGCACCTGGCATGATGAAATGCGGTTGGAAGTTACCCCAGTTGTAATCTTCACGTGAGCGAATCCCACCAGCCTGAACACTCAAAGTATGTTCATGCTTCTGATAATCCAAACGACCACCGAATCGCTCGGTATACACATTGAAATGCTGAAACGGCTGTACACGCGCTTCATCGCTGGTCCATGGCATGTGATCTACGAACTCGCCGTAAAGACTGTAGTTTGCGTATTCACCCGCAGAGCCCGCATGATGGAGCTGATATTCACTGTAATCGTAGTTTCCGAAACTGGCTGACACCTTCCCTTTTGCCGCACCCTCTGCCTCTTTTGTGATGACGTTAATAACACCGGTTACGGCATTGCCGCCCCATACTGTGCCAACTGGACCGAGTACAATTTCGATCTGAGCAATGTTATCCATACTGACGGGGATTAAATCCCAATCCACACCAGAAGACATCGGGTTAAACACACTACGACCATCAACCATGACCAACATTTTATTGTTCAGGGTTTCGTTGTTGCCACGCACGGTGACACCCCAATCGTAATTGGAGTATTTCGCGACATGCAGTCCGGGTGCCAAAGATAACGCATCAGCCACAGAACGCGCACCAGAGCGTTTAATCTCTTTTGCGGTAATGACATATACAGACGCGGGTGTATCTGCAAGGGATTGCGAGGTTCGAGTGGCCGAAACAACCTTGGTTTCAGCCAAGGAGCACAATGGCATTTCGAGTAAAGAATCTAGATCATAGTTAGCAGAGGCAGGAGCAACAACTCCAAACGTGGATGCAATCACGAGGTTTAACGACAAACGCATAGGGGTATTTCTCAACGTTTGAACGCAAAAAATGGTATTTGGGGGAAGAGGTTCAAACGTTAAATTACAGTGTATCTATATGAGTACAGTGTACCATTTGCCCTAGTGTGGTTCATTTTAAACCAACGCCAATTACGCTGAGTTATTTTTGTCGAGACGATTAATTGATGTCCCAGATGGTCGGTGTTGGGGGTAGAAAGTAAAAAGCGCCGACAGGCGCTTTAATAAAAACGTATTAATTCCAAACGGGCTCGCCGTACTCTTCACAGCGTTTTTTATCATAGTATTCAATACGCCCACCTTTACCGACAAACTGTGCCTGCACTACCATTCCAGCATCCACAAACTCTCGGAAATAGTCGCATGACACATAAAAACTGCTGTCCTGAATGACTACAGGTACCCATTCGTAACCGCCGCTACGAGGTAAGTAAGACTTGAATACAATGGTCCCATCGTCAGAAACCTCAATCGCTTGGTCATATTCATTAAGTTTGTAGAAACGCTGCCCATCGAGTTCGGCTTTCGCATGTTCTATAGTTTCTTGAGTTGCCGTAGAAGTCAGTGTTTGATTCGGCATTGTTTGACAGCCGACGACCGATGTTGCCGCCGCCAACAACAAAGTTAATTTCGTTGTTCTATTCATTATGTCCTAACCACTGTGGATTCATTAGCCACGTTCTCATCTTTTATTTGTTAGAGTAGTATCCGATTGAATAAAAGAAAAAGCGCCTTTCGGCGCTTATTATACATCCCTAACCCAAACGTCCTTGACGTCTTTTTTAAGAAGGTCAATCACACTTTGGTGAATGAAAACTAAGCCAAAATCTTCTTCTAGTTTAAATATCAATCGTTCTTCTAAGGGGATATTTTCTAATTTAGAGAAGTCAAACTCTGTTGATTCAATGTCTAGCCAGTTTAACTTGCCGTATTGTTTTGCTTTATCCGTCAATTTATAAGTTTGATGGATGTAAGGCATACGATAATCTTCATAAACTTTAATTTCATCATCAGATGGCTGGCTTGGAGAACAATCCACGCGAGCGTCTAACCACTCTACTCCATGTACGACTAGTTTCTCTACTTTTGACGCAATATCACTAATGATAAATAGCTTCGGAGAAAAAGTCATTTCCAAAAGCAGATCAGGCTCTACTGGCACTATTGGCTTAGGGCTTTGCTGGAATGGGAAGTTAGTTAACGTCTGCTTCGTTAAAATAACATATTTTTCTTTCATAATTTATTTCCTAAACTTAGTGAAGCGGCTAATCGTTGAAAACTAATTGATCTTAAAAATTTATACGATGCCAGCAAACGCTTCCATTTTAACCTTAAAAATGATTAAATATCTTATAAACCACCATAGGAAATAAATCATGATTAAAGTAAAGTGTTTTAAATTTGAAGTTGAGTACAAAGTAAAAAAATCTCATATACAAGACTATTTTTTAGATGAACAGTATCTTGATCTTAAACTAACAGATGAACAGGTTGTTACTCCTTACGTTAAGCTCACTCCAAACCAGTCAGACATACCTAAATTCGACTTAATTGACATGATTGACGGTTATATTGTAGACCACTTTAATGTCATTAGTTGTGCTGTAACTGAATTTGAAGATCATCTAATCATAAATAGTATTTTCACCTTAGAGTTTGATCAAAATAGTACTATAACGTTAAGAGATAACATAATTAAAATTCAACAAGATGATGGAAGTTATGAGTATTGCATAACTCCTTCATTTAGCAGCGCTGACTCTCCATCACTGACCAAACCTAGCTTATTAGATATCAAAAACTCATCTATGAAAACTAATGAAAGCATAGAAAACATGACTATGTAAGTTCATTCAAACTCACGCTTTTTACTACTAGATCATTGTTTTTAAGGAGAAGAGATACAATCTCCTTATCCATCAAGATAGAATAATCATCATCAATGAAGAATATTCTATCCTTTTCGCTTATTCGGTTTGACAAGACAGTTATACTTTGTAATGAGAATGCATCGCCTTCTCTATAAAATATTGAATTTTCATTGTCTAGACAATTTATTACGGAGTGAACCTTCATATAAAAGTAGTTCTCAACAACTTTTTTTCCATCCTTAATTAATATAGGTGTAATTGACAAATTATAAATATCTAAAGAAGCCAGAATTCTGGCACTTTCCTCATTAACGATAAAACCATCAGCATAACGATATATGCTTTTCATCTTGTCATCATTTATCTCAGAAGTAGAATAGATAACCAACTTGTTATTATATGAAGTAATTTCATCGTACACTAGTTGAAAAGTTCTTTGATCGGACTCTTGAAAATGAAAATCACTTGTAATGTAGTTTTCTGTAACTTCAAATAACTCTTTAACCATAGATTTCGTACGCCGTTTTTAGTCTAGTTCCAGTCATGGCCAATTGTTTTACAGTGTGAGGAGAGACGTAAAAATTATGGTTTCTATCACTATTACATTTCTCCCTTCCACAACCTAATCCATCTTCCAAAAAGTCTGCACCATTCTTATTTAACTTGATGGTACCGACTGTAATATCATTAGAAATTGTTTTTGATAAATTATCTATTGCGTCAACTATTTCTTGACATTTATAGTCTTTGCATTTTTTCATTATTTTCTTAATTTCCTTTCTAACCTTGCCATTGACTAAAAAGTGATATCCCTCAGAAATATCTGTACCTCTATTTTTCTCTTTTATTTTTTTTACATTTTCTTTAGGAATTACAGTATCTACTGTCCCCCATTCTCGGTGATTACCAATATGATAAGGAACTCTCAACTCGCAAGCCATTGCTTCTATTTGTGCAGGTAGCAGCAGTATATTCTTTGGATGATTAACATTATATAGAGATCTGCGTAGTATCTTCTTGTAATTCTTATTTATATAGTTTAAGGACGATATAGAAACTATATGATGGGGAGCTAAGACTTTTACCGACAAATCTTTGTTTGTAGAGTTGGTAATCCATGGGTGAGAATGAATTGAATTTCCAAACATTTCACAAATAGGAGCCCAGTTTTCACTAAACGACCTAAATCCCACAGCCTTTTTTGGATGTCGACTAAGATTACTTATCGTCAGTTTATTCCATTTACCCATAATATTTATGCCTTTATTAATTTATGTCCGATACACTGTGTTTTAAGTTTTCCTATTTCCTTATTACATATTTTACATCGGCCAGAGTTTTTATCTTTTTCTTCATTCGCCTTCGCAGAGTTCTTTCCTGACTGAGCAGACTCACCTGTATTGTGTTTTACTTTTGCTGGATAGGTTTTCTCACCCTTACCTAAGATACGAGCAAAAAGATCATCAAACTCGCCCATCGCTTCTTTAAGCTTGTCCGGTACCATCTTATCGATGATTTTTACCTCATCCGCTAACTTCAAGAAATACGCACCAAGCTCATCTGCGCCCATTCTGTTTGCGTATGAAGCCAACTCCGTTGCCACTTCAATACAAGGTTTTAGAACATCGCTAACAATCTGGCTGGTTTGCTTGGCGTAATCCATCCAATCTAATGTGCGCAAAAATTTTTCTGGATCGCCTTTACCCATACCTCTTAAAACAGCTAACAAAGTATCTTTTGATGTCCCTTTGCCGCCTTTTAGCGCAACTTTACACGTACCTTTGACTGCACTACCAAATGTAGGAACGCAGCCGACAAGAGTAAGTGAAAGAGCTAACCAGTTTTCAGGCTTATCGCGCTCTTCTTCAGTCAACAAAGTCATAATGTTCGCAGATAAATCGCGCACGTCAGCGGCTTGGTCTACAACAGGAATCATCGTCAGCGCCGTATTGGCGATGATCTGCTCAACGGAAGCATCATCGTTGAAATCACCAAGAATCACGCCCCAAATCCAACTGGCGGCACCAGACATTCGCGTCCAAGCATTTTCCCAGAAACCAACTTCGCCTTTCTTTGTTTCTTCAATGATCAGTTGAGCGTTAGCACTAGGATTAAAGTTCGGATTGGTCTTAGTTGGAACATTCGGCATAAAGTCTCGGCTGTCCTCGCCGTACTCTATGGCAAACTCACCCGGAGCAACGCCACCGACCGAAGCCTTACCGTTGTTGTCTAGTGTTCCTTCAAATACGGCGCCAGATTGATCTGTGAGAGTGTAAGTTGCGCCTTGAACGGGTTCACCGTCTGAGTAAGAGAGGTACAAATCAACCGTATACGTCCCTTCCTGATCTTCCGTAACAGAAACCGATGGGTTTTGAGCGCCGCCAAGACACATGGTATTGGCTTTGTTCATGGTCATTTGGTCAGACAGACGACATACGCCCTTGCCTTCAAACTTAACCGTTGGTGAGGCTGAAATGAATTTTGCTTCGGCTTCTATCGTGCCGGATGCGACGCCTTTTTTATCGCCGCCCGCGTCACCGGTACTTTTTGAGAATGTACTGCCTTTGATTGCGACACTGTTACCGCCATCCATAGAGATAGTCGTAGTGCCACCAGCAAGGTCTGCTGACTTTGCATTGTTACCGTAAGGGATAGGAACGATCGGCTTGCCGACCTTCGTTAAACAAACATCTGGGAGCGTTGCATTCGCTTCACCACCTGAGCCTTTATGAACTATCGAAAGTCCATTTGCACCAACTGTTACGCCCATAACCAATCCATTTGAATTTTGTTGATTGAATAATAAAAGAGATCGCATATTGCAATCTCTCTAAATGACTAGTGAATTTCACTAACCCGCCAGTGAAATTCACGATAAAGCTTAAAACTGGCAGAAGATCTCATTTCGAGATCTTCTGTTTATCGATACACTTCAAGCAATTGCTGGAACTTTAAATCTATAACGATGTAGGTCGCGGCATACATGATCGCGAAGGTTATCGCACTGATGCCTAAAATCAGTTTGGGTGAAATCACCCTTTTTAACGGTTTCTTGAGGTATTTGGCCTTAAGGTTAACGAGAGAGACTTTCTCTTGCTCTGCCAAACGTTCGTCACGTACTAAGCGATAAATGGTATTGCCGATTTCTGCGAGCTTTTCGTTACCGCGTTCTTCACGGCCGTATTTGCCCTGAAAGCCAAGTTGAAGCAGTAAATACAGAAACTCGATAACGTGACGATATTTGCGTGGGTCTGCTTTTAAGCGCTCGAGAATAACGAAGAACTTATCACCGCCGGAGGTCTCATTATGGAACTCTGACAACAAACTGTTCTGGCTCCAATGGCTGTTAGCCCCCCACTCTTGTCGGCAAACCGATTCATCAATCGCAGCGCACAAACAGTATCGGATGACCAAGATGGATGCGCGATCCAATTCCATTTCATTGAGCTTACGTTCACCTTTTCTTATCTCGCGAGCCACTTGTTCACGAAACGGCATTGGGTCATCGAGCCAAGGAATTGAGGACATACAAGACAAACTGGCGATCAACCAAGAGAACTGATCGACCAAAGGGTTGATGCCCATGTTTTCAATGTTTAAGTCTTGTACCGCGATGTTACGAGATAAGTCAGGCGCTGGCATCACCTCCATCGGTTTGCCAGGCTCTGGTTGGAATAAGACTACGGTGACGTCGGTTTCTGCATAACTCATAGACGAACAGCCCATAGTTGCAACGACAAGTTAGCAAAGTCGCCGGCTACGTGAACCGCTATCGCAGCAGTGTTTTTCAGTGCCGCCCACTCTTCGCCTGTCTTATCCAGTTCGAAATAGGTGTAACCCGCATGGTAAGGCAATGCTCGAGGTACAACTGGCATTGGTTTGATCTCGATACCCGGCAGTTGAAGGTTAATCAAGTCACGAATGTTATCGATAGAACCGATCTTCGTTTGGCTAACAAACTGGGTGTGAAGCACATCCAAAGTAACATCGGCTTTAACCGCAAGAATAAAGGTTGTTGTATCAATGATCTTGCTGTCTGGAATCGCTGCCGTTCTAATGCCGTAGTTTTGGTCTCTCAACGTGAGTGGCATTGCACGCTGCTCAGACATCACACTTAATGTCATCTTCGCACTATCCAGTGTGCGCGATAGACAGCTGGTCAAATCGCCGTGATTGTACTTGGTAAACTCAACTGGTCTACGAGATGCCGAACACAAAGTTGAAAGCTCTCCTTCTGCTTGAAGAAGAATGCGGTAAAACGATTCAGGATGAACCCCTTCAGCGCTTGCAAAGTGCCAGAATAATGGCTCGTATCGGTTTAGAGCTTGGAGCAGCATGAAATCAGAAACTGAAGATACACCTTGTTGGTCAACGACACCTAAGCGCTGAACGATAGACTCTGCGCGGTGTTTCAGCATAGAAGCAAATTCGGTCGCAAACTTGTTCAGTACGGTCGAAGCATGGATATCAATACAAGTCGGAATAAAGCTCTCATCTAGGATAACACTTCCGTCTGGCTTCACTTCTGAGATCTTTAGAATTGGGATCGATGTATACGCACTCTTGTCTTCGTGGTCGTACATCAAACAAAAGTTAAGCTTACCGACTACGATGTTTGCCATGTCTTCCGAATCATAGCAAGCGTCGACCGCTTCTTGTGATTCCATGGTGTAACGTGCGCCGTCTTTCTTGGTGCCGAATAGCTCAGAGCGTTCAGAAGGTAACGGACAGCAAAGGTAAACCACTTTATCGGCAATCGAAGGATCTACGTCTTTTACTTCTGGCAGTTCAGCGAGCAGTGGCAGATCAAAAGGGGTTCGGTCTTGAAGAATACCTTCAGCGCGAGTAATACCAATTTTACCCAACGCCAGCAGTTGCGAGTTAATCTCTAAACGTTTAATTCCCCAATGTAGAGGCGATGCATTGGCGCTCAGCATGCTCGACAGTTTACTTTGTGAACGATCGAGTTGCTGAAAGTGCTGCGGCTTCATGAACATTCCATCTTGCCAAACAACTGGATTGTATAAAGACATGCTTTTATTCCTTAAAAGTAAACTTGTTCAATGCCGCGAGTGTTGTCAGAAATTAACTCACTGCCTTCTAACTTGAGTTTGATGTAGTACTCGCTCTTCTCTTCAATCACTTCGACTTTACGCCAAGAAGAGCCGTCAATATCGCGAAACGCTACCGAGAACCCAACGGCACGGGTCGCAGGGTCAAGCTCCAAGAACTCATGGATTTTTTCACCCGGTTGCATTTGGTATTCATAACGTTTGATGTATTCATCGCCCAGTGACGCTTTATCATTCTCAAACAAGGCAAAGAAATCTAAGCTTCGAAACAATACTGGTGATGTCAGTTCATGCACGCGCAAAATAACCGGAGAGGATTGCCCGCCTTCACGAACGTTAAGAACCGAAGAAGCCTCGATCACCAACTCGATTGAGGACGTTTCAGGTGTAATACCGGTTGATTCTTTAAATTGGTCCCACATGGAACAGCCGGATAGCAAAGCACATCCGAGCAACATCGCAATACTACGCATGGCTTCCCTTAATCGCTTTGGTGTAGTTTTTCTTGATCAAACCTTTCAACGATGTCTCATTCATTTGGCGACGATTATTCGCATAGAACTCCAGATACTCACCCCACAATTTTGATTTGGTAGTGAACATAGATTTACTTGCGACGTCGTTTGCAAACGTGACAGGGTCATTCGTTTCAGATTGCTCAATCAGCAACTCATTGAGTGCTTTATTAAAAATAATTTGGTGGTCGTTGATTTCATCTAACATCTGTTCGACCAACTCATTAGGAGACAGTAGATTCTGGCTGTTTAGAGTCAGCATCAATTCCGCTAGGTTAGAATCTGCTTCGCTTAAGCCCTGCTCACCTTTAAGTGACTCCACTTCATGAAGGTCTTTTTGCAAGTTGTCGATACACAAACGAAGACAGGTTCCCATTTGTTTAAACAGGAGTGCTTCATTGCTGATCAATTCGGGATTATTGATCCCTAAACCTTCGTAGAACGCTTTGCTAATGTCGGAAGAAAGTGTGCCTTCCTCAGTAGTGATAGATTCATTGCTGACGAAACCCACTTTGGTTTCCGTAACTTTCGATTCTTGCTGAGCAGATTGCGTCGAAGGAATAAAGGCTTGTGTTACCTCCTCCCATTTCTGACCAACAGGTTCTGTTCTTTGCACCGATTGTTGGACTGGTGGTGGAGTTGGTTGTTCAAATTGTTGCGGGCGAGATTGGTGTACTTCAGGTTGTACTTTCTCAGGTTGAGAGACAAACGCTTCAGAGCTATCTATTCTCTCAGGATTAACAAAATCTTCAGGGATAAAACTGCTATCTCGACGAGGCTGTGTTTCAGGTTCAACAGATGCATTACTCGCGGCGGATCCAGCTAACCAATCTTCTGGGATTAGGTTCGGAATATCGAATTCAGAGTGAATACTGAAGCTATCATCCACAACTTGTCTTGTGTTTTCAATTGGCTTAGTTTGTGCGGCCTCAGGCTTTTCGACATCACGGATAAGATGGTCATCTTCACGCTGCATCGAAAACTTGAGGTGTGCGATAGGGTCATCGCTGTCTACATCGTCCTGTTTCGTTTCCATGAAAAGATCTTCTAACGCACCGACTTTTTCGTCTTCCTCAACGACAGCCTCACCCAAATTAACTAGCGGATCATTTGAGACACGTTCAGGAGCAATATCGGCAGCAATATCTTGAGCCGCAGAAACGTGCTCTAAAGAAACACCAATTTCGTACTGGCCAAGGGACACTACGTCACCATCAACAATCGAAACTGGTTGGTTTTTAAGGATCTTATTGCCGTTTACCATAGTGCCATTGGTTGACACATCACTGATGTAATATGTGTCACCATAAACACTAATAAGGCAGTGGGTTCCAGAGATAAAACGATTATGGTCAGTTAAAGGCAGTGTACAACTTGGCGCACGCCCTACTGAGCCACCACCTTCGGGCATTTCAATATGCTTAGCGCCCGTGTATTCCTCCGGGCACTTTGAAATGAATAGGACTAGCTGATGTGTTTGCATTGCTAAACCTTAAAATAGTAGGGAAACGGACAGCTCTACTCCACCAATTCCATCATTGACTACTGGAAGAATGTAGGAAGCTTGAGGAATGATCTGGATATGGGCATCTGGGTTGCTACCAAGTTTTATTGCGGTACCAAGAGTAACAACCGCACCAAGTTCAAACTGGTCAATGTCTTCAATGCTTTCGTAACGGTAACCGTCTTGGTCTACTTTCCAACGGTTTGAATACTGTGAATAGCCGAACGAAAGTCCAGCACCGACGTAAGGGGTAAAGATGCTCCAAGAGCTCAAGGCATATTGTGGAACAACACGAAGCTCGTAGTTTGTGACTTCTTGATAAACACCGTTTGAAGGTGCGTCGACATCTTCAGCAAGGTAATTAAGACCCAACCACCAACGCCAACGATTATTGTTTTCATCGATAGGACGTGTATGAACTAGACCGTATCGCAACGTGTCTACATCACCGCTAGAACCTTCATCATAGTCAATACTTTCGATTGTCAGCATGTTGACTGAGCCGCCATATCGCTCCCCCTTCGCTAAAGCAAAAGTAGAAAATAGACACATGGCTGAGATTAGCCCAACTTGACTTGGTTTTAGCATTTCGTCCCTCTTTGAAAGCCTTGTAATTATATTCAGGGGCGAAAGATATCAAGTCTCTTTGCTTTTTCAATATGGTAAAAAATAGCCCCATCAAATAAGGCAAATCACCTATAAATAAACGCAATATCACTAGCGATATATTCATAAAAACGGTGAGGGTTATTGTGTAAATATAATGAATCTAGCTTAAGTAACTAAATTAGCCAGTTCTTAATTAGAAACACAACCATCACTTAAACAAACAAATGTTAAAGACTTTGATAAGTTTTCACTATTAAAGTATCCTCTAATCAAGGTTGTCTTAATTTTAATAATCTGACATTACTTCAAGTTTTGAACTTTTGTCATAACCACGCTTAATATTAAAAATCTATTAATCTTACTTTTTGTCTCAATTACTGGAATACACATCACCTAAACTAATGCCAAACAAATCAACATAATCAACAATTTTTGTGAACGAATGTCACACTAAGTTAAATTATATTGATTTAGATATTATTTATTATTCAATTTCTTTCTTTTGCCTATAAAATCCCTCAAAAAAAAGATGATAGCAGTGCATTTATAATCATTTGCCAACTGCTACTTTCCATATAATCAGTTGGAATTGGAAAATATGTTTTTCAGCGACTTCACTAGAAGGCCGATCGATGAAAGTAATCCAAGCGGCTCAAACCCTAATGGCTTAGACGATTTTGACGAAATAAAACGTCAAATAAATAACCTTAACAAAGTAACAGGCAGAGTTTCTTGGAAGACAGTGCAAACGCTGTCGAAAAAGATTCTAAGCACTCAAGGCAAAGACTTTCGTTGCAGCTGCTATTTTACGGTTGCAGCAACCTATAATGACGGTTTAAAAGGCCTAGTTGAAGGTTTGAACTCGTTGCTCGATTTATGTGTCGTGTACTGGTACACCGCTTACCCAGAGCATGCAAAAGCGAATGCCCGTATCAGCGCTATCGAATGGATGGTTGAATACACTGAGAAACGGATTAAAAAGCAACGTGCATTACCAGAGGAGCTTCCTCTTATCGAAGCGGCACATCAACTGTGCTTACGCATCGAGGAAGAGTTGCGCCTTCACTACGGAATTAAAGCCCCATCTTTTGGTCGTATCCGTCGTATCTTGAATCAGTGGATTGAAGAGATTAAGGAAGCAAAAGACAAGGAAGTCATGGCGTTAGAGGCGAAGCAACCAAAAACGGAAGTGCTAGCGCCATCAACAGGGATTAAAGTTGAAATCGCCCCTCCACCGAAAGTTGACTCCAAACAACCACCAGCAACGCCACAACCCGAGCCACAGAAATCGAGCCGATGGGTACTCTTGTCTGTGGTTGGTTTGTTAACAGCTGCATTGGCTTCTCACTTTATTTACAAACAGCATCAATACGAAACACTGAAAGATGATATCGAACACGCTTCACTGACAGAACTGACTGATATCGTTGGCTCGTTTAGCGTTGAGAACAAAGATCACCGCCTTTCTTTACGCTCAGCGACTGTAGAACGCCTTGATACATTGATGACCGATTGGACACTCGATCCAGTGAAGGTAAGTAAAGTAAACACCATTGATGAATTGACTTATGAGTTGACAGAAATCTACCCAGACTCGTCATCTGCTCAGCAACTTCGAGAGAATTTTTTAGACCAACGTTCTCGTTTCGAAAATGAATTCGATGTCATATACAAACGGTTTGCCTATGCTAGGACGGTATTTGCTAATGTCGCTAAACAGAATTCAGATAAAGACTCGAAGAAAGCGTATGAATACAGTAATTCGCTATTTCCACTTCTAGGTCGAATTGAATACGCAGAAAAGAACACGCAGCAAAAGGAAATTGAGCGCTCCCTCCTTTTACTGAACACCTACCTATATAAAATCAATCAGCTAAAAACTGCGTCAAACGACAATAAATAACAATACAAGTAAAGAAGTTATAGGCTTATGTTCAAACAAAAAATACTGAGAAACCCGATCGTGGTTTCTACCATAGTGGCTCTGGTTTTAGCCGCGATATTTGCAGCAGTATATTTATTCTTACTCGAAGATGCAGATAAGCTTTATCTATGGGTTGGTCTCGGAGTCATTGCCACCTTTTATCTTATATTCCAGTTTTCACTATGGCTTAAGAAAAAGAACAACTCAAAAGCTCAGCGTCTAGAAACAGAAGAAGAAGCCCTTTCGATGGTGATTCGCCCTCTTCTGTCTAATTCAGGCAAGAAGCCAATCTATCTTATGATTGGTAATAAAGCGTCTGGGCGACGTCAATTCTTGTTTAATTCAAGCGCAATTAAACCAATGGATCGTTCTCGCACTGCAAAAAACGATTTCTTTGAATGGTATGAATCTGACAGCGCGGTTTACGTCAAACCAGATCAGCGTCTCGTGTTCCAAGAGGTGTCAAGCAGCGATGCGTCACTGTGGAATACCTTTGTCGATGAAGTGATTCGTCACCGTCCGAGAAAGCCATTTTCCGGTTGCCTGTTCTTTACCGACTTTGAGTTCATGATTGTTTCTGAACCAGAGCAAAAAGATTACACCATCACCGCCTTATTGCAGCGTTTGAGTTCCATCAGTGAAAAAACCTCTTCAGCATTGCCTGTTTACCTGATGATGTCGAAACTCGACAAGCTGGATGGCTTCAAAGAATACGTGCATTTTAGCTCGCTTAAAACGCGTGTAGAGTTCTTGTCTATCCCTTTGAAAGAAGCGAAAGGTGTCATTACAGAGTATTACCGCGACGGTTACCGCAATCTAGTCAAAGTACTTGAAAGCAATGCATTAGACGCATCAGCAAACTCAACCGATATCGACGAGAAACAAGCAATCCTTGCGTTTCCTAAACAATTTGAACTTTGCCAAGCGGAAATCAGTTATGTACTTGAACGCCTTTGTGACGCGAACAGCGGCGTTTATTCTCTTGATATCCGTGAGATCTTCTTCTGCTCTAGCTTACAAGGTGGTCGCAAGTACAACCTGTTAGCAAAAAGCTGCAGCAATTACTTTAATTTGCCGATCATTGCTTCAGAGCACACACAACTGACAGAAACGCCCTACTTCTCTCGCTTCCTGATTGATTCTCAGATTTTGCCAGAGAGCGATTTTGCCGGTGAGAACAAAACGTACCTGCGTTTGATCCAACGTCAAAGCCATTTGGCTATGTTGGCGTCCGTTATCTTGTTGGCAGGCGGTACCTACTTCTTTGTTACGACACTAGACAGCAACTTGCGTGTGATTAACCAATTGCTTGGCATTGATGACAAAGGTCAGGTAGAGCAAGAAGCAAGCTTTAACCAGCTATTGGTTAATGCAACACGCGCAATTCAACCGTCATACAGCGCTTGGCTAGAAGGCTCTCGCGCCCTAGACGAAGAAGTCTTGCCACTGAACATCAGTCGCCTAGACCAAAGCACGAGACTGGCTTACGAAGCTTTGCTTAAAGAAGTCGCACAACAGCTTATGCCCGTTGTAGAGAGAGGTTACCGTCTCGAGTTGACTCACAATCAACATGATATTGCCGCGACGTTGCCATTGCTAAAAGGCTACTTGATGCTGAATGA
Source organism: Vibrio owensii (assembly GCF_002021755.1). NCBI lineage: Bacteria > Pseudomonadati > Pseudomonadota > Gammaproteobacteria > Vibrionales > Vibrionaceae > Vibrio > Vibrio owensii. The sequence continues at coordinate 1,212,800 of NZ_CP019960.1, forward strand.
CCCATCAAAACGTGACATTCAGTTTCTACGTCGCCAAACACTGCAAACACTCAACGATTTGAGCGACAAGCCAGATGTTGTTAACCAAGCAATGCGTTACTTAGATGCCTACTTCCGCACTCAATTTGCACCGGTTGATATCAACATGGACATTGTGCGCGCGACTCGTCGCTCATTACTGGCTAACTCCAATGTAGATCTCGTTTACGCAGGCATTTTGAACCAGGCGGATGCCATTGACCTTGGCACGCTCGATCTTCAACGTGCCGTTGGTTTTGAGTTCAACAACGTGTTTAACGAACCGCTAGACGACAATCGACTTGTGATCGATAAGGTTTACACCTCAACAGGTTTTAGTACCTTCTATCGCCCTCGTGTTGATTTGATGTCACAACAAGTGATCAGCGATAACTGGGTTTTAGGTTTATCAAACCACGTGATTCCAACCAAGCAAGAGCAGGATGCGTTTAAGACTCAGGTTCGTAAGAAGTACACCGACGACTACATCAACTACTGGCGCAACGCACTGAGTGAGTTAAAAGTTCAGAACTACAGCAATGTGGGTGACCTGACGAACGCTATCGACCTTATTTCAGGTCCATCTTCGCCAATGACGACCGTGCTGAAGCAAGTTTACGCGAACACTCAGTTCTCTCCTGTTGGCGAGAAGAACGCGTTAATCGCTAAAGTGAACCCGAAACTCGCGGAAGCGGCAGACTCGGCATCAGAAGCAGTAGAAGAAGCCGTGCAGCCAGATTACCTACTCATGAAGCGTGTTGAGCAAGCTTTCCACTTGTTGAACCAACTTCAAGTCAGTGAAACACCAAACTCCCCTACTCCATGGGATGAAACCATTACAGCCTTGAGCCGTGTTCGTACTTACATGAAAGACATTGCTGATGCGCCTGATCCACAAATGGCTGCGTTGGCCGCTGCTCAACACCGTATGAACAGCACAGAAGCGGATCCACTTATCAAACTTAAGCAGATTGCTCAAAAGTCACCAGAGCCGGTACGCAGCTGGTTGCTTGATGTGGTTCAGCAAAGCTGGTCAGTGATGATTGCAGAATCAGCAAAAGGCATTCAAACCCAATGGTACAGCGAGATTTACACCAAGTTTAAAGAGCTAGGGCTTGGTAAATACCCATTTGATCTAAACGCGACAGAAGAAATCTCGATTGAAGACTTCGAATTGTTGTTTGCATCAGGTGGTTTGTTAGACACGTTTATTCAGAAGAACTTCGCACCGTTTTACGATACAAACTTGTGGACACCAAAACAGGTGGATGGCGAGACAATGCCACTTTCCCCTGCTCTATTGGTGCAATTGCGCAATTACAACGTTATCCGCGATACGTTGATCAATAAGAGCACAAACCGAGTTTACATCCCGTTCAGTGCGAAAGTATTAGACCTTGATTCCAGTGCTATCAGAGCCAGTCTGAAAATTTCAGACACTGATATCAACTACTATCACGGTCCGAGCCGAATTCGTGAGATGGAGTGGCCGCCGCAGAACGGTGACTTCAACATTAGTATCACGATCCAAGATGTGACAGACGAGGGCAAGCAGCACGTTCTTAATAAGAGTGGTCAGTGGGCGATATACAGATTGCTAGGTGATTCAACCCTGACAAACACTCATAACGGTAGCTTCGTCAGTGACATAAAAGTGTCTGGGAGGGACTTGAGCCTTCGTATCACTCCTTTGACACAGAAAAACCCATTCACTCTAGCCGAGCTGTATAACTTTACACTCCCAGAGTCGATTTAATAACTATATAAAAACCAGAATAGGCAGAACACATGATTTCAAACATGACTTTACAAGGCTTAGACAAGTTAGACCGCAAAATCCTTTCCAGTCTGTTATCAAACGGACGAGAGTCAATTGCGAATCTATCTAGAAACATCGGTTTGTCTCGTACTGCTGTCGCAGAAAGAATCAATAGGTTGGAAAAGACTGGGATCATCAAGGGCTACACTGCCCAGATCCGAGTCGAAAATGAGGGTCGCAAAGCAGCCAGCTATCTGCTGATCTCTTGTGAAAAGGGCAAGAAAAACGAAGTAACGAGTGCCCTTAAAGAGATTCCAGAGGTACGACTGACGAGCGTTGTGGGTGGTAGCTTCGACATTATTGCTCTTATCGAAGCTCCGGACCTTCAGTCTATTCACCACCTATGTAATGAAATTGAATCTTTCAGCGGAATTCAAAAACTCGATACGACGGTTGTACTCCACCAACCAATCAGTCGATAAGTTATTTGGTTCCCGCCGAACATTCTTTTCAGACTAAAAAGCCGCGAATACATCGCGGCTTTTTTTGTGTTCTTTTTTTACCTAACGCTTCTTACGCATCCGTTTCTTAATCATCGCTAAGCATTAGATGCTGCCAATCACGCGTATTTTAGCGTCTGCTTCGCTAGGGTTACCCAACCAAAACGTTTGACCTAAATGGTTCCCTTCCCCAGTACCCAGTTGGTTATCTGGAATAGAATCAAGGTTAACCGTCAGCTTTAGGTCCCAAGACATCGGGTCACGCAGAATAAAACGCATCAACCCCACTAGCGTCTTATGCAATTCGCCATCGTAGGAGAACTGTTTAAACGTCTCAAAATCAATGTTGTCGATGCACAAGTTAAACTTACCGTTCAAATCCGCAATGCTTTGACCCAAGTGCAAGCTTTGCCCCAACACACAGTTAGCGCGATTGAGCTTGTTACGCTGGCTTTCAGCGATTTCTACGCGTCTATAAACCCACTCTTCAATACGCACATTTGGCAGTGAAAAGTAGTGCGAAACAATACCGGATATCAGCTTAGGAGAGCGTGTACGTGTCGATAGCTGGTTAACGTAAGACAGAATCTTCGCTCGGTCTAGCTCCGCGACATCACAATCTTGCATCACGCCTGACAGACCAGCCAAATGCAGTATACGTCCCGAGAACGCGTCGCTTGCGCCACTTTGATATTGCACGTGATAACGATACTTCTTCCAAACTCGATACAACAAACTGGTGTAGCGGTTATGGAAAAAGTCGAAGAAGTCTTTTACCGGGTTATCATCGGGGTCGCGCCCTGCAAGCTTCTCCGTGTAAGAGGCTGGCAGTGGTGAACTTGAGCCATGCAAACCGAGGAAGTTAGTCTCAACACGAGAATACTGCTGCCCGTTTCTTTCCATATGAGTGATAAAGTCCATATCACTCTTCGGAAAGCACAGATTTGGCGACACACTGAACTCAATGCGTTCCTGATGGAAGTATTTGTTCTCACCAACCGCGACAAAATTGGAATTTGGCTCTAGTTGGTAGTGTTTCTCCAGCAAAAGCACCGCTTGGTAGAAGCTAAACTCATTCGACTTATCAGAAAGTGTATTAATCATAGAATCGTCTGCTGTCCGATCAGGCTTGCCCAGTTGTACACTTCGCCAGTGGCTTCATCAAACACTTCCAGTTCAGTAAAGGAGTTCACACTCGAATACAAACGGATGAATTCGTTCAGTACGGTTGCCATAAGGAACATATCGCCTTCATTCACGAAGAACTTAGAGTTGGTCACCAACTTGAATTGGTTACCACGTACAGAAACGCCACGGAACACGCGGTCAATTGGCTTCATCTCTGACGAAATAATGCCATCAAGTCGATGAATCGACGCGCGGTGGGCTTGTCTATCAACACGAGAATGGAAGTCGTACGTCGAGAGCAACACTTTCAACACATCGATATTTGCTAAAGACAAGTAGTTGAGCGACATGTTGGCAATCAGTTGCCATTGAAGCTCGCCGTTCACCTGAGGGCTTACCGATTGTGTTGGCTTCGTAATGTTTTTAAACGTCGCATACGTTGGCGACTTGTGGGTTGCGTAAGTGATGTCACCCACCGAAAGACGTTCTGCCAAATCCGCGTTGCTGCATTGCAGTTTCATCAATACGGTTTCAGTCCCAAGATCCGCAATGTCGCCATTGTGAGTATGGAATGAGATATAGCGCTCTAACCCTCTTCCGCTTACTCGCTCACCTACTTTGGATTTGTAGAACTCTCGTTTATCACGCTGGTTGATTTGGTGCTCAAACGACTCAAATTCGATTAATGGTTTACGACGGCGTTCGTCCTTACTCCAACTCTCCACTTGCTCAATCCCATACACTTCATAGTGTTCTTGAGTATTGCTTTGAGGGCGTACTTTGTATTCATTACGGCGATGCTCTAAGCGAATTGGATCACCGTCTTTCTCGAACAAGTTAACGGCTGGGGTGCAGTGTAGCCTTAAGTGCTTATCTTTAAGCACGACTTCTGAAGGCAAAGCACGCTTAAAGTGGAATTTGATTTTGACCGTACTGCGTTGCGGAATGCCTTTTAACCACTCTAAGCCCTTGATGTCGAAGAACATGAACTTATCTGGCAAAGAGAAGAATTCTTGTAGTAAGCGGTAACCTGCGAAGGAGTTTTTGCTGTAAGGCAACAGCGCTTCGTCTTCTTCATGCCCTACTGGCTTAACGTATTCTGGCCCTAGGCGATGTTTGTAGCCACCACCAACATCTAGCTCGACATAATCTAGGTAGCGGAACAACCATAAGAAGACGGTGCGAGTAATATGAATCTCGCCATGCAAGTGCAAGCGCAGCGTATCTAAGCCGATACGAGACAGCTCAAGACCATGTTCCGTTGATAACGTCACATCAATCGCTGAACTGGTGCGGCTGTTGGTTTGTTCGATGTTAGTGATCGTGATTGGGTACAGATTCACATCGTAGCAAGTGCGGAACAAACACTGCGTGCCTTCAACTTGTTCACTCGCCATCTCCGCGCCACGTTTCACCACGGTTTTCTCAGTAACACTTCCCGTATGTGGTTTCAGCTCACTGATGCACAAAGACGGAATTGAACGCATGTAATGCGGCCACAGCAAAGTCATCAGAGATTGCGTCAACTCCGGCAGTTCGTCGTCAATCTTTTCACGGATACGTCCGGTCAGAAAAGCAAAACCTTCAAGCAGTCGCTCGACGTCTGGATCGAAGGTTCCTTCCGACAGAAAGTGAGTTAGCTTTGGGTGATATTTGGCAAACTCACTACCCGACTCGCGCAAATACGTGAGTTCATCTTGAAAGTATTTACTGTTACTCAAGTGGCACCTACTAAACGTTAAATTGGCCGTCGGTTCCCATGTAGACATCGATCGACATTGGGACTTTACCGCCGTTATGGGAAACTTCGCCGCGAATACCAAAGCCGAGTTGTAATGGGTTATGGTGGTCTTCACGGTAATGAACCTCGACATTCAATAGTCGGGGCTCAAAGCGTTCTATGGTTGATGTGATGTTTTTTTGAATGTGGCGAACGAGGTTTGTGTTATTGGAAAGCACATCGTTGAAATCAGGTAGGCCGTACTCATCATCAATCATGGCGTTACCAGAATGTGTGTTCAATAAGTCGGCAAGGTGCGAATGAATAGACTCAATCAGGTGCTTGTGAGACACCACTTTCTCGTAGCAGTTTTTTGGCTCACCCAATTCAATCCGTTCTAGAAGACGATAACCTTTTTCCATGTTCGGTCCTACGAAAAAAGCAGCCAGTCTTCACTGGCTGCTTGATGGTTTCAGTAATGGGTTATTGGTCTAGTTTACCAACTAGAGACAAGTCGAAGCTTGCGCCCATGTACTTGAAGTGAGGACGTACAGACATCGATACTTTGTACCAACCTGGATCGCCTTCTACGTCTGATACCTCTACCTTCGCAGCGCGAAGTGGACGACGACCACGAACTTCCGCTGGCGGGTTCTCCTGGTCAGAAACGTATTGACGGATCCACTTGTTCAGTTCGATTTCTAGGTCAGAACGCTCTTTCCAAGAACCGATTTGCTCACGCTGTAGCACTTTGATGTAGTGCGCCAGACGGTTGATGATGAACATGTAAGGAAGCTGAGTACCTAGCTTGTAGTTCATCTCTGCTTGTTTGCCTTCAGGCGTGTTCGCAAACACTTTTGGTTTTTGAACAGAGTTTGCAGAGAAGAACGCCGCGTTGTCAGAACCCTTACGCATGGTTAGAGCAATGAAGCCCTCTTCCGCTAGTTCGTATTCACGACGGTCAGAAACAAGGATCTCTGTTGGGATCTTAGTTTCGATTTGACCCATTGCTTCAAAGTTGTATACCGGTAGATCTTGAACCGCACCACCACTTTGAGGACCAATGATGTTCGGACACCAGCGGTATTTAGCGAATGACTCACTGATCTTAGATGCCATCGCGTACGCTGAGTTGCCCCATAGGTAGTTGTCGTGGCTGTCTGTTACCTTCTCATCGTAGTCAAACGCCTTAATTGGGTTATCTTCTACAGAGTAAGGTGTACGTAGCATGAAGCGAGACGTACATAGACCTAGGTAACGCGCATCTTCGTGCTCACGCAGACCACGCCATTTCGCGTACTGTGGACCTTCGAATACAGACTTAAGGTCTTTTAGGTTTGGTAGCTCTTCGTAGCTGTCTAGGCCAAAGAACTTAGCCGATGCAGACGTGATGAACGGCGCGTGAGACATTGCGCCCACGTTCGCCATGTATTCCATCAATTTGATATCAGGCGTTGATGCTGACATGTCAAAATCACAGATTACTGCACCAACAGGTTTACCACCGAATTGGCCGTATTCACGTGTGTAGATCTGTTTGTAAAGACCAGACTTCACCACTTCTGGTGCGTCTTCGAAGTCATCAAGAACTTCATCTTTCTTCGCTGAGATCAATTCAATTTGAATGTTCTCACGGAAGTCAGTGTGGTCAACAAGGTACTTAAGACCACGCCACGTTGATTCAACCGCTTGAACTTCTTCGCTGTGAAGAATCGCATCAACCTGGTTCGACAGTTTTTGGTCGATTTCAGAGATCATCAGATCAACCAAAGATTGGTCTACTTTCTCTGTGTTCGAGCTGCTTAGTAGCTCACTGATGAATGCTTCTACGCCGCGTTTTGCAACGTCAAAACCTTCATCACTTGGCTTTAAACGAGTTTCGTTAAGAATGCTATCCAGAAGTGAGCCTGATTCAACTAAGGCTGCTTCTTGTTCTGGCGCTTGTGCTTCTGCAGACATGATATCCCTTACTCTTCTTTCGCTTCTTGGTCGGCGCCAATGCTTAGTTCATCCAACAGTTTCTTTCTCGCTTCTTCGTCTTGAAGAACCGATGCGATCTTCTTACGGAACGCAGGAACGTTTCCTAGAGGACCTTTCAGTGCAACCAAGGCTTCGCGAAGTTCAAGCAAGCTGTTTAGCTCAGGTACGCTTTTCGCGATTGCTTCAGGAGAGAAGTCCTTCATGTTTTGGAACGTCAGATCAACGCCGATTTGACCACCTTCTTCTTCAGAAAGACGGTTTTCAACATTCACTTTAACGTTTGGAGACATGCCTTCTAGCACTTCGTTAAAGTTGTCTTTATCGATATTGATTGGAGTACGTTCTTCGATTGGCGTCTCATCTGCACGTGCAGTAAAGTCGCCAACTACCATCATGCTCAGCGGCAGCTCTACGTCGTCTTGCGTATCACCAGTTGCTGGAACATAACGGATATTAATTCGCTCTTTAGGAGCCACCGAGCCGTCACGTGACATAATTAGTTCCTTATTTAACTCTTTAATTAGTCATAAATTGCTTTCCACTCTTCATACTTCTCAGGCAAAAGATCCTTACTTCTGAATAACTGATGGAGTGTTTTTCGAATCAGGTCTTCCAACTGTGACGATAAGTGGGGTTCCCAGCTCGCGAGATTAAACGCTTTTTGTACTTCCCAACCCTTCTCAAGATAAGGCAGACACAACGGGTATAATCCAACAGACTGGTAAGCTGCTATCAATTGTAAATACAGCATAAACTGTCCACGTCCCGAGCTATCCAGCTCGAGTTTGCGGGCAAGTTCTGCGGCATATTCCCCTAGGTTTTCTAGAGTGATATCCTCCATCGGCAGCGAATCTTCTTGCGAAATCACGACCGTTTGAACAACGGACTGAGACGTCGAAGAAGTTGCATCCTGAGTCGATAACCAGCTCAAGGTCGCTTCATCTGCAAATGGTAAAGAATTCTTAAATGAGAGGTGCTCGATGCCCTCTAGCGAATCAACAAAACGCTGCACTTCTTGTTTCACAGCCAGCGCTGCATCGTCAAAGCCCAAATTAATGAGCATCGAATACACGAAGTAATGACCTGTCAGCCAAAACGGCGCATCCGTTAGTGTGCGCTCTAAACGTTTAATGGTGTCGATGTCGCTTTCTTGATTGGCTTTATCTCGGTATTCCGCCTGTTGATCGGAAGACACCGCCAAGCTCAATGGCGTTTGATTGTTTTGATGATCAGGCAGACCATCAATATCATCCCAAGTCAGATGACGATAAATTCGGTAAGCCAGCGGATCACTTGGATTTGCATGAAGCATGACTTCTGCAACCTTCTTCAAGGTGCGCTTAGAAGCTGTCGGCGAAGAGAAATCCGTATCGACGTCCACTTCTTTTGCTACCGCTTTCTTAACTGGTGCAGCTTTAGGAGTCGGCGTAACCGTCTTCGCTGGAGCGGTTTGCACTTCGCTCTGTGCCGGCGTTTCTAATGCGGCAGGCTGCGTAGTGGGCGTAGATATCGCCTGTTCAACAGTGACCGATGCGTCATCGATTTGGTCATCAGCCGCAGCTTGTTGAGATAAGACGTTGAGCTGAGTGCGAATCTCAAAGAAATCCGCTTCTGAGTCTTGGTAAACATCGTCGAATTGTCGCTGAACCTCTTCAATGGTCGAAATACAGCTTGAAACCAACTCCCATGACTGAGCACTCTCTGCTAACTTACCGCTTACCAATTTAAACTGATGGTTCAGCCATTCGACCGCGCCATCTCTGCCGCGCTTTCGCGAAGGATAAAGTTCAACGCCAAAGCGACTTAACGCCTCACTAAGCAGCTTTAGACCTTGCTCAAAACCTAGAAGACCAAACTCTTCCGTTAGGGCGCGTACAAGGTAACAAATGGCTTTTAAGTCTTTGCTGTGGTGCTCTAGCACTTCAGTCGCATGCGTTTTTACGACGCCCCAATCGACCGTTTCACCAAACAGGGAACCGAATTTCTTTACTTCAGATTCCATCATCTCGAAGCAAAACTCGTAGCGAGCATCTTCACCCACTGGCGTTGCATCAGAGATAGGGGCCAATAAGCGTTCGATATCGATAACAGACATTAGCCTCTCCCCTCTGCTAGATAATCTCTCAGAGCGCGCTCAACGGCGATTGCACCACGTGCCGGGCGAGAAAGTTGATGACTTTTATCGATAGAATCCGTAGCCATGCTCTCAAGCAGATCGGTAATTTCACTAAACTTCTTCGGCGCGTTTCGCTCAAGGTCAGCCAGTGAATCGTGCAATTTTTGCTTATCAAACACCGATTGTTCAGTTACGGTGCTAAATAGAATGTATTCGCTACGAGCAACAATCAGATCCTTGACCTTTTTGTTCAGCGCCGGCGTGTTACCAAAATAAGTCTTAGCGGCCTTCGCCTCTTCAATGGCTTTGGTGTAGTAGTGATCTTTTGCGTGCTGCTCGATAGACTCATTGATGTTTGCCATTACTTTATTTGGCAACACTTGGCTGTAGAAGTAAGCTTCCGATTGATTTAGCAACCAAGCCGCTTTCATCTCTTCGTCGGCCAATTTAGCTTCACCATCAAGGATTAAATTCGCAATCTGCTCGTCTTTGCTTCCCGCAACAGCAGAGATTTTCATCGAATCAACCGACGCGACATTTAAACCTGCCATCACTTTGGTTAAGGTTTTATCCGCGTATGGGAATAGCGCACCATCATCGACCAGTTTTTCTCTTAACGTCACCAACTCTATACGCAAATCTACTAGCGTCTTCGGTAAGTCATCCGCTAGAGCTTGATAAGAGGTCAATTGCGCCTGATTATTTTTGTACAGCTTAGACAGTTTCATTTGCTGCACTTGGTAGGCTTCACGATAAGGTGCCGTCGACATAACGTCTTTTTCCATATCATTGAGCGCCTGCTCGATAGCCCATGGAGGCTGAGCCAAGAAAGAAGCGGTTTGTGCTGGTTTGATCGTACTCGCCAAAGGAGTTTCGTTTTGTGAAATTGTCGGTTCCGACTTCACAATCGTTTTCCACTCAGGCTGGTTTTGTTCGTATAAGTAATGGCCTGTAATTGCCATCACGCTCAATACCAAGCTAGCTTCGAGCACTTTAAAGCGACCGTAGCCGGCTTTGTCTTGAGGTTTACAATGCGTCAGCAATAAGTCGGCATTACGCAAGCTGCTGAAAATCGGCGCATTCGACTGTGAATCAATAGATTGAGTGTCAATGCGTGCAAGTTGCTGAGCAAAAGAAATTGCGGTGTAGCCATGCCCTCTTGGGTTATTAATCACTTGCTTGATCAGCTTCCAAATATGGTTTGGAATTAATGCCGGACGTTTGCGATCTTTTAATTGCTTGTGCCAAGCGTCACCAAAGATCGAACCAATAAATAAATGGCCCGTCAGTAATGCAAGTGAATAAACATCGTCTTGCGGTTCGGTTGTACCTGTCTCAAGATAAAGAGGTGAAGCGTAACTTAAACTTGCCTCAGCGTGAGACTCTGTCTCACCAATATAGCGAGCCGCACCAAAATCGATGAGCTTGACGTAGTCGCCTTCGCTAACCAAAACATTTGATGGTTTGATATCAAGATGGCAGATACCTCGGGTGTGCATAAATTCCAGCGCACCTGCAAGTTGGTACACTAACCAAGCAATATGGTCGTGACGGAAACCTTTAGAGGAGTGACGCTCCATTTTTTCTGCGAGTGATTCACCTTGAATCCACTCGTACATTAAGTATGGGCGTTCAAATTCGTTACCGATTTTAATGAAATCCGCAACGCTAGGATGTTGAGAAAGTTCTAATCTACTTGCCTCATTGACCAACATTTTATTGGCAATGTCTGGCGCATCTTCGTTGACGACTTTACAGCAGATTTGTTTTTCCGGTTGGCCTTTTTTGGCGAGATGGTAAACCGTAGTTCTACCATTTTTCGATGGCAGCGTGTCTAGAACATCAAATTGTGAAAAAAGTACGTACTCAAGCTTTGGCTTATTTTTCTGCGCCAACCTTTGCTCGTTCTGTTTCTTTTTCTCAATGGCTTTGACAACCAATTGATCAATATATCCTTTGGCTGCTCCCTGCTTATCAGACACTTTGCACTCTTTTATCGAACAAATATTATTAGGCCGAAATAATATTTGCTGAAACATCCTTGTTTCAAGGCTGGTATTTAAAACGAACAGTAACGCTATTACTTTAGTTATAATTACTAAGTTATTAGACTCTTTGACTTACGCTTTCACTACATAAGTTATGTTGTTTTCATCGATTAAATACCTTGCCGAGATTATGAGAGCATTTTAATAAGGTTTTGCGTGTTGTTTTGTCCTAGCACGCCAGTAATTGAAGCAACCCTTTGTCACCATTAAAATCAAACATTAATAGCGATGCAGGTTGGTTAAAATGATGATTTTTAACCGTAAATCCAATCAAAGCGAGTGAAGAACTACTGCCCATCGTGCCCCATAACTCATTGATAAGCTGCGGCTGTTCTGGATTGGTGAAACGTTCTGCTTTGGCCCCCAATGCAAAGCCGTAATCTTCCGTGTGCATACGGAGATTCGTCATATCGGAATACACTTCACCAAATGAATCGAGCTTTTTACTCGCGCGCTGAACAAGGCGAAACATGCCTCTTCGATCTGACGTATTTAATTCCGTATCAATATAGCCAAGCTGCGCTTGAGGTTTAAGTTTCAATGTTTCTACCGTATTTCTTCGGCAGAGAATTAAACCAGCCCCTCCCTCACTCGGAATAATGCCCCACGGATTATTGGTACTCATGACCATGGCATCATCAATGAGCGCTTGCATCGTATCCACCATAGAATCGACGCTAATACACATCATGGCATCGTATTTGTCCAAAGACTTCATAGCCTGTAGCACGAAGCTAGGCCCACTGGCGTGTACTACTTCGACCACAGAAAGAAAGTCAGAATAGTCACTTTCACCAAGCCATTCTTGCATCTTCACTAATGAAATTGTCGTTGGCACAGCAATAAGTAATGGAATCGGCTTCAAAGAACGAGGTAACTGCACAAGCAAGGAGTCCAGTAAATTTGCAGTTAATTCACACGTTTTTTCAAATAACACGCTCTCTTTTGTGTACTCGATTTTGGCAAACGTGAAACGCTCAATGCCGTCTTTACCAACCACTTGATCAAATCTCGCTAAATCAGCGTTTGCGACACTGGTTGCGATATCCAGATTCATGCCAGTAGGCGTCATTACTTCCATTCCCAGCACGTAACGGCCTGTTGAATTATGCATGTTCGCTTACCTCTTCCAACTTAGTGATCGATGTCGACACCAACAAATGCTCTTTACCCTGACAAGGAAACGCAGCGGTGTAACTGATTGATATGGTTTTCTTTTCAGCATCCACGAATAAGGTGTACATCGCCATATCAGCTTGGTAGCTGTTGCCTTTGAACGTCGCGATTGCGCGATATTTCTCTTTAGGAATTCGGAATGAAAGCGTGTCATCATGACAAAAACCACTCATCATCAAGCGCTCACCACCATGAAGAAAGCCCTTACATTGTTGATCAACAGGTGCGCTTTGGAAGAAACGCTTATCAAAGTCGAGCGGTAGCATTGGCTTGCGGTTTTCAATCCAATCCTCATCAAATGTCCCAGCCAGTTTTTGGCGCGATTCAAAGAAAGGAGGAACCGGACCAAAGCCCGCTACGCGAAGATTTTTCGAAGTAGAACTCCATTCTTCTCTCGGGTAGAAAACCGACGGTACTTTCTGTTCGAGCAGTTCTTTGTTGGAATCGGCAACCCCGCCACCAACTCGGTTACGTAAATCACCACCAATTGCACAGGTGTAATCAATGTCTTTTTCAATAAAAGGAGTAGGCTTACTGAGCGTGATACTGCCACCATGTTCAACCCAAACACGTTCACCATGAATCGCTAGGGTTTTGTCAATGTGGCCATCAATCAACACGCGACACTCTTGGTATGTCACTGGCTTTTTCGCGTAGCTGCGCGCTTTGCCGTAAACAAGCACATCTGTGTTGTCTTTGGTATACGCAAACTCGTGGTCAACTTTCATCGCAGAGAAACCTTCTTCGCCCAAATATTGGGGATCGTCGAAGATTTCGCTTTCACCTATTTCGTGCCAAACCACACCATCGAACTGCCAAGTACGTTTAGCGACCACAACCCACACTTCATCGCCGTTTTCGTCGCGTTGAAAACGACCTTTAAGTGATAGCTCAGGGTGCGCCTCAATATCCCATAACTGCATTGCTATTCCTTAAGTTAAATCGTTCGCTCGCAGAAGGTGCGGCCTTTAAATTGTTGAAGTTCCAGTCTTGCTGATGAATCGGCATCGCCATATCCCAAGGTACGTACGCTCTGGATTGAATGCAGATTTGGCGCCATAACCAATCGCGGAACAGCACATCAACGTTGGCATCTTGCATCGCAGCTAAAGTAGATTCGAAGCTCAATGCATAACCTAAGCGACTTGGTAGGTTTTGGACGTGTTTTTCATCTTCCACCCATTCATTGAGCAGGTAGACGATCTCTTCCCACTCATATTCGACACCAACCTCTTCAGGAGTCAGGGGTAGAAGCTTTCCGTAAACCACATACAAAGCTTGAATCCAAGTTTCACCGTCATCTTCTTCCAGAGTTTCCAAGTGCTCGATGATTTCTGGCACTAACTTCCAATCGCCACTCAGAGCAAAATCAACGGGGGCTAATGAAGAAGAGATATCAAATGCCTCAAACTCTTTGAGTTCTAATAGCTTCGCGAAAGTCAGCACTTGATCAGAAGGCAAACCACTCGGCTCAATACCAAAACACTGACGGAACCAGGTGCCTCTGTCGCGTTTAGTGATCAAACGTTCAAACAGATATTGTTCAGAGTTCGCATTGTCATTAATCCATTCAATCCCCTCTTCCACATCTTGCAATGCCAATAGAGGTAGCGCGATATTAGAACGTATAATTTCCGCTTTATGCCAACGTTTAATTAACGCAACACTCAAAGCTTGACGCAGACGCAAGCACTCGAAGTACAACGTACTCGATTTTGCCTTCCCCTCAATGAGTTCAGACATCACACTATCAATGTGTTCAACTGGAGATTGCGTGACAATGACCATGGCCGTTTTGGTATCTAACGCTTCGAGTAAACTCAATCCACATAAAAGATTATCCAACTCAGAGCCCAACTCACCCTGAAGCATCAACCAGCCGTAAATTTCCGGCTCCTGGCCTCTTAATTGATGAATCAAGCCCGGTGCTAATCGATAAAACGACAAGTAGACCTGCTTGAGCTCTTCAATTTGACGCTCGATCAGTTTGAGATACTCCAACTCACGACTTGGATAGCCCCGCTTGTGAATTTGAATTCGCTGCTTGATTAAAAATCCGATGCTTTCAGAAGCAATAGACAGCTTTTCATTACAAAAGCTCAGCCAAGTTGGCGGTAATTGGGAAAGGTCGTTCACAGCACGCTCAGCTCTTGTTAACGCGCCTTCGACTTCTTGATTGGTTATTGGTGCCTTTAGGTGCTCGACACCGATTCTTTGTCGCATCTACTTATCCGTTTTTAGCGTGCGATAACGCGATTGCAATTAGTTAACTCGAGTGGCTAGTCAATTCGTTACCACGAGATAAAGAGTTAAAACGAGCTAACTAGTTAATTGCGATCGTTCCGCCTTGAATTTTTTGTGCTTTCTCTGCTTGAGAAGTGACGTATTTCGCTTTAGTGGTAATTCGGCTATCACGCCCGCTGTAGCGAGTTTCTGTCTCACCACTTCTAACGATCAGTTCTTGCTCTGTCTCGATGACCATCTTCTTTGCTCGCAGTACAAACTCCTCAGAGTCATCCAAAATGGAGAAGAAAATGTCCGTCACAAGAGGCAAGCTTAAGTCGTCGTTCAAAAACTCGATTCGACAACTTAATCGATTATCGATAGCCATTTGTAGCTCAGAGCGACGAAAGCCACGCCCTAACCTTGCGGTAAGTGGTTGGTTAAATGGGTTGCCATCAAAATCAACGCGGACACTGCCCGTTGATTCGTTGATGGCGACTATGGTTCCAAAACGCGAAAAGCAAGCCGGTGAATCGGCTTGCTGCTTCGTGATGGTTTCTGTAATAAGAGGTTGTTTTTCCATCATTAGTTAATCGCTACGTTACCACCTTTCACGACGACTTTATCGCTACCTTCAATGGTGATTGAAGAACCAGAGAGCTTGATTGAACCGTCGCTGTTCATCACTAATGAAGAACCGCCGGTTTTCAGCACAATCTTGTCCCCACTGATGATTTGCGTTGCGCCATCGGCTTTGTATGACGTATTACCTTTCACCGACACGGTTAAGTTGCCGCCAACGGTTTGGTTATCGTCCGCGCCAATGTCTGAGCTCTTCGATGCACCAACGGTTAAGTTGCTGTTTTCACCCACATCCAGATCATCATTCTTGCCAATCTTGGTCGTGCGGTTATCACCAATCTCTAAATCAGAATTGTTTTTCACATACTGAGTTTCGTTGGCGTTGTAAGTAACAGTGACGTCTTGCTCTACGGTTTCCGTAAAGGTGCTGTTTACTTGTGTTGTCTTGTGACCATCAATGGTTTCTTTGTGATCACCGTGTACTTCGTTAGTTTGATGACGCGCTACCTTTAAGAACTCATCCTGACCGATGTCTCGGTAACGGTTGTTGAGTACTTTCGTCGACATGTCTTTTTGAGCGTGAATGTAGACTTCTTCTTGGTTCGCTTCGTCTTCAAAGCTCAGCTCGTTATAACCAGTGCCTTTGTGCGTTTGAGTACGGAACGTGGTACGCGTTTTGTTCTCTGGTAACGAGTACGGAGGGAAATGTAGGCCGTTATAAACCGCGCCAGTCACTAGTGGACGGTCTGGATCCCCTTCAAGGAAGGTCACTACCACTTCATGGCCAATACGTGGTAAATAAACCGCACCCCAAGTAGGAGCCGCCATAGATTGGCTTACACGAATCCAACAACTCGCATGTTCATCATTATCGCCATAGCGATCCCAATGGAACTGAACTTTGATTCGTCCAAGCTTATCGGTGTAGATCTCTTCGCCTGCCGGGCCAACCACAACAGCAGTTTGCGGGCCGTCAACAAGTGGCGCAGCCATTTTTGGTGCTTTAAATACCACATCGCGTGGAATACAAGAAAACTGGTTGTAGTAGGTAGTCGGCATCCCACTGGTTTCGTCCTCATGCACTTGCGGATCTTGCCCTGTATGCATGACGGACAGCATGATGTAATCACGGTTAATTTCTGAACGAGGATGCTCACCGATATTGAAGCTGTAACCAGACGCCAAACGCATTACATCACTGCTTGCTTCCACTTGTTGGTTGTCCACAATGTGCTCAGACATCCATTCCGTCGTTCTCACCTGCCCCATTGCAGGATCAACATAACGACCTGGATAATCAAACTGCTTCAAATCTTGGTCAAGGTCACCCGCGTGCGTCATCTCTTGCGGGATCTTTGGCTGCTCGTAGTTGTAATCCGTGTACGTAACCTGACCAGTTCGAACGCGATTAACAAGCTCTAGATCAGAGATGTGCTCGCGATCAGCAACACCGCCGCCATCAGCGTGAAACACAATCGGTCCGATGTATGATGCATTGATTGGTGAGCTCACCAAAGGCGCGATGGCATCGTTACTATCAACAATCACCATGGTGTGGTTTGAATCGGTATGGTCAAAGTAATACCACATACCGTGCTCAGCCATCATTCGTTGAACGAAGTGCAAGTCAGATTCGCGATATTGCAGAACGTATTCTTTTGGAGGGTAAGTGCCCGAGACTTCAAATCGATAATCAGTAACCGCTCCATCATCTAACACTTCCGTGATGATATCTTGCGCTGACTTTTGTTGGAAAATGCGACAATCTTGGCGCTGAGATAAGAACCAAGCTTGAGGAACCAAAACCAATTGATAGCGAGAAAAACGACGCCCCGTACCTAGGTAACGAACTTCGTTTACTACGCCGTTGAATACGCGCGCAGCACCGACACCCTGTCCATAAAGAGTCAGCGTGCCCGCTTTACGAATGAGAGCATCAAAAGAGATATCTGGATCAAGTGAAAGTAATGAGAGACTGATGTGAAAAGGCTTCGAAAGCTCTTCATTCACTTGAAAGCTTTCTACTCGAAACTCGTGCCCACACCCTGGCACTTCAAATTTAAATTCTACGTCATTCACCATATCTTTTACCTGATACAAATAATCGAATTAGGGCCAACAATTGTTGGCCCTGAATCTTTACGCAAAAAGCAATTATGCTTCGCGTGGAGCACGCCAGTCGTCGTTACCAGCTGTACCACAGTTTTCGTGAGTTACTTCGATTGCACGGTAAGTCAGCTTAAGAACTTCTTCTGTCACGCGGTCTGCAGTTGCAGCATCTTGACAGTGGTTCATGCGAGTTTGGATATCTACAAGTAGCGCATCAATCAGTTTGATTGAGTAGTAGTGCTCTTGCTTACCTTGAACTGAAGTACGGTAGAAACGAATCACACACTCAGGAAGTTTTTCACCAGATACTAGTGCGTTGAATAGTAGTGGAGAAGAACGGTCTTGAACTTTAGTTACAACAAGTGGGCGGTGTACACGTTGACCTGTTGGCTGACCGCTTTGTGGGTCACGTGGCACTGTTAGTACGTGGTCTAGCTCTTGTACTAGGAACTCATCAACGTGAGCTTCTTGCCAAGTGTTACCTACAGAATCTGCAGAGTAAGTATCTTTAGTGATGTGACCTTGAGTTTCACCTTGGATAGACATATATGCTGGAGTTGGCATCGTTATTTCCTTTTCTAAAATCTGTTTTGTTTAAATCACCAAATCGCTTATCACCGCGACTACTTGGTATAATCAAACTCCGTGCCAACTCTTATAAACCTTTAAATACAACAACTTAGAGAGAAATCAGCTTTATTTATCAATTTATTAAGTACAATTTATTGGATGAAAAACCAAAAAGTTGGATTCAAATAATAATAAATTGTTTCGATTATAAAAAGTGAAAATAACCATATATTTAAGGCAGAATAAAGTTAATAACACTAGCAATTTAGGCACATTAACCAATAATTAATTCACAATAACAATGAATATTTGTCAGTGGTAAATATTCACACTAATATCATCATTAAAATCACCAACAAACGATAGTCAAAATATCTTGATAAAAAAACCGCACTGTCACTTTTAGTATAATAGCCGCTACCTCTTTTCCTCTAAAGAATAAAATGGCTATGATAAATATAAACCTTTCTTCATTAATTCAGCGTCTACACCCGATTGCAAAAGTGGCATTAGAAGACGCCGCTGCACTTGCAGTCTCTGAAAAAGCAAACGAAGTTCAAATTGAGCATTATTTACTGAGTCTATTAGAAAGGCCAAATAGTGATTTTGACGTCTTATTAAGTCATTTTGATTGTTCTGAGAACTTATTAAGACAATCGGTTCGATCCACACTCGACACCAACGCCAAAGGAAATGGCAGCAAACCTGTTTTTTCTGCTTTATTAATCGAATGGTTACAAGAAAGCTGGCTGGTTTCTTCTTTAGATCTATCCGAAACACAAATCCGCTCTGGCGCCCTACTCCTTACTCTTGTTAGCAACCCTCTACGTTACGGCCAACACGGTTACGCCTCTATCCTTGAAGCGGTAAACCCTGACAGCCTTAAGCGTAACTTTGCAGAGCTAACCAGCCACTCTATTGAGGCGCAAGTCGCGACTTCTGAGAAAACACAAGCTCGTGAAGATGGTTCAGCACTGAGCAAGTTCACGACCGACTTCACTGGTAAAGCACGCAAAGGCGAAATCGATCCTGTTTTCTGCCGCGACCAAGAAATCCGCCAAATCGTAGACATTCTTGCTCGTCGCCGTAAAAACAACCCTATTGCTGTTGGTGAACCGGGCGTTGGTAAAACCGCAGTAGTAGAAGGCTTAGCACTTAAGATTGTACAAGGTGACGTACCAGACAACCTCAAAGGTGTTGAGCTTTACGGCTTGGACATGGGTCTTCTGCAGGCAGGTGCAAGCGTAAAAGGTGAATTCGAAAAACGCCTAAACGCGGTATTGGATGAAGTGAAAAATTCGCCAACCCCTATCGTTCTTTTCATCGATGAAGCACACACCCTTGTTGGTGGTGGCAACCAAGCGGGCGGCAGCGACGCTGCAAACTTGTTAAAACCTGCCCTAGCACGTGGTGAAGTGAAAACCATCGCTGCAACAACATGGTCGGAATACAAGAAGTACTTTGAGAAAGATCCTGCCCTTGCGCGTCGTTTCCAATTGGTGAAACTCGACGAACCATCTCCAGAGCAAGCAGCATTGATCATTCGTGGTCTTCGCCCTGCATACGAGAAGTCACACAATGTTTACGTGCGTGATGACGCCATCACTGCTGCGGCAGCACTTTCTGCTCGTTACATCTCTGGTCGTCAACTGCCAGACAAAGCGATCGATGTACTAGATACGGCGTGTGCACGAGTGAACATCAGTCTTAATGCCATTCCTGCTTCTGTTGAGACTCTGCAGCAAGAACTTGCAGCTCAACAGCGCGAGCTAGAAGCTCTTGAACGTGATGCTCTGCAG
Source organism: Vibrio owensii (assembly GCF_002021755.1). Classification (NCBI taxonomy): domain Bacteria; kingdom Pseudomonadati; phylum Pseudomonadota; class Gammaproteobacteria; order Vibrionales; family Vibrionaceae; genus Vibrio; species Vibrio owensii. Next base: position 1,232,528 of record NZ_CP019960.1, read on the forward strand.
CAAACTGGCGACAAGCACAGCCTTGCTAACATTCCAGACCTAAAACTGGCAATGGAAACAACGAAAGAAGAGCTAGCAGAGCAAGAAGCCCAATGGCACAAAGAAAAAGAGCAGATCCAAGAGATGATTACTCTACGCTCTCGCTTGCATGAACTGGTGTTTGGCGAAACAAATGAAGAAGAGCTTGTTGCAGACGAAGATTCAGAACAAGAGCAAGACGTTTCTCCATATGCAGAAATGGATGAAGAAGCCGTTCGCATTGCAATTTCAGCCTGCCAAGAACAGTTAGACGCAATCCGTAGTGGCAACCCATTGGTTCACTTTGAAGTGGGTCCAGATGAAGTTAGCCACGTGATCTCGGACTGGACTGGTATTCCAATGGGTAAGATGCTTCAAGACGAAGCAGAAACCACACTAAAACTGAAAGAAAGCCTAACACAGAGCATCAAAGGCCAAGAATACGCTATCGATGCACTGTCTGAAGGCATCCAAACAGCAAAAGCTGGCCTAGGAAACCCAGATGCACCGACGGGCGTATTCCTGCTGGTTGGCCCAAGTGGTGTGGGTAAAACCGAAACGGCTCGTGCGATCGCTGACCAAATGTTTGGTGGTGAGCGCTTTATGACGACCATCAACATGTCTGAGTTCCAAGAGAAACACACGGTATCTCGCCTAATTGGTTCACCTCCGGGTTACGTAGGTTACGGTGAAGGCGGCATGCTGACAGAAGCGGTACGTCAGCGTCCATACTCTGTTGTACTTCTTGATGAAGTAGAAAAAGCCGACCCAGAAGTGTTGAACCTGTTCTACCAAGTGTTCGACAAAGGTACGCTGAACGATGGCGAAGGCCGCACAATCGACTTCAAGAACACGCTGATCATCATGACCAGTAACCTTGCAACGCACGAGATCGAATCTTTGGTTCATCAATCAAAAGACATCGATGCAAACATCATCGCAGAAGCTATCCGCCCTACTTTGAACCAACACTTCAAACCGGCACTGTTGGCACGTATGTCGGTACTGCCATTTGTTCCGCTTTCTGATGAAGCGATGACAGAAATCATTCACCATAAGCTGAACAAAGTTTCTCAGCGTCTACAGAGCCATCACAAGCTGTCTCTGAGCTACGAAGAAAGTTTGGTTGAGTTCGTACTAGGTAACTGTCGCCTTGCTGAAACGGGCGCGCGTAACATCGACGCGGTTATCAACCGTCAGTTACTGCCTCAGCTCTCGACTCAGCTACTAGTGCATGACAAGGATGATTCACATACGCAAATCGAAGTGTCTGTCGATGAGCAAGGAACACTAACCTATGCGTTCAGCTAACCATAGCGAACTTAGCAACGCCCTACTTGCGATCAGCCAGTCTTTGGCTGATCGCAGCCAGCTAACTCAAACATTGGACGCTGTGTTGACCGCTGCGAGACAAATGACCCTCGCAAAGCACGGCATCATTTATGTTTTGGACCAGACTGGCCAGGCGTTGATTCCAAGTACCGCTCACCATAACGATAAAACGATTGTTTCCCACCCTTGGGAGGCATTGCAGATTGATTCCGCTAGTGAGAACGACCCATTTAACTTTGCCATTCGCAATGGTGAAGTGGTATTGATTAACGAGTTGTATAAGTACAACGGCTATGACTGTGACAGCATCTATCAAACTGAGCAGACGCTAGGGTTAAAAAGCGAGAACTTACTGGCTTGGCCTTTGATTGATAGCGAAAGTAAGACCATTGGACTCTTGGTCTTGCTCGATTTAAGTGTTATCGACAATGAGGCTGCATTGACCGAGTTTTGTCGTATGGCCGCAAGTAATATTCGCCAAGCCGTTTGGTTAGAGCAATATGGGCAAGTGATTAAAAGCCTCAGTGCCGATAATCAAGCCCTAGTGCGTGAGAACACTCAGCTCAAAAAGCGTACCCAAAAAACCTATCAAGGTCCTATTGCAGAGAGCGAAGAAATGCTCAGTGTTTTGAATCGTCTTGATAAGGTGTTATCTCTTCCTGTCGACGTTCTGTTGCGTGGTGAAACTGGTGCCGGTAAAGAAGTGATCGCGAAATACATTCACGAAAACTCTAACCGAGCAGAACAGCCTTTGATCGTGCAAAACTGTGCGGCTATTCCAGAGCAGTTATTGGAATCTGAGCTTTTTGGGCATAAGAAAGGTTCATTTACGGGCGCAGACAAAGACAAAGTCGGCCTGTTTGAAGCAGCCAACGGCGGCACACTATTCTTGGATGAGATTGGTGATATGCCAATGCTACTGCAGGCAAAATTGCTGCGTGTGCTACAAGAACGTAAAGTTCGCCCAATCGGCACCAGCAAAGAGATTGAAGTGGACGTTCGCGTTATCGCCGCAACCCACTGTAATCTTATGCAGCAAATCAAAGATGGTGGGTTCCGTGCTGACTTGTTCTATCGCTTGAATGTATTCCCGATTACATTGCCCCCTTTAAGAGCCCGTAAGTCGGACATCCTCCCTCTCGCAGAGCACTTCGTGCAACACACCACAAACACGCTAGGTTTACCGCAAGCGCCGGGGTTAAGTGCCAACGTCCGTAAACAACTTCTTGCATACTCTTATCCGGGTAACGTACGTGAGCTCAAAAACATCATCGAACGCTCAGTACTACTGTCCGATTTTGAAACCATCACTCACATCGAGTTTGGTGAACAAATCCCAGAAGATACGCCAAGTGTTGAAGTCAAAGCGGCGTCACCTGCCCCAGAGCAACCTGCTTACGAGCCAGCACAAGCGGATTTGGAAGACGCTTCAATGGGCCTTAAGGACGTTGTCAGCCAATACGAACGCACAGTGATCATCGATTGCTTAAATGCCTGTAATTGGCACACCAAGAAAGCAGCTGAGCAATTGGCACTTCCAATGAGCACACTCAACCATAAAATGAAGAAATACGATATTTCTGCAGCTGGTTAAGCGAGAAGCGAGAAGCGAGAAGCGAGAAGCGAGAAGCGAGAAGCGAGAAGCGAGAAGCGAGAAGCGAGAAGCGAGAAGCGAGAAGCGAGAAGCGAGAAGCGAGAAGCGAGAAGCGAGAAAACCTTACTTCAGTTTCCATTGATAAGAAAAGAAAAACCGCCCGAAGGCGGTTTTTTTATATCCTAGTGCTAATTCTCTACCCAGCTATCAATCATATCGATCCTCGCTTCGAGCAAGCTATCAAAATGGTCGTTGTAACTCACCCACTTCTGAAGGTTGATGTGGGGTTTAAATTTAATTTCCTTAGAATGATCAGCATACTCAAGGTCTGTGTTGAGCTTATTAAGCTGTTTAGCAGCCTCAATTTCGTCTTCTTTGTACTTGAGTTTGATCCAGTTACTTGGAATTCTAGTCACACCACTATCGACCATGTGCATTCCTTCACCTTTCTCTAAATCTAGCCCTGCTCCAAACGGAGCATTGACTTGTATACCAAAGTTGATGCCTTTCCTTGAACTGCTTGGTGCAATCATCGGCCTTAAGCCATTTACTTTGTGACCAAATAGATTGATATAAGAAAGCTCTTCCACACTGGCAAACAAAGTGGTTTCTTCCTCCCTTGCACCGCTCCATGTCGATAGTGCTATATGTTCTAAACTTTCTGAATTCATCTTAACCAGATCTTCTTGAAGCTCAGATAGCGACTTAGGAATTTTTTCGATTTCAGATCTTTCAAAGATAAAAGAGTCACCCACCTTTTTCACTGTTCCGAGTCGTGCGACTGCTTTGAAATCTGTCACTGGACATAGGTTTGAGCCAGGCCATAAGTTTGGATCATAAGAAAATTGAACGTGAATTGGGATTAGGTTTTTGTCAAAACCTTGCTCCTCTAAATTATCAGGATCACACGGCTTTGAACGAATCAGTAGAGTTGCCGTCGTTTCTTTATTCCAGTCAAACGCAGTAACTTTACCACTCATGCGCTTATCAGCTTTTAGGAGAGGGTCATCCCCACCTTTCTTAGCTGAGGCGTATTTTAAGCCACTTTGCCCTAAGTAAAGGGTCACTTTTGCCCCATCAAAAACCTGTGGATATCGTACTTTCTTACCCTCAGGTGGCGTTAAAAATGTCTTCTCATAGAAGAGACCATCGCCAAAAATAGCGCCGCTAAAATTGATAAAGTCTTTTGTTAACTCATATTGACGAGATGGCGACAACGTCACGTTAAATCGGTCGATGGTTCTCTCTTTGCTATCTGCCGAACCAAACGAGCGCAGCACATTGACACGCTTTTCTGTCTTACTTTGACCTGGCACTTTTAACTCAAAAAAGTAGCTCAGGAATTTGAAACCACCCGAGACGGTCGAGCTAGCAGTTGTATCAAAGAGACTCTTCAATGCAACGTCGTCATAATTAGCAACTGGTCGAATGCCAAATACACGTGTAGTACCAAAGAAATAATTTGGCTGAATAATGACTCCAAGTTTCTTCGCATTATTGTCATCACCAAAAATCACTTTTCTCTCTTGTTCAGAAAAGTTCACAGGTGTTAACTCTGATACATATTCTATATGAGTAGAGGCAACACTATCACTCCACTTCCAGTTTCCTTCATTTGAACTATGTGAGATGACATCAAGACAAATCGGCAGCTGACCAATAACGTTGCTGTTATCTTCGCTCCCAACCCCATCTTTTACCAACGCTACGACCTTAATATTGTCATAGGGTGTTAGCATTGCACCGTTATCTCGATAATATTGCTCAAACGGCACCCAATCATCATACTTTGGAACTGAACCATTACTTTTATAAGGACGACGAACAAAGACTTCAACTCTCTCGAAGATACTGTCATCTAATCCTGTTGGTGGTTTATCTCCTAATAATGCTTCGAAATGGCTGTCGTCTTGACTTGCTCTGTAATGAATTGGGAAGTAATGGTTATATCGCTGAGCTTTCTCAGCCATAAAGTCGGTTAAATCATCGGATGCATAATGGCGGTAAACATTAACACCTTGAGCGTATATTTTGGCAACCGAAGCGCTACCAATTTGGTTGTATGTTTGACTGTAGCCATTTTTCTTCATCCAAACTTCATCTAAGTGTTCAGCACCCAGCAGTGAGATATCAACACTCCAATCATCATTGAGGATGAACTCATTAATATAGCCCAGCACATCGAGATCACTGAACTGATTGATTTTAGGACCACTCAGCACATCAGCGTCACTTAATATCCCACCACCGCTAAAAGTACGATTCGCATTGACAGCATGAAAGCTCTTAATCAATCGAATCAAACCATTCAACGCAATCATTCGCTTCATATACGATTTTAAGTACACTCGGGTCGCATTGGGGATATCTGGCTGTGCTAAAAATTGGTTAAACGCCATAAGATCTTGATGACGGATGGAATCAACCTGCTTAACGCATTTTTGGTATTCAGTGTTTGGCTTTAAGAGGTCCATAATAGCAGTAGCAAGCTTTACACCCTCAACCCCAGCGGCAATCACTTTTGCTGGCGGGAAGGCCATGGCCGCACCACCAATTAATGCATTCAAACCGGATTGGATGAACTCCAGCATCGTCTGATCTTCGTTCATGTCCTTGGCAATTTTTATCTTTGCCGCCTTTTCAACATTCATAAGGCCTGCACGACACGGTGGATATTCCACAGAACGACTAAATGCGAGATAGATTTCAACCCGACGGTTTTTCACTCGCTCTTCAATTGTACGGTTGGTATTACCAGGTAATGAAGCTGCATACCCTTTTGCTACAATTTTGAACATAGGAGACCAAACGCTTCGAGCGTCCGGAGACATCGCATCAAGGATTGCCTCTTTGACAGAAACAGCACGCTTTTCCGATAGAGCCAAGTTGTAGGCTTCTGACCCCATATTACATGTATGGCCTGTTATGACAATTTCGAAAGGGTTGCTAATTAACGCCTGTAACTGCTCAGCGATTCTTTTGTGCACACTACCTTTTTCAGTGACTTGGTAAGAATCGAACTCAAAAAATGTCATGTTCAACCGAAGTAACACGTCTTCTACACGCTGGTCTAGTGAAACACTGCCTTCTTCTACAAACAAATCTGGCATTTCATTTCTTAGTTGATTGACAGCATTTTGATACTTCTCTTCCGTTCCCTGAAAAGCTTGTGCTTTATCTGCCTGTACAGAAGCGGTTGTTGCCATGTATTCCTGTATTTTAGATAGTAAATCTCCGTGTGCCGAACCTTGAGCAGCTTGGCTTCCGTTCCAATTGGCATAGGTATTGACGGCATCGTAACCCAGCTCCGCAATAGTTAGCGGTTTATCTAACATGTCTAAAGCTTTCGTTCCGATCCGCCCTGCGCCAGTAAGGTATGGCAAAATGGAAGCGCTCCATAACGGAGAGACTCTATCCATCTGCGCATGAAACTTCTGACTAAACCACACTATTTGCGCATTAATGCGGCCATTCATAAAGTGAACAGATTGGGTCACTTCGTTCGGATAGTGATCATTTAGGTCCGCCACAGCTTTGATGAAAGCTCTAGACGCTTGTGTAGCACCCAAAGTTTTACTTACGGTAAGTGCTAGCTTAGCAAGTTCAGCATCCCCAGTGTTAATGCTTGATACTGAAGAAGCTGCAAATTTACTTAACGCCCCCCAACTGATGCCATCTTTTAACACACCGGAAGTTGACTCTAAACTGCCTTTTACCGTTTGAAACGTCGCCCACGTTGAGTTTGGCAAACTGGTTTTGGTCTCCTTTCGTTCAATCAGCTTTGCTGGGCTGTCGTAAGGGAATGCTTCTAAATCGGCATTCAAATGAGGGAAGAATTGTGGGGCGTGGTTAATTAAGGCTTCTTCAACGGAGATAGGATCGCCATTAACAACGGATGTACGCCCCGCGGTTGTGTGAATATCCAGAGCAAGGGCATTTTCTTTTAGACTATATGATTCGGGTATCCTGCTAGCTCTTAGAGCCCTTTTGATTTGCTCGGCGTCGCCCCCATTAATTTTCTTTGAAAAATCAATATCAATACGAACAAAGGGTAGTCGGTCATTTAAAACTAAAACACTTTCCGAGTTTAACCAAAACGTTGCGACATACATAGACTCGTCTTGACTAACCTGACCATCTGTAGAGTATTTGTACAAAACGTCTTTAACCGTCGATGTAGGTAAAACACCCTGACCCTCCGTCTCAGAGCCTTGGATATTAATGCCTTTTGGTAAATCGGCTAATGTAACTTCAGCGCCAACATAATCTTTTGAGGAAAAAATAACCTGAATAGTATAAAACTGCGGAACTTCCACTATATGTATTTGTTTAGAGTGGCTATTATTAAACCACTCTGCGTAGTTGTTAAAGAAGTCACTGCTTTGGTCAACTTGGTCCGAGGGGGGAGCTAGGCAATCTTGCTCGACACTTACACGCTTCACGCTTAAATCAGTCACACAAGCAGGTTGCCCTTTATCATCCTTTATCTCCTTAAGATCATTATAAGACAACAAGTTGTAGAGTTTAGTTAACCATGGCTCTTGGTCTTTACTTTCTTGGGCTGCATTCGCCATCTGGCTTAATGGCACCAAATAGCTCGGGAAAAACAGCACGTCTTGCACGGCGCCCTTGTTAATCGCGGCTTCCACACAACCCTTTGCCAAAGGAGCCCTCAGTAACTCAGCGCCTATCTGATCAGCATTGAATTCGCGAGCCGCTAAAATATTAAGCTTCCCCAACTCATCACTAACCGCGATCGGATTTTTACTGCTGGTGGATATCTGTTTGTTAGTAGTACTGTGGTCTGCAACAAACTCTTGTTTAACTTCTAAGCTCGGAATAACCAATGTTTCATGGGCTAATGGGAAAAAGCGCCCAACAGGTTTACCATCCCTGTCATGCAATCTTCCCATTAGATACAGGCCCGGAATATCGTAACGTTTTACCATTTTTTAACCCCCATATATTCCCTTACCTGCTCCATATCTGTAAATAGCGCTTTCATATCGTAATACTGAGCACAATTCTGGAACTCTCCTCGGCTTCTTGCGCAATCCCAACGTAACTTTTCTGTAACGTCTGGTAAGAGTTCATCATATTGCGCTTTGGTAGGGATAGGAGGCATAAATGGACGCAGATCCATACTTTCAAAGTCTGCATACATATGTGACGGTATAAAAAAGCTTAAGCGATGGAGTCGGTCATAGTCGAATTCACCTTCCCCAGTTTTTAATGCGTAGTTATAGCTCAAACCATCAAACATCCCTACTTCTCCGGGCTGTTTCAGGCGCACAACTCTGTTGCCATTTGCTCTCGCATACCACTTACCTCGCTGCAAAACATACCTTTCTGGCACCTGTTCAATTTTTTTCTGAGGGTCTTCAAGCGAATATAAGTCGTAGGGTTCACGTCTATTACAGGCTAGATACTTCTGCAGCGCTCCTTTGGTAAAACGGGTCAAACATTCAGGAGCTAAATACTCTTCTTTACCAAGTAAAGACATATCTGAAAAACGGAACACTAATTGCTGATCAGGGCCTCGGTTATCGGCATCATCTATTTTTCTTACTTTATAGATAAATCGGTCATTCACCTGATCAATAAAGAAAGCATAACCATCACGCAGCGGATTGAAGGTTTCTTTATCAACGTGGATCGCAGATTGAAATACGTCACTTCGATTGTGGCTTTCGAGTTCAAGGCGCTGTGGGTTACGACTATCAGAGTCAATAAAATAGAACTCTTTACTATCTTGAGTAAAGGTCGCCGACGTGCAAAACTCCGCCTTAACGATGATTTCTCTTTTCTTTAAATCATAAACAGCGCAATTAGCCCATGCTCCATAACCATAATAGCGAAACGCTAGATATCTCCCGTCAGGGGAGCGTTGGATATCATTCCCCCCAGCTGGTAATTCACCAAATTCGTCGCGATGAAGTAACAACCGGACATCCGTTCCATCTAGGTTCATAGTATAGATGGTAGAATCTGGTCCATAGTTAAACATCACTTGAGGTTGAGTGTGCGTTGCATTCCACTCTTCTATAGGTGCACCTTCTAGAGGATCTATTACTATCCGCCACCCCCTAATTTTAGAAATCTCTCCAGTGTGCTTACCAAAAGATAGGGATTCAATTATGTAGCTAAGATTGGTTTTATAATTCTTATCCATTGAAGGCTTGCTTTGCCAATGTATAACACCAGCCCCAGCCAATAAGGCGGCAATAATGGCGCTGCCTATTATAATTTTTTTCATAATTTGTTCATTCTCTTCATAATTTGATAAACCGAGGTCTAAAGCACATTCCCCGTGTTATCACTTTAATTGGCGTTGATAAGCTCTAGCATCATGTCTAATGTTTTCTTTTGACGCTCTCTTTCTTCATTAACTTCATCAGGCACTCGCTGTTCTTCGTGCTTAGAAGCCATCGGTAATTCTGGTGGTTCTGCGGTGATCTCTTGGTATGTCAGCCCTTCAAACATCATCACCGCGCTGTCTTGCCCCCCAAGGTGCGAAAGAACAAGTGTAAACTTTCCTTTGGGAGGCATACCTGTCACTAAGGCACTGATATAACCATCTTTACTGATTAACTCAAAGGGCTCGGTAACTCGCCAGTCACTTTCAGAATCTTCCATAATGACAACCAAGCCGTCATACGAAGCCAGCGAGTAAGGGTCTAGCTGTTCTGCCAACGGGCCATCTACCAAGCCAACTTCCAAGCGGACGAGAAAACCACTGTTTTTTCCATCCACATAAGCAATGACCGTATTACTCTGGTCGTAACTACGTACTATGGCTTGTTGGTCACTCAGCCATGGCATGTCGTCTTCGGTCACTTTGTGGATGGCTGCGCTGTCTACATCGGAGGTGAATTCTTTTGCACTGAATGACTGTGCGTCACTGTAACTGCTTAATTCATCTAATGGCGTGCTGGATTTATCTAGCAAAGCAGCATCCGATTCTAATGCTTCAATTTGAGCAAAGCGCTTTTGCTTTGGTGAGAAAATGATCTTGAGTCCATTTTCTCCCTGTTGGACTTCACCCGATATTTTGTAAGGTGCCCAGAAATGCGCCATGGCAAAACCACTTGCGCTTCTTTGTATTACCTGAGGTGTGTCTTTTTTCTTTTCTTCTTGCTCTAGGGTACGGTAATACTCGACGTCAACATCTTGGTAGTAACCTTTCTCGTTTATGGCCATCTCACGCCAAAGCTTCCCTTTCCAGAACACATAAAGGAAACCACCACGCAAATCAGAAGCTTTTGCTTTGTCGTTGCTACCATCTAAGTAAGCCAATGGTCTCACCGGCACCAACACGTTGTCCCACTCATCCATCTGAGTTTCTTTATCAACGGGTTGTAGGTTCTCTGCGAGTTTAAGCAAGATCGGCTGAGGCTGGTCAGAGCAAGGGATTTTGATATAGAGCGTTTTGCCCTCAGCTTCGAGATCTTTAAATGTCGCTAGGCTGCGGTGTTTGTTTTCTGTATCGGCCTTGCCTACAGTAACTTTTTCTTTTTGAGCGTCCGTTTTACCCAACATCAAACATGCTGCATTACTAGACCACTGCCCTGCAAACTCGACAACGATTTTTTGATCTGGGCTTGGCTCAGAAGGTACATGCGTGTAACTACGAACTAAAGCAACATCGTCAGTAACCTGCTTGTAACCCGCTTTAAAAACTTTGCTTTCATCCGAAGCAGATACAGAGTCAACGAGTGTCTTAAGTCTAGGGAAGCTTTGTAACTGAGAGTCCGTTAATGGCGACCTACGAGCAAAGGAAGATAATGAGACCCAACTGCCTTTCCCAAGTTCGGTTCTGATCGCTGTTAGCAATCCGCTGGTCGTTTTTTTAGAAGAAAGAGAGATCTTTTGCGCAAACTCTTTAGGGAGGTTTCTAAGGATGTCATCTGAATTTCGCAAACGCGAAAGCTGCCCTATACACTCGTCCGGTGTAAGGACATAAGATAGCTCGCTGGAGGATAGCTTCGAGCTAGGTATAAATTTGCAAACTAAATGCATTTGAATTCTCCACAACCAACATCGTAAATATGGTTGCGGTGACATTTAAGCTGATAAGGCTTACAAGTACGATTTGGTGCGCTAATGCTACTAATTTAATTTATAACATTCAATCACATAGAAAAATCAACAAATAAGCTAAAAGCCACCCAAAAGACACATTAGCTAGCAAATAAGTCGCTTTAACTACAGATAAAGACAAAATGACTAGACGTTAAAATCAAAAAGAAGGATTAAAATAAAAGGAAATATTTTATTTTTGGGCAGAAGTTAACAGTTTCGATACAGACAATAAGGGAGTGAAGAAAGGCTCTAAAGCAATGGCCTTCCTCAGTAACAATAAATTATAGAATTGCTACTGAGGAAGTATGAATAAAAAAGGTGAGTGCGTGTCACACCCACAAAAACGCGTAACCGCTTTGATGTGATGCTAGGCTGGTGTCACTTCATTACGATTACACAACTGTCAGGTAGTACCCTACCTTATGCAGAACTCTATACTTGGGGTATAGCGATGGATGTAACTATATAATATTGCGACATATTCTCAACGTGGCATATTCACCACCACATTCTGGAATTGACCACCACAATCACACCAATACCATCTAAAAACAAAATAGATATAGTCATTCTAGATATTTGACCTTGTATAAAGACCATCAAATCATCTGTCGCAATTATTAGAAAAAGCTAATCATTTGACTTAGATCACTTAACACCAAGTAAAAAGAAAGCGAGCTAAATGCTCGCTTTGTATTACGCAACCTTTTTCAAGGCTATATCTTCCTTATCTCTATACAGATAATCAGAGACGGAAAGCACTTTAACGATAGTGCTCGAATAATTAAAAGTCGTGTTGACCTCAGTAGCACTTGCAGATAGCGAATTGGTGCCATTTGCATAGACAGTAATAGTGCCCTCTTTCAAAGAAGACAAATCAAGATCAACGGTCCATGTTCCATCACTGAGCACAGATGCATTACCAGTAGTTGGCTTATCATCAGCATCAACAGCTCTGATTTCTATTACTTCACCCTCTTCAAAGCGAGTACTTGTTCCATTGATAGTTACTGTAGTTGCACCTGTGACATCGTTTACTGTTTCAAAAGCGATAGTAGGAGTCATAGCTAACACTTTGCTGGATATGAATGCCTCACCGGCATTGCCCGTTGCATCACTAAAGCCTTGCAGCGTTAACGCCACACTCTTTACCGAATCCGCAACCGACGCGACTTCTGCTGTACCCACCCATTGGGTATGAGTACCCGATTGTGCTGTCCAGTTGATCGCCGCGGTACCCAGTGTTGAACCCGTCGGTGCGGTGACGCCTTTGTCGAACGTGGCGGTAACGGTCACGATCTCACCCGCCGCTGCGTACGTTGGGTTAATCGACGTTTGACCGTCGTCCACCGTTGGCTTGGTTTGCGTCAACGTAAATGTCGTACCCACTTCTTTTGCTGGTGCACCCAAGTCGTTAGTACCATTTACGGTTACTGTAATGGTACCGTCTTTAAGACCCGAGACATCGAGCGTTGAACTCCAAGCACCGCCAGCATTTGGGCTTACGTTTGCGCTCGCCTCGGTCCCTTCGCTGTCCGTAGCCTTGATAGTCAAGCTATCCGTGCTCTCAAAACGAGTACTATCCCCACTGATGGCAACGCTTGCAGCGCCCGCTTCGTTAACATCACCGATATTTTCAACGGTTAAGGTTGGGGTCATCGTTAGCGCTTTGCTAGAAGTGAATGATTCACCGGCATTGCCCGTTGCATCTTCAAAGCCTTGCAACGTTAACGCCACACTCTTCACCGAATCCGCAACCGACGCCACTTCTGCTGTACCCACCCATTGGATTTGAGTACCTGCTTGTGCTGTCCAGTTGATCGCCGCGGTACCCAGCATCGAACCCGTCGGTGTGGTGACGCCTTTGTCGAACGTGGCGGTAACGGTCACACTCTCACCCGCCACTGCGTACGTTGGGTTAATCGACGTTTGACCGTCGTCCACCGTCGGCTTGGTTTGCGTCAACGTAAATGTCGTCCCCGCTTCTTTTGCTGGTGCGCCCAAGTCGTTAGTCCCGTTCACCGTCACCGTAATGGTGCCGTCTTTAAGACCCGAGACATCAAGCGTCGCGTTCCATTTACCCAATGCACCCACTGTCGTGGTTTGCGTGACTTCTTTATTGTCCGTATCGACCGCTTTGATGGTCAGTTCGTCAGAAGTTTCAAAGCGTGTGCTATCGCCACTAACGGCAACGCTTGCAGCGCCCGCTTCGTTAACATCACCGATATTTTCAACGGTTAAGGTTGGGGTCATCACCAGCTCTTTGCTAGAAGTAAATGCCTCACCGGCATTGCCCGTTGCATCACTAAAGCCTTGCAACGTTAACGCCACACTCTTCACCGAATCCGCAACCGACGCGACTTCTGCTGTACCCACCCATTGGGTTTGAGTACCCGATTGTGCTGTCCAGTTGATCGCCGCGGTACCCAGCGTCGAACCCGTCGGTGTGGTGACGCCTTTGTCGAACGTGGCGGTAACGGTCACACTCTCACCCGCCGCTGCGTACGTTGGGTTAATCGACGTTTGACCGTCGTCCACCGTTGGTTTGGTTTGCGTCAACGTAAATGTCGTCCCCGCTTCTTTTGCTGGTGCGCCCAAGTCGTTAGTCCCGCTCACCGTCACCGTAATGGTGCCGTCTTTAAGACCCGAGACGTCTAACGTCGCGTTCCATTTACCCAATGCAGTCACTGTCGTGGTTTGCGTGACTTCTTTATTGTCCGTATCGACCGCTTTGATGGTCAATGTATCGGTGCTTTCGAAGCGTGTGCTATCGCCATTAACTGCAACGCTTGCTGCGCCCGTTTCGTTAACATCACCGATATTTTCAACGGTTAAGGTTGGGGTCATCACCAGCTCTTTGCTAGAAGTGAATGACTCACCGGCATTGCCCGTTGCATCACTAAAGCCTTGCAACGTTAACGCCACACTCTTCACCGAATCCGCAACCGACGCCACTTCTACTGTACCCACCCATTGGGTTTGAGTACCTGCTTGTGCTGTCCAGTTGATCGCCGCGGTACCCAGTGTTGAACCCGTCGGTGTGGTGACGCCTTTGTCGAACGTGGCGGTAACGGTCACGATCTCACCCGCCGCTGCGTACGTTGGGTTAATCGACGTTTGACCGTCGTCCACCGTTGGCTTGGTTTGCGTCAACGTAAATGTCGTCCCCGCTTCTTTTGCTGGTGCCTCCAAGTCGTTAGTCCCGTTCACCGTCACCGTAATGGTGCCGTCTTTAAGACCAGAGACATCAAGCGTCGCGTTCCATTTACCCAATGCACCCACTGTCGTGGTTTGCGTGACTTCTTTATTGTCCGTATCGACCGCTTTGATGGTCAGTTCGTCAGAAGTTTCAAAGCGTGTGCTATCGCCACTGACGGCAACGCTTGCAGCGCCCGCTTCGTTAACATCACCGATATTTTCAACGGTTAAGGTTGGGGTCATCACCAGCTCTTTGCTAGAAGTGAATGCCTCACCGGCATTGCCCGTTGCATCACTAAAACCTTGCAACGTTAACGCCACACTCTTCACCGAATCCGCAACCGACGCGACTTCTGCTGTACCCACCCATTGGGTCGGAGTACCCGATTGTGCTGTCCAGTTGATCGCCGCGGTACCCAGCGTCGAACCCGTCGGTGTGGTGACGCCTTTGTCGAACGTAGCGGTAACGGTTACGCTCTCACCCGCCGCTGCGTACGTTGGGTTAATCGACGTTTGACCGTCGTCCACCGTCGGCTTGGTTTGCGTCAACGTAAATGTCGTCCCCGCTTCTTTTGCTGGCGCCTCCAAGTCGTTAGTCCCGTTCACCGTCACCGTAATGGTGCCGTCTTTAAGACCAGAGACATCAAGCGTCGCGTTCCATTTACCCAATGCACCCACTGTCGTGGTTTGCGTGACGTCTTTATTGTCCGTATCGACCGCTTTGATGGTCAGTTCGTCAGAAGTTTCAAAGCGTGTGCTATCGCCACTGACGGCAACGCTTGCAGCGCCCGCTTCGTTAACATCACCGATATTTTCAACGGTTAAGGTTGGGGTCATCACCAGCTCTTTGCTAGAAGTGAATGCCTCACCGGCATTGCCCGTTGCATCACTAAAACCTTGCAACGTTAACGCCACACTCTTCACCGAATCCGCAACCGACGCGACTTCTGCTGTACCCACCCATTGGGTCGGAGTACCCGATTGTGCTGTCCAGTTGATCGCCGCGGTACCCAGCGTCGAACCCGTCGGTGTGGTGACGCCTTTGTCGAACGTAGCGGTAACGGTTACGCTCTCACCCGCCGCTGCGTACGTTGGGTTAATCGACGTTTGACCGTCGTCCACCGTCGGCTTGGTTTGCGTCAACGTAAATGTCGTCCCCGCTTCTTTTGCTGGCGCCTCCAAGTCGTTAGTCCCGTTCACCGTCACCGTAATGGTGCCGTCTTTAAGACCCGAGACATCAAGCGTCGCGTTCCATTTACCCAATGCACCCACTGTCGTGGTTTGCGTGACTTCTTTATTGTCCGTATCGACCGCTTTGATGGTCAGTTCGTCAGAAGTTTCAAAGCGTGTGCTATCGCCACTGACGGCAACGCTTGCAGCGCCCGCTTCATTAACATCACCGATATTTTCAACGGTTAAGATTGGCGTGATTGGCAATGTAAATGACGTATTATCCTCACCCACATTACCTACTAGGTCTTTATATTGACTCACCACTAGGCCAACACCGAGTTCTGGTACGTCTGGGACATTAACGGTTCCGCTCCAAACTTTCTTATCAGCAGGATCAGCCGTTAGCGAAGTAACATTGTTCGTTCCCAATGTTGCCGTGGCCTCTTGCAACTCTTTGTCAAACTCAAGCTTAATATCTACTGCCTTTCCGATTTCTTGATGCAGAGGATCAAACGTTACTTTAGTCAGCGTAGGTAACACACCTTCGATCCCCAGAACCAAACTATCCCCTTTTCCGGGGATAGTGTTGATGCTCTTATAGCTCTCATCATCGACCCGAATGGTTATGTCTTTATTTTCTCTTTCTGGTGTTATGTATTTGACTGTCCAAGTTATGTTGTCAGTGGTACTCCAAGATAAAGGTTTTAACTCACCGCCATTATTCTCATCTAACTTTACGTCTGAAATATCGAATTCTGTGACTTCTTCAGTAAAAGTAAACGTAAGCGGGACTTCGACGCCACCAGCCAAAGGTGTGCTTGCTGTAGTCGATATTGTTAGCTCAGGAACTGTTGCTGCTTCTACTCTGTATGTTGTCGTTTTTTCCGTTTGATTGCTGACTGCATCAGACGCGATTACTTTTATCGTGTAATCTCCTGGCGATAATAAGTAGTGGAACACATAAGGGTCGCCATCGTTAGTAGGTTCCGTGATTGACTGCGGCCCTACTGGTAGACCCGAACCATTATCAGCCGTTGATGTTACCGAACTTAAGTTTTTATCAGTCACATCAGCAGTTACATCCAACTTATATTTATCATCCGTCGGCGTCATAGAAACTTGATCCGCAGTGATACCAGTGA
Source organism: Vibrio owensii (assembly GCF_002021755.1). NCBI lineage: Bacteria > Pseudomonadati > Pseudomonadota > Gammaproteobacteria > Vibrionales > Vibrionaceae > Vibrio > Vibrio owensii. Next base: position 1,249,067 of record NZ_CP019960.1, read on the forward strand.
TAACCGGTAACTCATGATCAACAACAGATTCGATACCTTTGGCATTATAAGTCTTATTAAAAAGCTTAAAGTCTGTAACAGCACGTCCCATTGAGTCAGTGACTGTCACTTTGTATATGTATTCAGCTTGGTCATCAATTGCAAAATCCATAGTACCAGTCGCGCTTGACGACGCGACTCTTCCCTCAAAATTAAGCTTATCTCCGGATGTTGGAACCATATCAATGGAATATCGAGTTGCCTTGACATGCTCCCCCTCTGTAGACGTAATCGTGAACGGTTGACTTTCTTTAGTGAATGCTAGCTTGCCTCCCAGCAAGCTAGTCATGTCATTAAATGAGAGAGTAATAATCGGCGCTGTCAGATCAATATCGAGAGTCCGGTTTTCAGTCCAACCCACTTTATCCGTAGCTTGGATGCTAACCCGAAGCTGACTTAACCCCTCTAATTCAGTTTTCGGAAGTTCAAAATAGAGATGTGAGTTATCCACACTTGCCTCTTTGTTGAAAACATGACTCGGGTTCGTTGTTGTATATTTGACAGTAGCGATACCGCTGCCTTCATCTCTGATAGAAAACAGGAATCTCACCAAACTAGGGTCTGTAGGTGATTCACTGACAGTAACATCGCTATCAATTATTGGTTTACTGTTATCAACCGTCACGTCAACATCGGTTTCCTTCCAATACTCCCATACATCAAGCGCTTTAATGGACGGACTGATCCCCTGACCATCTAAATCGTCACTAAGAGGCGCTTTAAACGTAGAGCATGAGTAGTCATCTCCGCAGTCATTAAATCGGGAGAATTGATCTGGATCATCTTTTAAGTTGTACGACTGCCCTTCCACCGTGGCAATGAGATTTTCTAGGGTTGAATTAACCCCAACCTTTACTTTGAAGTCCATTGAAAGTTCTGAACCTCGGATAATACTATCCTTCTCAGGGCTCGTGATTTCGATCTCAACTCCTGGTGGCGGTAACAACAACTCCAACGGGTAATCTGGCGCCGCATTACCTGCTACATCAGAAAGATTCTTGATGGTAAATAGATATTTTGATTCTCCTGCCGCAAGAAAATCTGAGTAAAGCTCAGTATAAGTGCACGTAGTGAGATCTGCGCTCGTATTACAACTTTTCGGCTCAAACGTTACGTTGAACTTGCTTCTTACCAGTATAGGACGCTTAGTTAGCTCAGTGTTCACTCCGGATAAATTATCTTTAAAGCTCAGAGTGATACTTAAGATTTTGTTTCCATCAGCATCGAAACCAACATTGTTGCTACCAAGCTGGTAAGTACCTCCCGACTGGTAATCTATATCATCAGGAACGGTTGGCGCATCAATATCCATCATGCTAAAGCTAAATTTACTGACCGTCTCTTTATCGTTCTTACCAACAGTTCTGGTGATTAGAACGACAGGCGATACCGACATATTTACGTCCGTCGTCACACTACACTTATAATTTTCTTGCGGATTACTGATCACACCAGAATAGGCGAAATCTGGATCATCATCTGGCGCTTTGTCCGAGGTGTAATTTTCTCTTACCCAACACTCGAGCTTCTCGGCTTTAACCTCACCCGCAGGTCCGAACTCTACATTCAACGTTTTCCCGGAAATATGAGATTGGAAAGGATCTGGCTTAAGCACATCCATTACAACCCCTTCCCTTTGAACGTTAACCGTCTTGGATATTTCATTTATAAGAGGCTGTTCACCGGGATTATAAACTACATTGTTATATATTTGGAATTTCAACTCGTAACTGCCATTATTACTGAGATCGGACGTAGTTAGCATTCCCGTCCATTTACCTGATGGCTCCTGTCCAAATGTAATGCTATTTATTTGTTCACCATATTTGTAAGTGCCCTCAACTTTAGGGATACCACTTGGGTCCTCAGCATCAATAGTAATGATCACCGGATCATTACGTGTAATTAATCCATTCGTTATCTCTGTCCCATCTTCATAAGAAAACTTCACACTTTCTACGTGAGGCTTCTTATTTTGAACCTTAACTTCATATTCTGTTTCCGTGGTATTTCCACGAACATCTGAACCCTTCAGTCTTATGATTCTAGTGGAGCTATCACCGTCATTTTGCCCGCCTAAGTTGACCTTCATATCCTCTTCGACTTGAGTGTCGGGATTAGAAGATGTGCCGATATAACTATTAAATGTCAGGGTATCTTTATTTACCCCTTCAGTAGATGGCGCACCTGTTTCATTCAAGTCTTGAGCATAAAGAGTAAAGATATAATTACCGCGATAGTAACTATCAGGCTTAAATCCATTCAGAGTTAAACTTGGCCCCTCGCGATCCAAAATTATGGTTCTAGCTTCGGTGTCTGAATAAAAGCCATATTCATCTATCGCTTTAACGAATAGGTCAGCTCTATTGTTCTCATCGATCGTGACATTGCTACTTTGGGAACTACTGATCTCAATATAGAAAGGCTGAGAAGGGTCTTGGGGTTCAATTGAGCGTATCGCTTCACTGCTTCCAACCTGCCAAACTTCTACTTTGCTCACTTTTGAATCGTCTTTCACAGAAGTTAAGCTAACTTTGAAGTTCGGACCCAACACTCCACTCTTGCCAGAGTTGCTGTCAACCACCCAAGGATTAGCAAGCTCAATCTCAGGGCCTTTATTATCTACTTGAAAAATGAACTCTCCTGTTGCTTCCGCTTTAGGGTACGCGCTGTCAATCGCCTTGACATAGAACGTATTTGTATCTTCATATCTAAATGCGTCGGCGACTAGACGTACCTCTACATTAGGTTGGGTACCAAATAGATAGGGCTCTTCACTCTCAACTGGTTCAGTTTCATAATGCTGCAACGTAAAACGCTTACCAAACTGAGTTTTCATATCCACTTGTACTTCACTCAACGGACTTAAGTCACCAGCGTCAATATCAGGAACCCACGCTGAGTTCCCTCCCAACCGTTGGTCAATTACCCCACCGTTTACTGCAGGTGCTTCCGAGTCAATTAGTATGTCGAATTTAGGCACATTCACAGTTTGCTGGTTAACTAGGTTTCCTAGGTTATCTTCAGCATTAACATTGACTTTCCAGTTACCATCGCCAGGATAGATAACTTTGCCTTGGCTCTCACAAAGTACTCCTGTACAAAGTTTTACAACAAATGCATCTTGTTGATTGCTAGCGAATTGCTCGCTCGAATATTCAACGGTCGCGTTGTTCGAATAGTTCACAAATGACAAGCTTCTTTTGTCTAATTGGTCACCAACTACATCTTCGACTTTGAAGGTTAATTCATGCACAGAATTCGCGTTCAAGTAAACATCTTCCCCGATAGGGTTTTTATCTGGACCTATAGGAGGAATGTAACTCGCTTTCGGATAGTCGTTATCGACGAACAAGCGTTCAACAAGAGGCTCGGCCTCAGTATATCCATTACCTTTGGTATCGAATGCCGTTGTCTCTAGTGCAAACTCGATGATATCGGTGAGATCTGTTGATTCTGTATTTAAGGTAAAGAAGTACTCTTTTCTAAATTTATCGCTATCGCCAGATTCTTGTGGTTGAAGTTCCAATGGAATAGCAGTATTGGGGTCATCCATGGCATACCACATACTTTGGAATTTCGGGGCTTGGTCACCTTCCTCTACAACTCCAGATGGATCTTCTAACACTAATCTAGATACCACTTCACCCGCGACATAAAGCTTGTCGCCAACCATTGTTTCGCGGCCAGTCTCTATTGTTAACGTTTGTTTCGGCGGATAAATATCAATACTGCCGCCACCACTATCAAAGATATTGTCTTCGCCAAGTTTAGGATTAGCCGTAGAAATATCATCGGCATAAAGCTGAGCAATATTATCCGGGATGCCGTATTTTTCAGTCATGATATCGTAGTAAGACTGAGCAAGATCTTTGCGGTAGGTATCAGAGTCGAATTCGTAATCATCCAATTTGATTTGATTCCCACCAGCGCCAATACCGTTTGCTTTACCATCGTAGCTGAGATCGTCATAAATAGCGGAAGCGAAATCAGAAGAATTGTTGCGTGGCGTCTTTTCTGCTAATTTATCAATTGCTTCAACAAGGAAGCGGTGCAGGTAGTCGTTAGAGAGATCGCTAGGAATTGTCTCCTCAAGCATCTCATTTGTAGCGTACGCCGTAATGGTTGGATCGAATCCGAAGAATGAGTCATTACCGCCAGCTAGCGCGTATTTCACATCCGTAAGAATTTGCGAGGCGCGTTCTGACGTTTTGTCACCAGCTTCTACTTGATTCCAACGATAATCAAACAAACCTGTCTGGTAAGTGGCAAGCTCGGTCACGTAATACGTATTCGAACCGTCAAGTTCAAAATATGCGCCGATATTGGCATTGTTTAGATTAACGCTCGCTTTGGCACCTGCATCATCTTTCCATTGGTAGTAGTGAGGGTCTGTCCCTTCTACACCAATTAAACGTACTCGCATGAATTCATAATTGACAACGTCCGTCGTGGCTTCACACGAAGCAACATCAAGCGCGCTAGTTTGATCACTTTCTGGCTGCTGAATAGTGGTACAACTTGCTAGAGAGGTGAATTCACCATTTGGGTTCAAACCTTCTAATTGCACACGTGCGCCAATGAACGGCGTGACTACCGTCATCGTAGGTAGGTCAAAACTGCTTCGGAAATAAACTTCTTGAGTCGCACTTTCGTTGTCGGATTCGTCGATGGTTTGAATCACCAGTTTCTGGCTGGCGTTTTCTGAAACGTTTTTAAAACCATCACCAAGCACCTCTTTTACGAAAGGAACGTAGTAAATAACCTCATCGACTCTGCCTTCGCTATCCAAAATAGTCTCGTGAGGGATACTCGCGGTGATAGTGTCCGTCGAGGCCAAGGTTTGTGTTGTGTTTTGAAATGCGTAATTGTTGTCATTGTTTTGGCTTACGTAGTACTTCACGACTAGTTTAAGCTTGTCGGCACTTGAGCCCAAAACAGTATCAGAGTTCACATCGGAAACTCGAACTCGTACGTAAGGGATCTTATTCTGTTTTAACAGGTTAACGTTAAAGTTCGCGAAATCAACGCCATCAATTGATTTCAAGCCAGAAGCAGCATAGACATAATCGATCTTCAAGTAGTCTCTACTCGACTGAACATTGTCTGATGTATAAGTATCTTGCGTGTAAACCCCTTCGTACGTAGACCTTTCTCCATCGACGGTCACATTAACGTAGTTCATCGATGTCCCTTCAGGGTACGTAATGATCTGAGCAGGAGCTTGATCGTCACGGCTTACTGCATGCTGGTATTCACCGACGTTGTCTTTGGTGTCAGTGGCCTTAACATCGAACGTAGTCGTAGATAAGAATTCGTCCGTCGAATAGGCTTTACTAAATTCACAAGCACTGCCCGACTCTGCCGTTACAGGAGTACAAGCCACATCTTCTGGGAGCCCACTTTTAAATGAAACGCTGACAGACTTAATATCTTGAGAAGCTTCTTTTACTATGCCTTTTAATACGTACTCTTGAAGTTCGTTGTTGATAGCGCTTGCAGAAGTAACAGAGATGACCGGCGCATCATTATCCCACTCGAAATTTACGTAATGGCCTGAATTGCTGCCAGGAACAAGTTCATTGCCTAAAACGTCTGCCGTGTAAAACACCAAACGAGCAGCAGTCACGTTAGAAAGGCCGGTGTCTGAGTCAACCTCAACGGCATCAATGGCTTTTGTATCGACACTTACTTTGATGTTTGTTTCACGAACACCAACTTCAAATCCGCTTGCGTCTACCGAACAAAACTCACTGCCAGAAGTCTGTTGATCGTTACATTTGAATTCGCCTGACCAAGCACCATGTAATTGGTATTGCACATAAGCAGAAACAGATTGAACACCGATATCGTCATTAAGTCTGATATCTACGCTATCTGTTCTTGCTAATACATCACTATCGGTGCGCGTTACGGTTGGTGGTGTTGTATCGATTTCGGTTTCATCGCGTGGTGGAATAACACCATCGGTCGTACCATGGCTTCCCAAATCATTAATTTTTTGACTAAAAGCAACGTAATCATCAGCATCCGTACCTGAGATGTTAAGCTCTGGGTCGTTCACTACAATCAATACGTGTTGAGAAAGATCTTGAGTGTAAACGTCGCTGGTAATTCTCTGCTGACCAAACGTAAGCGGCGTCACTGCACCTGTCGAGTCACTGATTTCTAAGCCGTCTAGAAGACCATCAGCGATGACATCACGAAATTGAATGTCAGCGAAATGCATCGAGGTATAGACGTTATCTTCAGACTGACCGTATTTTTCAATAAGGTCATAAGAAAATGAAGAGTATGCTGTTAGCAAAGCTCCGTATTGGTGACCAGGAGTGGCAAAGCTACTTTGACCACCTTTCGTTATGTCAATCGGAGTGGTTTCATTGACATTGAACCCGTACATCCCATTGATACTATCTAAGGCTTCAGAGACCGCATCTGAGCCTGATTCCCCACCGGAAATCTTATACTTAGCTAAACCAGAAACGATATTAGTCAGTGGTGTGAGCATTAATTTCTGATCACTACCTTCACTAAAATTCACTACCCCTTCTAGGCGCAAAGTCTTGCCCGCACTCGATGACACAATTTCTTTTGTGAGAGGATCGGTGTAGCTACCTTGCTGCGCGACGACATACAAAGGCATCGAAGAGGATTCAAATTCAAGCTTGTAATCACCAAAGGCATCAGAAGTCGTGCTTGCAAGCAATCTGCCGACTTTTCCATCCTTGTATTCAAACACCTCGATCTTGGCGCCATTGACCGGAGCGTCAAAAACGTTACCTGAGATGCTTCCTGTATTCCTAGCTGGCGGTGTATTGTCACCACCATCCCCACCGCCACATGCACTCAATAAAAGTGAAGCAGCCATGAGACCTAACGTTGGTTTTAGCGTATTTTTAGTGAACATAGTAATTTGGCAGAGTATATTTTGCCGCGATTATATTATTGTCTAGGATTTTCTCAACGTGACAAAATAACCATAAAATCAAACATAAACGCTAAGAAAATAGGTAGTTTTAAACCTCTTTAGCAGCGCTACTTCACATCTATCGTTATTTAATTAGTAAAAACACAGGAATTGGCTATAACGGCGTGTAAGATTTTATTTTAAATATTATACTCCCCTCAATTTTTCGCCTTTAAGCATAATTTCGATTTAATGACAAGTTTAATATTAAGACAACATACACAAAACATTGCTCTACCCCTTGTGCTCATTGCATTCGTCATCATTGCCGGCGTGTCTTTTACTCATCATCTACTTACTCCTGAAGAGCAACCAAGCGCAGCCACCCCAAAACCTCAAGCTATTGTTTCTAATAAAGTAATCCACAGTAACATCGAACACATCTACGAGACGTACTTTCAGCGAACCAAGATCACCACAGGAGTGATCGATTACTCTTTCGTGACTTCTTTGATTAATGCAGGATTATCTCAGCGAGAGATAAAATCTTTGATAAAATTAATCGAAAATGAATTCGACATTATTGGTTCGGTAAGAAAAGGTGACAAGTTCTCAATAAAAACCCGAACCAATAGTTATAATGAAAAATACATCAGTTCTTTTTACTATTCCGGTAGTAAAAGAGACTTCTTTGTTATTAACGATGGCGACAACAACGCATACGATGAATATGGCAATAAGTTAATTCGAAAGCCATATTATTCATTTCCACTAGCGAAAAAGTACAAAGTTAGCTCTGGTTTTAATTTGAAGCGAAAACATCCAGTAACAGGTTTAATTGCACCACACTTAGGTACTGATTACGCCGTCCCAATTGGAACACCAATACAGAGTATTGCAGATGGTGTCGTCGTGAAGTCACGCTACAATCGTTTTGCCGGTAATTACATTAATATCCGCCACACCAACGGTTCCATGTCTCGTTACTTACACCTGTCTCGTAGCGATGTTCGTGTGGGTGACCACGTAACGAAAGGACAAACCATCGGCCGAACTGGTAATACAGGAAGAACAACAGGCCCTCACCTACACTTAGAGTTAATTGTGGATGGTGTGCCTGTTGATTACGCTCGTTACATCCGCACTAACCCTGCTCCACCGGTGAACATGCAAATGATGTTAGCTGCAAGAACTGAGCGCGCAGAACTGATCAACGAACTATTCGACTCCGCCTCTTAACGCCCTCTTGTCTCTTCTAATTCAGCTCATTGCGGCGTAGTTTTTTACGTCACAATGAGCTGATTACGCTTGAAAGAAAACCCCGTTCGACTTGAAAGTAACCGAATTGCCGCTAAAACAGGGCTTAAGCACCTAAATATCTCTCTGTCAGTCTGCTCTAACATTTCCGCTCTCTCAATAAAGTGTTAAGATCCTCACATGACTCGCTGTAGTGGTAACGAGTGGTGATGATTACCCCACTCCCTCAACATCCCCATAAGTGATGTAACTAAGCTAAGTAGCCCACCAGCATAACCATGAAACAATAAGGCGATTTTTCAAATGGTTAACAACTCTATCCAGTGGTTCCCGGGCCACATGCATAAAGCACAAAAAGAGATTGCAGAAGCGATCCCTCAAATAGATGTCATTATTGAAGTGCTTGATGCTCGTATCCCTTTTAGTAGTGAAAACCCTATGATCGCGGAGCTCAAGGGCGATAAGCCAGTAGTAAAAGTGCTTAACAAACGTGATCTTGCGGACCCAGAGTTAACTCAAGTTTGGATTGACCACTTCGAGAAAGAGCACAACGTAAAAGCGATTGCTATTACCACCTCTCAACAGACTGAAGTCCTAAAAATTATGGAGTTGGTACGTAAACTTGCCCCACATCGTGAAGAAATTGGCAAAAACATTCGTACCATGATTATGGGTATTCCAAACGTAGGTAAATCCACCATTATCAATGCGTTGGCCGGCCGAACTATCGCAGTGACGGGTAACCAACCGGCGGTTACACGTCGTCAGCAACGTATTAACCTTCAAAATGGTATCGTTCTTTCTGACACTCCGGGGATCCTGTGGCCAAAAGTAGAAAACCCACACAGTGGCTTCCGTCTTGCTGCAACCGGCGCGGTAAAGGACACCGCAATGGAATACGATGAAGTCGCGTTCTACACGGTGGAATACTTAGCGGCTCACTACCCTGAAAAGCTAAAAGAGCGCTACCAAATCGACGAACTGCCACAATCGGATATCGAGATGATGGAAGAGATCGGTCGTCGCCGCGGTGCATTACGTGCTGGCGGACGAGTAGACCTTCACAAAGTATCTGAGATCCTTCTTCATGAACTTCGCCAGGGCACATTGGGACAAATCACTCTTGAACTGCCTGAGATGATCACTCAAGAATTGATTGAAGTAGAGATTGAAACCGCTCGTAAAGAAGAAGAAAAAGCAAAACGCAAAGAAGAACGTCGTAAGCGTTACCTTCGTAACAAGCGATAATCCCCCTCTTAACTTCCTTCCAAAGGCACGTGATACACGTGCCTTTTTTTATGCTTAATTTTTTTTCATTGCAGTGCAAAAGAGCGACGCTTTTCTCATTATTTATGGAATGAAAACCACTAAACGTAGCGCTACCCTCATCCCCTAACAATTAGCCCTCCAGTTAAATTTTGTAGGAAAAATCGAACAAATTCATAAATATTAATTATGTGTTTTAACGGTTATTTTTTAAGCGCGATCTTAGTTAGACCCCCGAATGGTAAGGAGTTACAAAGCTCACCCAACCCTTAAATGCCGAGTTTGCAGGCGCACGCAAACTTATGCAACTTGGCTAATGACACCTCACTCATATTAGTCAAACTATATAACTGTCAGCGCTGGCGTTTTTCTGTATTACGAAGAGAACTTATTATGAGTGATAAACTGAAAACGAAACGACTTCCTTCCTTTGTTGAGGAACGCCTGGACTTTTATATTCAAGATCTGATTGAACAGAACGAGAACCAAAAGCACTTGGTATTAGGGAAACGACCGCAACCCGAAGCTGTGGTCATGCAGAGTAACGATTACTTATCGCTATCTCATAACCAACAGATTCAAAAAGCTCACCGAGATGCGATATCTGAGCATGATGATAACGTCGTTATGTCTGCGATTTTCTTGCAAGATGACGATTCGAAGCCTGCATTTGAAACGCAACTTGCGGATTACGTCGGCATGGGGAGTTGCTTGCTTTCCCAGTCGGGATGGGCTGCGAATATAGGATTGTTGCAGACCATTTGTCCGCCTGAAACGCCGGTTTATATCGACTTCTTTGCGCATATGTCATTGTGGGAAGGTATTCGGGCCGCGGGAGCACAAGCACATCCGTTCATGCACAACAACATGAGCCACTTGCGCAAGCAGATCCAGCGTCATGGCTCAGGCGTTATCGTGGTAGATTCGGTCTACAGCACGATAGGCACGATCGCCCCACTCCACGACATCTACGAAATGGCGCGTGAGTTTGATTGTGCTTTAGTGGTGGATGAATCCCACTCGTTAGGAACACACGGGCCTAACGGCTCTGGCTTAGTTAAAGCACTGGAGCTCACTGATCAAGTAGATTTCATTACTGTCAGTCTGGCAAAAACCTTTGCTTATCGAGCAGGAGCGATTCTCGGCCCAGAAAAACTGGCTCGAACGTTACCATTCGTTGCGTTCCCGGCCATTTTTAGTTCAACGGTTCTGCCACAAGAAGTCATTCGACTAGAGAAAACGCTCGAAGTGATTAAAGACGCCGATGATAAACGAACCATGCTGTTCAATCGCGCTAAAGAGCTCAGAACGGGCCTTAAGCAGATTGGTTTTAATATCCGCAGCGAATCACAAATTATCGCGTTAGAGTGCGGTAGCGAGCGTAATACCGAGCGTGTACGTGACTTCTTGGAAGAACGTAATGTCTTTGGCGCTGTATTTTGTCGCCCAGCAACGGGAAAGAATAAAAACATTATTCGATTCTCAATCAACGCCGACATGACGTCTCGTGACATTGACCATGTGCTGACAGCATGTCAGGAAGCGTATAACCATCCAGAACTAGAGTTTGTTTAACAGATCATAAACGGCACGTTTGAATGGAAGCTTGTGACTGCCGAAAAACAAAGAGCTCAGCGTTATGCTGAGCTCTATTATGACTTTTTACTTTCCCGTGGTGATAATGGGTTAACAATCCGAGGAGTTAAGACAACTAGGTTAAGAACGCTGGGTTAAATCCAATTAGCGATTTTGTCGAACAGCCTGTTCTTGTCTGCGGGTTTCACGATGAAATCCGACATCCCCGATGAACCAATCTTATCTAGTGTAATCGGTGAGCTGTCGCCAGTATGCGCAATAATAGGCACCGTTGAATACGCCTTGTTTGAACCTCGAATCCGACGAGACGCCTCCACACCATCCATCACAGGCATTTCAATGTCCATTAAAATCAAATCGACATCATTCGCGTCTAATGCGTTGATTGCTTGCTGACCATCTTCTTTCTGAATCACGTCAAAGCCCTGCTTCTCGAGCAACATAGCCGTAAACTTGCGTAAAGACTCGTTGTCGTCCACCACCATAATAGTGCGCTTGTTTGTCGAATCCAGAGGTTTCACCGGCATCACTGGCACTACGTAATTTGCATCATAGAGCAGACGGTCGATGGTTGCTCTGGTGTTTAGCAGCCATGCTTGGGTTTCTACCCAAATCGGCTCGAAAGACACGTTTCTTGCACGTTGAATTGGATGGTGCTCAAAGAGATACACGATTCGTGCTTCAGTAAAGGAGAGCAAAGATTCAACTTTATCGAGGTGACTCCCTCGCACGTCCAAGCTTTCCATGTCGATCAGTATTAAATCAAACTCGAATTCATACTCTTTTTTCTTCATCATCGCAGGCACATCAAGTACCGTGAGTTCAAATCCCATAAAGCGCGCAATATCAGTGACTTTAGATACTAAAATGTTTTGCTCACTCACAAACAAAATCGTTTTTAGCTTCGTTAATTCACTCTTAATCTCTTTGACTGCGTTTGAGCCAATGGTTGGGAACGTCATGGTAAATTGTGACCACTCACCGACTTCCGATTGACAACGGATATCGCCACCAAACGAGCGCATCACTTTCTTACAGAAAGGCAAACCAAGGCCGTAGTTTCCGGATTTACCCGTGGTATAAAAGTCTTGGAAAATACTCTGAAGTACATCCGGAGAAATGCCCGAACCATTATCTGTCACCACGATTTGGTTAGTGAACTCATCGCTATACATGGTGACGTGAATATGGAAATCTTCGGAACTACGATGATGGAACGCATTCTTGAATAGGTTGTACATAACATACTTAAGCAATGTATCGCTGCCTAAGAAATCGAACTCGCTTCTTACGTCTAAAGAGATCGCAAAACGGTCGGTGGAACGTTTGTAACTGAAGCTTTCAATTGCACTCTCGACAACGGTTTGTGCTGAATGTTTTTTGAATGTAGAGCGGGATACACGGTTCTCATCAATTGAAGTAAGCAGCAAATCAATGGTTTCATTCCCTGAGTGGATGATCTTCATCGCGTCACTGCTAACTTCTCGTAACAGTGTCACGTCTTCATCGCTTAATGTGTATTGCGCCTTCTTGCCCTCTTTTGGATTTGGCAGAACCGATTGAATGACATCAATAGAAGTCAGCAAACCGCTCAGTGGGTTTCGCATCTCATGTGCAATGCCGGCACCAAAAGATTTCGCCAATGATACTTTTGCTTCGTGCTCAACCTGATTTCTGAAGTAGAACAAGTTACCGAACAGATAGATAAACAAGAAGATTGGCACATGCGTCCAATCCATTGTGAGTTCGAGGTGGAACCCTTGCGCTATCCAAGCGAAGAATGTCGCAAGCCCAATACCGGCAAAGGTCTGAGCAAACATCACCCAAGTGATATGGACGAGCAGAATATGAAGAAATATCGCCGACATAAACGACATCACCCATACATTCGACCAGTTGTTCATCAGCAACATGTAAAAGAAGAAACAGGGTAAGCAGAGCGTTATGGCGACTTGATAATAAGCAGGTAAAAACCGACGCCATTCAAATGGCACACGGTTACGATAAATGATACCGAAGAATAAAATTGAGCAAAGGACACGAAGTGGCAAGTTTTCGTATGGTTGTGGGAACATAAATGCCCAGACCACGTAGTAAATTGGAAAGCCGACAAAACCCATCCATCCTACAAGGGTAAGATTGGGTTCTGCGTACTGATATACTTTGCGAATCGCGTCCATATTTACTTTATCTACTGAGCCTAGCGTTTACTGATTTTGTGTTTTGCATTGTTTTGTTTATATTTGCTTTCCAATTATATATTAGTTAACGCACATAAGCAGTGAGACATTAATCAAATATTTCGCGACGCTCTACTTTAAATTCAGCGCTTTATATTCACAAAACTAATAATTAGGCAAATTTGATTGTTAATTCAACAGAAAATGGGATGTAACGCAAAGCCTTGTACATGAATGCCGTGCAACATACACACAGCGAAGCAACCCTCTCTCTCCTATTCAACTTATCAAACAAGGGCACCTATGCAATCAATAGCAATAAAAAATGTCGTATTCGATGTGGGTAATGTGTTGGTGAGATGGTCGCCATTAGAAATTGTAAGGCTGACATTTGGCAATGATGTCGACGCCGAGGCGTTAGCCAAAGACTTGTTTATGAGCACTATCTGGTTAGATTTGAACAAAGGGCTTATTACTGAAGCACAAGCTAAACAGCGATATCAATCGGAAAAAGCACTTTCAGATAGCGAAGTCGAACGTTTCTTTTACTACGTGAAACACACTCAATTACTGATGTATGGCAGTGTCGAGCTTCTTAAACGCATCAAAGCCGCAGGATATAACGTGTTTGCACTGACCGACAACGTGGTAGAGATCGTTGAATTTCTAAAAGCCACTTACGACTTTTGGCCACTATTTGAAGGCGCGACGGTATCAGCAGAGCTGGGATTGTTAAAACCTCAGCCAGAGATTTATCAAAGCTTATTGGAAACCCATCAACTCCTCGCGCAAGAAACTGTGTTCCTTGATGATATGCCTTATAACGTTGAAGGGGCACGAGCGGTAGGATTAGCGGCAATTCAATTTAAACATGCAGAACAGTGTGAACATGAATTAAAAGCGATGGGATTACGCTTTTAGAGTGGCAAGAACTGAAAAGAGCAGCACGTCGCTGCTCTTTTCTGAATTAGGCTTCTTGTTACAACCGTTACGAGTAAACGACGTTTTCTTCTATACCATTAACCAGTGATTGTGCATTTGACCAACGGAACACTTTCTCAAGGACTTCACCTCCACCAGGCGCTTTCCAGTTGCGTTCTTGGCATTCTTGTCCACCAATATGCTGGTAGAACTGGATTGCTGGTTCATTTTGAGAAATCACTTCAAGGTACAAGCCACTGTCTTTAAAGTACTGTTGTTGCCATTCTGCAACCGCTAATAGAAGTTGCTTCCCGATGCCGCGACCGCGATAACTGTCATCCACATGAAGCGCTTCAATAAAACTGCCGCGTTCAAAATCATGATTCCCAAACACACAAACAAAACCAAGAAGAAGCCCGCCCTCTTCTGCTAACACCACATGCTGGTTGAATGGTGGGTTGGTTAAGCGAGTTTGCCAAATCAACAATTTGTCGTCGATGGCTTCGCTATCAAGGTAACCATCACTTAGCATACCACGGTAGTGACGCTTCCAACTGTCCACGTGCAACTGCGCGATGCGTTCATAATCCTTATATTCCGCTAATCGTAATTCCATTACGTATTCCTATGTTCTTTTATTGCTTCTCTAACGAGCTTTGGCATTTTCCACCTCTTTAACTACATATTTTTGGCAGATTTTACAAATCTATAGCCACAGCTCATTGATTAATACTACTCATTATTCGTTTAAAAGCAAAAAATCCCACTGACTACACCAGATTATTGCGAGTTTGGCCTTAGCGATAGAACTGTCACAACTCGAAACAAAGTCACCTAACTTTAGTTTGACTTACACGTGTACGCTGATATTCTAGCGAACAGTTGTTAGCTCAAAGTTAGGGACACATCGTGACGCATAATAAACCGCCTATTATCTGGTTGAATCTATTAATATTTTCTGCCAGTTTTATTCTGACTTTTGTTGTATTGCCTTGGTATGCATACCACTACGGATTAGGTTGGGAACATCTAATCTGGGGTATCATCGCCTTTAGTTTTACCAATCTCTCCATTACCGCGGGTTATCACCGTTTATGGAGCCACAAAACCTATGAAGCTCACCCAGTTTTACGATTCATCTTTGCCATCGGTGGTGCTTTCTCTCTTCAAAACAGTGCAATGCATTGGTCTTCTGATCATCGTGTTCACCACAAACATGTGGATGACAATGACAAAGACCCGTATTCAGCGAAGCGCGGTTTTTGGTATTCGCATATTGGTTGGATGCTTCGCGATTACAACAAGTCAAAAGAGAACGAGTACACAAACTGTCGTGATTTGAAGCGAGACAAGATCGTTGTATGGCAGCATAAGTATTACGTTTCTTTAGCCATTGCGACTAATATTGGCTTCCCTCTTGCACTAGGTCTTATCTATGGTGATATCTGGGGAATGTTCCTGATCGTTGGTGCCGCTCGCCTGTTCTTGAGCCATCACACCACTTTCTTCATCAATTCGCTGGCGCATGTTTGGGGTAAACAGACTTTCACCGATAAAAACACCGCTCGTGACAATGGCATCTTAGCCTTCTTCACTTTTGGTGAGGGTTATCATAACTTCCACCACATCTTTGAGAACGATTACCGAAATGGTGTGTACTGGTGGCATTACGACCCAACTAAATGGTTGATCAAATCATGCTCTTGGCTTGGGTTAACAACCAAACTTCGTACGACATCGACTTTCCGTATCGAAAAAGCGCGCGCAACTCAGTTGCTGAAAAAGGCAAAAGAAAAGTTAGAAACGAAACCGAATAGCCAATCGATTCGTGACCAACTTCAGCAGGAATTCGATGCACTCGTACACCACATGCAAGAATATTATGAAGCGCGAAAAGAAGTGCTTGGTGAGAAAACAGCAACCGTAGTGAAAAAGTACGAACGTTCCGTATCAAAGCTGAAATACGAACAAATTAAGGAAGAATTTGAACGTCAACAACGCAGTTGGAACCTCTTGGTGCGACGCTACGCATAACGTGTAACTCGCGCTTCAATATAAAGATGTCAAAACAAAAGCTCCGTTAATTCGGAGCTTTTTCGTTCAATCAAGCCCCTTTAACGTGATCTAGCTCGAACTATCGCTTTTCCCACTTTTTAATCATTTCGTACGATTTTTATTCGACAAATTGTTCATATTTTCGTTTCTTTAAAAACAACAAAACCAGTACATAACACCTGAAAAACGTAATTTAAACAATATAATCCAACGCAATTATTTATTAATCTATTATTTGTTTTAGATCATGCTAGCTCTAATTTAGTCTCGTGCCACAGGAAAGAATTCTGTAAATTCTCTGACATAAACTGAAACAGTTTCTTTCTTTTTTTCATAATATCTGGAGACAACCCTATGTTAGAGCTCTTAATTGGCTTGGTAGTGACCATTGCTGTGGGTTATTTCATTGTCAAAGGCTACAAAGCCGCTGGCGTGTTATTAACCGCAGGTATTAGTTTGCTTCTTATGACTGGTCTGCTTGGCCATGACGTTCTGCCATCAAAAGTAACCTCAACGGGTAATATGGTGACGGACGCACTAGAGTACGTAAAATACATGCTTCAATACCGTGGCGGCGGCCTTGGTATGCAAATCATGCTACTTTGTGGCTTTGCGTCTTACATGACCCACATCGGCGCAAACAATGTAGTAGTAAAACAGTTCTCTAAACCGCTTTCTGTTATCAAGTCTCCATACGTCCTTTTGGTAGCGGCTTACATCGTGGCATGTTTGATGTCTCTTGCAGTGAGTTCTGCAACAGGTCTAGGCGTGCTATTAATGGCTACCCTATTCCCAATGATGACAGCAATGGGTATCTCTCGCCCTGCTGCGGTAGCAGTGTGTGCTTCACCAGCGGCAATCATCCTTTCACCAACTTCTGGTGACGTGGTTATCGCGGCAGAAAAATCAGGCCTAGCGCTTGACGTGTTCGCGGTTCAAACCGTACTGCCTGTGTCTATTTGTGCAATCATCGTAATGGCTGCAGCGGCATTCTTCTGGAACAAATACCTAGATAAGAAAGACAACACGCCAATGGAAAAGATTGACGTATCTGAGATCAAAGCAGATGCGCCAGCGTTCTATGCGGTTCTTCCTTTCCTACCAATCATCGGTGTATTCCTATTCAACGGTCGCACGATTCCTGGCCTGACTCTAGACATCTACACTATCGTGGTAGGTTCTATCTTCTTGGGCGCTGTGATTCACTATGTGGTGAACAAGTTTGACGGTAAGAAATCACTTGAGGATCTTGATTCTTGTTATGCGGGCATGGCAGATGCGTTTAAAGGCGTGGTAATGCTGTTGGTTGCGGCGGGTGTATTCGCGCAAGGTCTTATGTCAATTGGTGCTATCGATAACCTACTACACCTTGCAGATAATGCGGGTGCGGGCGGTATCGCGCTAATGCTTATTCTAACCGGTCTAACTGTTGCTGCTGCGATTGCAACGGGTTCTGGTAACGCACCGTTCTACGCGTTCGTAGAGCTTGCTCCTTCACTGGCTGCGAAGATGGGTCTTAACCCTGCGTTCCTAATCATCCCAATGCTACAAGCTTCTAACCTAGGCCGTACTATCTCGCCAGTATCTGGTGTAATCGTTGCGACTTCTGGTATGGCAAACATCAGTCCGTTCGAAGTAGTAAAACGTACATCAGTGCCAGTTCTAGCAGGTCTGATTACTGTGATCATCGGTACTATGGTGCTTGTACCAATGACAGCATAAACTGCGGTTACATAACGCTAATCAGTAAAGGCTCGGCTTCTATGTCGAGCCTTTTTTATTCTACGACTCTTCTCTTACGCCCTTCTCTTTTTCATTCACCAGCCTTTCGTTTTATTAGGTCGAGCGTTTTATTAAGCAATGCATTCCATATTTTCAAAGTGCTCCACATTCTCAGCAGTCTGATTTGCTTACTATCTCAACAGCTTATATAAAAATCCCATACATTCACAAAATGGAACTTACTATGACTTCACTTATTGTTTTTATCGTCATCATTTTGCTTATCGCGGTGTTTGCGGTCAGCATTTACAACAAGCTAGTGACGCTACGTAATCGCTTTAAGAACAGCTTTGCTCAGATTGAAGTACAGCTGAAACGACGTTACGACTTAATCCCAAACCTTGTTAGCACCGCAAAAGGCTACATGGAGCATGAGAAAGAAACGTTTGAGCGAGTAATTCAAGCTCGAAACCAAGCAATCTCTGGTTTAAAAGCAGCCAGTAACGCACCAGACAGCGACGCCGCCATCAGCCAATTAGCACAAGCAGAAGGCATGCTACAAAATGCGCTAGGCAAGTTAAATGTGGTTGTAGAAGCGTACCCCGAACTGAAAGCAAACGAAACCATGAGCCAACTGCAAGAAGAGTTGACTAGCACAGAGAATAAAGTCGCTTTTGCTCGCCAAGCCTTTAATGATGCAGTCACCAGCTACAACACCTACAAGCAAACTTTCCCACCAGTCTTGTTTGCCAATATGTTTGGTTTCCAAGACGGCAAGTTGTTGGAATTTGCAGATACTGAAGCCATCCAAGAAGCGCCTAAGGTTGAGTTCTAATGAATTTCTTTGACCATCAAGATACCGCGCGACAACGCACCGGGCTTTTGGTGTTTCTGTTTTCCTTAGCGGTATTTGTCATTACGGGTTTGGTCAGCGTCCTATCGATTGGTATTTACTATGGGGTGACGGGTGAGCCATTTGATCAAAACACGGCCATTAGCTATGTCTTACTGTGCTTTGCGGGTGTCGTGTTGATCGTAGCAATAAGTTCGATGATTCGCCTATCTGACTTATCTTCGAACGGTGGCCGAGGCGTTGCAGAAAGCATTGGTGGTAAGCTGATTTCCTCCAACACGATAGACGCCAAACACAGGCGACTTCTTAACGTGGTAGAAGAAATGGCGATCGCGTCAGGGATTCCCGTTCCTCCTGTTTATGTGATGCAAGAAGAACGAGGCATCAACGCGTTTGCTGCAGGTATGAGTATTGATGATGCTGTAATCGGTGTTACACAAGGCGCACTAGACACCTTCACACGTGATGAATTACAAGGCGTTATTGCGCATGAGTTCAGCCACATCTTAAACGGTGACATGCGCCTGAACACACGTTTAATCGGGGTACTCTTCGGCATCACTTGCATTGCCCATTTCGGTCATCTGGTGTTAGACAACACACACCACACCAGTCGCGTCTCAAGAAGTTCTTCCGATTCAGATAAAGGCTTCGCCGTCATTATGTTAATAGCGATTGTCTGCTTGATTCTAGGCTGGGTTGGCACTTTGTTTGGTTCAATGATCAAAGCGGCAATTTCAAGACAAAGGGAGTTCTTAGCCGACGCGAGTGCGGTTCAGTTTACCCGTAACGATCAAGGCATCGCTAGCGCTTTAAAAAAGATAGGTGGTTGCAACGCTGGGTCTTATCTTAACGCCAAAGCAAGCAGCCAAATGAGCCATATGATGTTTGGTCAGAGCAACTTATCTGGCTTTACTGGTTTATTTGCTACTCACCCACCACTTGAAGAAAGGATTCGCCGGATTGAGCCTAATTGGGATGGCAGTTTTTTGAGTAAAAGTCGTAGCCAAGGAGCAACTTTCGGTAATGAACAAGTCAGTGGGTTTGCGTCGGACGCCGACTTTAGTACCCAAGACTTAGGTACCCAAAACGCAGAGCCAATAAGTGTCGCGCCAACTTCCTCAGAGTTAAGTGAGACAGGGAAACAACTCATCAGCCAATTGCCACAAGACTTGGTCGACATAGCACGTGAGCCTTATAGCGCTCGTTTTATTGCGTTGCTGCTGATTTTTGATGGAAGCAAAGTGCAGCGTGAGATGATCAAAGGCCATATTCCAATGGTGTCGCACGCAAAGTTATTACCTTGGTTAGATTACGAATTACCAACGCATTTGCGCCTTCCTCTTTTGGAGTTAGCGATCCCTGCCCTAAAAGCACTTAGTGAAGGCCAAAAGAACCGGCTGTGTGAAGTGCTGCGTGAATTATCACAAACTGACAATCATTACTCTCTCGGTGAGTGGTGCGTCATTAATTTACTTGAGAAGCAGCTCATCGCACCTTTTGGGTTTACTCGTCAGAACAAAACCCTTGAGCAACTGGAAGAAAGTGTACATTGGTTACTGAGGGAGCTCGCTTGGGTCAGCCACTCAGAGCCACAAGCGGCGCAACTTGCATTTAATTCAGCCCTAACATCTTTAGGTTTCGCAGAAGTAACATTGGAGCCTGCAAACAAGAATTGGCGCTTGAGCCGCGCTGCATTAGAGCTGTTGCTGCAACTGAAGCCCGTTCAACGACGTCAGTTCGTTAAAGCGTGCCGTTTGGCCATTGAATCGGATGGGAAGATCACCGTTGCAGAAGGTGAATTGTATCGAGTGATAGCATGCTTTTTGGAAGTACCCGAGCCTCCGCTGACTGTGACGATTTAAACACAGAAAGCAAAACGCCAGCGATAATCGCTGGCGTTTTTGTGTTCATCAATTGATTACTCTGATTAAGCCGCTTTGAAGCGCTCAGGAATCTTGGTGATGCTTTGACGGTAGCTGAACCATAGGTAGGTTACTGCTAGTGAGAAGAACAAGTAAGACAAAGCAAATACGATTG
Organism: Vibrio owensii; assembly: GCF_002021755.1. Classification (NCBI taxonomy): domain Bacteria; kingdom Pseudomonadati; phylum Pseudomonadota; class Gammaproteobacteria; order Vibrionales; family Vibrionaceae; genus Vibrio; species Vibrio owensii. The sequence continues at coordinate 1,269,903 of NZ_CP019960.1, forward strand.
GAGACGTAATCAGCTCAGCTGACATACCCCACATCACACCGACCACAGTAATCGTCAATTTAGACAACATGCCACAGATCAGTAAGAACAAAGCAAGCTGTGGGAAACGCGAACTACGGAATGCGAAAAAGTAGCAGCTACCTACTGCAAGCGATGCAATAGAAAGACCTAGCATGAATGAATGGATGTGATCTGCTGATGCGACACCTGCAGAAACAGAAGCCATAAGTAATAGGAACAATTTCATAAGTCACCTCACTACAAGTAGAGAAAAGCATCCTTTCATTAATGAAAACTCATTTTGCGCCCTATTTTGCTTATCTATTTAGCAATTACAAGCACATTTTTTGCTCACTTTGTGTTCAAGCCTCCCCTTCGAATCTAGTTATTACAAGCGGTTAACATTCTCGAATTTATAAACCCTTTAGATCCTGCACTTACAAAAAGCAGTCTCTATTTTGGCCACTTTTGTTACAGAACATTAACACTTAAACATTTTGAAACTTTTTGCTTAAACTGTGAGCCAAACACCCATGTTCGAGCTATCAACCTTGTTTCACTTAGGATCTCACTACCAAACCAAAGCTTCTTTACGTTAGATCAACATTTTCTTCATATATAAAACGCTCTCATTACAATCATTTTTAATGTTTCAAATTATTTTTAGCCACAGGGGTAAAAAGAGATTCCAATCACACATTTATTGGTTATAATCCGCGCTCATTACGTTATGTGTTGAAAAACGCAAACTTATTTTGAGTAAACCCTATCTTTAAACCGACCCCTCTTTGCTATCTGCCAAGAGGTATTACTGAGAACAAAAATGAGCAAGATTGATAAAGCTATGCGCATCCTGTTAGCAGGATTCTGTATCAACCTTTGTCTTGGCATCCTGTATGCTTGGAGTGTATTCAACAAAGCACTAGTGACTGAGTCAGGCTGGAGCGCAGCAGAAGCATCTGCACCTTACGCGACTGCAACTATTACTTTCTCTATCTGTCTTCTTGTTGCAGGTATTCTTCAAGACCGTATGGGTCCACGTTTGATCCTAATCCTAGGTACTGTTCTAACAGGTCTAGGCATGATCGCGTCTGGTTTTGTTAACTCACCACTAATGCTGAACATCACTTTCGGTGTAATCACTGGTGCAGGTATCGGTTTTGGTTACGCGTGTCTTTCTCCTTCAGCAATGAAGTGGTTCCACGCATCTAAGAAAGGTATGGTTAACGGCATCATCGCAGCAGGTTTCGGTCTAGCAGCTATCTACCTAGCTCCTGTGACTTCTGCACTGATCGACAGCATGGGCATCCAAACGAGCTTCCTAGTTCTTGGTGTTGGTATCCTTGCTATCGCTGTTCCTCTAGCAGCAACAATCAACAACCCACCAGCAGATTACACGCCAGCAGAGCCTAAAGTAAAAGAAGGTCAAGCACCTAAGGTTGTGAAGAAGTCTGACGACCTAACTTGGAAAGCAATGCTTAAAACGCCACAGTTCTACTCCCTATGGATCATGTACGCGTTCGCAGCTTCTGTTGGTCTTATGATCATCGGTAACATCACAACTATCGCAAGCGTTCAAGCGAACCTACCAAACGCGGTTTACCTAGCGTCTATCCTTGCGGTATTTAACTCAGGCGGTCGTGTAGCGGCAGGTATGCTTGCAGACAAGATCGGTGGCGTACGTACTCTTCTTCTAGCGTTCGTTCTACAGGGCATCAACATGGTTCTGTTCGCAACGTTCAAAACTGAGTTCACGCTAATCATCGGTACAGCAATCGCAGCAGTAGGTTACGGTACGCTTCTAGCAGTATTCCCTACTCTAACGGCTGAATTCTACGGTCTGAAGAACTACGGTACTAACTACGGCGTGCTTTACACAGCATGGGGTATCGGTGGTGCAATCGGTGCAGCTGTTGTTGGTTTCTCAATGACTAACGGTGACGGCTACGGTCTTGCTTACACTATCTCAGCAGTAATGATGGCAGTGTGTATCGTACTAGCGTTCATCACTAAACCACTGACTGAAGCGAAAGTAGCACAACTGAAAAACGCTTAATCGCCAGTCCAGTTCTATTTATCTAATAGATCTGCAGAAATTGATTCGAAAAAGGCTTAACCTATGGGTTAAGCCTTTTTTATTGTTAGTTGGTTATGGAAAACACCGTCGAACTCGCGCCAGATTACTATCTCGATAACTTCTTTAAGCTCACACAGCACGCTACCAAGTGGTACAGCGATTTACTTAGCGAAGATGAACACCAATGGCTATCCGCGTTTAAGAGCTTAAGCAAGCCTGCACAGTGCCTTCTTGTACGCCTATACAGCCGTAAAGGGTGCTGGTTTCGTAGCGACAAACTCAACTATCAAGAAATTGAGAACATCCAGTGGGCTTTGGATGAATTGGCAACTCATGGTTTTGTCTCGCTCTCCCCTGACCTAACGATACAGGAGTTAGCAGCGAATCTACTGACCAAGCCAGAGATCGTCACGCTCTATCCTGAGCATCCTAAATCCCTCAAGAAAGAAGCGTTAGTGGCATGCCTAAGTGAAGAGCGTTTCGAGCTATTTGAGACTCTCGATTTCACGGTGATTAAGCTTAACTCCGCACACATGATTGATGTTTTGCTGACTCTGTTTTTTGCTAATACCCATCAAGACCTCAGTCAGTTCGTGCTTGATGACTTAGGCTTACACCAATTCGAACAATACCAGTTAAGTAAAGCGCGTCGATTCTTCGAGAGTAGAGAGCAAATCGATCGGCTTATTGAACTCAGCCAACTCTCCAACCTTTATTGGCAATGCGACAGAAAACAAAAAGCGAACCTCGATATTCTTATCGAAGCAATGCCAGAAAAGGTTGAACATCGCTACGTCGATCGTAAACGCGAGCACATGATTAACGACATTGCCCGTGATTACGAACGCATAAACGAACTTGAGATGGCAATTGCGCTGTTTGAGACGACCACACTCGCGCCAAGCCGAGAGCGTCGTGCTCGCATATACGACAAGCTAGAACAAAACGATTTATTTTGTGACATTGTCACGACCATGCTCACTGACCCTATCGATGTCTCTGAGTTTGAGGTGGCACAGAAGCTCGAACAACGCGTTAAACGCAAACAGGGTTTGAAAGTCCCGAGAGCCACCAAGCCAAAATGCAGCGAATACCACATCGAATTGGATCTGTCCCAACAACGTGTGGAGCTGGCAACCAAAGCGCATTTCGAAAGTTTAGGTTGGACCGTTTTCTATTCCGAGAATACCCTACTCAACAGCTTGTTAGGATTGACCTTGTGGGATGCGATTTTTGCACCAATAGAAGGCGCATTCATTAACGCTTATCAACATCGACCATTGGATTTGTATCACGCCGATTTTGCCGATAAAAGAAAGCAGCTTATCGACAATGCGCTTGAGCAAGTTCGACAAGGAAATACGCAAGCACTGCTTGATACATACCGAGATAAAGTTGGGATCAGTAATCCCTTCGTCAGTTGGGCATATGTGAACGAAGAGTTGTTGTCCCTAGCTATTGAACACATCCCTAATGACCTGTTGGTCGAACTGTTTAACGTGCAGTTGAGCGACCTAAAACTCTATCGAAACGGTATGCCGGATTTGATTGCATTTAAAGATGGGAAGTTTGAGTGGATTGAAGTGAAAGGTCCGGGCGATAAACTCCAAGATAACCAATGGCGTTGGATCAAGGAGTTCAATCGCCTCAATGTGCCGTTCTCAGTCTGTTATGTAACGGCACAAGGTTAGGAAAAGAACCAGATAGCCTTAGCTGCGTACTTTGGCGTTCTTCTGACCTTTCTTCTCTTTCAATTGATCAATCACGTAGCTTGGTGCGACTTTCTCTAGTTCGCCCAAGCACTCATCTGTTTTCGGGTTGTCGTAACGAACATAAATGTCACAAACCGCATAAAGCTGTTCCGGCGCACCAGAAATCAAATACGCTTGCTCAAAAGACTTCACCGATTTGTCTAGGTTGTAGTCTTCTTGCAGGACGCCATTGAGATACCAGTAGTAGCTGTTATCTTTCGCCATGTTGGCCGCTTTTTCGATTTCTGTCGCTGCATTCTTCTTCTCATCCAAACGTACTAGTGTCAGCGCTTTCGAATAGTGCAAAGACGCATTATCAGGATGAAGTTTGATCGCAGAATCCAACGTCTTCACTGCATCAGCATCGCGTTGCTGCGCTCGGTAGTTGTCGGCCAGGCTTAGCCAGATTTGTGGATTCTCCGGCTGATTGGTCACCAAAGCTTGATAGATTTTATCTGCTTTATCCCATTCATGGTGCCAACGATAGACATCCGCTAATAACAGTTTCGAGCCGTCGTCTTTCTTGTGCTCTAAGTAGCTGATCAGTTCTGCAACCGGGGCTTCAAGCGTTTGCTGTTGCTCGCTGCTCACGTTAGAAAAGTCACGCACTAAGTTGGTCGCAGCAGTAATGCGAACCATGGCCTCTGGATCACTCAACAGTGGCTCAATCATGCGCCAGCGATGTTCAATCGTGTAAGGTTCTGCTCCCACAATCGCGGCTTCACGAACCGCAGGATCTTGGTCTTGAAGGCTGCGTGCAACTGCCACCAGCGCGTTTTGACTTGGGTATTTTGCCAACTCATGCAACGCTTCAATGCGCTTTTCTACTGGTTGTTTCACGTCTTGAGCTTGATAAGACCACTTCGCAACCACTTGCTGTGGTGACATCTGTGCTGAATGGGTTTCCTCCGCACTTGTCACGCTCGCAGAAGAAACTTGGTCTGGTGCTAGCAAGGTTTCATCCTGCGCAGCAACAGATTGGCTTACGGTGACGCCTAGAGCGATGGCTAACAACGTTTTAGAGAAGGTCATATCAATCCCCTTAAAATTTGGTTTCGAATACAGGACGCTTCGCCGCTTGTTGGCGTAACACTGCATCACTGTATTTGCCATGTGCCACAGGGTTACCCGTTGCACGAAGAATGTATGCCATTGCCTTATCAGCATGAGAGAAGAACTTTTTCCAACCTGCACACAGGTAGTTCAACCCGGGTTCACCGTCTTTGGTGCGAATGAAACGGTTTTTCGGACACTCGCCGTAGCAAGCGAATTGGTAATCACACTGTTGGCATTGTTTGGTTAGCGAGCGAGTCTTGGCAAAGCCAAACTTTTGCTGCTCAGGACCATACGCCAAGGTGTCTAATTTTTCGTGGTGGATGTTGCCAATCTTGTATTCTGGATAAACGTAGTGGTCACAAGCAAAAACATCACCGTTTGGTTCCATTGCCAAGCCTTTGCCGCAAATCTCGCCCAGTGTACAAAGTGGGTTTTTGCGCCCCATCCAAGTCTCTACACTCGCTTCAAAGTACTGAACAAACACCTTGCCAATGTCGTGTTGAATCCACTCATCAAAAATCGCGATAAGGAAGTTACCCCACGCCTCGTCTGCCACACACCATGGCTCAACCACAGAGTCTTTGTGACCAGGAATAAGACGCTTGTCGCCTTGTTTCAGCTGCTCTTGCGGCTCCCATGTTTGGGGTGCGGTAGTACGGAACGTTTTCTGTTCTACGATGGGAATAAACTGCATTTGCGGAGAACGCACTTCATCACGCAGGAATCGGTACACCTCAAGAGGATTGCGACTGGTTAGATTGTTGACACAAGTTAGCGTTGCGAACTTCACTTCGTGTTTATGCAGCAGTTCAACAGCCTTCATCACTTGGTTAAACGTGCCACGTCCTGCGCGGTTGGTTCGGTAAGCGTTGTGCATCATTTCTGGCCCGTCGATACTCAAACCGACCAAGAAGTTATTTGCTTTTAGAAATGCACACCAATCGTCGTTGAGCAACGTGCCATTGGTTTGTAAATCGTTAGAAATGACCACACCTTCAGGCTTGTACTTAGATTGAAACTCAACAATCTTTTTAAAGTAATCCAAGCCCAACATCGTTGGTTCACCACCCTGCCAAGAGAAGATGATTTCCGGCGTGTTCTGTCCTTCAATGTACTGACGAATGTAGGTTTCTAACGTCTCTTCATCCATCACAGGCGTGCAGCCTTTTTTGTACTCAAGTAAGTCCTGTTTGCTGAGGTAATAGCAGTAAGTGCAATCAATGTTACAAGCCGCCCCAATAGGCTTTGCCATGACATGTAAACGCTTAGAGGCTTTACCGTTGAACTGAGGACCTTGAGTAATGTGCATACGTCACCTTTTTCGTTATGAAATGCAGCTGAGAACGCTCATAAGCGTGCCATTCTCACCTTGATGACCTAATCATAAATCCCATTAATACAAGAGGCTTGTTATACCGTTTATAACCTTTTTTCATAGCATTTATTGCTAATATTTATCGTGACTTTTTTGGCGAGAAACTATTGATGAAATCATTTAAAAGCAAATCGTTAACCGCACTTTCCATTCTATCATTCAGCGTATTAATGAGTGGTTGTGCAACTCAATCACCGCACCCTATCGCGCTCAACATTGATCAAGACATGGTGTTGGTTGAAGGCGGTTCATTTGTCATGGGATCGGACAGCGACTCCGCCAAGAAGGCAGAAACCCCAGCACGCGAAGTAAAGGTAGACGGCTTTTACATTTCCAAATTTGAGGTCACTCAAGAATTGTTTGAATCTGTCATGGGTTCTTCAATGAGTTACTTCCAAGGTGCAGACATCCCGGTTAACAACTTGAGCTGGCAGCAGGCAAATTACTTCATCGAGAAGTTGAACGAGCTGACCGGTGAAAACTACCGCTTACCGACAGAAGCGGAATGGGAGTTTGCCGCTAAAGGCGGTAACAAGAGCCAAGGTTTCACTTACGCAGGTTCAAACAACATTGCTGATGTGGCGTGGTATGCCGACAACTCCAAAAACCAAGCTCACCCCGTTGGTCAAAAGCAGCCTAATGAACTTGGTCTGTATGACATGACAGGTAACGTTGGTGAGTTCGTGATCGACGCGTATGACGATACTTTCTACCGTTATGGCCCAACCGAGAATCCAAACAACGCTAAAGATGAAAAAGCCGGCCTAGCACACAAGTCCGTACGAGGCGGCAGCTTTGCCTATGATTCTGATGAATCAGAGAATTTCCGTCGAGATTTCGCAAGCCAGTCTATAATTATGTCGGACATGGGACTTCGCCTTGCTAAAGATGCTGATTAAGCACGATTACGCATGAGAAGCGACGTTACTGCCCCTTTGCGCATTCTTACCAATTAACACGTCTCTTGGTTAGGGAAATGGTTAGGGAAAGAGGCTAAATCCACGTTGTTCTCATTTACGTTTCACCTCAAATGTATACAAGCAATACATTCAAACTTAGGTAAATAATAATATGAAGAAACACATCTGTGCCCTTGCAGTCTTATCTGGTTTATCGTTTTCAGCGATGGCTTTAGATTGCGACCCAAGCTTGCTGCCTTCTTGGAAAGATGGAGCAAGTAAGACCGCCATCGTAAACTACGTTGACCAATCTTTGGATACAACGAAATCGACATTCATCCCTGAGCAAGACCGTATTGCCGTGTTCGATAACGACGGTACGTTATGGTCAGAGAAGCCTTTCTACTTCCAGCTGGCCTATGCGCTAGACGAAGTGAAGGTCATGGCAAAAGACCACCCAGAATGGAAGACGCAAGAGCCGTTCAAGTCAGTATTGAACGATGACATCGAAGGCGTCTTTAAGGGCGGTGAAAAAGCACTGCTTGAGATCGTTAAAGTCACACACAGCGGCATGACGGTTGAAGAATACCAAGAGAAGGTCGCACAGTGGCTAAAAGCTGCAAAAGATCCACGTTTTGGTAAGGCGTATACCGAACTGACTTACAAACCAATGCGTGAAATGGTGACCTATCTGCAAGAGCACGGCTTTAAGACCTACATCGTCTCTGGTGGCGGTGTGGACTTTATGCGTGTTTGGGCACCAGAAGTGTACGGCATCCCTGAAGAACAAATCATTGGTAGCGCACTAAAATACAAGTACGACTACAACGACGGTAAGCCAACCGTGACTAAATTAGGTGAAATCCTAACGATTGATGACAAAGCCGGTAAAGTGGAAAACATTCAACACATCATCGGTAAGAAACCTGTTCTCGCAATTGGTAACTCAGACGGTGACCACGCGATGATGCAGTGGGCAACCAGTCAGCCAAACTCGATGGCGATGATCGTTCACCACACCGATGAAGATCGCGAGTGGAAATACGACCGTAAATCCAGCGTCGGCCACTTAGATAAAGCGATGGATGAAGCCAACCAACGCGATAACTGGCATCTTATCGACATGAAAAACGAATGGTGCACCGTCTACTAACACCATGACGACTTCTTTAAAGCTCCCCTTCTTGGGGAGTTTTTTTATTCATTTTCAATCGTTAGCCTTTTCTTCACGATCACTTCACGACTCTTCACACACAATGCCTCCCATCAAAACGAAGAGGTAAAAACAGAATGAAAAGAACAGTCCTGACGATTCTAGCAGCAAGCTCATTTTCGGTAGCAGCAGCGCCTTATGTGGGTTTGGAGTATGGATTCGGCACCACCGACCACGATTTTGAAACATCTTTTGACGCTGACGGTGTGAATCTAAATCCTGAATTGGAAGACGGTATTTTTGGTGGCTTTGTTGGCTACTCTATCAACGACTCTTGGGCGGTAGAACTGGGCTACAACCAATTTGAACTAGAAGATAGCCGTTCAAAGAACCTAGGCATCCAGAACATTGATGGAAAAGACTACCACCGTGAAATGGAATGGGATTCATCCATCAAAGCAAAACAAATCACTCTTGCGCCTGTGTTTAGCTACGCATTAAACGATAAATGGACCACCAAAGTAAAAGCGGGGCTGAGCTACACACAATACGAATCGAAAGCCGGTAAGTACGAAGAGCACGAACTGGTTTCAAATGACGATGTGGAAATGAGCAAAACACTTTTCCACAGCACAGAAAAGAATAACGAGTTGGGTGCCGTGTTCTCCGTTGGTGCTGAATACAAAATCTTCCCTCAATTGACCATCGGCGCAAACGCGAAGTACCAACTTGATAGCTACGCAAACACAGCATCAATCAACGTAGGTTCTACTTACTATTTCTAACTTAGGAAGCCATTAGCATGAAAAAACTGATTCTTGCGTCAATGCTCGCCCTACTTTCAGGCTCAGCATTGGCTGCCTTTACCGGTCCTGAAACCGCTGCAATCAATACCGTCAAAGAAGCACAAAAAGCGGCTGATGACAGCTATGTGTTGTTAACGGGTAACATTGTGCAAGCGTTGGGCAATGAGACTTACCTATTTAAAGACAACACGGGTGAAATCCAAGTGGAGATCGACAACGAAGACTGGATGGGGCAAGACGTGTCACCAAAAGATCAAGTTGCTATCCGTGGTGAAGTGGATTCGGAATGGACTAAAACTCAAATTGAAGTCGATACCATTCAGAAACTTTAAGCACTAGCGATTATCCCTTGTTCCAATTAAGCAAAAGCCACCTTTATTGGTGGCTTTTCGTTTTTCTAGTGAACACTCAAGCAAGGGCAATGTGGCGGAAGCACCAAGCGAATGCTTTGTGGTTTGACATCAAATCGAATCTTATTAGAACGGTAAGGCTCACCGTCCAAATTCAATGGTAACGTTTTAGGAAAATCAATCTCCAACCAACTCGCCTGAGTATGCTTAACAAACTGCCCAGTCTCAGTTGGGTTTTGAATTTCATCAATCACTTGAGGTAGCTCATGGGGCAAGAATGGATGCACCAAAGTAATGTCCATTAAACCATCATCAATAAGTGCGTTTGGCGCGAGCTCTTGTCCGCCACCAGCTAAACGACTATTACAAAACGCGCCAACGAGAATTTCTCCCTGATAACTGCCCTGCTCTATCGTCAACGAGCCATCATAAGGTTTAAACCCTAGCGCTTTTACTAGTCCTGTTAATGTGTAAGCGCCACCACCTAAAAAGTTCTTCAGCTCTACGGGCGTCTCTGCGGTAATCTCTGCACCAAAACCTGCCGCTGCAATGTTCATAAAATAACGGTCGTTGGCTTGAACGCTATCTACCGCAACGGCGTCACCATTGACCGCAAGCTCAATGGACTCTCGAATCGTAGTTGGGATTTTGGTTGCAGTCGCAAAATCATTCGCCGTCCCCATTGGTATAATGGCCAATTCAGGCCGAGCATTCGCGTCAATCTGGTTGAACGCTGTGACCGCTTCGTTGACAGTCCCATCACCACCCGCAACAACAATACGTCTAATGCCTTCATTGACCGCTTCTTTAACTAAGCGCCCCATGTCTGCAGATTCCCAAGTCACACGAACTTGTAAATCTACCCCCTGCTCTCGCATTCGCATGATCTCGTTACGGAGTTCAGGGGTTCCGGCTTTCTTACCGTTTAGAATGGCACGTATTGTCTTCATGCTCGCTCCTCGTTATCGAATCGTTTTACCCGCTTGTTTTAACTGAGCTCTTAGCCATTGATGCGCGCTTTCATTACTGCGGCTAGAGTGCCAAATTGCACAAAGGTCATGCACACTGTCATTGAAAGGCAACGGCACGGCTTTGATGTCATAGGTTTTTGAGAAGTGTTCGATGGTCGACAGTGGCAACATTCCAATGTATTCACTGCCGTTGATCACTGGCAACATTTCCATTGCACCAGCCGCGCGATACACAATGTTGCGACTCGCCAAATCTTCAATGTCTTCACCCGTTAACAAACTATTGCGAGCGTGCCAACGAGATACAACAACGTGTTCTTCCGCCAAGAATTGCTCAACTGAACAAGAATCTTCAATGCGCGGGTGCTCGGAGCTGCATACCACCATCAAACGCTCAGAAAAGATTGGGTCCATTTTTAATACCGTTCGCCCACGTGGCGGCAAATCGATGATCAAATCGTATCTTTGTAAACGTAAGTCGCTTTCGTAATCTTCGGTAAACAGCGGATGCACTTCTAACCCGATATTAGGGGCTTGCTCGCGGATCTGACGCATCAGTTGTGGCATCAACTCATAGCTCGCTACAGATACACAGGCGATCGAAAAAATGCGGTTAGAAACTTTAGGATCGAAACTGCTAGAAGCGGAAAGCGTAGAGGTGAAGTTTTTTAACGCAGCAACCATTGCGGGATAGATATCCATCGCAAAGCTGGTTGGCTCGACGCCAGAAGTACTTCGGTGGAAAAGTGGTTCATCGTAGATATCACGCAGACGAGCCAGTGCTTTGCTCACCGCAGGTTGGCTGATATCAAGACGAGCAGCGGCCTTAGACAGGTTCTGCTCTTCGTAAATCGCCACAAAAATTGGGATAAGGTTTAAATCGGTGCTCTTCATTTTGCAAACATAAAACAGGACATGGTCTTATTTTAGCTAACAGTATGATAGTTAACGACTCAGAACACCGGATTTGAGCGTCTATGCATGTTTTCGCGAGTTTTAACCTCGCATTGACGAAGAATATTCTGAAAATCGCTCAGGATTTTCCTAGGTAAGGGGTTAAAAAGGCACTCACCTCTTCGCCACACAAACCAATTTCCACTTCTACGCCACCTTCTTTTAGGATGTCGATACCACGACCAGCGTTACGTGGGTCAGGATCTAACATGGCAACCACCACTTTTTTGATACCGCAAGTCACTAAGGTTTTTGCGCAAGCAGGTGTACGTCCAACAAACGAACACGGCTCTAGTGTTACGTACGCGGTCACGTCACTTAAATTGCCGTTGTAAGCCTTGAGAGCTTCAACTTCTGCATGATTGCCACCAATCGCCTGTGTATGCCCCTCTGATACGATTTCACCGTCTTTGACCAGCACGCAACCAACAGGTGGGTTTGGTTGACAAGCAGGCAGCGCGTTGCGTGATACTTCCAACGCACGAAGCATAAATTGTTGGCTCATTTGGATCTGATACTCGTTATTCAAAATTTGGGTGATGGATTCTAACGCCAGCATGCTTTCCTCGCTATATAAAAGTGTTTGCAAAGCTCTTACGTTTGGCCTCTCCAAACAAATCAATCCCTTTATGATTTTCACAAAAAATAAAACGGGGCGAACCGAAGTTGCCCCGTTAATTACCACTCTTCAGACCGCATTCCGAAAAAGTGACTAACGAATTCTCATCGTTAGTTCTACTGCACGAAGTTGCGCCAATGCTTTGTTCAACTCCATGTGTGCCTGTGCAAAGCTGATGTCGTCCACATGCGCGCGAATGTTTTCTTCCGCCGCTCTGCGAGCTTCTTCTGCCCTTGCTTTGTCGATGTCTTTACCATGAAGCGCAGTATCCGCTAGCACAGTAACCACATCAGGTTGGACTTCGACCAAACCACCAGAGACATACAGAATCTCTTCAGGCTTCGACAAGTCACCGGTAATACGAGCAACACCCGGCTTGATTTTACTGATCAGCGGTGAGTGACCAGGACGAATACCTAACTCACCATCCGCACCTGCTACCGCGATAGCGTGCGCTGGACCTGAGTAAAGTGTGCCCTCTGCACTTACCACATTCAGCTGAAACGTATTTTGTGAAACCGCTATGGCCATATTGCCTCCCGCGCTTTACAGTTTTTTCGCTTTTTCAAGCACTTCGTCGATGTTGCCGCAGTACATAAATGCCTGCTCTGGGATGTCATCGTACTGACCATCAAGCAGCGCTTTGAAGCCTGCAATGGTATCTTTTAGCGGAACGAATACACCCGGTTGACCCGTAAACACTTCAGCTACGTGGTAAGGCTGAGTTAGGAAACGTTCAACTTTACGAGCACGAGATACCAAGCGCTTATCTTCTTCAGACAGTTCATCCATACCTAGGATGGCAATGATGTCTTTTAGCTCTTTGTAACGTTGCAGCGTTTGCTGAACTTTACGCGCCACATCGTAGTGCTCTTGACCAACGACTTGAGGATCAAGCTGACGTGATGTTGAATCCAATGGGTCAATCGCTGGGTACAGACCCAAAGCAGCGATGTTACGAGACAGAACAACGGTCGCATCCAAGTGCGCAAACGTGGTTGCTGGCGATGGGTCGGTCAAGTCATCCGCTGGTACGTAAACCGCTTGGATAGACGTGATAGAACCATTCTTAGTCGACGTGATACGCTCTTGAAGCACACCCATCTCTTCTGCCAGTGTTGGTTGGTAACCTACCGCAGATGGCATACGACCAAGCAATGCCGACACCTCAGTACCTGCCAATGTGTAACGGTAAATGTTATCCACGAACAACAGTACGTCACGACCTTCATCACGGAAACGTTCTGCGATGGTCAAGCCTGTTAGCGCAACACGTAGACGGTTACCCGGTGGCTCGTTCATCTGACCGTAAACCATGGCTACTTTGTCGAGAACGCCCGCTTCCTTCATTTCGTAGTAGAAGTCGTTACCCTCACGAGTACGTTCACCTACACCGGTAAATACCGACAAACCTGAGTGAGCTTTAGCAATGTTATTGATAAGCTCCATCATGTTTACCGTCTTACCTACACCCGCACCACCGAACAAACCGATCTTACCGCCCTTCGCGAACGGACAAATCAAGTCGATAACTTTAACGCCCGTTTCTAGTAGCGCAGTACTGTTAGATTGCTCTTCGTAGCTTGGTGCATCACGGTGGATCTCGTAAGACACTTGCTCACCGATTGGACCACATTCATCGATTGGATGACCCAACACGTTCATGATACGACCTAGGGTTTCTTCACCCACAGGTACCGTGATTGGGTTGCCCGTAGATTCGACTTCTAGGCCACGTTTAAGGCCATCTGAAGAACCCATTGCGATACAGCGAACTACACCGCCGCCCAACTGTTGCTGAACTTCCAGCATCAGTGAGCCATCGCTGCCATCGTTGATTTTCAGTGCATCGTAAACTTTCGGGCCTTTGCCTTGTTCGAACTCGACGTCGACCACCGCACCGATGACTTTGACGATTTTGCCAATACTCATAATTTAAACCTCAAATTCTCTCTCTAAACCGCTTGTGCGCCGGATACAATTTCACTCAACTCTTGAGTGATCGCCGCTTGACGCGCTTTGTTGTAAACCAGTTGTAGGTCTTCAATCAGTTGCGCTGCGTTATCAGTCGCGGCAGACATTGCCATCATCCGCGCGGCTTGTTCACAAGCGATACTCTCAACCACACCCTGATAAACCAGTGATTCCACATAGCGTTGAATCAGGTGGTTGAGAATGTCTTGAGGAGACTGCTCGTAGAGGTAATCCCAACGAGCCTCTTTATCACGTGAAATGTCTTCTTTCGGGAACGGCAGCATTTGCAATACCGTTGGTTTTTGCACCATGGTGTTTACAAATTGGTTGTAAACAAGGAACAAGCGGTCGATTTTGCCTTCGGAGTAGTGCTCCATCATGGCATTAACCGCACCCAACATATCTTCCAGTTTTGGTGCATCACCAAGGCCAGAAGTCTGTGCCATTACTTTCCCGAGGGACTGGAAAAAGCTGATTGCTTTCGAACCGATGAGCGTCGTATCTACTTCAACGCCCTTCTCTTGCCAGTCCTGCATTTCTGCCAATACTTTTTTGAACAAGTTACTGTTCAGGCCACCACACAAACCTCGATCGGATGAGATGATGATGTAAGCCACTCGCTTCACTTCGCGTTCTTGAAGGAAAGGATGGCTGTACTCCAGCGTACCGGACGAGACGTGACCGATAACCTTACGCATGTTCTCTGCGTAAGGACGGGACGCCTGCATGTTCTCCTGCACTTTGCGCATCTTGCTGGCGGCGACCATTTGCATCGCACTCGTAATCTTTTGCGTGCTACTCACGCTAGCAATTTTGGTGCGAATCTCTTTGGTATTTGCCATAACGGACTCCTGTTAGTGGTCCTACGATTGCAGCGCAGTGAACTCTTTCAGCAAGCTGTGTAGCTCACTCTCGATCTCGTCGTTGTAATCACCGGATTGGTTGATCTTGTCCAGTAGCGGCTGCGCGTTTGTACGACCAAATGCCATCAACTCTTCTTCAAAACGAGAGATTTGGTTTAGTGCCACATCAGTGAGGTAACCCTTCTCTGCTGCAAAGATCGCCAGTGCTTGCTCAGCAACCGTCATTGGTGCGTACTGTTTCTGCTTCATGAGTTCCGTTACTTTCTCACCGTGGTCAAGCTGACGTCGTGTCGCTTCATCTAGGTCAGAAGAGAACTGAGCAAATGCTGCCAATTCACGGTATTGCGCCAACGCGGTACGGATACCACCCGACAGCTTCTTGATCACTTTGGTTTGCGCTGCACCACCTACACGAGATACCGAAATACCAGGGTCAACCGCTGGACGTAAGCCTGAGTTGAATAGCTGAGTTTGTAGGAAGATTTGACCATCGGTAATCGAGATTACGTTGGTTGGTACGAACGCCGATACGTCACCCGCTTGGGTTTCGATGATTGGCAGTGCGGTTAGAGAACCTGTTTTGCCTTTTACTTCACCGTTAGTGAATCGCTCTACGTATTCTTCGTTAACACGTGCTGCACGTTCTAGTAGGCGTGAGTGGAGGTAGAAAACATCACCCGGGAAGGCTTCACGACCTGGTGGGCGTTTTAGAAGTAGTGAGATTTGACGGTAAGCCACCGCTTGTTTTGATAGATCATCATAAACAATCAGCGCATCTTCACCACGGTCACGGAAGTATTCGCCCATGGTACAACCTGCGTATGGCGCTAGGTATTGCAGCGCTGCCGCTTCTGATGCTGACGCAACCACAACGATGGTGTTTTCTAGTGCGCCGTGCTCTTCTAGCTTGCGAACCACGTTGGCAATGGTCGATGCTTTTTGACCAATTGCGACGTAAATACATTTAACGCCCAGTTCTTTTTGGTTGATGATGGCATCAATCGCCATCGCGGTTTTACCTGTCTGACGGTCACCGATGATCAACTCACGTTGACCACGGCCGATTGGCACCATGGAGTCTACTGCTTTGTAACCGGTTTGGATTGGCTGGTCGACAGACTTACGGTCGATAACACCAGGGGCAATCACCTCAACAGGGTCCATACGGTCGAATGACACCGCACCTTTACCATCGATTGGTTGACCTAGCGTGTTCACTACACGACCTAGCAAACCGTTACCGACTGGCACTTCAAGAATACGACCGGTGCCTTTTACTTTCATCCCTTCTGACAAGTCCGCATATGGACCCATCACAACGGCACCGACGGAATGACGCTCTAAGTTCAGTGCCAACGCAAAGCGGTTATCTGGCAGTTCTAGCATCTCGCCTTGCATAACATCTGCAAGACCGTGAATTGTGATGATGCCGTCACTCACAGAGACGATAGTACCTTCATTTCTCGCTTCACTTTCGAGGTTGAAGTTAACAATTCGCTCTCTGATTAATTCACTGATTTCATTTGAATTTAATTGCATTTCTATACCCCGTTACACATGTAGGTTGGTCGCCAATCGGCTTAGGTTGGTGAGGACACTGCCGTCATACACGGTCTGCCCTGCTGTGATCACCACACCACCTACAAGGGATGGATCCAGTTGTGTTTCTAGTGTGATGGCTTTACCGTACTTTTCGGTTAACGCTTGTTTAAGCCTTGCCATCTGTTCCTCATCCAGAGGTTCTGAAACACGCACTGTTACTGTCATGGTTCGTTCGTAATCCGCTTTCATCTCTTGGAACTGAACATTTACTTCACTGAGCGCTTTTAGGCGCTTGTTCTCTTCCATAATGCGAAGAAAATTCTCGAAGTTTTGATTCAACCATTCACCACCAGCATGAAGAATCAGATCCAACAATGGTTGTTCAGAACCGTCTTCATCAAGGTCATTCAAGACCAGAAGAGTGTTAGGTTGTTCCAAGACCACTTGGGTAATCGCAAACATTTGTTGCCAATCGTCCAAGCATTCTGCGTCGCGTGCGTAATCAAACGCCGCTTTTGCGTAGGGTTGAGCTACCACTGTCAATTCGGACATGTGCCCTCCTACATTTCGTTGATGAAGCGGTTCACCAAGTCGCGGTTAGCCGAGCTATCCAGATTGCGATTAATCAGCTTGCTGGCACTTTCAATCACCAGATCCGCCATTTCATCTTTCAGCTCTTGGCGAACTTTGCTGCGTTCGCTTTCCACTTCTGCTTTGCCTTCTGCGACAATGCGCGCTTTCTCTTGATTTGCCAGATCAACCGCTTCCGCAACCATCTGTTCTTGACGTTGCTTACCTTGGTTGATGATGGCTTGAGCTTTTGAGCGAGCTTCTGTCAGTAGCGCTTCACCATTCGCTTTTGCCAGTTCTAACTCTTGTGCTGCTTTTTCTGTTTGCTCAAGACCTTGGGCAATTTCAGCACGACGCTCATCAAGCAGTTTTACAAGTGGTGGCCAGACATATTTCATGCACAGCCAAACGAAAATCACGAAGGAGATCGCCTGACCAAACATTGAGGCATTTAAGTTCATAGCACCCTCTCTTCTATAACGTTATGAAAATTATTAATTCGAATTACGCTACAGCGAAGATGATGTACAAGCCGATACCTACACCGATCATTGGCACCGCGTCCACAAGACCCATCATGATGAAGAACTGAGTACGAAGCATTGGGGTCAAATCAGGTTGACGAGCCACGCCTTCAAGGTATTTACCTGCAAGGTTACCGATACCTGCTGCGGCACCCGCTGCACCAAGACCGATCAGTAGTGCACCCGCCACGTAAAGAACTGCGCTAACGATATCCATAACAACTCCTAGAATTGAATTTTTTAATTAAGAAACAAGATTTTTGAAATTAATGCTCTTCAACAGCCATGCCGAGATAAACCACGGTCAGTACCATAAAAATAAATGCTTGAAGAACAACAATAAGAATGTGGAACAGTGCCCAAGGAACACTTAGTGCCCATTGCATCCACCACGGCATTAATGCAATTAGAATGAAGATCATTTCACCTGCATACATATTGCCAAACAATCGAAGACCTAAAGATATTGGTTTAGAAATTAACGTTACCAATTCAAGAACTAAGTTCACTGGATATAACAGCGGATGTGAAAATGGTTGAGTAGTTAACTCTTTAATAAAACCTTTCACGCCTTTGTTTTTAAACGTATAACCCAACACCAAAATAAATACGCCTAATGCCATCGACATCGTAATATTGACGTCGGCGGATGGTAAGTCACGGAAGTGTTCAACGCCTACAGCACGAGTAAGTGCAGGAATTAAATCAATCGGTAACAAATCCACGGCATTCATTAATAACACCCAAACAAATATTGTCAGTGCTAAAGGACCAATTAACTTGTCCTTAGCTTGAAATATTTCTTTTACGATATCATCGACGAACTCAAATATTATCTCGATCAAACACTGGAATCGTCCTGGTACTCCTTTCGTTCCTTTCGTCACCGCATAACGGAATGAAAGGATGAAAACGAGCCCCGTCAGCCAGACCATGATCATGGAATCAAGGTTAATTCCAAACCAACCGTCGCCGGCGGTGAGAAAGGTCAGGTGGTGCTCAATATATTCATGAGCGGACTGGACAGTCTCCATTTATGCCTTCCTTTCGAAGCGATCTCTGAACAGCGGCGTTAAGAAGTGACCAAACATCGTCACACAAAAGCCTATCAGGACCACGATGTTGCGAAGAGCCATAAATCGAAACGTCAAAACAAACATCACAATGGTGTAAATGACTTTGATATTTCGACTCAGATGCATGAGGTCACGCAAACTCTCTTCTGGTTTCACCCTAGATTTAATGGACGCGAATACCATGCCGAACAGAGATGGAAGAATCGCGATAAGCACCCCAGTAATCGCTGACTCAGCACTGAGAGAGCCGCTTCGCATGTACTCATACGCGATGAATACCAGACCCAAAGTTGCTTGAGCAATCAGAATCCTCTTGCCTGCCACCAATATTGGATCGTCGTGAATATTAGCTTCCATAAATCACCCTTTAAAATAATTTCGAATTAAACTTCTGATAATTAAACTTCACAAAATAAAGCTGCCTAGTGACGACGAATTATATTAAGATAAATTTAATACACAGAATTAAATTTAATCTGATAATTATTATTCACATATTTAAAAATCAAAACGGAATCACTCCGTATTTCCGTTTCCCCAGAAATATACACCGATAATTTTAATAATCTAAATCGAAAAACTTGCAAATTATCATTCCATTTTTGAAGTGTTATTTTATTTGAACAAACCAAAAATGAAATATACATTGATTAAGCCGTCTTTATCAGGGTTAAGACGAAAAGCTTGTCACATGGAAGTGACACTCCATCAGAAAGGAATTGAAGTGATTTTAGGTTATATATTTTCAAATATAGCAGTTGTAAATATATAACCGATTAATAAACCTGTTTAATATCGTAATGAAATATCTTTTAAATAAAAACTTAAAAGATAAGAATTAAATATATTTGAAATATATTATTTCTTTACGTCAGTTGTAGCACGTTAAAATAGACAACCCATTTACTTATTGCGATTAAAAAGAACAAAAAAAGGACGCTGAATCAGCGTCCTTTTTTTGTTCTTATTTCTTTTTAATTGTCTGTTTATCGAGTTGCGGCAAGGCCTTTGGTATCGCCCACTTAAGGCGTTTTGGCTTCAGCGCTTGTATCCCTTTCCAAAGCGCATTCATCAAGCTTGCGTCCTCCTGCCCCTCTTGTAGGCGCTGTGAACGCTTCTGCCAAATATCAGTGTCACTGGCTTTACTCATTTCAAGACCACCTGTGTTGCTTCTCAGCTGCTTATACAAGCTTGCTCGAGCAGCGCCCCATCGATTCGCTTTCACCATTCGTCTGAATACCAACCAAGGCGGCGTAGGACGAGAACGATAATAACGGTGAATGCTCAAGGCGGCGATAACGAGAACCAATAGCGTCACTGCGCTGCCAATCAACCAGCCCGAATAAGCTCTAACAAACGATTTGAATGTATGCTTGGCTTTGAAGGTCTTACCCTCAATCACCACCGTTTCCAGCTTTTTACTCTTGCTATTCCACCATTGGAACTTATGTTCAGGCAAGGTGAACTCACCGCCCTGTTGGATCACATACACGCTTTCTTCTATTCGACTCGACTGGTAATCGCCACGTGTTTGCTTATCGTCTAAGCGGTTTGGTTGAGGATACGCTTGATAACTGGCAGTAGAATCATTGGATAACAAGTCTGGAAGCAACACTGACAAACTGTCTTGTGCATTGATCGTTATGGTGCGAGTGATTGCATCACCGACTTTCAGCTCATCGTTAGACGTTGTCCATTTCTGATCCACACTCACTTTAGTCGCGGTAAACCACGCAGAGTCATCACTGAGCAAACCAGAAGGCATAGACGCTTCGAACTTAATTGGCTGCGTATAAAGCGTACCAGCCACTTTCGAACCATCAGGCGCAGAGACTTGCACACCAACGGCGACAGGTGGAATCACAAACTGCCCCGAGGCTTGCGGATACAAGGTTATTTCCCAACGCTGACGAGACCACGTTTGCCCCCCTTTGCGCTCGGTATAGTTGGTTGCTAATTGGTTACGCTGCTTTGCAATCACGTTAGGGATTTCTACGCTGCCAATGCGTGTACCACCAGTGAACCAACGAGGCGTTGCAACTTCGATGTACAAGATCACCTGCTCATTCACACTGAACTTAGGGGCTTCCTTCGTATCGGCCCCTGCTCCCTGCTTGCCAACCCACGCTAATAACTCTACGTCATTGCTGCGCTGCAAGTCTTGAATATCTTGTGCGTTCGCCAAGCCAGTGAAAAACAAAGTAAACATCATCAAGATGGTGCTTAAACGCCCAACCACGGAGTCAGCGCCAAGTTTGATTACATTCATCATTGTGCTTGCTCCTCTTCTTGTTGTCGTTGCGGTTGTGGCTGCGTTTTCACGGGCTCACGCAGTTGAATTTGGAATTTAGCGCGCAAGAAGTACTTAGGATCGGCCTCTACACGTTTTAACCACTTATCCGCCAGTTCTTGGCTACCAAGGATTTCGTTCGCATTGAGTTTCTCTTTCAGCATTAATTCAGCCGCGGTTTTTTCGTCTGCCCCATCAGCTGTTTGCGGGTTGTCACCCAGTTCAAACGACTCTTCGGGTCCGTCTGTTGTCCCCGCTTGGCTTTCACTGGTGCGATTAATCTCTTCGACAATGCCACCAATGACTTTTAGGTTGTGCTCGACGTCTGGTCGCAATTGCTCACTCAAGGTGTCTTTGTCTGCCAGTGTTTGCAACAAATTACGTGCGGCCAAATACTCACGTTGACGTGCCAACGCACTCGCAGCGTTGTACAAGCCATAGTCTTTTACCGCATCTGATGGATCGTTTTGCATCTCCAAGAAAGCGGTATGAGCCAGTTTGTATTCGCCTGCGTAGTAATAAGCTGTCCCTTTACGCAACGGATCCGTAAAGTGCTTTGCTGCCTCAAGGTATTCGTTTTTGTTGAACAAACGTTGCCCTTGTTGATTTGGCGTGAGCCATAAATCCCACCACCATTGAGACGCTTTATCCCAGACGGTTACCTCTTGCACCACTTCAGGCTTATCCGCTTTGAGCGATACCGTTTCCGCCATGGCTTTTGGCGCTATAAACAAAGACGTTGATACCATCGCCACCACACACCATTGCACTAGCCAGCCTTTGCGGAACCAAAGCATCATAATGAGAGCAATTGGGAACAACAGTTGATAGCCCATGTCTTTCCAAGGCATTGATGATTCGCCATTGAGTTGCATGTTTCGCTCAACAAAGCGATTCAGCTTCTCTATGTCGCTGTTATCTACCGTCACTTCAACAAGGCGTCCACCTGTCGCACTGGCAAGATTGTTTAACGAGTCCAAATCGACTGGGTTGTTAGAAACAATGTCCGAGTTACCCGCAGCCAAGATAAGCAATTGATAAGGCTTGTCTGCAAAGTAGTTTTTGTAAGCGGTAATGGTTGCAGGATTGACGCCATCCGTAACCAACAAAACCGTAGAACCCGGTTGGCCTTGTAATTGTTGGTCAATCAAAGGCAACGCCGTTTCAGCAAGTTTACCTTCCACTGGCATGATTTCTGGTGTTATCGCCGCTAGAAACGGTTCGAATACTTTGCTGTCCTGCGTCACAGGCATTGCGACATGAGCAGAACCCGCATACACAACCAACCCAGTGCTGCCACCTTTCCGTGCGGCCAAGAGGTCACGGATCTTTTGCTTAGAACGTTCCAAACGGCTTGGCGGAAGGTCTTTTTGTAACATTGAATCGTTGTTGTCCAACACCACCAGCATGGAGGCTTTGTCTTCGCCAAACGGTGAAGCTTGGCGCTCCCAAGAAGGTCCAGCACAGATGATGATGGCAATCGCTACTATCACCATAAGTAGCTTGAGCGGCAGTTGTTTTCGCCAACCATAGTCGCCAATCGTTAAGGCTTTACGTAAATGCTCAGGAAGAATGTCTTTCCAGCTTGGCTTGGATTCTTCTCGCCACCTTAACCAAAGCAAAAGAAACATCGGGATGAACGCCAATAGCCACATTGGACGAATGAAATGGAACTGTGTGACAAACTGTTCTAGCCCCATGCTAGAGAAAGGAGAATCAAACATGGTGCTCTCCTTCTACGTTGTCTGCTTGTGCAGAGCCTTCACTGTTCACTGATAGTCGACGACGCTTAAATGTAGCCAACGAGAACGCGGTTAAGTACATCGCAACCACCAAAGCCATTAAGTAATGATGCAAACTTTGCTTAGGACGGTAAGTGGTACTCTCATAAAGCTGTGGCTCTAACTTACCAATCTCATCATAGGCTTTAGCAAGTTCGTCACGGTTGAGCGCTTCAAACGCTTCACCACCGGACTCTTTCGCAATACGTTTGATCGTATTCATATCTAGTGCAGTTTCACCCACGGTTTGTGGATCACCCATTGCAATCACGTGGATGCGTACATCTTTGGCTTTCGCGACTTTCGCCGCATCAATCGGTTCAACGAAGCTTCCGGTATCATTACCATCCGTTAGAACAATGGCGACTTTCTCTTTGCTATCTTCTACGTCGGTACGCGACTTTTCACTTTGCTCAAACACCTTAATCGCCAAACCAATTGCATCACCTAAGTGAGTGCTTTGCCCAGCCATCGCCACGTCCGTTTGGTTAAGCAGCTCTAACCATACTTTTTGATCAGGCGTGAACGGGGTTTGCACAAATGCCGCATCGCCGAACAAGATCAAACCTAAGCGGTCGCCTTTGCGCGTTTTGGCAAAGTCACTCAAAACTTCTTTGGCTGCATCGAGACGAGAGATCTTTTCACCGGTTTTGGACGTGAAGTCTTGCTCTGCCATTGAGCCAGACAAATCGACGACGACCATAACATCTCGGCCTAAGCTTTCACGCACCTGTGGCTCGCCAAGCACTGTCGGCTTTGCCATTGCGGTCACGACCAAAAGCCAAGAGATGATGAGCGTTGCGCGCTGCCACCAGCTCGGAGTGAGTTGGCTTGCCCCTTCTGATGGGGTTTCACCAATGGCGTCCACAAGCTGACTAAAGAACGGCACTTTGATGGCCATTTGTTTGGTGCGGTAAGCTGGGACGAGGAAATACACCACTAAAGGCAGCGGCAAGATGATGAACCAAAGCGGATGCTCAAATTCAAAGCTGCTCATGCCAAGCCATGAGGCAAGAAGATCACCCATGGCGACCTCCTTTTAATGCACGCGCTTTGTAGGCAAGCGTGCGCTTTTCAATGTTGTGAGCGTTCTCATCGTGCTCTTTCACCCACTCAGTTGCGCGTTCAAGAAGTTGTAAACGCTCTGTTTTTTCCAGTTCAATACTTGGGTCAACGATACTTTGCAGCCATCGCTTCGAGACTTCGTCATCAAACATTTTATGCTTAGGGTTAAGCTCATCTAACTTGCGCAGGAACGCAGTATCAAACAAGCGAGCATGAGAGCTATCAAGGTGAATCAAGACGATTTTCAGAATCGAGAACAGCGCTTTCGGCATGCTGGCGTCATCAGGGGTTAAACGAGAAATCGCTTCAATAGCTTCTTTACGGTAACGGTTATCCCACCAGTGGTGTGCCAGTCGGTAGCCGACATACATGAGTACAATCGCACCCACAATTGCAAGGATCTTCCAACCAATGGTTTGTGGCACCCAGCTGACGCTTTCTGGCACCGCGACGTCATGCAGCTCACGCAGAATATACGTGCTTGGAGGCATGTGTAAGTCTGTCATTTATCGGCCTCCAACGAGTTTTTGGAATTGAGTAATGTGGTCACCTGTTGTATCGATTTCGATATGAGGCAGCTTTTTGATTGCCATGAGTTGCGCCAATGATTGACGTTGCAACTGGGCTTTCTCAACCAAACTGGCACTGGCGGCATCGACTTTGGCTTTACTGTCTAGGTTGAGCTGGTAACGACCATCACCAATCACCCATTTCACTTTTGCCAAATCTTGAGGAAGCGACTGCTCTAAAGGATCGCTTACCATCACCGCGAGAACATCGTTGTGCTGTTGAAGCTGCTTAAGGTGATCAAGATGGTGCTCTTCGCAATCGCGCCAATCACTGATGAAAATCAGCGTGGATTGTTTTAGCTTCATCCGTTTGATGAGCTCAATCCATTTACTGAACGTCACTTTGTCTGAATCTAACGAGTCCACATTTAAGCGCTGGTTGGCTTGAGAGAGTCGTTTCAGTTGAGCGAGCAAATCGTTTTGGGAACGCTGAGCTTTGCTGTGGTATAGAGCAGAATCAGAGGCGATAACAAACCCGACTCGGTCACCGTCTTTCAATACTCGCCAGCCACACATAGCCGCCACTTCAGCAGCGACCACAGATTTCATGACCTCGGTCGAGGCGAAAAACATCGCACTGCGCTGATCTACACAGACAATCACATTACGGTCTTTTTCTTCGGTGTAACTGCGCACATGAGGCTTACCTGTGCGCATGGTGACTTTCCAATCTAGGTTTCGGATGTCGTCCCCTAGTTGGTAGTGACGCAGTTCTTCAAAGTTCAAACCACGTCCGCGGAATAACGAGTTATGACGACCAGAAAGCACACTGCCCGCTTTTAAGTGAGGCAGTAAACTGAAGGATTCGGCTTGCGCTTGTAAACGCACCAATCGTGAGTAATCGCAATACAAGCGCGGGTCGAGCCCTTGGGATTGAGGAGCAAGCGTTGGCTTTGCCATAGTCCCTCCCGCTTATCCGATTTCTACACAATCAAGCAACTCTTGCACCACACGTTGATGATCAACACCATCGGCAAGCGCATCGTAAGATAGTGAGAAGCGATGTCCCAGTACCGAAGGCACCATTGCACGCACATCATCAGGCGTTACATGGTCACGCCCTTGTAACCACGCATAAGCGCGGGCACATTTGTCTAAAGCAATAGAGGCACGAGGACTTGAGCCGATTTCGATCCATTTTTGTAGTTGGGAATCGGCGTAACGTTCTGGTTTACGTGTCGCCATCACAAGCGCCACGATGTAGTTCTCTACTAAATCGGAAACAGTAATATTTGGTAATTGACGTCGCGCTTCAATAACGAGCTCTGGTTCAATGTGTTGTGGCGTCACTAATTCGCTACTGGTTTCTGACCCCAACTCTTCGCTGCGCACCAAGCGAATAATGTCACGCTCTGCTTCATCTTCTGGGTAGTCGACGGTCACTTTCATAATAAAGCGGTCCATCTGCGCTTCTGGCAATGGGTAAGTACCCTCTTGTTCAACTGGGTTTTGCGTTGCAAGCACCATAAACAACTCAGGCAAGACGTGGGTCTTATCACCCACCGTAATCGTGCCTTCTGCCATCGCTTCTAGCAGCGCAGCTTGTACTTTTGCTGGCGCACGGTTCACCTCATCCGCCAACACAATGCTATTGAAGATTGGTCCCGGTTGGAAGTGCAACTGAGGCTTACCATCCAACTCTTGGTACACTTCGGTACCCGTCACGTCTGAAGGTAATAAGTCGGGAGTAAACTGAATACGACCAAAGCTGGTGTTAAGTAGGTTGGCAAGTGACTTTACCGAGCGGGTTTTTGCCGTTCCCGGTAAGCCCTCTAAAAGTACGTGACCATTGGTCAGTAACCCTATCACCAAAGCCTGAACCACATGGCTTTGTCCAATGACGCTTTTTTCAGTTTGTTCGATTAATTCATTAATGGCTTGTTGTGCGTGGTTCATAGTCTACCTATTGAGTTTACGGGAGCCTGAGCGTTAAAAGTTGAGTATAAGACTGAAAGTAATAACTAAAGGTTATATTCGCTATATTCACCTGAGTTGTAAGACTTTATTAACCTTGATATGCCAACCAGAATTGGCAGCGAATGGTCAAAGAACATTTTTATTCCCGGACACAAGTAGTTTAGACCAGCCTCACCATTCGGCGCGGTAAGTAGCCGATTTTTTGGGCATTCTCCCCAGCAATACTTCAAATACGGGCAATCAAGGCAGTATTGCGGCAAAGAAGACTTTTTCGCCATGCCAAAGCTGTATTGACGAGTTGAGATAGCAATTTCATTCAGTGATCGGTCATGAATGTTCGCCAGTTGGTATTCTGGATAAACGTAGTGATCACAGCTAAACACGTCTCCATTGTGTTCAATCGCTAGACCTTTGCCGCAGAACTCTGCGCTAACACACAACTGCGAAGGCATCCCCATAACTTGCGCGACAGCGGTTTCGAAAAGGTTGACCAAGACTCTGCCAAGATCGTTGTTCACCCATTCTTCAAATACAGCAATAAGAAACTGGCCCCACTCTTCTGCATCGACCGACCAATCCGTAACGACCGACATCAAATGTCCTGGCTTTGCTAATTCGCTTCCAAGTTTTGGCGACATGTTTTCTTTCCAGAAATGGGGAGCGGTTTGAGTGAAAGAGCGAGGTTCAACACAAGGTGTGAATTGGATATAAGTGACACCGAGTTCTTGAGTGAGGAAGCGATATACTTCGAGCGGATATTTCGCGTTAAAGCGGTTTACTGTCACCAACGCATTGAATGACACATTATGACGCTTCATCAGAGCAACGGCTTGCATGACGCGTTGAAAGGTCGGTTTTCCACTTCGGGTTTTGCGGTATTTATCGTGGATAAATTCAGGGCCATCAATCGATAGACCAACCAGAAAACCATGGTCATGCAGAAACTGACACCAAGCCTCGTTCAATAAAAGACCATTAGTTTGAAGGTCGTTTTCGATGCGAACACCCGGTTTAGCGTACTTGTTCTGCAGTTCGGCAATCTTTTTGAAGTAATCCAACCCCAACAGTGTTGGCTCACCACCCTGCCAAGAAAACACAATCTCGTCACCGTCTTGGCTTTCGATATAGCTCTTTATGAATGCCTCAAGTGTTGCATCATCCATTTTTGGTTGAGTGCCTTGATTGAGTAATTCATCTTTATGCAGATAAAAACAGTACTGACAATCGATATTGCATTTCGCCCCGCCCGGTTTCGCCATCACGTGAAAACGTCGTTCGACTTTTTCACTGTTAGATGCAAACGCCGTTTTGAGGGGAGTTAATGCCATTTGAGTGGTATGAATGTGAGTTTGTTTTTTCATAAAGAACGATCTCGAAAGCAGAAGAAAGTCAGCGCCCAAGTTGGGCGCTGTATTTAAGGACAATAACTAGGGTCTATCGACCTATGGACAAAACGTTATTTCGGAACAAACGAGCCCGGAGCCATACGCGGCGGGTACTCTTTGAAGGTTTCCATGACCTCTTTTACTTTTTCAACCGCAGGCATCATCAAGAATGAACGTTCGTACATCCAACGGTCGTAACCCATACCAGTATCTCCACGCTCAAATGGGTCGATACTCAAATCATAGATTTGTGGTACACGGAGTTTGGTAAATGGTTTCTTCCAGATATCCAAACCGGTTTCGTTTTCTTGGATCATGAAATGGTATTTGTACTTACCGTAGCGCAGAGCCAGTAAATCGCCGTCATCACTCCAGTAAACAAACTCGTTACGCGCAGACTTGTCCGTTTTACCGGTTAGGTATGGCAGTTGGTTGTAACCGTCTAAGTGAACGTTGTAGTTCATATCGCCCACTTTCTTGCCTTTCAACAACTCTTCTTTGACGTTGCTGTTGCCCGCCGCAGCCACCAATGTTGGTAAGAAATCTTCCAAAGACATAATGCCGTTAAACGTCGTGCCCGCTTGAATATGACCTGGCCACTTAATTACCGCAGGAACGCGGAAGCCACCTTCCCAACCTGTGTTTTTCTCACTACGGAACGGCGTCATACCCGCGTCTGGCCACAAGTTGATCATTGGGCCATTATCTGTGGTGTAAACAATGATGGTGTTGTCATCGACGCCAAGCTCTTTAATCTTATTGAGCAAGTGGCCAATTTGATCATCGTGTTGCTTCACACCATCAGCGTAGAAACCTGCGCCTGTTTTGCCTTTGTAGTCGTCTGGAACGTGCGTGAAGTTATGCATGCGCGTGGTGTTAAACCACGTAAAGAATGGCTTGTCGGCTTTGACTTGTTTCTCGATAAACTTCTCAGCTTCATCTAGGAACTCGTCATCAACCGTTTCCATGCGTTTGCGCGTCAATGGCCCCGTGTCTTCAATCTTGCCATCCGCATAAGAGTGGATCACACCACGAGGTCCAAACTTCTTCTTGAATTCAGGATCTTGTGGGTAGTCTACGTTCTCCGGCTCTTCTTCCGCATTTAAGTGGTAAAGGTTACCAAAGAACTCGTCGAAACCGTGGTTGGTCGGCAAGTGTTCATCGCGGTCGCCAAGGTGGTTTTTACCAAATTGGCCCGTTGCGTAACCAAGGTCACGTAGCAATGTCGCAATAGTTGGATCTTTCTCAGAAATCCCTTCTTTCGCTCCTGGCAAACCTACCTTAGACAAGCCGGTACGTTTTGGCATTTGTCCCGTGATGAACGCAGAGCGACCTGCGGTTGAGCTTTGCTGAGCGTAGAAGTTGGTAAACTTAGCACCGTCTCTTGCAATGCTATCAATGTTTGGTGTGCTGTAAGCCAGCATGCCACCGTTGTATGCACTCAAGTTCCAGTAACCGACATCGTCACCAAAGATAACGAGAATGTTAGGTTGTTCTGCCGAATAAGCGGTCGCTGATGCCGCTCCAATCGCAAGCGTGCAAGCGTTTAATACCAGCTTCTTGCCGCGTTTTTTATCGTGGTTTGCCATAAAAGGGCTCCATAAATCCGTTGCTGCTAATCTTGGTAGAAAATCAGATACCAAGATTTGATTAAGATAAAGCTTGTCATTTGACGGATAAATAGAGTTCAGATACGTTGATATATAAATTTAGTTTATGGGTAACGAGATGGACTTAAACTTGATTCAAACTTTTTTGGTGGTGGCTGAGTACCAGTCCTACACCAAAGCGGCCGACCATTTAGGCCTTACACAACCTGCGGTAAGCGCTTCGATTAAACGGCTCGAACAAGTGGTCGGAAAACAGCTTTTCGTCAAACAAGGACGAGGGATCGCACCTACTTCGACCGCGTATCAACTCATGCCGCAGTTTCGTCAGGCAGTGAGCATCGTAGACAACGCCATTTCAGAAAGAACCACTTTTCAAGTCTGCTGCTCAGAAACCTTACTCCACAGTTTAAATCCGATTGAAAACGTGGTTTTCCACGAGTCTCCACCGGAAAAATACTTGTTGTTTGAACAAATTCGTCAGCAAAAAATGGACTTGGTGATTGATACCATCATCACCAAAGACTCTTCTTTCGTGATTGAAAACGCCTACCATGAGCCTGCAATGATCATCTGTCGTCAAAGTCACCCAAGAATCCAAGGAACATTGAGTCGAGAAGATTTTTATCGTGAAAATCACTGTATGTTCTCAGGTAAATGGAATAACACTTCTGGCTTCGAACAGCTGGCAAAAGAGCCGATTCAGGAGCGAAATGTAGAGATCGTAACGTCATCTTTGGCAGGTATGGCAATGTACGTTGCACAGCGAGATTGCTTAGGTGTTGTCTCTCGTTCGTTTGCGATGAAATGGAGTAAGGCACTCAAGTTACAGGTCCTTGAGTGCCCGATAGAAATCGACCATATTCCTTATAAATTTGTGTATCACAAGCGCGATGAGCACAATCCTGCTCATCAGCGCTTAAGGGAACA
This sequence comes from Vibrio owensii, assembly GCF_002021755.1. Taxonomy (NCBI): domain Bacteria; kingdom Pseudomonadati; phylum Pseudomonadota; class Gammaproteobacteria; order Vibrionales; family Vibrionaceae; genus Vibrio; species Vibrio owensii. The sequence goes on from NZ_CP019960.1 coordinate 1,300,007, forward strand.
GGTCAAGCAACAACTTGAGTTTGCCCATGCTGCTCCTATTGATTTATAGAGGCTCTTAAACGCTGAATCACGTCAGCTGGCGCAAACTCTCCCAGTTGCTTCAAACACTGCTCAAAAGCAAATGCAACTGAGCCGTCATTGTAGTTTCTAGCCAGCACCTCACATTCCGCAAACAAGTGCTGTGGGTTGCCTCCCACTTTGTAAGCGGTGTTCAACGCTTTGCTGGCCGCAAGCACGTCTGATTTCTCCAGAGCGAGCCCATAAACATACCAATACTGTGGGTTTCGCTCTGCGGTTTCCGCCGCTTGTTTTAAGTATTGGTTGGCTTTCACACTGTCACCTACTCGCAACCAAGCTAATCCTGCACTGTATGGCAAAGCACTCGATTTCGGCTGAGCTTCAATCCCTGCCATCAAGGTTTCTAATGCTTTTTTGTCGTTGCCCTGTGCACGATACAAATCGGCTAAGTTTGCATAGCTGTTCTCGAAGTAAGGTTCTATTTCAATCGCCTTTTGGTAAGACGCAATGGCTTTGTCTGTGTCACCAAGGTCTCGATAGACATTCGCTAGGTTCGTTCGCCCAAAGCCTCGGTCAGCATTAAAGCGTTGGATTGCCATGTAGTCTTCCAATGGCTGTTTAATCTTGTCACGTTGCAAAGGATTCATTTCTGGATAATGGCGAACCAGTGCGCCTGCGGCTTCTGCACGTACAGATAAGACTGGGTCGCTCAATAATGGTTCGAGAATTTGCCAGCGGTCACTGAACTCATAACCAGAAGACCCAGCAACAGCGCCTAGACGAATCATGTCACTTTCATGCTTCACCGCACGAGCCAGAGATACCAAGGTATTTTGACCAGTATTGCCGCCCATGCGCTCCAGCGCGGAGGCGCGAATAATGTCACTCAACGATGAGTCTTGAGCGGAATAAGCTAACGCATCAGGCGCACCGCGATGACCAATAGAATCGGCGTAGAATGCCACTGCAAAGTGTTGTTGATTACGGTATTTCGAATTCGGGAACCACTCGCCTATTTTCTGATCCGCCCACTGGTTGGTTTCGTCTTCATGGCATGATGTACAGACGTTTGGCGTATTGATGTGTTGGCTTAGATCCGGACGTGGCACATGCCAACTGTGGTCACGACGCGGGTCAACTTGCATGTAGGTCGTTTCCGGCATGTGACAAGTGGTGCATTTGGATGCCTCGGTATTTGCCTCATGGAACGTGTGATTCTCCGGCATGTAGTCAGACGCAATATGGCACTGAGCACAAACCGCTTCTTCAGGGATTTTTAGCTCTGCGGTATGAGGATCGTGACAGTTGGTACAGGTTACCCCTTTCTCTGCCATGGCTGACTGTAAAAATGAGCCATAAACGTAATCTTCATCGTAGATTTGACCATCGTTATAATAAAGCTCTGGTGTAATTAAGCTGAGGCGGTATTTATCTAGGAATGAGCCTTTGACGTGGTCTGCGCTTTCATTTAACTGCGTACGACGACTATGGCACTGCGCACAGGTTTGAACTTGATGAGTCATCACGATTTCTTTTGGCTGAAGCGTACTGTGCCCTTCTTCGTAGACCCACTCTTTTACTGCCATACCTAAATCTCGGTCAAAACCATAGTGGTTCGCTGAGGCGATGGTATTCCCAGATTTTTCCGCTTGTTTGGCGAGCTCGACGTGTTCGCTGGCTGGGCCATGACATGCTTCGCAACCGACGTTGATTTCTGACCATGTCGTCGAATAGTTATTGGCTGTTGCATCGTAGTTTTTTTCTAGATTGGTTGAATGGCAATCAGCACACATGAAGTTCCAATTCTGGCCTGTGTTCGTCCAGTAGAACTCATCTTTTGGGGTGGTATCGGGATAAAGATGGAACCAGCGCTGCCCGCCTTCTTGCTTGGTTCGCGAATCCCAAGCGAAAGGAATTAGCTGCACGCGTCCGTCTTCGAATTCCACCATGTATTGTTGAAGCGGCTCCCACGCAAAGGTGTAGCTGATTTTGTAATCATGCCACTCACCATCAGGCCCTTGGATGTTTACCCAATACTCTTCCCCTTTTCGATAGAAGCGATTTGGCTTCCCTTCAAAGGTGAATGTGTGGTCATCAAAGTCACCGAGAACAGATTCCGCATCGGCATGACGCATCGCCATATCGTGATGAGAACCCTGCCACGCTTCGGTTTCTTTCTTGTGGCAATCAATACACGCTTCACTACCAACATAGGTAAGCTTCGAGGAATCGATTGATTTAGGAGTGTCCGTCCCTACTTGCTGCTCAACAAGAGGTTCTTGTGAAGAAAGCGTTTCTTGTGCAAACAGAGAAAAACTGACGAGCGCTGCTAGGCCGATCAGAGCCTGCTTCCAACATGCCCACTGAGTCATAACTGTCCTTGTGTGTGATTCTTTTTATTCTAAAAACAAATATAGTTGAGATTTTGAGCAAAATGACTGAAATGTAAGAAAAACTTCCAGCCGACATCACAAAGAGGCTCATTGAGCCCCTTCGTTTTGTTAACTAATAAATCTATTGATGGTGATTCTCTTGAAGCTTTTCCATTACTTGATCAAGAGAGAAGCTGGCTGCTTTCTGTCTTGGAGGGAACTCTTCAAACGTCGCCAAGAATTTACCGACATAGGCTTGCGCAGGAACCAGCATATAGGCATGGTCAAGAACCCAATCGTAGTATGTATTAGAAGTCACATCCGCCACTTCGTATGGGTCCATACGTAGGTTAAAGATTTTAGGTACTCGCAGTGGCGTAAACGGTTCTGCCCAAAGACGAAGTGTGCCTTGTGCACGTTGCTCTAAGAACACGATCTTCCAATTATGGTAACGAAGTGAACTCAAATCACCGTCATCAGTGAAGTAGAAGATCTCTTCACGAGGGCCTTGTTCTGTTTTACCGGTTAAGTACGGCAAGAAGTTGTAACCATCAAGATGGACTTTGAATTCTTTGTCACCAGCAGTATGGCCTTTCAACAGTTTTCGTTTGATTTGGTCATCACCCGCCGCAGCAAGTAGTGTTGGCATCCAGTCCATGTGGTGCATGATTTCGTTAGAAACAGTGCCCGGTTCAATCTTACCCGGCCAACGAACCATCGCAGGAACACGGTATGCCCCTTCCCAGTTGGTGTTCTTCTCGCCACGGAAAGGCGTTGTACCTGCATCAGGCCACGAGTTCATGTGCGGGCCATTATCGGTCGAGTAGAATACGATGGTGTTGTCGGTAATGCCTAGATCATCCACTTTCTTCAACAGCTGACCTACGTGGTTGTCATGTTCAACCATCCCGTCTGCATAAAAGCTGATGCCAGTGCGGCCAAGGTTGTCTTCTTTGACGTGAGTACGAAAGTGCATTCGCGTTGCATTCCACCAAACGAAAAACGGTTTTTCAGCCTTTACTGCACGGTCCATAAAATCAAGCGCCGCGTCTAACGTTTCTTCATCAACGGTTTCCATGCGTTTGCGCGTTAATGGCCCCGTATCTTCAATCTTACCGTCAGCAAAAGACTTAATGACACCACGAGGGCCAAACTTCTTACGAAACTCCGGATCTGTCGGGTAATCCACATTCTCAGGTTCTTCTTCGGCATTCAGGTGGTAAAGGTTGCCAAAGAACTCATCAAACCCGTGATTCGTAGGAAGGTGCTCGTCCTTATCACCTAAGTGGTTTTTACCAAACTGACCTGTCATATATCCCATAGGCTTGAGCATTTCTGCAATCGTTGCGTCTTCAGCCTGTAGCCCTAAATCAGCCCCCGGAAGACCAACTTTACTCAAACCGGTTCTTAAAACAGATTGACCAGTAATGAAAGTGGAGCGACCCGCAGTACAAGATTGCTCACCGTAGTAATCGGTAAACATCATGCCTTCGTTGGCAATGCGGTCGATGTTAGGCGTTTTGTATCCCATTAATCCAAATGTATACGCACTGATATTCGATTGGCCAATATCATCGCCCCAAATGACCAATATGTTCGGTTTCTCTGCGGCAAAACTACTACTCGTTGCCCCAATAAACGCTGTGGTAAGAATGGCTAATCGGCGTTTCAAACCGTATTTCGTTCTCATATAAACCTCTGTTTAGTAATGTAATGTGCCTCCTGCACAACAAATTTATATTTCACGAATCAATGAGACCAATAGGCATAAAATAAATCTCACCCAAACTTAATGCCTAGCGAATTAGGTATTTCGCCCAGTGATATAAGCAAAATAACAAGACGCCATTTTCTACTCTAAAACCGTATGACACTTGGTTTAACATGGGGTTAACGATGATGACAAAAGCTGAAGCCAAGGCAAAAAAAGAGGCTCCGAAGAGCCCCACGTTTACTTGCAATCAATTTATTTATTGTGACTTTCCTGCAACTTCTCCATCACCTGATCAAGTGAGAAACTTGCTGCTTTTTGTCGCGGTGGGAATTCTTCGAACGTTGCTAAGAATTTACCCACATAAGCCTGTGCTGGAACCAACATATATGCGTGGTCAATCAACCAGTCGTAGTATGTATTCGACGTGATGTCCGCTACTTCGTATGGGTCCATGCGTAGGTTGAAGATCTTAGGCACACGTAATGGTGTAAACGGTTCAGCCCAGATACGTAGTGTTCCTTTTGCACGCTGCTCTAGGAATACAATCTTCCAGTTGCGGAAGCGAAGTGAACTCAAATCACCATCATCAGTGAAGTAGAAGATCTCTTCACGTGGGCCTTTCTCTTCTTTACCAGTTAGGTAAGGCAAGAAGTTGTACCCATCAAGATGGTTCTTAAATGTCTTATCACCTGCCGTGTAGCCTTTTAGCAGCTTCTCTTTGATTTGATCATCACCCGCAGCGGCTAGGAGCGTTGGCATCCAGTCCATGTGGTGCATAATTTCGTTGGAAACGCTGCCCGCTTCAATCTTACCAGGCCAACGAACCATTGCAGGAACACGGAACGCACCTTCCCAGTTAGTGTTCTTCTCACCACGGAATGGCGTTGTACCCGCATCTGGCCAAGAGTTCATGTGCGGGCCGTTATCGGTTGAGTAGAATACGATGGTGTTGTCTTTGATGCCCAAGTCATCCACTTTTTTCAGCAGCTCGCCTACTTGGTTATCGTGTTCAACCATACCGTCGGCATAAAAACTGATACCTGTTTTACCCAAGTTTTCTTCTTTCACGTGAGTACGGAAGTGCATGCGTGTTGCGTTCCACCAGACAAAGAAAGGTTTGTCTGCCTTCACGGCTCGATCCATAAAATCAAGCGCCGCATCTAACGTTTCTCCATCCACCGTTTCCATACGCTTACGCGTTAGAGGACCGGTATCTTCGATTTTGCCGTCAGCAAAGGATTTAATAACACCGCGAGGACCGAATTTCTTACGGAATTCTGGATCTTTCGGGTAGTCCACATTCTCAGGTTCTTCCTCGGCGTTCAAATGGTAAAGGTTGCCAAAAAATTCGTCGAAGCCGTGGTTAGTTGGAAGGTGTTCGTCTTTGTCGCCAAGGTGGTTTTTACCAAACTGACCTGTCATGTAGCCAAGTGGTTTAAGCATTTCTGCAATCGTTGCATCTTCCGCCTGAAGACCTAAATCTGCGCCCGGAAGGCCAACCTTACTTAAGCCCGTTCTCAATACCGTTTGTCCGGTAATGAAGGTAGAACGGCCTGCAGTACAAGATTGTTCGCCGTAATAGTCGGTGAACATCATGCCTTCTTTCGCAATGCTATCGATGTTCGGTGTTTTGTATCCCATTAAGCCAAATGTGTAAGCACTGATATTAGATTGACCGATATCATCGCCCCAAATGACCAGAATATTCGGTTTCTCTGCTGCGATACTGCTACTTGTCGCGCCGATAAAAGCAGCGGCAAGGATCGCTAATCGGCGTTTCACGCCATAATTCGCTGTCATATAAACCTCTGTATGTAATAGAAAAGTGCATCCTGCACACAAACGTATAGCTCACAAAACAGACTAATGCGAATCAAATGGCATAATTACACTTTAGTTAAAACTAAGGTCTTATATCCCTATTTAGAAAGCGGATTAACGTGACCTGAGTCTCGCTTCAGTTTTCCCCACAAATCCTAAGGTCGAAACAATCAACTGATAAAACAACAAGTTATTTCTCTACATAACTTATGGTTATAAACACTATAAAGCGACATTCTTCAATTGCATCATTAACTTAATAGCCAACGAAGCATGGGCGGTACCTAGGCTTCTTTTCCAACTTACAACCAATTTGGAGTTTTTATGGCTAACCAAATGAGCAAGCTGGCTGTCGGTCTCGGCGTACTGGCAACCTCAAGCGCAGCAGTGGCAGCAGACAAACCAAACATCCTAGCGATCTTTGGTGATGATGTTGGTTACTGGAACATCAGTGCATACAACCAAGGCATGATGGGTTACGAGACCCCGAATATCGACCGTATTGCAAACGAGGGTGCACTATTTACTGATCACTACGGTCAGCAATCTTGTACTGCAGGCCGTGCAGCATTTATCACAGGCCAAGAACCGTTCCGTACTGGCTTGCTTACAATCGGTATGCCAGGCTCTACTCACGGTATCCCTGATTGGGCACCGACCATTGCAGACCTACTTAAAGGTCAAGGCTACATGACGGCTCAGTTTGGTAAGAACCACTTAGGTGACCAAGACCAACACTTGCCAACTAACCACGGTTTCGACGAGTTCTTCGGTAACCTTTATCACCTCAATGCTGAAGAAGAACCAGAAACTTACTACTACCCGAAAGATCCTGAGTTCCGTAAAAACTACGGCCCTCGTGGTGTAATCAAGTCTTTTGCTGACGGTAAGATTGAAGATACAGGCCCAATGACGCGTAAGCGTATGGAGCACGCGGATGAAGAATTCCTAGAAACGTCACTGGCGTTCATGGAAAAAGCAGTGAAAGCAGACAAGCCATTCTTCATCTGGCACAACACCACTCGTATGCACGTTTGGACTCGTCTACAAGAGAAATACCAAGGTAAATCAGGCGTAAGTATCTACGCTGACGGTATGCTTGAGCACGATGACCAAGTAGGTGTTCTACTAGACAAACTTGATGAGCTAGGTGTTGCTGATAACACCATCGTTATCTACTCAACCGATAACGGTGCAGAAACGGTAACATGGCCTGATGGCGGTGCAACACCATTCCACGGTGAGAAAGGTACCACTTGGGAAGGCGGTATGCGTGTACCTCAACTTGTTCGTTGGCCTGGCGTAATTGAACCAGGTACTAAGATCAACGAAATGATGGCACACCAAGACTGGCTACCAACACTAATGGCTGCAGCTGGCGTTCCTGACGTGAAAGAGAAGCTAGCGAAAGGCTACAAAGCGAACGGTAAAGACTGGCGCGTACACATCGACGGTTACAACTTCATGCCTTACTTCCAAGGTAAAGAAGAGAAAGGCCCTCGTGAGTCACTACTTTACTTCACAGCAAACGGCGAGCTAAACGCGGTACGTTGGAATGACTGGAAACTGAACTTCGCGGTTCTTGAAGGTGATATCTCTAACGCGATTCGCTTCTCTCCAAACTGGCCACAAATCATCCACCTACGTGCTGACCCATTCGAGAAAGCACCGCACGAATCAGGTATGTACCTGCGCTGGATGGCAGACAACATGTGGTTGTTCGTACCTATCCAAGACGTTCTTGGTGAATTCTTCAAGACGCTGCCAGATTACCCAATGCAGCAAGGTCAGATGATGAACCCAGCGTCAATTAGCTACCAATCTCTTGGCCTACAAGGCAAGATGAAGCAGCTAGAGCAACTTCAGCAAGAAGTTAAAAAAATGAACTAGTTTCTTTTGCAACTACCGAAAAAGCCCACCGATTTAGGTGGGCTTTCTTTTTGTCGCGACCTTCCCCGCCCAAGCAAAACTTCTAAACATGTCGCACTTTGAAGCCTCTTTATAAATAACTGATAGCTTTCTCATTCATCACGTTGATTTTAAGCAAGTCATTATTGATAATAGTTCGCATTATCGATAATGAGTAATGTGTCAACATGTTTAGCCCAACGTCAACCCCCGTTCAGCCAAAGCCAAACTGGTCATCGAGTTCACCCGTTCCTGCTCCTTCAATCTTATTGGTCGAAGATGACCCAGATCTCAACCTTCAACTCACCCGACTACTTAGAGAGCAACGCTATCAAGTCATCTCGATGTTTTGCGGGGATGAAGCCGTTAAGGTTTTTCAGCAGCAAGACTTTGATTTGGTCATACTCGATGTCAACCTCCCTAACCTCGATGGTTTCGAAGTGCTTAATGTCATTCGTTCTCAGTCACAAACACCCGTAGTTATGCTGACTGCATTTGGTGCAGAAGAATATCGAATTCAGGGTCTTAAATACGGAGCGGATGATTACATCACCAAACCCTGTAACTTCACCGAGGTGAGTTTACGCATAGAAGCAATTTTACGTCGCACCCAACTCACCAAGCAGCCCAATTCCGCAACGCAACTCAGTGAGAGAGAGTTACTTCTCGATAAGCAAACTCACACGGTAACAATCCATCATCGCCCTGAGATGGACCCCATTCAATTAACACCTATTCAATTTAAACTGTTGTGGACGTTAATCGAGCACCGCGAAGAGGTTCTGAGTAAACCCTTCCTTTATCAGACCGTACTAGAGCGTCAATTTAGCCAATATGATCGAGCCTTAGACATGCACTTAAGCCGTGTCCGCAAACGTCTTATCGCGGAAGGTATGTCGAACGACCGTATCCAGACCGTGCATGGCAAAGGGTATATTTTCAAATGAAGAAAATGTTGTTCTGGCGGCTGTTTGTCGTCTTATCTCTCGGTGTGGTCATCTTCTTTTCTTTGATTCATAGCGCTGCCATTCTTTCTAATGAAAAGATGAGCTACCTCAAGAAGTCTCACCGTCAACAGATCCTCGACTGGGGCTCTACTGCACAAACCTATATCGACCAACAAGATTGGCAAGGTTTGGACACTTGGTTAGAAGAACTCGCTGCGAACGAGTCTACTTGGGCAACGGTTCTGCAATCACACCTAGACGTAAAAGGCGGCAATTCACTCAACGAGCGCTTTTGGGAAGGCTACGGCATTGGTCGAAGTGTTGAGTGGAAAATCCACCTCGATTTTCCAGATAATCCAATCATGGAAGTGCCACTTTCTCCTTTTGGTTATCATTTTCTGATTCTACTGCCTGACCGAATGCGCCCCGGCACTTACATGTCCCATGCGTTTTGGCTGTTCCGTTTTGTGATTCCGTTTCTCTCTTTACTGGCACTTACGGTGTATTTGTACCGTTACGTCATGCGTCCATTACAGCAGTTCCACCGAGCAAGCCAAGCTTTCAGCCAAGGGGATTATTCGGCGCGAATTGGGCAAACCATGAAGTTAGGCAACGATGAAATAAGCCAAGTCGCGCGGACTTTCGACAAAATGGCGGAGCGAACCTCAGACGTGATTCAACACAACAGAAACTTAATCGCCGACATGTCACACGAAATACGTACCCCACTCGCTCGTATAGAAATGGCCATAGACTGCGTCGATAAAAACATTGAGCGCGAGCAAATGTTGCAACGCATTAAGAGTGATACTCATAAGATGCGCAGTACAGCAGAAGACACTCTCACCCTTGCATGGATTGAAAACGAACAACCGAACCTCAGAACGGAAGCATTTGACTTAGCGGAACTGGTTGAAATCATCGTTGAAGATGCACGATTTGAATACCCCGATAGGCACGTGTTCCTGCAGCAAGATGAACCACTACCGATCCGTGACTCCAACCAAATGGCACTCAGCCAATCGTTAGAAAACGTCATTCGCAACGGTTTACGTTACACCCAACCCAATGAAGCGCTAAGAATTGAGGTGTTAAACAGTAGCGAGCATTATCAAATCGTCATTACCGACTCTGGGCCCGGTATCGACCCAAGTTTGTATCAACTAATTTTCAAACCTTTCTTTAAAGCCAATAATCAAATCGCATCACGTAAGGGCTTTGGTGTTGGGTTGGCATTAGCAAAAAGGCATATTGAAGCCGTTGGCGGCAAGATCGTTGCCTACAATGCGCCGGAGCGAGGTTTAGTGATGGATATTACCTTGCTCAAACGACGTTAAGCATCACGCGTAACAAGGATTGTAACAGTTGTAAAAGTCGTTTACTCAGCGTGGAAGAATCACCAAAATCCCACTCGATAATAATTCTCATTAACAATGGAGGTTACGGTGTCTGCTTCAACCGTATTTAAGCTAAGCCCACTTACCATCGCGCTTTTAGTGGCGTCACAAGCGACTTACGCCAAGGATGATATGGAAGTTATCGAGGTGACCGGTCACACACCGGAAGGCGTCGATATCTCGATAGACTCTGACCAACTAGCTAAGTCCCAAGCTCAAGATCTTAATGACATTTTCAGAAAGGATGCCGAAGTCAGTGTCGGTGGCTCATCAGGTATCTCTCAAAAGATCTACGTCCGAGGTCTAGAAGATACGATGCTGAATGTTTCTATCGATGGTGCAGAACAATCCGGTAACCTATTCCACCACCAAGGTCGATTATCTATCGAGCCAGAGCTGCTTAAACAAGTCGATGTAAGTGCAGGCGCTGGACGAGCAACAGACGGCTCTGGTGCACTTGGTGGTGCAATTAAATTCACCACAAAAGATGCACACGATCTACTCGCTGCAGACCAAACCTACGGTGCAATGTTGAAAGGTGGCTACTACACCAACAATGAAGGCTACAAAGTATCGGCAAGTCTTTATGGTGAAGTCGCCGATCAACTTGGTTTGTTGGCATCATTCGGTTACATCGATGGCGACAACATTCAAGATGGCAAAGGTGAAGAGCAGCCTTATACAGCGCTAGAACAGCAAGTGGCCCTCCTTAAGCTATCCGGTCAACTTAATGACGAACACTACCTCTCGGTAAGCTACGACTATCGTAATGACGATGGACGACGCTTGAATCGCCCGCACTTCCAACCAAGTTTCAAAAACGAACCTTTAGACCAAGAGACGGACCGCTCGACGTTCACCTTAAACCACAAATACAGCGCGAGTGACCTTTTCAATCTCGATACGACCTTCTACTACACGGACAGTCGTCTTGCCCACAAAGATCACCCACGTTGGGGAACGAGCGATGGCTCAATTCAAACTTCGGGCGTGAAGATCTTCAACACTAGCAAACTCACCGACCATACTTTGGTTTACGGCCTAGATTACAAGAAAGACAAATCAGAATTTGAGACCAATTACGATGGCAAAAAGGATGATGAAGAGAAAGGCACTGTCTACGGTTTGTTTGTTCAAGACGATTGGATGCTGACAGACGCTCTCATTCTCACCGCAGGTGCTCGTTATGATTGGTATGAACTTACCGATAACATGGACCAAGACTTTGACTCAAGTGGCTTTAGCCCTAACGTTGGTATCAATTACAACGCCTTTGAAGGTTTGAACCTATTCGCGAGCTATGCGGAAGCGTTTCGCGGGCAACAAATCAAAGAGTTATTTGTCATCGACTACCGCGAAAATGCTCCAAACCGTAAGCCAGAGGAGGCACGCAACCTAGAACTGGGCGCAAACTACCAGTATGACGAGTTCTTTGCTGGCTTAACCTTCTTTGACAGCACCATCAAAGATGTCGTCACCAATCAAGGGGCTGTGTACACCAATGTTGGCGATTTAGATAACCAAGGCATCACCGCTTACCTAGGTTATGCGATTTCAGATGTGTCAGCTCGCTTGAGCTACAACCAATCACGCCCAGAACTCAATGGCACTCCACTATCGGATGAAGACTCGACCCTAGGCACATCAATCGGTGACACTTGGGTGCTTGACCTGATCTATCAACCGATGGAAACACTGGAGTTTGGCTGGAATGCTCGATTTGTTGAACGTCTAACCGACGTGGCGGACCCAAGCGTTCATCCAGAAAAGCCAGGCTACGGCGTACACGATGTTTACGCATATTGGATGCCAATTGCTGACGAAGAGTTATCTCTAACGCTGTCTGTGAAGAACGTATTCGACAAATACTACTTTGACCATGCATCGTACATGGAATACATCGGTAGCCCTGTCGCCCAAGGCTACGCAAGCCCGGGGCGAGACTTCCGCTTTAACGTGACTTACGCGTTCTAGGTTTGTCTCTTACTTTGGCATTGACCTAACAATAACAACCCGGAAATCGGAGCAATTTGCTCCGATTTTTGGTATTTGGCGACTTATTTTGCTTTAATTAACGCAAATTCAATTTACTCAAAATAACTCAATGAATTTACGTTTAATTTTCACACTGTGTATCGCCACTCTGTTTGCAGGTTGTGCGACCTATGCGGGCCTAAACTACGACAAACTGTTTGGCCCTGAAGAAGTGCGCGAGCGTACTGTTGCTCTTGAGACGCCCCAAGCGGACTTCTTTCAACATGAAGTAAAACCTATCGTCGATAATCGATGTGTGGTTTGTCACGCCTGCTACGATGCCCCTTGTCAGTTAAAACTCTCTTCCGTAGAAGGCATTGACCGTGGTGCAAGCAAAGCTTTGGTTTACGAAGGCACACGCTTGACTGCAGCAGCCCCAACTCGCTTATTTGAAGACGCGCAAACTACGCAAGAATGGCGTGATGCTGGCTTCCATCCTGTGCTCAACGAGCGTGAGCAGAGCATGGCGGCTAATATGGATGCAGGTTTGATTGCTCGTATGCTTCAACAAAAGGAACGTCATCCACTCCCTGCTCAAGTTCAATTAGAAGGCTTCGATTTTTCCATCGACCGTGAACAAACGTGTCCGACGATTGAAGAGTACGCAAAATACGAACAAGACAACCCAACATGGGGAATGCCTTTCGGGATGCCGAATCTAACGGCGATAGAATATCAAACGCTCATGCTTTGGCTGGAAAATGGCGGCATCATGAACGCACATATCCCGCTTACCGAGCAACAAAAATCTGAGGTTCAGAAGTACGAGACGCTGCTGAACAAGAGTTCTCGCAAAAACCAGCTCGCCGCTCGTTATATTTACGAACACCTTTTCTTATCGCACCTGTTCTTTTCTGAACTGGATGCTGAGCAACCACGCTTCTTTACTCTCGTCCGCTCCTCAACGCCACCGGGAGAGCCAGTAAAACGCATCACAACGCGTCGTCCTTATGATGATCCGGGTGTTGAACGCGTGTACTACCGCATCATTCCTGAGCAAGGCACTATTGTCGACAAGACGCACATGCCGTTTGCGCTGAACAAACAACGTATCGAGAACTGGAAAAAATGGTTCATTGATGCCGATTACGAAGTAGCGAAATTACCAAGCTACGAGCCTGAAATCGCCGCAAACCCAATGACCGCATTCATCGATTTGCCGGTGAAGTCGCGCTTTAAGTTCATGTTGGACAACGCTCAGAACACCATCATGGCTTACATCAAAGGCCCGGTATGTCGTGGTCAGCTAGCATTAAATGTAATTAATGACCGCTTCTGGGTATTCTTCCTAGACCCAGACAAAGCCGACATTCCTGAAGTCAACGAGTTCTATCGCTCACAAGCAGCTAACCTAAAACTTCCCGGCGAGCTTGAGAGCAATACTGTGCCAGTTACCAACTGGGTGAAATACTCGCGTCAGCAAGCACGCTACCTAGAAGCCAAATCTGACTTCATCAACAAATGGTTTAAGAACGGTGAGCACCTATCAACCGACGTAATTTGGGACGGCAACGGTACAAATCCAAATGCTGCTCTTACAGTCTTCCGTCACTTTGACAGCGCGTCAGTAGTGCAAGGTTTGGTGGGCGAACAGCCGAAAACGGCTTGGGTTTTGGACTACGCTCTGCTTGAACGTATCCACTACCTACTTGTTGCCGGCTTCGATGTATACGGTAACTTTGGCCACCAGCTGATTACCCGAATGTTCATGGACTTCTTACGCCTTGAAGGGGAAAGTAATTTTATTGCCCTACTTCCTGCTGATATGCGCCACCAAGAACATTCAAGTTGGTATCAGGACCAACCGCGTCAACTAAGCGACTTCTTACAACGCAACGTTGCACCATTTAGCCAACCGACCAGTGTTGTGTATCACACCGACGATCCTAAATCGGAGCTATTGGATATTCTGCGCAAGCAAGTATCACCTGTCTTGTTGCCACGATACGACATCATTGATACCGCGCTTACCGTAGAGAATGAGCAACAGTTGGCGAGCATAAACCAAGTTCGTGGTGAAGGGCTAAAAACGGTACCGCAAATCACAATGCTGATGGTGCGCAGCAAATCCGGTGAAGATGAGCTTTTCACTCTTATTCATAACAACGCTCACATCAACATTTCTAGCCTGTTTGATGAAGAGAGCAATCGAGACTTCGCGAACGATGACATGACCATTGTTCGAGGCGTGGTTGGCAGCTATCCAGCGGCGTTTTTCTCTATCGAAGAAGATCAAGTAAAAGAATTTGTCGATCAATTTAGCACCCTTCAATCCGAGGATGATTACGTTAAGTTACTGGATAATTTTGCTATTCGCCGAAGCTCTGAAAAGTTCTGGCCATTTAGCGATCGTATCCACGATTGGTATCGTACAAAACAACCGATCGAATTTGGTTTACTTGACTATAATCGTTTTGAGAATCGATGATGATTTAAGGGGGTTCTCATGAGTATCCGAGACAACATCGCCGCTCTCGAGCAACAGATATACGTTGCCTGCTCAGAGGGGGATTACGACACGGTCAACATGCTTGAGCACCAACTCGAATACTTGCGTGGCAGAATGGAACATCCGTTCGAAGATGATCCTTATGCTCTAGACACTCGGTTCGAGTGGGAAGATGATCTGACCGAATAGAAAAAAACCTCCGGCGCAAACCGGAGGTTTTTGTATATAAGTGGCGCTGAAATCAAACGACCGATGTTATTCAGCCATTAACTCATCCAGCGCAATCACTGAATCACTCACCTGCCCTTTCAAGTCGGCTCTAAGCATTGTGTAAGCCTCTAATGACTCTGATGCAATCTCGATGCTTTGGCAGGTATTCATTAGAGCCGTCAAACCTAAACTGCCTGCGCTGCCTTTTAGTTTATGAGCGAGATCTTTTACTGCACGACTTTCACCGTTTTGTGCAGAACTTTCCATTTGGCTCAAAACATCAGCGCTGGTTTGTCGGAACAAGTCGATGATGTGAAGCATTTTCTCTTTGCCCAAAATCTTCATGTCTGACTGAATCACGTTAGGGTTGATGATAACCATCGCTGGCTCCTCTGCTGTTAGGTCTGTTGTGACGGACACAGTGTCGTTGTCACTTGTTGTAATTATCTCATCCTGAGCAAGGCACTCCCCACTTTGGGGAAGCAGTAATTGTTTGCCATCCAACATATCTTGGATGAGTGCAGAAAGCGCTTCTTTTTCCATTGGCTTAGGCAGATATCCGTCAAAACCCGCCGCCAAATAACTTTCAACTTCTTCAGCAAATACATGGGCAGAAACTGCCACCATTGGCGTTGGATTGAGTGCTTTATCCGAAGGCTTATTGCGCTCGATACGTTTGAGGCGGTGGATTAAATCAGCACCATTGCAATCTGGCAAGTTGATATCGACCAATGCAATGTCGAAATCATGCTTGTCAATGATCTGCTCCGCCTCTAATCCATTTTCTGCCAAAATAACTTCGTGTCCCATGCTCTCCAAGAAGCCTTCCGCTACCACACGGTTCACTGGGTTATCTTCCACAACAAGGACCTTCGCTCGAATTTTACAACGCGCACTAGCAATCGATACGGTTTCTACCGGTTCGCTTTCCTCTAAAGGAATCGAGAACCAGAAACGGCTGCCGTGCCCCTCGTCTGAGTCTACTTCCAAGCAGCCACCCATCGCTTGGATAATACGTCGACTGATCGCTAAACCTAATCCGGTTCCGCCAGTTTGATTCATGCCGCCTTCAGCCTGAGTGAAAGCATCAAACAACGTCTTTTGATCTTTCTTGGCAATGCCAATACCCGTATCAGAAACTTCAAATAGAACCTGAGTTTCATCTTCTGGATTCAAGCTAACATAGATGTCGATTTCACCCTGCTCGGTAAACTTAATCGCGTTACCAACAAGATTGTTCAATACCTGATTGATGCGAATGACATCACCTTTCCAATAGCGGCCTACATCGCTTTCAATGTGGTAAGAGAACAGCAATTTTTTCTCTTGTGCTTTGCCGTTCATCAATTGGAACGTATCTTCAACCATCTGGTGTAAATCAAAGCCCAAGCTACGTATTTCCAAATGTCCCGCTTCGATTTTCGAGTAATCCAACACATCGTTCAAAATTGCGAGTAGCGTTTTACCACTGCGGTTGATGATTTCAGCGTAACGTTTTTGGATCGGGTTCAAACCAGAATCAATCAATAGACGCGCCGTACCAAGAACACCATTCATTGGAGTACGAATTTCATGGCTCATGGTTGCCAAGAAGGCCGATTTCGCGCGGCTTGCTTGTTCCGCTTGTTTGCGTGCTTTTGCGTGGTTCAGCACTTCTTCGTTCAAGCGTCGGTTCGCTTGTTTCAACTGAGAAGTGCGCTGTTCGATCAGCTCTTCTAAGTGTTCTTTGTGCTCTTCCAACTCACGTTTTGCTTGCGCTTCACCTTCTGCCACCACTTTTAATGCTTGCGCGGTGTTTCTCGCCGTGATGATCGCCTGCCCCATGTGTGCCAGCTCATCCTTGCCTTTCACTTCCAGCTCTACGGCGAGGTTACCCTGCGCCACCGAAAGCAATGCAGAAGAGTATTCACCCAGACGTTTGATTACCGAAACATAAACCACGCGCCAAAGGATGAGCACAACGATAATCAAACCGATGATTGAAATTACCGTCAGTGACCACTGTGCAAACTTTAGCGTACTTGTCAGCTTTTCAACGGCAATTCTGGTTGTTTTGTTGGAATCATCCACCAGCTTGTTTACTGTCCCGTTTAGCTCTGAAAAGAGTTCGAGGGTTTTCTGCATTAACTGCTGAGATTGCTCGTTGTTCTCATACTGCTGAAGCAAAATAGTGAACACCACCTGACGCTTTCCAAGTTCGGTAAGCAATTGGCTCATTTGCTCTGAACGCGTCGGGTCTTCTACCGCAAGCACGCGGCGCTTCATGATTTTCAGGTTATCTTCAAAGGCGGTTTGAATTTGTTGGATGCGGTCAACATTGGTGAGCGTGCGCGCTTCTTCAATTTGGTTAAGCATTTTGAACGCCAGCAAGTGCAGCTCATGAAGTCGTTCTGTCAGGTCTAGATCGACTTCAACAAGAGCATCCAAAGCTTGGAATGCTTGCGCTTTCTTATTGGCATCAAGAAGGTCATAAATGTGCGTCACATTCGCGACTGCAATCGTGCTGGTGTTTTGAACTTGAGTACGAGTCAGCTGCTCTAGCTCTTCACTCAGCAAACGCATTTCTTCTACGCGCGTGTCGATCTCTTTCGTCAGCCAAAGCTTACGTTCTACTGTAACGCCAAGCTCTGCCAAGTTATCAATGACGTTCTGGACATTGTTTTCCAATGCTTCAAGCAGCTTCGAATCAAACGACTCACTGCCAAGCTCTTTAATATGCGTAAGTAACGATTCGAGCTGTTCAAAAAGAACGCGCCCAGCTTCTTTACGTTCTTGCTCATTCTGAGCATTAGAGAGCATTTGTACCGACGAAATAATTCGTGTACTGAGCTCAGAAACTTGACGAGCTTCCAGCATTGCCGGGATGGCACTGTCCACGACGTTCCTTTCTGTTTTTGCTACCAGAGAAAACCCTGATACACCGATTAATGCTGATATCATCACCAGCATTGCCATCGCAATGAAAGACAACAGCAGTTTTCGACCGATGCTTGCAGTAGCTAGCAACATATTTTCCTGACCTTAATGTTCGTGTTCGGCGACATATTACGTTATATTTTGCAGTGTTTACTTAATCTATGCCAACGAACTTCATTTCATGGTTATAAATCAGCGTTCATTTCGCACAATTTTCAAGCATTCTACACTCGCATTGTCACTTTTCGCTTCAGTGCCTACTTTTGCGGCTGAGAAAATCTGTGCCATATACCCTCATTTAAAGGATTCATACTGGTTGTCAGTAAACTATGGAATGGTTTCCGAAGCGGAAAAACTCGGTGTTGACCTTCGTGTTCTCGAAGCGGGCGGCTACCCGAACAAAACTCGTCAGGAACAACAACTCGCTCTGTGTACCCAATGGGGGGCAGACGCCATAATTCTTGGCACCGTAGATCCTCAAGCCTATGAGCACAATCTACAAAGTTGGGTCGGTAAGACGCCTGTTTTTGCCACCGTCAATCAACTTGACCTCGACGAAGAGCAAGCAAAGTTACTCAAAGGCGTTGTCGGTGTTGACTGGTACTGGATGGGCTATGAAGCGGGTAAATACCTTGCAGAGAAACACCCGAAAGGATCAGGAAAAACCAATATCGCTCTTTTGTTGGGCCCTAGAACCCGTGGTGGAACAAAGCCTGTCACAACTGGTTTTTACGAAGCCATTAAAGACAGCGACATCCGCATCGTCGATTCTTATTGGGCAGATAACGACAAAGAGCTTCAGCGTAACCTTGTGCAACGTGTCATTGATATGGGCAACATTGATTATATTGTTGGCAGCGCAGTAGCGATTGAGGCTGCCATCAGCGAGTTGCGCAGTGCAGAAAAGACCGAGGAGATTGGTTTGGTTTCTGTGTACCTAAGTCATGGTGTCTATCGTGGCTTGTTGCGCCACAAAGTTTTATTCGCACCAACAGACAAAATGGTGGAACAAGGTCGCCTTTCTGTCATGCAGGCAGTCCACTACTTGCGTCATCAACCGTATGAAAAACACGCGTCTCCAACCATTAAAGCGCTGACACCAAAGACGCTTCATGACGACACAATTGAAGATTCGTTATCTCCGTCAGAATATAGGCCTACATTCAGCGTTAAGGCTGTTGATTGATGGGCAAAAAACGTGTTTTATTGGATGCAGCGAATTTAAAATCATAAAAACGGAAATAACTTGATGCAAAAAACAACTCGTACCATGCCAGCGCACAAACATGTGGCATTGGTTGCCCACGATAACTGCAAACCTGAATTGCTTCGTTGGGTAAAAGAGAACAAAGAGAAGCTGCAAAGCCACTTCTTGTACGCGACCGGTACAACGGGTCACATGCTGAGCAAAGAAACTGGCCTTGCAATCAAGAGCATGATCAGTGGCCCAATGGGTGGCGACCAACAACTTGGCGCTTTGATTTCTGAAGGCAACATTGACGTGCTTGTGTTCTTCTGGGATCCACTGAATGCTGTACCTCATGACCCTGATGTAAAGGCCCTACTGCGTATTGCAAGCGTATGGAATATTCCTGTAGCAACGAACCGTGCGACTGCTAAATTCCTATTCAACTCTCCGCTGATCGACCAAGAAGTGGATATTGAAGTACCAGACTACGAAGCATACCTTGCTGAGCGCACGTAATTCCTATTAACGACGCTTCCAAATACAACAAAGGCGATACTCAGTATCGCCTTTGTTTTACCCAAGTAATGGGAAGGTATTATCTTGAAGTAACAATCGGATAGTCGCCATTCACCAGTTCTTGTACAAAAGCAGAACCTGCACCTGTGTGGGTGATCCAAACCTTCTCTTTCGCACGAGTCAACGCAACATAGAATAAACGACGCTCTTCTGCATACGGGTATTTGTCTTTCGACTCACTCAATGCCCCATCGATATGTGCTTGCTTCTTCTTCGCTGGGAATTGACCTTCATCCACCGACAGAATAATCACAAAGTCCGCTTCTCTACCCTTACTCGCATGACACGTCATAAAACGAATCTCAAGGTTCGGGAAACGCTTTAACCAATCGTCATATAGATCGGGTTTGTGATAATGGTTTCGCCCTAACAACAGCACCGACTTGGTTTTCTTCGCTTGTTGATTGAGCTGGTCAAGAATCTTCTCAACTTGGTTGCTCGGCGCAGTATGCACACTCTTCTGTTTACGTTGCTTGTGGCTGTTAAGCGTCTTCGGCAACTGAGATGGGTTCTCTTGGACAAAAGTATTCGCCACATCACCAATTTGGTTGTTGAAGCGATACGTCGTGTCTAAGTGATGCACAGTTGAATGTGTAAAACGATCTTGGAAACCTGTCGTCAAATCCACATCTGCGCCTGCGAACTGGTAAATCGCTTGCCAGTCATCACCTACTGCAAACAGAGTCGCGCCAGTTTGCTTCTCGGTTGATGCACATAACGCTTCAATCAACGCTAAGCGGTCTGGTGAGATGTCTTGGTATTCGTCCACCATGATAAAGCGCCAAGGTGAGATAAATTTACCTTTCGTCACGTAATCTGTTGCGCGGCTGATCATGGTTGGAAAATCAACCTGATTGGTTTCCTTAAGCATCTTTTGCCACGCACTAAAACATGGCCAACAAAGTGCTAGCTCACTGTTCAAACGCGTGTAATCTTGATGATTCACAAGCTTTTCTTGAACTTGTTTCTTAGTTAAGCCAACCGCAGCCAATTGCGAAAGTTGGTTGTCGAGCCAAGCGATCAGTTTCGGGTTTTCTGAGTGGCTACCAAGCTCATCATCACCTTTCAAGTAGGCAATTGGCCATTTATCTAAATGCTTTTGCCAGCGCTTAAAGTTGGTTGGCGTCATCCAATGCTTCTTGAGCCAATCAATGCACCATGCTGAGCGTTGATTGTCGTCCAAAGCAAGCGGGCTAATTTCAACCGGTTGAGGTTCAACTTGATTAAGGATGCGCAAGCCAAGTTGGTGGAAAGTATTCACTCGCACGTTTTCTGCCGCGAGCCCCACTTTATCGACCAATCGCTCTTTCATTTCTTTTGCGGCATCACGACCAAATGCCAACATCAATAACTCTTCTGCCTGCGCTTGGTGGCTCTGAAGTAAATACGCCACACGAGCGGTCAGCACACTGGTTTTACCGGAACCCGCTCCTGCAAGCACAAGGTTATGATCATCATTGAGCAGCACAGCATGCTGTTGAGAAAGGTTAAGCGGTGAAGACTCGATACGGCTGAACAGAACTTCCCAGTTTGGACGTTCATTCTCTAGCCATTCATGGTTACGTTCACTCAAGGTCTGAGAAGTCTCAGACAACCATGGTTCAATCTCCGCCATACGCTTAGGCATACGCATTTTCGCTTCGACCAAGCTGGTTTTGATTTCAACAAGTTCGCCGTTAAGTTGGTCGACCCAATTTTGCACTCTCGAGTGCGAGAGATAAGCTGGAAGATGCTTGAGTTGATACAATTCGTCTTCCCACTTAGGGAGGTATTCAGCAAGTTTTCGGCACTGGTTGTTGTGCCAGTCTTGATATTGACGAACCGCTTCGACCGCAAATTTACGACATTGTGGCCAAGGCAAACCTTGCACTAACCAGCTTTGCTGCTTGCCATCTTGTTCATGAGCGAAAAACTGCAGAGAGCTCCAGAGCAAACCGCGTTTAACGCCAACTTTGCCATTCCAAATCGTAAATGGAATGTGCTCTTCACTGCCGACTGAACTTAATAAAACACTGTTTTCTTTTATTTCGACTTGGTAATACTCATTTTGAATAAAAAACTGTGCTTTATTGGTGGCAGTAAGCTGCATGAAAGGTGCGCCTTTTGATAGAGAAGTTCTCGTTTTATATCATTTTAGTCAGTTAAATTGTAGCGATGGATGAAGCACAAATCGCCTTCTGTCGGTATTCTTAATTAAAATTCACATTACTGTTGAATTTGTGAACAGTGGTTCGTTCATGAATCTCTCACAACGAGTTAAGTCAATGACAATTCTGTTGATTTCCTGAGCAAGTGACGTTTTTTATTAAATTAGGTCATAAACACGCTATAGTGAGTTTGTTAAAATTCTCCTGTTTTCCACCGGCAACGAAAGGCGCATCGTGCAAGCTGCTTTAAAACTTCGCCTCTATTGGGCAAACAAAACCATTAACTACAGCATTCTGATTCTTATCACCCTTTTAGGCGTGGTGATTCCTGCTTGGTATTTTAAGCAACATACCTTGATTACTCCTCTTATCTTAGGCGTGATTGCAGCTGCTTTGGCTGAGAGCGATGACAGTTTCACGGGCAGGATAAAAGCGCTCATTCTTACCTTTATCTGTTTCGCCGTCGCTGCTTTCTCAATTGAGATCTTATTTGATACACCATGGGCTTTTGCCATCGGCCTGTTTGTCTCGACGTTCGGCTTTATTATGCTTGGCGCTATTGGACCTAAATACGCCAGCATCGCGTTTGGCTCTTTATTGATCGCCATCTACACCATGCTTGGCGCTCATGAAAGCACCAATATTTGGTTCCAACCATTGCTGCTCTTGACTGGTGCGGCGTGGTACTACTTCATGTCGATGATTTGGCAGATGTTCTGGCCACTTCAACCTGTTCAACAAAGCTTAGCAACGGTGTTCTTACAAATCGCCAACTACCTTGATGCCAAAGCGAAGCTGTTCCACCCTGTCACGAACCTAACTCCGCAACCTATGCGTATCGAGGCGGCAAAATTAAATGCTGCGACCGTTAATGCACTGAATGCTTGTAAAGCAACGCTGTTAAGCCGTTCTAAGCGCGGTCATATCGATGGGCCAAGCGACCGCTTCCTTAATATTTACTTTATTGCGCAAGACATCCACGAGCGCGTGAGCTCAAGCCACTATCGATACCAAGATTTGGCTACCGAATTTGAGCGCTCAGACGTTTTGTTCCGCTTTAAGTACTTACTGGAATCTCAAGCGCAAGCTTGTCGCGATATTGCTCATGCGATTCGATTAGGCAACGAGTACACTCACACAGACCAATCAATTCTTGCATTGGCAGAGCTACAAAACTCTTTGGGCTACTTGGAAGAACAAGAACAAAGCCATTGGAAGCGCTTATTGGCTCAGCTTACTTACCTGTTCAATAACCTAGCGACGGTAGAAAAACAGCTCAGCAATATTAATAACCCAGACGCAGAGCGCCTCGAAGAAGATGTGCTGGATGATACGAATCCACATACGCTGAAAGCCATGTGGCAACGCATCTCAGCGAATTTACACAAAGATTCGATGCTGTTCCGCCACGCACTACGCATGTCGATTGCCCTAACTGCTGGTTACGGAATTATCCAAGCATTCGACATTGACCGTGGTTACTGGATTCTGCTTACCACGCTATTTGTTTGCCAACCTAACTACAGCGCAACACGACAAAAACTTACCGCCCGCGTTATCGGAACACTTGCAGGTTTGTTGATAGGCGTGCCCCTGCTGACCTTCTTCCCTTCTCAAGAGAGCCAGTTAGTCTTCATTGTCATCTCTGGGGTGATGTTCTTTGCGTTTCGCATCAACAACTACGGTTATGCCACCGGCTTTATCACCCTACTCGTGTTGTTCTTGTTCAACCAATTAGGTGAAGGTTACGCTGTAGTACTGCCTCGACTTGCTGATACCTTGATTGGCTGTGTGCTGGCGGTTGGCGCCGTTTTAGTCATTCTGCCGGACTGGCAATCTAAGCGCCTGCATAAAGTGATGTCCGACGCGATAGATGCCAATAAGCAATACCTTGGTCAGATCATCGGCCAGTATCGGATTGGTAAGAAAGATAACCTCAGCTACCGAATCGCTCGTCGTCAGGCACACAACACTGATGCCAACCTCTCTTCCGCGATCAGCACCATGTTGGCGGAGCCGGGTAAATATCGAACGGCAGTGGATGAAAGTTTCCGTTTCTTAACGTTGAATCATGCAATGTTGAGTTATATCTCAGCATTAGGTGCGCATCGGACTCGGATTGACGATGAATCCATCCACCAGCTTGTTCTTGATGCTCATCGATGTATTCACCAGCATTTGGATGTATTACATCAACAATTGCATCACAACAGCGAAGAGTGTGATTTGTCGTCGATCGACGATACCAATTTGGAACAACGCCTGAATGAATGGCGTGATGAAGATGATCATTCTGCGCGAATGGTGCTTCAGCAATTGCACCTCATCTACCGCATGCTGCCTGAGCTACACTCTCTTGCTTCTAAGTTTGCCGTTCGTGTGAACTAAACAAGCCTCTTGAACCAACGAGGCATATTAAAGGGGTAGACTATGATTCTACCCCTTTATGATTACCGCCTTTATTCATAGGAAAAGTCTTACAAGTTACTTGAGGCTTACTGACATTACTCGGACAAAAAAACACCATTCAAAAACTAACCTAAGAATATTAGAACATTCTTTAATTGTGACCATGGAGGTCGCTGAGGTGGGTGGATGAAGGAGAAGCCCAAGAAATGTGAGGAGATCGAAATGACTACTCAACAGTTTAATGAACTGAGACAAAAGATTAATGAGCTGACAGCGAGCCAATTAAAGTCGCTTCAGGGTGACATTAGTCAATCGCTTAACAAAAAGGAAAGCCCGCTTCTTTCTAACGAAGAACGCGATATGCTTTCAAAACTGTTTGCATAATCAAACCGTTCGAATAAAGAACTTGCACGAAATTGCAACACTTCCTATGCTATCAAAAGCATAACAAGTGAGAGAGTTAACATGCCAGTATCAGGAATACAGTCCGGATATAATATGATTCAGCTGTCGCAGAAGATGGCTGAAGGTGCTGCGCATGAAATTCAACAAGACTTTGTGAAAGAAAACGATTTAGCGTTTAACAAAGTCGACCTCGTCAAAGACAACGAGCTTAATTTCAATAAAGTCTCCTCTGAATTGCCTTCAAACCCAATCGAACCGCTCGTTAACTTAACTCAAGCTGCAAGCTATAATCGAATCGGTGCATCGGTTGTTGATAAGAACAATGAAGTGATCGGCAGCCTACTCGACATTCACGTTTAAACAACGCTTCAAATATCAATCAGCACACTGCTTTTTATATCAGACACAAAAAAGCGCGATAACTCTATGAGCTATCGCGCTTTTGCTTTTAGGCTACGTTAACCATTGGCAAGCACATTATTGTTTAGAAGCGACTCAACGATCTCGTTCGAACTCAGACCGTTAAAGTCCAGCGCATCACCTAAGTGTTCAACCACAATAGTTTGGTGGACATTGGTGTCTGTTGTGATGTTTAACGATACCGCCTCAGTAGATGCATCGTAGTCTGCCGAAATGTGGCTAAGCAGATCATCCATATCGATCATTGGATTATTAAGATCAGAGATGACCTCACGCAAATCGATACTGTCTTCGTTCACAGTAAAGTCAGTAATGGTATCTACTGCCCCTTCGTCAACGGAATCCACCGTCCACTTGAAGGTATCGCTGCCGTCACCACCGGTTAGAATATCTGAACCTAGACCACCGATCAGCACATCATCACCATCGCCACCTACGATAAGGTCGTCACCTTCCCCACCAATTAAGTTAATACCTGTGTCTCCACCAACTAGGTAGCTGTCGTCTGTTGCGCTTGACTGATCAATATCGTCGTTATCGCCGCTCACATCCAAACTAATTTGGACAGGCGAAGACTGCGCTTCATCACCATTAGATTCTGTTGATATCGCAGTAACCGAAATATCGTAAGAACCGATATCAATACCACTGTTGGTGTCCGTCGCCACAATTTCTAGCGTATCAATTTCATCGCTTGGTACTGTCCAAGTGGTGCCATCGAAGCTAATGCCTGATGGAGAAACTCCGCTTGTCACCTCTGCACTAGCAGGTACACCCGTTAGTTCCAGTGAAAGTACCTCGTCAATGTCAGTCAACGCCGCCATGATGCCCACAATTGCAAGGCCTTGGCTGCTCGCGGTTTGGCTAGCAGCAATTTGACGAACGTAGTTAAACTGAGGATCGATACCCAGTGTTGGGGCATCAGCCACAGGATTCACATTGATAGTGAAGTCTTGATTCGCCTCCAATGCTGTACCCGATGCATTTTCAAAGTACACGCCGTTGTCTTCGACTTTCACCGATAAGGTGATTGAAGCGGCATCCACGTCTCCTGCATCCACAAATACGCCCTCAGAAGCATCTGTCGCACCAAGAACGGAGTTAATGTTATCTGGTGTACCCATTAGGATAATTTCACCAAACATACCCGCACCTACAGTGACACCACTGCCTGCCGGCGGCTCAACACGAACGTCACCTTCAGTCACCGCTAGAGTCACCGTCATGATTTCGTTCGCCTGTGCACCAGTGAAGTCGATGTCGCTGACACTAATACCAGTAATTTTCTGGCCATCGGCTTCGTTGATCGTATCCGTTACCGACGTTGCTGTGATTTCAGGTGCGTCATTGGTCGCTTCAACATTCAACACCGCTGTGCCCGCAATTGTGATTGGGTCTGGCGCACCGTTAGTGGTTCCGTCATCTGTGATTTCATAAGTGAAATTAACGTCACCAAAGAAGTCTGCAGCAGGTTCAAACGTCCATTCTGTAGCATTGACTTGCGTTAACGTACCCGCCGAAGGATCAGCCAGAGCAACATTACTAATGGTCAAGTTGTCCGATTCAGGGTCGCTCGCATTACTCAGAAGCTCTGTCGCAGTAATCGTCACCGCGCCACCATCTTCTTCCGTACTGCTTAGCGTTACCTCAGATGTTACCGGAGAATCGTTCACCTCGGTGACTTCAAAGGTTGCCGTTCCTGACACTGTCTGAGGATCAGAAGCACCATTCGTCGTACCGTCATCGGTAATGGTGTAAGTCAGATTCACCGTGCCGTTGTAGCCCGGAGCGGGTGTAAATGACCATGTACCTGAGACGTTATCGAAATCCAATGTACCGCTACTTGGGTCGACCAATTGAACGCTACTCACTGTCAACGTGTCGTTCTCAATATCAGAGGCATTCGCCAACAAATCAGCTTGGGTAATCTCAACCGCCGCACTGTCTTCCGCAATATCAGAAAGTGTCACTTCAGACGTTGTTGGTGCATCGTTTACTTCCGTTACATTGAACGACGCGCTGCCATTAACCGATTTAGGATCGGATGCACCATCTGTCGTGCCATCATCTGTAATGGTGTACGTGATTTCAACTGGACCGTTGTAATCTGGTGCTGGAGTAAACTCCCACTCACCAGTACCGCTGTTGAAAGTAATGCTGCCCGAACTTGGATCGGTTAACTGAACATTGCTAACAGTGAGGTTGTCGTTTTCTACGTCTGTCGCATTCGCAATAAGATCCGCTTCAGAGATAGAGAACACACCACTGTCTTCTTCAATATCCGGTAGCGTCACTGGCGTAGTTTCTGGGGTATCGTTCACCGCTGTCACTTCAATATTGAAGCTGCCGCTGTTGGTATTTAGGGTGTCATCTACCCCACCAATCACAATACCTTCATTGCCTTGGTCATCAACAGTCACGTCCACCTGAACGTCACCAAAGAAGTTCAGGTCTGGATTGAACTCAATCAGGCCGTTTGCAATGGCATTGTTTAGATCGGCCACAGTGCCTTTCAGCTCAACGGAGTCCGTACCATCACCGCTCACTGTTAAGTTGTAAGTAGTGATAAGCGTTGGGTTGAGCTCCAAGATACCGCTGTCTACAGTAACGTTGAGCACGTACTCAGCGTTCGGATCATCTAACACCGCATCAACGTCTGTGATGCTGAAGCCATCAAGCAGTAACGGAGTATCCTCTTGCGTTTCAACATCCACTGTATTCACGAACTCTGGGCGGTCGTTAACAGCTTCTACCTCAACATTAACATCGAACTCTTTTGGTGTGCCTAGGCTTTGGCTTCCATCTAAGCCAGTATCAACCGCCTGCACTTTAAACTCTAATGTGCCATTCCAAGAATTGTCGTTGCGATCGCCTGAGTTAAAGACCACTTTATCCAGATCTTGAGCATCAATCTCTAGAACGAACACACCGCCACCTTGATCGACAAATGCAGTGCCGTCGGTAAGTTCAATGCTTGCACCGTCTGGCACATTCGCGATTTCTACACGAAGTGTTTCTGGATCGTTCTCTTCATAATTCGCACCATCACCAATCGACTCTTGGTTATCGACCACAAGAGCATTGATATTGATTTCAATGTCTTCACCCTCATTACCTGAAACTATGGTATCTGGGTTTACATCAACATCATCACCAATTGGATCAATGATCACTTTGAAGTTGCCAGTGTGTTCCGTAGGTACTTTAAGCAACTCTTCCTGTGTGAAGGCAGTAATGCCAATATCAACTTCACCACTGAAGTTTTTCGGTGGTTGGATTTGAATTGAGCTCAAATCAACAGATGTTTGTGTCAAATCATTCAGTTGAATACTCCACTCACCACCACCGTTGTTTTTCACCGTGTAATCAGGAGAGCTAGAAGTCACAATAAAGTCGGTCGGTAATCCAGTAAGCTTCAAGGAAACAAACTGTTCTGAACCATCATTATCGTTCAGGCTCACCGATACGCCGGAGCCTGACTGCGTCAATGAAATAAGAGTATCTTCATCACCTGTGACAACAATAGGTTGAGAAGGATCAGCACCACTTATCGTAATGTCATCAACTACTGGTGTGATTTCAAACGACACATTATCAGTGAAGGTTCGAACATCGGTATCGTCGCCAGGGTTGGCAAGCGTTGTTTGATCGATGATTGCTGTATCCGTGATCTCCCCTTCGATATTAATTTGAACGGTATTTTGACCGCCACCGACTGGGTAATTCTCTTTCGGCTTGAATAACACTTCATCCAATGCGCCCGCAGCAATTTCAGCAGCACTGAATTCGATACTTGTGCCTAATGGGTTGCCACTCGCGTCAACAAACTCACCTAACGTCGTGTCATCAAGCGTGAGCTTAATGTTGGTGAGCGTCTCTCTGCCCGCTTGCAAGTTATTTCGGTTGTCAGCAAAGTCGACATTCAAGTTGAGCTGAATCAAGCCGTCTTCGTAGCCAATACCATCGTTGGTTGGGACATCATTGTTAAGGTCGTTCACTGGTTGCTTGTCAGCATCTAGGCCGAGCGTACCAGTGATATCGACTGTCACATCTGGTGTCACATTGCTATCAAGAGGTTGATCAACCGAAGAACCTGGGACATCCGCAACTGGCAAGATCTGAACAGGTAGTGACTCTAGCGTAGTGTTTTCATCACCCGATTGAGTATCGGTGGTAACAAACAGAACTGGCAGCGTGAAGTCACCTGCCCAGTCTTCGGCAACACGTAGGGTCAAACCATCGAGGCCAGTAATGTTGCCACTCGCATCAATCGAAGCTTGGAACACGTATTTGCCGTCAACGAAGTCAACATCAGTGCCACCAATAACTAGGCCTGGAGGTACACCAGGTGATGAAGGGTCAATAACCAGCGTTAGGACATCTTCTACGCCATCGGCATTGATGGTGGTGACTTTAGATGACAATTGCGTACCCAAATCAACAGTATTGTCTTCGTTGCCATCAATTTGAACCGTGTTATCAAGGTCAATTTCAGCTGCTACGCTGGTTTGAGGCGTGATATCTGTTGGGAACTCGAGTGTGATGTCAGTCTGACGTTGAACTGTTGCGTCTTCTTCGATCGTATCTTCACCCAAGTCGTTCACTTGTGCGTAGATGGTTAAGCCAATTGAAGAAATACCGTTGTTATCACCGTCGTCGGTGTCATCATTAGGTGTAAGATCCAAACCTGCTGGCGCAATAATCGAGAAGTTCTCTTCATCAGTGATCGTCCAACGGCCATTACCTTCATTCGACGCACCAACAATGATCAACTGGTCGAGTACTTCAGGGGCGATGTTGTCGAATTGCACAACAAGTTGGGTGACCACCTCATCAGACGAGCTATCAAACTCTTGATACTTGATGATGTTGGCACCGGTTTGGCCGCCTGCGCTGCTATTAATGGTGAAATCGATATGGCCTTGAGCATCAGCACGAATCACATCCGTAACCGTTCCATCAGATTCTTCAACCAACAGGCGGGTTTGATCAGAGACTGGACCATTGAGGTCTTCAGGTTCTACAACCGGATTCACTTGAACGTTGACGATGCCATTAATCGTTTCTGAAGCGATACCCTCACCTGGGTTCGCTGAATCAACGTACTCGGCATCGATTTCTTTTACGAGAACTTCCGTACTTAAGCTGAAATCTGTACTGGAATCTGGTTCAAGTTGAACTTGAATGTACCCTCTTTGCGTAACGCGTGAAGAGAAGTCTTGCTCAGATTCATTTACCTCTGGCGATAGTGTAATACTGTCTCCTGTAAGAGTTTGTAATACACCGTCAACATACACAGAACTACCAGGAGGGAAACCACTAATGGTTACTTGAGCATAAAACTCGTCTGTATCCGGACTCTGTGCGTTGGTTGGATCCCAATTAATGTTTATCAGAGCATCTTCATTACCTTCAGACGTAACGACATAGTTGTCCTGAGCATCAATCACAGGCTCAACTTTAATGCGAACTTCTCGCTCAACTTCACGAGTATGACCATCATCTTCCGTGACAATAATGGTTCCTGTGATATGGATATTTTCAGTCGACGAGTTTTCCGGAACGATTTGAATACCAGAATTGAAGTTCAATCCAGTAATGTTCGCCTCATAAATCGGTTCACCATTGTCGTCATAACCCACGAAGGTTAAATCAACACTGCCGCCATCGGCATCCACAACATTCACGCCGTCTGGAATGTTCGACAGGATAACAGTTAAAGATTCAGACCCATCTAACGGCTTATCTTTGAACTCACCAGAAACAACCGAGAAACTGAGTGACGCAGAGCCGTTTTCTGGAATAGTCGTCTCGATACCTGATGTCGTTCCATCGCTAAAGACCTTCCAATCCATATCTTTGTCAAGCAAGATAATGTCTGGGATGTCAGCAACACCTTTAACCGCAACATTAACCGTTTGAGTTCCGAGTGAGAGAACATCTTGAGCTGAGCCAGTAGAAAGCGTAGCGTTATCTTTTACAATCCCTTCAACATCGAATGTGAAGTCATTGTTGCTATGTAACTCAGGAAGCACTTCAACATCCGCCAAATTCGCTTCCGGGATCTCATAATAAAGCACATTACCGCTACCATCCGTCACTGTGGTTATTTGACTTGGATTCACAGTATCCAGCCACACTAACGTAACGCCATTTTCAGAAAAGTTAGAAATACGAACAAACAACTCTTCCGAACCGTCGATATCAACAGATGGTGTCATCGTTATGACTTCGCTCAACTGAAGCGGATCGTGGTCTGTCACAGGGTCGACGGTATCTTGAGTTCGAGCGTTATCCTCAAAAATGTTGATGCGATTCACCACAAAGTCTGCTTGGTCAGCGACAGGGTTAACGTCAATCACAATTTCTTCGGTTTCAGAACGCGCCGTTTCTTTGCCCGTCAGAGGGTTGTTACTCTCAGTCGTAATCGCGGTTACATCTAGCTTAATTTGGCCAGAGAAGTGCTCCGAAGGATCCACTTCAACCTCGTCAATACGACTCGCATCCACTAGGTATTTGCCACCTGCTTCTGGAATAGGTGTACCATCTGAGTAAACCAACGTCGCATTGTCTCCACCCTCGGTAAAAACAAGTTCATATACGATAGACTCTGGGTTACTGATATCTTGCGTGTTCGCTTCAATGTCTAACTCAACATTGTTGCCATCTTCATCAACGGTGTAATCGAAGGTGCTGCTAGCGTTCCACGTTGCAATATCAGCAACCGCATCAACTTCAATATCCAAGCGACCATTAATCGTGTGGTCTGGCGTACCATTGTTAAGAATTTCCACACGGATACGAGGATCGATACCAGAAGCATCAGTTGAGGAATGGCGATCTGGTACAAAGTACAAGTTATCTAGCGAGACAAGCTCACCATTGAATGATTGCTCAACATTTGATGCATCAAGAACAACTGTATTGCCTACAGGTGTTAATTCAATGTAGTTGCCGCTACCGTCTCGATAGTAAAACGTACCGTTGTGAGTATTGGCATCTCGAATAGTGATGTCACCTAGGCTCTCGTTACGATCGATATCATGCAAATCGATAACCAAATCGACTTTCGCCGGCGTCACATCCAAGGTTGATAGGTTATCTTGGGTATTTGCAGAATCCACGCCTGCGACAACACCACCACGACCTTGGTCCTCGAACGCGGTGACGGTTGACGTATTAATCTGCGCGTTACGGTCGGTGATTGAGATATCAACATCTGCATCACTAGTATCACCGTCACCATCGGTTGCAACAACGTTGATGGTGAAATCAATCGAGTCAGTTTCTGTATGGTCAAGATCGTCATTCGGACGGAAAGACACGCGGCCGTCAGTTCGAACAATCAAACGACCGATTTCGGTATCCACTCCGTCAAGAACCTTGTGAACGAACACAACTTGGTTGCTGCCGTTTAAATCAACAGAGTCCGAGTCAACACCGTTTTGCTTGAAGTAAATACCCGAATCATCAGCCGAGAATGACGTCACTTGTGCGCCGTCAGCACCAAGATCATCATCACCTTCTACAGGGTCTCGGAATAAGCGAACCGTGCGGTTTCCTTGTCCCTCAACACGTGAAATAGACGCATCGTACAAGGTTGGGACATCATCGGTAATCGTTACTGGTAAGTTAATACCGGCCGTATCACCATCAACATCGGTCGCGAAGACTGGAAGATCGAGTAGGAGTGTATCTTCGCCTTGGGTTGAGTGGTCTAGCGCACCCTCAAGCGTAAACTTGTAAGAGCCGTCAGCGTTCAAAACTAGCGTGAACACTGAGTTACCATCAGGTGTTTGACCTTGATAAGTAAAGTTGTTGTTGCTTACCGCGGTTTGAACTAACGTTACCGCGAGACCACCTGAAGTGACTCCTGAGATCGGGTTAGAAGTAAGATCCAACTGGTAAGAGACAACTGTATCTGCCCCTTCTACCGTATCGAAATTGCCTGTTGCTTCTAGGCTGTCTTTGTTGGTTGCCTGAGAGCCATTAGCGAGATCATCCTCGTCAACAGCCAAAGCATCTGCTGATGTAATTTCAGGAATGTCATCAACAATGGTGATTGGAAGGTTCAGTGATGATGACGTATCACCATCAAAATCTGTCACTGTAATTGGAATATCAATGACAAGGTTGTTTTCACCTTGAACAGCGTCATGGTCGATTGGTCCCAATAGTTCAAATTGGTAACTGTCGTTATTCGCATCAAGAGACAAGGTGAAGATCTTAGTTGATGTGCCAGTAATGACCGCTTCGTAACTGGTTACACCACCAACCGAGCTCACCACATTCAACTCGATGCTGTTACCGTTCGAAGTTAAGCCAGACACAACGGCATTGAGGTCAGAAACTTGGTAACTGACAATCTCATCCGCACCATCAACGACTTCAAATCCACCAGTTAATACCGTTGAATCGCTACTTGTCGTGTCTGAGCCACCAGCAAGATCATCTTCATCGACTGTTTGTTGGCTAGTGTCTGTCACTTTCACAATCGCAGGAACATCGTCCACCACTGTGATCGGCAAGGTGATATTATTTGAAACATCGCCGTCAAAATCGGTCGCGTTGACTGGGAAGTTGATGACTAACGAGTTTTCATCGTTACCTGCAGGATGATCAAGTGCACCCAACAGTTCAAATTCATAACTGTCTGCTGAACCATTTAGCGTCAGTTTAAAGACGGTGTCCGTCGTACCTTGTACATAAGCTCGGTACTCAATCACACCGTTTGAATTTGAAAACTCAACCAACTCAAGCGGTTGACCACCTGAGGTAAGTCCAGATACAGGTGACGTCAAGCTATCCAACTGGAAGCTAACGATAGAATCGGCACCATCCGTAACGTCAAAGTTGCCACCAATGATATTGGATTCTGGCGTGTCGTCCGAACCTTGGCTTGGAATATCATCCTCATCCACAGACAAGCTACTACCAGAACTAATAGCATCAATGGTTGGCTTGTCATCTACGATCGTCACTGGCAAGGTCGCAGTGATGGTATCGTTGTCGCCATCCGTGATCTTCACAGGTAGATTCAACAAAATTTCATCAGAGTTAACCGCGTGATCTAACTGACCAGATAACTCAAAGTCGTATTTACCATCTTGATGAAGTGTCAACGTGAAGACCGTCACTCCACCCGGTGTTTGTCCCACGTAAACAAGCGCGTCAGCAGTTGAAGCGCCAACGTCTTGAGACAGCGTTACCTCTTCTCCACCCGATTTCAGATTCGGGATAGGATTTGAGCTTAGATCCAATTCGAAAGCATCAATACCATCTGCGCTAGTGACTTCGAACTCACCTGATACCGTTAATGGCTCTTTAGTTCCATCCGAACCAAAAGGTAAGTCATCCTCGTCGACACGTAGACTTTCAATATTGGTAACAACTGGAACATCGTCCACAACGGTAATTGGCAATGTGAAGGCTGGTGAAGTATCACCATCATTATCTGTCGCCGTCACAGGGAGGTTAATAACAATCTCGTTTTGCTGATTACCATCTGGATGATCAAGCGGCTTCTGTAAATCGAACTCGTAGGTGTTGTTCGTTGCATCCAACGTCAGTTCGAACACCACTTCAGCAGGATTGCCAGCGACACCTTGGTATACGTTCACGCCGTTTGCGCTAGAAGACAGAACTAAGGTGATAGCTTCACCATCTGAAGTCAGTGACGCAACAGGCGTGGTCAGGTCATTCAGCTGAATAGAAGCAACTTGGTCAGCACCTTCGGTGATATCAAAAGTACCTGAAATAACAGTATCTTCTGCACTTGCAGCATCCGTGCCTGCTGGTAGGTCATCTTCATCAACGGTTTGTTCGCTGCCCGCTAGTAAACCATCAATGGTCGGAACATCATCCACAACCGTAATTGGTAAGGTGATGTTGTTCGACACGTCTCCATCAAAGTCAGTCGCGTTTATCGGTAAATTGATGACCAGTTCATTTTGGCCATCAGCATTTGGATGATCGAGAGGAGCAAGCAAATCGAACGTGTAGCTATCATCAGAAGCATCGAGAGTCACACGGAATGCTGGTGTCGTCGTGCCATCAATACGAGCTTCGTAAACTGAAACGCCACCTGCGTTTGATACTTCAACCATAACCAGTGATTGACCGCCAGAGGTCAGGCCCTGTACTGGCGTCGTCAGGTCAGAAACGCTGTACTCAACAATGCCATCAGAGCCATCAGTCGCGATGAAGTTACCTGCAATGCTGTTCGACTGCGTACCATCAGATCCGACTGTTGGGATATCGTCCTCGTCAACCGTTTGCACACTTGTTGCTTCGATGCCACCAAGTGTCGGTTTGTCATCAACGATCTTGACAGGAATTGTCTCAGCAGACGTGTCGCCATCAAAGTCGGTTGCGATGATTGGGAAGTTCAGCGTCAGCTCGTCACTATCTACCGCGTGGTCGATTGGACCTTCTAGCGTGAAGTTATAAGAGCCATCGGTATTCACTGTCAGCGTAAAGACCGCTTCAGTCCCCGCTGCCGCTTCGTAAGTAAAGCTACCATCGCCGTTTGCGGTTTCCGTCAGTGTGACTGCCACGCCTTGTGATGTGAGTCCAGCTACAGGTGTTGCAGAAGCATCGAGCTGATAGCTCACCACTCGGTCCGAGCCTTGTGTGGTGGTGAAGTTGCCGTCGATTGAAATCGGGTCAGTTTGGTCTGAGCCAATCGTACCTAAATCATCCTCATCAACGGTAATCGCATCAACATCGGTAATAGTTGGCTTATCGTCCACGATGGTGACTGGGATCGTTTCTGTGGTGGTATCACCATCAAAATCCGTTGCGATGATTGGGAAGTTCAGTGTCAGTTCATCACTGTCTACCGCATGGTCGATTGGACCTTGCAGCGTGAAGTTGTATGAACCATCCGTATTAACGGTCAGCGTAAATACTGCTTCAGTTCCTGCTGTCGCTTCATAAGTGTAGCTACCGTCGCCGTTTGCAGTTTCAGTCAGCGTGACGGCCACACCTTGTGATGTTAGACCGTCAACAGGCGTTGCAGCAGCATCCAATTGGTAGCTTACTACCCCATCAGAGCCTTGCGTTGTAGTGAAGTTGCCATCGATTGAAATTGGGTCTGAGCCGTCGGAGCCAATCGTCGCTAAGTCATCTTCATCCACGCGGATTGCGTCTACGTCAGTGATGGTTGGTTTATCATCAACGATGGTGACAGGTAACATCTTCGATGAGGTGTCGCCATCAAAGTCTGTTGCGAGAATCGGGAAGTCGATTTGCAGACTGTCGCTATTCACCGCATGGTCTAGTGGGCCCTGCAGAGTAAAGGTGTAGCTGCCATCTGGCTTCACCACCAATTCAAATACGGCATTGCCATCTGCTGTGGCAGTGTAAGTAAAGCTGCCATCACCATTTGTTGTCTCAGCAAGTACGACAGGCTCACCATGAGAGGTTAACCCTGCTACTGGATCTGATGTTGCATCAAGCTGGTATTTCACAACACTGTCCGAGCCTTCCGTTGTGGTGAAAGAACCCGACATGAACGCATCATCGTTTTGGTCTGAGCCAATTGTTGCGAGATCATCTTCATCCACCGTAAGTGGAACAACGTTGTCAATGGTTGGAACGTCATCAGTAATCGTGACGGGAATGGTCGCGGTCGTCGTATCGCCATCAAAATCTGTTGCAATGATTGGGAAGTTCAGAACTAATTCATCGCTGTTTAACGCATGATCCACCGGACCTTCTAGACGGAAGTTGTATGTGCCGTCTGCATTCACGTTCATGGTGAAGACAGGATTGCCATCCGCGGTAGCCACGTAAGTAAAGCTGCCATCGACATTCGCAGTCTCTACCAAAGTAACAGGCTCACCTTGGGAGGTTAATCCCGAAACAGGATCAGAAGTTGAATCAAGTTGGTAGCTCACCACTCGGTCTGAGCCTTGAGTAGTCGTAAACGCGCCTTCAACAAACACAGCGTCAGTTTGGTCTGAGCCAATGCCTGATAAATCATCTTCATCAACAGCCAGAGGCACAACATTATCGATGATTGGCGCATCATCCGTGATCGTGACTGGAATGGTCGCCGAAGTCGTATCACCATCAAAGTCGGTGGCAATAATTGGGAAATCAATCGTCAGGCTGTCGCTGTTGGCGGCATGGTCAATCGGGCCTTGCAGCGTAAAGTCGTACGTACCATCTGTTGCGACATTCAACGTGAAGACAGGATTGCCGTCAGCGGTGGCCACATAGGTAAAACTGCCGTCACCATTCGCGGTTTCCACCAAGGTAATCGCCTCACCTTGAGATGTCAGCCCAGCAACAGGATCTGCTGTTGAATCCAGTTGGTAGCTCACCACTCGGTCAGAGCCTTGTGTGGTCGTAAACGCGCCTTCAACGAACAGATCGCCGCCTGGGTCTGAGCCCACACCGCTAAGGTCGTCTTCATCGACACTCAACGCATCCACCGCTGTAATGGTCGGTACATCATCAACAATCGTGACTGGAATGGTTTCAGTAACGGTGTCGCCATCAAAGTCGGTTGCGATAATTGGGAAGTTAAGTGTCAACTCGTCGCTATCAACCGCGTGATCAATCGGCCCTTCTAGCGTGAAGTTGTAAGATCCATCAGTATTCACTGTCAGCGTAAAGACCGCTTCAGAGCCCGCGGTTGCTTCGTAGGTAAAGCTGCCATCACCGTTTGCAGTTTCAGTTAATGTGACCGCCACACCTTGCGATGTTAAACCGTCAACTGGTGTTGATGAGCCATCTAACTGGTAGCTCACCACTCGGTCTGAACCTTGTGTGGTGGTGAAGTTACCATCAATAGAAATTGGATTGCTTTGGTCTGAACCGATTGACGCTAGGTCATCTTCATCAACCGTAATGGCATCTACGTCAGTAATAACTGGCTTATCGTCCACGATGGTGACCGGGATAGTGGCATTTGTGGTGTCACCATCAAAGTCGGTTGCGATGATTGGGAAGTTGAGCGTCAACTCGTCGCTATCAACAGCATGATCAATTGGCCCTTCTAGCGTGAAGTTGTAAGAGCCATCAGTATTCACTGTCAGCGTAAAGACCGCTTCAGTCCCCGCTGTCGCTTCGTAAGTAAAGCTGCCATCGCCGTTTGCGGTTTCCGTCAGTGTGACTGCCACGCCTTGTGATGTGAGTCCAGCTACTGGTGTTGCAGAAGCATCGAGCTGATAGCTCACCACTCGGTCCGAGCCTTGTGTGGTGGTGAAGTTGCCATCGATTGAAATCGGGTCAGTTTGGTCTGAGCCAATCGTACCTAAATCATCCTCATCAACGGTAATCGCATCAACATCGGTAATGGTCGGTTTATCATCCACGATGGTGACTGGGATCGTTTCTGTGGTGGTATCACCATCAAAATCCGTTGCGATGATTGGGAAGTTCAGTGTCAGTTCATCACTGTCTACCGCATGGTCGATTGGACCTTGCAGCGTGAAGTTGTATGAACCATCCGTATTAACGGTCAGCGTAAATACTGCTTCAGTTCCTGCTGTCGCTTCATAAGTGTAGCTACCATCGCCGTTTGCGGTTTCAGTCAGCGTGACGGCCACACCTTGTGATGTTAGACCGTCAACAGGCGTTGCAGCAGTATCTAATTGGTAGCTTACTACCCCATCAGAGCCTTGCGTTGTAGTGAAGTTGCCATCGATTGAAATTGGATCTGAGCCGTCGGAGCCAATCGTCGCTAAGTCATCTTCATCCACGCGGATTGCGTCTACGTCAGTGATGGTTGGTTTATCATCAACGATGGTGACAGGTAACGTCTTCGATGAGGTGTCGCCATCAAAGTCTGTTGCGATAATCGGGAAGTCGATTTGCAGACTGTCGCTATTCACCGCATGGTCTAGTGGGCCCTGCAGAGTAAAGGTGTAGCTGCCATCTGGCTTCACCACCAATTCAAATACGGCATTGCCATCTGCTGTGGCAGTGTAAGTAAAGCTGCCATCACCATTTGTTGTCTCAGCAAGTACGACAGGCTCACCATGAGAAGTTAACCCTGCTACTGGATCTGCTGTTGCATCAAGCTGGTATTTAACAACGCTGTCCGAGCCTTCAGTTGTGCTGAAAGAACCCGACATGAACGCATCATCGTTTTGGTCTGAGCCAATTGAAGCGAGATCATCTTCGTCCACCGTAAGTGGAACAACGTTGTCAATGGTTGGAACGTCATCAGTAATCGTAACTGGAATGGTCGCGGTCGTCGTATCGCCATCAAAGTCTGTTGCAATGATTGGGAAGTTCAGAACTAATTCATCGCTGTTTAACGCATGATCAATCGGCCCTTCTAGACGGAAGTCATATGTACCGTCTGCATTCACGTTCATGGTGAAGACAGGATTGCCATCCGCGGTAGCCACGTAAGTAAAGCTGCCATCGGCGTTCGCAGTCTCTACCAAAGTAACAGGCTCTCCTTGAGAAGTTAAACCTGAAACAGGATCAGCCGTTGAATCAAGTTGGTAGCTCACCACTCGGTCTGAACCTTGAGTAGTCGTAAACGCGCCTTCAACAAACACAGCGTCAGTTTGGTCTGAGCCAATACCTGATAAATCATCTTCGTCTACAGCCAGAGGCACGACATTATCAATGATTGGTGCATCATCCGTAATCGTGACTGGAATGGTTGCCGAAGTCGTATCACCATCAAAATCGGTGGCAATAATTGGGAAATCAATCGTCAGGCTGTCACTGTTAGCTGCATGGTCAATCGGGCCTTGCAGCGTAAAATCGTAAGTGCCATCTGTTGCTACATTCAACGTGAAGACAGGATTGCCGTCAGCGGTCGCAACATAAGTAAAGCTGCCGTCGCCATTCGCGGTTTCCACCAAGGTAATCACCTCACCTTGAGACGTTAGCCCCGCAACAGGATCAGCCGTTGAATCCAGTTGATAGCTCACCACTCGGTCAGAGCCTTGAGTGGTGGTAAACGCCCCTTCAACGAACAGATCGCCGCCTGGGTCTGAACCCACACCGCTAAGGTCGTCTTCGTCGACACTCAACGCATCCACCGCTGTGATGGTCGGTACATCATCAACAATCGTGACTGGAATGGTTTCAGTAACGGTGTCGCCATCAAAGTCGGTTGCGATAATTGGGAAGTTAAGTGTCAACTCGTCACTATCAACCGCGTGATCAATCGGCCCTTCTAGCGTGAAGTTATAAGAGCCATCAGTATTCACAGTCAAAGTAAATACAGGGTTGCCACCCGCTGTCGCTTCATAAGTGAAACTGCCGTCACCGTTTGCGGTTTCTGTTAGCGTTACCGCTACACCTTGCGATGTTAAACCGTCAACTGGTGTTGATGTGCCATCGAGTTGGTAGCTCACCACTCGGTCTGAACCTTGTGTGGTGGTGAAGTTGCCATCAATAGAAATTGGATTGCTTTGGTCTGAGCCAATTGACGCTAGATCATCTTCATCAACCGTAATGGCATCCACGTCAGTAATAACTGGCTTATCGTCCACGATCGTCACTGGGATAGTGGCATTTGTGGTATCGCCATCAAAGTCTGTCGCGATGATTGGGAAGTTCAGTGTCAAATCGTCGCTATCAACAGCATGATCAATTGGCCCTTCTAGCGTGAAGTTATAAGAGCCATCAGTATTCACTGTCAGCGTAAAGACCGCTTCACTCCCCGCCGTCGCCTCGTAAGTAAAGCTGCCATCACCGTTTGCGGTTTCAGTCAGCGTGACGGCCACGCCTTGAGATGTAAGGCCATCAACTGGTCTTGAAGAAGCATCGAGCTGATAGCTCACCACTCGATCAGAGCCTTGTGTAGTAGTGAAGTTGCCATCGATTGAAATCGGGTCAGTCTGATCTGAGCCAATCGTACCTAAATCATCTTCATCAACGGTAATCGCATCGACGTCGGTAATGGTTGGCTTATCATCCACGATGGTAACAGGCAATACGATTTGGCTTGTGTCACCATCGAAATCAGTAGCAATAACATTAAAATCGAGGGTTAAGCTGTCGCTATTTGCCGCATGGTCGATTGGACCTTGCAGTTCAAAACTGTACGAGCCGTCGGTATTCAAAATTAATGTGAAAACTGCGCTTCCATTTGCCGTTGCGCTGTAGGTGTAACTGCCGTCTGCATTATGCGTTTCGGCAATGGAGACGGTCTGACCTTGAGATTGCAGGCCATTTAAAGGATCGGCGTTTACATCCAACTGATACTGTACGACGCCATCAGAACCCTGAGTCGTCGTGAACTGACCTTCAACCAGTGTTGGCTGTGATTGGTCAGAGCCTACCGAACTTAAGTCATCTTCATCGACGGTAAGAGCGACAACGTCGTTAATGGTTGGCACATCATCAGCAATGGTAACTGGTAGAACAAGTGAGCTGGTGTCACCGTCAAAGTCCGTTGCGACAATATTGAAGTCTAGAGTTAAGCTATCACTACCCACAGCATGATCGATTGGCCCTTCAAGGGTAAATGAATAAGAACCGTCAGGGTTCACTTGTAAGGTGAAGATAGCGTCCCCTTCTGCCGTTGCAGAATAGGTAAAGCTGCCATCTGAGTTGGTTGTTTCCGTCAGAGAGATAGATCGACCCTGAGATTCCAACCCATTGAGTGGATCAGTGCCGCTTTCTAATTGATAACTTACAACACGGTCTGAGCCCTGAGTCGTCGTGAAACTGCCTTGCGCTAGCACAGAGTCGCTTTGATCGGAGCCTATGCTTGATAAATCATCTTCATCGACGGCTAGTGCCTCAACGCCATCAATCGAAGGAACGTCATCTTGAACTTGAATGACAATTTGCGCTGCTTCTGGTGTGTTCGAACCGTCGGTAATCGAGGAACGGTCACCATCCGCATCTACCGCGTAAACTGGCAGTGAGAAAGTAAGCGAGTCATCGTTAGCACCCGTATGGTCAAGTTGTTCATACAAGTTGAATTGGTATTCGCCCAATGCAGGTGCATCAATCGCCACATCAAATACGGTAATACGCACACCATCCAGCTCGATGAAGCCTTCGTAAGTACGTACGCCGTTACTCTCGGACGCTACTTCTAGTTGAACAACCTGCCCTTGAGATTGGAGTTCTCCACCAACATTAAACTCTGTAGGTTCCAACTCATAGTGATCAATGATGTCACTACCGACCGCTGTCGTGATCGCCCCAGTACCACTTGTTACTACCGCGCCTTCCTGTGAACCTTGGTCAACCCCCGCCTCATCTAAAGACAATCCCGTCACGTTCTCAATCACTGGATTATCGCCATCAAGGATGGTCATCGTAAAGGTGTTGCTTGCCGTATCTTGGTCAAAGTCGACGATTGTGGTTGGCAAAGAGAGCTCAATCGTATCTTCACCGTTTGTTTGTTCTAACGGCTTAAATTGCTCAAATTGGTAAGTGCCATCTGTGTTCAGACCAATGGTTAAGACGGTTTCATTCGAGCCAGCAATGGACAAGGTGATAGTACTGCCGTCTTCAGAGAGTACCGCTTCTGTCGCCTGATTATCACTCAATAGGCCATCGAATTGACTAAGTCCTTCTTGATTAAACGTGACCGTTGCCAATTGATCACTACCAATATCAACAAAAGTGCCAGTAATTGGTGTGGAAGAAGATTCAACGTTTTCAAAAGTAACGTTTTGCGGCGCAGGATCATCGCCATCAATAACGGTTGTCGTAAAATCAATAGGTGCTTGAATACTGTTACCACCAATATCTGCACCTGTAATATCAAAAGCAATATTGATTTGATCACCGACGATCGATACTTGGCCATCAGCAACAGACGCAACATGGTCAATACCCTGGCTAATCGTGGTAACGACCTCTAACTCTAAATCACGGCCTAGAGATGTCGCTTCGATCTCGATACGAAGCACTTCGTTACCTTCTTGAGTACCGATAATGGCATTTTGCGCTTCGTCATAAACGAACGCTACTGGTTGACCACCAGAGGTAATATCACTGTTAAGCTCAGTTAACAAAGACTCTAAAGAAGACGTTTCGGGTACAAATGAAGCGGTATCAAGTGCAAGATCCCCTGCTTCAACCAGCACACTAGACGAAATGGTTTGCGGGTAGCTTGATAGAGAAATTGAGCCTTCCGTTACTTGAGAAGAGAGAGACTGACCACCGTCAGCAAAAATGGTGATGTCGAGGCCATCAATATCATCATCGGTTTCGGTATCACCGCTTGGAGCCGATGTCTCGAAGAAGGTTGAAGCGAGTACTTCGGGATTGTTGTACTCAATGGTAACAAAGCCCGCATTCGCAGAACCGGAACCACCACCTCCGCCAGGGCCTGCAGCGGTTGCTTCTAAAATGGCGGTAGGGTCGGCACCTTCCAAAATGGCTTGTTGAATCGCAGCCACGTCTTCTGCACCAAACTCAGCGTTTGCCGTTGGGTCAACATTGACTTGTCCGTCAACAGGCGCTTGAACGACCGCTTCCGTCGATGCAGCTTCAGGTGTTGGCGCTGGAATGCACGCCACACAATTCTCGTCGACTAAATAGAGAGAACCTTCCGCTATCACTTCAATCGAAGCGCCATTTTCCGTGATGATTACATCACCCGGAACCAATACATCCCCGACGTTAATCGCCCTAACCTTCCCCTCAAGGTTTAAAGCGTAAACATCCCCTTTGACAGCATCTACTAATACTTCCTGCGGCACAGCTTGTGTACTCATCTGACCCCCGCTAATTGGTCAACGTCTTCTCGTTAGACCTTTATACATTATTTTAGTTTATCGGCTTATGATTCACCGTTTATCACAACTCTGATTTAACTAAGTATTGAGTCAATAAACAATCATATTTTGCAGTTTCGTTAATCGTCAGATACGAAAACTGCACCTAGTCACAATTATGTGACACCAACAAACCACTAAAATACCAACCAAACATATGAAAATAATAGACTATTAATAAAAGCTTAGTATTTATAAATGAAAAGATGAAGTAACGTAAAATTATGAAGTTAAGACTAATCCGCCCGTACCGATCAGAAGTGGTAGAAATGCGAACAAAATGTCGTAGCTTGAAGATCGTTTCGAAAGTCGAATAAGGAAAGGTGAAGAGAAAAACATCACCATCAAATACTGAACGACATAGTCAGAAGGAATCAGAATCAGCATCAGAACATGTGTTAATACGTGGATAGCCACTCCCCACGAATGAGGTTTGGTACGCATCATCAAGGCAAATGAAAACAGAAAGCTAATGGCAACAGGCATAAATTACACTTAATTAATAATGATTCTCATTTTCAATATTATGTTATTGTCCTTATTCCTTCAACTC
Source organism: Vibrio owensii (assembly GCF_002021755.1). Taxonomy (NCBI): domain Bacteria; kingdom Pseudomonadati; phylum Pseudomonadota; class Gammaproteobacteria; order Vibrionales; family Vibrionaceae; genus Vibrio; species Vibrio owensii. The sequence goes on from NZ_CP019960.1 coordinate 1,344,214, forward strand.
AGTTTTGTCTATTGTTTGTATCGCTATTATCAATCAACATAATAAGTAAAATTATCAATGAATTTTTTCCTAAACGTTTGCGTAATCGCTAACCTTCTCTTAACCTTGATTTGAGGCTTTCATCACGGTTTTTCCATTGCTATAGTTCACCCATCAAAACGAACAAGACCATTCGAGGCATGGAGCTTCCTCGTTAATCTCAAGATGAGAAGAAGTGGTACCGACAAAATTCGGCAGATTTAAGAGGGTCAAATAATGGAAATGAACATGGTTGAGATTCTAGGCTACGCGGCTTCTATCATGGTTGCTATCTCACTAACTATGAAAGATATCGTTAAGCTTCGTATCCTTAACTTTATCGGCTGTGCACTTTTCACAGCGTACGGTTTGATGATCGATTCATGGCCAGTAGTTCTAACTAACGGTTTTATTGCATGTGTTAACGTGTACTTCCTTGCTAAAATGCAGCAGGAAAAAAAAAGCCTAGCGCCTGAAGAAGCCTAGGAAAAACGATTTTGGAAAGCCCGTAAGTATCATGCTTACGGGCTTTTTTGTTTTTGGTCGCGAGTACTGATTCGCTTTCGCTAGCGTATCCACTTCAACTTCAGAGTTTCGCGGCGGGAAAACATTTCTACATGAACCGATACAACGCCCTTCACTTTTTCTAATGACTCTTCAGAGTCCGCCTCACAAGTTATCAGTAAGCGCTCCCCTTCTAACTTAAACTCCGTATTTCCAACAGGAAATGTCACCAAACCTTTTTCATCATTCCAAGTCGCCGGTACTTTACGCGCGAAGTGGCGACACAAAGTCACGAGATATTTCGCCGCATGCTCGCTTTCAATTACAGTGGTTTCTTTGATCATTTCAGTCCCTCGTCCCTTTCATAAAAAAGGCTCTCGTACGAGAGCCAAACATCTAAGGTTGTTGTTATTGCCCTTAGAGTTAGAATTGATAAGCGGCAGACAACTTGTAGTTACGCCCTGGTTCGTAATCGTCTAACGTAATCCCCCTTGCAGTGCCTGAGCGAGAGGCGTGGGATGTGTAGAGCTCATCAAATACGTTATCAATACCAAAAGTGACCGATAGCCCGTCAACGTCAGAAGGCACCCATTGTGCGTACAAGTTATGAACATCGTAACTGTCTTTCTTAGGTTGGCCGTCAAACACGTTGTCTTCTTCAAGCACAAACATTGAGTTCCAGCCGAAAATGGTTTCTAACGAATCAGATTGGTAATCTAGCGTTAAAGCGATGCTGTCACCCATGTCAATACTACGGCCATTACCACCCGCGACTGGGCCGCCCGTATCTTTGTTCTTTGTATCCGACTTAGAATAAGACAGCTTGCTGCCGAAGCTTTCGTAACCATAGAAAGCACTCGCTTCAAAACCTTTGATCTCGACATCACCCTCATTGTAAATAAGGTATGTTTGAGTCGCTCCTTGATACGCTTCTGCAATGTAGTCATCAATATCGGTTTGGAACACGGTTAGGTTTGCGCCAAATGTGTGTTCATCTAACGTCTTATTGAAACGAACACCACCTTGGGTGTTAAGTCCCGTTTCTGGCTTCAAACCATCTTGTAGATAAGCCACATCTTGATAAGCAATAAAGGTTTCCATTAGCTCTGGACCTTTAAACAGCGAGCGAGAACTTGCAAACAACGTCCAGTCTTGTGTTACTGCCCATTCTGCCGCTAGTGCCCATGTCACTTCGTCGTAATCGTTGTTACCTGTTTCAGCTTTGCGTTGGTAGTCGTCAAATCGTAGGCCAGCTGTGATCGAAAGCGCGTCCGAGATAAAGAATTGGTCTTCAACGAACAAAGCTGTAGAAACCGCAGATTCATCCATGAACTTGCTGCTGCCATAGTAACTTTCAGAAGTCTTATCCATGTAATCAAGGCCGTAAGTCGCGCGATGATCAAAGCTACCCAGAGTGAGCAATGATTGGAATTTTGCGCTTAAGCCAAAGTTCTGGTTTTTCGCGGTATTTTTCGATAAGCGGTTTGCTGGCCAACGCGGCGCCATGACAGATTCATCACGGACGATTTCGGTTTCCGTGTTGTATAACGTGACGTCCCCTTGGTGTTGCTCATCACGAAGCTCATAACTTAATGTGACCGTGTCACGATCATAATCGGTTGGAATCAGAAGCTCACTCGACAAACCGTTATTGGCATCACCAGACATATCAGGGCGTGGGTTGTAATCACCACTGTCACGATACATATCGTATGAGATTTCTAGTCGGTGAATATCGCCAAACTCATAACCGAGCTTACCTAAGATGTTGTAAACATCTCCTTCCGCACCAAAGGTTTTATTGCCATCACCATCTTTAAAGTCATCACGTGTTACGTAGTGACCATAGACCATCGCGTCCACGTTTTCAGACAACAATCCATATAGTGTTAGAGAACCTTGTTGGTTGTCGTTAGACGCATAACCGCCGTAAACGCGAGCACCAAAGTTTTCATCGTAACGCAGCAGATCACGAGCATCTTTAGTTTCAAAGTACACTGAACCGCCAAGACCGCTTTGGGTAACTGAGTTATTACCCACTTGGATATCTGCTGACTTTAGAATGTCTGGGTTAAGCGTAAGGTTACCAATATGGTGGAACATGTTGGCGTGCTGAGAGGCACCATCTAAACGGATATCAAGATCGGTTTCACCCAGGCCACGAATCGTAATACGTTGATTGACAGAGTGTGTACCACCCACGTCGACGCCGGGAATATCACGAAGCAAATCAGACATGTGGTCAGCTTGTTTGAGCGACATGTCGTCGGCAAACATTGATTCGGTGTTACTGGATACCTTCGTACCCCACACCACGACCTCTTCGAAATGAGAATCTTGATCTTGGGCTAAAGCGGGATGAGCAAGCGCCACCCCGACTGCTAGGCATAGGCTTGAAAGCTTAATTGGTGAGCTTACTGGGCTTTCCATAAACGTCTTCCTAAATATAAATGATAATAATTCTCACGTATGATAGGGTCGCTATTGATAAATACAAAGACGAATCACTTATGCGAAATCGCATAGGTGTTATGAGGAAACGTCAAATGGCGGAAGAGACCAAAAAAAGAACTAAAATTGCCAAAGTGGCTCTAACCAAAAAGCTTGAGCAGACGGAAAAACAGATCATTGTGACTCAAGGTCAAAGCAACCAAACCCAACTCGCGGAAGGTCAATTCCTCTCCTACCAATACAACGATCAAATCTTTGTTCATGGCGGACGTTGCATTGAATTAGTCGATTCGAATATCGTTTCAACCGCACATTCCGCACTACTGATTACCATTCTGTTGGAGGGGAAACTCTCTTTTGGTTACGACGACCTCCAATTTGATTTTGACGCAAGCAAAGGCCCACAAGGCGTGGTTGTTAACCTAGCTAAGCCTGCAAACTTCCGCCGCTCGCTGATTCAAAACAACCGCATGAATAAAATTAATATTCTTATTAAGCCACCTTGGTTGGAATCGAGAATGGCGGGACATTGCGGTCACAAGCGCTTTATTGAAACTCACCAAGCCTTTTACACGCTGGAGCTTAATGAGACGTTAATTGATTTGACACGAGCTCTCACTCAACATGAATCTCCGACAAACATGAAAGATCGTATAGAGGTAGAGAGTTTGATTTACCAAGTGCTCTCCCACTCGATTGGGCAAATGCCAGACGACTACTGCGCAGAGTGCGAAGAGAAAAAGCGTTCCGGCGATGCTCGAATCGAGGATGTCGTCAGTTATATAGAGACGCACCTCGAAGAGGATTTAACCTTAGAACGCTTAGCAGAACAGTTCTCGATGAGCGTTTCTAACCTGCAGCGTCGCTTTAAACAGTCTTTTAATATGACCATCAACGGTTACATCCGTCACCGCCGCTTAGAGATCGCTCGTCAGCATTTGGAGCGTGGATTAGTCACCATCACAGAAGCAGCATACGAGGCGGGTTATCACCACCCATCGAACTTTACCAACGCCTTTAAGAAAGTGTTTGGTGTTCCGCCGCACGAGGTCGTAAACAGCCATTGATGGTATTCATGTCAACGCCACAAAATAGGTTTGCTCTCAAAGCCATTTGGGAAGATAAACACTTGGCGTTATACTCGCGAGAAAGGTTTTCTGAAATACAGAGGTCATCATGAATATTGGTGCAGTTGCGAAATTAACAGGGTTGTCTTCTAAGTCGATTCGTATGTACGAAGACAAAGGCATCATCTCCTCACCGGCTCGCAGCGATTCAGGCTATCGCGAATATTCTGACAAACATATCCAAGAGCTCAACCTTGTTTCCCGAGCGAAAAACGCAGGATTCTCACTGCAAGAATGCAAAGAATTTGTGCAACTGGCGCACAACCCAAATCGCAAGAGCAGCGAAGTGAAAGCGCGTACGATGGATAAGCTTCATGAAGTTGAGCAAAAGATCGCTCACTTGTTGGAGATTAAAAAGCAATTAGAAGGTTGGGTTTCATCTTGCCCAGGCGATGCCGAGAGCCGATGTCCAATCATTGACGAGCTCACCAAGTAAGCTCGCCAACATTTCTATTTCGTTTAAATTTAATGGATATAGCTTTAATGGTAAGTGCACATACGCTTGCCATTAAGCTCAATGATATTAAAAGGTGTCTCGTAGATATCTTCCAACGTGGATGCCTGAATCACCTCCTCTACTTTGCCAGTGGCAACCACTTTGCCCTTCTTCAATGCAAGGATCTCGTCGGAGTAACAAGCCGCAAAGTTAATATCATGAATCACTACAACCATGGCTTTATTCATATCGTGAGCAAGGCGCTGAACGACTTTCATGATCTGTAGCGAGTGCTTGATATCAAGATTATTCAAGGGTTCATCGAGGAAAACATAATCCGTATCTTGGGCAATCACCATCGCAATAAACGCCAACTGTCGTTGACCACCACTCAATTCATCTAAGAACTTATCTTGAATTTCTTTCAGGTCTAAGTAGTCAATTGCTTGCTCGATGATCGCGTGATCATCTTTGGACAAGTTACCTTTTGAATAAGGGAATCGCCCAAACGAGACCAGTTCTTTCACGGTAAAACGCATCGTGATCGTGTTTGCTTGGCGCAACACCGCCAGTTTTTTCGCAAGTTCTTTTGTGTCCCATTCTGCAATCTCTTTGCAGTCAATCATGACACTACCGCCATCTCGCTCGGTTAATCGTGACGCCATCGACAGCAAGGTACTTTTTCCTGCTCCGTTTGGACCAATAATCGATGTCACCTTCCCTTTCTCAAATTGGGTATCCGCACCATCAACCACTTTGTTGGAACCAAATGCTTTGGTTAATTTATCTATAACTATCATGTTTATACGACTTTGTTTTTCAGCAGTAGATACAAGAAGTAGATACCGCCAATAAAGTTAATCACCACGCTCAGCGTCGTTTCAAATGAAAACAGGTTTTCTATAATCCACTGCCCCGACAACAAGGCACAAATTGCCATCAATGAACAACCGACTAATAGGGTACGATGCTGGTAAGAGTGGAACATTTCACGGCTCAAGTTCGTCACCAATAAACCAAAGAACATGATTGGACCGACTAAAGCCGTCGAAATGGCAATGAGAACCGCAGAGAGAATAAAGATATTGCGCGTCACTTTAGGGACATCAACGCCTAGACTCTTAGCATTGTCTTGGTCTAGCCAAAAAACATCTAAAGTGCGATGCATGCGATACAACAACCAACAAGCGATGAGCAATATAGGCGAACTGAGATACACCAAGTTCACCTTCACATTGTTGAAACTCGCGTACAGTTTAGATTGCACAAACGCAAACGTATTTGGGTCCATCAGAAGGGAGAAGAGCACCGCAATATTGCTAAACAACTGCCCAAAGATCAGCCCAACTAACAGCAAAGTGATGAGATTGCGCCCGCCTTTTGAAAAATAAAACCCAAACAGCAACATCGAAAAGCCTACCATCACCAACACAGCAATCGAGAAGTTGATGTAAACATTCAGAACGAGCGCACTTAAACCACCAAACAACAAAACAATCAGCACTTGCGTCAACACATACAACGCATCAAACCCCATGATACTTGGAGTAAGAATCCGGTTGTGGGTAATGGTTTGGAACACCAACGAAGATTGAGCGATCGCAATACCCGCCAACACCATGGCTAGCACTTTAGGCACACGTCGCGACAAAAAGTACTGGTAGTTATCTGCCGTTAAGCCAATGCCAATAAACAAAAACGCAAAAAGCAGCGCGACGGCTGCCAATAAGAACAGTTTCTTGGAATCACGCACTTTGCTTACCTCGCAACAACATCGCGATAAACACCACCCCGCCTAAGATACTGATCACGATTGAAATCGGCATTTCATGAGGGAAGATGATCAATCGGCTAACCAAGTCACACGCCAAAACGAGTATTGCCCCGTACATGGCAGTAAGCGGGATATTGCGTTTAAGATTGTCGCCATAGAAGTAACTGACTAAGTTTGGAACAATGAGCCCTAGAAATGGCAGTTGACCTACGATCATCACCACACTGGCAGACATTACTGACACCAAAAGTACGCCTAACGTCACCACTTGTTGATAGTTCAGGCCAAGGTTTACTGCAAAGTCTTTACCAATGCCAACAGCGGAGATACGCGCAGCAAATAAGTAACTTAAAAGGGCGACGGGAACAGCAATATAAAGCAGCTCAAAATCCCCACGCAAAATGTTGGCAAAGTTTGCCACGCTCCACGCTGACAGACTTTGTAGCGCATCGTATTTGTAGGCAATGAAGGTAGTAACGGCGTCAACAACGTTACCAAAGATGATGCCTACGAGCGGCACAAACACGACACTTTTGAATTGGATGCGTTGAATGAACTGAACGAACATCAAGGTACCCAGAATAGAGACTGCAAAGACAAGCCAAAGTTGCTCGCCATTACCAAAAAACACCACACTCATTACGTAACCAAGCATGGCACACTCAATCGTGCCCGTTGTTGAAGGCGCGGCGAATCGGTTTTGGCTAATTTGCTGCATCACTAATCCAGCGATGCTCAGCCCTGCTCCAGCAAGAAGAATGGCAAATAGACGCGGAATTCGGCTAGTAAAGAAGAGTTCTATTGCTTTTGCATCGCCCGAAAACAACTGTTGGGGTGTCATATTTGCCACCCCAACAAACAACGATGCGACGCTTAGAACAATAAGAACAAGCAATAACTTTTTCAAAGTTAACCTCAGCTAGCTTTTTTACAGATCGATCGTGTGTTTGATTTCACTCACCATCTTTTCCGTCGCGGTTACGCCAGACATTGCTAAGTACCAAGCATCAACATCTAGGAAGGTAATTTTCTTGTTCTTGTATGCCGAAGTTGCTTTAACCAAATCGTTATCCAACGCTCTAGCGAGGTCATTGTCAGACTTTGCGTGAAGTGAGTTTCTATCAATGACTAGAATATTTTTCGGGTTCGCTTCGCGGATAAACTCGTAAGAGATGACATCACCGTGCGTGCCTGTTTTGAGGTTCTTCACTGTTTCAGTAAAACCAAAATCTGTGTAAATCGCGCCAAAACGAGACTTCGCACCGAATGCACTGATGTTGTCTCCGATACTCAAAATCGTGAGTGCATCATTATTATTAGTTTGGTTGTATTCGCGAATCGCCTTGAACTGTGCATCCAAGTTTTCGATCTTTTGCTCAACCTTGTCCTCTATGTTGAAGATCTTACCAAGATTACGCCATTGTCCTTTTGTGCCCTGCCAGTAATCTTCTTTCTCTCCTGATGCAAAAACGACTGTTGGTGCAATTTCACTTAACTCATCGTATTTCGAAGAACCACGAGGACCAACCAAAATCAAATCTGGTTTTTGCATATAGATGGTTTCGAAATCCGGTTCAAACAAACTACCAGCAGAGGTGTAATTGTCTTTATTGTATTTCGATAAGTATTTAGGAAGATGCGAGGCATTCGAGACTGCAACAGGGTCGATATTAAAGCTATCGAGCATATCAAGAGGGCCAAAGCCAATCACAACCACACGCTTTGGTGATTGTTCGACTTCTGTCGTTCCCATGTAGTGATCGATTTTGACGGTTGCAGCAAAAGCAGGTGAGATTGTGAGCAGCGAAACAAGAGCCGCACTGACGAGTTTTTCCATTATTTTAAACCTTAAATGAGATCCATTATCATGCGCATTCGCAATATATCGTTACTCACATAGGCATTCAACCGATTATTTAATAACTTTACATTCGTTACACTTCTAAATTGGCTTAATAAATCAACAAATTACACTGTACCGATATCGGATTTGAGACGGTAAGCGCAAAATAATAATTTTCATGTTTATCTCGTGATCGAGTGCTTATACTTCAAAACAAGTCTTATCAAAAAGGATTAGAAAATGAAGAAGTTAGCATTAATGGTTTTTGTCGCAGCGCAACTGATGGCTTGTACAGAGGTGGGCAGTGAAGCGTGGTGTAACGACATGAAAGAAAAGCCGAAAGGCGAATGGACCGCTAACGAAGCGTCTGATTTTGCTAAAAATTGTGTTTTTAAATCAGAATAAACACACAGTATTCTGATTGATTAACAGATAAACCAGATAGCCCGCAGCTTTTATTTTTAAAATGGAATCGTGCGGGCTATTCATAGGCATCAAGAAACGCTTTTAGTGCAAGTTCATCAACAATCTCTAGCCCCTGTTCGCCCTTTCTGATCAACCCCTTTTCCATTAAATCTTTCACCGCTCGGCGATAAACACGCCCCGAAGTGCCAAATCTTTCGGCTTCTTGGTTTACTTTGCCAAATCCACCCAACAAGGTATTAGTCTGTTTTTGCACCAACAAATCATAAGCAATGTTGTAAGTAATTGGGTGTAACAAGCGATTGGTATAGATGTCCATTGAATCCTGATAATCCTCCGCCAAAGCAGAAGCAAAGAAGAACATCATGTCAGGTTGCTGATGCAGCGCCTCAGTCAGTTTTTGGATACAGATGATATCCACCTGCATGTGTTCATCAGCTACCACATTCCATTGGCAAGGCGTTTGTGTGAAGTACTCCATTTCACCATAGATATGATAATCGCAATTGGCTTCACCCAGTTGGAAACGACGTCCATTAGCTGCAATGATGCTCATCGAAACTCGACCGACTGGCACAACATAGAGATATTGAAGTTGTTCACCTTGGCGAAGGATCTCTTCACCAGAGTCAAAGTATCGACTGCCGATTTGGCATTGATAGATTAAGTCACGAAACTCGGCACTTTTCTGTTCTAGAAAGCTTTTGAAACGTCCTGTCGGATAAGGGCTTATTTTCACGTGAGTTTCTCTTTAATGACAACAATCTCAAGTAGATTGTACTCGCTAGAATCGTTTGATGACAGCCAATGAAAAAGCGACACCAAGGTGCCGCTTATAAAATTAACTAAGCTGTGATCTGGTTAACTCTGTGCAATTAAGGCTTCAAGAGCAGCGTAAGACGCTAAACGCTCCCCTTCCATCATCACTTGCGCTTCGTCTACGTACTGCCCTACGCCTTCTTTCACATCCTGCTTATACAAAACCACATTGTTCAGAATGGAGGCGACATTCAGACCACGCAGTCGACCGACGGTAAATAGAGCTGAGGTTTCCATATCCGCGCCGAGAATACCTTTATTGTTCCAGTATTCGCAGATCGCTTCTTCGTCGTCGGTATAGAAGCTGTCATGGGAACGAACCACACCTAAATGATAGCGCGCCTCTTTTTCGGCTAAATAGCTGTCCAGCGCTTTCAGTAATGAAAAGCTCGCGTAAGCCGGATACGAAGAGCGAACGTATGCTTTCGAGCCACCTTCGTCTCTTACTGCGCCTTCAGCCACAATCAACTCACCAAGTTGGATGTTGGATTGCATCGCGCCAGCCGATCCCACACGAATCACATCTGTCACACCACACTGCTTTAACTCTTCCACCGCAATGATCATCGAAGGTGCTCCGATACCTGTACTGCACACTGATACGCGCTGACCTTGGTATGTTCCCGTAAACACTCGATACTCACGGTTTTCAGAAACCAATTCTGCGTTATCAAACAACGCGGCAATACGGTTTGCTCGATCTGGTTCACCGCAGACGATCACTCGCGATGCTATCTGGGTGTTGTCTACGCCAATATGAGGTTGTTTCATCATTGGCTTAACCTTGCGCTGTCGCTTGAGTTAGGGTTTTCTCACCGTTACGTTTTGCGCTACGTGCCCACTCTCTTGTGCCGTTTGCTGCGATGAACATGAGAATCGCGTATTGAACCGACATTGCGTACACACCTTGTGTTGCGTAAATACCAACGCTGATGATGTTGATTACGACCCAAAGAATCCAGTTCTCAACGTACTTACGTGTCATCAAGATTTGCGCCACGATAGAAAGCACGGTCATGGTTGCATCCCAGAATGGGAAAGCATCTGGCTCTAAGACTGGCTCAGACAAACCTGCACCGAACACATTCAGCGTATCAACGGCAATGTTAGCCAACGCAAAGAAGAAAGGGTCGATGTAAATCGTTAACATCGCAATCGCAACAATGCTTACTGAACCTGTCGCAATCAGCTTCTGTTTGCTTAACCAACGTACCTCAAGTGTCTCACCTTGTGCATTTGGTCTTGTCCATGCATACCAGCCATAGATGTTGGCGCAGAAGAAGAACAGTTGAAGCAGAAGCAATCCGTAAAGCTGAATCTGGAAAAAGATAACGGCAAAAAGTGTTACGTTCAGCAGACCGAACAAGTAGTTGATCGTTTTTTCTTGGCTTGCAAACCAAATACAAAGCAGACCGAAAACCGTACCAAACGCTTCGATCCAGCTCATTGCATAGCCACCACCAATAGGAATGTTAACAAGGGTGTTGTTGATGTCTAACAGGGCAAATAGGTCCATGAAGATGTCCTTTATTATTGTGCTTGGGATGCGCTCATCTTATTGCCTCGCAGCAAACAAAAAGGAGGACATTTGTCCTCCCTTTGATGTATCCGATCATAAATCAGATCAATAATTGTTTTATATTGTAGTGTTCCCACTACGCAGTAATGGTTTAAGACTCTAACCCCGAATAACGTTTTTTAAACGCCGATGCCGAAGCAAAGAGTAATGTTGCTAAAAGGGTAATAACAAAACCGATTGAGAATTCAAAAGCTTCGTTGACTAATAGTTGATAGCAACTTAATAAAAAAATGAACGCAACCGCTGTAACATTCAAACGATGAAACCAAGGGTGTTTCACCGAGAACTTCGCGTATCCCTTTGACAACATATTGCTAATCCACCGAATATATAATTAACACTTCTATTTATAATGAAAGTTAATACTAAGCCTTTCTCATACAAAGAGAAATAATTTATTACTAATTTCTAGCAAAATGTCACAACGGAAAGCGAGGGCTATTGACTAGACACAACCTTCACACTGTTACGCTCAACCAATGTAGGTTCAAGCTGAACAACCTGAGCTTCATCAGATTTATCATCCAGTTTTCGCAATAAAGTTTCGACTGCGGCTTGCCCTAGACGGTATTTCGGTTGGTGGATCGTTGTTAAAGATGGAGACATGAACTTGGCGATATGAATGTCATCATAGCCAATAATGGATAACTGCTCTGGAATTTTAATGCCTAGCTCGTTGGCCGCGTTAATTGCGCCCATTGCCATCATGTCGTTGGAGACAAAAATCGAGCTTGGGAGCGGACCACGTTCCGCCATCTTCTTGAAGGCTTGATAACCACCTTCACATTCAAAGTCAGATTCAACAATCCAGTTTGCATTGAACTCAAGCCCAGCTTCAATCATCGCTCGCTTATAGCCTTCGTAACGCATTTGCGCTTGATGCTTGATTAGTGGACCTGTAATACAACCAATCTCTTGGTGGCCGCAGTCGATAAGGTATTTAGCTGCAAGATAGCCACCACGAAGCGAGTTATCTTGGATCTTATCGCTGGTGAACAACATTGGGCCCCAATCCATGACTACAACTGGAATATCAGGGTAACGTTCGAATACATCAATACGCTCCCCTTCTAACGATGAACACATCAAAATCAAACCATCAACGCGCTTTTGCAACAACGTATTGATAGATTCACGCATTCGCTCGTTATCGCCTTCAGTGTTACACAGGATCAGGCTGTAGCCTTTATGGTAGCAACTGCGCTCAACACCTTTTACCACTTCACCGAAAAATGGGTTGGTTGAGGTGGTCACTAGCATACCAATAGTTTTGGTGCGATTGACTTTGAGGCTACGCGCCAAAGCAGACGGCGCGTAGTAATTGAGTTCTTTGGCAGCGTTGTTGACTCGTTCTGAGATCTCTTCGCTGACAAAGCGAGTTTTGTTAATAACATGGCTCACAGTTGAAGTGGAAACCCCTGCCAGTTTTGCGATGTCTTTCATCGTTGCCATGTTATTACTCCTTGATTATTGGTGTTGAGCCAGAAACTCCTCAACCTCTTTGCGGGTTGGAATGGAGGTTTGCGCGCCAAAGCGAGTTACTGAGATCGCTGCTGCTGCGTGGGCAAACTTAATCGCTGATTCTAAAGGTAAGTCTTCCAATAAACCAGTGACTAATGCCCCATTAAACGTATCGCCCGCCGCAGTGGTATCTGTTGCTTCTACGCGGAAGCCAGGAATGATTTCACCACGACCGTTTTGACTCAACCACACCCCTTTCGCACCAAGCGTGATCATGACGATTTCAATGCCTTTCGAATGTAGAATGTTGGCAGCTTCTTGTGCGCTGTCATCGTCCGTTACCGTCACACCTGTTAGCACTTCCGCTTCCGTTTCATTTGGTGTAATCACATCAATGCAAGACAGTAATTCATCTGACAGCTCGCGAGCTGGTGCAGGGTTAAGAATCACATTGGTTTTCGCATCTTTCGCGATTCGCGCAGCTTTCTCGATGCCGCACATTGGCGTTTCTAGTTGCATCAACAAGTAATCAGCCTGGCGAATGCGCTCTAGATCGGGCTCAATCGCCTCTGCAGTCAGCTTTGCGTTGGCTTCTGCGGAGATACAAATGCTGTTCTCGCCACTGTCCGCCACTTGAATCATGGCAATGCCCGTTGGGCAGTTTGGCTGCATCTTCACACCAGTGATGTCGATGCCATCCATTTTGAAGTTCTCACGAATGTTGATGCCGAACGAATCATCACCCACACACGCAATAAAACCGATGTCTGCGTTTAATCGAGCTGCCGCCACAGCTTGGTTGGCACCTTTGCCACCTGGGATAACTTGATAGTTGCGACCATGCAGCGTCTCGCCAGGGCGAGGGAAAGAAGGCACTTGAAGAACATGGTCAGCGTTTACACTACCTAACACCACTAACTTATTCATACGGTTATCCTCGGTTCTGATTGAACCCTTTATATTTGAACAGGAGTAATAGGTTTACGCTCTTTGAAAAAACGTAAGCGTATTACGATTCAACTAGATTTAATTTTGTAACTTACCACTTTCGTTGTTTGGAATGACCCAACACATTCATTGGGTCATTCCGTTATCTTCAACAAAGAAGAATCACTGAGTCAAACGTTAAACTTACTTAGTCACGACTTTAAGCGGAACAGGAATGTACTCCTCAACCTTCTCGCCTTTCAATACTTTCGCTGCAGTTTCTACACCCAACGCACCAATAAGATCTGGTTGCTGTGCGATCGTCGCAGCTAGCTTGCCACGGTTTACAGCAGCGATACCATCATCAGTACCGTCGAAGCCAACGATCATTACGTCTTTACCTGAAGCTTGTACTGCGCGAAGCGCACCCAGTGCCATCTCATCGTTCTGAGCAAAGACCGCTTGAACATCTGGATTCGCTGCAAGCAAGTTTTCCATTACGTTCAGACCTTTAGTACGGTCAAAATCAGCAGGTTGGCTTGCTAGTAGCTCCATGTTGCTGCCCTTCACTGCTGTCATGAAGCCTTCACCACGCTCACGCGCTGCAGACGTGCCTGCAATACCTTCTAATTGGATAACTTTCGCTTTCTCACCTACTTTTTCCATGATGTAGTGACCAGCCATTTCACCACCAACTACGTTGTCAGAAGCGATGTGGCTCACTACGTCACCACGGCTTGCACCACGGTCTAGTGTCAACACAGGGATCTTAGAACGGTTCGCCATACGAATCGCGTTTGACACAGCGTCTGAATCTGTTGGGTTAATCAGAATCGCTTTTACGCCACGAATCGTTAGGTCTTCGATGTTTGACAGTTCTTTACTCGGGTCATTTTGCGAGTCCAGTACAATCAAGTCATATCCCAGTTCTTTCGCTTTCGCTTCTGCACCGTCTTTCATCGTTACGAAGAACGGGTTATTCAGTGTAGAAACTACAATCGCCATTGTATCTTGAGCGTGCGCCGCTACCGATACGGTTGAAGAAAGAAGTGCAGCAGAGATAAGAGTTGCGAGTTTTTTCATCGTTCTAGTCCTTTGTGTAGGGTGAGCCAGCACACGTCCTCTGGCTCGATTTGTATTCAGGATTTAGTGGAGCTCTTTATTTTAAATATCAATTACTTGTTTTTGTTGTCTACCAGTACTGCTAGCAAAATAACCACTGCTTTCGCAATCATTTGGTAGTAGGAAGAAACATCGAGTAGGTTCAGCGCGTTGTTTAGGAAGCCGATGATCAGAGCACCAATCAATGTACCCATGATGCGACCTTTACCGCCCATCAAACTAGTGCCGCCAAGAACAACTGCCGCGATAGCATCTAGCTCGTAGCCCATACCTGCTGTTGGCTGCGCCGAAGACAGGCGAGACGTCACGATGATGCCTGCAAGCGCTGCCAACATACCGCAGATGGCGTATACACCAATTTTCACACGGTCAACGTTGATACCAGAAAGGCGCGTTGCTGATTCGTTGCCACCAAGTGCGTACACATAGCGACCAAAGCGAGTGTGGTTCAGTAGGTACCAAGCCGCAGCAAAGACAATCACCATCAACCAAACAGGAACTGGGATACCAAGTGCGTAACCTGTACCGAACCATGCAAATGCGTCTGCTGTATCGGTAAAGCCCGTTGAGATAGGACGACCGTCTGTGTAAACCATGGTTACACCGCGTAGTAGCGTCATAGTAACCAGTGTTGCGATAAAGGCTTGAACCTTACCCTTGGCAATGATGATACCGCTGATCGCACCCAGTGCCGCACCAGCAAACAGCGCTGTCGGAACCGCAATAAGCACCGGCACTTCTAACGCAATCATGCTCGCGGCAAACGCACCACATAACGCGAGTACAGAACCAACACTTAGGTCGATGCCTGCAGTCAAGATAACCAACGTCATACCTACCGCGATAATTGCGTTGACTGAGGTTTGACGAAGAATATTAAGAATGTTGTCTACCGTAAAAAAGTTCGGGTTCAAGAATGACACAACAACAATCAAGAAAATCAGTGCAATCAGTGACTTTTGCTCAATCAGCCATTCTTTGGTGAACAACTTTTTGCTGTTCGCTTCGGTTGGTTTGCTCATGGTCTTAGTACTCATGCTGCTTCCTCATTGATCTTTCTGCCTACGGCACAAGCGAGTAGTGTTTCTTGGTTGGCGTCTTTCGCATCGAATTCGCCAGTAATACGACCTTCGTGCATCACCATGATGCGGTCACTCATGCCTAGCACTTCAGGCATCTCAGAAGAAACCAAGATGATGCTCATGCCATCGGCTTTAAATTTGTTGATTAGCTGGTAGATTTCTTTCTTAGCGCCTACGTCGACGCCACGGGTTGGCTCATCCAGAATCAGAACTTTAGGTTTGGTCATCAACCCTTTTGCGATTGCTACTTTCTGCTGGTTACCACCAGAAAGGTTGCCAATGATTTGGTCTCGAGTCGGCGTTTTGATGTTGAACAGTTTGATGAAGTCTTCCACCGCCACGACTTCTTCGCCATGTTGGATTTGGAAGCCTTTGGTGAGTTTATCCAGTGCACACAGAGACATGTTCTCCTTCACGGATAACCCCAGCACCAAGCCATCGCCTTTACGATCTTCAGAGATGTAAGCAATGCCATTCGCCAAGCCATCTTGTGGGCTCACAGGATTAATGGTCTTGTTGTCTAAGTTGATGACGCCACGCTCACTTGGTAACGCGCCGTAAATCACCTTCATCAACTCTGTGCGCCCTGCGCCCATCAAGCCTGATACACCAAGGATTTCACCACGTTGAAGTGTGAAGCTAATGTCATGAACGCCCGAGCCTGTCAAACCAATCACTTCAAGACAAACATCACCATGCGTCACATCGATACGCGGGTATTGCTCTTCCAACTTACGACCAACCATCATTTCGATGAGTCCATCTTCGTTGGTGTCTTTAACTTGGCATTCGCCGATGAACTTACCGTCACGTAACACAGTAATGTCATCACAAATTTCGAAGATTTCTTTCAGGCGGTGTGAGATGTAAACGATGCCGCAACCTTGGTCACGAAGTTCGTTGATCACTTTAAACAGCGATTCCGTCTCTTTGTCGGTTAACGCATCCGTTGGTTCATCCATGATGATGACTTTGGACTCGAAAGACAGCGCTTTCGCAATCTCCACCATTTGCTGTTCACCAAGGCTCAAATCACCAAGCAGCGTTTTCGATGAGTGCTTTACGTTAAGGCGTTGAAGCAACTTGTCTGCTTCTTCATACATTTTGCCCCACTGAATACGCCCCATCGTGCCGGTAAACTCACGACCTAGATAGATGTTTTCGGCAATCGTTAGCTCCGGGATCAAGTTCAATTCTTGGTGAATGATACTGATGCCGGCTTCTTGTGAGTCTCGTGGACCTTTAAACGCTGCTGGCTGACCTTGATATTTGATGCTTCCTGCATCCATGTGGTAGATGCCCGTTAACACTTTCATCAAGGTCGACTTACCTGCCCCGTTCTCTCCCATCAACGCCATCACACGACCTGGATAAACATTAAGGCTGGCTTTATCCAACGCCTTAACGCCCGGGAAGGCTTTCTCGATGTCGCTTAGTTGTAGAATGGCTTGAGTCATAATTTATCCTCAATTAGTTGTGGCTTAAAACACCACGCCGGCTTGGAAAATCACGTTCGCGTAAGGTGTGCACTCGCCTGTTCTAACAACAGCACGGCTTTGTTCTGTGCGAGCTTTAAAATCTTCATGCGACACATAGTTGATCGCAATTTGCTTGCCTGTTTGCTCACTTTCTTTGGTTAGCTCGGTGATTAAAGCATCATGGTGAACTGGGCTAACTTTGGCGAATTCTTCAGCAATGATGACCCCTTCAATTTGGGACTCAGACAGAATCACGCGAACGGTATCTAGAAAGCCTGGGACTCCGTGCGTCAACGCTAAATCAATGCGCTGTACATGATCAGGAATTGGCAAGCCCGCGTCACAAATGGTGATTTCGTCGGTATGACCCAGCGTCGCCACCAAGTAAGAAATTTCTGAGTTAATTAGGGTACTTTTTTTCATCTCATCGACCTTTCGGTTACACGTTCATACAACTTTGAGTTTCATTTATTAGTATTGACAGAAAACTCATCGAAACGTTTCGATGCAATAATAGGACGGCAATGAAAATTGGCTAGTGACAAATCGATAAGGTGTGAGAATGATCCGTAATTGAAGCTTGTGCGATGAAGAAAAAGATATTGGGGTCACATTTCACTATCGAAACGTTTCGATGAAAAAAAGTCCATAAGATGGAGACTGTCTTAACAGTATCACTCATTTGCGCATTCATCCCGCAAATGTATTTTGTACTTTTGAAACGGTACAAATATGTCTAAAGTTTGAGACTTCTTCTGGTCAATCTCGTAAAAAACCGCACACAGCATCACAAATTAAGTAAGGGTGTCTGACTTTCGAAAATCACCCACTTACAATTTGAAAAACACAGAAATACTATCGTCATCCGTTCGGAACCTTTAAGTAGGGAACGTTTGTAGGGACACAAACGGAAATTGAAGAACCATAATGAAACTAAGCAATAGAGTTGTTTTGCTTGTCGCGCCAGTCATTCTTATTAGCGCGTTGGTGTCGAGTTACATCATTTATAGCATTCAAAAAGTCACATTGATCAAGCGAGAAGACAGCTACATTCAGCTGCAAATGGAGAAGCTCGCAGGGCAATTTCGTCAAGCCAATATCTTCCTCAACAGTTACGCCTATACACTAGGGAAAAGTGAAGTTTTACAGGATTACTTCGTTAACCACGAAGACCCGTACCGAGAACGACAGCTATTCAACCGATTGGACGAAACGGTAGAAGTGCTGAGCCATGGTTATAATGGCGATGCGAACATGGCAATACTGGATGGCGACCAACACCTACTCTATTACACCGAGAATCAGTTTTATGAGTCCAACGGCAGCGTCGATCCTAAGATTCTCGAATACGTAGAAAAGAGCTATGCCCAGCACGGTAAAACCAGCCATACCGGCTTTATTTACAACTCAAGTGGCCAAAGCATTCTCCTGCAATACGAACTGTTCGATAAGCGAACGGGCGAGCACCCACCCAGCTTTGATCCGCACAACGCGTTCTTTGTTGTCGTCTCCGTCTCTCTCGAAGCTTTTAATGACATCAAACACGAAATCGAATTTGATACCCACAGTGTCATCACATTTTCTGACAAACCGATTCACCTAGACATCCCCCTAGCCCAAACTATTGAACTCTTACCCCATTTCCACGCAATTTTGTCACCGGCAGAGTATTTAATGTGGAATAAGGTCGATAAGGTCTGGTTGGAGCTGGCTCTTTCGTTTGGTATAGCATCGTTTTGTACCATCACTTTGATTGTCTTAGTCTTGTATCGTTACGTGCTCAGTCCGGTATCGAAACTGGACAAACAACTGCGCGAAATAGAAGCAAACAAGCGCACTAATATTGAAAAGCTAAACAGTGATGATGAAATTGGTCGCCTCTCTTCGCGTTTCTTCGACATGTATGAAGAACTCAATAACATCTATCATAAAACCAAACACTTAGCGGAAACAGACCACCTAACTCAACTCGCGAACCGTCATCGTTTTCATGAATTGGCAACTCGTGAGTTAGCCGACCCCTCTGAGCAACTTTGGGTTGTTTACATCGACCTAGATAACTTCAAGTACGTAAACGACAAATACGGCCACGAATTGGGTGACAAGCTTTTACAAGTCTTCTCTCGTCATATAAAAAATGTCTGCCAGAAGTTTACCCAACAACACAACAGCCCTTGCTTTGGTGCTCGCTTGTCCGGCGATGAGTTTGCCATCCTACTGAGTACAAACCAAAAGAAAGCCGACATACCAGATATGTTCGCTTCAGAGTTGCTCAAACCCATCCATAATCTGAGCCAATCTTCGACAAATTCATTTCCGGTGACGGCAAGTGTTGGTATTGCTCAATATCCAAGAGATGGCGCTGATATTGCCAAGTTGCTTTCAAGTGCAGATGCGGCGATGTACCAAGCAAAACGCGGCGGCAAAAACCAATACGCCTACTATTCGGCGGCGCTCAATATTGAAGCTCAGCGCCGTAGCCAGATCGAACGCGCTTTGCGTAAAGCCAACGTGGAAGACGAGTTCCATTTGGTTTTCCAGCCATACATGAACAGCCACGCCAATGAAATCGAGGGGCTGGAGGTTCTCTTACGTTGGGAAGCGGAAGGAATTGGGTCGATTCCACCGAAGGAATTCATCCCTATTGCGGAACAAACTGGGTTGTTCGAGAAAATCGACCGCTGGGTGTTTGCTAACGCAATGGAAGAGTACCACCAGCTTAAGAGTATTTTTGGCAAGGACATCATTTTATCTATTAACCTATCATCAGCAGAGTTGAACTCCCTATCGATGGCCGAGTTCATCCACGACAAAGCGAAGCAAAATGGTGTGCCCCCTCACTGTATTGAGTTGGAAATAACAGAAACCTTCGCCGCAGACCAACAAGGTACTGCTCTGCTCGATGAACTAGCCCAACTTGGCTATAAACTGGCGATTGACGACTTTGGCTCAGGTTATACCTCATTAACGCAATTGGTTCAGTACCCCGTTCAGAAAATCAAATTCGACCGAGAATTTCTACTCACCTTGATGAACACTGACAACGGCCACGTTATCAAACCAATCATTGAACTGTGCCATGCGCAAAATAAGAAGGTAACGGCAGAAGGTATTGAGCATAACGTGATGCACGAATGGCTATCTTCGTATCGCTGTGACTTCATGCAAGGTTACTTGTTTGGTAAGCCCATGAACAAAGAGCAGCTTGATCAATGGTGGAAATCGGCTAACGACCAACCTTTCACCCGTTCTGATATTGCGTAGCTTAACGGCTCATATCGCTCATTGCAGATGAATGGAAACCCAACAAAAAAAGCAGCACCGCGTGTGCTGCTTTTTTGTGTTCTCAAAAGACTATTTAGCCTAGTGAACGTTTTCTCACATGCGCTTTAGCATATTAAGGGTAATGTTTGCTGAGTTGTCGGCCATTGCTTTTTTAAGATCTGAATAGACAACATCTGCCGAGCCATCTGCTTTGTCTGAAATCGTACGGATAACGACGTAAGGTACTTTGAACGCATCTGCTACTTGGCCTAACGCCGCACCTTCCATTTCCACAGCCATTGCGTTGTATTCTTGGTAGATGCCCGTCACTTTCACTTTGCTTGCAATGAACTGGTCACCAGATGCGATAACGCCACGGTAAACACTCTCTTTGCCAAGTGTATCAACGGCGGCATCAAATGCGTATTTTTGCAATGCTTTATCTGCGTAGAAGTAACGATCTTCGTAATCAGGCAGTAGACCTTTCGGCATATTGAATGCGGTTAGATCGACATCATGCTGGACCAAACGCGTAGAAACCACGACATCCAGCGGGTCCAATTTAGGGTCGCTAGCACCAGCAATACCCGTGAAGATCAGTTGGTCAACACCGAAAGATTCAATCAGAAGAGTGGTCGTCATTGCCGCATTGACCTTACCTACGCCAGATTTCGTCACGACAACGGTTTTGCCCTCTAACTCACCCGTGTAAAAGCGATGGCTACCAATTTTCTTTACTTGTTGGTTTTGGATTTTTGGTAATAGCGCTTCAACTTCGACATCCATCGCACCGACAATACCGATGGTCGAACCTGCAACGGAAGGAAGTGAGTACGCAGCAAGCATTAGAGCAAGAGATTTCTTCAACATGGGAATCCTGAAATGTAATACGCGCCACCAAAGTGTGACGCGACGCAAATTATACAATACATTCCCAAGGGAGCAATCGTTTGCATCAATCAACTAATACTGATTGATTAAGAAATTCTCAATTAATGAGAACGACTTAGCCATTTTTACTTTTCAAAGGAGTAACCACACGATCTTTAACCCGGATCGTCGGCATAAAATAATCGCAAGCTGCACGATTTGCATCCGTTGGATGACCCCAAGCGCCGCAAACATCAGTGCTGCTCTTCTGCCTTGTAAACTGGCGACATTGTCCGCATCGATAATTCATAACTCTTCCTTGAGTGATTTAATCCTGTCGATCAATTCTGTAGAGAATTACGCTTCATTCAGCGCAGCTTCCACCGCAGCCTTAGCGTGGATCTCTGTTGTATCGTAAAGCTTCACTTCTGTGTGCTGAGGTTCAACTAACATCGCAATCTCAGTACAACCAAGAATGACCGCTTCTGCGCCCTCTTCAACTAACTTATCGATAATAGCGAGGTACTGTTGACGAGAATCCTCACGTACTTCTCCTTTGCACAGCTCGTTATAGATAACCTCATGAACAATCGTTTGGTCATCTGAACTCGGTACGACGACATCAACACCAAATTTATCGATGAGTCGCTGCTTATAGAAATCTTGTTCCATGGTAAAACGCGTACCAAGCAAACCAACCTTCTTAATGCCATCCGCCACCAGCTTCTCAGCGGTCGCATCAGCAATATGAACAAGCGGTACATTGACAGCTTGCTGAATTTGGTCCGCGACTTTATGCATGGTATTAGTACAAATCAGAATGAAGTCCGCACCGCCTGCTTCCACCGATTTTGCTGCTTGAGAAAGAATCGTGGCCGTGTCGTCCCATCGACCTTGATGTTGAAGTGTTTCAATTTCGGCGAAATCGACACTGTACAAACAGACTTTTCCTGAATGTAACCCACCTAGACGCGCTTTTACTTCACGGTTAATGATTTGGTAATAGTTCGCGGTAGACTCCCATGACATACCACCAATTAGACCTATCGTTTTCATTTTCTTCCTTAATCGACGTGTACTTGAAAATCTTCACTGTAAAAAGCATCGAAGACCATTTCAATATCTCTTGGTAAAACTCGGCTTTGTGAAAGTGGCGGAATCTTATGTTGCGCGAAGAAGTCGATTTCCGACACTTCAATGTTCTCTTTAGGCTCACCAGAAACGTATTCACACAAAAAGAACATCTTATAGATGTGGAATGGATAAGGCGGCTGATAGTCATGCATCGCTCTGTCGCGAATCGCAATCAGCTTCGGTTTTGCAACCACGAGGCCAGATTCCTCCAACACTTCGCGTACCACCCCGCTACTTGGCGTTTCACACACGTCAGCCCAACCACCAGGCAACGTCCACCCTCCGTCTTCACGCTCTCTTACCAAAAGAATCTTGCCATCTTTTATCACCCCAGCACGTAGGTCGACTTTGGGCGTAGGATAACCCGTTTCAGGGATAAACAAGTTTTGAATATCAGCAACTGACTTATCGCTGATGTCAGCAAACATCTGATGAGCGATGTCTTCTACCATTTTGAATCGTTCTAGATCGTAAGCATCTTTACTGTATGCTTCCCCTGCTTGAGCAATCGCCTGGAGCTGCTTTGCCCAATCTAACCACTTCGACATACACTTCCCTTTTTCAACTTACCTTTGCAGAAACTAGCATAACCAACTGAAAGCAAAGTTTATTTTTGATCAAGTTTTCGCAAAGTATTTATCCGCTATATTTTGCTCACAAGATAATTCGAATATTTTCGATATTTACAATTCAATCAAAAATATTATTACTCGTCACAAATATTATTTATGGAACTTCATTTATTAAACACGGTTCTTAGCGCTGTATTTAATCGAAGATATTCACTTAATGCGACGCGATCGACTTCCGTCGAGACTGGTGCATTTATTATTGGATACCAGTTAACAGATTCCGCTTCTAAACTCTGAATATCACCTTTCCAATTGGTCACCACATAATAGTGAATCAATTGCAGTTCTGTAGTTGGGTGATATAAAGAACATAAATAACCATATTGAAGTGGCTTGATATTGAGCTCTTCTTCCAATTCTCTAAACAACGTTTGTTGTTGGGTTTCGTTAAACTCCATATGACCGCCGGGTATTGCTATTGCCCCAGGGTCAGATTCCTTATCCTTTACTCTAGTTTCCAGCAACACGTGATCGCCCTTAACTAAGATAAATGAGACACACTCATGAACTTCCATCTTCATTGCCCTTTGATAACAGTTTTATAGCAAACTAACATAAATCATTTCGATGATGTGAACAGCAATAGTCAATAAATTGACCACATACAACAACCTAGCTGCACGTTTAGTTGAATATGCAGAATTAGGTATTCGCTCAATCTATCAATTGTCTGTAGCCGGGTAATGATTTGTTACGACTAGGATCACAGTCTAAAAAATTTTTGCACAATGCTAAGTATGAAATAAATACATTGAATTCAAACGGTATTTTTATTTCATTTATAATTAAACGACGTTTTATTAGCACCACTGCTTAGTAAATCACAGTAAACACAGTTTTATTAATTACCCAAATCGGCTAGTATTTGTCTTGAAGATTTTTAAAGTCATCGATTAACCTCTCAATGTTGATTAATTTCAGCGAGTTAGTTGGCAGAACTCTACCAAATACCAAAAATGGTTCGGTAATACGTGTCACTACGCATAATAGGAAACGTTGAGAATAGAATTAAATTGATGTGCATGCTGTATTAACGACTGCAAGACGCAATCGCTGAATTTGCTACACCAAGAGTTTTATTTAGTACAAATGAAAAAGCTATTTTTATTATTGATATGGACATCGCTTACGGTTTCACCTTTTGCCTTTGCTCACCACTCATCAGCAAAAGCAACGGAAACTAAAGCTACGAAGCAACTTGTTGAAAAGACATTTAAAGAAGCCAATTTGGAAGGAGTCATCGACTTCAGTTTATTCAACGATGCATTTTTAGCTTACAAAAAAGCACATGACCGTAAAAAGCCAGTATTAACCATCATCGACTACAGTAAACCCTCTACTGAAAAACGCTTTTATGTGGTCGATTTAGATAAGAAAAAACTTATCTTTAATACCTATGTTTCTCACGGCGTAAATAGTGGAAAAAAGACTGCGACAAAGTTTTCTAACGTAGTGAACTCCCGTAAGACTTCTTTAGGTACGTTTTTAACTGATACCACTTACTACGGTTCTAACGGATACTCGCTGCGACTCGATGGATTAACATCTGGTGTCAACGACAAGGCACGTGAGCGTTACATCGTGGTTCATGGCGCAGACTACGCAAACCCTTCTTTTATCAAGAAGAATGGCTATCTTGGCCGCAGTTGGGGTTGCCCAGCACTGCCGCAAAAGTTATCACGACAAATCATTGATACCATTAAAGGTGGCAGCGTTATCTACGCAAGTGCTTAACGCCGCTTTTACCAAGTTCAAAAAGGGAGCAGATTTGCTCCCTTTTTTAATAGACAAAAAACTGTTCATCCTGTTAACAAGTCGCTAGTATACGCAAGCGCCACCAATTGGCAGCAAACGAATATCGATTCCATCTTGTGTTAGGGTTAGTTTTGGTTCACGTATTTCGCCTACTGCTTTTGTTGTCACTCTCCCTGTTCTCAGGGCAGATGTATGCTGCGCAAAATCATGAATCTGCAGATACCAACTACACCGCTTCCGAGACGTTCTACAAACTTACACAACATGACTATCATGCGTTAAAAGTCCCTTATCGAGCTTGGAATACTCGTGATGCTTGGAGCCCTGATGGTTACTACCGCCACTTAAAGCGCGACCTGTTGGGTCTACTGCCTTGCCGTCGAGCTTCTGGTAACGATGGCGAGCTGACATTGAGCGTCCTACCCGAGTATCACCTTCTGGTCGCTTTTTTGTCCCCTTCCTTATTGGATATCGCACTCAAAGCCACACCTTTGCCAAATCGTGCACAGTTATCGGCAAGCAAAAGTGCGTTTCATCTTCCGGGATGGAAGCAAGCCAATTTACTTTACGTGTTTAAACACAGTCGCGAGGCTTAGCTCGCACATTGACTGTACTGACATTAATACGGATACCTTCAGTACTAGCCAAGGATGATCTCATCTTTACCCTGAATTAACTCGAGATCCTGATTATGAAAAAAATCGCGACTATCGCCGTTTTGGCACTAACAACGTTATTTGCTGCGACTACACAAGCAGCAAAACCTGAAGATATGAGCAACAGTGCGCTTCTAGAATGTGCAAATGCTTCTAACGCTCGTGCAGCCGTTCCTGAGCATCGTGCTATGTTTCGTCATTACTTAATGGCTGAGCGCGGCTATACATTCAGCCAGCTCTCTTCTGCGGAGACTGAGTTCAAAGCACAAGGCATGGATGAAACGAAGATGGAACAGTTCTACAAAACTGAGTGTAAGGAAGCAGGCGAATACCTTTACAACATCGGTTACTGATTCGCTCTCATTGCAAGCAATGCAAATACAGAAAAAGGCGCTGTGATAGCGCCTTTTTT
Organism: Vibrio owensii; assembly: GCF_002021755.1. Classification (NCBI taxonomy): domain Bacteria; kingdom Pseudomonadati; phylum Pseudomonadota; class Gammaproteobacteria; order Vibrionales; family Vibrionaceae; genus Vibrio; species Vibrio owensii. Next base: position 1,369,981 of record NZ_CP019960.1, read on the forward strand.
GCTTTTCAAATTTCTTACCAGAACAATTATGGCAGTTGCGGAGTTGTTTTTGATTTGCTCCAAGCCTTGCGAACTTTCACCAATACAAAACTCATGATGGCAATGGTTAGGGTAATAACCGGTGCAGCCATCAATCCCATGGTCACAATCTTGTTTAGCTTTTCTGGTAACAATGGTAACAACAGGCCAAGACCGCACAGTAGCAGTGTCCAGAGAATCGCACTCAGCCACGCAAAGTAATGGAACTTGCTAACACGGTTCACACGTAATCCCATCATCAATGGCAGCAACGAACGCACCACTGGAATAAAACGCGCGCAAAATAGCGCAATCAAACCATGCTTACCCAGCAGCATGTCCACTTGTTCTAAACGCTTCGCTGGTACTGCATTCACCCAGCCTTGTACTTTCGGCAAGCGGTTTAGCCATTTACCTTGCAAATATGCTGCCCAACTGCCCATTGCTGCACTGACTACAATCACCAACATGATCATAACTGGGTCAAGCACTCCAACCGCTGCCAATGTACCAGAAAGTACGACCACGCTGTCACACGGGAATGGGGCTGCAGGGATAAATCCACTTTCAAGGAAAATAAGTGCACCAACTACAAAGTAAATCAGCCCTGCACTACCCGGCGCCATTAGCGCGGTAAAGTCTTGGTGCCATAACGCAAACAGCACCTGAGTAATCGAATCAAACATAGCAAACTCCTAAACATCACAAATAAATTTAATAACGGATGAATAGGCATCACCTAGCATGCATGAAGCGATATATGAGATTAGATTCTTGTCCTGTCCCAAGTCGATATTTCGAGCGAGGATAAAAGACATCAATAACGGGCATTGCCACTTTAGATACAAAGCGTTTATTAGAATCCGCAACTACCGTTAGCCAACGCGCAGGTACTACATCAAAGTCATCAGATTCTGGTGACGTATTGGAATGGTTAACGCGCAGTGCGTTTCGACTGAATAAGCTGGCGGCAATTTTACGAGATGGTGAGAATGGTGCTTTCTCAAGATGCGCTTCACCATCAATTAAAGAAGAGGTGTAGCTGACCGCGTGGGAAAGTTTTGGTGACGGTGAAGCCTGACTCAATCCAAAAGCCATCAGCGCAGCAACAAGCCCTAACACACTGACTAGGTAAGTACGCACAGAATTCACCTAAACCACAACGATACGCTGTTGTAACTCCATGCGTGTTGATTTGCAATCTAAATTCTCAGTTGATAGTAAAAAGAGAGTTTTGCAAACCTTTGGGCGTACATTTCATGCTCAAAAGGCCTCAAAAGTGTTCTAGGTGATACCGGATAACCGAGAAGCGATCTTAGCAACCACTTGAGCAACAAACTCAAGTTTACAGCGCCCTAGCAACGCACCCGCCGTAGCTTCGGCCAACATACGTATTTCGTTTGGGTTGATACCAAGCCTTGTCAGCTGATTTAACTCAAACAATAAACCCGACTCTTGCGAGCTTTTATCCCCGGGCAGAGAAACCACGTTAATGAAAATGCCAACGGATGCTAAGCGATTACAAGCCGATGCAGAACCCTCTTCATGATGCCACTTAACCATCACTTTATTCGCTTCCGCGTTTTCATCTCTAAGCTTACAAACTTCAAGCCCTTCATCAATCAAGCAACGCGCAAACAAGTTCGCATTATCAACATCACTTAGCATTGTCTTGTTCCTTCTATCCAAAAGCAGCTTCTTTAATACTTCTGCCGCTACTTTAAAAATAACGTTCGCGCCTTAGTGAGTAATTTAGCGTTAAATAATGGCAGTACTGTCTGTTCCCATCGAAAGTTCCCATCGAAAAGCAGCGCTTCAGGAGCTAGCTAATTCACTGATGAAACGCGAGTTCTTTATAGTCACCTCATCACCATGGCAAACAAATCCATCTCGCCTTCTAAATGCCCTTCAATAACGTTGTTTTCCGGGAAGTTTTCGAAGATAAACACACGATCGCCCAGCCGCTCTACGTGGTAAAAGAGGACGTTATATCCCGAGAAGATTTCGTTATATCTGTCTGTCAGGTTGTTCGTGCTGCCACCATCAATGCGGTTTCGGTCATAGATGATGTATATCACCTGCTTGCCAAACTTCATTTGCCTTGCCATTACCTGCCACTTGGAAACCAGTTCATTTTGCTCGTTGAGAAGAGAATGGAGCACCACCACCTTGCCGCGGTAGCAGGTGACAAACGTTTTTTGATGTTCAGCATTTTCCACCGAGAGGTCATAGCGACAACCAGCACCATTGACCAGCCCAGATAAAAGAAAAGCGGTAGTTAAGATGAAGCCAAGAAATGCGACGCGTTGTAGTAGCTTAGTCATGATATGCCCCCTCATAACGCTTGCCGTTTGATGAGACGAAAATGGATGAGCCTTGCTCTGCTTTCACCTCAGAGTCGACATCCCCTCGAATTGCACAGACTTTGGATTGGCCGACAACCTCGCAATCAACTTGAACCCAAGAAAAGCTGAAATACGACGCCACAAACACCACATACAACAGCGATAACCAAGCGCAAATGACACTAATCTTGTTAGTGTTGGTTTCAATACGTTTACTGATATTACGTTCAGGCTTGGATGCAACGACTTGCTCTGTGGCTTCTTCAGCTTGTTCTGAATTTGACTCTCCAGAACCCATACACTCTACTTCCAGTTGATAACCTTGGCGGGGGACATTAACGATCTTAATCTTTTCCGGTTCGAGTACTTTACGCAGGTTTGAAATCGCGACGGGTAATGAGTTGGAACCGATGATCTCGGGGTTTCCCCATGCTGCGCGAATAAGAGCATCTTTAGATACAACCTTGCCCAAGTTGGTAACTAGCGTTTTTAAAACATCACTTTCTTTCGTTGTAATGTTGTAGCGTTTACCGCTTTCCACAATGAGTTCACACGCGTGCTGTTGCACCTTGAGTAAACACGATCCCACTTGAACTTCGTGCGCTTCAAATTCCTCGAATACAGGGCTGGTAATCTTCATTGCGACCCCCACTTTTATCCATCCTGTTTAGGAATTAGCAAAAGCTAAGCCAAGCCTTAAAAGTATCACCGCGACAACCTTTGTCCATTGAGGCCATATCTATTGAAGTCGCTGTCCAGCAATCAACTTGCGTCAGTAATAGATGAGAATGAGGGAGATTGCTCTCATCTACTTGGGCGCTAGGTTCTGAGTTCTGGGTTCTCAAATTGAATGTCAAAAAGAGAATTTTTGTCTCAAAGAAGAAACCTAGACGGATAAATGAGCAATAAATTACTTATTTTATCCGGTAATTTTCATCAATCATTAGTGCCCAGCGAGATTCACGACTGGTTCACTCGCTAAATACACACTTGGTACGCCTTATGCTTCTTCAGTGTGTAACCCCGTCAGAAATAAGAGTTAGCCGACAATAAAAACAACACAACCGCTAAAGGCTAGTGCAATTAAAAACGAATCCAGTCGCTTATAAGTTCACAACTCGGAATCATTTATGAAAGCACTTTTATTGTTAGTCACATACTCAACGCTTTTTCTTACCGCCTGTAATGACACCGAAACAGGCACGGAGCTCGTTACGCCACCGCAACAACAAGAAGTTGAACTGCCGAAAACCCCAGATGTAGAACCGACACCAGACCCAATTCAACCGCCAGAAGGTGAGAAACCACCACTTCCGCCCGTTGTTACGCCGCCAGTTATGCCACCAAAGGCCGAACCGAAACCTGATCCGGTGCCAGAAAAGCATCCTGACGAGAATACAACGCAGCAACCCGACCAAAATCAAAGCAAGCAACCTGATGAGAATAAAAAACAGCAACCTGACCAAAACCAAGACAAACAACCTGAACCACCAGTGGTAGCGCCAGACCCAATACCTGTGCCTGTGCCGCCAAGTGCCTTTACCTTAACCGCGCCAACTGCCGTGAGTGGGAAAACGTTCTTGTTTCAGTGGCAAACCAGTCAAAACGCTGATGAGTACACCTTGTGCCGAAAAAATACGACAGCAACGGACACCTGCGACGTCTTGTCTAATGGATTAACCGAGACCAATAAACAAGTTGAGCTCAACAACTTGTTATCCACCAACGAGACGTATTTTGTGGTGGCTAGCAACAAAGATGGCAGCCAGAGAAGTAACGAAGTATCGATTGAACCAAGCGCTTTGTTGAATGCCATTGGCTTGTTGGAAGCATCTAACACCGACAGTAACGACAACTATGGCAACGCTGTCGCGGTGAGCAACGATGGCTCGACTATCGCAGTGAGTGCTTTCAAAGAGAGCGGCATAGCCAATGATCCTACTGCAAACAGTGCTGCCCTATCTGGAGCCGTATATGTTTACCGAAAAACAAACGGTATTTGGAATGAAGTTGCTTACCTTAAAGCGCCGAATGCCGATGACAAAGATGAGTTTGGTTACGCGATTGCTCTGAGCGGAGATGGCAATACGCTTGCTGTGAGTACGATAAACGAAGCCTCGTCTGCAACGGGTATCGATGGCAACCAATTAGATAACTTAGCGCCGGCATCCGGTGCTGTTTATCTATACGTTAACAATGGTTCTTCTTGGCAATCGCAAGCTTACATTAAAGCCTCAAACAGCAACCTTGTTGATTCGTTTGGCTTTTCCGTATCACTGGATTCAGACGGTGCGACATTACTTGTTGGTGCACCTGGAGAAAGCTCCTCAGCTCAGTCCATCAATGGTGACGAGACAGATAACACAGGCAGTTTGTCTGGGGCGGCCTACGTGTTTGAATTGCAAAACAACCAGTGGGCGCAAACCGCGTACTTAAAGTCAACAAACTCAGACAAGCTTGACTCGTTCGGCTACGACGTGGCGTTAAGCGAGGACGGATTAACCGTGGTAGTAGGCTCACCGGGTGAAGATTCAAATGCCACCAGCGTCAATGGTGACGAGATGGATAATAGCAGTGATAACTCAGGTTCGGCCTATGTCTTTGTTCATAACGGTACAACTTGGGCTCAAGATTCCTATTTAAAAGCCTCAAACTCGGATTCTGAAGACCAGTTTGGACACTCAGTCGACGTAAACTCAGATGGCACCGTGATAGCGATTGGCGCTTTCAACGAAGCGTCTGACAGTGAGATAAACGGCAATGAATCAGACAACTCAGCTTCTGGCGCAGGTGCTGCTTACCTCTTCTACAAATCGCAAGCGGGTTGGCAACAAGAAGATTACATGAAAGCCGTTAACTCCGATGCTTCTGACCACTTCGGTTCCGATGTTCAACTGAGCAGCAATGGCAAAGCGCTTGTTGTTGGCGCCCCAAATGAAGCCTCATCTAGCCAAGGTTTGGATGGTGAAGTGCAATTGAATGACGCAAGTGCAGCTGGTGCAGTTTATCTCTTTACCAATGTTGAAGGGACTTGGCAGCAAACAGAATTCATCAAATCCCTCAATACAGATGCAGGCGATGGATTTGGCAGCGCTATCGCGATCAGTGGTGATGGTAATACCTTGATCGTCGGCGCAAAAGAAGAGGCGTCTGATGGGTCAGATTTCAACGACAACAGTAGCTCGGGTTCGGGCGCAGCTTACATCTACTAAACGCAAAGGAGATGAACCATGCTAACGACTAAACCTACCGTCTTGGTCATTGACGATACACCCGAGCACATTCAGATCATCTCTAACGTGCTGAACGAAGAATACCAAGTCAAAGCTGCGATCAACGGTGAACGCGGCTTGCAAATCGCACTGCAAGAGCCAAAACCTGACCTCATCTTGCTCGACATTGTCATGCCTGAAATGAACGGCTTTGAGGTATGTAAGCGTTTGAAGTCGAACCCTTTGACTAGCGCGATTCCGGTCATGTTTTTAACCGCGCAATCCGATGACGATGATGAACAGTTCGGCTTTGATATTGGCGCGGTTGATTACATCACCAAACCGATTAGCCCAGCCATACTTCGAGTAAGAGTACGTTCACAACTATTGGCTTACAGCAAAAGCCGAATGCTAGCAGCTCAAGTCAAAGAAAAAACCGCCCTTCTTGCTCGAAACCAACTCGAGATCATCAACTGCTTAGCAAGGGCTGGCGAGTACAAAGACAACGAAACAGGCATGCACGTGATTCGAATGAGTCACTACAGCCGATTGCTTGCAGAGGCCATTGGCGCTGATGAGGAATGGTGTGAACTGCTCTTTACCGCCGCCCCTATGCATGACATCGGCAAAATAGGAACACCCGATGCCGTGCTACTCAAGCCATCTCGACTTGATGAAGATGAATGGGAAGAGATGCAACGACACGTGGAATATGGTTATGAGATCCTCGGCAAGCACGATTCTCCTCTGCTGAACCTTGCGAGAGAAGTCGTCATAGCGCATCACGAGAAGTGGGACGGAAGCGGCTACCCGAAAGGTATTTCTGGGGAGCAGATTCCCCTTTCTGCTCGAATCGTTGCCATTGCAGACGTGTTCGACGCTTTAACCAGTGAGCGACCTTATAAACGAGCATGGTCGATTCCCGAAGCATGCGCGCTTCTGACTAAGGAATCGGGTACCCACTTTGACCCAAAACTGGTGCCTGTTTTTATCTCTCTCATTCCTGAAATCAAACAAATCATGGCGCGTTATTCGGATGTTGAACCCCAAGCCTTAAGAGTTAACGCGTAATGACCAGAGAAGGCGAAAACAAAGTCTCGAAACAAGCAAAACGAACCCTATTGAGTTTTGGGTTCGTTATCGCGCTGTTTTGTATCGTAGGCTTGTTCGCTGGTTTCAGTATCAATAAAACCTTTGGTTCAATCGAGAGATACGGTCTCGCGGGGCAACTCTTGTTAGCACTTGATAACGCGAGATTATATGAGCTCACCTACACGCGTGATCGCCAGTTGGAAGACGCAGCTAAAGCAGAGCGTTTTATCGAAGAGACCAAAAAACTCGCGCAGAGCTTTGAAGATAACTCAGTGTCAAACGACCTCATCGATGACTCTTTACTTAGCTACGTAGAAGATTATCAAGAGCTCTTCACCCAATATAAAACCCTCACAGAACAACAAAAACAAAGCCTTTCTGTTATGGAAAAGGATGCGGCAACCGTTGCCACACAAACCCGAGAGTTACAAAAACGCCTCGCTTCGAAAGTCGTAGCAGACAAAGAGGAAGAACTTCAAAACCGAGACATGATGGTTCGTGTGGCCGAGCACGAATCACTCAGCTACGAGATAAACTTAACCGCCCAGTCTATTCGCTCTGCGAGTTTAGAGTTTCTTCTATTCGGCAGAGCCAGCGACCTCAACGATGCTATCAAGTACACGGACGAGCTTGAGCAGCTCACAGAAACGCTCTCTGAAGCGCTGCACAACAAATACGAATTAACCCTCGTTCAAGCGCTAAAGAACTCCCAAAAGCATTATTCATCAGCCTTAAGCTTGGTAAATCAAAGCGCAGACAACGAAGCTACGTCTAAAAACCTGAGAGCCTCTTCAGAACAGCTTGCACGAAGCGTTGATGCATTGCGTGAACGCATCAGGCAGGATCTGATTCAAGCGCAAGCCAATGTCGCCAACCTTGAAAGTGACATGAACATGAGCCTTGAAGCAGGCATCCAAGCGACGCTACTTAAACAATCAGTCGGAAAGGCGAGACAAGCAGATCGCGACTTCATGATTTCGACTCGAGCCGAAGAAAAGGAAAAACACAAACTGATTGTTTTAGAGGCGTTGGCGAAAGCGCAAGCACATACGCGAAGCATCCAATCTTTTCTGGTTGAAGAGAGCAATAATGCGCTGTTTGAATCTGTGCCTAGCTCTATTGAGGCTTATAAGCTGCACTTTTTAGATGTCGTCGAGGTATCCCAACAACTGAACGATATTGCAGGCAAAATGGTCATGGCCGCGACCAAAGCAGACGACCAGCTTGACCACTTAAGAGAGCTGCGTTTTGCCGAGGTGTCGCAATTCAAACAAGTGTCGCAATATCTCATTTATTCGGCGTTCGTGTTCATTTTGGCGATCATCTTACTCGCCTATACCATGCGCCGATCCCAAATCGAACTTCAGGCGATGGCGGCGACATTGCAAGAAGCACGTGATGATGCCGAATCTGCCAATCAAGCCAAATCGAGCTTCCTAGCCAACATGAGTCACGAGATCAGAACGCCGATGAATGCCATCATAGGCATGAGTCATCTTGTTCTTGAATCAGAGCTCAATAAACACCAAAAGAACTACATTGAGAAGGTACATCGTTCAGCGAAATCCTTGTTGCGATTGTTGAATGACATATTGGACTTTTCGAAAGTAGAAGCAGGAAAACTAGAGCTCGAACGTACGCCCTTCTCTCTCGATGAATTACTCGATCAAGCTATCGATATTTTGTCAGTCAAATCACAGGATAAATCTCTCGACCTATTACTATCTGTCGATCAGAACTTACCGCAAACCTTAATAGGAGACCCTTATCGCGTCAAACAAATCATCCTCAACTTAGGGTTTAATGCAATCAAGTTTACTCATCAAGGCAAAGTCACATTGCGTTTGAATTTGCTTCGTAAAACCAAGCAATACAGTACGTTGGAGTTAGTTGTCGAGGATGAAGGTATCGGTATGACACCCGGACAGATCAACAAGCTGTTTAATAGCTTCTCTCAAGCAGACACCTCAACAACGCGTAAATACGGCGGGTCAGGGCTCGGTTTGGCCATTACGAAAAACATCATAGACTTGATGAAGGGGACAATCTCAGTGACCAGTACGCTAGGAAAAGGCTCAACGTTTAAAGTTCAATTCGAACTCGAATATTGCAATGAAGACGTTCCGTGTCCAAACTTCGAACACGTGCCTAACCGCGCGTTTTTGATCGATGCTTGTAAAGAGTCTCGTTTGCTCGTACAAGGTCAATTGCAACAACTGAATATCCAATGTGAGGACTTTGCTGACCTAAAAGACATGATAGATTCTGAACTTAAGCTCCCTCCACTCCTTTTAGTCACCCTGCCCGCCCAATCCCACTTAATTACCAAGATGCTCTCTCAGCTTCGGAGCCTTGAAGTGCCGAATAGCAAAGTGCTTTTGGTCACGAATACCAGTGTTGCGCACGTTCTACACCAACTCGATTCTATTGACCTCAAATACGATGAGCTACTCAGAAAGCCTTTCACAACCACAGTGCTTTCTGAGTGCTTGGATAATCTTTTCCAAAGTGAGAGTGAAGCGCCTTCTCCTGCCACAACAAGCTCAGGCTCAAACTTGGCGAAAAAACGTATTCTTGTTGTTGAAGACCATCGAATAAATCAAGAGTTAGTGCGAGATGTATTAGTCAATGTGGGCTGTGTTGTGCAAATTGCCAACCACGGCAAAGAAGCCTTAGAGCTTTTGGTTAAACACAACTTCGATGCCGTCTTAATGGATTGCCAGATGCCAATTATGGATGGATATCAGGCGACCCAAAACATCCGACAGAAGCTAAAGCTTACCGAGTTGCCAATTATCGCATTAACGGCCAATACCTTAGCTGAAGATGAGAAAAAAGCCCTCGATGCAGGCATGAATTGTGTGCTGCATAAACCCATAGATATTCCATTGCTGAAATCGACATTAGCGAAGCTACTGTGTACTGATGGCCGCGATAGTATTGAGACGCAAACGCCTACAAATGAGATGCCAATCTCCATCAAAGAAGCGCTTTCTCAAATACCTGAAGTGAACATTGAACAAGGCATCCGAGTCACAGCAGGAAATAGCACGCTGTATCTGTCGGTACTACAAAAGTTTGCTCACCAATACAAATCGTTTAGCTTCGATGAAATGAGTACTACTGAGGTAGACAGAGCCATTCATAGCATCAAAGGGCTCAGTGGCAGTGTCGGACTCAAGCAAATTCAAGCACTATGCACGCGATTGGAAAAAGAGAACGTCGGTGCAAAAGACAAAGCACTTCTTGTCCAGTCCTTATCGAACGTCTGTACTCAGGTGTTGTCAGCCATTGAAAGCAATACAAAAGCAAACCCCGTTCATATTGACGAATCATTCAATCCAGAGACGTTCGAAATGTTGAAACGCCTACTGCTTAATGATGACACCGAGGTGCTTAATCACTTGAATAGCGTTCATAGCGGCAAACAGCTCGGATTGGCGGCCTCTTGTTTCGATAAATTTAAAAGAGCAGCGGAACAATATGATTTCTCCCTCGCGCTTGAAATCCTCAATACATCCGATGGTTTGAGTAACTCGTAAGCGAACAATTGCAAAGCCCACAATCAAAATAGCCCCATTCGACTTGTGCCGGACGGGGCTATTAGTTCCTATTTGGACCGTATTATTTCTTACCGTAAGGGTAGTTTTCAAACATCTTCATCACTTCTTCCGAGATTAGCTCTTCACGCTTTTCCGTACTCATTGATTCGGTTAACTTGCGGCTAGAAACACCCTTCCACACCACTTGGTTAGCTTTTGTATCAACAAGTTCAACAACAAGCTTGCCGTACTTCTTCTCTTTATAACGCTCAGGGCTAGAAGTGATCACGCCAAAGCTATTCCATCCGTAACCAACGCTAAAGCTAGAACCCGATGACACCAATTCGGACTCTTTGATGATGTCGTGGTGCACATAAAGGTCACCGCCGCTTTGCACGCGCGACAATCCTTTTGATTCCAGTTGAGCAGCCAATCCTTGTTCGATTCTTCGTGCGTCCAAACTGGTCGGGGTTTCAGACTGCTCACCAAAATCAAACGTTTTGTAGGATGAGAAATCCGCTTGCTTGTCGACGTCCGTCGTGACTGTTGTACAAGCCGTTACCGAGATAGCAAACAGTGTTGCCAGTAAACCTTTCCACATACCCTTTCTCCTCTGTATTATCGTGCCGGTCTCTCTCGACAAATGGTGGTATTCGTTTTTACGTGTGTGGGAAAAAATTGAATCATTTCAACATTTAGTCTTGACCATGAATGCCAAGTGTTCAAATTCAAGACGCGAGAGAGAGGAAGAACAGAGTAAATAACTGCTTGAGAAAGGAAACGGATCGATATTTGGAGTTACCTATCGCCAACGTCATCGTGCGCTTTTTGAGCGAATTGGTATTTATTTGCTCATTAAGCAACTCATTGAGCAAAAAAGACTTTTCTTTTGAATTTAATCTGGCATATTGAATGAGTCCTATCGATGCGCGGGCATCGTATAATGGCTATTACCTCAGCCTTCCAAGCTGATGATGCGGGTTCGATTCCCGCTGCCCGCTCCAAGCTTTCCCTTAAGCTAATCTTTTTCTCAGAATTCCCAAATCTACCCTTTAAATTCTTACTTCACTGCTATCACGCTGTGGTTGTAATCGATCTCTTGTATTTACTACCTCAAACTGCAGGCATAAAAAAGCCCCTGCAAAATACAGGGGCGTGTCTTCGTTATAATGTTCCCCATATCTTTGGGGTTAATCCAACTGAAGTGTCGTGAACGTGTCGTTTTTCAGCCCGCCACCAGCGCGTTTCTTCATGGTGACTTCGACCGATCGCTTCCCTTCCTTGACGCGATAACGTATTGCTTGAGCGAGGTATTTGTCATTTCGCTTCAAGTCTCTAGCGTCAATCTTTAACGTACGATTTTGACGATTTACCGTGCAGCGATAATCCCAATCATTTTTGCCATTTTTCAAAGCCAGCAAAATACGTTGACCTGACGTTCCCGCCGTTTTAATCCCGCGGGGCTGCTTATCTATCGCCAGCGCTAACCCTGCTTTACACAGCTGATCTGCACTAAAAGCAGGAGCTGCGTATGCGTACCCAGAGCCGAGCATAGCGGCGGTCATCGTTACAATTGAGAAAACTCGATTAAATGTCATCGTCCGTTCCTTAAAACTTACAAAACACCGTACGCATTAAAGCAACATTACCGAATGCTGTCAAGAATAAATGGTATGGCGTTTAGTTAATCATAAGAAACGGCTATTCCAAGGTGTCAGACGGAGGTGCAAACAAACACCGCCAGCGCTGACGCCAAGATAAGTTTGGACGAGTCACTTCTTTAAACATGTCTTTCCATTCCGCAAACGTCACGGTAATAGGATTAAAGCTGTTAACAGGTTTTGAGATGCCATAACGAACCGTTTCAACTTCTGGCTCGAATGTACTGAACATGCGATCCCAGATGATCAGCACACCAGCGTAATTTTTATCGATATATTGACGATTCACACCATGATGAACTCGGTGATGAGATGGCGTATTGAAGACCCACTCTAAAGGGCCAAGAGAACGAATCGATTGGGTATGAACAAAGAATTGCAGGCCAAGATTGAGCAGAACAACAAACACCACCCACTTAGGATCAAAACCAATAATGACCAGTGGCAACCAGAACAACCACATGCCTGCCAATGGGTACATTAGGCTTTGACGAAATGCGGTACTGAAGTTCATACGCTCAGAACTGTGATGCACCACATGTGCCGCCCACATCCAACGGATACGATGGCTTGCTCGGTGGAACCAGTAATAGAAAAAGTCTTGCAAGACCATTAGCAGTAGGAAGGTAGAAACCGTCATCTCGATATCAAACAAGCGCCAACCAAACCACCATAAGTACAACTTGGCGATAAGCAGCCCTGTTAAGATATCTGTCGCTTGATGAAGCCCAGCCAATACAAAGTTACACACCACTTCGGGTAAGTAATATCGGGCGCTCTCCGGTAATCTTCCGCCACGCTGTCCAAACCAATATTCTGCAGCAATGCAGAGAAAGAATATTGGCGCGAGCAACATCAACAATAAATCAGGATGTTCCGTAATTTGTGACCATTCCATAGTCCGTTCCTACCATTTCGCGTAGTGATCTTCGGTGAGTCCCATCACCTCTTCAAGTTCGTGTTTAATGCCATTGCCATCAATCAAATAGCCAGAAAAATAACCGACAAACTGACGAAAGTTACTCTTCAAAAACCAGAAGTTCTTTTTCTCTGAGCGTTGGTTTTTAGGTTTGAAGATCAAGTCGATGCGCTTGTCTTGTGAGGTAATTCGCCATGACGCTTCTTGATGCAGGCGAGAAAATTCGAATTGGACAGGTGGCATCAAATGCCGTTCACCATCAATCCAAATCACATTTTCACAATGTCCGGTTTCGTTGACTCCAGCAGCAAAGTTCAGCCCTATTCGTTTGTCTTCACTGTGATGATTAATGCTCGCCCATCGCCAACTGGTTTCTCTTCGCATATACCCGGCAGAGAAGTCATACCCAGCAACTGCGTTGGTTAGATCGTGCGGTTGCCCTCTCACGCTCATTTCACCTTGAACAGCGAGCGCGTTGTGTTTTTGGGTGTAGGTCCAGCCGGAATACGCGGTTGGCGTGCAGAGCATCAAAGGCAAGCTTTCTGACTCAGGTTTTAACCTCAAATCAGCTTGAATAAGGTCTGTTGAAAGCTGTATGTGCCAGAGTCCATGTTCAATCTTGAATTGAATGGCATCATTAGCGAGATAGGCTTGACTGTTCCAGCTAGAGGGTTGTGTTTGATAGCCCATGTTAAGAGGCTTTAGCCATTGCTGCTCCACCAGTTCATGGGTTTCTGTATCAAACACATAGCAAAAGCCAGACGCCAAATAGCGAATATCGGCAATCGCAACACCAATGATGTATTTCTCTGTCACGATCGAGACAAACTGGAACTGCTTATAGTCGAATCGCTTTCGCCAACTCGATGCAGGCTGGTCCATCTCATTAAGATACTGAAACGCATCCAACTGAAGCGATTCGGGAATCGATGCTAAATGTCCAAATTGAGGTAATCCATTCGCTTGAATAAAGGGATTCAAAGGCGTTTGCACATCCATGCTCGCTATTAATCAATGACACACCATTCGATATTAACATTAATTTAACAACGAACAGTTTGCGCCACTGCACAACATTGGTTCAGTTCTCGGCTTCAAATGAGCTGAAATGTGAAACCAGTCACCCATAATCAAACCATTGAACGGTTAATTAGAGCTTTAACTTGGGTTGGATGAAATCAAGGAAAGCGGAAATACGCAATGAAACGGATGAAGATTTGTAGTAAACCGCGTTGATCTGTTCACGACCGGTATTAGTGATTTTGTCTGATTCCAATATCGGCACCAAGCGCCCCTCTTCCATGTCTTTACGCACCATAAAACCGGACAAACACGCAATACCATTGCCTGCGAGCGCCAATTGGCGAATGGTCTCACCGTTACTGGAAAGCAAATTAGGCTCAATCTCTGGTGCGCCTTTTAATGGCAATTTGTTGAGGATCTTCGGCTCAGTGAATCCGATAATATCGTGATGAGCGAGATCAGTTGGCTTTTGTGGAATCCCCCTCTGTTTGAGGTAATCCGGTGAGGCAACCAAATACAACTCGCTCTTACCCAGCGCTCTTGCATGCAAAGTAGAATCAGACAGTTTACCGATACGAATCGCCACATCGGTGCGCTTTTCTAAAAGATCAACGAAACCTTCGTTGGACGTCAGCTCCAATTCAATCTGCGGATAGGCTTCACGGAAAGGTTTGATCAGGTCGACAAGTTGATGGAAGACGAATGGGCTTGCGGCATCCACACGCAGCGTCCCTTGAGGCGTTTCTCCTAATGAAAGAATGCACTCTTCCGCCTGCTGAATGTATTGCATTGCGGTGCGCACATGCTCGACAAATCGGCGACCTTCATCGGTTAACTCAACGCGACGTGTGGTGCGGTTTAGTAAAGAAACGCCAAGCTGTTGTTCAAGGCGACTGACTGAGCGCGAAACTCTTGCCACTTGGACATCTAATGCTTCTGCCGCAGCGGAAAAGCCACCACAGTCTACAACCGTTAATAGGATTTCTAGATCATCGGAACGCGTTAACATCGTCTTACCTCACTTTTGTTGCTGTAACCATAATTGAGGAGACACTTTTGTCAATATTGAAATAATCTAAACGACGCTAATCGAGAATTTCGGTCACGACTTCGGTCTTTACGGAATTGGCGATAAAACAGTTCTCATGCGCCAGATGATGCATTTTTTCTAACTGTTCACGTGTCGGCTGTTTATCTCCAGAAAAAACGATGCGTGGTCTCAGCACAACTTTAGAAACCCACTCTTTGCCGTTTTCTCCTGCAGTCAGTTCCCCAATTGCTTCGTCCACGTACGAATCAATTACGTAGCGACGCTTAGCGGCAATAGAAAGGAAAACCAACATATGACAACTCGATAACGCAGCAATAAACGCTTCTTCTGGATCGACGTTTTCTTCTACCGAAAGTGGTAGCGGGACAACTTGAGGAGAAGGGGATGCCGGAACGGTAACGCCGCCGTCAAACTGCCAGACGTGTGCTCGGCTGTATTGATTGTCGCTAAAGATTTCGTTGGTTTGACGCTGCCATCGGATAACTGCGGTGTGTGTACTCATTACCATCCCTTGTGCTGTGGGGCTTTGCCTAATAAGGCGACTCTCCATAAATTACAGCCCCAAGTAAACCACAGTACAAAGCGTGCCCCAAGAGCAGGGCTGAAATACGTGCGCTAAGCCATTAAATCACCTGATTTGTGTCTGCCTGCTGTTTGCGAGATTGGTCAATCAAACGTTGCCCTTGATGCACATTCACCTGCAATCGGTTAATCAACTTTTGCAGTTGTTCAATATCCGGAATTTGTTTGTTTTTCACTTGGGTTTCAATTTCAAGCGCTTGATTTGCTAGCGTATCCAAACCTAAGTTTAACGCCATGCCTTTGGTGGTATGTAAGGTACTGTGGAGCGCTTCAAGATCTTCCGCCATGAAGAATTCAATCAGCTCGTCGACTGACTTCTCAAAGTCATTCACTATGCTTTCTAGTAAATCCACCAAGGCTTCCGGTTCCTGCTTGAGGATCTCGACCGTTTCTGAATGAGTCAGTTCCTCTTCGGTCAGTCTCAGCCTCTCAATCGGCTCACGATGCAATTGAACAATATTGTCAGCTTGCTCTGGTGCATCATCACCTTGGGTCGGTAAACGCGAAGCAAACTGCTTGAGTGCGTCAGCAAAACTCTCTCGTTGCAGCGGCTTGGTCAGTACATGGTCCGCCCCTGCTTCAATAAAGTTATCGTGCGCTTCTCTGAACACATCGGCGGTATAAGCAAACAATAAGGTATTCACGCCAAGTTTTTCACGAATAAAGCGCGTCGCCTCAACCCCGTTCATCTCCGGCATGTGATTATCCATAAGAATCAAATCATATTGGTTCTCTTGTGCTTTCTTAGTCGCAATTAGACCATTCTCAGCAATCTCGACCGTATGCCCTAACTTCTCACAGAACCCTTTCGCCACAATCGCATTGACTCGGTTGTCTTCGGCGAGAAGAATATGCAGGTTACGTTTGTTTTCGCGCTGAACTTTGACTTTGGTATCCGCCGCTTTAGGCAACGCCTTCTCTTCCCAAGGTATTGGGAGTTCGACTAAAAACTGAGTACCAATGCTCTCAACACTCTTAAGCTTGACCTCACCACCCATCAATTCCGTTAGCTTTTTCACAATCGCTAAACCAAGCCCTGTGCCGCCAAACTTACGCGTGGTGGAAGTATCTGCTTGCTCGAAGGAGTTGAAGATACGGTCTTGCTTGTCGGCTGGAATACCAATGCCCGTATCATTGATAGACAGCAATAAGCGCTTTCTTGATTCATTCAACTCCGCTCGAATCAGTACATGCCCATCACTGGTGAACTTGACCGCATTGCCTGCAAGATTAAACAGGATCTGTCGAATGCGCGCACAATCACCATTAAACTCGATGTTTTCTGGCACTTCGTTCTCGACATAAAGCTGAATGTTTTTCTCTTCGATTAAAGGCTGAATCGCACTACAAACTGGGGTGAGCACTTGAGGTAAATTGAATGGTGCGGCTTCAAGCTCTAACTTGTTCTCTTCAACTTTGGAGAAGTCCAAAATGTCATTAAGAATCGTCATCAGATGCTGACCAGAGTCCAAAATCACCTGAACGTGCTCCTTCGTCCCCTTCTCCTTGGTCTCACTGGCGATGATTTGCGAAATACCTAAAACACCATTCATTGGCGTTCTTAACTCATGGCTCATGGTTGCTAAGAATTGTGACTTGGCTTTTGCTGCCCGCTCCGCTTTTTCTGTGGCTTCGGTTAAGTCATCATTGAGTTGCTTCAGTTTGTTTACACGGTGCTGAGTTTGCAGCACAAATACCGCTACCAAAGAGATAATGGATAACAGAACGAACACCCACGTAAGCCTTGCTTCACGCTGAGCAATCTCTAAAAGTTGATGCTCTGAGTATTCAACAAATTCAAAATAGTGACTCTCCAAAATCTTGTTGGTGAGCAACTCAATTTTGCGTTCGCTCTCTCGTAGTCGATCAAGGAATAAAGCGATATTTTGACTTTGCGAGTTCTCCCCTTCTAGGGCGGCATTGGTCAAGAATTCAAAATAATGCTGTTCAAGCCAAGCATCATCATTGGCGACTTCAAACTGCTGCTTGTAGATATTGTGCAGAGTGTGCATCTCATATTGATTTGCCACTTGAACGCCTACCAACATATCTAACGTCTGCGTTGCATCGCGTACCTTGCCATCGAATTGGGCGACAATATTTTGCACGCGCGTTTTGGTTGGGGTGAAACTAAACCAAATGGATTGCTTGAAATCGGTACACAAATTCTCGGCGGCAATCTCTAATTCCACCAAGCTTTGAGTGATTTCGTAGTTCTTTCGCTCTCGCAGAGAATAACGATTCACGACACTGTCACGAGACTCAATCAAATGGTGGCCAATCTCAGATAACGAAGCATGTAGCCCATGTGTGTTTTTGGAATTCACATGCGTCATGTACGCCAGCACCATCATTGCTGCAATAACGATGAAAAGAAAGGCGTTGAGTAATCGGAATTTATTCATTTTCAAACACCTCTAAAATCGCGGGTCTCGGCGCCGTTAACGTGTTTAAGAACGCTTCGATGTCTGCCACTTTGTCGTCACTCATGGTCACTCCCAACTGGGTTTGCGACATGATTTGAATGGCTTCGGAGAGCTCATCAACTTGCCCATTGTGGAAGTAAGGGCTGGTTTGCCCCACGTTGCGTAAGCTCGCGACTCGGAAATAGTACTTATCCTCGCCATCCGTTGTTCTTAAGTGACGCCCTGTATCGAGGCTTTCATCTTGGGTTCGGAAGTAGGAAAAGCGCTGAATCATTGAACCGCCGACATTCTTGCCTTGATGACACTGAACGCAACCGACTTGTTGAAAGGTTTTCCAACCTCGAATCGCTTGTTCGTCCAAAGTGTGGGAGTAGCCGAGTAAATAAGAATCAAAAGGCGCGCCTGGCGTTTGCAGTCCTTTAACGAACTCAACAATGGCACCTTTGATATTGTTGACAGTGATCGCTCGATTGTCGGCTTGCTTAAATAGAGCTTGGTAAGAAGGTTTCGACTGCACATATTGTTCTATGTCCTGCCAGTTCGAATCCATCTCTAACGGGTTTTGCACCGGACCATCGATTTGAGCCATCAAAGAGTTCGCCGTGCCATCCCAAAGAAAACGATAATTTAAAGCCGCATTAAAAACAGTAATGGAATTACGGTTGCCGACACCATTCACGCCGGTAGAAACCGCGGTTGGTTCTGCACCGTTAGTTGAAAGATCATGGCAAGTTTCACAACTGATTGTCCCGTTGGAAGATAAGTTTGGGTCTCGGAACAAGTGCCAACCGACTCGAGCTAGATCCATGTCGATCTTAGGTTCGCCATCAATTGGTTGCACCAACTGAAAATTCACTTCGTCATCATGCGTTGCACCAGCAATAACCGAAGCGCTAAAACCTATCATCAAACATCCACATAACCCTTTTGTGGTAAGCCTTTTGTTCATAATTCTGGGTATCCTTACCTAGCCTCTTAATATGAACTTAGTTGCTTTTAAGTTTTTTTCCATTACGGCTCGTGGGGATATTGAGCTTCCTCTCATAACTTATTGATAATTAATCGTCCTGATCCTCTCTGAACTCATCGAGTTGTATATCAAGCGTCTGTTGTCGACAAGACAAACAACCTTGATTGGAGAACGCGGTGAAAACCTATACGATTCCGCCCCATTTTGAATTCGGTTCTTGGCTGGAAAACATAAAATAGTGAAACTGTTCGCATTCATTGCTGCACTACTTACCGCTCTGTCATTCAATGCATCTGCTCGTGATTTCTTAAACGCAGAAGACAGAACATTTCTGGACAATCAAAACACATTAAAAGTCGGTGTACTTGAGGGAGATTGGCTACCTTACTGGGGTGATCTTGCCTCAAAAGAAGGCATCAATATCGAGTATGCAGAGACCATGCTGCACGATTTAAATATTGAGGCAGAATACGTCCCGTATAGAACGTTAAATACACTATTCGATGGCTTAGAGAACGGAGAGATAGACCTCACTGTTGGCTTTGTTGCAACCAAAAAGCGCGCAGAACGTTTCCTGTACTCTGATCCGATATTCCACACATTGAGACTGGTTTGGCTGCGTGACAGCGCATTAGAGAATACCCCGCTAGACGAGCTCAAATGGGTGTGTGTGCAAGATTCAAGTGCGTGTGATCAGATTGATGTACTTGGCTTTAAGCACGTCCATTCTGTGCGCAATAACATGATGATGACGGCATCGCTTAATAGTGGCGCAGCCGATGCTGCCGTGGTCGGTTTGTCGACGCTGAGCTCTTATGGATTCAAAAACCCGAAAGGTGAACTGACGGGTAAAGTCGTGTACAACAAATCCCTCACTCCGGGAGAAGTAACGATTTTTACCGGAAAAGAGTCCACTCAGTTGATGGACATCATCACTAAGTACATCAAGCACTCGAAAGAATCGAAACACAGTCGTGTGCACATCGAAGCCAACATCAACATTCTGCACAACGAATTGATGCTCGATATTCTAGAGCAGCAGCAAGGTCATCAGACGGTACGCTACACAATTCAAGATAATGTGTATCCGCTGTCTTATCTCGATCCAAAAACGGGCGAGATAAAAGGCTATGTTCATGATCTGCTTAAGCTGATGGAGCAAAAGAGCATGATCAAGTTCGAATACGTGCCAGCCAATGGGCGCGATGTTGATTTGATGCTGCAAGAAAACCTTGTCGACTTACTGCCTGCACGCAACATTGCCCTAACCGACAAGAAGCGCTTTATCACGACCAGAACCTTGGGCTACTTGCAGTTTGGCTACATTAAATCGCTCAATTCGAACGCTGAAGAAAACGTGGCGATTTTGGACCGCTCAGGTAACTTTTATCCGCATTTTCTCGATCACTCGGAGTATTCCTCTGCGGAAGTTTATCGTGATTTCGATAACTTGATGGTAGCGTTTGAAGAAGGTGAGATTTCCCATGCTTTTGTTAACCAGAGCCTGATCGACAATCATTATTACGATGGGCAAGGCAAGACGTTTGAAGCGGTTACACCCCCAACGGGTATTCAGCTCAAAGTAAGACTGGGCATGGAGCTAAGAAAAGACTCCGAGTTCTTACGTCGCGTATTGAACACCGTGTTGAAAATCACCACGGACGCCGAGTTAAAGCAGCTCATGGAGCGTCATGACAAAGTCACCGTCCACTATGGTGTCGATAAAGAAATCGTGGTGATTTGGGCGCTAGTCGGCGTCTGTGTGCTGTTGGTTGCCGTGCTGATTTACATTCTGAGAACCGGACATCTGACACGCAAGATCAAGCGTAAAGAGTACGAGACCAAAGTACGTCAGCGACAAAACCGATGGTTGTCTTCAGTGCTTGATCATATCCCTAATAAGATTTTGATCTCGGATGATAACCACCAGCAAATCTTAGCCAACAAGCCGTACTTGTCGATGCTGCAACGATGCAATACCGACAGCAACATCACAGATGAACAACGCGAGCTGGTTTTGAAGCTGACCAAGGATACGGACTACCCAGTACCGGATGAAATCGTCACCACGCTCTGCTCTCTCGGTAAAAAGCATTACCGAGTAAGAAGGCAGTCTCTCCTTCATCCAGAGGAAGGGACACGCTTCCATATGACGGTATTTGATGACATCACCGAGCTGAAAAAGAAAGAGTGTGCATTGAAAGCCTCCAACCTCAAAGCGATGCAAGCCATTGAGGCACGAGAACACTTTCTCGCGGTGATCAGCCATGAACTGAGAACCCCTATCGCTGCCATGCTCGGACTGATGGAACTGTTGGAACAAGACCTCGACCGCCCAGAAAGCAAAGAGCTTCTGAAAAGTGCGATGTTGTCGGCTGAGCGTTTGCAGCTACACGTAAACGACATTCTCGACTTCTCTAAAGTGGATGCGAACCAGCTTCAGTTGGATGTACACAGTGGCAACGTTTATGAAGAGCTTGGCTCAAGTTTGCGCAGCTTTGAAAAAGCAGTAGAACAAAAGGCTTTAGCGTTTGAAGTGAATTGGCAACCGACGCCTTATGCTTTGGTGAATCTCGACTGGCTGCGCGTTAACCAGATCATTAACAACTTACTGAGTAATGCCGTTAAGTTCACAGACAAAGGCAAGATCAGTGTGAACATTCATGTCTATACGAATGAGCTTGTGTTCTCCGTGCAAGACACCGGATGTGGCATGAGCAAGGCTCAATTGGATGCCCTATTCCAACCATTTGTTCAGGGTGACAAGAGCATCAGCCGTCGCTTTGGTGGCACAGGACTTGGTATGTCTATTGTGAAAAAACTGGTCGACATCATGACCGGCACGATAGAGGTGAACAGTAAACAAGGCAAAGGGACAGAGATTACCGTGCGTTTGCCGATGACCAGCCAACCTCTCGATCTGACGGGAATGGGACCGATTTACACCGAAGACAAGCAGATACAACGTTGGCTAAACACTTGGCAGGTAACACTCGATGAGTTTGAACTCAAGCATCATGTTATTGAGCCAGAACCGCACTACTCCAATGTTTATCCTGACCTTATTCAGCAAAAACTGAACACAAGTTCGACGATGCCAAATCATTGGACACGACCGATCACCTGCCAATGGCAAGGTCGAGTTTTAGTGGTTGATGACGACGCCATTAACCGACTGTTGTTTAAGCGCCAGTTTGAAAAGCTTGGTGTGTGTTGCCAATTGGCAGCGAGTGGGAGTGAGGCGATTGAGTTGTTGAAACAGGCTCAAGACGACGATGCTTTCGCGCCAATCAGTTTGATTATTAGTGATTGCCATATGCCGGATATGGATGGCTATCAACTTACACAAAAACTCAAAGCGAGCAGCGAATTTGCCCCACTACCCGTTGTGGGTTGTACGGCAGAAAACTCTCGTAATGTGATTGAGAAAGCGGAGCAAAACGGCATGGAGTCGGTCTTGTTCAAACCCTATAACTTGGACGATCTCAAAGCCTTGTGTGAGCAGTATTTGGCGATGTCCTTCTTTAACGAGACTCAAAGTGACTGGTTGGATGCCTATCACCATGAAGAAAAAGCAGAAATGGCACACGTGGTGTGTGAAGCGCTGAGTAACGACATCGCATTGATTCATTCAGGCGAAGAGAGTCTTAAGTCTGTCGCGCACCGAATTAAAGGTTCTGCCGCAGCATTGAATTTGACTCAATTGAAGCACAGTGCCCAACAATGTGAAGCGCTGATAGGTACAGAACAAGAACAGCAAGCGCGCACTGCTTTACTTAACGAATTAGAAACCATCATAGCCACCACAAAACAATGGCTAGATTTGAGTGAGAACAACTAATTGAACATTTTGATTGTTGAAGATGACCGACTACAAGCAACCAATCTCAAGATTCTGCTTAATCGTCTTTTTAATGGCTCAATCACCATCGTACACCGCGGCTCTGAGGTCAGCGAAATCTGCACCAACCAAGCAGTAGATTTGATGTTCTGCGACATCGACCTACCCGATATAAATGGCGTGGACTTGCTGTGCACGCTGTCGAGAGAAACGCGTCCAAAAGGCGTGGTGATTTTGAGTGCGATGAATCAGGATGTGGTCGAAATCACTTACAACATGTGTTTGTCGGCAGGCTATGACTTTGTACGCGCACTCACTAAACCGATTTCTTGTCAACAGCTGAGCCAGATATTGACGGCTTTCCAGCAGTACACCATCGAAGAGCAAGTCGTTGCGCTGCCTGTGCTGATGAATACAACAGACATCGATACCGCGTTCCAACAAGGTTGGTTTCATAACTACTACCAGCCGCAATACTCCGTAGTCGATAACCGTTTGGTTGGGCTAGAAGCGTTGGTGCGCTGCTTTCACCCAGAACATGGCGTGTTGGCTCCGGCTCAGTTTTTAAGTGAGGTCCAAACCCGTAATGAGCTCGATAAACTGTTTTGGTTGGTTCTGGAAAACGCATTGCGTGATTTAGCAAAACTCAACACCAGCGTGAGTTTGTCCGTCAACATGAACCAAAAGACGCTTAAACAGCCGATGAGCGAACGATTTTTCGGTTTGTGCGACCAATACCAGATCGCACCAGAACGAGTGACGCTAGAGCTGACAGAAGATGAGGTCTACGATTCAGATGTGGTTTCGTTAGCCAACCTAGCTAACTTGCGCCTAAGAGGTGTTGGCTTGGCGATTGATGATTTTGGGACGGGTTACTCCTCTCTCAGCCAACTGGCGATTTTGCCATATACAGAATTGAAGATTGATCGCCAATTCATCAAAAACGCGCTAACCAATTTTAAGAGCCAACAACTGACCATCTCTAGCTTACAACTGGCAAAATCACTGGGATTAAAGTCGGTAGCCGAAGGCGTCGAAGACCATGAAACGCTTTACTACCTTCGTCAAATTGGCGTCGACCTGTATCAAGGTTTTGTGCGCAGCCGTCCTGTTCCATTTGAGCAACTGGAAGCTTTGTTCTAATTCAATCTAGGCGGCATATGGCCTGCCCTCGCCGCTTAGATTTTGCTTGATGAATCACTTTGAAATGAATACCAAATCTTTCTCACAATACAATGTGCTCATTGTCGATGATGCGCCTATCGTAGTACTCACACTACGTAACATGCTGACCAAACTTGGTTTCTCTGATAAACGCATTTTCACCGCTCGTCTTGCTAAGGGTGCGATTTCAATCGCCCATCAAGAGCGCATTGATCTGATCATTTGTGACTATAACTTTGGTCGCGGCATGAACGGCAAACAGCTCTTTGAAGAGTTAAAACACCTTAAGCTCTTGAGCCATGACACAGTATTTATTCTGGTAACAGGGGAAAGCTCTGCCACTATCGTACGTGCAATCATTGAGCTCAAGCCCGACGAGTATCTACTTAAGCCCTTTAACTCAATCACGTTAAAAGAGCGTATTTCAGGCGCAGTAAAGCGTAAAAACACCTTACAAGCCATCTATGAAGCAGAGCTGAAGAACGATGCTCACGCTGGCTTAGAAGCATGCGATGAGTTAGCCCCCTTCCACCCAGAATACTTCTTCATCATTGAGAAGTTCCGCGCAGATTTCTTGACGCGCCTTAAGCTGCATCACGAAGCCAAAATCGTCTACGAACAAGTCATTGAACGCAAAGACGTTAACTGGGCAAAAATCGGCTTGGCAAACACACTGGTTTCTCTTGGTGAAAACGACGAAGCACAACGCCTAGTACGCTCCTTGCTAGAAGAGTCTCCAAACAATGTAGAAGTTCGTGAATGTGCCGCGAACTTCAACATGCTTAACCGTGAAGTGCCAAGTGCGATCAAACACTTAGAGCTAGCAAACAGCTTGGTTGAAGGCAATTCAGAACGTGAACTGGTGATCGTAAACTTGTGTCTTGCAGAGCACGATTATCACTCAGCATTGCAGCACTATCACGCGTACATGGAGATCAACAAAGATACCTATCGTAACAACACCTTCTCTAAGCTGAATTTGATCCGAATTTTGCTTTATTGCGTGCGAAAATTAGAGGGTCGTGAGGATTTGCTGGCTCAGGCAAAAAGCCTGTTTAAATCCATCACTAATGGCCCAGAAAACAAAGCAATTAAGGACGAATTGGATTTGATTGCCGCGCACATTGCGATTGAGGAAAACCAGTACGTTGCAGCGTTTAAAGTACTCAGTGATTTGTATCGTCGTAAGCCTTTCGCTCACTTTTATGCGCAGTTTCATCTCGCTTGGTTATTGCATGAGATGAACTTCGAATCTGAGTTTTCTCAAGCCATAACTTGGTGTTTTGAAAACCTACAAACCGACTCAAGCGATACGATTCTATCGAGTAAAATTGCTCTTGGTCGTTCTTTAGAAACAGACAACGCGGAACGCCAAGCTTGGATGCAAGAACAATACAAGAAGATTCGCGCAGCTGAGCAAGATTACCAAGCTTTGATCGACGCATTAATTGAGCTTCAAGCCCGTTGTCCGCTACTAAGAACCGTGTGTATTAACATCATCAAAGTGCTAACACGTGCTTTTCCGAGCAACAAATCGTCATTAGAGGTCGAACTGCTGATCAAGCGCTGCGACAACATTGTGAAGCAATTGGTTTCTAGTGAAGAGCTTGAGAAAAGCGGCTACGACAAGTTTCTGTTTCTGGCTCAAGATCGATGTCAACAGATGTCTGTGGTGAACACTCCACCTACGCAACCAGAACTGACAAACTAGACAGCAAAAAGGGGCTCGATGCCCCTTTCATTTCGGATTACAGGTTGAAGAAACGATTAATCCAAGTCACCTCACCGAACGCAATCAAATCGTAGATAGTGAAGAACACTGCACAGATAACGGCAAGCTTCACCAATCGAATCGCAATTAACATCATAACTTCCCACTTATCTTCTTGTCTGAGTGTCGTTGATTCTTCGCAGTTTACTGGTTTTCTGAAGAACCACAACGTCCCATAAAGTGAATTTCCTTGTTTATAGAAAATGCAATCTCACAAAATCAGAGTGACACCGCTCACCCTACGCGGTAGTGATCAAATAAGTTTAAATTATATTAAATAAGCTTAAAAATAGTACAACATGACTCACGTATTATTCTCAAATCACTTATTGTTGTGGCACATCCGTAGCAGGTTCAATAAAAAACTTACCAAGTTGAATTTCAAGTCAAATGGAGAAGTGCTGTGTTATTTCCATTTTTACTTCTTTTGAATAGCCTTTTCTTCTTACTTATTTGTCTTCAGATTCAAGTTAAAGAAAACGAGCTTAGATTAGATAAAGAAGATTACTCATTATGGTTAAACGATGAAAAGGTCATCAGTTTTCGTAATGGCAG
This sequence comes from Vibrio owensii, assembly GCF_002021755.1. Classification (NCBI taxonomy): domain Bacteria; kingdom Pseudomonadati; phylum Pseudomonadota; class Gammaproteobacteria; order Vibrionales; family Vibrionaceae; genus Vibrio; species Vibrio owensii. Next base: position 1,396,153 of record NZ_CP019960.1, read on the forward strand.
TATAAATTTTCGGTTTATTTCCTATTTATTTGATAACGCAGGGCGCCAAATCACTATCTCGGAGCTAGAGCGCAATGTCTTTTTCGACAACAGCATCAACCTTAACAAGGTCATGCGAAATACAGGAATACCCGCAGACATTGCAAAACAACACTTCGAATTAAAGAAAGGACACATAGTAATGCATAAAAAACGGACATCACCCAATCAATGATGTCCGCACGCAAGTACGTGAAATAAAACGGCAAGGTGACGCTACGCAACAATGTGACTATAACGTCAACGCCATTCTCTAATATTATTTTGTGCTCTTTTGTGTCGAGGCTCACTCAGAGAATTTCTGAGAATAGACAAAGACTCTTCGCAAAATAAATAAACATGTTATTGAGGATTAATAATATGAACAGAAAGAAACTTATCTTCCTATTTTCTCTATCTTTTTCAGGATGGTTCTTCTCTGGCTTTCTGCTTTATAACTATATGGCAGAACAGCGAGATCATTTAGAAAGTATGGTGAGCGAAAACGCCTATAACATCGTGGCTCAAGCGATTCAGGAAGATAAATCTCAAGAAGACATTATCGCAAGCATGGAGTTTTGGTTCGAAAATAAGTGGACAGCACAAACTGGCTCAGTAACCACGCTTTGCAAATTTGGCCGGGATAAACTCAAACGCATTTTGACTGACGAAGGGGTAACCACAGTATGCCGACTCAATCTTTAAAAGTAACCCCACTGACCATATTAGTAGTAATACTGAGTTTCTCAGGTTGGATAACGTCAGCCTACTTGTACATAGAAACAACAAAACAAACACAGTATATGGCAGAAGCAAAGCTCTTTAATGCCTACAATATTCTCTCAGGCGCCCTCGGCTCGGCCTCCTCAGAGAGTGAATTGCACAACATTATCAATAACTGGAGAGTGAAAGGTTGGAGCGCGCAAACAGGATCGCTCACAACCATTTGTGACAACAACGCTTCCCTATTGGTAAATCTAAGCCCGATATTAGATAAGTCAGTCTCAGAATATATCTGTCAAACCAATGAGCAATACATGCATAGACCTTAACACAATAGTAGTTTCAAAAGCTTGAGATAGGCGGTTATCAATGAAAAACAACCTATCTCAAAGTGCCCCAAGAGGTGTGATAAGTTTCAACGGCCCTCTTTCACTCAAAATTCTGTACAGTGAATTCTTTGACGTTATTAAACGTTGTTTAATTCCCTTCTCCCTCCCTCTCGTATCTATACTTTAAATAGTGTTTTGATAAGTCCCAGTGGTAACACAAGGAGGGCTGTATGAAACAGATACGATTGTGGCTTCTTCCTCTACTCTTGTTTGCCAGCCAAGCGCTAGCGAGCACCGTTTGGGTATTGCCAGTCAAAGGCGCGATTGGTCCTGCTCTGAGTGATTATCTGTCGCGAGAGGTTGAAGAGGCTCAGCAAAACGGCATCGACCTCATCATTCTAAAAATGGACACCCCCGGCGGACTTGATAGCTCAATGAGAGACATCATTCATGCCATCACCACCTCTTCCGTGCCCATTGCAACTTGGGTTGGTCCATCAGGCTCTAGGGCAGCCAGCGCAGGCACCTACATTCTGCTGGCAAGTCATGTCGCAGCGATGGCAGAAGCCACCAATTTAGGCTCAGCTACGCCTGTTTCACTTGGCGGCGCACCACAGCAACCTTCTAGTGCCGACGACAAAGACAATGACGAATCGAATGATGAATCATCAGGCAAAAACTCTGATGAAGTGCCTGCTAAAACCGCAATGGAAAAGAAAGTCATCAATGACGCCAGAGCATACATCAAAGGTTTGGCTCGCTTGCATGGCAGAAACGCAGAGTGGGCAGAGAAAGCCGTCAGCGAAGCTGCAAACATAGACGCTTCAGAAGCGTTAGAGTTAAACGTTATTGATTACATTGCTAATTCGCCCGAAGACTTGGTCACAACCATCAATGGCACAGAGGTCAAAGTGAACGGCAAGCCTTATAAGCTGGCGTTAGATAACCCAACGTGGGTGGAACGTGTCCCAGACTGGCGTGCAGAAATGTTGGCGGTGATCACCAATCCCAACGTGGCTTACATCTTGATGCTGATTGGTATTTACGGACTGTTATTAGAGTTCTATAACCCTGGCATTGGCTTGCCAGGTGTGCTCGGTGGGATATGCTTGTTGCTCGCCATGTATGCCCTACAAATGATGCCTGTGAATTACGTTGGTTTAGGGTTACTGCTGCTCGGTATTGCTCTGATGATTGCTGAGGCCTTTAACCCGAGCTTTGGCATACTCGGCTTAGGTGGCGTCGTTGCGTTTGTTCTCGGCTCCATCTTCCTAATGGACAGCGACATCCCCGGTTTCCAAATCGCTCTGCCACTAATCATTGGTATCGCTGTTTTCTCTGCTGGCTTAATCGTGATTACCGTTGGCTTGCTGCTTAAAATTCGCAGCAAAAAAGCCACCACCGGACTAGAAACCTACCCGGGTAAACTCGCCGTTGTGAGCGATGATTTTGTAGATGGAACAGGGCTTGTCCAACTGGATGGTGCTTTGTGGCAAGCCAAAGCTGACGCACAGCTCAAACAAGGAGACCACGTCACCGTGGTAACCATAAAAGGGTTGACCTTAACCGTGAAACCCAGTGATCGCCCTAAGGAATAGGAGGCGCTTATGATGCTCTACACTGTTGCCGTTATCATTGTTTTATTGGTTGCACTGGCAACGCAAATGTTCAAGGTGCTGCGTGAGTACGAGCGTGGCGTGGTGTTCTTCCTAGGTCGTTTCCAAGAAGTAAAAGGACCGGGCTTGATCATCTTAATTCCTTTCATTCAACAAATGGTTCGGGTCGATTTACGTACCATTGTTTTGGATGTTCCGACTCAAGATTTGATCACCCGTGACAACGTATCGGTCAGAGTTAATGCCGTGGTTTACTTCCGAGTTGTCGACCCACAAATGGCGATCAATAACATCGAAAGCTATAGCGATGCCACCAGCCAGTTAGCACAGACAACGTTACGTTCTGTACTTGGTCAGCATGAACTGGATGAGTTGCTTTCTGAACGTGAACGCCTCAATAAAGATCTGCAATCCATCCTCGACCAGCAAACTGACGATTGGGGAATCAAGATCGCAACGGTTGAGGTGAAACACGTCGACCTTAACGACAGCATGGTGCGCGCTCTCGCCCGCCAAGCCGAAGCAGAACGCAACCGCCGTGCGAAGATCATCCACGCAACTGGTGAGTTGGAAGCTTCCAACAAGCTAAAAGAAGCGGCTGAAATGCTTAACGAAGCACCTAACGCGTTGCAGCTTCGATACATGCAGACGCTCACTGAGATCACCACAGACAAGACATCAACCATTATCTTCCCGATGCCGATTAATCTCGTCGAGGCAGTCTCCGATATCGCCGAGGCGGTGAAGAAAAATCAGGGAGAGTCGGAAGAAGGGAAAGAGTACGACTAGCAGTCGCGATAGAAGCAAGTAGAAAAAGAAAAGAGGGAGTTGCTGTGTTCTACTCCCTTTACGAATTCAACATTGATTGGACTTACGCATCGCTGCACTCTTTCTTCATAATTGCCAATCCAGTTTCAAAGCAGTGACGCCACGCGTACTCGACCCTTTCATCAAAGTCAGGATCGCATTGGGCGACGGTTTCTAGCAGGCTTTCAAACCAGACATCGATATCTTCAGGGGCGACGCCGATATTATTATGTCCGTGCTTATTGCCGTATTTCCTCATCATGTCACGAGCGTCCGTTGAGGTGTCTGCCATCATCACAAACACGATAGATCCTTTAAGCATCCGGATTTGCTTGTTCATGTCCACGCCATCGAACTTTTGTCTGAAGTTTTCACCTTTCGACCAAAAGTTCTCATAGAACAAATCAAAGAAGTCCTCATGGATTACGCAACGTTCGTAGCTGTCGTTAAATACCTCGATTACGTTCATACCCTAGCCTCCAACCAACTTATCTATTTTCATTATGAATGTAATTTGATAATCCTACCAAGCTCGTTGGTGGTTTCTGCGGTTTCTGAACGTCGGAGTGCGGAGAATGCCAATCTGCCTTTTAGGCGTTCAAATTCGATTTTCAATAAAAAATAGAAAGTGATTTAAACGAAACACGTATTATCAATTCGATAAAAGTCGATATTATGGACTCACTTTCGAGGTACGCATGGTTGTCGATGCTAAGCGCATCCTCATTTGTCTATTAATATTAAGAGGATATAAACGTGTCTCATCAAATCATTACAGACCTAAACAACCGTTACACAGCTAAAAAATACGACGAAGAGAAACGCATCTCGCAAGAAGATATGGCAATCATCAAAGAAGCAATCCGCCTATCTGCGTCTTCTATCAACTCTCAGCCTTGGAAATTCATCGTAATTGAGAGCGACGAAGCAAAACAGCGTTTCCACGACACGTTTGCTAACATGCACCAGTTCAACCAACCGCACGCTAAAGCAGCATCTCACACTATTCTGCTAGCGTACGATCCAAAATTCACTAAAGAGAAATTCGCGAAGCGCGTTGATGCTGAAGTAACTTCTGGTCACCTACCAGCAGACATGTACGACATGTTCATGGGTGCTTACGCATTTGCTGAAGCAAACACAGATGAGAACGGCTACAACGGTGGCTGGACTAAGGCGCAAGTTTACATCGCGCTTGGTAACCTACTGCACACACTAGCGCGTCTAGGTATCGACTCTACTCCAATGGAAGGTGTTGACCCAACACTGATCGGCGAAGAGTTTAAAGCAGAACTAGACGGTCACGTATGTGAAGTTGCACTAGCAATCGGCTACCACAAAGACGGCGAAGACTACAACCACGGTCTACCAAAAGCACGTCTACACATGGATGACGTAATTACTACTCTTTAATGAGTATCGTCTCCTAGCTCCTTGGTTCCTAGCCTAGAGCTTAGCTATCTAAATCATTGTTCAAATTGAAAGAGCCGTACTTCTTAGTTTCTCAGTCTAAGAGTACGGCTCTTTTTTTGTCTAAAATCCACTGCCAACATTAACGTAGATTGCGCTTTCTTCATCGCTCACCGCATAGTCCATTCCTAAATGCAATCCATAGCGACGAGCAATCTGATAACGAAAACCGACGCCACCCGCTTTTACTTTGTTTTCCTTTTCTTCAGACTCTTTTCGAGTCGCTTTACCTTCGCCATAAAAAGCAGAGACTTTCCAACGGTGAGTAATGCTGTAAGTGAGCTGACCTTGTAGCGTTTCGATTTCATCCCCTTGATAACGGTAAGAGGAGACACCGCGTAGTGACACATAAGGCTTTGCCGTTGGAGATCCAAACAGGTCATCTTGTTCGAAGCGCTGATAGTTTCCTGCTAAGCCAAGTGTCCACTTCTCAGCCAAAGGAATGAAGCCTTCCCCTTCGAGGTTGAGATTACGATAGTTGTAATCACTGCCGATGGCATCATCGTAGAACATATAATCGGCACTGATCCTAGCGCCTTTGGTTGGAAAAAAGAGGTTATCTCTGGTGTCGTATTCCAGCTCTAATCCCAAACCCGATGTGAAATTCTCATCCCCTAATGTCAGTTCCATGATGGTTTCAACGAGTTTGTTGTCCGACTCAACCTTAGACTTTGCCAATAACTGTTTTACGCCAACCATGATAGGCGTGTCTGCAATGCGCACTTGCACCTTTTGTGAGAGTGCGGCAACCGAGGTGGTGGTGCCAAATCTAAAGTCTTTTTGAATTGGGCCAAACGACAACTGCTTATACAAGTCTAAATTTGCAACCCCAAAGCCACCAATACCGATATAACGAACGCGGTCATTAAGCCATGAATGACGATGTCCTCCAAAGACAAACCATGTGCCATTTTCTGTCCCTAAAGCGCCAGCAACGGTCATTGCAGCAGGAACAAGTTGCGCACCACCATCAATCGCTTCTAGTGCCGCTTGCTTGCGCTTGTTTTTCTCTTCTTCCGTTTCATGGAGAAACAGTCCTGCAACTCCTCCACCATAACCAACGGCAGGTTCGGTGATCAAAATGGGAATAGGCAAAAATCCGTGGGCGTTTTCTGCGATGTAATGCCCCATATCAAATTGTCCGTCAATTGGGTCATAAAATGAGGCAAAAGATGGAAATGCCAATAAGACGGATGTAGAAAGTAACGCACCTTGGCGTTGGCGATTCATAATAAATCCTCAGATAAAAAAAGCCGGGCAGTAACGACCCGGCTGAAAATTCTGCATCCGTGCAGCAGACATATAGATAAAACACTTTTTGCTCTGGGTGACCCCATTCGCAAGGCTAGATTAAGGCAAAATAGTGATATCCCATACTCTCGTATAGAGGGTGTGATCCTTCAAAATTTGAAGCCGGATATTTTGAGTCGGATAAAACGAAAACAAGGCTCGAAATGAGCCCTGTTGGAATGAAATGAGTCTTTGGAATCAGCGACGAAGACTGTCTTCGAATCGCTGGCGATAGTTATTTATCACGGTCATTAGCGATTGCTTGATATCACCAATCTGTTTGGAATGTGGACACCATAGTGCAAAACCAAACTTGAACCCTTCAAGCATCTCGGCCGATTCGACAGGTTCAATCGAATGGTTGGCAAACTCAGTGTTAGCAAAGGTTTTAGGCAGTAGCGCCCAACCCAAGCCCGCTTCGACCATTTTTATTACTAGGGCAAGCTGATCGACTTCTTCGTTATCAGAGCTAACGATGATCTTCTCCGCCATGCCTTCTTCGATAAATGAGCGTAAGACAAATTGCTTGCTGCTTTTCAATGCGGTTAAGACTTCATCTTTCTTCAACTTAGACAGCTCTCCACCTTTTTGTGCAAAAGGGAAAAACTCGAAATGCCCAAGGAAGGTGGCATCAAAACTGTGCATCGCCTGACTATCATGAACATTCACGATACCGAAGTGGAACTCACCACTAGCGATCCCCTTTTTGATGTCCTGTTTATTCCGAACAAAGAAGTTCACACGCATTAACGGAAAGTCACGTAACAATTGCTGGCGAATTTCAACCAAAGCACGATGCGGAATCACACTAGAATAGGCGATGTTAACGCTTTCTAATCCACCGTAAGAAAGACTCAGTGCGACTTTATCGAAAGTACGAGCCTGTTCGATGGTTTGTTTAGCATAGTGGTACAGATGGTGGCCATCTTCTGTTGGTTCTACCGAACGACCGACTCTTTCAAACAAGTTAACCGCAAGTTGGTCTTCAAGATTGGTAATCACCTGCCCTATTGTGGTTCGGTGCTTATTGAGTTTGACCGCCGCCTTACTGAATGAAAGCTGTTCATAAACGGTCACGAACGCGAGAAGTTGTTCAAAACTAAAATTCATAGGTTGTGCTTACTTTTTAGAGTTATCTAATTAAATTATCACAAGATAGTAGAATTGCTACTCGGTAACGGTAACAAGCTGCGTTTGAATTCCTTCTCGACGACATAAAAAAACCTACTAAAGTCAGTAGGTTTCTTCCATCTTAGTTGTACTCAACAACGCGAGCCAAATAGTTGAATTCACCCGAGTCACCATGATAATCGCGGTAAACATCCACACTAAAATACTTAGGTTGGTCGGCTTGAATATGGTCAACGATCTTCTGTTCTAATGACGCTAGCGTTTCACCCGTTTGCGAATACACAAACTGCTTGTTCACTTTTTCCAATTTGCGTTGCTTTGCTTCTTTGTGTGAGACATAGTTGTTGATCTCTTCCCACTTACCCACGTACTCGACTGCTACGTAACTCGAGTTCTCATCAATCATGATAAAGGCTGCACCTTCTTCTTTAATGGCAGACAGTTGCTGCATGTCGCTGTCGACTTTTTGCTGGTCAAGGTGAGCATCACTTTGTGCAAATGCAGTCGCAGAAGCAGTGAGCATCATTAACGTTAGAACGGCTTTTTTCATTGTGTTTTTTTCCTGTATTAAGGGAGTTCAGTCACCCAAAGTTGTCCTTGGGTGGCTTTTTTGTATCCATATTCGTAAATCGTTAGCAAGTAATGTTGGTCGAACATGTCTTTCGTCACTTTGGCGTACCCGAAGTCTTGGTCGATGTAAGTAAACTGCATCGCTATATCGTTGATTTCACTGATGTATTTCATTCGATACAGATCACCACGAGTTTGCGCTAACGTAAGGCTTGAGACGCTTTTCGATACCAAATCCAACCCTTTGTCTTTTAGTGGTCGATACGGTGCTTTCAAAGCACCATTGCGAATCACATCCAATTGAGGTGCTTTTTCTAACCCCAGAGCCTCTGAAATTTGTTGATAGTTGAAGTTAGACGGATTAAAGAACACCTGCGCTGCAAGACCACCATCTACGTGTAACTCTTCAAGTGTTTCCCCATCATGTTCAACATCGATAAACTGTGGAGGGAAAACGCCAGGGATCGATGCACTTGCGGCAAGCACTTTGTAGATCAATTCTGATTTGTCCGCTAAGTCACTATTCGCAATCGCGCCGATGTTCCAAACTACTAATTCACCTGAATCAAAATGGGTACTGCCGATAAAGAGGCGTTTACCATTGCGATGTTGCTGTGCCATCGCCTCAATCATTGGCTCAGGGTAAGCGTCCGCAATGAAGTCATAGAGGTTCTCGCCATTGGTAAACGCGTCCTTAAACAGTGTGTTTAAAAAGTTCTTTTTACCCAGGACGCTTTTGTCGTTGATGTTGAGCATGACTTCTTTCATCTTTGGCATTGCATCACCACCGATGAAAACAAATGGCGCAATTAACGCACCCGCGCTGATGCCCGTAATGATAGCGTAGTCTTTCAGCTCACCCTTTTCTTGTAAGCCCATCAAAACGCCTGCACCGTAAGCGCCGTTTACGCCACCACCCGATAAGGCCAAAATATTGAGTTGTTCACCCTCTACTTTGATTGGTGTGGTTTGATTATGTGCCGAATAAAGAAAATCGGGAGCCTCATTGGCCCACATTCGAAGCGGTTCTGTCGGTACTGAATTTGCGATTTCAACATCTTTATAGTTGCTTGGAGAAACGCGGACATCCAGCGTATGAGGTGAACTACAAGCCACTACCAAGAGCGAGAGTGCTATCGTTACACCAGAGGAAATTAAACGATTCATAGTCAGTCTCATTTAATGTTCTCTGGCGTATGACCAGAGACTTAGTTTGAAGTTAAATGGGTCAAAATGAAGTCCGTTTCGTTGTGTGGAGGTACTATAGCTAAGCGCTTCAAAACGCTGTAATCGCAGATGTAGGACGCTATCCATCAATGCAATAACGCACAGATTTTATCACGTCGTGCCTAGCTTCTAGTCGTCACTGTACGCATCCACCCTTAGTACTAGGCGATTTTCACGACATTAAACTCATGCGTGGGTTCGACAAATTCGTATTGACCGTTGATCGTCTGCAGTTCCCATGTGCCATAGCCTTTGGTGATCTCTAATACGCCATAAACCGCATTGTGAGCATGACGAAACGCTGCGACAGGAGACATCTTCTTCACCAAACAAGAAGTGAAAATTGCAGAAATCAAATCCCCAACGCCCACGGGTTGCTGGTCAAAATCAATACTTGGACGCTGAGCTAAATAACACGCTTTCGGTGTCGCTAAGATCATACTGAAGGCATCATCTGTTAGCGCATGCAGGTGTTTCACCAATACCATTTTTGGTCCCAGCTCTAGGGCTTTTTTGCATGCAGTGACCGCATCATAAAGGGAGTCAATTTTCACGCCCGTTAGCTCACTCAGTTCAAACTGGTTTGGAACAATCACATCAGCGATGGGCAACAAACTATGGCTGATCGCTTCTTTGACGCCGTCCTCTACAATGCAGCCTTTATCTGGATCACCCATCACTGGGTCGCACACGTAAAGCGCGCTGTGGTTACGCGATTTAACTAAACTGACAGCTTCAGCGACGGCGCGGCATTGCTCTGCGCTGCCTTGATAACCGGACAGTACCGCACCGCATTCACTGAGCTTTTCAATATTGTCCAGACCGCGCATTAATGAACGAATATCGTCAGAGCCGAATCGTTGTCCCGTCCAGCCTTGTTGGTATTGCGTATGATTTGAGAACTGAACCGTGTGGATTGGCCAGACTTCAAGCCCCATTCTCTGCATTGGGAAGACTGCAGAACTGTTTCCTGCGTGGCCATAAACCACATGAGATTGAATAGAAATAATGCTTTTCATAAGTCACTCTTAATTGGGAAGTTTGTTAGCTTGGCGACTAAATAAACACAATGCCGCGCACTGTGCTTATTTGGTCGGAATAGCCTCGACAACGCCGAGGCCTATTCTTAATCAGGCTGGATTAATTAGCCTTGGAACTCAGCAAAGTACTCATCCAACACTTTGCGTGTTGCACGACCGATAAGCTCGTATTCGTGGTGAGTAAGGTTTGCTAACGAAACTCGAACTGATGCGTGCACTACATCGAAGCCTTGGCCTGGAAGTAGGATAACGCCGGTTTCATGTGCAAGGCGGAACAGGAAGTCTTTGCCCTTCTCGCTCGCTTTGAACCATTCAACGAAGGCTGGTCCATACAATTTGCCGCCCAAAGTGTCGAGCTCAAGCAGTGTGTAGTAGTCCACACGATCTTTGTTTTCTTCAATTTCTACACCCATGTTTTTGTACAGAGTTTTGTAACGCTCACGGATGATGCGTTTACATGCTTCTTTGTAGTTTTGTTCTGAGTCCATCAAGCAGTTCAATGAGAACAGTGCCATTTGAACTTGTTGAGGAAGAGACAAGCCTGCTGTGTGGTTAAGCGCTACGCTGCGGCTATCTGCTACGATACGGTCAATAAACTTAATCTCACGAGGTTCCGGAGTCAGCGTTTTGTAACGATCGTCCAACTCAAGTTGACGCGCTTCAGGAAGGCTGCGCATTGCATCGTCAAACACGTTGTTGTGTTGAATCGCAATCGAGCCTAAACGCCAGCCTGTTGCACCGAAGTACTTAGAGAACGAGTAAACACAAAGCGTGTTGTATGGCAGTTTCGCGAACAGTGAGACAAAGTCGTCCGCAAATGTGCCGTATACATCGTCAGTCACAATGAACAAGTCGCTACGTTCGTTGTTCACGAAGTTTGATAGGTTATCCAGAGTTTCATCCGAGAACTTCACAGACGCTGGGTTTGCTGGGTTCACGACACAAAGCAGTTTGATGTCTGTATCTGCAAGCTTTTCGATTTCAGACATCGGCAGTTGCCATGTTGTCTCATCCAGACGTAGCTCAACGATTTCCAGTTCGTATTCACTCAGTTCTGGAATCTCTAGGTACGGCGTAAAGATTGGAGTGATTAGCGCTACCTTGTCACCTTTCTTCAACAAACCGTTGTTGAACATAGTTTGGAAGGTGTACGTCATAGACGCCGTACCGCCTTCAGTTGCAAACAGATCGAAGTCTGTTGTCATTGGCATTGGGCCGTACATTTCTTCTGCAATGTATTGCTTCACAACGGTTTCGATGTTCGTCAACATACGTGGTGGCACTGGGTAGTTACATGCAAGGTATGCGTTAACCAGTTCATTCAAGAAAGCTTGTTTCTCTAGACCCAAACGGTCTTTTGCGTAGCTCAGCGACTTTTCTAAGAACTGCACGCCTTGGTCTTTCTTATTGTCGTTTGCAAACGTGTCGAAGCGCTCAACAATGCCCACACCATCAGGAATGCCACCGAAGCCACCATCTAGGTATGAGTAAGTGCGCTCTGCTTCCAACACTGCGAATTCACCCAAACGAATGAACGCTTTACGTGGTAGCGTCGCTAGAAAGTTAGGGTTACCACGACCAGCATCTAATAACGCGCGGTCAGGAACAGTTTGTGCCACTTCAATTAGTTTATCTTTTAATTCAAATGGGCTTAAATCTGCAAATTTTGAAAAATCAATTGTTGTGTTTTGTGTAGTCATAATATTTACCTGAATCTATTATTTACTTAAATTTGGATATTACTTTCCCTATCGCCTATTTAATTAGGCGATAAGTGTGTTCGAATTTATTTAAATTACATGCCTGCGTTTAAAGTAATAATGCCGACAATAATTGGACCCCATAGGGTAAGCAGTACATTGGCGACTGCATAAGTCACGGTGAATGAGAATACTGGCGTTGCGTTGCCTGTTTTTTCCATTAAAGCCGCGAATGCTGGGTTCGCACTTCGTCCACCTGTAACACAACCTAGTGCTTCAACTGGGTTCTTAATCTTCAATACAAAGTATGAGAAAAAGAACGAAATAAACTGAGGAATAATGGTCACAGCCATACCAAGGAACAACAGAGACATACCGTGTTCTTTGATTGTGTCGACCGCTTGAGGGCCTGCCTCTAGGCCAACAATGCCCACAAATGCTGCCAAACCGAAATCTCGAATGAAGTTCGCCGCCCCTTCTGGGAACTGAGCAACGTGGGGATTGCGGCTACGCAACCAACCGACGATCAAACCTGAGATCAAACAACCTGCACCAGAACCGATGGTGACGGGAATACCTGCAATCTTAAAGCTGATAAGACCAATCAATAGACCAAGCACCATACCCATACCAAGCACAATGAAATCCGTCATGGTTGCAGAGCCCATGCGTTGACCGATGTTTTTCTCAACGCGATTAATGTCTTTTGCTGTACCTGTAAGCTGGATGACGTCGTTTTTCTTCACCACAAGATCCGGCGTCATTTCGATAGAGTTGCCTTCACGAATGTAATCCGTCACATAAATACCGCGCATTGAACCTTGGTTCGAAGCCTCTTTGATCTCTTGCAGCGACTTACCAATCAGTTTGCGGTTGTCTGCGATCAGTTGACGGTTTTCTTCAATAACTTCATAGCCTTCTGGAAGTGCAATCTCGTTGTCAGCCAAACCATCTTGCAGCTGATGTACCGCATTACGACGACCAGTTACAACAATGACATCCCCTTCTTTCAATGCTGTGAATTTGTCCACTTCTAGCACTTTGCCATCACGTTGAATCAATTCAATACAAGCAGCTAGAGCGTGCTGGTTTAACTGAGCTAGGGTTTTGCCTGCTAGCCCGCCATCTTTGCTCACTTTAAATGCTCGTGTAACCAGCGCGGTTACTGCGTTGAATTCACCCGGCGCTAGATCGCGCTTACCGTTTGAGTTTTTCTCTTCTAGAGCAATCGCTTCTGCTCGGATATCCCACTTCATCAGCGTTGGGAATACCCATGTCACCATAAGAATTGGACCCAGCGAACCAAAGATGTACGTAACTGCGTAGCCTACTGCGACGTTGGTCTGCATTAGGTGTTTCGCTTCTTCTGTCACACCACCAAGACGTGCGATCGCATCACCCGCTGTACCGATGATTGCCGATTGAGTCAAACCACCAGCTGCAAGGCCTGCTGCCGTACCTCTGTCTAGATCAAACATCCAAGCTGCCGCTAACACACAAAGCAGACCTGAAACCGTCATAACCACGGCAGAAAGTAGAATGTTGATGGTTCTAAAGTTCAATGCTTTGAAGAACTGCGCACCACCTTGATACCCTACTGCGTAAATAAAGAGCGCAAAGAAAATGCTTTTTACGCCGGGATCAATATGAACACCAAATTGCCCAATAATTACACCCATTAATAATGTTCCGGCAACACCGCCAAGAACAAATCGACCAATGGTAATTTTACCAACCATATAACCGAGAGAGAGCGTAATAAAGAGAGCAACAAATGGTGCCATGTCAAAAAGGTTAGAAATAATTTCCATGACAATTTTACTCTTACTAATAAATATAAAACTCAAATAATCTAACGAATAATCTGTCACTCATATTTGTTGGATTATTTAATTTAAAAAGCATCTCGTTTGCTTCGAAGCGAATATTAGGAACAAAAACTCACAACTCGTAATCCTATTTGAAGGACGAAACCATCACTTCGCATATTCAAACGCAAACATTGAAAAATAATTGTCGAAAATTTAATAACTTAGTGTTCTGCAATAGACACGAGATAAATCGGAAAATAATTTTATTTTTGTTATCGCTCTCCAAAAAGCGGGTTGGTTGCATCATTCCCTCTATATAGCGCATAACACCTTTCGTTTGATGGATTAGATCCTCCAAAAGCGATTATCACGGATGCCATCATTTGCCTTATCTTTCCATTCATCAAGTTAATAGAGAAAAACACCATGAACTCAATGCCACATGAACTTGTGTGGGGCGAAGTTTACTTCCCACCCTTGTTGCTGGTTATTGCATTGGCTTACATGCTCACCATTTTGGTCGGAACCATTGCTACAAAACTGGGTATCCACAAATACGTTGCATTTCCTGCACTCACAGAGCTGAGCCTAATTGTGATTTTTACTGGCGTTATTGGTCGATTCATTACCATCTTTTGAGGCAAACCCCGTGATTAAACGTTATCTCATCACATTGCTACTGCTTTGTGCCGCTGGCAGTGTGATTTTCAGCTATTACCAGTCGTACTCAAGCAGTCCTTGGACACGAGACGGTCAAGTCAGTGCATACATTGTCTCAATCACACCGCGTGTGACAGGACAAGTCATTAACGTGTATGTCGAAGACAACTCGCAAGTGAAACAAGGCGATTTACTGTTTGAGATCGACCCTAGCATCTACAAAGCGGCATACCACAAAGCGTTGGCGACTCAAAAGCAGGCGGTCGCTCTGTTAGCAAAAGCAAAAAACGAAGAGCAACGCGCACTTAAGTTAGAAAAGCGCACACCTGGAGCCGTACCGGTACTGACATTGAACAACCTAAACAATGCGGTAGAAACGGCGGTTGCCAACGTAGAGCTTGCGAAAGCCAATGTTGAAGAAGCCAAACTGAACCTCGATTACACAAAGGTTTATGCTCCAACGAATGGTTACATCACTAATTTGAACTTACGCGTCGGTTCTCAAGTGGTCGCTAACTCTCCGGTCGTAGCCTTAATTGATGAAGACAGCTTCTGGATAGAGGGTTACTTCAAAGAGACAGATCTGGTAGGCGTCAATCCTGAAGACACCGCTTATGTAACCTTGATGATGTACAACGATGTGCAACTAAAAGGTGAAATAAAAAGCATCGGCTACGGAATTGCAAAGCAAGATGGCAGCACAGGCAACGACCTCCTGCCAAATGTCAATCCGAACTTCCAGTGGATTCGGTTGGCTCAACGTATTCCCATCAAAGTAAAACTGGATGAACTGCCAGACGATCTGCAACTTCGCGTGGGTATGACGGCTTCTATCAAAATCATTAAATAATTCGGTGATTGTTATGTTCAGCGCCTCTACCAAAGAAGCGATCAAAGCTGCGCTCTCTATCGTTATCGCGATCTGTCTTGCCTTATGGTTTCAATGGGAGAAACCTTACTGGGCGGCAATTGCGGTCGCGGTGATGGCATTGAACGAAAGCTTCGCACACTCGATAAACAAAGGTAATAACCGATTACTGGGAACCTTATTGGGCATCGGTTATGCCTTCTTTCTTATCGCGATGTTCTCTCAAGACCGCTTTTTGTTCCTCACCTTCTTCACCTTGTTTTTGGGTGTGTGCATATTTATGTCGAGCGACGAGAAATATGGCTATGTATTTACGATCGGTTTTGCAGTGTGCTCAATTGTCGCCTGTATGGGTGGTTTTGATAATCAAGCAACGTTCCACTTCGCCGTCCTTCGTATGCAGGAGACGATTCTTGGTGTGATCACCTTTTCGGTTGTGTATCGCTTAGTGTGGCCAGTAAACACGGAACAAAACTTCATTCAGCGTTTTGAGACAAGCCGTGAGGTGATGCTTAGTGCCATGAATAACCCTCACCACATTGATATCGAAGCACTGGAAACCAATACGACTAACATAGAGAAACTGTTCCAATTGATCAGCTTGCCGCTCACTGGTAGCTACCATTTAAAAGAGCATCGTCAGCTATGGCGCGCGCGTTTAAATGAGATGGCGCAAATCCAAGACCGATTGCTAGAACAAGCCGATAAGCCGCAACGTAATGAGATCGATTGGCCAACATTAGCACAGCAACTTCAGAGCTTTGATATTAAAAAGCCGAGAACCTCGTTTGTTAGCGACGTCCCTTTTGTCATTCAAGGAAATAACAACACTGTCTGGCATCATGAGCATCGAACCTTCATCCAGCATTTGAATGAAGACAGCAGAAAGGTACTGCAAGGTGTCTCCATGTTCGTAGCGTCGCTGCTGATCTGGATTTACCTTCCTGTGCCCGGAGGGTTCATTTTCCCTATGCTGGCCGGTGTATTCTCATCACTCGTCCCTACCATGCCTCCGAGTATTATTAAGGATGCTTTTTTTGGAGTAATAGGCACGGGGACGGTAATCCTTCTGCAATATATTTTCTTAATGCCAATGATGACCGAGCTATGGCAACTTGCCTTGTTCTACTTCATCAACATCATAGTGATTTGGAAGGTCTTTTCCACACCAAAGCTGATGGTACATAGAATCCTAGGTATTAACTTATTGGTTGTTTTGACATCGGGTGCGCTCAACTTAACCCCAGCGTATCGAATTGAAACGCCATTGCTAATGCTGGTAAACATTATGATCATTTTGATGATTGCAAAGTTGTTTACCGATCTGTTCCGTGTTCGCGTTACGGCCTAAGCACCACCTCCGTTCTTGAAACTAAAGCCCTGCATTGCTTTTGCTCTGCGGGGCTTTTTGCTTTGTTCGCTGCCCTATTCCTGCCTCACCCATAAAGCGAGGATAGTATCCATCAAAAGCGATTAACGGGATTTCTCTACCCACCATAAAATCCTCTCATTGATTTACGAAATG
This sequence comes from Vibrio owensii, assembly GCF_002021755.1. Lineage (NCBI taxonomy): Bacteria > Pseudomonadati > Pseudomonadota > Gammaproteobacteria > Vibrionales > Vibrionaceae > Vibrio > Vibrio owensii. Next base: position 1,412,938 of record NZ_CP019960.1, read on the forward strand.
CAATTAAAAACACGGCATTCACAACATCAATCACAGCAAACACATCTATCTAACTGAACAAGAAGTTCAGTGACACATTAACTGTCTGAGTCTCGAAGGTTTGAGGCTATTCAGAGTGGAAATCGTCATGAGTTTTTTTGAAATACGCGCTAGCAAGACATCTTCTCTTACTGTGCTAGCGAGCGCACTAATGCTTACTACCCCCACTTTTAGCTTCGCCGCAGAAGAGACAACTTACAACGAAGTAATGGAACAAGGTCGCCAGCTCTTCGACAAATACGGTATCAGCCATGATCTACCGAAACTGGCCATCAGTTCACTAGTACAAGGCGAGCACTTGGTAGAGCATGCTCACCGAACCGTTCAAATCGGTAACGAAGTCCGTGATTCTTCGGTGTTCCTTGTAAAAAACACAGACAGCAAGGGCAATATCGATCTACGCATCAAATACAGCCCTGAAGAGCTGGATAAGAACGAAAAAGTGTTGGATGAAATTGAAGCCTTCACGCGTACAGAATATCGTCTGCGTAACTATGCTGAGAGCTTTGACTCTTCATCGGTGCGAGCAAAAGAAGATCAAAACGGCAATGTCGTTGTCAGCTTCAACTACTCAAAATATGGGCTTCCACAAGACATCGCCTATTTCCGTTTCTTAAGCGTCGATATCGAACTCGTTAACGGTGAACCAAAACGCATGGTCATCACTAACGAAAAGCCGTTCACACACCACAAATACAAGGTGGATACGTACCATCAAGAGATCCGCTTTCAAAAGTTGGATTCTGGCAAACTTGTGATTGCGAGCAAACACACTGAAATTGTTGGCTCAAGCAAAAACAAACCACTGAAAATGGTCAGCACTCTTAAACCTGTTGCCATCTATGAGGATGACATTGGTGTGCAAGTGTTGGATGATAAACGCTTGAACGAAGTTTCTGACCCACGCATGCAAGAAGCCAGTGTAAAACTTGATCGTATCTTCCCATTAATGGGCGATATGGTGCGTCGACAAGGCATCGATTTACCGCTGCCATTTGGTGTGTCAATGGCTTACCGTAACCAAGATATGAACATCCCATTCAATGACTTCACTATTGATGGCGTGCGTCTAAACGACCTATTCGACCCAGAAGACACCGTCGGGATTGTGAACGCAGAGAGTTTCAGTATTCGTGGTGACGTGAACATCCTTCCTTTTTGGAACGTGTTTGGTTACGTCGGCAAAATCAATGTCGATGCAAACGTGGATGCGGGATACACAGGCGAAGGTGGCCAGTATCTAAAAGACAAGCTGAATGATCGTCTACCGGGCTTAGGCGACAAGTTTTGTGATGGTTTGTCTGCCCTATGTAATCGCGGGCGACTGAACGTGCCAATTCACCTTGAATACGATTTGCGCGGTGTCGGTACAACACTCTCGGTTGGTTACAAAGAGTTCTTTGCTTCTGTGACTGGCACGTACTCTCAGACACGTTTAAAAGGCTTGGATGACTGGGGTGACGGCATTGTTACCGTTCAACCGATGCTTGGTTATCAGTTAGTCGACTACCGTACCCAGTTCTTTGTCGGTGCTGAATATCAAGGCTTGGACTCTCGTATGGATGGCCGAGTAAAAACCGGAGATATCGAGTTCGATTACGACATCGGTGTCGAGCTTAACGAGTGGGCATTCCTGACAGGTTTCAATAAGCAAATCGGTAAGAACTACAACTTAACCATGCTTTACAACAAAGGCGAAACACGTGACTCACTGACCTTGAACTTGGGTTATCGCTTCTAATCGCACAAAGCAATAGCACACAAAGAAATAACACATTGGTAGGCCATTGGATGGTAGGACTGCATCCTACAAAGGCGATTATTGAAACTGTCACTGATGCCCTACCATTTGAGCCATCAATACAACAAGCCATCCAACCATTCACGGATTAATACCAAAGCGTCAGGACGTCGCTTGTTAGATGCCGTTTAACATTTTCGGTGTACGCACCAAATGACTTTTGGACATAACAATGACTTTACTCAATCGCTCAACTTTAGCCATTACCATCACTCTTGCCTTAGCGGCTTGTGGTGATGATTCAAGTAAACCTAGCGTTCCTTACGATCCGGAGCCATTACAACCGTTACCGCCAGAGCAAATCTCTTTGGAAATTGGTGATGCGACCATTCAAGCAACTAAAGAGTCCCTTGTCATCACACCGCTTGATGCGGATGAAAAACTGGCAGCGGTAGAGGCGTTCAAAGGTATCCAATTTGCGCAAGCAGACCGCTTTCAGCACAGCCTTGTAGCCCCACTTGAAGGCGATATTGATGCGACTCAGTTCGGTGATGCGTGTCCGCAATTAAAAACCACGACTCAAACGCAGTCAGAAAATTGTTTGAACCTAAACATTTGGCGACCAACCGGGACAGAAGCGTACGCAGATTTGCCAGTTTATGTCTTTATTCACGGTGGAGACTTTGAATACGGCGCAGGCTCAGAACCGCTGATTCATGGTGATATGGTGGTTGCACAAGGTGCTGACGATGGTAACCCGTTTATTGCTGTTACCTTTAACTATCGCTTGGGCTTGTTGGGCAGTGTTTGGATCGATGGTTTGGACAACCCTGAAGGCGGAAACTTTGGCCTAGGCGATCAAAAACACGCGCTTGAATGGGTTCAACAAAACATAGAGGCATTCGGCGGCAATCCGCAAAACGTGACACTCATGGGTCAAGGTGCGGGTGCCATGTCGGTGGGAATTTTACAGCAATCAAAAGGCGATGCTGCAATCGCAGGTGAGCACTTTCAACGTGCCATCATGCAAAGCAACGCTTACGGCTTTGAATATAAAAGTTACGATGTTGCCAAGAGCCAAAGACCAGAGCAAAGCGTTGAAGATCTTGCGTTACTGCCACTTGAAGAGGTTATGAAGGTACAGAGCGAGGTGCTTGACCCTATTCAACGTCTTAAGAACTGGGTACTGACCGCAGCGAATATTCCGGTTATCAGTCCAACACGCGACAACAGCCCACTAGCCACGCTGATGCCGTTTGCACCTTACATCGAGCATCGCCCACCAGCGTTTCTAGTGAAAGAAGTTCCAGGCTATCACTTTACTGAACAAGCGATTGAGAATGAGTGGATCGTACCGACGGTAATTGGCTCAAACAGTGCAGAAAGCAATACTCTGGGCATGCTACCGAGCCTGACATTTTTGATCCCAACTATCATTGAAATCTTGAGCCAAGAAGCGCCAGAAATCATTGAAAGTGGTGACGAAAACTTAATCGTCGAATACATGGTGGAGTGGCTAGAATCGGAAACGAACTTGAACCGTTTACGCGCTGAATATCGTTCATTACTCAGCGACTCAGCTTCGATTGAACTCGATCTTTCTGACTTATTGGAACTGCTGCCTAGTACCGCTTATGAGGCGATGACTAAGTTGTTCTTCGGTTTGGGGAACTCCGATTCAACCACAGAGTTACTTGCTCTAGCTGACTTTTTCCCTAACGATGAAAGTGAACTGAATGGCGCGGCCAAAAACATGCAGCAATTCAAAACCACGTTGCATGACTTGCTCTTCACGGGTCCAAACCGTCATAAGGTTTCAACTGAAGAAGCAACAGGATCAACGCCAAGCTTCTACTACTTTGACTACACACCTGGATTCAACGTATGGACTTACAACACCAAAGGTGAAAATGGCGATCTCGACGTGGGTGATTTACTCAAAAGCATCAGTTGTATTGTGGGCGCTTGTAATGCATCGGAATTACCATTTGTGTTTAATAAGGCATTAAAGCTTGATGGTTCAAGTGTTCGCCCAGGTAGCAAAGACAAAGCGATGATGAGCGAGCTCTCTCGTTTGTGGTTTAGCGAGCGTTTATTTGAAAACTTCCAATACAACAGCGCGACTGATCGAGTATTGCTGATCAATAACGATGGCGGTATTCAATCCACGCAAGACTGGGACAATGCTCATCACTCAGGCATCGATCCAAAACTGCGCCAAGGTCGCCTCAATGGTCTCGAGGAACTTGGGCTGATTCTTAGCCACATGTAACGTCATCCTCAGCCACTAAAAGATCGTTACCGAATACCTAAAAGCCAGTTCGCTGGCTTTTTTCATCCTTATTCCTTGAACATAATTAGGAAGGTTTACTCATGTTTCCTAACGACATTCGTGCTCTGCTACTCTTTATCTTCGGCGCGCTGTTGGTTGGCTGTGCCCAGCCCTACCCTCAAGTTGAACCGGATTTTGAAGCCAATTGGCAAACTACTCAGCATCAAGCCGAAGTTTACTTAATTCCTACCGCTCCAGAAGCCTTTGCTCGTCGTGTTGAACTGGTAAGAAACGCTCAGCAAAGCATCGATATGACTTACTTTTCTTGGGAGAGTGACACGCTTGGTTTGATGCTACTCAATGAACTCAAACAAGCAGCAGATCGAGGCGTGCAAGTTCGACTCACTCTCGATGATTTATTGGTGTTTAACGAGAAATGGCTTGCTGATCTCAGTGCTCACGACAACATTCAAATCCGTTTATTCAATCCGTTTGATTCACGTAAGTCAGGCTGGATTGGTCGCGCCGTCAACTTCTCTACTCATCAACAACGTTTGGACAATCGTCTGCACGAGAAGCACTTCAACGTCGACCATCAATGGATGATTCTAGGTGGACGTAACATTGGCAACGACTATTTTGGTTACAGCCGCAAAGCCAACTTCTTTGATATGGATGTCTTGTTCAAAGGCAGCATTATTCGAACGTTCGACCAGAACTACCAACAACTTTGGGACAGCGAGCATGTCACGCCAATAGAAAACATCGTTAAAGTTACCCCAAACTATTCCGCGTTTACTCAAGCGCTTAATAAAGGTGAGAAAGACAAAAGCATCATTCTGGCGGAGGTTGAAAAACAGGTTAAACACCTGACCAGTCCCGACTTCATCACTGCGCAAGTCACCCCCGTTTTCGACTCATTAAACAAGCTAGAAAACAACAAACCCTACTTTAGAAAACGTGCAGAACACCAAGTTTGGCAACAAATAGCCACTGCGTCTAAAGCCGTGATATCAACGCCTTACGTGGTACCAAGTGATGGCGAATTTGCCTTTATTGATACCTTGATGGAGCAAAAAGCGGACATCACGTTAATGACGAACTCGTCTGCTTCTAATGATTCTGGCTTTATTCCGGCTTATTACGAGGAGCATCGCCAAACCCTGTTGGATAAGGGCGTTCATATACTTGAATACAAAAACCAAGCGAAAAATGATGACCATTACTTCCATGCGGATACTTATTATCACAACAAGACGGTGATACTCGATGGTCGGCTGACTTATATCGGCTCATCAAACTTCGACCCAAGATCGGACTTCCTCAATGTGGAATTTGGTGTGTTGGTCCAAAGCGAAGCCTTTGCAGAACATGTCATGCACTACTTAAATCGACAACAAGATGAACTGTTTTGGCGAGTATCTCGAGATGGACAAGGCCAAACTCAATGGCAATCAATGAATGAGATCCATACTAAGAATCCAAACTATGGTGGATGGCATAAGGCACCTAACTGGATATTCAAGAAACTGAATGGTGAGTTCGAACTCTAAACAATCAAGGCTTAAAAAGGCTCTCTATCTGCAAGGGTGAGAGCCTTTTTAATGCCCGCTAAAACTGCGTGCCTAGCGAAAAGTGAACGCGGAATTGGTCTCCTTGAGGAGCATCTAAACCATAAGCAAAGTCCACTTTGACGGGCACGTATTTTGAATTCCATATCAAACTCAACCCTGTACCGCTTTTCCAATCCACCCTATCGTTGAAGGCATCACCAACATCATAAAATGCCCCAAGCCACAATTGGCGGTAGACCTGATATTGATATTCCAGCCCAGCAGTAAACATGTAACGAGCCCCCGTTAAATCGCCATTTTCATCTCTCGGAGAGATAGACTCATAACCATAACCACGAAGATTGCCATCACCTCCCGCAAAGAAGCGTAACGAGGATGGAATATCGCTCAAAGTGTCAGCGACATTAATACCGACATTAGAACGAAAGTGAAACTTGTGTTTTTCACTAATATCCCATGACAGAACACTATTGCCCTCAATACGCAGCAAACGAGAATCGGAGAAAAAATTAGGGTCTGAGTATTCCAATGAGTAAACGTGACGGTGCTTTACTTCTAATTGATCGTTCTTGCGATCAAGCAGTGAAAATGTCACCCCCGGTAATAACAACTGTGATTCGTCATTCTCCGACGCTTGTCGATAACTTTCTTGCAAATAACGAACGTGCATGGTGCTTTGCCAATCACTGTCTAACTGCCAGTGTTTTTCAAACGATAAATCATTAGAAAAACTCGATGTGTCTCGATAGTCGACATGCTTAGATTCAAACTGAATCCCGTAGTAATCCGTTAGAACATTTTGGGTGGGAATTTTATAACCTAGTAATAGCGATTGTTCCGGTTTGGAAGCGTACGCTTGTGCCTCAAAACTGTGTCCACGTGCGTTATACCAAGGCTTGGTCCAGTTTAGCGAAGCGCGTAATCCCAAGTCTGTCGAATACCCTCCACCGACTTGCACAATATTACGTGAATTCGGCTCTGCGAGCACTTCTATCGGCACCTTATGACCATCGGATATCCCTTCGAAATCCGCTTTCACAATCACACTGCGAAACCAATCAGTATTGGAGAGGTCGGCCTGATATTGACTCAATTTCAAAGTATCAAAATCGTCGCCCCGCTCAAATGTTCTCATCGCTTCTATTCGAGCCGTTTCGATACCCGACGTAAGAACAGACAGCTCTCCAAATTGGTAGCGAGAACCACTAGAGAACTGCAGATTCACATGGGCTTCATTCAAACTTGGAATGACTTCCAAAGACGATTCGATAAAACGTCCATCTAAATAACCTTTTTGCTGAGCCAATGAAATCAAGTTTCGCTTTAGCGTATCGTACTCAGAATGAAGCAACGGCTGCCCTTGCTTAAGTTGAGCTTGATTGATTAGTTCGATGAAATCCTGATCGTTACTGGCCTCTCCCGACACAGCAATATTAGATTTTTTGACCAACATCACCTCCCCCGCGTCAACCTCAAGCACGATGAGATCATTCTCTGATCTCTGAACTCTAAGCTCGGAATGGTAGTAACCATAAGGATTTAACGCTGACCTAACCAGCTTACTGAGTTGGCTAATAGAAAGGTTTTCAGCCGGAACTTCAGCTAATGGCGAGAGGTAATATTCTAAGTTCTTTTCCAGCGGCTTGGATAAACCTTGTATAACAAATTCTGCAGCTAAAACCTCAGCAAGGGGAAGAGAAGCGAATACAGAAATTCCAACAAGTTTTTGGACAAGAGAAGCCACAAATCTGCCTAAATGAGTTTGACACTCAACTAGGCTAAACGCACTACAGAAATCACGTTAATCGTGTATGTAGGATGATTACCTACAAACGCTTACGAGAAGACAACCTCATGCACCTTCCGCACCACTGTTACTCTTTCTCTCCTAAACTAAAACAAGTCACGCGATACACGCTTCAAACATTTGATTTGTGAATACAGTAGAAACGGTAAAAGTCATAGACATAAATAGGAGACGCTCATGCCGACTGTGGACTTGCTTCTGAAAACTTCAATTATCCCATCGAGAAAGGTGCTGATAAAGACTCTTGTTTACGCCTCTAAGACAAATTCGCCTATCAAGATTTATGGAGAGGATTATCGTAGAAGCGAAGATCACACCTTTTTTGATTTCATTAGTGATAAAGCGCGAGATGCCAAGCGTACAAACGATAGATACTTAAATTGGACTATACAAGTGCTTGAAAAAGTTGCTCTTATAGCGAAAGAAGAAGACTTAAAATACGAGCTAGATTTTATACATTTGGACGGACGGAAATGGATCTCACAGCTGATCAGAGAGTCAGGTAATAACAACACGCTCTTTGTTGACGCAAAGAGTATCAATATATCGCACGAGCTGATGTCAGCTTTGATAACCGAGAACAAAAACTTGTTCTTACTCACTGACAAGCCGTGGTCAACATCAACCCTAGTGCTCGGAGCGATAGATCCATTACACAGGGACGACGAAAGCGGCACCATAGATCGGGCAATCATCAAAGCAGGATTGCGTTTTTCTGACACACTGGCACAAAGTTTCAAGCTTGTTTATTGCCAATACGTCGCGGAATATTTGACAGAATTCAGTCGAGAAATATTACAAAGCCAGAAAGAAGGGGTATTGGATTTCCTCAAAGATAAAAACCTCAACTCGGTTCCCTTAACCTTCATCAGAGGAAACCCTGACTTCGCCCTTGTTGAAGCAGTGAAAATACACAAAGGAACGCTGCTAGTGCTTGGTGCATGCCGAAGAAGCAGCGCATCTCGTTACTGGATGGGAAGTACCGTAGATAGCCTATTACAATCTCCTCCATGTGATATGCTGCTCGTAGCTGAGCATTAAAAACTACCTCTCCCTCCTATTACAAGGACGCAATTATGAGCTTCATGATCGAACATTGGGACTTTTCGAGTGAAAAACCGATAAAAAAGGAGAACTCAACTGAAGTCATAGAAGCTGATCATTGGTATCACTGTGAAAGAGGTCACCTCGCGATCCGAGGCTGGCTAGAGTTCAACGCAATACCGAGATCGACGATAGATAACTTGCTTGCAGACGAGAGCCGCCCTTCTTTCCATCAACTGGATGGAGAAAACTTTTTGCTCATCTTACGCGGTGTCAATATGAACGCTAACGCGTCACCAGAAGACATGCTTAGTATCCGAATTCTCTATTACAACGGCGCACTAATCTCAACACGTAAAACACCATCCCGAGCGATCATGGATATTAGAGAGGCTCTAGCGGAAAGGAAGGGACCGCAAAGCCTTGCTAGCCTGTTGAACTATATTATTGATGGGTTAAACGGCAAGATTGATACGTACTTGGATTTTATCGAGAATACATTGAACGAATTCGACGTAAGTGATGAGTCAACTCATAACCATATTTCAGCGCAAAAAGCACTGATTTCAATAAAGCGATTCATACGGCCACAGCAATACGCGATTCGAGATTTGATTGAGTCTGAAGTACCATTAGTGACAACAAGGCCACACCAGTATCGGTTTGCTCATAACAATATCATTCGAATTAACGAAACCATCGATTTCTTTCTTGGAGAGGTCGAGCTGTTTCAAGAAGAAATTAGGCACCTACGGGATCAAAAGACAAACAAAAATAGTTATCTCTTCACCTTGGTCGCTACCATCTTCCTACCTACTAGCTTTTTAACTGGCCTACTAGGAATCAATATTGGAGGCATGCCTGGCGTCGACTCCTCAATGGCATTTACATGGTTTTGTATCGCTCTTGTTGTAATATTTGGGCTCGAGGTGGTTTTACTAAAGTATTTAGGCTTCACAAACAAAAAAGAGCCATGATAGCGGCTCTTTATTGTTCCAAAGTGTAATCGGCCTACGCTACTTGCTTGGACTTAAAGTTACCAAGCAGCGCGTCATACAATTCATTATCACTCAGTACGCCCACTAGCTTGTTCTCTTCTACTAGCAAGATAGGTTGATTGCTACGTTGCTTCAGTTCAATCGCTTCACGCATGCTGATATCTGGATTGGCTTGAACGACTGTGCTTTGTCCGATGTCGTCGAGTGTGGTTGAATCGCTTTCCCAATTCACCAATGACTTATCGGAATCCACCAGCGTTAAGCCTTTCGGCTCTTGCTCGACCCAAATCTGTTTTTCTGCACACACCAACACGCGGTCATTCTGCTGCTTAAGCTCGGTGCAGGCTTGCATCAGCGAACGACCTTTCAAAACATTGAGCGGATTCGTGTGAGCCACAAAGTCCGCCACATAGTCGTTTTCTGGCGCAAGGATGATTTGCTCAGGCTTGCCGTGTTGAATCAGTTTGCCCGATTCCATAATGGCGATGTTGTTGCCGATTTTCAGCGCTTCGTCTAGGTCGTGGCTCACAAACAAAATCGTTTTGTTGAGCTTCTCTTGCAGTTGAATCAATTCATCTTGAAGCTGAGCGCGAATCAGCGGGTCGAGCGCAGAGAACGGTTCATCCATTAGTAGGATGTCGGTATCCATAGCAAAGGCGCGAGCCAAGCCAACGCGTTGCTGCATACCGCCAGAGAGCTCATGCGGGAACTTACTCTCCCACTCGCTTAGCCCAACCATTTCTAGTTGCGCGCGTGCTTTTTTACGACGTTCCGCTTTGCCAATACCCTGCATCTCAAGACCAAACGCCACATTATCCAATACCGTTAACCACGGCATAAGCGCAAACTTTTGGAACACCATCGATACGCGGTGAGTACGCAAGTTACGTAGAGTTTGTTCGTCACAGTTGGCAAGCTCTACCATGTCGTCGCCATCTTTGATTTTGAGTGAGCCGCGAGAAATCTCATTCAAACCATTAACGGCACGAAGCAGGCTGGATTTACCCGAACCGGAAAGCCCCATCAATACACAGATCTCGCCTTGTTGGACGCTCATTGAGACCTTATCAACACCAACCACTTGTCCGGTTTGATCAATGATCTCTTGGCGAGACTTGCCTTGGTCGAGTAACGCCAATGCTTGCTCTTGCTGCTGACCAAACACAACGTCGAGGTTTTCAATTGTAATTGCATCCATGTTATGCCTCCTTTTGGTTTGGTGCTTTGCACAAACGGTCGAGAATAATCGCGACCAAAACAATCGCTAAACCGGCTTCAAAGCCTTGAGAAATGTTCACGGTGTTCAGTGCACGTACGACTGGTTTACCCAGACCATCGGCACCTACTAGTGCGGCTATCACCACCATAGAAAGTGACAACATGATGCATTGGGTCACACCCGCCATAATGCTTGGCAATGCGGCTGGGAGTTCGACTTTGAATAGTAACTTCATGCGACTGGCACCAAAGGCTTTACCCGCTTCAATCAGCTCTTCTGGCACTTTGGTGATGCCAAGGTAAGTCAGACGAATTGGCGCGGCAATAGCAAAGATAATGGTGGAAATCAGCCCCGGAACGATGCCTAAACCAAACAGAACTAATGTTGGGATCAGGTACACAAACGTTGGTACGGTCTGCATTAAATCGAGTATCGGGCGCAATAAGGTATACAACCAAGGGCGATGCGCCGCCATGATGCCAAGCGGCACGCCAATTAATACGGAAATCGTTGTCGCAGCGAAGACGAGAACAAAGGTTTCCAGCATTTCTTGCCAGTAGCCGAGGTTAAGAATAGTCAGTAGCGCCAGCACGATAAACACAACTAAAGGAATGCTGCGGTGTAGGAACCACGCAATCGCTGCGGTCATGATGATTGGTGCTGCCGGTGGCATCCATTTGAAAATATCCACCACGAACAGAATGATGGTTTCGAGAAAAATAGAGATAGCATCAAAGAAACCCGACGCATTCATGGTTAACCAATCTACGCCTGTTTCCATCCATTCGCCCAACGGAAGTTTGTTGTCCGTAATAAAATTCACAATAAAACCTTTGTGTTAATAGGCGGGCATCACTGCCCACCTTTTCCTAAAGAGAGGAATGATTAAGCGTTTGTTTTTAGGTAAGAAGTAATCGCTTGTTTTGCATCTTTGCCGTCTAGCGTCTTCACGCCTTCTAGCCATGCTTCAAATTGTTGTGGGTTGGCATTCAACCATTCTTGTGCTGCTTTCGCTGGCTTCTGCTTTTGGTTTAGAATCGCTTCCATCAACTGGTTTTCCATCTCTAGGCTGAACTCTAGGTTCTTAAGCAGTTGACCCACGTTTTGACACGCAGATAGGTAGTCTTGGCGCACGTTGGTGTAAACATTGGCACCACCGTAGTTAGGACCAAAGAAGTCGTCACCGCCAGATAGGTACTCCATCTCAACATTGCTGTTCATTGGGTGTGGAGCCCAACCTAGGTAAACGATCCATTGGTTGCGACGCACTGCACGAGACACCTGAGACACCATGCCCGCTTCGCTTGATTCCACTAGGCTGAAGTCTTTCAAGCCGAATGCATCGCTGTCGATCATATCTTGGATAAGGCGGTTGCCATCGTTACCCGGCTCAATACCGTAGATGCGGTCTTTGAATTTGTCGGCATGTTTTGCCAAGTCAGCAAAGCTTTTCACACCCGCGTCGTACACGTACTTTGGCACGGCTAGGGTGTATTTTGCGCCCTCTAGGTTTGCGCGAACGGTTTCCACTGTGCCAGCTTCACGATATTTGGCGATATCGCCTTCCATGGTTGGCATCCAGTTACCTAGGAACACGTCAATGTCGCCGTTTGCCATTGAAGAGTACGTCACAGGAACAGACAGAAGATCGGTCTTGGTTTTGTAGCCCAAGCCTTTTAGCAGCTCAGAAGTAACAGCAGTAGTTGCAGTAATGTCCGTCCAGCCTACATCGGCAAATCGAACAGTTTCACATTGGTTAGCGTAAGCACCTGTCGCTGCTGCAGTCAGCGCGATAGATGAAAAGATTTTTGTCATCGTAGACATGTTTAAATTCCTTGTAATGATTACTGACTTTATGAGATTGAGCTTAAGTCTCTTTTCGGCGGACGCATTCTTTGCGTCTCTTGCCAGTTCGGAGCAATCCAAACTGGTGTGTTATTCGATTCTTCGAGTACGTTCCCCAAGATCATGTCCGCTGCACGCTCTGCGACCATGATGGTTGGTGCGTTTAAGTTGCCATTCGGAATCGTTGGGAAGATGGATGAATCCACAACGCGCAAGCCTTCAATACCACGCACTTGGCAGGCTTCATTCAGAACTGCCATTGGGTCATCGTCTGCGCCCATTTTGCAGCTACACGATGGGTGGTAAGCACTTTCTACATTTTGCTTCACCCATTCATCAATCGCTTCATCGCTGGTGATGTTCAGACCCGGTTGAATCTCTTCACCGCGGAACGCATCCATTGCAGGTTGATTGAGGATTTCACGCGTTAAACGAATACAGTCTCGCCAATCCTGCTTGTCTTGTTCCGTCGAGATGTAATTGAACTCGATCTTTGGCTTGTCATTTGGGTTGGCAGAAACCACTTCGACACTGCCGCGACTCTCTGGCTTGTTTGGACCAACATGCACTTGGAAGCCGTGACCATCAAATGCCGCGCGTCCGTCATAGCGCATTGCCGCTGGTAGAAAGTGATATTGAATGTTTGGCGATTTCAATCCTTCACGAGAACGGATGAACGCGCACGATTCAAAGTGGTTGGTTGCTCCCAGACCTTTGCGCGTCAGAATCCACTCCGTACCAATCAAACCTTTGCTGATCAAACCTAACTTGCTGTTAAGCGTGATCGGCTGTTTGCAGTGATACTGAAAGTAGACTTCAAGGTGGTCTTGTAAGTTCTTACCCACGCCTTCTAGTGCGTGTTTCACTTCGATGCCCGCTTTTTCAAGCACAGTCTTAGGACCAATACCCGAAAGTTGCAGCAGTTGTACCGAGCCGATAGAACCTGCGCTCGACATAACCTCTTTGTTGGCAAAGCACTGTTTGATTTTGCCAGATTGCTCGAACTCAATGCCGACTGCTTTCTTGCCTTCAAGCAAAATGCGATGAGCAGTTACGCCTTTCATCAAGGTGAAGTTGCTGCGCTTTTTTGCACGGCTTAAGTAAGCGTTAGAAGTAGAAGCGCGCACGCCTTTGTCTACCGTCATGTGCATCGGACCGAAGCCCTCTTGCTGGTAACCGTTGTAATCTTGCGTTTCTGGGTAACCTGCATCTTTACCCGCTTCGATAAATGCTTGGTAGAGTGGGTTCAACTTCATGTCGTTACCGTTGCACGTCCCTACTGGACCGCTGTCGCCACGGTATTCGTCTGCGCCGCCTGTCCACGTTTCCGCTTTTCGGAAGTACGGAAGACACGCTTGGTAGTTCCAGCCTTTTGCGCCTTCTGCTTCCCATTCGTCAAAGTCACAAGCATGACCACGAACATAAACCATGCCGTTAATCGAAGAGCTGCCGCCTAACACTTTGCCGCGTGGACAATGCAGTTGGCGTCCGTCTAACCCCTCTTCTGCAACAGTTTCGAACTGCCATGCGTACTTTTCGGTGTTCATTGGGTAAGACAGCGCCGTTGGCATTTGGATGAAGATGCTCTTGTCTGAGCCACCCGCTTCCAGCAGTAAGACTTGGTACTGACCGCTTTCACTCAGGCGATCCGCCAAGACACAGCCTGCCGATCCAGCACCGACGATGATGTAATCGTAGTGTTGTTGCATTACAAATCCTCCAGACTGATTACGCGTAAGGGCTGTCGAAATCACCCAAATGCACTAGCACGCTCTTGGTTTGGGTGTAATGCTTAAGGGTTTCAACGCCGTTCTCACGTCCAATACCAGACAGTTTGTAACCGCCAACGGGCATTTCAGCTGGAGAGTCACCCCAGGTGTTAATCCAACAGATTCCTGCTTGGATTTGATGAATGACGCGGTGTGCACGGGAGAGATTTTGCGTGAACACGCCCCCTGCAAGTCCGTAATCGGTGTTGTTAGCACGAGCAATCACTTCGTCTTCGTCACTGAACTTAAGCACTGACATTACGGGACCAAAGATCTCTTGCTGCACATGCGGCATGTCGTCTTCACAATCAGTGAAAACCGTTGGCACAACAAAATTGCCGCTCGCCAAACCGTTTTCTGTGACTTTGTAGCCGCCGGTTAGTAGCGTTGCTTTGCTTGCTTTCGCTTGTTCAATTGCGGAAAGGACTTTTGATTCGTGCTCTTTGGAAATTAGCGCGCCAATTTGGGTTTGCTCATCAAGCGGATCGCCAACCACCAGCAGTTCGGTACGTTTCTTAAGTTGAGCGACAAACTCATCATAGATACCTTCATGAACGAACACGCGAGTACCGTGTGTACAAACCTCACCTTGGGTATAGAAGTTCGCAACCATTGCAGCAGAAACCGCATCGTCTAGCTTGGCATCATCAAATATGATCATTGGAGACTTACCGCCAAGCTCCATTGTGACTTGCTTTAGCGTATTGGCACTGTCACCCATCACGACTTTGCCCGTACCCGATTCACCCGTGAAAGAGACTTTAGCGATATCTGGATGTGCGGTGAGCATTTGCCCTACTCGGTAATCACCTTGAATGACGTTGAACACACCATCTGGCAACCCCGCTTCGCTGTAGATTTCTGCCAGTTTGAGTGCGGTTAACGGAGTTTCTTCTGATGGCTTAAAGATCATCGCATTACCCGCAGCAAGTGCAGGGGCAGATTTCCACATCGCGATTTGAATTGGGTAGTTCCACGCCCCAATGCCCGCGCAAATACCCAGAGGCTCACGGCGAGTGTAGAAAAACTGTGATTCATTCAGTGGTTGCTGTTCACCATGCATGCTAGGCGCAAGACCTGCGTAGTACTCGATCACATCTGCGCCCGTTGCAATGTCTACGCAATTCGCTTCTTGGATTGGTTTGCCCGTATCCGCGACTTCTAGTGCTGCCAATTCGTCATTTCTTTCACGAAGTAGCGCCGCCGCTTTAAGCAAAATACGACTGCGTTCTGTCGCCGTCATGGCAGACCAAATCGCAAAGCCGCGCTTGGCAGATTCAATTGCCGCTTGCATGTCTTGCTGGTTAGCCTGCTTCACATTTGCAAGCGGTTCACCATTGGCTGGATTGTATGTGGTGAAGTGTTCTTCTGAGCATCCTAGGTGCATGGCACCATCGATGTAGTGTGCTTTCATATCCATTTGAAGGTTTGACTCTTTATTTTAGTTTTGAGTAGAACGTGAGCTGTTTATCGAGATAGTCGTTGATGATGACGCGTGCTTTCTCGGCATCGATGCCTTGCGGATTGAGCGTTCCGCGCAGCCAAATGCCATCAATCAGTGACGCAATACCATGCGCTACTAGCTCTGCTTGGTCATTATCCAGCAAAGCTTTTAATTCTTTTTTTAGGTGAGAAAGGAGACGTCGTTCATTCACTCGTTGCAGACGTTTGAGCTGGGCGTCATGCATGGAGTACGACCAGAATGCCAACCAAGTTTTTGCCACTTGGTTCTCGGCTTGGAAACCCACAAAGTTGCCGTCGATGATGGCATTAATACGTTGATGATGCGCATCAGCTGGTAGCTGGCTTAAGTTCTCTTTGATGGTGGCAGAAAGCTGGCGCAGGATCTCACGCATGGTCTCTTCTAACAGACCGTGCTTTCCACCGAAATAGTGATTAATGATCCCCGTTGATACCCCTGCTTCTTTGCTGATCAACGAGATACTCGCAGCGTGCAAACCTACTCTGTCGATGACCGACATCGTCGCTTTGACTAGCTGCGGTTTTCTGATTTCAGGCATCCCAACCTTGGGCATTTTGCATCCTTGTTATTTTTAATTGAACGGTTAGTTAAATATAAAATGCCTCAAATTTAGTTCGAACTCAAACTAATTATCTACAAAAAACAACAGAAACAGCCGAATCACTTCGACAACAATCATTATTAAAACTTGAGAAAAGAGAGAGTTTATGAAGATTTAACACGTAAAAACAGAAATACAAAAACCATTAAAATCAACAATTAGAGCATTTATGGCGCAAGTTATAGATGCAAAGACTCATGAAAACCCCGTGCTTATCAAAAGTACAAACAAAGACAAATGCAATGAACTCAAATATTTTCTACACATTTTATTTTTAAGTTTATTAATTGACCAAGGAATGGCATACCGCTTCATCACATCAAGTTCATTGCACCAGGATGTAAACACCTTGTGGCAGTCAAGATCGTTCAGTTTGATGACATTCTTTGTTTTTGTTGTCCGGTTTGGACAATAAAATGTCCGCTATCAACATGTGAAGTTCACTTTGCTAAAGACATACTGAATTCCATAAACGCAGATACTAATGAGGAGTCAGATATGTCAGCTCAACCACTTTACGACATTGACCAACCAGAAGCGGCGCTTCGTCCAACGTTAGAAACATTGAAAAGTGCTTTCTTAACCATTCCAAATCCAAGCGCTGGCATGCGTATTGAACGTCTTCAAAGGCTGCACACCGCTCTGCTTGCCTATCAAGACCGCCTCATAGACGCGGTAGATCAAGATTTCAACGGACGCTCAAACGCTGAAACCTTGATGATTGAGCTTCTGCCTATTCTTGAAGGGATTCATTACAACAAGAAAAACCTGCGTAAGTGGATGAAACCATCTCGTCGCAAAACGCCTCTAATGTTGTTCGGAGCGAAAACCAAAGTGCATTACCAACCACTCGGTGTCGTCGGCATTGTTGTGCCTTGGAACTTCCCTATTTTCTTAGGTTTGTCACCTTTGGCTGGTGCGCTGGCGGCGGGTAATTTGGCCATGATCAAAACTTCTGAATTTGCCCCAAAGACGGGGGAAGTGATGAAGCAAATGATCTCAGAATATTTCACATCTGACGAGGTTGTCGTGGTCAATGGTGGTGTTGAAGTCGCGACCGAATTCACCAAATTGCCGTTTGACCATATTGTTTTCACTGGCTCAACTCAGGTGGGTAGCATTGTAATGCAGGCGGCAGCACAGAACCTGACTCCTGTGACTCTCGAATTGGGCGGCAAATCTCCTGCCATCATCCACGAAGACTTCCCTATCGAAGAAGCAGCTAAACGCATCGCTTTTGGTAAAGGTCTCAACGCTGGGCAAGTTTGCGTTTCACCCGACTACATTTTAGTGCCAAATGGAAAGGTGGATGAGTTTGCAGAAGCATTCAAAAACGCCATCTCCAAGCATTATCCAACCATGCGTGACAACCCAGATTACACCTCCATCATTACAGAGAGGCAGCGCGATAGATTGGCTGATAACATTGCTGACGCGAAACAAAAAGGCGCAGAAGTGATGGTGATAAACCCAGCAAACGAAGACTTCTCTGGGACTCGAAAACTGCCTATGCATGTGGTTAAGAATGTCACTCACGACATGCGAGTGATGCGTGAAGAGATCTTTGGCCCAATTCTGCCGCTAGTACCTTACGAAACGCTTGATGACGCCATTCAATACGTCCAAAGCAAGGACAGACCGCTTGCCTTGTACTACTTCGACTGGGATCAGAGCCGCATTGAGAAAGTGGTAGAAAACACACATTCAGGCGGCGTGTGTATCAATGAAGTGATGACCCATACCATGGTCGATGATATGCCATTTGGTGGTGTAGGACCTTCGGGCATGGGGCACTACCACGGCAAAGAAGGCTTCTTGAACTTCTCGAAAGCAAAATCGATTGTGATCAAAGGCCGCTTAGATGCGAGCCAGTACATCTCCGCACCTTGGGGAAATAAGATGTTCAACTTCTTCACTAACTTCCAGTTGAATCGTTTGAAGAAATTCTAAAACCAAATAGCCCTAATGACGCTAAGAGTCATTAGGGCTATTTGTTATCAACACGTTTTCTTGATGCTACCAGGCGAGAAGCCGAACTGCTTTACAAAGGCTCGAATAAAACTGGCTGGCTCGGCATACCCCACTCGCCATGCGACGGTTTCTACGTTCAAACAAGAAGCTTCAAGTAACTGTCGAGCAATGGTCAAACGCGTGTTGGCATACAGTTCTCGATAAGTTGTCCCTTCATCACTCAAACGCCTTCTTAAGGTTCGCTCTGTCATTGAGAGCTTGTCCGCGACCGCACTGAGCGTCTTCTCTTCTGCGATATCTTCGAGAACCACTTCTTTCACGCGCTCGGTCCACTGTTTCTCTTCGTCTTCTCCCTGAGCCACAATGGCATCACACTGTTCCAAACAGAACTTCAAGGTAACCGGATCGCTTTTTGGTAGCGGCTGATTGAGCATAGAATGGGGAATCACCAACGCATGGTGTGATTGCCCGCCTTTAACATGAATACCAAGAACCTGACTAAGTTTGTCGATGTGGCCCGGGTTATCTAGCGTGGTTTTCAGATAAAGGTCTTCCAGTGCGGGCAAAGGTAATGCTTCACGCATAAAGTTGAGTGTAACGGCGGTATGCCTCTCTAAGATGAAAGGCGTTACTCGCTCAGACAAACCAGACATGCCAAAGCTCAGCTCACCACCTTCTTGCGTCTCTTTGAAAGTCAGTTTGGCTATCACCAAAGAGAGCGCGACATAGTCGATTGCTGTGTTGAACGCCGCACGCATCGTCGGACTGGTTAATATCGCAAATCCCCAAATGCCGAACACATTCACATGCATTTGCTGACCGATTTCAGCACCGAGTCCGACTTCACTTGGCGCCTGTTTGACGTAGTTTTCTATCACCGCGACTTCTTGCGGCATGGTGAGTTTAAGATCGTCTTTGACAAGGTCTTGCCCTGTCAGCCCTGTGCCCGCTAAGCATTCCTCTAAAGGAATACCTCGCTTCTGTGCGGCATCACAAATCAATCGTACGCTGGTTATCGATCTCATAAGCGTCTCTGTAGGTGAACAAGGCTTACGAGTTTGAATTTTAATGCAATCATGCACTTATGCATAAACCATAACTTCCTGATTCAGGTGTTTCCTTTTAAGCGAGAGTACTGATAGAAGTATAGAGCGTCAATGCTGAGAAGATAGTCAAAGCACATTGCATTGATGTGAGCTATGTTTCTCGCTCAACTCAGCCTTGGCACTTACCTGTTGTATCGATTCATCTTCAGAGCTACACACTCGGTTTCGACCCAATGTCTTAGCACGATACAGCGCTTTGTCTGCTCGGCGATAGCTTCGCTCTACAGAACGGTTGATCGTCGTAATACCGCCACTGATCGTAATACCCAATACACTTTTCGATTGAATAATTTCTTTAAGACGATAAATCGCTTCAAAGGCATTGCGAGTATTAGTCTCCGGCATGATGATGGCAAACTCCTCACCGCCAACACGTGCAACAATGTCTGTCTCTCGACACTGTGCTTTCATCAAGTTCCCGAGGTCTTTGATCACCTCATCCCCCACATCATGACCGTGTTTATCATTAATCTGCTTGAAGTGGTCTATATCGATAATGGCCAATGCGGTATTAGACACCGCGTAACGATCAGCAATACTCGCATGACGCGCCAGCTCCTTGTCGAAACGACGGCGATTCCAACAACCCGTTAGTGGATCTTTTTCGGCAAGGTTCTTCAGTTTATTCTCCAACCGCACTCGATGGCTGATGTCTCGGAAACTAAGCACATAACGGTCGCTCATTCCCATCCCCATTTTATAATGAGTAATGTGCGTATCTAGCGTTAGATGGTCACCAAAACGGTTGGTCACTTTGATTTCACCTTTCCAGTTGGCTTTCGCGCCTAACTTGGTCATCGCTTTGTTTAAACAATTGAAGCCATACTGTTGCAGGTTTTCACCATTCAGTTGTTCGCGTGTATAACCTGTCAGCTTAGAAAAGCTTTTGTTCGCAAAATCGACTCGTAAATCTTTATCGAGAATAACGACACCAATCACCGAGTGAGCGGCAATACTCGCGATCTTTTCGTCGATGCGTTCACTTTCTAACTGGTAGTTACGCAATACCATCAATAAACCGATAACGAACAGCAACAATGCCTGCCAACTGTAGTCATGTGTGAGTGTGTAAATCCCCCAGCCAGTCAGCGTCAATAGATAAACAAACGGAAGTAACTTGCGCTTGGTATCGTTAGTAAATTTTCTCGCATTCATAATGCGTGCTCCGAATAATTCGATGAGCAAAGGTTATTGAATTCAGGTTGTTAAGATTTACCACTTTGCGCCACACCTTAATCACTGACATGCCGCTGACAAACCATCATCGCTATTCGTTTCTTCGTAAATGTCGCTTAATGGCAATTTTTAGACGTCGTTGCCCTTTATCTTATTCATCAACTTGATTGAATTAGGAAAGAGAAATGAAAGCACGTAATGCCCTTTTGATTTTACTGACAAGCACTATTGGTTTTAACGCTTATGCGATTACCGACGCCAGCAAGATTGGCGCAAATGCAGGCGCGATGAGTTACTGCTACGATCGCGTCGCCTCTGGCAAAGACAAATCGAAATACCGTTTATTGAAGCTGAAAACACTGGAAGAGTATCGAGACCTAGAGAGCGGTGACCGAGCAAGAGCCTTAGTAATGAAGAAAGCCGCTGAAGATGGAGAATATCTTGGCGACCCACTGGATAAATCACGATGCAATAGCTTAAGAAAGATGTTGTTTGTAAAATACTAATCGAACCAGACTCCTTAAAAGCCATCACTTTCTAGTGGTGGCTTTTTTGTATCTTTAATCCACTCATTACAAATTCACCTCAGCTATTTATAGCCATTCCAATTGATATTACTTTTTTATCTTTACGTGCAAAGTGGCGCCAAATGGTAAGTCCCCATTCACGCTTATTTCTACTATACCGCTACAGGGTATGCATTGAGCGACAGGAGTCCCCCACTTAAAAAATGAGAGACCAACATGACTTACGCAGAGTTCAAACAAACTGATCTACACACTTGTCTAACCGTTGCTGGTGAGCTGATGCTGACCATTGGTAAAGTTGCCTTCAAGACCATAAAAATTTTATTCAAAGCCTTTGCTTGGTTGGCAATCAAAACTTACCGCTATGTGATGAAGTAAGCTGATTCGTACTCACTCTGTCACATTACTTTTAACAAGAACCGCGCCTTTCAAGGTGCGGTTTTTTGTATGTCCTATCCCCAAGTTCAATTCCCTATCGCGCTCTTCTTTCCCCTCGCTCCTTCTTTACATTGGGCGCTCAGAACAAAGCAAAGCAATGCTGGTTATGAACCAATTAAGAAGATAAAAGGCACCTCTTATTTGCTCCTATGCTGAACAATTTGAAGCGCTTTCCTTCTCTTTATAGGGAGCTAGGTCAACGAAAAACTCAATGCTAGAAGCATGCTGAGGCACTCTGGATAGCAATCTAAAAAGACTAACAAGGGGCTTTAGAGCTCAACATGAGATGATCTTGTGTCGATATTGGCAGGAAGGTTTATCGGCTTTGAGCTAGTTTAAGGTTGAATCTAAAAACCGTTTACAAGTTGAGCTTCACTTTTCTTAACACGCAAAAAAGGCGCTCAGTGAGCGCCTTTGCCTAGGAGGTTTTAATATTTATAGCGTGTTCTTGTACACGATACCGTCTTTCATGATCAACTTCTGTGTGTCTGTGTTTGCCACACATTTCACACCTTCTAGAGGGTTGCCATCGACGATCAACAAGTCTGCGTAAGCACCTTCCACAATTTGACCTAACTTACCTTCTTGGTATGGGTGTTGGTAAGTCGACATCTCGAACAAACGACCACAGTTTGACGTTGCCATACGAAGTGCAGTGATGGTATCGAACGTTTTCTCAATCGCTCCCAATTCATTTAGCTGTGTTACGTGAACATTTGTCTCGCCAACGCAGTCTGTACCAAACGCGAGGTTTTGAATATCGTACTTCTTGATTAGCTCAGCAGACTTAAACATCGCTTTACCAACACGTTCGGTTTTGCGGTAAGTCTCCTCATTCGGTAGAGGGATTTTACGCTCAGCGATCAAAGAGGATGTAAAGTATGAAGGGATTACCCAAATACCTTTTTCTTTAATCGTCTGAGCGATGTCGTCATCCATAATCGTTGCGTGTTCGAACGACATCACGCCTGCCTCAGCAGCTCTGCGCATCGCATCTGGCGTATGAATGTGCGCCGCGACATAAGTACCGTAGTCGCTCGCTGCTTCTACCGCAGCTTTCATCTCATCAAGCGTGTATTGCAGCGTATCAAGTGGGTCAAAGGTAGAAGACGCACCGCCACCAGCCATGATTTTGATTTGTGACGCGCCCTTAAATAACTGTTCACGTACGGCTCTTAATACTTCTGCACGACCATCTGCTACTTTCATCGCGCCTAGCTTCATCATTGGCGAATCTTCGTGGCCATTCGCTAAACGCTCTTGAGCTTGGTTTTGGCGATAGTCTGCATGACCACTCGTTTGCGAGATGGCTGCCATTGAAGGCAAAATTCGCGGACCTTTTGCGTAACCGTTATCGATGCTGTTTTTCAAACCTAATGTGTTACCTGCCACATCACGAATGGTCGTGAAACCGCGCATCAACATCTCTTCTGAGATTTTCGCTGATCGAATCGCGACTTCTTCACGTGTCATAGTATCAATCACATTAAATGGTGCTGACAGCGTGATGTGTACGTGCGCATCAATCAGGCCAGGCATCACCGTTTTGCCTTCTGCATCGATGATTTGCTCAGCATTCGAGTCATCCACTTTCCCGATTTGTGTGATTAAGTTGTTTTCAATCAGAAGGTCCACATTCTTCAGAAGTTGCTCATCCACACCGTTAAACACGTTTGCATTTTTAATTACGATACTCATGGTTTCTATCTCCGAGTCAGTTGTCTCAATACAGGTGCATCATATCGAGTGACTCGGAAATAGAATTGCCATTTCGCGACAGTGAGGAAATGAAGATATTAACTTGCTAGCACCTCTATCGGTGCCGCCATAGGCTTAAAATCCCGCAGATTACACAAATTACATTCAGGATCACAATTCGCTAAGCACTCTAGTTTGTCTTTCACCTTCTTTAATAAGACAGGATTGGATATAGACTTAATAATATTGTGTTTAAACAGATATACGCCCATGCTGCCTTTCTCTTTCGGTGGGTAGTACTTTACTTCTTCCGCATTAAACACCAATTTGCTAAAGGCAATTAAGGGTTGAAAATCGACAATAAAGAAATACGCATAATCTTTCTTACTTGAATAACGAATTAAGTAATAACAAAGAGCCTGTACAATCAACTCAAAATAGTGGGCTGAACTTGTAAAGTACCCCACACCAATCAGACAGCTTTTTTCCGCTTCTTCCTGAGACATATTAATAAAGGAAGGTAGGCCATTAATGCTATCGATATTCACGAGGCCGTACCAATGACCAACGATGGCCTCTTGCTCATTTTTAATCAAAACACACTGATATTTAACATCATTACCTTTGTCTTGCAGATCCTGATAAAAACGCGCCAAAGGAGAGATATTGTGATTAAACTCTTTAAATATATCCGCGTATTCATTCAAAGACAGCGATTTAATTTCGCTCTTTGGCGGCCCAGATACTTTACGGTATGAGAGGTTAGATATTGAAAAATCGAGCGCTTTTACGAGTGTGCTGATCACCACATCATGTTTGTTCGAGTAACGAGCTTTAGAAAGATCCATTCTTAATAGAACTTCCACCAAATCCATTTCCAAACACTTAGCGATATAGAACTGTTTGTAGATTGGTGGGACGCTTTTTCCAGTAAACCACCTACTCAAGGTAATAGAGTCTAGTCCTTTGAACTCTTCGTAATAGTTGTTTTGCAGCAACGCAATAACATCTTTTCGAGAAATGCCTCTCGTTTCAACCCAACGACTTAACTCGTCTTTAAAGCAATACGCCATATGACTCCCCCTTTCAATCAAAATATCCATTGCTGACATGAGTATTTAGAACAGATATCACATTATTCCTGCAGAGCATTTCTATTGATGCTCTTTATTAAATAATGCAGCTAACTATTAAAGGAGGTTATTTAATTTTATCTTTTTTAGATATATGTGCGCACCACTCTCAGAATTTTCTGACAGAATATAAAGAACCACAGAAAACATGAGAGACTCGTTCCGTGTCATTTTTTGATTATTTCTAAAGGGTGTTTAACTAAACACCGTTCCTCTGAAAGAGGAGAGACTACTCATTGCAATTTTACTCTCCCTGATTTGAGTAGAAGGTTCCGATGGAAAGTAAAAGCCATTTTCTCGAGTACGCCCTCGGCAGAAGTCCGACCGCAACAATGCCCAATGCTTATTGCTACTATTTTCTGGTGCTTTGGTTGCAGCTGCGAGCCAAAACTCACACGCTAATCCCCACTCATATTCCCTTTCATTTGCAGCAGCTTGTTTCGCCAACTCAAGATAATCTTTATTAGGCACATTTTCCTCCGTGAGCCAGTAACAAAAAGTCATCTTAAGGAATGGATAAAGACCATAAATAGCATTCGAGAACGATTTAGTTTTAATAATGCAACTTTTGCGTTTTTTGATCGAATGGCAAGCTCAATTCGAACGTGGTTATCTCATGATCGCCCAACTTGGAACCTGAACATGTTTATTGATAGTAAGGTGACGCATGTATATCACCAAGACGATTGCTCCCACCGCACTGAAGTCAGCAAGTTGGGGCGCGAAAGACAAGACAACCGCATGCAGTGTACAACCTATCGCCACAGGAATAGCGTAAAGCTCTTTAGATAAAAACAAGGTTGGACGCTGAATCAAAACGTCTCTGACTATCCCACCACCTACCGCAGTAATTACTCCCAAGAGAATAGGAGCAACGGGTAGACCAAAACCTAAGCTCCACGCTTTTTCTGTTCCTTGAATTGAGAACATTGCTAGCGCTACAGAATCGACATACAGATTGACTTTATTCATCCAATTTTTCTTTATGAGAGAAAAGCAAATAAATCCAATCAAACCACTCGCTATGGCAATCCAGACGAGATAAATATCTTGAGACCAAAATACTGGAACATCTAGCATACAGTCTCGTATGGTGCCGCCTCCAACAGCGGTGGTGACGGCTAAAACCAGCACGGTAAAAACATCGGTTTTCTTTTCACTTGCAGCAAAAACTGCTGACAAAGCAAAAGCAGCCGTACCGAGAACCGTAATGGTCTCAATCAAAAAAACTGTCGTAATAAACATGTCCACACTCTCTCGCCAGCAAAACATAGGAAGGATTCCGGGTGAAGATTGACCTCACCCGCCATTGTCATTAGTGGTGACACACGCCTAAATGTTCTAGCGCAGTGTGTAGGCAACACTCATAGTGATGAACTTGCTCATCATTAAGTATGCCGCGTGGGTTCGTCACAGTGTCGTTCAATGAAACATACTCACGACCCGCTTTTTTGTTCTCAAATTCTGCTTTAACTTGTTTTAATAAATCAGTATTTGTCATCAACTCTAACCCTTGTGCTGCAAGGACGTGTGCCGCATTCAGCCCTGCTTTCTGACCAATACTCATACCGTTACAAGCCGTACAACCCCATTGATGTGGTGGAATATGCAAAGGCCAAGCCGCGTAAACAATTCCCATTGTTGGAACATTCCAGCTAATATCCCCAACGTCCGTTGAGCCACCGACTTCAATACCTTGTGGTACATCCATCACATCGGTCGCTAAACCGTCTTCAGGCTTACCCATTTCTCGTTGAATGCTCTTAGCGAATTCTTGCTCCTCTTGCGTCCAACTCAATGGAAAATAACGATTCAGATGCTCGGTGATAGAGCTTGCTAATACATCATTTGGCAAACAGTCGTAGATACCGCCTAGGTTTGTCACCTCCGTTGTGGTTTGAGTCGCCAATGCCGCACCTTTTGCAATGTCCTCTAACCACGCTTTGTGTTGACGAACATTCTCCGCGCTTTTTCCTCGGTAACGCACTAACACTTTTGCATAGTCAGGCACCACGTTCACAGCCGAACCGCCATTAAGGATCTGATAATGGAGACGGCCTGTTGGCTCCAATTGCTCTCGCATCATGTTGGCCGCAACAATAAATACTTCAGCAGCATGAAGCGCGCTTCGGCCGTCCCAAGGAGCAGCACCAGCATGCGCCGTGACACCGTGCCACTCGACAATAAGATCGATAGAAGCGGTAGAATGGAAGTTTACTGCCGCGTTAACCATAGCTGGGTGGTTATGCAGACATACGTCAAGCTCATCAAACACACCGGTCGCTGCCATGTAGTTCTTACCATTAAGTGACTCTTCCGCAGGACAGCCGTAAACCTTGATTGTGCCTTGAATGCCCTCTTTACTCATATGTTGCTTGAGTGCAATTGCAGCGCCAATTGAAGAAGAACCAATTAGGTTATGACCGCAACCATGCCCATTTGTGTTGCCGCTTTTAGCCGGTGTTTTGTGAGGAACCGTGTCATTGCCCAAATCTGGCAAAGCGTCAAATTCGACAAGGTAGCCAACCACAGGCTTGCCCTGCCCCCACGTCGCCACCCAAGATGTTGCTAGGTCAGCAATATTGCGCTGTTCAATAGTGAAACCATGCGCTTCAAGAACAGAGCTTTCTAACGCCGAACTTTCAAACTCTTCGTAGCTGAGCTCTGCATAATCCCAGACCTGAGATGCCATTCCCCAAATAACCTCTGATAGTAGCTCTACTTCGCGGTCAATATTGGTGTAATCAGTCATTGTGTTTACCTTATTGGTGATTTGATATGGAAATAATTCGCAGCACCATTGGTTCATCGCCATGTCCTGCGTGTTGATGCAGTTCATATTAGCGATGAATTTAAAACGCAATAAATGCGTTATGACGGATGCTATCCGTCCAAACTAACTCGACTACGTCACAGCAATAAGCTTCATGAATGGCAGTTTATAAGCGTAGTGGTAAGTTTTAGATAGACGACATCGAGGAAAAGGAAGTATCCGATATGAGCACCAGCATTGAACAATTACTGGCATTTGTAACGGTGTATGAAGAGCGCTCCTTTAGCAGAGCAGCAGCCAAACTTGGTAAACATCGCACGACAACAGGCCAAGTTATCGCCAACATGGAAGATATTCTCGCGGTAGAACTGTTTGAGAGAATTGGTCGTAATGTCGAACCAACCGAAGAAGGGCACTTGCTCTACCATTACGCCAAAGCAACGATTGCGCAATCTGAAACCTTCGACAAAATCGCCCTTAGCTTGGCCTATGGAGGACTGGAGGGAATCACCTTTGCCCACTCAAGCGTTGTGCCTCACGGGATGCTCGCGACCATTCGAATGCAGCTTGCTAACGACTTCCCGAATATGAAGGTGAATTTTCTAGTAAAAACAAAAGCGGAAGTTGAAGAGGGTATTAATAATGGCGATATTCATTTTGGTTTAGTGCACATTGATCAAGGCAAAGGAATGTATGGTAAAGACGCTACCTTTATCGGTCATATGGAATTTTTGCCGTTCGTTAAAAAAGGCAGTCCCCTCTCCCAATTGCCAGATGATGAAGTATTAAATGCGCTCAGAACCACCAGACAATTTGTTCTTAGAGCATTTGTGCATGAAGGGTTAAAAGAAAAGCTCATTGTATCGGCAGACAACGAAGAAGTTGATCAACTCGCACTCACGATCAAACTCATTCAATGTGGCTTAGGCTGGGCATGGTTACCAAAGGTGCTTTCAGAGTCTCAATACGTCACAGAAAACTTGCAGCCACTTAAACCTCGAGAACTCAAGCACGGACTAAAGTTCTCTTTTGCTTTGTGGAATCCGCACTCTAAGCAAATCCTTGAAATCAAAAAGTCGGTACTTAAAGCAGTAGATGATTACATCGACCATTTTAAAGCAGTGCAAGTAAATGATGTATAACAGAAAACATAGATACAAAAAGAGCCGCAAACTGCGGCTCTTAATCTATCTATTTCTATTTAAGCAAAAACTTATTCTTTACCGAATACGTTGTTTTCTTGCTCTTGTACGCGGATGAACGTAGTACGTTTGGTTAGCTCTTTAAGCTTAGCTGCACCTACGTAAGTACATGTTGAGCGAACACCGCCAAGGATGTCTTGGATAGTACCGTGAACGCTGCCACGGAATGGTAGAAGTACAGTTTTACCTTCAGCTGCTCGGTAGCCTGCAACACCACCAGAGTGTTTGTCCATCGCGCTCTTCGACGACATTCCGTAGAATTTCATCAACTTCTTGCCGTCTTGTTCGATCACTTCACCGCCTGACTCTTCGTGGCCAGCAAGCATACCGCCTAGCATTACGAAGTCAGCGCCGCCGCCGAATGCTTTTGCAACGTCACCCGCACATGAACAGCCACCGTCACCGATGATCATGCCGCCAAGGCCGTGTGCTGCATCACCACACTCGATGATTGCAGAAAGTTGAGGGTAACCAACACCAGTTTTAACACGTGTAGTACATACAGAACCAGGGCCGATACCCACTTTAACGATGTCTGCGCCCGCTAGGATTAACTCTTCACACATGTCGCCAGTCACTACGTTACCCGCAGAGATAACTTTGTCTGGGAATGCTGCACGTACACGTTGTACGTACTCGACTAGGTGCTCTGAGTAACCGTTCGCGATATCAATACAGATGAAGATAAACTCATCAGAGATCGCCATGATGTCTTTGGTTTTTTGGAAGTCTGCATCAGACGTACCAGTAGACACCATTACGTTGTTTAGCGTTGTTTTGTCAGCTGTTTTCGCAAACTCTGCCCAGTCTTCTACTGTGTAGTGTTTGTGAACAGCGGTCATTACACCATGCTCTGCTAGTGCCTTCGCCATTGCGAAGCTACCAACCGAATCCATGTTCGCCGCAATTACAGGTACACCAGACCATTGACGGCCACTGTGCTTGAATGTAAAATCGCGGGTTAAATTTACTTGAGAACGGCTCTTAAGGGTTGAACGTTTCGGGCGAAACAGTACATCTTTGAAACCTAACTTAAGTTCTTGTTCGATACGCATTGTGTAATTCCTTGATTCATAAGTATATGTGTCATCTCAGAGTGCGTAGTGAAGTCGTTGGCAGACGAGTTCACTGTTCTTCGGACACAAAAAAACCGGAGCGTTGGCAGACGCTCCGGTTTTCAGCATTATAGGTCGTGATTTATTTCCTACAAGTCTGATATTTGAATTTTTTTTGTGATACCATCTTGGAAATCGCATATCAAAAACACCTCACCGCGCTCCAAAATCATAACTTTATTAACAATATCAAACAGTTAAATCCACCTTCTATTTAATCCTTTGCGCAAACCTTTGCGTTAAACAACGGGATTTTTACCGTTCAACCTCTCATAAACGGCCAAAATCACACCAAACGATACTTATTAGTCGGTTTGTACAAGAATAATTTTCTAATTTTTTTCACGTTTCAAATCACTTTTCTTCCACTTTTTTGAGTGTATCAAGCACGAACTAGCTCTCTGTGACGTTTATAGCGCATCGAAGTGATTCAATAACATCACTTGCTAATAAGCCAATTTCGCCTTTTTGTTGTACATTAATGTCCGCAGCGTGACTATGGAGCATCACTCCCAAACGTGCAGCAACAGCAATAGGTAAGCCTTTGGCAAGCAGTGCGGCAATGACACCGGATAAAACATCTCCCATACCACCACTGGCCATTCCCGGATTTCCGGCAAGACAAATGTACATTCTCACACCATCATAGATAAGCGTGCCCGCCCCTTTAAGAACAACGACACCTCCATAACGTTCATGAAGTTGTCTTGCTGCGGCAAAGCGATCTTGCTCTATGTCCTTTATAGAGACATTAAGTAAACGTGCTGCCTCTCCTGGATGTGGCGTCATAACGCGTTGCTCATCTCGTAAAACTACGACGTCATTACGCTGATTCAACATCGCGAGAATATTGAGTCCGTCTGCATCAACGACTTTCAGTTTGTGCTGCTGAGATAAGTATTGATAGGCTTGGTGTGCCCATTCATCCTCTCCGAAACCAGGACCGAAAGCCAAGACATTCGCCCAACGTGTCCGTTTAATCAGTTCGTTATCTGCCTCTTTTAACTCATCAAACGTAATAGCCTGACTCATGACTTCTGGAGAGCCGACTTGCAATGGCAACAATGAGCTTGGGTGAGTGAGAGCAGCGGTCAACCCTGCCCCTGTTCTTACTGCGGCTGAAGCGCACAAACGAATGGCGCCAGACATGCCTTGATTACCGCCTATACATAAGAGCTTGCCATTATTCCCTTTGTGGGCTGTGGCTTTTCTTTTTGGTAGTAACCTTTTGATGATTTGATGATCGACGCCCAAGGCACTTTCTTCTTCAATCGACTCGAACTCAACGTTTACACCTAAACCAGAAAAATGCAGCTCACCAACGTAGTCTCTCGCCTGCCCTGTGCATAAGCCTTGCTTCACACCAATAAAGGTCACCGTATGATCCGCTTGTATGGCATCTCCGAGCACGGAACCGGTGTCTGCACTTAACCCCGAAGGAATATCGATTGAGATGACCGGACAATGAATTTGATTAACTTGATCAATGTAGCGACGATACTCATGTCTTACTTCACCAGAAAGCCCTGTACCAAGCATGGCATCGATGATCACATCCGCCTCTAAAAGTGCAGTGTGCCAATAATCCCAAAAGCTATTCTCGCCATCCACAGATTGCCAATCTTCATACGCTCGCAGCGCATCCCCTTTCAATGATGTGATGTCGCCTAGCTGGAAGACACGAACATTTAACTGTGCCTGTTTGGCAAGTGTGGCAAACACGTATCCGTCGCCACCATTATTGCCTTTGCCGCAGACCACCAGCACGGTTCGCGCCCTTGGGTAAAGATGAAGAAATCGTTCGTATACCGCCATTCCCGCACGCTGCATTAGGCTGTACATTGAGACACCGGCCATTTGAGCGGCAAGCATTTCTCCGTTTCTGACTTGCTCTGCGGTGTAGAGCTTGAGAGCGAGATTAAAGTCCATGTTGATATTCTGCGTTTTAGAAGACACGATTTAAGTATACGAAAAAGCCGAGGCGAACCTCGGCTTTTGCTGTGTTTATTTTCTCAAGCTTTATTTTTGCTGTTGCGACGTCAAGTTTGCTGCTGCGACATCAAGGCTTCGGCAGTTGCATCTTGAATCGATAAGAACAACGAGTTGATTTTCCCTGTTGGGGTTCGCATTGGGTTTAGCGTCACGTTTTGGTACATGAACTCTGCTTGTTGCGTCACTGGTCGAACATTTCGGCAACGGAACAGATATGGACGCTGACGCCACGTGATGAAGCTTCGACACCCCAAATCGTAAACAGGCTTAGTTTTCAGTTTGAACCACTCTTGCGGGATCTCAGGGAAGATATCAAAGATCGAACGACCAATTGCCTCGTGAGATTGCAAACCGCTGTGGTGAGTCATAAAGCCATTCCACACTTGAACGTTGTAATCTTTATCGATAACAACTAAGCCCATGTCGACATTTTGAACCATGTCGACCATCCAATGGAATTGTTCAAATTCTGCAGGTAAGTTCAGCATTAGAAATCCTCCATTAGGTACGACAGTTTGTTATCCAGCAACGGCAGTGACTCATCAACAAACATGAACAGTAGATCACAACGGATAGAGGTGCCTTCAATGTTGTAGCTGACTTCGAATGTCATAGTTCGGCTAAATGCACCTGTTGTCGACTCGATAATAGAATCGATGGAAATGTGCTGACCAAGCAGCACTGGTGAACTCTGGAAAAAGCGGACTTCAGACTGCTCGCCCAAACCATTCAAGAATGACCCAACCAAGATATTGGAGATATCCATCAACAGTTCTAGTTCTTCCAACTCTTCACTGTCTGCTGGCACCTTCATCAGTTTCTTAAGATCAGAAACACTGGAGTCGCTCAAGATCACTAACGCTTCGCCAGCGATACCCTCACCACAAAAGCCTTGGCAAACACCAGACACATTGTCGTGAGAGGCGAGATCACGCAAAGCCATGTGTAGTTCACTGACTTCAAAGATATTTACGTTTGGCAATGGAAGCTGAACAAATACGTCAAAGTGTCGAGCGAGCGCATCCGCTGCGCGACCAATAGAAACGTTCGCCACTTCCATATAGATGTCGCGACGACGGAGAATAGGCAACTCTATGGTCGTCGGTGTGATGACTTGTGGTCGATCATTTGGCTCGATCAACTCTTTTAACGTCGCTTTAAGCTCATCTTTACCAATCGGCTTTTGAATAAACGCTTTCGCACCGAGAGCAAACACACGCTCTTTTGCTTTTGGCTGAATATCACCAGACACAACAACGACAGGCGTTTGAATGCCCAAGCGTTTCATGTTTTCTAATGTTTCAAAACCGTCCATCTCTGGCATGGTGAGGTCGAGAAACATCAGTTTAAATTCTTTTTGCGCTAACTCTTCAAGCGCATTTTTACCATGGATGGCAAATGTCACGTCTGCATTCAATGTTGCTGGCAGTGATCTTGCCATCTGTTTGCGTGCTAACGCAGAATCATCACAGATGAGTACAGGAAAAGACATGCTACCACCTTTAAATATTCAACAATCTGCGCGGGATTCTACCAGATTGTTACTGCTACACAGACTAAGAGTCTTCGTTTTTTGTTTACTGGGTAAGCATACGCAATATGAATAGTTGAGTGAACCAATGAACTAAGAAAAAGTTCGATTCCCTATACATTTAGTGACATCAGTCAGGAATGATTAAAAGTTCTACAAGGCTTGATACGCAAGGGGTTGCGTTTATAAAGTTGCTGCCATTTAAGATAAGCAGAAATAAAAAAGGCACCCTCTTTGGAGTGCCTCAGTCTTTTGTTCACTGGCCGCTTTCTATGGCACACCGTGACCTTTTGATGCAACCCAAACTCGGTACCATTGCTCACGAGTTAGCTCAATGCTTAGCGCGTTAACTGCACTATGAACACGCTCGATTTTACCAGAACCAATAATTGGCATCGGCTTAGAAGGCAAGCGACGTACCCAAGCGTAAATCACTTCGTCGATGCTGTTTGCACCCACTTCTTCTCGGATAGCTTCTAGCTCGTTACGAACACGAATCGCTTGCTCAGTGTCACCAGTAAAGATTGAACCACCACCTAAACATGACCATGCCATTGGACGAATACGATGCGTTTGAAGTAGGTCTAGCGTACCATCGTGTGCCACTTCAAAGTTCAGTGGGTTGATTTCCACTTGGTTAGTCACAAGAGGTTTGCTTAAACGAGATTGAAGAAGCTCGAATTGACGAGGCGTGAAGTTAGAAACACCAAAATGTTTAACTTTACCCACTTTATGTAGCTCAGAGAACGCTTCTGCTACCTCGTCTGCATCCATCAACACGTCTGGGCGGTGGATAAGAAGTACATCAATCTCGTCGACTTTTAGTCGCTCAAGCGAGTTGTTCACGGATTGATAGATGTGTGCAGCGCTAGTGTCGTAGTGGTTGATCTTACGCTCTGGCGTTTTATCACCACACAAGTTGATGTCGCACTTCGTCACGATCTGAATTTGCTCACGAACGCTTTTGTCCAGTGCGAGTGCTTCACCAAACAGCGCTTCACATTCGTAGTTACCGTAGATGTCAGCGTGATCGACGGTAGTAATACCT
The DNA here is from genome assembly GCF_002021755.1 of Vibrio owensii. Lineage (NCBI taxonomy): Bacteria > Pseudomonadati > Pseudomonadota > Gammaproteobacteria > Vibrionales > Vibrionaceae > Vibrio > Vibrio owensii. The sequence goes on from NZ_CP019960.1 coordinate 1,447,040, forward strand.
AACTCAATGTGTTGCTTTAGGAACGACAAACGCTCTTGCGCCGTCATGCCCCAATCTACTGCACGCCAATAACCTTGTACCAGTTCAGAAAACTCTGGACCGTTTGGTGCAGTCACTACTTTTGCAACCATGGGTTTATCTCCTTTTCTTAATCTGCTTTCATCCTAGTCTTGTTTTACCGCTCGCTCAACGGGTAAACTTTCGCAATTCGAACTGGAGTACGAAATATGTCTTTTGCCCAACGACTCGCGACATTAATTGGCGAAGAAAGCATCAGTGGATTTGCGCGACGCGTGGACGTCTCTGAAGCTTTGATTCGCAAATACCTCAAAGGCAGCGAACCGAGCTTAGCCAAAGCGAATCAAATCGCCATGCGAGCCAACTGCTCATTGGAATGGTTAGCCACTGGTTGCGGCTATTTATACCGTCAAGCGGAAGTCGTGGACATGGAGGCCTATAAACTGGCCTTCCAACACGTGATGAATGGAACGATATCAGAAGAGGAAGAAGCCAAACACCGCAAGTTGGTCGCGGGTTATCAGTACCTACGCGCACACAAAAAGTCAGATGGTTTTTTGGATGAATCCGCGATGGCGACATTTCTTTCGTTGCATGATGAAAACAAGACCACGCAAAATTAAACCTCTAAACGATGTTTGTATCGCGATGCTTTAACTTCCGCTTTAAAAGCGCTCAACCTTAAGCTCAATCATTTCGCCATCACTGTTTAACGTGACATGCACTCTCGGTGTTGGCGATTCAAATTCTTCAGCTAACACCCAATCAATACTTCGCGGCGCTTGCTGAGGGTGGCGGTTGATAAACAGAATCAGAGCTTTGTCGACAGCTTCTGGTGAGTTTTGTTTTAAAGCCGCAGCTATATCGTACTGCTCGCCCTGTATGTTAATTCGCTTCATCACCAACCCATCTTTTCTCAGATTCAGTATCACATCACTCAAGTTTTGAGGTTGATAGTCCGTGAGAAAGTTTAGACGAATCACTTTTGCTTCTATCGTTGCTTCTCCGTAAAGGTGCTGGTGGTAATAATGAAAATCATCCAAGCAGAATGTACCTTCGCTTTCCTGCGTCTCACATCCGTACCAGTCACCACCCTCTTGCAAGGTTTGTTGAACCTCAACAAAAGGCGCTTCAGATAACATGATTTGCCACCATGCATCTCGTGCATTTGCGGTTTGAGAAAACAAACTTGAAGAAAGAAACAGGAAGAATGAGAAACGCAACATAGGGGTACTATCGATTTGACTCGAGAAGATGAATGAAAGAGTTTTATCTTTGCTGTAAGTAGCGCGAGAAGCAAGTGACTATGTCAGATTTCGGGCACAAAAAAAGCGGACCTTCTAGCCCGCATCAATCTTTGTATAAAGCATAAACCGCGTAGTCCATCACGCTGAGAACCATTACGAGACAGCAGAATAGCATACCATTTATATTTATCAATACTTCATACGGTTATTATTAGACAACTGTGCAGACACCTTTGTAGGGAAAGTAGTGAATAGGCTTGCGGTTTAGACAGGCATTAAAAAGGCGCACTCTTGCGTGCGCCTCTGCCTCGTGACTCAATCGTGAGTATGCGAATCGGGAAGTCTATTGATGCATCCCGAACAAATAACGAGGAATTTCTGTAGGGTTTGAATCCATCCAAATTGTGTGTAAAACCTCACATCCCTCCTTCTGAAGCAGTCATGTTGCTTTACACTTAAAGCATGGTTCATTTTGCTCAGAAAACAAGGTTACTCGATAAAAAAATAGCGTGAGATATGGGATCAATAGCACAATATTTATCAATATTTGCACAATAGACGCTTGAACTGCTCAATAGTGGAAAGCTAAATTGCATCTTTATTGATTAGGTCTAGACTCTCGTGAGCGTATAATTTCTTTCGTCCCTTCCAATTAGTAGTCTAGGAGAATCTGTTAATGACCAAACGCGAGAGAATTGTGAAATCTGTGTTAGCGCACGTACCTAAAGATGCGATTAACCAGTTTGTCTCTCGAGGGTCAACGCCAACATCATTTTCCGTCCTCTTTATGGCCGCGATCGTTGGTACATTAGCAGGCCTTGTCGGCACCTATTTTGAAATAGCCGTTCACTTTGTTTCAGAAACTCGTACCGAGTGGCTAAAAAGCGAAATCGGTAGCGTTCTGCCTTTGTGGCTTGCTGCGATTCTAATCAGTGCAACCTTGGCATTTATCGGTTATTACCTTGTTCACCGTTTTGCTCCTGAAGCATCTGGCTCAGGTATCCCTGAGATCGAAGGGGCAATGGATAACATCCGCCCTGTACGTTGGTGGCGTGTTATTCCAGTGAAGTTCTTTGGCGGTATGGGCGCACTTGGTTCAGGTATGGTTTTAGGTCGCGAAGGTCCTACCGTACAAATGGGTGGTGCCGTTGGTCGCATGGTCACTGACATCTTCCGTATTAAAGACGATGATACACGCCACTCATTATTAGCCTCTGGTGCTGCCGGTGGTTTGGCCGCTGCCTTTAACGCGCCATTAGCTGGCATTATGTTTGTGGTTGAGGAAATGCGCCCTCAATTTCGCTACTCGTTGATTTCTATCCGAGCGGTGATCATTTCAGCGATCATGGCAAACATTGTATTTCGCGCAATCAATGGTCAAGCCGCCGTTATCACCATGCCGCAATATCAATCGCCAGAGTTACAATCACTATGGCTATTCCTACTGCTTGGTTCTCTGTTCGGTGTATTTGGTGTCATCTTCAACAAACTGGTGACTATCGCACAAGACAGTTTTGTTGCTCTGCATAAAAACGACCGTAAACGCTACCTAATCACAGGCACTGTATTGGGTGGTGTGTTTGGCCTACTACTGCTTTATGTTCCTCAACTTACTGGTGGTGGTATTGGTTTGATTCCGGACATTACCAACGGTAACTACTCAATCTCGATCTTAGTTATGCTGTTTGTTGGTCGTGTTATCACAACCTTACTCTGTTTTGGTTCAGGTGCTCCGGGCGGTATCTTCGCACCAATGTTGGCGCTGGGTACGCTATTTGGCTACGCGTTTGGCGCAAGTGCAGACATGTTATTACCTTCTCTGACGATTGAACCTGGCGTGTTTGCCATTGCTGGTATGGGTGCGTTATTCGCAGCGACAGTGCGTGCTCCAATCACTGGCATCTTGCTGGTTATCGAGATGACAAATAACTACTACTTAATTCTGCCTCTCATCATTACTAGCTTAGGTGCAGTAATCGTAGCGCAGTTACTTGGCGGGCAACCGATTTACAGCCAGTTGCTACATCGTACGCTTAAAAATGACAAGCTACGTCAGCAAGACCTACCGGAAAACCAAGCCTAACTTAATGTCGGCTCCAAATTATCTTCCTCATAAGATGTTAGTTTGGAGCCAGTAATTCTGCGTTTTTGCATCTCTCTACAAAATTTCCCTACCAAACTCACAAAATTCCCATTCTCTGATATTTACTTATAATATTTAAGGGTAACGACTCATGAATATTGTTAGTATTCTCGCCTCAAATTAGAGTGATTCATCCAATCTCGGAGTAGTTTTGAACTGGAGAAGACTTGTACAGTTTTACAGTGTCCCGCCTTCGCAAGCGGCTTTGGCACTAGGTATGATAGGGCTTGGACAAGCTTGGGCTTTATACATTCCTGAAATTGGCGAACCGATAAGACCATTTCTTGCTGCACTTGGTGCATTACTCCTCACTCCAGTTCTCCTAAAATACGCCACCAGCCCTCGCCTGTTTATGGCGGATATCAAACACCCGCTGAGTGGTAGTTTAATGGCTCCAATGAGCATGGCGTTACTCGTGCTGTGTGACTACCTTGCGGCAGTAGCACCAATTATTGCGTATCCATTGTGGTTTGTGGCGGTCTTACTTCACTTTACGATGATGGTGTTGTTCTTTGGCTTCCAGATCATGAACTTCAAGATGTCGAACATCGTGCCAAGTTGGTTCTTATATCCTGTTGGCTTGATCAGTTCTTCCCTTGCAGGTTCTCAATTCGGCCATAATGTGTTTTCTGAAACCTTGGCGATGATGTGTATTGGCATTTACTTCTTTATGTTGCCATTAGTGCTATATCGATTGGTGTTCTTTGGTTCCCTGCCACGCCGTGCACGCCCAACCTTGGCGATCATGGCAGCTCCGGTGAACTTGTCTTTAGCGGCATATTTGGTCAATTTTGGCGAGCCAGACCCGATTCTGACAGGCGCATTGGCAGGCATCGCAATCACCATGACGTTGCTGATTTATCTGTGTTACTTCCGCTTAATGCGTTTGAAGTTCCAGCCGTCTATTGCTGCAGTAACCTTCCCTTCTGTTATTAGTGCTATTGCGATGCATCGTCTCACCACCTTTTTTGCTGAGTCTCATCCCCACTGGCATTGGTTGCACGATTTTGGATTCCTAGAGTTAAGCATTGCCACGGTACTTGTCGTTTGGGTTTCTGCTGGTTATGTAAAAATGTACTGGCCAGAACTGGTAAGAACGCCTTCAAAACAGACATAAAAAAACGACCTCATTGCGAGGTCGTTTTCTTTTGTTCTTAGCAAGCTCATATCCTGACAAACATTAGCCGATGCATTGAGTTAGCCGATAAACTTGGCCATAAAGTTGCTGATATTGGTCATGCTTGATGCCGCCATCACCACGACAATTGCAACGCCTGTCAGCGTTAAATAGGCTGGGTGTTTGTAGTCACCTACGATGTCCTTTCTGCGTGTCGCCACTAGCACCATACCTAGAACGATTGGCAGGATAATACTGTTAACAAGGCCAGCCAGCATTAGCAGCAGAATCGGCATGTTCATCGTCACGGTGCCAAGCGATGTGATAATAATGAAACCGACACACCATGCTTTCTCGTTGCGAGCCACAACAGGGAAGAGTGTTTTGATAAGGGAAATCGCCATGTACGAGTTACCCACAACCGAGGTAATCGAAGCAACAAACAACACCAAACCAAAGATAAAGTAACCTACTTCACCCGCACCTTGACGAAACGCGTCTGCGGCTGGGTTTGCAGAATCCAAAGTCACGCCTGTTGCAATCACACCAAACACTGCCATAAACAACAGGATGCGAATCACCACAGCAATGGAAATACCTGCCCAAGCTGCGGTTTTAATAGCAGGTACGTTCTCTTTACCTTGCAAGCCGATATCAACCAAACGCTGTGCGCCTGTGTAATAGCCACCGACTGCGCCACCAACAATAGTCAACGTCGGTAATAGTAGGCTACCAACATCAGTAGGCATTACTGCTGCGCTCAAGGTCTCTCCCATTGGCGGCAAACTGGTCATCGCGACATACGCAATTAAGATGATCATAAACAAGCCGAGGTAGCGAGCCATTTGGTCCATGCGTTTAGAAGCGTTGTGCACCACAAACAGCAAACAACCTACTACGCCTGTAAAAAGAGCACCCCAGGTTGTATCTACACCCGTTAGTACATTAATACCAAGCGCAGAACCACTTACGTTACCGAAGTTAAATGCAACCGCACCAAGCGCCAGCAGAATACCCACCACGTAGCCCATCCCCGGTGCAACTTTGTTGGCAATGTCTTGAATGCGCATACCAGACACACCTACGATGCGCCATAAGTTCATCACAATACCAAAGGTGATAAACATGGATGCAAACACAGGGAATGCCATGTCGATTTTGTAGATATTGGTGAAGACCGCTGTTTGGGTCAAAAAGCCAGGTCCAACAGACGTGGTCGCCATTAAGAACGCGACACTAAGAATTGCTTTCTTTTGCCAACTGTTTTCCGATGCTTGAATCGAAGCGGGAGCAGTCGAGTTGATGGTGGTTTGTGTGGTCATGCCAAATCTCAATTTTGTTGCCTTTCTACTATTAGAAAACAGAAAGACAACTGACCGAGATCAGCTGAGCTTGAAGAATCAAATTGGGCAGAACGAATAGAGAAGTGAAACCTTCGCAACCGTTTGCTGGGCGCGGATATTAAGTCTATCGCATGTGACTGTCAACACAGAAATCGATAAATGATTTTTGTCGTTTTCATTCTCAAATCATTATTCATTTCAGACAGATACAAAAAAGGATGGCGTTTGCCATCCTCTTAGAATAGTGCTTGGTTACCTAGCGTAAACCGTGCAGAAACTCGGCACGCGTTGCTGGGTTGCTTTTGAAGATGCCACCCAATGCTGTTGTCGTCGTTTCGCTGGTTGCATCCATCACACCGCGAGATTTCACACAGTAGTGTGTTGCGTCAATCGTCACTGCCACATCATCAGACTCAAGCAACGTTTGAAGTGCAACAAGAATCTGCTGTGTCATACGCTCTTGAACTTGTGGACGCTGGGCAAAGAAGCGAACGATACGGTTGATCTTTGATAGGCCAATGATCTTGCCACGTGGAATGTAAGCCACAGCCGCCTTGCCATCAATGGTCACAAGGTGATGTTCACAAGTGCTGGTCACTGTGATGTCTTTCACGCGAACCATCTCGCTCACGTTCATCTTGTTCTCAATCACCGTGATTTTCGGGAAGTTGGAGTAATCCAGACCGGAGAAGATTTCGTCGACGTACATCTTAGCAATGCGGTGAGGGGTTTCTTCTAGGCTATCGTCGGTAAGGTCAAGTTGAAGTAGACCTAAGATCTCACGCATGTGGTGTTCGATCTTCTCTTTCTTCTCTTCACGACTTACGTTGTTTGGACGCATTGGCGTTTCCAAACCGCGTTGCTCTAGCGCTTCTTTTACTAACTTCGCTGACTCGCTAAGACCTGACATTCCACTTCCTCTTTTGTTACTTCCGCTTCAATACAAACCCAATCAAAATTGCATTCATATTTTTCGCTTTGAGTTGCTCAGTTTCGTGTCTTTACACCAAGTCACATCAAATATAGGTACTGAGCTGATTTTATTGAGCTCCGCGGGCTTTTTTACCCCTTTCGGATGGCTGACAAGGATACTCGGATTTTTGAATAATTACACCCATATTTTATAGGTGGACATTCTTACTCGGTCCCCTTTTTATGGTAAAGTTGCCACAAAACAAAAGAACATAGGATTTTCTCAATGGGCTGCTGCGACGCACCTGGCTTGATGCCAATTGAAGAAGCGATGGACAAAATGCTATCGCGAATCAAACCTATCCAAACAACGCTTTCTCTTCCACTTGCTGAAGCACTCGGTTTTGTACTGGCAGAAGACATCCTGTCTCCTATTCACGTACCACCATTCGATAACTCAGCAATGGATGGCTACGCTATTCGCATTCAAGATCTTGAGTCATCTTCTGTTTTGCCTCTGGCAGGTAAATCATTTGCAGGACAACCTTTTGAAGGTGAATGGCCTCAAGGTACCTGTGTTCGCATCATGACCGGCGCAAAAATCCCACAGGGTTGTGATGCCGTTATCATGCAAGAAAACACAGAAGTGACGGATGCTGGTATTCAGTTCAACCAAACTGACGTGAAGCCACAAAACAACATCCGCCCAACAGGTGACGACATCAAGCAAGGCGATATCGTACTGGCAAAAGGTGCACGTTTGACACCTCGCGATATTCCGATGATTGCGTCTCTAGGTATTAGCCACGTGACAGTAGTACGTAAACCAAAAGTTGCTTTCTTCTCTACTGGTGATGAACTTAAACCACTAGGCGAGCCCCTAGACGAAGGTCAAATCTACGACAGTAACCGTTACGGCATTAAACCGCTTATTGAGAACTTCGGTTGTGAAGCCGTAGATCTTGGCATCATCCCAGATTGCCCAGAGACTCTAAAAGCAACCTTTGAACAAGCGCAAACATTGGCAGATGTGGTTGTGACCTCAGGCGGTGTCAGTGTAGGCGAAGCGGATTACACCAAAGACATTCTTGAAGAACTTGGGGAAATCGGTTTCTGGAAGCTAGCAATCAAGCCGGGTAAACCTTTCGCATTTGGTAAGCTAAGTACAGCTTGGTTCTGTGGTCTGCCAGGTAACCCGGTTTCTGCAGTCCTTACTATGTACGTGCTTGTTCAACCAATGCTGGCAAAACTTGCAGGCCATACCGAATGGAAAGCACCCGAGTCTATTCCAGCAACAACCAAAACCGCCTTTAAGAAAGCGCCAGGTCGTACCGATTACCAACGTGGTATCTATACATTGGAAGATGGCAAGTTTGTGGTTGAAACAACCGGTAACCAAAGCTCTGGTGCATTCCGCTCAATGAGCCTAGCGAACTGTTTTGTTGTATTGGAACGTGAACGCGGCCGAGTTGAAGTGGGCGAAACGGTTCAGATTCAACTATTCAACTCAACCCTTTACTAGGAAGACGTTGTGGATATTCTTTCCGATCAGGAAATGTTGCGTTACAACCGCCAAATCATTCTTCGTCAGTTTGACTTTGAAGGACAAGAAGCACTCAAACAAGCATCGGTATTGATGCTTGGTGCTGGCGGTTTAGGCTGTGCATCGAGCCAATATTTGGCGACGGCTGGTGTCGGTAAAATCACGCTGATTGATGATGATATCGTCGAGCTGTCTAACCTTCAGCGCCAAGTGCTGCACCACGATGCGGATATTGGTCGTAAGAAGGTAGACTCGGCAGCCGATGCACTACGCGAACTTAACCCGCACATCATCGTAGATACCATCGCAAAACGCCTTGATGATACAGCGTTAGAGAGCCTGATTAAGCAGCACACTATTGTTGTCGATGCATCAGATAACGTCGATACGCGCAATCAACTTAACCGCCTATGTTTTGCGACCAAAACACCGCTAATTTCAGGCGCGGCCATTCGTATGGAAGGCCAAGTGAGTGTGTTTACTTACGACGACCCAACACAACCATGTTACCAGTGCTTGAGTGCCCTTTTTGGCAATGGCGCGTTAAGCTGTGTCGAAGCCGGAGTCATGGCGCCTGTTGTGGGTATTGTTGGCGCAGTACAAGCTATGGAAGCGATTAAAGTGATTGCTGATTACGGCCAACCAAAGAAAGGCAAAATTCTGATTTTGGACGCGCTCAGCATGTCTTGGCGAGAAATGAATCTGATGAAAATGCCCACCTGTCCGGTTTGTAGTTAGCTCTATACCTCTAATCATTCCCAAAAAGCCCAACTCGATGTTGGGCTTTTTTCTCATTTTGACAATCAGATTTAAAACCCTTCTTCTTACAAACATTAAATCAATAAAATTCAATAACTTAAAAGTTGGCACATTCCTTTCATTGCATATATCACGAACCAATGAGAGGGCGAATTATGAAAAGGACATCACTACTACTTGGGTCTCTAATAGCGAGCGCTTATGCACAAGCGGCGCCATTTGACTCATGCCCAAGCAAAGCATACCTATTCCAATCAACCCCGGTTCAAATCTATGGCGTCAATTTGGTTACAGGTTCTACGACTCTTTTAGAGGACGACACAGGTTTGGCTTCGGGCATCAACGGGGTAGGCTTTAACTTTACTGACCGTTATATCTACGGCTACGACACCACAAACAAAAAGATTGTTCGTCTTGGTCAAGACTTCCAAGCAGAGACGCTTGATGTTTCGGGTCTTCCTACCGACCACACGTTTTACGTGGGTGACGTTTACAACCACGTCTACTACTTGTACCGCAAAGGCAAAGGACTTTTCTCCATTGACCTTTCTCCGCTCGATTCTGATCCAAATGCGACATTGAGCATCGTGAAAATTAGTTCAACAGCGACCGTGAACCTAACCGACTTTGCATTCCATCCAGGCGACGGTTCCCTTTACGGCATCGACAATAACTCTGGAGTGTTGTACCAGTTCAACCCATCGAATGGTAATACGACTGCGATAGGTGACACTGGTGAGTTAGGCACATTTGGTGCTGGCTACTTCGATGTAAACGGCAACTACTACGTGTCACGTAACCAAGATGGCAAAATCTATCGTGTTGACCTTTCGGAAGGTAACGCAGCCAATATCGCAGCAGGTATCGTTCCTGCGGTTGAGTTTGTATCCAACGGTCCAAGCTCAAGCCAAAATGATGGCGCACGTTGTGCAAATGCACCAGTGATTGACGAAGACGAGCCAATTGATTTTGGTGATGCTCCAGACAGCTACCACACAACACTTGCGTCAAACGGCCCTCGCCACGAGGTGGACGGTGTCACTTGGCTTGGTTCAGTCGCTCCAGATGGTGATGCCGACGGTCAGGCAAACGACAACTCTGTGGGCACAGCTGATGAAGATGGTGTTGGTTTTGTATCCGCACTTGACCCAGGCTTAAGTTCAATTGTGAATGTGACGGCTTCTACTTCTGGCTACTTATCTGCATGGTTTGACTGGAACCGCGATGGTGACTTTGATGATGAAGGCGAACAAGTCTTCACCGACCAATTACTGTCTGCGGGTAATAACCCTCTACCATTTGTCGTTTCAACAGCGGCAACGGAAGGTTCTAGCTGGAGTCGATTCCGCTTTAGCCAACAAACCGGATTAAACTACGATGGTGGCTCAACGTCTGGTGAGGTGGAAGATTACCCAATTACCATTACTGGTAATGGTTACTCAGTGGAATACTTCCCGAGTGCAGAAGATTACGCCACCGTCGCTTACGAAGATAACTGGCCATACACCGCAGACTACGACATGAACGATGTGGTCGTTAAATTCCGCATCACTGAAACCAGCCTTGCTGGTCATGTTGAGAATATTCAAATTACTGGTGACCTAGCGGCTTACGGCGCAAGTTACAAAAATGGCTTCGCAATCCGACTACCGGGTGTACTGAGAAGTTCGATTGAAAACGGATTAACAACGCTATCCTTCAATGGTGTAGAACAAGCATCCAATGGCTTGGAAAGTATTTCTGATGAAGCAATTTTCATCATCAGTGAAGACTTAAGCACACACGCGGCGAGCAGCTGTAGCTACTTCCGCACAGAGTCTGGCTGTGATGATAATGTCTCACTCACCTTTACCTTGAATGTGTACTTCACTGAAGGCTCTGACCGTTCAGCCATTCAAGCCATGCCATACGACCCGTTCATCTTTGCAACACCGGGCACTTACCATGGCGATGGTATTACCTTCCAACCAGGGCGTAAGTGGGAAGTCCACTTAGCAGACCAAGCACCAACAGAACAGTTTGATGACCAAAACCTCTTCGGTGTCGGCGTCGATGCAAGTGACCCAGCACAAGGTGTGTACTTCAAAACAGCAAACAACTTACCTTGGGCACTGTTAATAGTAGAAGATTGGGATTGGCCGCTGGAGCGTGTAGACATGGTCGATGCATACCCTCAATTCCAAACTTGGGCTGAGTCTGGTGGCGAACTAAGCACAGATTGGCACACCGCTCCAACACCTAACAAATGCTACATTCCATAGGGAGATAACATTATGAAAGCACTTATCACAATCATCATGGGATTAGCACTAACAGCTTGTGGCGGAGGCGGTGGCGGCGGAGGTGGTGGTAACAGCACACCTCCACCAACTCAAACCACGGTGCCAGAGGAAGATACTACCCAGCAGGAAGAAACGACCGAAGAAGAGACAACGGTAACAGTAGAAGAAGATGCAACTATGCAGGACCTAGTAGTACCAGATGACTTTAGCTACAACCCAGTGACGGAAGGTACGCTCAATGTAGACATCAGTGGTTTCTCTTCACAACGAGCACACCTAAGCGTATACAAAGAGTTTGTAGAGAACAGTTCAGGTAACTACGACGCAAGATACCCAAGTAAAGTCGCATCAGTTCCACTCAACAACGGTACAGCAAATGTCGACTTTAATGTCTCTGATAGCCAAGGTAGCCTGCTTGTTGAGATTTGGTTCTATGACGGTAGTGACCCAATTCAGAAAGTGATTACTTCTGGAGACAACACTTGGACCATGTAACTGGGTAAATTGAAAGCATAGCGAAAGCAGCCTTTCAGAACAAATCTTCAATCTTTAACTTAAAAATCGCATCGTTCTTTTGAACATGCGATTTTTTTGTTGTAAAACAGTAGGATTAATCATCGAGCGGGAAAACACGTTGGACAACCCGAAAACCTTCATTTTGGTCTTTGTTGCTGCCATCGTCGCATTATGTTTGGCTCTGTGGCTAACATCTTCTGATGAAACACAAACCATCACCGCAAAAGTGATTTCAAATACCCTGACACAATCCCTCGATGGGCAAAGACGCTATCTCACCGTCGAATCAGAGGTACTCGGAACAAAGCGTGTTGCAGTTCCAACCTCTGTACATTGTCCTGAAGGTGCCTTAGTGACATTCAACCAAGCTACGGATTCACTCTTCGAGCAACCGCTCACGTTTTTAAATTGCGAATGAGCCTACTCTTCCAATTCATGTAAAACGTCATACTACTTTGAGGAAATGAAAAACAATGCAAGCACTGATCAGTACTGATGAACTCAATAGCCTTCTCGGCCAACCTAACGTCAAGCTCCTCGACGCTAGTATTGCGTTTCAAATCCCTTCTGAAGGTAAAAAGATCCAAGATAAGTGGATTCCAAATACTTTACGCTTTGATTACGACAATGACTTTTGCTTACCCGGCTCCTCACTACCGCATATGATGCCAACAGAAGACGGCTTCAACCAAAGTGCGCAACAACTCGGTTTGAACAACGAAGACTTGATTGTGGTTTATGACAACTCAGGCACTTTAGCGGCACCAAGAGCTTGGTGGATGTTCAAGGCCATGGGACATAATAATGTTCGAGTCTTAAACGGTGGGCTTCCAGCGTGGATTGAAGCTGGATTCCCTGCCGAAGGTGCCCTATCGGAACCAAGCGAAAAAGGTAACTTTGCGGGCAAGCTCAACCAAAATGCCTTTTTGAGTGCACAAGATGTTCTTGCTCATTCAACCAATAAAAGTGCCAATATCATCGATGCCAGAGCCAAAGCTCGCTTCCTTGGTGAAGTGCCTGAGCCACGAGAAGGTCTACGTAGTGGGCACATTCCAAATTCGGTTTGCTTACCGTTTCAAGAACTCTTAACCAACGGTCACATTAAACCGAATTCAGAGTTGCAACAGATATTTAGCGCACTAACAATAGATAGTGATAATTCAATCATTTTTAGTTGCGGCTCCGGTGTGACCGCATGCATTTTATTACTCGCGGCGTATCAAATCGGTCTGGACAATCTGTCGGTGTACGACGGTTCTTGGACCGAATGGGGCGCTGACCACTCTCTACCTATCGAGCGTTAAGATCAGGAGCAGTAAAACGATATGATCGGCTTAAAGAAGAACATTTGGACGCTCTATATGACACTGTTTGCCATCAGTGTCGGATTGTTCTCTCTGTTTGGTCACTATCATTACGAATCCACTCTCGATAAATATAAGGACAAGCAACTCCTTCAGTTGGAGTTGTTTGCTTCTTCTGTCGATTCTCTATTCAAAGGGCAAGAAACGCTGTTAGAAGTCGTTGGGCATCAACTAATTGACCAAAACGATTTCACTCGCACCGCGTCATTACAAATGCGCCCTTTGCTTGATGACTTGATGGATATCCATCCCGCCATCGCCGCTTTTGGCCTGACGAATCCTGAAGGGGATTATCTTGCCATTAGTTCTAATCTGGATTTACAAAAACTCCACAACCTCAAGCAAGATCCTCAGACTAAACAGACTTTCGAAGCCGCACTGCAATCTGAGCACATGGTCGTCGGCCGAACCTATTTCATGCCTGCGCTCGATTCATTAGTGATTCCAATTCGAAAAGCGATTCGAGATAAAAATGGTAAGGTGCTGGCGGTGATGACAGCAGGCTTCAACATGAACTCGTCTTTGGTGTTTAGAAATGATGTGCACGCCAACAAACACAATCGCGTCTCTTTGGTCCGAGAGGACGGCTACCTAACCTTTACCTCGGCAGAACAAGCGAGCCTATTCAGTTATACGCTTCCTGCTGATGGGCACAAAAAGTCCATTGTTTTTGAACAGGTTGAGAAAAAGTATGGTTGGAGTCGAGAAACCGTCAAGGCCTTATCTGGTGCGGTTAACATTGTTGCTGATGATCCAAGAATCAATCAACTCGTCACGCTGAAGTACCTACCAGACTACAAGTTGTGGGCCTCGTCTTCCACTGATCTACGCTACATCCAAAGTGGTTTTTTTGACCAATTTGCACTGTATTCCATTGTCTTTCTTTTTATCCAAGCGGGTTTTTATGCACTCGTTCGATCTATTGCCAACAACGAACTGGCGACACGCCAAAAGCTCCTTTACCAAGCGCATCATGATCACCTAACGCTACTGCCGAATCGAGAATATCTCAGAACACACATTAAAGGTTGGTTAAGCGGGTCTTCAACGCCATTTACTCTGATGTTCATCGACATCGACAACTTTAAATCGGTCAACGACACTCATGGGCACGAGTTCGGCGACGAAGTGTTGAAGCAAATCGCACTGCGCTTGAAAAGCTTCGACAGTGATGGTCGATTGATTGTCAGAGAAGCCAGTGATGAGTTCATACTGCTCGTCAACCGTACCGATGAAAATGCTGTGCGAACGCTGGCAAGTGATCTAATTCATTACTTGTCCGAGCCTTACCTTGTGAACGAAAACCAGTTTCTATTGAGTTGCAGCATCGGCGTTGCCCTCTACCCTTCACACGGTAAAAATTTAGATGCATTGCTTCGCTCCGCAGATATCGCGATGTACCAAGCGAAGAAAGAGCGCAATGCATTCAGTGTGTTCGATCAACAAATGCAAGCCAAACACCTGCATAAAATGAAGGTTGAACAACGTTTGAGGTTAGCGATAGAACGACAAAATCTGTTCCTAGTTTATCAACCACAATTGAACGTCAGCGGTGAAATCTATGGCGTTGAAGCCCTAATTCGCTGGCAAGATGAAGAACTGGGTTTTGTTCCACCAAATGAGTTCATCCCCGTAGCGGAAAGCTCAGGCTTGATGGTGAGACTGGGTGAATTAATCATCGAGAAAAGTTTGGTCGATATGGCTCGCCTAACCAAACTAGCCGCTCAACCAATTCAAATGTCGATAAACATCTCGGTCAAACAGTTCATTCAGGTCAACTTTATCGACGACTTAGTGGCATTGATTGATAAACATGGGGTCGACCAACATCGCATCACTCTCGAAATCACCGAGAACCTATTTATTGAAGACCTCAACAAGTTTGCCCCGATTTGCGAACGCCTACACACTCTAGGCTTCAAGATTTCTTTGGATGATTTTGGGACGGGCTACTCTTCCCTTTCGATGCTCAAAGCGTTGCCGATTGATGAAGTCAAAATCGATAAGAGCTTTGTCGACAATATCGAGAACGACGAAAAAGCACTGAACATGGTGCAAAACATCATTGCTATCGGTAAAAACTTTGGGATGAAAGTGCTTGCTGAAGGGGTTGAAACACGTCAGCAACGCGATCAACTTGCCGCTTGTGGCTGTGATTTGATTCAAGGTTATTTCTATTCCAAACCACTGCCTTTTGAACAGTTGGTTAGCTTTGCTGAAAAGAACCACAACGAAAAAGCCGTCGAACAATAGCGACGGCTTGATTTACGTGATTATTACGTAAGGGACAGAGACTAGTTCTGCATTTCCTTATACATCACTTCGACTAACTCCCCTTTCGGATCTCCTGATAGTTCCCATGTAAAGATCCCACCAAGGTTTGATTGTTTCGCCCAATCTGCTTTGGCTTTTATAGATCGCTGATCTTCGAACGAGATGAACACCTTCTTTTCTGGGTTCCACAGGTAAGGAGCTTGAGCTTGCTCGTCATATTTGTATTCATATCCCTGTTTCGTGCTGTAGTTCTTCATCAGATCCCAGAACATGAAGTAGCCATTCTCACCAGTACCGAACTGTGCGCCTTGCTCAGAAACTAGGTCTTGAGTTGGTAAGCCTCCAGAAAAATCTTTGGTACCTTGCCAGCCACGACCGTAGAACGCCGCACCAATCACTAGCTTTTCACTCGGAATGCCCAGCTCAATCATTTGGTTAATGAACACGTCTGCGCCCATTCCCCACCAACTACGGTCAGTCGCGTGTAGGTTCGTCGTATGCCCTGTCTGTTGCCCCCAACCGCCAAGGAAATCGTAAGTCATCGCAAACATGTTGGTTAGGTAAGGCTGCGCCGCTTTCCAATCGATGCCCGCCGCTTTTGGACCAACACCCACTGCAGTTGAAAGCTCGTACTCACGCTTGGTCTTTTTCGCTAGAGTATCTAAATCGCCACGCATGGTTTTAACTAGATATGTGAAGGCGTCACGTTCAAGCGCTTTCTGCTCATCCGTCAGCTTAGTATCTGGATTCCAAGGAGAAGTCGTTAAACCGCCGCCACCTGGGTATTCCCAATCCAAGTCAATGCCATCGAAGAAATCGTATTGAGCAATCAACTCAACAGCCGTTTTAGAGAATTGATCCATCGCTTGCTGGTTTTTAGCCATTGCATGGAAAGGTTCAGACATGGTCCAACCGCCAAAAGAAGGGAGAATTTTCAGATCAGGGTGTTGCTTCTTAAGTTCGGCTAATTGAGCGAAGTGCCCTTTATATGGGACGTCGACAGAGACCGGACCAAAGTCTTTTTCAAGTGCCGCCTCGGTATCAACCAGAATCGCGGTATACGGCTCTTTGCCTTCACATTGCTTAGCGACTAACTTTTGCACTGTCTCAGATGCGCCAGTATGAGGGCCACACATGCTCAAAAACGCGTAGATGATATGGGTCAGGTTATCAGCTGGGATGTCTTTTACTGTGTATGGGTTATCTGCGTTAGCGTATTGCCAGTCAGCAAAATAGCCTGCAACGACTTTTTGCTCGGCTTGCGCCATGCCTGTTAACCCCGTAAATAAAGCAGCTGCGAGAAGTGTCTTTTTCATAATTTCCTCCAGAGTAATCAACTACAAATTACTCCTGAGGATTATTTTTAACTTGGAAACGAAATCAGGCTGCGAGTCATTTATAAATCCTCTCAGCCTGATTACATAGTTTGCATATTATTTGTGCTAAACCTCTGATGTACTGTTGCCGTGCATCTGCTCATCCAAGTTAAGAACCGTCAGTGCGTTACTAACGCTGGTTGCAATAACATCTATCGCGCCAGTTCTTAAAGCACCTAATAGTGCGAGTGGCTTACTGTTTTCCGCCGCAATCGCAATCACTTCTGCAATAGGTCTAAACTCTTCGATACCTAAACCGATTACTCGGTCACTCATCACTGTGTTTGCGACGTTGCCGTGGATATCAAAGAAGTCGTAGCCAGCAAAATCCCCGACGACACCTTGCATCAAACGAGATTGCACCACTTCATCTGGAGTGAACCATCCAAGGTCGACCATATAGCTGTTTTCACTCATATCACCGATACCGACAAGGGCTACATCCGCTTTACGTGCAAGATCGAGCGTTTGTTTAACCGTAGCATTTTGCATGAAGGCAATTTTCTGCTCTCGGTTTTCAGCGTAAGCTGGTGCATAAAGGGTTTCGGAGGTTCCGCCATATTTCTTAGCAAACTGTCGGCAAATGTGGTCGGCGTTAAACATACCGCCACGAGGGTGGATTCCGCCGATGCCACACACAAACTTACAATCACGCGGCGTAATAACACCAATGTGGTGAGCCACGGAAGATACATTACGCCCTTGCCCAACCGTCACCACCATGCCGTTCTTTAGCGTGCTAGTGAGATAGTTAGAGACCAAACCTGACACTTGAAGGCGCTGCGCTTCTTCATTGGGCTGATCCAATGCCACCAGCGCGCGTTTCACACCAAAGCGGTCAATCAAGCGTTGCTCGATCTTGGCACTGAACACTGGGTGGTACTTTACGGTGATTTCAACAATCCCTTCATCACGCGCCTGTTTGAGCATTCGCCCTACTTTGGCACGAGAAATGGAAAATTTTCTGGATATCTCTTCCTGTGTTGCACCATCTTGATAATAAGCAACGGAAATCTCCGTTAGTAAGTCTGTGCTTTCAATAGAAATATCTTGGTTAGAACTGCTCATGGTTTTTCTCGCCCTTTTAGAGGATCGACATTGTATGCATTAGTGAGCATCCGCTCATTGACTTAGCATATGTTACCCTCCAATTTTACTGCGACATTTGCTCACTGCAATGACATTTTCTCACTGCGTGATTTTATTAATATCAGTACTGCTCAAGCCTTGAACAATAAGGGCAAACGTTTATTTCGGCCATGCTCTGAACACACAGCAAAAAAACGTTGATGAACTTCACTTAAAGTCGGTTTCGGCGATTGACTTTCAGCATGGATAGGATAAATATGGATTCATCATTTACTCAGCTACCGATCAAATGTTCATAGCAAATGTTCGGTACCGAAATTTTCCGTAGTTGGCTGAGCAGATGTCTCGTTAAATATGATGAGACGATTAGCCGACACGCTTGCAAATGCACAAGCTGTGGTATTGAAAACCACACTTAAGCCCATTTATATAGGATGATCGATTATGAGCAACAAGTTAGAGCAACTTCGTAAACTAACAACTGTAGTAGCGGACACTGGTGAAATTGACGCAATCAAAAAGTACCAACCTGAAGATGCAACAACGAACCCATCTCTTATCCTAAAAGCGGCTCAAATCGAAGAGTACGCACCTCTAATCGACGCTTCTATCGAATACGCAAAAGCACAAAGCAACGACAAAGCACAACAAGTACAAGACACTTGTGACATGCTTGCAGTAAACATCGGTAAAGAGATCCTAAAAACTATCCCTGGCCGTATCTCTACAGAAGTAGATGCTCGTCTTTCTTACGACACAGAAGGCAGCGTTGCTAAAGCTCGCCAACTTGTAAAAATGTACAACGACGCAGGCATCACTAACGACCGTATCCTAATCAAACTGGCTTCTACTTGGGAAGGTATCCGCGCTGCAGAGATCCTAGAGAAAGAAGGCATCAACTGTAACCTAACGCTTCTATTCTCTTTCGCGCAAGCTCGTGCATGTGCTGAAGCAGGCGTATTCCTAATCTCGCCATTCGTTGGCCGCATCATGGACTGGTACAAAGCGAAAGAAGGTCGTGACTTTGAAGCTTCAGAAGATCCAGGTGTAATCTCAGTAACAGACATCTACAACTACTACAAAGACTACGGTTACAACACAGTTGTTATGGGCGCAAGCTTCCGTAACATCGGCGAGATCCTAGAACTTGCTGGCTGTGACCGTCTAACTATCGCTCCTGCTCTTCTTGCTGAGCTAGAAGCTGCCGAAGGCGAAGTTGTAGAGAAACTGGTTGATTCTAAAGGTTCTAAAGAGCGTCCAGCTCCAATGTCTCACGCTGAGTTCCTATGGGAGCACAACCTAGACGCAATGGCTGTTGAGAAAGTAGCTGAAGGTATCCGTAACTTCGCGGTTGACCAAGGCAAACTAGAAGACATGATCGCAGCTAAGCTTTAATTGCTTACCAAAAGCGAGTAGCCAGCCTACTCGCTTTTAGCATCAACGCTTTATTCAAAAAAATTCTATTTGAACTTGTTTCGACGAGTTCCCTCTATTTAAATCAAATATCGAGAAGTAACTACTATGGATCGTAAATATCTAGCTAATGCAATCCGTGCACTAAGCATGGACGGTGTTCAACAAGCTAACTCTGGTCACCCAGGTGCACCTATGGGTATGGCTGATATCGCTGAAGTTCTTTGGCGCTCTCACCTAAACCACAACCCATCTAACCCAGAGTGGGCTGACCGCGACCGTTTCGTACTGTCTAACGGCCACGGCTCTATGCTTATCTACTCTCTACTGCACCTTGCAGGCTACGAGCTATCTATCGACGATCTTAAAAACTTCCGTCAGCTTCACTCTAAGACTCCTGGTCACCCAGAGTACGGCTACGCACCTGGTATCGAGACAACAACAGGTCCTCTAGGTCAAGGCATCACTAACGCTGTTGGTATGGCAATGGCTGAGAAAGCGCTAGCGGCTCAGTTCAACAAAGAAGGCCACGACATCGTTGACCACTTCACTTACGTGTTCATGGGTGATGGCTGTCTGATGGAAGGTATCTCGCACGAGGCATGTTCTCTTGCCGGTACGCTAGGCCTTGGCAAACTGATCGCATTCTGGGATGACAACGGCATCTCTATCGACGGTCACGTTGAAGGTTGGTTCTCTGACGATACACCTAAGCGTTTTGAATCATACGGCTGGCACGTAATCCCTGCTGTAGATGGTCACGACTCTGAAGCGATCAACGCAGCAATCGAAGCGGCAAAAGCGGATCCACGCCCTACACTTATCTGTACTAAAACTATCATCGGTTTTGGTTCACCAAACAAATCTGGTTCACACGACTGTCACGGTGCGCCACTAGGTGCTGAGGAAATTGCAGCAACACGTAAAGAACTAGGTTGGGAGCACGGTCCTTTTGAAATTCCGCAGGAAGTCTACGCAGAGTGGTCAGCGAAAGAAGCAGGCGCAGCTAAGGAAGCAGCGTGGGACGAGAAATTTGCAGCTTATGAAGCAGCGTACCCTGAGCTGGCAGCTGAATTCAAACGCCGCGTAAACGGTGACCTACCGGCTGAGTGGGAAGAGAAAGCAAACCAAATCATTGCTGACCTTCAAGCAAACCCAGCAAACATCGCATCACGTAAAGCATCTCAAAACGCACTAGAAGCGTTTGGTCAAATGCTTCCAGAATTCATGGGCGGCTCTGCTGACCTAGCGCCTTCTAACCTAACTATGTGGTCTGGTTCTAAGTCTCTAGAAGCGAACGACTTCTCTGGTAACTACATCCACTACGGTGTACGTGAATTCGGTATGACAGCGATCATGAACGGTATCGCACTACACGGTGGTTTCGTTCCTTACGGCGCAACATTCCTAATGTTTATGGAATACGCACGTAACGCTATGCGTATGGCTGCTCTGATGAAAGTTCAGAACATCCAAGTTTACACGCACGACTCTATCGGTCTTGGCGAAGATGGCCCAACTCACCAACCGGTTGAGCAAATGGCGTCTCTACGCCTGACTCCAAACATGAGCACATGGCGTCCATGTGACCAAGTTGAGTCTGCAGTGGCATGGAAACTAGCGATTGAACGTAAAGATGGCCCATCGGCGCTTATCTTCTCTCGTCAAAACCTAGCGCAACAAGAACGTACAGCTCAGCAAGTTGCTGATATCGCTAAGGGTGGTTACATCCTGAAAGACAGCGATGGTAAGCCTGAACTAATCCTAATCGCGACAGGTTCTGAAGTTGAACTAGCAGTGAAAGCAGCAGAGCAACTAACCGCTGAGGGTAAGAAAGTACGCGTTGTTTCAATGCCTGCAACAGATACATTCGACAAGCAAGACGCGGCTTACCGTGAATCAGTACTACCATCAGACGTAACTGCACGTATCGCTATCGAAGCGGGTATTGCTGACTTCTGGTACAAGTACGTTGGCTTCGACGGTCGCATCATCGGTATGACAACATTCGGTGAATCTGCACCAGCTGACCAACTGTTCGAAATGTTTGGTTTCACTGTAGAAAACGCAGTAAACACAGCAAAAGAACTGCTAGCTTAATCGCTTAGTATTATCAGTTTTCTCTATTGCGAATTTGAAAACTGAAAAGCCCCGCTTCGGCGGGGCTTTATTTTATCTAATCATTTTTCAACAACGATTCAGCTAGCTGGTTTGAATCATTTCTCTTCAAACTGAATAGCAAGTCGATAGAAGTCTTGAACTTGATCTTTCAACTGCTTACTGTTCTGTTCTACAGAATGTGTAGCCGCTAAGTTCTGCTCTGCTGTCGACGCAATCGAATGAATGTGCTGATTCACGTCGCTAGAAAGCTGCAACTGCTTATTGGCAGAGTCCGCGACATTCACCATCAAACCACTCATGGTTTGCATCATCTGTTCTACCTCAGACAGACGCGCCGCACTTTGTTCAGCCACTTGCGAACAGGTGTCTGTTTGATCTTTATTAGCGATGATATCCTTCTGCCAGCCTTGAATCGTCATTAGCATAGCTTCAATCGATGCTTTAATTTGCTCAGTCGCATTCGAGGTACGTCCGGAAAGTGCCCTCACCTCATCAGCCACAACAGCAAAACCACGACCTTGTTCACCCGCTCGCGCTGCCTCAATTGCAGCATTGAGTGCTAGCAGATTGGTTTGATCGGCAATTCCACCAATCTCTTCCATTAATTGACTGACCTTTTGTGCTTGGTCACTCAATTGATAGGTCGTTTCTGTCGCCTTCTCAGCTTGTAAGCTTAGTTGCGCTAGGTTCGTATGGGTTTGGTCGATGGTCTCTTTCGCCATTAAGCAGGATTTCAACGTATCATCAATCAGCAGATGAGCATCGTGAGTGCTGGATGAAACCGAATTCGCTGATGCCTCCATCGAGTCAGCAGCATCACGAACTTCATGTATGTCTTTGTTCTGCTGCGTCAAAGCCGTAAGTACTTCTGCGGTGGTATGACTTAGCTCTTCAGCGCAATTTTGGAGCGGTCTTGCCGAGTCTGTCATACGACCCAAAACGGTACGAATACGAGCAGAAAGCATTTTGATGTGAAAGTCCGCGATAGAGAATGGTTTATTACCGGAATACACCAAGCGACTCACACTGTCGTATTGTGCTTGCAGTTTTTTAAACTGTTGCGGCGTATCAATGAGTTCTTGGCGGAATAACACGGTAAGCACGCCTGCCGGTAATAATGTAGCAAGCCAAGCGAGTGGCCCTTCAAGTGATAAAGCAAAGCTAGTGACCGGTGCGGCTAATGCACCTAGAAGAATCGCATAGCGTAGTGTTTCATTTAACTTCAGTGACCATGCACGTCCCGAATTCTCTGCTTTCAAAAGCCCTTGGTAAGCCTTAGAAGCGATATCAACCCATTCACGCTTTGGTTTCACACGAACCGATTGATAGCCCACCATTTGATGGCCTTCATAAATTGGGGTTACGTAAGCATCGACCCAATAGTAACCACCCGACTTCGTACTGTTCTTTACAATTCCGCGCCACGCTTTGCCTTGTTTCAGGCGAGCCCACATATCACCAAAAGCGGCTTTGGGCATATCTCCGTGGCGAACAATATTGTGGTTTTGTCCGAGCAGTTCGTCGTGGCTGTATTCTGCGATTCGACAAAACGCATCATTACAGTAAGTAATGACACCTTTAAGATCGGTTGTTGAGACCAGCTCGTCGGAATCTCCTACAAGGGTTTCTTGAGCTTTATTGGAAGTTGAGACTGACATAGATGAGGCTTCTATAGTTTTTATTAAATTGCGACAGGTTATATACACGATTGTTATATTTATTACAAAATGCTAGAGAAAAAACCTTACAGATGCGACATTTCAAGCTCGAAAAACTTACTTAGATAACAATAATTAACCAATTATTTTGTGGGTTGTGAGCCGATAGACAAAAAAGACCCAGCGTACATAACTGGGTCTTATAAAATCTTGAAGTTGATTTATGCAACTTGAGATTCAGAGTTATTATTCGCCTTGATAAAAAATATTCCCATCACCAATAGGACAAAAGGCAGAACGTACAAATTCAAGCTCTGCCATCCTACGGTAGATTCCAACCAACCAGACAAAAGCGCAGTAACGGTGACGCAGCTGAACACGAAAAACTCATTAAACGCCTGCGCTTTACTCTTGTTCTTTGCTTCATAACTCTGGCTAAACA
Organism: Vibrio owensii; assembly: GCF_002021755.1. NCBI lineage: Bacteria > Pseudomonadati > Pseudomonadota > Gammaproteobacteria > Vibrionales > Vibrionaceae > Vibrio > Vibrio owensii. The sequence goes on from NZ_CP019960.1 coordinate 1,470,657, forward strand.
AGCTTGTTGCAGCGATAAACATGAAATTCCATCCAACCCCGAGTAAGATCAACGCGGTACTGAAATGCCAAATAGAAAGTCCGTGCATGTTAATCGCGATACACGTAATAAACAGTACTCCACCAGCTAAGATCATCTTCTTCGCCCCAAACTTCTCGATCAAACTGCCCGTAAAGAAAGCAGGAACAAACATGCCCAAGACATGCCATTCAATCACACCAGCCGCTCTGGTGAAGTCAAAGCCACAACCAATCATCGCCAATGGAGTTGCGGTCATCAGAATATTCATGACAGCATAGGCCACCATCGCGGCTAGAACTGCGATCATAAAGTTAGGACGGCGAACAATGACTTTTAGCGAGTCTGTTTTTAAATGCGAACTCTGGGTGTGTGCCGAGGGGAATCGAATCGTTTGAAGCAAAATGAGTGCGGTAACATACAAACCAATCAATACAGCAAAAGCACTAATATACAGACCATCGCTTGACCACTTTTGTGAATAGACAGCGAGGTTTGGCCCTAACACTGCCGCAAGCACCCCACCCGCCATGGAAATAGAAATTGCGCGGTGCCTCGCAGATTCATCACAAACTTCAATCGCAGCAAATCGATAGAGCGTACCAAATCCAATCCCTACACCTAATAAAAACGTAGAAGCACAAAACAAAGTGAAGTTTTCTAACGAAAGCGCATAAGTTGCTAATGAAGCGCCAAAGATGCCAATAACGTTACCCAAGCTAAAACCTAGACGACGCCCTAGTTTTCCCATAATTAAGGAAGCAGGAATCGTCGCTGACATTAAGCCAAGAAATTGCAACGCTACTGGCAGAGTAATCATGCTTGAAGAAGGAGCGATTTGCTTTCCGATGAGCGCGATGACTGAGATTAAGAGAATGTTCCCTGTCATTAATAAAGCTTGGCAAAGTGACAATAGCCAGACGTTTCTGTTCATCTCATTCCTTGAGTGTTTTTTTATCGATGCCCACACCATAACGGATTTAAAACTAAAACACATAACTTATGTGCAACACGTTTATTCTTGTTTTGGTTTAGTTGGATATAACCGATTTCATTCTATGTTTTCAGAACATTAAAAAAGCCAGCGAGTTGCTGGCTTTTATGAACACGAAATATTGATGCTTATTTAGCGCGGCGAGCTTTTACAGCATCTGATAACTGACGTAGAACGGTTTCCGTATCTTCCCAACCAATACATGCATCTGTAATAGATTGGCCGTAGTTAGCGACTTTGCCGTCTACTAAGTCTTGACGACCTTCAACAAGGTGAGACTCAATCATCACACCAAAGATTGCGTCTTCGCCGCCAGAAATCTGCTCTGAAACATCATCAGAAACCAGCATTTGACGCTTAAATTGCTTAGAGCTGTTTGCGTGGCTGAAGTCGATCATGACTTTCTTCGGCAGACCAGCAGCATCTAGCTCATCTTTGATTTGTGCTACATGAGACGCGCTGTAGTTTGGCTCTTTACCGCCACGTAAAATGATGTGACAGTCAGGGTTACCTGCTGTTTCTACGATTGCAGAGTGGCCGTATTTTGTCACTGATAAGAAGTGGTGAGATGCGCTTGCAGAGCGGATTGCGTCGCTAGCGATCTTGATGTTGCCATCAGTACCGTTTTTAAAGCCCACTGGGCAAGACAAACCTGACGCTAGCTCACGGTGTACCTGAGATTCAGTCGTACGTGCACCGATAGCACCCCAGCTAATAAGGTCAGCGACATACTGTGGCGTGATCATATCTAGGAATTCACTTGCCGTAGGAAGGCCCATGTCAGTAAGGTCAAGCAACAGCTTACGACCAATACGAAGACCATCATTCAGCTTGTAAGTATCATTTAGGTACGGGTCGTTGATTAGACCTTTCCAACCAACCGTTGTACGTGGCTTTTCAAAGTAAACACGCATGACCACTTCAAGTTGCTCACCTAATTCATCACGAAGCACTTTGAGCTTTTTGCCGTACTCGACAGCAGCTTCTGGATCGTGAATAGAACATGGACCAACGATCACAAGCAGACGGTCATCTTTACCTTCAAGAATATTGTGGATGGCATTACGACATTCAAAAGTGGTTGTGGAAGCAGTTTCGGTTGCCGGAAATTTCTCAAGCACTGCAACAGGTGGCAATAGCTCTTTTACTTTATTAATTCTTACATCATCAGTTTGAAACATTACTTCTACTTCCTAATTACTATCCCAGCCCCACTAATTTGCCCAAACTTTACTCAGTGCAACATTGTTCACAAAGCAAGCAATAATAAGGGCTGTGGGCTTATTTAATTGTGTCAATGCAAGTAACTTATCGACTTAGAAGAACAGTTGCAATCACTTTTTTTAAAAAAATGCAAATTAACACTCTACGTTCAAAACAAAACACAGTGTAAATTTTAATGTACATAAAAAGTTCAAAATAATCATATATTTTCCTGTAACTTTGAAAAAGTTGTCTACAATGTAAGAAATATCAGAAGTTTGTGAGGGAGTTCGCGACTAAAAGTGTAGCAAGATCTAAGATATTGTTGCTTGATGTTAAATTAAATGACTATTAAACTAATTTCTTATAACTACCTAGTTTTACTCAAATTGTTAAAACAAAGTAGAAATTAATATGCAATCAATACAAGGAAACACTATGAAAAAAGTAGCAATTGCAGTAGCAGCAGTGGTAGCTGGTGGTTTAATTAACTCTGCTCAAGCTGAAATGTATATCGGGGGCAAAGTAGGCATGACTACACTAGATGATGCTTGCTATTTAAACAGCCCTTGTGATGATGATGCTTTCGGTGCCGGAATGCACATCGGTTACGACTTTACCGATATCATTGGTCTTGAGTACGGCGTTGATTACTTAGGTGACTACAAAGCTAACTTCAAGTCAGGGGCTAGTACAGTTGATACGATTGACGGCGACCTTTGGGCATTAACACTTGCACCAAAATTCAACTGGCATCTAAACGATACGTGGAACCTATTCGCGAAAGTCGGTGGTGCTTACATGATCTCTGGTGACGAGAAAGACATCGTTCCTACAGGTTCATTGGGGGCGGAATACACTATCGATAGAAACTGGAGCGTTCGTGCAGAGTACCAACGTTACCAAGATATTTCTGACGACGTTCTAGATGATATGGACGCTAACTTCTTCGGCATCGGCGTTAACTACAAGTTCGCAGCAGCACCTGTTGTAGCGGCAGTAGTAACAGAAGAGGTGATGGAAGAAGAACCAGTAATGATGACGAAGACGCACAAAGAAGAGTACGGTACAGGTACGTTTGAATTCGACAGTGCAACACTTACTGATTCAGTATCTGAGCGTCTAGACAACTTCGTTAACTTCTTGAACGAGTACCCTCAAGCTCAAGTTGAAATCACTGGTTACACAGATAGCTCTGGTCCAGCAGCATACAACCAAAAACTGTCTGAGCGTCGTGCACAAGCTGTTGCAGATTACCTAATCGCAGCAGGTATCGATGCAGACCGCTTCACAGTTAAAGGTATGGGTGAAGAGAACCCTGTAGCTGACAACAGCACTCACGAAGGTCGCGAGAAGAACCGTCGTGTTGAAGTTGTAGTTCCTGAGTTCCAATACGAAGAACTAGTTCAACCAGAATAAGAGTTACCGCTCTAATTTCTAGTCTAAGGGATGTTTCGGCATCCCTTTTTGTTTGCCTCTTATTTGTTCACTTCAGTACCATTTGCCGCTAAGACTCTCTCAACTCTCTCACTGTCTAAATCAAACTTCTTATTTGCTCCGTCATAACACTTCTGGTTCTAGCTCTTAAATTAAAGGCGACAGTTTAAGCTCATAGATTAAGGGTTTGTTCAGCAAGACTTGACGGAGTTCAACGGAAAGCCGTGTGGCAGTTCTTCATGAGTCCTTCTCTCCCGTTGCTAACTAAAGCGTGATTCATAAATCCTCAGCTATTAGCACAAGCGCTCAAAAAGGTATTTATCAAACGGTTTGGGGCGCACTACTAAGCAGTTACACCGCAAAATGATTAGATATAAAGGCCAACAAAAAACCGCACTTGTTCAGTGCGGTTTGGAGAAACAAAGAAGAGAGCACCTATAGCGAGAAGAGCAAACCAAGATAATGGTCTGCCAACAAAGCAACAAACAAAGCAAGTAAGTGATAAATGGAGAATTTGAATGTTTCCATAGCGCTGTTTTGTTCAGGTGAGAACTTCAATTTCCACGCGTGATACATAAAGCCAATGTTAAGAAGCAAAGAAGAGAAAAGATAAACCGAACCGACCATCCCCACCAGCACAGGCAGAATACAAACGAGCGTGAGTAAAACTGTGTACAGAAGAATCGAAGTTTTGGTGTACTCAATACCATGGGTGACCGGTAGCATTGGAATATCCACTTTTCGATAATCTTCGACCCGATGAATCGCCAATGCCCAGAAATGAGGTGGCGTCCATATAAAGATAATCATCACCAAAAGCCAAGCATGGGCGTGTAACTCTCCCGTCACTGCAGTCCATCCTAAAAGTGGCGGCATAGCACCTGCAATTCCGGCAATTACAATGTTTTGTGGGGTCGCCCGTTTAAGGTACATGGTGTAAACCACCGCGTAACCGAGCAAGCTTAAAAACGTCATCCAAGCTGTTAACGGATTAACCAGTGCATACAGAAGTACAAAACCAACAACACCTAACGTAACAGCAAACAACGCGACTGATAACGGATTCGTGTCACCAGAAGGCAGAGGACGCTTGTGAGTTCGAGCCATTCGCGCATCAATACGGCGATCGATGAGATGATTAAACGCTGCCGCCGACCCCGCCATCAAACCAATGCCAATGAGACCTATCGCCGCTTGTAGCCAAGGAAAACTGGCAACCGGCGCTAAGCTCATTCCGACAATGGCGGTAATCAACATAAGCGCAACGACTTTGGGTTTTGTTAGTTTTAAATAAGTTGAACCGAGCTTCTTCTTACCACTTTCTAGCGGTAACGCGATTTCTTTACTCATAGCGAACTCCTTTCGCTTGATGACTCCAACGAGCTTTACCCTGCCATAGGTAGAACTGACTCACACAGATAAGTGAAAGCATGACCGCTGCGCCTAAATTGTGCGCAACTGCCACATAGATAGGAAGTTGGAACACAACATTGCTTACGCCCAATAGGATTTGGCAAACCAAAGCTAAGCCAATCCATACACCCAAGCGTTGAGAATGGTGTGAGTCTTGTTTTAATAGTAATACGCAGTAAATCAGCACAACACATGCGGTAATGATGGCACCAATACGATGGCTGACATGAATTGTCATTCGAGCTGGGTAATCTAGAACACCAAACTCATAGTTATCAAACCCTGTTTGCCAGAAAGAAAACGCCTCTTTCCAAGATAAGTAACTGGTCCAGTTCCCCTCACAAATCGGTAAAGCGGTGCACATAAGAGCGGCGTAGTTGGATGATGTCCAACCACCAAGCAAGACCTGTGTTAACACTACGCCAAACGCGATCAAGGAAAAGGTTCTTACGTTTTTGGAAGATGGCGAAAAGTAGAGGCTGTTCTGAGATTTAATCTGACAATAGAACACCGCTTGGAGAGCAAGCAATGTAAATCCGCCCAGTAGGTGCAACATAACAATCACTGGCATAAGTTTTAAAGTTACGGTCCACATTCCCAATGCTGCCTGACCAATAACTAAGACGCAGAGTAGAATCGGAATCGTCGCATCAACACGTTCAGCCCTAACGGCAACAATCGCCATCATCAAAATCACGAGCCCTAAGGTGCCCGCGAAATAACGATGAATCATCTCCAGCCAAGCCTTTCCCTGTTCCACTGCTCTTTCTGGAAATAATGCATTCGCTCGAGAAACTTCAGCATCGGTTTGAGGAACCAGTAACTGACCGTAACATCCAGGCCAATCTGGGCACCCTAGACCTGCATCAGCAAGGCGTGTGTATGCGCCCAGCATAATGACAACGAGGGTAAGACAAAGACTGAACTTAACTAAACGTTTTAACGCCATATCACTCTCTCCCTAACCTACACGTGATAGCTTCAATAGTTTTCGTAGATCCGCCAAAACGTCTTTACTTAGTTGCACCAAATCCTCGTTGGCTTCCGGTGTATACGCCATCACAAGCTGTCCTAACGGATCAACGATCAGCATTTGGCCTGCTTGTACTTTTTCCGACAACGAATCATTCATTTGCATCACCATCATCGTTTCGCTCGTACTTGCTGACTGCTTTGATGTCCAGATAACGGGGACGACTCGCTCTTGGTATTTGCCCAACGCAATATGACTCTGCTGCATGAGGTGAAGTTGTTGCTGACACTGTTCTTGGCAATCAGAAGGCAACACATAAGCCAGTTGCCACCCTTTTTCACTCAGAGGCGATGTCTGCCCCAATTGTTCAAATGTGGTGTAAGGCTCCACCAACTCACCTCTATTGGTGACACCTGTTTCGTACCAACCTTGACTAAGCACTACTTTGGCAATAACTGCTGGGAGAGCGAAAAGGACAATTAGCGACAACAGTACAATTCTTCCTCTCGTAACTGCAGATGTCATACCTCACCTCCTTGTGAGCGTGAACTTTTGAACCATCGAATGAAGATCATCACAGTGATAAGCAGAAATACGCCCGCCATAGCAAACCATTGAAAGGAGTAACCAAAATGCTTAGCACTGGTTAATGGCAAAGGATTCCATGGAAAAGAATACGGCCATCGGACTAAATTATCTGGCTGAACAACGGTTGGCATTAATTCGACATTGAGTAACTGGCTCAGTTGATTAATGTTGAGGTTTTGCACGCGTATCGTATCGCCAACTTCTGCCATTAAGTCAGAACTTAAAGGGTTCATCGATTTACGATATAAACGCCCAGTAACCTCGTAAGGAGCTTGTAAAGTTTCCACTTTAGGTAACACAGAGCGTGAAGCTTCCCCTTTGACAAACCCTAACTCTAGGAGGGTCAATGTGGTTGGGTCTTGTGTCAAGGAAACGACTTGAAACGCTAAATACCCCACTGCCCCTTCATACGTCTGGTTATCTAAAAGGATGACCGGAAGTGCCTCCGGAGTCACATTGGCTTTCACCTTAATGCCAATCACACTCTCCTCACGCCAATCATTGTTCTCCAGTACAGTGCGTATATCCTGATAAGACGCATTCGCTCTTGCCAAAATAGCTTGTTCTAAAAGCTGCTTTTCGTTACCGCGTTCGAGCTGCCAGAAGCCCAGTTTGACCAATAGAGAAAACACGACCACAGTTAAACAAACAGCAATCCAAACCCATTTCGATAACATCAAAAACGAAACCGGAGGTGCCATGTCCACCGTATTTCTGTTCAAATTAACGCTTGTCCTTTTGCTGCTTTTCATCATCTTTAACCTCGCAAAAGCGCTTATCGAAATGGTTCGCGAAGACCCAGAGGACTCATCGAAAAAAGGCAAACCAATGAGCCATTATCTCGGTCGTCGTGTCATGTTTTCTGCGTTAGTCGTGATACTCCTTCTGATTGCTCTAGGGGCTGGCTGGATCGCCCCTAACCCTCGCCCTTACTAGTTTTACAGGACATAAACAAAAACAAATAAACACAGCCAAACCACATCTACAAAGTGCCAATACCAGCTACCCGCTTGGAACGCAAAATGGTTTTTAGGTGAAAAGTGATCCTTGGCGATGCGAAACAGCAATACGATGAGGAAAATCGTACCGAGGCACACGTGCAAACCATGGAAGCCAGTGAGCATAAAGAAGGTATTGCCATAAACGCCCGATTGCAGTGTCAGCCCAATATCTTGATAGGCGTGCGCATACTCGACCGCTTGGTAATAGAGGAAGAAACCCGCTAAGACTATGGTGATCTCCAACCAGACAATGAGCGCCGTTCGCTTATCTTGTTCTAAGCTGATGTGTGCCATATGTAACGTAATCGAAGACAATAGCAACAAAATCGTATTGGTTAATGGAATGCCTTGCCACGGCATTGCTTGGGTCGTATCACCACCCGGCGTGGTAGTGAGTGGCCATATCGCCTCGAAAGCTGGCCACAACACTTCATGAGTCATGGCATTGTTATCTGCGCCACCTAACCAAGGCACAGAAATCATTCTTGCGTAGAACAGAGCACCAAAGAACGCACCAAAGAACATGATTTCTGAAAAGATGAACCAGCTCATCCCTTGCCGAAATGAACGAGTAATTTGCGCGCTGTACTTTCCGGTAAGGGATTCGGTGATAACGTTGCTGAACCACCCGGCCAACATGTAAAGTAAAAACAGCATACCAACCGCAAGAATAATGCCGCCTAGCGTCCCAACCGCACCGTCATTTTGAGTGCCTTGAACGGTCATTCCAGCACCGACAGCGACAAGGAATAACGCAAATGCCCCTACAATAGGCCAACTGCTTTGTGCGGGAACATAATAGGTGTCAGGCTTGTTACTCATGAGTTCTCTCCTTACAGACGCGCTTTGGTTTGAGGCGTTAAGGTCTGTTTCTCACTCCCTGAGAGGCTAGCTGTCGAAGACTGGCCCGATTGAGGAGGAAATTTGTAGAGTGTGTAAGACAAGGTCAATGTATGAATTGAATCCGGCACGTCAGGTTCAATGTAGAAAATCAAAGGCATACTCGCTTGTTGCTTACCTTCCAATGGTTGTTGGTTAAAGCAAAAACACTCGATCTTATTGAAGTAAGCCGCACCAGTACCCGGCGATACGGAGGGCACAGCTTGACCTACTAAATTTTCACCGCTTTGATTAAAAGCAAGATACTCCGTTTGAATCACTTCGCCAGGGTGAACATCCATGGACACAACTTTTGGTTTGAATTCCCAAGGCATGTCTGGACTGACGTGCGCCATAAATTCCACACGAATCGTTCTACTGATGTCCGCTTGCATGCCTGTTGGTTGAATCGCTGCGACCTCACTGGTTTTTCCGTTAATGCCCAATGCATCGCACATAATGTCGTAGAGTGGTACTAAGGCAAAACCGAAGCCAAACATCATTGCTGTCGCTAACAGCAACTTGATAGTGAGTTTCTTATTGGACGAATTACCTTGCATCTCGCTCACCTCACTCTTTTCTTAGTCGACTTTTGGCGGCGTTGTGAACGTGTGGTGTGGCGCTGGACTTGGTACTGTCCACTCTAGACCTTCTGCTCTCTCCCATGGCTTGGCTGGTGCTTTTTCACCACCACGGATGCATTTAATCACTAACCACAAAAAGATCAGTTGAGAGAGACCAAAGGCAAAGCCACCTATCGATACGATCTGGTTTATGTCCGCAAACTGGATGGCGTAATCAGGAATACGTCGTGGCATCCCAGCTAAGCCCAAGAAATGCATTGGGAAGAACAGTACATTAACCGAGATGATGGAACACCAGAAATGCCACAGACTCAGCTTGTGGTCATACATATTGCCCGTCCACTTCGGTAGCCAGTAATACGCGGCCGCCATAATCGAGAACACCGCACCAGATACCAAGACATAATGGAAATGCGCGACAACAAAGTACGTGTCGTGGTATTGGAAGTCCGCAGGCACAATTGCCAGCATCAAGCCTGAAAAGCCACCTATCGTAAATAGGACAATAAAGGCGATGGCAAATAACATCGGTGTCTCGAACGTCATTGCACCGCGCCACATGGTCGCCACCCAGTTAAAGACCTTCACCCCAGTCGGTACCGCAATCAGCATCGTGCAATACATAAAGAAGAGTTCAGCGAATACCGGCATCCCCGTGGTGAACATATGGTGTGCCCACACTAGGAAAGATAACAATGCAATACTGCAGGTCGCGTAAACCATCGAATGGTAACCGAACAACTTCTTGCCACTAAACGCCGGAATGATTGCCGAAACAATACCAAACGAAGGCAAGATCATGATGTACACCTCTGGGTGACCAAAGAACCAGAAAATGTGTTGGAACATCACCGGGTCACCGCCACCAGCGGCATCAAAGAAGCTGGTACCGAAGTATTTGTCGGTCAAAACCATGGTCACCGCACCGGCTAATACGGGCATCACAGCTATCAGTAAGAACGCCGTGATTAGCCAAGTCCAGACGAACATTGGCAACTTGAACCATGTCATACCTGGTGCACGCATGTTTACGATAGTCACGATGACGTTGATGGCACCCATGATGGAACTGATACCCATGATATGGACTGAGAAAACAAACAACGCCGTACTGTCAGGGCCGTAAGTTGTAGAAAGTGGCGCGTAGAAAGTCCACCCGAAATCAGGACCACCACCCGGTAAGAACAAAGAGCCGATCAAAATGAGAAAAGCAAAAGGTAAGATCCAAAAACTCAAGTTGTTCATTCGCGGTAACGCCATATCCGGCGCGCCAATCATCATTGGGATCATCCAGTTAGCTAAGCCAGTAAACGCAGGCATGACGGCACCAAATACCATCACCAGACCATGCACCGTCGTCATTTGGTTAAAGAACTGAGGGTCAACCAATTGCAAACCCGGTTGGAACAACTCAGCGCGAATGATCATCGCCATCGCACCGCCAGTGAGGAACATGGCAAAACTAAACCATAAATAAAGCGTACCGATGTCTTTATGACTGGTGGAATAAAGCCAACGCGCTAGCCCTTTTGGTGCGTGATGATGATCGTGGTCATCTTCAATCGCAATGGTGGTGTTTGCGGTAGTTTGCGCTTCTGCAGGAGCAGACTTCACCGCTTTTTCAATTGGCTTACTCATATTTCCTCCTTGGCACTTTCTTGTGCCTTAAAGGCGTTAACATCGGATGCTTGAACGGTATCGCCAGTGTCATTTCCCCAAGCATTACGTTGATAGGTAATTACAGCGGCAATTTCTTGATCGCTAAGTTGGTTAGCAAAAGCTTGCATCGCTGTCCCTGCACGACCGTTTACTAGTACATCGATGTGAGCAACAACTGGGCCTTTAGCTATTTCACTGCCTTTGATAGCCGGGAATGCGCCCGGAATGCCTTCACCGTTCGCTTGATGACACACGGCACAACGCGCGGTGTAAATCGACTCACCTTGTCCCATCAAGTCTTCCATTGAAAGGTCTTGTGTTAATGCTTCTTGTGCAGCCGCTTTTTGTAATGCAATTTCTTGTTTCTTGTCTGCCATCCATTGGTCGAAATCGTCTTCCGCCATCGCATGAACGACAACCGGCATGAAACCATGTGCTCGACCACAAAGCTCTGCACACTGACCGCGATACACACCCGGTTCGTCAATCTTGGTCCAAGCTTCATTGATAAAGCCTGGAATCGTATCTTTCTTAACTGCGAAATCAGGCACCCACCAAGAGTGGATTACGTCATCAGACGTCATTAAGAAACGAACTTTACGATTGATTGGTAAAACGAGCGGGTTGTCCACTTCGAGTAAGTAGTGCGCCCCTTTCGCTTCGATGCCATCAATTTCTTTCTGGCTGGTAGCAAGTAGGCTGAAGAATTCGACGTCCTCTCCGAAATAGCTGTAATGCCACTTCCATTGGGAGCCTGTGATCTTCACAGTGAGGTCTGATTGACTGGTATCCTCCATCGCCACCAACGTTTTTGTGGCAGGAATCGCCATGGCAATGAGGATAATGACGGGGATGATGGTCCAGATAATCTCCACTTTGGTGCTTTCATGGAAATTGGCCGCAACTGCCCCTTTTGACTTGCGGTGTCGGAAGATGGAATAGAACATCACACCAAACACTACGAAGGCGATGGCACAACAGATGTAGAAGATCAGCATATGTAATTCATACACTTGCTCACTGATCCCTGTGACACCTCTCGTCATGTTGTAATCGTTTTGCTCTGACCAACTGTACGAAGAAAATGTGATAAAAATCACATTCGTTAATAAGGCTAGAGTAGTCGCTAATCTTTTCAAAAGATCTCTCCTCTGCTCAGCCGCTGCGCTTGCGCGAGCTTCCTTGTTTCCCGATGCAAATATCGAACAAATTTACAAAAAATCACAAAAACTACGATTTCAATGCACTTTGTTATATTTATGTTAAAAGGCTAGTTATAGTTCAATAGTTCTTCAAGAAATAAAATGTGAATAAATTCTGTACAGAGAGAAAAATAAATTCGGTTTATCGATTGCCCTCTTTGAAATGTAATTGAGAACCATTTACATTAATAAAAAGAAAACATTGGGACACTTTCCTGATAAAAGTGTCTAAACAAGTAGGCTCCCCCTGCTAAGGAAAGATGAATATGACAACACAAATTACTCAATGGCTAGCACGAGATCCTGACCCAAAAACTCGTGAAGAGCTTCAGCACCTAGTCGATGCGAATAACGAACAAGAACTGACAGATCGATTTGGCTCACGCTTAGCATTTGGTACGGCAGGTCTGCGCGGTAAAGTTGGTGCTGGTCCAAATCGCATGAACCGTTTGGTGATTCAAGAAACAGCAACTGGTCTCGGTCACTATCTGATTGAACAAGTGAAAGACGCATCGTCTCGTGGTGTTGTTATTGGTTACGATGGTCGCCCAGATTCACAACAGTTCGCACACGATACAACTTCCGTACTTACTGCTTTAGGCATCAAGGTTTACCTAACCTATAAAGTCGCGGCAACACCAATTGTTGCTTTCGGTGTTCGTGAGTTAAATGCAGCTGCTGCTGTGGTGGTTACCGCAAGCCACAACCCGCCTGAGTACAACGGCTTTAAAGTGTATTGGGAAAATGGCGCACAGATTATCCCACCCCACGATTCTGGTATTGCAGCAAAAATCGATGAAGCAACAACAGAACCGCTTCCTCTGATGTCACTGGACGATGCGAAAGAAAAAGGTTTGTTAGTTTGGCTCGAAGACGAGTACTACCAAACATACCGCAAAACAATGAACGACAATGCCTTGCTAACACCGGACAGCAACACAGATATCTCGATTGTTTACACAGCAATGCACGGTGTCGGTGCGGACATGGCAGAAACGTTACTCGCAGACGCTGGCTTTAAAAAAGTCGCAAGCGTTCCAGAACAGCGTGAACCGGACGGCACGTTCCCTACCGTAAACTTCCCGAACCCTGAAGAAGCGGGTGCAATGGACATGGTGATGGCGCTAGGTAAATCTGTCGATGCTGACATTGCTTGCGCTAACGATCCTGATGCAGACCGTTTTGCTGTGGCTGTAAAGCGTCCAGATGGCGAATACCAGATGCTAACGGGTGACCAAGTGGGCTCATTGTTTGGTGATTACTTACTGCAAGCTCAACCAAACGCGCTTGTTGGGAATACCATTGTGTCTTCTCGACTATTGAGCAGCATTGCTAAAGCACACGGCGCAGAATACTACCAAACGTTAACTGGCTTTAAATGGCTAACCAACGTAGCAATGACGCAAGAGACGGAAGCGAATCCGTTCCTGTTTGCTTACGAAGAAGCACTAGGCTACACCGTTGGCAATAAGGTTTGGGATAAAGATGGCCTGTCAGCGCTGGTCGCTTTCTCTCAATTGACAGGTAAATTGAAAGCACAAGGCAAAACGCTGTGGGATAAGTTAGAAGAATTGTACCGCCAACACGGTTTCTACTTCAACGCGCAACGCAGCATTGCGCTTGACCCTAAATCACCACCAATCGGTGACAAGCTTCGCGCAAACCCACCGACAGAGATCGCGGGTAAACGTATCGAAGTGATCGAAGATCTGAAGTCATCACTTCGCTTTGTGACCGATGGTCCAACAGAAGCGATTGACTTGCCTGCAAGTGACGTATTGGTTTACCACCTAGAAGACAAATCACGCGTGATTGTTCGCCCTTCAGGTACTGAACCGAAGTTGAAGTGTTACTACGAAGTGATCAGCGACTTCCCAGCAGAGATGGATTACGCGCAAGCTAACCAAGCAGCAGAAGCGAAGATGAACGCATTGATCGAAGCACATCAACAAAGCTTGTAATTCGGGTTTGATACATCGATTCTGTAACAACAGCAAATAACAAATCGCAAATAGTAAAAGAGGCGCATCGAGCGCCTCTTTTTTATTTAATTCAAACCCAATCAAGCAATCTGTTTTTGCAGGAAATGTTTATCAATGCCTGCTGCTGGGTAACCTGAATACTGCCCTACTTTTTCAAAACCCAATTTCAAGTAAAAATCGAGCGCTTGAAAGCTATAAGTATCGAGGTACAAATGCGTTACTCCACGCGGTTTCACTTGTTCTTCCAGTAGAGAAATCAGTTTGCTTCCCAATCCCGAAGTGCGTGCCTCTGCATCTACCCAAAGATATTCAACGAACACGGTGTTATTGAACATCTCTCCCGTGAGTCCACCAATCACTTTGCCCTCGTCATTACGGGCAAAACAACCAATGGCATTTACATCACCATCCGGTAAATGCATGCGGTTATATGCTCGGATGCCATCACGGATAAAATCGAGATCGTTTTGTTCTGGGTTGAGTTTAAATTCAAGTTTCATACTGCCACTCCTTGGAAATCAGTGTGATACTAAAACAAAAAGCCAGCGAGTGCTGGCTTTTGTTTAAAAATCTGATTGTTCCTACACACTACATCGCGAAGCTACTGAGCATCCACACCGCAAGGATCACGAACACCAAGCCCATTAGCTTACCTTGGTACATGCGGAATTTATCGTTTTCCAATAACCCTTTACCTAATGTCCCCGCCAAGGCAACCAGCAAGATATTGAATAGCAAACCTAATACGTTTAGCAGCAAACCAAGTGCGAGCATTTGCTCACCCGACGATGCGGTAATGTTGCTAGAGACAAACTGAGGTAAAAACATCACGAAGAACACTAAGGCTTTCGGGTTCAGCAGGTTACTCATCAAAGCACGTTGATAGTAAGTCGATGCCATTTTGTTTTTTTGGTCAAGTTCCGGGGCAGCAGATACATCCGCTCGTAGACAATCCCAGCCCATTTTTAGTAGGTACGCGCCCCCTAGTAGATGAAGCACTTTTAACGCGACTGGACTCATCGCAATCAAGGTCGACACGCCCATTGCGGCCAATAAGGTTAAGATCACGCCGGACGTCGCGTTGCCCAAGCTCGCAAACAGACCAACTTTCTTACCATAGCTCATGCTAGAACTGGCAATCAGCAACATGTCAGGTCCAGGTAACAAAAGAAGTGCAACAACAGCAGTGAGATAAACAGGGAGTACAGATAAATCGATCATGGTGGAACTGGCTTTCTAAAACAGGCGGCGGATCTTATACCAATGAATAGATAACAACCAGACCAAATATCTAACCAAGGAGTAAAATTCAGAAAATAGAAAAGGTTTAATGTTCAATTTAAAAACAATTAACCTTTTTGGTGTTTATTTTTAATACCGATAGCAATTTTGTACAAAAATAAGCAGGATGGATCCGGTAGACTCCAAATGATGTGATGCCACGATTAATGCTTGAGCAGTTCGGAACGAGATGAAAGAAAAGAATAAGGAAATCGCGACTTTTAAAATTGCTCAAGAGCTCGGTGGTTTGGAGCTGCTCGACGCAAAGTACGAAAAACAGAATTTCTCTCGCCATAGCCATGAAGGCTACACCATCGGTGTGATTGAAAAAGGCGCGCAACAGTTCTTTCGTACTGGCGGCAACCACATCGCACCGCAAGACAGTATCATTCTTGTAAACGCTGACGAGGTGCATAATGGTCATTCAGCATCAGAAGGTGGCTGGGAATACAAAGCCATGTATCCAGTACCTGAGCAGTTTCAAACGCTTGGGGAAGAACTTGGCGCACCCAATGTCGCACAGCCCTACTTCCCCCAACCCGTGGTTTACGATCCAGAGCTCGCAAACCAACTGCGGTTGGTGTTCGATACTCTAGAGAAGTCCGATAACCGCTTATTAAGAGAGACACTTGTCTACGGTACGTTGGTCAAACTTGCCAGCAAGCACAGTACACATCGAGCCCCTCTTCAAGATGCGACCAAAGCGCAAAAGCAAGTACATCAGGTCAAAGAGTTTCTTGAAGACTTTCCTCAAGCCGATGTCTCTTTAGAAGAACTGGCGAAATTAGCGGGATTAAGTCCTTTTCATTTGTTGCGTGAGTTTCAAAAGCAGTTTGGTTTCCCACCGCACGCGTTTCAGATTCAACAGAGGCTCAGAATGGCGAAAAAACTGCTCAAGCTAGGACAAAAGATTTCTGATGTTGCTCAAGAGTGTGGCTTTCACGATCAAAGCCATTTGCATCGTCACTTTAAAAAAGCCATGGGCGTAACGCCTGGGCAGTACATCAAGCATTGTTAGCAATTTTGTACAAGGCAGCGTGCTGAGGTCAGCCTACCTTAACAGCATGTTTTTCTATTTAAGTTGAAGTTATGGATACTACTTTGCCAACTCATCAAGACTCAAAATCCTCACTCTTTTTACAAGGCACCATCGCAATGATGCCATTGAGCATCGCTGTATTGCCTTGGGGATTACTAGCCGGCTCATTTGCCATCGATACTGGCTTACACCCTTTGGAAGGTCAGGCGCTTTCCGCCATTTTGTTTGCAGGCTCCGCACAGCTCGTGGCTATGGGGATGATTAAAGCAGGCGCTGGCTTGACGACTATGTTGCTGACTACCTTTTTTATTACCTCTCGCCATTTTCTTTATAGCGTTTCAATGCGCAGTAAAATTTCGCTATTGCCATTAAAGTGGCGTCTTTCACTTGGCTTTTTACTCACTGATGAGCTGTTTGCCATCGTCGGGCACCAATCCGATAAACAATTTGATCGATGGTACGCCCTAGGCGCTGGATTAAGCTTTTATCTCTTCTGGAACTTCGCAACGCTTGCTGGCATCGTTGCCGGCAGTTTGATACCTGAATTGAATGAGCTCGGATTGGAATTTGCCGTTGCTGCCACCTTTATCGCGATTGTGGTGCCAACGATAAAAAGCATTCCCGTGTTATGCAGTGTGTTGGTGGCATTAGTTAGCTCAGTGGCGCTGAACTACTACCAAGTGGAAGGGAGCTTGATGTTCGCGAGCATTCTCGCCATGTTAACGGGCTATTTTGTAGAACAATTTACGACGAAAGCACCAAACATTGAGAATACACCGAAGGAGCGCCAATGATCTTTTTGTCTATCTTAGCCATGACAGCCTTGGTGTTCACCAGCCGTTATCTGTTCTTAGAACCGAAATTACCGCTTAGGTTGGGGGTAAGAACTCAGAAAGTATTGAGCTACGCAAGCCCTGCAGTACTCACCGCAATTTGGGCTCCAATTGTGTTTATGCCAGAGGGTGAACTTAGCGTCACATGGCAAAATCCATTCCTATTGGCAGCTCTATTAGCTGCTGCGATTGCGTACCTCACCAAGAATGTCTTGCTCACCACCATAGTAAGTATGGTCGCGTTCTTATTGCTTCGAATTTGGTTGTAAGCTCACGACTAAGCAGCTACCCACTCAATCTCTAACAAGGTGATGTCTCCACACTTCAAACGCCCAAGGAAGACATCGCCTTGATGCACTTCTCCCACGCCCTTTGGTGTGCCTGTCATCACGAGATCGCCATCTTCTAGTGTTGTATAGCTCTTCAGCTCATCGAGAATACTAACTGGTGGGTAAAGCATCTGTTTAACGTGCCCTTTTTGAACATGAACACAGTTAATCAAAAGCTCTAAGTTGAGATCGTCTATATCGACACCTTGAAGAGAGTGGAATCGACTGAATACCGCTGAGCCGTCAAACGCTTTGGCGCGCTCCCAAGGTAACCCTTTTTCTTTGAGGGTAGATTGTAAGCCGCGTTTGGTCAGATCTAAGCCGAGCCCAACCGCACTGTATTGACCATTTTTGATCACAAAACAGATTTCTGCTTCGTAATGCAAAGGCTCTTGATGGAATGCGATGAGTTTGGTTGAAACGGAAGTCGCCGGTTTATTAAACACAACCATTTGTTCTGGCATGGCATTATTAAGCTCTTGAATATGCTCAACGTAGTTACGTCCAACACACAGAACTTTACCAACTTTGACTTTCTTCTCTTCAACCTGAATGACGCTCATTGCTCTTCCCTGCAAAACAAAACGCACATGATAATCTAACTGATTGACTTGCCCACACTAGTTCCCACTCTGGAATGTTAAAAACAAGACATTCAGCCCGTTTTTCTCTTGCACTCTTCAAGGCGAAACTCTTTCGTTTATCAAACACTAGATATGAAAAAAGCCAGCACGAAGCTGGCTTTCATAGTAACTAGGACAGGTTACTATTATAGGTAGTAACGAGCACCAAGTGCCCATTTGTCGTCTGTTTTACGATCGTTAGCATCGTTTAGGTCGAACTGGTAACCAGCGTAACCAACAAACTTAGAAGTGAAGTTGTATTCAGCTTGAACAGCCATCTCTTCACGTGCAGTTTCAGTTTTGCTGCGGTTAAACTCTTTACCTTCAACCATTTCGTAGTTGATGCTTAGGTTTAGGCTGCTTGGTAGAGCGTATGCTAGTAGTGCTTCGTACGCATCACTTTCTACAAGGCGAGCGCCGTTTGTGCCAAAGTTCATGTTCTCGTTTGAACCGTAAACTGCTGCAACGTATAGGCCTTGACCGTATGAACCGTATGCCGCAGATACTAGGTGAGATTCAGCAGATTGCTTGCCTACAAAGTTTGCTTGTTGGATATCACCACCGTTGTAGGTGTAACCGATTTTCGCGCCCATGATTGCGTAAGAAAGTGCAACTTGCATACGATCATCGTATTCAGCGCCGTCTTCTTTAGCACCTTGCCAACCTAGACCGAAGTTGATTGCACCAGCTTCACCTAGCTCGATTGCGTTGCGGTAAGAAAGCATCTTGTCCGCACGACCAGTACCTAGAGCACCGTGGTCATCGTAGATAAAGTCGTTCGCAAACGCGATTGGCATATCAGCAACACCAGCTACGTCGTAGTAAGGTGCCCATTGAGTACCACCAACTGCACGGCCGTATACGTCGTGAGTTAGACCTAGGTAGCCAAGACGAGTTGTGAAAGAGTTGTCGCCACCGTCTAGGTAGTTAAGAGCCCACTCACCACGAGCGTCAGCTGTGAAGCCGTTGCCTAGGTCTTGAGTTGCTGTGAAGTTGATACGTGGAGAGTTAGTACCTACATCTGTGTCGCCTTGCTCAGAACCGTTTAGGTTAACTGAAACGTGGCCACCGATAGAGAAAGTAGTGCCGTCGTTGTTGTAAAGCTCCACTGCTACTGCTTGTGTACCAAATGTTGCTGCTGCGATCGCTGCTGCTAGGAATTTTTTGTTCATTATAAAATCCGTGTATTTATGCATTAGTTTATAAGTCAGTCTTATACAAAAGTGGATTGGGGCATCTCTTCCACCAATGTCGCGTCACTTTTGCTTAACAACTGCTAATCAATGTATTTCAGAAGTTCCCAAGAGCAGAGTGAAAAGATGTAATAAAAAAGAAAAATGGCAAACGTTTAGCTCGAATCAATACACAAATTTGGAAAACAACACCTAAAAACAGAAACATTTTGTTACACCTATGAAGAAACACCAAACATAAGTTATTGTTAAACGGTCAGATAGTCGAATATTTAAGAAACCCAATGTTACATTTCGGGTAAAGAAATATGATTAGGAACTTTTTTAAAAACACACTGTCAATTAGGTAAGACAGAAACATCAAAAAAGATAAAAAGCCCTTTCCTCTTATTTTCATGAATAGGAGCTCATTCATGCATTTGAAATAAAAATGCAATGGAATCATAACTTAACAGAAATCTATCTTTCATTTTCGCGGTTTACCTTAAGCGTCATCGACACAAATCGAGCAAGTAAGCTCATCGATTACAACTAGGGTAATAAGAAAATGAAAAAGGCAGCACTAACTACTGCAGTTCTAACAGCATTGGTATCATCACCATCTTTCGCAGCAACAGTTTACAAAGACGACGGCACTGAATTAAAAGTTGGTGGTCGTGTTGAATTTCGTGGTGACTTCATCGGTTCAGACGGTGCTGAAATCGATGGCTCTATGGAAGATGCATCACGTGCACGTCTAAACCTAAAAGGTAAGACAGACATCGGTAACGGTCTTTCCGCTTTTGGTGTTTACGAAGCGGAACAAAAAACAGGTAAAAGCGAGTTTAAAAACCGTTACATGTACGCTGGTGTGAGTGCTGATGCAGGTGATTTTTCGGTAGGTCGCCAAGACATGGCTGCTGTTATCATCTCTGATATGACGGATATCACTGAGTTCTCAGGAGTTCAACAAGTTATTGATTCATCTTCTGATAAGCAAGACAGCGTATTCGCTTACCGTGGCGAATTTGATGCTCTACAAGTTCAAGCAACTTACCAAGCTAACTCTGGTGACAACCAAGACAAATACGGCATCTCTGGCCTTTACTCTCTACCAATGGGTCTAGACCTAGGTCTTGCTTACTCTGGTGGCGATGTAGATAAAGATAACTCAGAAGACCAAATTCTTGGTGGTATCGCTTACTCTCTAGAAAACCTTTACCTTGCAGGTACATACTCACAAGGTGCACTAGATGATTCTGAAGACTTCACCGCTTACGAAATTGCAGCAAGCTACAAACTAGCAAGCAAGTTCACTGTTGTTGGTCTTTACACATACCAAGAAAACGATCCAAATGGTGGCGCAAAATACGATGCTCTTGATGGTTTTGAGCTAGTTGGTTACTACAAGCTTAACAGCAACTTCCGTACTTACCTTTCTTACTACATGAACCAACTCGACGAAGAGAAGGATGCAGAAGGTAAAGTGATTCAAGGCGAAGACACACTACGTCTAGGCGTACGTTACGACTTCTAATAAAAACTTGTCCTAATAGCGAGTCTTTTGGCCGGCACTATTGTGTCGGCTTTTTTGATCGCATTAACTAACAAAGAACTTGCCCTCTTTTAATGCACCAAATCCCGAAGTTAGTGCATTTCCTCTAGTTACTCTCAGGCAACACCACTCTAGCCCTTTAAAATCAATAGATTAAAAGTTGGCACACTAGCTGCAACACTTAGATCGAGCAAATGCATGGCAGCGTTTGTGCTTCTCGTTCTTTGTACCTACTTCGGTAGGCACGTCCTTTGAATTGGTAATGTCGCCTCCCTCTGGGAGGCATTTTTTTATTGGCTACCCACAGATTAGGACGTATGATTCTGATAATTCTTAAAAACCGGAAATATCCAATTGAATCATCATCCTGTCCAAGGGGCATCTTGGATGCTTACCGCAGGTTTGGCATTCGCCATCGTCAATAGTTTTGCTCAAATTGCGAGCATTCACTTTGGTGTGTCATCCACCACATTTGCACTGTTTCAATACGCAATAGCTTTCTTTGCTATCTTGCCGTATCTACGAACATTAGGAATTCGTCAGTCTCTACGTACTAACCACTTTGGGTGGCACGCTTTGCGCATCTTCTTGGCGGTTATCGGTATCCAGCTCTGGTTGTGGGCGCTCGCTTACCCAGTGCCAATTTGGCAAGGTATCGCGTTGCTAATGACCTCCCCTCTTTTTGCTACCGTTGGCTCAGGCCTGATTCTTAAAGAGAAAGTGGGAGTCGCTCGTTGGATTGCGACACTAACAGGTTTTATTGGCGCGATGATCATCCTTGAGCCATGGTCAGACTCCTTTACATGGGCAACCTTGCTTCCTGTTGGCGCAGCGTTTTTCTGGGCTTCTTATTCTTTAATGGTGAAGAAACTATCAGTGAACGATCCACCTTCCACTATGGTGGTTTATCTGCTTCTACTGATCACACCATTTAATATCTTGCTCGCCGTTCCGACTTTCGCAATGCCAGAAGGTTGGAGTATCTGGGGGATTTTGGTTGCTGCAGGTGTACTGACTGCTCTTGCACAGTGGGCGGTTGTTAAAGCTTATGCCGTAGCGGACGCCTCTTTTGTACAACCCTTTGACCATGCAAAGTTACCACTTAACGTGTTCGCTGGCTGGTTAGTGTTTAACTGGGTTCCACCGGGTCGACTATGGCTTGGTGCCGCAATCATTATCGGCTCGATTGCTTTCATTACTCATTGGGAAGCAAAAAAAAGAAAGTAATTTGAAAGAAATATTTGGGTTTTGGGTTCTATATTTTCAGGAAAGGAAATGAGGAGCATCTTATGACACAGCCAATCAAAATTACATTGTATCGTTGGGCAGGCAGCTGGGGACCGTTTAAAGTAAACATCCCATGTGGCGAATGCACACTAACAAAAGACATTCTTGCAGATACGTTTGAGAACGAATTAGCAGACGTACCTGTTGAGCTTGAAGTGAAAGATTGGTTGTCTCACTGGTGGGAACCGTTGAAGCTTGGTGCTTGGCACGCCCCTATCCTAGTTGTTGAAGGCAAAGTCGTCAGCCAAGGGGAAGCGCTAAACAGAGGTGTGCTTGTCCAGTCTGTTATTGCTGAATGGACCAAACGAGACCAACTCCAAGGCAACATCGTTTATGGTAAAGCGACCTGCCCTTACTGCGTAAAAGCCAAAAAGCTGCTTAATGAAGCGGGAGTGGAATACAAATACCATGACGTTGTAAAAGACAGTGCAGCACTTTATCGCATGATCCCAGAAGTAAAAGCGATCATCGGAGAGAAAACTCCAGTCACTGTCCCACAAATTTGGTTGGATGGTCAGTACATCGGAGGCGCCGATAACTTGGAAAAGTGGTTAGCGGAAAAGGGATTGGATAGTGTGCCAGATAACGTGGTTGAGATCCCAAGCCAAACAGCTTAGAGCTCCGAATTCAAAAACCGATACCTAGAATGCAAAAAGCCCCGACATGATGTCGGGGCTTTTCTTATTAATTCGCTAGCTTTTTCATAACGCGAGCAAACATAGAAGGCTTTTTCTTCTTCGCTTTACCGTAAAGCGCTTTGTGCATCGCATCTTTGGCAATCATTTGGCCAAAGTAAACACCACCAAGTTCGTAACCCATGACCTTCTCCTAAGAAGTAATTGACTGGTTTATGTTGTAATTTTACACCATAAAAACCACAAAACAAGACTTGGGTCACAATTATTTTGTAATTTACTTACAGAATTTTTTATCCTAGCGAATCAGAACGATAATTAACGCTTAGGCTGTTGGTACGTTTTACCTGCTGCTTTGTACGTGTCTTTTGGTTTGATCTCAAAGAAAGTCTCAAAGAACCAAGCTGCGAATTTGATCAGGTGATCACCTTCATTCATTACATGTTCAACGAATTCTTTCTCTTCACCCGATTCATCGGCTTGAACCGTGATGTGGTAGATACGTTTTTCGCCTTCTACTTCAGCAAGACCAAATTGACCAGTCAGTGATTCAGCCGCTTGCGCTACTTCCTCTTCCTCACACGCTTTTAATAGCTCTAGCGCTTGAGGCAGGTTTTCTTTTTGACAGATTTCTTTTAGCAGTGCTTCAAATTCGTTTTGTTGCATGATTTCACCTAACGATTAACGGGTGTTGTCGAACGCTCACTTCCATAAGCCAAGTGTAGGTAACGACACAATAATTGGTTGCGCATTTTAGAGAGGAGCTTAAATGCTTGCAACCAGATTTAACTATGAACGTTCCGGTTGAACCAAGCCATTTGAAGGCGTACGAAACTGCCCGAGCAGCAAAACAACGCAAGAGATAACGGCGACTAAAACGTAGAACATACCTAATTGATGTTGAGTTGTTACCCAACTCTCAACGAGGTAACCACCAAACAAACCTGCCAAACACATCTGGATAGATCCTGACAAAGCAGACACAGCGCCGGCTTGCTGCTTGTGTGGAGACAATAAGAGGCTAATTGACACAGGAAAAGACATCCCTTGTGCAAAGCTCAAGCAAGTGAACGCCACCAATAACGACACAACGTTAAACGGCAAACAGAGTAACATAACGCCAGAAGCAGCGACGATGACAAAGCTCATCAGTAAAATCTGCTGTTCTTTATAGCGTGAGTTGATGAAGTTGAGCACCAAACTGCCCATCAATAAGCCAGCCGAAGGCACGATCATTAGTGTTCCGTAATCAGCAGCGGTTAATCCAAGCTCCTGTTGCATCAAAAATGGATAAAGAGACAAGGTAACCAAAGCAGATAAGTAGCTAAGCCAGTTGTAGCTTGCGCTGCCAATCACTTGTTTATTGGTCAGTAATTCTAGGTAGTTCAGCATTACACGTTTTGGTTCAAAGCGTCGCTTGGGATACGGCAGTGTTTCATGCAGCACAGCAAAGCCCAATGTAAAAATCGCTAACAGATAAACAAGCACGAACACAAAAACCGCATGCCAACTGATGTGATAGGCAATCCAACCACCAAACAAAGGAGCGACTATCGGCATCACGGACGCCGTGACTGATATGTAAGAAAGCGCTTTGGTTAACTGCGGCCCATCATAACTATCACGCAAGACGGAGCGTCCAAGCACGGAGGCACTACCCGCCCCAAGTCCCTGCAACAAACGTCCGGCTTCAAGGGCAACAATATGATCAGCAAACACAATACAAATGACCGTACCAATCAAGTAGACACTCTGCCCCAAGAGAAACACCGGCCTTCGTCCAATGGCATCCGACAAAGGCCCGTAAAACAGCTGCGAAACACCGAAACCAACGAGGAAAAGAGTCACTAGGTTTTGAACGGTATGCTGTTGCAAAGCGAGGTCATGACTGATCAGAGGCAAAGAGGGAAGATAAATGCTGACGCCTACTTGACCAGTCGCGATGATCATCATCGCCAATAATAATGGTGTTTTACGCAATATACCCTCCTTACAACATGACAGTTTCACGACAGACAGTGTATATTTATTACTCAAAGATGATAATCAACCAAAATGGAAAGGGATTATTTCCCCTGAGGATGGAATTGAATGGACTGGATACAGAGTGTTAATAGCTACATTCGCGTTGTTGAAGAAGGCAGTTTCAATGCAGCAGCACGTAAACTCAATACCACCAGCTCCGCCATCAGCAAACGTATCCAGTGGTTGGAAGATAAGATCGGCGTCCAATTACTAAAACGAACGACGCGCTCCATTAGCCAAACCGAGGCAGGCGCTTTGTTTTACGAGCGCGCTAAAGTGCAACTCGACTCTTGGCAGTCCGTACTCGACGAAACCCGCTCCGTTAACCAATCTCCTGCAGGGCTCCTCAAAATTGGTGCTACGCTGGCCGTCGGCTCTAAGTTCTTAGTGCATTATCTTGATGACTTTCTGGAAAAATACCCAGATATAAAGCTGCAATTGATTACAACCCTACCCGGTCAAATACCTGAACTCAGTTTAGATTTGTTCATCAGCCGAGAGTTAGAGCAATTGAATTCGCTTAGCTTTAAAGCCAGCCCTTTGTTCGAACACAAGGCACAGTTTTATGCGGCCCCCAGTTACCTAGAGAAACATGGCACACCGCAAAGTGTTGAGGAACTGTCACAACATAACGTTTTGATTTGGGGTGAAAAGCCCGTAAGAGAAATCAAGACTAATCGTGGGAAACGCATTAGCCTTTCAGGGAATTTCGCCACCACCAACCCAGAAGCTCTGTTTCACGGCGCAAAACGGGGCATGGGCATCTTGCTATCAAACAACGTGATGATAAAAGAAGACCTGAGATCCGGGGCTTTAGTGCCGATTCTTCCAGACATCACAGCTGATGAAGCTACCGTCTATGCGTATTACCCTAAGCTCGATTACCAACACACTCGAACCCAGCTCTTCTTGGACTACTTAAAGAGTCGTTTAGAAGAAGAAAAGCGCGCTTAATCTGATTACGCTTTGGTTGCAAAAGCACTGGGGAATCACAAGAGTGCGTTGGTCTTTCTTGAGTGCTTTTGAGTGATAGATAAGAAGTTATCACTTTCCTCACTCTAAAAGAGCCAACGCACCAAATCATACTAAGAACA
Organism: Vibrio owensii; assembly: GCF_002021755.1. NCBI lineage: Bacteria > Pseudomonadati > Pseudomonadota > Gammaproteobacteria > Vibrionales > Vibrionaceae > Vibrio > Vibrio owensii. The sequence goes on from NZ_CP019960.1 coordinate 1,496,463, forward strand.
AGGTTCGCTGATATTTGATGACAAAAACCTTCAACCTACTCACAAGCCTACGAATTTCGGGATTTCAGCAGCAAGAAGATGAAGTAGCTGCCACCTATAATAGAAACCAACGTGCCTGCCGCAAGCTGAGCTGGGAAAACAACCACTTGTCCTAACCAGTCGGCGAACAACATTAGTGCCGCACCAATCAAAAACGATAAGATGATCTGTTCTCGAACCAAGCGTGCACCAACCATCGCTGCAATATGTGGGGCCAGTAACCCGATAAAAGCAACCGGACCCATGGTGGTTGTCACCATCGAACATAAAATCGCGACAATGCACAACAGAGCGACATAGGCGATGTTGATGTTCAGCCCTCTTGCACTGGCAAACTGGCGACCAGTAGCAATTAATGTCACCCAGCGGCTCAACAGTAAAGCAACGCCAATACAAACGGTTATCACGATAGCCATGATCGTTGCCGCATCAGGTTCAACACGATAAGTAGAGCCAGCTAACCAAGCCAACAGGGTGTACTTCCCTTCCCCTACTCGCGTTAAAGAGAACTGCACTAAAGCCTCCAACACTGCGGTCAGCGAGATACCCGTCAGGATGAGAATCGAGGGTGCAAACTGATGCTTCTTACCAAGGAATAACAGCAAACACAGTGCAATAGCGCTGCCCAAATACGCAATCCACGGGCTTAGTGAATGAATCGAGTATCCCATAAACAGGCTACTGAAAATCAACGCTAAAACAGCACCCGCCGACACACCGAGGATGTCTGGGCTCGCAAGTGGGTTGTAAACCAACCGTTGTAAAATCACACCAGCGACAGCGAGACCGCCACCAGCAAATATCGCAGTTAACATTCTAGGCCAGCGGATTGACCATTCAAACGCGTCTGGAATTGCAAAGTAGCCCATATCAGACGCCGGTTGTGACAATGTACTTAACGCCAACAAACCGAAGATCATGATGAACAACAAGAAATAAGCCAAAGATGAGATAGACCTTGGACCTTTCGGCATAGAGAAAAACATTTGATCTTGGGCAGACATTTGTTTGCGGGCAATAATGATCAAAGCCGGAGCCCCAATTACCGCGGTTGCCGTTCCTGTTGGAATCATATCCAAAGACCATTGAGCTAAGAATATAGCCAGACTGTCGGTCACACAGAGTAATAGTGCGCCTAACGCACAGCTTGCAATGAGTTCTGATTTCGCCTTTAAAAAGCCCAAGTGCCTCGCGATATTTGGGGCAATCAAACCAATAAAGCTGATAACACCCACCGAGGTAATCGACACTGAAACCAACCACACGCCGATTGCCATTAGCACAAAGAAGGTGGTACCTATGTTAAGGCCACGCGCAGCCGCTCCTTCCGTACCAATCGAAAGCAACGTCAAAACCCTCGGTGCCAACAGAAAAATAGCAAAGATTGGTAGTAACTTAGGCATTAACCAAAGCACTTGTTCCCAACCGTTTTGCCCAAGATCGCCAGCTCCCCATACAAACAGGTTTTGTGCGTACTGGTCGTTAAGTAAGATAATCGCGGTCGCAAATGCGCCTAACAGTAAGTTAACCGCCATACCTGCCAAAACAATTGGCAAGCCACTCATGTTTTTGATGCCAACAATGGAAACAATAAGCCCCATTGCAAGCAAAGCCCCGACCAGCGCAAACCAAACTGAATACTGAGCCACCAACATCGGCGCGACCACATTTAGAATGACCAGACCAAGCCAAGCACCTGACGATGTACCTAAGGTAAGCGGAGACATCATGCGATTCTGAGTTAGCTGTTGAAACAGGCTACCTATAGTACCGAGTGTTCCACCAACCAAAATCGCCATCACCAAACGAGGTAAGTTTACATAGGCTAACGCCATCAACTCGAATGAATCATCGACCATTCGTTCGAACGAAGCGGTGTCGCTAATCTGTGAGATTTGCCGGAACAACTCATCAACGGGACCAAATTCAGACTGACCTAGCCATAAATGAACAGAGGCGGCGAGCAATAACACCGCCCCCATCATCAAACCACTGAATCTCATTACTGCTCCGCTAGCGTCAACAACGATTGCGCCATGGCTTCAGCGTTATACAAAATCGACATGGCACCGCCGTAGCTCCAACTTGCCGCTACTGGGCTAAATTGGCCATTACGCACGAAAGGCATACTCTTCCAGATTGGGGACTGATTTAATTTGTCTTGGTATGGGAAAGGTTCGAAGTAAAGCGCAATGCCATTCTTCACCTTCTTAAGCTCCGTCATACGCTTTTGACTGATACCCCACTGACTCGCAGGAAGATCCATTGCATTTTCAAAGCCTAACTGCTCAAGCGCATATTGCGGGATCGAGTTATCACCGTAAATGTACACCGAAGTGGTGCTGGCAAAACGGAATGAAGTGACTTTCGGTTTGTCACCTTGATACGCCTTGGCTAACTCAGCCTTTAGAACAGCAATACGCGCATCCATCGCAGCCAGTTTATTGTTCGCTTGTTCTTCTTTGCCAAGCAATTGAGCTATCTTCTTAAAGTTCTCGATAGCCGCCGCCGCGTTGCTATGCTGCTCACTATAAGTTTGGTAATAAAATACTGGCGCAATTTCAGAGAGTCGCTCTTGCAGATCTTTCTGAGGCGAAGCAATAAGGATCACATCAGGGTTAAGCTTCTTAAGTGCAGAAAAGTTAGGCTCTGTTCGAGTACCAATATCCGCCACACCTTCTGGAATCGCAGGTTGAACAACCCAATCACTGTACCCTGCAATATCAGGCACCGCGACCGGTGTTACGCCTAGTTCGATCACTTGCTCTGCTATATCCCAGTTCAGTGCCGCCACTCTAACGGGTTGAGCTTTAATAGTCTTAACACCTTCACTATCTTCGACTTGGTAATCCGCCATCGCATTAAACGATAAAGCGCTCGCTAAAACAGACAGAGCGAGTTTTGTATTCAAATTTTTTGCTTTAGAAAAATGGGAAGCTATTGATTTTAAGCTCATATATTTGCCTACTTAATCTAAATTCGATATTTGTTCAAACGACAAAAGCAGCCGAATTAAGACTGCTTTAGTAGTGATATTCCTAACCTAGTTAGAACTCATAGTTCACACTAAGCTCGACAGATTGCTCTGCACCAAACCAGCAATTCGATTGGTCGTAACACGCGTAATACTCTTCGTTGAAAATATTGTTCACGGCTAGGTTCGCTGTTGCACCAGATAGCGTATCGCTGGCTGCCCCTAAGTCGTAACCTACAGACAAATCGACCACCGTGTAAGACGGAACTTTACCTTGTGTATTACTCGCATCCATTTGCATTTCACCAACGTAACGAGCACCTACGCTGAATCGAGAGCCCGTTAGCATGCCGTTAAATACGTTGTAGTTCGCCCACATATTAGCTGTGTGTTCAGGTACATAAATTGGCGTCGTGCCTTCTAAACCGTTGTTAGAGTCTTCGGTAATTTCCATGTCAACATACGTATATGCTGCGGTAATATCGAAGTTCTCGGTCGCGAACCAACGTCCTGATAGCTCTGCACCTTGTGATACCACTTCACCCACTTGGATTCTTGGGCCATAAACGTTGGTTGGATCTGTCATCAACATGTCTTCTTTCACAATATGGAATAGAGAAACCGTTGCTTCTTTCGACATATCGTCAGACAGGTATTTCACACCAATCTCTGCTTGTTGTGCTGTCTCTGGATCAAATTCATTACCAGCTTTATCAACACCCGGCGCTGGTTCAAAGCTCGTCGCGTAACTTGCAAAAGGTGCTAAGCCATTATCAAACTGATACAAAGCCCCTAAACGGTAAGTAAAATGTTTATGATCAGATTCATGCGCGTAGTAATCACTCTCTGATTTGTAATGGTCAAATCGTGCGCCAGCAATCAGCACTAATGCATCTAAACGGATTTGGTCTTGCAGGTAAAAGCCCAGTTGGCTTGATGTTGTGTCATCTAGATATTCACCCGTTTTAGTTACATCGCTACGATCTAACAGATCATTGTTAGGGTTCAATGGATCAAAGCTATTAAAGCCACTGCCATTCGCAATGTAAGACGAGTAGTTAACATTACCGTCTAAGTCTTGGTAATCTAGACCAAGCAATAGATTGTGTTCGACAGAGCCAACATTGATGATACCGCTCAGCTGGTTATCAATAACAAAGCCTTTGAAGCTCTCATCCGTTGAATACAAATAACGATCCAACTGATTCGGCGTGCTTGGGTCGTAACTCACATGATAAGTGTTCTCTTGGTATAGAGACGCATCGGTGTAACGAGCATTCTGTAAGAATGTCCATTTATCATTGAAGTCATGGTTAATCTTATAACCAACCATCAACACTTCACGTTCCAATGTATTCCAATTCTTATCACCCATCGAAACGGATGGATCGCTTACTTTCAGAACATCTAATGGCATTGCCGAGTTAATGCCCATTGAAGGATCTTTTTGGTAGTAAAGGTTAAAGTTAACTAATGTACTGTCAGTTGCTTGCCAATCCACTGAGGGAGCAATTAGGTATCGCTCTTCTTCTGCATTATCAACTTGGCTATCTTGTTTACGAGCAAGCGCGATCAAACGGTAAGAAAAATCACTGTCGCCAAACTGACCAGTGGTATCGATAGAAGCTTCCTGCAAATTACGTGACCCCGTCGCAACGCCAACCTTAGTGGATTGCTCAGTTTGCGGGGCTTTCGCGATCATATTCACCATACCACCCGGCGGCATTGCACCATAAAGTACAGAGGTTGGTCCTTTAAAGATCTCGACTTGCTGCATTGCAATCGGGTCAATCTGTGGCTGTAGGTTCCAACCATTTAAGAATTGAAGCGAAAGACCATCGTAGTAATTAACGTTGTTGGTCGCAAAACCACGGATAGAGTACGAATCAAACATGGCTACCGAACTACCACGGTTTTCAGTTACAACACCCGGTGCATAACGAAGGGCTTGATTCAAAGATTGAACACCTCGTTGCTCTAACTGTTCTTCATCAATAACGGTAATACCTTGAGGCGTTTCTTCTGGCTCAAGTGCCGACTTAGTTGCGGTATTACGATAAGCTTTTCCTAAAACAGTGATAGTTTCTATATTCGAATCTGTCGCTGTAACAGCTTCTTCTGCTAAAGCCTGCGTGGAAAATGCAGTCAACAACGCAACTGCCAGTGATGAATACTTAAAACGAACGTGAGTGGTCATGATTCCCTCGGTACCAATGCTTAACTTAAATAGTAATAAATCTCATTTGCATTGTATGTATCTATAAAAGGGATAATTAACAATTTGGTGCAAATTCCAAAAGAACTTGGCCAATTTTGAGAAGAGTTAGGTCAATTGATGATTAAAAATACAATTAACCTTATTGATTGAGAGGCTTTGTAGGGAGTACGCAGGAAGAAGATATGACTACGATTTAATAATAGGCACCCAGTATTCCATTACGGCATCTGCGGCATTAGATTTATAGGCTGATGGGTACACTTCAAGTTCGTAACCATCGACACCTCGATAACCAGATTTCGGCAACCAATTAAGTACGAACCAACTCAGAGTGTATCGAAGATTCTCAATCGGGCCACAGTGTTTAACTACTGCGTAGGTTTGTTTAGGAACGGATAAGACCTCTAATTTATCAGAGATAATGCTTGGCAATTGAGGGATTGAGATTTCGTCTTTAAGTTCGACCCCTGCCCAATAGCGGATATTAGTACCATCAAAACTCGATTGAGTAAGGTCGACAACGCCAATAAATTGAAAGGCATTCTCATCAGGAAGCGTCACTTCTCCTTCTAAACGCGACCAAAGTTGCGGGACTTTCTGGGCAAAATCTTGCGTCAGTGAAAACAAACCACTGATTTCTGAGGTAATCCCCTTAACCAAGAAAGGCTCTCTTTCGTCGATACGCACATTAACAAAACTTAGCGCGCCTTTTTCTTCAGCGCTTACCGTTTCAGACACTTGTATCGGCTTTCTTAGCCCTACTCTTTTCCCCGCCTTCCTGTACTGACTAGGGCTTGCCCCAAACATCTGCTTAAACGAACGGCTAAAACTAATTTCTGAATTGAATCCGAGCCCAAGGGCGATATCGATCACTCGCTCTTTGCTGTCCAACAGTTCTTCAGCCGCTTGGCTTAACTTAAGTTCTCTCACGTAGTTTGCAACAGTAAGTCCAGTTTCAGCTTGAAACACCCTTTGCAATTGCCATCGTGACCAGCAACTCTGCTTCGCAATATCTTCTAATGATAGTGTCGAGCTGAGGTTCGCATGGATATAAGCCAAAACGCGGCTGATACGGTCAAATGCAGGTGTGTTCATAGTCAAGCAATCAAATTCTCGGTAGTGGTCATAACGTATTAGATGTCAGAGATACTTTTATCATTTAAAGACGCTTTTATCACTTAAAAATGGCTAAAGGGCACCCAATTCATCCTTCCCTCTCATTGCAATTTCGCCGAGGAGATGCCCCATTTTGTATGGTTATCATCGATAAGGTTCGCTATGATAACGCAACTAATTCTCATTTGATGGTTTAAGATGCTTTCCCAGCTGCACAATGTTTTCACTCGTCGGAGAGCCCCTTCTCTACACCAAAAAATCTTCGCTTACTCTAAACAAGTTACGCCTTATCTTAGTGGAAGTTATGGTTCTCTGAGCAGCAAAAGTATCGCTATTACGAATGATAAAAGCCATATCGAAATCAAGCGCGTATACGATGGCCTTGCAAAGAGTCAACCTGAAGCGGGGAAAGCCTACTGGCTAACACGAACTTGGGACCTAGTGTGCTGGCAACCTGTCTATGTCACCTTTGTTTCAATCTACGGCCTTCATTCGCTACCCGATATCAAGAATATTGGTCAATTTAGGTATAAAGAGTTCGTCACAGGATACCGCTTTTTCAATGGTGACCATCAGCACGGCACACCAGAAGAGTTAATCCCACACGCTGGTAAAGCCATACTTGAACTCACTGAGTTTTTCCGCGATCAGATTAGTGAGTGGACACGCATCCGACCGGGCTTTACCAACCATTTACTCGCGGATCTATTACTGGGTTGTTTAATCAAACTGCAACAGCACGAGCAAAGCCTCACCAATGAGTATATAACCGAGCAAGCGAAACTATGGTTAGCGGCATGCCAACTGCCAGACAGTCATTTAGCCAGCCTCAAAATCGACGATACTTCGGGAATGCTTAAGCTCGTTAGGGTCAGCTGTTGCTTAGTTTATAAGTGTGACTCTGGGAAATACTGTGACGATTGTCCTAGGCATCCAGACAACAAGAAGAGCGCTTAACACCACCATCTAATTTCAAAGGCCAGTAAAGGTGCATTTGCTTTTATCAAGTGACTTTGTTGGTCGAGGCAATACTGACATGTTTCAACTTTCAAACATCAAAATCGTTCGTGATGAGCGAACCATTCTCTCAATTGACGAGCTTTCCATTCCAACGAATGAACTCACCGTGATTCTTGGTCACAACGGTTCAGGAAAATCGACATTGGTTAACTTACTCTCAGGGCAAATGGCACCGGACCACGGTACGGTAGAGTTAAATGGTGTCTCTCTCTCCTCCTTCAAAAGCAGAAACCTAGCCAAGAAGATCGCGTATCTACCGCAAAAGCTCCCAGCTTCTGCAGGCTTAACGGTAGAGGAACTGGTTCGTCTTGGGCGTTTTCCTTGGCGAGGCACATTTGGTCTTTGGAACTCAGAAGATCAATCCATTATCCAACAAGCGATGGAAAGAACGGGCGTTGCTGAGTTCTCGCAGGCACTAGCGGACGATTTGTCCGGTGGTGAACGCCAGCGAGCTTGGGTATCTATGTTGCTTGCTCAGCAGTCACCAGTACTAATCCTCGATGAGCCAACATCAGCACTGGATGTTCATCACCAATTTCAACTGATGGGTTTGCTGTCTGAACTGAATAAAAAAGAAGATGTGGGTGTGATTGTCATTCTGCATGACTTGAACCTCGCACTGCGCTACGCGACACACATCGTTGCTTTAAAGGGAGGTCATATCGCATTTGAAGGTAACGCCGATAAGTTACTCGACGAACAAGCGTTGTCTGCACTGTATGAATCCCCTATCCGACTGATCGACCATCCTGTACCAGCCAACACCGCCGCAAGTGAAAAAGTCGCCGTCGTCTGTGAATAGCTTAGGAAACTCTCATAAAAGACGACATAGCGCAGTCTCTAGTATCTAGTCACTACCAAGGAGACTGCCACTTTTGTGAGAGGTTAATTCAGCCCTTGCTAACCCATTAGTTGAAAAATGCCTTTCTTAAGCAATCAGAGTTTGAAAAATCACGTGAAGTAAACAATAGTTAACGTGATGCATATCGATTAAATGAGAAAAGATCGTGTAACAAAACCAACATAAACACGATATGGCAAAACACAACGTCGGGTGAAATGTTCAATGGATCATGAACAAAACAGTATCCAATTGCTTGATGAGATTCTAAAACTTAACGGTAGTGCATTACTCGATAGAGTAACGCTGGAGCTCCATCAACAATTTCAAAGCTACTGCACATGTGTAGTCGAAATAGCGCACCTACAGCACTGTGCCGTAACCCTTTCCAATTCTAGTGGTGGCACCATTGCTGACAACATGAGTTACGGATTAGAAGGGACACCTTGCGAAAAGGTAGCACAAGACATCGGTGAGATTATTTTCTATCATGATGAGGTCTACCGTCTCTACCCTAAAGATCAGCTATTCCAAGATGCTGGCATTCAAGCTTACATCGGTCTTCCACTGAAGACACACAATGGAGAAGTGCTTGGTATCTTACTTTCGACCTTTCCTCGCGCCATCAATGAGCAAGAGGCAAAGGAGATCATCTTCTATCACCGTTTCTTGTCCAACGTGATCATCCACAGCTTAAGAGAGAAGTGGATCAGTGAACGTTCAGACAAACTGCTTAACCAACTGAGTTATGAAGTCTCCCATGACAACCTCACTGGTTTGCTCAATCGCAGTTGTTTGGCAGACACGCTAGAAACACTCACACAACAAGCTACGCGCCCTTTTAGCCTCGCCTATTTGGATATCGATAATTTCAAATCGATTAACGACATTAACGGTAACTACATTGGCGACCAAATTATCAAATTCACCGCAAATGCGATTCAGCAGAGCTTAACGTCACCAAATAACGCGTTCCGTGTTGCAGGCGACGAGTTTGCCTTCATCACTTATGATGAAGATCCAGTCGCAGTTTGTCAGGAGATTCTAGATAAGATTGAAGCGGGTTATTCAGACAAATCCAACCGTATTTCCTTTACGGTCAGCATTGGTATTGCTCGTGCTCCTGTCCATATGCTCAACAGCGACGACCTAATTCTCAATGCAAGCCTGGCGCTCAAAGACTGTAAAAAGCACCGAGATACACGCATACAACACTACGACACCCATTTAAGTGCGCTTTATCATCGCCAAACACAATTGATTGAAGCGCTACGCGAACAACTGCGTTTGAGTATCGATGAAAACGAAGAGCTATACGTCGTCGTTCAACCGATTGTGGACATCACCAGTGATCGCTGGGATTACTTTGAAATCCTAGCGCGATGGAACAGCAGCGTTTACGGCAGTGTCTCTCCCGTAGAGTTTATTGAAGCAGCCGAACAATCAGGTTTGATCATAGAGCTAGGCGAACGAATTGTTGAACTGGCTTGCCGTGCGAAACAAGATCTTGAACGACAGCTTGGCTACAACGTGAAGCTTTCTATCAACTGTTCGGCACACGAACTGGTCGATTCAAACCGTTACATGAACTTTTTGACGCGTATTTTAGAGAAATACGATCACCAAGCGACTGACTTTGTTATTGAGCTCACCGAAACGGTTTTATTATCGCAAAGTGGCCGCGAACAGATGGTTCTGAACTCACTTCGTTATCTCGGCTTTAAAGTCGCACTGGATGATTTCGGTACGGGTTATTCGAGTCTGAACTACATCCATAACTACCCTATCGACAGCATTAAAATTGATGCCACCTTTGTAAGAAATATGTTGGCGAATACCACGTCAGAACAAGTGGTGCTGCTCATTGCTCAATTAGCACAACTGTTAGAAGTCGATTTGATTGCGGAAGGGGTTGAAGACGACAGAGCCTTACAGAAACTGATAGAGATGGGTTGCCATCATATCCAAGGTTATTTCTATTCGAGGCCACACAACGTCAATGAACTGATAAGTATCATCAACGAAAAACAAGTGAAAAGCGCATAAAAAAGACCAAACAATGTTTGGTCTTTTTTGTATTTTATAAAACTGCTTTTTCTTTGTCTTTCAGCAGCTTGTCCATCTCGTCTCGATTAGCAACAAAGCTTGCCATTTCCTTCTTAGGCACTGAACTCGCCATAGGAATATTGGCACGCATTGCGTTCACCGGACGACCGTATTCGATCAACTCGTAGTGAAGGTGCGGACCTGTCACACGCCCTGTCTTACCAGATAGACCAATACGTTGACCACGAGAAACCTTTTGGCCTTTCTTCACGAGGATCTTACTAAGGTGCAGGTAACGTGTTTTGTACTTGCTGCCGTGCTCAATCACCACGTAGTTGCCCGCATATGGGTGTTTACGCGTCATGATAACAGTACCGTCACCGGTCGCTTCTACTGGTGTACCAATAGGCACAGCCCAGTCCGTACCGTTGTGCGGTGCAACACGACCTGTTACAGGGTGAAGACGTGTCGGATTAAAGCCAGAGCTGATACGCCAGCTACGACTGACAGGATAACGTTGGAAGGCACGCTGTAGGCTCTCGCCTTTCGCGTTATAGAATTGACCATCGGTATGAAGATAAGCGGTAACTTCACGACCACGGTTATAAATTTTGATTGCTTCTATTTCGTTCTTGCCAGTTGGTACGCCATCAATGCTTTGAGATCGGCGAACCACTTCGAATCGGTCACCAGCACGTAAATCTTTACCGAAGTTCACTTGTTCTTTTAGCAGGTTAACCACTTGGCTAATTTCAGCTGAGCTCAAGCCTAAGCGATTTGCAGATGACGAGAAACTGCCTCGAATCACACCGACCAATGGTTCTTGTTTCCACACACCTGGGATTGAGATGTCTGAGAAATCGTAGCTGCCATCGTCATTACGGTGGTAAACCACTTTATCGGCAATGGAGAACTGAAGCTCCATCTTTTGTAGCTCACCTGTCGATTCATCACGCCAAAAACGCAATGTGTTGCCCGGTTTCAGGGTATCAAGAGCAAGGAAGTTCAAATCCGTTTCCATCACTTTCATCAACGAGCTGTAGCCGAAGCCCAGTTGGCTGAAAATGGTACTCAGGTTATCACCTGCTTGGATTTGGTATTCAAAATTGGGTGGAGTGACAACTTCTGCTGTTGTCGCATCAAGAATATTTTCGACAACCTGCGATTCTGGCAGGTTCAATGCGATGGTTTTGGTAAGGGAAGACTCTTTGAGAGAGTTGGAAACACCAATCGCAACTAATACTGGCAAGGAGTACAACAGTAGCGCTTTACGACTTGTCAGATTCGGCAACCGTCTTGTTGTAATTTCATTTGTAGACACGGGAATTACTATCTCCTTTATAACAAGGCTCATAGCTTATGCATTCCCGCATAAGAAATCACTATGAAATTACGAGATCTAGCGCAGAAAACACTTATTTTTTACAGAAGACAAAAAAATTCATTACTGTTGCATATGTAGGTTATTACCTACACGTTTAAGCGTCGCTGAATTCAATTGATTTGGTTGTTCTGCCATCGCTTGATCTTCGCCATGTTGAAGATAAGAAAGCGAAATTTGCGTATCACTCTCCCACTTCAAAGAAGACATCTGAATTCGGTCACCAATGAAAACACTGTTCAATAGCACAACTCGGCTTGGCACTGCATCAAATTTAAACAAACCGATGTAATAAAACGCCCCTGAGCCTTGTGTGGTCACAATCACCGGCGCGACAATCCAAGGGGTTTCATTGATGTCGCGTTGAGCAATAAACTCGGTAGGAACCAGCACTTCACCTCTGGTGCCGCCAGCGTCGTATTGACCTTTTAGGAAGCCGTTCTCTTTATCCCAATCTTCTAGAAACGTTACCGCACCTTGCTCAGGAACTTGAACCGTCCACGGATTTCGTGACTGAATCCCCAGAACTTCGGCCACGATAGGATTAGATTGTGCCTGCGCTTGAGGAAACTTCGCCATAATCTCTTCATCGGACAGACTAAATCGGTAAATGCCCGCAATGATCACCACGGCTAACAGGACGATTGGGATCAGTAGAATGAGAGGGATAGGTAGGATTCTCTTACGAGCCATGAAGACTTCCTTGTGTTCTTGTTCTCTTAATTATGTTCGGAGTATATACCAATTCACCCGTGAAGACCTCAACGCCTACTCGTTCAATTTGACTCAAGTGTTTCAAAATTAAACTAAACTGTTTGGTGGGCAACCAATAGGTAATAACGATGACAAAAATCACCCACACATGCGAGTGTGCCTGTGGCTTAGTCCAACTTCGTTGCACGGCGGAGCCCATTCGCACTTCTATCTGTCACTGCTTCGAATGCCAAAAGCGAACTGGCAGCGTATTCGGCGTTCAAGCTCGATTCAACAAAGACCAAGTCATCCTTGATGGTGAGGTCACCAGTTACATTCGCATTGCTGATTCAGGCAATCAAGTTCAATACGAGTTTTGCCCTGCGTGCGGCACAACCATGCGCTTGCTCTTGTCGGACGCACCAGATTACGTCGTGATTCCGATGGGTTTGTTTAACAATAAAGAGTTTTCAGAACCAACGGTCTCTATTTACGAACAACGAAAACACGGCTGGGTAAGCTTTGATTGCACCATGGAACACATTGGTTAAGCAGAAGCAGCCACAACAATGACACAGCACTCAGCCTATCTACTTTCGATACGCCTATTTACTCTCGGTACGGACAGATCATTCAACAAAAGTTGAGACTTTATTGAGAATGATCAACCGCGTAATAGCAGAAGTACTTTCGTTCCGCGCCACGAGCGCTATAATCTGCTCCTAACATTTGGTGAGGTTTTATTGTGATTTCCAGACTTCCTCGTTGGGTGGAATATGGCGCGTTTTTGCTTGCTCTTCTCGCAGGCTGCGTCAATGCCGTGGGTCTTCTCGGCTTTCAACATCAAGCGATAACGCATCTTTCCGGAACCGTAACTCAGCTAGGGAACAGCTTACTAACAGGTGTGGACTCAACCATTCACCTGCTCTTTATTGTATTCAGCTTTTTAATAGGCTCTGCGTTTAGCGGATTCTTTATTGAAAGTAGTGCCCTCAAACTTGGCCGCCGTTACGGTGTTGCACTTTGTATTGAAGGCAGTTTGTTACTGCTGAGCATAGGCTTTTTGGTACAAGGTAATGTATATGGTCAGTACCTTGCTTCTGCTGCATGCGGTTTGCAGAACGCGATGATCACCACCTTCAGTGGCGCTGTGGTACGAACGACGCACATGACCGGCATCATTACCGACCTAGGTATTATGATTGGAGAGAGCTTACGTGGTCGTCAATTTGACCGACGTAAAGCCAAGCTGTTCATCTTTATCTTTTTAGGTTTCTTGTTAGGTGGTACTGCTGGTGCGGCATTGTTTAACGTTTATGAACTGTACGCGTTGGCCTTCCCTGCACTTCTCGCATTTGTTATTGCCATCGCATATTGGTGCTACTTGTACCTACTCAATCGCAATCAAACAGCCTAAATGTAATATGACGGTTTAAGCATTCGACTTAAGCCGTCACTCTTGCACTCTCTCACCTATCTCTTTCTGCTTTAAACGAATCCCTTCGATTGCTCTGATTCAGCTATTTGTTCTTTAATCCCTTAAAAGTTGTGTCACTACTGGGAGAAAACACCGCTTTCGCCTTGAGATCCGAATCACATTTGCTAGGCTTTTTATTGCTTTGGTCACACTGTGCCGTTTAACAATCTGCTCAGAGGGGCTTGCGTGCTACAATTTTCTAACACGAGCAACAAATTCATATACAAGATTCTGGTTTTGATTCAATTGACCGAAAAAACGGCTGAATAACTAGATGTATTTAATGAATAGTATTGCAAAGGATACAGTTTGCGGGTAATCTCCGCACACTGTGATTAAATACGGATGTTTAGTGAATATTTATGTCATGGAATATGGCGAGTATTGACTAGTAGTAACACGAGACAAAAAATGCATAACAACACCAATGCTGCTGAAGCGCCTAAGGGCAACTTTTGGATGTTCTTCATCCCATCCCTGATCGGTCTTCTACTTTTCATGGCTCCAATCTCTTACGATGGCGGCCTGACAATCCCTGTTGCGGTAATGGCAAAAGTCATTCCTGCGGTTCTTGGCGATACTTTAATTGCGATCGTGACCGCTATTGTTGCTTTCATGGCTATAGCTTCTGTTCTGTGCAAAATTTTCAAGCCAGCAGCAATCCTACGTAATGGTTTCTTGAACGGCCTATTTAATCCTTCTCCACTTTGGCTAATGGTTCGCCTAATCGGTGGCGCAGCTGTGCTGATGACTTTCTTCCAAGTGGGTCCAAAAGCGATTTGGGAAGAAAACACTGGTGGCCTTGTGCTTACTGGTCTTCTACCAACGCTGTTTGCAGTATTTATTTTTGCAGGCCTATTACTGCCTCTACTGCTTAACTTCGGTCTACTAGAACTGTTCGGTGCACTTCTAAGTAAAGTAATGCGCCCTGTATTCAACCTTCCTGGCCGTAGTGCTATCGACTGTATGGCTTCTTGGTTAGGCGATGGTAGTGTTGGTATCCTGCTAACCAGTAAACAGTACGAAAACAACTTCTACACCCAGCGTGAAGCAGCGGTTGTAGGCACGACGTTCTCTGCGGTATCTATTACGTTCAGCTTGGTGGTACTTGCTCAGGTTCAATTAGAGCACCTATTCCTGCCTTTCTATGGTGCGATCTGTTTAGCAGGTGTTATCGCGGCGATCATCATCCCTCGCCTTCCACCATTGAGCCTAAAGAAAGACCGCTACATGGATGGCAGTGAGCCTAAGAAAGACGCAGACGCAGTACCTGCAGGTCACACAACTTTCTCTTGGGGTATGGATCTCGCACTAAAACGTGCTGGTCAAGTAACTTCAGTACGCTCAGTATTTAAAGAAGGCGTACACAACGCAATCGACATGGTCTTTGGCGTACTGCCAGTGGTTATGGGTCTTGGTACTGTTGCGCTGATCATTGCTGAATACACATCGGTATTTGAAATCTTAGGTCAGCCATTTATCCCTTACCTAGAATTGCTACAAATCCCTGAAGCAGCGGCAGCATCTCAAACTATCGTCGTTGGCTTTGCGGACATGTTCATCCCAGCGATCCTAGCGGCATCAATCGACAACGAGATGACTCGCTTCGTGATTGCAGCTATGTCAGTTACTCAGCTTATCTACATGTCAGAAGTGGGCGCACTGCTTCTAGGTAGCAAGATTCCAGTAAACATCGTAGAACTGTTCGTTATCTTCATTCTACGTACGCTGATTACGCTACCAGTTATTGCCGGTATAGCTCATTTGATTTTCTAAAATCATGCATCTTAAAAAGGCTCCGCTCTGTCGGGGCCTTTTTTGTATCTGCTGACTCGTTTTGCAATTTCCCGCCTGTTTTGTCACATCTCCCCTTATGTATTCAGCTTTCGAATAGCCTCACTTTAAACACATAAGTTATAAATATAACTTTAAATTCATTGATTTAAATTGCAGAAAACCAACAGCTCAGACTTGTTTCTATAAGGCTCAATGATACTATTCTTATGTTTTTAACAGTTTGATGACGAAGTTCAACAAATTAGATCAATCTCACAACTTTATAAAACAAGCGACTTTTTGTTCTCGTTTCGCCAACAAAAGTCGTAATTAGCCTTCAGGTTTCTGATAAATCTGTCGATAACAAAAATAACAAACACAATAATGTGTTCACTTCTGCCGAATGTGCCCGACAAATAAGAGGTGCAAGCAGAGTAAACCAGCCGGGAGACTCGAGAGGGAAAAGTATGAAATTCAGACATAAGGTTGTCACCGCCTCTTCTATTTTATTGCTTGTAACTGTGGCATTGCTGTCGACACAACAAGTGATGACCATTCGTTCACAGATCGAAGAAAACATCGACACCAGCGTGAGTGAGATCCTATCCAGTGTGGGGAACACGGTAGAATCTGAAATGAACGCTAAAAAAGAACTCGCTCAATCCATGACTGAGATTCTTGAAATTAACCCAAGCGACCACGATTACGTGAAAGAAGTGCTAGAGAAGCCAATGCCAAAATCAAGCTTCTTGGCCATCGGTTATGCTTACGACAGCAACGGATTCGTGATTGAAAACGATGACGGTTGGGAAGCCGGCCCTGATTACGATCCTCGTGTTCGCCCTTGGTTTGTATCAGCAAAAGCAGAAAACAAACTTGTTGTCACCGATCCTTACGTGGATGTTTCTTCTAAGAAAGTGATCATCTCTATCGGTACACCAGTGCGCGAAGCTGGCCAGTTTTTAGCAGCCATGTTCTACGATATGGAGCTAACTACCCTTTCTGACTTGGTCAACCAAGTAAACCTATTCGATGCTGGCTACTTGTTCCTAGTGACTGCGGATGGCACAACCATTGCGCACCCAGAAGCAAAATACAACGGCGAGAAGCTATCAAGCTACCTACCGCAAGTATCACTAACGTCTGGTGCTCAGCACATCGAGATGAATGGCGACAAATATATGGTCAGCCTAACTCACATCGCGAGCGAGAACTGGTATGTGGGCGCGGTTGTAGACGAGAGCATTGCCTATGCTGCAGTAGGTAAGCTGCGTAATAGCGCAATCATCTACTCATTGATTGCCGTTATTGCATCTATCATCGCGCTGACTATCCTTATCCGTACCTTGATGCGCCCTCTTGATGAGCTAAACACAGCGATCCAAGCTGTAGCATCAGGCAAAGGCGATTTGACGCAACGTCTGGACACTAATACCGATCAAGAATTCTCTGAGCTAGCAAAAGGTTTCAATACCTTTATGGAGAACTTGCAGCATCAAATCATCGAATCGAAGAGCATTTCTGATCAGATCCTAAGTGGTACGCAAATCACCGCTGAAGGCGCTCGTGATTCAGCTTCTGCGATTCAAACTCAGCTGCAAGAACTTGAACAGCTCGCAACCGCAATGCACGAGATGTCAGTGACTGCGACAGAAGTTGCGAACAACGCACAAGGCGCGGCAAGTGCAGCGAAAGAAGCAGACGATGCAACGGTGCAAGGTTCTTCTATCGTGAATGAGTCTACAGAGACAATTAACCTGCTTTCAGACAGCATCGATCAAGCGGTTGAAGAAGTACAAGGTCTTGAATCAGCGACGGCAAATATCGAAACGATTCTAAAAGTAATCAACGACATCGCAGACCAAACCAACCTACTGGCGTTGAACGCAGCAATCGAGGCAGCACGTGCTGGTGAGTCTGGTCGCGGCTTTGCAGTCGTAGCGGATGAAGTTCGTACTCTGGCGCAACGTACTCAAGAATCCACGACCGAAATCCGTAGCATGATTGAACAGCTTCAATCTGGTGCCTCTTCTGTGGCTAGCGCTATGCACCAAAGCAAAGGCAGCGCAGTAGAAGCGGTAGAGAAAGCAGAACACGCTAATGACGCCCTGCAACGTATTCGCGATGCGATCCAACGTATCTCTGACATGAACTTGCAAATTGCGTCAGCAGCAGAAGAACAAAGCTTGGTAGCGGAAGAAATCAACAACAACACGGTTAACATTAAAGATCTGTCGACCCAAGTTGCTGATTCAGCGAACCGCACCAATGATGCAATGCAAGCACAGCATGAAGACGTTCGTAAGCAAGACGAGATCCTAAACCGCTTTACGGTTTAACTTCTCCTCTTTAACCCAGAACAAACTTCATCAACCAACAAGCAAAACAGCGAGCCAAAGTGCTCGCTGTTTTTTTGTTTGCTTACAAGACCACATGTATATAGCGATCTTTTGAGCGCTTGTAATAAAAGTCATCCACTTTTAGGTAGGTAAAATTGCCAATCTGAATGTAGGTGCTACGTGGTGGAATGTGTTTGTAATGGTAGTAGTGATGCTTCGGTCGCTTGTGCTTCACCACCACAACCTTTTTGTGTTTATGCTTATGTTTGTGCTTATGATGATGGTGGTGATGCCCGTGATGATGTCCGTGTTTGTGGTGATGTTTAGGGTGTGCCATTGCTTCAGCACTGAACATCCCCAAAGAAAGCATCATTCCAACGACTGTGAAAGAAAATCGCTTCGACACTCGGTTCCCCTTTACTTTATAACTTGTTAGTCATCATAAAGAGAGTGGTCGCAGGCCATGTCAGCCTGTGGCGAGACAGTTTCACCTCAAGGTCAAATATCATCACGATTTATCAGGCAACGGTCAGGCCATACACGCCGCTGATGCAGCACTAACAATTCTGCACAAAAAAGCCGCTTGCCCAGTGATGGACAAGCGGCTTTCTAGATTCAATTTGTGTGTTCGTAAAGTCGATTTATACCGCTTGAGCGAACAGCAAGAAACAACCGAATAGGAAGATCATGCTCATACCCATCGCACCGCCACCAGCTTCGTACACACTGTTGTCTTCTACAGGAACACGACGTACTTTCATGGTCATCGATAGTGGAACAAACACCGCTAGGAATACAAGGATGATGCCTGCGTAGCTAAGGATCGCTAGGAAGTGCTCTGGAGCAAATACCGCGCCAAGCAACGGCAGAATAAACGTCGTCACGAATACCACTGGCTTACTTGCTTTTAGAAGGTCTGCATTTTGGTCGTAAAGCGCCATTGCCACACCCAAGAAAGACGTCAGCAGTGCCAAACCAGTAAACATAGACAGAATGAACTCGAGACCTGTGTATTGTTGACCAAGAACAGAGATCAACTCAGATACGTTTGAGAACTGGATAAGTTCGTGTGGTGGCAAATTACCCACTACCGCGAACAACCACAGTAGGTAACACACAAGAGGGATCGTCGAGCCAACAATGATCATGTTGCGCAGTTGGGTTTTGCTCGCTTCTTTGTTGTAAGTCACCAAAGAAGGAATCACGACCATGAAGCCAAAGCTTGTGAACAGAACTGAACTTTGCTTGATCAGTGCCATTTTGTCTGCGTTCACGACTTCACTCAGACCTTCAAACGATACGTTCGGCGCAAGAGAGAATAGCGTAAGGACAAGCGCGACAATCATACCGATGAATAAGCCACGGTTTAGCTTATCAACCACACCGGTACCCGCCGATACGATTAGACCAACCAAAACGGTAAAGCCAACTTGGCTAGAAATAGTAGAAAGTGGTAGGCCCATTGACGCAGTCACTTTTTGTACCAAGTCACCAGCACCGATGATGTACGCCATCAAAAGACAAACAAGCAGCGCGTACAAAAGACCGTTAGTAACAAACTGACCGCCTTTGCCCAGAGTTTCACGAGCAATCGCGTTCATGCTAACGCCACCACCTACTTTACAGCTTGCTTCCAATAGAAGAAGTGCAGCGTAAGTTGTACCCGCCCAGATGAACAGCATAAGAAGAGTGCCCCAAAGGAGGCCGAATTGAGCAAGCACCATTGGTATAGCAAGCATACCAGCGCCAAGAGCAGTACCTGCAACGATCAGGGAGCTGCCGACAAGTTTTAGGTTCACGGTTAATACCTCTAAATTTAATCCGTTTTGTTTTGACTTATCGTGCTTTTGGTTCGAAGCACGATCTACGGAAACGTCCTACTTTGCAGCCAATGAATTCGATGCTAAACAGCAATTCAGGATGCAAGAAGCCTAGACTCAAGACGGATCTATCCTGTCTGAGTACATTGGGGATGTAGGGAATCATTTCCGGGCAGAGTTCGACTAACGGAATGTCTCACTTTGGGTTCGAAGCAAAATCAGCGCATCCTTTTTCGTCAATCCCATTCTCTGCTGAATGGATTTGGTTCGAAAGGATTGTAAGGCATAAATAGGACGATTGAAAAGCAAAAGCTCCATCTTATAGCCATATATTTTAACAACTATCAGTTGATGCAACAGATATGTTGTAAAACCGCCGATTATTTAGCCTTTTGTTGTTATAAAGCTTAAGAAGTGAGCTTTGACGCTCAATTTTTGAGGTGTACATGAAAATGTACACTTTGTTGAGAGGTGTTAGAAACCCGGAACATAGCCTAGATTCAGCAATATCGTTATTATTCGCTCCGTACCGACACGTTTCGGTTCACATACCTCTAAACACTGATTTACGGTTCGAAAATATAGGTAAATGAGTGTTCCGAATGCTGGGTTTGGTTCCCCAGCATTTGCATCCTTTCTTTAAATTCCTTCAGTGCTTTTATTTGACACAATTGGCTTTGTGGGATTTCGCTCGTTCATGTTGTTACAGCTCCCCATACTTTACAGTTATCCATGCTTTACAACGAGCAACGCTTCCGACCAATTACATTTCCTTGTCTAGCGCATCAATGATGTAAGTCAGTGCTGCGACACCCATATCGGCCACTAAGCGCTCTATCAGGCTCAAGTTCTCATAGGTTTGATTCAGCTCAGTCTGGTCAAGATCGCATCGATGCAAAAACAGCTCTTTATACTTCATCAACCTTTTCTGTGATTCTCGGGTTAACCATGTCATATCCAAGCGACTATCACGGCTGCGATTGCGAATTTCATCAAGCAATTGTTCTAAAACGCGTTGCATTTTGCGAATACTTACTTCACCAGAAATTGATTTATAAAGCTGATATTTTTCCATTTTCTGAAACTGACTGAAATTTAGTAATTTTTTTGTGGAACGTCATTCTTATCGCTATATCAACTTGGGTAAATACGAGGTGGTTAAACTGGTCCGGATATTGCGTGCTTCAGGACAAAACTGTCCTTTAAGGAGCGCGCCTATGCATGTAGACCCACTGATTGAAGTACTGATTGCTCGACGCAAAGAGAGAGGTATGTCGCGTGAGCAAATGGCAAAAGTCGCAGGGATGAGCGAAAAGACTTATCAAAGAATTGAGAGAGGCGAATCGGATTTAAAACTCTCCCAATATCGCTCCATTCTGCGTGCTCTCAACCTAACAGATTTAGATGTCGCCCTCGATGCTAGAGGGGTCGGTAACATCTCTGCAAGCGATGTTGCCTCAGCAGCGAGATTACTGTCACCAGAGGCACAATCCATGCTGACTAAGCTGATCTTCTTGGTGTTAGAACAGAAAGCCAACGAAAGCAAAAGCTCAACGAGAACATAAAGTCGTGCCCTAGACTCCTCAGTCAAACAAAGTTATGGTGAGCTAAACTTAAAGATTAGAGCTTCGGTACTCCAACCATGGGGGAAAGCATTATGAGAAGCATCTGGGTCATGATCACCGCCATCCTCTGCTTGCTGGGAGCAACAAGTCTGTCTGCACAACCGCAAGTGAAACCCGCGGTAAAGCCGATCACGCAGCCGGGCAATAAACACGATTTGCGACCAGTTAATCGCCCTCATAGGCCCATCAAGCCGCCCCACTATAATCGGCCACCTTATTACCGTCCGCCCTACTACAGACCTCCCTACTACCATCGACCGCCATATGTCGTTAGGCCACCGCGTTATCACTCGTCGTTTATCTATGTGAGACCGGGTTATTGGTATCCACCCTATCGTGGACGTTATTACTATTATCATAGCGATCTCGTCGGCATAGCGACCTTCGCCATTTTTGCAGGCATCACCTATGCCATCGTTCAAGACTCGTATTACCGTAGGAATGGAGACCGCTATGATTACGTTCGTTACCCACCAAGCGGTAACTACACGATTGTGAATGGAAACACCATCACGACGTCTTCCTCAACGTCGTCAAGCTATGCGCCATCATCAGGGCAAATTGTGTCTTCTTCGCCAAGTTCGAACACGCCGCGAGTCACGCATGTGGTTCCGGCGACAAAACCTGAACCTAGCCCTTACAAGCTTGGAGAGATCGTAGATTCACTACCTCACACGAAAGAAACGGTCGTCGTCGACGGACAGAGCTATTTCAAATACAAAAATACTTGGTTTGCTCCACTCAGAGCCGAGCGTAAGTTTGTTGTAGTGGAATCACCCCTGTAGTGCTTTATGTGCCCCCTTAAACGAACTAAACCCGCACGCTGCGGGTTTATGTTTGTTTGTAGATAGCCGTTTGAGTTACTCGCTTTTCAATAGAGTGCTTCGAACTCTGGAATCCTCGCTTTACCTCTCAGTAATAAGAAGTTCAAAAATCGGCTCGTCGACGTAGTGAGTATCTTCTCTTCATCCACACCATGCTTTTCAAGCAAAGCAATCGCCATGTCTAACTTAGAGATCTCTTCACAGAAGTGAGCATCCGACCCTGTACTGAAGTAAACGCCAATCTCTTTGCCAAGCTCGACAATGCGATCACAACGGGAATCACTGCCCTTGCGGCTTTTGCCTGTCAAAGATGTATTGTTAACTTCAATTGCGACATTGTGTTCTTTGGCACAGCGCAACACTTGCTCCATATCGAATGGATAGTTCGGATTACCCAAGTGGCCCAGAACATCCACTCTGCCGCTTTTAATCGCATTGATCAGGGCAGCGGTATGTTCAGCTTCGGTCGCGGGCTTGAATACGGGTTCATGGAAACTCGCAATCACCCAGTCAAGATGTTGGTCAGAGGACGCTGGTAAGTCTATCTCCCCTTTCACATTCAGCGTGTTGGCTTCTACGCCACGGAGAATACCTACATCGTGTAAAAAGCGGGGCAAAATTCTTTGATTGTTGAAATACCAGTAGTGAGGGGCTCCTGGCATCTCGGGAGCATGATCGGTGGTACAAAGAAGTTTTAGCCCCTTATTCTTGGCAGACAATGCGTTCTCTAGAATGGTGCTGTAAGCGTGTCCACTGGCAATAGTATGGGTGTGGCTATCAATCACGATATCCATGGTGACCTCCTGAGATTGTGGACGAACTATCGAATTTCGAACGAACCGTTTTGATTGAGAAACAACGATAAGTCAGCAGGAATCGAATGATTCAACACTTTATCAACGTTGACCGCATCTGAACGCAAGTAGAACTCCAAGGCGGCTTCTGGGTCTGTGCCACCACGGATCTTACGATTGACCAAACGCTCTTGTAGGAACTCCGCTTGAGTATCAATAAACACCGTAAAATCAGCCAAGCGATGCAGTTCTTTCCATACCGGTTCATCTAGCAACAACCAGTTGCCCTCGACGACGACAATATTGCGGTTAACCTGAATGGCATCATCAACCGGATCATGCAGGTTGCGGTCATAGTAAGGCCATTTGCTGTCTTTCACTTTAAGCTGTTTCAGCTTGTCGATAAGCTCGGTGAGATTGAACGTCTCGTAAGAGCCTTTAATGCTGCGCAGAGGGACAATGTCACCATTACGTTCAATGGTGTTGCTGTCGAGGATTTCGTTCGGGTAGTGAAAACCATCAAAAGGCAGAACCTGAAGTGGCTCTTGGTTTTCATCTTGTTCAGAGAGGTATTCCCAGAACGCAGCAAGGGTGGACTTACCGCTGCCCGGAGGGGCACACAAGAACACGACAATACGTTCCTGTTTCTCATGATATAGACGGGTAAACTTTTCGATAAGAGGTTGATGGATTCGCTTTACGTCGGCATCGGGAAAGGTAGCTTCGGTTTCAAAACCACTGACGTTTAAATTCACTTTCATGGTGAACCCTTATTGATTGATCTCCCCTTCGATTCTTTCTATCAACATTTCACATGACAGCTTCAACACTGTTTTGATGAGAGATTCATATCTCATTTGCGAAAAGGACTCAAACGAAGAGAACTTAAGCTGATTGATCGACTCAAGATAAAAGCTGTCTTGCTGAGAAGAGAGTACCGCTTGGTTTTTGATGAAGTCGTAAATTACGTCATCCGCAAATTCGACTTTCTCCGGTTGGCTAACCACGTACTCCAAGACCTGATCGTACAATCCGATATCGGCGTAAGTTTCCAAAGAGATTTTGCCCATCGCAAACATCAGCTTCGATACCACATCGGTCGTCACCAACGGACCGTCTTCTTTCAATAAAGGATCCACAGCATACTCCTTCACGAGATCGTCTTGGACGAACACACTCGGAAGTAATGCTTTTAACTTGAGGTTAATTATTTTGTTAGAAACCTGAAGAAACGCAGTCGCATTTTCGCACTCGTCCAGTTTCTCCAGTAATTCGTCTTCACGTGACAACGTATTATGACCTCTCCATTATGTGGCAGCGCAAAGGCTACCACACAAATTCGTTGCAACTAAACCGTTAAGCTCACGTCATAAAACTCAAGTAACGCTTTTTCTGCATGTGCGTTCCACACATAGTTATTCGCGTTCAAAATTGCGTCTAATTCGGCGAAGAACGGGTCTTGGTCTGCCAACGATAGGAAATCATCAATCGCGGTCAATGGCAGGTCGATGTGTGGGTAAATCAACTTCTTACCGCCTGGAATATCCAGTTGATTCAAAATCGTATGTGGCGCAGCTTGCAGACCACCAACGTGGGTGATCATGAACGATGGATTGATCTTACCTTGTGAAGACAAGTCGATAGATTCCACCATGTCGCCGGTCGAACCACCAGATGTACCCACAATGTGCGTTGATTCGTAATGCACGTTGTAGAAGTTAAACGGTACTTTGAATTTTTTATCGGTAGGGCCTGCGAAGAAGTTCAAGCAGCCATCGTTACCCAACAGCTCATCGGCTTGTTCTAACACTTGCGATACCGCTGCATACACCATCACATCGTCGTAGCCTTTGCCATCGTTCAGCGCTTTCAGATAAGTCACAGGATCATCGACTTGAGCTGTGTTCACGTAATGCAGTTCAATGCCCTGCTCTTTTGCTTTCTCAACCGGAATTAAGCACTCTGCTCGGTCCAAACGTGCGGCGTCGATGTCTGTTACCACAATCAACTTTGGCTTCACCGGACCATTAATCGCGTAGTCAATCGCGCCAATCCCCATAGGGCCAGCACACGCTAGTAGCGCTAATGCTCCGCCCTCTTTGATGCCCATATCGTGCTCGTACACGTATTGCGTAGTGTGGTAACTCGCATGGTAAGCACCGATGATGCATGACATTGGCTCAGCCAAAGACGCATCTGCAAAGTAGTCACCGTGGTAAGGCAGCACACAGCCTAAGTCGATAGCAATTTTAGGAATGATGGAATACGTTGCGTTGCCGCCAAAGGTTTCGTAGCTGTAACCCGCCGAGTAACCACTAGGCAAACCCATTGCTGGTTGTAGAACAAAGTAATCGCCTGCTTTGTATTGGTCTTTTAGGTTCTCACCGACTTCAACAATCACACCTGCGTATTCATGACCCGTCATCACTGGCACTTCATCAATGTTCTCAGGTACGCGTTTGTGTTTGCTACCCAACAATGCTGCTTTGTAAGTGGACAGACAAATGCTGTTTGAAATGTTTTTAACCAGAAGTTCATCGGCTGAAATGCTTGGCAAATCAAAGGTTCTTAGTTGAACGTCTTTCTCGCCACAGATAACCGCTGCCGTTGTTTGTACCATGATTTCTCTCCTAAATGGGGCGGTAGGTGCCACCCCATACTGCATTGTTAGGCTGGTTGCTCAGTCGCGACCGCTTGTTGCTTAATCGTATCCATCAGCTCATTGAGCGCTGGGTCATTGAGGAAGTTCTTAATCGTTACCACTGGCAAGCCTGTTGCTTTGATGGCTCGACTTTCTAAGCTTTCGTGCGTCACGACAATATCGGCTTCACTTGGGACTTTTTCGATAGCGAAGTTCTTCACTTCAATATCAATCCCGGCTTGAACTAACTTGCGTTTGAAGGTTGAAGCGCCCATCGCGCTTGAGCCCATACCCGCATCACAAGCGAATGCGACAAATGAAATTGGTTTGTTTACTTCTTGTGTTGCTGCAGCAACTGGTTTGATTGAGCCTTCCGCTTTCATGTCTTTCATATCAGAGACTGATTGTTCAAACTCGTCTTCTTTGTCTTCGGCTTTGCTCATCTTCAGAATCGCACTTGCGACAAGGAAGGAAACAATCGTTGCAGTTGTGACACCTGCGATGGTCGCTAGGAAGCTGCCTTTCGGTGTTAGTGCTAGGTAAGAGAAGATTGAGCCTGGACTTGGACCTGCTACCAAACCTGCATCAAGTAGGTTGAAGGTTGCGATACCTGTCGCTGCACCCGCAATCATCGCCAAGATCATGATTGGCTTCATTAACACGTACGGGAAGTACAGCTCATGAATACCACCGAAGAAGTGAATGATGATGGCACTTGGCGCAGAACGTTTAGACAGACCCTGACCAAACTTCGCGTAAGCCAGCAGCATACCAAGACCCGGACCTGGGTTAGATGCCACCATAAAGAAGATAGATTTACCTGTTTCAGCGGCCGCCTGCAGACCTAGTGGGTAGTAAATACCTTGGTCGATAGCGTTGTTTAGGAACAGCACTTTCGCAGGCTCGTTGATGATAGCGAGCAGAGGAAGGAATCCCGTTGCCACCAAGGCTTCGATGCCTGATTTCACAAACAAGTTTGCCGCTGTTACTGCCGGGCCAACAATCTCGTAGGCGAACAGGCACAGGAGCATGCCCACAATACCTAATGAGAAGTTGTTCACCACCATCTCAAAGCCAGAAGGAATACGGTGTTGGATTCGCTTATCCATTTGTACCACAACCCAAGCACTGAGTGGACCCATGATCATCGCGCCAACGAACATTGGGATGTCCGCACCAACGATAACACCCATGGTACCAATGGCACCGGCTACCGCGCCGCGTTTATCACCAACAATCTGACCGCCGGTATAACCGATCAACAGTGGTAATAAGTAAGTGATCATTGGACCAACAAGTTCCCCAAACGCTTCGTTTGGCATCCAACCTGTTGGGATAAAGAGTGCAGTAATAAAGCCCCAAGCGATGAAGGCTCCGATATTTGGCAGCACCATGGCGGTCAAATGACCCCCGAAGGCTTGCACATTGGCTCGCATGTTTGCTTTCACGTTATGTTCCTTTTAGTATGCTTTTATTATGTCTAGCACTTGTTCCTTAGATGAAGCTTGTGCCAGTTTTGCAATGTTCTCTTCGTCCACAAACATCTCGCTCAGCGCTTGAATCACCTCAATGTGGGTATCAGAGTCTTTTGCAGCTAGGGTAATAAGAATATTGGCAGGACCAAGGTCCGAACCAAAATCAACTGGTGAAGGGAAAATATGAATGCCCAAGCCCGTTTTTAGGACACCGGTTTCTGGGCGAGCATGTGGCATCGCCAGTCCAGGGCACAATACATAGTAAGGACCATTTTCTTCGGTCGATTGGATGATGGCATCCGCGTATTGCTGAGAAACGTAACCTTTGTCTTCTAGGTATTGCGTTGTCTTTTTAACTGCGTCTTGCCATTGGTAAGCGCGGTCATTAATAACATCTACTAGTTCGTGGTCGATTAATTCATACAGCATTTTTAAACCCTATCAACAGTTCGGTATCGATGGGTTAATTATCAATAAGAGTCGTAGAACCGCGCAAGCACGCCTCTTTTGTGCAACAAATCACAATTAAATGGCTGTCAATTTGTTTTAATGAACGTAGCTCAAAAATAGACAAAGAAAGTTAGCAACAAATTTTCTTTCAGCAACATGTCAATAGGCATAATTTGAACCTCCGCACCTATCCAAACATTTCTAGAAATTCGCAATAGTTTATCTCGATCACATTACAACTCTTGACTCGCTATTTATCGTGATTAAATTCAAACTTCATTTTCCACTAATTCGGCGCTAGTGAGTTTCAAACAGGGATAATCATCACACTTGTTTGCTAAAAGAAATCGAAACGTTGCTTAGTTTCAGCATAGAGCGAGCAGAAGGTCGGAAGAGAAAAGACACAAAAAACCCGCCGAGTGGCGGGTTTAAAATGAAATGCGTAATATCGCGCTTACGACTTATGACGTTTTGCCACCAGCGTAAACTTGTAGTCAGTCGATTTGAAGTAGTTGCGGCTGTATTCAAACACCACATCCCCTTGTAAGAAACCACGCGTGCGCTTTTCGATGATCGGCTCAGCCGGATCAATATCTAGCAACTCTGCAATGTCTTGCGGTGGCAATACCGGGATGATTTCTTGCTCACTGCGATCAATCACCATGCCCTTCTCTTTCTCGATAAAGTGGTACTTAGAACCTTGCATCACTTGGTAGGTGAGATCAGGGAACATCTCTGTCGGCAGCCAAGTTTCTTCTACCGTGATTGGGTTGTCATCAAGGTAACGAACACGTTTCACGTAAAAGACTTTGTCATCTTCATTAATGTTCAGCGCATCAGCCATCGTGAGCGATGCTTTGGTAATCTCGAACGCGACCACATCACTGTGCGTTACTGCATTTAGGTGCGCCCACTTCTCTGCAAAGCTGGTCTGCTGGTAAATATCGTAGTTAACCTTGTTCTCTTTCACATAGGTACCACTACCTTGCACACTCTCCAGTTCACCATTTTCAATCAGCAGTTTTAACGCTTGGCGAACCGTCACTCGGCTACAGGAAAATTCTTCGCGTAACTGAGCTTCGGTAGGAAGAGCGGTTCCTACTTTGTATTCGCCATCGCTGATCTTCTCGCGAATCGCATCCGCAATCTGGCGATACATTGGCAGTCTTGCCATGTTTACCTCTATAAAAACAATACAAATGACCATTCAAGTGAACTTGTTTGAGACAACTCAAGAACTGAGCACACTGGAGTGAACTATCATTGCAAGAAAGACTTGGTTTATGAGCTCTATAATACGAATTCAGGTCAACATGACAAGCACTTGTTCGCATATCGGCATACAAAAACAAGCCAAAACAATACAACAATAATACATATTTTAATTCAACTGCGATCCTGATCACGGATCATTTGTATTTAAAAGGTATTATTCACATCATTGTTGAATGCACAACAATGTCGAATGTGACAATGGGACAAAAGTTATGAAATTAACCTCTCTTACAAACCCATCGCTGATAAACCTACAAACGACGTTCGAAAGTCGTGACGCAGCGATTCGTGCACTTGCCGACCAGCTAGACCAGCAAGGCAAACTGCATAACAAGGAAGAATACCTACAAGCAGTGTTTGCTCGTGAAGAGCAAGGCCCAACGGCGCTAGGCGAAGGCTTAGCAGTACCGCACGGTAAGACAGATGCAGTAAAAGAGGCGGCGTTTGCCGTAGCCACACTAAAACAAGACTTAAAGTGGCAAGGTCTGGATGAAGACGAAGACGTAAACCTGATCTTCCTAATCGCAATTCCAAATGCGGAAGCAGGTTCAACACACATGCACCTGTTGACCGAACTGACCACAACGTTAGTGGATGACGATGTTCGTGAAGCAGTGCTCAATGCTACAAATGTAGAACAAATTTTCGCTTTGCTTGATGGTCAAGCAGAGCAAGAAGAAAAACAAGACCAATTAGATACAAATGCACCAACTATCGTTTGTGTGACGGCTTGCCCTGCGGGTATTGCACACACCTACATGGCAGCAGAATACCTAGAGAAGACAGGTAAGAAGCTGGGTTACAACGTGCATGTTGAAAAGCAAGGCGCAAACGGTATTGAAGATCGCCTGACTGCTGAACAGCTCAACAGTGCAACAGCGGTCGTTTTCGCGGCTGAAGTGGCAATCAAAGAGTTAGAGCGTTTTGACGGTATTCCTCGTGTAGAAGTGCCAGTTGCTGAGCCGATCAAACACTCTGAGCGCATTCTTAACGAAGCAGTTGAAGCAGGTAAAGCAGGTCGAAGCGCTGGTGCTGCAGTTGCAACCAACGACAAACCGAAGAAGCTACCACTTAAAACTGAACTGAAACAAGCACTGCTATCAGGTATCTCTTACGCAGTTCCTCTTATCGTTGCTGGCGGTACCGTACTTGCTGTTGCCGTGCTATTGGCACAAATGTTCAATCTACAAGATTTGTATGCAGAAGAAGGCTCTTGGTTGTGGATGTACCGCAAGCTAGGTGGTGGTCTACTGGGTACATTGATGGTTCCTGTACTGGCGGCATACACCGCTTACTCATTGGCAGATAAACCAGCGCTTGGCCCAGGCTTTGCCGCAGGTATTGCCGCAAACCTTATCGGCTCTGGCTTCCTTGGTGGTGTTGTCGGTGGTTTGATTGCTGGTTACGTCATGCGTTGGGTAAAAGAAAACGTACGTCTAAACCCTGCGTTCAACGGCTTCCTAACCTTCTACCTATACCCGGTTATCGGTACTTTGGTTGCTGGCTCGTTGATGCTGTTCGTTATTGGTAAACCTGTTGCTTGGCTAAACCAAGGTTTGACGGACTGGCTAAACGGCATGTCTGGTACCAACGCCCTACTTCTAGGCGCAGTAATTGGTTTATTCGTATCGTTCGACCTTGGCGGTCCAGTTAACAAAGCCGCTTACGCATTCTGTCTGGGTGCAATGGCGAACGGTGTTTACGGCCCATACGCTATCTTCGGTTCGGTGAAAATGGTCTCTGCGTTCACGGTAACGGCTTCAACCATGCTTGCACCTCGCCTGTTCAAAGATTTTGAAATCGAGACGGGTAAATCGACTTGGTTGCTTGGTCTAGCAGGTATCACTGAAGGTGCGATTCCAATGGCTATCGAAGACCCAATCCGCGTTATTGGCTCGTTCCTACTTGGCTCTGTCGTAACAGGCGCAATGGTGGGTGCTGCTGGCGTAGGTCTATCGACTCCAGGTGCAGGTATCTTCTCAATCTTCCTACTACACGATGCAGGTCTAGGCGCATTCACGGCTGCGGCAATCTGGTTTGGCGCTGCGCTGATTGGTGCAACTATCTCGACCATCACTCTCATCATGTGGCGAGCACACGCAGTAAAAAAGGGCAAATTTGTCACTGAGGCTGCTGCTCAGCCATAAGCCGAATCATTCATAGATTCGCTCAACACAAACTTTGCGCGTGGGATTTCTGCGCCCTAAATATTCGTCGGCAAGCATAAACGCCGAAAAAACGAATAGAAAACAATCAAATTTAAAACAAATTAACGGCAATTATTGCCTAAGACGGTAAAAGTTATGACTACATCTCGCGTTCATATTACTCCTCACATGCACTGGGATCGTGAATGGTACTTCACTACAGAAGAGTCTCGCATTCTGCTAGTGAACAACATGGAAGAAATCATGACTCGTCTGGAAAACGATCCAGACTACAAATACTACGTTCTAGACGGTCAAACCGCAGTTCTGGAAGATTACTTCGCAATCAAACCAGAAAACAAAGAGCGCGTACGTGAGCTAGTACAAGCTGGCAAACTGATTGTTGGCCCTTGGTACTCTCAAACGGATACGATGCAAGTATCTGGCGAATCTATCGTACGTAACATGCTTTACGGATTACGTGACTGTCTAGCGCTAGGCGAGCCAATGAAGATTGGTTACCTACCAGATTCATTCTCTATGAGCTCTCAGCTACCAGCTATCTACAACGGTTTTGGCATCAATCGCGCGATGTTCTGGCGTGGTTGTTCAGAGCGTCACGGCACAGATAAAACCGAATTCTTGTGGCAATCAAACGATGGCAGCGAAGTCTCTGCGCAAGTACTGCCATTGGGCTACGCGATTGGTAAATACCTACCGCAAGACGAAGAAGGTCTGCGCGCACGTCTAGATAAATACTTCCCAGTGCTAGAAAAGCCGTCGGTAACCAAAGACATCTTACTACCAAACGGTCACGACCAAATGCCTATCCAAAAAGACATCTTCGAGGTGATGGATAAGCTACGTGAAATCTACCCAGACAAAGAATTCAAAATGAGCCGCTTTGAAGAAGTGTTCGAGCGTATTGAAGCCGAGCGCGATCAGCTTGATACCATCAAAGGCGAGTTCAACGACGGTAAATACATGCGTGTTCACCGTACTATTTCTTCAACGCGTATGGACATCAAACTGATCCACGCAGAAGTAGAAAACAAGATCGTAAACATTCTTGAGCCATTAGCGTCTATCGCATGGACACTGGGCTTTGAATACCACCACGGTCTAATCGAGAAGATGTGGAAAGAGAGCATGAAGAACCACGCTCACGACTCGATTGGCTGCTGCTGTTCAGACAAAGTACACGCAGAGATCTTGAACCGTTACATCCTTGCTGACGACATGGCGACCAACCTGATCAACTTCTACAAACGTAAGATTGTTGACCACATGCCTGCACGCGAAGGTTGCGACAAGCTAGCACTATTCAACCTATCGCCATACGCTCGTGAAGAAGTGGTAAACACCACCATCACTATCCGTGCAGAACAGTTCAACCTGTTTGATGAAAACGGCACGCCAGTTGAGTACTTCATCCAAGATCAACGCGTAATCGATCCAGGTAAGATTGACCGTCAAATCGTTCACTACGGTAACTACGACCCGTTCATCGAATACGACATTCAAATCAAACACACTGTGCCAGCAATGGGCTTCACTACCCTACACATTCAAGCGAATGAGAAAGGCACGCAAAAAGTGGCTGAGCAGAAGGAGTTCCTGCTAGAGAACGAATTCTACCGCATCAACGTAAACGCAAACGGCACTCTGAACATCTTCGACAAAGAGACAGAGCACCTTTACGAACAAGCACTGCGCATTGAAGACGGCTCTGACGATGGCGACGAATACGACTACTCACCTTCGCGTAAAGAGTGGCTACTGTACTCTGACGAATTCGATGCAGAAGTGAATGTGAAGCACGAAGGTTTCCAATCTGTGGCAACCATCAAGCTGCGCATGAACTTGCCTGAGAACCTACAACAACGTGAAGAGCGCACAGGTCAAAACGGTTACCTAGACGTGAACTGCCAAGTGGTTCTAAAACAAGGTACACGCCGCATTGAAGTTCGCATGGAGTTGGATAACCAAGCTGACGACCACCGCGTTCGCGTATTAGTACCAACACCGTTTGTGTCTGAAACCGTGGTAGCAGACAACCAGTTCGGTCTGATCACTCGCCCAACGAACGATCCAGAGATGGCGAACTGGGAAGCAGACGGCTGGAAAGAAGCACCAGTGCCGGTTTACCTGCTAATGAACTTTGCTGCGGTTGAAAACGCACAAGGTGGTATGGCGCTAATGAGCAACGGTCTGCGTGAGTTTGAAGTGATTTCAAGCCAAGGCAATGAAGAGCGTGACACATTCGCCCTAACCCTTCTGCGTGGTATCGGCGTGTTGGGTAAAGAAGAGCTGTTGCTTCGTCCGGGTCGTCCATCTGGTATCAAGATCCCGACGCCAGATTCACAAGTACGCGGCAAGATCGTTTGTGAGTTCGCACTGTTTGGTTTTGCGGGCAACCACATCGAAGCAAACGTAATGGCAGCGGCGCGTGACAACGTGACCCCAATCCAGTGCTACAACAAGATCCCTTACAACGCGATGAAGCTGAACGTAGGCGAGCAAAACCTACCACTAACGCACAGCTTGCTAAACAAATCGCTTGAAGGCGCGGTACTGAGCGTACTGAAGAAGGCAGAAGACGAGGATGCACTCATCCTGCGCGTCTACAACCCATCAGAGAGCGAAGTGATTAACGACACAGTGGCATTTACCTCAGAAGTAACGTCATGGAAAGAAACACAGCTAGACGAGAAAGTGCTATCAAACGAAGTGGACACAGCATCGTTCGGCACGCTGAAGCCGTGTCAGGTTAAGTCTTTCCAAGTGAAGTTCTAATCCGGTTCTCAGGATAAGGTCATCAACTAGATAACCCGTCCAAACCGACTCAGGCTTGCTCTCATCGTGGGGCAAGCCTCTCCTCTTCTTTCGTTCCAATCAAGAGAATATCGCCATGCAACACGCTCTATTCAAACTGGACAATGTGATTCAAAACTACGCTTGGGGCAGCCATACCTCGATTCATGATTTATTCGGCATCGACAATCCAGCAAACGAGCCACAAGCAGAAATCTGGATGGGTGCTCATCCAAACGGCTGTTCAAAGCTTGCTGACACCAAACAACTGTTGTCAGAAGTCATTAACCAAAACAAAACGCAATCGCTGGGTGATTACACCGCGGCACGTTTTGGTGAACTGCCATTCCTATTCAAAGTCCTGGCCGCTGAAACGCCGCTGTCTATCCAAGTACACCCTAGTAAGCACAAAGCGGAAATTGGCTTCGCTCGTGAAAACGAACAAGGCATTCCACTTAATGCTGCCAACCGTAACTACAAAGATCCAAACCATAAACCGGAGCTGGTTTACGCGCTGACATTTTACAAAGCGATGAACGGCTTCCGCCCAATTGAGCAGATCTTATCTCTGTTTGAGCAAGCGAACATCACTGCTCTAGAGACTGAAATCAACGCACTGAAAGCCACACCAAACAGTGAAGGTCTAAAAGTGTTCTTCTCAGCAATTATGTCGTTAGAAGGCGAACGCAAACAGCAGGCTTTGAATGAGCTATACGCAAGCTTAGAGCGCCCTACGAAAACCACTATGGCACGAGAAGCTTACGGTTATATTCAAGACTTCCGTCAGCATTACGCGGACGATATTGGTCTGTTTTCGCCATTGATGTTGAACACGATTGAACTCGCTCCGGGCGAAGCAATGTTCCTCCATGCAGAAACGCCACACGCATACGTTCAAGGGACAGGTTTGGAGATCATGGCGAACTCAGACAACGTGCTGCGCGCTGGCTTAACACCTAAGTACATCGACGTTGCTGAGCTTATCGACAACACCATCTTCAACGCGATTGACCCAGAACAAATCAAGCTCGCACCCGTGCATAAACAAGGCAAGCTTAGTTACCCAATTCCGGTGGATGATTTCGGCTTTGAAGTGATGGCTGTTGAAGGCACAGCAACGACTCAATTCGTGCGTAGCGCAGAGATTTTGTTTTGTATCGAAGGGGAAATCTCGGTTTCTAGCCAAGACGATCACATCACATTGAAAGCGGGTGAATCGGTTTTCGTCTGCAACAACTCAGTAAAGTACGTTTGCCAGGGTCACGGCACCTTAGCTCGCGCCTTTAACTGATTGGCAAAATGAACTGACAGCTTATTGGATAACGGCTTTCTGTTATCCAGTAAGCACGCTCCTAACCTAGGTTTGCGCTGATTTTGTCAGTGGTCAGCAATAACCACCTTGTCACGCTCCACTTCGATGACGCTTTTCGAAGATGAGCAGGCATTTACCGTTGATATTCGTGGTCAACTCCATCATTTTGACCATCCCCACCAATGTCTAGCGAAGAGCATTGGTGGGATTTTTTGTTTACAGCGCTTTTAATACTTCCATCGCAAGCGCTTCATCGTCTTGCTCAGCCAAACCACTGATGCCAATTGCACCGACGACTTTCCCCTCTTGTTCTACAGGTACACCACCCATAAAGCCAGTGATCTTTGGGTCAGTCCAATAACTCAACTGCTTACCTGTTTCACGAGCCCAAGCGCCCAAATTGCCACTAGGCTGACGGTCTCTAGCCGAGGTGTAGGCTTTGTTTTGTGCCAACAAACCTGCTTGCACGCTCACATCATCCATTCGGGCAAAACCGAGCAATTCGCCATGCGTATCAACCACGGCAACCGCAATGTTTTGCTTACGAGCAGCAGCAATTTCCAATGCCGTTTGAATCAGAGTTTGAACTTGTACGTATTTCATTTTTCTCTCCTAAGAAATCTCATGGCCAAGGGTTTTCTCGAACAATCCATACCAATGGCTGCGCGACAGCGTGACGTTCTCTACTTGAGCACAAGCGCGAATACGCTGTGGGTTTGCGGTACCAATAACAGGCTGAATTTGGTTTGGATGACGCATTAGGAAGGCTAAAACAATCGCCTCAGACGACACGCCATATTCAGCTGCTAGCGCCATCACCATCTCCGCCGTCTGTCTGGTGTTGTGATCATCAGAATGTAAACCACGCTCTGAGAATCTGCCCTGCGCCATACTGCCCCACGCTTGCAGTTGGATATTGTGCCTACGGGCATGTTCCAGTGTTCCTGCAACGTAGTCAGATGCAGACGAAGGAAGCCCCATGCCCTGCTTGATGAAGTCAGACTTAGCCAGACTCATTTCCAACTGGTTCGCCACAATAACTTCGCCCGTTGCTTGTTGGAGAAGATCAATTTGAGCACTGTTCATGTTAGAGACACCGAAGTGGTTAACTTTGCCAGCTTGTTTCAGTGCTTGGAGCGCTGTGCCCAATTCTTCAAATTCAACCAAAGGATCAGGACGATGCAGCATCAAAACATCAAGATTCTCCACGCCAAGGCGCTCAAGAATGCCCTCAACAGAAGCCGTCACCCATTTAGCAGAGAAGTCATACTGCTTAACACCTTGCTCATCTCCTAGATGGATGCCGCACTTGGATTGCAGATAAATTCGTTCTCGTAAGGTTGAGTCATTGGCTAAGATGCGCCCAAACACTTCTTCTGCCTTACCGAATTTGTAGATATCCGCATGATCAAAGAGATTGATGCCAACCTCTAATGCTGCCTCTACAGCGGCATAAGCTTGGTTTTCATCTTGGGCGGTTAACGGGTTGCGATTCCACTCCCCTCCAAGCCCCATGCAGCCGAAGACCAAGCGGCTAACGTTAGGTAAGGTTTTGGCGAGCGGTAGTGTTGGATTGTTCATCGTTATTCTCACTTTTCCGATTTCTGCATTTTCAATTTCTGAAATTAACTCGAACTATCTTACCGTTCGTAAAAATTAGTTTAATACCGTAAAATCGAATTCATTATCCTCGTTACCGAACAATTAAAGCGAACAATCAAGATGGCAGATTACAAGAGAATCGAAAAACTGATGCTGTTTGCCGAAGTGGCTCAAACACTCAACTTTTCTAGGGCAGCGGAGCAACTTGGCATTTCAAAAAGTTACCTGTCAGAACAAATCAAGCGATTGGAATCGGAACTCGCTACGCCTTTGATTGTTCGAACCACACGCAGCGTGAGATTGACGGCAGAAGGTGAATCGATCTTTGCGCAAGCGGAAGATCTCAAACGACGCGTAATGGAAATGGAAAAGAGTTTAAGTCAGCAATCTGAGCAAATAGACGGCCTGATTCGGCTTACCGCTCCCAAGATGTTTGCTGAAGCGGTACTGCATGATTTATGTGTGGCGTTTCGCGCTCTACATCCAAACGTAGAGTTCGAGATCCTTTCTAGCTATCAAGCGTTTAATCTGACGGAAACCAGCGTCGACTTTGCGTTTCGAGCGACAAGAACCCCGCCCGAGAATATGATTGCGCATCACCTTTTGGACTACTACCACTGGTTGGTTACTTCTCCTGAGTATCTGCGAGAAAATGGCACGCCGGAGACGTTAGCGGATTTAAAACAGCATCAATGCTTAACCACATTGCATCAAAAAGAATGGCCTTTAAGAACGGGAACGGTTCAAACCCAAGGTTGGCTTTCTAGCAATGAAAACCGCTTACTCAAAGAATCAGCTCTGTCTGGTAATGGCATCGCTCGATTAGCAAGTTACTTTGTCGAGCAAGACGTTGATAATGGCCGACTAGTGCAGGTTCTATCGGAAGAAACGGACCACCAACACAACGCAGTATACTTAGTGTATCCGCAACTCATCTATCAATCGGCGAAAACCAAAGCCTTCATTGAATTCGTGAAGCAGTACTTTGCTAAATAACTAAGACAGTTAATCCGCTGACCACACCGAGCGAATATCTGGCCAACCCCAGTTAGTTAGGGCAACGTCTTCTAACACACCTTGGAAGCGCAACGTTTGCGTATGGTGGAACATAGGTGCAATCCAGTATTCGCTGACGAGTGTGGAAGCAATAGGTTCAAGCGCTTTGAGATAACCTTCCAGCGAGGTATACGCGCGCACTTTCTCTAGTTGCTCATCCAACCAAGTCGCATTCTCTTCACCCAAGGTGTGGTGCAACACGGTATTGCTAAAGAAGTTGGTAAACGCCGATGCATGACGGTTGTCATCTAAGTTAATGTTTGTCACCACCAAGGTTTCATCTAGCGTGCCGTTTTTGGCTTTTTCGCTTAGCTCTCGGTAGGAATACATCACAATGCCTACTTTGCTTCCTGTCCCTTCAAGTAGGTTAGCAATTGCACGCGCACATCGTCTCAATGCCGTGTAGTTGTACCCTGCGATGGTGATATGTTTAGGCAGCTTGCTCTCTTCACCAAACGGTCTTAGTACGGGCTTCCACGTTGGCAGCATGTTGTAAGCCGGTACGCTGCCAAACACGATCTTTTCTTTGCGCATCACATCGGCAAGTCGTTCCGGTTGAATCAGCTCGGCGATATAACGGCGCTGCGCTTGAGACAGCGGGTACTTGGCATGTTGATTGAACAAGGCGAACAAACAGCCGTCCTCGGTGCGACTGTGCTGACTAGCCGGAGCCGCTTCTGCATCTTGTGTCGACATGTAGTGTCCGCACATGCTGTCGACAAGCTCGTCGTCCGCTTTTTCTACCTGCTTAGGCGGTGTATTCGCGGCTAGAGATGGGTTCTCCATTTTCTCATCATTGACGATCCAGATCGTCACCATGTCGGTCAGTACTCGACAGGCGTAATAGCCGTCAAAAGCTTGCAGTTTTAATCGATGAGCACTGTGTTCAATCACAGAAAAAGGGCCACTGCCAATGACCAAATTGTTATTGGCAACGTTCACTTGGCTAACAGGTTGAATGCCATACTTCACGCCAGAAATAAGCCCAGCAAAACCCAAATCTGGCTTGCTGAGGGTAAACACAACCTTGAGTGGGTTTGGCGCGGTAATGTTATCGACATGAGCCAATTCTTTCTCATACAACTCAAGGGAACTGAGTTTGGCAAACAGGCTAACAACGGTATCGGCATCAATCGGTGCACCATTATGAAAGGTTAAGCCTGGGCGCAGGTAAAAGGTCCATTCGTAACTTTTCTCGTCATACCGCCAATGATGAGCAAGCTCTGGCTTCACCACTCCGTTGTAGTCACTCGATACCAAACAACAGTAGATTTGACGCAAGAAGAAGCGCTCACTGCTGCGATGCAGTTGATGAGGAACAATACGCTCAAACATACGTTTGTAGGTGAGCTGAATGTTGAGTCGACCCTCTTGAACAGACGCCCCCGAAGTGGTTTTGAGCAATCGTCCAAACGCCGCTTCATCTTCATCGAGAATCGCCAACGCTTTTTCGTATTTACCCAGCTTAATTCGCTCCAGTGCGAGGCTTTCTTTTAATGCACTCAACTCGATGTTCAGCAATAACGTTGAACGCTGATTTCGTCCCGCTTTTGGAAGCCAACTCAACCACGCTTGCTCCTGCATTTGCGACAGTAAGCTGCGTGCATGGCGAGGAGAAGTGAACAGCAAGTCAGCAACTTCCTGCAATGTGGTTTTGGCTTCACTTCCCACGCCAAATGGAGTGAGTCGTTGGTAGTAGCGGAACAAGTTGAGATCAGACACCGCGCGCCCTCAAAAAGTGGATATAGGTTTATTTTACTCAACTTATCCGAGAGAAAATAAGAAAACTTCCAAACACTTTGTTCCCCT
The DNA here is from genome assembly GCF_002021755.1 of Vibrio owensii. NCBI lineage: Bacteria > Pseudomonadati > Pseudomonadota > Gammaproteobacteria > Vibrionales > Vibrionaceae > Vibrio > Vibrio owensii. Next base: position 1,536,027 of record NZ_CP019960.1, read on the forward strand.
TTTTACCCTCACGAACGCAAAAATCGGTGAGTTAGCGCACCTTCTGGGGCTAACTAGGAATAAACCACAGAAATCTACTCTCTTTTTCAGCTCCTCTTTTCTTCGCATACTGACCCTGTCAGCAACAAGGAGGAAACACTGTGCGATTCCAAATTCGATCAGCAAAAGACATGCCTACAATGGCAACCTATTTCCGAGAGCGCGTTGCGCATTCGGACAACAAGCTTGAAGTAATGGCTCTGGTAACAATGAACGATTTCTTCAACTGGTAAACGAACCTTAAGCAGAACTTAGCTCCTGATACTACACCCCCACTTCGTTGTATCTTTAAGTTCTGCTTTCCTCTTCTAACTGTTTCTTTTTCTTGCCATTCATTATCTAGGTTACCAAAAGTTAACTAGTTGAAATGCCGCAAAACTGGGTCTACATTGAAGTCTCACCCCCTACACAATCGCTTTTATTGAGAAGGGGCATCCATGGATATATACCACTAATTCGGGAGTCATTATGGCAACTTCAGTGAAACTTAAAGCGGGCGACAGCTTCCCTTCTCTTCAAGCAACCTTGCTAGATGGTTCAAGCGTGACATTAGGTCAGCCGCAAGGTGATGCGACTTGGCAAGCCGTATTCGTTTATCGTGGTAAACACTGTCCTCTTTGTACCAAATACCTCAATGAGTTAGAGGGCTACAAGCAAGCTTTCGCAGAAGCTGGCGTTGATATTCTTGCGGTTTCAGGCGATTCAAAAGAGCAGCTTGAGGGACATCTAGAGAAACTCGAAATCAGCTTCCCGATTGCTTACGGCCTAACCGAAGAACAAATGAAAACATTAGGTCTGTACATTTCACTGCCTCGTTCAGAGCAAGAGACTGACCATAACTTCGCAGAACCAGGTCTGTTTGTGGTGAATGAACACGGCAACTTGCACGTGGTGGATATTTCAAACAACCCGTTTGTTCGCCCAGAGCTTGGCGCGCTATCACGTGGTTTGGCTTGGATTCGTAATCCAGACAACAACTACCCTATCCGTGGTACGTTGGACTACTAAGCGGATTACGCTCAATCAGTCCCAAACAACAATCAAACATAAAAAATGCCAGCGATATGCTGGCATTTTTATTGGCTTAAACCGTTAAGCGATGATGAGATACAAGAGACCGTGTTATTTACGCAACTCAATCTGGTGAGTCTCAGACCAGATTCGCAAATCATCAAGAATCTTGAGTGCGGTACGGCCGAACTCTGTTAGCTCATAGCTGACTGCAATTGGGCGATCGCTGATCACTTTGCGCACCACCATACCTTCCGCTTCCAGCTCTTTAAGGCGTTGGTCAATCATCTTTTTGCTTGCGCCGCCTAGCATGCGTGCTAAGTCATTGAAGCGAACTGGGCCGTCTTTCAAATGAAAAATCAAAGAGCCTTTCCATTTACCACCAATTAGACGCATCCCTTTCTCGATAGCACATGGCTCCGCACATACGTTCGCCACTGACTTACGACCTTTGCTATCTACACTGATTCTGCTTTCCACAATACACCTCAAGATACGCACCTAATCTAGGTAACGAAAAGTAAGCTAGATACATTTAGTGCTTTAGAGTAATAAAAACGTCACCTCGCCGCAAACAAATAAAAATGGACCGCATGTAGCAGTCCATCTCAATTCATCATTCAGTTCGCACTATGTTTCTAAAAGGATTAGAAGTTTTCGTTAATGTGCGCTTCGAAACGAACAAAATCGTTTTCGATATCTGCGTTCTTCATCACGTCGTAACAAGCGAATGTAGGCAGTGCTGACATACCAAAGAAGCGGAAGTTAGCGTGCATGTGGAACATCAAATCGTCCACGCCTTTACCTTGGAATAGGTATTCGTTCTCATCATCAAACGATTCTTCTGGCGCGTTGAATGTCAGTGACAGCATGTATTTGCTGTTGGTTTGAGTACCGCCTGTACCATAATTTTTCTTTGGTTCTTCTGCGCTACGGCCATCGAATGCACACAGTGCGCCGCCCATACCCGCAGTAAACACGTCGTCCATGTATTTTTTGAATGACCAAGGCACAGACATCCAGTTGATTGGGCTTTGGATGATCACGCGATCAGCCCATTCAAAGTGTGCGAGTTGCTCATCTACGTTGATCTCATCTTGCATTGTCACAACGCGAACCTCATGGCCTTTTGCTTGAAGAAGCGTCTGTGCTTTGTCGACAAGAGAAGCGTTTAAACGACCTTCTGAGTATGGTGATGGTTCGTGTGCATTGATGATCAGTACGTTGCTCATGGGATTACCTTTAAATAAGTTCACAAGATGACGCAATAACCATTGTGCGTCGGATGTGGTTTATTATGGTAACCTAGAAATATAGTGCAATTAGTTAACTTTTAGTAACCTACTTGAATTTTGATTATATTACTGTTTTTAAAAGAGATATTTTTTCAACTTTTTGTTCATCGTTATTTCCCGATTAATTTTTTCATCGATTTGTTGCATCTTCCACAGAGCAGGCGTACACTTTATCGCAATTCGACGATTAACTATTAAGGCCAGCGAATGAGTGATAAGTGCAACGACACGTGCGAAGTTGTTTTTCAGACAACACAACAACAGCTCGAGAAAGAACAAACTCTAGCAGCACAAGCAAAAGCTTTGTCACATCCAGCACGTTTACGCATTCTGCATATCCTACACACGCTCGATACCATGGGCGGTTGTTTGAACAGTGATTTGGTTTCTGAACTGGGTCTTGCGCAATCTACTGTTTCCGAGCACTTGCGTATTCTAAAACAAGCTGGCTTTATCAGCGCCGAGCCAAACCCACCTAAGGTGTGTTACCGCATTCAACGCGACGCGTTTGATCAGTTCAATCTAGGATTTTCCAAGTTATTTGATTAATTCCCTTTGCACGCTGGTCAGGCGTGCAGAGATAAACTATACCTTTAACTATCGCCTTTCGACGATAAACGAATAAGAGAACACTATGACTACTCAAGTTTTAAATAGTGCCAGCGACAAAATGAGCTTCTTGGACCGTTACCTAACGGTGTGGATTTTTGTTGCAATGGCAATCGGTGTAGGTATTGGCGCAGCATTCCCTCAAGTTGCTGAGTGGAACGAGTCAATGTCAGTTGGTAGCACAAACGTACCGCTAGCGATTGGCTTGATTTTGATGATGTACCCGCCACTCGCAAAGGTGAACTACAACCTGCTAGGCACAGTGACGAAAGATAAAAAAGCGATCACGCTGTCTTTGGTCATGAACTGGATTGTCGGCCCTATTTTGATGTTCATCCTTGCATTGACTTTCCTAGGTGATCATCCGGGCTACATGGTTGGTATCATTCTGATCGGTCTTGCTCGTTGTATTGCGATGGTATTGGTATGGAACGATATCGGTGGCGGTAACAAAGAATACGGTGCAGCTCTAGTTGCATTAAACAGCGCTTTCCAAATCGTGACTTACAGTGTGATGGCATGGTTGTTCATCACTGTGTTGCCACCAGTCTTTGGTTACGAAGGTTTCGTGGTTGATATCTCGATGATGGACATCGCGGAAAGTGTTCTGATTTACCTTGGTATCCCATTCCTAGCGGGCTTCCTAAGCCGCAAATGGCTGGTCGCTGCGAAAGGTGAACAATGGTACAACGACGTGTTCATCCCACGCATTTCACCAATTACGCTTATCGCCCTGCTTGCGACCATCGTACTGATGTTCAGCTTGAAAGGTGAAATGATTCTTGAACTGCCAATGGATGTATTCCGTGTAGCAATTCCACTGGCTATCTACTTTGTGTTGATGTTCTTTGTCAGCTTCTTCGTTGGTAAGAAAATGGGCATCGACTACGACAAAAATGCATCGATTGCTTTCACGGCAACAGGCAACAACTTTGAATTGGCAATAGCGGTTTCTATCGCGGTGTTTGGCCTAAACTCAGACCAAGCTTTTGCTGGTGTCATTGGTCCACTGATCGAAGTGCCTGTATTGATTGCTTTGGTGAACGTAGCACTCAAAATGAAGAAGAAATACTACAAATAACTATAGGTTATAGTGACTTGAGAGCGCCCGTCGTTAAAGCGATGGGCGCTTTTTTATATCCGCTCTAGGCATAGGCTTATTAACAAATTCCTATTTGCTAACTCAAAGTTTTGAACAATGTTTTAAATTAATCATTCACATAGGAGTTTGAGTATGAATTTAGAATATAAAAAACTGAAGTGGCATGCTGTTCTCAAGCTTTCACAACAGACGATTAAATACCTTGAAGAAGAAAACAGTACGAGTTGGAGTGACGTTGATAAAGTAAAAGCGAACGTCCACGCTGCAGAGTTACTGCAACAGCTTTTGTCTGATTTGGCGATTGCAGATTCAAAAGCACCAACTGCGTTGCACTCGGTAAAACGCGCGTAAGCTATTAAACGCGCACAAGCAATTTTTCGCTAGCGCTAACTGACCACAACCGTTTTGATGTAGTCACTCGGAGTCAATCCGAATTTGCCTTTAAAGCGTTGACTAAAACGCCCCTCGGATTGATAGCCGCAAGACTGAGCCAACAGCGCGACGTTGTAATGACCATTCTGCATCAAATACAAGGCATGATTTAAACGTACTTCCGCCAGCACTTCCCGATACTGAGTGCCCTCTTGCTTGAGCTTGCGAATCATAGTCGCACGGCTCATGGCAAAACGTTCAGCCACTAGCTCTAATGGGTGTTCCTCTCCCGGAGAATGCGACAAATAACGGCTCAGCTTCTGGCTGAATGTTGTGTTCGCACTCGCAAACAAGTGATGCAACACGCCACGCTCAGCAAGTTGTTGATACAACCCCATTACCCAGAAGGTTTGGGTCTCTTTGCTCATGGTTTGTTGGTCAAACGAAAACAAAGCATTGAGCGTGTCTTCCAAAGCTTTATCGGCTTCTAATGTCGGCTTTTCTTCACCACCGTCAATGCTCGCGCTAAGTTCAATCATTGCTTCTGACGGCAAACAATGAAAGCTAAACATTCTAGAGAGAAACTTACCTTTCTGCGGTAAGTTCTCAAAACTCAGCGATGCGGAAGCCTCACAAAGCAGCAACTCAGAATGAGAAAGATCCAGCGCCGATTCTTTCCAGAAAAGACGCTTACTGCCTGTGATGATCTGAATGATACTTGGGGAATGGATCTTCACATTACGCAGTTTCTGTAACTGCTCGGCACGAAACAACGTGACTCGATATTGATGGCTCATCTATTCCCCTCGTTTTCTATCATCTACCCATTACGGCTTAACGTGTGTACGTCGCCGTAAGTTTAGCTTTGTCTAGTGCCATGCTGTTAAGCGTAAAACCAACCACAGCAGCCGGCGTGTTTTCATCTAGGTTTAGTTTCTCTGTTGGCAATGCCCAAACCGTAAATTGGTAGCGGTGCATGCCGTCTGCTTCTGGTGGGCAAACGCCACCAAAACCAACCGTTCCGTAGTCAATACGCGACTCTTTACCGCCCAATTTTTCAATGTTCACTGCGCGTGGCAGTTCGCTAACTGAAGCAGGAATGTTAAACGCAACCCAGTGCCAGAAACCACTGCCAGTAGGTGCATCAGGGTCATAAGCCGTGATTGCAAAACTCTTAGTTCCTGCAGGCGCATCCTTCCACATCAATTGTGGAGATTGGTTGCCACCATTACAGCCCCAGCTGTTGTATTCGAAGGTCTTCGCCATAGGATGACCTTCTTGGATGTCTTTACTGGTTAACTCAAATGCTTGTGCTGAACCAACCGCCAATAAGCTTAATGCCAAAACCGATGTAGTGATTGCTTTCATGATGATGCTCCTATTTCTTAAGTTCGACATAAGTGTATGCCCCAAAAGAAACAGCAACCCATCATTAAGTATCAATAACGTTCATTTTAAGCCAATCAGTGATACTTTTCGTAATATTTTTAAATTCGTGCTTATCTACGAACTATTTGGTTTATGCTGATTAGCCCAATAAAACAAAGCCCAGCGTTATTGAACTATATAACGCTGAGCTTGAGGATAACGCTGGGCTTGATGGTTTAATTAGGGTGATGTCGAACTACTGGAACTTCTCACCCGCAGCAGCAACAAACGCCATTTCTACCAACAGTTCAGGATTCGCCAATTCAACTTTGACGCAAGCACGGCTTGGTGCGCAGCCCTCAGGAAACCACGCATCCCACACTTCATTTAGGGCATCGAAGTTCGCAAAATCCGTCACGTAAATCGTCACAGATAGAATGCGCGACTTGTCGCTATCAACACTGGCTAGCATTTGCTCGGCTTGGTCGAAAATCTGTTGTACTTGCCCTTTCATATCCGCAGTAGTGTCAGCTTCTGCCACCTCAACAAAGTTGGCAATTCCGTTGAACACCGTTACATCAGACCAACGTTTGCATGGATTAATACGATGAATTGTCATGTTATTTCTCTTAATTACGACTTCTCAACCAAACACACAGGCGCACCGATGTCGCATGAGTATCCGGTTGGAGTGATAGCGCCAGTTTCCTGATTCCTATGAAAGCTAGCGACATTATGTGAATGTTGATTAGCAACGAGCATCCACTGCCCGTCACGGGATAAAACGAAATCTCTTGGAAACGCACCGCCACAATCGGACGCGGCAATTTGAACCGGAATATCACTCGTTACATCAAATGTACTGATCAGATTTTGCGCACGGCATGAGACATAGACAAAGCGCTCATCCGCAGAGAGACGAATCGCAGACGCCGCTTCTTTGTTCTCTTCATCGGCTAGCAGCTTCACTTGCTGAGTCAGATTCCATTGTCCGTTTTGCTTGCGAAGTACCACCAGCGTTTCAGACAGTTCGCAAACAACGTACGCGACAGACTCATCACGAGTGAAGATCAAATGACGAGGCCCAGAGCCAACAGGCATAGCGATGCTTTGAGAAAGTGAAAACTTAACTGTCTCACCACCATTGTCGTAGTCATAGAGATGAACACGGTCTGTACCTAAATCGACCACAGCCAATTGAGCAGAGTGTTTTAGAAAAGTGACTTGATGGGCATGAGGGGAAGTTTGACGGTCAATATTGGGTCCATTGCCTTCTACATACAATTCTGCAATGGATTTCAATGGCTTACCTTGCTCATCAAGTTGGTAAACACTTACATTGCCGGAACCGTAGTTTGCAACAGCGAGTAACTGTTCTTTAATGTCGATATGGCAAGGGTAATCACCTTCAATTGGCAATGTATAGCTGTCTGTTTTTTCAGCAAATATCAGCTCTGCACCTTCCAAGCGATCGACTTCATTAAAGGTATATAAACCCTCTCCTTTGAGCGCAAGGTAAGAAGGGTTACGAACCGTTTTCACCGCTTCTGGAACAAGTTCATTGGTGAGCGTTAATGCACCAGTAGCAGTATCGAGAGAAACACACGCAATGCCCTGACTTTGGCTTGGTGAATCGGTATAGGTGCCTACATAAAAATGTAAGTGACCATTTACTATCATGGGAAACCTTTGGGAGATAAAAGAGTGCTTAACCGATAAGATGCCGCCTACGTTACCAGACGGCAATCCCTTTTAGTTATCAATCGGTTAAAGTGTGAAGCAACTGCTCGGTTGGTACTACGATGGCGACAATCGTTTCATCAAAAATAATCGCATTTTCATCGATAGTGCGTTGATACGCTGCAGCATCAGATTGGCTAATACCACTGCCCTGCTTGGCGAGCTCAATCAAAGTTAAACCTAAATCGGCAACTTTGATTGTGGCTTCTGCAACTGGCACCGTTTCTACCGACGCCACGTTTGCAGCGAAAATAGGTTTGGCTTGCTGCGCCGCTAACTTAACGTTTTGATAATGAATCGCTAACGCATCCAACGCGGTTTTATCACCCTGAGCATAAGCCGCGACCAAATCTTTCATCTCGTACACTGCTAGGCTTTCTACTGGCAACGCATCCGCAAAGCGGTTTAGTCGCTCATACTGGTTGTACAAATCACCTTCGTTTGGCGTAGAGATCCATTTCTCCCAATGACGAGCGTAGTATTGAGCCGGCTCGATGTACTTCGCTAACGTTTGTAGCGGCGTTTCGTTCGCACCATTGGCAAGACGTTTTAGCATCATATTGGCATCGGCGTGATGGCGTAGACCAAGCGAGATCTCAGACCATGCATCCATCACCTTCATACGCTTGTACATGCTGCGTTCATCGGTCAGCTCCTGACTCGACCATAGACGCTCAGCAATCGCGTAGCTTCGTGGCCATAGGCGTTGCTCGATGGTCATTGAATCGAGGTTCTCACCCCAAATGGTGATTTCTCCGCCTAAGATTAGCTGCTGTTCTTTTTCGGTCAGTTTAGCTGGATAGCCACCGTTCGGCTCTGGAATAACACTCCCCTGCATGTCACTGCTCGCGACCAATTCTCCAGTCACAGGCCAACGCACATTGCCTATCAATTGGTAACTGGTGTCTTTCAACTTGCCATCCGCAAAGTCATAGTTGAATTCGGTGTAAGACATAAAGTTATCGAAGTGCCCTTTAAACTTCACGCCCGGCACGTACTCGATGATGAACACCTCTTCACGCGACTTACCGTTGTAATCGGTAAACGCACGGTAGCTGCCATCTGTCGCTTCAATAATGGTCAGATTACCTGTACGTGGACCACCTTTGTTGCGTGGTTTCACCCAATCATAAGTCGCAAATTTCTCACCTTGATGAAGTTGGTCATCAACCGTGATTCCTTTCGGCATTGGGTCATTGCGATAGTGGTAACTGGTTGGCTGTGGCTGGTCTAGGTAGTAGCCTGTTGAGAGAATACCTTGGTAGCCCTCTTTTGCTGCTCGACCGATACTGTCGTGCCCTTGCCAACTTTGAATCACAATCGAGGTTGGAAGGTCTTTGTGCCAGATTTCATCCCAGCCAGTCATCTTCTTGCCGCGCTGTTCCAACATCTGTTCGACCTTGGTGTTCAAATACGATTGCAGACCACGCTCTCCATCCAGGTTGTTGTCTTTGATGAATTGCTGAATCTTCGGGTTGTCTTTCCACTGTTGGTAATTTGGTTCATCCCCGCCGATATGGAAATACTCATCAGGGAAAAGCTCAACCACTTCGTCAAACACGCTTGCCAGCATCTTGTAGAGTTCAGGATTGGTCGGGTCCATTAACGGCTCAAACACACCCCAGCCACGTTGATGCGGATAAGATTGCTCACCCATACCAGACATTAATTCAGGGTAAGCGTGCGCCACTGCCGAAGCATGTCCCGGCAAAGAAATTTCAGGGATAACTCGAATGCCAAGGTTACGCGCGTAATTCACCACATAGCGGATTTCATCTTTGGTGTAGTAATCACCATCTGCGGTGTTTTGCCAAAGCTTTTGGTAATTATCGAGCTGGATACGAATCGCTTGGTCATCCCAAATATGCCAATGGAAGACGTTCATTTTTGCTGATGCCATCGCATCGAGTTGGCGAAGAATCACATCGAGTTCAATGAAGTGACGGGAAGTGTCGTAAGAAACGCCACGCCAAGGAAAGCGAGGTTCATCTTGAATCGACACCGCAGGCACAAAATAGCCAGTCGCGTCCGTAGTCACCAGCTGCAAGAAGGTTTCTAAACCATGGAAAGCACCGTAAGGGCATTCGGAGCGAATGATTATCTGACCATTACGCGATTCAAGTTGGTACGATTCATCGCTGTTAATATCTTGCACCTCGGACTTAGGCGCATTACGAATATCAATCACCAAGGCCGCGTCTTTTTCCGACTCAGCATGCCAGTTCAACATTGGTAAGCCGGTTTGACGATATAGACGATCCATAGTGCGCTTTGCGTTGAACTGCACGCGCGGTGAATCGTAGCCTTTGATGTAAATGCTGAAGGATTTATCCAGTGTGATTTTACCCTGCCCCAACTCTACATTTTGTGGGTAAGGCATTAGGTTAAGATCGGTGTTGGGAGTCATCGCCATCGCTGCCGTTGGAATTGAAATTAAGCCTGAAATGAGTAGTGCTAATGTACCTTTGTTCATCCGCGCCATCCTGTTGTTGTTATTATTGTTCAACCCAAGTCACGCTATTTAATGGGGTCTGGTGACTTGGGTAAAAGAGCTCAGTTTGAGTTACGCAACCAGCTCTACTGCTTCACGAACCAGCTTGCCAATTTCGTCCCACTGTTCGTTTTCAATTAAGCTCGGTGCCACCATCCAAGTACCACCGCAGCAAACCACACGGTCGATGGCTAGGTAATCATTGACGTTGTTCTTGCCGATACCGCCTGTCGGCATCAGACTCACATCAACATAAGGTGCGAGTAGCGACTTCACCATCGCGATACCACCGCTCGCTTCTGCCGGGAAGAATTTGAGGAAGTTCAAACCCAACTCTAGTGCTTGCTCAACCTGACTTGGGTTATTGACACCCGGTACGATTGGCATGTTGATTTCTTGGCAGCGACGTACGGTATTTGGGTTCAACCCCGGCGCGACAATAAACTCTGCACCCGCGTCTTTTGCTTGGGTAATTTGCTCTGGCGTCAGTACCGTGCCAGCACCGATGCACATTTGCGGGTAAGCATCGCGCATGGCTTTAATCGCATCGGCAGCCGCTTCTGTTCGAAACGTTACTTCTGCGACTGGCAAACCGTTTTCTACTAACACTTTCGCCAATGGAATCGCGTGCTCAACCTTGTTGAGTTGAATAACTGGAATAACTTTGAATTGCTGAAGTTGCTTAATCATTGCTTGGGACATAATACGTTCTCGGAAATTATCGAATTAGATGAGTCATGGCGTCATTTGGAATGATTGCGCCAGGATATTGAATAACGGTTGCTGCTAGTGCGTGACCGAGTTGGGCAGACTGCTCACAGCTTTGTCCGGTCAATCGTCCTGCAAGGTAACCAGCAGCAAATGAATCGCCGGCGGCACAGGTGTCGATTACTTTCACAACCTTCTCGGCGGCTACGTAAGCGGTTTGCTTGTCATCACCATGCGACCAAACCAGTTTGCAAGGCTCACAGCCACGTTTAATCACTATTTCTTGGCAACCAAAGCGAAGGCTGCGCTGCTCAGCACTTTCCTCTTCACCCCATACCAAGACATCATCGTCTTCAGTGATAAGTGCAATGTCGACTAAAGGCAGAATTTGGCTATACCAATGTTTCGCCTCTTGTGCAGACCAAAGTTGAGGACGGAAGTTATTATCGAAGATAACCTTGCCTCCGCCTTGTGAGAACTGACTTAACGCCTTTTTAAGCCTTACTTTGCTATCGTCATTTAGAATCGCGACGCTGATGCCACTTAGGTAGAGGTAATCCAGCTCTCGGTTCGCAATCGCAGCTTCTAATTTGTTGAGCGAAGAGGTAGAGAAGTAGCTTTTAACGGCTGCACTGTCACGCCAATAAAGAAAGCTGCGTTCGCCTTCTTGGTCGGTCTGCACCATGTACAACCCCGGAAGCTGAGCTGGGAATATCTCGACAAGATCAGTCACAATGCCCTCTTGTTGCCAGTTTTCCAGAAGCTCTTGAGAAAGTACGTCCTCCCCAAGACCGGTCGCGTAAGACACTTGGACAGGTTGTTGAGCCGTTAGTCGAGAGAGGTAAAGTGCGGTATTGAGCGTGTCGCCACCAAAGCCTTTGCGAATTGGGTCGCCGCTCAGTTCAATCATGCATTCGCCAAAGAAAGCAATTTTAGTCTGGGATGAATCGGTCATCGTTCACCTACTTTGGATAAATTTAGAATGGTGGCTCGGGGGAGCCACCAGTTTGTCAGGAGCTTATGAGCGAGTTTCTGTTCGAGCCGGAAACTCTCTGCTGTTAAGCGTTTTGATTCGCCGCTGTTGCGCGGTTTTGTAGAGAAGCGTCTTCTTCTAGAACGCCTTTGTCAGACAGTTCCATTTCCATCAGAGCACGCTCATCATCGAGGATTGCTCGTGCCATTTCTGGTGACACTTGGTTAGCTGGAGTCACTAGGCTCACTGCCACGCCTGCTGTTAGGGCAAACAAACAAGATGGAATGACTGGGTTGCCCCATAAAGCGGTTAGGTCTGGGCTCATCATTACAGCAAATGAAGCGATGGACGCACCTGCCAATGTTGCCAATGCACCTTGCCAGTTGTAACGCTTCCAGAAGCGACCCAACATACCGCACACGAACATGCCAGACATAACTGTCGAGATCATCTTAGTGATGTAGCTAATGATGTCGTTAGACGTTAGCGCGAACAGCAATGCACAACCGATCACTACAACCAAAGCCAAGCGAGAGTAATTCAACATGGATTCTTTGTTTGGCACGCGGCCGGTGAACATTACGTACACATCACGCAGTAAGATAGACACGCCCGCAATCGCATCGGAACTCGCACTCGACATGGTTGCTGATAGACCTGCAATCAGAACGATAAGACCAACACCTACTGGCAATACCGTTGCCGCGATGTATGGGAAAGCAAAGTTTGCGTTGTTCAGTTCAGGGTCAATCGCATGCGCCGCCATACCAATGACTGCTGGAATGATAGAGAAGAACAAATACAGCACACCAGAAGCCACGAATGAACGGCGGATGGTTGATACGTCTTTACCTGAGTAGATACGCTGGCGGAATGAAGGCGTTGCAAGTACACCGACACCAATCACAACAGCAAGAGAAACCGCAGGGATTAAACCAAGCTTATCAATCGCAAGGAAGCTAACCGCTTCTGGGTCCATGGCTGAGTACAGGTTATCCAAGCCGCCAATGTGCTGCACTGACAGTACCGCCATTAAGATGAAGCCAACGAATAAGATGATAGCTTGAATGGTGTCCGTCCAAACCACCGCAGTGTAGCCGCCAATAACAACGTAAATGGTAAACGCTGCTGCGATGATCATCTTCGCAGTGCTCAGCTCAATATCGGCAATCCACGCTAGGTACATACCACCACCAAGGATGTGTGCGCCCAACCAGCCGATAGAAGCGATAAAGATAAGCAGACCAACCACGTTCTTCACGATGCGGTTTGCACCTACGTAGTATGCGAGCTCTTCACTCATGGTCATAAAGTTGAGTTTACGAACTGGCGCGAACCACAGTGCCAATAACAAGATACCAATTGCGCCGCCAATGCCGTAAAGCGCACCAGCCCAACCGTTCGAGTAACCAAAGCCAACCGCGCCCATACTAGAGCCCGTGCCAACCATAGTTGCTACCGTGGTACCTAATACGAGAAACAGAGGTAAGCCTCGACCACCGAGTAGAAAGTCTTCACCTGATTTTTGATTGCGAGAGACAAACCATCCCAACCAAATTAAAAATAAGACGTACGCACCGAAGCCGGTAAGAAAAAGTGTACTGTTCATTGAACACCTCTCATATCAAAATCCATCTTTCAGATTGATATAATTCCAGCAGCAAGTATTAGATTTTATTCCAGAAATTATCTAATTTTATTTTTATAGCATTTGCTAAATATATTAGGCACTACTGCTTTATGAAATTATATTTATGTAGGGAGTGAGAGTGCTCAAAAGATAATAACAGGAAAGTAATTATTTCCGGCACTCTATTTTATTTAATTAGGTAAAGTGTGATTTCTATCGGCGATCTTCGCGGTAGCAAGTCACATCGACTTCGACTTTCACGTCCACCACGAGATCACATACCATGCAAATACGTGCAGGTGGGTGATCACCAAAGAATTCTCTGAACACTTTATTGAACGATTGGAAGTAACGCGAATCCGTTAGTACCACTTTTACGTGCACCACGTCAGCTAGCGTGTAGCCTGCTTCTTCCATGATATCGACACAGTTTTGAATCGCTAGGCGAGACTGGTCAACGATACCACCTTCTACCACTTCGCCGTCAGTCATTGGTGTTTGACCCGAGACGTATAAGAAGCCGCCCGCTTCTGTTGCACGTGCAAATGGTAAATGTTGACCGCCAGTACCTACGCCGCCTTCTACACCATAACGTTTAATTGACATAATATTCTCCAGTGATAATGCTTAATCTATAAAATTAATTTATTTAATAAGTTATTGATGGGTATTATTTCTATAAATAAATACGCCATTTCTATTTTCGGTGACTTTATCTTTTAAATAAGATAGTTCGCCATTTACAAATACAGATTCAATACCTTGCGCGACGGAAATTGGATTTTCGAACGTTGCAGTATCTTTAATTGTATTTGGGTTAAATAAAACCAAGTCTGCGTAAGCGCCTGTTTTTATTTCCCCACGATCTTTCAATTGGTAGCGTGTTGCCGACATACCCGTCATCTTGTGAATCGCTTCTGCTAATGGGAAAAGCTGTTCTTCACGGCAGTAATGCCCCAAGACTTTCGGGAATGTGCCCCACAAACGTGGATGTGGGTGCGGGTCGTTTGGTAATCCATCCGAGCCCACCATGGTCAACTTATACTTAAGTACACGTTTGACGTCGTTTTCATCCATGCAGTGATAAACCGCGCCCGCAGGTTGCAACGCTTTTGCTGCTTCCATAAGAGGCAGCTGCATCTCGTCAGCAATGTCTTTCAGCATCTTGCCAGCGTGTTCAGGTTTGCTTTCAGACCAAGTGATGAAGATGTCGATTTCATCGGTCACCTGTTTTAAATCCAACGTTGACGAACTCGCAGAATATGGGTAGCAATCGCAAGACACGTCTTGATGCTCAGAAACCTTATCCATCAAATCCAGCACTTCTACTGTGCGTCCCCAGTTGCCTGCGCCAGCACATTTCAGATGAGAAATCACCACTGGCACTTTCGCGTACTGCCCAGTTTCAAAGGCTTCTTCCATTGCGCTGATGATTTCTTCAAACTCGGTGCGCATGTGCGTGGTGTAGATACCACCGTGATGACCGAGAATTTCCGCTAAGCGCATGACTTCATCCGCGTTGGCTTGCTTGGCACTCGCATAAGCAAGACCCGAGCTCAAACCCAACGCACCCTCTTCCATCGCTTGTGCCAGTGTTTGACGCATTTGGTCGATTTCTTCATCGGTTGCCGTGCGCAGTAAGTCGTCCATTACGTTGTTACGTAAAGTTGTGTGACCGACTAACGCTGCAACGTTGACCGCAGGGTTCGCCGCTTGTACCGCCTTCGCATACTCCCCAAAGGTTGGGTATTTGAAGTCTTCCTGCTTGCCCAATAGATTCATTGGGTCTGGCGGAGTATCACTGAGTACCGCAGGGCTCGCGCTAATTCCGCAATTGCCTACGATTACTGTCGTCACACCTTGGCTGATCTTTGGCAAGCAGTCAGGGTAACGAATCACATTAGTGTCATCGTGCGTGTGCACATCAATAAATCCCGGAGCCAACGCAAGACCCTGACCGTTGATAACCTTCTTTGCAGAAAGCTCGTCTAGCTGCCCTACTTGCTCAATACGATCTTGACGAATCGCAACATCAGCAATGAATGGTGCTGCACCCGTACCGTCAAATACCTCTACGCTTTTGATAATGGTATCGAACAACATACTTCACTCTCTTCGTCCGTCGTTAACATGATTCCATCTTAATAATTCTTGAAATTTAAACAGTGAAGAAACACACACAAAACTCAGATTTGTTTGATACTTTCCAACATATTATTTATGGTAGTTAGCAACAAACACTTAATATCAATCACTTAGACCATGTTAGAAGTAGGTGCGCCATGAAAGACAATCGCCAAAAGTGTGATAAAAACTATCATAATGAGTGTGTTACCACGCCAGGTTACGGAGAGAAGGCTCAACCTGTTGCGTGCAATTCCGATGGGTTACACAGCTTGATCCATGAAGAGATCACCCTGCCCGCAGCGGTGATCAAATCTTCATCATTGAAGAACAACCTCGATTGGATGCAGCGTTTTGCCAATCAGCACAAAGTGAAGTTGTCACCGCACGGTAAAACCACCATGACTCCCGCTTTCTTTCAGCAGCAATTAGAAAACGGCGCTTGGGGCATTACCGTCGCAACGCCGGCTCAGGCAGAGATTGCGGCGCTAGGCGGAGCGAAAAACATCATCATGGCGAACCAACTAGTTGGGCGCGCAAACATGACTATCATCGCCAACCTGATTGAAACCCATGGAATCAACTTCTATTGCTGTGTGGATTCAAGCCGAAACGTCAAAGCGCTAGAGCGTGCCTTCGCTGAGCATCAATTGCCGCTTAATGTACTGATTGAGTTTGGTGTCGAAGGCGGTCGCTGTGGATGCCGTAATCAACAAGATGTGGTTGAGCTCGCCACACTCATCCACCAGCAACCTCACCTTACACTCAAAGGTATCGAGGTTTACGAAGGTGTCATTCATGGTGACAATGCTGAGCAGGACATCCGTAACTTCCTCAACACCACATTAGAAATCGCAGCCCAACTACAAAACGACAAGTTGATTGAGTCTAAACCTCTGGTCACTGGCGCTGGCTCTGCTTGGTATGACGTAGTTTCTGAATGCTTTGCCAACCTAGAGGATTTTGATGCCGTCATTCGCCCAGGTTGCTACGCGATTCATGACACAGGCATTTACCTAGACGCACAAAACAAAGTCATGCAGCGCGCTGAAAACAACCAAGGTGCGGCGTGTGATCTAGGTGGTGATTTAGAATCGGCACTAGAGCTTTGGGCTTATGTGATTTCTCGTCCTGAGCCAACCAAGCTAGTTGCCGGCTTTGGCAAACGTGACGTGGCGTTTGATGCTGGATTGCCAATCCCCGAGCGTGCTTACCGCGATGGTGAGTCAATCTCTATTGAAAGTGCGGTAACGACCGCGGTGATGGATCAGCATGCGTTCATCGAAGTAGACGCAAACAGCGACCTTCAAGTGGGTGATATAATTGCCTTCTCAACCTCTCACCCATGTTTAACGTTTGATAAGTGGCGTGCCGTGGCGGTTTGTGATGATGAGTATCAAGTCACTCATTGGGTGAAAACCCGTTTCTGATGATGAGCTTAGTGAGGCTTTTCGTTATACTTCATGCCAAACCAGTGGAGGCGGCACAATCGTCTCCATGCAAAAGATAGGAACACAGCTTGAGTTTAGAAGTCGATATTATCTCTCAAATCACTGAACGTTTCAGTGCGCTGCGCGATGCCGAAAAGAAGGTCGCGAAGTTGATCATGGACGACATTCAAACTGCCGCCAACGCCAGCATTACTGAACTGGCAGAAAGCGCAGAAGTGAGTGAAGCCACCATCACCCGTTTTGCTAAAGCTGTTGGCTGCAAAAACGTACGTGATATGAAGATCAAACTGGCACAAACCTTAACGGTTGGACAACGATTCATCCTTGAGCCGCCTGATCAAAGTGGCTACCAAGGCATCTATGAGTCGATCAAGCAATCCCTTGATGTAAACCGCAGTTTGATTGTTGAAGAAGATATCGACACTGCCGTGAACTGGCTGCACAACGCAAGACAAGTGATCTGTATTGGTATGGGTGGTGGCTCAACCATTGCAGCACAGGAGATGCAGCACCGTTTATTTCGTCTCGGCTACCCTGTTGTAGCGTACAACGATGGCTTGTTATCGCGCATGATTGCAGCGACGGCAGACGCGAACGATGTATTGGTGATGATCTCAGCCACTGGCTATACCCCTGCCATCATTGAAACCGCACAATTAGCTAAGCAATACGGCGTAAAAGTCATTGTGATTACTCCGAAAGACACACCTTTGACTGAGCAAGCCGATTTGGTTCTGCCTATTGAGCACCAAGAGACGGACTTCATCTACAAGCCATCCGCTTCTCGCTACGCGATGTTGGCTTTGGTTGATGTACTTTCGATGGCATTAGCCGTTAATCATAAGCGACGCTCACGCGATAAACTTCGTCGACTCAAAGTTGCCCTCGACTCTTATCGTGGCGGTTTGGAAAGACAGCCTCTTGGTGATTAAACCAACGTGGTCTAGATACCTAAAATCTCGCTCATAAAACTCAAACAATGAAGCCCGATGTTCAGCATCGGGCTTTTATTTTACCGAAATAATACTTCAATTCGGTACGATGTCTTGTTTTAATATTTAGGAAAACTTGCTAGCACATAAATAACGAAATTCATCAATAAGAAAATTCTGATTGAATGTAAGGTTATCAAGATTAATACCAATTCGTACTCGAAATAATTTATAAGTTAATTAATTATTTTCCCCATCAATATTGATTAACTATTAACTTATTTTCAAACGAAATATGAACATTAAGTTTCCATTTTATTTTGGTTTCCGATAAAACTATTTGAGACTTTCATCACACTAAATTTCAAATCTCAGGAATAGACTCCGAGCCTTTCAAGCCCCCCAATTTGCAGTGAGTCTATGAAACTTTCTAACCTAAGTATTAAAAGTAAAATCAGTGCGTTGATACTTGTTATCTCCGCTGCCGTCATTGCGTTATCTTTCTTCTTTACCTCTCAAATAAAACTTATTGATGGCAAGATGACAGAATTTTCTGATACCACAGTGCCAAGTATTTTATTAGTAAAAAATATTGAAATCGAAATTGGCACCTTAAGAAAAGACGAATTCTCTTTACTGACCAATGTAAACCATGCTGAATTTAACACTTGGCTTAAAGGTTTGGATGAATCAGAAAATAAAATCGACAACTATATTGAACAATACGGTAAATCACTTTGGGATCAGCGCGACCGTGATGCTTATAATGAAGTATCGAGTGCATGGTCAAAATACCGTAGCTTCAACGACAAATACTCAGAGCTATTAACCACGAAACGTATTGACGAAGCCAACGCTATGCTGCTGGATGGTTTTTCAACGTTCCAAGCACTTTCTAGCTCGATTAAAGATCTGGTTGAGTTAAACCAAACCTTCATTAAAGAAGACATCAACAGCACTCACGATGTAGTTGCAGACGCCATCACTTACAGCATTATCGCGATTGTTGCTTTATTGGCTTTGAGCTTTGTACTTGGCTTATTCCTCACAAAACAAATCTGTTCTCCACTGCAATACGTAGTTGAAATGGCCTCTAAGATTGCTTCCGGCGACCTTACCTACAAACTTCCGCGTAATAAAATTGGTAACGACGAGCTCGGTTTATTGGCAGACGCCTGTGAAGATATGCAAGCCAAGCTGCTGAGTCTGGTCGATAGCATCTCTTCCACTACCGCTCAGGTGAGCACCGCCACTGAGGAAGTGAGCGCTATTTCTGAACAAACCTCTTCAGGCATGGATGAGCAGCAGCAACAACTTAACCTGATTGCGACCGCCATGAACGAAATGCAAGCAACAGTGCACGATGTAGCAAGCAACACAGAAGCCGCTTCAGAAACTGCAAACAGTGCCTCTCAAGAAGCCAAAGAAGGCTTAGAAGTGGTTCAAGAGTGTATTGAACAGATCAACGAAGCTTCAGTCGCGATTCAATCTGTTGGCACCATGGTAAGTGAGCTAGAGCAAGACGCATCGAACATCAGCGTGGTGGTTGACGTGATTCAAGACATCGCAGAGCAAACTAACCTGCTTGCTCTCAATGCCGCAATTGAAGCTGCCCGAGCGGGTGAACAAGGCCGTGGATTTGCCGTTGTAGCTGATGAAGTTCGTACGCTAGCGAGTCGCACGCAAGCATCGACAGAAGAGATCGTTGCCATCATCAGTAAGCTTCAGAATTGCTCGAAAACCGCCGTATCGGCCACAAACAACAGCAGCGATTTGATTCAAGTGTGCGTTGAGCAAGCTCAGCGAGCGGGCACGACGATTGGTCACATCGAACAAAGCGCTGACAACATCGCCGAGAAGAGTATCCAAATCGCGAGTGCGTGCAGTGAGCAAAGCTCTGTGACTGAAGAGCTACATCGCAATGTCGAACACATCAACCAGTTCTCTAGCGAAGTCGCAACTGGCTCTCGTCAAACCGCGATTGCGTGCCGAGATTTAAGTGAACTGGCGGTTGGTCTACAAGAAATCGTCAGTCAGTTTAAAACGGCTTAAACAGCCATTAAAGGTTGCGTTAACTTTGTCCTAGCGCGCTCTGTAAAGCCCGATGCTCAACCATCGGGCTTTGCTTTATCTAGCCGTTTCTTTACGTGTGCACGGTAAACCTGATCCTTGTCTCGATTCTTCAATTTATCTTTCCTAATCCCACCATCATCACGGTAACCCACTATATTTGAATGAGAATATTCTTAGAGACGCATTCAAGAGTGAGGCCAGTTTCAATAATTAATCAATTGATGAATATTGAAGGAATTAACTTCCTAGCCGGACAAAACTGACTCACGTTACACTGAATGCAGTCCCACACTCTTCTATAGCTTGATACGAATTCGAGCTCACCTTCTTAGAGGAAGCGTCGCATGATGAAGCGAATCATTCTTGGCACCCTAGCCCTGACTCTTTTAACTGCTTGTTCCAAAGATGATGGACAGCAAGCCCTTGGCACACTAGAACGTGACCGCGTAACCTTTACTGCAACCTCTAGCGAGATAATTCGTGCCCTACCCATCAAGGAAGGCAGCCAAGTCACCGAAGGAGAAGTGCTGGTTCAGCTCGATACAAAGAACCAAGAAGCCGTTTTAGCTCACGCCGTAGCCGAACAAGCCAAGGCTGACGCTTATCTTTTGAAATTGACCAATGGTGAGCGACCAGAAGACATTGCCGCAGCGCAAGCTCGCGTTGCCAGAGCGGAAGCTCAATTGGTTGAAGCGCAAAAGAACTACCAACGTAAAGCGGAGTTAGTTCGCAAGAAACTCATCAGCCAATCAGAAAAAGACACCGCTTTGGCAGCCAGAGATTCTGCCCGTGCAGAGCTAGACTCCTCACAAGAAGAGTTCAGCAAACTAACAGCAGGCTCTCGCCCTGAAGATATTGAACAAGCGAAAGCCGCACTCATGGCAGCAAAAGCCGATGTGGCACTGCAAGAACAGAAACTGGCAGAGCTCACCATCACTGCCACGCGAGATGGCTTGTTAGATAACCTACCGTTTAACCTTGGCGAACGCGTCCCTGTCAATGGTGTTGTTGCTGTGATACAAGCAAGCCGCGTCCCATACGCTCGCGTTTATGTTCCTGCCAACTACCGAGTCGACTTTGTGCCGGGTAAAACGGTTAACGTGCATGTAGATGGCGTTGAGCAACCATATAGCGGCACCGTACGTTGGGTTGCAACTGAGCCTTCATTCACACCTTATTTTGCGCTTACCGAGGAAGAACGCTCGCGTTTGATGTACCTTGCAGAAGTCGACCTACAAGACTCCGCACAATCCTTGCCTTCAGGTATTCCAGCGCAAGTGGATTTGGTGGAGTAAGCCGATGACCGAATACGCGATTCAAGCTGAAAATGTAGTGAAAAAGTTTGGTGACTTCACCGCCATCAACAACATCACGCTTAATGTGCCCAAAGGCAGTATTTATGGTTTTCTTGGCCCCAACGGCTGCGGTAAATCGACAACCATTCGTGTGCTGACTGGCTTGCTTAGCTCAAGTGAGGGCAATGTCGATGTACTTGGGCTAGAGATCCCAAAACAATCTGAGCTTCTGCGCCTCAAGATTGGCTACATGACGCAAAAGTTCTCCCTCTATGATGACCTGACGGTTCAAGAGAATCTTGAGTTTATTGGACAAATCTTTGGTATGGAAACCAAGGCCCTGAAAGCTCGCATCGAAGAACAACTATCCACCTACGGTCTTGACCAACTACGTAAGCAGCGCGTCGGCGGAATGAGTGGCGGCCAGAAGCAGCGCTTGTCTCTCGCCGCAGCCACCATGCATAAACCAGAACTGTTGTTTCTTGATGAACCCACGTCTGCGGTTGACCCAGAGAACCGACGCGATTTCTGGGAGCAGTTGTTTGATCTCTCTGACCAAGGCACCACGATTTTGGTCACTACGCACTACATGGACGAAGCCGAACGCTGTCATCGTCTGGCGATTATGGAAGCGGGCGAAATCCGCGCCGATGGTGAGCCAGAAGAACTCATGGCGCAAATGGGCGTTAATATCGTCGAAGTCAAAGCGGATAATTTACGCGAGCTAAAAGAGAAAGTCATTCAGCGTGAAGAGGTGCGCTCGACTGCACAGCTCGGCATTCGTTTACGCATTTTAATCCACCAGCACATCAAACAACCGATCGAATGGTTAACCCAGACCTTTCCTGAGCTTGATAGCTGCGAGATGAACATTGCTCGTCCTAGCTTGGAAGATGTGTTTGTCAGTGTTACGGGAGAAGGTCGCCAATGATGAAATCTATTGTCCGTATGAAAGCGGTAATGATCAAAGAGATCCGTCAGCTTTCACGTGACCGCATTACCTTTGGCATGGTCGTGATGATCCCGTTGATTCAGCTCCTGCTGTTCGGCTTTGCCATTAATACCGATATTCGCAACATTCCCGTTGGCGTCGTCGATCAAAGTGGCAGTACTGCTGGGCGTGTGATCACCGAGTCCGTCAAAGTCACGCAAGTGGTCGATGTGGTCGAAACCTTCGCTACCGCATCAGAAGCCGAGCAAGCCATTCAAGACGGCTTGGTACGAGCGGCTTTAATTCTGCCTAGCGATTTAACCCAACGTATGGTGCAAGGGCGAGAGCTTGGCCAATGGATTGTGGATGGTTCAGACACCATGATCAGCTCTGCGATTCTCTCGCTACAAACCATGCCGTTAACGGATTTTGATTTTGAGATACGCCCTGCCCCAACCAAAACCTTTGAAGTTGCGTTGTATTACAACCCGAGTCGACGCTCGGCGGTGAACATTGTCCCCGGTTTATTGGGCGTGATTCTAACCATGACGATGATCTTGTTCACCAGCGCAGCCATTGTTCGAGAACGGGAACGCGGCAATTTGGAGTTACTGATTACTACGCCAATTCACTCCATCGAACTCATGGTGGCGAAGATCATTCCTTACATCTTTGTTGGTCTGATACAGGTGTTTATCATTTTAGGCTTGGGTCACTGGATATTTGGCGTGCCGATAAACGGCGCCATTAGTCAGATACTATTTGGCACACTGCTGTTTATCGCCGCGAGTTTAACCTTAGGTCTGGTGATATCCACCATTGCGACGACACAACTTCAGGCAATGCAGATGACGGTGTTTATTCTTTTGCCGTCGATTCTTCTATCCGGATTTATGTTCCCTTATGAAGGAATGCCCGTCGCGGCACAATGGATATCAGAAGCCCTGCCTGCCACCCACTTTATGCGCATTATTCGTGGTGTGGTGTTGCGTGGCGCAGATTTAATGGAGCTATGGCGAGATACTGTCTGGCTACTGGGCTTTACAGTGATAGGTTTAGTTGTTGCGTCATTACGCTTCAAAAAATCACTCGATTAATCCATCAGATTCCAAACTAAAAACGCCTCCGGATTTGGAGGCGTTTTTATTGAATCGTCAATTATCGTGGCGAGATCAGTAGTACTCACCTAAAGAGCAATCGTGCAGGTCTGAAATGCTATAACTTCTTAGCGAATTGATTTTGAAGTTGAAAACCACTTGTTTGCATACATTTCGACTGCGGTCGCTATAGGTGATGTAACCTTCGCTGTATGCACGTTTACCGCTGGTTGAGGTGATATCTGCGTTCAACTCCAGATGCGCCTTGTGCGCTTCTACACGTTCCATCATCTCATGTACGTCAAGCCACTCTTCACGGTTGGCCATTTGGATCAGCATCGATTCCGCCTGTGTTTCTAGCTTTTGCGGATAAACGTAAAAACGGTTATAGGCAAAATAGGCGCTCATTAAAATAAGTATTAACACTGCTGAGGTAGTTCTTGTCATACAAGTTGCCTCTTATCATTATGAATTTCTGCTTTTCTCTATATTCTCAGTATAGGAAGCGGATGGAGTTTAGGTTAAAGAATTCACCCAAATAACAACTTAAGGT
The DNA here is from genome assembly GCF_002021755.1 of Vibrio owensii. Classification (NCBI taxonomy): domain Bacteria; kingdom Pseudomonadati; phylum Pseudomonadota; class Gammaproteobacteria; order Vibrionales; family Vibrionaceae; genus Vibrio; species Vibrio owensii. Next base: position 1,559,821 of record NZ_CP019960.1, read on the forward strand.
CAGAGTCCGTCAATTCCATGACAAGCCACACCGCGATTTAACCTAATTCTAAATAACTAGACACTTTGCCAATAGAAAGTACTAACTCATTGCCCGATTAGAGTCGTCACCAACCTGTGATCAGAGCCATTCGGTTGATTTGTCGATGCTCTTGAGCAGATCATTCGATTTGAGTTTTCTGACTTAAGCCAGAGGTGATCAATCCCTATCATGGCGAAAGCAGGAACCGGCAAGCCTTTCACTGATGTTGGCCAACTGGCAACAGGTTGAGTTTGGAAACGAGAAAACAGCCCATCAAACCTCGGGCTTGAAGCAGAAAGATTGAAATCCCCTATCACGATCATTTCTGGTGTTGGGTACAAATCAGTAAGGGTTTCTATGGTTCGAATCAGTGCATTGCGGCGTTGCCATAACGGCTCTGTTCTTGGCGAGGGCGGATGCGCCGTCATTAAGGTAATTGGGTTGTCCACTTGCCATGTTGCTCGAATCACCTCTTGACCATCTGGGGTGTGATAAATCGAAACAGGCTCCAAAGGATAGCGGCTCAAAATCATCTGATTTGACGGGTAACCAATGCCGCGCTGGCCGCCAAAATAGAAAGGATAAATGTCGTCGAGAAGATGAAGCTTCTCCCCCACTTGAGGCGAGAGCTCTTGCATCACTACCAAATCCGCAGGGTGTTTAAGCAAGTAATTGATGAACTGATTGATGTCCGGATTTTCGTAGAACAGGTTGAATTGGACGATCGTCAGCGGATTTTCGCAGGTTTGGTTGTTTGTGATTTGAGTGGGTAAGAGAAACGCAATAGAAGCGAAGCCGATTAAAGCAGAGAAAATGGCTTTCGCCCAGTGACGACAAACCAAAAGTACCAGAGCAAAACCTAGGTAGGCGAATAAAAGGAGAGCGGGAATCGAGGTTAGATTCTCCGCCCACCAAGTATCATGATATTGCCTTGTCACCAGCCAAATTAAAGCGGGTAGAAACAACACAATCCATTTAATGACTCTCAGCACACGCACGGCTCATTTAGCGATTACATATCATAAGCTTATATGTAATCGCCCAACTCGCCAGTACGCTGCTGACCTGTATCTAAACAGATTGGCTTAAATGGAATGAACCGCTTCCGTTGCAGGCTCTGTGAGCAGCGCTTTTTCGCTCACTTCCACTTTAACCGCAGCGACCTTGAACTCAGGGATCTTCGCATGCGGGTCAGTTGCCGTTGTCGTTAGGCGGTTGACTGGCGATTCAACAAAGTGGAAAGGAATGAACACCACACCTTTTTGAATACGCTTAGTCACAAAAGCATCAATCTCAATGCTGCCACGACGTGTAGATACCGTCAGACGCTGACCATTACTGATACCTAACGCTTCTGCGTCTTCCACGCTCACCATCGCACGAGGGCCAGCAAGATTATCCAACCCTTTGGTTTTGCGCGTCATGGTTCCAGTATGGAACTGCTCAAGTACGCGACCCGTCGTTAACACAAGTGGGTACTCTTCATCTGGCAGCTCAGCCGCATAACGGAACGGTACGCCCACCATTTGCCCTTTACCACGAGTAAACTGGGTTTGGTGCATGATGCGAGTACCCGCAGGGTTGTTCTTGTTGCTCGGCCATTGCACACCGTTTGGCGTAATGGCATCCCAACGAAGACCCGCGTATTGAGGTGTCACTCGTGCAATTTCATTAGTGATATCAGACACGCAGTGGTAATCCCAATCACTACCCATGGCATTGGCGATCTCTTGGATAATCCACCAATCTTCTTTCGCTTCACCCGGTGCAGTGACAACCGGATTCACGCGCTGAACACGACGCTCCGTATTGGTGAAGTGACCCGCTTTCTCTGCAAACGAGCAAGAAGGCAGAACCACATCCGCGTATTGCGCAGTTTCCGTTAGGAAGATGTCTTGAACCACCAAGAAATCGAGCGCTTCTAAACCTTCAATCACATGCGCTTGGTTTGGGTCACTCAACACTGGGTTCTCACCCATGATGTACATACCACGAACGTCACGATGGCAAGCCGCATCAATGATTTCTGTCAGGGTTAGACCTTGCTCAGAAGGCAGATTTGGTGCGTTCCATTCAATCGCAAACTTCTGACGCACAATTGGGTTGTATACCTTTTGGTAGCCCGGGAAGCTGTTTGGCAAAGCGCCCATATCACACGCGCCTTGCACGTTTGATTGACCACGCAGCGGGTTAATACCACCACCTTCAATACCGATGTTGCCACACAGCAATTGCAGGTTAGCGATAGAACGCACGTTGTCATGACCTGTCGTATGCTGAGTGATACCCATCGAGTAGTACACAGCCGTACGATCTGCCGTACCGATCATGCGTGCCATTGCTTGAATGTCTTCGGCTTTTACGCCCGTAACCAACTCCACTTTATCGAGGTTGTAAGCTGGTGACATTACTTCTTGCAACAAGGTATCAAAGCCGTCGACACGTTCTTCGATGTACTCTTGATCGTACCAACCGTTCTTGATGATCTGCTGCATGACACCGTTTAGGAGCATCACATCCGTACCCGGACGGTGCGCCATATAAAGCTCAGCATGCTCTGCCATATCGACACGTTTCGGGTCAGCCACAATCAAACGTGCGCCATGGTGACGAATTGCTTGCTTGATGTGTGAAGCGATGATCGGGTGTGCCGATGTAGTATCCGAACCAATAATAAAGATCACATCAGAGTGCTTAATGCTTGGAATGTCGTTGGTCATTGCACCACTACCCAGTGACGCCTCAAGACCGGTTACACTCGATGCGTGACACAAGCGCGCACAGTGGTCGACGTTATTGGTGCCCAGTTCACGACGGACAAATTTTTGGAACGCGTAGTTGTCTTCATTGGTGGTTTTCGCTGAAGAGAAACCCGCCAATGCGTTACTGCCAAAATCTTGCTTGATGCCAGAGAACTTGCTCGCAATCAGTTGAATCGCCTCTTCCCAACTTGCAGGCTGCAGCCAACCGTCTTTACGAATCAATGGAGTGGTTAGACGCTCTTCACTGCCAATGAAATCAAAACCAAAGCGCCCTTTCACACACAGCATGCCTTGGTTCACCGGCGAGTCACCGCCTTTCACGTAACGAATCGTATTGGTTGCTTCGTCCACGAACATAGTCAACTTACAACCCACACCACAGTACGTACAAATGGTGTCGACCGCTTTCAGATCCTCAGTACGACCTTGCGAACGGTCACGACTATCAACCATCGCGCCCGTTGGACACACTTGAACGCACGCACCACATTGCACGCAGTTCGAATCGCCCATTAGGGTTAAGCCATTCTTGTTACTTCCAAAGTGTGGACGGTCGTCAGGACGTAATGCAGGACGACCTTGTTTGTCGCACACAAAGTTCAGTACGCCGTGCACGGCTTTGTCGCGACACGCTTGGATACACTGACCACAGCTAATACAGCGGTTAGCATCAAACTCAATAAACTCAGAACTACGGTCAACTTCGTACTTATGACGCAAGTCTTTCGCACGAAGATCTAACCAATCTTGATGCGATTTAATCTGCAAGGAGAAGTCAAAGCTTTGCTCAGCCTCATATTCGGTGGAGTAATCACGCAGCGCACAATCGGTATTTGCCTGACAGCCACATTCTAGACAGCGCGCTGCTTCTTTCATTGCTTCTTCGTTATCAAAGCCCAACTCCACTTCAGCGAAGCTTTGCTCGCGTTGTGCTGGAGTCAGCTCAGGCATGATAGATCGAGCGACTTTCTGGATGTTCTCGAAGTGAAGCGGATCGACTTGAGAGAGCTTCTTCTCTTTACGCGAGTTGAACGCTGCCTTTGGCATATCCGCCATATCACCATTCAAAAACAGGTCAATCGCTTTTGCCGCAACGCGGCCATCACCCACCGCTTCAACTGCCGTTGCTGGACCACGGCGGAAATCACCAATACTGAAGATATTGCCCGTGCCGGTGTGCATGGTCTTTTCATCTGCATCAGAGGTGTTCCAGCGCGTTAGCGGAATAGATAAGTCTTCACCTTCTAGGAAGCTCAGGTCTGGCTTTTGCGATACTGCCGCAATTACGGTGTCGAACTCTTCGGTGAAGAACTCGCCGGTTGGTTTAGGGCTTCGACGACCAGATGCATCCGGCTCACCCAACGCCATGCGTTCTAGGCGAATCGCATTCACGCGTCCGGTTTCATCGGCAAGGTTTTCTGCAGGGTTGGTCAAGAAGTGGAACTTCACCCCTTCGTGTTCCGCTTCGACAATCTCGTAGTCTTCTGCCGGCATTTCGTCACGAGTACGACGATAAATCAATGTGGTGTCTGCACCAGCTCGACGCGCAGTGCGAGCACAGTCAATTGCTGTGTTACCACCACCGATCACCGCGACTTTCTGGCCCGTTACATAGTTTTGCTCAGTCACGTAATCTTTTAGGTAATCAACGCCTAAGTAGCAACCTTCAAGGTCACTGCCTGTGTAATGCATTTCGACCGCTTGAGACGCGCCGACCGCCAAACACACCGCGTCGTATTCTTCACTCAATTGAGAAAGCGTGAAATCCACACCCAGCTTTTGATTGGTGTGAACTTGCATGCCATTGCGGCACATCAGTTCGATTTCTTTATCGAGAATGTCTTTTGGTAAACGGTATTCTGGAATGCCATAACGCAACCAACCGCCCGCTTTTGGCATGGATTCAAAGACCGTAACGTCGTAGCCTTCGTTCGATAGGTAGTAGCCAGCTGTCAGACCACCAGGACCACTGCCGACGACGGCAATGTTCAAACCTTTGCTTGGTTTCTTTTCTGGTACGTAGGCTTCATGCGCAGACAAATCCGCATCCGCGGCATGACGTTTAAGCTGACGAATTGCAATAGGCTCATCGACTAACGAACGGCGACATTCGCTCTCACAAAATGCTGGGCATACGCGGCCAATCGATAACGGCATAGGAAGCGTACGCTTAATCACTTCAATCGCTTTTTGATGATCGTTCTGTGCGATGTGATAAAGGTACGATTGGATATCCACGCCCGCAGGACACGCGGTTTTACATGGCGCTTCACAATCGGCGTAATGGTCCGTCATGATGCGGTTGAGTGCTTCTCTGCGGTGCTCGCTTAATTGTTCTGATTGCGTGACCACATTAAGGCCGCGGTAAACTTCGAGTTCACACGCACGCTTAGTACCGCCACTTTCGACTTCAACTACACACAAGTCACACGGTACTTTTTCATTACTTTTGTTCATTCCGCACAGCGATGGGATCTCGACCCCACACACTTTTGCTGCTTCTAAAAGGGTTAGACCCTCTTCTACAATTCTATATTTTCCATCGATGACAATTTCTATCATGCAACCCCCGCAGCAAAGCAAATCCAAATCTGCACAAGTAAAACCATGCATTCTATAAGGATAATCATTTGTAAGACAAGTTAGTGTGATGTAAAACTTATAAACCACATTTTTCACGTGTCATAAAAAGCGAGGGCTTCTTTCGCTAACTTTCAACACTCGGTGTTTAACAAACGTTTTACTCCCTCGAAAGTGCGAAAACTGAAGGGGTGGACTATTTTGATAATAAGAGTAATAAATGATTGACCTTACCCTTAGGTTAACCTTTAGAATCGAAGGGTTTTCATCATTTTCATCAAACACATGGGAAAGGGTATGCACTTAAAATCGCTGCATACAATCTGGTTAACTCTCTTCACGACGCTAGTACTATTGGTATCTAGTGTGGCGAACAGTGAGCCGTTGATGAATATTCAAATGATGTCTACTGGCATGGCTCACCATCCTTCTATGATGAGTGACAGCGAACACTGCGGTATGCCTGGCATGATGGACGTCTCCATGACTGACGCTTCTATGTCCGAAGATGGCGATGCAAGAGAAACCAGCATGAACTGTGGTGGAGGCTCCGGCATGGTTCATACCTGCTGTACTGCCGCGTGTACGATAGTTTTCGTCCCCCTACCGAATCCTGTCAATAGCCCGATGCCCGTCGTCTATCGCGCAACTATTACTCCTGAAGTTGCTTCCCCAGTCGTACACGTCAGCCGCGACCTGTACCGACCTCCTATAGCCTAAATCCGTCCTAGCATTCGACCCTGCACATCTATCGCAGGTTGTTTTAATGCGCCTGAACGATGAGGTAACAAGGCTTTACTGTTCCCGCAATAAAATCCGCACCTCCATCGATCCGGCGAACACTGGATTTAGATTATGGATATCAAACCATACCGCTTAGCTGCACCTATTTTTATGGTGGCTCTGGTCGCTGCACCAACCTTGGTTAACGCCGCTGGTAAAGAGACGCACGCAGCGCAAAATTCCGCATCAAGTGAGCGAGCTTCAACGACTAAGCTTGCCCAACTGATCAACGTCGCTTTGAGTAACGATGGCAATCGTAAGCAATACTCAGCGCAATCTGCTGCCATGCGTGAAACGGGCGTCGCGAGTGCGACCTTGACGGACCCAAAACTGAAAGTGGGTTTTGGTGGCTTGCCTGTCGACAGCTTCAAATTCGATGAAGACCCAATGACCAACATTTCCGTTGGTTTAATGCAACAGTTTGAGCGTGGCTCTACGCTTGATTTACAGCAGAAGAAAGCCAATCAACAAGCCGACGGCCTTGGGCTTCAAGTGCATGCTCGTGAGCTTGAGGTAGCCAACAGCATGACTCAGCTTTGGTTAGAGCTTGGTTACCAGCAACGCGCTGAGCAAATCATGCTTGAGAATCGCAAGTTGATGAAGGAGATGGAAAGCTTTATTCAAACCAACTATTCGATTGGTAAGAGTGAAGCGCAAGACCTACTCAACGCTCAATTACAAGTCAGCAAGTTGGATGAGAAACTGCAAGCCAACGCACAAATGCAACGTCGTCTTATCTCTCAACTCTCCGAATGGTTGGGGTCAGATTGGTTGGCAAACGAAGAGGCTCTGCACGCGAGCAATCAATTGAACTGGGACACACTGAACAGCAAACTTGCTGCCAGTCAGGGTTCCACCAAGCATTATCAGCAACTCAGCCAACACCCGATGGTTAAGATGGCCGACGTCAGCATCTCTGCCAATAAAACTCAGGTGGAAATTGCTGAGCAAGCCTACAACCCGCAATTTGGCGTCGAAGTAATGTACGCCTACCGCCAAGCCGACAACATGATGGGTGAGCCCGCCTCTGATTTGGTTAGCGCTTACCTCACCATGGACATTCCACTGTTCACAGGTGACCGCCAAGATCGCAATCTCGCGGCCGCTCAATACCAAGTTGGCGCGGCACAATCGCAAAAAGACACCTTACTAACGCAGATGAATGCCAAGGTGAACACTTTGCTGGTTGATCGCGGCAACTTAACCCAACGCTTAGAACGTTATCAATCCACCTTATTGCCTCAAGCGAAAGCGCGCATTCAAGCCGTTGAGCGGGGTTATCAAAACAACACAGCGCAGTTTAACGATGTGATTTCTGCCACGACTGACGAGTTGGCTCTGCAATTAGAGCAACAACGTCTGCTGACCGATCTCAACATCGCAAACAGCAATTTAGCCACCCTACTCGGTGGTTTCGACTATCAAGTGGCTTCACCGGAAGCTCGCTCTATTTCGACATATTAATTTGTGATTCCCCAAGACAGTTGGGGCTGCAGCTAGGCGGCAAACGAGAGAATCCCATGAGCACTTTCCCTAACAAACTAAGGGATCCCCTATGTGATTTGGGTGAACGAGAGCAGGCAACAACGCTGTAGCGTCAAATGTGAAGGGGAAAATAAGGTAAAACAATGAAAACATTAAAAATTGCAACCATCGCGCTGATTGTTGGTGGTGCTTTAGGGTTTGGTGCTAATCATTTTCTTACGAGCTCGACTCACGACATGAGTGCGATGGGTGGCGAATCTGCTGCAAGCTCTAATGATCCGCTTTACTGGGTTGCCCCAATGGATCCGAACTACAAACGCGACAAGCCGGGTAAATCCCCAATGGGCATGGATTTGATTCCGGTTTACGCAGAAGACCTATCCGGTGAACAAGACGCACCGGGTACAGTGACTATTGACCCTTCAGTAGAAAACAACCTCGGGGTTAAAACCGCAAACGCGACACTACAACAGCTATCACCACGCATCGAAACCGTTGGTTATATTGCCTTTGATGAAAGTCTGTTATGGCAAACCAACGTTCGTGTGGCGGGTTGGGTAGAAAAACTCTACATCAATGCCGTGGGTGAGAAAGTGAAGAAAGGCGATGTGCTTTTCACGCTCTACTCTCCAGAACTGGTTAAAGCACAAGAAGAATTGCTGAATGCGTACCGCACTGGCCGCAAAGGTCTTGTAAAAGGTGCGACCGAACGCTTGGTAACGCTTGGTGTTGACCGCGCTCAAATCAAATCCATTACTCGTAGTGGTAAAGCATCGCAAACCATTGAAATCAAAGCGCCTGCTGATGGCGTTATCGCGAGCTTAAACGTGCGAGAAGGTGGCTATTTGTCCCCTGCTCAAGCGGTGATCAGTGCAGGTCCCTTGGACAATGTTTGGGTTGATGCGGAAGTCTTTGAGCGTCAAGCACACTGGATGAAAGCAGGTTCTCAAGCCACGATGACCCTTGACGCGATTCCGGGCAATGAATGGCAAGGTGTTGTCGATTACGTGTACCCAATCCTCGATCCGAAAACACGTACGTTGCGTGTGCGTCTTAAATTCCCTAACCCAGATGGCGCATTGAAGCCAAACATGTTCGCCAACATTGCCCTTCAGCCTGTCACTGATGACGCAGTATTAACGATTCCTAAATCATCTGTTATCCGCTCTGGCGGTATGACTCGCGTTGTTCTGGCGGAAGGTGATGGCAAATACCGTTCTGCTCGAATTGAAGTTGGCCGCGAAGCTGGCGAACAAATCGAAGTATTACAAGGACTTAAACAAGGCGATAAGATCGTTACTTCATCTCACTTCATGCTCGATTCTGAATCAAGCCAGTCGGCGGATCTGTCTCGCATCAATGGTGTAGAAGCAGCGGCAGAAACAGCATGGGCCAAAGGTGAAATCACAGACGTAATGAAAGATCACCGCATGCTGACCATCAACCACCAGCCTGTACCAGAATGGGATTGGCCGGGCATGGTAATGAACTTCACTTTCGCAGATGGCGTTGAAATGGGTGACTTGAAAAAAGGTCAGGCTATCGAATTTGAAATGCAAAAGACGAAGTCCGGTCAGTACCAAATCGTTGACTATAGGGCAGACAACAGCGTCATTGCCGCAGAGGTTTGGCTAACTGGTGACATCACAATGCTGATGGCTGATTTTGGCATGATCACCTTAAACCACCTACCGGTTGCAGAATGGAACTGGGATGCTGGCGAGATGAACTTCTCTGTGGGTGAAGACGTTGATCTATCGGGTTTTGAAGAAGGACAGAAAGTTCGGTTTCTAGTTGAAAAACAAGGATCTGACTACGTTCTTAGACAGCTAGTTCCTGCAACAACAGCCGTCGAGGGTTAATTATGATCAATGCTATTATTCGTTGGTCACTGAGCAACCGATTCCTAGTGTTGGTCGCGACCTTAGCCCTTGTATTAGGCGGACTTTACAGTGTAAAGAATACGCCTGTTGATGCGATTCCGGATCTTTCTGATGTGCAAGTGATCATCAAGACAAGCTATCCGGGTCAAGCTCCTCAAGTCGTCGAGGATCAAGTTACTTACCCACTCACCACCGCCATGCTTGCCGTGCCGGGTGCTGAGACGGTTCGTGGCTACTCTTTCTTTGGTGACTCTTACGTTTATATCATTTTCAACGATGATACCGACATGTACTGGGCACGTTCACGCGTGTTGGAGTACTTAAGCCAAGTAGCACCCAAGCTGCCACCGAACGCAAAACCAACCCTAGGTCCTGATGCAACGGGCGTGGGCTGGGTTTACAGCTACGTATTACAAGACAAAACCGGCAAGCATGATTTGGCGGATCTTCGCAGCCTGCAAGACTGGTTCTTGAAGTACGAATTGCAAACCGTGGATGGCGTTTCTGAAGTCGCGACCGTGGGCGGTATGGTGAAGCAGTATCAAGTGCAGATTGACCCTGCCAAGCTTCGTGCTTACAACCTCACTCTGCAACAAGTGAACATGGCAATCCAAAACGGCAACCAAGAAACCGGCGCGTCCGTTATCGAAGTTGCGGAAGCCGAACACATGGTTCGTACCACGGGTTACCTAACCAGCATTGAAGACATTAAATCACTGCCTCTCAAAGTCACTGAGAAAGGCACACCGTTGCTATTAGGTGATATCGCAGACATTAACCTTGGTCCACAAATGCGCCGTGGTATCTCAGAGCTGAATGGCGAAGGTGAAGCGGTCGGTGGCGTTATCGTGATGCGCTTTGGTGAGAACGCCAGTGAAGTGATTGCGAAAGTCAAAGACAAACTCGCAGACCTACAACGCAGCCTGCCAGAAGGCGTGGAAATTATTGCTACCTACGACCGCTCTACCCTTATCGATTCAGCGGTAGAAAACCTATGGAAGAAGCTTGCAGAAGAGTTCATCGTCGTTGCGATTGTGTGTGCGTTGTTCCTGTTCCACATTCGTTCTTCGTTGGTTATCGCTCTGAGCCTACCAGTTGGCATTCTCACTGCGTTTATCGTGATGCATTGGCAAGGCATCAACGCCAACATCATGTCCTTGGGTGGTATTGCGATAGCCATCGGAGCCATGGTAGATGGTGCGATCGTGATGATTGAAAACGTTCACAAGCACATTGAACGAACGCCACTGACCGATAAAAACCGCTGGCAAGTGATTGGCAAAGCCGCAGAAGAGGTTGGCGCACCGCTGTTCTTCTCGTTGCTGATCATTACTCTTAGCTTCGTACCAGTGTTCGCCTTGGAAGGCCAAGAAGGCAAGATGTTCTCGCCGCTTGCGTTCACTAAGACGTACGCCATGGCAGCGGCAGCAGGTTTGGCAATCACGCTCGTGCCTGTACTTATGGGCTACTTCATTCGCGGTAAGGTGTTACCGGAACATAAAAACCCGGTTAACCGTGGCTTGGTCGCATTGTACCGTCCGCTGTTGAACACCAGCTTAAAATACCCTAAGACCATGATTGTTATCGCATTAGGTCTGATGGCTTCGGCTTACTACCCTACCAGTAAACTGGGTAGCGAGTTCATCCCGCCACTGGATGAGGGCGACTTGATGTACATGCCAACGACCTACCCAGGTATCTCGATTGGTAAAGCACGCGAGCTTCTACAACAAACCAACAAGCTGATCAAAACCGTTCCAGAAGTGAAAACCGTATGGGGCAAAATTGGGCGAGCTGAGACCGCAACCGATCCAGCGCCACTCACCATGATTGAAACCGTGATTCAGTTGAAGCCACGCGATCAATGGCGTGAAGGCGTAACAACCGAGTCACTGCGCAAAGAGTTCGACAAGCTGGTTCAGTTCCCTGGTCTTACTAACGCTTGGGTAATGCCGATCAAAACGCGTATCGACATGCTGGCAACGGGCATCAAAACCCCTATCGGCATTAAGATCGCCGGACCCGATCTGAAAGTGATTGAGAAGATTGGCTCTCAGTTGGAGCCAATTCTTAATGGCGTACAAGGCACGGCATCGGTTTATGCGGAACGTGTAGCAGGTGGTCGTTATGTCACGATCGACATTAAACGTCGTGCCGCAGCGCGTTATGGCTTAAGCATCAAAGACGTTCAGCAAGTGATCTCCACTGCGGTGGGTGGCATGAATGTGGGTGAAACCATCGAAGGCTTGGAGCGTTACCCAATCAACGTTCGTTACCCACAAGACTACCGTGATTCAGTGGTTAAACTGCAAAACCTACCGTTAGTGACACCAAATGGCGCTCGTATTGCGCTGGCTGACGTAGCGGACATTCGTTATGAAGATGGCCCTCCGATGATCAAGACGGAAAACGCGCGTCCAAATGGCTGGGTATTTGTCGACATCGATGGTCGTGACCTTGGCTCTTACGTCGTGGAAGCACAGCAAGTCGTGGCTGATCAATTGGAACTTCCTGCGGGTTACTCACTGGCTTGGTCTGGTCAATACGAATACATGGAGCGTGCGAAAGACCGCTTGAGTGTCGTGGTACCGATCACCATCGCCATCATTATGCTGCTGCTTTACTTTAGCTTCCGTCGCATTGGCGAAGTAATGATCATCATGCTTACCCTACCACTCGCTATGGTTGGTGGTTTGTGGCTCATGCATATCCTCAACTACAACTTCTCGATTGCCGTTGGGGTCGGCTTTATTGCCCTAGCAGGCGTCGCGGTTGAAATTGGGGTCATCATGCTCGTCTACCTCAACCAAGCGTGGCACTACAAAAAACTCGATGCAGAAGAGAGCCAACAGAAGCTTGAGGCGAAAGACCTAACTGATGCCATTCGTGAAGGTGCAGGCCTACGTGTTCGCCCAGTAATGATGACGGTACTGACGGTCATTATTGGTCTGATTCCGATCATGTACGGCGAAGGTACAGGATCAGAAGTAATGCAACGTATCGCCGCACCAATGATTGGTGGTATGGCATCAGCACTGCTGCTGACGCTGTTGGTACTTCCAGCCATCTTCAAGCTGTGGAAACAACGTGAGTTGCGTCAAAGCAATGCGACTAATCACCAAGCTAGCACTCAAGCTAGTGATGTAAACAACAAGGCTTAATCCCTACCTTCCTCTCAAACATGCCGTTTGAGGGGAAGCAACCAAGTTATTAATGAATTAAAACAAGGATATAAAAATGAAAAAGACACTAATCACTCTTGCTCTAGCCCTAACAACAACGACTGCGTTTGCCCAAATGGATCATTCAAACATGGACCACGCGAACATGGATCATAGCAACATGAAGCATGAAAATATGGACCACGGCAGCATGAAGATGGACCACAGTAAAATGGACCATTCAAACATGATGGATATGCCGGGCATGTCGACTGTTGGTATGCCAGCAAAAGGGGCAAAGCCAGACAAGGTGGTACACGTTATCTTGGGTGATGACATGACTATCAAGTTCAAAAAAGACGTTAAAATTGAGCCAAACGATGTGGTGCAGTTTGTAGTCATGAACACAGGTAAGATCAACCACGAGTTTACGATTGGTTCTGCCAAAGAGCAGTTAGAACATCGCGAAATGATGAAGACAATGAGCGGTGATCATATGCACGACTCGGGCAACTCTGTGACGGTCGAACCGGGCAAAGCGAAGCAGTTGTTGTGGCATTTCCACGGTGACAACAAGATTGAGTTCGCGTGCAACATTCCGGGCCATGCAGAAGCAGGCATGACAAAGAACATTACGCTGTAAATCGTACTTGAACACAACAAAAAGGAGCTGACATTTCAGCTCCTTTTTTCTCTCTGATTCCTTACTTACGAACCGACATCGGCTCAGAAGTTATAGGCTGCCATGACTCGAACCGCCATCTCATCTTCCTCCGACAAGCTGATGTCCTCGTCAATTTTGTAGCCTTCAACAACAAGACCAACGCTGGCAATATCGACTTTGACGCCTAAGGTTGGTTCAAAGTTGTCTTGGCTGTCTGTGTCGACATACTCACCCGTCTCTTCTTCAAAATACTCAATCTCGACATTGTTGTAATTCAACCCGATACGCGGCGTTATCGCCAACACATCGTTTACGCGAATTTCGTACCCCAACGCAGTATGTAATCCCCAAACTTGCTTCTCTGCCCAATGCGTGCCGAAATGCTCTTGCTCACCGCTATCTATCGGTGCATTGAAGCCGAGTGACCAATTGATATTGGGCAACACTTCTGCGCCCATCTCTACACTCAAGACCTCATGCTTATCCAAAAAAGTCACGCCACCGGCGATAAAGGGTTCTCTCTCTTCTGCAAGCACTGGAGCGCTAAGCAAAAGCACCAAAATGAATAAGCCAACCAGATCTTTAAGCATGACACCTCCGAGCAATGAATACGTCGATTTACCACTCTCAGAATACGTGGATTACGTGCGCATTTTTGACGGTTAAGAAGCTCAAATTTGAACCTTTGAACACCACACAATGTCGTAACCAACGACGTAAATTTATGCTTAAGGCGCTTTGTGAAACACTCCATAGACCTCAACCTGTATCGCTTTTTAAACCTGATTTTTGAACAGAAGTCGTTGCCCAAGGTGTGCCATACGCTCGATATCAGCCGAGCCACGTTTAATCGCCAGCTGGCCGACTGCCGCGAGCTATTTGGCAACGAGCTTTTCATTGCCAACAAAGGGCTGTATTTCCCGACCCTGTTTTGCAGCCAGCTCATGAGCATTATCGAGGAGCCGTTAGAGCAACTGGAGTCTGCTCAAACTCAAGTCAACGTTCTTGAAGCCGCTACGCAACCGACCCAATTTCGCTTTTTTGTCCCAAACCCTCTGAGCGCCATTCTCACCACACCGCTACTCGAGTTGCTCAGCCAACACGACAATATCGCTGATTTCTCGATGGTCGATTGGAATCTTGAAGGCATCGAATTTCCAAAAGCGGGCTCACTCGCCGTCGGTATTTCTGGCTACCCTTCTGTTATGAATGAACGCGTGGTTGAGCGGAAAATCGGTGAGCTTGGTTTGTATCTCTACACCTCGCAGAACAACCCGCTTTGGCAACGAGATCATATTGATATTCAACGCCTGCAAAATGAAAAATTGGTACGAGTGTCGATGGGCGCACTGGATGATGCCATTTACTATGAGAGGGTGAAACGCCAACTTGGGTTTGCTTTGGAAAGGCGGTTAACCGTGCCATCGGTTCATGCCGCTTTGGATTGGTTGATCAAAACCGATTATGTTCTGATTTGCTTTGCCCTGCCCGATTCGGCTTTGCCGCAAGGCATCAAGAAGATTCCGTTGATTCAGGATAACGCTCAGATGTTCTTTGATATCGGCTTGCAGTTTCACCGTGGCTATTATCAACACCCAACGATAGTGAAATTAGAAAAGCACCTGTCCGATATTCTCAACGATTTATAACTTCGTTGGTCATTCTGGGCACATAAGGGAAACAAAAAAGCCGCCCGGTACAGGCGGCAAACAAGCAGTATGTGCAATAAAACGATAAAAATATAAAGGTCGATGAAAAACGTTAGAAGTTGAAGCTCAACGTAGCGCGAACCACATCCTCTTCAAATTCTTTACCATTGATCGGGTTAACCGCTGAGTCGTTGATCTTACCGTAATCAACCGTTAGGCCAACCATACGCCAGTTAACCGTACCGCCAACAGAAGCGTAAACACTATCAATGTTCATGCTCTGGCCAGAGTGAGTGCCACTATTGATATCAACGTCCGCATTAAAGTAGTTGATACCAAGCTTAGGAATGATATCGAACTCAGCAATTTCAAAACGGTAACCAATGTTCGCGTACATACCCCAAGCGTCTTGATCGTTCTTTACGGGCATATCAATTGCGTCAGAACCAACGAAAATACCACCACCAGTGACGATGTTGTTACCCACATCACGGCTGTAACCCAAGGTGTACATTTCGTGGTCGCCAACGAAGGTCGCACCCGCTTCAATTGAGTTGTTGCGGCCTTCTGCCAATGCGTGGCCAGAAGCGGTCACTGTTGCCAATGTTGTTAGCGCTAGAATGCGTTTTGATGTGATAGTCATCTTTACTCTCTCGGTTTGGATTTGCTTATTACCCTACCCATTTCTGAATATCGAAATTGAGGCTTAAAAAGCTCACCGCTGAGCTAACTTATGACTAACAATCTTGACACTTAGCGCATAATAAATAGCTCTTCGTGATAACTCTGCTCAATATTAAATTGATACGCATCTAGCTCTTTTTTCAGTGTTTTTGAGAAAGCTTCGGGTCCACAGAAGTACATTTCATACTGGTTCAAATCACCACACTGAGCCGCAATACGCTCAGCATTCAAACGTGGCGATTTCATAGTATCTATCACGTGCAGTTTGACGCTTGCTTGGTGCGCTAAGTGCCAAAGTTCATCGACCAACTGGCCGTCGATACCGCGACTGCAGTAAAACAGGTGAACGTCGCTAGTTTGCGCTTGCACTTTCAATGCTTCCAAAGCGGCAAAGAAAGAAGCAATCCCTACCCCACCAGCAATCCAGATTTGAGGTTTCTCTAAATCAAATTCCAAACGTCCGTAAGGCCCCTCGACCATTACAGCATCACCCGCTTTTACGCGCTCATACAAGCCGGTAGTAAAATCGCCTAGCTCTTTGATTAGGAAGCGTAATTCATTACTTTCACTGCCAGATACGATAGTAAACGGATGGGCATCTTCATCACCAAAGCGTAAGTAAGCAAATTGCCCCGCCTTGTGACCTTGCCAAGACGCATTTGGTTTGACGACCAATTCCATCACTTCAGCTTGAGGGAAGTAACGTGTCGACGCGACAACCGCAGAATGTTTGTTACGACGACCAACGAAGCCAAACAAACTGTAAAGTGCAGCAATCGAACCGACGACTGCGAATGCTATTGTGAGATAGTAAACAGGCTCACCCCAATACGCGCGTTTGAGCAGCAGTACGGAGTGAATCGCGATCAGCAAATACGCCACCGACATAAAGCGGTGCGATAGTTTAAAGGGTTTGTATTTCACAGCGCCCCATAGAGAAACCACCAGCAAAACCAACAGCATGTAGAAGCCCCACTCACCCATGCCTTGAGCAAGGTCGCGCAGACCATGAATCCAAGCCTCGATTCCAGAAAGGTTGCCCTCAGGCCCTGCACCTGTGTGTTTCTCTGGTCTCGCTAATACGCCAGACATGACTAACCATTTCGGCACTTGATACCAAAGCCAGTGTGCTAAACCTAATGCAACGCCACCAATACCGAGCCATTTGTGCACTCGATATGCTTTGTCCATGCCGTGTAGCCAGTTTTCAACCACAGGAAGGCGCATTGCCAACACCATGGTGATCGACATCAGCATCAAAGACAGAATGCCTGAATATTGGATCATGGCAGATCGCCATTCAAAGACATTGGTAGAAGAGAAAAGCTGCGGTTCCATCGCAAACCATAATACGGACATCGCGGCGATCATTGCCCAGATGAGATTGCGGAATGTTTTCATGATTGGTTACTCGGTTAATCGACAACTTTACTTTAGCGCTTCACATGTAAAGCAACGTCAATAAGAGTAAAAGCGGGTAAAGCTCGACATATGCAAGGATTCCTACAGAAAAAAGACAAGAATCTAACAGTCATTAGAGTATTCACTCGTTATAGTTCCGGCTAAATTCGCCAAGGTGCGAACTGGAATAAATAACACTAAGAAAATCAATAATGAAAAAGCTATTTCTGCTACTCGGATTGTTAGTCTGTTCGAGTGCAACGTACGCCGCCAAACTGAATGAAGACCTCTCCGCAATTGAAGACCACATTACGGGTCGTATTGGCGTTTCTGTTTGGGACACGCAAACAGACGAAAAGTGGGATTACCGCGGCGACGAGCGCTTCCCAATGATGAGCACCTTTAAAACGCTGGCGTGTGCGACCATGCTGAAAGACATGGACAGCGAAAAGCTTGATAAAAACGCCACCGCGAAGGTCGAAGAGCGCAACATGGTGGTGTGGTCACCTGTCATGGATCGAATGGCAGGCCAAACAACCCGCATTGAACATGCCTGTGAAGCCGCAATGCTAATGAGCGACAACACCGCCGCCAACATTGTTTTACGCAGCATTGGCGGCCCGCATGGTGTAACAAGATTCTTGCGTTCTATTGGTGATAAAGCCACTCGCCTTGACCGTTTTGAACCAAGATTAAATGAAGCCAAACCGGGCGACAAACAAGATACAACAACGCCTAACGCCATGGTAAACACTCTACACACCCTGCTAGAAGGCGATGCGCTATCTTACGAATCACGTATTCAGTTAAAGATTTGGATGCAAGACAACAAAGTCTCTGACTCTTTGATGCGCTCTGTGTTGCCAAAAGGCTGGTCGATTGCCGATCGTTCTGGTGCTGGTGGGTTTGGCTCGCGTGGTATCACGGCGATGATTTGGAAAGAAAACCATAAACCGGTTTACATCAGCATTTACATTACTGAGACCGATTTATCGTTGCAGGCGCGCGACCAAGTCATCGCTCAAATTAGCCAGTTGGTGTTGGACGAATACAAAAATATTTAGCGCTAACTTGATGATTTAAAACGGAGCTTTCGGGCTCCGTTTTTTTATGTCTGCGATCTTGGTTGACACAGGTAGAACGATCGCTCTACCCTAAAGGTAGAACATTCATTCTACCCATGAGAAGACGCTATGTTGAAAGAACAGATCGCCGCCAGTTTAGAGCAAGCTTTTAGCGAGCTTGGATTTGCCGAGCCGAGTGTGGCACAGCTCAAGACGGCCTGTGGCGTTAGCCTACGTACCTTGTACAAGCACTACCCTTCTAAGGAAGACATGATCGTGGCTGCGTTAGAACACCGCCACCAGCGCTACTTAAACTTCCTGCTGGATAACTCGCCACAAGCCGGGCTAGAAGCGACTCAGCACGTATTCAACAAGCTCAAACAATGGATGGAAGACTACGCACCGCATGGTTGCATGTCGATGAACGCGATTGCGGCATTTCCCGAGCACGACATCATCAACCAAACCGTGAAAGCGCACAAAGAAGACGTTCGACAATTTTTGGGTAAACAGAGCCTTCGCCAAGACCTCGCCACGCAGCTTTTCTTATTGCACGAAGGTGTCTCCAGCGCTTGGCCAGTACTGGGTAACGAGGCTCTGAACTCTGCGCAACAAGCTGTTTTAAGATTGCTAAAGGAAGATTAATCATGACAACACTACCAACCACAATGAAAGGTGTTCTATTGACCGGTCACGGCGGACCAGAAATGTTGGAATACCGCCAAGATATTCCTGTCCCAACACCAAAAGAGAATGAAGTGCTGATTCGTGTATCCGCAGCAGGCGTGAACAATACCGATATCAATACGCGTATCGGCTGGTATTCAAAAGGTGACAACGACAGCGAAGACGCAAGTTGGAGCGGCAATGCACTGGTTCTTCCACGCATTCAAGGCGCTGACGTCTGTGGCGAGATCGTTGCCGTGGGTAGTATGGTAGATGAACGCCGTATAGGTGAACGCGTGTTGATTGAACCTTGCTTGAGCGACGTGAACGGTGAAAACATTAATCCACCTTGGTACTTTGGCTCAGAATGCGACGGTGGATTTGCAGAATACACCGTGGTCTCAGCTAAGCACGCCTACCAGCTAAAGACGGATTTGACTGACGTCGAACTTGCGTCTTTCCCATGTTCGTATTCAACGGCAGAAAACATGCTCACTCGCTCTCGTGTTGCAAAGGGAGATCGTGTCCTGATTTCTGGTGCTTCTGGCGGTGTCGGCTCTGCGGCGATTCAACTTGCCAAAGCGCGCGGGGCCACCGTTATTGCCATTACAAGTCCAAGCAAAAATGAACAAGTGCTGGAGTTGGGCGCAGATGAAGTCGTGCCACGCAATGCAAATCTTGTTGAAGCGCTTGGCAATAACAGCGTCGATGTGGTGATTGATTTGGTTGCTGGCGACCAGTGGCCACAGTTCCTTGAAGTCTTGCGCCCGAAAGGTCGTTACGCGGTATCAGGTGCCATTGGCGGTGCGATGGTTGAGCTAGACGTTCGCACTTTGTATCTCAAAGATCTCAGCTTCTTTGGTTGTACTGTCCTTGAGCCTGAAGTGTTTGGAAACTTGGTTCATCATATTGAACAAGGCAACATCAAACCATTAGTCGCACAGACATTCCCACTGGAAGACATCAACCAAGCGCAAGCGGCATTCCAAGAGAAGGGACACGTAGGCAAGATGGTCCTTACCGTGAGGTAATGCCTATCCCTACACTGACAGGACACAAAAAGCCCCTCTGCAAGTTCATCGCAGAGGGGCTTTTTCGTTCAGATTAGGCCAACCAATTGCCTTAGCTTAATGGGTTACCAGTAAGCAGGACTATCCAAACCTTGCACACAAGAGGATGAGCCTTGGATTGGCGTCAATTCACCTACAAGTGATTGTGCCAACCAACCATGTGGAAAGCTCAAAGTATGAGGCGCTTTGAATTGCGCTTCCGTCACTTGTTGGAAACCAACGCGCGAATAGAAGTTAGGATCGCCGTAGGTAAACACCAACTCGATACCTTGTTGTTTCAAGTGTTCAAGACCAAAGTTGATCAGGGCTTGTCCTACGCCTTTACCTTGGCACTCTGTTTGTGTTGCCATTGGCGACAATAAGTAACCCACTTCACCATTCTCAAAGCTTAATGGCGTAAACAACACGCCTGCGATCAAGCGTTCACCCTGTTTCGCAACAAAGCCTTTCAATTCTTGCTCTGGCGTTGTAGTTAACAAATCGCCAACGAGTAAGCCAATGGTTTTGCCTTCTGCTTCACCTTCAGAATCAGAAAAGGTTTGAGTAAACAAAGCGATCATCTCGCTGCTCATAGCTCTCTCATATTGAGAAAGAGTGTAGTTAGATTTTTGAGTATTCTGATTTGTTGTTTCGTTCATTTTTCTATCAATCTTTTTGTAAGATATACATCTGATACGCCACTTCATTACCACGGCGTTTAACGATATCTAATTCAACTTGTATGTCTTTTAATGCTTGTGATGCTGGCATCTCAGCTTTCAAACTTTGCACACGCTCATCTAAAGGAACGTAGTAGTTATCCCATGCCTGTTGAATAATTGGGAACGTCTCTAACACTCGGTAGCCTGCTGCTTTCGCCTGCGCAATACGCTTCTCGACACTGCCCACATCTGGGTATTCTTTTTGCCAGAACGCCACCGTATCTTCGCTTGGTGTATCCGTTTTCCATACCAAATCGCTCACCACTAAGATACCGCCGTCTTTAAGCAATGGGCTCCATGCTTTGAATGCGTTCTCCACACCCATGATGTAAGCACTGCCTTCTGCCCAAATGACATCAGCCGAGCCTTCTGCAAATGGCAGTTCTGTCATGCTCGCACACACCGTGGTGATATTGTCACTTAAGCCAAGAGCCTCAGCTTTACCTTGTAGGCGTTGCAAAGACGGCTCGTCGTTATCGACCGCAGTGATGTGTGCATGTTTTGCCAAAGTACGAGTCGCAATGCCCTGCCCACAGCCGATTTCCAATATTTCATCAGGTTGAGTTGGTAATAGGCTCAATGCTTTCAACGTATCTTGCTCTGAACCAGGCCCCCAAAACTCCAAGGCTTCATATACGCGGAAGAAGTCCGCCATGTAGTCGTCGTGAGTATTCATATCTTTTGATAACCAACGTAAGTGGAGGGCTTCTTTCTCGCTAAAACCTTGCGTCATCAGCCATTTCAAGTGCGCATCCGGTGCGACTTCATCCAACGATTCATGCCAATCGGTTAACGGTGTTTCACCCAGCAGCGCTGCCAACAGCTGGCGCGACTTCTGCTTTTCCTCAATCTCTTCATCGAGCTGTTTGAGCCTTTCCAACATCAACTGGCGATCTACTTTGGCTTCCAAGCAGGCTTTACACTCCTTGAGCGTCAGTCCGCCGCTCTGCAATTGCTGGATCAAACGCAATCGTTGTAGATCCGCATCGCTATAAGCGCGGTAGCCGTTGCTTAACCGTTGCCCTCTGATGAGATCAATCTTCTCGTAATAAAGCAATGTGGTGCGAGACAAACCTAGCATCTCTGCCAGTTCCGATATCCGATACATGTAATTTTCCTCAGCGCTGATGAAAGCATCTTAAACTGTAGAGTTATAGACAGGTCAACATGAATTGTAGAAAAAGATACGATGAAAGATAAAATGCGATGAGAAAAGCATCAGGTTACTAAAAGGTAACTGGTTGAATTCACACTCTTGGTCTCCATATCCATTTTATAACTCGAAAAAGTAAGGTCTGTTTTATGGAATCAGTAATCAAAATCGACGTAGTGTCGGATGTGGTTTGCCCTTGGTGCATCATCGGCTACAAACGCTTAGAACAAGCAATTCAAGAGCTAGGATTGGAAGATAAAATTGAGTTGGAATGGCAACCGTTCGAATTGAACCCAAACATGCCAGCAGAAGGTGAAAACCTACGCCAACACCTAGCGAATAAATACGGGACAACGCCAGAAGACAGCGTTCGTGCACGCGATAACCTGACTAATCTGGGTAAAGAAGTGGGATTCGACTTTGATTACTTTGATGACATGAAGATGGTTAACACGCGAGATGCACACGTACTGCTGCAGTGGGCAGAGCAATTTGGTAAGCAAACTGAACTGAAGTTAGCCCTGTTCGCGGCGTTCTTTGGTCAACGCAAAGATGTCTCTGACCGAAACACACTGGCAACGATTCTGACTGACATTGGTTTAGATGCAAATATGGGCATCGCCACCCTAGACGATGCAAGTAATGCTGACTCTATCGAGTATCAAGAAAGCCAATGGCATCAACTTGGCGTGAGCTCAGTACCAACAATGGTGTTCAATATGGAAAGTGCAGTGACAGGCGCTCAACCAGTTGAAGTCTACAAGCAGATCCTGAACGAATACGCAGAAAAACTGGCTAAGTAAAAGCTCACAATAAAACGCCCATAATACGTTCGCATTGTGGGCGTTTTTGTATTCTGCTCGAGGTTCAGTGTTATTTCACTAATCCTTGTTCAACCAAGCTCGGGAAGACCTCATTGCGGAAAATCGTGCTTATCGCGATGCCATCCACGTTTGAAGAATCTACCCATTGGCACTCTTCGATTTCGTTACTGGCAACCACCTCGCCCGAATAATCATTAACGAAGAACACATCCATGACCAAAGTAATGTCGTCTTTATCGTGTGCAGGCGCTTCAAAGCGACCAAACAGCGTCAAGGCATCTTCCTTCACGCCAATGCTTACTTCTTCTTGCAGTTCACGACATAACGCTTGCTCTGGTGTTTCGCCACTATCCAGTTTTCCACCTGGCGCATAGAAGGTGTCTTTGCCTTTTGAACGCAGCACTAACAGTGCGCCGTCTTTAATGATGATACCTGCAGACTTGTACATCTTGCTTTCCTTCTAGGCGCTAGAGAAACTTCTCGATCATAACTTCATTGATGTACTGGCCGCTAACCTTGGCATGCTTCTTTGCAGTGCCGACCACTTCAAAGCCATGTTTTAGATACGTTGCGAGCGCGTTGGGGTTGTCCTCTCGGACATAAGCAAACAACTGTTCATAACCTTTGGATTTAGCATCAGCAAAGGTGGCAGTAAACAGCGCTGAAGCGACACCTTGTCGGCGACATTTGGCATCAACGAACGTACCGATAATGCCAACGTGAGCGAATGCCTTGGTATAACTGGCGAAAGGCTCTACGTTTTGGAAACCCAGCACGGCGCTGTCTTCCTCGTCCCCTTCTTTTACATTCAATGCCACATTGAACACACCCGTTTCAGGAAAGCTTTCAATGAAACCTTCTTCCTCTTCTGGGGTGAAGGTGGTATCAAGGATTGTGTATAAGCCCTCTTCTATGATGGGATTGAGAACTTCGGTAATGCCTTGAGCGTGCTGTTTTTGTGCCTTTGTGACGACAACTTTCATAGTATTTTTCGTTCTTTTTATAGGGATGAAATAGGAGCTCGATTATCTTCTATCTTGATCGTAAAACCAATGACCTAGCGATCGTTCGATCAGTAAATACCCACTGACTCATCCCATAGCTAACGCCCTATAAATAAGCCACCGCTTCGATGTTGTTACCATCGGGATCATAAAAAAACGCTGCGTAGTAATTTGGCGCATAGTGTTCACGCAAACCTGGCTCACCATGACAAGTAAACCCAGCCTCAATACCCGCTTTATGAAAGGCCTCAACGGAAGCCTTGTCATTCGCTTTAAACGCAATGTGGCAAGGGGCACTTTGGCCACCCTTTTCTATCAGGAAGCGCGTATTGGCTTCACCAACTAATCCAAAGCCTGCCGCTGCTTCGTCCGACCATTTTAGTTCGATGCCCAGAGGGGTAAGCACCTTGGAGTAAAACGCGATACAGGCATCAAAATCCACAACCTTAATTTTAAAATGATCAATCATATCTATCCCTACTTGATTGAATTTGTTCCATAAAAAAGACCACCTTAATCAAAGGTGGTCTCGATTGCGAAGTCTATCGTTTTATCGGTGATAAACTTGTCGGTAATGCCTCAGCTTAACTTAAAGGACGACCTTCATAATCACCCGTCAGTGTTTTCAAGAACGCTTTGATGGCATCCACTTCTTCATCCGACATTTCCACTCCGACTTGGTATTTACCCATGTCGTAGATAGCTTTTTCTAGCGTATCAGCATGTCCATCGTGGAAGTATGGCGGTGTCAGTTCAATGTTACGCAAGGTTGGCACTTTGAACTTGTGCTTGTCTTCTTTGTTGCCAGTAAAGTTGTAGCGACCAAGGTCTGCGTCCGTCATATCAGTACCACGCTCAGCAAAGTAGTCCGCTTTCATGCCCATGGTTTCAAACGTTTCACCACCCATCGCTTCACCTGCGTGACAGGTTTGACAATCGTACTTCTTGAACAGCATTAGACCGTATTTCTCGTGCGAGTCCAGCGCTTGAGTGTCACCCATCATGTATTGGTCGAAGCGGCTGTTTGGTGTGGTTAGGGTTTTCTCAAACTCGGCAATCGCATCCGTAATGTTGTTGCCATTAATCTCACCTGAGTAAACCTTTTTGAACATCGCAACCATTTCTGGATCTTGGCTTAACTTGTCGACGATTTCATCCCAATCCATAGAGCCCATTTCAATTGGGTTAAACGGAGGACCACCCGCTTGGACTTGCAGATCGGCAGCACGACCATCCCAGAATTGCAGCTTGTTGTATACAGCGTTAAATACGGTTGGCGCGTTGATGCCACCCACTTGACCATGAATACCAACAGACGTTACGAGTCGGTCCACGCCGCCTGTATCAAGGCTATGGCATGACGCACATGAGACACTATTGTCTCCTGATAGTCGCGTGTCGTGATAAAGCACCTTACCCAGCTCAGCCTTGTCTGCATCGGTTTCGAACGTGGTGTAAATTGGTTGTAGAACTTTGGTTTTACGTTCTTCAGATACCGGAGACTGTGCATGGCGCTCTGCACGCTTCTCACGAATCCACTTCAATAAGGTGTGTTTTTCGTCTTTCGACATGCTTGCTGACCAGTGCATAGTCAGGTAAATCGCTGGCGGCATTGAGTCGTCGTAAAGCACCTTCTCAAGACGAGCAAGTGCGACTTCAGAAACAGGATCATTCTGCTTCACGTCGTCGAACAGATTGGTCATATCAAAGTGACGCATGGCCACCTTCACATCCGCTTCCATGATCTGTTTCGCCACTGGCATTTCTGAGTAGAAAGGCATTTCGCTGTTTGGTGTATGGCAATAGCCACAACCTTTATCCGCCAACACCTTCATCGCTTGATAATCCAGCGTAGATTGATCGAGCGAACTAAATTGCGCCAGATTTTGTTGAGCCACTTTTTTATCGTCTTGGTTCACCATGTAAACGGTGCCGAAGTAAGCCACCAAGCCTGCTCCCACGATCCCTAGTGTTATTTTCTTTTTATTCATCACTGTTCCCCTAAATCAGTTGGGGCGAAAGTTATTGAAATGCCAATATTTTTAAAAATGGGAAAAAGGAATAGATATTAATCGAATATTTAGATGAGCAACGAATTTAACATCTAAAGTTTATAAAAACAGACACTTGCGGCAACAAGTGAAAAATACAACATAAAAACAACAACTTAAAACCGGAGCTTTTATTGATATGAGTCAAAAATGACGGAGGCGACAATATATTAACCAAACATATTAAATTTGATTAAAAATAATTCAGGTCGAAATAAAGTAGGAATTTAGGAAGGAATTGTAGGCACAAAAAAAGGCAGCTCGGGAGCTACCTTTTTAGCAAGTCAGCAAATGTAATTATGCTTTCTTAAGATCTTTAGCTGGGTAAGTTAGTGTCTTTTCGCCAGCTTTAACGTGTGCGTAAAAACCGCCGCTGCTTAGACCTGTAACAACCATTTCGCCTAGTTCGATACCTTTAGTAGCTACTACTACGTCACCGATTGAAAACATATTTAATACCTTGTTTCTGTAGATTATGACCTTAAGTCGTTGGCGGTATTTAATCTGAAATTGCACCCTTAACCTAATCAGATTTTTTGTCGTCATGATTAAGTTTCATTATTGCTGTAACCCTTATAGATAAAGGCGTTGCAAGGGTATGACGAAGATCGCTTTTACGACCCTAAAGTCTTAGAAGTAAAGGGGAGATTTCCCTCTAATGGGCTAAGATGGCTTGGTTATAGTCGCATTTGATTATGCTTTTGCTCTCTGGAGATAGACGATGAAAAATGGTCTCACAATTCGTGCTTTAGAACGTTCAGACCTGCGCTTTATTCACGACCTCAACAACAACCGCAACATCATGACGTACTGGTTTGAAGAGCCTTACGAATCTCACGATGAATTAGAAGAGCTGTATCGCAAACACATTCACGACGATGCCGAGCGCCGCTTTGTCGTAGAAGATGAACACGGCGTTTTAATTGGCCTGGTCGAGTTGATTGAAATTAACTACATCCACCGCAGTGCCGAGTTCCAAATCATCATCGCCCCAGACCACCAAGGACGAGGCTATGCCGAAGAAGTGATTAATCGTGCTTTGGATTATTCATTCTCGATTCTTAACCTACACAAAATCTACCTGTTGGTTGCCTTGGACAATGAAAAAGCGATCCACCTTTACCAGAAGTGCGGCTTTATAGAAGAAGGCCACCTTGTGCAAGAGTTCTTCATCAACGGTAGCTACCGCGATGTAAAACGCATGTACATCCTGCAAGACCAATACCGCGCAGAGTTAGAGAGGTGATCCGTTCTGATATGGGTTGGCACTTTTAATTAAAACGCAGCCGATGGGCTGCGCTTCTTTAATCAAACTGATACTGGTATGAGACGATGACGCGCTTGTCTGGGTCATCGAGATAAGTGTTGTTGTCCATCATAAACGTCATCAAGTTAAACGAGTGACGTTTTTGCACAAGGTAACCCAACCCTAAGCCACCAAAAGCACCTTTGTAGTTGTCGCCTTCACTGTTCTCTGAACCATAAGAGCCACCCGCGAATCCCATCAAGGTCAATTGCTCTGTCAGGGGTTTCAATGTGAACGCTCCCAAATAACCGCTGCTGCCTGAAGAGTTCATCATGTTGAACCCATTCTCTGGGCTAGGTGTGCCAGTAAAACCAGGGGCTGAACATGCACTGCCCTCTGCGCCATCACAAACCGGCACATCACCATCGTTATAGGTGTAGCCAGCCATAGGGAAGATCTGAAAGCCTGCTGGCTCGATGCCAAAATAGCTCAATGGTACAAACGTTCCGACGCTGTAGTTGGTTTGATCAGCGCCGTTGGTGTATTCGTTCTTACCAAAGTTAAAGTTCACGATACCCACCGGAAACAACCAAGAGCCGCCCACGCGCCATTCACTCGCATCATCATTGATACGAACATTAATCTTGCGTGCTTCATCCAGTGCCAAGGAACCAGAGAACGAGATGTTCTGGTCATCAAAATCATAGTTGTTGGAATAAGCTGCACCGAACTTGGTGATCACCTTTGTTGGGTCATCAGCTAATTTGTTTTTGTTCTCTTTGGGAACGCGTTCGCTAGCCAGAGCCGACGAGCTTAAAACTAACGCTGCACATGCCAGCCAAAACGTGTTGTTCATTTCAAATTTCCTCGACGAATTCGCTATCGTCTTTTTACTTTGTGCTTTTTGTTCAGTTGAATTGATACAGTCCCGCTACAAACAAAAACGGCGGTAAGCCTAGGACGTGCTTACCGCTGCTTTTCGTCGTATCGCTAATCTAGTGATTGCGTTAACCCCGGATTATTGGTTTTTCCAGCTGTAGCCGATGCTTAGGAAGTACAACGCTGGATCATCAAAGCTTGCAATCGTGTTACCCGCTCGACCTTTCACCTCAGACGATTCAATTAAGGTCGCTTCAAAGGCAACTGACACCGTGCTTGCTTCATCAATCTTGTAATCAATGCCCGTGCCTAGACGGTAAGCGTTGCCAGTTGGAATAGTCAGATCACCGTTGGATTGGTCTGTGTACATGCTTGAATCAAATGCGAAACCTGCATTCCACATCACTTTGCTATTAACCTTGTACTGTGTACCCAAAGCAATCTGATAGGTGTCTTGTGTTTCTACATCCATCAGCGTTTGGTAAGCACTCCAATCTTGCCAGTTCAAGTTACCCATCACCGCCAGTTTGTCGTTAAGCTCATGGTAAGCACTGAATACCAACTGCTGAGGTGCAACGGCACTGGTCGAGAAGTCTTTATCATCGAATTCGAACTCAGTTTCATTCGAGTAAGACAGACCTAAGCGAGTGCCAGAATTCAACTCATACAGCACACCAACGCGGCCATTGACTTGAGTGTCGGTATCTTCAATGCCACCAGCGATTGCCGTACCATCAACTTTGACATCCATATCTAAGATTCCGTAATGGATGCCTAATGCAGCACCTACAGACCATTGATCGTTAATACGGTATGAAGCAGAAGGTTGAACCGTCACGGCCTGAGTAATTGCATTAGGAATATCAATACGGCTGAACAGCTTGTCGTATTCCAGACCCAAGCCGTAATTACCGTACATACCAATACCAAGCGTCCACTTATCGTTCACTTGTTGACTATAAAACGCAGAACCAAGCGGCACGTAACCAATGATGTTCCCTGCGTCACCACCACCAAAGGTGTCCAGCGTTGTGTCGCCATACAAGCTGATCAAATGACCCGAAAATGACTGCCCCGCCACGTTAGACAAACCCGCAGGGTTCGCCGCCATGACCGAGGCATCCTGCGCTCTTGCCGCCATACCCGCAGACGCTAAACCAATGTCTGTGGTGGAAGTCTCGTACAAGTACAGACCTCCTGCTTGCGCTGCTGCACACGAGATGAGGGACCCCACAGCAACGATTTTGGTAAGATTTTTCATACTAAAACCTATAAGCATGTTAAGAGAAAACCCGTACTGCGGCGTTGGTTGTATATCAGTGAAAGGACTGACCATCACGCACAGCACAGGCAATTTGTGGATTGAATGAGAAATAAAACCGACTAAGCGGTTGGTCTTTCTTCTATTTTTGTTTTCATCTTGTCGTCTGAAATAAAACCAACGACGAACGCGCTTAAAATTTGATGCGCCTTGTTATTTCCACTTAATGTGTGACCAAACATCACACAGCAAAAATGCGTAAATTATTTTTATCTTATGAGTCGTATTAGAATTGGTAGTTGTATTCGATACGGTGGTCGCCATCGCCAAAGTCGACTTGCTCATTCCAGTTAGCGAAGTAACGAATATTTGAACGTGGTGTTATTTGGTAAGAAATCGCAAATTCATGCGTTAAGATATTATCCTCACCCGCATAATACGTGTCTTTATAATCACTTGAGCCCGACAAGGTGTGCATATACATCGGGTTGTAGTTAATCCAAATCTTGTCGGTAATATCGATTTTCGAGTACATACCGACCACAGTAAATGTACCCGGAATCTCGTAGCCCTTGTCTTCACCGCTGAAGTCATTGGCAATCGTCACACCTGCACCAGCTAATGGGTAAAGCTGGACAACACCAAGCTTCGGTAAGGCCTTGATGAAGCTGTACGACGCATCCAACTTGTCAGCATCTACGTCGTAGTTCACATCAAGCTGACGCCCTAGTCCTTTCGCAACTTCAACTTGGAAATTACGCAGGCGGAAGGAATCAATACTGTCATCCACTTTACTGTACAACGGATCATCTTCGTCTCGAATGCCAAACAGTTCGCCACCAATACCTTTGACTTCGATAACGTTCATTGCCATCGTGCCCGGTTGAGACTCTTTATAGGTTTGGCCTATCTTAATGTTTGCCCCTTTGTCCGTAATGCCAAAGCCGGCTTGGGTATAAACTGCAAGAGGATCGGACATATCTTGTAGTTCTTTATCTGTATCTGTCTCAGCAAAAACGGGGGACGCAAACTGGATTGCTGCTGCCATCACGACAACAGACGGTTTCACCATATTCATAGGATTTTATCCATCTTTTATTCAATTAAACGCACGCGTCATCAAACCTGCATAAATCGCGGACGAGCTGAATCGAGCCTCGGAAAGTTCAATTTCCAATGCGAATTTACAAATAACAGGTTGTTTAACGCTGCATTTAAATTAAATAGAGGATAACGGTAAGTTCAATCACCTATGGTTATATGAGTTATAACCTAAATTTTGGTTTATATTTGAAATGAAATTTAGATTAACAATTATCTAAATAGTAGATATCACAACAAGAAATGAATACTCATTTAATATAGATTAAACATGTGAAATCAAACCAAAGAAAAAATAAATGGTCAATCGAAAGGTGGAACCACCTAGACGTTTATCTATATACTTTTTCAGCGATTTCACCAATAAATAAGTCATGTTGGCTTAAACATATATTCTACAACTGTAGAGTATTTTCATTAAAAAAATGTTATTTCGTCTTGGCGTTCGATACTTCCACTTATTGGAAATTCTTCAATATCATTTATGTGAACTACGTTGGCATCGCATATTTTTCTGTTCTCCCTAAAACAAAAAACGCAGCCCGAAGACTGCGTTTTGATTCCAATGTAAATAAGCTTAAGCTCTTCGGTTAATCCGCCCTCTCGCTTACAGCTTTTCAACGCCCATATTGAATAAAGTAAAGCTGTAAACATCAGCGGTTTTCTCGATAACCTTGCTAGTCGGTGTGCCTGCACCGTGACCTGCGTTGGTTTCGATTCGAATCAAAGTTGGGTTTGTACCTGCTTGCTTAGACTGTAGCTCAGCCGCAAATTTGTATGAGTGCGCCGGCACCACACGGTCATCGTGGTCACCCGTTGTTACCATAGTTGCCGGGTACTTTACGCCGGCTTTTACGTTATGAACTGGCGAGTATCCTTTGAGGTAATCAAACATCTCTTTACTTTGCTCTGCTGTACCGTAGTCATAAGCCCAGCCCGCTCCTGCCGTAAAGGTGTGGTAGCGAAGCATATCCAATACACCCACCGCTGGCAGTGCCACTTTGAACAGCTCTGGGCGCTGCGTCATCACTGCACCAACAAGCAAGCCGCCGTTCGAGCCACCGTTAATCGCGAGCTTGTCTGACGAGGTGTAGTCTTTATCGATAAGGAACTCAGCTCCGGCAATAAAGTCATCAAACGAGTTTTGCTTCTCTAATTTGGTGCCGGCGTTGTGCCACTCTTTACCGTATTCACCACCACCACGAATGTTCGCGACAGCATAGATACCACCCATTTCCAACCATGCCGCTCGGCTTGGGCTGAAGTAAGGTGTTAGGCTGATATTGAAACCACCATAACCATACAAGATCGTTGGCGCACTGCCGTCCATCGGCGTGCCTTTTTTGTAGGTGATGATCATTGGAATCTTGGTGCCATCTTTCGATTTGTAGAACACCTGACGAGATTCAAATTGTGCCGGATCGAATGGTGCGTTCGATTTGTGGTAAACCTCGCTGTCACCCTCATTGATGTCTAGGCGATAGGTCGTGCTTGGCGTCTTGTAGTTGGTGAAAGAATAGTAGACTTCAGCGTCTTCTTTCTTACCCCAAAAGCCGTAAGCACTGCCGATGTCTGGCAGCTTGATTTCGCGAATGAACTTGCCGTCCATGTCGTATTGTTTGACCATCGAAAGGGCATCAACAATGTAGCTGGCAAACAGGTAACCGCCCGCGGTTGATGGGCTAAGCACGTTGTCAGTTTCAGGAATTAAATCTTTCCAATTCTTCGGCTCAGGGTTGCTCGCATCCACCGTCACCACGCGTTTGTTTGGTGCATCTAAGTTGGTGACCAAATACAGCTTGGTGCCTTTGCTATCAATCACCCAAGTATCAGAATTGGTGTCATCCAAAATAGTTTGCAGCGGACTGTCTGGCTTGGTCAAATCTTTGAAGAACAGTTTATTGCCAGACGTTGAAGTACTTGCCGAAATAAACAGGTAACGTTGGTCGTCGGAAGTGTAACCACGAACGTATCGGTGCTTCTCAGCCTCCGTACCACCGAAGATAAGCTTGTCTTCACTCTGCTTAGTGCCTAGCTCATGGTAGTAAAGCTTGTGTTGGTCGGTTTTGGCCGAAAGCTCGCTGCCTTCTGGCTTGTCGTAACTTGAGTAGTAGAAACCTTTGTTTCCCAGCCAGTTTACGCCGCTGAACTTAATATCCACTAACGTCTCACCGACAGGCTTTTTGGTTTCTACATCAAGCACAACCACTTTGCGCCAATCGCTACCGCCTTCTGAAATGCTGTAAGCGACTAAAGAACCATCTTTGGTGAAGCTCACATTCGCCAATGAGGTCGTGCCATCTTCGCTAAAGGTATTTGGGTCGAGGAAAACTTCTGGCTTGCCATCATCAAGTTGGCGATAAAGCACATCTTGATTTTGCAAACCGTCGTTCTTGTAGAAATAGGTGTATTTACCTTCCTTGAATGGTCGCCCTAACTTCTCGTAATCCATCAACTTAGTTAAGCGTTCTTCGATCTGGTGACGATAAGGAATTTGCGCCAAGTAATCGAACGTGACTTGGTTCTGCGCTTTCACCCAATCTGCGGTTTCTTTACTGCGGTCGTCTTCTAACCAGCGGTATGGGTCACTAACTTTGGTACCAAAATACTCATCCACCACATCGACTTTCTTTGTCGTTGGGTACTTCACCGCCATTTTGTGTACGTGTTCAACCAACTCCTTTGTTGAGTCTTCGGCATAAGCTCCCGGTAATACGCCCGTCATCGCAAACGCGGTCACCAGTGCTAAGGTTTTCTTTTTCATAGACTTCCTTTTCTGTTTTTGTTTTGTGTAATGCATCAAGCATCTTACCCATATCGAAGTAATGATTCTAATAGCTTTGAGAAAATTGCTTGGTGAAGGTTTTAAAGTCACCAAAGCCAAACTAGCCGCTTAGCTTCGGTGATTCCCCTCAATGTGGAGTTATAGACAAGAGCTTGTTAGCTCAGTTCAATGCTTCGAGACACACCCGAATCCGCGGCGAAATCTTGGTCGTGACTGATAAGAATAAAGCCACCTCGATACGCGCTTAGTGCTTGAGCAAGCATGATTTTCGAATCCAAATCGAGGTGATTATCCGGCTCATCCAAGAGCAACAAAGGCTGCGTTGGTTGATGACTGACAATCAACATTGCAAGTTTCATTTTCTCGCCACCACTCAATACGCTGCCCAAACGAAACACACTGTCTCGGCGAAAGCCAATGCCTGCTAGTAATGTTCTGGCATCGCTTTCTTTCATCCCCTCACAATGCTGCATTAGGTTTTCCAACATGGAGAGTTCAGGCTGTATCGCACCGAAGTGCTGGTCGAGATAATAAAGCGGCGTATTGATTTGTAGCTCACCACTTTGCAATGAGAACTCCCCCAAGAGGGTTTTCAGTAAGGTCGATTTACCGCATCCGTTTTTGCCCAACAAATGCAATTTATCATCCGCATAAACTTGCGCAGTGATGGGTTGAGCCGCCCCAAATGGCAGCACGCCTTCTAAAAGCGACACGACTTTTCGCGAACGACTTTGACTGTCTGCCAAATACAGTTTTTGCCCTTTGATTTGCTCTTTGCGCACTCGCAAGCTTTGCTCTTTCTCTTGCAGATGCGCTTGGCGAAATTGCTCGTTTTTATTACGACTAGCTGCTCGGGCTGTGGCTTTATCCTTCATACCATCCAGTAAAATTTTCGGCTGACTGCCATCCTTTCTCAGCTTGTTACCTTGAGCCGCTCTTTGTTCTGCTTTCTCACGATTGCGCTGAGCTTGCTCTTCCAATTGCTTTTTTTGTTTATCGACAGCAGCTAATTGGCGTTCCACAGCTTGTAGTTCGGTGCGCTTTTGCTCAGCATACACGTCGTAATTACCGCCAAACACTTGCAAGCCTAGTCCGGACAGTTCCCAGATTTCCTCCATCTCGCGAAGTAATTCTCTGTCATGACTAATGAGCAGAATCGCTCCTGAGAAATTGCGCATCGAATGAATCAACCACTGCTTGGCATGTGTATCAAGATGGTTCGACGGTTCATCAAGGATCAGCAATTCCACTTCGCTGTCGAACAACTGCCACAGTTGCAAACGTGCTAACTGTCCGCCACTCAATTGCGAGCAAGGGAAGTCTGGCTGTGGTGGCAAACCCATGGTTTCTAACTGCTTAGCAAGTTGGATAGGCAAATCCCATTGTTCACCCACCACCTCAAACAAATGCTCTGAGCAATCGCCCATTTCGATCTGCTTGAGCGCACTTAGCACGTTGTCCTTTGATAAAAATTGGGCAATCGAAAGCTCTCCCGCCAACAAGTGAGATGGTTGCTGGCGATACACCGCAAAGGACCTTGGTAAAGTTACTGTACCGCTGGTTGGGGTTTGCTCACCGCCGAGTATCGATGCAAACACTGATTTTCCGACACCGTTGCGTCCGACTAACCCAACACGACGTTTGGTCATATAACATGAGATTTGCTGAAACAGCATTTCGCCATTACCAAATTGATGACTGATGTTGTAAGCCTGTAAGACTGGCATAATTTGCCTCCTGTATGACAGGGACAACAGCCGTAGCTTGAGATAAATCTAGAGATGAGATCGATGCAAATACATACGCCCATAGAAGCGCTTCAAACAGAAAAATGGTAACTGCAAAGAAATATCGGAAAGTGAGCTACGCCTACTAACCCTGTAAATCCAAAAAATAAAATGAGAGTTGGATGACAGGTTTAGTTGTTCATGTTGGCGTAATCTCCTAAAGAAGTGATGGGCAAAGTCTAAAGGTTTTCTTGTATAAAAAGCAAGCGACTTCTGTCACAAGCCGCTTTCAGACCGAGAGCTCGTTTGGGTGCCTTAGCTTACAAAGGCACAAACCTAGGACTATGCTTCAAAGTAAATCGCAGGTTTGATATCAACCAAAGGCGTGCCATCCAAGCAGTCCAAACCACGCACTTTAATTGCTCCCTCGTCGATAGACTCAATCGGTAAGACCGCTGCGCCAATAGGGTTTGGTCTGTGCGGTGAACGTAAAGCAAATGTGCCCTTCTTTCCTTGCATCATTTCAGGTTGGCGGTTCGCACCAGAAAGCCAATACAGAACCAGTATTTTCTGCCCAACTTCAAGTCCTACGAGCCCTTGGTGATACTGAGATTTAAGTTGAATTTCACACACAGGTCCATCTTGTGACTGAATGTTATTTGGGCACTGAGAAACCTCAGTATATGGCGTACGAATTTGCCCAATAAACTCAAGTTGTAGGGTTTGAATTGTGTTCATATCAACCTCTATTTTTGTTCTGACTTCATCGCTGAAAAAGCGTAAATGGAAATGGTGACCAAGATGATTGAACCACCAAGAATGCTTGCCATTGCTGGGATTTCATCAAAGAAGATTAATGCCCAAAGTGGTGCTAGCACGGTTTCGATCATCAGAATCATGCCAACTTCAGGCGCCGTGATGTAACGGGTCGCGACTTGTGAAAGCACACGCCCAAACGGCGCAGTAAACAGCCCCATCAAGCCCATAATCAGCCAAGTGTTCGCGCTGTAAGTTGAAGGAGCAGCCCAAAACAGCATTGCCATCGCTAAAAACAGTCCACCAAAGCCAACACTTGCCATGCGGCTTACGTGTTGATGCTTACGCAGTTGCACCTGGTTGAGCGACAAACACACCACGGCAAACACTGCTAAACCATCGCCAATCCAGTTACCCGATTTAAAAGAGCCAGAGACCACAATCGCAATACCCACCATCACAGCAACAATCGCAATCCACGTCGAACGCTGGGTCACTTCACCCAAAAACCACCAGCTAAATAATGCAGCCAAAGCTGGTGCTGCGCTCAGAATCACAAAGGTATTCGCAACCGTGGTGAGCTTAATGCTCATCACCAAACCAGCAGCACTGCCGAGCATCAATAAGCCAGACAACAAGACATGCCAGCCGCTCTCTTTCACCGCTCGAACCAGACCGCGCTCATCGCGAAGTTGGATAAATATTGGCATCGAAATCGCGGTAAACAAGCCAAATAGAAATGCGGTATCCACACCACTCACGCCCGAGAAGCGAATAAAAATTGGGTCTAGGCTCATCAGCAGTGCACCAACCAAGGTGATCATCACCCCGGCAAAGCGTGCGCCTTTGGCGTTTAGGTTATTCATTAATGCCGTCGTCATCGTCTTTGTCCTCAAAAAAGAAATCATACTCGCGAGTATGATTTTATAATTTCGGAGTTGTGTCAACAAAAATCATACCGTATAGTATGATTATCAAATCAAGAGAATCTGAGCATGAGCAAGATCGAGCAAAACCGAGAGAAGAAACGCCGAGCTATTTTAGAAGCCGCGAAAGAGAACTTTTTGTCCGAGGGATATGTGTTAGCGAACATGGATAAAATCTCCGCCCAAGCAGGCATGACAAAGCAAACCGTGTATCGCTACTTTCCATCTAAAGCAGCGCTATTTGAAGCAACATTGCGCCAGATAGGTGAAAACATGGATGGTGGCTTCATTAATCACCTACAAGAGGATGACCTGCGAGAAGCGTTGAACTCATTTGGTGAACACTTCGTTTCTTTCCACCTTTCTAATGAGCACTTGGCGACTTTCCGTTTATTGATTGCAGAAAGCGCCAAAGCGCCTGAGATCACGACGATCTTCCGCGAAGTCGGTCCGGACGATACCGATGCCAAGCTCACTCAGTTCTTCCAAGATCGTTTCGATATCAAGGAGCCGGAAACACAGATTCGCCTTTGGACAGGTATGCTACTGTCGATTCGCTCTGGCGTTTTAATGGGAATGGAAAAGCCAACGCAAGCTGAGATTACGGAGCACGTGCAAGAAGTGACTGAGTTCTTGTTGGCGGCAATCGAGCATCAGAAGTGAACTAAAATCCATCGCTCGCCGTAATAGCCAAAGAGTGAAAACACCAATGGGAAACGGCTATGAATCTTTTGATTGAATCGGTCGAGGGTGGTATCTACCTCGCTTACAATGTGGAAAACCATACGAAGTCACTGATATTGAACGAGCACAAAAGCCCGCTCAAATTTGCCAGCCTCTGCGAGGCAAGAGACCACTTTCGAGGAGAAGGATACTCCTCTGCAAAACTGGTTCACCTCAACGCATCCGATGAGATGTGTGGAGAAAGAATACGCTGTGACATGCCATTAGAGATTGAATTGAGCTGGTACTAGTACCGGCTCTTTTTTCGTCCTCCCCTCTGTCTCCTGTCGCTCTTAGGCTGGTGATAATTTGCCAAAACTTTGAGCGATTTCGGGATCTTATCAACACATTTTTTGTTAAAGGCGTACTATGCTATTGGTAGTGTATTCCACAAGAGGGCGTGGTTATGAAATACAAACATATCCTAGTCGCACTGGAACTGTC
This sequence comes from Vibrio owensii, assembly GCF_002021755.1. NCBI lineage: Bacteria > Pseudomonadati > Pseudomonadota > Gammaproteobacteria > Vibrionales > Vibrionaceae > Vibrio > Vibrio owensii. Next base: position 1,597,275 of record NZ_CP019960.1, read on the forward strand.
TGATGAGAGTACTGTGTTGATTGACCGAGCGGTATCTATGGCGAGTTATCTCGGTGCCGAGATTTCTTTTATTCATATCGATGGTACTCATGGCGAAATTTATCGTGAGCTTGTCGATATTAAAGCAAACCCAGACCAAAGACCGTTGAATGAACATTCAATGGAGTGCTTGAAGTCCTTTAGCGATTACATGGAGCAACCATTGAAGCACTTCTTCGTTGGCACGGGTGATTTGGCGGACAAACTGGAAGTGACCATCAAAGAGCAAGAAGTTGATCTGCTTATTTGTGGCCACCACCAAGACTTCTGGAGCAAGATCATTTCTTACTCAAGACATCTGATCAACAAGTCTCCGGTAGATATTCTGGTTGTGCCGATTCACGAGTAGTTTGAATGAACGATCTAAAAAGCCGCCAACGATGGGCGGCTTTTTTTTGTTCTTGTTGGCTCAATTAAGGCTCTATTTCACCAATCGAATACAGCACCAACTCTTCTGGGTTGTTCCCTTCCCCTAACGAGTGAATGTCTTCCCCTTCTTGCTTCAGCTCATTAATCAGCTTGAGCGCTTTATCTTGCTTCACCCCAATAATGGTTGGCATTTCAGAGGCAGAGACACCAAAACGTGTCGCAACAAGCAAGTTTCTGACTTTGGTTTTATCCGATTCAAACATGGCAGGACCTCTTTATTTCCAATCATCTAAGCATAGCGAATCGCGATGAAAAAGCATCACGCAGGTCGAATCAATAACGGATTTTCCTGCGAGTTAGACAAACTCGGTAAGTAACAGCTTAGTTACTGAAAACGCGGTCGAAATAATTGAGTGGCGCCACCTTAGTGTTGGCTCTTCGCTGCCATTTACTTTTATTCGCCACCAGCCACTTTTGTTCGGAATTGGCTAATATTGCTTGGCTGACCTTGGCCTCTCTCAATTCATGTTCCATCGCGAACAACTGAGTATCAACTTCTGTGCGACCAAAATTGACCATCTCTGAATGAGGCTGCGCGATTTCGGTGATACCTGCACAACCAATAATTCCGATGTCTGCGGAAAACTGGCCGTAAAACTGCTCTGCCGAACCATCCACCACGTCGCGATCGTTAGTTCGAATACGACCACCCGGAATCCAAGTTTCGATGTTCTCAAAGTGAGAAAGAATATGCGCCGCTTCGAAGTTATTGGTCACCACACGTAACTCACTGTGATTGGCTAGACGTTCAGCAACCAAAGCAATCGTAGTACCAATACCTAGAAACAAAGTCGTGCCGTTTGGGATCGCTTTGACCACATCATCGGCGATGAGCTGCTTTTCCTGTTGATTGGTGACTTGGCGAGAGGCATAGCTGCGATTGCTCAGAGTAGCAGGCAGTCCGACACCACCATGATGGCGTCGGGTAAGTCCGAGTCGACAAAGTTCATTGATATCGCGACGAATGGTTTGCGTCGTGACTTCGAAACGTTGGGCAAGTTCTTCTATCGAGCAATATTCTTGCTGATGAACCAGTTCAATGATGCTTTGTTGACGGACGTTTAAATTATTCATTCAGTGCGGGTTCTCGTATGGCTGAGGGCACTTTTACTTTATAACGTTGAGGCGTATCTGTAATCATCATATCCACGCCCCAATGCCAATGTGCTTCAACTAATTGAGGAAAGTTTGGTGTATAGCAGAAGAGTTGATAGCCATACTGCTTGATCTTCTGGGCTTGCGATTCAGTCAGGAAGCGGTAATCACAATGCACACTGTATGCATCGATGTGTTGTAGCACGACGGCGGAATCATCTGGAATCTCTTGCCATAGCTGCCCTCTTCTCACTTCTGGCAGGTAGTTTTTCATCATCATTAAGGCTTCTGTGTTAAAGCTAGAAAACAGAATCGCGTCCGCTTCTACGCCTAAGTGCTCAATCACCTGTGCAACCTTTTCGCACAACAGGTCGATTTCGTCACCGGAGTAGACCTTCAATTCAATATTGAGCTTCACACCTGCTCTTGAAGTCAGCTCAAGCGTCTCTTCTAAACTAGGGATAGGTTCGCCTGCGAAGTCATCACCGAACCACAAGCCTGCGTCGAGTGTTCTCAGCTCCTGCCAAGTCAGATCTTTGACTTTGCCTCGACCATTCGTGCAGCGGTTGACCGTTTTGTCATGGATGACAACAGGAATTTTGTCCGCACTGAGCTGAACGTCGATTTCAATCCATTCGCAACCAAACTCAATGGCGCGTTGTATTGCCGATAAGGTGTTTTCTGGAGCCAAACTGGATAAGCCACGGTGTGCTGTTATTTTCATTTTTTATTCCGTCTTTTTCATTTGTTTTCAAATGAACTATCTCAACCCTCAATGACGCTTTGATTACAAAATAGTGACGAAATTAATGTTCAAATAAGTTCATTTTTTTGTAACTAGAACGTCATTTGGCTCATTTAATGTTCATTTGAATTTTTTGGAGCGGATTCATAATCAAAATGAACATTCGCAAGGAAACACCTGTTCAAATCATCCAATGAAAAGGAATCATTATGGCTATTAAACACCTCGCCGGACTTGCAGTTGCAGCGGCATTCATCAGCACGCAAGCACAAGCAAAAACAGAGGTTGAGTGGTGGCACGCGATGGGCGGCGCACTAGGTAACAAGGTTAATGAAATTGCGGCAGACTTTAACGCAAGCCAATCAGAATACGAGATCAAACCGGTTTACAAAGGCAGCTACGCAGAAACGATGACCAGTGCTATCGCAGCGTTCCGAGCAAAAGAGCAGCCAGCGATTGTACAAGTATTCGAAGTGGGTACGGCGACCATGATGGGCGCAGACAAAGCGATTTATCCTGTTTACCAATTGATGGAAGACACCAAAGAATCGTTCAACCCTGATGATTACCTTGCAGCCGTAACGGGTTACTACACCACCAATGAAGGCAACATGCTTTCCCTGCCATTTAATAGCTCTACGCCGGTGCTTTACTACAACAAAGACATGTTCGCAAAAGCTGGCGTAGCAAACCCACCAAAAACATGGAAAGAGATGGAAGAAGTTTCTCGTAAGCTGCTGGCATCTGGTGCGAAGTGTGGTTTCAGCACAACGTGGCAATCATGGACGCAAATCGAAAACTTCGGTGCGCGTAACAACGTTCCTGTTGCCAATAACAACAACGGCTTTGCTGGCTTAGACACTGAGTTTAAGTTCAATGATTCGGCGTTTGTTCGTCACATTGACCAAATGGGCAAATGGTCGAAAGAAGGCATCTTTAAGTACGGCGGTCGCCAATCTGATGGTATGCCACTGTTCTACACCCAAGAGTGTGCAATGACTATGGGTTCCTCGGCAGGTCTGGCTGGCATTAAAGAGAACATGAAAGACGTTGATATCGGCGTAGCCCAACTGCCTTACGATTCAGAGATCGTCGCTAAGCCACAAAATACCATCATCGGCGGTGCATCACTTTGGGTACTTCGTGGTCATTCAAGCGAGGAATACAAAGGCGTGGCGAAGTTTTTCTCTTACCTTTCTAGTGCAGAAGTCCAAGCAGATTGGCACCAGTTCACGGGTTACCTACCAATCACTAAAGCGGCTTACGAGCTAACGAAAGAGCAAGGCTTCTACGCTAAGAACCCAGGCACAGATACAGCGGTTCTACAAATGACGTCAACCGAGCCGACAGAAAACTCGAAAGGCATTCGCTTTGGTAACTTCCTGCAAACTCGTGACATCATCAACGAAGAGCTAGAAGCAGTGTGGGCAGGCAAAGCAACGGCACAAGCTGCGCTAAACAATGCGGTTCGTCGTGGTGACGAGCAGCTACGTCGCTTTGAGCGCACACAGAAGTAACGAACATTAATAACGAACAATATGCGCTGAGTCTTATTCAAATAACCGCTCAGATACGCACTCTCCCCGCCCATCTTGGGTGGGGAATTCGTTCACACACCTTGCCTGTTTTACTTTGGTATTTGTATGTCCTCACCTGTTGTTTTTAAACACAAATGGCTTCCGGTTGCGCTAATCGCACCTCAGTTGGTGATCACCTTGGTGTTCTTCATCTGGCCGGCAGGACAAGCCATTTTCCAATCTTCTCAACTTGAAGATGCTTTCGGCATGAGCCGTGAGTTTGTGGGTTTGGAGAACTTTGAAAAGCTCATCCATGATCCCCTCTACCTAGATTCCTTAATGACCACGCTGCAATTTAGCATCAGCGTTGCGGTGCTCGCGTTGGTCAGCGCACTGGTTCTTTCCGCTTTCGCCGAACAAATCATCCGTGGCGCGACCATGTATCGCACCTTCTTGATTTGGCCTTATGCGGTCGCTCCGGTTGTCGCAGGTTCGTTATGGCTATTTTTATTCGATCCAACCATCGGTGTGATGACCGAACTGTTGAACCTGTTTGGCGTAGACTGGAACCCAACGCTCAATGGCACTCATGCTATGTGGATGGTGATCATCACCTCAACGTGGAAGCAAATCAGCTACAACTTCCTGTTCTTCTTAGCAGCACTTCAATCCGTGCCGAGGTCTTTGCACGAAGCCGCGGCCATTGATGGTAGCGGTCCGATCAAACGCTTTATCACCATTAGCTTCCCGTTGATTTCACCAACCAGCTTTTTCTTATTGGTCGTGAACTTTGTTTATGCGTTCTTTGATACGTTCGCCATCATCCACGCGATGACACAAGGCGGTCCGAGCAACAGCACCTCGACCTTGGTTTACAAAGTCTACAACGATGGCTTTATCGGACTGGATTTAGGCTCATCGGCCGCGCAGTCGGTGATCCTAATGATCTTGGTTGCTTCCCTGACCGTGATTCAATTTAAGTATGTTGAGAAGAAGGTGGCGTACTGATGGTAGAAAGAAGACCGTTTTTCAATCTGTTTTGCCATGTCATTTTGATTCTTGGCATCATTTCGATTGCGCTTCCGGTTTGGATTGCAATCGTAGCAACGACTCATGAGAACAGTGCATTCGCTACCGGCACTCCACTTTGGTTTGGAGACTTGGGTTTTAGTGTATTTACTGACTTGTTGAGTAACGACACTCAGTACAACAACAATACTTTGCCGATTGGCAGCATGCTGCTGAACTCTTTCATTATGGCGATGTGCATTACCATCGGTAAGTTGAGCATTTCCATCATGTCTGCCTATGCAGTGGTGTTCTTCCGTTTTCCGGGACGAATGCTGGCGTTCTGGATGATCTTCTTCACGCTGATGCTACCCGTTGAAGTTCGCATCATGCCGACGTTTGAGGTGATTACGAACCTCAACATGCTCAACTCATTTTATGGCTTAACCATTCCGCTGATTGCCAGTGCGACCGCCACTTTCTTGTTCCGCCAGTTCTTCTTAACGGTGCCGAATGAGTTGGTGGAAGCAGCACGAATTGATGGCGCAGGACCAATCAAGTTCTTCTTCGATATCTTGTTGCCCCTGTCGCGCACCAACATCGCAGCACTGTTCGTCATCACTTTCATTTACGGCTGGAACCAATATCTATGGCCGCTGCTGATCACCACTGACGTGCAGTACTACACCATCGTGATGGGCATTAAACAGATGCTTGGAGTGGTTGATGGTGTTGTGGAATGGAACAAAATTATGGCCACCACCATTATCGCCATGTTGCCACCCGTGATTGTGGTAATTGCAATGCAAAAAGCCTTTGTTAAAGGTCTGGTAGATTCGGAGAAATAAATGTCCACGTTAACTCTTTCAAATATCGCTAAATGTTATCCGAACGGCTATCAGGCGATCCAAAAACTCAATCTTGATATCTGCGACGGCGAAATGGTCGTATTGGTTGGCCCAAGTGGCTGTGGTAAATCCACCCTACTTCGCATGATTGCAGGTTTAGAAGAAATCAGCTCTGGTGAGCTCAAGATCGACACCACAGTCGTCAACGACCTCGAACCGGGTGAGCGCGACATTGCCATGGTATTCCAGAATTACGCCTTGTACCCGCACATGACGGTGTACAACAACATGGCTTATGGTCTGCGCAACCGAAAAACACCGAAAGCGGAAATCGAACGATTGGTTCACGAAGCAGCAAAGATGCTGGAGTTGGATCACCTACTCGACCGCAAACCGGGGCAGCTCTCTGGCGGGCAACGTCAGCGTGTCGCGATGGGGCGTGCAATTGTACGTGAACCAAAGGTGTTTCTGTTCGATGAGCCTCTGTCTAACCTAGACGCCAAGCTGCGTGTTCAAATGCGTTTGGAAATAAAGAAGCTGCAACGTCGCCTTGGTACCACGTCGGTTTACGTTACCCACGACCAAGTGGAAGCAATGACGCTGGCAGACAAACTTGTTGTGCTGAACAAAGGCAACGTCGAACAAGTTGGTACGCCGCTAGAGATATACGACAACCCTGCTTCTCTGTTCGTCGCGACCTTTATTGGCTCACCATCCATGAACATCTTAGATGGCAATGTTAGCGCTGACGGCATTACTATTGGTGACGCACTGCTCCCTGCATCCACATCAAACTTGGATTTGGGTGAAGTTAAACTGGGACTTCGTCCGGAGCATTTACAAATCAGCCAAGATAACCCATGGTTGCAGGTAGAGGTCGAATTGATTGAATCGCTCGGTGCTGACTTGTTGCTCTACTGCCGCACAGAAGGCGATGACTCGCAAAAGCTGGTTGTTCGCGTTGAGGGGCATACGCCGATTCAAATTGGCGACAAGCTTGGTCTGGATATCAAACCAAAGCATGTTCATCTATTTGATGCCAACACAGAAAAGCGCATCGAGTGTACACTGGCTCCAGCGGTGTCACTGCAAGACCTCAGTGACAATACCCAAGCAATCAATCCTAAAGTAAACAAACAAGGAGTGGTGAATGCCTAACCCGTTATCAGATCTCAATGTGGAGAACCTGAAACAGATCGAATGGCTGCTGACCGACGTGGACGACACGTTGACTTGGCAAGGCAAACTGCCACCAGAGACATTAGTTGCGTTAACCGAACTAGAGCGCGTGGGCGTGAAAGTGGTCGCAGTAACAGGTGCGTGCGCCGGTTGGTGTGACCAAATGGCAAAAATGTGGTCACTGCATGGTGTGATTGGTGAAAATGGCGCGTTTTGGATGAGAAAAGACGCGACAGGATTCAACACCACCTTCGCTCGCCCAGCCGAAGCGATGCGCAACGAACAACGCGCATTGCAAGAAAGCATTGCGGGCATTTTGGCAGAGTATCCTGATGTCGAGTTCAGCCAAGATCAGAGTTTTCGCTACTGTGACGTTGCGGTGAACATCGCGCAAGATAGAACGCCAGTTCCCCCTTCCACGACAATGGAGCTTCTTAATCGCATCGTGAATTTGGATGTGGAGTCTCACCCCGTTAATGCCACATTGAGTTCGATTCACATCAATGCTTGGGTAGGTAATCACAGTAAGCGTACTAGCGGTGAAGCGTACATTAGGCAGTTCAATAATGGTGAGCTACCGAGTTTGGAACGTATCACTTATGTGGGAGATTCATTGAATGATGAAGGCATGTTTGAATGGCTACCAACAACCTTTGGCGTAAACAACATTCGCCCTTTATTGGAGAAACTGAATCACCAACCTAGCTTTTTGACCGAGGAAAATGGCGGCTTTGGGTTTGCACAATTGGCTAACCTTATCGTCAAAGCCAAAAGGCAGTAACGACTTTTAACAGGGCTGTTTGGTAAAAGTGCAGCCTTCGAAAGGGTTAGATACTTAGGTAAATGGATACCCTAAGAATAGGAGGACGCGGTTCTCTCTTCGGCGAACAGTCGATGGATGAATTGGCGTTCTTCTTCACTCAAACGCACTGTCACTTCCTGTTTGGTTGCATTCTGAACCAACTGATAAACCTCATTCAATTGCGATAACGTCAAAGAATTCAGTTTTTGCTTTATTGCACTAAATTGCTGCTGTTCCATATTTTTATGCTACTTATTCCTTATTTCATCTCTCATTGAGAAAAAAAGACACTCAATCCAAATATCACCATGGAGGGGGGAAATATATTCGGATTGAGTGAAAAGAAGGAGTAAAGACTGCGGCGGATTGCATGAGAAAATCAAACTCTCAATCTTTATTAAGCACTCCAACGAGAAAAAGAATATCGCTTTCTGATGTATTTATAATTAGCAGTTGTGAAGTTTATTTATCATAAGTGCTTAAAAATCTCTCACCGAGAAACACCGCTTAAGCCCTTGCTGTACTTAGCATTTCTCCAATTCAAGTAGCCTACCATACCCAGAATGGACAATCTCGCAACAAAGATTGCTTGTTGTTTTCACTAATTATTTTTGTTTGTCGCATCCAAAAGCAGCCCATATTATCCGCAGCACAAGGGATGACATTCCTTACGCTCTTTAACAATCAAATGCCGTGCTTCCTCATCTGCAACTTTCCTACTGATGTAAAAATTTCCTTTTGATTCCCATTTTCTAATTTTTACAACCACTGCGCAGAGCATTTAAAGCTGTGTTCTGCATTACAGTCTATTCATGTAGGAATTCATCGTGGATAAATATCAAGCTGCATACGCTAAGCGTCTAGAAAAACTGAAAGGCAATCGTTCGCCAAAAGCTATTGCACGTATTTCGGCGTGGGATGCGTTTTTTAACAAAGAATACGAGATGCAAGATCTAGAGTCTCAAATGACAGACTCAGCTCGCAAGCACTACGAGCAATCTGACGTTAAAAATGAAATCAGCTTTGGTTCATTCAAACGCGCGTTCTATAAAGAATCGATCGTGATTTATGACCTAACCGATGGTGCTTCAATTCAGAAGGTGTTCACACCACTACTTGTGCTAACAACAGCATGGGTACTGTTCGTGTGTTTTACCCAGTAATTGAATAACCGAATTTAATAAGCAATAGATAAACTATTGGCAGAGTGTTTATTACCTTTGTTCAATACAAACAGTTGAGAGTTTAAGGATGAAAGGAAGAAACATTGCGGCATTTGCCATTGTGATGGCAGCACTAACGTTTGGGTATGGCTTTAAAGCGTACCAAGAGGCTAATGGTGTCATTTACCCAACCTTTAAGAAGGAGTTTAATCTCTAATGCCTAAGATTACCCTTCTGCTACTCGCAACGACAGTCGCCATGGGCATTACTGGCGCTGCATTCTGTGTTGGCGTCACTTACGCGTTTACACAATTGCCAATAGAGCAAATTCTATCGAGCTTATAATAAAAAAGTAGAGCATTTCGGTGCTCTACTTTTTTGCTATTTATGGTTTAAAAAACCAATCAAAATTCTCGATTCATCTTCTCTAAACAGGCGAACAAAATCGCTTGATGCTCAGGGTCGATATTGCGCGTTAAGTCTTGAACCAAATCCAAATGCAGTTGATTGTGATGACGGTGAATCTCTTCACCCGCTGGTGTGAGCTTCACGACAATCGCACGACGATCTTCTGGGTGCGGGCAACGCTCAATAAGCTCTGCTTTTACCAGCTTCTCAATTTGAACCGTCAGCGTACCCGTGGTGATACCGAGTTTCTCGGCCAACTCTTTCATACGCATTGCACCATGCCCACCCAACACTTCGATGGTGTGAGTTTGAGCCAGTGAATAACCCGTTTCTTTTACTACAGATTGCTCCCAAGAAGACATTTTGTCATAGAACTCGGTAAGCGTTTGATTCAGCTTTTCTAATTCGCGCATCAGTCAGTCGTTTGAACTTCCAAAGTCAGGTGGTGAATCTTATCAAATTTACTCAATAATTGCTTAAATTCATCCAGCGTTTTGTCGCTATGATTTTTTAATGCGATTGCCGCAGAGTAATGGTGACCACTCACTTTCCAGATGTGCAAATCAACGATCTCGGCATAAGGCGTGAGTGTTTCTGTAATCTCATCTCGGTAAGACTTGTTGATGCTCTCGTCCAACAATACAGGCGCCGTTTGCTTCATTAAGCCCAAGGTCCATTTACCAATCACAACGGCACCGACAATACCCATCATGGCATCTAACCAAACCCAACCGTAAAACTTACCGACAATCAGCGCCACGATCGCCAATAAAGACGTCAACGTATCCGCCAACACGTGAAAATACGCAGCGGTTAAGTTGTGGTCGTGATGATGTTCATGCTCATGATCGTGAGAGTGGTGATCGTGATGGTCATGCCCATGATGATGGTGATCTTGCAGAAGTAGCATGCTTGCGAGGTTAACCACGAGACCAATCACCGCGACCATGATCGCCTCGTTGAATTGGATACTCTCTGGATTGAAGAGACGATGAATCGACTCAACCATCATCATCAGTGCCACAATCCCCAACGCAATCGCACTGGTAAAACCGCCAAGTACACTCACCTTGCCCGTACCAAATGAGAAGCGATCATTGTGCGCATTTTGTTTCGCGTAGCGGTAAGCAAAAAGAGTAATACAAAATGCCGCTGCGTGTGTGCCCATGTGCCAACCATCTGCGAGCAATGCCATTGAGCCAAACATGGTTCCGGCAGCAATCTCCACCACCATAGTGGTCACGGTTAGAATCAATACGTAGAGCGTGCGTTTTTCACCCTTTTGGTTGTGAGAAACGAAATCATGTGAATGTTGCGATACAGCCATTGCGACACTTACCTTCCAATTTTAGTTTGATTATCAAATTATTTGATTTTAATTTAGTTTGACTATCAAACAATGTCAACCTAGGAAAGCAATTTGATCAAAGAAGAGAGAGAAAAAGGATCTTGCTGAGCGCAGAAAACGCAAATGTAATAAAGCACTTAAGCTCGCTAGAGAAGCCTAAGTGCTTTTGAAGAAAGTGATGTTCTTGAGTTGAGAGTCGGGACTAACGCTCAGCTAATCGGCGGGTATCTTCATCGATGATCGCTCGAAGCGCTTTGGTCAGATCATCAAAGTCGGTGTGCTTTTTGCCGTATTCCAGATTAAACGCGTAATTGAAATCACCAGGGTTATCACCTTGCGTGTGCTGCAGAATGGTCTCTAACTTATCCAACGCTTTGGTGAGGCGAGCTTCTTCGGTAGTGGCACTGTCATATTCCAACCAAAGGTCCAACAACTCCTGTTGCAGAGATGCGTCTAGTGGAGCGATAAGCTGCTTCAAATCCGCCAGTTCTAGCGCACTTTTATCCAGCCCATCGTGTTGCTCCAACGCTGAAATGTCACCACTCACAGCTTCTGCTAAGTCATGCACAATGCAAAGCTTGAGCACTTTTAGCATGTCTAAATGCGGATAATGTTCTGCCACCAGTATGGCCAGTAAACACAATCGCCATGTGTGCTCAGCCGTGCTCTCATGGCGACCAGATGATGTCCAAGCAGTGCGCAAGGTGCTTTTGAGCTGCTCCGCCTCACGCAGAAAAGTAAGAATGCCAGGTAGCTTGTCGATCATGTTTACACTCATCTCTGTCTGTTTTGCCAAAGACTAGCGGATTGCCTTTCATGAAGGAAGCAAATCGCTCGAACCTTTGTTTCAAATAGAGGCGTTAAGCATCTGTCGTTAAACATCTGCCGTTAAACATCTATATCGAACACTTGGCTAGAGTACTTTTGCTCGCAACTGGGCAACCTTCAAACTGCCTGAATCCAAAATGATTTTTAGATCCTGATGCACGCGCATGTCGTAGTTATCACCGTTCTTCGCTTTGGCTTTCCAAACCACATCGTAGCTCACTGCCCAACCAGAGTTTTGATCGCCCTTGATGGTCAAGCCTTGGATATCGTGTGAGTTCCAGACGATGTTGTCCGTCACGCCTTTGTACCAGCGAAGAAAGTCTTGGTATGACTGCATAGGGAAATCTGGGTACGCCATATCAACGGGCTCTGCGATACGAGCAAGGAAGTAGCCTGATTCGCGCTGATGGTCAAAACCTGCGAACCACTGGTAAACAAAACTTGCGATGTCGTTTTGGCTCAACTGTGAACGAGCCTCTGCATCGTACGTCTGACTCAAAACATTCATATCAATTTGTAGCAGCTCAATCTCGCCCGCATCATTGAAAGTGAAATATTCCGTCCAGCGATGTCCATCTGGGTTGATGGTATCACTTTGACCGTCTTGAGTTTGAATCAGTGTGCCGAACAGCTCAACCTTCACTCTTCCGTCTTTCGAAACCGGAGCAATACGGTAGCTAAAATCATCTTGAGTTTGGTAAATCTCAAACCAGTCTTTAATAGATTCAAGATGCCCTGCTTTTCCTTTGTATTCTGTCGCTGTTACGTCGTTGACAAGCGTTTTGCTGTCGTCAGAAAACAAGGTTTCACGCACTCTAGCAAATGCATCGAACCCTTGCTCTCCAAGCAGCTGATACTGAGCAAAAAACGCATTGATAGTGGCTTCGTTTTGAGCCTGTTTGTTTGGCTCATTCGCCAAAGAGAAAGCACTCACTAAAACCAATAGTGAAGCGAGAAATTGTTTTACGCGCATGGATTTTCCTCCCCCAAGGATATGCTGATCAAATTGTATGATAACGATTTGAATTACCGGGGATTAGAGGAATAAAGACTTAAGAACTATTAGCGAATACCTAATAATTAGAAGAAAGAAAAAGGCACCTCACGAAATGAGATGCCCAAGTTCGCAGTTTATGCTGATTCACACGAAAGCAGTTTGGCTTCAAATTGATCGTCAATGCTGTCTGCAATCAATTCGATGCGGCTTTCGGCACAATCATCCAACTCCACTTCGGTTAGTCCATCGGGCGTTAAGTTGTAGCCATAAATGCCATCGCTCGTAATAAACACCGCTTTCATGCGCTCAACTTCTAACTCCACCAACAAAGGAATCAGCTTCCGACGGTCAAACACTTTCTCCGGTGAGAAGCGCCAACCAACACTTTGGAAGCCTTCGCCTTCATTGGTCGCTTTAATAATGCCACTCTCTGGCATTGGCATGTCTGAAGCCAAAGGCTTGTCACTCGCATGATGGTGGTGATGGTGTGGCGGATGCTCATGAATGGTGGTTTCACCTTCAAATTCATGAAAAGGAATCACACCGTGCTCCGCGAAAATCACTTTTGTATTTGGACGACCAACTTCCGCCACGTAAGCTTCTAACTTCTGGGTATCACCCTCTTGATAGAGATCGAGCTTGTTACCTACCACCGTATCGGCAATGGCGATTTGCTGATTGAATGTATCGTGCTCGGTGTAACGAAGATCTGTCAGTTTACGAGCATCAACTAAAGTGATGTTCTTTTGCAGTGACAACACTTGTCGATAATGATCCGTCGATAAAACCTGTAACACCTCTTTTGGATGCCCAAGGCCCGTCGGCTCAATCAACAAGCGGTCGGGCTTCGCTTCATTCAGCAGTTGATTCAGTGCGATTTGCATTGGCAATCCCGCCGCACAGCACATACACCCGCCGGGTACTTCACGTATAAAAACTTGCTGCTCTTCGCTTTGCTGCCCTTGAACCAAGCTGCCATCAACACCGATTTCGCCAAACTCATTCACCAAAACAGCCCAGCGTTCATTCTCTGGCTTATTCGCCATCAGGTTCAAAATCGCAGAGGTTTTACCGACGCCCAAAAACCCGGTAATAATGTTAGTTGGAACCCCAAGTATGGGCTGATTATCAGAGCTCATTGGCAATTCTCCTGTAGCCTTGAACCAGCTCGTGGTTTGCCGAAACCACAGACTCCGAAAACGCCGAGTATTCTGGCGGCACTTTCGAGATGCTGTTCAAATCAAAGTCGGCACCGATATTGGTCATCGGCGGAACATGGAAGTTCTCTGGCAAGTCTAGTCCATCCACCACACAGTTATGACGAATCACACAACCTGTACCAATCACAGCATTAAACACCACGGAGTTAAAACCGATAAACACGTCATCACTGACTTCACATGGGCCATGAATGATAGAACGGTGCGCAATCGAAGAACGCTCTCCAATGGTCACGGCTGCACCTGCTTTTGAGTGGATAACGACGCCATCTTGAATGTTGGTATCGCGCTTGATCACGATGGCTTCCATGTCGCCTTGCTCGTTCACTTCATCGGCACGAATCACCGCGTAAGGACCAATAAAAACGTTATCTTCAATGATTACTTTGCCACAGATGATCGCCGTTGGATCAATGAACGCCGTTTCCGATACTTCCGGCATGTGACCAGTAGGATTTCTTCTTAACATATTGATTTCTCTTTATTCGGTGCCTCAAAGACACTCAAGCTACGACAACTATACTTCTACAAATAAAGCCCAAAGAAAGCGGATAAATGTAAGCTTTCGAAAATAAACTGAGCTTTCAAATAATCTAAGTTTCTGAAAAACGTGAATCCTAGCGCTCAAATACCAATCGCATGGCGTGTGCAGCCTGCTCATTCACTTGCTGGTTGGCATACACTAAACCGCCATTGACCCATGTATTCTTAATTTGAGCCGAGAACTGGTGACCAGCAAATGGCGACCAACCACAATGGTACAAGCTGTTCTCGTTCGTCACTGGCGTTGGTGCTGCGGCATCAACAAGAACCAAATCAGCAAAGTAGCCTTCACGAATAAAACCGCGCTCCTGAACACCATAACGAATCGCCGGGTTGTGAGCGGTTTTCTCTACCACTTGCTCCATCGTCATGTGACCGCGACTCACTTGATCAAACAGCGTCAATAGTGCGTGCTGCACCAAAGGTAACCCTGCAGGTGCTTGGTCGTAAGGGACTTGCTTCTCTTCCCAAGTGTGCGGGGCATGGTCCGTCGCAATAATATCAATCTGACCTGTGCTTAATGCCTTTAGTAGCGCGTCACGATCGCTTGGGTACTTCACCGCTGGGTTGCATTTAATTTGGTTACCACGATTTGCATAGTCTTCATTGCTAAACCAAAGATGGTGAACACACGCTTCTGCGGTGATGCTCTTACCTTGAATCGGGCCCGCTTCAAACAAAGCCAATTCTTTTGCTGTCGTGATATGCAGTACGTGCAGTTGGCTGTTGTGCTTCTTCGCTAACTCAACAGCGTAAGAAGAAGAGGCATAGCAAGCTTCATCGTCACGAAGTACTGGGTGGTCTTCAATGGTGAATTCCGACTTCTCTTTCAACAGACGTTCTTTATTCTGAGCAATGACAGAGCCACTTTCACAGTGCGTTACAATCAATACTGGCGAATCACGGAAAATCTCATCCAATGCTTGCTCGTCTTCTACCAATAAATCTCCGGTAGATGCGCCCATAAAGACTTTCACACCACAGTGCTTCTTTGGATCGAGTAATTTGATTTGCTCAAGGTTGTCTTCTGTTGCGCCAAGGTAGAAAGAGTAGTTCGCCAGAGAGCTTTGTTCTGCGATGGCAAATTTGCGCTCCAATGCTTCAATCGTCGTGGTTGCTGGGCTTACGTTTGGCATTTCCATGAAGCTCGTGATGCCACCAGCGACGGCTGCGCGTGATTCGGTTGCAATAGAGCCTTTGTGAGTCAGTCCTGGTTCGCGGAAATGTACTTGGTCATCGATCATTCCAGGGATCAAATAGCAACCTTTCGCATCGATAACGACATCACTTTCCCTTGCTGCTATGTCAGTTGCGATGGTTTCGATTCGTTGATCGACAATTCGCAAATCGGTTTCGGTGATGGTTCCTTCATTTACTACACGGGCGTTTTTAATGAGCGTTGCAGACATAGCGGTTCAGAATCTCCTTGCTGATGATGCTAATGGTTAGGATGTATTTGAGGAAAAGGCGACGAAGTCGTCATGGTGTGAGCCAAGCTCAATAAAAAGCACGGCTATTTGGTGTCGGCGCAGTCATCACACACACAATTGATTTCTAATTGCGGACTAACGACGGTAAACCCCTCTTGTTTTGCATGAGATTTAAGACCATTAATCAATTTAGGATCGATGGCTTGTTCGCTGATCTTGTTGCACTTGGAACAGATAAGAAATTGAGGGATACCGTGCTCGTGTTCGCAGAGAATATGGGAGCATACGATGTATTTATTGGAAACTTTAAGCTTGTGAGCCAGATGCTCACCTTCAAGAAAATCCAAGATTCGATACACAGACATAGCCTGAATATTCTGCTCAAAATGGGCTTTGCAATAATCCACTAGCTCATAAGCTGATAACGCTCTATCGGCATGGACCAAGGCTTTCAACACCAGTTTTCTCTTAGAAGTTAATTGCTTTCCCTGAGCCTTAAAACTCTTCTCAACATGCTCAATAATGGCGTCAATATTGCTCACTCTCACCTCACACAAGACACACGCTACCTTTAAATAAT
The DNA here is from genome assembly GCF_002021755.1 of Vibrio owensii. Taxonomy (NCBI): domain Bacteria; kingdom Pseudomonadati; phylum Pseudomonadota; class Gammaproteobacteria; order Vibrionales; family Vibrionaceae; genus Vibrio; species Vibrio owensii. The sequence continues at coordinate 1,613,454 of NZ_CP019960.1, forward strand.
TTTGATTATTGTTATGTTATAACATAAAAAATAGATTCATCAAGGTGAGACCAAAGTGAACGCGACTTGGGAATGCGCATTAGATCCGTTACTCTAATTAGCTCGAATCCCAAATCAGAATAATCAAAACGGATGGCTAGAATGGAACACGTTGGCTCTCGGGCACTGGTTGTTGAAGGTGGTGCCATGCGCGGGGTATTTTCCTGCGGCATACTCGATCATTTTATAAAGCAAGACTTCTCCCCGTTTGACAGTTTTTGGGGCGTTTCGGCAGGCGCGAGCAACTTAGCCGCATACCTTGCAAAAATGCCGGGAAGGAACCTCAAAATCTATCTTGATTACAGCTTGCGTAAAGAGTTCATATCTCCCACTCAACTGCTGCGTGGCGGTGACATGATGGACTTGGATTGGATGTGGGATATCACGCTTAAAGAACTCGATATAGATAGAGATGTGCTTTCTGCAGATCCCCGTCCTTTCTTTTTAGGGGTCACTCGACAAGACAACGGGCAACCAGAATACCTCACGCCATCTATTCAAATGTTGGCTGAAACTATGAAAGCCAGTAGCGCCCTGCCCATCATGTACCGAAACGGCGTCGCTTTAGATGGTGTGAGATACGTCGATGGCGGCGTAGCGGATGCGATTCCCGTCGCCGAAGCCATTAAACGCGGCGCGACCAGAATCATGGTGCTAAGAAGTCGGCCAGCCAGCTATCGCAAATCCAAACCTAAACTTGAAAAGCTCACTGCGCGCCTATTGAAAGATCACCCTGCTTTGGTCGAGCCGATGCTCACGCGTCATATTCGCTATAACCAGAGTTTGGAATTGATAGAGAATCCACCCGCTGGTGTTGAGATCATTCAAATCTGCCCACCAGAAGGCTTTAAATTAAAACGCTTGAGCCGCTCGCCAGAACCATTGCGCAAAGCTTATGAATTGGGGTTGGAATTTGGCAAGCATGCCATAGCGCGTTGGGAACAGAGCTAAACACCACTTTCAAAACGAAGCAGAATAAAAAAAGCCACACCATGTTAGTGTGGCTGATGCAAATTCGATGGCAGTGGATATCGTCTTTGCTTGCGTATGAGCCCAATGCACGGACTCCAAATCACTTAGGGGTCACCAATCGTGCTAATTCAGTGCGCACGATTGTCGGTCAAACTAATACGTTTCAAACAATCCAGAGCTGTAATCTTGAATCGCTTGTTCAATCTCTTCGATGCTATTCATGACAAACGGACCGTAATGCACGACAGGTTCATCAATTGGCTCGCCGATAAAGAGCAGTACGCCACTGGTGTCATTGGATTGAAGCGTCACCAACTCACCTTTAGAAAGCAGTGCCATTTCTCCCTGCATGACAACGCGCTCTCCAATATTAATGCTGCCTTTATAAGCATAGACCATCATATTGTGATCGTTAGGTGTCATCAGGTTTAACGACGCGCCTTGGTGCGCTTGCCAATCGGCGACCGTCACGGGTACACCAGTTTTACTCAATGGCCCACGAATCACTTCATCATCAATGTTCAGCTCACCAGAAATAACGCGAACTAAGCCATGCGCCTTTGCGCGATGTTCGGTAATGGTTTCCGGTTGGAAGTCGTGATATTGCGCCGGAGTCATCTTGTCTCGCGCTGGTTGATTAATCCAAATTTGGAAACCGTGCAGCTCACCGTCTTCCATTATTGGCATTTCACTATGAATGACGCCTCGACCAGCTGCCATCCATTGCGCACCACCGGAGCGAAGTTCGCCAACATTATCCATGTGGTCACGGTGTTGGAAGTGTCCCGTTAACATGTAAGTCAGCGTTTCAATGCCTCGGTGTGGATGCGGAGGGAACCCGCCTACGTAATCGGCTCTTTGGTCTGATTTCAGTTCATCTACCATCAAGAATGGTGAAAAGCTCGCATTGTTAAAGCCTGCGACACGGCGAATTTTCACGCCGTCACCATCAGCAGTTGCATGTGATGGGATAATCTGACGAATCTCTCTCACTGTACTCATAATCTTGCCTCCCTTTAGGATATGAGTTGATTCTAGAGAGCAAGTACTGAGTTTATGAGGGGGAAAAATTGTTCTACTTCATCAACTTTTTCGAACGAAAAAAAATGAAAAATAAATGTAGCTATTTTTTAAACACCCTGTATAGTGGCGGCTGGCTCTAGAAAAGAGCTGTTAATGCTACATTTAGTTTAAGTTCCCTCTCAGTAACATCCTGAATCTTCGGTTCAGACTCCTGCGTAAAACTTCCTCTTGATTGCACATTCAATAGCTTAAAAAAGATCCATCACAATTCGTACATTATTGTTTAATTTCAGAGGTTTTTATGTCTGGTAAAGTAACTGGTTCAGTAAAATGGTTCAACGAAACTAAAGGTTTTGGTTTCCTAACTCAAGACAACGGCGGCCAAGATGTATTCGTACACTTCAACGCTATCGTTGCTGACGGTTTCAAAACTTTGGCTGAAGGTCAGAAAGTAAGCTTCAACGTAGAAGATGGTAAAAAAGGTCCTCAAGCGACTGAAGTTACTCCTCTATAAGATAGCTTTTCTTGGTGCAGCATTTCCTCGCTGCACCAAACTCTCTCCCCCTTCAAAAATTCCTCAAACTTAATACTCAGCAATCAAATATTGCTCGGTTTTCTGCTGCCTAAAATAAATGGGCTGCACCACTGTATCCATCGTTGGAACAAGTTATCTGTCGTCAGATCACTGTCGCCGTCGTTGGTATGTAAATTACTAAAATTAGGAAAAATTATGTCTAGAAGAACTGGTCGTCAAAGACACTGGTATCAATTATCGAATAAAGAAAAGATCACAAAGAAACAGGAGAATAAATGATAGAGATTGAATTCCGTTTAAAACAACCCGACATCTCTTGGAACGCCAAAATTCATCAACTCAACAGTGATATTTTAAGGCGCCATATATTGCCAAAACTCCAATCTGCTTGCTATCTCATTGATTTTAAATACTGTGAGAAAACCTATTCCGGTGACATTCTGTGTGACTCAGGTTCAAAGCTAGGAAGTTTTATTATTAAATAAATCAGTTTCGTGCATTAATAATTAATGTGGAAATTTAGGAAGAAATTCCCAAGGTGAAAAACATGGCAAATAAAAGCAAGAAGCAAATTGAGCAAGAAAAGAAAGAGTCCGAACAAAACGCTGCTGCGATAAAACAACAAACTCGCCGCCGAATTGAGGACATCATGGAGCAAAGAGAATTTGATAAAATGTTCGAGCTATAAATACATTCCCTTTCATTTCCTTTTCTCTACTCTTCTCAATTTAAAGTATCGATGTGCAAGGTATCGCCACCCCCTCTCTCAGTTCACAATGAGAGCTCACAATGAGCAACGCACAATAAACTCGATATGACTCCCAATGTTTCTCGCATGATGTGATTCAGTATTAGCCACTGAATATTCGACTCAGCCAGGTGTGTGCTGACAACGAAACCATCATGCGATGAAATCGCTCCCTTATCCCTTATCCCTTATCCCTTATCCCTTATCCCTTATCCCAAAGAATTACAATTTACTCACTAGCTCTAGCCAAGCCCCAATTTTTGCGTATAATCGCAACCGTTTGCTTCGTATAACCCCAATGATATGGTTTGGGGGTCTCTACCAGCTCCCGCAAAGTGCTGATTACGAAGAGTCGAGATCACTGTGGATCTTACTCTTTGTAATGGCGTTCGATTTTTCTCAATCTATACCTATTCTTAGAGTAATTGCATCCACGTAAAAGCATAAGAAGAGGTGGAATATGAACGCATTTATTCAAGGTCTTCCAAAGGTAGAGTTACACTTACATATCGAAGGTTCGCTAGAGCCAGAACTGTTGTTTGAGCTTGCACAGCGCAACAACATCGACATTCCATACGAATCACCACAAGCACTGCGCAAGGCGTACGAGTTCGAAGATTTGCAGTCTTTCCTAGATATCTACTATCAAGGTGCTAACGCGCTTCGCACGGAACAAGACTTCTATGATTTGACTTGGGCATACCTAGAGCGCTGCAAAGCCGACAACGTTATCCATACTGAAATCTTCTTTGACCCACAAACCCACACCGACCGTGGCATTGAGTTTGAGACTGTTATCAATGGTATTCACCGAGCAATGCAAGATGGTAACGAGAAGTTAGGTATCACCTCTCAAATCATTGCGTGCTTCTTGCGTCACCTATCGGAAGAGAGCGCGATTGAAACACTGCAATCCATTGTTAAACACAAAGACAAAATCGTCGGTGTTGGTTTGGATTCTTCAGAGCTTGGACATCCGCCAGAGAAGTTCAAACGTGCGTTCCAACAAGCAAAAGAAGCTGGTTTGCTCACCGTGGCACACGCAGGAGAGGAAGGTCCGGCACAAAACATCATCGATTCTGTCGAGATGCTGGGCGTTAGCCGCGTTGACCATGGTGTTCGCTGCGTTGAAGATGCATCCCTAGTCGAAGCGCTTATCGAAAGTAAAATGCCACTCACGGTGTGCCCGTTGTCGAACATCAAGCTTTGCGTGTTTGATGAAATGGAGCAGCACAACATTGTCGATTTGCTGCGTAAAGGTGTCGCGGTAACTATTAACTCGGATGATCCGGCGTACTTTGGTGGTTACATGACGGATAACTTTATGGCGGTCAGTAATGCACACCCGATGACGAAGGCAGAGTTGGCTCAGTTTACGATCAATGCCATTAATGCGAGCTTCATCAGCGAAGCACTTAAAGCCAAATACCGTGCTCACGTCGCTGATTACTTAGCGAATCACTGATTATAAATACGAACCAATAAGGGCTAGCGATCTAGCCCTTATTTTGTTGTTTAGTATACGTAATTCGCTACGCACCTCATGATGCATCTCGCTCGGTTTTAACACAGTTTCTTCCCGCATTTTTCGCAACATAGAGCGCCTTATCCGCTCTTGCGACCAGTTCATCAAAACTGTCTTCTAGCTCTAATGTCGCAATACCCGCACTGAACGTTACTTTCGAAACGGGGCTGAAATCCTCATCCTTAAGCGCCTCTAAACGGCTTTGTGCCCATTGTTGTGCCTTCTCTAAAGATACCTTTGAAGCGACGATGACAAACTCCTCCCCGCCCCAGCGTGCCAGCATTCCTTCTTCCAAAGGGTCTTGAGCGAGAAAGTCAGCAATATGCTTCAATACATCATCCCCAACATCATGCCCATAGGTATCGTTGACCTCTTTGAAGTGGTCGAGGTCGAGCAAAATCAACGACACAGGCCAACTGTGCGCCCTTGCCTTCTGAAGCTGCTCGTGGACTTTGGTGATAAGTGCGCGACGGTTAAACAAGTTAGTGAGCGGATCATGCATCGCCAACCACGTAAGCTTGTGGTTGTTTGCATTGAGCAGATTGACCGAGTACGCCAACTCTTGGTTCGCAGTATTGAGCTCTTGCGTTCTGAGTGCGACTACTTCCTCTAGCTTTCTATTGTGTTGATGGATTTCATCAAAGGTGTTTTTAAAGGCATTGGAAAGCTGGCCGATTTCATCTTTCGAATCGTAGCCAGAAAACGTGGTGTAATGGTTGTTGACTGCGTTTTCTACATCGTACGTCAACTCCAAAATCGGTCTTGTGATGGAATTGGTGAGATAAAACACGATAGGCATAAAGACAACAATCACCACCGATGAAGTAATCGCAACGTCTTCCAGTAGCTCATTGATATCGAGGAAGATATCGGACTCTTCCGTAGTCACGAAGAGCGTCCAATTAGGCAAGGTGTCGATTTTAGCAAAGGTCACGATCTTGGCTTCATTGACCTTCCTGTCGTAGTAATGGCCGTGTCCGACATTTTCCCAATTGGTTTGTACCGCAATGTCCGCAAAGCCTTCAAAACCAACTCGTTCCCCTTCAAAAATATTAGCGTGCAAAATCAGCGAACTGTCGGGGTGGGAAACCACCGTTCCGCTGCTATCAGAGATCCAAGCATAACTGCTGTTGCCTAACTTCACTTTCGACAAACGCTGCGCGAGGTAGTCGACAGAGATAGACACACCGACAATCCCTTTCCAGTTATCCGCTTCGTCATACACGGGCACACCAAGAGCAACAACAGGCGTTTTAACCAGTAAGCCAACGTGTGGTGCCGTGATGTGATAGTCCGCGCTCTTCCATCGAGCGTCTTCTACAAATTCTGGCCACTCAATTTTGACGGTCCTGCCTTTGTGATCAATGAGATTCCAATGCTCATCGACGAAAAGCGTATTAATCACGGACTTCTTAGACATGCTTTTGAGCCATTTAAGCTCTTCGACAATAAAGTCTATATCTCCTTCTTGCACACGTTGGTGACCACTGATGGTTTGCAGTGACGCCACATGTCGTTGCAGTTCTTGACTGATGACGTCTGAATGAAGGTTGGATAATTGGATGGAGTTTTCTAGGGCGACACTAAAGATCCGTTGCCGCTCTTTAAAGTACAACACGGCGAAAAGAATCAGGACGAAACAAATCGTCATTACTGAGTACGTAACGACAAACTTGGTTCTCACACTTCGGAAAGCAAACCCCGTGATATACACAAATGTCCTTATCAAGTGTATGGATATGCATATAGTCTAGTTTGTTAATAAAGAGTCTGCTATGTGGTTTAGCGCAAAAATTGGCTTAAATTGAATGATTTATTACGAATTTCTCAGCAGCTAATAAACACTGCTCGCGTAGCCATTGATGGCTTGGGTCATTAGTGCGAGAGGGGTGCCAATACATCGCCACATCGATCGGATCTTTCATGAACTCAGCTTCAAGCTCTCTGAGGTGATACAAATCTCGATATTGCTCCAGTAAGGTTTGTGGCATCAAAGCAAGGTAATCACAGCGCTGCACCACTGGCAGTATCTCGATAATACTTCCCGCCTGCCATGCCACTTGGCGCTTCCCTAGGATCTGCTCATTCTTGATACCACGACCAATCAAATAACCGTTTTGTTGGTCAAACTGAGAAAGGGTCACATGCTTCTCGTTAAGATACTCTTCTACGCTGATGGTATTGCCTTGTAACCGAGGGTGATCCTCTCGGCACACAACCGTGAGTTTATCGGACATCAAAATCTGTGAACGCAAATGCGGGTGCAAATTGGTCTGAGCTTCAATCACCAAATCGCACTGCTGTGACCTCAGCAAGCTGGTTAAATCCATAGTGAAAAGCGGCTCAATCCGCGTGTTTGCTTTCGGTGCTTTTTCGTTAAGTAAGGCTGAAAGCTCTGGCAGCAAAGTAAAACTGAACACACTGAGTGAAGAGATCACAAAACGCTTATCGCACTCGGCAGGATTAAATCGCGAGTGCTCTGGCAACATATAAGCGATGCTTTCTACCGCTGTTGCTAATGTAGGATAGATATCAATAGCGAAGGCTGTTGGTGCAACGCCGTGGCTTTCGCGAATAAATAACGCATCCTTAAACACCTCACGAAGTCTGACTACCGCTTGACTGACCGCAGATTGACTCACACCCAGACGTTGCGCCGCTTTGGTGTAACTCTTCTCTTCGACAATCGCCACGAAGGTCGGGATAAGACTGTAGTCTGAGTGCTTCATAGATTATGTGTTCTCGAATATTTTCATACTGATATGAGCTTAGCTTATATCATATATAACTCAACTTATGACGTTTTTTCATACAATTTCGCGCATGTGATTACAAAAGACAAAACAATAATCACACGCTCAACGTTTTACCCTCACACATCGACAAAAGGTATAACTATGAACGTCATAAAAGCCATAGGTCGCGTTATCTTTGCGATTTTTATGGTGCTATTAAAGTTCTCACTATTCATGGCTCTCATGCTTGGTGGGGCTTACTTGCTTGCACCCATGGGCACGATCAATTCAAAAGACATTGATATGAGCTTGTTCACCAACACGCCCAACGACACCATGATGGTGATTTTCAACTCCGAATACTTCAGTGGTTATCTGTTCTCTGTCACCATAGCCCTTGCCCTTTTTGTCATCTATTTGCTGTGGCAGATCCATGAAGTTGCGGTTCACCGAGCTCAAGAAAAGAAAAGCTCTCATATCCAATTGGTGTTTGCCCTCTCTTTGTGTGGTTTGTTCCTTCACAAAGCTTGGTGGGTTCTGGCGCTGATCATTGCCTTCGCGAACTGGGAGCACATTGGCAATTCGCTGAGCAACATCATTCGCAATAGCCGTTTGTCGTCTCAACCACAAACACCCACAAAAGTGACGGAGGAATAAGCCATGAAAGAGGTAATGATTCCGTACATTCTGATCATGTGGATTCTGGTCTCAACGGGTGCGATTAAGTGGACATTTAAAAGCGCGTTTTGGATCATCTCTGGCGGTGCATTCATTCTGGTGGTGTTAGGGATACTCTCGCGTCTATGGGCTCCGGTTGATTTGACTTATTCATCGACGGTGAAAGCGCCCCACTCGGTGTTGTCTCCACTGTTTCGCGAGCAGATTGACCATATCTACGTCGACCACAACCAAGAAGTGAAGAAAGGCGATGTGATCTATACGCTCGTCGACACCACCTCTTTGGCTGACGTAGAAAAAATCAAAGCGGGCATTGTTCAGCAAGAAGAAAATGTGGCTCAGTTAAAGCGCGATATTATTCGCGGTAAGACATCACCAGAGATCTTCAAAGGGCGTGATATTGAATACTACGAATCTCAACTTCGCGTTGCAGAAGCGTCGTTGAAGTCTTTGCATGCCGATTTGCAAAAGACCGAGTTTGAACAAAGCCGTAAAACCGTTCGTGCGCCTTTCGACGGTCAAGTTGCGGTGGTGAACGTAGCCGATGGTAGCCGAGTCGGTAACATGCACATCTACGACACGTCACGTAAGTTCTTGGAGATGCGCATACCAGACCAAACCTACCGCTATGTTGAACAGGGTCAGTTTGCTGAGTTCTACGTCGATGCGTATCCGGGTGAAGTGTTCCGAGCTCGCGTTCACAGCATCACGGCGGGTACTGGAGAATCATCAGTTTCGCCATTGCAAGGCCCACAAAGCGTTCGTCAACACGTAGGCGCAAACACCAGTAGCCACGGCCGTACAGTGATTCTGGAAATCTTCGAACCAGAGGGCAAGTCCATCCCAATCGGTGCGACTGGCTCAGCGTGGATTGCGGCAAATAAGCCACACAGCCTGTTTGGCTTCATTGATGTGATTGGCGCAGCAACGGTTCGACTTCACTCTTATAAGTCTTACTTAAACGCGATGTAGAGAATAAACAAACCGCCAACTTAGGCGGTTTGTTTTTATGAAGCCAATTAAGACCTTACATTTCTTCCGTGGTTAGCCCGCGGTTTTAGCGCTAGACTGAGTGAGCTAAATAAAGCATACACAAAAGGAAGAAAATCATGATTCAACAAGGTCAAGCACTGCCTGCTGCAACGCTAAGCGAACTGACTGCAGATGGTATGGTAAATCACCAAGTAACAGAGCTATTTGCAGATAAGAAAGTGGTTCTATTTGCGGTTCCAGGTGCATTTACTCCTACTTGTTCTGAAGCGCATCTGCCAGGTTACGTCGTATTGGCTGACCAACTAAAGGCAAAAGGCGTGGACCTGATTGCTTGTGTATCTGTTAACGATGCATTCGTAATGCAAGCTTGGGGTGAAGCACAAAACGCATCTGAGCTACTAATGCTGGGTGATGGTGACGCAAGCTTTACTAAAGCACTGGGCCTAGAAATGGACACCGGCGGTTTTGGTGGCCTTCGTTCACAACGTTACGCGATGATCATCGACAATGGTGTGGTTACGACACTAAACGTTGAAGAACCAAAGACATTTGAAGCAAGCAAAGCAGAAACCATTCTCGCTGCACTTTAAGCTCAACGCTAAGATCATAAAACGGAAGCCTCTGCGCTTCCGTTTTTTCTATCTGAACTCACGGATTTTACTAGCTCAGCGCCACACATTTAATGAAGATGAAGTTCGGGAACGTCGCCAAACGTTGGTAATGCTCTTGCGAGATTTCACGAATCTTTTCATTCACCTTACCTTCTGAAATCGCCAGCATCGCCATGTTACTGCCCGTAATCGCATCGGTAATGTCTTGCAATGAACGGCGGTAGAATGCCACAGGAACTGGTTCTCCTACTGTATTCCACATATCTTCAACCAACTCTTTATCGTAGTAATTGCCAGAAGCCGAGCATTCAAAATCGGCAAATGGATGATGGGTTGAGAAGACAAACTGGCCACCAGCTTTTAATACTCGCTGAATATCGTTAAATAAGGGACGCAGATCTTCAATGTAATGAACCATCAGCGGGCAAATGACCAAGTCGTACTGTCCGTCCGCCTCTTCCGGTAAACCGAGCGCCAAGTTTTGCGCGTAAGCGGTGACCAAGCTACCAAGCTTTTCTTTTACGATATCTATCATCTCTTGTGCAGCGTCGATGCAGGTTACTGAACTTGCGCCCAGCTCAAGAAGAAGCTGCGCGTAAATACCAGAACCACAACCTAAATCCAGCACCTTTTTGCCTGCCACATCACCGACTAGTTCAAGGGTGTTTGGACGCTCAAAATGCGCGTTGTACAGGTTATCTTGCGCGGCTAAATCGTATTGCTTTGCGTAGGTGGTGTACATTTCTTGCTTCATGGTGACTCCGACAGAAAAAGTGGGATGCGAAGACTAGAAAATACCCGATAACAAGTAAAGTCAAAAGCGCGTTAGAAGCGTGATCTTGCGCGTACATTGAAGAAGATTGGTGACTGGTGGTTCGGTTGAGCCTTTCCAACCGATTGCAAAGGCTCGATGTGTAACAATAAAGCGCTTATTGGAATGAAAGGAACAGCACTAGCGCATGCGCACAACGCTGGTCTCTTGCTTGCGCTGCATCTCAGCAAACGTTAAGACAAACGGGGAAGATTGCTTAACTCGACTTGGTAATGAAGACAGTGCGTTGTAGGCGTCTTGCTTGGTTTTGAAATCCCCAACCGTCACCGTATACCAACGTGTGCCACGGCTGTTTTTCCAGTTTACCCACACCGGATGTTTAGGGTCGATGTAGCGAATGTACTCTTTGACATCCTTTTCTTTCTTTAAGGCCAGCACTTGCATGGTGTAGTGATTTGGGTTGAGGTAGCCATAAGCATCTTGCGATGACATCACACCCACACACTGCCCTGTTTCCATTGGTTGATGCTGCGGCATCACACAACCAGTAAGTGACATAGCCAAAGTCAAAGATAGAATCTTGCGCACGCGTAACTCCGTTTTTTGTTCTGAATGGTTCTCTTGAAGAGTGCTCTACATTGAGTAGGCGACCACCGGCTCCAAAACATGAAACACAAAATAAAAACGGCAGATTGACCGTATCAATCTGCCGTTTCGTTCTCTGTGTTTTATCTATTTTCAGCGCAATTCTTAAGGCTACTGAGCCGCCTGTGGTTCTGGAAACACCACTTGATCCTTGCCATTACGTTTTGCCTCGTAGAGACTTTTATCTGCTCGGCGGAAGTATTCATCGTTGTAGGTGAAGGTTTCGATTAACCCGCCGTGACTGACACCAATAGACGTAGTGACATTCAAACTCGCTTCTTCTGTCTCAAACGAAACATCCCCAATGTGTTGGCGCATTTCCTCAAGACGCTTGGCCAGATCCTCAGTGGTTTTCAACAACATTAAGAACTCTTCCCCACCCCAACGAATCAGTAACTCTTGAGATTGAACATGAACTCTTAAACGTTCAGCAAAACCTTCTAGAATTCGATCTCCCGTTTCGTGTCCATACACATCGTTTACCTGTTTAAAGTTGTCGATATCAAACAACACCACTCGGTATTCCGCTTTGGCATCAAGGTGCTCAGGATGATCAATCTGCGCGTAGTAATAGCGTCGGTTGTGTAATTGAGTCAAAGGGTCGAGCAACGAGAGCTGCTCCAATTCTTGGTTTTTGCGCTGCGTGGCTAGCACTTTCGTCACTGTCAGCGCCAGTACCACTGCTGAAATCGCAATCCAGATAATCGCAATCTGAAAGCGCAGTTTTTCTTGGTCCAATTCAGATTCCGCCAAGCGCTTTTCGACTTCCAACAAATCTCTTTCCCGTTGAATATGCTCTGTCGCAAACGCCTGTTCTAAGTCATACACTTTGCCCAGCAACTGCTTTTTGCTGTCGACGGAAAAGTGTTTAAACGAGCTCAGCGCTTGTTGGTATTCACCCAATTGTTCAAATATCTTCGCCTTTTGTTCTTCTACTCGAATCAACCAGCGTTGATGCTCGATTGAGCGAAAAGCCGCAGCGCTTAAAGCTGCACTCTGCATGGCTTTGTCTAAATCTCCCATCGCCAATTGGCATTTGGACATGATCAGATAACATTGGCCATATTCAATCGGATAATCCGCCGCTGAAGGCAACATCACACATTGTTGAGTCGTTTCCAGCGCTTTCGGATATTGCTCTTCCAACAGCAACATATCTGCTTTGCCTTTCAGCTGAATAAGGTGATGGCGCAGATTGGTTGACGTAGGTTTGTAGAACTCTTGTGACTTCTCATACGCTGTGCGAGCCAATTCGGCTTTACCTTGTCGATTGTAGATATGTGCCTCATTGAGATACATGATCTGCAACCCTCTGGCTTTGTGCCCTTTGGCATGGCGCTTGAGGTAAATTTGCTGCGCTTTTTGAATGAACTCTAATGCTCTATCCCAGCTTTCGATGTGCAGATAAAGCAGACCAAGGTTATTGTAAATCGTACCTTTGTAAGCCTCTTGCCCAACTTGTTCGGCGATATCAATGCCATCAAGGAAGTAACGTTGGGCATCCACCAGCTGGTTTGTCGCATTACTCAACGCGCCCGCGACGTTATAAAACTTGGGCAAAAGCGAGTTGAGGTGCTCTTTCTCAGCTATTTCGATAGCGAGTTTTATTTCGCTCAAGCCCACATCATTTCGGCCGTGCAAGGTGTGCTCTTTCGCACTGTCTGCTAGCAACACGGCATCAAGCCATGGTTGATCGCTCTCTCGGGCAATGGCTTGAAGTTGCTGAAGGTAGTCGGCCGCCAATAGAGGCTCATCATTCACACGAGCCAATCGATATTGCTGATACAAGGCATAGGAGGTTTCGAGCTCAGACGAAAAGGCATTCCCGACCGCTTCCAACGCTTGTTGCGCACTTTCAGGATCACTGTAAATAAGCGAACTCACATCGAGTAGCGCTTGTCCTTGAGCTGTTTTAGCAAGCAAAATTTGAGGATCTTGACTGGCAGTTTGTTTGATATGTTCACTTGGCGAATCCTTACGCCAGTAATCGTGCAAAGCGAAAGCGACCACTACCCAAAGCAGCGCCGCTAACAAGGTGACAACATAGCTTTTTCTCACGAAGTATTACGTTCCATCTCGATTGTATTTAGATTTTTCTTTTTAGAAGCATCTGATTTATAAGAAAACCGTAGCATTAATCAAATGCATTCCCAAGCATGCATAAGAATCGATATTTATATGAATGTCACGTTTCAGCGCATGGTTAGGCAAATGCTCTAATGGCAAGTTTTATTGCCATTTGTGTATGTTCTTCTGTGAAGTCAGAAGGAGAAAGGGCTGAGCTTGAGAGAAAAATGAAAAAGCCGCACCTGAAACTCAGATGCGGCTTAATTAGAATGGGATTAAGAGAAGTTAGAACCAGCTCGCAACCAAACGTTTGAACCAATCCATTAGGCGCTTAAAGATGCCGCCTTCTTCAACAGGTTCCAGCGCAACCAATTCCGCTTCTTTGACTACGTCGCCATCGACTTTGTACAACACTTTGCCGACAACTTGGTCTTGCTGAATTGGAGCCATTAGGTCGCCATTGTATTCCACTTCGGCTTCCAGCTTGTTCACATCACCTTTTGGCAACGTTAGGTAGATATCACGATCAACACCGACTTTTAGTTCGTCTTGATTACCCATCCAAACGCGTGCCGTTGCTACTTCTTTACCTGCTTGTGTTGGTACAACGGTATCGAAGAAACGGAAACCGTAGCTCAGAAGCTGTTTACTCTCTGACTCACGCACGCTAGGGCTTTTCGCACCCATCACAACCGCGACTAAACGCATGTCACCGTTGGTTGCTGAAGTCGCGAGACTGTAACCCGCACCGCTGGTGTAACCCGTCTTCATGCCGTCAACGCTCATGCTTCGGTCACGTAGCAAGCCGTTACGGTTGTATTGAGTGATGCCGTTGTAGGTAAACGAAGTCTCGCTGTACAACGGGTAGATATCAGGAAGATCACGGATAATCGCACGGCCTAGCGTTGCAATGTCACGCGGCGTTGAATACAGACCATCGCTATCCAAACCATGTGGGTTGGTAAATGCAGAGTTTGATAGACCAAGTTGGTTCGCCCAGCTGTTCATCAAACCAACAAAGCCCGCTTCACTACCTGCAACGTGTTCTGCGATAGCGACACTGGCGTCGTTACCCGATTGAACAATCAATCCACGGTAAAGATCCGACAGTGAAACCGACGTACCGACTTCGATAAACATCTTGGAAGAATCAGGGAAATTTTTCGCCCACGCGTTGCGGCTGATCACCACTTCATCGTCTAGGCTAATGTTGCCAGACTTGACCTCTTGACCCGCAACATAAGCGGTCATCAGCTTAGTCAAACTTGCCGGGTTTAGGCGTTTGTCGGCATCACGTTCCACTAGCACGGTGCCAGTGTGGTAATCCATTAATACGTAGCCACGAGAGCTCAGCTCTGGGGCATTTGGAACAACGGTAGGAGCAGCAAAACTAAACGCAGAAACAGCAGTCAAGGTGGTCGCTAACGTAGCATTGAATAAAGTGTTTTTTCTCATAGCAGCATTCTGTGGCTTACAACTTACAAACTAAGTCGAGTATATGGAAACGCTGTTCAGTTACAGCACCTCTGTTACGATTGGTTACGTTTACTCGATATTTGTCGAAAAGAATGCGAAGTTCGTTGGAATTTGTGCTTATTCGTTAACCAATCCCTTGAAATCATGAATTTTGATTAGCCCTAGTTCAGCGCTTGCGTTCTTTGGAGCCTTACCAACCTTTACTCACGTGTCACGTTGCTACTTTTGGTCAAACAATCTTCTCCAACACCAAGCGAATATTTACACATCAAAACATTACACCTCATTGCATTTTTCACTAAAAACCTGACTTAAAACCAGTTTAAAAGCCTTAAAACCCTATCGATTTGCAATGTTTTACACAAAACATTATGATCGTGTCGCATTTTTTAATTAGAACTCAAAACAATCGGAGGGCGGTTTTAGTGTTTTTCTTGTTCAGGAAAGACACATTTAAAAAAGCGTACATGTTGTATTTATGGATAATGCACTAAAAAAATATAGTATCGACACTACCGACTATCAGGTTGGTCAAGATAACGTTCAAAAATGGGGATTTGATATCCACAATCCAGTATTTGGGATTAGTGCTGGTCTTGTTCTTCTCTGTCTTGCTTCTCTTTTAATTGTTGATCCTTCAACAGCCCGTGATGCCTTAAACGGCGTTAAGAACAGCATCATTTCTGACTTCGATGTGTTCTTCATGTGGTCTACCAACTTCTTCATCGTATTTGCTATTGCAGTCTTACTTTCACCGCTGGGTAAAATCCGCATTGGTGGTAAAGACGCGCAAGCAGAACACTCAACAGCTTCTTGGTTATCTATGCTGTTCGCAGCGGGTATGGGTATCGGTCTGCTATTTTGGAGTGTTTCGGAGCCAACGGCTTATTTCACTGATTGGTACGGCACACCACTGAACGTAGAACCTTACACCGAGGAAGCAAAATCACTCGCTATGGGTGCAACCATGTTCCACTGGGGCATTCACGGTTGGGCGATTTACGCCATCGTTGCACTTTCACTGGCCTTCTTTGCCTTCAATAAAGGCTTACCACTTTCTTTGCGCTCTGCGTTCTACCCACTATTTGGTGATAGAGCTTGGGGCTGGTTAGGTCACGTAATCGACATTCTTGCGGTACTTTCAACCCTGTTTGGTCTAGCGACTTCGCTTGGCTTGGGTGCACAGCAAGCCACCAGCGGCATCAACCACGTATTTGGTTTGGATGGCGGTATTGGCATGCAAATGATCGTTATTGCGTTCGTGACCTTTATTGCGGTTCTTTCTGTCGTTCGAGGCATCGACGGCGGTGTTAAGCTATTGAGTAACATCAACATGGCAGTGGCATTTGCCCTACTGGCTTTCGTGTTGTTTATTAGCTTTGATGTAGCGACAACCTCAATCTGGGATACAACCGTCGCTTACGCAAAAGACATCTTCGCACTAAGTAACCCACATGGTCGTGATGATACGGAATGGATGCACGGCTGGACTGTGTTTTACTGGGCATGGTGGGTATCTTGGTCACCATTCGTTGGTATGTTTATCGCACGTGTTTCGAAAGGTCGTACCGTTCGTGAATTCCTATTTGCCGTTATCGTTATTCCAACCACTGTGACACTGATTTGGATGGCGGTATTTGGCGGTATCGCACTTGACCAAGTCGTCAATAAAGTAGGTGAATTGGGTGCGAACGGCCTGACAGATATCTCGTTAACGCTGTTCCACGTTTACGATGCAATGCCGTTTAGCTCTGTGATTTCTGTTCTGTCTATCGTTCTGATTTTAGTGTTCTTTATCACTTCATCAGACTCAGGTTCATTGGTTATCGATAGCATCACGGCTGGCGGTAAAATTGATGCACCTGTACCACAGCGTATTTTCTGGGCATGTATTGAAGGCTCTATCGCCGCGGTTATGCTTTGGATCGGTGGTAAAGAAGCACTGCAAGCGCTTCAATCCGGCGTCGTGGCAACAGGCTTGCCATTCACCTTTGTTCTATTGCTGATGTGTGTCAGTTTGATCAAAGGTTTGAGATCAGAATTGCCTGCTTATCAAAACACCGCACAGAAACAATCTGTAGCCTAGTAAAAGCGGTAGAGCATAAAGATGAGAAACGAGCGTCCATTTGGCGCTCGTTTTTTACGCGTCATCGCGTTGTATTGCGAGCCAGTAAGTTAAGTTCTTACACATAAAAAAGCCCCAAGCGCAAAGGCTTGGGGCAAATAAAGCAATGAGTTATTGGTCAAGGGTAACTAACTCACCACTGGAACAACGTTGTATTCATGAATTGTGATGGAGCCTGATTCCTCAATCGAAACTTGCCACGTCTCGTTAACGGTTAGATTAACGACTTCACCTTTCATCATCGAATCTTCATAACTGTCTGCTGTTAATCGAATACGCAGTTCCACTTGGAAACGATCACCATTTGGTTTCACTTCGATCTGCTGAACGTCGTGATCGCAGTTTGGTTTGAAGGTCGCACGAGCAATCGCGTACCAATCTCGGAAACCGTCATGCCCTAAGAATTCTCCCTCTGGCATCGACCACTTCACGTCTTGTGCTAGCTTGTCGGTAAAGAACTCTGTGTCTTCTTCCAGTACATCGAACTTGGCAAACCACTCTGCAACAAACTTCTGCATACGACTTTCTGGTGAAGCCGTGATCTCTTCAATCTGCGCCAACAAACGGCTCGCATGATCTTTTGCACGCGCTTGCACCTCTTCCAATTTGTTGTACACATTTGGGATATAAACCATGCGGTGCGTGTAAATTGGCTTACGGTAGTTCATTCCTGCCAAGTAAGCGGTTTGTTGGAATGGGTAAACAAACTGCTCAATAGTAAAGTGGTTGTAGCCAAGTGGATCGTAAGACTCTTCAGGGCCACCTACCGTAAAGGAAAGAATGAAATCTTTGCCTTTCAACTTGTCGCCTTCTGGGCCGTAAGCGAAGTTGAAATTGAATACATCATCCACCCACTTTTTCAGCAAGGCTGGCGACGAGTACCAGTAGAATGGAAATTGAAGCACAACCACATCCGCACTCACGAGCGCCGCTTGCTCTGCTTCAACATCAATTTGATAGTTCGGGTACAGAGTATCTAGGCGGCGAACTTCAACATCATTCAGTCCCGCTTTTAGCTCGTCTATGATAACGGTGTTTGTGTATGACTCATCTAGGTTTGGGTGACCTGAAATTACCAGTACTTTGCTCATCGTGATTCCTCTGTTTCGAAGCGTTAACCGATGAGTAGAGAATACGCCGAAGTGACCTTTAGTTTTAGACGCTCTTTACTTAAATCATTATTAGGTAGAAACTAAAGATAAACACATCACTCGGGAAAAGGCATGAACGGCACGACCTACAACCAATTAATGATGTTCCATACCATTGCGCAAGAAGGCAGCATCACCGCCGCAGCACGTAAATTAGAGATCGCCCCACCCTCGGTGAGCCAAGCGTTAAAAATGCTAGAAGAGCAACTCGGCTTGCCTCTGTTTACGCGTACCACTCGCCGCATTGAGTTAACAGAAGCGGGACAGTTGCTCTATGAGCGCACGCTCGCCTCGATGTCAGAGTTAAACCTTGCTGTCGAAAGTGTCAGCGATTTGAGCCGAGTTCCTTCGGGTAAAGTCCGTATTACCGTGCCTCGATTTGTGTATCAATCGCTACTCAAACCCATCTACATTGAGTTCTGCCAACGTTACCCAAGCATTCAATTGGAGATTTCCGTTTCAGACAAAGCCATCGACATCATTCGTGACGGCTTTGATATGGGTATCCGCTTTGGTGACCGAGTAGAAGAAGGCATGATCGCACGCCAACTAACACTCCCAGTGAAAGAAGCGTTATTCGCCTCACCGGGCTACGTTGAGCAATATGGCTTACCCAAAACACCCGATGATTTGAAGCAACACAAGCTGATTCAGTACCGATTTATTTCGTCGAATCAAGTCGCTCCACTGAATCTAAATAATCAAGGCGAGACCATTACCGTCAACATGCCAACTGCCCTCATTGTGAATGATACGGATGTGATGATAGATGCTGCGCACAACGGCTTGGGGATTGGGCGTATCGTGACGCCAATGGTCGAAGAAGGCTTTAAGAAAGGTGAAATCGTGCCTGTGCTTGAGGAATACTGGCAGCCCTACTCGGGTTTGTATGTCTACTTTCACAAGAATACTCAAAAGGCAAAGCGCGTCCGCGTACTCATCGACTTCTTACTTGAGAAAGCTGAGCTTTGATACAACAAAAAAGGAATGCCGAAGCATTCCTTTTAACTCATTCAGAAAGGGCAATTATTCAGGCTTTTTTGCTAGCGCCGCATCGATATCTGCTGCGCTATGACGCTCTGCCACTTGCTCCCACTCTTCACCCCATGCGCGGTTAACAATGCGACCACGTTTTACCGCTTCACGCTCATCAATCGCTTTCGCCCAACGCATAACGTTTTTGTAGCTTGCTACGTCTAGGAATTCAGCCGCATCGTAAGCACGACCCAATACAAGGTTGCCGTACCAAGGCCAAGTTGCGATATCAGCAATGCTGTACTCATCGCCACCTAGGAATTCATTGTTTGCAAGACGCTTGTCGAGTACATCTAGCTGACGTTTTGTTTCCATCGTGAAGCGGTTGATTGGGTATTCGAACTTCTCTGGTGCGTACGCGTAGAAGTGACCAAAGCCACCGCCTAGGTATGGCGCAGAGCCTTGAAGCCAGAACAACCAGTTCATTACCTCGGCACGTTTCGCGCCTTCTGTTGGTAGGAAGTGACCAAACTTCTCTGCTAGGTAAAACAAGATGTTACCAGATTCGAACACGTTCACTGGCTCGGCACCTGAACGGTCTACCAACGCAGGAATCTTTGAGTTCGGGTTAACTGACACAAAGCCAGAACCAAACTGGTCGCCATCGCCAATCTTAATCAGGTATGCATCGTATTCTGCTGCCGTTACGCCTGCTGCCAAAAGCTCTTCAAACATGATCGTCACTTTCTGACCATTTGGTGTACCCATTGAGTAGAGTTGGAATGGGTGCTCACCAATTGGAAGCTCTTGCTCATGACGTGCGCCAGAATCCGGACGGTTGATGCTCGCCCACTGACCGCCGTTTTCATTATCGTTTGTCCAAACTTTTGGTGGAATGTATTCGTTAGTCATTGTTATCCCTTATTGTGTTTGAATGCATCTTCAAACTGACGGCTTTTGCGCGCCAGCAAGCATTATTAAAATCACCACTTCGCCAACTGCGATTGGGCATACTCAAGATATTAGGTCGAATTCGCCAAATAAAAGTCCTGCAATCTCTTTTAGTTAGAACCTTTGGTTATGGGAATTTCTTTCACGCTATAAGTAAAAAGTACACGTTAATGTGAACTAGGTTCGAGATGCTAGTAACGAAGAACAGATCAGATTCAACGGCCCATCCATCATCTCCGTCTGAATCAAACTCGTATCGTGGCAACAACTGATCGAGAACGCGAACCCGTGTAGGTAATCTGCCAATAGATCCAAACTGTCTTTCTCCACTTGCGGAGACAATACCAAAGGCTGAACAATGATTTGATAGCGCTCAGTAAACACTTGAGCAGGGCCATGAGATGTCATGCTCAGCATAGTTTGCAATAACCCGTTGTACTCACGCAGCAGTTCAATGTAGCTAACACACAAGTTTTTGAGTTCGCCTTGCCAATCTTCATTCACTTTCGGTTGATAAATTTCCTCCACCAGCGATGTGGTCAACGCTTCAAGCAACGCATTCTTGTTTTTGAAGTAGTGATAGATCGCCATAGGATCCACATTTAGTTGCGTCGCTAACGAGCGAATGCTTGGTACCTTGCCATCCTTTTTCATCAATAACTTAGCTGAATCTAGGATGCTTTCTGCGCTTAACTGCGACTGCTTAGCGGCTGGTCTCCCGCGTTTCTTTTCGTTGACAGACATTTGATCTTCCCGATAAACTTAGAGTTATTCTACATTGTAGAATTAATTCTAAACCATACTTTAGCTTGGCTCAAGCATCACCATTTTGATGAGGTACTCATGGCAAATATCGTATTTATTGCAACCAGTCTGGACGGTTACATAGCAGATAAGCAGGGCAAACTTGACTGGCTACATTCAGTACCAAATCCAGACAACATTGATACTGGCTTCTTCTCACTGATGGAGCGTATTGATGGCTTGGTAATGGGGCGCAACACCCTAGATGTCGTACTGAGCTTTGATTGCGATTGGCCATACAGCAAACCTGTGTTTGTACTCAGCAACACCATGACGGAAGTGCCACAAGGCTACGAAGACAAAGTCTTTCTAGTAAAAGGAGAGCTAAAAGATGTGCTTGCGGATCTAAACGCAAAAGGCTTTAACGACCTTTACATCGACGGCGGTGTAACGATTCAGAACTTCCTGAAAGAAGATCTTATCGATGAAATGGTGATCACGCGCTTCCCTATCCTACTTGGCGGCGGCGCACCTCTATTTGGGGATTTGGAACAACCATTGAACTTCAAAGTCACCAAGAGTGACGTTGTTTTGGATACCTTAGTTCAAACCACTTACGTGCGTGAAAGGTAGACCCTGTTTTCAATAAACAGTTACTTTGAACTTTCTATGTCTATTTTGACATCCCGAATGTTAGTACAATCTGAAAATATTTATGTATCAGAAACTTATTGTTCGGTGAAAAAATGTTCTTCAGTAGCGAATCTAGTACAATGGCAATGGCTTCGTTTACCAAGCAGGCGAAGCTATCTGCATTTGATGGCGAATATAAAGTCTTTCAAGTGCGTCTAGAAAGGGCCCAACAAATTGTTGGGTACATAATGCATCAACCCGATAAGTGGAGCGAAAAATGTCAATTCAATATAGAGTGGATTGGTGATCGGTTCATTGAAGAATTAGGTTCGTACAGAGCTGATTCAATAGAGGAGCTAAACTCTATCTACACAGCCGCTTACCGGTTTCTATGCGAGTTTGATTTTTTTGTGGGTAATGGAAAATCCATTTCATTCGAGTTAAGAGCACTAAAAACTGCAATTCAAAATGACGCAACCAAATTAGATAGTGAGGTGAGCTCTCAGATCATTTATGCGTCATACATGATGCCGGCAGAAATGACTAAAAAGTTTGTAAATAGCCAAGGTTTAGATGCTGTCAGAAGCTTTGACGAAAAGATGCAGAATGCACATGATTTGAAAGAAAAATGGGATGTGGAACTCGAGCAGAAGGAACGTGCTGTTGAGGCTCTTGCAAAAAAGCTAGATCATTTTACGACTGGTTATAATTTTGTTGGTCTTTACAAAGGATTTAGTGAACTTGCCGATAAAAAAGAGAACGAACGCAAAGCCTTGTTGAGGACTCTCTATGTATTCGGAGCTCTTATAATCACTCCTCTGTTAATCCAATTTTCAGCTAATTTAAGTGCAACAACCCCAGTTAACTTTAAGTGGACAAATTTGTTCAACCTAGCCCCTCTCATATCAATAGAGCTAGTTCTAATTTATTTTTTCAGGATTGTTCTTCACAATTACAAATCTGTGAAGACACAGATTATACAGATAGAACTAAGACAAACTTTATGTCAGTTTATCCAGAAATACGCTGAATATTCTTCGACAATAAAACAAGATGATCCAACAGCTTTAGAAAAATTTGAGAATTTAATCTTTAGCGGCATCTTGTCGGACTCTGAAAAACTGCCGAGTACATTTGATGGTCTCGACCAAGTAGGCTCGATGCTCAAAAGCCTAAAGGGCACAAAATAGTAAGCGGCTCATAATTAACAAATGTACTTCAAATTAACTCCAAAAACGCCCTTCACTCAGATGAAGGGCGTTTGTTATTTGAGTCTTTAGTTCTTGGATTAAAGCACTAACCCACCGTCAATCTTGAGCACTTGGCCTGTTATGTAGGCGCTCTTGTCAGAGGTGAGGAAGGAGACGCCATTGGCGATGTCTTGGACTGAGCCCATTCGGCCTAGTGGGGTTTTGCCTTCCATCATTTGAATGACTTTCTCTGGTAGGTTCTTGGTCATATCGGTGGCGATAAAGCCTGGCGCGACGCAATTGACGCGGATTTGCGCGCCCTTTCTTGATAGCTCTTTCGCCCAGCCTTTGCTCATTGAAATCACACCACCTTTACTTGCGCCGTAGTTGCTCTGGCCGATATTGCCATCCGTTCCCACGATAGAAGATATGCTGACAATGCTGCCTGAGCCCTGCTCTAGCATGACAGGGGCAACGCGCTGGGTGAGTAAGAACACCGCTTTTAGGTTCACGTCGATAACGCTGTCCCAATCTTGCTCTAACATGTCTGGCAACAGTGCATCGCGAGTGATGCCCGCGTTGTTTACCAGCGCATCGATTCTTCCGTGCTGCTCTACGATACTTTCTACCACTTCGCTGACGGCGGCTGCATCACACAAGTTGACTTGATAACTGCTTAGCTGCGCCGACTGGCTCCACTCCACGGGCGATATATCTAGCCCGACAACGTGGAATCCATCCTCCAGTAATTGCTCACAAATCGCTTGGCCAATACCACGAGCCGCACCAGTGACTACTGCTACTTTTTCCGGTTTCATCTTGGTCTTCCTTAAATGTTGAGATTACAAATTCGCTTGTATCCCTAGCGTTTTTTGTTTTTATGCCTAGTCGCGTTACAGCTGCGCTTCTCATACGCAGGGTCTTTCATATCTTATAAAAACTATAGAAACAGTCTGGGAGCCGGATGTGAACTAATCAAGACAACTTGATGATGGTTTGCCAAATAGTTCGTTTCCGTCACCGTTCTGCCGAACAACCTGTGTAACAAATGCGCTTTTTGTTGAATAACTCGCCTTTCATTTAAAGCTCAGAAGAATAATTTTTAGATTAGGCAGCAAAGTCACATTAAACCTGTGGGTATTACATTCTTGATATCAAAAATCTGGATTACGATTTTAAAGATACAGCGTGTTTTTAAACATGGACGTGAAAAGAGACGCCTTACCTGACAAAGATAAGAATACCTACGGGAGATAAAATGAATCAGGCTTACATAGACGCAGCAAGAACGCTGCAACAATGCACATTTGGGGGGTCCCGACGTGACATTAATGACCTTGTTCAATCAGGAAACATTGAAAACTGGGTCGCTCAACAAACACTTATTCCCTCTTCTTCTTGGTTGACGCACTTCGAGCAAGATGAGCTTAACGTACCTGACTTGGGGCAAGGTCTATACTACGCCAGCAGTTGGACGCGCATGACAGTGGAAGGGCAAGACATCCTGCGCCAACGCATCGCATATACCCTCTCCCAACTCTTTGTGGTGAGCGTGAAAGATCCGGCGTTCAGTGCCGCCTCTAAGCGTCGCTACATGTGCCAATACTTTGATGGGTTGCTCGATAACGCTTTTGCTAACTTCCGAGATGTGATTCGTTTTGTGTCGACATCGCCAATCATGGGTGAATATCTGACCTTCGTAAACAACGTTTCTAATGAGCTCACGGCCCCAGATGAAAACTACGCACGAGAGCTGTTACAGCTGTTCACGCTTGGTCCAGTCAAACTGCGTAATAACGGTGAAGTACGCTTGGATGCCGAAGGTAACGAAGTTGCATCATACACCCAAGAAGACATTGAAGAACTGGCTCGTGTCTTTACAGGTTGGAAATTCATCGACATTCGCGGTAACGACAAATACAGCCAGCCAATGGAACCGCGTGGCGAACACGACATGGGTGAAAAACGCATTCTTGGTAAGAAGTTCCCTGCCGGCGTAAGCGCAGTAGATGAACTGGAAGCCGTGATTGAACTCTTGATGAACCAAAACACGCTTTACACCTTTGTGACCAAGTTCTTCATCAATAAGCTTGTGACCAGCAACCCTAGAGCGGGCTACGTTCGCCGTGTGCGCCGCGCATTCAAGCGCTCCGATGGCGATATGCAAACGCTAGTAATCGCGATTTTAACCGACAAAGATGCCCTGCGTTCTGGTAACACAGTAGGTAAACTGCGTGATCCACTGTCTGTATTTACGCATGCGATGCGCGCGCTACAAGTGAAGCGACGTGACGGTGTGATGATGTGGCCGAAGCAGTTCAACTGGTATAACCGAACGCTGCCTCTGTCTGCCCCTTCTGTGTTCTATTACTACCAACCGGATGATGCGCCAAACCACCCTGATTTTAATGGTCTGGTTGCCCCCGAGTTCAATGTTTACCAATGGCACGACATCTATCAATACGGCATTCAATTCCGCGAGTTAATCGCTCGTTTTGAAGAAGAAACCAAAGATTGGTACATGGATGAAGCGCTATTCACCCGTTACCTTGCTTTTGACGACGAAGGCGTTGTGGATTACCTCAACGAGCATTTATTTGCTTACCAAATGAGTGAGCAAGCACGTCAATGCTACCTCGATTACCTCGCTCAGTGCCCAAGCCGCCAATCTAAATGGCGTAAAGAGATCAAGAATCTCGTTATGAACGCACTGCTTTCACCAGAATTCATCACACAGGGGTAATCACCATGAACTTAACTCGACGTCGATTTTTACAAGCAGGTTCCGCTGGTGTGGGGATTTCTGCGCTTAACCTTGCTGCATTTCCAGCCTTCGCTGATTCGTTTAACCAATGCAAGAATGGCTATCGCGCTGTGGTTGGTATCGACCTTGCGGGCGGTAATGATGGCTACAACATGCTTATCCCAACCGCCGCTAACGCCAACAGCCAATACCGCGCGCTACGTGGCAACTTGGCTTTGGATGAGACAACCTGTATCTATTTAGACGCAGTAAACGACGAGGCCAAACTGGCACTTAACCCAGCAATGGCAGCACTCAAACCTTATTGGGACAGTGCTAACCTTGTGCCTGTGGTGAACCTCGGCCCGTTGACTCAGCGCGTAAACAATGTGATTTACGATGAAAGCACTCGTCCGGCGCACCTGTTCAGTCACTCGCATCAATCCACTATGGTGCAGTCTCACGCCACCAAGTCACTGTCGAAAGAAGGCTTTGGCGCTAAGACATCCACGGAGCTTGGCTCTATGCTGCGTAGTCTGAACGAGTTGTCACCGATGTTTGATATTGGCGGCACACAAGTATGGACGAACTGTATTGAAGCCCAATCCAACTCGGTCGGTTCTCAGCCACCAAGTGATATTTTCAACGATCAACGCTCACGCGATCTGTTCGATCAGCTGCAAAGCACGGGCAGCTACGGCAATGTCTTCCAGTCTCATTATGCGGGCGTTGCTGTGGACTCAACCAGAATGTACGAGCAGTTCAGTGCGATTCTAAATGCCGAGATCCCCGACGCATTCCCAGAAACGCGCATCGGTAAACAATTGAAAGCGGTCTTTAAACTGCTGCTACATAAGGACCAGTTCCAACATCCTGCGCAGTACTTTAGCTGTAAGTTGGGCGGGTTCGATACTCACTCAGCTCAAATCAGCCGCCAAACAGGTTTGCTACAAGAACTGGCAGAAGCCATGGCCGCTTTCCAATTGGCACTTGAGAACAACGGTTTGTTTGAGCAAGTGACGACGTTTACGCATTCTGAATTTGGTCGAACTCTGATTCCGAACGGTACAGATGGGACTGACCACGGCTGGGCAAGCCATGCATTAGTCATGGGCGGCGGTGTAGCCGGAAAAGCAATTGTGGGTGAATATCCAGACTTATCTGAGACGAGCCCTTACTTGCTTTCACGTGGTCGTGTGATTCCAACTATCTCTTCTGATCAGCTTCATGCGAGCTTAATGGCATGGTTAGGGCTGTCTGAAACGGGAATTAATCAATTATTCCCTGCGCTGGATAACACTTTGACAGATTCAATCCAACCTCAGACTCTACCTCTGTTCAAATCTTGCTAAGATAGTAGGAGATAAGTAACTAAGTAATCAGTTAATAACTAGCAAGGTTACTAATAAGAAAAAGCAGTGCTAAACAAAAGGCTCCGTTCACGCGGAGCCTTTTTATCATTAGGCCAAAGTTCGAGTAGATTCCTCAGCCTGTTTTCATGCCGTCTCTTCATAAACGGATTGCGCTTTTGACAACCAAGGCTGAAGCAAAAGATTGAACAACATGCCCGCGATGAACAAGGTGATTACGATACTCGCCCCACTTGGCAAGTCATAACGCGCTGACGCCGCGATACCCGACAATATCCCAACAATGCCAATACTGATGCTTGCAACGAAGAATCTTGTTCCTTTCAGTGCCGCCGCACACAAGGCCGGAATCACCAACAAGGCAAATTCCAAATAGATGCCCGTTAGCTTGACCGTAATCGGCATTAATATCGCGAAGATGAGATAGAAGCCACTGCCCTGCATGAACTCTGGCTTCACCCATACCAATAACAACATCGCTGCGGTGATTAATGCCAAAGGCCAAACATCATCCCATGTCGACCACAATAACTGCCCGTTGAGAATGCCTTGAATAAAATCGGCACCGTGCGGGTCTTTGCTCACCAGTAATATCGCCAGTGACGCCGACACCACAAACAAGCTGCCAATCATTGGCTCTAAATGCTGTTGGTAGCGCTTTTCCATTAAGGCGATCAGACAGCAAAGCAATAACGACATCACCCAAGGGCCAACCATTTCACCAAAGAAAGAACCAGAAAAGAGATCGTATTGGTTCAACCAATAGTGACTCAGCGCAGCTCCCAAAGCTGCAACTTGTGCCACCGCCAAATCAATAAAGATAATTTGGCGTTTTAACACTTGCTGCCCGAGCACCACGTTACCAACCAGAGCAATCAAGCCACACAGCACCGCTGGTAATAGCCATGCATAATCTGCCATGGCTTAGATCTTCACCGGAACAGGTTGCACGAGCACATCCAACAAATCATCGATAACTTGGTCGTACATTTCATCCAAGCTTTCGCCATCAGAAACCGTTAAAGGCAGCTGAATCAGCGGCTTATTGGTTTGTTTCTGTAGCCAGTTTGCTGGACGCTGGTCTTGATGCGACGAGTAGACAATCGCTTCAAAAGAATCCGAGTCCAACTTAGTTAAAGATTGAAGGTGAGAAGTGGTAGGAGAAATGCCCGGCTTTGGCTCTAGGTCAGCGATTTGTTCCATGCCAAGCCAATCGTATAGATAACGGTAGGTTTCGTGATAACCCACCACTTGTTTACCCCTTAATGGCGCAGCTTTCTTATTCCACTCATTAAGCTTTTTACGCCAGTGAGCGCGGAACTTCATACCATTCACTTGATAGCTTTGTGCGTTCTCAGGATCGATGCTCTTCAAACGTTCTGTTACAGCACGCGAAATCGCAACCATGTCATTCGCCGCAAACTGCACATGTGGGTTTCCGTGCGCATGAATGTCCCCCATGCTGCGGTCGACATGATCATGAGTGTCTAACATGCGCACGAAATCGGTCGCGTAGATCATACTTTGTGAGCCGTTTTGTACCGCACCATTGCTACTGCGAACTTGCAACATAGGCAACCATCCTACTTCTAACTCCGCACCAGAACACATTGCCATGTCGGCTTGACGCATCTTTGCAATCAAAGAAGGGCGAGCTTGTACATAATGAGGATCTTGCTTGGCGGTGGTCGCGGAATAGATGGTCGCGTCTGGGGCGTGACTTTCGAGAAGGGCTTTCCATTCTGGCTCACAAACAAAGATATTAAGAGCCAAAGCAGGTGAAGAGATGATGGCAGCCCCCGCCGCCATCATCGCTAAACTGCATTTGTTTAATGTCAGCTTAGAACGCATGTGCACCGTGCGCTCCAAATGTCATCACGTATTGCAGAGTGAATACGTTGTCTGTCTCGCTGTCTTGATTATCAATGCGAGAGTATTGCGCACGGATAGTACCAAAGTGAGAAGAATCCCATGCGATCATCGCATCCATTTCTTTATCATTCAGTGCTGTGAAGTGCATGTGGTCGCCGTGCGCGTGACCATCGTAACTTTCTGCTTCACCGTAACGTAGACCTGCTGACCAGCTTGGGTTAAAGCGATAAACACCCGATACGTAGTATGCGCTTAGGTTGTCTGGCGACTCAGCATCGTTCTTGTATTTGCTGTCTACCACACCGTCTAGCAACATGTATTCCGCAGATAGCGTGAAGTTGCTGTACTTGTAGTTACCATCTGGTGCCCACTTCCATACAAAGTCTGCACCGTATAAGTTTTCACCCGTTACCGCAGCTGCGTGGCTATGGTCATGATCATGCTCATCTGCGTGGCCGTGATCATGGTCTTCAAATTCTGTTACCTTACCGTTTTCGTTACGCAGGTAGCTCAGGCCAAACTGCCAGCTTGAAGACTCAGAGAAATCGCTGCCAAGCTTAAGTGTTGTCGTGTAAACGCCAACTTCAGAACCATCTTCAACAGAAGACATCTTGCTGCCGCTTAGTGCTTCTACACCCAACTTCACATATAGGTCTGTCGGAAGAACGATGTTTGCGCGCACACCGTCATCGTAGTAATGCGAGCCAAGGAAAGTACGGTAAGCAATTGGACGCTCAACAAAGCTGTCCGTGTGCATGTGTTGGTTGTTCAAGTAACCAAAGTCAGACAGGAAGCGACCTGCACGTACATTTAAGCCATATGGTAGTGCCAGAGTCTCGATAAACGCCTCTTCAAGCATCAGCTCGGTTTCGTCACCGTGGCTTTCTAGAACCGCCGTCAGTGCGCCGTGGAATTTATCATCGATGTTTGCAGACATGTTTAGCTCAGTATGACCCAGACCAAAACCTTCTTCACGCTCTGAGTTATGACGCTGGCCATCTTGATAGTAACCGTCTAGTACCACGCCAATCTGAGGGTTCGAAAGCGTATCGGCAAAAACTGGGGAAACAAACAAGCTACCAACCGCTAAAGAGACCAATTTCTTATTCACTACGTTTTTCCTTATTTTGTTATGTTATAACACCATTTGATATTTCGCGGATGTTATAACATAACAAACACTAAAAAAAGTGTAGCTTGTAACATTTTGTAAATTTAGTTTTTATGAAAATTATCAATAACAATCATAAGGTTAATTAGAAGAACCTTGCTTCATCGTCGTGTTTATTCCTATACGTCCTGCTCTGTTGTGATCTTTCCAATGCAAGTGAGTAAGTGAAAATCTCGCGCTTCAAGGGTTGAAAACCGACCTGTGTGAAACTACGTATACTTAAACAATGCAAAGCAAATACTGGAAATACGCAATGATAAACATGGACTTTTCACAACGTTTGGTGATTAAAACTGGCGAACAAGATTGGGTAGCCAGCCCAGCCGCTGGTGTATGGCGCAAACCGTTGGAACGAGAAGCGAAAGAGTCTGGGCATACCACCAGCGTGGTGAAGTACGAGCCGAACTCACAGTTCTCGACGCACCCTCATCCATACGGAGAAGAGATACTGGTGCTCGAAGGGGTGTTTTCTGACGAGCATGGCGATTACCCTGCGGGGACTTACCTCCGTAATCCTCCGGGAAGCCAACATGCCCCTTTTAGCAAAGACGGTTGCGTGATCTTAGTGAAACTCAATCAATTTGATCCTAACGATCTAGAAACTGTTCGCATCAATACCAACCAAACCGAATGGTTGCCAGGTATTGGCGGATTAGAGGTGATGCCATTGCACAACTTCGAACACGAGCATGTTGCGTTGGTTAAATGGCCTAAAGGTGAAAAATTTCAGCCACACCGCCACTTTGGAGGTGAAGAGATCTTTGTCCTATCTGGAGAGTTTAAAGACGAACTTGGGGAATACCCTACCCACACTTGGCTACGCAGCCCTCACATGAGTGAACATTTTCCTTTCGTCGAGGAAGAAACGGTTATCTGGGTCAAGACTGGCCATTTGCCTGTCGATTAATCGAGCCCTTTAAAAAAGCAAAACGGCTCGAACATTCGAGCCGCCATCAAAGACACTTAACAGGTCAATTAAGCGTTCATAATTTTTGAGTAAAGCCAGTCTTTTAGCTCTGCACGGTTATGTTTCATCGTGTTCATTTCGTGGTCGTCGATTGGGCTTCCTCGCAATTCTAGTTGGCGTATTTCCTTGTCGAGCGTGTTGTAGTTTTTAGCGTTTTCAGCAAACGTGGCGTCATCTGCCGTAAGTTGACTAATGGTATCCAAATGTTCTGGGAATTCATGAGTTAATGAGTGATTTTCACCTAACATAGAGACCTCTTTGGCTGAGTACATTTCAAGTTAAATAAGCTGCTCAAATCTTAAGCAACGCTTAAAATAACCATAGCATTTCATGAGCGGTTAATTCGTCGTATCGCCCACAAAAAGACTAACAAATTAATTTTCAATATTTTCTATAAAGTGTTTCCCTCACTCTCCCAATAGTCGAACGCCAAAGATGCCACTATGATTGTTGCATATCGAATTCAAAAGGAATCTCAATTATGCAAAAAATCATCCTGATTACTGGTTCTACAGACGGCATTGGTCTAGAAACAGCAAAAATGTTAGTGGCAGATGGTCACCACGTAATTGTTCATGGCCGCAACGAAGCAAAAGTTCAAAACGTAGAGCAGAGCTTGATTGAGATGAACGCTGGCAAAGTGGAAAGCATCGTAGCTGATCTGTCTTCAGTCAAAGCTGTGAAACAGATGGTTGCGGAAGTGGCAGAGCGCTTTGGCAAACTGGATGTGATCATTAATAACGCAGGCGTGTTCGCGACACCTAATTCAAGAACTCAAGCAGGTCTTGATGTGCGCTTTGCCGTTAACACCATTGCGCCGTACATGCTGACAAAAGAGTTGCTACCACTACTTGGTAACACAGGTCGAGTCGTAAACCTATCTTCTGCGGCACAAGCGCCAGTAAGCATCGAAGCCTTAATGGGCGACAAACCACTGTCAGACGGTGAAGCTTATGCTCAAAGTAAACTGGCATTGACCATGTGGTCACGCGTTATGGGATTGCAGTTGAAAAACGTCGGCCCTATGGTGGTTTCCGTCAATCCAAAATCATTCCTTGGCAGCAAAATGGTGAAAGACGCTTACGGTATCGCGGGTAATGACATTAGTTTGGGCGCAGACATTCTAATTCGTGCTGCACTATCGGATGAATTTGCTCAAGCGCATGGTTCGTACTTCGACAACGACATTGAAGCTTTTGCCGCTCCTCATCGTGATGCGTTGAATGACACCAAATCACAACAAGTGGTAGACGCGATTGAAGCAGTGATTGCTAAACTCGCTTAATTCAACACGGTTGATTCCTGTTAAACACCTAGCTTCGGCTGGGTGTTGTTGTTTTTACGTACTGATTTCTGTGTATTGGTTTCTGTGTACCAGTTTCTAGCGTTTCTGTTTATCACGTTTTGGTCTCGTGCTTCTAAAACTGCCACCATTGCTCATTTTCAATAAAATCTAAAAACTCATTCGATATAAAGGCTAATTATCAACAAACCCTTCTCTTGTTAATCTTCAGCCATCGGGAAAAAACGCCAGACTCAAACGCGTTCGTTCCCATTATCTTTCGCGAGTGATGACATCGAATCATCCCGCTTTTAACTGGAGATCCAACTATGAACTATGAGGGCAAAGTTTACCGACCATGGCCGGAATACCGCAGCATCTTAATCCAAACCACATTGGGTTGTAGCATCAACACCTGCACGTTTTGCAGCATGTTTGATGACAAGCGCTTTAAGGTACGCCCTATTGAAGACGTGATTAAAGACATTGAAGAAGCGCGTCTTATCTACCCACATGTAGAATCGATCTTTTTGATTGATGGTAACGTTATGGCGGCACGTACGGATTACTTGCTTAAGATCTTCGACAAACTGCGTTCCACCTTTCCTGAATGCAAAAAGATTTCTCTTTACAGTGGACTGAACGATTTCCGCCGTAAAACCATTGCTGAATTGAAAGAGCTAAAAGATGCGGGTTTAGATATGGCCTATTCTGGCCTTGAATCTGGTGATCGTGTTGTACTTGAGCGCATTAAAAAACGCATGTCACCAGAGCAAGCGATCGAAGGCATGGCAATGGCAAAAGAAGCTGGCATTGAAGTATTGCTGTCTTTCATCTTTGGCCTTGGTGGTCGTGAACGTTCAAAAGAACACATTATTGCGACAACAGACATCTTGAACCAAATCAATCCTGAACAAATCGCTCCGATGGCACTTGCGATTCAGCCAGGAACGGTGATGGAACAAGAAGTGAAGAATGGTGAGTTCATTATGCCAACTCAACTTCAAGTGCTTGAGGAAGAGAAATACCTACTCGAAAACTTGAACATTGATACCTTCTACTGGGGCGACCATGGTAACAACATCGTTCCTCAAAAAGGTTGGTTGTTGGATTCACGCGAAGATTTTCTGAGAAACATCAATCACGCGATTGCATCTAACCCAATGGCAAAAGACAACGTCATCCAGACTTTCTCTTGGTAGTCGTTCTCTTTCTCGCTAGATAAACACAATAAAAAACGCTTTCCGAGTGGAAAGCGTTTTTGTTTATTTCTGATGGGTAGCCAGTTCGGTTTCCCAGTAAGGTGGCTGCCCGTAATACTCGGCAAAGTAATCAATAAAGGCACGAACCTTAGGTGCGATCAAACGTGAGCTAGGGTAAACGGCCCAAATGCTGGCGTTCATCACCAATGGATAGTCTTCCAAGATTTCTACCAACTCACCAGCTTGAAGCTGTTTGTAGACACTCCAAATAGAGTTAATCGACACACCAAGCCCATCGATACAAGCATCGCGCATCGCATCGCCGTTATCGGTTCTAAAGCTGCCAGAAGCGCGCATCGCATAATGACCATCTGGGGTTTCAAACACCCAATTGTCTAGCCCCATTAGCGTCACGCATTCATGCTCAGCAAGTTCTTGCGGTGTTTTCGGCGTACCGTGCTTTTCTAAATACTCTGGTGAAGCAACAATGATGCGACGATCTGGTGCTAGTTTGCGTGCCACCAGCGTTGAGTCTTTCAACTCTGCAAGACGAATCGCGACATCGAACCCGCCTTCAACCATATCAATGATGGAATCGGAGAAACGAAAATCCACCGTAAGCTCGGGGTAAGCCGCCATAAAGCCTTTGAGTGCAGGCACAAGATGCAAACGCCCAAACGATGCCGGAGCCGTTACTCGAAGCGTGCCGGTTGGTGCGCTATGACCAACTCCTACCGCACCTCGCGCCGCTTCTACCGTTGCAAGCACTTCTTCAGCGTGTGGCAAAAATGCCTGACCTTCTTCTGTTAATGAGACCTTACGTGTGGTTCGGTGCACAAGGCGAACGCCTAGCCCTTCTTCCAACTTATTGATGTGGGCACTGGCAACGGCAGGCGATAATCCAAGCTCTTGTCCTGCCATACTGATGTTGTGCGTTGATGCCAAACGAACGAAAAGTTTGAGATGTTCTATATTCATTTTATTTTCAACTTATTCTATAAAGTCCGACGTCAATGTCGGGCATTTTCATCTGACACAATAGTAAAGCATTGAACGTGAAGCAAAGCTTTTTAAGAGAAATTGTTAGAAGAAACTGATAGGCAAGTAGAAATCTAATTCAAACGCTTCTTCATGATTTAAAAAGTGGTTTTGATGATAATGCACATACGCAGGAGTCGAGCGTTGCTTAAAGCCCGAGTTTGGCAACCATTTCTCCAACACCATACTGATTTGAGGCAGCAGCTCACCATACACACCAGTCAACCTGAACACCGCGTGTAAGCCACCCGGAATGGTCATCTGGTTCACTACGCCGCGATACTTAAGCGGTTTATCAATGGCCATACAGGCCACATAGCGACATTTGTCCAACTCAACCCAAGCCGGATTGGAATGATGCAAACCATATTGCGTAGAGAAGTCTCGGTTCTCTGAATTAGCCCACGCTTTTAACACCAGCCAAGCATTACGAATAGAGCGGTTGTAGCCTTCATGACGAACATAAGCAGCAAAACGCTGTGGCACTTCAACAATCTTTGGCTCAGGTAAGGTACGCTTCGAGACTCGATGGTAACCCGCTGCGACTTCAGGATCTTTGAGATACGGTTTTTCAGCGACGTGCAAATCGTGCTTACGCCAAGCTCCGGGCGACATATCAAACGTGGATTTAAAGGCACGGCTGAATGACGACACAGAACTGAAACCGCACTTATTGGCAATCTCTAATACCGACGATTTGATATCGAACATCAACTGATTTGCTGCGTATTCCATTCGTGTACGACGAATGTATTGATGAATCGACTCCCCTACCACATCTTTAAAAATACGGTGGAAATGCTGCTCAGAATACGCTGCGACATCGGCTAGCTCTTTAGCGGATAATTCTCTGCTAATGTCTTGGTGAATGTAGAACAGTACGTCATTGATTCTGGAAACCTGTTGCTGACTCATAATTTAGCGTTTGATTGAAATAGTATAAATGGACATATTTAACAGCATAAATGGACACACTTAAGTTAGCAAATCCCATGTACTATCTTCTGAATAAAACCAAAATTAAAAAATACGAGAAACACAACACATGGAAATCGCACAGTCACTACAACAAGTAAAGTCATCGTACATTCGAGAGATCCTCGCTGCCGCTAGCGATAAAAACGTCATCTCGCTTGCTGGCGGTTTGCCAGATGAGAAAACCTTCCCAATCGACTTAATGAAGCCGACGCTTGAAAACTTGGCCAACATGCCAGAGGTGTTCCAATATGGCTCAACCGCAGGCTATGGACCGCTACTTAACTTCCTAAACGGTTACTTCAAGCTTCCTGAAACACACACCGCGATGATCACCACTGGCTCTCAGCAAGGTTTGGATTTGATTGCACGCGCTTATGTGAACCCGGGTGACAAAGTGGTAATGGAAGCCCCAAGCTACCTTGGTGCGATGCAGGTGTTTGGCTTGGTTCAAGCAAACATCGTGACGGTTTCTCAAACTGAGTTCGGTCCAAACCTTGAAGAGCTAGAACAGTGCTTCGCTGAGCAAAAGCCGAAGATGTTCTATGCGGTGCCAGATTTCCATAACCCAACGGGCGTATGCTGGGCACTAGAAACGCGTCAAAAGGTTGCAGAACTTTGTATTCAATACAACGTGGCTTTCATCGAAGATGCACCGTACCGCGAGCTGCGTTTCTCTGGTGAAGCTTTGCCTTTGGTTTCTGATTTCTGTCCACAGAATTCTATCGTACTGCGTTCATTCTCTAAGATTGCATCGCCAGGTCTTCGTATCGGTGTGGTTACGGGTAAAACTAGCTACCTAGAACCGCTGATTAAAATCAAACAAGGTGCCGATCTGCACTCAAGCGTACCGATGCAAGCCCTACTGCACGGCTTGCTTCAACATGACAACTTCGAAACCCACATCAGCACCATTTGTGAACTGTACAAGTCTCGCTACGATGTGATGTACGCAGAGCTAGAAAAACAGCTTCCAGCGAGCTGCGTCCTCAAGCCTGTTGATGGTGGTATGTTCGTATGGGTAGAGATCCCAGAGTGCGATACCTTTGAGCTAGCAAAATCACTACTGTCGAACGGTGTGGCCGTTGTACCAAGCCCTGTCTTCTACCCAGAAGGTTCTGAAGTGAAAGCGGCACTGCGTCTTAACTTCACCAATGCAACACCAGAAGAATTAAAAGTGGCGGTAACACGCTTAGCAGACGTACTCAACGCGCTGTAATAAAAATTACACCTTAAAATCCAAATACCTGCCTTTGAGATGCGAATTAAGTCTCAAAGGCAGCGTTTCAAAAAGTTCCCAAAAAAATTTATTTTTTTCTCTCAAAATCAACTCTCTACGTTAAGTGTCTGTTTTCGCTTGATCCTCGCACTGTCGCAAAAAATAGATCTCGATCACGGATTTGAAGCCTTGAAAAGTTACGTCTATCTTTCAGAAAAAAGACATCGACCTTGCAGCATCATCTGCGAATTCAAACACTTTTGATCGTGACGGCTTATCACTATCGAAAGTCGAGCTGAAACCATCAGCAATGCAGTCTTGTGAAGATGAACGTGGCGAGGACGCAATTACAACCATTCTGAATGTCGCTATACCAATCCGCGATTGGACTTATACACGTCGGCTTAGCGCATCATATTACAGAGGGGTTTATCAGGATGAACAATCGACCATCGAAAGGACTCGTCGTCACTGGCTTGTCCGCCATGCTTTCTCTCGCTGCGATTCAAACCGCACAAGCGAGCAACTCACCAAACTGTAGCGACGTATTAGCCGGCAACAAAACTGCTGCGTCGCAGAAAATGACTGTCTTGCTGGGTGAAGACATCACCCAATCTAACCTCGTCACGACGGTGGTTCCGGCAAAAAACAATCCGTTTGTGACCGAAGAGTTAGTTTCAGTTTCAAACGACGTCTCACCTAACGGTTTACTGCCGAAAAAATCATTGGAAGAGATCAAACAAGTTCGTGACAACATTGAGAAAGCGGGCATTGAAGTCAGCAAACTCCAAGGTACGTTTGAGGTGGCGTTTGTCAGCCTAATCGACGGACACTGCCAGTTCTCAACCAACAAGCTCACCACTAACGCGAAGATCGACTTCGACCACTTAGAAGGGTTGTCTGCTTATTCTATCCCTGCACTACTCGCGATGGTTGATAAATCTTATGCGATGGCAGAAGCTCGAATTGAAGAAGAAAAAGCGCGTGTTGCGGAAGTTGAACGCGAGAAAGAACGACAAAGAGAAATGGCAGCTGCAGCGGCGGCCGCTCGATACCAAGATGCGAACGTACTTGTTCGAGTGGAGAAGTTTGATGGCTCTAACGTCACCTTCTCAGTGACTAACTTAGCCTCTGACGGCGAGTTACAACCGAACTTTAATACCTTCAGAGGTTATCAAACCGACAAGGGCGAGTTGATTTACAAATCAGAATCTTTGTTGAGCTTGGTCGATCAGGAAGGTAATGGCCTAACGACGATTGGTATCGCTGAGCTTGGCCCACAAGCGGGCAAAGACTTGACCATCTCTCCAGGAGAAACTCGTCAGTTCATCACCAGTATCGAATCAGAAGTCGCACCAGAAGCGAAGCTAAGCCTAGAGTTCCCGGCAAAAGTTCTGAACACGGATGACGCTTTCTCTTTGTCCTTTACGGATTCAGTTGCCATGGCGACCGCAGGGCTGAACTAAACAGCTGAGCTGAACTAAGTCGCAGGGCAGAACAAAATAGTAACCACGGCGTGTCCCTTGTCGTTCCTTGCTATGCCTTGAAGGCAAACACTAAAACGAAAAAAGCAGACATTAACGTCTGCTTTTCTTTTAGTTCTGACACTGATACGCGTTGGCGAACATGGTCACTGAGCTTGAGAAACCAAGTGGTTGATACAAGTAAAGCGTATCTGCCCCTAGCTCTGCTGCTTTAATGCGCATTTGGTTTAGTGTGCCCCAAACCATGTCTTTGTCTGCATGAAGCCAGTAATCATAAAAGTGGCCTTCTGAGCCCATTACTGTGCCTAGGTGCTGGCAGTTTGCGATTGCG
Source organism: Vibrio owensii (assembly GCF_002021755.1). Taxonomy (NCBI): domain Bacteria; kingdom Pseudomonadati; phylum Pseudomonadota; class Gammaproteobacteria; order Vibrionales; family Vibrionaceae; genus Vibrio; species Vibrio owensii. The sequence goes on from NZ_CP019960.1 coordinate 1,651,696, forward strand.
TTTACATCATCCCAAATCACTTTCACTTGCTCGGACTCTTGCGTTGGGAAGGTCACGCAGCCAGTTAACAACGTTGCTAATGCTGCAGCAGTCATTAACTTTTTCATAATTTCATCGCCTTAGAATTAAATAGTCTGCGGATTCTATTTATCACCCATACGATGACCAACAAATTATTTTTATGCTTTACATAACAGCCTGTTTAGGCGCTTTTGTTGGTCGTTTTAACGCTCTTGCATCTCGAATATTCAACGTCATCAAAGTCAAATTAGTGAACCCAGCAACTAACTCCACGATTTGAACCACATAGAAAGTGGTATCAAACCGCCCAAGTTCCGCTAAGTGATGAAGGTAAATGGCTGATGGAACAAGAATCAAGATGCCGTTCAACGCAACGAAAGGCATACGCTTTTTCTTTGCCGCTAATGGGCCTTTCTTTACATTCGGAGCCATCTTAGACCCCGTAATACCAGCTACTGCCATTAAAGGTACTACCGCCCAAATCGCATAAGAAATATAGGTTTTGACGAACAAGATAGCTTGGTGATCACCAAATAATTCAACCAATACGGTGCTAATAAAAAAGCTCATGATGAGTAGGTACGCACTGATAGAGCTGAGTCGATGAGCTAGGCTGAGTGACTTTTTCATAGCGATATTCTCTTTTTCGATTTGATTTGAGTAGCGGTACGAAGTAAAGATTACACAACAATCATTGCGTAAGCAACATTTGCATTTGAAACAAATTGCAAACCTGATTCGATATTTGAGCATGAAGGATTTAACTTAATGTTTTTAATGAACATTTACTTTCAAACAAAAACAGAGCTGTGATTGGATTTTGTGAAGGAATTGGAGTAAAACTGAAGGGTAGATGAAAAGAGGAACTGAATTTGGCTTCCAAAAATAAACTGATCCGCTATCAATCCACTGAAGTCGCAGATGTTTTCAGTAAAGAAGATGAGTTGATCAAACTCGTGCAGACGGATCAACTCTCTCAAGTCTTACTGTTATGGCAAGTGAAAAGCCCAACGCTCGTCCTTCCTGCGGGCAAAAAGTGGCCTATTTCAGACGAGCTTGAACAAGGCCTTGAAGAGACTAACTGGAAACTATTCTCGAGAAAAACTGGCGGCGCACCCGTACCACAAGTTCCTGGAATCATTAATCTATCCCACATCTATCATTGGCCAGAAGGTCAGACATACGACATCAAAAAAGCATATCTCGACTTATGTTCTATCCTAGAGGTTTTCTTTGAACAACTTGGTGTAAAGGTTGATGTGCACGCAACACCCAACTCCTATTGTGACGGGGACTACAACCTAAACATCAATGGACAAAAAGTGGTGGGAACCGCACAACGAGTCTTACTGAAGAAAGGCGGCGGGCAAGTGGTGCTCTCTCAGGCCTGCATTCTTATTGATGCAGACGTAGAAAAGATCGTTGAACCTGTGCAGTTATGTAATCGCCTTTGCGGGCATAACGATGATATTCGCGGCGACGTGCATACTCCCCTATTCAATCATATAGAAGAAAGGCCAGATACTGACGCTCTGTTCCAACTGCTAACTCAAGCCTTTTTGGATCACGCCAAACACTAGCCTCACACTTAAGAGCAAGGTATACGCTCTATGCCTTGCTCCATCCTTGATTCAATAAATACTACTGAGTGTAATCATTTCGTTCGCTGTCTTTGTCCGACAGATACTCGACAAACTCAAACTGCATACCATGATCTTCCAAGTAATAGACGTTTTTACGAAATGGGTGTTCCGCGCCCCAGTGGTCAAGCTCATAACCCACTTCTTTTAATCGAGCTACGAGCGCATCAACATCAGGAACGACGATACCGAGATGTTTCATGCCAGTAAAATGTGTCGTCCAATGCCCAGCATCGCCATCTCCACCATCGGAGATCGCAATGTAAGAATGCTCATCTCCGACATGAAACCATTCGATAGGGCGTCCAAACCAGTCATCAAGCTTACCGCTGCCACGGATTGTCCACTCTGGAATAGCAGTCGTTAAAAATTCAATGGTTTTGCGCGCATTTACGACGGAGATATTGGCGTGTTCAACATAGCTTTTCATAACGTTGTTCCTTGTTAATTTGGGTTATCGTTTTAGTTTTCCTTTTGCTTGTTAAACACTCTAAAACCTCAAGCTAACTTGAGGTAAAGACTGCATTTTAACGCTATCGTGAGAAATGAGATCTGCTTCAAAAAATTATCCATGACAGAAATAGTTGAAGCTAACGCTTAAAAGCCTCAGAATGTCGCACTTTTCGCGTCGTACATAAATTCGACGCCTTGTTATCTAACTCGACAATTGAGAATCATACATATGGGTTTTACCTCGTTAGGTCTATCTGCTCCAATCCTTAAAGCTATTCAGGAAAAAGGCTACGACACCCCTTCGCCAATTCAGGCACAAGCAATTCCAGCTGTTTTGGAAGGGAAAGACGTGATGGCAGCAGCACAGACTGGTACAGGTAAAACGGCAGGCTTCACGCTTCCGATTCTTGAACGTCTGTCGAACGGTCCACGTATACGTAGCAACCAAGTCCGCGCATTGGTGCTCACACCAACTCGTGAGCTTGCTGCTCAGGTACAAGAAAACGTGTTCATGTACAGCCGCCACCTACCTCTAACGAGTGCAGTGGTATTTGGTGGTGTGAAGATCAACCCGCAAATGCTTCGCCTTCGTAAAGGTGCGGACGTATTGGTTGCAACACCAGGTCGTCTATTGGACCTATACAACCAAAATGCAGTGAAGTTTGACCAACTAGAAATGCTGGTTCTGGACGAAGCAGACCGCATGCTAGACATGGGCTTCATTCGCGACATTCGCAAGATTCTTGATTTACTGCCTAAGCAGCGTCAGAACCTTCTGTTCTCTGCGACTTTCTCTGATGAAATCCGCGACCTTGCAAAAGGTTTGGTAAACAACCCTGTAGAGATTTCAGTTAACCCTGCAAACTCTACAGCACGCACCGTAGAACAATGCATTTACCCAGCAGACGTGAAGAAGAAAGCGCCAATGCTGGTCAAGCTGATCAAAGATGGCGATTGGAAACAAGTATTGGTGTTTACCAAAACCAAGCATGGCGCAAACCGCTTAGCTAAGTTCTTAATCGACCAAAAGATTACAGCTGCAGCAATTCACGGTAACAAGAGCCAAGGCGCACGTACTAAAGCACTGGCTGACTTTAAATCTGGCGAAGTTCGTGTATTAGTTGCAACAGACATCGCTGCACGCGGTATCGATATTCCTCAGCTTCCTCAAGTGGTTAACTTCGAGCTACCTAAAGTGGCAGAAGACTACGTTCACCGTATCGGTCGTACTGGTCGTGCTGGTGAAGTGGGTAAAGCGATCTCTCTAGTATGCGCACTTGAAGCATCAGAGCTGTTTGCAATTGAACGTTTGATTCAACAACTGCTGCCTCGTAAAGAGCTAGAAGGCTACGCACCAACTAACGTATTGCCAGAGTCGAAGCTAGATACTCGCCCTATCAAGCCAAAGAAACCGAAAAAGCCTAAGAAGCCAAAAGCAGAAGGTGAAAACGGTCAAACAGCCGAGAAGAAAAACAGCGGCGGTAACAACAAACCAAAGCGTCGTTTCAACAGTGACAACAAAAACGGTAAAGGCGAAAACAAATCTGGCAAAGGCGGCGCTGGCAAGCCAAAAGGCAACCGTGACTGCCAAGCTCGCTCAAACGGCAAGCCAAGCGGTAACAAGCCGAATAACAACCAGTCTGGTGCGAACAAACCTGGTGCAAACAAAAACGGTAACGGTGGTAAACCATCAGGTAACCGCAAACCTAACAGCGGCAAACCAGCAGGCGCAAAGCCTTCAAACGGTAAACCGTCAGGCAACAAGCCATCAGGACAACGTCGCAAGCCACGTCCGCAAGTAGCTAAGTAATTAGATACCGAGTTAAAACGACAAAGCCGCTGATAATCTCAGCGGCTTTGTTTTATCTGCCATCTAGAGAAAACCGCGACCTTTTTCGCTTTCTTTCCTCAAATCATAAAAACCTGTGACTTCCCCCTCTATATTATTCACAAGACAATTGATTATCAGACTTTAGAAGTGATATTCATATGTATGCATTTAACTGATGAGAGGTGTTGTCAATGATTTCTGCACAAGATTTTCAAATTAAGCAATCCCAGTTTTCCTTTAAACAAGATCATTATCTTTTGGAAAAGATAAAAGGAATACGTGTAAAAACGAACACATTTAAAGACCATGCCTTACGTATCCTTTGCATCGGAACAATAGTCTCAAGCGTCGTTTGGATGGTTTGCCCTGAATCACTTGGCGTTTTTACCGCCCCTTTTGCCTTCGTTGTGGGCATAATTGCTGCCCTCAATTCAACAAAAAAATACGAGCTACAAATTGAATTCCAACATGTTGATGGAACTGGCTTACAGTGGGTATCCGTAGCTAAGAGCAGCAATCAAAAAGTCAAAGACGTCTTTAAAGAACAAGTCATTAAAGTAACAAGCCAGCTCAGTTAATCAAATAACTAGCACCCAAAGGCATGTTGGGTTATCTCAAACAGCCCGTCGTTTGACCTTATCATTCCCAATGAAAATAAACTTAAAACTAGCAAGTTACTTAAAAGAAAGCTCTTTCATTAACCAAGCTTTAAAAGCACTGATACGCAAAGAGCGCGAAGACGAAGGGTCATCAATTACCGAGTAACGAACACCTGGCTTTAAACCAATATCAAAAGGTTTCACTAGCATCCCTCTTTCAATAAAGTCGGCACAAACACTATCTGTTGCTAAGCACGCCCCGTGACCAGCTACCACAGCATTGATTCCCATATCAAAGGTGCCAACCTCCATCCACTGAAGTCTGTCTTTTTGAGTATCAACGTCGGCAGCTTTAAACCACTGCTCCCAATTGAATGCCTCTGAGTGAAAGTCAATCAGCCAACAACGTTGTAACTGATCAGGGTGGGTAAACTTAATTGATTCAGCAAGTTGTGGAGAACAGTAAGGATAGATTTCTTCTTCAAATAACGTCTTTTGCTCCAACCCTAAATCGGTTGCATCTCCATCGCCTTGCCAAATTAGTACATCGGTCTCAGTGTGTCTGATATCCATGGTGTGGAGGTTTTGCATTCTGATAGGAATATGCGGGTACTCCATTGTAAATTTCCATAGCCTTGGCATTAGCCAACGAGTCGAAAAAGAACGCGGAGCACTAACATTCAACACGCCTTCTAGCGGTTCATTTTGAATTCGATTTAGGCCTGTAATGATGTTTTTGAAACCATCATTAACGTGTCGATGAAGAATTTGCCCTTTATCCGTCAGGTGCATTTCACGTCCACGTCGAATGAACAGCTTGCAACTCAAACGTTGTTCTAACTGCCTCAACTTTTGGCTTATCGCTGCCTGAGTGATGCAAAGTTCCTCAGCCGCTTTACTGTAGCTTTTTAGTCGAGCTGCAGATTCAAAGTAATGAAGCGCTGAAAGATAGCGAAGTCTATTGTCCATAACCTCTACTTATAATACTTGTAATAAATCGTTGTTCGTAATGGAGCTTTGTTGGTTCGATAATACTGACATCAAATGGTCGAACAAGGAAATTCAATTGAAGAACATATTGTTAAAAACTCAAAAAATAGCATCTATACTATTGAATAAATTTAATTTAATTAAAAAAACCAATATTGATAGGTATTACATTAACGACCTCAGCAATCACGTAAGAAAGGATATAGGAGTCCAATCCTACGAGGAGAAAAGTTCACATTACTCAAATTACCTATAATTTAAGATTATTTAAATTTCACTCTACCTGAGTTAAAACAAAAAGTTCAGACAGAATCCGACCTGTAAAGCTTTACAATGAATCGTGATACATCAAGACCAATCAACCTGTGCTAACCTAGCCAACACCATGATTCTCATAAGTTAAGGTTGACCATGACATACGAAGAATTTAATCAATTCTGTGGCTCATTCGCTGCCACTTCCCATGTTGTTCAATGGGGCGACGCGCACGTTTGGAAAGTCGGCGGAAAGGTGTTTGCTATTGGTGGCTGGAGTAAAGACAAGCAGCCTGCATTTACGTTTAAGACTTCCCCTTTAAACTTCGATTTTTTAAGTGATTATGAGGGCTATATTCCTGCCCCTTATTTCGCAAACCGTGGTATGAAGTGGATTCAACAAACGGAAACCTCCGGACGCCTAGACGAAGAGCTAAAGTACTATTTATCAGAATCTTATCGATTAGTTGCACTTGGCTTGAGTAAGCGAAAACGCGATGAATTGGGCATTGAGCTGCCTCCAGCCAAATCTTAAGGGTGAACATGGAAGATCTTGTTCAATTATTGCTTGCCGATCATGAACGTATGAAAGCAATGGAATGTGCTCGCTCACTGGCTTTACCAGATTGCTACATTGCTGCAGGCTTCGTACGAAATCTAGTTTGGGACCATCTTCATCACAAACCGCAGCCAACCCCACTCAATGACCTTGATATTGTCTACTTCGACCCAAATGAAATAGATGACAAGGCGGCGTTGATTTATGAAGCTCAGTTAACTGCAATGATGCCAGAGTTCAACTGGCAAGTACGTAATCAAGCAAACATGCACCTAAGGAATGGTGATAAGCCATACCAAAGTACCTTGGATGCGATGAGTTACTGGCCAGAAAAAGAGACGGCGGTTGCTGCCAGATTGAACGAAAAGAACCAGATAGAGTGCATTTCAGCGTTCGGATTTGAGTCTTTGTTTGAAGGTCGGGTTACTTACAATCCCAAGCGAACATTAGCGCTGTTTCAATCTCGGGTAGAATCCAAAAGTTGGCTAATCACATGGCCTCAATTACGGGTTGCCGTCTAAGCCTTGCTCATTCGGGAAACTGGCTATGAAAACGCTCAATCAAGAAGTCCAAAAACAAACGAAGTCGCTTAGGTTGATACTGTCGGCTCAGGTATATCACGTTCAAATCTGCGCCAGCAGAAGAGGTCGAGGCGTTGAAGTTCTTCATATAGCCATTTAACACCGTCACTAAACGCTGCTGTTTGATGTCCTCTTGTACATCGAGAATCGATTTCAACGCAATCCCCGCCCCATCTAATGCCCATTGACGAATCACTTCGCCATCATCAGAAAAGCGCTTCGGTACGACAGTAACAACATTGTGCTGCTCTTCATCTTGAAAGTGCCATGTTTTCAACTCTTCATTGCTGCGAACCATGGCTAAACAATCGTGCTGTGCTAAATCTTGTGGCGTGATCGGCGTGCCTTTCTTTGCCAAATACTGAGGAGAAGCGCAAAGCACTCGGCGACTGGACGCCAGTTTGCGAGAGATAAGGTTGCTGTCAGCTAACTCCCCATATCGGATAACGATGTCCAAACCGGACTCCGCCAAGTTGGATAAGTTATCGTTCAAATACAGATAAGGGATCACATCGGGATAGAGCTGACTAAATTCCGACAGTATTGGCGAAATGTATTGCTTACCAATATCGCAAGGAGCCGAGATTTTAAGTGTGCCGCGCACTTCTTTGGTGCCAGTTTGGAGTAAGTTCTCCGTCTCTTTAACGCTGTCGATGATTTCCAAGCATGCCTGATGGTACATAGCGCCAGAGTCCGTCAGTGAAATATGCCTTGTACTGCGATTAAGTAATTTCACCCCATAACGGTCTTCTAGCGACTGCAATCTTGCCGTTACTGTTGCTGGCGATAAGCCGAGCTCTCTACCAGCCGCTGCCAGCCCTTGGTTCTTCACTATGCTGACAAACAGCGTCATATCCGAAAACTTGTCCACATTACCTCCGAAATTTCATTATTCGACTGAGCTGAATAATCAATTCAAATATTACCCAATTATCAAATTTCTTCCAATCAATATACTGGCTCCAACGAAACAAGATTGGAGAAGCAAATCATGAAAACAGAAAAAACTATCTACGTCGTACTAGGTGGCACATCAGGTATTGGTGCTGAACTTAGCCAACAACTTGCAAGCGACAATGCGGTTGTCCACGTAGCAAGCCGCAAAACAGGGTTAGACATCAGCGATGAACAGTCGGTTTACCACTACTTCGAAACCATTGGTGCTTTTGACCACCTGATCGTCACAGCAGGCTCTTATGCTCCGGCAGGCAAAGTGATGGACGTGGAGGTTTCCCAAGCAAAATATGCTTTTGATACCAAGTTTTGGGGCGCAATCAACGCGGCGAAACATGGCGCACGCTACATCAAGAAAGGCGGCTCAATCACACTAACTTCAGGCATGTTATCGCGCAAAGTTGTTGCTAACACCTACGTCAAAACCGCCATCAACGCGGCCATTGAAGCGACCACAAAAGTGCTAGCAAAAGAGTTGGCTCCGATCAGAGTGAATGCGGTCAGTCCAGGTTTAACCAAAACCGAGGCGTATCAAGGCATGAACGAAGACGACAGAAATGCCATGTTCAAACGCACACAAAGTAGCTTGCCCGTTGGCAAAGTAGGTGAAGCCGGTGACGTTGCAAAAGCTTACTTACTTCTGATTGAAAACAGCTACATGACCGGCGCCGTGATTGATGTTGATGGTGGCGCACTGCTTGGCTAACAACACACGCTTAGCTAACCGCAAATAAAAACAAGGTGTCAGAGCAATAAAAAAGCATGGCACCAATGGGTTCAAACGAAATAAAAAAAGAGACTCCCCCATGAATAAAGAAAAAATGCCGCTGCAGGTATGGATCTTAACGCTTGCAGCCTTTGCTATCGGTACCGCGGAATTTGTTATTGCAGGAATTCTTCCTCAAGTCGCCAACTCTTTGTCCATCACGGAAGGGCAAGCGGGTTACCTAATCAGTGCCTACGCACTTGCCATTGTGTTTGGCGGCCCGCTACTTACGATTTACTTGGCACGCTTTAACAAGAAAGCCGTACTAGCTGGGCTAATGGTGCTGTTTATTCTCGGCAACGTATTGTCCGCTTTCGCACCGAACTACTTTGTGTTGATGGTCAGCCGAGTGATCACAGGTTTGGTTCAAGGTCCTTTCTACGGCATCGGAGCCGTGGTCGCGACCAATTTGGTTTCAGAAAAAATGGCAGGTCGTGCGGTCGGACAGATGTTCGCAGGCCTAACACTGGCTAACGTTTTAGGTGTGCCTGGCGGTACTTGGATTGGCTTGCAATTCGGCTGGCACACCACTTTCTTAACCGTTGCCGCTTTTGGTTTAGTGGCTCTGTTCTTCATCACTTCAGTGATCAAATCGACTGGTCATGGCGAAGCAAAAGATGTCAAAGCACAATTGGCTGCGTTCAAAAACCCAATGCTACTTATCAGCCTTGCGATCACCGTATTTGCTTGGTCGGGGTTTATGACTTTGTATGGCTACATCGCCCCTATCGCCATGCACATCACAGGCTTTGGTGAAAGTGCCGTAACTTGGATTCTAGTTATCGTTGGTGTCGGTCTTATTGTTGGTAACACCATGGGTGGTCGTTCATCGGATAAAAACTTACAAAAAGCGTCTATGTTCTGGGCTATCGCGATGATTGTGTCACTGGTACTGGTCGGCCTAACTGTCGACAGCAAAGTTCTGTTTATTGCCACCGCCTTTGTATTTGGTATTGCGTCATTCGCTAACGTGCCAGCAATGCAACTTCGAGTAATGAACCACGGTGGTGAAGGTCAAGAGCTAGCGGCGACGGCAAACATCTCAGCGTTCAACTTAGCCAATGCCTTTGGCGGTTTCTTAGGCGGCATGGTGCTCGATAGCCAAATGGGCGCAGGCATGATCCCTTACGCAGCCATCATTGTTCCACTGATTGGTTTGTTATTCATCGCCAAGGCGAACCGCAAAGAAAGCAAACAAACTGAGCTAACACCAAGCTTCAACAACTAATTTCATCCCTACTGGTAGCCCTGACTTAACGCCTCCCGAACAAGCGGGGCTACCCAATACGAATCGATAGGAAAACACTATGAAACTCTACATTTACGAACATTGCCCATTCAGTGCTCGCGTCCGCTATGTTGCTGGCATACTGAATATCCAACTCGACGTCATCAATATTGCTTATGACGATGACAAAACCACAACAGACCTGATTGGAACCAAACAAGTACCACTTCTTATCAAAGACAACGGTGAAGCGATGGCAGAAAGCCTAGATATCATCGCTTACTTCCTTGAACTGGCTACATCAAGTGAAACAAGCCAACCATCTCAACAAGCGCTGGATTGGCAAAAAATCGCGTTTCTTCCACTGCAGAAGGTGGGTTACCCACGTTGGTCAAACATGGATTTTCCAGAGTTTTCCACTCAGTCTGCACAGCTCGCTTGGCGGGCGAAAAAGGAAACGGAAGCACTCAATTTTGACGCACTTCTGCAAGACACACCAAACATTGCCAAAGAGGTCGAAGCACTCATTAAACGAGCGAAAAGCGTGTTGAATCTCGACTCTTATCAGCATGTGGCTTTGGTAGACGAAGCGATCCTATTTTCTATTTTGCGCGGGTTCTTCAGTGCCGCAGAAATCCAATGGGACAACACCGTGAAAGATTGGATGGAATCGGTAAGCAGCAAAACCCAAGTGCCACTACTTAAGTAAGGAGCCGATCATGAGCAAACTATTTGAACCAGCACGGCTAAAACAACTGGATCTACAAAACCGTGTAGTCATGGCACCAATGACCCGAGCGCGCACCAGCCAACCGGGCAACATTCCAAACCAAATGATGGCGACTTACTACAAGCAGCGCGCTACCGCAGGCTTAATCATCTCTGAAGCCACACAGATTTCAGACGATTCGCAAGGTTACTCGTTCACACCTGGCGTCTACACTGATGAACAAGTGGCAGGATGGAAAACCGTCACTCAAGCAGCAAAAGAGCAAGGCGCAGCGATGTTTTGTCAGTTATGGCATGTTGGTCGTGTATCACACCCGACATTCCAAAAAGGCGAACAGCCTATTGCGCCATCAGCACTAAAACCAGTAGAAACCCAAGTATGGATTGCCGACGAACAAGGCAATGGCAACATGGTCGATTGTGTAGAGCCACGAGCCATGACTCAAGCCGATATTGACCGTGTGGTAAGTGATTTTGCCCACGCCGCGAAACGTGCGATTGAAGCAGGCTTCGATGGCGTTGAAATCCACGGCGGTAATGGTTACCTGATTGACCAGTTCCTGCGTACCAATTCAAACCACAGAACTGATAACTACGGCGGAACTCGCGAAAACCGACTTCGCTTTTTGTTAGAAGTGGTCGATGCGGTGAGCGAAGCCATTGGTGCCAACAAAGTGGGAGTACGACTCGCACCTTTCATCACTTTCAAGGACATGAACTGCCCAGACATTGTGCCAACCATCCTTGATGCATCGAAACAACTTCAAGCTCGTGATATTGCGTACTTACACTTGTCTGAAGCGGATTGGGACGACGCACCAGTGATTCCAGAAAGCTTCCGCATCGAACTACGCGAATACTTCAACAACACGATTATCGTCGCAGGCAGTTACACCCAAGAGCGTGCTGACGAGGTACTTGAGAAAGGCTATGCGGATTTAGTCGCGTTTGGACGCCCGTTTGTGTCTAACCCAGATTTGGTGGCGCGCTTACAGCACCAACAACCTCTGGCAGAACTGGATGGCTCTACGCTTTTTGGTGGTAATGAACACGGCTATACAGATTACCCAGCGCTTGGTTGAGAGGCTTTACCTGCTTGTGATAGCGATTCATAGCGTGCCGTATTTCTCAGATTAATACGTTGCTATCCCATAAAGGGAAAAGCGCAACGCAGCTCAACGTTTTCTTAAGTTTGAGTGTAATAAACTGGCTGCATATTCAGAATACAAATTTAGGAGAACGCTCGTGTCTGATGAAACTACAAAACAAGAAGTGACGGTTGTTGATATTAAGATGCCATTTATGTCGATGGTGATCTTTATGGTCAAGTTCGCTATCGCTTCAATTCCTGCGATGATCATCCTAGGTATTATTTTCAGTATCTTGGGCGCACTTTTCGGAGGGATGTTCCACGGTATGGGCCACATGTAACCAACTAATCCACAAATAAAAACACTCTCCATGCTTTACCCATAGAGAGTGTTTCTTTTTAATCCACCAGCACTAAAGAATCTAAGATGCCTTTGCCGCTGTGGATGCCACCTTCGTTTTCACTCGCTGGTTTACTGCGAATCAAATAGCCCGCGTAGCCATCCAATTGCGTTACAGGCTCACCTTGATAGTGCGCCGTGAATAAACCAATTTCACTCACAAGGTCCGTCACCACGCTCTGCTTTGCATCACGCACTGCAATCGTCGGTATTTCTCTTTCATGCGGATACAAACGCTGCATCAAAGCCCAAGCACTGTATTGCTCTTGTGGCAGTCGACTCAGTTGTTTCGCTATATCTTCACCAAAGATACAGTGACCACCGCCCTCGCCTTGGTTTTTCAATACCCATTCGTCTTTGTTACCAGAAGCAGCAAACCATTTGATCGTATCAGTGTTAATTGGCTTCATCTCTGCCAATACGCTTTTGACCAACTCGGCTTCTTCAAGATTGAGTCCCCAGCGCTGATACTCACTTGCCGGCATCATGGTTAACAACATTTGCATTGATTTGCTGGTCGCCAACTGTTGACTGATGGTCGCATTCATCGCCACGTAGTGCTTTTCCATGAACAAACGAGTCTGGCTCAAGGTGTGGCAACAGATTGGTTCATTCAGCTCCGGTGAGAAGTAGTCCATATATTGATAACCAGCACGTAAGTACACAACGTCAAGACCGCCGATGTTATCTAGCAAGAGGCGTTGTTCGTCACCGCTCGATAACTGCGAACTCAACTGCTCAAAGGTACGTCTTACTGTGCGAACGCCAAGCTTCTGCAATTCCACTTCGAGTAAGTGTTGGTCATACACGTTGTCTTCGTTTTTCTGCACCACCATCAGAAACGTCGGTGCGCCTTCTTCATTAAAATGCGCTTTGACTTTTCTCGCGGCAGTGGCAATACCAAGCGCAAGTTGCTGCATGCCTTGGTTATCGGCTGGTGTTGCCGCTTTATCTTCTAACCATTGTTGGTAAACACTGCCCCACTGCGAGCTCAAAAATTGATGCAGCTCTGTGGCACGCTGACCAAAAGGCGCCATCCCAGCCGCAATGCCATTAAACTCAATGACTTTCGCGCCGTGTTGACGATCATCCATAAAGTCGGTTCGCATTAATAACAGGGGTTGGCGCGCAGCTTCATGGTAAACCTCTTTATGCAGTTCCAATAAACGCTCAAAGAAAGTATCGGCTTTGCCTAGCTCGGCTAAAGAGGTTTGCAGGAATTCATAATCCTCAGACACATGACTGATCAGCTTGGCGATTAACGGCGTCACTTTCTTCAAATGTGCGAACACATCACGCTCTATCGTCATTGGCGCAAAGCTAAAAGGACAGTGTCTTGCGGTGTTATTTGCTTGGCGAAATGCCACGCCGTGCATGATTGCCCACTCACAAGCTTCTTCAATCACTTGTTGCGGGATGGTTTGTTTGTCTGAGGTACTCATGGTTTTGCTTCAAAATTTTTCGCCTAATGTACTTAAGACGCTGGAAGTTGCAATAAGACGCACACTTTCTCGATTTATTTTTCGTTTTTTTGCTCAACAAAGCGCCGAGTCATATCCCGCCGTATGTTTATACTCAAGTAACCTCGAGGTGCTTGGTTCAGCGAGAATGACTTGGTTTGAAGGCGAGGCAACAATTTGAAGATCTAGTGATTCTAAATCAATAATTGTTAACGAAGCATACGAACCAAGACAACTCGCCCTTCGGGAGCGTGTCACTGAAGCAATTTCTTCGTCAAACAACTTGGAAAGAGCTAACTATTCCGCTTCGTTGTTTTCCTTGAACTTGAATCAGTGACAACGCTCTGAATCCTGCACCTTGAAGTCACTTGAGTATATCCCTCTTTCTTTGCGGCGGATGACTGGTTAAAATGCACAAAATTGCGCACTAACTGGATAGATCATGGCAAAACTTACCCTTCAAGAGCAGATGCTGAAAGCAGGCTTGGTTAACGAGAAAAAACTGAAGAAAGCGAAAAAAGGCTCTAAAAAATCACGCGTTCAAGCTCGCGAAGTAAAAGCGGCGGTTGAAGAGAACAAACGTCAGCAGTTAGAGCGTGACAAGCAATTGAGCGAGCAACAAAACGCAGAGCGCTTGAACAAAGAAATCAAAGCGCAAATCAACCAACTGATTGAAATGAACAAGGTTGATTTGAAAGATGGCGACATCAAATACAACTTCACACACGGTACACTTGTGAAGTCTCTGTACGTTGAGTCAGAGATTCGCGAACAGCTGATCAAAGGCATCTTGGCAATCGCGATTGTTGGTGAAAGCTACGTTGTCATCCCACGTGGTGTAGCAAACAAGATTGCTCAACGCGATGAATCTGTGATCATCGAACAGAAAGAACCAGAAGCGGACATCCCGGCAGAAGATGACCCGTACGCAGATTTCGTCGTACCAGACGATCTGATGTGGTAATGCTCCACTTCGTGGAACCAAAAATGAAAAAGCCGCGATCATCGCGGCTTTTTTGTGTTTGCTATTCGCTCTCTTGATAGCGTTGTCGAATGTAATCGACGATGTGTTTTATCTGGCTCTGCGCGTGTCTTCGTCCCAAATAGTACGCGTACATAACACGCTTACGAGGCTCTAAGTTCCCGATTTGTAACGTCACGATGTTTTCATCCTTCACCATCGACGCTGGCAACATACCCATGTATTTGCCTGACTGAATCGCGTGATACGCCAAACCAAGATCATCCACCGTCAAACCTTGCTGTGGCGATACAGCGATTTCTTCAAATTGCTTGTTTACAAACATCCAGTTCATTGCAGGACGAGTTATCACTCCCGGCAGTGATTCCAACTGTTCGACAGAGAGTGTGAGACCACTCAATTGATGGTTTTCAACGTAATCACGGTGGGCACAAACGACGTATGGAATATCCCATAAATGCAATGCGATTGCAGATGAATCGACAAGTGGACCAACTCGGAATGCTAAATCGATGTCATCTTTAATCAGATGCTTATTGTCGTTCGACAGAGAAACATCAAGCTGAAGATCGGGGTGCTCTGCTGCAAAATCGATAAGCCACGCCCCAAGAAAATCAATGCCAGCACGAACGGGCATCGACACATTCAACTTCCCCTTGAAGGCAACTTCAGAATCCACCGCAAAATCTATCGACTGGCGAATCGTCCCAAGCAGAGCCGAACAGTTTTGATAAAGCTCTTCACCTCGAGTAGACACTTTGACTTCACGGGTGGTGCGATGAAGCAACACTAAACCCAAGTTGTTTTCTAGCGCTTCAATACGTCGACTTACCGTACTGTGAGGAATCTCTAACCGCTCAGAAGCGCGCTTTAAGCTGCCCTCTTCGACCACGGTGCAAAATACCTGCAAATCATCCAACACTCGTTTCACCCAGAACTCCTTTTAGCGAGTATAAACTTCTATTATCCCATTTTTGGAATAGTGATACTCAATATCGCCAATTTTTTCTCTCCGCGCAAGCGTCTAGTATTTGATTCACAGACACGGCAAACGCCCTTTAATCGAATCACGAGGATGACATCATGAAAGCAGTATTACTGACTCAAACAGGCGGCAGCGACAAACTGGTTTACCAAGACGTAGCACAACCAACATTGAAAGAAGGACAAGTTTTGGTTCACATTCATGCAGCACCAGTGAACTTCATTGATACCATCATCCGTGAAGGCAATATGCCTCCTGGTATGATGCCAGAGTTGCCATACATCTCTGGTGTAGAAGGCAGTGGCGTGATTGCCGATTCAAACAACACAAGCTTAAAAGAAGGCACGAAAGTCGCGTTTCTTGGTCCAATCGGCGCATCAACTTACGCAGAGTTTACCGCTGTCGATGCAGATAAATTAGTCGTGCTACCAGAGTCTGTCGACCTTCAAGAAGCCGCTGTTCTACCTGTTAACTACTTTACGGCTTACCACATGCTACATAACGTTGCTCGCGTTGAAGAAGGCAAAACAGCACTGGTTTACGCAGCGTCCGGTGGCGTGGGTACGGCATTGATTCAATTGGCTAAGCTAGCAGGTCTAAACGTTATTGCTTTAGAGCGACAAGCCCACAAAGCAGAAAACGCATTGAAGATGGGTGCGGACCACGCATTTACCTCTGATAGCGATTGGGTAGAGTCAGTTAAAGAAGTCACCGAAGGTCGCGGAGTGAACTACATCTTTAACCCAGTAGCTGGTGATACCATAGTGCAAGACTTGGAAGTACTGGCACCACTTGGTCACGTTGTTGTGTTTGGTTTCTTGGCGGGTATGGGTGAGACAAACTTGCAAGCCGAGGCGATTAAGCACTTTAGCAAAGCGCCAACTATTACTTACTCAGAAATCTACGCGACTTACTTCAACGACTACCCATTGGTGAAATCATCCATGGAAGCGCTTTACGGACTCCTAGAGCAAGGCAAAATTAAACCAGTGTTTACCACGCTGCCATTGTCCGAAGCGGCGCAAGCACACGATAAAATCGAAAGTGGTTCAGTGATGGGTAAAATGTTGTTGCTACCGTAAATCTAAAGATTCCCCACAATCAAAAAAGGTCGCTGTAATAGCGACCTTTTATCTTATCGGACTTCGTTATTCTGCAAGTAACTTCGGCCAGTTTTTATCTCCGCTCGCAATGTTACCCGGAATGTCTTGTTGCCAAGAGGCTTGAACGGATTTGCTGTAGTTTAGGTAGAGCTTTCCATCGTGAATATTCCACGCATTGGGGTCTATCTTAGCGGTATAGCCTTTACTCACTGCCCAAGCACAATAGCCGCCATATTGGGGTGCAAATTTCTCCGGATTTTTCACGAATGCATCTCGATTTTCCGCTGATGAAAAGTACCATTTGGCATCATTCCAACGATAAGTGAAATCGCTGTCACCTTTGACTGGTTTTGATTGCGTAAAGTAAGCGACAGGGTCATAACCACGAATCGCTTTACCGAGAAAGTCGCTATAAACAGGATCAAGAGCGAAAGCAGGAAGCGTCAAACTCCCCCAAATGAAGAACACACTCAACAGTTTCAATATCAGCTTCATAACCTTCCCTCTCTACGTTATCCGATGTTTGATAATCAATCGCTTACCAGTATAGACAGGGAATAAGAGAAGAAACTTTCAGGCTTATAGCATCTCAGCGTCGAAACGTGCCGTTCGAGCTTGGGCGATCGTACAGTTGGTTTCCGACATTAGCTCTGCCAAGGTAATGTTTGGATTCTCCAAGACCAATCGAATCAGCTTGGCTTCCAAAGGTTCAAGCTTATCGCTGTGCTTAGCCAGGCCAACTTCCATTTTGTTGATCACAAATCGCATCGGCTCAGACTCTTCTGCCTTGATATGATCGAGAAACGCTTTCAAATCCAAAGCCTCTCCAGCGATTTGCCAATTACGGGAGCGTCGAATGCGCTTCATTTCGCACTTCTTCTCAACCGCTATTGCTTTGGCTCGCTTAGCATGATCACCACCAATTCGGTGAATCAAAGATGGTAGAGGGATGATAATGGTTGTGTCTTGCATACCGTTAAACCTCTACCACAGACACATTCTCAGCTACCCATTTAAGAAGCTGTTTTGCGGCTTTGGACAGCACTTGGTTTTGGCGAACGATGTAGCCAAAATCGGTGTTGGGGAAGCTGGGTAACGGCGTTACTTTTCTTGAGAGTTTCAATCTTGGATCGAGTGAGAAGTCCGGCACAATCGCGGTTCCAAATCCGGCTTCTGCCCAATCAATTTGGGCCTCTACACTGCCCACTTCCATAACTCTATGTTTTGGTAAGTTTAGCTCTGGTAGAGACGCGTCAATCAACTCACGCGTTCGGGTATCGTGACCGAGCAAGATAAGAGTTTGGTTCTCTTCGCTGTTATCTCGCCAATCGAAAATGTTATCGCCAAAAGCACACCAATGAATCTGGGTCAGCGACGTAAAATGCAATGGTTGACTCTCTTTCTGCGCAATAACAAAACCGATGTCAGCACGAGCACTTTTTACCAAATCCACCGCTTGCGATGAAGTGGTGTTGAACAGTGCTAAGTCGATACCGGGATATTCGTTTTTGAATTGTTGGAATGGCTTGATAAGTAACAGACGCGAGACAATGTCACTCGCCGCAATCGAGAGCGTTCCTTGCGTTAAGTCATTAATGGCATTGAGATCGGACTGGCAGATTTGCAGCTCATTCAACATGTGCTCGGCAGTGTCTAATAATCGCTTACCGGCCTGAGTCAGCTGTACTGGGTTGCGTTCAATCAACTTGGTACGAGTAGCTTGTTCTAACTGCTTGATGTGAAGACTGACATTTGGCTGCGTCATGTGCAGTTCAATCGCTGTTTTTCCGAAATGTTTCACTTCTGCCAAGGTGACAAACGTACGTAACCAGTTCAAATCCAACATAGAAAATTACCCGATATGACTTTCTTATCAAGTTAATGAGTATAATTAATTTCTCTTATTCATGCGAGCATCCTAAGATTTTCCGGTCTGTTTTTGGAGAATGAATTATGTCGTCTATCGTTGTTGTGGGTGCAAACTGGGGTGATGAAGGCAAAGGCCGCATCGTTGACTTTTTGGCAGAGCAAGCTTCTGCAAGCATTCGTTTCCAAGGTGGTAACAACGCGGGTCACACCGTAGTTAACGACCTAGGTACGTTCAAGCTGCACCAGCTACCAAGTGGCGTTTTCAACCCTGACTGTTTGGCAGTTTTAGGTCCGGGTATGGTTATCAGCCCTGCGTCGCTGTCTGAGGAGATTGCGGAAGTCGCGGAAGCGGGCGTTAAAGTGAACATGTGCATCTCTGATCGCGCAACACTATGTCTACCTCTACACGCACTAGAAGATACGCTAGAAGAACAACGCTTAGGCGACAAAGCATACGGTTCAACTCGTCAAGGTATTGCACCTGCATACGGCGACCGTGTGATGAAAAAAGGCATCCTAGTTGGTTGGTTGAAACAACCAGAAGTTCTAGTAGAACGCATCAAGTTCTGGATGGACTGGAAACTTCCACAACTACGTGCACTTTACCCAACGTTCGAATTCGAGCAAACCGCTGAAGAAATGGCGAACTGGTTGCTAGAAGTGTCTGCACCTTGGCGTGATGCTATCTGCAACGTAACGCTGCCGCTAAAAGAGCTGCAAGCAAAAGACCAAACTCTACTGTTCGAAGCACAGCTAGGTGCGGGCCGTGACCTTGTTTACGGTGAGTACCCATGGACAACATCTTCAAACGTTGTGTCTATGTACGCGGGTATCGGTAGTGGTCTTCCTGCTCTACGTCCAGAGCGCGTTATTGCAGTAGCAAAAGCGTTCAGCTCATCAGTAGGTACTGGTACGCTAATCACGGCAATGGAAGAGCAAGATGCATTCCGTGAACTAGCGGGTGAATTCGGCGCAACAACAGGTCGTCCACGTGACATGGGTTACTTTGATGCAGTAGCGACTAAGAACGGCGTTGAGCTTCAAGCAGCGACTGAAATCGCACTGACCAAAGTAGACTGCCTGACTGGTCTTAAAGATCTAAAAATCTGTGTTGGTTACGAAGGCGAGCACAGCGAAAACCCAATTTGGCCTCAAACGGCTGCACTAGCACCAATCTACGAGAAGATGGAAAGCTGGAGCGAAGACATTACTGGTTGTCGTAAGTTCGAAGAGCTACCAGTTGCGGCACAAAAATACGTTCTACGTATTGAAGAACTAATGGGTGTACCAGTGAAAATGGTATCGGTTGGTCCTGGTCGTGAACAAATGATTATGCGCTAAGACGTAAACAATACGTCTATTGGCAAGCGGCTTTTATCTTTTCCGGGGTAAAGCCGCTTTTTTTATGCACTTTATACTTTGTTAAAACAAGTACTGTTCTATGTTTTAACGAGCGTCAGAACGCTAATTCTTCCATCGGCCTCACCACAGAGCCGTGTTGCTGGGACAGCAAGGAGAACTCAACTTCTTGCCCACATCCGCAGTAAAAGTCGTAACCTTCACCGGTTAAAAACGGCGTACTTTTATCGATAAACCAATCTCTAGATTTTTTAGTATGAAGCTCACCACAACTTGGGCAAGTCACTTCAATCGAGAAAGTTTTCGCAATCATATCCCTAACCTCTTGTTTATTGCATCACGTACAACGAAATCGTTTGCTGCAAATAAATTAAACGAAGTCTTGAAACACTTCGTTAAGATATTGTCAGAGGAAAGGGTGAAAAATGCGTGTTTCAACGACACTTTGAACAAGTTTTTGCAGAATTAGATAACCGACAAACTTTGCTCTACATACCCCTTTAGGGTGAATACATTTTGAACGCTTATTTATCACAATTATGTGATAGTAAGACTCATTTTTTATTTTAAAATAGTAACTTATCGTTATTTTATAAGATCATCTTCACAGTTTGCGCTGAACATTTCCTAAATATGAGACGCTTAATATAGTTTTATGTCATTACTTGCTTGCGCTACTGATATCTGTGACCAATAAATTCTTCAAAAACGCCTCAAAAAGATGGACAAACAACATCAAATTGGGTGTGGTCGGTGTTCTTTCTTTCACGTTCACCATGTTGGCTTTCATCCCTCTTGCGAACCAACATCATAAAAAGCTCACCGAACAAGCGGTGGTGTCTATCGAGAATGAGTTTCGAGACAATGTGAATGATCTCACTTACTTGCTTGATGACGCGTTTTTTCTAAAAGCCTGCAATGATTTGATACATGACCTGAGAGCAAGCATCTTCAGCTTGGGGATGGCTAAAGATATCGCGACGTTCGACAGCGATGGTCAAGTGTTGTGTACCAGTAGCGAACGCAGCCCATCTTTTTTTATTTATAAAACCATCTTAAAACGTCTTGGCGATAGCGATGTACACGCCACACTCTCCTACACCAAAAGCGCATTAACTCCGGACCAAGCACTGATTCTGTTTTTCACGAAACAAGAAGGCAGAGGCATTAGTGTGGTTTTTCCTAAGGAGTCATTGGAGACCCTCGTTGCTGACATCTTTCGCTTTGGAGACATGGATTATCGGATTGATGTCATCGGTAGAACAGTAAGAAGCCCGAGCGATAAACAGCCTCTGCGCATGGAAGAAGTCGCCTCAGAGGTGCTGCCTTTTACGGTTTACTCTTGCATTGGCTTTGCGTTCTATCTGCAGTTTCTGGTGAGCAAACTTTGGTTAGGATTGCTAGTGATGGCATTTGCACTTGTGGTTCGCCTATTCTTCACTTCGAAGAAGTTTGCTAAGAACAGCTTGGAGTTCTCTCTTACACAAGCGATCAAAAGTCGAAATTTGAGTGTGCATTATCAACCAATTGTGGATCAACGAGATGGGTCTGTGATTGGTGGAGAATCCTTAGTGCGCTGGAACGATCCGGTTCAAGGCTTTATTTCACCAGGTATCTTTATCCCTCTTGCGGAGAAAGTTGGTTTGATCGACCAGATCACTTATCTCGTTTTAGATAAAGCGATCAATATGATCGCCTCGAATAACGTGACGTTCCATGATCGTTACATCAGTGTGAATGTCAGTCGTTCTTTGATCTTACGAGAAGATTTCATTAAAGAAGTGGAGTCTCGTTTGAAGTATCGTTACTTCATCAGCGAACGTTTGGTGTTTGAGATCACCGAAGAGGCTATCTTCAGTGGCGGCGAACTTGCTGTGCTTCGTAAACATCTCGACCGCTTAGCCGTTCTGGGCATTCGTATTGCGGTCGATGACTTCGGCACAGGTTATTCGGGGCTGGACTTCATAAGCCAGTATCCGTTTGACATCATCAAAATCGACCGTGTGTTCGTCACCAACTTAGGTAACGGGCAAACCATTCAACCTTTGTTAGAAGCCATCCACACGCTTTCCCAAACGCTGAATATGTCAGTGATTGTGGAAGGCGTAGAAGAACAAGCGCAATTACGCGTCTTGCATGATCTCGGCTTCTACAACATACAAGGCTTCTACTTCTCGAAGCCGATACCTAAGCCTGACTTTCTCGAATATTTGGAATCGAAACAGGCAACGACACTACAAACTCTCACGCCCGCTCTAAACTGAGTTTAAAGTTCTCTGGCTCTTGGCTGAGCGATGGATGTTCAGCCAAGTCTTACCTTAAAACCCTCATCAGACGTTGCCTTACTTACAAATCAGTAATTTACAATTAACCAATTGTTAAACACACTGCCGAAAGATCTCACTTGTTAATGAAGCACGTCGATTAAGTTAAACGCTTGATTTAATGTTCATTAACTGATTAGTTGATCACGATTTTCATCTGCAAATTGGTGAACTTGTGCTCAAAAAATCTACCGCACTGTTTTTAGGATAGATATCGCCTCCCCCAACATCTAACCCAAAAACAGGTGAATCCTATGACTAAAAAGTTTCTCCGCCTAAGTACGATCACGCTCGGTTTGTGCATGAGTTCTTTGTCCTTCGCCAATGCCGACCTACCAAACATTAAGATCTTAGCAACCGGTGGTACTATCGCTGGCGCTGGTCAATCAGCAACGGAATCCAATTACACCGCAGGTAAAGTCGGAGTGGATTCGCTGATCAACGCAGTTCCTAGCATGACCAAGATTGCCGACATTTCTGGCGAGCAAGTGGTCAGCATCGGCTCTCAAGACATGAACGATGAAGTCTGGTTGACGTTAGCCAAACGCGTAAACGAATTACTCGCTCAAGATGATGTTGACGGCATTGTGATTACTCACGGTACCGACACTCTCGAAGAGACCGCCTACTTTCTTGACTTAACGCTGAAGAGTGACAAGCCTGTTGTCATCGTCGGTGCAATGCGCCCTTCTACTGCAATGAGTGCAGACGGCCCAGTTAACCTCTACAATGCTGTGGTGACGGCAACGGATGAGGACTCTCAAGGTCGAGGGGTTTTGGTTGCGATGAATGACACCATCTTCGATGCACGTGACGTAACGAAAACCAACACAACTTCAGTCAGCACCTTCCAATCACCGAACTTTGGCCCGCTCGGTTACATTCACAACAGCGATGCGAAGTACCAACGCAGCCCAGAACGTAAACACACCACTGAAACAACCTTCGACGTATCCAAACTCGATAAGCTGCCACAAGTCGGAATCGTTTATAACTATGCCAACGCGTCGAGCTTACCGGTAAAAGCGTTCGTCGATGCGAAATTTGACGGCATCGTCAGTGCGGGGGTCGGCAATGGCAACTTGTACCACACCGTATTTGATGAGTTAGAAAAAGCGAGTAAAGATGGCATCATGGTTGTTCGCAGCTCTCGCACGCCTACCGGCTCTACTACCCTAGATGCTGAGATTGACGACGATAAATACGGTTTCGTGGCATCTGGCACGTTGAACCCACAGAAAGCTCGTATTCTGTTGATGCTATCGCTAACACAGACTAAAAATTACCAAGACATCCAGAAGATGTTCCAACATTACTAATCGAACAGTTCACGAACTTTTCGATGAGTTAAAGCTAGCCGCTAATTAAAAAGAGGAGGCGCAGATGCCTCCTCTTTTGTAATTTATCGTTGGTAACTTAGGCAAACAAGGGCAACTTAGCCAAACAAGCGACGCTTCATCCCTGCTCTTTCAAGAATGCGCGTAGTAATTTCTTCCACCGAAAGAGACGAAGTGTTGATGTAAGGAATGGCTTCTCTTCTAAACAGTGCTTCTACCGTATCAAGCTCCAACTTACATTGCTCAGTGCTGGCGTATTCGCTGCCTGACAAGCGGTTCTCGCGGATTTCATTCAACCGTTCTGGGTTGATGGTTAAACCAAACAGCTTATGGCGATGGATTTCAAACTCCGGCAATAAACGCATCATCTTGACGTCTTCAGCAATAAACGGGTAGTTCACTACACGCAAACCAAACTGCATCGCCATATATAGGCTGGTTGGGGTTTTGCCACTACGAGAAACACCAAGAAGGATAATGTCGGCCTCATCCAAGCCTTTAAGAGTGATGCCGTCATCATGAGCAAGCGTGTATTCAATCGCTGCAATACGGTCGAAATAGGTATCCGAATCTTTGCTTACGCTGCGTGAGCGCTGCATCTTCGGTTGTGGCTCCATCTGAATGTCGTCTTGCACCTTCTGCACAATGCTTTCTAGTACGTCATAGCTATGAGCTGGCGCTTTTAGCAGCATTTCACGAATTTCTGGCACAACAATCGAGAAGAAAACCAAAGGCTTAATCCCATCACGCTGGTAGGAAATCTCGATTTCTTTGATGACATCGGCGACTTTGTCTTCACTTTCGACAAAAGGAAAGGTTTTTTCATTAGGAATGAAGGAAAACTGACCCAGAACAACATGCCCTAACGTCTCACATGTTATGGCCGTTCCGTCAGAAACATAGAATACATCACGACTTTGGCTATTTATTTGCATTTTAGTTTAATTTTTAAAATTCATTTGAGTAGGATGGTTTACATAATATTAATAAATGAGTTCGGCTTGCAATTGCGTGCCCCACAGCTTTGAAAATTCTTCGGAGTTTTTTTAAGCCAAGACGTAATCGTTTGCCTTTCATATCAACCACGAAAAGTGTTGAACTATGTTTGCGTCGGAAAATTCGTTTAAGCCCCAGTTGGGAAGTTGTAGTTAACGCCCCTTACCTACAATGGCTGCTTGTCAGCTCGATACTGCGTCTTCAATGACATTGACCTGCAAGGATGCTCAACCGCTGTTCGAGGTTGGTATAAATCCCTACAAAGCTGCAATGTTTCTGGAGAAAGACATGCAAAAGAACACCCTCTGGTTCAATGGACTATCCATGGATGATGTCGACAAAGTCGGCGGTAAAAATGCTTCACTTGGCGAAATGGTTTCTAACCTAGCCAATGTTGGTGTATCAGTACCAAACGGTTTTGCGACAACCTCGTATGCGTTTAACCAATTCCTTGACCACGAAGGTTTGGATGAGCGTATTCACCAACTACTTGATGAACTGGACGTTGAGGATGTAGAAGCCCTGCGTAAGACAGGTGCCACCATTCGTCAATGGGTATTAGAAGCCCCGTTCCCTGCGGATCTTGAACAAGACATCCGTGATAACTACAAAGAACTGACAGACAATCATCCTGAGATTTCTGTTGCCGTTCGCTCTTCTGCAACTGCAGAGGATCTACCGGATGCGTCATTTGCAGGTCAGCAAGAGACGTTCCTAAACGTAAAAGGCATTGATGCAGTATTAGAAGCGACCAAGCACGTTTACGCTTCTTTGTTCAATGACCGTGCAATTTCATACCGTGTACACCAAGGCTTTAACCACCGTGGCATTTCGCTATCGGCAGGTATTCAACGCATGGTGCGCTCGGACAAAGCCTCTTCTGGCGTTATGTTCACCCTAGATACGGAATCTGGCTTCGACCAAGTCGTATTCATCACCTCTTCTTGGGGCTTGGGTGAAATGGTGGTTCAGGGTGCGGTTAACCCTGATGAATTCTACGTTCACAAGCCAATGCTAGAAGCGGGTCAACACCCTATCGTTAAGAAGACCTTTGGCTCTAAGCAGATCAAAATGATCTACTCAGACCGTCAAGAGATCGGTAAGCAAGTTGAGATCATCGATACTTCAGTAGAAGAGCGCAACGCCTTCTCTTTGAATGATGAAGAGATCAAAGAGCTAGCAAAACAAGCGATGATCATCGAGAAGCACTACAAACGCCCTATGGATATTGAGTGGGCAAAAGATGGCATCGACGGCAAACTTTACATCGTACAGGCACGCCCAGAGACCGTATGTTCTCAAAGCGAGCAAAACGTGATTGAGCGTTACGAGCTAAGCAACAAAGCTGATGTGTTGGTTGAAGGCCGTGCAATTGGTCAACGTATCGGTAAAGGCCCAGTGCGCTTAGTCGACTCTCTAGACCAAATGTCATTGGTGCAAGATGGTGATGTGCTGGTGACAGACATGACTGACCCAGATTGGGAACCAGTGATGAAGAAGGCATCTGCGATTGTCACTAACCGTGGCGGCCGTACTTGTCACGCAGCGATCATCGCACGTGAGCTTGGTATTCCTGCAATCGTTGGTTGTGGTGATGCTACCAGCAAGCTAACCGACGGCGAGACAGTGACTGTGTCTTGTGCAGAAGGTGAAACGGGTTACGTTTACCAAGGCGAGCTGGATTTTGAAATCAAGCGCTCTGCAGTCGATGAGCTTCCGCTGCTTCCAACCAAAGTGATGATGAACGTGGGTAACCCAGACCGTGCATTCGACTTCGCTCAAATTCCAAATGAAGGTGTGGGTCTTGCGCGTCTTGAATTCATCATCAACAAGATGATTGGTATTCACCCGAAAGCGTTGCTGAACTTCGATGCGCAAAGCGATGAGCTAAAAGCTGAAATCACTGAGCGTATTCGTGGCTACAAAGACCCAATCGATTTCTACGTTAGCAAGCTAACCGAAGGCATTGCGACTATCGCGTCTGCATTCTGGCCAAAACGCGTGATCGTTCGTATGTCTGATTTCAAATCGAACGAGTACAGCAACTTGGTCGGCGGTAAAGGTTACGAACCACATGAAGAGAACCCTATGCTGGGTTTCCGTGGTGCGTCTCGCTACATTTCTCCAGTGTTTGAAGACTGTTTCGAGCTAGAAACTCAAGCAATCAAACGCGTTCGTAACGAGATGGGGCTGAAGAACGTTGAAATCATGATCCCATTCGTACGTACACCAAGCGAAGCGGCATCGGTTATCGACCTACTAGCTAAGTTCGACCTACGCCGCGGCGACCAAGGTTTGAAAGTCATAATGATGTGTGAGCTACCGTCAAACGCTGTACTTGCTGAAGAGTTCTTAAAGTACTTCGATGGTTTCTCTATCGGTTCAAACGACATGACGCAGCTTACGCTTGGTCTTGACCGTGACTCTGGCGACGTTGCTCACCTATTCGATGAGCGTAACCCGGCAGTGAAAGCCATGCTGCAAATGGCCATCGATGCGGCAACCAAAGCAGGCAAATACGTCGGTATCTGTGGCCAAGGCCCATCAGACCACGACGACCTAGCGGAATGGTTGATGGAACAAGGCATCAGCTCTGTCTCATTGAACCCAGACACGGTTATCGATACTTGGTTGAAGCTAGGTAAAGTGAGCAAGTAATACGCTCCTTCCCAACTCACAGTGCAAAGCCCTCAAGCCTCGGTTTGAGGGCTTTTTCTTTGTCTATCATGTCAAAGCTCTGTGAGTTCGTGACGACAATCCCAACCTAAACGGCGTGCTAATTTTCCCTCTGAGATTTTTCACCTAGAATGAAAGAATCTGATTTCATAAAAGAATGGACCTATGAAAAAGTCACTTGCACTTGTTACCGCTTTAACGCTACTCGCCTCTCCGGCTTACGCAGATTGGGACGACATTTCTAACAGTCTCTCAGACCTTGGTGACGCCGTCTCTGATACCGCAAAAGACACTTGGGATGACACCAAGGCGTTCTCTAAACAAGCTTGGCAAGATTTCACTAACTGGTCTGAAGATGCGATCAACACCGCGGGTGAATGGACCGATGCCAGCATTGAGACCAGTAAAAAGTGGATCGACGATGCCGATAAGAAAATCGATGAATTGATGGAAGGTGATACGCCAGAAGAAGCGCGCCAAGCAATTGATTTAATGGCGGATAGCACCCTGCTAAAACTCTTCAATGAGAAACCAGAAGCAAAAGATCTTTACGATAAAGCTTACGGTTATGCGGTGTTTGATTCACGCAAACTGTCGCTGATGTTCCATACCAACTCCGGCTCTGGTGTTGCAGTCAACAAATCGACGGATAAGCGCACTTACATGAATATGTTTGGTGCGGGTGTTGCCCTTGGTGTTGGTGGTAAGTTCTACCAACAAGTCGTGCTGTTTGAGGAAGAAAAAGACTTCAACACCTTTGTAGAAGAAGGCTGGGAAGCATCGAGCGAAGCCTCTTTAGTCGCTGGTGAGGATGGCGAAGAAATGACAGCGCAATTCAACAGCGGCGTGGCCGTGTATCAGCTAAACACCACAGGCTTGTTGGTTGATGCGAACGTTTCTGGCTCGAAATACTGGGTCAACAAAGAGCTGACCGATTCGCAGTAATCGCTTAGTGACAATGATTTATTGATGGGGGGCACAACGCTCCCCTTTTTGATCACTTTGGGATAACCGTCTGTTGCGTTATGCTTATCTCAACCTTTATCTCACGCTCGAATCTCCATGCCTAACGACGCATTCAACACTCAACTTGCAGAGACAATTTCTGCCCTTAATTCACCAAGCTTTACGCCCAAACTGATGCGCGTTGTAGCTTCGTTATTGAGTTTTGATTGCGCGGTGATCCTCGGTTACCGCGAAGGCAAACACCCTATCTATCTGTATGATTCGATTGAGAATGAGCGCGAGCTTTTGTTCCAGCGTTATCTCACTACCTCTTTTCAAAACGACCCGTTTTACCAGAAGCTTAACGCTAACAAAGAGCAAGGCATCTTTACGCTCAAAGATGTCGTAAGCAAAGACGTCGCACGTAACGATCTCGATTACCAAGCCTACTGTGAGCAGTTTTACCATCAAACGGGCTGGAAGGATGAACTCAGTATGCTGATCGAAATCGAGCCGACACGTTGGGTGATGCTCTACTTCGGTTTTATGCAGGACGATAAGCGCTTCACCAAGGCTCAAGTCACCAAGCTCAAATCTTACTTCGCGATTATTCAGTCTTTGTGCCAACAGCACTGGAAACAAACCGAGTTTACACTCGCCGAACCAGTATTCAGCCCTAACGTTTATTCAGGACAAATGCGTGCCGCGATTGAATCTGCACTGGTATCTTTTGGTCAAACCGTCCTTACTAAACGAGAACAAGAAATCGCGGCACTGATCGCGCAAGGCTATGACAGCAAAGAGATTGCAACGCAGCTCGATGTCGCAGAGGGCACAGTTAAGAATCACCGTAAACGCATCTACGCACAACTGAATGTGGCGTCTTTAAGCGAGTTCTTTCAGTTGTTTCTCAACCACCTGATCACTCAATCAAGATAACAAACTGTCCCTTTAGGGATATATCTCGATTCCGTATCGCCTTTTAATCTGAATACAACCAAACCAGATAAAGATAAGACGATGACACTGATTGAAGATTTACAAGCTCGCGGTTTGATTGCCCAAGCGAGCGATTTAGACCAAGTTCAACAACTGCTATCTGAGCCACAAACCTTGTACTGCGGTTTCGATCCAACCGCAGGCAGCTTGCACATTGGCCACCTAGTGCCACTGATTATGCTCAAGCGCTTTCAAGATGCAGGACACCAAGCCATCGCCCTGATCGGTGGAGCTACGGGTATGATCGGCGACCCAAGCTTTAAAGCCACAGAGCGAAGCTTAAACTCAGAAGAGACCGTAACGGGTTGGGTACAAGATCTGTCAAATCAAATTCAACAGTTGATGAATAACCAAGTCAGCAAGCCAATGATCATGGTAAACAATGCGGATTGGGTGAAGCAGATTAACGTGATCGACTTCTTCCGCGACGTAGGTAAGCATTTCTCCGTGAATACCATGATCAGCCGAGAGTCGGTGAAGCAACGCTTACAACGTCCAGACCAAGGCATCTCATTTACCGAGTTCAGTTACGCACTGCTGCAATCTTACGACTTCGCAGAATTAAACCGTCAGTACGGCTGCCGCCTGCAAATCGGTGGTAATGACCAATGGGGCAACATTGTTAGCGGTATTGATCTTACTCGCCGCCAAAATGGTGAGCAGGTCTTCGGTCTAACCCTACCTTTGATCACCAAATCTGACGGCACTAAATTTGGTAAAACCGAAGGCGGCGCTGTGTGGTTAGATCCAAGTAAGACCTCACCTTACGCTTTCTACCAATTCTGGTTATCTGCGGAAGATGCCGATGTTTACCACTTCCTGCGCTACTACACCTT
This sequence comes from Vibrio owensii, assembly GCF_002021755.1. Lineage (NCBI taxonomy): Bacteria > Pseudomonadati > Pseudomonadota > Gammaproteobacteria > Vibrionales > Vibrionaceae > Vibrio > Vibrio owensii. The sequence continues at coordinate 1,681,662 of NZ_CP019960.1, forward strand.
CTTGAGTTGCGATGAGATTGCTGCGATTGAAGCACAAGACAAAGAGAGCAAAGGCAAACCACAAGCACAGCGTATCTTAGCAGAGCAAATGACGCGTTTTGTCCACGGTGAAGAAGGCTTAGCAAGTGCGGAGCGAATCACTCAAGCGCTATTTAGTGGCAATGTGCAGCAGCTAAGTTTGAGCGAGCTAAAACAGTTGGAGCTCGATGGCTTACCGAGCATGCAAAGTGCTGCGCAAGACTTGGTCGAGCTTCTGGTTGAATCAGGCTTAGCCAACTCAAAGCGTATTGCTCGTGAACTGATTGGCAACAACGCCATCAGTGTGAACGGCGAGAAAGTTGACGCAGAAAACCCAAGTTTGAACTTCCCGTTGTTCGATCAGTACTGGTTGCTTCAACGCGGTAAAAAGCATTTCTACTTGGTGAAACGCATCGAGGGTTAACGGTTCCCATCTAACGACCTAGCTAGACCAACTAAAACGCGAGCCAAAGTGCTCGCGTGTTTGTTTCCCTATTTTGTGAAGCCAAAAGCTAACTTTAGAGTGGATGCCCGTTATAGTGTTGTTCTTCAAACACAACAAAATATAACAACAGCACAAAACCATGATCAGACACATTCTACTCATCAAATTTAAAACATCTGCCACCAGCGACAAAATCCAACAACTGCGAGAGCTATTCGAAGCCATGCCAACGAAAGTGGAAGGCGTAACCGACGTTGAGTGGGGCTTAAACAACAGCCCAGAAGGAAAGAATAAAGACTACACACACGCCGTGATAATGACGTTTGCCGATGAAGCAGGTCGTCAGAACTACCTACCTCACCCAGAGCACGATGCATTGAAAGAGGTATTTAGACCACTGCTTGAAGACATCATCGTGTTTGATTACGAAATCTAATTGATGTGTTCAGCCAATCGATTCTAGCCATCAACTCGCGAGTCAAAGGTCCAACCTTTTGTTGCAGCTTTGACTCTCAGTACTAAATTAAGGATATTGAAGTAAGCGACATCAACGACAAAAGGGCGTGAATATTGAAAGATTTATACTCCAACTTAGACTTAAATCTTCTGAGAACTTTTTTGGTCATCTATCAGGAGCAAAATCTTCAAAAAGCGTCCAATCGATTGTTCGTCACCGCGCCCGCACTCAGTAAATCCTTAACTAAGTTGAGAAACCATTTCGATGATCCGCTGTTTGTCAAAGTGCCAACGGGGCTATCACCGACTCACTTTGCTACTGAACTTTACGGTGTCATTGAGCCAACGTTCGATAAGCTCTCGAAAAAGCTGAACTCCCTCAATCAATTCGATCCTGCTGAGCTTGAAGGTAAAATCACCGTCGCGATTTCCCCGATATTATTGCAAGCTCTAGGCAAAGATCTATTTAGTGAAATTAGCCGACAAGCGCCCAACGTGGAACTTCACTTGCCTTGCTGGAACAATAACTCACTCGATGATCTTGCCAATGGAACCTGTAAAGTCGGCATTAACTACGAGTTACCTTTCTCACGCAAAGACATTCTTAGCGAAGTGGTGGGGCAAGACTTGTTTGGCATTTACGTTCGCAAAGACCATCCTCTGGCATCAAAAACCATTTCGTTGGCCGACACCATTTCTTACCCTTTGGCGCTTTTGCTCGTCACGGATTGGAACATAGATGAGCCGTACGCGATTAAAGTGCTTCGAGAATACTATCCCGATGTTCCGCCAAAGATTGCGTTTCGCTCCGAATTACCCTCCCCTATTTTGGAAATATTGGCAGAGACAGACCTGCTATTTCCCTATACCGCCTTTTTCCACATTGAGCGTTATCCCAACCTCACCGCTTTGGATATCAAAAAAGATCAATTGGACAAACTACTGAAGCGGATTCATGTCTATTACCCCAACAAGGATCGATTCGACCCTGTTCAGCAATGGCTAATGGCAATTATTTCTAACTTATTGAATCAATTACCTCAGGCACACAATCCTATTAACTCTTAGTTAATACCCATTTTCCTTCTGCTCAATATTCGTCCAGATGTATTAAAAGTAAGATTTTCTCATCGGTCGGGCATGCATCGCTCTGCCTTTCTTCCAAGCGATTATGAGAAATCACCAATGAGAAAATCACTTCTAGCTACCATCGTTTTTAGTTCTCTTTCTGTTAATGCTTACGCTGTGCAAGTCGACACTCGTGAAGCTAATCGTCAAACCTCAATCTTAATTGATCAACAACTTTCCGCATCACAGGCGATGTATGTCGCTAGCTTGAATGCACGTAATCAACAAATGGAATTGAGTGAGTTTGCAACGGAAGACGCTACCGATGAAAGCAGTTGGGACAGCGCAGGCGCGATTGCTGGCGGCCTTCTTGTTGGTGCGGTAGGTAGTATCAGCACGGGTGGTTCAAGTTCCGATCCTGCTTCACCGATGAAGCCAATCTCAGTGACGCCAAATAACCCAATCGAGACCGAGATTGGGAATCCGAATATGGAATACGATTACGCATGGAATGACCAAACGCTGATCATCACTGAGAAAGGCACTGATGTTTGGGTAGCGACAGGCACGCTTGAGAAGACGAATACTGGTGTTGAGCTGGTTATCAAGCACAGCACGGGCGAAGTGGTTCGTATCCCGCTAGAGAACGGCAAACCAGTGATCAAACCGGGTACACCATCAAACCCAATTGAAGGCGAAGTTGGTACCCCGAATATGGAATACAACTACTCATGGCACGACCAAACACTCATCATCACTGAAAAAGGCACTGATGTTTGGGTAGCGACAGGTACGATAGAGAAAACCAACTCTGGTGTAGAACTGGTTATCAAGCACAGCACAGGCGAAGTGGTTCGTATCCCGCTAGAGAACGGCAAACCTGTTATCAAACCAGGCACACCATCTAACCCAATCGAAGGCGAAGTTGCTAACCCGAACATGGAATACAACTACGCATGGCACGACCAAACTCTCGTTATCACTGAGAAAGGCACTGATGTTTGGGTAGCGACAGGTACGCTTGAGAAGACCAACTCTGGAGTAGAACTGGTTATCAAGCACAGCACAGGTGAAGTGGTTCGCATCCCACTAGAGAACGGCAAACCAGTGATCAAACCGGGCACACCATCAAACCCGATTGAAGGGGAAGTTGGTAATCCGAATATGGAATACGACTACGCATGGCATGACCAAACTCTTGTCATTACTGAGAAAGGCACCGACGTTTGGGTAGCAACAGGTACGCTTGAGAAGACGAATACTGGTGTTGAGCTTGTTATCAAGCACAGCACAGGCGAAGTGGTTCGCATCCCGCTAGAGAACGGCAAACCTGTAATCAAGCCGGGCACGCCATCTAACCCAATCGAAGGGGAAGTTGGTAATCCAAATATGGAATACGACTACGCATGGAATGACCAAACGCTAATCATCACAGAGAAAGGCACTGATGTTTGGGTAGCGACAGGTACGCTTGAGAAGACCAACTCTGGAGTAGAACTGGTTATCAAGCACAGCACAGGTGAAGTGGTTCGCATCCCACTAGAGAACGGCAAACCAGTGATCAAACCGGGCACGCCATCAAACCCGATTGAAGGCGAAGTTGGTAATCCGAACATGGAATACGACTACGCATGGCATGACCAAACTCTTGTCATCACAGAGAAAGGCACCAACGTTTGGGTTGCAACAGGCACGCTTGAGAAGACGAATACTGGCGTTGAGCTTGTTATCAAGCACAGCACAGGTGAAGTGGTTCGCATCCCGCTAGAGAACGGCAAGCCTGTAATCAAACCGGGCACGCCATCTAACCCAATCGAAGGCGAAGTTGGTAACCCGAACATGGAATACAACTACGCTTGGCACGACCAAACGCTGATCATCACTGAAAAAGGCACTGATGTTTGGGTAGCAACAGGTACGCTTGAGAAGACGAATACTGGCGTCGAGCTTGTTATCAAGCACAGCACTGGCGAAGTGGTTCGTATCCCGCTAGAGAATGGCAAACCAGTAATCAAACCGGGCACACCATCTAACCCGATTGAAGGCGAAGTTGGTAACCCGAACATGGAATACAACTACGCGTGGAATGACCAAACTCTTGTCATCACTGAGAAAGGCACCGATGTTTGGGTAGCGACAGGAACAATCGAAGAAACAACCGCTGGCTTTGAATTAGTAATCAAACACAGCACGGGCGAAGTGGTTCGTATCCCGCTAGAGAACGGCAAACCTGTTATCAAACCGAGCACACCATCTAACCCAATCGAGAGTGAAGTTGGTAACCCGAACATGGAATACGACTACGCTTGGCACGACCAAACGCTGATCATCACTGAAAAAGGCAACGATAACTGGGTAGCAACAGGCACTATTGAACCAAACAATACTGACTCCGGTTTTGACCTTGTTATTAAACACAACACTGGTGAAGAGGTTCGTATTCCACTTGAAAATGGTAAACCTGTGTTCAAGCCAACTGGAAACAATGAGTTTGATGCTTACCAAATCACAGAGAAGGTAAACGCTTCAGACTTCGATATTCAAAACGTTAAAGATCGCTTTAATGCTTTGTCTGCGGAGCAACGCAAGAAAATCCGTCAATTTGTAAATACTAGAAAATAACGTCAGTCGGTAATTCAAGCCCCCTTCCCTTGGGGGCTTTTTTATCTTAATTCTGTCCCGCATTCACAGCATGGAAGCCCATTAAAGAGAGCCGCTCGTGAGATTTCCGATTACAACCTTTATCGTTTCTTTGCTACTTCTGCCATTTCAAACCAACGCAAGTACCGAACCTGAGCATGTCCATACTAAACTCCAAAAATTAGAATCACCGGAAGAGTCCCAGCAAGATTGGGGAACCTTGCTTGTCGAAACGTTCGATGTTTCAGTCAGTAAGAGTGATTTTCTTGGCGACTATTCGAACGACTATGTTTTCACCCTAAATGGTTCTTATAACTTGAACGATAAGTGGCGCCTATTTGGCTCGGTAGACAGCGACAAATTTGGTGACATTGGGCTTGGATATTCTTTTCTACTCTTCGACCAAATTTACAATGAAGTAAGCGCTTCTGTTGGTGGAAACACAGATAAAACGGGCGTTTATACCACAGGGTTGTTTTCAGCCGCGCAATTAGGTGACGCGATAGTGTTCACCAATTTCGATGTTCAATACATCGATAGCCGATTTGAGGGAGAAGGTTGGGATATTCGTGATGAATCGTTCAATCTGAACAAGTTAGTTGGTGTGCTTTACCCTGTGAATGATGTATTAGAGCTGTCTGCCTCGTACGGACACGACAGTAATCTTTACGGAAAAGCGCAGCTCAATCTTGATGAATTGCCATGCTCCAGACCGATTTGCACCAGCAGAAATACAACCGATGCCGACAGCTATATTAATCTCGGCTTTACGTTGAATCTTTGGGGAGTAAAACCGTATTTATCTCATCGATTTGACCTCAATGATTCAAACCGAAACTACTGGGATTTTAGTTTATCGTTTGATTACTAATTCAAAATTAGCGGAGCAACATCAAACGCAACGAGTCTTTAAAAAGCCACCACGACAGTTTTATCACGGTGGCTTTTGGGGTTACTTCACGTGTTTAAAGTTTGGCAGAATCGTTTCTGGCTTCTGCTCAACAAACGCCTTGCTTGGTGAGTAAGCACGGAAGTACACAAACCAGTTTTCATCTGGTCGAGTTTGTACCCAGTTTGCTTCATTCACACCTTCTGGCTTGGTTGGTGAAAAGTGGAACGTGTAGTTACCGTCTGCGTCTTTCACTGTTCCCGGAATGTTTGAGCCCACATCGGCACGTTGAATGTCGTTATCGATGATAGCGCGGTTTTCCACGTTGTACACCGTAATGGTCCAGAACAAATCGGCGTAGTTCACATCGCCATCTAAAGTCAGCGTGTAGTGATTGCTGCCGTTTAGGCCATAACCTTCGCCATCACGGTAGTTATCAAGGTATATCTGACCCCAGCCACCATTTTCAAAACCATGCATCGCAATGTCGTTCGTCACCGCTTCATAAAACCATGCCGCACGACCATCGAGATCCATGCCATAAGCGCGATCTTGGTTTGGTGTTGATGCTGTTGCAACCTCCCAACGGTTCCCTTCAGGCCCATATTCTGATTGATGTAAACGACCCGTTTTGTTGAAGTCGATATTCTTAGTCATGGCCTCACCAAGCACTACCGCTTCTTTCATGATCTTCACTTGCTCAGCATTTGGTTCGAACGGTTTACCCTTCTCAATACCCAATGGGCGCAACATGTCATGCATCATGCGATCGCGCTCTGCAACAGGTTCTGTTTGAATGGCTTCGTTGAGCACTTGCCAAAACTCCATACCACGTGGGTGTTTCGCATCGAGACCTTTTTTCGGGAAGTTAACACCTCGATCGCTAAGGGGTTTGCCATCCAGATGCGTGATTGACATCGACTCCAAGTCCGTCATGCGTTGTTTCTCGGTTTTCGCCATTAAGCGCACACCAAAGAAGACATAGTTAGTATCCGATTCAAGTACCACCGCACCTTTTGGTAGGTTCTTTGGTGTTTCGCTGCCCTTAGCTTTTATCACGTATGTGCCTGGTTTGGTCATTTGTACAATGCCAATCTGCCACATGGTATGCACCGCGCCACGCAGTTCATCGGTCGGGATGTTAACCACTACGGGCTCTTTCTCTACGTTAAACCATGTAATGGCGTAAGGCGTTGAGGTGTTGTAAGTTAAGCCGCCTAATTTAGACTGGTGAGATGCCACATAAGTAATTTGGCCATCTTCTGAGCCCATTTTTTCATACGCTGCCTTCCACGCGTAGTTAGACGTCAGCGGAATAGACCAAATGTAAGCTTGTGTCGCGCGCTGAAAATCCATCAGATTAAACAGTTTTTTTGAGCTTTCCTCTGTTGGAATGCCGTTGAGCACGCTGGTTTCAAAAGCAAAATCACCAGAGCGGGTGTGCATGTTCTCAATCTTGATGTTGTTGTCTGCGTATGCGCTGCTGGTTAAAGCGGCAAATATCAAACCAGAGATAAGGGTTTTCGTTACTTTTTTCATGTCTATTCTCTACTCGTCGTTTCAGGCGATATCGGGAGGATGAAGTTGAAATCAGTCATTTCTTGACCAACTCAATGTGGCGCAGTATAAAAACAAGCCGAGACTGAAAATTGACATTTTGAGAATATTTGAGTGAAAAACGAATATCGATTGAGTGCGTTATACCTCTCTGCTTTTCCTAAATTGTGCAGACGATATGGTGTTGAGCCTCAAACCTTAATCTCAAAGCTCAACATTCAAATCTCAACCTTACACGATGAAAACCAAGAGCTTAGCCACCAGCAATTTGCAGAACTGCTGAACTTGGCTGCCAAAGAGACTAAAGACCCGCTGTTCGCCCTAGAGCTCAGTACCTTGATTGACTACCAGTCTTTGGACATCGCTATGTTGCTGATTGCCAGTCAGGAATCTCTCGCAAACATCTATCCGGTTTTGTTTGGTCTTTACAGCTATCAGCAACGTGCTTCTCGCCATCAACTTGATATTCGTGAAGACATTGCTCGCCACTTTACCCAGTTCTTATTCGAACCCAATGTCGATACAAGCCAACACGCTTTGCTTTCTATCGGAGGTATCATTACAACGTTCACGATGGTATTGGGCGAACGGTTGAAGTTGTATCAAGTGCATTTTAGAGCGCGCTACCAAGGTGAATCAGGAGTACAGCAGCAAACACAGATAGAACGTCTTGAACGTTTCTTTGGATGCAAAGTGATATTGGGTAGTCAGTTCGATGGTTTTGAGTTCCCCAAAGCCCTACTCGCAGAAAAGCCCGATTTGGAGATGACCATTACCAATCAAATGCGACGCAAAGTCTCTCACGGCCTTCAACATCACAACACGCTATTGGAAATCACCACCAACTCGATTCTGTTATTGCTTCCTCTCGGTGATATCAGCAAAACCTTGGTCAGCAAAATGCTCGGCATCCACCCGAGAACGTTGCAGAACTTGTTGAACAAAAATGACCTCACCTACCGAGATATCGTGAATTCAGTTCGCGACACCGAGAGTAAGAAGCTGCTCACCAACAGCGAGTATCCAATCCGCACCATTGCTGACATGCTTTGCTACGCTTCTGCCGATTCTTTTATCCGCCAGTTCAAACGCTTCAATGGCACCACCCCTTTGCAATATCGAAAACAGCATCGCGTGTGACGGCTAGCAGTCCAAGCTTACAATTCGATTTGGTTATTATCTGAATTACATCAATTCATTTCTGTCATCACAGGCATATCGATAAAGTGAGGTCATCTCTTAATGACGACCTCAAGGTAAGCGACATGAAAAAGACCATCTTAGCGACTCTTATTGCCATCACCTCTATGCAGACCATGGCAGCCGTTAAAGTGACCGACGAAAACTTCGCCCATGCAGAAACTGACTTGTACTTCACTCAACAACTAGAGCGCCAACCTATCAATGTGTTTGACCACAACCGAGACAGCGTCACCGTTGATAATCAGATGATCATTCGCTCAAACACCGACTTGCTCTACTCAACAGCCGTGGTCGATGTGTCCAAAGGGGCCACTTTCCGTTTAGCGAAAGGTGATGCTTACCAAATCATGCATTTCTTCAACAACAATCACGACAACCACATGGCCATTTACGGTGGTGACGAGATCTACATTGATTCGAAAATTGCAGGCTCGGATTACATTTACATCTTAATGCGTACCGCTACGACGGCAGGCATGGAAGAAGCACATCGCTTACAAGATGCCGCCGTGATTGATGCAAAATCCGCAAAACCATTTAAGCCAGCGCAAGATTGGGACAGCGCCTCTCGCGACGCGGTACGTGCGAAATGGGAGAAGCAAGTCAATACGATTAAGACTGAAGAAGCCTTCACTACTGGCATTACTGCAACACCAGATAACAAGCAATTTATGATTGGTACCGCTGTAGGTTGGGCTGGCTTACCAGCAGAATACGCGGTGTACTCTTCACGAGCAGGTACTGGCAAAGTTGAGTGTGCTGACATCACCTTCGATAAACCGTCACTGAGCTACGAAAAAGGCGGTTACTGGTCTATCACGGCATACTCAGGCAAAGGCTGGTTGATGACGGATAACAACAGCGCAGACTCAACCTCCGCTGTACCAAACAAAGATGGCTCTTACACCATTCACTTCGCACCTAAAGGCGAGACCTGTGGTGCCGCGAATAACGTAATTGAAGTGAACGATGCGGGCTGGAACTTCGCGCTGCGTGCTTACCGTCCAAGTGACAAAGCCAAAGCGATTGAGGAAATGCACAACTTCCCGAACGTGACGGCAAAATAACGCAGAACAGGCTTAATCTCTTCAGACCAAGCCTCTGAGAACACACCTCTAAGAACAAGCCTCTCGATGGAGAGGCTTATTGTTTTTCTTGGATGATAGCTTGGGAAGTAGTGATGATTTTTCGTTTGAGCCACTGATGCATCGGGTGCATGCGTTTATTGTGCGATTCCACCAGCACAATATTTTTAAGCTCATCTGGGGTGTGATTAGGGAAAGAGACATATCCAAACTCACCGCGCAGATAATGAGCAAGCTGTCGAGAGCAAGGCAAGATGATCTCACTCTGTTTGACCACATCAAGCAAGGTATGCAGATAGGAGCTTCGCGCTTTTACTTTCAACACTTCACTTGAAAGGTGCTTAGCAATAAAGGGCTGAGTATCATTCCAACCCGGCACCACCAAACTGGCGTATTCTGCTTGATTGATTTCAGCTTGAGACAGGGTCTTTCCTGCCAACGGGTGGTGGATTTTAACTAACCCAACAAAATCATCTTCACCAATCACTTGGTGGGTAAATTGCTTATTGGTGTCGATCGGCGAATAGTTGATGGCCGCTTGAATTTCGCCATCGAGCAACTTTTTGAGTGTTTGAGAGCCCCAATTCACTATGTTTACTTGTGCGTTTGGTGCCTCTTCAATCACCGCAAGACACAAGCGTGCACCGAGCCAATTGGAGATAAAGCCATTAATCGCAATGGTAATGTTGCCTTGGTAATCGGCAGGCTCAAACTTTGGCGAATCTAGAATCACCTCATCCAAACTTTCCATGATCATCGGCAGCTTGTCACCCAGCTCAAGTGCACGAGGCGTTGGCTTTAAGCCAGAGTGAACACGAGTAAACAACTCATCATCAAAGTAATCACGCAGCCTTCCCAACGCTTTGCTGACTGCGGGTTGACTCAACGCTAATTGGTCACCCGCAATACGTGTGTTCTTGGTTTCAAGTAACACCAGAAAGATACGAAGTAAGTTGAGATCCAGTTGCTTCATCGTGATTCGTTCCCTAGTACAACCCTGTTTAGTATCGGCTATTCATTCCGAATCGGTGCGACATGTCATCGTCCATACGACCGCCTTTCCAACCACCCGAACCAAGTAGATTCAGTACATCTTGTGCGGTGTAATCTCCACCATCAAAAAAGTCATTCGAGACATCAGCACGCAAGGAAGTAAGCTCAGCTCTAACTTCTGCGGTCAATTCTTGAGGATCGGCATACAGAGCCAAAGCGATCTGTTGTTGGCGCTTGCTCAACTCGCTTGTGCTGCTTTGCACTTGTCCGATAGAGAAATACTCGCGACTTCCATAGCCCTTAATCAATCTGGCAGAAAGCAACTTAATGACCTTCTTGATTCGACGACGTTGAATGACTCTCAGCACATTAATTTCCTATTTCTCTTTTCAAAAAAGTATCTGTTATCAAAAGTCACGTTATATTTTGTGCATAACGTTATGATGCTTTAGAGTGTCACGGTTTAGTACAGTGTTCAATAAGCATGGAGCGCCAGTGTGAAAATCGACGATCTTAAACTCTTCATTAAAGTGGTCGAGCTAGGAAGCTTTACCGCCGCGGCAAACGCATTAGATCTGCCGCGCGCGAATGTGAGTCGACGAATTGGCGAATTAGAGCAATCTTTAGGCGCTCAGTTATTCCATCGCACCACACGCAGTTTATCGCTAACCAATAATGGCGAAGCCTACTACGAGAACCTGCAAAAAGCGCTGACGATGCTCGATTCGGCGAACGAACAAGTCAGTAACGACACCAATGAAGTTCGCGGCCGCATCAAACTTGGGTTACTGCCAGAAACCGATGAACTGGTTCGCCCAATTCTATTTAACTTCCACGATAAATACCCACACGTTGAGTTGGATATTCGCAACATCAACAATGGCTTTAGTGATATGTTCCAACAGGGCTTGGACATCGCTTTCCATGGTGGTGCTCTATTTGATTCCGACATCGTTGCCCGTAAGCTTTTGACACTCGACCGTTGTTTAGTCGCTTCTCCCAATTACCTCGAAACACACGGCATGCCAGAAAACCTCGAACAACTGAAGGAACACCAGTGTGTCTGTTTTCGTTGGCCAAATGGTGAGGTAGACAATGTATGGCACTTCCAAGAACAAAGTGTGCAACTGCATCCGAAGCTCATTTCCAACAACATTGGCTTTATTAAGAACGCGACGATTTTAGATCGTGGCATCACCTTTATGCCTAAGCTACTGGTGAAGCGTGAGTTGGAATCCGGCAGTTTGGTACAACTATTGTCACAATATTCTGTCACTGAAGAATCGGGTTGGTTGCTCTACCCGCAACCTAAGACATTGAGTCAGGCTAGCCGCTTACTTATTGACCACCTCATTAAAGAAGTCCCAAAACTCGTTTAGCTGAATGCATTGTCTCGTTTTTTGAGACAGTGAGTCTCATTGCCGAGTGATTATCTGAACATTGTACAATTGTATGATGGCACCAAAATTATGGAGCCATCGTATGAATCGTCTATTCAAAACTACTGCATTAGGTGCCGCGACATTGGCACTGTTTGGCTGTAATCAAAGCCAAACCACGTTCACCGAACCAGTGTCCCCTCGCCCAATTCAAGTTGTTGAAGTCACGGGTGAAAACGCGGCATTGAACAAATCGTTTAGTGGCATTGTTCAAGCAAAAGAGACCGCCTCCCTTTCTTTTCGCGTTCCTGGCACCGTTGACCGCGTTTTGGTGAAGAAAGGCGATCATGTCGAGAAAGGACAGATCATTGCAACGCTTGATCCTCACGATTACCAAGTCTCACTGGAAGAGTTGCAAGCGCGCATGCTGGAAGCAAAGTCTGCGCATAAACTCGCAAAGGCTGAGCTAAAACGCGTGAAACAAGCCACCGATGATGACGCGATTGCCAGTGTGAATTTGGATCGAGCCATCAGCGGTTATGAGCGTAGTTTGTCTGCGGTTAAAGTGGTAGAGAAGAATATCCAACGCGCGGAAGATGCCTTGGCTTACACCACACTGCGTGCACCATTTTCTGGCAGCATTGGCGAGGTACGAATCGACGCATTCGAGCAGACACTGCCGGGCGTTAGCATCGCCACTCTTCAACAAGACGGTCAGTGGGAAGTGGATATCGACGTGCCTGAGAACATGATTCGTCAGTTTAATCTTGGGCAAACGGCGGTACTGTCTTGGTATGGTTCAGAGCAAACATACCGTGCGAACGTCGCTGAAATCGCGCCTAAAAAGCACCTCATCAAACAAACTTACCCTGTCACTCTAGCTATCGATTCAATTTCTAACGAGCTGTTCAATGGCAAAGCTGTTACGGTCACAACCTCATTTCAGCCACATCAATCCAGTCATTGCTTTCCCTATTCTGCGATTTTAGGTGAAAAGAAAACGCTACACGTCAATGTCGTTCGTGACGCTATCGTGCATACCGAGCCAGTGACATTGCAATCCATCGACTCGCATCAGGCTTGTGTCTCTGGCGCTTTCCACCAAGGCGACTATGTGGTCATTAGCGGCACCCATTATCTGCAAGCTGGCGACAACACGCCGAACTTAACCATCAAAACGCTATAGGTTCGAATCATGATCAATTTAGCTGAATTCGCGATAAGACAGCGTACTTTCGTGTTGTTCTTTATCGCCTTAAGTGTGGTGGCGGGGCTGTATTCTTACTTCGATTTAGGCAAGTTGGAAGACCCAAGCTTCACGGTTAAAACCGCCGTCGTTGTCACCTTGTATCCGGGCGCCTCGGCGGAAGAAGTAGAACAACAAGTCACCGATACCATTGAGACCAAGCTGCAAGAAATGGCCGAATTGAATCGCCTGCGTTCTTTGTCTCGTCCGGGGATGTCAATGGTATTTGTCGACTTGAAAGAGAGCCTCAATTCCAAAGCGCTTCCGCAACAATGGGATTTACTGCGCCGCAAAGTCGACGACGTGAAACTGCAACTGCCATCTACAGCGCAAATCAGCATTGTTCAGGATGAGTTCTCTGAAGTGTATGGCATGCTTTTCTCTATCCATAGCCAAGACGCCGCACCAGAAGAGTTACGCCGCTATGCAGAAGAATTACAACGCCAAATCAAAGCCGTAAAAGGCATTAAGAAGATTGAGCTACACGGCGTGCAACCGCGAGTGGTTTACATTGATATGCCTGACGAACGTCTGGCTCAATATGGTTTGTCTGTCGCGCAGGTGTGGAACCAACTCAGCACACAGAACATGACCTTTGAGGCAGGCAAGTTCGATGCTGGCACCGAGCGCATTCGTATTACTCAAACCAGTGAATTTCAATCATTAGATGATATTCGTAACTTGGTCATCAAAGGTGGCGTGAGTGAGCTAGGTACAGGCTTGATTCGCTTAGGTGACATCGCCGATGTATCCATGGGCTACCAAACACCAGCGCTAACAGAAAGCCGATTTAATGGTGAGCCTGCGGTGACGCTAGCAGTCAGCCCTGTTGAAGGCATTAATGTGGTCTCGCTCGGCGACACGATTCGCGACATCATCCAAAACTACCAACAAACACTGCCGCTTGGCGTTGATATTTCTACTGTGGCTTACCAACCTGAAGAAGTGCAAAAAGCGATTGATGACTTCGTCGGTAACCTGCTTGAAAGTGTCGGCATTGTGTTTGTGGTGCTGTTGGTCTTCATGGGCTTTAAGAGTGCGACAATTGTGGGTTCGAGCTTATTGCTGACTATCCTGCTCACGCTGATCTACATGAACATTGCAGGCATTGATTTGCACCGAGTCTCGCTTGGTACCTTCATTCTTGCTCTAGGTATGTTGGTAGACAACGCCATCGTGATCACTGACATGATGATCGTAAAACTGGGCAAAGGCATCGAACGCACACGTGCTGCGATTGATTCAGTTAAGGAAACCGCCGTCCCCCTGCTTGGCGCGACCGTCATTGCCATCATGGGTGCAAGTCCAGTTCTGTTCTCCAAAACCGACTCAGCCGAGTTTGCGGGTTCAGTGTTCTACATCGTCGCGTCTTCGCTTCTTTTGTCTTGGTTGGTCGCGATGACCTTCACTGTGCTGATGTGTTGGATGTTCATCAAACCAACACCTATCGATGAAGATGCAAAGCCAAGCCGTTACAAGCAATTGGTGTTTTGGACGGTTGATAACCCAATGAAAGCACTGACAGCATTGATTCCCCTGCTTTTGGTGACTGCCGTGGCCGTGCTTTACGTAGCGGTGAACTTTATCCCGCAATCGGATCGCCCTATCGTGTTTCTTGATTACTGGCTACCGAATGGCGCCAAGATCGAGCAAACCTCAGCAGATATGCGCAAAGTCGAGCAGTGGCTACTCAAGCAGCCAGAAGTAGAAAGCATCTCTAGCTACATGGGCGCAAGTGCACCGCGTTTCTCGGTGACCGTAGAACCAGAACCGCTTGATCCTGCTTACGGGCAGATATTGATTAACACCAAGGATTACGAAAGCATCAGCCAACTTGTTGAACGTGGTGACAAGTGGTTGCAAAACACTTTCCCAGACGCAGAACCTCGCTTTAGAGCACTAAAACTGGCGACCTCAGACAAGTATGCGGTAGAAGCTCGCTTCTCTGGCCCTGATGAAGCGGTGTTGCACCAACTGGCGGATCAAGCAAAAGCCATCTTTGTTACTCACCCAGATGCCAAATACGTTCGTGATGACTGGCGTCAAGAAAGCAAGGTGCTCAAACCCATCATCAATCAAGACAAGATGCGCCAGGCTGGCATTAACCGTGCGGACATCGCCTTTGCTCTGAAACGCGCTTCTGATGGCATGCCATTAGGTCAGATGAACCTTAATGATGAGTTGATTCCAATTCAGCTGCGTGGCACTTCGCAAAATATGGCGTCACTAGAAACATTGCCCGTGCGCTCGCTACTTGGCATGTACAGTGTGCCTCTAGGGCAAGTGGTTGATGGCTTTGAGCTAGTACCAGAAGAGAGCATGATCTGGCGCCGCAATCGCGTCAAAACAATCACAGCACAAGCAGGTGTTGAGCGTTCAACCACACCAGCAAGAGTACGCAACGCGGTGAAAGATCAAATCGAAGCGATTCCTCTGCCAGCCGGCTACAGCTTGGAATGGGGCGGCGAATACTACGATGAACACAAAGCGGTTACTGACATCTTTAAACAGCTACCAAAAGCCATGCTGATCATGGTGATCATTCTGGTCGCAATGTTTAACGGCTTTAAGCAACCGATCATCATTCTAGCCACACTCCCATTAGCGGCAACAGGTGCCACCTTTGCTCTGCTTGGTTTTGGCAAACCATTCGGCTTTATGGCGTTGATTGGTGCCATCACCCTGACGGGCATGATCATTAAAAACGGCATTGTACTGATGGACCAAATTGAACTTGAACGTGCGAATGGCCGCCCATTATCGGATGCCATCAAAGAAGCCACCGTTAACCGTACCATGGCGATTTCGATGGGCGCACTAACAACCGCACTCGGCATGATCCCGCTGCTATCGGATCTACTGTTCGACCAAATGGCAGCCACCATCATCGGCGGTCTGGCAGCGGCGACCGTGTTGTCACTGTTCATCATGCCGGCACTGTATCGCTTGGCATACAGAGAAACATCACCAACCACGCAAACTGACGCTGAATTGAAGGAGGCGTAATCATGAGAAAGTTCGTTATCGCGCCACTGGTATTGGCAATAAGTTTATCCGGTTGTGCCGTTGGGCCAGACTATCAAACGCCAACCACCAGCATGGCAGAGACTTATTTGTATGCCGACCAGAATTGTGTCAGCAACAATGATGAGAGAGAAGCGTTTTGGTGGACAGAGTTTAACGACCCAACGTTGAACGATTTGGTGCTTGATTTGCAAAGCCAAAACATCCCGCTTAAGGTCGCGGCAGAGCGCATCAAAATGGCAGACAGCTATAAGACCGTTGTCGAGTCATTCAAGGTGCCAACCATCAATGTTGGTGCCGGATACGTCAATTATCAGCTCAGTAAGAACGACTCGCTGCTTGGCCCTGCGCTGAACCCAATTGGTGATTCCGCCGCTGGCCTGCCACCACAAATTGCCAATACAACCTTGTTGGACAATCAGCACGATGGTGTGTTTGCTGGAGCGAGTATCGCTTGGGAATTGGATTTGTTCGGTCGCATTGATCGTCAATCCAATGCCGCACAAATTCGTGTTGAGCAAGCAGAGATTTATCAAAGCGGACTGACGACTTTGCTTACTGCGGACTTGATTCATAACTACTTGCAGTATCAAGGGGCAAGCGAGCGTCTCGACTTAGCTAAATCAAACCTTGAAGACCAAAGAAAAACCATGGACTTGGTCGAGAAAGTGGTTCGTAGCGGTTATGGCTCGGATCTCGATTTAGCGCAAGCCAAAGCGACGCTTGCAGCGATGGAATCAATCATTCCTCAATTGGAAATCGCGCAGCAAGTACACAAACATCGTATCGCGGTACTGCTTGGTGAGCCTTTATCGAAAGTCGAAGTGCGACTTGCAGAAACTCAAGGTGTACCAGCAATGCAGAATGTCGTGCCAATCGGATTACCTTCAGACTTACTCCAGCGTCGCCCTGATATCCGCTTAGCAGAGCGAGAAATGGCAGCCATCAATGAAGAACTTGCGGCAAGTATTGCCAATCAATATCCGAAGTTCTTCTTAACTGGCGCTCCGGGCGTGTCCGCTTCTAGCTTTGATGATCTGTTTAGCAGTGATTCTTTCGGCTGGGTTGGCGCGGCAGGCATCAGTTGGAATGTCTTCGATGGTGGTCGTGGCGATGCTTTAGAGGACATCAACCAAGCTCGTTTTGACGCAGCAACTCTGACTTACCAACACGCCGTAGATTCGGCTTTTGCTGAAGTGGATTCCACACTATTTGCTTATGGCAGAAGCCAAGAGAATCAGCGCCGTATTGATGATGCTCTGGTTGCGACAGATAAAGCCGTGGGGAAAGCCAAATCCCTTTACCGTGCTGGGTTAATTGACCACTTGTCGGTACTGGATGCTCAGCGCCAACAACGCATGATGCAAGACCGACAAATCGCAGCCAAATTGCAAACCGCTCAGGTCACTGTCGCACTCTACAAATCATTGGGTGGCGATTGGGCATTAGAGCAATCTCCACAAAGTTAAACCGAATGAGTTAAGTAACGATTTTGGGGAGTGGGTTAGCTTCATCTGGGACCTCGAATCTAACCCCTCCTCTTTTTTATTGTGCATAAAGTCGCGCATTAGCTCGCGTTTCCTATAGTTAAAAGGATTGAAATCAGAGAGTAAGGAAGGAAATCCCTCATGATGACATTAATCTTTTTGCTGTTATTGATTGCGATGCTCAGTGCATTTTTAGGTAAGAAAGCGGTGGGCTATGCCTTCTTTGCTTCCTCGGTGATCATTGGACTGTATTGGTTCAATCATCACGCCACCGACCCTCTCTCAATCTTGTTGTAGAGGGGGACTGCACATGAATCGAAACTATCTGGCTTTGCTCAATACCCTTGGTTTACTGGGCATGACAGCCGTTCTACTGATTGGCTTTGTTCTGCAATTTGTACTGAATGAATTGCCTTGTCCTTTGTGTTTATTGCAGCGCATTGGCTTCATCATGATCATGTTCGGCTTCTTGTTGAACGTGGTGTATGGACCGCAGCCTCGACATTATGGTGTCGTCCTTATTGGCGCACTCTATGGCGTCGCTACGTCGCTGAGACAAGTCTCTTTGCACGTAATTCCCGGTACGCCTGGATACGGTAGCCCTATCTTCGGGATGCACTATTACACTTGGGCGTTTGTGTTGTTTGTTGCCACCATTTTCGCGGTCGCCGTTATTCTGATGCTCACCAGTAAAGAGGAGTCTCCAGAACCTTACGAAATGAGCAACCTAGGTCGCATAACATGTTTGCTGGCGATTTCTGTTGTGGCACTCAATGTGATTGGGACTTTTGCCGAATGTGGTCCTTATCAATGTCCAGACAATCCAGAAAGCTACTGGCTATTTAACTAACGAGCCCTTAATCGAAGCAAGAGGAGTCATGCATAGGTACATGTGACCTTGTATTGCTCCTCTTTTCTATCGGTTACGAAAATACGATTCTCAGCACAATCCGACTTGGTTCAAATTCGTTGGTATGCAATTGGATGTCATACAAACATGTCAGTATGTTTAGAGATAAACGTACCGATTAATTCTCTCATCATGTTTTACCAAAACAGGAGTGGTTATGAACTTTGTCGACGGTGTATTACAAGTCGAATCTTTTCTCGCGGTGACCCTCGGGATCATCGTGTTGTTTTTAGGCAGGCGCCTAACCCAAGCCAGCAGTTTCTTAAAGGAATTCAGTATTCCTGAACCGGTTTCCGGCGGCATCTTGGTATCGGTGCTGTTCGCCGTTATCCATTACGTTACTCAAATCGATGTTCAATTTGATCTTGCTACCCGAGACTTGTTGTTGGTGTATTTCTTCACCACTATCGGCATCAACGCCAGCCTTCAAGATCTGTTCAAAGGCGGCAAGCCATTATTGATCCTGCTTTCGGTCACCATCGGTTATATGTTGATTCAAAACCTAACCGGCATTGGAATCGCGACCATGTTAGGTCAGCCAGAGGCGGTTGGCTTGTTGAGCGGCACGGTGTCTCTGATCGGCGGACACGGCACTGCGATTGCGTGGTCACCTCGCATCGCTGAAATATTCGATCTTGATACAGCCATGGAAATCGGCATCGCAAGTGCAACGTTTGGCTTAATCTTAGCAAGCTTGATGGGCGGACCGATTGCAAAATACCTGATCAACAAACACAACCTAAAGCCAGCTAAAGTGGAAGAAATGGACGTGGGTACGGCGCAGGATGAACCGCAACCGTCTATCAATGCTTATGACTTCTTAGATGCGATGTTAGCAATCCATGTTTGTATCATCTTGGGTGCGATTTTGAACGAAGGAGTAAGCAGCTTAGGACTGGAATTGCCGTTGTTTGTGACCTGTTTGTTTGCCGGTATTTTGATTTCTAATCTTATTCCCGCCTCTTACCCTCGCCTTACAGGCACTCGTTGGCCAGCAAGAAAACCAGCAGTTGCGTTGATTGCTGATATGGCGTTGGGCGCTTTCTTGGCCATGTCACTGATGAGCATGCAGTTATGGGCTTTGGTCGATTTGGCTGGACCTATTTTTATCATTCTTGGTGCGCAGTTCCTGGTGGCAATTTGTATCGCGATATTTGTCGTCTTTCCATTGATGGGGAAAAACTACGACGCTGCTGTAGTGTGCTCTGGGTTTGGCGGCATATCTTTGGGTTCTACCCCAACCGCTATGGCCAACATGTCTGCAGTTGCTCAGAAATACGGTAACTCGCATCAGGCGTTTATTATCGTGCCTTTGGTTTGTGCGTTCTTCATCGATTTAGCCAATGCTCTTATCATTCCGTACTTCATTAATTGGATTGGATAATTAAGACGCCATCTGGTTAAAAAGAGGTCACTTCGGTAGCCTCTTGTCATATTCATGCAAATATTGCTACCACTTCCCCCCTCACTCAGTTGTATAATGTTTCTCTTGAAATATTTTGTTACGAAGTCAGTAACTCTTGAGATGAACATGAACAGCAGTAGATGGGTTGGCCTTTCCATTGGCACACTCTTTTTAATTGGCACACTTATTCTATTTGGATCGACCGTGCATGCGTCTTGGTACAAGATCCCGATGGAAGCCGTGAATGGCATTGCATTCACCTTGTCTTTTGGATTAGGTTTGAATCACTTTATTGCCTACATTTCTGCGTTCGTCACGCTCGCAGCGCTGTTTTATCTTGGTTATGCAACCGGTTACCGCATCCATCAAAAACTCAAGTAGACATCTCAAACTTAAGACTGATTTAACTCACACCTCATAGCACTTAAGCATTAGTTTTTCCTAGAAAAATTTGCTGTTAACCCACTTTTTATGCGGACATATTGAGATCGGGGCATTTTCCCGAAAACCGTATAGTTTTATGCAACCTCGCCTCATAGAATAGTTTATAAAAACGGCAGTAGGTATCGAGCATCTTTATGAAATGCAGTGTCGCTTGCAGACGAGAAAAACGCCCGAAAAAGCATATGCGCCTCGCATTTCCAAATTCATGCGGTGCAAATTCTTTGTTTCTCACGTTCTCTATCCACACTCAATCCATACTGAACCCTATCTCTGACTGCCCATTATTTGCTGTTCCTTTGAGACATAACTATGGACAGAACGCAGTTCACCAAAATCTTTACGCGCTACTACATGCGCTCTACAAGTTTGGGGATTCTTATTACCCTACTCGCTTGTGCAATCAGAGGGGTTAATTATGTTGTATACCTTCCTTACGTGTTATCCGCGGTTGCTTGTTTTACCTACCTTTGGGTGGGGCGAACGTTCGCATTTGAGCAAAGACATCGCTCTGTCGTCATTGCTCTGATCCTCGGCTACACCCTCACTTTTTACCTGTACTACTTCTTAGGCGGCCACTTCCTCTTTTCGTCATTAGTCACAATCAACCTTCTTTTAGCCTTAATTGAGTTCGGTGTTTTTTGGTCATTAATCACATACACCCTATCAATGGCAGTTTGCTTTAACATTGATTTGATAACCGCAGGCAATGACCTGTTTAAACTACAGGGTTTAAGTGAGTTCTCCATTCGGAGTACGTTTCTGTATTTGTTCAACCTATTTATTTACAAAGGGTTGCGCTCTATCGAGAGCTATTGGCACTGCGCATGGCAAACCCAATATGAACAAGTTGAAAAACTAGAAAGACTGCTCGAGATTGACGAGCTAACAGGGTGTTATTCCCGCTTTAAAGGCAATCAGCTGATAGAACGACAGATACAGCGTGCTCAACCGTTTACTCTGTTTTATATCGACTTGGATGGCTTTAAAGCCGTGAATGACGAATTCGGGCATGATGCCGGAGACAAGGTTTTACGCATTACCGCCCAACGTATTTTGCATCTACTAAGTGATGGCCAGTTCGCAACGAGAATTGGTGGCGATGAGTTTATTCTTTGTCTACCCGAGCTAGAACATACAAAGGATTTAGAACAGTTTCAGTCTTTGCTGCACCAAGCATGTAGTGCACCTATTTTTATCCATTTTCAAAACGTTCACATCGGTCTGAGTGTCGGTGTCGCGCGCTTCCCTTATGAAGGGAGCTGTAGTGACTCCTTAATCCAGCACGCAGACCAAATGATGTACCTCACTAAAAAATCAAGAACATAGAGTTTTGGCTCGTTCCGAGCCGCTTCGAAGCAATCAAAAAATATAATGAGTTCAGGACGTAGATATATGGTTAGCAAGTTAGAATTTTCGCATGCGGTCGCTGCAATTCGAAAGGAGAGGGGATTAACTCAAGGTCAATTGGCGGACGACTTAGCAAGGAGTTACAGCGCTTTTGAAAGCTTAAACCAACCCACATTAAGTCAGTGGGAAAGCGGAAAAGTCACACCGAGTTTGTTAAAGCGACTCGCCTTCTCTCACTATATCGGTGAGCAGTATGAATACACTTCCAGCGAGTATAAAAGGATAAAAGCCTCGCAAAGTAAAAACATCTATTTGAGCTTTAAAGACATTGTTTACGAGTATCAGGTTACCGATGTGAAAAGTTGTTCTCTCAACCAAATCAGCGATTCAGAGTTCGAACAGATTGACGCCGTCCACAAGCAGTTAATTACCCCCGGAGGTGTAGAGGACACGCTCAACCAGTTTGGTGAATCCCCCAGCAAGGCTCGCCTCTACTATTGCAAGGGCATGTTAGTTGGACATTTGATTTATCAAGAGCTGAGGTCTGAATTTCGGATTCTCAGCTTATGGCATTTAGGGCGCTCAATTTTGAAATTCTTGGTGACTGACATCATCCAAGTTATGGGCAATGCCATCATCCATTTTCCGGTTCATGAGCCCGTAATTAAACAACTTCTATTCGACATTTTCATACGGGATTTCTACCACCACCGGCGGGTCACGTTTTTTAAAGCCCCCGCGACACACATATTCGAAAACCCCATGGTGAAGCATTGCTTTGATGGACTCTTAGATCTGGTGCTCTATCGCTTCCATCAAGTAGGAAATGAATTTATGCAGTCTCGACAGGAGGCCCACTAATGATAAATAACAACGCAACCAACAGTACCATCTTATTGTTTACCTTCAATAATATACAAGGTCGAGGCTTAAAATCGGCCATCGAGCAACAGCTTGGACAGCCAGTGCTATTAGCAAAAGGGGCTGAAGTAGAATTACCTCACTATAGAGATGAGCACTATATGGCGATCGTCGACAGTTCCCTGCCCGATCTCTCGGAGGTCAAAATGACGCTCAGTGAATTAGAACATGTTGATGCGACGGTGTTGGTAAACGCTGAGCCAAATTTGGGCGTGGAGAGCCTGCTCACTTGGTCAAACCTCAAAGGCTTGTTCTATTTTGAAGATGACTTCGACAAGGTAATCAGAGGGTTGAAAGGTATTCTGAGTGGGGAGAACTGGCTCTCAAGAGACATTCTCAATCGACTGCTTGGCTATCTAGTAAATCTTAACCACACGGTTACTGAGCTGGATACGAAACTCGAAATTGAACTCACTCGTCGAGAAATGCAAGTACTGACCGCCCTGTGCCAAGGCGGCTCTAACCTTGATATTGCAGACTCATTGTTTGTCAGTGAACACACTGTGAAATCGCACCTGTATAGCATTTTCCGCAAACTGGAAGTGAAGAGCCGAATGCAAGCAGTCGCTTGGGCAAAACGTAACTTGTTCTAGCCCCCGTCCAAAACAAAGGGAGCACGGAGGCCCCCTTTAATGCATTTGATTTGCTTCGGCTCGCTAGAGTTTTCTTATTGCGTCAAATGATAGACGCGTAGCGATTCTGCCATCGTTGCTAAATCTTCACCTAAGAACTCAACCGTGACAGGTTGGTTCGCCAATAGCGTGATGCTTGAGTCGTCAAAGCGTCCTGCGGTATCACACTCCAAATGAACAAAGAACGCGGGTTTATCTGCGACGAGTGTGACTTTGTTGGCTTCAATCGTTACGTCAATCTTGGCGCTTTCCATCGGTAATGTTTTTAGTTCGTGAGTACTAAACCAAGTGTTGGCGATTGTCTTTTGCCCTACTTGCCCGTCTACGTAGAAGAAACCCGATTTCAATTCAGACGAATCAAATACCTCATCCAACTGCCATACGATGGTATTGCTGTCGCTAGAAACCGTATGCTCTAGCGACCAAGTTTGCTTCACTTCACCTTGCCAGTTCACCCAATGCAATTGCGCACTCACGTCAACAGGGCCTTTGGCATCATTGAGCAAATGAAGGCTCAGCTTACCGGTGTGCTCTGAGAACACCAAATACTGCGGCGCAAAGAAGCGTTTCGCATGGTAATGCAATTGCTTCCAACGGCCACTGTACTCCAAACTAGACCAAGAACTCACTGGCCAGTTGTCGTTGAGTTGCCAATACAACATGCCACGACATACTGGAGAGATCGCGCGCCAATGGTCACAAGCGGTTTTGATTGCCATCGCCTGTTGCACTTGGCTGAGGTACAACATTTGCTCAAAGCCAGAAGGGAAACGGAAATAGCGAGTAAACATCTCCGTGATGATGCTGTTGCCGCGAGGGTTCTTTTGGTGTTGCTCAAACGTTGGTGAAGTGACATTCCAGTCTTGCTCTGGTACGAACTGTTTTGCTTCAGCAAACGAAGGCCAAGATTGGAAACCAAACTCGGAGCAGAAACGCGGGTTAATGTTTAGATAGGCATTAAACGATTTTCCTGAGTGCCAAACGTCCCAGAAATGCATATCGCCTTTGCTGTCATCATGCCATGCATCGCCAAAATCCAACTCATCGTTACAAGGAGAGCTTGGCCAAAAACGGCGTGAATCATCTTGCTGACCAATCACCTGCTCTATCATTCGATTCAGACGATCATAGTTCACTGTGTATTTGACTTTGTTGTGCTTGGATTCGTCGTACCAACCAATCGCACCAATCACTTCGTTATCACCACACCATAGTGCAATCGACGGGTGCTCTTTCAAACGTGGGATTTGGAATCGTAACTCCTGTTCCACATCTTTCAAGAAATCATCATCAGATGGATACAGTGAGCAAGCGAACATCATGTCTTGCCAAACCAACAGACCTAATTCATCACACAGGTTGTAGAAAGTTTCGCTTTCATATTGGCCGCCACCCCAGACACGAATCATGTTCATATTGGCATCGACCGCGCTTTGCAAAAGTGCACGATAGCGGCTTTCACACTCACGCCCCGGCATGGCATCCACAGGAATCCAGTTTGCACCCTTCGCATTGATTGGCACGCCATTGACGACAAACTCCATCGCCGAGCCATGTTCATCAGCTTGGTTGTTTAGACTCAGCTCTCGCAAACCAATCGTGCGTAACAGTGATTGCTCACCACAAATGACTGTTATCGGATATAGATGTGCTTCGCCATAACCCGCAGGCCACCAGCGTTTTGGCTCGGAAATATGGAACTGGCAGTGATAGTGACCACTTCCTTCGGTTTGAATCGATTGGCGCTGACCATCAAATTCAATCATGATTTCATGAGGTTGAGTATCAGTTTCTACTTCAACTAATACATCAACCAGCACGCTACCGTCAGCTTGCCATTGTTGCTCTGTCGAGAATCCTTTGAGCCACACATCGTTTATTACATCAATTTGAATCAGGTCATAGATGCCAGACACCATCAAACAAATGCCCCAGTCCCACCCCGAGTGACATTGGGTTTTGCGAATCAAGTTCATGTGCGGGATCTGGTTGTTCCCCATCGCCGAAGGAATAGGGAATGGCAATTTCTTCGCACGTTCTAGCCCTTCTAAATCCACTCGGGCAAACTCAACTCGAATCGTGTTAGTGCCTTGTTTTAAGTAAGGTTTAATATCAATACGTTGCTGGACAAACATGTTGCTGCTAGTTAGTGCTTGCTCACCATTGATATAAAAGGTCGCTATGGTGTCTACACGGGTGAGCGTCATCCACACTTGTTTGGCAGAAAGCACAGAATCATCGACATCAAACTCGCGTGAAATGTGCCAATCGCAAGTTTCAATCCAACGAACTTTCGCTTCATTATCAGCAAAATAGGGATTCGGGATGAGCTCTGCTTGTAACAATGCGGATACATTGTCACCGGGCAAAGTCATAGGAATATCGATATCTGGACGCTGTGGCGAGGTAAGTTGCCACGTTCCGTTAAGTTCAAAATGAGCCATAGGGTAAGACCTTTAATTTTTATTAGAACAGGTTGGCTCAATGTAATCTTGCGGTGTCCCTACAAGAATAAGGGGAATGTCATTTCCGTATGAAATGCGGCGCACTTCACGTAAAAATTCTCTAACCAGAAATCAGTAATTTGGCTAGGAAAACGACATTTAATCCGGTTTCACGGTTATATTGAGCATCTCAACGTGCTAGTATCAGCGGCTTTTTGATCATCCTCACACTTTTCGAGCCATTTGTGTGAGGGAAATGCACGGCTTCCGAGCCCTAAAAAGCGAAGTAATTATGTCAAATATGACGAACGCCGCCTCTCATGCTCCTATTCAGGAGGCAGACTATTCTGCGATTCATCCTCCTTCCCTTCTTAAGCGTCTTGAACTCACCAACCCAGTATTCTGGCTAAGTGGTAGCTTCCTCACCGTGTTTGTATTGCTTGCTCTGACGAATACAGACTCTCTGACCGCAATGGTTAACGCAGGCTTCGGGTTTGCGACTCAATACTTCGGTGCCTTCTGGCAAGTATTACTCCTACTGAATTTCCTTATTGGTTTGGCTATCGCGCTAGGTCGTACGGGTTACGTGCGCTTGGGTGGTTTAGCGAGACCAGATATCGATACCTTTAAATGGTTGTCGATCGTACTTTGTACCCTACTCGCGGGCGGCGGTGTTTTCTGGGCCGCAGCTGAACCTATCGCGCACTTTGTTTCTGCGCCGCCTCTATACGGTGAAGCATCACCAAAAGCATCTGCAATCAATGCACTTTCTCAGTCTTTCATGCACTGGGGCTTCCTTGCTTGGGCAATCTTAGGTTGTCTTTCTTCTGTGGTGTTGATGCACCTTCATTACGACAAAGGTTTACCACTAAAACCGCGTACTCTGCTTTACCCAGTGTTTGGCGACAAAGCGATCAACGGTTGGATTGGTGACGTGGCTGACGCCTGCAGCATTATCGCCGTAGCCGCTGGTACTATTGGTCCAATTGGTTTCTTAGGTCTGCAGATCAGTTACGCGTTGAACTCGCTGTTCGGTTTGCCAGACACCTTTATCACTCAAAGCATGGTGATTGTGGCTGCGATTTTAATGTACACCTTGTCAGCGCTAAGCGGTGTGAGCAAAGGCATCCAGCTTGTGAGCCGTTACAACATCATTTTGTCTGTGGCTCTAATTGGTTACATTCTGTTCTTCGGCCCAACCAGCTTTATTGTCGATGGTTATGTGCAGGGTATTGGTCGCATGGTGGATAACTTCTTCCCGATGGCGCTTTACCGTGGCGACACAGAATGGCTAAGTTGGTGGACGGTATTCTTCTGGGGCTGGTTCATTGGTTATGGCCCGATGATGGCAATCTTCATCGCGCGTATCTCACGCGGCCGTACCATTCGTCAGTTGATCCTTTCTATCAGCATCGCTGCACCTCTGATTACCTGCTTCTGGTTCAGTATTGTTGGCGGCAGTGGTTTAGCATTCGAGCTAGAAAACCCAGGTTTGATTTCATCCGCATTTGAAGGCTTTAACCTACCAGCGGTTCTGCTTGCGATTACCTCTGAACTGCCATTCCCAATGGTGATTTCGGTATTGTTCTTGATACTGACCACGACGTTTATCGTGACCACAGGTGACTCAATGACTTACACCATCAGTGTGGTCATGACAGGTTCAGCAGAGCCAAACGCCGTGATTCGCTCGTTCTGGGGCTTGATGATGGGTGTGGTGGCTATCGCACTTATTTCGATGGGCGCTGGCGGCATCTCTGCTTTGCAATCTTTCATCGTGATCACGGCCGTGCCCGTGTCTTTCATTTTGCTACCAAGCATTTGGAAAGCACCAAGCATCGCCAGCCACATGGCAAAAGAACAAGGTTTGGTTTAATCACTTGGCTTAATCAAGTAAGCCTTACCACAAACATAAAACAAGCGCCGATTTAAGGCGCTTGTTTCTTATTGAGCTATTTTAATAACAGCCTCACTACCCAAGGTAAGTTACGACCCGATCTCTTTGAGTCGAGCAGTAAAGTGACGCAGGACTGGCGGTTCGTAAGTGAACTCCAAACCTTTGACATTATGTACATTCTCTTTCACTTTTTGGAATGCTTCGATAACGTAATCCATGTGCGTTTGAGTGTAAGTCGCCCTTGGCAAAGTCAGGCGTAGAAACTCCGCAGGACAAGGCAACTGCTTGCCTGTTTCAGGGTCTCGTCCGAGCAATAGTGAGCCAATCTCCGGCGCTCGAATACCGGCAACTTTATACAACTCACACGCTAGAGCATGAGCAGGAAATTGATCACCCGGAATATGCGGTAGAAGTTTCCCTGCATCGACAAACGCCGCATGACCACCCGCTTGCTGGCAGACAATACCTATCGCCTCTAACCCTGAGACCAAGTATTGAATCTGAGCGATACGGTACTCCAACCATTCCTGTCGCATTCCGTCATAAAGGCCAACAGCAAGGCGCTCCATCGCCCCGCCCTCTAAACCACCGTAAGTAGGAAAGCCTTCTTGAACAACACACAGAGTTCGACATTCGTTGTAAACATCGATAAAGCTGTCATCCTTGAAACACAACAATCCGCCCATCTGAACCATTGCATCTTTCTTTGCAGACATGGCTAATGCATCGGCATATTTGTAGCTCTCGAATGTGATCTCTTCAATCGACCAATCTTGGTAGCCCGGCTCACGTTGCTGAATAAAGTAAGCATTTTCCGCATATCGAGCTGAGTCCATGATGACAGGAATATCGTATTTCTGGCCAATGGCATACACCGCTTTTAAGTTCGCGATAGAAACTGGTTGGCCACCGGCAGAGTTGCACGTAATTGTACTGACGATATAAGGAACGTTTTTCGGGTCGGCATCAATAATCGCTTGCTCAAGCTTATCGATATCAAAATTGCCTTTGAAATCAGCATTGACTGACGTATCAAACGCTTCTTCCGTATAGACGTTTTTAGCCACACAGCAATTGATTTGCGTATGCCCCTGAGTGGTGTCAAAGAAGTGATTCGACAATGCCACCATTTTGGTTCGGTCGAGCCCTTTCTCTTTTTCACGTTTGGCGATCAATACCGGAATGTAAATCTGTTCCGCACCACGGCCTTGGTGAGTAGGAATCGTCAGCTCGTAACCAAAAATGTCTTTCACTGCATTCGCCAACGCATGATAACTACGGCTGCCGCTGTATGCCTCATCGCCTCTAAACATAGCGGCCTGCATATCTTGAGTGATCGACCCAGTACCACTGTCTGTGAGCAAATCAATAAACACATCGTCGCTTTCAAGCAGAAATGGATTCATTCCTGACTCTAAAATGGCTTGCTCACGATACGCTCTCGTTGTTCTTTTTACGGGTTCAACGACACGAATACGAAACGGTTCTGGCAAATGTTTAAAGTTTTCCATCAAAAATACCTTACTTCCAGATAGCCGCACACGCCTCTTCCATAAACGAAAAGTACAAATGTGCGCACTAATTTAATAGCAATTAATTGTTCTAAAAAGAGATAACTTTTGAACAGCAAACTCAGCGAAGGGCTCGCTTAGTCAACGCTACAACGACCGTATTACATAGCTCAACGATCACTTAAAACGGACTCTGCTGTTAAAGTCGGATTGCATTAAGAAAGGTAGATTTTAGAAAGATAGGCACGTTGCGGATCACGCGTGTACCAAGCAATAGAGCTTGAGTACTGCTTGTGTCGCATCAATAAAGGCATACGCATCTTACATCCTCTTCAAGCAGTCAATAAATGAAAACACATGAGTTGTGTTTCCCCAAAACCAAGCTTAATCACGAATTAGCATTGGTTGATTTTTAGTCTATCTCGTCGTTATTACTAACACTAAACCTTAACCGCCACAATCGCTGCACGCTCGTGCCATCAAGGATATGAGAATAGAATCACAAAAAAACAGCCTAGTTATGCAATGGCTCGCAGTCACATTTACGCAGAAAAAATAGCGTAATTTGAATCGCTTGCTTAGAAAAAAACAGCCCCGACACATAACCTGTATCGGGGCCGTTTTTATGGGTTGGATTCGAAAAGCTTCACTGTTTACAGATGAAGTTTACGCAGCTCTTTCTTATCCACTTTACCGACGCTGGTCTTAGCGATCTCGTCCACCAGCTTCACTTTGAGTAGTAACGCTTCTCTGGCAAGAATGCCTTTGCTGATAAAGTCTTTCGCAAAACCTAACAGCTCTTTCTCCGTCATCTCTGCATCGTCTTTTAACGTCACCAACGCTAGCGGCACCTCGCCCCATTTGTTGTGTGGCATGCCAATGACGGCGACTTCCGACACGGCCTGATGCTGGTGCAGAATGTCTTCCAACTCTAAAGAGCTTACCCACTCACCAGAAATCTTAATCATGTCTTTTACGCGGTCGGTGATCTTGATAAAACCTTCATTGTCGATATGCGCGACATCGCCAGTGTGTAGGTAACCACCACGCCACAAGGCTTTAGAGTTCTTGTTGTCTTTGTAGTAGCTTGGCGTTAACCACGGCGCACGTACCACAATCTCACCCGCACTCTCACCATCGTGTGGAAGCCTGTTCATCTCATCATCGACAATATGAGCTTCCACCAGCGCGACCTTCTTACCAGTCTTAGAGCGGTATTCCGCTTGCTGATCGAGGTCGAGTTCAAGCTGTTCTGGAGTAAGTTGAACAATAGACAAAATTGGTCCTGTTTCGCTCATGCCGTAACCCGCAAACACGTCGATATCGCGCTCAAGGGCTGATTTACACAAGGCTTTTGGTAGCGCTGCACCGCCAATCACGACTTTCCAACCAGAGAAATCAATCGACTTGGACTTTGGTGAACTCAATAGCAGATGCAGGATGGTTGGCACACAGTGTGAGAACGTCACTTTCTCTTGTTCAATCAAGTTAAGCAGAACATCTGGGACATATTTGCCCGGGTAGACTTGTTTCACGCCAAGCATGGTCGCCATGTACGGAAGCCCCCATGCGTGGACGTGGAACATTGGCGTAATCGGCATGTAGATATCACCTTGATGCAGTCGACCTTGCGACGCATTGGTGCCGATGGTGCTCAATATGCCCATGGTGTGGAGAACCAGTTGGCGGTGAGTAAAGAACACCCCTTTCGGGAAGCCCGTCGTACCCGTGGTGTAGAAAGTGGTCGCGATGGTATTCTCATCGAAATCAGGGAAGTTGTATTCGGTGCTTTCTTGCTCCAGAAGGCGCTCGTATTCACATTCATCGTTATCGCGTAAAACCACGTAACGCGTCACCGTATCAATACGACCTTTGATCTGATCCAGAATTGGAAGAAACTCTTCGTTGATCAGGATAATGTCATCTTCCGCATGGTCGATGGTGTAAAGGATCTGCTCTGGTGACAAGCGCACGTTGATCATGTGCAGCTTTGCACCAATCATCGGGATGGCAAAGTAGCATTCAAGATAACGGTGTGAGTCATAATCCATTACCGCTACCGTATCACCTTTCTTCACGCCCATTTTGGTCAGCGCGTTTGCAAACTGTCTCACTCGGTCATGAAACGTTTTGTAACTGTGACGACGGTGGTTCGCGTAGACGATTTCTTGCTCGGGGTTGAAAGCAACTGGGGAAAACAGCAAGTTTTTAATTAACAACTGATAATTGGATGGATCATTTACATACTGGTTCATATCGGGGATTCTTTTTGTATTTTTCTTAACGTTCGCTTTGCGCGAGTGGCGCTATTATCACTCAAAGACAAGACTGTATTCAGTACACAATATTGAGATCAGGTTCGAAAGACGCCATATATCTATAGTACGCAGTTTCTAAAGTACCCCTGTATTGTAGCCTTCTATCACCAACTCAGAAATGCTTCATCCCACGACTTAATCATTAAGTTTTGTCATGGTCAGAAAAAGTGCAACGAAACCGTCACAGTTTGTCGTTAGCATACGTCCCACACTCGTAAACCTCGCTCTATACTGACCGACACGTTACATCGACCTCAATCCAAACTGTGAGAAGCCAACTATGTCCAAGCCTTTGTATGTTTTTGATCTGGATGAAACCTTAATCAACGCTGACTGCGCAATGATTTGGAATGAATTTATGGTCGAGAAAGGCATCACCACTGCGCCTAACTTTATTGAGGAAGATAAGCGTCTAATGGGCTTGTACGCAGAAGGCAAAATGGACATGGAAGATTACCTCACGTTCTCCATGAAGCCGCTAGAAAACATGCCTATTGAACAGGTCAACGCCTTAGTTGAAGAGTGCGTTGAAAACCATATTCTGGCTAGACAATTCCCGCAAGCCAAAACACTGATTAAACAACTGTCTCGTGATGAGATTGATATGGTCATCATCTCTGCTAGCGCCACTTTTTTGGTTGAAGCAGTTGGTCAACGTATCGGTATTCCTAATGCTCTCGGCATTGATTTAGTCGAGCAAGGCAACTGCTACACCGCAGAAATAGAAGGCATCCCAAGTTATCGAGAAGGTAAGATTACACGCTTAAAACAGTGGCTAGAGGCTCAAACTGAGTCCTACTCAAACATCCATTTCTATACAGATTCGATCAACGACTTACCACTGTGTGAATACGCAGATTACGCCTATCTGGTCAATCCATGCCCTCGTTTAAAAGAACAAGCCGATAGACCGAATTGGACTGTGTTGAGTTGGGGGTAAATCAACTCAACAGCACTTACCCCTTCACTAGATATAAAAGAGCAGACCTTACTGCTCTTTTTTGTGCCTCTCCTTCACAAATTAATCACTTGATTAAATACTGATTAATTTTTCGCATGTCGTATAAGAAATCAGCGTCTTATAATTAATCAAATGTTTAATATCTTGAGAGACGATTGTGACGGAAGCTCATCGAAGGGCGGGAAGACCCACAGATAAAATCGACGCACGGGAGAAGCTGATTTTCCATGCGCGCGAACTCTTCACCATTATGGCTTACGACAAGGTGTCTACTCGCCTAGTCGCGCAGAAAGCAGGCGTGAACGTGGCGATGATTCGCTACTACTTTGGCAACAAAGAGGGCTTGTTCGAGACCATGTTGCGCGAAACGCTGTCGCCGATGCAAAAACAGATGCAGGCATTGATGTCCGACAGTAACGAGAAAAACTTCCTCGACTTAATGCGCACCTACTACCGTGAGATGATCAAAGCGCCACAGTTCCCGCGTTTGATTGCACAAGTCATGCATATGCCTCCTTCAGAGACCCAACGCAAGCTGCTCGAAAAAGTTATCGCGGATATCAGTAAGCCAATGCAAGGCGTGATCTTTGATAAGTTGATCGACAGTGGTGTTTTACGAAAAGACGCCGACCCTCAACTTTGTCGCGTCTCTTACATCAGCTTAATGGTGTTTCCTTTTATGGCGCCACCTTCGTTGCTCGCCCTTCATGGTATCGAGCTCTCAGAAGCCTTCTTGAACCGATTATTCGAACACAACATACAACTGATGAAACATGGATTTTTAGACTCGGGCGACCAATATGAAAATGAATAAAAAGCTGCTGTTCTTTCCTGCTCTTGCTGTTGGGGTCGTCATTCTATTTTTGGCGATTAGCCTCAAGCCAGATTTGCCCGTCAAGCCTGCGGGTGATCGTGCAAGGTTGGTCGAGACAATTCCTCTTGAGCTGAAAGCGATTGCACCTGTTGCTATTGGGTTTGGCAAAATCGCACCAAAAGTTGAGTGGAAAGCGATAGCCGAAGTGACCGGTAAAGTGGTTTACCGTCATCCGCAATTGGAAAAAGGACAAGTGCTGCAAGCAGGAACGGAAATCTTGCGGATCGACCCACTCGATTACGAATTGAAACTGGTTCAAGTTCAAGCCGATCTCAAATCTGCCCAAACCTCTCTGGCTAAGTTGAACCAAGAAGAAGCGAATCTCAAAAGCACACTCAAGATAGAAGCCAACCGTCTGGTTATCGCCAACAAAGAGTTAGACCGTAAACAAAACCTACGTAAGAAAGGCCTAACCTCACAATCGGATGTAGATCAGCAAGAGCAAAGCGCACTCTCTCAACGTAAGTTGGTGCTGGATATCGAAAACCAAATTGGTTTGATGCCGGATGAAAAACGTGTCGCGGAAGCCCTAGTTAAGGTCAATGCATCAAAGGTGGACGAAGCGAAACGCTCACTTGATAAAACCATTATCACCCTTCCTTACGACTTGCGTATTGCAGAAGTCGAAATTGAACAAAACCAAGTGGTTAACCTACAACAGACCATGGTGACAGGACATGGCATTGATGTCATGGAGGTTGAAGCTCAACTGTCCATACATGACATGCAAACTTTGGCAGCGAGTATCGGTGAGTTTGTCCGTGATGAATCTGGTATTCCACAGCCTGATATGAATGCGATTCATGCCAACATTGAACTAAGCAGCGGTAACCTCTCTGCAAGCTGGCCAGCGAAAGTGGCACGCATCAGTGAAACGGTTGATCCAAGCCAAGCGACTGCCGGTGTGATTCTGGAAATTGAACAAGATTACCGTGCATTAAACCCAACTTCTGCGCCGCCATTGGTGAACGGCATGTTTGTGCGTGCCTTGATTGAGGGGCAAGAGAATCCGAGTTGGGTCATCCCAGAGCGTGCGCTTCATGGCGATAAGATTTATCTGATGGGCGATGACAATCGTCTGCAAGTCGTGACGGTTGAAGTGTTATATCGCCGCAATAACCAAGTGGTGATCGATGGCGAATTGGAGCAAGGTCAGAAGCTGATCATCAACGACTTGCTGCCTGCGATTAACGGCATGCTATTGAAAGAGTCACCTGAACCGTCAGAAGCGGCTATTGAGGAGTCTGATTCATGATCCGATTCTTCGCCAAGCACCCAACAGCAGCCAATTTGCTGATGCTAACGCTGTTGATATTGGGGATATCTTCACTTTCCACGATTAAGCGTGAAACCTTTCCTGAGTTTGATCCGCCCTACATCCTAGCCGGTGTGGTTTACCCTGGCGCTTCCCCGCAAGAAGTAGAAGAGAGTATCTGTGTCCGAATGGAAGATGCGGTTGATGGTCTTGCTAACATTGAAGAAACGCAATGTGAAGCGATTGAAGGCTCTGCGCGTCTTATCTTAAAACTGAATGAAGAAGCCGACATCGGCCGCATGTTGGTTGATGTTCAAACTCAGATCAATTCGATAAACGACTTCCCACAAGAAATTGAGTCTCCTGTGGTCCAAGAGCTAGATTGGAATGAGCCAGTTGTGGATGTCGCGATCACTGCAGACACCACATGGCCAGAGCTAAAAGCCTATGCAGAACAACTTAAACGCACATTAAAGCTCGATTATGATGTGTCTTTGGTTGAAGTTGCAGGCTTCTCTGACCACCAATACCGAGTAGAGCTAGACACTCAAGCTATTCGACAACTTGGCTTAAGTGTTGGCGATATTGCTGAGCAGATTGGTCGTCAGAACGTCAAGTTGCCAAGTGGTAATGTCGAGACGCCAGATAAGAACTTTCTGATCCGCTTTGATGAACGACGTGTGACGCCAGAAGAGCTTGAGACTATTGTCGTGGGCTCTGGTCCAAATGGATCAATCATCCGTCTAAGAGACATTGCGACGATTACCGACCGATTTGAATTGGACGAACAGAAAGTCCTCTTTGATGGTCACCCTTCTGCCCTACTAAAAGTCAGCAAAAACAAAGAAGACGATGCACTGCGCATTAAAGAACGTGTTGCTCAATTTGTCGAAGAACAACAAGCCATCGCGCCAGACGGTGTGATGCTACAAATGACCAATGACCTTTCATCCGTGCTTTGGGATCGCCTGACCATGATGGTCAAAAACGGTTGGCAGGGTATCATTCTGGTTTTCGCCACCATGTGGTTGTTCTTTAGTTTTCGCTACTCTTTTTGGGTCGCAGCTGGTTTGCCCGTAGCCTTCTTAGGTGGCTTATTTTTGATGGCGCAACTTGGCCTGTCCATCAACATCATGTCTTTGGTCGGGTTACTCATGGCCATCGGTATCATGATGGATGATGCCATCGTTATTGCCGAATCGATTGCCGCTCACCTCGACCGAGGAGAAGAGATCGATGATGCCGTTATCAAAGGAGTGAAAAAGGTACTGCCAGGGGTAATTTCTTCCTTCCTAACCACGGTGTGTATTTTCGGTAGCTTGTTATTCCTGCAAGGTGAAATGGGTGCAGTACTTAAAGCGGTGCCTCAAGTTCTAATCCTCGTTTTGAGTTTGAGTTTGGTGGAAGCCTTCTTGATTCTACCTAACCACCTTTCTCACTCACTACACAAACAAAAGCAAGAGCGAAAAACACCGAAGTTCAAACAAAAGCTGCTCGCTTCTTTTGAAAACTTCCGCAATACGACCTTGGTCAACGCAGTGGATAAAGTGGTCGAGTATCGCTACGCCTTTATGGGTGGCGTGGTTGCCTTGCTTCTTATCTCCGCAGCCACTTTAGTAGGTGGTTTGCTCAAGTTCCAACCCTTCCCTGAATTGGATGGCGACATTGCAGAAGCGCGCATTATTCTTCCACCAGGTTCTTCTCTGTCTCAAACGGAGGCTGTCGTCGATAAGATCGTCGCTTCCGCTCAAAAGCTAGATAAAGAATGGACAGAAAAAGTGGAAGACGGCAATCCATTGGTTCTGCACATCACCAGTCAATTCAATGCCAATGCCGACGCAAATGAATCAGGCCCTCACATTGCCACGGTACGTCTGGATTTACTTGGCGCAGAGAGTCGTAACACACTCATCGATGAATTTATCGATGCATGGCGCGAAGACATTGGTGAACTTGCCGATCCTATCTCACTGGTATTCAAACAACCGACCATGGGGCCGGGCGGACGAGCAATTGAAATTCGAGCGAAGCATGATGATCTGGATGCGCTCAAAGCGGCTTCTATCGACATTCAGCAATACTTGAATGAGTTTGACGGTGTCCATGGCGTGTTGGATGACATGCGTATGGGTAAAGAAGAAGTCTTGGTTAAACTGCGTCCGGGCGCAGAAGCTTACGGGATTAACGGCCAGCTCATCGCCAATCAATTGCGTGCGGCTTTCTTTGGCCAAACCGCAGACGAAATCCAAGTTGGGGTAGAAAACATTTCCATCGAAGTTCGCCTCGATAAAGCACAAGCCGGTGACTTACAGCAATTGGCAAACTTCCCAATTATCTTGTCCGACGGCAGTCAAATCCCACTCGCGACCATTGCGACTTTGGATTTCCAACGTAATTACGTAAGAATCCAGCGCATTGATGGCTTGCGCACTGTGAGCGTATTCGGCGATATCGACAATACGAAAGCCAACTCGACAGCTATCATTCGTCAGTTCCAACAGGATGAAGCGCCAAAGCTTATGCAAAAGTATCCTGGCCTTCGCTTCGATTTTGAAGGTGAAGCCAAAGATACCGCAGAAACTGGCGCATCAATGGGTAAAGGCTTCTTGCTTGGTTTGTTTGGCGTGTTTGCGATTCTGAGTTACCAATTCCGCAGTTATTTGGAACCATTCGTGGTCATGCTTGCGATTCCCCTCGCCTTTATTGGCGTGGTATGGGGACACATCCTACTCGGTCACTCATTAAGTATGCCAAGTATGATGGGCTTCGTCTCATTAGCGGGGATTGTGGTGAATGACTCGATTCTGTTAGTTCAGTATATACGCCATCATGTCGATGAAGGGGATAATGTGCACGACTCGGTCGTCAAAGCCAGTCGGGAACGCTTTAGAGCAGTATTCCTGACATCAATGACCACTGCAGCAGGTTTGCTTCCGTTACTGACTGAAACCAGTTTGCAAGCACAGGTTATCCAACCACTGGTTATCTCCATCGTGTTTGGTATTTTCGCATCCACTCTGCTGGTGTTATTTATGATCCCTGCCGCGTATGCCATTTTAGCTGACTTCGGCCTAGTCCATAAACACGAAGAGATCTAAAACGACTGATAAGTAAATTTATCAAAATGAACAAGAGCGGCTTAGGTCGCTCTTTTTGTTTTCAGTGAAAAGCGTTAAAAACAACACAAACACTTAACAAATGCAGGGTTATTATGTGGCATTAAGTGCAAATATGAACAATTGAGAATGCGGTATGTCGAGTTTTATATAACCAACTCAAATGATCGCAATAGGATTTATGATAAGTTTTATTATCAAAAACGACATTTAGCACAGTATAAATACACACAGACAACACATTCACAATTTGAACTAACGATAATGAAATCATTGATTGAAGAATTAACATTTTAACAATGATTACAACAATGTTAACTTTAGCCTCGTTGGTCGCACTGGTGGTAAGCCTCTCACCAAGCCTATTGTCAGTATGATATGGACGTTCGACCATCTCCAAAATGAATAGACACCCAATTTGGTGCCCTTTTTTCGCCCGTGAAGGTATTCTTCGCGGGCTTTTTTCTATCTGCCGTATTTCTCCTACTCAATTCCCAGTTTTAGCGCCCCCTCCTCAATCAACAGGCATAAAAAAGCCAACCCATTAATAGGTTGGCAAATAGAGCAACAAGGTTGACGCTGACTGCTCACTAACGTCGTGCTTGTATCGGATGCACTCTGGTTAATCACTCGTCCTTGTGACTAACACGGAATCTTTGTCGTCAGAGGTTATGACTTGGTTGCCTCTGTCTTCTGGCATTTGATCTTTACCAGTTGAGCTTGTTGTTCTTTGATGTGTTTAACAATGCGTTCATCGCGTTCATCAATAGCGTCCATGTTCATTTGTTGGATGTCCGCAACCGCCTCATGCTTCATTGTTGTAAATTCTTGACGTAAATCCGCACTCCACTCTTCTTTGTCTAGAGTGTTAGCAGCAGCGATTGGTGATGACATTACAGCAATAAGACCTAGAGTAGATAGAAATACGCTTTGCATAATAAGCTCCTTAGGGATTAGCAGTTCATTGGGTTGCACTCTATGCATTGCACATAGGATGCCAACTTTTAAAACCTTTAATATCAACAACTTAAACAAAAGTTTATTTTTCTACCATCTGCTCAATGGCGAATTTCACACACACAGTGTTAAATTAACCAACGATATTCATGAATATTTAACCATTCACTCAATTTATATTATAGATAGTCCATTTCAGCTCGCTTAAGGCACAAAAAAAGCAGCCCGAAGGCTGCTTTAGATTTTCGCTTTAGGTGAAACTAGCTTTGCGTGCTTTCGTTGCCGACAGTGTTTGATGACTGTGATTTGAACTTACCTATCAAGCGACCAAAGAATCGTTTAATAATGCGGAAGATGTTTTTAATATCCTCTAGCATCAGGTACAAACAAGGCACCAGAATCAAGGTAAGGACAGTTGCAAACAGAACGGCAAAACCAAGCGCGACCGCCATCGGGATAACAAAACGCGCCTGCAAGCTGGTTTCAAACATGATAGGAAGTACACCAGCGAAGGTGGTAATAGACGTCAGCGTGATCGCTCGAAAACGAGCACAGCCTGCTTCAACAACCGCTTGCTTAATGCTCATGCCTTTTTCTCGCACTTGGTTAACGTAATCTGTCATTACCAAGGAATCGTTGATGACCACACCCGCTGCCGCGATTAAACCAAACGTCGACATCATGCTGATGTCCATATCCAACCAGAAGTGTCCCCAAATCGCACCCGTTAAGCTAAACGGAATTACCGACATGACGATAAGCGGTTGGGTGTAGCTCTTAAGCGGCACGGCCAGCAAGATGTATACGATGATCATGCCTGCAATGAAGAACATGATTTGCTCGTTACGCTGCGCAGCTTGCTCTTCGATGTCACCACCCAATTCCGTTTTCACACTTGGGAAGGCTTGCTTCATGTCCGGTAAGATGTTGTCATCGATAACTTTCACGACTTCTTGAGGTTCAACCAACTCTTCATCTATAGAGCCATAGACATAAACGGTTTGATAACCGCCTTCACGTCGAATGGTACTCACACCCGGTTGCTCGTTGATTTTCACCACATCACCAAGCATTACCTTCTTGCCTGCTGGTGTGGTAATCACAGCGTAACGTAGTGATGAGAAGGCTTCACGCGTCAGTTGCGGGTAACGCACCATGACCTTAATTTCTTCGCCATCGCGAATAATGCGCTGCGCTTCACCACCGTAGAAACTGCCACCTACTTGCTCTGCGATCATGGTGAGATCCAAGCCCAAATCATAAGCAACAGGAGCTAGTGATAGCAGTACCTCTTTACTACCAGAATCGATAGAGGAAGAGATATCGTACAGACCTTCCTCTTGCTGAAGTCGACCAATCAGGTAGCGACCTGCTTCGTTTAGCTCGTTAATGTCCGAACCAAACAGCAAGTAACCAAACTCGTCGCGGTCACCGCCACCTGCACTTTGCTCGCGGATCTTAAAGCTCTTCATGCCCGGAATAACTGGCATTGCCTCACGCCAGCGACGTGCAAGTTCAAAGGTATTGAATGGACGCAGTTCTTCATCCACAAGCGGTACAAGAATACGACCTTCAGTGCGGCTTCGGTTGTAAGAAAGCACATCACGAATCATCCCCTGACCATGCTCATCAATGATCTGGTTTTCGATTTTCTGCATCACGCCTTCAATGGTTTTTAACGCATTGATGGTTTGCTCGCTCGATACCGTGTCATTCATCTCAATCGTAATCGCCGGATAATCCGTTGGAACTTTCGGGTTTGGAATCACACGCACGTAGTTCGAGCTAACTAAAGCAGCACTAATCAGTAACAGACCACAGAAGAAGGCAAAAACGGTCCAACGCCAATGGGTACAAGCCTTAACGAAGCTGCGGTAAGGACCATTAACAAAGCCGAAGAAACGCTTGTTGAAATTATCACGCCAACCGCCTGCTTTGATTGGTGTAAAGTTGGTGTGTGCTAAGTGAGCTGGAAGGATCAGCTTAGATTCTATCAAGCTGAAGATAAGACACAGGATCACGACACCCGCAATGCCGTAGAAGAAGGCACTATCGATCCCACTTGAGAGTAGAAATGGGGCAAACACCGCTATCGTGGTTAACACACCAAAGGTCGCCGGAGTCGCGACACGCTTAACACCCGTCACAACGTTCTCAACACCACCGCCCTTCTCTTCGATCTCGCTGTAGGCACTTTCCCCAGTTACGATGGCGTCATCCACCACGATACCGAGCACCATGATAAAGGCGAACAAAGACACAATATTCACGGTGATACCCAGCATTGGCATCATCATCACTGCGCCTAAGAAACACACTGGTAGCCCCAACATTACCCACATTGCTAAGCGGAAACGAAGGAATACTGAGAGCATGATGGCAACCAACGCGGCACCTTGAAGAAGGTTCTTCAACATCATGTCGAGACGACCATTTAGGTAGTAGGTCATATCAACGAGAACTTTCAGTTGAATGTCATCAGGTAAGGTTTTGTTCTTTGCTTCTATGTAGTTACGAACGGATTCAGCAACTGGGATGATGTTTTGATCACGCGTGGCTTGAACCGCCATGTAGATCGCGTTTTGCCCCGAGTATTCGAAGTAACGGTCTTCTTCTGTGAAACCGTCTTTAATCGTTGCGATGTCTTGTAGCAGAACTTTTGCACCGTTTGCACCAAGCTTAACAGGGATATTGCGGAACTCATCACCACGGTAGTATTGGTTCTCAATACGTACTGCGATCATGCCTGCG
The DNA here is from genome assembly GCF_002021755.1 of Vibrio owensii. NCBI lineage: Bacteria > Pseudomonadati > Pseudomonadota > Gammaproteobacteria > Vibrionales > Vibrionaceae > Vibrio > Vibrio owensii. Next base: position 1,722,895 of record NZ_CP019960.1, read on the forward strand.
TTGGTTTTTACTTCACCAGCAGAAAAGTTCGCTGAGTAACGACGAATCGCGTTGCTCACATCACTTAGCGTTAAGTCATATTTACGAAGAATCAGCGGATCAACTTCTATAGCAATCTCTTCTTCTGGTGCATTAAGATCCACCAGCATGACATTTTTCAGTTGGAGTAATTCGTCTTCAACTTGTTTAGCGATAGGTTTGAGCTCTTCCAGTGGTCTATCGCCCACCAAACCCATTTCTATCACCTCTTGTCGCCATTCCACTTGATAAACGTTGATGGGTTCCATGCCTGCCGGCAAATTGGATAAGGTGTCTACCCGTTGCTTTACATCGTCCAGCACGCGTTTGATGTCGGCATTCACATCCACTTCTATCGATACATAAGCGCTGCCTCGAGAAGCTCGTGCCACGGTCTTTTTGATGCCAGTGACGTCTTTTATCGATTCTTCAACTTTAACCAAGATACTCTCTTCAATCTCTTGCGGAGAGGCACCAGGGTAAGCCGCTCGAATGTTGATGTAGTTAACTTCAACGTTCGGGAACATTTGTCGTTGAATGAACATGAAGCTCACGATACCCATCACGATGATGAACACCATCATTAGGTTCGCGGCGACAGAGTTATTCGCAAAATAGGCAATGATGCCCTTTTGTTGATTCTCTTCCATGATTGACTCCTACTTACTGTACGACGGTTTCGGAGTCGTCATTCTTTTTTGCAACTTGGACAGCCATACCTTTTTGCGGGTACTCAGGTAACGTCAGAACCAGCTTATCTGATTGCTCAAGACCTTCCCCCACAAGTAGGAACTCGCCCTCTGCACGAAGTACGTTAACCGTTCTAGGTTGCAGTTCGTTTTCGCCATTCACGACCCAAACGGTGCGGTTCTTAACTAGCTCCTGAGGGAGACGATAAATGTGCTTGAGTTCTTTGCCGGTAAAGCTCACTTCAACGTATGAACCAAACTTAATCGGTGGTTGATTGTTGTCCAGACCATATGGGTCACGAACTTGAATCACCATATTGATCATGCGCGTCGCGCTGTCGATCATGCCGAGATCGCGAACGACTTTGCCTTCACGAGTCGTCGATAGAATGCCTTGCTGCGTTACAGTCGCACGTAGCTCTTTCAAAGATTCAGGAAGGAATGCGCTGTCAAAACCAGCAATAGGAACGTGGATCTCTGCCACTTCGATATTATTCAAGGTTGCAACGCGAGAGCCGGAAGAGACAAATTGCCCCACACCGATATCACGCTCAACAACAAGTGCATCGTATGGCGCAATCACTTTACAGTTTTCTAGGTCACGCTTAGCTCGCTTCAACGCTGCTTGTGCAGACTTGACTTGCGCCTGAGCACTCAAGACATGGGGCTTGCGTAGGTAAAGGTCTGTGACTTGTTTGTCGCTTAACTTTTTCGCTTGGCGTTTTGCGACTTCCGCTTTGGCTTGTTCCTCGATCAATGCAGCACGTGCACTTGCCAAGCCCGCTTCTGCTTGTAGAACGGCCGCTTCGTAGTTATCACTTTCAATCGTGAATAACACTTCACCACGCTTTACGATTCCACCCGTCACAAAATTTGGGTGCCAACTGATCACTTCGCCGCTAACTTGCGCTGCTAAGTGCGTTTTTTCGAATGGACGCATTTCACCGTGACTGGTGATAACAACTTTATGATCGGTAGGAAAAAGTGAAGAAGTTTGTACTGTGGGTTCAGTAATGGTGTCTTTGATTGACTCTTTTTCGGGCGCAGTAGCGGCAATCGCGGCATAACCCGCATAAGAACCACCAACTACGACGAAGGGTAAAAGCCAACGTAATACTGGTTTTGCTAACATCAAAAATCCTTTTTTATTTTTGTATTCTCCTGTTCATCCCCGTCAGGCCTTCGCCTTAGAGCTAAATTAACAAACGAAACGTTCGATAACCCAAACTCCAACTCCCCGCGGACAAACAGTGAGTGTTTGCATCTGAAATAGACAACTTTATAAGAGCGCCGTGCTTCTGCTGTGTTTCGCGATTATCAATCACAAAAGAACTATCCATGGCAAGTTAATAAAATTAACAAAAACTTAACCATCTCCGCAAGTTACGACCTCTCACGCTCACTGTTTATACGCAATCGTCATGCCAAACGTTTACCCTTTAAATATCAATAAGTTAAATTAAATCGGCAATTTCTCTCAGTGCAGTGTTGGTAATTACCACCAGATATTAGTGATATTGACCATTCCTGAGCAAAACATAAGCAAAAAACATGATATTGTCCGCCCGAATAATATGCTTTCCAAAAACCATATCGAGTCATTCAGATTCGGTTGCTTTATTGAGAAATCTGCGACTTGGCTACAATCACTCGCGTTACCCAGATTTAAAGCTTGATATATAATCAAAGAGTTACGTTGTGTATTAACAAGGAAGTGTGCATTGCTACGTTCTCTCTCTAAAGCCTTACTCGGTTCAATGCTTGTACTTGTCTCGGCTTGTTCCTCAATTCAGCCAAGAGATCCAAGTGAGAAATCCACCAGTTTTCAGTTCGGATATCAAAGCGACTCATCGTTGGCAGAGTTCTTTGAAAGTTACGACAAAGACCCTAACTCAGATACTGGCTTTTACCCTCTTAATCAGGGAAACGACGCGCTATTAGCTCGAATAGCACTGATTGAATCTGCCGAAAAAAGCCTAGATTTGCAGTACTACATCTATCGCAGTGACGAGACCAGTCAACTGATAACTTGGCGTTTGTATGAAGCAGCACAACGTGGCGTACGCGTTCGCCTACTTCTCGATGACATGCAAAAGCGAAATGATGCAGGAATGGCAGAGTTGAACGCTCACCCAAACATCGAAATCCGACTGTTTAACCCGCACCAATATCGAGATGCACGTGTATTTGCACTGGCAAGTGATTTTGACCGCCTTAATCGTCGCATGCACAACAAGGCTCTGATTTCCGATAGTGTGTCTGCCATTGTCGGCGGCAGAAACATTGGCAATGAATACTTCTCCTTCGAGTCCAATGTCGAGTTTGGTGATTTCGATTTGATGCTATATGGCGAGGCCGTGACGCAAACGGCGGATCAATTTGATTTGTATTGGAATAGCCTCTATGCCATCCCAATGGAATGGATTGTGCCTGAGTCTGAAAAAGTGGCAGATGATGCGATTCAAGCGCAGGTGAAAAAGCTCAAATTGGAAGAGAAGTTTTCTACCGGTCCCTATAACTTCAAAGAGTTAGACCTGTACGAGGAGCTCCAACAAGGCAAACTAAAACTATATTGGGGACAAGGCCAAGTGTGGTTCGATTTACCCGACAAAATTGCCACTCAAGAAAGTCAACTGGTAGCGAACTTAGGTGAACTCCTTGAGAGCGTTGAAGATTCTTTTGTTCTAATTTCCCCTTACTTTGTGCCGACAGAATCCGGAACAAAGGCTCTGACTGATGCGGCAAAACGAGGGATTGATATCACCATCGTGACGAATAGCTTGGCATCAAACGATGTGTTCGCTGTGCACGGTTGGTACGCCAAGTACCGTGAAGATTTGGTCAAAGCAGGCATTAAATTATGGGAAGTAAAAGCCAGCGCGAAAATCAAAAGCAAATGGAGCTTAACCGGTAGCAGCCGAGCGAGTCTGCACGCCAAAGCCATGATGATCGATGGGAAAACCTTGTTTGTAGGTTCGATGAACTGGGATCCGCGTTCGGCTGAGCTTAATACAGAGATGGGCGTAGTTATGGAGCAACCAGAGTACGTGCAAAAACAACAAACCGTTTTGCCAGAGCAGTTGAAAGAAAATGCCTATCAACTCATCATCAAAGATGGTGATATCGCATGGATTGATCAAGCAACAGGCGAAGAATTCGATTCAGAGCCAGAAGCCAGCGTGTGGCGAAAAATGGGCGCTTGGTTCTCGGGCATTCTGCCAATCGAGGATCAGCTCTAGCTTCCCTTCGAGGACAAAGTCAACAAAACTAAATCAAAACGCTATTCAACACTGAGTAGCGTTTTTTACACATAAGAAAGGAATCGCAATGTCAGTAACATGGAACGATTACTATCAAAAGGTTGCGAGCCAACCTCACCGACCAAACGTAGAACGTGCCGCCAACCTGCTTACGCTCGACAACAAAATAGCCATTGATGCAGGATGCGGTACCGGTCGAGATTCCAACTACCTCCTCAATCAAGGCTTTACGGTTTACGCGTTTGACACTCATCAAGATGCGGTGGAAACTTGCTTGACGCGTTTCGAAGGCAATCCTAACTTTTCCATATCGCAGTCTTGCTTTAGTGACTTTGATTACCCGCCATGCAGCTTGTTCATTGCCAGTGCGAGTTTGTTCTTCTGCCCTAGTGAGCACTTTGAAAGCGTGTGGCAGAGAATCGATTCAGCCTTAGTTTCCGGTGGTGTTTTTTGTGGGGATTTACTGGGCGTGAAAGACTCTTGGGTCAAAGCCAAAACGCATCCAGACATCAGTGCGTTCACCAGAGAGCAAGTCGAAGCATTGTTTGAAGGATATGACATTCTCCACTTTCATGAGCGGGATGAAGATGGCAGCACAGCCCTAGGTAATGCTAAACATTGGCACATGTTCAGCGTCACTGCGGTCAAACGTTAATTCGTTACTCTTATTCGTTACTAAAAGGAGTGTTATGTACCATTTCCAAGGCGTCACATTAAGGCGAGCCGTTCCGGAAGAAGCCAAAGCGCTCTATAAGCTCATTACTGAGGATGAACGCTGGGCGCAATTCAATGGTCCTTACTTCCCTTATCAAACACCGACATTAGAAGGCTTTCGTAATCACACCTTTCAACGCCTACTGAAAGGCGAGGACATGTTATTGATTGAGTTCGAAGGTAAGCCCGTTGGTTCAGTGAGTTGGTATTGGGAATGTGAGAGCACCCGTTGGCTTGAAGCTGGCATCGTCATTTACGATTCGAACTATTGGGATAAAGGGTTGGGATTTTGTGCGCTCGTACCATGGATTAGCCATATATTCGAAACCCAAGACATAGCACGAGTAGGTTTAACAACATGGTCTGGTAACCCAAGAATGATGCGTTGCGCAGAAAAGCTTGGCATGCAACAGGAAGCCCGGATTCGTAAAGTGCGTTACTACCAAGGCGAGTACTACGACTCCATCAAATACGGCGTATTAAGAGAAGAATGGCAAACGCTGATCCAACGGCTCTATAGCCAAGAACAATTAGCGTAAATCATCGTAGTTAATGAAAAGGCTTGGCAACGCGCCAAGCCTTTTTCGTTGGGTTACTTGGATATAGGGTAAACCACTCTAAAACGCTCAAGTACCAACAAACGTTGCTCATGCCAGTCGATGCCAAGCTCTTCACATTCCGCTTTAAAGAATTTAGTGTGTGCTTCTCTCCACCAAGCTATTGTCCGGTCGCCTTCCCCTTCAGCTTGGGCAAACTCTTCACTCACATCCGAATATCGGGAGGTACTGACGTCTGTGATTTCAATAATACAAACAGGTTCGCCGTCCCAATTGGTCACCACTTGTAAGTGCCCCACTTGAGGCATCATCTCTCCGTGTTCGCTGTACCAGAGTTCCATACTGCAAGAAGCCGTTTTCTGGCCGATTCTCACCAGCTCAGCACAAGTATTAGCGTTGTACTCGTCAGCACAATAATAATCAGCACTTACGGAGGGGATCGCTGCTTGCTCTTTTCCAGAGAGCGTCTCCAAATATTGGTTGAGATAAGCTTGTGCTTTGGCGTCCATACTTCTGTTCCTTGGTTCTGCTTTTCCATCGCTTTACTAACCGGAAAGAGTATCCATCCATCATCAAAAGAACAAGATATGAGCCCATCAGAACGCTTTATAAAACAAGCATTTTTCATCTGATTTTTGCTAAACCTTGTCTGTATTTGCTATGGTTTCAGAGATTCATCCATTCTCGACGCAAAAGGACGTTCTATGCGCTTAATCATCGGCATCTTCTTCGCTGCTCTGCTCTCCTTTCCAACTCTTGCATCCGAAGAAAAGTATTCAGAATCCGACCTTTTGGATAGACCATTAATGGAGCGTTATATCCTTGATGAGTTGAAGTCGCTGCGTCAGGAACAACAGGATTTAGAACGAAGAATGATTGTTGAAATCACCGACCGTGAGTTAACGGTGGCTGATAAATCTTTGAACTACGCTAACGTGACGGTGACCTACTTCTTCTACATCATTGCTGGTGTCGCTTCACTTATTGCTTTTGTAGGTTGGCAATCTCTGCGCGAGTTTAAGCACAACACCAAAGAGATGGCAGACAAGCGATTAGAAAAGATCGCTCAGGAATACGAGAAAAAGTTCGTGGCGTTGGAGCGTGACTTGAAACGTAAAACCCGCATCATCAGCGAAAACAACAAAGAGATTGAGAAGATCAACGAAATCCATAACTTATGGCTTCGTGCACAAAGCTCACAAACTCCGGAACAACGCATCGACATCTACGATGAAATTTTGCTTGTTCGCCCTGGTGATTTAGAAGCGCTGACTTACAAAGCCGACGCCGCTATGGAGATCAAAGAGTACCACTGGGCACTGAGCTTATGTAACAGAGTTCTGGAAGTGGACGATACGAACGGCCCAGCCCTTTACCAACGCGCTTGTGCCTACTCTCGTTTAGGGATTGAAGAGCAAGCGATTGAAGACTTAGAGCGTGCGATTGATACCAGCCCTTCCATTCGCGATCTGTTAGCGGAAGAACAAGATCTCGAGCTGCTTCACGGCAATGAGCGCTTTGAGCAGCTCTTAGCAAGCAGCACGCCTGAGTCTCAAGCATGAGCAGCCACTTTAACCTCGAAGATGCCAGCCAAGTTTTAGTTGGCGCTTTTGCTCTCGCCGTCCCAATTTCTTTCTCGGAAGAAGCGTGGCGCTTGGGTGAAAGCTTGCCGATGTTGAATTTGCTGATGCTATTCAGCTTGTCTGTGCTCTTCTTAGGTTTTTTTGCTTATCAAAGCGTATTTCAAAGCAACATAAAAACGCGCGTTGCCGTTTTCATCTTTCGTGTGGTAATTGCCTACTTCATCGCCGCTGTGGTGGTGGCTTTAGTGCTATTCTGCATCAACAAACTTCCTTTATTCACCGACCCACTTATCGCCCTCAAACGGGTGATTGTGATTACTATGCCTGCTTCAATGGGCGCGATTGTGGTGGATAGTTTCGATAAGGAATAACCAGCTCAGCCGTTGTTATGACTCTTGTTCGTCGAGGGTCAGGTTCGAACCAGCATGATCTTTACCGAGCACATCTTCTGGGTTTCTTAATGCACAAGTTTCTAGTGAGAGACACCCGCAACCAATACAACCTCCCAAATCGTTTTGTAGCGCTTTGAGCTTTTGAATCTTTTGTTCTAACTGCTCATGCCAATGACTGGCCATGGTTTCCCATTGCTGCTTGTTTGGTGCTTGATGCTTGGGCAGCTCTTCTAATGCCACTTTGATCTCTTCTAACGACAATCCAACTTGCTGCGCTGCTTTGATCACAGCCACACGACGAAGTACGCTGCGATGGTAGCGACGTTGATTACCTTGATTTCTCCAGCTTGAAATCAATCCCTTCTGCTCATAAAAGTGCAGCGCTGATACCTTCACTCCAGAGCGCTTTGCCACCTCGCCTACGCTGATTTCCATTTCTGACCTCTTGTTTAAAAAAACGCTTTACCTCAAGTTTACTTGAGGTCCTAAAGTTACACCACGTTAACAAATTAAGCAGATAAAAACGATGAAAAATAAAACGCTGCCCTACTTGGCTGGGCGATTCTTCGATAGCATTTCTTCCGGATTATTCATGATGGCACTTCCATGGGTAATGTTGGCTGAACCGGGAATGGGAACCTTTGTTGCTTTGGTCTCACTCTCTTGTACTGCGGTTTCTTTCTTGGCTACACCTTTCTTCTCCACTCTTATCGACCGCCATTCAAGAAAGCAGTTACTCGTGCTCAATCAGTGGTTACAAGCTGGTATGGCGTTCATCATTTTTGTCGCGTACTGGTTTGAGCTTGGCTCACATTGGTTGTTAGCGTTTGCACAATTGGTCTATTGGGTATCCAGTAACTTCGCATGGACAACCAACAATGCTTTCACCCAAGAGAACTACCAACGCCATGAATACGCCAAAATTTCCGGTCAGCAAGAAATCGTGATGCAATCGACCACGCTGGGCGCAGGCGCTCTGGGTATCGTGTTATTAGAGATGTGGGGCATGAAGGAATTTGCTTTGTTTGCTGCCTCAGCTTCTTCTATCGCCGCCCTTTTCTATATGGCCACGCCGTACGTGCAGCAAATCAGAGACACTCACACTGTTGCCTTTATGTCGCAGTTAAAAGAGAGCAAGCAAATCTTTGCTAAAGAGCCGACCTTTTACGCTTTCATTTTGCTGTCCTGCCTGTCTTATCCTATTCTGACTTACCTTGGAAAGTTGGTGCCTATCTGGTTCTCGGAGCAAGGTATCTCGGGTGATTGGTACGCAGGGTTTAACATCAGCTTTGGCTTGGGTTCATTACTAACCGGATTTATCGTTACCAAGGTACTGAATCAGTTTGGTCACACCAGCATTATTGTCGTATCGATGAGCGTGTTAGTAATTGCTTTAGTTGGAATGAGCTTATCCGCACATCCACTGACCATTCTGATGTTTACTGCGCTCTTTGGCACATTTAACGCGTTGAATCGACTCGCAAGAATCAATTGGATGCACCACACTGTCTCTGTCCATCAACGAGGGCGAGTCGACGGCGGAATCAGCATGTTCGCCACTACCGTGCAATCTTTAAGTTATGTTGTTATTGCGATGTTGAGCCACTATGGCTTGACCAAGTATGGCTTCATTCTGGCGGCTGGCACCATGGCGATGGCAGTCTGTGTGATGTGGTATTTGAATCATAAAATGAATGGCGATGGTCAACTTGCCACAAGCCAATAACAAAAAGCCCAGCAATCGCTGGGCTTTTGGCTTCCAAAGGGAGGAATTAGAATTCGTAGTATAGGCGAACACGCGCACCGAAATCGTCTTCTTCAGCAAAGGCAGTTGCATCCGATTGCTGCGTCAGTTTGTTGTCGACCATAGTGTAGTAAGTGCCTAGTAGGATTGAGAAATCCTGAACTTCTAGCACATCACGGAATGCGTAAGAAGCGTACCAAGTTGATACGTTTACGTCACCTTCCGCCCAAGAAGAAAACTCTTTGTTTTCGAATTCGTTCGTTGAGTAGATGTAGCCAAGACCTAGGTTATTCCACAATGCGTTCACACCTGCCGACATGTTGTTCTCGTCTACTGCATCTAGGTAAGAAACACTTGCGTTCACAGACCAATCACCGCTTGTCCAGTTACCTGTTAAGCCGTACCCCGTACGATCTGAGATGTCCACGCCATCGGCAACAATAGCGTTAGAAACTAGGTTAGTCTCCATCGATGCTGCGACTGTGAAATCACCCATTTGGTAAGCAACGACAGGGCGTAGTAGGAACGCATCTTTACTTTCTGTGATTTCTTTACCGTGGTAATAACCACCAACGCCGCCATCAAATAAGTTAGAACGGTCACCCAACATCGCACCAACTTCTACATATAGGTTGCCGAATGTTTGGTTGTACATGATCTGACCATCAGAACCACGACCGCGCGCTTCTTTCATTTGGTAAGAGTATGCCGCACCGTCTGCGTATAGGTCATTCGCCGTATCGCCTGAATACTCAAGGAATACGTCTAGGCCCACAGGGAACATATCATAAGCTTCGAAACGACCCGCTTTAATCGCCCAACCGTCTTTCTTACCAAATTCAAAGTACGCGTCATCCAGTGCGATGTTGCCTGTACTTTCAAAAAGAGGCTGTGCTTTGACACCCACATAGTGACCGTTGCTGGTGTACTTCTCACCCGCAAACTCGATAAGTACGCGACCGTCTTGGTTGAACTCGCTGTCGTCATTGGCGTTTGATTCACGATCTTCAAAGTTGAAGTTTAGCTCTACGTTACCGCCAACCGAGAAGTTACCTTCTTCGTTGTCAACGATGCTGATACCTGCGTTTGCAGTCATTGCTGTTGATACTAAAACAGCTGCTAGCGAAAGCTTAAAAGTGTTGTTCATGTGAACCCCTATATTTGTATTTTTTAATAGTTTGCCCGCCTTAAAGGAGGGCTTATGTGTAGCTATGGACAAAAAAGAACTGCTAATTAACTGGCCGATCATTAGCAGTGGACGGGGCTAATTCTTGATCAACGAAATCAGCAAAACAATATTGCTAAACCGTTTTTGCTAGACTAGATCACGATTTTAGATCTTTGATTATTTACCTTTAATTACAGCAACTTAAATATAAAAATTTATAATTATCGGATTTTAAAGCAATTTTTTGAGTGAAATTGATAGAAATCAAACTCATTCATATGAGCATTGTGACATGACAGATATCACAAAATTTATGAATCAATTTCATTGCTAAATAGCAGGCACAAAAAAGGCCACCAAGTTGGTGGCCAAAAACCAATCCGAAACTGCTAGCAGTAAGAGATCGGGGACAAGTAATGCAGTGTTGCTTGAGCCTGTTTGAGCTCGATGTTGCACAGATCATCAATAAAGATCCGCGAGGTGAAAACCGTCTTACCGCTGTCGGCAAAAATCTCGATCGCAGAGTTATCCACGAAGATACGAATACGCTGTGCTTGTTCAAGTCGCTTGGCATAACGAACGGTACCAAAAGCCTCAGCATGCAAATGAGAAACATGAGTTCGATCTAGGGTGAACTCATGTTGATCACCACTAAATACCATTCGCTCACCTTTCTGATTGGATAGAGCCAAAGAGAAAGCGCCATCAACATGAAGATCGACCTCAAATGCTTGAGAATCCAACGAATGTGAACCGTCGACTTCGACAGAATCTTTGCGTAACGCTTCCAATTCTTGTAATGGGCTTTGAATGAGGTAATCCCCTTCAATGGTCAAGACACGAGGTAGCGTCAGCATATGCGCCCAGCGGTTCTTATCGGTTGGGTATTCACTCTTCGAGTTACCCAACCAACCAATCAGAATACGTCGCTGCTGATCATCGAGATAGGTTTGAGGAGCATAGAAATCAAAACCTTTATCCAACTCTCGGTAACCCTGGTTAGGAAAGACTTTGTTTTCGAAATCAATGCGCTCGCCCACCATGTAAACCACAGAGAAAACGTTCTTCAGGTCATATTTACTCTCTGAGCTTACGCCTTGAGGAGAGAAGATAAACACGCCGTTTTCATCTTGTTCGTAATAGTTAGGGCATTCCCACATATAACCGAAGTCACCCAGACCCACATCAATATTGCCTTGATAGTGGTAATCATCGATATCTGAACCGTGATAATAAGCAAGCTTGCCTTTTTCATCATGCCCTTGAGCACCTATCAGCATGTGGTAACCGTCGTCGCGAGTGACTAATACTGGATCACGGAATTCTTGCGTGTACGCATCGGAATTAAACTCAACCACGACACCTTTTTTCTCGATATTGCCTTGTTTATCCATCACCGCGAGTGCTTGTGTTGGCAAGCCTTTCCCCTCTTCACTCAGAAGGTTGGCGGTGTAAAACAAGTACAATTCGTCATTGTGAGGAACACCCACACCCGTATAACAACCGTGATGGTCGTAGTCTTGGTCTGGATACATCGCAATGCCGCGATCGTTAAAGTTAACGAAGTCATTGGTCGATACGTGATACCAATGCTTCAAACCGTGCACGGGGCCTAATGGAAACCACTGATAGAAAATATGATGCTCGCCATTAAAGTAGCTCAGACCATTTGGGTCATTCACTAAACCATGATGCGGGGCAATGTGGTAGCTCGGATAAAACGGGTCTGTTTTCGTTTTATGCTTAATGTCTGCCAAATATTCCGCGCTCACCTCATCGATTCTCACAAATCGATTTTGGCGATTAGAAAAATCCATAACGACTCCAAAAAGAGAAAGCACTCCCGCTAAACAACGGGAGTGAAAAGAATTACTTTGGTTCTTTGTAGAACAGTTTTGTTAGAGCGAACGCCGACACTGCACCCACCAGCATGACAAGCATGTACATGCCTAGACCACCGCCGAGGTACAACAACATACCTGGTAACATGGTTGCACCTGTACCCGCGGAGCCGATGCCTGCAATAGCACCAAGACAGCCACCAATCGCACCACCAACACAGCCGTATAGGAAAGGCTTAACGCGAGGAAGCGTAATCGCAAACATGGCAGGCTCTGTGATACCAAATAGTGCAGGAAGTGCGGCGCCAAACATGCCAGAGCGTTTTACTTTGTCTGTTTGCATGGTCATGACCGCCATCGCCGCACCAAACTGACCGGCAATCGCCGCTGTACCAAGTGGGTTGATGTAGTCGAAGCCTGTGTCTGTCACCATCGCAATCGTGATTGGAACGATAGTGTGGTGCATGCCTGTCACGGCCATAAATTGAATAGCACCACCGTAAATCAAACCACCGATACCGTAAGGAATTTGCAAGAAGTACAGCACCGCCTCAGTAATCAGTTTCTCGATACCAAGCAGCAATGGGCCTACGAATACTAAGCCAGCAATCAGAGACACCAACAGGGTAATGAAAGGCGTGAGGATCAAGTCCAACACTTCTGGAATGTGTTTGCGCGAAGTGCGCTCTACCATCGCCGCGAACCAACCCATAAATACAGCAGGAAGAATCGAGCTTTGCAGACCAGTAACTGCGATATCAAAACCCATAAACGGAATGATCATGGCTTCAGCGTTGCCAAAGGCTACATCCCACTTACTCGCCAATTGCGGCGCAACTAGCATCAGGCCGAGCACAATACCTAGAACTGGGTTACCACCAAACACGCGCATCGCTGACCAAGTCACCAAAACTGGGATAAAGATAAATGCCGTGTCGGTCAGAACTTGTGAAAGCGTGTTTAACTGTGGTGATAGCTCCATGCCAAAACCGTTGACGAGCAAACCACGTAAGCCCATCAAAAGACCCGTAGCAACCAGTGCTGGAATAATGGCAACAAAGATATCAGAGAAGGTACGCGTCACTGCTTGAAAGGTGCTGACTTTGTCTTTCTTCTCTTCGGTTTGTGGCGCTTCTTCAATCGCTTCATTGCCTTTCATAATGGCAAATACTTTACCCACAAACCCGGTACCCAAGATCACTTGGTGCTGTCCGTTTTGGAAGAAGTAACCGTGTACTCCTTCTGTCGCGCTGAGTCCTTCCGCGTCTACTAGTCCATCGTCCTTGGCCACAACACGCAGTCGTGTTGCACAGTGATTAAGTTGTGCGATGTTGCCCTCACCACCTAGCAAGGACATCACTTTACTCGCTACAACTTTCGCATCTCGCGCCATAATTTTTGTCTCCAAAGAGTGCAAAGAAATAACAACCTGTATTCAACTTGTATTTATCGTAATACAGGTTAGATACAGGTTGTATTTTTCATTCTCGTTTTTTGTCACACGTCACACTTGTTATTGATTCAAAATGCATGGAGTTGCTTAGTTATTAAACCTATAAATAAAAAAATAGCCCACATCGGTGGGCTATTTTTCAATTCGTTCAATATTCGTTTAATTCAAGGTCTTTAAACTCGTGCGGTGATTTCAAAGTCGTACAAACTCGACTTGTAGTAAACGATGGAATACTCGTATACCCTTTGTTCTTCATAGAAGTTCTGAGATTGGTTGATCAAGATAGGATCCAGCTTATCGACCGCCAACAGTTTCTGTGCCGCATCATCCGGTAAGGCAGGAATCAATTTCTGCTGCGTTTTCACCATCTCAATGCCATGACGACTTAAGTATTCGAACTTTGAGCCTTCAAGATCTTGCTGCGTTAAGTTAGGCAAAAGAACACGAGGAATATAGAACTCCTCATAAGAGACAACCTGATCATTAATCAGACGTAAACGACGAGCAAAATTCACTGGCTCACCTTGAGCTATATTGAGTTTTTCAGCGACTAACTCGTCTGCAGGAACCACTTCAAACGCATCCACAATGTTCTTAGCTTCTAACCCTGAGCCTGCCGCTTCTTGAGCAAAACCAGACATGGACAAGAAATCATGACGCAATTTGTTGGATTTAACGAACGTCCCTTTGCCTTTTTCTGAGAAGGTGTAGCCCAAATCATTAAGTTGTTGAAGCGCTTTACGAACCGTCACTCGACTGACTTTGAGTAACTCCACCAGTTGATTTTCCGATGGAAGCTTACTGCCTGCAGGGTAAATACCTTTATCAATTTCGCGCTTTAATTCATCCGCGACTTGAATGTACAGCGGCTGCAAACTTTTTTGATCAAATAACTCAGTCATAATTCCGTGAAAACTAAGGGGTTACCAACTCATCTTACTCAAGCTGAGGGCAATTACCAACTATTGTTAAAAGGCGTAAGAATTGGATAAGCTAGCTTCTAGCTCAAACGAAACAACAGGAAACCGCAGTGAATTTAAGACAATTGGAAGTCTTTTACGCCATCATGCAGACCGGAACCGTTTCTGGTGCCGCGCGCCTATTGCATGTATCGCAACCTAATGTCACTCGAGTACTTGCCCATACGGAACAACAACTTAGCTTTGCCCTGTTTGAGCGTGTCAAAGGCCGCTTAGTACCGACCCAAGAAGCCAAAGCCCTACTGCCAGAGGCCGAGAAAGTTTACCAACAGCTTGGGCAATTTCGTTCCCTCACCAATAAGGTGAAACAAGGCACTCAGCATTTAAGAGTCGGAGCTCCGCCTGTCTTGGCTTCCCAACTGCTTGCTCCAACGGTTGCTACACTGTCGAGGCAACAAGGCATCTCATTTGAACTTTTAACCGCAAACCGTGATGAGCTGTGTTCAGGCTTACTTAAGCACGAATTGGATGTAGCGATTGCCTTTGGTGAAGAAACGCCACCCGCGATTTTGAGTGAAGTGTTACTCAAGCAACAACTTGTTCTGATTGCGCCAAAAGAAGCGCTCAGTTCAACTGAGGACTCGGTATCGTTTGATGATTTGATTCAGCACGAATTGCCAATCATCGGCTTGGACAGTCGAGACCCACTCGGTTTATTGCTACATCAAACACTCTCTGCGCGTGATGAACATTATCACCATGCGATCACAGTACGCAGTTACGCCGCAGCCGCCGAGCTAGTCAAGCATCATGCGGGGTTTGCGATTGTCGACCCATGGACAGCAAAACAGTATCAAGGTGATGAATCGGTAAGCGTGCGCTCACTTTTTCCAGCGCTGTCATTTTCTATTTCTATCTTGTTTGCGGAACACACACCGCAATCCATATCGACCAAGCTTTTCATTGAGTCGTTAAAGCAGCATGTTAATCAGTAAGTTAGCACTCATGCTCACCTATAACCTCAAGTTATAGGCGCACAACAAATAGGCATTCGGCTTCCCTCTTCAAACTGACTACATTGTCTGAAAACATACGAATGACAGAGGGAACCATCATGCAAATTGCTCTACCTTACCTACTTTTTCTTGGCGACGTCACCGATCCATTAGCCGCAAAAACCGCGCGCGGTATCCATCAATGGCGCCCAGAGATTTGTTTAGGTCAGCTTCGTCTTACGTCAGAAACCGTTTCATTAGGTTTAACCGACATGACGCTGCAACAAGCTCAGCAGCAAGGCGCAAAAACGCTCGTTATCGGTACAGCAAACCCTGGCGGTGTTATTCCTGAATCATGGCAGGCGACGTTACTGGAAGCGGCGGAAATGGGGTTTGAAATTGCCTCGGGTATGCATCAACGTCTTTCTGAATTCGCGCCTTTGAATGACTTACAGCAACGCGCTTTAACCAAATTGCACGATGTGCGCCATTATGATGAACCGCTGAAAGTGGGCAATGGTAAAGCGCGCTCGGGTAAACGCTTACTAACGGTTGGCACCGACTGCTCGGTTGGAAAAATGTTCTCAGCCCTCGCGATTGAGAAAGCCTTACAGCAATCGGGTTGTAAAGCTGAGTTCAAAGCCACAGGTCAAACGGGCATCTTAGTTGCAGGCAGTGGTATTTCGATTGATGCTGTTGTCGCGGACTTTATCTCTGGTGCGGTGGAAGCCATTAGTCCTGAGTTTACTGACCACGAATGGGACATCATTGAAGGGCAAGGTTCACTATTCAATCCGTCTTTTGCTGGCGTGAGTTTAGGCTTGCTTCACGGCGCACAAGCAGACGCTTTGGTATTGTGTCACGAGATCGGTCGCCCGCACATTCGCAACCTTCCTCATGCTAAGTTGCCAACGATTGAACAAACCATCGAAGCGAATTTACAAGCTGCACGTTTAACAAACTCTGACACACGTCTTGTCGGAATCTGCTTGAATACTTCTGCAATCAGTGAAGATGATGCCGCACAGCTTTGCCAAGACTGGACTGAGAAATACCAAGTACCAGTGACCGATCCTGTGCGTTTTGGCGTAGAGCAAATTGCTCAACACATTATTGCGATTTAAGTTGCGATTTAAGGATTGTAGACGCGATGAAAATTCATGTAGAGCCCGTCACCATTGCGATGGCGACGCCTTTCCGTATATCACGTGGCAGCAGAACCGAATGCCACGTGGTACGAGTAACCATAGAGCAGAACGGCATCAGTGCCCAAGGTGAATGTACGCCTTATCCCCGTTACGGCGAGTCGGTGGAATCGGTGATCAAAGCCATTTCTCAAGCCGCCCATGAACTGCAAGGCTTGTTTGCCAAAGGCGATGCGAACATAGTCTCCCTTAGAGAAAAGCTGCAAACCCTTCTCCCAGGTGGTGCGGCACGTAATGCACTCGACTGTGCGATGTGGAACTTACAAGCTAAACTAGCGGGCAAGCAACACACTCAAGATTTATTTGAACTGCCAGCATCGATTGTCACTGCGATGACTGTGTCGATTAACACACCAGAGGCGATGGCAAACCAGACCCGTAGTTACATCGAACAAGGCGCAAAACTACTTAAAGTGAAGCTCGATGGCGAACAAGTGATTGAACGTGTTCGCGCAGTTCGTGAAGCGGCAGGCGATGCGATGATCGTGCTGGATGCGAACGAAGCATGGCAAGAACTGGATTTAGACGCCACCTTTGCCGCGCTAGCGCCACTGAATATTGCGATGATTGAGCAGCCTTTGCCATCGAATGACGATGAAAAGCTAAAAGACATTTCGCACCCAATTCCACTTTGTGCCGATGAAAGTTGCCATACACGCCAACAATTGCACGAATTGGTAGGCAAATACGAAATGGTCAACATCAAGCTCGACAAGACAGGTGGTCTAACCGAAGCCCTACTGCTTGCAGAAGAAGCGAAACGCCTTGGCTTTACCTTGATGTCAGGTTGCATGCTAGGCACTTCACTAGCGATGCGAGCAGCCCTACCCATCGCTGTGCAGTCGAAAGTGGTCGACTTAGATGGTCCGGTTTTACTGGGTCAGGATGTTGAACCAGCTTTGGTGTATCGAGAAGGTGAAATCGTCCTGTAAAGGGTCAGTGATCACCCCATCACCCATTTCATGACCTAGATTAAAAAACAATCACCGTCAGCATGAAATAAGTCACATAAATTACGGGGTTATTACGGCATGCTAATACCGTAGTAACCTCTAATGCGCTTTTTCAGCAAGGTGGTGGTTGTATGTATAGAGTCATCCGAAAAATGACATGGAAGACGAAAAGGCGGTAAACCCGCCCTACTCCAATGCAGTTCGTGCCTGATATCAGGTTTGCTTTGGAACCGTTGATTGGCCGCTAAAGGCTCACTCGGTTTCGCACGTCATTTGCAAGGAGGCTCTATGCCTATCAATAAGATCCGCAACGTCGCCTTTGTCGGTCAAACGGGTACCGGCAAAACCACACTGATAGAAAAACTGCTCTACACCTGCCAAGCTACCAACCATTTAGGTTGTGTGGAAAAAGGCGATACGGTGACCGATTTCGACCAACAATCCATCCAATATCAACACAGTATCGAAGCCACCCCAGTTGCCTTAAGTTGGAACAAACACCGCCTCAATATCATCGACACTCCCGGACAAAGTGAATTACTCGGACGCACACTCAGCGTGTTCCCTGCCGTTGAAACTTCCGCGTTGATCATCGACCCACAAATGCCCATCAACCAAACGTCTGACCGCTTGTTCGCCTTTGCTAAAGAGCAGCAAAAGTGCCAGATGATCATCATCAACAAGCTCGACAATCACGGTAACCAACTTGAAGCAGTGATGGAAAACATCATCGAACACTTCGGTGACAACTGCTTACCAATCAACTTACCTTCAGCCGATGCTCAATCGGTCGTAGATTGCTATTTCGAACCAGAGATCGAACGCGACACTTTGCTCGCTAAAGTCGAAGAAGCGCATGAAACCTTAATAGACCAAGTGATTGAAGTCGATGAAGAGCTGATGGAACTGTATCTCGAACAAGGCTCAGAACTGACAGCAGAACAGCTGCATGATCCGTTTGAAGAAGCGTTGCGAACCGGACACGTAATTCCAATCTGCTTTGTGTCGTCCGAAACAGGCGCGGGGGTAGAACTACTACTGAGAACCCTAGCGGAAATCATGCCGATGCCAAATGAGGGCAACCCACCGCTGTTGGAGAAAAACGGTAAAAAGGTCAAAGTAAACTGTGAAGCACTTGAGCACAGCGTAGCGCATGTGTACAAGATCAGCGTCGATCCTTACATGGGCAAACTCGCCTACTTGCGTGTTTACCAAGGTGAAATCAACGCAGGCAGCCAACTCTACATTGGCGAAAGCAACAAAGCGTTCAAAGTCGGTCATCTCTGCCAATTGCAAGGCAAAGACAGAACGGAGATCCCAAGGGCGCTTGCCGGCGATTTCTGTGTGCTCGCCAAAGTGGATGAGTTGGAATTTGATTCCATTGTTCATGACTCTCATGAAGAAGATGGCGTGCAACTCAAAACCCTCAACTTCCCAGATTCGATGTACTCACTATGCCTCAAACCCGTTAAACGTGGCGACGAACAAAAGCTTGGGGATGTACTGAATAAAATCGCCAGTGAAGACCCTTCTCTTCGAATCGAACATCGCGCACGCACTAATGAAACCATCATCAGTGGTCAGGGTGAATTCCACCTCAAAGTAGCGCTTGAGAAAATGTCTTCTGTTTACAAACTGGAAGTGGAGACCAGCCAACCAAGCGTCGAATACTTTGAGACCATAACCAAACCAGCAGAAGGTCATTATCGTCATAAGAAACAGAGCGGCGGTGCCGGTCAATTTGGTGAAGTGCAATTAAAAGTACGCCCACTCGAACGCGGCGCGGGCTTCAAGTTCATCAATAAAGTGGTAGGTGGTGCGATTCCTACGGCGCTGATCCCAGCGGTGGAAAAAGGCATTGTTCAAGCACTAGAAGAAGGAGCGATTTCTGGTAACCCAATCAAAGATGTCGAAGTAACCGTTTACGATGGTAAATACCACTCGGTTGACTCAAAAGAAATCGCGTTTGTCATCGCTGGTAAGAAAGCCTTCTTAGATGCGATCAACAACGCAGACCCGATTGTGCTCGAACCGATTGTTCAAATGGAGCTTCATATTCCAACCGCGAATGTGGGTGATGTATCCGGCGATTTATCTGGTAATCGCGGTCTTATTGAAGGTACCGAGCCTATCGACGCGAACTTCACTATGTTAAGAGCCAAATCTCCGGTCAACGAGCTGCAAGATTATGCTCGTCGTCTGCGCTCAATTACTGGCGGTGAAGGCAGTTTTAACATGACGCTCAGCCATTACGAACCAGCGCCACCAGCAGTACAAAAACAGGTCTGCAACGAAGCGACGCAGCAAAGCTAAGGCTTAACACATTTAACCTCACCAAACAAAAAACGCCCTCGAAACTTGAGTAATGCCGATCGGTTTAGAGACTTGAATGATCTTGGGATCATATGATAATCCTCACTAACAACGTTAGTGGGGATTTTTTATGTTTGCTCAAGAGTTGGTTTTGGCTCATGAAACGATAGAGGATGGTAAAAACTACGAGTCTGTAGTTAATGCCATTCAACTTGAATGGATAGAGCAAGCTTTGCTTGATACATCTAAAGCAAGTATTAGGAGACGACGTCTACCAGCGCAACAAGCGGTTTGGCTTGTTATTTGGATGGGACTGCAACGGAATAAATCAATTAAGGAAGTGTGTAGTTCTCTTGACTTAGCTCTTCAACCCGAACCTCAGAATACATGGTCTCGTGTTGCACCTAGTGTGCTAACTGACTCTAGGCGACGTTTAGATGAGGCTCCTCTTGCCGCTTTGTTTAAAACCTCTGTGGCGGCTTGGGAGAGCGACGCACTAGTAAAAGATAAGGTGCTAGGGCTAAGCATCATGGCCGTGGATGGTACAACTTTTCGTTGTCAAGATTCAGAAGACAATGCGCTAGCATTTGGATTCATCTCTCAAAAACATAAACCTTATCCTCAACTTCGCTTGGTCGGCCTAATGGCGACCGAGACTCGCTTTATGATGGGGGCTGCATTCGATGCTTGTCAGGTTGGCGAGGCAACGTTAGCTCGCAGATTATTAGCAGACGTGCCAGCCAACTCGCTAACATTGTTTGATCGTTGCTACTTTTCCGCCGACCTGTTGATATCGTGGAATGCAGCAGCCTCCAATAGTCACTGGCTAACCCCCTTAAAACGGAAATTAAGATATGAAGTCGTAGAGCACTTTGCTGAAAACGACATGCTTATTTCTATGCCTATCTCACCACAAGCTCAGCGTAATAACCCTAATTTACCGACTCATTGGCAGGCACGCCTCATCCTCTATAAAGACCCAAAAGGTGAAATTGAAGGCTTTATAACTTCCCTTGTTGACCCTGAGAAATACTCATTAGAAGATTTATTAGCTGTCTATTGGCAACGCTGGGAAATAGAAGAAGGTTACGGTGAGATAAAGCAAACTCAGCTACAAAGCGAGGTTACCTTGAGAAGTCGTTTTGCTGTTGGTGTTAGACAAGAGCTTTGGGGAATACTGCTAGCGTACAATTTGGTGCGCTTAGAGATGATTCATATTGCTCAAGACGCCGATGTAAGCCCAACTAGAGTCAGCTTTACAGCGGCAATAAACTTAATAGATACCCAGTTACGTTGGTTGGCACTTAGTCCTGATGGAACTCTACCGAGCAAACTCAAGCAAATGAGGGAGAGCATAAGTCACTTCATTTTACCGGATAAAAGAAAGGACCGAACGTATCCACGTTCAGTCCTTTTTGTCCCTACAAAATATCCATTTAGATATAAGCATTAATGCTTATCCGAACGGCATTACTCGAAACTTGAGGGCGTTGTTGTATTCATTTGAGGTCTATTTGTCTAACGACATACCAATATGTTCAAGCTTGGATTGGAACTGTTCAACACTGTCGGCTTTATAGGTAGGAGAACCGTTAAAATAGCGCGGCTTTTCTGGCAACATCGCGTTCTTGAGTTCTTGTTCCTGATCGACATTGTCATGGTACACCGTTACACGGTTTGGGATATCCTGTTTCATAAATGCCATTTTGGTTCTCCTTTGTTAAGACGAACCTTAAAGTTAGAGGTGGTTAAAAAATAATCAAAACAAGTTGTGTAAAAATTAGACATTCTCGACAGTTTTTATTGTTAAATCTGAAGCATTTTATAAAGCGAGCGTGAACTGAATTTTGACACTACGTCATCGAACTGGCAGCGAACTCATCCCATCCCCTACCAAACGTGCGCCTATTATCATTTCCACAAATTATGTCTTTTTTTTGAGATTTTAGTCAGTAATGTGTGGATGCAAATAGCCTCATATTCAACTTACTCATAGAGGCGACCTTTTTCTTTTTGAGTTTTACTCGACTTGCTGATTCAGATGAATAGACGTGTTTTTGATAAACGCCCAACCATTGGCATCATCTTGCCTATGTTGAGCGGTTTTTATATGGGAGAGCTTAACGCCACGTTGCGCCAAATGGCTAAGCAACATGGCGTTAATTTGGTATTTATTCGTAGCGGGCATCGCCGAGACTTCGACCTGTCTGTTGCTTTGCATCATCTCGATGCATTGATGGTGGTTTTGCATTCTGCATCCGATCATCTGGTGCAAACGGCGCTGAGCAAAGGCATTCCTGTTTTGTCTTTGGGCGCAAGCTACGCACCGCTTGATGTTGAGCAGTTCATCAGCATACAAAGTGACGGCGTAAAAGCCTTGTATCGCTGGCTGTTGGAGCAAGGACATCAACGCATTGGTTTTTGTGGTGACTTGTCGGTCAACGATGTACGTTCACGTTTTAAAGCCTACCAACATGCTGCTACACAGCATCAAGGGGCTTTCAATCCCGAAGATTTCTTTAGCGTTAGCAACTGCTCACTAGCGGGTGGACGAGAAGCTGCCGTTGAGTTCGTGCAGCGCAATTCGCAATGCACGGCGGTTATTTGTGCTACCGACCACAACGCCATTGGCATGATGGAGCAGCTTAAGCACTTGCAAGTTGCGGTACCAAATGAAGTCGCCGTGGTTGGTATTGATAACGTCTTCTTCGGTAAACAAACTCAGCCACCGTTAACCACTGCCGATCAGCAATTGGAAGTTCTGGCACGCCGAGCATTTAGCCGAGCTATCGAGCGCATTCAAGGGGCTGCGTTTTCAAACCAGATTAACCAAGTGCCACAGAAATTGGTTATCCGTCAGTCCTGCGGTAATCGCAATCCAACCTATGAATCAACAGAATGTCCGAACTCAATCCGTCATGCACTGCTGAATGTGGAAGGCCGCTCTCCGGCAGAGATTTTTGAGAACTTCTATTCCCAAGCTCAGAACGGTTTTAACTCCATTCTTGACGCTCAAAGCTTGTATGGCAACAACCTCGATTGGGCATGTTTAGCGCAGTGCGATCAGGAGCAATACCATATCGAGAGTTGGGTCGAACAAGGCATGACCCAGCCAACCACGTTGCCAAAACAGAGCACCGCAAGTGATGACATTCGTGACTTCCCTTTCCTTGAAGGCTGCGAACACTTTGTAGCAACAGTGATGCCAATTGCTACGGGGCAAAAAAATCAGTGGCAGTTAGTCGCCGTGGTCGATTCGCTTGAAGATCAACAAAACATCGGTACCCAATCGGTGTTCAACAACTATCTCGATATGTTATCTCTGTTCATCGAACGTGATGCGCTACTCAACACCAGCACCTTACGTCAAAAGAACTCACAACAACTGCTACAGCAACTCAAGGTGGTCTCAAACAGCTCAAATGATGGTATTTGGGACTGGGATTTGACCAGCAATAAACTGCGTTGGAACAGTCGTTTGGTCAACATGCTCGGCAATGAAAACATCTCCCACAAACGCTACATCGATTGCGATCAGCTGTTCCAATTTATTCATCCAGAAGACATCGACCAATTAGAAGAACACATCCAAGCTCACTTGGTCGATAAAGTGGCGTTCAAAACCGAATTTCGTATTCGCAAACACGACAACAGCTATATCTGGGTGCAAGCCAATGGTTCTGCAGTACGCAACGCACAAGGTCATGCGGTACGCTTTATCGGCTCAATGACGGACGTGACCGAGCAGCGAGAAAGCGCCGCGAAGATCCATCATATGGCGTATTTCGATGCGCTAACGGGGGTCGCCAACCGCCGCAAAATTATGGAAGAGATTGTTGAACACATCAGCGTCAACCCGGATAAGCCTCGTGCCATCATGTTGATGGATCTCAATCGCTTTAAAATGATCAACGACTCTTTCGGACACCATGTCGGCGACGCCTTACTTTGCCACATAACCAAAGAGTTAGAGAGTGTTTTGGTTGAGCCTCATACTATTGCGCGACTCGGCGGAGATGAATTCCTGTTCTTCTGTCATGTCAGCAATGCCGCCCAAGCCAACCAGATTGCTAGCATGATTTTACGTACCATCGAAAAGCCAATGATTCATGAAGAGATGGAATTGGTCAGCCAAGGCAGTTTAGGTATTTCCTTCTACCCATCGGATGGCCATAGCCCCGAAGAGCTGGTCAAAAAAGCCGATATCGCCATGTATCAAGCCAAGCAACTCGGCGGGCGCAAAGTGGTGCATTACAACGACACCATGGAAGCGACGACACAAAGCTTAATTAAGTTCGAACACCACCTAAATCGCGCTTTAGAACAAAGCGAAATTGATGTGTTCTACCAACCTCAGTTGTGCCACAAAACGCAGCGTGTGATCGCAGTAGAAGCCTTGGCTCGTTGGAAATCTGAAGCGCTTGGCTTTGTCCCGCCAAGTCAGTTTATTCAGGTAGCTGAAAACGCAGGTATGATCTCGCGATTGGGAGAATACATTCTCAATCGAGTCTGTCGTGACGTGCAGCAGTCGGCTTGGTTACAATCAATGAGCCATATTTCGGTCAACATCAGTGCTCGTCAGTTGGTACAGCCTTATTTTGCAGACGAGGTGATTCAAACCATCCTTAACTACCGATTGCCGTTGTCTCTGTTCTGCATCGAAATCACCGAAACAGCAGCCATTAGTGATTATGACTTGTGTGTGAAATCGCTTGAGAAGCTCAGAAAAGCGGGCATTACCATCTCTTTAGATGATTTCGGGACAGGCTTCTCTTCGTTGTCGTTATTGAAGAAGTTGCCATTGAGTGAAGTCAAAATCGACCGTTCTTTCATCGCCGACATCATCAAAGATCAATCCAACCTCGATTTCGTTTCCACTATGATTTTGATGGGCAGAAGTTTGGGTTATCGCGTGGTCGCCGAGGGGGTAGAAACCGCAGAGCATGTCTCTAGCTTAAGTGAACTCGGCGTGGATTTACTTCAAGGTTATTACTTCAGCAAACCCCAACCTATTTCTCAGCTAGAGCAACAATACACACCACTTGGTGCCGTTTAAAAATAACAAGGCGAGCTCATGTGCTCGCCTTGTTCTGATCTTCACCGTTGGTTTTAAATACTTCGCTCTAGAAAACCTTCTTGTCTAATCCAACTTCATTTCCATCAACGGTCGCCACATCTCGATGATCTCTTCTTCGGATGGCATTTCGCTTTGCTCGATGGTTTTCACTACGCGACATGGATTCCCCACTGCAACGCAATCTGCCGGGATGTCTTTGGTCACCACGCTGCCTGCCCCAATAATCGCTCGGTCACCAATTGTCACGCCATCCAAAATGATGGCACCCGCACCAATCCACACACTATCACCGATGGTAATCGGGTTGCCCGTTGCTATCGGACGAACACGTTCGGCGAGTTCAAATGGATGCCCCGCCGTACTGATCACCACATTGGGACCAATTTGCACATACTCACCAATATGAACAGGCGCAAGATCGAGAATGGTAACGCCAGCATTCAAAAAGCCACCTTGGGTAAAATGAATGTTTTTACCCATATCACAATAGAACGGCGGCACGATGTTCACGCCGTTTGCACTGCCAAGAAGTGATTCGATGATCTCGGCTTTCTTCAAATGCTCAGAAGGTCGTGCGTGGTTAAAGTCATACAGCTTCTCCTTCACTTCGGTTTGAAACTCAAACAACTCAGGCGTAATAGGAATATGCACAGAAAAATCAGCCAGTTTACTACTCATCGACAACCTCTAAAGAACCAAAAAAACATCGATAAATAATCGTAAATTCAGCCAGTTAACTACCAATTTTTCGCATCATTTCGCTAGGTATTTGCGAGCAACAACGCATTTTGATGTTGGCAATTGGACGCTCGATGTTTATCTTGAAATTCCATTCAGCATGGAAAGCAGATTGATGCCACGAAAAGAGCTAAGCCAGATGGGCAGCGCCCAAGTGTTCCTAACAGAAAAAGAAGGACTTAAAGTCATTGAGAAACGCAACCCTACGCAGGTTGAAGTAGCGTTTTACCAAAATCAATCTGCCAAATTTAATCAGCAAGGTATCCTTGTCCCAGAATTCATTGGGTTCGACGCTGAGCAAAATACGTTATGGATTGAGTACATTCCTCACCCAGTAGATCAAGCATTCCTTCTACAAGATCCAAGAGTTTTGAGGCGCCTTGCCCAAATTCATCAAACTCCACAGCCCACCAATAACACCATATTTAAATCCCATACGTGGACAGATGAAGCAACAACATCAGCATTTGAAACCCTCCACCTCGATGCTCAAACCGAGGCTCACCTCCGACGTCTTCAAACCCAAGCAAAATGCCTCTTCAAGCCCCAAACTCTGCTTTCCGGAGACAGTAATGCAGGCAACTGGGGGCTAAGGGATAATGGCGATTTGGTACTGTTCGATTGGGAACGTTTTTCTACTGGTCATCCTGCGATTGACCTATCGCCCTTAGTAGCAGGAATGGGCACCATGGAAGACTACAAACAAATCGCAAAACAATACATAGCAATGGGTGGAAAGGGGATAGAATCAGAAATCACCACTGCAGTCCTACTAGCAAAAGCTTGGATATTAATTGAAGTGACAAATTTGCTGGTTTCCAGAAACAATCCGCAAGCCAGCAAATATATAGAATGGTTTAGACAGACATTACCAAAGTGGTGCAAATCGGTGTCATTAGAGGCAGGTTTAGCTGAGCGTTAGCTTATCGAACTCGGCTCTTGGATCTGATAGAGGCGGCGCTCGTTGTCTGCACAAGTACTCTCACAGTTACACACTTTATCAACGCCTACGTTATTCAAACCACCGCAACTACCTTGAATGCGTTTGTTATGAAAGATCACGCCCAGTGACATCAACAAAATGATGGCTAAGAACCCAAGAAAAGTGAACAACCAAACCATTACTTCACCTCTTTCACGTAAGAAGAAACCAATGCTTTGAGTTTCATCGGACGAAGCGTCATGAGTGTTTTTTGGGATTGAGATTGAGGATTAAGCAATAACGACGGCGCTTTTTTGCTGCCACAGCCTCCGCAACCACCTTTCTTAGCGTGATTGATAGAAGGTCGACCTTGCGTGGCAAGCGTTAATGGCGAACGCGGCACACCCATCACGTCATCCAGTGAACTGCGAGTCGATAGCTTAAAGACTTGCTTACCACTGCTCAAAAGCTTACCCAGTGCACGTTCACCAATGTTGCGAACCAATACCGCATCCACTTTGTATTCTTGCAAAGATTGGATAAGTTGTGATTTTGCTTTGCAGCCAGCTTGTGGCATAGAAGCAATGTTAGCTAGATTCTTTAACAATCCGTCTGAATCGGAATAAATCGCAATGTATGGGGCTTTAACAAAGTGATTGGCGACGCGTTCGCCGTCATTCGGAATAGCGTAAATCATGAGTTTGACTCCTGGTCAGGAAAAACAAGTGCATGACCCTCAACTAGGCTTTTCGCGACTTTAAAACGCGCGCTTTTAACCGTATTACCAAAGGTCTGGCGAGAGACTCCCATTTGGTCGGCGGCTTGTTGCTGGCTCAATCCTTCCAGATCGGCCAATCTCAATGCCTCTAGTTCTTCTGGCAATATGTTGACTTTTTCTAGCTCGTAAAACGGTACACCATTAGGCTTAAAGCAATGGTGCGCTGCACGTCCACATATGCGTCTTTCTATTTTTGGTCTCGCCATCACATCCTCTCTACAAAACGCCTTCACCTTACGCCCGTTTATGGCATATGCCAATTATAGTTTTTAGCATATGCCAATATCTTAGTTTGCAAAAATCGTATCCATAGCGAAATATTCGTTAGACATCTAATAATAATGTAACAACACATACAAACCACCATACGATTCATTGACATGAGTCGATAAAAAACCTCGCATTTCTGTGGCTATTTTCATCAAATGTTCACCGTCATTTTCACGCTTGTTAACAAATAAAGCTATAATTCATCTAACACATTAGTTTGAACACTAATGATTAATTCGTTACCCTAAGTGAGCTATTTAGAGAAAGGAAACTCAATATGACGTACAAAACTCCCTTACTACTAGCGATTGGTGCGCTAGCAGCGACCAACGCAAACGCAAGTGAGTGTGGAACGGTTACCATTGCAGATATGAACTGGAACTCTGCAACACTGATTGCCAATGTGGACCGTTTTATTCTTGAGCACGGCTACGGCTGTGATGCCGAACTCATCCCAGGCGACACCATGCCTACCGGCACCTCAATGATCGAAAAAGGACAGCCCGATGTGGCACCAGAACTTTGGAGTAACAGCCTTAAAGATGCGCTAGACAAAGGTGTTGAAGAAAAACGCCTACGTTATGCTGGTAAAGCACTCGTTGATGGCGGTGAAGAAGGTTTCTGGATTCCTGCATACCTTGTTAAGCAATACCCTGAAATGAAAACCATCGAAGGTGTGAAAAAACACGCGAAGCTGTTCTCTCACCCTGAAGACAAAGCAAAATCCGCATTCTACAGCTGTCCTGCTGGTTGGAACTGTCAGATCAGCGCAGGCAACCTTTTCAAAGCAATGGATCTTGCTGACTCAGGTTTTGACATCATTGACCCAGGCTCAAGTGCCGGTCTATCTGGTTCCATCGCAAAAGCTTACGAACGCGAACAAGCATGGTTTGGTTATTACTGGGCACCAACTGCGGTTCTTGGTAAGTACGACATGGTTAAAGTCGATTTCGGTAGCGGCGTTAATGAAGAAGAGTTCGTGAGCTGTACAACCCAAGCCGATTGTGAAGCGCCAAAAGCAACCATGTACCCACCTTCACCAGTGCACACGATTACCACTGAAGAGTTTGCTTCACGTTCTCCAGCTGCATACGACTACTTCACTAAACGTGGTTTCACCAATGCAGACATGAACCAACTGCTCGCTTGGATGGAAGACAATCAAGCAGACGGTGAAGAAACCATGTTCCATTTCCTAGAAAACTACCCACAGATCTGGACCGCATGGGTTCCTCAAGACGTAGCTAAAAAAGTGCAAGGTGCACTGTAAGACTTAGACGTTTCGTAAATGGTATAGGAATACCAAAATTGTTGTATGCCGAGACTCGCTTGAGTCTCGGCAAGAAAAGGAAGTAAACATGTCTGACTCGAATTGGCTTAGCGAATTCCCAGAAATGGATCGCTCAGATCTTAGAGCCATCCGCAAAACCTTAGATGGTGCCTACCGCGATTTCTCTCGCGAATACGGCGACCTAATTGAATCATTCTTCGACCCTCTTCTCTCATTTCTCGTTTGGTTCGAAAAACTCCTCATTTCTACACCATGGATGATCATCCTTGCTGTGTGTACCGCGTTGGTTTATGCCGCAAGCCGATCGTGGAAATTGGCTGTCGCGTGTTTCGTGTCATTGATCCTGATTGGGTACTTTGGCATGTGGGAAGACACGATGCGGACGCTCAGCATTATCACGGTGTGTACCATGCTCGCCATTGCGCTCGGTATTCCGATTGGTATTGCCATGGCGCGCTCAAATCGCGTGCAATCCGTCGTAACCCCGCTTCTTGATGTTATGCAAACCATGCCCGCGTTCGTTTACCTGATTCCGGTCGTGATGCTTCTAGGTATTGGTAAGATTCCGGGCTTGATTGCCGTGGTTATCTACGCGATTCCACCAGTGATTCGTTTAACCAACTTAGGTATTCGACTGGTAGATAAAGAAGTACTTGAAGCCGCTACTGCCTTTGGTGCCAGTAAGAAGCAGCGCTTAGTCGGCGTGCAATTACCTTTGGCAATGCCAACCATCATGGCTGGTATCAACCAAACCATCATGATGGCGCTTTCTATGGTCGTTATTGCTTCGATGATTGGCGTAAAAGGCTTAGGTCAGCCAGTATTAAAGTCAATCACGAACCAGTATTTCACGCTTGGTCTGCTTAACGGCTTGGCAATTGTGGCACTGGCGATTCTGTTTGACCGTGCATCGCAAGCTTACGCAAAACGAACGCAAGCACACCTAGGAGATCTGAAACATGACTAAGCCACTTATTGAAATCAGCGGCCTGTATAAGATCTTCGGCCGAAAACCAAATTCTGTTATCGACCGTGTTAAGCAAGGACAAAGCAAAGACCAAATCCTTGCTGATACTGGCCATACCGTTGGTTTAAAAGACATCAACCTGCAAATCAACAAAGGCGAAATCTTCGTTATCATGGGCCTATCTGGCTCTGGCAAGTCGACCATGATTCGTCACTTCAACCGTTTGATTGACCCGACCATGGGACAAATCTTAGTTGAAGGCGTCGACGTAATGCAGTTGTCGTCAAAAGAGTTGGAAGAGTTTCGTCGCCATAAGATGTCGATGGTATTCCAACGCTTTGGCCTGTTGCCTCATCGAACTGTGGTTGACAACGTAGCTTACGGCTTGGAAATCCAAGGCATCAAGAAAGAAGCACGTCTTGCCAAAGCCAACGAGTGGTTGGAAACAGTTGGCCTTAAAGGTTACGAGAATCAATACCCTGCACAGCTTTCAGGTGGCCAGCAACAACGTGTAGGCTTGGCTCGCGCATTGGCGACTGACGCTGAGATCCTATTGATGGATGAAGCCTTCTCGGCCCTTGACCCACTGATCCGAAGCGAGATGCAAGATCAGCTAATTGAACTGCAAGAGAAGCTACATAAGACCATTATCTTTATTACTCACGATTTGGACGAAGCACTTCGCTTGGGCGACCGCATTGCTATCTTGAAAGACGGCGAATTGGTACAGCAAGGTTCTCCAGACGAAATTCTGCTTCATCCTGCTGATGAATATGTAGAAGCCTTCGTTAAGGACGTTAACCGAGCACGCGCTCTAACCGTAGAAACCGTGATGCAGCCACCGGCGTATCGCATTGCGGCGACGACCATTGAAGAAGCCTTGATAGAAATGAAACGCGTGAAGCAAGACTATGCCTACCATGTAACCGACGACGGCTATCAAGGCGTGGTGACCAAAGAGAGCTTGCTTGACGCTGCGAAAACCGATGCAGCACAAGAACTCGATGAAGAAATCTACGAAGAAGTGCCTGTTGTCTCTCCTGATTCTGTGATTGAAGAAGTGCTACCGGACACCATGTCTTGTGACTACTCACTGCCAGTTGTCGATGACGAAGGTAATCTGCAAGGCGAACTAGAACGAAGCGCCGTGGCCGAAATCTTCACTGACAATACCGAAGAGGAATCTCCGTCAAAGGAGGTCAAAACGCCACCAGCAATGGATAAGGCATCCTAATACGCAAAAGGCTCATCATGTGATGAGCCTTTTTGTTTGCTTTACTGTCTCTTCAATATTGGTGTTATTACTATCCCTACAGCCATATAAGCAGTGCAAAGATTAACAGACTCAACACGATACCAAGCAGAGCAATCCGTCCCCGCATTTCTGTCGAGACGGGACGATGCGGTCTTTTACCTAGCGTCAGAATATACAATCCCGCGTAACCGATACTGTAAGCAACCCTGTCTAAAAAAAGTTCGATCAACAACCAACGGATAAGTGCTCCCAATACCCTAAGCGCACCTATAACTAATTCTTCCATTTTCTTTCCTTTTCCTTCTTCTTTGCAAATCACTGACGTTAAAGAGTTTTTCTAACAGAGGCTGTTCAATGGTTTGCTTTGTTCTGACGCAGGTCTAGGAAACAAGTCTATTATTATCACGGTATACCTAAGTGACCTTAGCATACATGCAACGAGATTACTTTGGTATGTCAACTTGTTGATTTAGAGAGGAATAAAATGAAAAAGACATTATTAGCACTCACAGGTGCGGTCATTATTCTAGCAGGCTGTCAGGATGAGAAACCAGCGGAGACAACTGCGGTTGACGTTCCTCAAGCCACTGAAGTTGAAAGCACGGTTGATGCGACACCAATTGAAGAAGAGCAAGTGATCACTCCGGACACGTTCGTAGATTCTGGCCACAATGCGCAAAATGCATTGGATTGGAACGGCATTTACAAAGGTAAGCTTCCTTGTGCAGATTGTGCGGGTATCGATACCACGCTAACCCTGAACGAAGACGGCACTTACTCATTGGTAGAGCTTTATGAAGGCAAAGAAGGCGACCCAATCAAGTCAGAAGGTAAATTCACTTGGAACGAATCAGGCAACACCATTACATTGGTTGACGAGTCTGGTCCAAACCAGTACTTCGTTGGCGAAAACATGCTAATGAAGCTGGACATGAACGGCGAAAAAGCAACAGGCGAGTTGGCTTCATTCTACAACCTGAGCAAGATGCCTTAATGCTGAATAGCAATTCAATTTAATCCTGATAAAGACCAAATCCGAGCCTCCCCCGCTCGGATTTTTTCATTCTCGTTAATTAGAACGACAATCAAGAATTTTCATTTATTAAGAAAAATAACAATCCAACCAAT
Organism: Vibrio owensii; assembly: GCF_002021755.1. Taxonomy (NCBI): domain Bacteria; kingdom Pseudomonadati; phylum Pseudomonadota; class Gammaproteobacteria; order Vibrionales; family Vibrionaceae; genus Vibrio; species Vibrio owensii. The sequence continues at coordinate 1,755,126 of NZ_CP019960.1, forward strand.
TGACGCAAACGATTGCTATTGATAGATTGCGCCATCTTTTTTATTTGTAAGTATGTCGTATGCAAATCTTTAAACGTTTCGCTGCACTTGTTCCTGCAGTACTTTCCTTCTCTATTTTCGCTCAAACTCAACCTATCCTTGTTCAGGGTGCAATGGATATTGAAACCAGTACATTGGTTGAAGCATTGGATGATGCGAAAGAAACCACCGTTGGCTCTTGGACTTTCTGGCAAGGTGAAATCGACGGCTACCCAGTTGTCGTGTCTCGTACCGAGGTTGGCTTAGCGAACGCTGCTGCTTCTACCACGATTGCGATTGAACACTTCAATCCTAAGTACATCATCAACCAAGGCACATCAGGCGGTCACGATCCTGAGCTATACCGTGGTGACATTGTCGTGGGTGAAGCCAGCTTCAACATGGGCTCTTACAAGTCTGAGTTTACTGAAAAAGGCAAAGGCATCGACCCAACGAAGTGGCAGAACTTCGACGTAACCATGCGTCTGCGTGAAAACGGCGAGTTTGTTGAACACAAACAATTCAAAGCGGATCCGGCACTGGTTGAAACCGCTCTTTCTTTGTCTGAAGAATACAAGAAAGGCAAAGTCGTGAAAGGCTTGATTGGCTCAGCGGACGAGTGGAACCGCGAAGTGGATCGTATCAACTGGTTCCATGAAACGTACGGTACGTCTGTTGAAGAAATGGAAACGTCATCAGCGGCATTGGTTGCTCAAGCTTATCAAGTGCCTTTCATTGGCATCCGTATCCTTTCGAACACAGATCAACACAAGCAAGACTTCGAACCACAAACTGCAGTCGATTGTCAGCTATACACGATTGATGTGATTAAAGCGCTGATCAAAAAACAATAGTCGCTTTTTTGAATCGCAAAGGGAGGCCGAGTGCCTCCCTTTCTTGTTTATAAGCACTGCTGTTTAAGCCAGTTGGTCAACTTAATGATTTCTGGCTGGCGAGCTCGATTCTTCTTATGCACGAAGTAAAAGCTGTCGCCCGTTTCCAAGCCGTGAGAGGGGATATAAACCAAGTCTTGAGCCTTATCCCGCTCATTCAACATGAAGTCATTGGCAAACGTAATGCCCTGGTCGTAACGCGCGGCTTCGATAGCCAACAGCATGTGACTGAAATGCTGCATATCAATGTCTTTAGGCAATTCAAACCCGCCTGCTTTACACCACTCCGCCCAATCTTTACCGCGCTCACGATAGATAGAATCAGTAGAAAGAATCGGATAGTGCCAAAGCGCATCTGGCATCGGTTGATCTTGAATTTCCTTCCAAATGTTGAGGCTGCATACCGGATACAAGGTCTCATCATATAAGCGAACTGCCATGTAGTTGCGCTTTGGCTTCTGTACCGTGATAAAGCAATCACCAACGCTGTCGGTTTGCTCTGGGTCTCCTGCAACCATGTTGAGCGTCAGATCGATTTCTGGATGCTGACGCTTGAAGTCCGCCAATCGTGGGATCAACCATTTCACCGCCAGCGAGCTGTAAATCGCCAAACGTAGACTGCCCTTTTCGCCTTCACGCACTTTTTGGCTCGCCATCGCAATGGCACTGATCGCAGGGCTGATGTCTTCAAGATAACGAAAGCCCGTATCCGAGAGTGATAGCTTACGACCTTGGCGAATAAACAGAGCTTCACCAAGGTAGTCTTCTAATATACGAATCTGATGACTCACGGCGCTTTGGGTTACGTTGAGCTCTTCTGCTGCAAGGGAAAAGCTCAAATTACGCGCAACGGACTCAAAACAGTGAACCGCTCTCAGAGGTGGCAATTTCATTATCTAAAAATCTCATACTTAAACTAATAAATATCATTTCACTTCATCCTATGACATCACCTACTCTTTGGCAAAGAATGAGGAGAGGAATAACGTGAAAGTCACATCTGTCGGCGCAGCCATGCTGCTATTAATTGTTGGTAACCTAATTGCGGTGCTCTCAGACGCTTTGATCAAAAGTGTCGGTAACGAGGTGCCGGTTTTTCAGTTCGTGTTTTACCGACAGCTGTCAGCAGTGATGATTTTGTTACCTGTATTCTTGCTCACCAAACAAGCACCGTTGATGGAAGGCTTTAAATGGCATGCAGTGCGTGCCCACGTTTGGCTAACTGGCGCGATTTTCATGGTGTTTGCTATCTCGTCTATGCCCCTCGCCACCGCAAATGCGATCTTTTATGCCGCTCCTTTGATCATGTTACCTCTGGCAGCGATCTTCTTTGGAGAGAAGCTTTCTGCACAATCTATTGCAGCGGCAGTGATGGGCTTTGCAGGCGTGCTTGTGATTATTCGACCAGACCAAGTTGATTGGGCGGCACTATCTGCTCTGGTTGTCGCGGTTACGTTAGCAATTAACAACCTGTTGATCCGCAAGTTGCCAAAGAACCAATCAGTGCCACACACGCTATTGATGACTAACCTAGCCGGCATTCCTGTCTCTCTATTGTTAGTGTTTATCGAGGGTGAAGCGTGGGATTGGAGCTCATTCCCTGTTGCAGCAGGTTCAAGCCTATTCATCATGATTTACGCGGCAACTTGTGTACTGGCTTATCGCTCTATCGATAGCAACAAAATCGCCAGCGCAGAATACAGCGGCTTGATTGGTGCGGTAATCGTTGGTTTGATTTGGTTTGGTGAAGTGCCAGATATCTTTATGGCAATTGGCACAGTGATGATTGTGGTGCCTCTGGTTTGGCTATCTAAGCGCGAACGCCGCAAACAAAAACAAGCCCAAGCAGCCAAACTTTCGGAAGAGCAAAAACATCATCAAGCGCCAGCAGCGTAAATGACCAAAAAAGCCGAGCATTCATCGCTCGGCTTTTTGTTTTTGGGCAACACAGATGAGCCTTGTCTTTCGTGGATTATCTACTCATTAGTTTTTGATGGCGTTAATGGTTACCGCTTTTTGCTGTAACGCTTTAAAGTCAGCGCTCTGCTTAATTTGGTTCAAAGTGTCAGTAACATCAAACGTACCAACTACCTGCTTTGCGGCCTCAAAGGGTGTCACTCCTTTTTGCAATTGAAGAATGTCATAACCAGCCGCCTTCAACGCATAAATTGCAGCGGCACCACTTGGATAGAAGTATCCCCAACCAAACTGAGACTCCACACTTTCACGGTTTTGATACTGAGTCGTAAACGCGTAGCTATCAACAAACTTGAGCTCGGAAAAATTTGGTAGCGCATTTCTCAATGCCATCACTTCAACATACCAAGCGCTGCCTTCGAACAACTCTTGGCCAAGTCCCATATTCTTCGCATAACGCTTGCTGCTGGTATCAATATTGATTTGCTCCTGAGTCAAAGCGATGTATTGCTTAAGCATGGTTTTCGCTTCGTCCTGGGTTATTGTTTTAGGCAAGGATTTAAACAGATCCAGTACCGCTAACTTGTAAGTTATCTGCTCTACATTCACAGGGTAACCGTTGAGCTCGTTAAAGTAATTGGCAGGGTCGCTAAAGTGCTCCAGCTGATAATCATGAAACATCTCATGCACAGCTAATGCGATAGTATTGCGTTGATGCTCACCTTTTACGAAGGTCCCTGACGGCTTATACACTTGGAGATAGTACTTCGCTCCGTTAAACGTATATTGCCTTTCATACACTCCATTACCTTTGTTTATTGCGTCATGAAAGACGTGCATATTGGTTTCGTATTGATAGATATTCAGAGCCCCACTTTCATTGACGCCTAACTTTTGCGCTTCTTCTGGGACTTTGGAAGGATTGACCAAATAGGCAGTGACTGGCGTGCTGCTCTTTTCATCCAAACGTAGAAAGTAAGCTGGCGTACCTGATAAGTAGTCCCCATAACCGCCCCAAACAGATTGGAATTTCAGTGCATTCACAGAGGCATTAAGTTGCTCGAAAAGCTTACTATCAACGTCATTGGTCAAAGACGTTTCGCCTTCTGAAGAGACTAGTTTACCGAGGCCATACTTGGTTATCTCTTGCTCAGACATGTTGTGTATGTCTTGCGCCGGCGCGGCATTAATCGTGAAGTAGTAAAAACCTTCTGGGTCTGACAATCCCATCTTTTTGTAGTAATCGATGTAAGGTTGATGATACTTGTGACCAACAGGGAAATCCGTTGCAACTTGATCTTCCGTTGACCATGAATGAACGCCAATCGTTGCGCCGCTTTCAATCGTTCGGTTTACACCTGCCAAAAACAAATCAGTGCCGCCAGAAGCAATTTGCCCACTGCTTGCAATATAGGAATCCAACTGTTTAGCGCGAACTTGATAAGCCAGTTCGAGGTTTGATTCATCATCAACAGAACCATCAATACTGATGAACTTGAGCTGCTTCACGTTGGCGTGTTTTGTCATCATTTGCTCAAACGCCTTTGGTGAACCCTGACAAATAACACCTTGCAGTTCTGCGACGTCTCCTTTCACAACAAACGACAAACCCGGCTCTTGAGCTGACAGTTGGTCTCCACATTGAGAAGTAAATGTGTTGGTTGATGATGTGCTTTGGTCTTTCCCTTCTGAACCACAACCAGATAATGCCACGGCAATGCTCAGCGCCAATATTTGTTTTTTCATTCCTTTCCCCAATAAAACACTGTTCGATATAAGGAATGATAAACAAAAAAATCCTGTTTTCTGGCGATTCTTACGTTGGCTTACAAACGCTTAATAATCCATCGATAACACCGGTTTTGTAAGCAACTCGCATACAATTTTGGTTGCCTAAACATTCGAGGGAGCCTCAGATAGGCATCAGCTGCTATAGTTAAAACAGTAAATAATAAAACTAGGGCAGTATTGAAATCGTCATCACCTCTCCTACTTTCTCAGCACTCTGGCATTTTTAGAGCGAGCGTTCGCTCTTGATTCGATTCATCGCTGCCTCTTTTTTGAGGGTCTGCGCATGCAAATTGGTTTCAAATCGACACTTCAATCTTTTGTCCTTTCAACGCTTTTTCTTATCTCTGTTTTCAGCCCTTATGCTTCTGCATCTTCACTAAAAGTAGGGACTTACCCCTGCCCACCCTTTGTCATCGGCTTTGTTGATTCGGAGCTAAACGGCCTCAGTATTGAGTTGTGGGAACAAATAGCCAAAGAGATGAATGTCGAGTTCACTTTCGAAAACCACCCATTGGACGATCTTCTTAACTCGATAGAAACGGAACAAATCGATATTGGTGTTTCATGCATTTCTATTACTCCCGAACGTGAGTTATTCGCTGACTTCTCCCACTCTTTCTATGAGACCCACCTTGCAATTGCAGTTAAAAATCAAGGGTACCTACATACCTTACAATCGATCTTCATGAACCCTGCATTGTGGTTAATCGTTGGCGCGATCATTCTGGTTGCAGGTTTGGTTGGAGCGTTTTTCTACGCGATAGAAGAGGGGAAAAATGAAAAGCTGTATTCGATGAACAGCCGAGTAGGACGTTGGGTTGAGAGCTTTATCCTTGGACTTCTCTTCATTACGCGAGGCCCCTTTAACTACTTCGAGTTTAAGAGCTTAACAGGACGAATCGTCACGGTGTTTATTGGTGTGTTTAGCATGCTCTTTATCGCCAGTATCACAGCTGTGCTGGCTAGCAAATTGACCCTAAGCCAAGGCTATTCTCAAATCAAAAGCATTAACGATCTCGCCAATGTCAAAGTGGGAACCAAAACCGCAACCACCTCATCTTTGTTACTGACAAGCTTCGGTATTCGTCATCACGATTATCAAGACATGACTGCGCTTTTAAATGCATTGGATACTGGAGAAGTCGAAGCAATTGTTGCCGATGACGTCGTGCTCAAATACATGATTGGTAACGGCAGAATATCGGGGCAATATGAAGATTTAGAGGTGTTGCCTTACCAGCTAGAAAAGCAGAACTATGGTTTCATCATTACAGAAAACAATCCGTATGAAGAAGAGATCAATCGCGCTCTACTGCAAATTCGTGAATCACGAAAATGGCGTAAGATTTTGGTCGATTATTTTGCAGACAAGTAGTGTTCACCACTGTCTTCTAAAACGAAAAAAGCCCTTAAGTTCAATGAACAAAAGGGCTTTTGCATTCAATCTCGTTGGCGATTATTGCGGTAGAACCACTTTGCCATCTTGAATTGGGAAAGTTTTACCTGCAGGTTTGCTTTGCATACGAACGGTTGTTGGCGCGCCAGCAACTTCGTAAGTGACATCGTAACCCACTACTTTCTCAGACGTCGTGTATTCAGTGTGACATTGCTTCTCAGTTGATGTCACAACATCACCTTTTTGCACATTGTCTTGGATCTTACGACCTGTCATCGCACCAGCAACAGTACCTGCAGCAGTCGCAATCACTTTACCTGAACCACCACCGATTTGGTTACCCAATGCAGCACCTGCCGCTGCACCACCCACAGTACCAAGGATCTTGTTGTTGTCCGTTGGTTCTACTTGATGTGTTACTACCACGTCTTTACACACTTGGTGTGGGTTTTTCACAGTTTCTGTTACCGCTTCAACAAGCGTGATATTTGCTTCTGTTGGTGCTGGTGGCGTTTTGTCTTTACAACCCGCTAGTACTGCAACAACCGCTGTTGCGATTGCGATAGATTTCATATTCATGATTTACTTTCCGATACGGTTATCTTTGTTTGGCGATATAGTAAATCTAGAAGAAAAATTCACATCAGGTGAAAACAAACGTCCGGTCATTAGCAGGTTAAAATACAGCGTTTTATAAACGCCGTGTTAGAGAAAGCTCAGGGAAAGGTCAATTGGAGCGAGATCACATCAGCTTGAGCAATGAATATTGCGCTAACTACAATGCCAAGTTGAGCAAACTTTAGGCAGGCACCATCCAACGAGTCCAAAATGCAAGCAATATCGAGGCAAACATGACCCATACTAGCGTTGCAGCCGTCAATGTCCCCACCAAACTAAAGCGGTAGCTAAAGTAGAAAACAGAAATTAGGTACGCCGCATAAGGAATCAAAGAATAGATGCCAAACAGAGCCGTTTGGCGCAGGGCTTCCATGTCTCGCTCGCTACCGACAATAAAGTGCGCGATCAGAGCAAAGGTCGGAAACAAAGGCACGAGCCCTGCGATATAAAAGCTTTTCGACTTCGATAGCATGGCAATAATCAATACTGCCACTGCACCAAGCAAAGATTTAAGAAACAGACTGGTCATCAGTGTATGCCAAACACCCTAAGCTAGACTCAAGAACAACTCATCATCGGTTAGATACTTATGACGATGACTCAGACTACGTAGGTGCATAAACATAAAATCAGGAAAACCAGGTGCGATAACGTTGTTTGGTTCCCAGAAGATGCCACCAACAAATACATAACGACCTTGCTTCTCATCATCATGGAAAGGGTTGTTGATTGGTGTTGTCAATTCAGCACGACAACCTTCGACAACGCAAACGATCTGACCTTTGAAGATCCCGATCACTCGTTTCACAAGATTAGCTTTAATCCCACACTTCCAAGCTTGGCGCGTTGCCCACTCATAGCCGTGTTTGTTGATCGCTTTTTTCTGTAGATGCACAACCAAATTCATCGTTCATTCCTGACTTGACCTTTGCTTGTACTATAACCAAATCGCCTGTTAGGTTTGCCGATATTAATTTATCGAAACCATAGAAGGTAAAAATCAAGAAACGAGAGCGTTACAACAAATCGCCATTTACTTAACGGTTTTTAGGATTTTTCTGACATTAGAAACAGAGTTGTGTTGCATAGAATAGCGTCACATTTATAAAAATAATTATGACAACAAGGTGACGTATGGCTTTTGATGACTACTGGAAGAAGGTTCGCGAAAAGCACCTGAAAAGTGCCAATCTAGAAGGGCTTATTGTAAAGAGGGTTCGCGCTAACACAGGAAGCAAACGCCTTCCCTATCGCACAAAATGTGGCGCGCTGTGCGAAATCAAATACAACGAAGTGTGTGAATCACAAAAAGAGTGATGACATTGCACCACCCTTTTTCATCATGACTCACTTCGATATTTAAGCGTCGATAAGGTAGTTATCACCCTCGTTTTCTAGACGGTCAAGCAATACACGACACTCATCGAGATCGAGCGGCTGCTCAAAACGACGCTTCAAATTCATCAAAAAGAAAATGTCTTCACACATCGCTTTCTCTGGCTCATCACTGATTTTCGCCACTGGAGAGCCATTACACGAAACCATCTTGATTACGATTGAAAGTGGCTTATAAGCGACACCTTGTTCGTTAGTGTACTCGCCCATATCGTTCGCCAAAAACGTACCAATACCAAAGCTGATTTGTACTCGACCTTGGAAGTGCTCACAAATGTCCAATGCTTGGTCAAAGTTTAAGCCGTCTGTAAACACCAAGGTTTTAGTCATAGGGTCGATACCAAGAGATTGGTAATGCTCAATCATCTTCTCGCCCCATGTGTAAGGGCAGCCACTGTCATGACGAACACCAGCGTAAGCATTACTTAGCTCTTCATCGAAGTCTTTTAAGAACGCATCAATACCAATGGTGTCTGTTAAAGCAATGCCTAACGCGCCATTAAACATCTTTTGCCAACGCTGCAATGCTACCTTTTGTGAATCACGAACATTCACTAGCGCTTGGTGTCCCATAAACCATTCGTGTGCCACCGTACCGATTGGGGTGAGATCGAGCTCTTTCGCCAAATGGTAGTTACTGGTTCCAGTAAGGCTGTCAGGCAACTCTTCGCTCAGATACTGTAGCATTGAACGCTGGGCTTGGAACGAGAAACGACGACGGGTCGACATATCAGCAAACTTAAAGTTAGTGATATTGCGGCGTGTTAGTTCGGATTTTAGATGACTAACTTTTTCTTGCAGAACAGATTGGAATTGCTCAACGGGAATGTCTGCCCAACGTGCACGGCTACGCACTTCGGACACAATACTCATGATAATGGTTTCGTAGAGAATGGTTTCTTTCCAAAGGCCATTGATGGTGATGCGTAATTGGCTTGTGCCATCAGCCATGGTTTTAGTATTGAAAGAAACGTCACGTTGAGGGTTAAAACGAAATGCATGCAGAGCGTCAACAAACTCAGAGCTAAGATAAGGCGCGACACCTTTCATGTACTCGATTTCTTCTGCCGAGAAAGTGATGTCTTGCAGTTTAAGAACTTCCGCTTTCACATCTGGCAGTAGTTCAGACAGGTCTTCTTCACTGCGAACAATGAATTTGTAGGACACCATCGCATCTGGATAAAGCGCTGCAACAGCACTCATCATATTCACTTTGTATACGTCAAAATCTAACGCACTTTGAATGATGCGAGACGAAAATAAATTGGTGGTCATTCGGAGCCCTTCTACACGCCCTTTTTCGTTTATACCCAAATTCCCTCAGCACGGTGCAAACCGCGTCTTATTGTTTTCCCAACAAAGTTGGTGGGAAGTTCTCAACAAGGCAAACTTGGGTATATAACTTGTTGTTACTAACTAAATTGCGTAAACAATAAACACCCACTATTAGTTTGTCAACTTTTGTTACTAACCACTCTTTTTTATAAGGTTTTTACGCGCAATAATCCAACAGCTATTGTGGATAACCTGAACAGATACGCACTTTCATGCTTAAACATCACTACTTAGAAAATACATGTACGTTTCTAACAATCGGTTACTTACCCATTGATTGACTACTTGTTATGCGCTAGATTACTTACAAATCAATCTCAGGACCCAATCATGATCGTAACTGTCGACATCATTCCATTCAGACTATCTGGCTGTGCCGATAAAGGGTTGGAAGTGTTGCTGATCAAACGCTCAAATCCAGAACGCCCCTACCACGGCGTGTGGGCTTTGCCTGGTGGATTTGTGTTTGATAAAGACATGACGCACGAAGGTGGACGAGCAGCAGACGAAAACTTCGAAGCAGCGCGACGTAGAATCTGCCGAGAAAAAATTCACACCTACCCTCGCCACTTTAGCGAAGCTTTTGTCGATGGCGACCCAAAGCGTGACCCTGAAGATTGGAGCCTGAACATCACCCACTACGCCTTAGTAGACCGCAATAACAAAGAGCAAATCGACAACGCTGGTGTACCAGAATGTCATTTGAAGTGGTTCCCGCTGCAAGCAATTCTTGATGGTGAAGAAACCCTCGCTTTTGATCACCAAAAGATGATTGAAAAGGCATGGCAGAAGCTGCGTGCCTCTATTGAATACACCTCAGTATTGTTGTTCGCACTCGATAAAGAATTTTTGGTCGCAGACATCATTGCCGCATACCAAGAGTTCGGTATTGATATCAGTCGAATGACGATCAAACGCCGCTTGATTGATTCCGGTGTTCTCAAGCCAACCAACAAAGTCGCTTCCACTAACAAAGGTAAAGGCGGTAAGCCAGCCATGGTGTACACCTTAGCAAGCGACGAAGTGACCTTTTTCCAAAACTGTTTGCGTGGTTAACGCAAGCACAAAAGACAGACAAGGAGTCTGCCATGACCGTTCGAGTTAACTACCAAACTACCGCAGTTATCGACGTGGATCCTGAAAAAGGCTTCACCGAACTTTGCCCTGACGAATTACCCGTCACTGGCGCATTAGAAATCGTTCCAGAGCTATTAAAGAACCACACTAAAGGTCGCTTAAAGCTCGTTAGCCGTGATTTGCACCCACCAAAAGCAGCTTGGGATGCAGAAACACCAGCAAATATGCTTGAACCTGTAGGCCTACCTAATGTGGACATTAAGTGGAACCGCCATTGCGTGCTTGGTACTAAGGGAGTTGAACTGCTGGACGGTCTACCTCCTGTTCTGGAGTACGATTTCCAAGTCAACAAAGGCATGGACCCAGACGCACACCCTTATGGCATCTTTTTCCACGACGTGGCTGATACCAAAACTACAGGTGCGAATGAGTTCCTTAAATTCAACCACATCGATACGGTTGTTGTTGGTGGCTTAGCGCTTGATTTTTGTGTGAAGAAATCCGTGACTCAAGCTCTCGATTTAGGTTTCAAAGTGATTGTGAACTTAGCCTCTAGCCGTGCAGTCTTGCCAGAAACTATCGATGCAGTGATTGCGGAGATGGAAGAGAAAGGCGCAGTATTTGTTAGCAATGCAGATGACATCATCGTCGAGAACTTCGCGTAATTTAAGTCGGTTTAAACTAAGCCCATCAGCTTTCGCTTAAAAAGAAAACGGTCCAGCTTATCTGGACCGTTTTTTGTTTGTGGCATCTAAGAAGGGGATTACTTAATCACACCACACACAATGCGAGCACCGCCGCCGCCAAGTTTCGCCGGATGGTCGGAGTGGTTATCGCCCCCAGCATGAACCATCAAAGCACGACCTTTTACGTCATCAAGTTTTACTCGTGGTGCCAATACTGGCTGGTCCGCCATTCCATGAGCATTAACGTAAAGCGCTGGTAAATCGCCAAGGTGATTGTCGTCCGCCCAAGGGAAGCCATGCTTGCCTGTTTTTTCTGGGTCATAATGCCCTCCGGCAGCACCGCCAAGTATCGTTTTACCTTCTTTGGTAACGCTGTCGCACGAGCCGTTAGCGTGTAGATGGAAGCCATGTGTACCAGCAGGTAAACCCTGTAGTTTCGGCATAAAAACGGTGCCGTAATCACTGTCGCTGATCATCACAGTTCCGGTTGATTGACCAGAGCCAAGGTCAATCATTTCTACGCTTACTGTCTCGGCAAAAGTTGGAGAAGAGAGAAGCGTAAGTGCAGCAAGCCATGTTTTTTTATTCATACTGTGGGTCCTATTTATTGTTATTTATCAGTGTTGAAGTGATTTCAACACATTGGATTGACCATAGATCTCGGCAAACTCTTTCAAATTTAACCCTGCTTTATTGCGCAGCTCTGGTGAACAGTCCGCTTGATAGAGGTCTTTCGCTATGCCGATTTCACGTTTGATGAGTGCCCCCATTAATGCGGTGTTACCACGCTTATCTTGCAGGCAGGCGTTAGCACCGGAATCGAGCAGCAAGCGAACGGTTTCTCTATGTCCTTGATATGCGGCCACCATCAATGCGGTATAACTTTGGTTATTACGTTGGTCGATTGGGAAGCCTTGAGAAACAAATGTATCGACCACGTCGTTATTGCCAATTCGCGCTGCGTCAAAGAACAGTTCAACCAAAGATTGGTACTCCTCTTCCAGTTTGTCTTCGGCAGCTAATAAGCTCAGCGAGAAGCTCAAAGAGAACAGAACGGCACTGAGCAAAAACACGGTTTTCATTTACTCACCCTCACTAACAGAATTTGAGAATGACCCACGGGAGCCCTGATTTTCGGGCAGAAAAGAGCAGATAAACCTCCCGCAGGTCAAAACTTATTGCTTACATCATCGCTTTGTTTTTCACTTGCTTAAGATTGGTATCTGTCGCCTCAGCCAGACGCGTACCGTACTCTTTATCTGCGCGATAGAAATAGCTCACCATGGTTTCCTTAACGTCTTTATCCATCACCTTGTTCAGGTCACCCGCTAAGTTGGCAATCAAATCACTCTGGTCTTGCTCGTTCATGCTGCGGAACAACACACCCGCTTGGTAGAAGTTACGAGGATTGCTGATCGCTTTTTGTTGAACAGTGCCAACCAGCTTGGTTTCAACCGCTTTAAATTGCGTGTCTTCTGCCAACGCCAGTTTACGGCTTGGTTCGTAGTTCACATCACCATTGCCTTGCTTCGCGTTGTTGCTCAATCCATCTTGGTTATGGTTATTCACTGATGCTAAAGGACGGTTTACTGGCAGCTGGAACAAGTTCACACCCACGCGGTACAGCTGTGTATCTGCATAAGCGAACAAACGGCCTTGTAGCAAACGGTCTTCCGATGGCTCGATACCAGGAATCAAATTCGAAGGCGCAAATGCCGACTGTTCAGTGTCTAAAAAGAAATTTTCTGGTAGGCGGTTCAACGTCATAGTGCCGACTTTTTGATCCGGTACATTCAGCCATACTTTGGTCGCATCCAACCCGTTGTAATCCAGTTTGCTCAAAGCTCCTGGTGACAGTACCTTCACGTAGAGATCCCACTTAGGGTAGTTACCACGCCCAATTTCTTTATACAGATCATTGGTTAGATGGTTGAAGTCCTTACCCTGCATTGCGGTGACTTCCTCAGGGCGCAGGCTTTCGATACCTTGTTGGCTCTTCCATTGGAACTTCACATAGTTCACATCGCCTTGCTTATTGATCCACTTGTAAGCGTGCACACCAAAGCCGTCCATTGTGCGATAGCTTGCTGGCGTCCCTAGGTTGCTATAAACCCAAGTCAGCATGTTGGTCGCACTCGGCTCATGACTGAAGAAATCAAAGAATCGGTTTGGATCCTGAACGTTGGTAACAGGAGACGGTTTTAGAGAGTGCACCATATCCGGAAACTTAATTGAATCGCGGATGAAGAACACAGGCAGGTTGTTCCCTACCAGATCCCAGTTACCCTGTTCAGTATAAAATTTAGTGGCGAAACCACGAGGATCGCGAAGTGTCTCAGGTGATCCTTTTGAGTGAATAACGGTCGAAAAACGTACGAAAACAGGAGTTACCTTTCCTTTGTTAGTAAAAGGAGCGGAAACCGTTAAGTCACTAAAATCACCCGATGCAACAAACTCACCGTAAGCACCTGTACCGCGAGCATGCACAACACGCTCAGGAATTCGCTCTCTGGCAAAACGCTGCAATTTTTGGATCAGGTGAACGTCTTGCAGTAATACGCTGCCGTTTTCACCTGCTGTGATTGAATTCTGGTTATCACCGACTGGTGCACCGTTGTCTCTTGTCAGGGTTTGCGCCTGTAGAGATGTGCTGGCTAAGCCAACTGTAATTAATAAAAAGCTTTTTGACATCTGCATGGTTGCTCTCCAATGCGTGCTAACCATTTGACCAGTCGAGTGGTCAATGGATACTCAAAAGCTCTTTTCTGCCCACGAAGAATATATCTTCAATGATTACATTTGTTTAATGGGAAATAACGATAGATTTAATAGGGATAACCAATGAAATTTTTGAGGTTTTATCAGTTTGATTAATAAAACCTAGGCTCGGGCTGAGAAACTCGACGGAAGAGTTAATACACTGACAGAAAAGCACAGCGATGAAAAGGACACCAGAATGCACCAACATGAAAAGTTAAATTACGTTGAGTTTGGCACGCGAGACATCAATGCGACTAAACAGTTTTTCGAGCAAGCCTTTGGGTGGCGCTTCGTTGATTATGGTCCTGAGTACAGTGCCTTTTCAGGTCAAGGCTTGGACGGCGGCTTTTATGCAGCAGAGCAAGTCAGCCAAACAACAAATGGGGCAGCATTATTGGTGTTCTATAGCTCAGATATTCACGCAACTTTAGCCAAAGTCGAACAGTTCGGGGGGCAAATCATCCGCCCGATCTTCGAATTCCCGGGAGGTTGTCGTTTCCATTTTACCGAACCAAGTGGCAATGAGTTCGCGGTCTGGTCTGAAAAGCATTAATTAATGACAAATAAAAAGTAATTAATGACAGGTAAAACAATAACGTACCACCGCATTCGATAATTGACTCGAAGAGTTACAAACCCGCTCGCCCGCCTTTTCATTTATTGATAGCGCGGGGCTTTTTGATTGCTCAAATCTTATACAGTTTCTTTTGTTCTTTAAATCAAAAGTAAAGGTAAAACATGGAAGTTTTGAAGCGTTGGTTCATCGCCCTTTCTTTAGGGCTTGTGTTATCGGCATGCGGAGGTGGTGATGGCTCCGGTGTGGATTCCTCAACATCGGACAACAATCTCAATCAAATACAGGCAAGCATCTTTTCCAACATCACGGGCGTCACCTACCCGTATGATGTTTATTTGCCTGAGAACTACGAAGACCGACTTAGTTCTTTGCCCGTCATCTTTGTCTCGGATGGTGGAGGCACGGGATTGAGCTTCGCAGAGCTTATCGATGATTACGGTGCTGAAGTCATTCTCGTTGCCGTTCACGAAGGCCCACCGGGACGCAGAGACATTGATTACTTGCCTCCGGGCGTAGATGACTACTATCTCTTTCTTACGCAGGAACTCATTCCTATTGTTGAAGCAGAGTACGATATCGATCCGACTCAGCGCACGTTAGCTGGACATTCGTTTGGAGGTGCGAAATCCGCTTATGTGATGCTTACGGAAGATGTTGGTGCCGAGTTTTTCTCAAACTTTATCATCTCTGATGGTTCTTTTTGGCGTATTGAAGACACCATTTACCCTGTAGAGGAAGAGCGCTATCTTATTTCTCTTTGGCTCGAAGTGACGGCGATTTTTAGCGCCACATCTAGCAGAACAGGGAATTTTTATTGGGTAGATATCTTCTACAGCCATATTAAATCGAAAGAGTACCAAGGTTTCACTCTCCCTCCTTTGATTCACTACAACGGATTAAATCACGGCGTGATGTGGTACCACACTTATAGAGACAGTCTGCCAATCTTGTTTCCAAAAGAAGAAATTTAAGATCATCAAAACAAGTCAGCGGTAGCCAGATTCGGAACTGGCGTTGCATTTCTGGTTGATCTCATCCTTGGTTTAATCCACTGTTAGCGCAACAATTAATCAATGAGGCGCTAGACCTCGACCAAGGATGTAACATGACTGCAGCCAGTTTTTTTCGCTTACTTTGTCTCGCTGCTATTTGGGGTGGCTCGTTTCTATTTATGCGAGTCGCCGCCAATACGTTCGGACCGGCTTACTTAATCGAATTTCGAGTGGGGTTTGCAGCAATTGCCTTGTTGCTCATCTCCATTTATCTCAAAAAGAGACTCTCCTTCACCGCGCATACCAAACATTTCTTTATTATTGGATTGTTTAACACCGCGGCACCGTTTCTGTTTTTCGCCTATGCAGCACAAACACTCAATGCCTCAACTTTATCGATACTCAATTCAACAGCTCCTATTTGGGGCGCATTGATTGGCTTTATCTGGTATCGCAGCCCGCTGACCAAGAAAGCGATTCTTGGCATGGCGATTGGTATCACTGGCGTCGCAGTATTGGTCGGTTGGAGTGCGGTGAAGATTGGTGAGGAGGCTATTCTCCCGATCATTGCTAGCTTGTTGGCCGCATGTAGCTATGGAATCGCAACCAACTACACTAAGAATGCTCCTCAGATTCCGGCTTTCAATAATGCGCACGGCAGTATGTGGGCAGCAGTGATTTGGGTTCTTCCGCTACTGCCATTTTTACCAATGCGTGCAGAGCCAACCAGTATAGAGTGGAGCTCTGTGGTCGCTCTCGGTGTGGTTTGTACCGGTTTGGCGTATTTGCTTTACTTCCGTTTGGTATCAGAAGTAGGACCAGCATCGGCACTTTCTGTTACCTTCCTCATTCCAGTCTTCGGAATATTATGGGGCTATCTGATCCTAGATGAACCAATCGGCTTCAACACCATCATTGGGACCATTCTGGTGCTAAGCGGGACAATGTTGGTAACAGGCTTCTCTCCCGCCGCGATGCTGGCGAAACGAAAAGAGAAAGTCGCTTAACCGTTTTTAGGCGTCATAAAATCAAATAAGGCCGCTGTTCAAGCGGCCTTTTAGTATTAACAACGAAATGACTAGTTATACGCCCTCGCCAACGTACCATTCCCTTGATATTGGTAGAACTTACAATCGTTAGTGATAAACGCGGATTCTCCGGCTTTAAGAGTCAGACTTGTCTCTGATGTCATGACCTCAACACTGCCTTCAACACAAAAAACAATCTCAGCACCACGCACAAACTGTTGCTTGCATTCCTCATCGGAAGAGAGAATATCAAACCCAAAATCGTCCACCGGAATTGGATAGCTCAACTTGCCCTCTTTGTGGATTGGCGACAGTTTAATCTGTTCCGGTTGCGTGGTGTGAAATGCCGTATTGGCGATAAGCTCATCCACATCAATGTACTTGGGCGTTAACCCAGCTCTAAGCACGTTGTCTGAATTGGCCATGATTTCCAACGCTGTACCCTGCACATACGCATGAGGCGTTTCGGCATGGAGGAACATCGCTTCACCTGGCGCGAGTTCTATCGTGTTCAACATCAACGGAGACAGCAATCCAATGTCTTGCGGGTAGTGCTTTTGAAATTCCGCCACATAACTGAGCACTTCTCTTTCCAATGCCGTCTTTGGATCACGCTCTAACGCTGCGTCCAGTTCTGCCAAGGCTTGAATTTTATGAGCTTCGCTCAAGGTCATGATCGCCGTGAAGAAGTCCTTCAACCCGTCTTGATTTGGGTGCTCGGCTAACGCTGACACCTCACCATCTAAACTGCGAATACCAAATTGGCGGAACAGCGTCAGTATCTGTTCTATCGGACGAAAGCCATTCATCGCCTTGTAGAAAGTCAGTGCGTAGACCAACTCTGGCTTGTGGTTGGCGTCTTTGTAGTTGCGATTAGGAGCATCAAGTGGAATACCTTGTTCATTCTCTCGTGCAAAACCAAGCTCAGCTTTGCGCTTGTTAGGATGAACTTGAATCGAGAGCGGAGAATCCGCCGCAAGCACTTTGAATAGGTAAGGAAGTTCCCCGAAACGCATCATGGTGTAATCACCAAACATGCTTGCTTTATCTCTCGCAATCACATCAGATAACAACTCACCCGTTGTTGCGAGGCGCGAGCAACCATTAGGGTGCGCTCCCATCCAAATTTCAGCTTGAGGTTGATGGTTCGTATTGTCGATGCCAAATAGTTTAGAAATCGACTCTTTGCTTCCCCAAGCGTAGTTTTGAATCACGTTATCTAGCTTGAACAGTGACATCTCACACTCTCCCGCGATGTTTTAACGCTGCAATTTGATCGCTTGAATCAAGGCTGAAACGCCCTGCTCGACTTTGCTTCTCGGGCAACCCAGATTGAGTCTGAGATAACCTTTACCGGAATCGCCATAAACATCTCCAGACATGATGGCGACATTGAATTGCTCAATTAATGCCTGATTAAGCAGCATCATATCGAGATTCAAAACAGATAGATCAATCCAAGCTAAATAGGTTGCGTCTGGGAGAAGGTAACTCACTTCAGGAAAGGCGCCTTCAAGTGCTTCTTTGACGTATTGATGGTTAGCCAATACATACTCGTTGAGTGCCTTTAGCCAAGGCTCTCCGTGACGATAAGCCGCCATCGTACCAAGCACGCCCATGATAGAAGGCGATGAAAGACCATCCACCTCTTTGAGTTTATGCAGATAACGTTCGCGAGTTGCTGAATCCGCGATCAACGCATACGCGCCATTCAAGGCTGGAATATTGAATGATTTAGACGCCGATGTAACGACAGCCCAATCTTGTGAACGGCCAAGCCCCACGTAAGGGATGTGACGCTTAAAGCTCACGTCCATGTGGATCTCATCCGAAATCACTTTGACTTTGTGTTGGTTACAAAGCTCCGCCATCTTTTCTAATTCGCTTTGGTTCCACAATCGCCCTGTTGGGTTGTGAGGGCTGCATAACAACAGCACAGTGTTGTTCTGGTCAGCGAGTTTGGTTTCCAGATCTTGCCAGTCAATTTCAAATCGACCTTGCTGCTTGATGAGCGGACTGCGAACGCACGCACGACCTTGCCCTTCAACCATTTTGTCGAACGCATCATAAGCTGGTGTATGGAACACCACGCCTTGTCCCGGCTGGCTCCATTGCTCAATCAACTTTGACACAATGTAGATAACCGATGGTCCGTACACCACTTGCTGAGTGTCGATTTCGCAGTCAAAACGAGTTTGATACCAGTAGCGAATCGCGGACTTAAAATCCTCATGGTTCCAGCGGCTATAACCTAATACCGGATGCTCTAAACGTTGTTTAAGCACATTCATCACCGGCTCTGGCGCAGCAAAATCCATATCTGAAATGGTAAATGGCAATAAACCCGCTTTACCAAATCTATCCTGAACGTAGTCCCACTGCGTGCAGTAAGTGCCAGTGCGATCAATCGGTGTATTAAAGTCGAAATTCTGAGTCATACGAATATTCCAATATTAAGGTCCCTCGTCACAATCTCATTGGGGGGGAGGATGGAGATTGTGCCGAGGGGGAGCATCTATCAAGGCAGTGATTAGCTTGCAGACATGATGGCTTGCATTTCGTTCTTCACTAGGTGAACTTGCGTACCAATCACGACTTGCAGGTTGTGCTCATCGAGCTTCACTACACCCAGCGCGCCATTGGCTTTCAACTTAGCGTCGTCGACCAAACTCATGTCGTTAACAGACAAGCGAAGACGAGTGATGCAGTTATCCAGAGCCGTGATGTTCTCTTTGCCACCAAGAGCTGCCAGTACTGCGGCACCTTTGCCAGATTCATTGATGAAAGCGGCTTCAAGCTCTTTGTCCACTTCCGCCGTATCGACTTCACGACCTGGTGTTTTTAGGTTGAACTTAGTGATCGCAAACTTAAATACTGAGTAATAAACCACGAACCAAACACCCGCCACCAGCGGTACTAAGTACCATTTCGTTGCCGTGCCTTGCAGGATACCGAACACCAAGAAATCAATAAGGTTGCCGTCTGTGTTACCGATGGTGACATCAAGCAAGCCCATGACCATAAAGCCCAGACCAGTCAGAATCGCATGGACAAAGTAAAGCACTGGCGCAACGAATAGGAACAAGAATTCAAGCGGCTCAGTGATACCACCTACCACACAAGCTACGACGCCAGAGATAAGCAGCGCTTTAATTTTTGAGCGGTTCTCAGGGCGAGCACAGTGGTACATCGCAAGTGCTGCACCCGGTAAACCGCCTAGGAAGGTTGGCATTTTACCTTGAGACAAGAATGCCGTGACTTCCGGAGTAAACGCCGTTGTATCAGGACAAGACAATTCAGAGTAGAAGATGTTTAGTGCGCCAGACACGGTTTGACCACACACATCCATAGTACCGCCTGCTTCAGTGAATCGAATCAGCGCAACCAAGATATGGTGAAGGCCGATTGGCAGCAATAGACGCTCGCCTGTACCAAACAGCATTGGACCGAAATCACCCGCACCTTCAATCACATGACCGATACCATTGATGCCCGCAGCAAAGTAAGGCCATACGAATGGGATAAACACACCGACAACGCCCAGTACCAGTGCAGAAATGATTGGAACAAAACGAGCACCACCAAAGAACGCTAGCGCATCTGGCATTTTGAAGGTGTAAAAGCGCTGGTGAAGTTTCGCAACAATCACACCAACGATCACCGCGCCAAGGATACCAGTATCAATCGATTCAATGCCGATGATGCTTTTCACGCCGTATGCGGCACGTTCCGCTTCACTGTCTAGTACACCAGCGACGGTTAGGAAGAAGTTGATCGCAAGGTTGAAGGCAGCATAACCAACAAAACCCGCGAAACCTGCCACGCCTTTTTCTTCACGTGCTAATCCAAGCGGGATAGCTACTGCGAACATCACAGGCAAGTAGATGAATGCGACAAGACCGATTTTGGTCATCCACATAAACAGGTATTGCAGAGGGGTGTTGTCTAAAAATGGGATGGCTTCTTTGATAGCGGCGCTAGAAAACGAGCTGCCGACACCAAGAAGAATACCTGAGAATGCCAGCAGCGCGACTGGCAACATGAAGGTCTTGCCGAGGCTTTGCAAGAACTCCCACATGGTCGATTTATTGCTTTTAGACATAGTTTGTCTCCGGAAATTGAGAACTTGTAGGGCTCATACACATCACATTATGTGCGCATGAAGTGTTGTTTTTATGCACTCAATATACGCTGCTAAAAATTTTGATAAAACGTTTTACCAAAAATTCTGTGATCGAGTTAGATATCTTTTTCCACAAACTGTGTAGGGCTTTTAAAATCAACCTAATAGGGTTACAGTTTGATGATAAAACGTTTTTCTAATCCATAAAGTGAATCTATGTCGTCAAAAAAAGTGACCATTACAGAAGTCGCTAAACATGCTGGCGTGTCAGTTACCACCGTCTCTATGGTGTTGGGGAATAAAGGGCGGATCTCTCCAGACACGATAGAAAAGGTCAACGCTGCGGTTGAAGAGCT
Source organism: Vibrio owensii (assembly GCF_002021755.1). NCBI lineage: Bacteria > Pseudomonadati > Pseudomonadota > Gammaproteobacteria > Vibrionales > Vibrionaceae > Vibrio > Vibrio owensii. Next base: position 1,776,088 of record NZ_CP019960.1, read on the forward strand.
CGGCTATATCCGTAACCGTGCCGCTGCCAACCTACGATCCAATTCCAGTGAAATCATTGGATTGATCCTCAAAGACATCAGTGATCCCTATTACGCAGAAGTCGCAGCAGGATTGAGTGAAGAAATCGAGCAGCAAGGTTACATGCTGTTTCTGGCTCAAAGTGGGGATAGCCAAGAAAAGTTTGAGAAGTGTGTATTAACCATGGCACGCCAAGGTGTCGGTGGTATCGCATTTTGCCCAATTGGTGAAAGCCAGCAATTCAACGTCGAAAACCTCAAGCAACACAATCTGCCAATGGTGTGCATTTCACGCGCTTCGGTAGATAAGCAAATCGACTACGTGGGACCAGATAACATGTACGCCGCCAAGTTGGCGACGGAGCATCTGGTTAAGCAAGGGCATCGCAGAATCGCTTATGTCGGCGGTGCGAGCAGTTCTTTGTGTCGTGCTGAGCGTATTGGTGGGTATTGTTCAACTCTGATGCAGTTTGGTTTGCCTTTCAAACCTGAGTGGGTGGTCGAGTGTGAGAAAAGCCAAGCGTCTGCCGCTCAAACTGTGCAGCAACTGTTGTTGGAACATCCACAGATTACTGCGGTTCTTTGTCACCATTCCTCGACGGCACTAGGCGCGGTCTATGGCATACATCGAGCAGGACGTTCCATCGGTAAAGATCAGTTTATCGGCGAGCAAGTATCGGTGATTGGTTTTGATGACGTTGAAGAAGCAGAGTTAATTGAACCACCGCTTACCTTCGTTAATTCCAATGCACGAGAGATGGGAAGACAAGCAGCAAAACGATTAATCAATCAACTCAAGCAAGAAGACAGTGAGCCTTACAGCTTGATCTTGCCTCCTAAACTTATTGTTCGTGAGTCGGCTTAACCCAACACCACTTCCACGCCTTGCTTTCTCAATTGTTCGAGGTCGCTTTTCGGAGCTGCTTCGTCGGTTAACAGCACCGAGATTTCACTCGTTTTACCAATCGAAGATGGGTAGATTTGCCCAAACTTGCTTGAGTCCGTCAGCACAATGTTACGACGCTTTTTCGCAATGATGGTTTCAGCGATTTCTGCGCGCATCATGTCTCGGCTAGTAAAGCCAGTATCTTGATGGAAGCCGTCAATACCCAAGAAAGCCGTGCTGAAGTGAATGTTCTCGATACATAGCTTGGTTAACGGTCCAACTAAGCTCTCGCCTTGATGCTGATACACACCACCGAGCAAAATGATGTTAGCTGAGGTGTTACGGATGAGGTGAGCGATGTACGCTGATGGGGTAATGATGGTGACGTCACCACGTTCAGCCAATGTGCGAGCCAAGAGCGCATTAGCACTGCCGCCTTCGATTAACACGGTTTCGTTTGGTGATACCAAATCTGCCGCTTTGTTGGCTAACGCTTGTTTTATGTCGAAGCGCACTTCGAGTCGCGTATCAATATCGTCACTTTGTAGCGCCGTCGCTGCGCCATGTACACGCTTCAAGTAGCCTTGTTGCTCAAGGAAGTTCAAATCCTGCCTGATGGTCACGCCCGACACGCCAATGATGTCAGAAAGCTCCGTCACTTGAACGCGTTTGCGGTCATTAACCAATTGCAGGATTTCATTTTGTCTTGAGTTCACAGGCTCGCTCCTTATTGATGAGCTTGCAGTATACGCCCGAACACTTTCATATGAAAGCAGCCTGTGAACGATAGAAATAAGCTAAGTCGCGTTACACTGTAAGCTCAAGACGGTTGCCATCCGGATCTAACACGCAGCTTTCATAATAACCATCACCTGTTTGTCTCGGACCGTCGATCCATTGGTAGCCATCATCCACTAAGGTTTTGGTCAATTGATCCACTGTCTGCTCTGATCCTAGAGAAAAGGCAAAGTGTGCCAACCCTGTTACCAGCATCGCATGAGATTTTTCACAGGCGGTCACACCTTCCATCGACATTAACTCCAGTCGTGCGCCACTTTCAAACGAAAGAAAGTAAGATGAAAACTGCTTGGTTGGATTGTGGTATTTATCGTTAGACACCGCGTTAAAGTATTTCTCATAGAAGGCTTTTAGCTCTTCCAAACGTTCAGTCCAAATCGCGATATGTTCAATTTTCATTAGGATTCCCCCTAGCTCTTAACTGCGTTCAATCTAACGAGGAAACGCAGCACAAAAAAGAGAGCAAATCACTTCTGAGTTGTTCCTGTTTTATGGTTGGAGTTGTGTTTGAATGAAAGTGATGCCCATAATGGCGCAAAGATTTTTCAGGACAGAATGATGGAAGAAATTTACTTCGCAGGCGGCTGCCTTTGGGGTGTTCAAGAATTTATGCGCCACCTTCCGGGCGTAATTAGCACCGAAGCAGGACGAGCAAATGGCTCAACAGACAACACTCAATCTGAATACGATGGCTACGCAGAATGCGTGAAAACCCAGTTCGACCCTGAGCAGGTTTCGGTTGAAACTTTAATGGGGTATCTGTTTGAGATCATCGACCCGCACAGTGTTAACCAGCAAGGTGAAGACGTAGGTGAGAAGTACCGTACTGGTGTCTATAGCCAAAACGAACAACACCTAGCGATTGCTAAAGCGTTTATCGCAGCAAGACCAGACGCCGATAAGATCGCCGTAGAAGTGCTGCCACTCACAAACTATGTGCCAAGTGATGATGAGCACCAAGACCGACTCACGCGATTTCCAAACGACTACTGCCATATCCCGTTAGATTTACTGCATAAGTACAAGAATCCATCTTAATGGACTAGCTAAATTCAGCGTACCAACCTCTCCTAACTTCCCCTTGGCTTTAAATTCGGAGCTTACACATTGGCCAATGTGTATCAAGGGGAGGAACTAGCTCAGTTCACAATCAGCTCTCCTAAGCGCTTTATTTCTTTTCTCAAAGAGATAGAAAATTACGTTAATAAAAGGTTATTGGAGGAGCTTTAGCACAAAGCCTCTTTTTGATAGCAAAATTGAACCATATTTGATTCCCTTCTCGTTTATTTTCAAGCTTCATTATTAATTTCAAAATAAATGGAATATAAGTCACAATACTAATTCCCTTCTAGCTCATTGATATTAATGACTTCTATCACACTTAGCTCTCAGTGATACAAAAATATAGTTATTGGATTTTTTTTACTATTTCAGAAAACCGTAACATTAATTAAATTTGCCTCATTACTTCAGTACCAATGAGTCAAAAAATGATTACAGAACTAACAAACGTCAATTTAATTAAAGGCAACCTTCAAGCAAATAATAAAAAAGAAGTCTTTGAAGAGCTAGCACAGATGCTATTCGAAAATAATCGAATCAGCAGCAAAGAGGCTTTTTTAACCGACATCGAAGCACGTGAAGCATTAAGCGTGACTTCAATGGACGGCATCGCTTACCCACACGCAAAAAGCAAAGCGGTTACAGAGCCTGCAATCGCTGTTGGCGTAAAGCGCGAAGGCATCGAGTATGGCGACGAAGAGGGAGTCAAACCGACCGTATTCTTCATGATTGCCTCACCAGATAACGGTGCCGACCACCATATTTATGTTCTTCAAGAATTATTCGGTAAATTTAGCGAAGAGTTTATTGAAGATATTCATAACGCAAAAGACGAAAACCAAATACTAAATATTTTAATTAATTCATAAGGCGTGAAATTATGAGTACAATCACAGCTCAAGCTAGTAATAATAGCGATTTCAAAAAAATCCTAAGTACCATGAAAGGTCACCTTTTATTCGGTACTTCTCACATGCTTCCATTTATCGTTGCGGGTGGTGTACTACTGGCGCTAGCGGTAATGGCATCAGGTAAAGGTGCGGTTCCAGCAGACGGTTTATTGGCTGATATTTCTAATATCGGTATTAAAGGTCTGGTGCTGTTCCCAATTATTCTTGGTGGCTTCATCGGTTACTCAATTGCAGACAAACCAGCACTAGCACCAGCGATGATCTCTTCTGGCATCATGGCTGACATGGGCGGCGGCTTCCTTGGTTGTATCGTAGCGGGTTTCATCGCAGGTGGTGTGGTATTCCAACTTAAGAAGATCCCTCTTTCTGCTAACATGACTGCGTTGGGCGCTTACTTCATCTACCCTCTACTAGGTACGCTTATCTCTGCAGGTATCGTTCTATGGGGTATCGGTGAGCCAATCAAGATCTTCATGGCGTCTATGAACGAATTCCTAGCTTCTATGGCTGGCGCTTCTAAAGTGGTTCTAGGTACGATTCTTGGTGGTATGACTGCATTCGATATGGGCGGTCCAATCAACAAAGTAGCAACGCTATTCGCTCAAACTCAAGTTGATACTCAACCGTGGCTAATGGGTGGTGTTGGTATCGCAATCTGTACGCCTCCTCTTGGTATGGCACTAGCAACATTCCTATTCAAGAAGAAGTTCACTAAGCAAGAGCAAGAAGCAGGTAAAGCAGCAGCAATCATGGGCTCTATCGGTATCTCTGAAGGTGCTATCCCATTCGCTGCAAACGACCCAGTACGCGTTCTTCCTTCAATCGTTGCTGGTGGTATCGTTGGCTGTGTGTTCGGCTTCCTAACAGACGTACTACTACACGCACCATGGGGCGGTCTAATCACAGCACCTGTATCAAGCAACATCCCAATGTACGTTGTGGGTATCGCACTAGGCTCACTAACAACAGCAGTTATCGTTGGCTTCTGGAAACCAGTTGCTGAAGAAGAAGCAGAAGACGAAATCGTTGAAGCAGCACCTGCACAAGCTCAAGCGGCTCCAGCAGCAGGCGAAGGCGAGTACGACATCGTAGCAGTAACATGTTGCCCATCTGGCGTAGCACACACATTCATGGCAGCAAAAGCACTAGAGAAAGCAGGTGCGGCAGCGGGTCTGAAAATCAAAGTAGAAACTCAAGGTCAAAACGGTATCCAGAACCGCATCACTGACCTAGATGTAGCAAACGCGAAGCTGGTTATTCTAGCTCACGATATCCAAGTAAAAGACGCTCACCGCTTTGCAAAAGCAAACGTTGTTGAGTGTTCAACGAAAGAAGCGATGCGTAACGCAGCGACTCTTGTGAAAGCTTAAACCTTAAGCTCCTCCCCCTAAGAGCCCTTTCCCCCAAAGGGCTCTATTTCAAGTTTTTAAGTTTTAGTAATACCCCTGATTTTTTTAATTATATAACCCTACAATTTACAAGGCTTTAAAAATGAAATTCAAACCTTCCCTACTCGCTTGCGCAGTTCTCAGTGGTCTAGTCGGTCTGACTGGCTGTAACGACGACACAACCAACATTTATGAAGGCGGTGACACCAACCCTGCACTGCCGGATATTCCTGACGGCGGCAAGCCAGTATGTCCTCCAGTTGGCGATGGCGACTGTGATGACAAGCCAAACCCAGAAACACCTGAAATCGACATGGGCGTTCACATCCCGGTAGATTTCGCCGATATGGACGTAACACGCTACGTCAACCCATTCATCGGCACAGGTAACCTAGGCAACACCTACCCTGGTGCAACCACACCACACGGCATGGTGCAGCTTTCTCCAAACAACGGTTCTAACGGCTGGGAATACATTTCAGGCTACTACTACCACGACGCACGTACTTCCGGTTTCTCTCATACCCACCTTTCCGGAGCAGGTGCTGGCGACTTGAACGACATTCTCGTTATGCCAATCAACTCACGTTCGGATTACATGATTGATGAAGGTTCGGCAACGCTAAACCTAGAAGCGTCTCGCTTCCAACATCGTGACGAGCAAGCTACGGCAGGCTACTACAAAGTCGATCTATTGGATTACGACATCAAAGCTGAGTTGACGGCGTCGGATCGCGTTGGTGTGCACCGCTACACCTTCCCTCGTGATGAGAAGTCAGAAATCATCGTGAACACTGGCTTCAAAATTAACTGGGACTACACCTCAGATTCTTACTTGAAATGGGACAAAGACAATAACCGTCTAGAAGGTCACCGTTTCTCTGATGGTTGGGCACCAAGCCAAAAAGAATTCTTCGTGATGGAATTCGACCAACCAATCAAAAACGTTCGCTTTGCTTACTACGATAAAGAGCAAGGTCGTTACATGGACGTGCCAGAAGGCATCACTGAAATCGGTAACGAGACACGCGGCAAGTACCAATACGCACGGGCTTACGTTGAGTTCGACACATCCAAAGACGGCTTAACGGTTGAGGCGAAATTGGCGCTATCAAACGTTGAGATCGGCGAGAACGGCAAGTCTGGTGCTTCTCTTAACATGACAGAAGTTGCGGGCATGAACTTCGATCAAGTTCGAGAAGCGGCAACGAAGAAATGGGAAGACGAACTCGGCAAGATCCAAGTCTCTGGCGACGAAGATTACAAACAGACGTTCTACACCGCGATGTACCACTCGTACCTAGGTCAAACCATTCACTCTGACTTAGATGGTCGCTACCGCCAAGTTCACCAAGGTCGTAACGCTTACCCAGATGGCAACACACCTTGGGGCGACAAGATCGATACGCTGAAAGAATCGATCCGCACTGCCGATGCCAACAAAGATGGCAAAGCAGACTTCACGCGTTACGACACTTTCTCTTTGTGGGATACCTACCGCGCAGTTCAACCGCTATCTTCGATTCTTGAGCCAGACCGCTTAGCAGACGTAGTACTGTCTATGCTGTCTTACGCTGAAGAAGAATGGGTGGATGACAAAGGCAACGTGCGCAAAGGTCGCCTGCCTGAGTGGACATTCAAAGGCAACGAAACAGGCATGATGATGGGCATGCACTCAACGCCTGTGATTCATGATGTGCTGTCGAAAGGCTCACTAGAAAAACGCATGATCGATCTTGGCTTTACAGAAGCAGAGCGCAAAGACGTTAAAGAACGTTTAGTTGAAGCGATGATCACAGATGCGCGCGCCGCAACGAGCCAAGGCGTAGCATGGATCAAAGAGTACGAAGAACAAGGTTACGTGCCAGCGCAATTGCACGACACTCCACCGGATTCTTACGGCGGTCACTCACCATTTAAAGACTCTTGGACAGCATCTTACTCGCTTGAGTACTCAATGAACGACTGGGCAATCGCGCAATCGATCAAAGAAGTGTTCGGAGAAGAAGACCCACGCTACACCGAGTTCGCTAACCGTTCTAAAAACTGGCAAGCGCAATTCGACTTCGGTGGTAAGCAATACCAAGGTTGGTTCAAAGCCCGTGACTACGATGGCGAGTTTATCGATGCTGGTTGGGTAGACCCAATCACCGGTCGCGCGGTTGGTAAAGACTGGCGTCCAGACATGTTCAACTGGGCATTCTCTGAATCGAATGGCTGGCAATACTCGTTCAGCGTTCAACATGACATTCATGGCTTGATTGACCTGATGACACGCTTCGACAAGACACAAAACCCTGAAGCAGAACGTGGTGACTTGTTCGCAGCGCGCTTGGATGAGTACTGGTCAACCTACCCAGACCGCAACGCAGGCGACAACCAATTCCCAGTGTTCAACACAGGTAACGTTGGTCAGCACGTGCAAGGTAACGAACCAGATATCCACGTACCGTACTTGTACAACTACGTAGGTCAACCTTGGAAAGGTCAGGCAGCCATCGCCGCAGCAACCAACATTTGCTACAAGAACACCGCTGACGGCATTTGTGGTAACGACGACTTCGGTACGCTCTCTGCGTGGTTCGTGTTCCGTGCACTTGGCTTCTACCCAGTGAACGCTTCTTCTGGCATCTACGAAATCGGTACTCCGCTGTTCGAAAGCGCGTCTATCGATGTTGGCAACAACCAGAAGTTCACGGTGACCGCGAAAAACGTTAGCCGCGAAAACATCTTCATTCAGTCGGCTCGCTACAACGGCAAAGACTTCAACCGTACTTACCTAACTCATGACGAAATCATGTACGGCGGTGAGTTGGAGTTCGTGATGGGCGACAAACCAAATCAACGTTGGGGCTCTCTAGAGCAAGATCTTCCACCAGCACAAGGCATCGGTGAGTTCTTGCATGAAGACGAGATGCCAGCAGGTTCTCGTTAATCCCAATAGTGACAACTCAGTCGGGGGAGCGCATCTCCCGGCTATCCCTACAAGAAAATTTTATAAGCAGTCCTTTATAAACAGGCTCTTATAAACACTTTTTATATACGAATAACGACAAAACGGTATGCACATGTTTAAACGTAATCTTATCTCTTTGGCTATCCTGGTTGGTCTGACGGGTGGCTTGGCTGGCTGTAACAGCGACAACGATTCTTCCTCTTCACTGCCGGGTGATCCAATTGTTGATCTTGCGGTATTGAAATACGTCGATCCAATGATCGGCACAGCAGCTTCTGGTCATACATTCCCGGGGGCGACGGTACCGGCAGGTATGGTTCAACTATCTCCAGATACTTTCATCGGCTCTAACACTGATCACGAATCAGGGCTTAACCCTTGGCACTCAGCTTCTGGCTACTGGGATTCATCCAACTACGAAACTGGCGAAGTAGTTAACACTGACGTTCCGCTGTACGGCTTCTCCCATACTCACCTTTCAGGTACAGGCGCAACAGACTTAGGCGACATCTTGGTTCTGCCATACGCAGACATGGCGAACACACAACTGAACTCTTTCGACAAAGCCAATGAAGAAGCAAGCGCAGGCTACTACAAAACCAAACTAAACCAAGGTCAAATCGAAGTAGAACTGAGCGCCACCAAACGCGTTGGTTTACACAAATACACCTTTGCTGATGGCGCGGACCGCAACGTGAAGTTCGATTTGGGTCATACCCTAATGAACAACAACGGCAAGTCTTTGAAGAACAAAGTAGAAGTGGTGGACGAATACACCATTCGCGGTCGTAAAACCTCAACTGGCTGGTTCCAAGGGCAAGATCACCAAGGTCAAGACATCTTCTTCTATGCGAAATTCAACCAACCAATTGCCAAAGCACTATTGGGTGAACAAGACAAAGAACCAACGCGCGAAATGCGCAATGGCGCGGTTTACTCAGGCGATGATCTGACCGCTTACCTAAACTTCGGCACAGGCGAAGAACCAATTGAAATCCGCGTCGGTATCTCTCCTGTTAACTGGCAAGGCGCACAGAAAAACTTAGAAGCGGAAGCACCAAGTTTCGACCTAGCACAAGTGAAAGAAGACGCTGAATACGCGTGGGCTGAGAAGCTAGCGAAAATCAAAGTTGAAGGCGGAACTGACGCAGAGAAAACCAACTTCTACACTGGCATGTACCACATGATGATCGCTCCAATCGAGTTCTACGATGTGGATGGTCAATACGTGGATATGCTTGGCACGGTGCGCACACTGAAAGATGGCGATACACCAAACTACTCGATTTACTCAACGTGGGATACGTTCCGCGCCGTTCACCCAATGTGGACCATCATCGACCCAGATCAAGCAACGCTTTACGTGAAAGACTTGATTCGTAAATCTAACGACGAGTTTGGTCTATTGCCGAAGTGGGAAGGTCACGGCTCAGAAACTGGCACCATGATCGGCTACCCATCGGCAGCAATTCTAGGCGATGCGGTGACCAAAGGCTTGATTGATGCAGAGCAAGCTTACACCGCATCAGTGAAATCAGCACGTTACACTCCGCATGAATACCCACAGATTCATGACGACATCCTAAGCTCACTCATGGCAGGTCAGTTGAACTACCACGAGAAAGAACAGTGTGTTCGCTACCCGAACTGGAACTCAGTGTCGTACTCATTGGAATTCTCATTCTACGATTGGACGATCGCAGAAATGGCAAAAGCCGCTGGCGATATGGACGCGTATGAAGAGTTCAAAACCCGTTCTTACAACTCTTTGAAACACTGGGATGCGAAAGCTGGTAACGCAGACGGCACGGGCTTCTTTGTACCGACAGAACTGAAAGAAGGCGACCCATGTGCGCTGAAATACGCTTCAACTGACTTCGACCCTTACAAGTCTGACGCGTTCTACTACACAGAAGGTAACGCGTGGCAATGGCAATGGGCGTTCATGCAAGACTTGGACAAGCTGACTGAAATCATGGGCGGCACGCAAGGTCTGAACGACAAGCTGAACAACCTATTTACCGCCGATCCAAATGGCGGCGAAGCGCACCAAGACATGACAGGCTACATCGGTCAGTACATTCACGGTAACGAACCTTCGCACCACGTCATCTACTTGTACAACCGTACTGAAGAATCTTACAAGGCGCAGGAATACCTAGACCAAGTTTACGACCAGTTCTACAAACCGACGCCAGACGGCATCATCGGTAACGAAGACGTAGGTCAAATGTCGGCGTGGTACTTGATGTCGGCACTGGGCTTCTACCAAATCTCGCCAACCGATCCAACCTACAGCATCGGTCGTCCAATCTTCGACAAAGCGACGGTAGACATTGGCTCTGGCACCTTCACGGTAACGGCTGAGAACAACGGTCCAGACAACATGTACATCAAAGAAGTAACCATCAACGGTAAGCCTTTGGATGTGTACAACACCTTCCAGCACAGCGAATTCAAAGCAGGCGGCGAACTGCACTTCGTGATGACAGCTGACAAGTCTGAAGCAATGCAAGCCAACCTAGGCGAATAATGATTTTGAGGGGACCTCGTGTCCCCTTTTCTCGTGGAATAAAAACAATGAAACTAAAAAGAACCCTACTCTCTACCGCAGTGTTAACCGCCATGCTTGGTCTTGCTGGTTGTGGCAGCGACTCTGATCCAGAAACTCCTGTTATCTCTACCCCTACTTTGGAATTCGTTGATACCTTGATCGGCACTAAAGGTCTTGGCAACGTCAACCCATCTCCAGTTATGCCAGAAGGTATGATTCAACCGTCACCAGATAACTTCGATCCAAACGGTTGGAATGGCAAAGGCTCACCTGTTGAATACGATCCTGTGCACAGCCTTCTTTCTGGCTTCTCAATGACCCACATTTCCGGCGCAGGTAAAGGCGACCTAAACGACTTCGCTTTCTTGCCATACACCGGCTTCAATACCGATGCCGTGACCATGGATAAAAGCTCGGAAGTGGCAGAAGTTGGTTACTACTCGGTTGATCTTGTAGAAACTGGCGTAAAAGCTGAACTGTCGTCAACCGACCGCGTGGCGTTCCAGCGTTACACCTTCAAGCCGGGTGAAGACCGCAAAGTGCGTATCGACCTGCAACACGAACTGTTGGAGCAATACGGCAACCATTCTCGTAGCATCTACTACAAACGCGTTAACGACACTACAGTCGTAGGCGCGCGTACCTCAAACGAATGGGGTCAATGGCAAACCGTGTTCTTCGCGGCAGAATTCTCTGATCCAATCATTGAAGAGAACCTATACACCAAGCTGGCTTCTGAAAACAAACTGACTCCAACTGACGCTACTGAAGTCGGCTTGGAAGATTACCGCGGATACGCAGAGCACAAACCAATGCCGGGCGAACCAGAACCTGACCCAGAACGTTTGGCAAAACGCGCAAACGATGTCCTGACGCATTTGAACTTTGGTAAGAGCGATGAGCCATTGGTGGTCAAAGTAGCGATTTCTGGCACTGGCGTTGACGGCGCACTGAAAAACCTAGAAGCAGACACTAACGGTTGGGACTTCGACAACGTCGTACAACAAAACCGCGTGGCTTGGGAAAACATCCTTGGCGAGTTTGAACTGGAAGGCGGCAACAAAGCCGACAAGACCATGTTCTACACCTCGCTCTACCGTACGTTTGTTGCTCCATTCCTATACCAAGACGTGGATGGCAAATACCGTGGCATGGATGGCAAAGTGCACCAAGCAGAAGATGGCTTAGTGAACTACTCGGTATACTCAATGTGGGATACCTTCCGCGCCGCACACCCACTGAAAACCATCATCGATAAAGACCGCGCAATTGAACACGCACGCGATCTATTGAACAAATACCAAACGGGCGGCGTACTACCAAAATGGGAACTGCACTCGGATTACACCGGTGAAATGGTCGGTCACCCTGCGGTCTCGGTTATTGCCGATATCATGGTCAAACACCCAGAAGCCTTTACTGCTGCTGAGTTTGATTTGGCGTTGAAAGCCGCTGACGAAACGGTCAACTTCAACCTTGATAAAACTGAAAGCTGGGTGCCTTACCAAGATGCTTGGAACGGTGACAAACGCTTCACGGTCATGACACGTCATAACGACTACCAAGAAGACGTCGGCTTTATTCCAGCTAACACCAAATGGGCGCCGAACTCTGGCGACAAACCGGGTTATGTGGAAGGCTTGAAAGTCGACAAATACGACGAGCTTGTGAACGAGTCGGTGTCTTACGGTCTTGAGAATGCTTACTACGACTGGTGTATCGCTCAGATCGCTAAACTTGCGGGCAACGACCAACAGTACGACCGCTACATGGCGCGTTCTGAATCGTTCAAGAACTACTTCGATTACAACCCAGAGCAATACGGCAAACTGCAAGACACCAAAGGCAACGCATTGGGTGCGACAGGCTTTATGCGTCCGGCTTACATGAACAGTGGCAGCAAGGTTTGGGCAAACAACCTGAAAGCAGAATGTTTGGACGAGAACATGGCGCTGTCTATCCCAGACGGTATGGACTACAACGCGTGTAAAGACCGCAAAGCACTCAATGAAAGTGACGTGTTCTGGCCTTACCGTGCTGAGCACCGAGGCGAAGACTTCACCGAAGGCAACACATGGCAATGGACATGGTTTGCACCGCACAACTTGAACGGTCTGGCTAACGTGATGGGTGGCGAGCACATCGACCGCACTGACTTCTCTCTTCCTGAAAACGTAACCGAACAAGGCAAAGCGGCATTCCTCGCTAACTTGAATGCGCTGTTTAATGCGGACTCCAACGCCGATACGAGCCAATCACACGATATGTCGGGCTACATCGGTCAGTTCGTGATGGGTAACGAGCCAGATCATCACGTGCCTTACCTTTACAACTGGACGGCTGAGCCTTGGAAGACACAAGAAATTGTCGATCAAGCGATGAACGAGTTCTACCACCCAACCCATGAAGGTCTGATTGGTAACGAAGACGTCGGTCAGATGTCGGCTTGGTATGTGATGTCTGCATTGGGCTTCTATCAAGTCACACCGGGCGAAGCAAGCTACACCATCGGTCGTCCTCTGTTCGACAAAGCCGTGATTCCAGTCGCGGACGGTAAATTCACCATCACCTCAGAAAATAACAGCCAAGAGAGCATCTACGTTAAGTCAGTGACCATCAACGGCAAACAATTGAGTGACAACTTCAGCTTCGCGCACAGCGATTTGAAAGACGGTGGAGAGCTGCATTTCGTCATGACTTCAGACAAATCTGAAGCGATGAAAGCGCAGTAGCCGATACCCATCCAAATAACGAAAGGGGGCACCTAGCCCCCTAAAAAACTTCACTTCAGTGGAACCATAAAAATGAAACTAAAAAGAACCCTTATCTCTACCGCTATACTCGCTGCCATGTTTGGTCTTGCTGGTTGTAACAGTGATGACGACAACAGCAAATCTGGTACTCCATCCCTCGACACCACACTAACTCAATACGTCAATCCATTGATTGGTACAGGCGCAGATGGTCACACCTTCCCAGGGGCGGTTGTGCCTTACGGTTTGGTACAACTTTCTCCTGATACCGAAATGGAAGGTTGGGGCTCTGCTGCAGGTTACTTCGACCACGGCAAGCTGACTGAAATCCCTGTATATGGCTTCTCCCACACTCACCTTTCTGGCACAGGCATTACCGACCTTGGTGATATCTTAGTTCTGCCTTTCACCAAGAAAGAAAACGCCGTTTTCAACACCTTCGATAAAGACAACGAAACGGCAGAAGCGGGCTACTACGCAGTTGAACTGAACAAAGGCGAAATCAAAGCTGAGCTAACCACCACGCAACGTGTTGGCTTCCACCGCTACACCTTCAAAGAAGGCACTACGCCACACATCAAGTTCGATTTAGACCACACTCTCAACAAAGGTCACTTCAACAACCGCACCATGAAGGGTGATTTGGAGTTCATCGACGCTTACACCATCCGCGGTTTACGTAGCTCGAATGGCTGGGCGAACAACCAGCACGTGTACTTCTACGCCACCTTCAACCAACCTATCGTCAAAGCCATTGCTTTAGTTGACGGCGCAGAAACGGAAATCGATGTAAACAACGACAACATCGACGCAGTGAAAACCATCGCTTACCTAGAATTCGCACCATCATCAACACCGTTAGAAATCCAAGTAGGCTTGTCACCAACAGGCACAGAAGGGGCGGAGAAGAACCTAGAAGCAGAAGCGAAAGACGTGTCATTTGATACTGCGCGCGCTCAAGCCAACGACGCATGGCACCAAGAGCTTAGCCGCATGATGGTATCTGGCGGCACGGAAGATCAGAAAGAGATCTTCTACACCGCGCTTTACCACGCTTCTATCGCGCCAATGATTTTCCAAGATGTCGACGGTCAATACCCTGCGATGCGTACTCGCATTCAAAAAGACGCGGGCGACACACCAAACTACTCTGTGTACTCCATGTGGGATACCTTCCGCGCAGCGCACCCACTGAAAACCATCATCGATCCGGAACGTGCCGAAGAGTTTGCCAACGACCTGATTCGTAAATACGAAGACGGTGGCATTCTGCCGAAATGGGAACTGCACAGCCACTACACAGGCACTATGATCGGCTTCCCTGCGGTTTCTATCATTGCTGACGCGATGGCGAAAGGTTTAGACATCGACCCACAACTTGCCAAAGAAGCGGCTGAGTTTACGGTGCGTTACCACGAGGCGTCTGAATTCCCAGATTGGACGGAAGACAACAACATCGGCGCAGCAAACGTTGTGCAAGTTAAGGTGTACGAAGAAAATGGCTTTGTTCATCACGGTTATTGGAACAGTGCATCTTACACGCTTGAGTTTGCTTACGGCGACTGGGCAATGGCAGAAATCGCGCGCATGGCTGGCGATGTAAAACTGCAAGAAGAGTTTATGACTCGTGCCGACAACTGGCTTAACCATTGGGATGCAGAGACGGGCTTCTTACGTCCGAAAAACCACCCGCTAAGCTCATCACCAAACAAACCGCCTTTGGAGTTCAACCAACCGATTGATGAAGATCGTTTGGATGAGTGTGAAATGGTTGAATGGCCTGAAGGCTCAGGCGTGATGAAAGAGAAATGCCCGCTGCTACCATTCGACCCTTACTACGTGGACGAGTTTGCCTACACCGAAGGGAACGCGTGGCAATGGAAGTTCCAACCAATGCACGATTTCAACCGCCTGAAACAAGAAATCTACCAAGCAGACTTGGCACAAGGCAAAGACACCACGCCAGAGAAAGCGTTCCGTGAAGACTTGGACGAGCTATTCAACGCGCGTTCTTCAAACACAGGTGAAGAACTGCCAGACCTAACGGGTTACATCGGTCAGTACATGCACGGTAACGAGCCATCGCACCACATTCCTTACCTATACGCGCTAACGGATGAGCCATGGAAAGCGCAAGAGTACCTAGACCGCATCATGTCAGAGATGTACACCAGCGAACCAACTGGTTTGATTGGTAACGAAGACGTAGGTCAGATGAGTTCTTGGTACTTGATGTCGGCAATGGGCTTCTACCAAGTGACGCCTGCGGATCCGGTCTACACCATCGGTCGCCCTATGTTTGATGAAATCACCATTCCAGTAGAAGGCGGCGAATTCACAGTCATCGCAGACAACAACAGCCCACACAACAAGTACGTGAAGTCCGTAACCATCAACGGCAAGCCGCTGGATGCCAACTTCACCTTCAAACACAGCGAAATCAAAGCGGGCGGCGAGCTTCACTTCGTCATGACGGGTGACAAGCAAGAAGCGCTTCAAGCTCAGTAACGTTTTATGTAATTCGTGTTTAAAGAATAAGCAGATAGATTAACTCAGTGGCAGGAAGTGAGGCGCTTCCTGCCTAAGGAATCAAGATTATGAACTTTACGAAAACCGCTATCGCCACCGCTGTGATTGCAAGTGTTATTGGTTTGGCTGGCTGCAACGATGACGACGATAACACCTCACCAAGCGTCGATACTTCCAACCTAAAATACGTCGACCCATTCATTGGTACGGGCTTTAACGGACACACCTTCCCAGGTCCTGTTGTGCCAGAAGGTATGGTGCAACTTTCTCCAGATACCGAGCTGATCGGCTGGCACTCTTCATCAGGTTACCACTTCGATAAAAAGACCCTATTTGGCTTCTCCCACACCCATCTATCCGGCACGGGTATGGGCGGTTTAGGTGACATTCTGTTCCTTCCGTTTACCGAAGATAAAGCTAAATACATCGAAGACAGCGACGACTACCGCGAAGCGATTTCAGTCAAGATGGACAAAACCTCAGAAGTGGCAGAAGCGGGTTACTACTCTGTGAAGATTGCAGAGAACGGTATCAAAGCTGAGCTTACAGCTTCTGAACGTGTCGGTTTCCATCGTTACACCTATCCGCAAGGTCAACCACAACGTCTGAAGATAGACCTCAACTCCATCCTTAACAGTGACTGGGGTTCGACCTCTCTGCGCAACAAACTGACGGTGAGCGAAGACGGCCATACCATCACGGGCGAGCGCGATGCAGCGCACTTCTCTGGTTGGGCGAAAAACCAAAAAATCTTCTTCTATGCGACTTTTGATAAGAAGATCAAAGACGTTTACATCCTTGCCAATGGCGAACCTGTTGACGGTCTATCGGCAGAGCACGTTTCTGAATTAATTTACGATGACCAAGGTAATCCAGTTAAGCGTGTCAAAGCGGACGTCACTGCCTACATCGAATTTGAAGATGAAGGCTCACAAGAGCTGAATGCGCAAGTGGCGTTATCTGCGGTTGACCCTCAAGGTGCAGAAAACAACTACGATGCCGAAGCGAATGTCTCTTTCGATACTGCGCGTAACAACGCACGCGAGAAATGGGCAAAAGCACTCAACTTCTCTATCGAAGGTGGCACAGAAGATCAGAAAGAGATCTTCTACACTGCGCTTTACCACACCAAGATTGCGCCTATGGTGCATCAAGACGTGGATGGTCGATTCCGTGGCATGGGCAAAGGCTCAATTCGTGAAGGCGAAGGGGAATACTCCATCGCTTACGGTCAAGCAACAGAAGAACAGCCAAACTTCTCGGTTTACTCTCTATGGGATACCCAACGTGCGTTGCACCCACTAAAAACCATCACAGAGCCAACCCGCGCGGTGCAGTACGCGAAGAACCTAGTTCAGAAGTACACTGAAAGCGGCTTGCTGCCGAAATGGGAGCACTTAGGTGACGAAACAGGCACCATGGTTGGCTACCCAGCGGTAGCAGTGATTGCGGATGCGATGACCAAATTCCCAGAAGAGTTTACTCAACAAGAGAAAGAGCTGGCGCTGAAAGCCGCGATCGACTCTTCGACTTACGACAACTACCCAGCACTGCAAGCCGATTGGGATCAGGGCGTATTGGATCGCACTTTAACCAAGCACATCGATTACATTGAGAAAAACGGCTTCACGCCTGCCATCCAACGTGTCGATGGTGAGCCAGTATTTGAAGACTACACGGTTGAGTCTGTTTCTTACGGTCTAGAAAACGCGTTCTACGATTGGGCTATCGCACAAATTGCCAAAGCAGCCGGTGACACTCAAGCAGAAGAGCAATACCTTGAACGCTCAAAAGGCTACAAGAAGTACTTCGATTACAACCCAACGGAATACGCAGAACATGGCGTGACGGGCTTTATGCGCCCTGTGATGATTGATGAAACCTTCATGACGCCATTCGACCCATACGGTACGGAACACGAGACAGGCAACTACACCGAAGGTAACGCGTGGCAGTGGACTTGGTTTGTACCGCATGACATCGCGGGCTTGAAGACCATCATGGGTGGCGATGCTGAGTTCCAGAAAAACCTAGAAGCAACTTTCACCGCAGAGAGCCAAGGTACAGAAACACCGGATATGTCTGGTTTGATTGGTCAAGTTGCGTTTGGTAACGAGCCTTCGCACCACATTCCTTACCTATTCAACTGGACCGCAGAACCATGGAAGACGCAACAAGTCGTCGACCACATTCTGGATGACATGTATTTCGCTGCGCCAGAAGGCGTCATTGGTAACGAAGACGTAGGCGCGATGTCTGCTTGGTATGTGATGTCTGCATTGGGCTTCTACCAAGTGAACGCAGCAGAGCCTATCTACACTGTGGGTCGCCCGCTATTCGACAAAGCGGTAATTCCGGTGAAAGGTGGCACGTTCACCATCACCACAGAAAACAACGCCGATGACAACATGTACATCAAGTCCGTCACCATCAATGGCAAAGCTTTGGATAACGGTTTCTTCTTCGACCATTCCGAGTTCAAACCGGGTGGTGAGTTGCACTTCGTGATGACGGGCGATCAATCAGAAGCGATGAAAGCGCCTCAATAAGCCTCTATCACTCTTCCCTCTTCAAAGGTCAGTTCGCGAGAGCTGGCCTTTTGTTTTTTAGCCTTTCACTTTCACCAACACAAACGATCACTCTGCGACAATTAATCATAAGCTCAGTAAATTTATGTGATCCAATTCAAGCGAACTAAACGTTTGCTTTTTTAAAGTTGCCCCGTTTCGCGAAACCCAACATTCATTCGACTTAACCGGATCAGCTATGAACACATTTTCTAAAAAGCCGTTACTTTGCGCCTTGGCCGCAATTTCTATCAGTGCTTCATTTTCTTCATTTGCGGAAATTCGCAATGTCACGCTGCTGCACACCAACGACATCGAGAGCGTTTACGAACCTGTTGATGCCTTTTGGAATCCAGACATCTCACACATCGGTGGTATTCCATATCTAGCCACCTTAATCAAACAAACCCGAGCGCAGGAAGAGACCAGTTTCTTGTTTGATGCAGGTGACATTTTCACTGGGTCACTTGCTAAGAAGACTCAAGGCAAACTTTCTTTCGATTTGTACAGTGCAATGGGCTACGACGCGATTACGCTCGGCAACCATGAGTTTGAATACGGCTGGCAAACGCTGAAAGAGAACATGCCAAGAGCGGCTTACCCAGTGCTGAACGCCAACATCAAATTCGAGCAAAACAATGCCCCATTTGCTTCGCCCTACACCATTATTGAGCGCGATGGCGTTCGTGTAGGCGTGATAGGTGTGATGGGCGTGGATGCGTTCTACAACACCATGTGGAAAGGCAACCGCAAGGGTTTAACCATTGATGACCCTATCGAAGTCACTCAATACTGGGTGGATAAGATTCGTGATGAAGTGGACATGATTGTCGTACTGACTCACCAAAACAAAACAGCGCCAATGCAGACCGACAAAGAAGCAGACCCAGAAGTACAACGCGGCTTTGATGAAGACTACAACATGGCTGGCAAGCTAAAAGGCGTGGATGTGATCTTTGGTGGTCACTCAGACCATGGCTTGTGGAAGCCAGTTGTACACCCGAAAACCGGCACCGTCATTGGCCTTACATTCGGTCAGGGCAAATACTTGGGTTACACCAAGTTTGCGGTGGATACAGAAAAGCACGACGTAAAACTGCTTGATGGCAAACTCATCCCTGTGGAATCAGATAAGCTGGAACGAGACAAAAAAACCAGCGACCTTATCGCCAATGCACGCAGCAAATTCCCTGAGTTAAGCGAGCAACTGGCGACCATCAACGACACTGCTTACCGCCGTTACTACCGCGAATCAAACGTCGGTAACTTGGTGGCCGATATGATGCGTGAAGCTGCTAACGCCGATGTGGGCATGATCAGTTCTGGTAGTATTCGTGTCGACTTAAACAAAGGCCCAGTGACAATGGAAAACGTGATGGATCTTTTCCCATTCACGGATAAACTCTCGGTCGTGACATTAAACGGGGAACAGCTAAAAGAACTGTTGGAATACAGCTACACCTTGCCTTACGGTCTGGCGCAATTCTCTGGTATCGAAGCGCGTTATGACAACGAAAAACCAGAGGGTCAACGCTTGGTGAGCCTAAATGTAAACGGCAAACCAGTGGACAATGCTGACTCATACAAAGTCGCGACTTACTCTTACGCAGCAAGTGGCGGTGACGGCTATCATGTTTTTGAGAAAGGTACGTTTGAATCAGAAGGCGATTCAGTAACACAAGTGTTGATTGACCAGTTCAAAGCGAAGAAACAAGTGACCGTACCGGAACTCGGTCGCCAAGTAGACGTAAGCCAAAACTAAATCCAATACGGACTTAGCTCGGAGAATAAGCACCATGACATTTCGTCAAGAATACAATGGCTGTAAGTCGTTTGGTTGCGCCAATTGCGGTGTACCCGACTTGAGCTTGTATTCGCGCTCAAACCGACTCGGTTACGATGCGTGGCATTGTTCTGAGTGTGGTGCTTATCCTCCTGTTTTGGTGAACGAGCCCATTCTCGCGCTAGGCAATCAACTGGAACAGCACACCTTCAAACTCGATTTATTGCCTCAATGCCATTGTTCAAAAGCGTCTTGGCAACGTTTCGGACGCACACCCTCTGGCACCGAACGTGTGCAATGTCGGCAATGCAAAAAGACCGCAACGCTGATCAACTCAAGTAAAGCATCATCAAACCTGCAACCAATGTTGGATGCTTTGATTTCTGGCGTTCCTCCGCAAGAACTGCAACAAGTTTTGAGGCTCAATCACCGCGCGTTTTCTCTGCGGATGGAACAATTGGCTGAGCTACTCAATACCTGCAGCCGTTTGTTTGAAGCACAACTTGATTTCTCAATCCTACAAACCCGTTCGTTTCTTCAAGTCGCGCGGTCTGGGTTTAGACACGATAGCCGCTCTCAAAGTAGCGCGCATATTTGGACACTATCGACGGCCGATGCCAAGACGGGATATGTACTGTTGATCAGTGATAACGCACTGATGGAGAAAGATTCGTTACCTGAAGAGGTGCGAGAGCAGAGCCGTTATCGACTCACCAAGAAAGAGCTCGCTCCCACAGAAGAAGACGTACTGCTTCAAGCGCAGAAAACGTACGACAAGATCTTAAATCGCAGCCAATTTGATCAACTCGGTTACTGCGATGCGCAACATGCCCAATCCAAGGAAGTGTTCTTAACCCGTCCTGTATTTGCCGCTCACGCTCACATGCAGAACTTGGCAAATTATCTAAAATCTCAGCTGCCAAAAGCTTTATTGCTCGAGCATGAAAGTTTTATTCGCGGCGCTGCGATTACCGCATTTACACCAACGGTAATCAGTGGAAGCACACATCTGTACTACTGCCACGTCAGATCACACAACGTGTACGACACTAACAACAGCGGTAAACAAAACATGAGTTGGTGGGATGAAACGTGGCGACGCGTGAATATTGAAAATGCACTGGGCAAGTGGCAAATCGGCTTGGGTTTATTGACCAAAAAAGGCGAGCTCTATGATGCCGCTATTCACTCCCTTTTCCCCACACATCCAGATTGGAACTCACGCTTCTGGCAACGCTATACCGAATGGCTACAACCTAGCTACGCGTCTCACCTCAGCTTGGCTCGAATACAGCAGTGGCAAAGCATTTATCGCTTTTTGCACAATTTCACACTGTGCCACCATGAAATCAAAATTGGATCTCGATTCATCGAACCAAGCCAAGTTACTGACTTAGTTGACTTCATAAACCATCATTCACTAACTAGTGAGCTACCATAAACATCTGATTATAAATAATTTTTTATTGATAATAGCATTTTCATTTTTGGCTCTTTATACAATGCCGTATTGCAGGTTAGAGAACTCTGTAATGTATAGTTTTCCGAATGATAAAAAGGACGAACTATCATGAAAGACTATGACGATGGCGGGCTTCAATTGGTTGACGAAGTCGTTGGCAAAGGCAAGCTGGCATTTATCAATAACATCCCATTTGACCAAAACCCCTACCCAATCGTGACCCTTGAGTTCATGAGTTGGTGGTACGGCTGGTTGCTAGAAGAAGAACGCCAAACCATGGCTGCGTAAACCGCGTAATGACACCTTATTTCCACAATTAAACCGTTTCCAAGTTTACCTAATGCCAACAAGCGTCAGGTGCGCTTGCGGCTTTTTATTTTTTAAATACAGGTAGATATGGACATCAATACAACAATTAGAACCACAATCTTTACCCTATCGTTTATCACAACTTCATTCGCACTGTTTTTGAAGCATTCACTCACCGAAGAACGAATGATGTTGTGCGCATTAGGAAATGATATTCCAGTGTTTGATAGCGAAGATTGCTTATTCTATTTTGAGACGTTTGGCGTTTCGCAAGATTTACTAAGCTTAGTCGAGTATCAATATGGTATTTCGTCGATTCTAAGTGGTGACAGTCATAGCCGCTTTCGTATGGCAAACACCTTAATCGCACATGGGTTTGACGTAAATTGGCTGAACGAAAGTAACAGTCCACCTCTGCACTCCGCCATCATTCATGATGATTTCGAAGCGTTTAAATGGCTAATGCAGCAAGGGGCAAACAAAGATCTTTATTGCCCAAAGGTAGGAAAGAACGCCACTGAGTTTTTGGATTGGATTTACACTGAGAACCCGACCGCCAATCGCGGCGCTATGTACGCACTTTTACACTAGAGCTTCAAAAAAGGGAGCCGCTCGCTCCCTTTGTCGTTTTTATCGTTTTGAAATTAATCGATATTCTGGCTTATGCGCCACAGCACGCCACTAGGATCGTGCAAACAGAATTCTCGCATCTTCCAAGGTTGAGCAACCAGTTCTGTCATCTTGGCTCCGAATGACTCCAGATCGACATTCGAAACATGTTCATGCCAGCTGGCAACATCTTCCACCAGCAAATGCATCATGAAATTATTGCAGTGTTTTGGCTCATAAAAATCTTGCAACAAGAATGAGCAACTGCCCTTGAAGAAGTACGCCACACCACCAAAATCCGAAGGCATCTCAAAACCCAACGCCTGATAAAAACGCTTTGATAACTCGTAATCTTTCGCCGGAACAAAAGATTTAATTTCAACAATATTGAGGTTTTCCATTTCCTAAGTTTCCATTGTGTAGCACGTGTTCAACCACTCTAGGTAACTCAACGCGCTCTGACTAGGATCTCTCTGTATTTCTTAGGCGCAAGGCACACACTCCGCCATTTGGGTTTGCAGCCAAAGCACAAATTTTTGTTCCAGTTCAGAGCGTGCTTTGTCTTGAGTCAATAAGACATAGTCATGCCCTGACGGCACAAAACCAAATGGTGCAACGAGATTGCCACGTTCGAGGTCGTCCATCACTAGAGGATAAGAGCCCATCGCCGCACCTAAGCCATCGACTGCAGCTTGAATGCAGAAATAGAAATGCGCGAAAGACTGTTCTGCTTTTCCGCTTATCGACGCACCACCAGAGCGCTGAATCCATTCTTGCCAAGCTTCGGGTCTGGTTTGGCTGTGTAATAACTTCACGGAGTCCAAGTCGCTTTTCACTTGCTGCCAGTATTCAGGTGAAAACACGGGCCCCACCCACTCTTCCACTAACTTGGTTTTTGGGTAGTGATACAAAGGCTCAAAGTCATCTCGACGAATCGCCATAGCAAGCCCCGTCGAGCCAAGCGTTACAGGTCCTCCCGCAGTCGAAAGACGAACATCTGCGTCACAACAATCATTAAACGCGGAAAGCCTTGGCATCAACCAACGCATGGTTAACGTTGGCTCACAAGAGACTTCAAGGTATTGATGCATCTCCTGCACCAGCTTGTTCACGCCAGTTTCCAGCGCTTGGAATGCTTGCTCGGTATAGCTTTTCAGCATCTCCCCTTCTCTAGTGAGCAACATATTGCGCCCCTGTTTGTAGAACAAAGGTTGAGCCAGATAGGTCTCCAACACTTTGATCTGCTTACTTACAGCGCCATGCGTAATATTGAGCTTGTTTGCTGCTTCACTAAAACTCGCAGACGTTGCCGCGACATGGAAAACATGAAAGGATTTAAGATGCCTCATCTGTGACTTTTTCTCACACTTAGCAGAATTTGTTTCGATTATAGTCTCCGAACTCTCGACCTACAATTGCCCCATTAATAACAACGAAGAAACAGGAAACACTATGGAGCTTTTCAGCCTTGCCTTATTAGGCATACTCATCGTTATAAGTCCCGGAGCTGATTTTGTATTGGTTCTTAGAAACAGCCTCAACAATGGCAGACAAGCGGGAATTTGGAGTGCCGTGGGCATTAGTCTTGCGATTTCGGTGCACATTACCTATTCATTGCTTGGTATCAGTTACTTAATCTCACAGAACGAATGGTTGTTCAGTTTGATTCGCTACCTCGGTGCGGCTTATCTGATCTATCTAGGATTAAAAGGGATTTTTGAGACTGACTCTCAGCAGAAGATAGAGGGGGAAACACAACAAAGCATCTCCATTTGGCAGTTCTTTTTCCAAGGCTTTTTGTGCAATGTGCTTAACCCAAAAACCATGTTGTTCTTCTTGAGTATCTTTAGCCAAGTCATCAATCCGAATGCAGCATCACAACACCTAGCTTTAGGTTACGGTGTCTACATGATTGCGCTACACGGGATGTGGTTTTCTATGGTTGCCATCTTGTTTACCTCACCGCGATTACAGAGCTTATTACTGCGCGTGAAACATAGGTTGAATCAAGCTTGTGGCGCTGGGTTATTGGTGTTTGGCGCAATGTTAGGATTAAAGTCATAACACGCTAGGTTACGACATTTCGACCGATGCCACATCGAAGTTTAATAATCACACGTATAATCTTCATCAGAACGATTAAGGACAATTGACCTTGAGGAAAGGAACTCAATGAAAAAACTACTTCCGATTGTATTCACTTGTTTGAGCTTAGCTTTCACCGCGCCATCGGTATTGGCTTCTGAACGTGCAGAGCAGGGTTGGCAATGGATTGAGCAAGGCGCAATGATTGTCGATGTACGCACACCACAAGAGTTTGCCGATGGTCACTTAGACAATGCGGTTAACTTTCCGCTTTCAGAGTTGGATAAACACTTTGCTAATGTCGATAAAGACACGCAGATCGTGCTTTACTGCCGCAGCGGCAATCGCTCAGGACAAGCGTATCAGTACCTACAATCACAAGGGTTTACCAACCTTCATAACGCGGGTGGCTTGGTTGAGATGCAACAAGCGAAGTAGCACGACTTAGCACCTACCTAGCCAATGAAATGGAAAAGCACACCTCTCGTGTGCTTTTTGTTTTTTCTATGCCGAAAATTACAGTTGGTACTGCAACACAAGTTCGTTTTTCTCTTGGTAGGTTTGAATCAGTTGGGCTTTACTCTTAGCGGCATTTTGATAAAACAACGCACCTCCCTCAGCCAACAAACCATAATGTTGCTGCAGCATATCTAAAACAAACTGCACCCGTTTAATTGTGGTTAATGTGCAACTCTTGCCATCCAAATCATCTTCAATATCGAGCACATGAGAACGAAACATCTCAAGCGTAAAAAGATGTTCCAATTGAGCATCAGACTTTAGCGCCATTTGTATCTTTTCCATTGACGTTTGCACTCGCTCTACGATTTCTAGCGTGGCATCGTTTTGAACTAGCCAGTCCCGCTTGTATTCGAGTATCTCAAGGGCTCGTTGTTTCACGTACCTAAACAACTGTATTGCCTCTTCTCGGGAGTAATCTTGCTCTAACAACCACCCTGAGAGGAAACGTGTTTCGAATCGCTCACAAGCATCAAAAAGAGGGTCATGCAGGCCATTGCTGTTGAACTCACTTAACGGGTCAAAGCGATACATATAGCCAAAGTCGAACAACTTTAGCTGACCTTGTTCATCCACCAGCAAGTTACCTGAACACAAATCCCACTCAAACAATCCACTTCGCTCACAAGCAAACAGAGTCGAGAATAACTGCCCTAATAGGTCCTCAGTTAGGGCTTGAATTGGCGAACCTTCAATCCAATCTGAAACAATGATCCCTAAACGGTAATCAGCGTAGTCAGTCTCAACAATGTGTTTGAAGTCCTCGGCTAAATTCGGATTATCTTTTTGAGTTTGAAAATCAAGGCGACGTTGTACTTCATTTAGAAAGGAGTACTGACCATCAGGGTTTTGCACTTTCGCCTGTGGGCGTTTTTTCTTGAGCGTATAGTCTCGTCCGCCGATACGAATATGAAATACCTGCGCCGTCAGACCGCTTTCAAACGTTTCGACAATATACTCTGACTCTGCTGTCGTTAACGCCAAGGTTTCTGGTGGTATAGGGCATTGATCCACATTGCCGACAATTAAGTTTTGATCACTTAAGTCAAATGCTTGCTGCTGTAATTGGCGTTGGTTCATGAAGTGCTCCCTGCTAACGATTCCGACATTGTTTACTTTATCGACAATGAAGCACATGACCTCCCCCTTTCTGACCAAAGTCATGGTTGAGTGCTTGGGTGGAGTCCCGTTTAACTCGATGAATTGACTCAGATGTTGTCTTCTTCAGAGAGCTTGCGAAACTGGTCTTCCAGCCGATGACAAAGGTCTGGACTCTGTTGAGGTCTTACATTAGGTTTGAATAAGACACTTTTGTAGGACCAAATCATCATGCACATCAGTTATGAGCAAGTCACCGCCTTTGTCGCTGTTGCGGAATGTGGTTCCTTTAGCGCTGCAGCAAAACAATTAAATAAGCATCGCACTACGCTTGGTCAGGTGATCACCAACCTCGAAATTGAAATCAACATGACCTTGTTTGACCGTTCGACCCGCTATCCTAAATTGACGGAAGAAGGCTTAGCACTGTATCAACATGCTAAAAACCTCGCGGAAACGACTAAGTCTTTTGAGCGTCTATGCCAGAGCACGGAACAAGGGAACGAGAGCCAAATTACTATCTGCCACAGTGAATTGGTGCCGGGAAAACTGATTCAAGATGTGATGATTGGGATTCGCAAAAAATTCCCGTTGGTCAAAGTGAACTGGCTTCACAAAAACAATCACGAAACGAAAGCGCTGTTCGAACAAGACGCCGCAGACCTTGCTGTCATGCTCGTTCCAACGGGCAATGCCACGACAGCATTCAGCTACACCTATCTGCTCAATCTTCCTTTTGTTGTCTGTGCTACCAGCGAATTTATTAGACAACATCAGATTGTTGACCTCACCTCTCTAAAGCGAGCAAGGCAGTTGTTGATGGCGGACTTTCACCATACTGGTATCGCACAAACATTGACGATATCGAATCTCGCTCAACAAATCGAAAGTGTGAATGTGCTCAAAAACCTATTAGTCGCAGGTGATGGCTGGGCAATTGTCCCTACCCATTGCGTGGAGGATCTTTTAGCAACCCAGCAATTACAGACCATTGAGATAGACGAACTCCATGCCGTGCTTCAGTTTCCTATCAACCTTTGGCAACATAACCGCTTAGCCGGTCCTGTTGCGCGAGAAATGATTCGACTGTTTAAAGAACACAGCCACGTTCATACCGTTCAAAGTGAGGATTGAATGCTCACAACGTGATTTAGGTGTTTTAGTTTTCCACCGTACACTCCAAATCGTTCCTAAACATGAATCGGAGTTACTATGAAATTGAAAGCAATCACCCTAGCCCTTCTTGCTGGCACTCTTACTACTGGTGTAGCGCACGCTTGTACCTCAGTCGCATGGAATACCGACTTAGGCACTTTCACTTCTAGAACGATGGATTGGATGGAATCAACCTCACCTGTGCTAGGTACGATTAATAAAGGCGACGTTCGTTCGCTTCAAGGTAATGGTCTAGGCAATACCTACACGGTGAAATACGACATGGTTGCGGTACTGGCTTATGGTGAGTTAGTTGCCGATGGCGTAAACAGCGAGGGCATGCAAGTCAACGCTCTGTTCTATCCAGATATGACCATGAAAAAGGCAGAAACGGGGTCAGAGGTCACGCAATTTACCATCGCGGAATACCTGCTAGCTAACTACGCAACGGTTGATGACGTGGTTAAAGCGCTACCAACATTGGAATACGCATCTATCCCTATGGAGGGGATGCCCGTTGAAATGAAACTGCACTGGTCTGTCACAGACAAAAGCGGTGACCGTCTAGTGATTGAAATGGATAAAGACGGCTTGCACACCTACCGCGGCGAAGAAGCGATGGTAATGACTAACGACCCTTCGATGAAAGAACACATCGAAATGCGCAAGAAGGTTCAACCAACGTGGGAAAACGCGAGTCGTGATACCGACTATGGCTCCATTGGCAACGGTAACTCACACAGTCGCTTTATTCACGCGAGCTACTTTATGAGCAAACTCACGGAGCCGACCAGCATCACCAATGGCATGATGAAGCTGTCTACAGTTCCTTATCGCGTACCTGCGGATGCGCCATACAAAGACTTTGGCAACGGCAATGGTATGTCTGGCTACGCAACAGAATGGACCATGACACAAAGCTTGGATACTGGTGACAGCGTATTCGAATACAACTTTGAAGAAAACTGGAACACGGTGAAATTCAACGTTTATGAAATGATGGGCAAAGATTTCCGTCTACCACTGACTAAATCGTTTATGGCGAAGTTCTAGTCACTAACAAAATACTGAGTGCCATTTCGCACTCAAACAAAAGCACCGCAATGTCGGTGCTTTTTTCGTCCGAGCACCAAAGCCACTAATTTCCTCGTCCATACATCTTGTCGAAGTTTGGAATGTTCTTTTCCCAAATGGGCGTCTCTTCTCCCACAATAGATTTGAGTGTGTCGATAAATAACTTGGTTTTAATCGGTGCATCTCGGTGCGGATACACGGCGTAGAAGGTGCCGAAATCATCAACGTTCAAGTGCGTCATGATCGGCACTAGCTTGCCTTGTTTGATTTCGTCTTGAACCATTTGTGCAGTCACCACAGCAAGCGTATTTCCTCCAGCTGCGCTTCTTGCCAACATTTCCACATCATTCACTTTATAAGCGACATTAAGCTGAAAATGCTGTTGTTTACCTTGCTCATCTTGATAGCCGAATTTATCGAATAACAGACCTGGGGCGGCGTAAATAGTGGCGGGT
The DNA here is from genome assembly GCF_002021755.1 of Vibrio owensii. NCBI lineage: Bacteria > Pseudomonadati > Pseudomonadota > Gammaproteobacteria > Vibrionales > Vibrionaceae > Vibrio > Vibrio owensii. The sequence goes on from NZ_CP019960.1 coordinate 1,805,059, forward strand.
AAAGACTCCAACTTCTCCAGACTGTTCACCTCACCATGCTTTTCTAAAAACGCAGGGGCAGCAACAATCAACAGGCGGCTTCGCGCAATCTTACGGGTAATCAAGCTTGAGTTTTTAGGCCGTCCGATACGGAAGCCAATATCAAAACCCTCTTGCACCATATCCACCATGCGATCTTCTAAGCGCAGTTCAAACTCCACATCTGGGTATTGTTGTTGAAACACCGAAATCGCATCTTGAACGTATTGACGTCCGAACATGGTCGAGCTCGTAATACGCAAGACACCACGAGGCTCTTCATGATAATTCTGCGCCAAACGGTGAGTATCACTGAGAAGTGATCGAAGGGATTTGGCTTGATTGACCATTTCACTCCCTGCTGCCGTCAATGATAAAGAGCGAGTGGTTCGGTTGAGTAAGCGAACACCCAGCTCCTCTTCCAAACGGCTGATCTGCTTTGAGATCACCGAACGATCCACATTCTTCTGTTCTGATACCTTAGTGAACGAACCAAGCTCGACCACCTCAAGTAGCAGCAATAAACGACTAGAGAAATCCATAACGTCTTACCTACAAAACCATTGTTGCTTATATGGCATCAATTATGTGCCATTTAGCTTATTTTTCTCATCTTATAACAAATCTATAGTAGCTGCACACAACGGGAGAGAGACAAACCTCCTCAATACCAAACCAATAAAATCGCGTTACCGAGGTCTGCTGATCTTACCAACGCTGAGGAAACAGCTATGAAAACTCTATCAATCACAACACAAAACGGCATCGCTACTGTTGAAATCAACAACCCACCAGTGAACGTACTGACTATCGATTTGATTAATGAAATCAACGAATTTGTACTATCACTTAAAGATGACCGCGATACAAAAGTGGTGGTCTTCAAATCGCTTCAGGAGTCTTTCTTCTTGGCGCATTTAGATTTGAACGTTATCAACGGCACACAAGGTGGTCAGGCAGCATCCATTGAATTCAACCACATGATTGCCAACATCAAAGCGATGAAACAAGTATCGGTTGCTGTGGTTGATGGTGTAGCTCGTGGCGGCGGTAATGAGTTTGTGATGGCGTGTGACTTGGCTTACGGCACTGAAAACGCAGCATTTGCTCAGCCAGAGATCCACGTCAACATCCCAACGGGTGGTCAAGGTGCGGTGCAGTTCGCTCGTCGCATGGGCAAAAATAAAGCGCTTCAAGCACTACTACTTGGTAACGACTTTACGGCACAACAAGCAGAGCAGTTAAACATCATTACTCAGTATGTTCCTAAAGCAGAGTTGGATGGATTCTTGGCGGCAACATTGGGCGTGATTAGCCAACTAGAAGTGCGTGACATCGTAATGTACAAAGAGATCATCGCAACCTCTATCAAAGATGAAGACGCAGGTGCAGAGCTAGAGTTGCGTTACTTCTTAGAGCGCGCAAAAGAGCAAAAAACCGCAGCGATCATCGACGCGTTCCTAAAACATGGTGGTCAAACAGAGCGTGAAGCGAAAGACATCCAAGGCATCTTTGTTGATACAGCGGCTGAGCTAAACAAACAATAAAACCTGGTTCACTCGACCTAAGGCACCGACAGTCCGTTGGTGCCTTGTCTATTTGCAAACTCTGGCGAATCTTATTGCATGAAAAACGATTAAATCATTCGTTTATTGCAAACTTGGCTTATCAACAGCAATGTTAGAAACAAAATTGCGCGTGCGAGGAAATACAATGGAGACAGTTAAACAATAGCCAGATCAATAGAAAAACGAGGTCCTCCATGAATCAACTTCCCGACGAAAACCAAAAACGATTTGTTGCCGTAATCAGTAAAAAAGTCGAGGTGGGACGCGCCGTTAACGTATTAGGACATTTGAGCGTAAGCCTTGCGGATCAACTTTCTGATGGCGACGCAGTCTACACCGACTATCACGATCTCGACGGCAATGTTCATCCAAATATCTCGCACTATCCGTTTATCGTCTTGAGAGCGGACAACTCCAACTAAATCAGAAAACTTCGCCAAGAAGCACTCGATAAAGGCATCCCCTTCTCCGATTTTACTCACACAATGGTAGAAGGCGGCTCTGAAGTTCAACAGCAAACCACCAAAAACACGCCGGAAGCTGAATTAGAATACTTGGGTATTTGTTTGTTCGGCGAGACTGAAACTCTTCGAGAATTGACCAAGAAGTTCAGCTTATATCGCTAAAAGCACGTGATACCTTGGTGATCCTCTCATCATTTTTTCATCAAGCTATCTGTACATTGCCACTTTTAGGTTTAGAATCTAGCGTATCTATCAACCAAAAGTGGCAACACTTACAACGAAATTAAGGAGGAATTTATGTCTTTGTGGTGTTCAATCAACCCACGTTTTTATGGCATGAAGGACCGCTCAAGAGTTTCAGATTTCGCGCTGCGATAATCTCGACTTGAGCGAATAATTACCTTTCGACGAAAACACGTCACCCGAGTACTTTCCCTCAAGCTCGAAGAATTATTGTCAGCTATGACAACGGCGTCTTACGCCCAAAATTCTTGAGAACACTATGAGTACTTTTTTAACTGCACAATCATTAACTCTTTCTCACACAGCAACACCAATCTTCAAAGATCTAACGTTTACGATTCATCGTGGCGACAAAATTGGTCTTATCGGTCATAACGGCTGTGGTAAAAGCTCCCTACTCAAACTGCTTAGCGGTCAATTTGAACCAAGCCAAGGCACGGTTGCCAAAGCCAGTTCATGTTTGATGCGTTATGTTGAGCAGCATTTACCTGAGTCTTTAAGTACACATTCCGTATTGGACGCGTTAGCGGAATCCTTATCCAATGATGAGATTTGGCGCGCCGAACTCTTATTGGATGAACTCGGATTTTCAAACACAGAACGACACATGCCGGTTGAGAGTTGCAGCGGAGGTCAGCAAATGCGACTCCTGCTTGCTCGTGCGATTATCCATCAACCTGACTTACTGCTTCTGGATGAACCAAGCAACCACTTGGACTTGCCATCGCTCCTTTGGCTAGAGCAATTCCTATCAAACTGGAAAGGCTCATTCGTTTTGGTATCTCACGATCAAACCTTACTCGATCGCGTCACCAACACCACTTGGGTCATGCGAGATCGGTCTCTGCATCATTTCTCTTTGCCTTGTTCTCAAGCAAGACAAGCACTGAAAGAGAAAGATGAAACCGATCAACTTCGCCATGCCAGCGAGCAGAAAGAGATCGACCGAATCGAGAAAAGCGCCAAGCGTTTAGCCACTTGGGGCAAAGTCTACGACAACGAAGATCTTGCTCGAAAAGCCAAGACGATGTTTGCGCGCAAAGAACGTTTAGAGGAAGAACAAACCGAGTTGACAGAAGGCACACCGTGGGCGCTACAACTTCAAGGTGAATCAATGCCAGCAAATCGACTGTTAGAGGTTTTGCCTTTCTCGGTAACGCCACCAAACAGTGATTATCATTTGTTTGATATGGCAGAAATGCGCGTAAAAAGTGGCGAGCGGATTGCCGTTCTAGGCAGTAATGGTTGCGGTAAATCGACCTTGTTGAACCTGCTTTATCGTCAGTATGAAGTCATCCAAACCGACCTAGGCAACCAACATGAGAGTGTGACTTTCCACGATCGTTGTCGCTTGGGTTACTACGATCAATCCCTAATGCAACTCGACGATCATCAATCCATCACGGATGCGTTGCAGTCGTTTGCCAGCATCAGCAGTGAACAGGCAAAACGTTCGCTAATTAGTGCAGGATTCGAGTACACAAGACACGAACAGAAAGTCGTCAGTCTGAGTGGTGGAGAGCGAGCAAGGCTGCTGTTTGTGGGCTTAACCCTCGCTCGTTATCACATGTTGTTTTTAGATGAACCGACCAACCATTTGGATATGGAAGGCAAAGAAGAGCTGATTGCAACTCTGCAAAACTTCGAAGGTGCCGCCTTATTGGTGAGTCACGACCGAAGTCTGATAGAACAAAGCTGTAATCGATTCTGGTTTATTGCAAATGGCTTACTGACTGAGTATTTAAGCGCGGAAGAAGTGTATCAACGCGTAACTGATACTGCTCCCAAATCAGCCATATCGCATCATTGTAATGAAGTAATATCGATGGAAACAAACACCGCGTCTGATGAACAATCCGAAGAGCAAATGCTGGAAAGACTGTTGGAACTGGAAGGCTTACTGGAAGCCGATTTAGGGCGAAAACCCAAACATCAAAAACCCGCGATGCAAAAGCAGTGGCAGCAAGAGATAGAGGAAATTACGGCGCAGCTATAAAAACAAAGCCGGAGGTAATCTCCGGCTTTCTTTATTAGATTCGAATTAGATCCACTCAATCTCAGGTCCTGCGGGCACAATCCCATTTGGGTTGATGTGCTTGTGCGAGAAGAAATAATGCAGCTTCATGTAATCAATATCGATAGTGCTGCGAATGCGATCATCGGCAACCAAATCCAGCATGTAGCGATACAAGTTTTGGTGCGCCTTTAGGGGCTTTTTGTTGGCTTTGAAGTGCACTTCATACACTGCCTCGAAACGCACCAATGTTGGTAGCAAGAACAAGTCAGACAGGGTAACGTCGTCGCCATGCAAGTAGCGCGACTGCCCCAAACGCTGATCCAGTTGCTCTAGCGCATCAAACAAGGTTTCACTCGCTTGGTCATATTGCGCTTGCGTGGTTGCAAAGCCGACTTGATACACCTTGCCATTCACATTGCTGTGAAGCCATCGATTTAGGCTTTCGAGCTCTTCACGCAATGCTGCGGGTACCAACTCCACCGGATGTTTTGCCAAAGATAGCCAATTCGTAGCGAGGTCCATTGCCATTGCGGCTGAATCATTGCCCACAATTGCATGGTTTTGCTTATCCCACACTAGAGGGACGGTCACACGTCCGGTGTAGTCGCTTTTCGCTTTCACATACAGCGCCGCTAGATTATCCGCGCGGTATAGAGGATCAGGGTGTTCACAATCAAACTCCCAACCATTGCTGTAACGTTTTGCTGCAACGGAAGAGACGGAAATGACCTCGTCCAAACCAAGGTACTTGATCACTAGGTAAGGGCGATGGGCAAATGGACAAGCCAACGACATATACAAGTGATAGCGATCCGCTTCGATCTGACTTGGTAACGCGAATTGATCTTCTGCTGTCAGCTCACTTGCGTCTTTGTTTGGATACCAAATACCTTGTTCTAATACCGCCATACCTTACCTACCTTTCTTGATTAGCTACCCTGATGAATCACAACTTATGCGAGTATAGATAACTTACAGAGACTTCTCGAAAGACATCATTAGCTCACTCAGTTCCGCTGAGGTCGCAGCATCAAATTTGCCATCTTGGAACTTGTCGTAGAAACCGCCTAGGCTGTATGTGCCTTTTACATCGCCACCCCACCAAGGCATCAACTCAGCCATGGTTTTGATATTAGTTGCGCCGCCGTTTGCACCTGGCGATGTGCTCACCAGTAGAACTGGTTTCTTCGTGTCGCCAAAGAAAGACGTACCTTGAGGTGCAACACGTGATAGCCAATCAATCGCATTTTTCAGGAATGCTGGCATTGAGCCGTTGTGCTCTGGTGATGCAATGATGATCGCATCGTATTCGTTTAACGTTGCACGCAGTTTGTGTGCGTTTTCTGGGATGCCCTGACCTTCAACGTCCAAACCGTACATTGGCAATTCAAAGTCATTTAGGTCAATGGTGTTTACTTCTGTATGTGTAGCTTGGTTTGCCAACGCTTGAACCAACAGGCTGTGGATTGATTGGCTGTTGTTGCTACCAGTAAATGCGACGATCTTTTTCATAGTGGAATCCTAATTACGTTTGCCCCTACTTATGTCGGGCACTCAGTGAATGAGGTGATATTAATTAACTCCCATCAGTGAATAAACACTATAATAGTGGCTATATAGTTCACCATTAGTGAACAATAAAAACATGAGGAAACTAATGCGTGGATAAGATCAGAGCATTAACCGTATTTCGTCGAGTGGTGGAGCTAGGTAGCTTCGTCGCGGCAGCAGAAGATTTAAATCTCTCAAAAGCCGCAATAAGTAAGAACATCAATGAATTAGAGAGCTATTTGAAAAGCCCTTTGATTAACCGCACGACGCGTAACTTGCACATTACCGATAATGGTCAGCTCTATTATCAGCAAGTGTGTCAGGTTCTCGATGCACTCAACAACGCAGACCGCTCAGTGATTGAGTCTTCCCACACATTAAAGGGCACACTCAAAATCAGCATGCCGATGTCATTAGGGTTGATTGAGCTAAACCCCATCATCTGCGAGTTCATGAAGCTGCATCCAGAGCTTTCCATCGAAGTGGTGATGAGTGATGAACATATTGATTTGATTGAGCAAGGGGTTGATATTGCCATTCGTGGCGGAGGCGAATTGGGTAACTCTAGCCTACGCTCGCGCAAACTATTGGATATCCGCCGTGTACTTTGCGCTTCCCCTCAATACCTTGAAGAGTCGCAGCCGTTTAAATCTCCACGTGACGTTATAAACCATCGCCTACTTAGCTATAGCCTCTCTTCAACGTCTCGCCGTTGGACATTTCAAAATGGCAGTGAGGTATTGGAAGTTGATCTGCCTGCGAGTGTTTACACCGTCAATAGCGGTTTGGCGCTCACCCAAGCGGCATGTGCCGGACACGGGGTTGCGTTGTTGCCAGACTTCTTTGTTGAGCCTCAATTAGCATCCGGTGAATTGGTTGAGATTACCCCTGAATGGCAGATGGAGAAGCACGCGCTGTATATCGTTTACCCCTACCACAAAGAGCAATCGCAAAAGTTACGTGCCTTTATTGATTATGTGGTGGAGAGCTTTCAAGCGCGATTCAGCCGTCACTCAGACCCGCAACAGATGTACTCTTCGATTATCAAGCTAGGGTCTTGATAACGAGGTTTAGCCAAAGAAAAGACAATAAAAAAGCCAAACTGGATAGTTTGGCTTTTCATCATCTTTCTTGTTCCTAGACATCAAACCTACAAGAACAAGAGGACAGAAAGTTTATCGACGGCGGTTGTTAAAACGAGCACGATCTGAGCGTTGCTTAGCTGAACGCTCTTTGTGCGCAGACGCAGCCTTCGCTTGTGAAGCCAGAATCGATTCAACCGTCAGCTCCATTGGCTCACGCGGCTCCAATCCATGACGGAAAGTACGTGCGCGTGGTGGCAGGTTGTATTCGTATTCAGATGCCTTTGGCATGCGCTTGTAACGGTATAGGTAGAAGTTCTCTACGCGCTCACGAGCCCATTCTGTTTTCTTCAGGTATTTAACACTGCTCGCAATGCTTGGCTTGGTGTTGAAACAGTTCATACGCATTGCTGTGTCGAGGATTTCCCAACCGTAATGGTCAACAAGCTGCTGCAACATGTCTTCTAATTTAAGACCGTGCAGAGGGTTGTTCTTCTGCAGTTCAATACGTTCTTCGTCGGTCATAAATTCATGGCTCATGAACGGCTCCTTAATTGTGGGTGGCGAGCATTGTACTCACCACCTTACCTCTATTAGGTTTAGATTAAATCATTATTGCGAATAATCTGTTGTTTTCTTCGTCTCAAAGGCGATCTTTACGTCCAATTATTCACGATGTTCGGCGCTTGGTTACGCAGCGCTAAGCACCTTTTGTTGGTGTGCCATGTACTCTTCAAATGTACCTTGGAAACTCACCAACTGTTTGTCTTTTACATCAATGATTGAAGTCGCCAATGACGATACAAACTCACGGTCATGACTAACAAAGATCAAAGTGCCCGTGTAGTCTTTTAATGCGCTGTTTAACGCTTCAATCGCTTCCATATCCATGTGGTTAGTTGGCTCATCCATTACCAAAACGTTGATGTCTTGCATCATTAGCTTACCAAACAGAAGGCGGTTCTTCTCACCACCCGAGCAGTTTTTCGCTTTTTTGTTGGCATCATCAGCGGTAAACAACAAGCGACCTAGAATGCCACGTACCATTAGGTCATTGTGCTTCACGGTACGCCACTGAGAGATCCACTCAAAGATGGTCAGATCGTTATCGAAGTCTGCACTGCTGTCCTGTGGGCAGTAACCAATTGAAGCGTTTTCAGACCACTTTACGACGCCCTGAGTTTGCTCTAGTTCGTTCACTAGGCAACGCAGCAAGGTCGTTTTACCTACACCGTTTTCACCGATAATCGCAAGGCGAGTACCAGCTTCAAGTAACAAGTTGCCTTTTTCAAACAGCAGCTCATCACCAAACGAGTGACCAAGGTCTTGCAGTTCCAACGCTAAGCGATGCAGTTTTTTGCCCTCACCGAAATCAATCGATGGGCTAACACGGCTACTTGCTTTCACTTCGTCGAGTTGGATTTTTTCCATCTTCTTCGCGCGCGAGCTAGCTTGTTTCGCTTTCGATGCATTCGCACCAAAACGGTTTACGAATTCTTGAAGTTCGTTGATTTCAGCGGTTTTCTTCGCGTTAGAAGCCAATAACTGCTCACGACGAAGACCAGATGCTTCAAGGAAGTATTCATAGTTGCCAGGGTAAATACGCAGTTCGCCGTAATCGATATCTGCCATGTGAGTACACACAGAGTTTAAGAAGTGACGGTCGTGCGAGATAATGATCATCGTACACTTGCGCTGGTTCAGCTCTTCCGCCAGCCAGTTGATGGTGTGAATATCCAAGTTGTTGGTTGGTTCGTCGAGCAGCAAAATATCTGGGTTAGCAAACAGAGCTTGCGCCAAAAGCACACGCAGTTTCCAGCCCGGAGCAACTTGCTGCATCAAACCAAAATGCAGCTCTTCTTCAATACCCGCTTGAAGCAGAATATCGCCAGCACGGCTTTCTGCTGTGTAGCCGTCCATTTCTGCGAATTCGCTTTCCAGCTCAGCGACTTTCATGCCGTCTTCTTCACTCATTTCTGGTAATGAATAGATACGGTCACGTTCCTGCTTCACTTCCCAAAGCTTGCGGTCGCCCATGATCACAGCATCAATCACGCTGTATTGCTCGAACGCAAACTGATCTTGGCTCAATACGCCCAGCTTCAGCCCCGGAGTAATAGACACATTGCCCGAGCTTGGCGCGAGTGCTCCGCTCAGGATTTTCATAAATGTCGACTTACCACAGCCGTTTGCGCCAATCAGACCATAACGGTTGCCGTTGCCAAACTTAGCAGAGATATTTTCGAACAGTGGCTCGGCACCAAATTGCATGGTGATATTGTTTGTACTAATGATAGCGGCGTCCTCGAAGGAAATTTCTTTTAAATAACAAATTGTTAATTCACTTTCGAGATACGGTTAGAAAAGGGCATATTGAAAGTGGCCGCCATTCTATCTGATTCGCTCAATAGGTGATATAGATCACGCTAATGTTGCGAAGGATTTTTATCAAAAATAAAGCGTGGCTTTAACCACGCTTTGCTTATTAACAACATCTTGGATTAAAAATCGAGATGGTAATTGTTGTTGGATTGATTCAACGAAATCACCCAGTTCTTCTCAGATTCACCAGCATTCATTGGGACCCATTGCGCGTACAACTTGGTCCAATTGCCATTCACCTCTAACTCAACCTGATTGGTTCGGGTCGGATAAATAGTGGTGATGCGTGACATTGGGTCTGCAATCACATCGCCGTTTTCCGCCGTAAATGCCTCTTTGGTGTAGAGATGTAATGCACCATCAGAAGCTCCTTGGTAGTTCATAGACAAGGTAATGGTCTCACCAACATCGAAGGAAAAGTCACGTTGTGCCACAATGTCTTGTGTGTCATCAGTCTCATCCACCACTGGCGCAGGAGCTGGGGTTGAAGAGCCACCACCTCCTCCGCCACCGCCTCCACAAGCAGCGACTAAGGTTGAAGCAAACATGATGGTCAGAAGTTTTGTCGAAGTATTCATGTGATGCTCCTTGCTATTCCGTTGCTGAGATAACTTTGCCACTCGCTGGCGCGTTGTACCAACTGGTGTCCGTTTCGCCACTGCTGGTTACCCAAGTTGGGAATCCTGTGTAGGCATGGCTGATATCTGTGTTCTCGGTTGGGTGATCCCATTCATCACGAATGTTGATTGCCCAAGGCATGTTGTTGCTGGTTAGGAAGTATTCCGAGCCGCCTGTGTCATCATCATGCAGGTTGAACAATGCGTTATTCATATCCCCAGTGCCTGAGAATGTCTTAAAGTGGGTTTGCCATGTCATGCCCGGGAAGGTCGCAACAAAGTCCCCGTGGTACGTACCTTCTGCCGCAAAGATGAATGAGTCATATGGCGGGTAACCGATTTGATCTCGTGCGACTGGCGTGGTCAGTTCAACGACCATCTGGTAGCTGAGGATGTCGGTCGCTTGTTGATTCAAACAATTGCTCTGAGTACGGTAATAAGTACAACCTGAAGTCAGAACCCCAAGCGCATCCAGTTCAGCTCTTAAATCCTCCGATACCACCAACACAGTTTCGCTGCCAGATTGAAGCACCGTATGTTCCACTGCTTGACCATTTTTGGTCACTGTTACCGATGCCACGTTGGATGAATCCACATTAGGCAGCTTCACGGCAAAACCATTAGAATAACCCGCCCCCATTGCTTGTAGGGTGTAATCGACGGTAATGGTCTTCAATTCACGTTGACCATTCAAAAGTTCGGTCACACGATAGCGCCACACTACATCGTTGAAGTCGTAGTCGCCCATTAACGGCCATCGGTCTTCGAATGCCATCGTCGCATAAGTATCAGAACTTGGGTAAACCGACGTCACGGTGACCTCTGGGTTGTTCTCTTGGACCAACACTTCGTATTTCGAATCGGTAGTGCCATCGGTGTTCACGCCATCTACCGCCGAGAAAGGTGAAATATCCACGGTAAAAATCAAATCGTTGAAATCGTTATCGCCACTCGGACGGCGAATGTCTTCAAAACCAAGCACCAAAAATTCATTCTCGGTATCCAAGAACGCAACGTTATGGCGGCGGTAATTGGCGGTCGTCTCTGGATTCAAACTGGATAAGCTGTAAAAAGGTGTGTTCCAAGGACCAAGGTAAGGAATGTTGTTATAGGTACTCACATACCAACCATTCGGGATGACGAAAAACGCAAGCGTCTGACCGGCGGTTAACTGCACATCGAGATCGATAGTGTCACCTTCCTGCATGTCACCATCTGGCGCTTTCGAAGCATTTGGGAAAATAACCATGTGCGTTTCGATATCGTCTTTGCTAGTTGGTGGATTGTTAGTGTCGTAGACAAAATAGCCTAGCGAATTTCGATAGCCAGCCCCCTCATTAAGAAACGTCACTGAGGCCGTCGCGTACTCAGCGCCATCAAGCTCGTCATCGATATCAATATTTGAATAGCGTTCCGGTGCAATAAACGCACTGTTAACGTAAGTCCCTTCAGGAAGCATCGAGTACACATTGGTCAGCGTATCCTGAGGTAAGGTTTCCGCAATAGAAGTGGTCTCTAATGGTTTACCTTTGATGGTGTAGTTTGCATTGTCACTGCCTGATTCGAACGATAAATCACTGGTAGTGAGCGCGTATCCGGACATCGATACGCAGCAACTGGTTAGCGCAATAAGTTTCCCTGCTTTCATGTTATTCCCCTCATCAACTGAATCGTTGGTCGTAGAGGGTTAACGCAAATATGATGCCGAAATTACCTCATTTAAAAACATAGAGTTATATTGATTCAAATATCATTCTCATTTTGAGAATTAAGCTGATAGGCAAAGTGAAGCGAAATGGGAAGAGAAGAAAGAAATGCGAGAGGCAGACACCTGAAACAAAAAGAGCGCCCCAAAAGACGCTCTTAATATCGATGAGTTCGAACCTACGAACGCGACGCCATTGGGTGGCTTGGGCTCATCTCCAACAAGTCCCACAAGTTGCCATAGAGATCTTCAAATACGGCGACTGTGCCGTAGTCTTGCTCCGCAGGCGGGCGAACAAATTTAATGCCCTGCTCTACCATTCGGTTGTAATCGCGCCAGAAGTCATCTGTATTCAAAAATAGGAACACACGTCCACCAGTTTGGTTACCGATGAAGTCACGTTGCTCTGGCTTAGACGCTTTGGCTAACAATAATGTCACACCATTGGAACCCGGTGGAGAAACCACAACCCAGCGCTTATCTTGCTCTGGTTGGTAAGTATCTTCCACCAGCTCAAACTTCAGCTTATTCACATAAAAGTCAATCGCTTCATCGTAATCTTTTACGACCAAAGCAATATGGATAATGGATTGTTTCATCGCGTTATACCTTTAGTTTTCCGCTGATTACCGTCTTTGCGGAGCCAATCAGTTTAATACGTCCGTTTTCAAGCAGTTCGGTTTGTAAGTGACCGCCACGTGCTGAGGCTTGATAAGCTTTAAACTGATTTTGACCGAGCTTCTGCGCCCAAAACTGAGTCAGTGCGCAATGGGCTGAGCCTGTAACAGGATCTTCGTTCACGCCCACCCAAGGGGCGAAGTAGCGCGAGATAAAGTCGAGGTCTGGGGAATTCGACTGAGCAGTGACCACCACGCCACGCCCTTGAATGTTCTTTAATGCGTCAAAGTTAGGCTCGAGATCCAGCACGGTTTGTTCACTGTCGACTTCAATAAAGCCTTTGCTGTCAAACTGAGCGTAAGAAACCACCTGCTCTGCTTTCAATCCAAGTGCCGCTAGCAACGTAGCGTCTTGTTCAACACCCATTTCAAGCTGAGTCGAAGGAAAGTCGAGCTCAATTGTCGACTCGTTTACTTTTGCATGAAGCTCACCAGACAGGGTTTGAAAGGCAATGGTATCGCCAACCTTCGCTAATCCTTGTTCTTTTAAGATTTGCGCTGTGGCTAATGTGCCATGACCACATAGCGCCACTTCTACCTTAGGTGTGAACCAACGCAGTCGCATGTCTTTCAAACAGAGAAAAGCGGTTTCTGATACCGCCATTTCTTCAGCGATAGAGAACATCAATGCTTCTGGTAACGGTTCTTGTGAAAGGCAGACTCCAGCAGGGTTTCCTTTGAAAGGTTCGGTGGTGAAAGAGTCCACTTGGTAGATATCGAGATCCATGATGCCTCCATTTTTTGAAAGCCCCAATGTATCAACTCTCGCTTGTTGAGCAAATCCCAATTAGTGAATTGTTTCATTAACTCTAAAAAATAAAGTACGACATACCATTTACATGAAAACAATTAACAGTACAATGCACCGTATAAATCAAAAGGCGAAGAGAATACCATGAAGAAAATCTTGTTAATCATTGTTTCATTTGCAGCATTGGCTCTTTCAGGTTGTGCGAGCAAACCCTACTACGGTCAAGTTCAATCAATTGATGCGCCAGATGTAGGCCTTGTAACAACAAAATCATTGGGCGAACCAATTGTCGAATACAGCTACGCACAAACTAAAGATTCATTTAGCGTACACACCCCACTTGATCTGAAGGGTGGCTTGCTTACGATGGAAGTCGGTACCTACGTAAAAGTAGCGGATGCAAGCAGATATGACGAGTACATGGCGGTCTCACCTACGGCAGGGATGGATTCAGGCTTTACTCTGCATAAAACCAATATCTACCTAGACAAAACCAACAACACTGTCTGCAACTATGACGTTTTGTATTTCTGTACCGACGAAAATGCACCCGTTTCAATCAAACCAAGAACAGTGGAAGGCGCTGACTCTCAATTTAAAGAAATGATTTATACGGGTAAACATGGCTCAAAAGTGAACTTCATGTACCGTGAGTTCACCAACAACATGATCAGAGGAGCATTTACTGTTCCTGTCGAATATGACCTGACAGAAGGGAAAGTCATCTCTTACAAAGGAGCTGAATTCGAGATCATTGAAGCGACCAACCGCCATCTCAAATACATCGTAAGAAAACACTTTACTCCTCTAAGCCTTTAACAGCTTAGGTTTGAAGACAAACAAAAGGCACCCTTCGCGGTGCCTTTTTACATTCTGATGCTTGTTCAACTCAAATCAATAACGTTCAATTTACCTGAACGAAACTTTAAAATTACTAGATATAATTAACCATTCATATTGGATATCTTATTCCCGTGCTTTGACGGACATCAAAAACAAATCGTTTTTCCTGCCTCTTCAACACTTCTTTGGATGCTCACCCAAAGAAAATAAATAAGAAAAATCAAACTCATAGGTATTCAATATGAAACAGCCTTTAAAAGCGTTAGTGCTGGCTCTAGGGTTATCCTTAGGCGCAGCTAACTGTTACGCATTAACTGTCGAACCGCTCGAAAAAGATTTTACTTTGCAGCTACTCGGCTCCGGCGGACCAATCTCTGATGACCTTCGTGCATCGTCTGGTGAACTGGTTTGGTGGAAAGGAAAATCACGCGTGATGATCGATGCCGGTGGTGGTGTTTATCTACGTTTTGGTCAAGCGGGCGGTAAATTGGAAGACTTAGACTTCCTTGGTTTAAGCCACTTTCACACTGACCACGTCGCTGACGTTCCTGCCTTATTAAAAGGTGGCTACTTCTTTGACCGTCAAGATCCCCTCGATATCGCAGGCCCAGAAGCAGGCTCTGCATTTCCTAGCTTAACCGGTTACATGAAAGCGCTTTTCGACGGTGATGAAGGCGCTTACGCATATCTGAACGGTTTATTTGATGGCAGCGATGGCTTGTTCCCAGTCACCATTACTGATGTGCCATACAAAACTTCCCAAGGCACTAAGGTGTACGAGCAAGATGGGTTGACCATTTACGCTCTCGGCATCCCACACGGCGACGTACCTTGTCTCGCTTTCCGAATCGAAAGTGCCGAAGGCGTGATGGTGATTTCCGCCGACCAAAACGGCAGTAACCCTGACTTCATCGACTTCGCTAAAGGTGCGGACATCTTATTGATGCCATTGGCAATTCACGAAGAAGCCGACGAAGTCTCGTCATTTATGCACGCTAAGCCATCAGTTGTCGGCAAGATCGCCGCAGAAGTGAATCCAAAACTCTTGGTGCTTAACCACTGGATGGGCTTGGGTCTAAAACTCAAACCCGCTTCCATCAAGATCGTTAAAGAGTACTACCACGGTCAAGTTATCGCTGGTCACGACTTATCTAGCTACCCAATGAGCGCAGCGAAGGAGATGTCTCATGAACAATAAACTCGCTCTATCTATCGCGATGACGTCTGTCATTACTTTGAACTCAGGCATGGCGTTTGCCGATGCACCCACAGAAGCTCCCGTTGAAGCTCAATCCAGCTCTCAACATGGCGGTAAGTGTGCGGCTGGTAAATGTGGTACAGAGAAACGCTTCGAGAAACAAGAGTTAAAAGATGATCCGCAAGGCCGTTTGGTACGCGCCCGAGACGGTAAATGTGGTGTAACAGGTGAAGGCATCAACCCTTCGGCTGAAACCATCAAATTAACCAAAAGCAAAATCACAGGTGGGGTATGCGGACAATAACCGATACATCAAAAGGGATTGGGCTGCGCAGCGAACACGTTGATTTACTGTGTCAGTTGCCCGAGCACCCAGATATCGATTTCCTCGAATTGGCACCGGAAAACTGGATGAATATTGGCGGCTTGAAACGTGAACAACTGCAAGACATTGCTCAATATTATCCGCTTGTCGCTCATGGCTTGAGCTTATCGATTGGTGATTGCCAACCGTTAAACGAGTCTTTTGTACGAGACGTCGCACGCTTTCTCGATGAATTTAATATCGACATCTATAGCGAACATCTGAGTTTCTCTAGAGACAATCAGGGCTATTTGTATGAACTGCTTCCGATCCCTCGACATAAAGAGAACATTCCGTATTTGGTCGAACGCATTCAACGCGTGCAAGACATTATTCAGCGTCCATTGGCGTTAGAGAATATCTCTTACTACCACGATTACGGACATGAAATGCCAGAGGGTGAGTTTATCGCTGAAGTGAGTGACCGCAGTGGATGTGAGCTGCTTATCGACATCAACAATGTGTTCGTCAACAGCCGAAATCATCATTTCTGCCCTTACGACATGCTGAGCACTTTACCAAGCGATGCGATTCGCTATTACCACATTGCGGGTCACTTGAAAGAGCGTGACGACTTCTTGCTCGATACCCATGGTAAACCAGTGCCTGATGAAGTGATTGATCTGGCTCGTTACACCTACTCGGTGCATGGCAGTAAGCCTTTGCTTCTTGAGCGCGACCACAATGTGCCGTCGCTGCTTGTTCTGGCCGAAGAGCTTCGCAGCATTCATGGCGAGATCTTGGATTTCAGCCAAACACTCGAAGTGTTGTGTAAGGAGGTGCTCAATGCTTAACCCTCCGAGCAAAATGCGCGCGCAAACCGAGTCCCTAACGGCTCTGATTCGCACGCCTATGAATCAGCATGCGCTGTGTCGATATAGCGAATTTATCCGCGACAACATCTTGGGTGTCGTTGCGAATACGTTCCCTCTATTTTCTTCGCAGTTCGCTGATGAACAACTTGAACGCATGGTGGATGACTTTGTGGTGATGCATGGCGCGTCCGAGCCTGAGTTTCATCATATTGCCACCGAGTTTGTTCAATTTTTGCAACAGAAAGCGCATCAAGATTCCAGCTCCATATCTGCCGATCAGAAGGCGTTATTGGAATATGAATGGGTGGCGTTCAATGTAGAAATTGAGACCTTAGTCGCGGCATTCACTTCTTCACCGAATCCGATATTCGAAGAGAACCAAGTGCTGCAACTCAACCCAACATTAAAGCTGGTCGAAGTGCCTTTCTTGCTGCATCAAGACTCCGTGACTTTCCTAACTGACAGGCGTCACCGTGTGTTTTATGGCGTGTTTCGGAACTCACAGCATCATGTGATATCGCAAAAGCTCAGAGAAGTGGATGTCGCATTGATTCAGCTATTACAACAGCAACCAAACCTGACTCTGGCGCAACTACAACAAATTATTGCTCAGCAACTCGCCAGATTCAGTTTCATGGAGTGGGCTCAACACTTCAGTGAACTAGGACTCGTCAGCGTCCGCCCTTCAGGAGAAAAATTATGATTAAGTCAGCCCTCAATTGGTTCGACGGTCTCGTCGAGAAATGCAAAAGATACGATTACTTAGCGTTACTTGCGATTCGTCTCTACCTCATTCCGGTCATTTTTGTTGGCGCTCGCTCTAAGGTGCTGGGTTTCTCTGGCACCGTCGCGTGGTTTGGCGCGTCCACCGCAGATGGTGGTTTGAACTTACCATTTCCCGAGTTGTTAGCGTTTCTTGCCGCAGGTACGGAAGTGCTTGGCTGTATTTGTATCGCATTGGGGTTGTTTACCCGAGTGATGACGATTCCGATGATTTTCTTGATGAGTGTTGCGAGCGCAATGGTGCACTGGAAACACGGTTGGGATGCCATCGCTACTGGCGGCATGGAAGCAACGGTACGTTTGAACGGCTTTATTGAATGGTTAGCAACCAACTTCCCAGGTCGATACAACTACATCACCGAATTGGGTGACCCAGTAATGCTCAACAACGGTATGGAGTTCGCAGCGACCTACTTTGTGATGTTGCTGGTACTGTTCTTCTACGGCGGTGGTCGCTACGTAAGCTTGGATTACTGGTTGAGAAAACCATTCTCTCGCACACCAGCAAAAGCGTAACTCAAGCGCCCAAGTTTTAACGCTTAATTAAACAGACTAATAATAACCTTATCTAACCCGCTACTCTGGTAGCGGGAAGGAGTCCTTATGTTTGCAGATGTCGTTGATCTGTCGCGGTTTCAGTTCGCTAGTACCGCACTCTATCACTTTATATTCGTCCCACTGACCATAGGTTTGTCTTTCTTGCTGGCCGTTATGGAGTCTTTGTACGTCATGACGGGAAAAACCATCTACAAAGACATGACCAAGTTCTGGGGTAAGTTATTCGGGATTAACTTCGCCGTGGGCGTGGCGACCGGTCTTACCATGGAGTTTCAATTTGGTACCAACTGGGCGTATTACTCTCACTATGTGGGCGATATTTTCGGGGCACCGCTTGCCATCGAAGCCTTGATTGCCTTCTTCCTCGAATCCACCTTAGTCGGCATGTTTTTCTTCGGTTGGGATCGATTGTCAAAACGCCAACACTTGTCGGTCACTTGGCTGACAGCGCTAGGTTCTAACTTCTCTGGCTTGTGGATTTTGATGGCAAATGGCTGGATGCAAAACCCCGTCGGCGCTGAATTCAACTACCAGACCATGAGAATGGAGATGATCAACTTTGCTGATGTGGTGTTTAACCCCGTCACGCAAGTGAAGTTTGTTCATACCGTGGCTGCCGGTTACACCACAGGTGCTTTGTTTGTGATGGGCATCAGTGCTTACTACTTACTCAAAGGTCGAGATATCTCTTTCGCTCGCCGTTCGTTTGCAGTGGCATCCGCATTTGGCATGGCTGCGATTGTGTCGACATTGATGCTGGGTGATGAATCGGGTTACGAGCTTGGTGACGTGCAACAGGTAAAACTGGCGGCGATTGAGTCCGAGTGGCACACCGAAGAAGCACCCGCCTCGTTCACGCTATTTGGCTTACCAAACCAAGAAACCATGGAAACCGACTACGCCATTAAGATTCCATATCTAATGGGGATCATCGCGACTCGCTCGCTGGATGAGCCAGTGATGGGCTTACGCGATCTGATGGCACAGAACGAAGATCGTATCCGCGATGGTATCCAAGCTTACGGCATGCTAGAGGAACTACGCGCAGGTAACGACAGCCCTGAAAACATCGCTCAATTCGATGAGATGAAGAAAGATCTCGGCTACGGTCTGCTCTTGAAGAAATACACCGAGAACGTCACCGACGCGACTGAGAGCCAAATCAAACAAGCGGCGCAAGACACAATTCCTCAAGTGGCACCTCTGTTCTGGAGCTTCCGAATCATGGTGGCGTGTGGGGTTATGATGTTCGCGATTATCGGTTTGTCTTTCGTCCAAGTCTGCCGCAGAAAATTGGGTTCGAGTCCTTGGTTATTGAGATCGGCACTATGGGCGATTCCATTGCCTTTCATTGCTTGTGAAGCGGGTTGGTTCGTTGCCGAATACGGACGTCAACCATGGGCAATTGGTGAGGTGCTTCCGGTCAATATGGCGGTATCTAACCTCGCACCAAGTGACATTTGGATTTCGCTCGGCTTTGTTTATGTGCTCTACACAGCGTTCTTAATTGTAGAAATGTTCTTGATGGTGAAGTTTGCCAAACGTGGACCAAGCGTACTCAAAACGGGCCGCTATCACCATGAAGAAAACAACGAAAAACACAAACAACCCGACACATTCAAACTGATTGATCAGCACTAAGGAGGCACTATGTTTGATTACGAAAACCTACGCCTATTTACTTGGGCGATCGTTGGTGTGCTGTTGATTGGTTTTACCATCACCGACGGATTCGATATGGGGGTAGCCGCGCTGCTCCCAGTTATGGGGAAAAAGAACCTCGAACGTCGCGTAATGCTTAACGCTATCGCGCCGCACTGGGACGGCAACCAAGTTTGGCTAATTACCGCAGGCGGTGCCATCTTCGCGATATGGCCCTTGGTATACGCCGCAGCGTTCTCCGGATTCTATATTGCCATGCTGTTAGTGCTAGCATCACTTTGGTTGCGTCCTATCGGTATGGATTACCGAGCTAAAATCGATAATCCGCAATGGCGTAACGCATGTGATATCGCCTTGTTCATCAGCGGTGTGATTCCACCGATTATCTTTGGGGTTGGTTTCGGTAACTTGTTAGTCGGTGTACCGTTCGAGTTAAACAACCTATTGATGTTGGATTATCAAGGTGGGTTCTTTGACTTGCTTACGCCATTCCCAATTCTGTGTGGCTTAGTGAGTTTGACCATGGTGGTGACGCAAGGTGCTGCTTTCCTTCAAATGAAAACCAAACATGAGCTACGCAGTCGAGCACAAAACATCACGCTGTGGGGCGCGGGGGCAACCATGTTGCTGTTTATGTTTGGCGGTTTGTTCGCGGCATCGCAATCGGGTTACATCATCATCGGCGCAATGCTTAAAGATGGCATTTCAAACCCACTCAACAAACAAGTAGTGAGTATTGCTGGTGATTTATTACATAACTTCAGCGAAATGCCGCAACTTTGGTTGATTCCATTCACTGCGGTAACGAGCTTACTGGTGTGTTTTTGGGCAACGGTCTCTCGCCGTGCTGGGGTGGCGTTCACTATGTCGAGCATTGCGATTGCTTGCATCATCTTAACTGCGGGCGTCACCTTGTTCCCGATGATCATGCCATCAAGCATCAACCCATCGCACAGCTTAACGTTATGGGATGCGACATCGAGTGAGAAAACGCTCGGCATTATCTCTATCGTTGCCATCATCGTTGTACCTGTGATTCTGGGCTACACCGCATGGTGTTACTACAAAATGTTCGGACGTTTGGATAACAACTACATCCGCAGCAACAGCTCATCGCTCTATTAAGGAGGCAAGTATGTGGTACATGTGTTGGGTACTTGGCGTATTACTCGCCTGCGCCTTTGGCATCATCAATGGTTTATGGCTAGAGAACACTGGGCGCTTTGAAGAGGAAGAGTTCTAACCTCTCACTTCAGAATGGAACATTCTCAATAACAAACGCCCTCAATCACGAGGGCGTTTCTTCATCTCAATGAATTTACTCTGCCGACAATCGATAGCGGCGCACTTCGTATTTATCTTGTTCTGAATAAAATGTATTGAGAAACTCGCCACCCGCCTTTTCGATCACACGTCTTGATGCGGTATTGTTCACATCACAAGTCACCATAGCGCTGCCTTCAAGAACCTCACTTTTCACCCAATTCAACATGAATGTGGCGATGCCTTTTCCTTGAGCATCCGGCGCGGTTTCGTAGCCAATATGCCCAATCACATTTTCAAGGTAGTCGCTATTACCGTCACGAACTCGAATCGAACCAAGTATCACCTCTTCCTCGATACAGAAGTATGTCGAAGACGGCGTCCAACCTTCCGGCAAACCTTCGCCTTTCGCGTATCCAATTCGTTTTTTCAGCAGCGCTTCACTGTCGCTTTGGGCGGCGACGTACATTTCCATTTCCGCATGAGCACACTTTTCAACATACTGCTCAAACGCCTCTAAATGACTGAGGTTCGCTTTAACTACTTGCATTTTCTTCCTTGTGTTAGTTTGAGTGAGCATCCGTTACGAAACCAATGGCTCGATGTTTTCTGCAAATAAGCACTCAAGAGGATAAGGCAAAGCAAGTGTCGGCATATCTGTTTTCGAGAACCAAGCCAGCTCGCTAGTCTCGGCATCTAACTGTTCTTCAAAGTGATCTGTTTGCAGACACTTTAACAAGACAACTGTGTATTCGACTTGGTCGCCGTTTGGATAAGTAAAACCAAATCCTTCTCCACCGAAAATACCAAGCACACGTTCAACTTTAACCTTGAGTCCGGTTTCTTCTCTGACTTCTCGAATCACGGCTTGCGAAGGTGATTCGGCTGGCTCAATCATGCCTGCAGGTAAACTCCAACTGCCATCAGATTTCTTTTGCAATAGAAGTTGGTTTCTTTGATTGAGGATCACAGCGGCAACGCCCGGAATCATTAACACTTGATTACCAACTTTGCTGCGTAGCTCTTTTATGTAGTGACTGGCACTCATTTATCTTCCTTGAACTTAAATGTTTTAGTTTCTCACCAAACATTCATTTTGAAATACAACAAGAAGCAGGTAATAAAAATTAAGCCGCACCATGCGAAAAAGATCTTCGCTTTTTGCTCTGCACTGGCTTCTTCTGGATCTGGTTGCAGGATGAAGTAATAACAAACGATGGGAATGAGTTCGTAGGTTTTAGCAATGTATTGATGCCCCATTTCAAGAAATGGCGGGACGTACAAATACACCACGGTATAAACAATGAAATAAAGCGTACCAAGAATGCGGTGCAAACCGATGGATTGCCCTTCTCGGAAAAACCAAACTAATGCTGCCAAACCAGCAAAGACTGCGACGAGTAAAAACATCCGTTCTTCTACCCTTCTTTTTTGAAACTTTCTCCTACCCTATTGAAACTACTCAATTAATCAAATGGTTATGTTGCCAAACACGATAAAGCTCAAACAGAAAAGGCACCAATTGGTGCCTTTGTGACGCTCTGACGCGTTTATTAGTATGTCACTTTCAGTGCTTCGCGCGCTTTTAGGTTTTGCGCCGCATGCTTAGGCGCTTCTGCCAAGACATCTCGGCTGCCTTGCTCTGCTTTTCGATTCAGTTTCACTGAGGTGATTTGCCAGTTATCGCCTGCTCGTTGCAACCCAAACTCGTATTCACCCGAAACCGCCCAGAAACCTTCTTCACCGAGCCAATGACTTGCGGTGAAATCCACTGTCGCACTCGCCTTATCGCCATCAATAGAGACGT
The DNA here is from genome assembly GCF_002021755.1 of Vibrio owensii. Taxonomy (NCBI): domain Bacteria; kingdom Pseudomonadati; phylum Pseudomonadota; class Gammaproteobacteria; order Vibrionales; family Vibrionaceae; genus Vibrio; species Vibrio owensii. The sequence goes on from NZ_CP019960.1 coordinate 1,827,427, forward strand.
TCAGATTGCTCAAGTCATGAAATGTCGCATCAAACCCAGGTAGGAACCCCGCCCACTGCTGCATTAAGTCTTGGCGTTTGACTTGCTGAGCTTCACCACCAAACAGCGTGGTGTAATCCACAGTCAATACTGGTGCGAACAATCGACCTAAGTATTCAAATGCGCCTTGGTCTGCCAAAGCCGAGAAGCTGTTAATGTTGCTACGAATTTTCGCTTCGTCCAAAGACATGGTTTGAGCATTCACATTCATGGCAATCACTCCGATAAACAGCAACCACAGTTGTTTAAGCTTCATCACGTGATTCCTTATAGGTTCGCTTCGAAGTGCTCTACAACTTCATCGACAGCCAGTTTTACCGCTTCTGGTTGGTCATAGAAATCGAATTGATTGATGTCGTATAGCCATACTGCGTTAACGTTGCTACCAGCATTCTCAATGTAACGATGCGCACCAGCAGGCAGAGCCATGGCTTCAGATGCCACCATTAGCACTGGTTTATCTTGTGTTGCTGCACTTGCTTGAGCGTCATAGTTCAACCAACCAGTCCATGATGCAACGTTGTATTGGTTGTCATATTCAGGAATCAAACCACGATCAGTCTCCGTGTAGTAAGGCGCTTGGAACATCAATGCGTTCTCATTGGTTGTGCTTGCCGCTTCAATGTAAACGGGAGTCGCTGAATGTGCTGCCTCTTCCGCTGTTGCGAGTAAGTTTTTCGCGCTTTCTTCGCCACCATAAATTTCAGTCGCCATCGCTTTATCGTGCAGCCAAGGGGCAACCACTGCCGCGGCTTTTACTTTGTCATTACCGGCAACCGCATCTAGCATGTAGCCCGCCGATGCACAGATACCCAAACCACCGATGCGTGATGCATCAACGCCATCGAGTTGACTCACCGCTTCAATCACTGCGCGAATGTCTGCAGTTTTACGTGCGGGATCTTCTAAGTACATCACTTGATCTTTGCTTTCACCCCAACCACGGAAATCAAACGTCAATGCCGCGTAACCTCGCTCTGCCAATGCTTGGGCATAAACCGCCGGCATCTGCTCTTTCACCGTTGTCCACGCACCCGTCACGATAACAACTGGGGCATTCTTCGCACCTTTTGGTAGGTAAAGGTTTGCAGCTAATTGACCAACTTGAGTATTGAGTTCGATGTGTTTCATGGTGGTATCCTCTAAAGCTAGGTTCGTGTTGTTGTCATTTGCATAAACTGAGTGAGCAAAGGTGGTAAACGGCAAACTACCTAATAGTAGTAAAAGCGATTTCTTAAACATAGCATCCTCTCTGTCTTATGTTTTGCCTAAGCTGTCCGGCTAACTTGGGGATAGATTAGCGCTGCACCACGAGAGAAGATTGAACATTCCTGCCCAAGTTTTTGTACTTTATTGCCCCCTCTATGAGTTGACGAAATGTGCAAAACTCGGCTAATTTCAGCTAGCAAGTGGAAGAGAACAAAGGAAAGAAAATGAAGTCCGAGCTTAAGTTTTATGACTCTGAATCTAATGCGCTATCAAGCTGTGGCGACGTGCTGGATATTGAGTTTTCAAACCATGGATTAGATTGGTCGGGCGTATTGGTAGAAAAAGGCACGTCCCCTTATTTCTATCCGAAGAATGTCTACACCCCATACTTCTACTTTGCATTGGCACTAGAGAAAGATTTGAACTGGAGCGTCGAAAAAGATGGCACGTTCGCCGATCTAAAAACCAGCCCGGGCAACATTTGGATTAACCCGCCTAAAACCCCGTTTACCCATGATGTGGCAGAGCCTTGTTACTTCGTGATTTTAGCGATTGAAGAGCAAGAATTTTTCTCACACTGCCCGCTAAATTTAGAGGGAATTGAGCTGCAATTTTTGAACAACTACAACGTGTTGGATGAGACCATCAAAGGCATCATTGAGCTGTTTATGTTGGAAGCGAAAGACAAAGGGCGAAATGGCAGAATCTACCTCAATAACTTGGTTTCACTGCTGGCAACCCACTATATCCAAAACTACTCCAACTACTTTGACCTTAAGAACAACCAGCTTGCTGCCTCTAAGTTCGACCAACACCAAGTCGATAAGATTGACCAATACATCGAAGAAAACATCGGCGACAACATCGCGGTCGATGATCTCGCAGACTTGCTTGGGTGCAGTAAGTTTTACTTTCTGAGGGAGTTTAAAAAGCTCATCGGCGTAACGCCTTACCAGTACCTGATGAATAAACGTTTAGAACAAGCACGAGTGGCGCTCTCTTCTGGCTCAGTCAATATCGCTTTAACGGCGCACGAGCTTGGCTTTAATGACCAGTCCCACTTTACTCGAGCGTTCAAAAACCATTTTGGCATGACGCCGGGACAATTCGTCAAACAGCAAGAAAGCTAATCTCAAGACTGGTTAGCTTTCTTCCACTGCAAAGGAGTGATGCCATTCGCGCGTTTAAAGGCACGTACAAACTGAGTGGCATCAGCGTATCCCAAGTGCACAGCTATATCTCCAACCGCACTGTTTCTTTGAATCAAAACGCGTTTGGCAAAGGAAAAGTTGAGCGCCTCTTTTACCTCTCGAAAACTGGTGCCTTCTTGCTTCAAACTGCGCTGCACCGTGCGCTTTGAAATGCCTATTAACTCGCTAAACACTTCCAAAGACATATCAACTCGCCCTACATACGCCGACAAAGCTTGCTCAACATAGTAAGCAAAAGGCTTGTCTTCCGCGCACACATTTATGCTTTCAATCCCTTCTAAAGCAGGATACTTCAACGCTAAATGTTCTTGACCAAGAAACTGCGGAATATCGTTTCTGATTTGGAGCTCAGTTAACGGCTGGCCTTGCGGGTGGGGCAGATAGTAAGCGCTCGGCTCTCGCAGATTTGGGTACCAAGCTTTCATATACGCATGAAGATAAACCGTTAAAAACAGCTCGGCTTCTATTTGCTCAAAAGCACTAGCATGAGCTTCTACACGAGTAACATGAGCTGACGTTTCAACATTCAAGGCTCTTAGCCCTAAGCTCGTGGAGACGTTTTCCGGCGTGGCTTGATTGAACTTCAAATTAATACTCGCATGCTTCGCGATACGTTGTAATGAAGAGACAAACACCGTTGCGCCTAAGTGCAGCCTCACCCCAGATAACAACCGAGAAAAAGCATGGAAAGGAATGAACTCAGCCGTTGAAGTGTCTAGCGCAAATGGCATGTCCGCTTGCTCTTGCAGCTGCGCCAATGCTTTAGGCTCCAGAACTAACTGACCAAGAAAGTCATACACGATGGTTTTTCTAATCAATGGGATGGAATGACTCACACCTTCTCCTAAATTCAACACGTCTCTTTTCATTACACGACTTCTGACGTTACTTGACTGGCTTTTCAAAAGATAGGACACGTGGCGCAAAATGCACATTTTCACATTTCTAACTGGCTAAGATAACCACATCGCTTGAGTGAAGTTAAGGCAAAAATTTGAGCCATAGATCGTATTTCACATCAAGTTTCCGTTATCGCTTAGAGATTGGCAGCAAGAACGTGAGTTTTGACTAATATTCAATTAGTTAAATTAAACCGTTAACGACAAAAGCCATCTCTAAACGCTAGATGCACCCATCAAAATAAACGGACTTACACTCACTATTGAGAGGTTACTATGATCAAGAAAATGTCATTGGCAGCAATCACTATCGCCGTATCAATGGGCTCCGCTTACGCCAGCGTAGAAAGCAAAACGTGGCCAGCCTCAGACAAGGCAAAAGCCTTTGTTCAAGACACCATTGTGATTGGCATGCTAGCAAGCCCTTATGGTGCAGGTTGGACAGACGATCAACAACTTCTCGATTACTTCCAGTTAGCACGCGACAACGGCATTACTGGTCATGAATATACGATTACTGCGGCTGACCATAACTTTGATGACTTCATTTTCCACCACCACAAACATCGTGCAGCCATGGCGAAAGAACCAGACAACTTTATTGTTGCCCATTCCAACCAAGACATTGAGAAAGCGCACGTAGAAGGCAAAACCGCCGTTCTTTGGAATAGCCAAACTGCCACCATTTTGGAAGAAGACGTGACTCGTATGGCGTTGCTTAAAGACATGGGTTTGAAAAGCATGATCTTGGCGTACAACGATATTTTTCGTACCGGTTCAGGTCAATTAGCGGCCTACAATGGTCGCGATATTGGCTTAACGCCTTGGGGCCAATCAGTGATTGATGAGATGGTGAAATACCGCGTAATTCTCGACTTGAGCCATACCGGTTCCAAGACCGCCAATGATGCGATGGATTACATGGAAAAGAATCATGCTGGAACGCCATTTATCTACTCTCACTCAGTCCCTGCGGGTTTGTATAAGAGTGAACCCGATGCGACACCAAAAGGCTGTTACCGTGCAATCCCTGATGATGAGGCAATTCGTGCAGCGAAGTCAGGCGGTTACGTATCACCAACCTTTACCGAGTGGATGATGGATGGTGTATGGCCAGAAGACATCTCGCCAAAGCAAGCGGCAGATATGATTGATTACTATGTAAAATTGGTTGGCGTTGACCATGTTGGTATTGCAACCGATGACATGTTCTCAACAAAAGGCGTGGTCGATTTCGCGATGAAAAACGCCAAGATGTATGACGATGGCGGCTACATGATTGACGCCTTCAACAAGGGCGCAACAGGCAACGGCGAACTATCCAAGATCTTAGCCGCCATTACTGATGATTTATGGGCACGAGGCTACAGCAACGAAGACTTGGCGAAGATTTACGGCGGTAATAAGATGCGAGTTTACGCCCAAGTTTCCGAAGGCGTTGACCCAAAAGCCTTCCAAGAGCAGTATTCAAAACGCTTGGAAATGCTAACAAAAATGCGCCACGAGCATATGGGTAAATAAACTCAGACCAAAAAGCAAAAGGCACCAATTGGTGCCTTTTGCTTTACTTAGTTAGTGTACTTACAGCTCGTGCTCAGTACGTGCGATGATGTCATCTTGCGCATCTGGTGATAGTGCGGTGAAGAAGGCCGAGTAGCCTGCGACTCGCACAACAAGATCACGATATTGTTCAGGGTTCTTCTTCGCGGCTAACAAGGTCTCGCGAGAGACGATGTTGTACTGCACGTGCCAACCTTTGTGGTGGTTGAAGAAGGTACGAATCAACATAGAAAGCTTGAGCTTATCCCCTTCAGACTCAACCGCTGCTGGGCTTAACTTCTGGTTAAGCAGCACGCCACCAAGGATCTTATTCGCTTGGATCTTACCGACCGAGTTGTACACTGCCGTTGGGCCTAAACGGTCTGAGCCAGATGACGGGCTTGCACCTTCTGCCAATGGCGTTTTCGCTTTACGACCATCTGGCGTTGCCATGGTTGAAGCACCGAATGGGACGTTTGCCGAGATACTTGATGTACCTGCGTAGTAACCGCCGCCAATTGGACCACGCCCATGACGCGTATTAACAAACTGCTCTAGCTCATCAATATAAACTTGGTAAGCGTCAGCCAGTAGTTGGTCTACCGCGTCATCATCGTTACCGTATTTTGGTGCAAAGTTGATAAGACGTTGGCGAAGCTGTTCGTTCTCCATGCCGTCGAAATCTTCTGCCAATGCTTTTGCCAACTCTGGTTGGGTGATTTGCGCGTCATCGAAAACAAGGTGCTTGATGGCAGCTAGGCTGTTACCCAAGTTTGCGATACCGACTTGCAAACCAGATACCCAATCGTATTTCGCGCCGCCTTCTTTCACGGTTTTACCGCGAGCCAAACAGTCATCCACCAGCGTTGAACAGAAAATGTCTTGAGCTTGCTGTTCAAGTACGCTGTCGACTACAGTATCAATCTCAATCGATTTACGGGTGTAGTAGCGGATTTGCTCTGCCCAAGAAGCGGTCACTTGCTCAAAGCTCTCAAAGTTGCCTTTTGTTAATGACTTATCGTGCGGCAAGAAAGCTTTACCCGTTGTTGCATCCACACCTTCGTTCAATGAAGCGAGCAGGATGCGAGCGAAGTTAATGAAGCTCATGCCCGTACAACGGTAACCCCATTTGCCCGGAACCGCCGTCTCGATACAGCCGATAGATGCGTAGTTGTAAGCGTCTTCTTTCTCTACGCCAAGCTTGATGAATTCAGGAATAACAATCTCATCGTTGTTGAACGCTGGCATACCGAAGCCGCATTTAATCACTTCGATACAACCCATTAAGAACTCTTGGTTCAAACCTTCGTGGTAACGCACACTCAAGTTAGGTTGCGTCGAACGCAACTGACCACAAGATTCCAGAATCGCCCAAGAAAGTGGATTCACTGCATCTTCAGGCTCACCCTTTTCATTCAACTTCTGACCGCCGATACACACGTTTTGGTACAGCGGAGAACCTGCCGATGCTTTTGAGTGCGCGCCAGAGCGAATCTTGTTTACTTCAAGCAGCTTCAACCAGCAGCTTTGTAAAAGCTCTAGTGCAAAGTCTTTTTCAATCGCGCCGTTTTCGATATCGCGAACATAAAATTCGTTTAGGAATTGGTCCATACGACCGAAAGAAACCGAGTGACCATTCGATTCGATTTGTAGCATCAATTGAACGAAGTAGCTCAATTGCAGTGCTTGCCAGAAGTTTTCCGGCGCATCACTCGCGACATGACGACAGTTTGCAGCAATGCTTTCTAACTCAGCTTTGCGTAGCGGGCGCGTCTCTTCTAGCGCCATTTTTGCCGCCAATTCAGCGTAGCTCACCATGTGGTCTTGAATGGCAAGCAGTACAATTTCGACCGATTTGTAGAACTGCTCTTTCTTCAAGCCTTCAAAGGTCGAAACATCATTGTTAGCACGGTGCTGACGAACATCCTCTAACAAGCCGTTCATGCCTAGCTTAAGGATTTTCTCGTTATCCACCGCAAGGTGCGCATCACCCGAAGTCATGTTGCCTTCGGCTTTAATGATGGTGCTGGCTAAGATTTCTTGCTGCTCATCAGTAAACAAACCATAACAACGGTCTTGAACAGTTTTACCGCGCCAATACGGTGTGATGCTGTGAATGCTTTGCTTATCTTCTTCAGTGACAGCAAAGCCTGCACCAGGGCGGTCGGCTAGCTCATCAATTTCCGCTTCAATCCAACGTACAGTGTATTCTGGGAAAATAGGGGCAGCGCGTACTTTGCTCGCTTGGTTACCGACGATCAACTCATCGTGTTTAATCCAAATCGTACGAGTGCGTAAGTGCTCTTGCAGTGCTAGCGCACGTTGGACAATTACAGGTTTGTCTTCGTTTGCTTGATAAGCACGAGTGTATGCCTCTGCACGCTCGGTACAGACAGGTGGCGTTACGATATTTACCAGTGCCGATTTGTGCGCTTTGATACGCTCAGGAAGGTAATTCAGGTCCATAGTTAACCTCTTACAATCACGTTAAGTTGGGTGTTTTCGCTTGCGTATTGCATGGCGCTTTCTAGCAGTTCTGGTTTGTTTAATGGCTTGTCAGAACACTCGTAAGGCATATCGAGCAAACGGTATTTATTGATGCCGAGCGTGTGGTACGGCAGCAAGTGAAGTTCTTGGCAGCTTTCTAGTGAAGCCGCAAAATCGATGATGTCTTTCAACTCTTCGATGGTGTCATTGAACCCCGGCACAACGGGAACGCGAATCACAATGCGTTTCGCGATAGGTGCCAGTTTTCGGAAATTGTCTTTGATGCGTTTTAGTGAACCTTTCGCCCAGCTAAGAAACTTTTCTTCGTCGGTATGTTTTAAATCCGCCAACCAGCAATCAATATGCGGCGCGGCTTTTTCGACGTTCTTCCACGGCACATGCATGCACGATTCAATGGCGGTAGAGACTTGGTTGTCATGCAGACGCTGCGCGAGTTCTGCCACCAAATCTGCTTGCATGAGTGGCTCACCACCGGAGAAGGTCACGCCACCTTGGCTTTGGTCGTAGAAAGGTTTGTCTTTCATTAAGGTGTCGAACAGCATGTCTGATTTCGCTTCTTCACCGCAGACGGTCAGTGCTTGCGTAGGACAGACGTTTCGCAGCGCGATCAGTTGGTCTTCTTTGATGGCTTTGCGATTGATGATGATCTGGTTGTCGATGCGTTGAATACCATCGCTCACCGTTTCACTACCCGCAGTAGATTGAGTTGTAGCTTGATAAGCAGAAACGCACAGCTGGCAATCTTCCATGCAGCTTCGCTGATCAAACAACAGTGAATGCTTTTCGCTGCGGCTTTCTGGGTTTTGACACCAAGGGCAAGACAAGCTGCATCCTTTAAGAAAAAGAATGGAACGAATGCCATCGCCATCATGGGTAGAGAATCGTTGGATATTGAAATACATCTCTGCTTGCCTCTTGGTCTGTGCTACCGCTGTGTACTTAATCCGTTTCTTGCTGGTTAAGTCTTATGAACAGCTTTTCTATTTTCTAACTGAAAGCTTCATTTGAGCGTTTACAAGTTTCACTTAACTTTCATTTAATGAAATTATTATAGTTTCAAATGAAATTTCAATTGATCAAAATCAAGATCTCGTTCGATTGTCAGATCTATAGTGATCCCATCATCAAAACCAAGATTTTGTTTAAGGTAGAAACCATGATTGAACTTTATTTAGATACTGCTGATGTGGCAGAAGTAAAACGCTTTAACCAGTGCCTACCGCTAAAAGGCGTGACGACAAACCCAAGCATTTTGGCGAAGTCAAAACAGGGACTGAATGAAACCCTAGCAGGCATGCAAGAAGCACTTGGTGGTACACCTCGTTTCCACGCGCAAGTCGTGAGTTCAACCGTCGAAGGTATGCTGGTAGAAGCGCGCCAACTGAATGAATTGCCTTACGATATGGTGGTAAAAGTGCCAGCAACAGAAACCGGCTTAGCAGCAATTAAGCTAATGAAAAAAGAGGGAATTCAGGTTCTTGCTACCGCTATCTATTCAGCTCAACAGGGTTTCCTAGCGGCACTGTGCGGTGCAGACTACCTAGCACCTTACGTAAACCGCATTGATGCGATGAACGGCAACGGTGTTGAAGTGGTCGCGGATCTTCAATTGTTGCTCGAGCAAAACCAACTACCAGCGAAGATTTTGGCAGCCAGTTTCAAAAACACTCAACAAGCGATGGAGGTGATGAAACTGGGCATCGAAGCCATTACATTGCCAACCGATGTGGCGGCACAAATGTTCGCTCACCCAGCAGTAAAACCGGCGGTTGAGCAGTTCGATAAAGAATGGAAAGAGACGTTCGGCGAGAAACTTTCATTTGAAAGCTAATTAAAAGTAGCAGCTAGACGTCTCAATGAATAATAAAGGGAGCCTTAACTCACCTGTGCACCGGTGAGTTAAGATTCCCTTTTGTATTTCAGATAGAGAAGTAGCGCTACAGTAGTTCTCTATTGGTCAGTGACCAAAGGTACACGCGCTTTAGTAAACTAATTTTGATCCTTTTACGAATACCTCGTTTGGAATGGCGGAGTCGGTTTGGTAGCGCAATGGCTTTCATCTCGTTTTTCATTTCTTTTCCATCCACCAACACAGTAGACCTCCGATGCAGTAAGCTAGCAGATCTTTCCAATCAAATGTGGCGCCCAAAATCACAGCCAGAGGCGATGAAGATTCGATACCAAGCCAAACCGCGACCTGTAACAATTGCCCTAACTCAACAGCAAGCGCAATCAACACCACCAGTGAAACCAGCCAGTTAACGGGCATGGAGAACAAGCTTGCAAGAAAGTAGTAGAGCCAAACCACAACCAAAACATCACCAAATGTCGGGCGAATAAAGCTGTCTCGAACATAGAGCGCAATAACGACCAATGCGATAAAACACACCAAGCTTTTCAGTCCATTTTTTACCGAAAATCGCAGGTGGATAGCGCACGTTTCTTCCACCATATTGCTTGGCTGCCCAGTGAGAATTGCTCGCTTAAGCATCTTCATGATTCGCCTTTGCACTTTCTTCTGCTTTCTTGTTTCGTGCGTACCAGTCGACGTTGCGTGTAATGACCATAGTGAAGCTCAAAATCGCAAAACACAGTAATGTCCCCATGACCAATGCGTAGCTCTCTGCTTGTAGCAAGCCAAATAGCAATCCGTAGAGAGTGAGCAAACACGCTCCGAACATCGCGCCGTGTTTGGTGTTGCTCAACATACCGCTCACGTACATACTTAAAAGCCCGGTCGATGCAACTGCCGACACCACATATGCCCAGTTGAAGCCGAGGTGTTCACTCATCGAAATCAGCAACAGATAGAAAAGCGCTAAAGCCAGACCAATAAAACCGTATTGTACTGGGTGAACCGGACGCGCCTGGAACAGCTCCAGCAAGAAGAAACTCGCAAATACTAATGTGATAACCAATATTGAATAGTTCACGGCTCGGTGAGACTTCAAATAGTGGTCCACGGGATCAATCAAATCTACGCCCATTTGTCGCTGTTCAAGCTCGTGACAAGCGTGATTCGATGACAAACAGCTTTGGAACAGCTGCGCGATATTGGTTGAGAAGTTGTTGCTCGCCCATTGTGCGTTAAATCCATCTTCAGATACTTCTGACGACACCGGTAAGTAATCACCAATAAAGCTTGGATGTGCCCAAGTTGATGAGAGTTCAACCGTTGTTTGACTGCCGATTGGTGTAACTTGAAGCTGACCCATACCTTGCAGCAAGAAGTTAAGATCGAATGCCAAAGGTTGTGCTGGGTTTAGGTCTGCAGGTGTCAGAGCACTGTGGAAGCCTTGTGGCAACTGATCTAACCCTGTTCCCGGTGCGACTTCGATATCAGAGCTCGCCATGGTCATGTCATCCAAACGAATCAATCCACGGCTGTCTTCAATGCCAACCACTAGGCTCATGTTTTCAATATCAAGCCCCTGCAACGCCGCGAGATCGTCTGCATCAAAAGTGCCTTTCAGTGCCACTTGTGCTTTGTATAAACGCGCGCGGTAAATGCCTCGGTACTTTTCAAAACTGTCCAGATTCGCGCTCATATCAAAAGTGCTAGGTAAGAGGAACTTACGACGCTCTTTAATCTGTACTTTGTCATCTCGGTAACTGGTTTCGGTGTAGTTAACCATGATGAATGGACCAATGATGCGCTGTTCGCCGCTGCTGCTGCGTGCGATGTCGTTTCTGACTTCATCTTGGCGATATGAGCGCTCTGAGATCAGCCCTGTGACCATTGAAAGCGGGATTTGCAGTAAGACAAACAAAAACAGCACGAAGGCGAACTTCGTGCCGAGTTGATTATTGAGGATCTTTTTCATGTTTCATTCTCCATTTGCTGATGGGAGTAATCTAAATCAGCAATTTGGAGAACGAATGGAGCTAATGTGGAGTTTCTATGGAGTTGGTAAAATCAGGGTCACTTTCACGCCAGAATCGACGTTTTCGACTTGTAACTGACCTTTGTGCAGCTTGATAACCTGCTCAACAAAATTAAGCCCAAGCCCAGTACTTTTAACGCCATTTTCCCGAGCTAGGGAGTAGAAGCGCTCGGTCAAACGAGGCATCGCGTAGTCGGGAATGTGAGGACCTGAATTGAAAATCGACAGGCACACTTTCTCTTTCGTAACCTCCGATTTCCATTCAATGCGTCCCTCTGAATCAGCAAAATCCAGCGCATTGTCCATCAAGTTAAAAACAGCTTGTTTCAGTAAGAAGGCATCACCAAGCACGGCGAGATGGTCATCAATTTGGACGTTGGCAATCACCGACTTAGCACTCAAGCGCGCATCTGCCGATTCAACCACTTCATTGACCATTTGTTTTAGCGAGATAGCTTCGACTTGTTCTAACTCGGGGCGCTTTTCAAGACGAGCAAGTTCTAGCAACTTATCAATCAATGACTGCATGCGATCGCTTTCTCGCTCAATGTTACCAGCAAAGCGCGTGACCTTTTCTTCAGGCAACGGCATTTGCAATATTTCACTCGCGCCTTTAATCGCTGATAACGGGCTTTTCAGCTCATGAGTCAGCGTCTGTACGTACTCTTCCACATATTGTTTACCGTCGAGCTGGTTGCGCATTTTCTCCAATGCGTCGCTTAGCGTGCCGTACTCGTAGAAGATACGAAATGTCGGTTTAGAGACCTTTTCACCTTCACCCATTTTGGTCGCGTAGTCTTCGAGCTTGTTCAGTGCCGAGTGAATTCGCCAAGCAAACAATGCCCCAGCCAATAGCACTAAACCACTCATCCACACCATCCAAAACAGCACATTGCGTTTAGAAAGATCGATGAAAGGTTGTACTGAGCGATTGGATTTTGCCACCGTCACGCTGCCAATGATTTCGCCTTTGTGGTAAATGGGCGCAGCAACGTGCATAACGGTTGAGAGCGGATCTTTCGGGTCTTCGATGGTACTGCGCGCGCCGTATTGACCACGCAACGTGAGATAAACATCGTTCCATTGCGAGTAGTCTTTGCCTACGTCTTGCTGCCAAGAATCCGCAATCACAATCCCTTGTTTATCTGTGATGTAAATTCGATGGTTAATCGCTTTTTTGCCAATTTCCCAAATGCGCGCTTGGGGTTCTCGCTGCCCATAAGCCGCTAGTAGTTTGGAGAAGCGACTCTCAGACAACTTTCCGTTTGCAACGTCCTCTTCTGCCAATACCGCGAGCAAGTTCGCCATATCCACCAGCGTCTCTTCAGTGGTTTGACGCACGGTTGGCTTAAGTTCTTGGACAACGGTTTTGCTCACCATGTAAGCCGTCATTCCGACTAAGATAAAGTAGAGAAAAAACAGTCTGAGTCCAAGAGGGATCTTCGGCCAGCGGTTCATCATTCACCTTTAATGCAGTAAAAGTAACCAAAGCCACGCTTGGTACAGATGCGTTCAGACATCTCAAACGGCTTCAACTTATGGCGAATAGCTTTGATATGAGTATCGATATTGCGCTCGTACGCAGCTTCCGGCGCCATGTCTGCCGCGACCATAAGCTGCTCTCGGCTCAATACATTGGAAGAGACGGAAATCAGTTTATCGAGGATCTTGAACTCCACCGCAGTTAACCCAAGCATTTGCCCGCCAACACCATAATCGAAGTTCTGCGCAACTAAATCCTGGTTCAAATGAGGTTGTTCTGGAACAGCTGCAGGCTCCGGTTTGTGCTCCATCATTGGCGCTTTAGCTTTGATTCGAAGTTTAATGCGAGCCAACATTTCACGCGGACTAAATGGCTTCGTCACGTAATCATCCGCGCCAATCTCCAAGCCTACCACTCGGTCAATTTCATCGCTTCTTGCGGTGAGAAAGATAATGGGAATATCAGAAAACTCACGAATGGTTTTGCACAATTCAAAACCATTGCCATCCGGTAAGCCTACGTCTAACACAAGTAACGCTGCGGAGTTATGCTGCAAAAAGGCTAAGCCCTCTCCTGCCGTTGCAAACCACTCTGCGTGGTAGCCATCCATCTCTAATACATGAATCAGGTTCTCTGCAATGGCGGATTCATCCTCAATAATGACGACGGTTGATTGGTCGCTCAATGTTCTAACCTCACTGACGATACTTGTTTAGATGCACATCTTGTTCACTTACTTTGGCGCAAAGGCTATCGAATTGATACCACAAAGGCAAAATCCGTGAACAATATTAATCAAACACCCTCTCATTCAGCGTGGTGAACTTATCACTCACACTGATGAGTCACTACAATTGTGAATACAATGATTTCAACCATTGATATGAACAGTGTTCATTTTACACTCGAGTTATCAATTCGATTTTGTTTAAAGGACAGTAACTGATGAAAAGAGCGCTAATCCCCCTAGCTTTACTCACTTTGCTCTCTGGTTGCGCCAGCATGTCTCCGGATGAGTGCAAGACGGCGAACTGGTACAAGGTAGGTTATCAAGATGGCCGAGACGGCAACGATCCAAACGTTATTAATAGTTATACCGAAGACTGTGGTGAAGCGGGCGTGACACCAGACCGAGCGAAATGGAAAGAAGGTTTTGATAAAGGTACTATCCAATACTGCTCACCAGACAATGGTTACACTGTCGGTATCGAAGGCAAAGAATATTACGGTGTGTGCAGCAGCAAAGAATTCATTGAAAACTACCAGTTAGGTCATCAAGAATATCAACGCCAGCAACGCATCCAAGAGATCGATACTGAAATCTCGGTCATCGATAATCAACTTGATGGCAACCCAGACAAAGACAATGCTAAACGTCTGAAAGAAAAGAGAAAGCGATTGGCTGACGAGCGTTCAGACCTGTTGTCGCCAACCATCAACTTGAATCTAAATTTCTAAATCGATTGGATTTAGCTTCTAAAAATTAATGGCCCTAGCTCAGTTCTAGGGTCATGAATTGGCTGTTTGGATCGAGTTCGTAATCCCCGAACGGCTCGCAGTACACAAAGCCATGCTTTTCATACAACAGGCGCGCAGGTTTAAAAAATTCCATCGAGCCCGTTTCTAAACTCAAGCGCTGCAAGCCTTTTTGCTTCGCTTGTTCAATCACATGAATCAATAATTGAGATGCAACACCTTGATTTCTTGCCGCTGGCGTGGTGCGCATGGATTTCAGCTCCGCGTGTTGGCCATCCAATTTTTTAATCGCGGCACACCCAAGCAGTTGTTCACCCTTCCAACCGGTCCAAAATGTCACTTCCGGTGCTTTGAGCTTATCTAAATCTAACGCATGCACACTCTCTGGTGGTGACGTGGCGTACATGTCTTGCAAATGTTCTTCTAGCAATGCAATGACTGCTGTTCTTTCTAAATTGTCGACTTCTATCTTCACGACTCTTCCTTGATAACCAATGGCCTTTCCGGAATTTATGTGAAAACAGCCACATAAACAACTGTCTTCAGCATCAAAGATATCAAGAGTCATCGTAATCAAAAATCTATGTCTACACTCTTAAAGTCATTTCCCCACCTAACTGATCATTGAGGACATACTATGGATTTCTTGATTGAGGATATTCTGGCGCGCGAAATTTTGGATTCACGCGGAAATCCGACTGTGGAAGTCGAAGTCACACTCGGCTGTGGCATTGCAGCAAGAGCATCGGTGCCCTCGGGTGCCAGTACAGGTTCACGAGAAGCGGTTGAACTGCGAGATGGTGACGACACCCGCTTTGGTGGCAAAGGCGTACTCAATGCCGTTCAACTGATCAATACCGAAGTGCTCGAAGCCATTGTTGGTTTGGACTCGCGCGATCAAGCGTTAATTGACCGCATTATGATCGAGTTAGATGGCACCGAAAACAAATCCCGTCTCGGCGCGAATGGCATTCTTGGTGTCTCCCTCGCCGTTGCCCGCGCAGCCGCACTAACCGCTGACGTACCTCTGTATCAGTATCTTGGCGGTGTGGGCGCTAACCTATTACCTGTGCCTTGTATGAACATCCTCAACGGCGGCGTGCATGCTCGCTGGCAAGGTCCGGATTTTCAGGAATATATGATTGCGCCATACGGTGCTGAGAACTTTAGACAAGCGGTGCAATGGGGTAGCAAGGTGTATCATGCATTGCGCCAAGTTCTGTTGGAGTCTAATCACTCGGTTGGCGTCGGTGATGAAGGTGGCTTTGCGCCAGCTGTGAAGTCCAACCGCGAACCATTAGAGTTGATTGTCAAAGGCATTGAGAGAGCCGGACTGAAACCTGGTGTCGATGTTGGTATCTGTATGGACCCAGCCTCTAGTGAGTTCTATGAGAATGGTAAATACAAGCTACGTTCAGAGAATCGTGAACTGACCTCTGCAGAGATGATTGAATACTACGAGAAGTTGGTAGAAGACTTCCCTGTGGTTCTTCTCGAAGATGGACTTGCCGAAGACGATTGGGATAACTGGCCACTATTGAATGAGAAGCTTGGCGGTAAGATCGAAATCGTTGGTGATGATCTTCTGGTTACTAACACCAAATACATCCAAAAAGCGATCGACATGAATGCTGCTAACTCAGCATTGATCAAACTGAATCAGATTGGCTCGCTAACCGAGACCATTGAAGCGATTCAAATGTGTCACCACGCTGCATGGGGCGCGTTTGTTTCTCACCGTTCGGGTGAAACCACAGACAGCTTTATTGCCGATATGACCGTTGCACTTCGCACTGGTCATCTTAAAACAGGTGCGCCATGTCGCGGCGAACGTGTCGAAAAATACAATCAGCTAATGCGCATTGAAGACGAGTTAGGCTCAATGGCGGTGTTCGCTGGTCGCAAAGCCTTCGTTCGCTAATCGATCAATACATCTAAAAGAAAGCCGCCCTGTGCAGAACTGGGCGGCTTTTTGGTTTTTAGCACAATGATTACAAGGCTTGTCGCATGATGTGCTGAGGCCCAACCGGACCACCATGATACAGCTCATTAGTATCTTCAAAACCTGCTTTCAAATAGCACTGATAAGCCGGTACATTGCGGCAATTAACCGTCAAATAGAGAAAATCAAAGCTCGGAAAATGCAATTTAGCGTAATCAGCAAACTGGCTGATGGCTCGCTTGGCAATGCCTTTGCCTTGATGACGATGATCCAACAACAACCAACGCACGCCTAAACTCTTTTCCGGACAGAAATCGTAGTTCTCGCTGTATCCCGCATCGAAGACAAAAAAGCCGACCACTTGATCATCCAATAAGATCAAATGCGCTAGCTCTGTCGGTTTAAGACTTCCCAATAACTCTGGAATATTCGCTACTGTGTATTGGACTTGATCCTCTAAGACTTGCAGCTCAAGGGTTTGCTCATGACGGCATGGCGTGTACTTTTCGATGGTAATCATAATCATCCTTGCTGTTTTTATACCCATTTCATACAGGGTATGTCGTAAATGGAAAAACCTGCTATCGTATTTCCCACTCGCAGGCAAACGTTTAGCACACTATTATCCTCATCAACTGTTAGTGAGGTTGTCATGTTTCGTTTTCTGCTTTGTAGTTTCTCTCTTGTTTTACTCTATCCTACCGCCATTGATCTTTATCTTGTAGGGTTGCCTCAAATAGCCGCGGATTTAAGCGCCAGTGAGTCACAATTACACATCGCGTTTTCTATTTACCTTGCTGGTATGGCAACCACCATGCTGTTTGCAGGAAAAATCGCCGACTCCGTTGGCCGTAAACCGGTGGCGATGGTAGGTGCAGCCATTTTTATTGCAGCATCATTGCTTGGCGGAATGTCAGAACAATCCAACACATTTTTAATCGCACGTTTTGCACAAGGTATTGGGGCTGGCTCTTGCTATGTAGTTGCTTTTGCTATTTTGCGCGACACATTGGATGACAAACGCCGCGCTAAGGTGCTGTCGATGCTTAACGGCATTACCTGCATCATTCCTGTCATCGCACCCGTTGTTGGCCATCTCATTATGCTCAAATTCCCTTGGCCAAGCCTGTTCACCACAATGGCAGGCATGGGTGTGGTAGTTTGCTTGCTTTCGACCTTGGTGCTGAAAGAATCAAAGCCTAGCGCAATGCCAGAGCAAAACTCCGCTTCAGCCTCTACCCAAGAAACGTTCGCGGAGCGCTTTTTCATCAGCCGACTTATCATTACGGCCATCGGCGTGACCACCATTCTTACCTACGTGAATGTCTCTCCAATGCTGGTGATGGGCGAACTTGGTTTTGATCGTGGTGGCTATTCTTCTGTCATGGCAGGCACTGCATTAGTCAGTATGATCACTTCTTTCTCCGCGCCATTGGCTTTGTCTTACTTTAAGGAACGTACTCTGATGCTGACTTCGCAAACCTTGCTTATCAGTGCGGCGATGGTGATTGGTTTTGCTCATCTAAACCAATGGGGAATCCCATTTTACTTATTCGGATTTGGGCTGATTTGCGCTGGCTTCTCGATTGGCTTTGGCGTGGCCATGAGTCAAGCGCTCAGCCCTTTCTCTCTGCGTGCTGGTGTAGCAAGCTCACTACTGGGTATCGCTCAAGTGTGTTGCTCTGCCCTCTACATCTGGTTTATGGGGTTCATCGGCGTTAATGCGCTGAATATGTTGGTGTTTGTGTTAGCTATAGGTGGCGCAATCAGCTTGGCTCTAATACTATTTATTCCTAAGCCTGCTCATGAAAGCCACTATGAAGAAATCACTAGCCCGTCTTGATCTCAACCTGCTGTTCACTCTGCAATTGCTGCTGCAAGAGCAGAGTGTTTCCAAAGCGTCGAAGAAGTTAAACGTCACGCCGTCAACGGTAAGTAAATCGCTTAATAAGCTTCGTGACTGGTTTGATGATCCTCTGTTTGTGAAAACACCGAAAGGATTAGCACCCACTCCATTAGCGCAAAGCATGGAGCAAGATCTGGCGGAATGGCTACAAATTGGCAGCCAAATTGCGGAGAAACGCAGCGATATAGCCCCCAAAGGCGTGCGCTTTGATCTGACTATTGAGTCACCTTTAGTGCTGACGATTCTTGATGATCTTCTTGTTGCCATCCACCAGCGCTACCCAGATGCGAAAGTCAAAACCAGTAACTGGGATTACGATTCACTCGACGCGATTGTGCGGGGAGAGGCAGACATCGGCTTTACTGGCAGAGAGAGCCATCCTCGCTCAAAAGAGTCACTCGACCTGCTTCCTTACTTTCTTGATTTCGAAGTGCTGTTCTCAGATTTACCTATGGTGTACCTACACAAAGATCACCCCGCTTTGGAGCAGGAATGGAACCTTGAAACCTTTTTGAGTTACCAACACATCAATATTGTTTGGGAAAAGAGTGAGACGTGGGCACTGGATGAAGTGTTGAGTGAACTTGGCTTACAGCGCTCCATTGGCTTAACCATGTCGAGCTTCGAACAGTCTCTGTTTATGGCCGCGCAACCACACCACAATATGCTGACCACAGCACCGCAATACTGTGAGAGTTACACCAAGAAGCTGCATCCAGATTTGGTGTGCTTACCCATTCCTTTAAAGCAACCACAACAAGAAAAATTGCTGATCCCGTTCACCATGATTTGGCACAAACGTAATGCGTACAATCCCAAACTGGTCTGGTTGAGAAACACCATCAAGTCGCTTTATGGAGAGAAGAGCAACAGCAATACATGATTGCTTCTTTCACACATTACTGATAAATTTCGCGCGTTTTTAACCCTATTTTCAAGGAGGTATTTCCAATGATTCGTTTTCAACACACTCATTTTAATCAACGTCCTTACGTTGTTTTAGGATAACTAAACCCCCTAAATTCAAGTAAGGACGACAAGCTAACTTATTGTCGTAAT
Organism: Vibrio owensii; assembly: GCF_002021755.1. Lineage (NCBI taxonomy): Bacteria > Pseudomonadati > Pseudomonadota > Gammaproteobacteria > Vibrionales > Vibrionaceae > Vibrio > Vibrio owensii. The sequence goes on from NZ_CP019960.1 coordinate 1,846,582, forward strand.
TACAACTATGTTAAAAAAACTGAATGAAGCAACTGCCAAGCCAGCCGTTTGGTCAGCATACACTGCAGACGTACTGTGGACAGATAACCACATTGCGAAACAGATGCTCAGCTTCCACCTAAACCAAGAAATCGAAGCCGCGTCGCGCTCATTCAACTTCATTGATGAATCTGTTGACTGGCTGGTGTCTGAATTTGGTCTCAACCAAGATTCAAAAACCATCGATTTTGGTTGCGGTCCTGGCCTCTACACCCAACGTTTAAAAATGCGTGGTGTTGGCACGGTGCTGGGATTGGATTTCTCGCAAAACTCACTGGAATATGCGACTCAACAAGCAGCGTCTTCTAACCTCGCTATTGAGTATCACTTAGGCAATTACCTAGAGTTCAGTGACACACGACAGTTTGATTTGATCACGCTTGTTATGTGCGACCTTTGCGCGCTAAATCCAACTCAACGTGCGACGTTGTTTGCTAAGTTCAAAACACTGATGGCTGAGAGTGGTGCGATTGCATTAGACGTGTACACACAAACACGTTTTAACAAGCAAGCTGAAGCGCTGACACTCAACCAAAATGCCATGAACGGTTTTTGGAGTGCAGAAGATTACTGGTGTATTCAGTCTTCATTCAAATACGACACTGACCTTGTCACGCTAGACAAGTACGTGATAACTGAAGCGCAACGAGAATGGACAGTCTATAACTGGCTGCAACATTTCACTTTAGACATGCTTAAAGCAGAACTTGCGCCGCATGGTTTAGAAGTTCAAGCAACCTACAGCGACTTGCGCGGAAAGCCGTTCGTAGATGGTGACGAAATGGCGGTGGTGATTCGTCATAAATAATGACCAATCCAAGCTAGAGCGGCACTGCTACCAATAGCAAAAGGGGCGATATTCTCGCCCCTTTTTCGTGTTTCGCGATTTGCATTTGTTACGCATGAACCAACTCAACCGGTCCGTGATCGTCACAGTGATCGCCGTGTTGATGGTGAAGTCGACCATCGACAATGTAATCCACATGATCGCCATGCTGTATTGCTTCATGTCCACAACCCGGCCCATGTACATGCCCACCGCAAGAGTGAACAGGATGACATCCATCAGGATTGGTATCACTTAATCCAATAACATGTTCATCGCAGTGATCACCATGTGGATGATGCAAGGTTCCATCCACTAAGTAATCAACATGACCATCATGACGTATTGCCGTATGCCCACAATTTGGACCATGAGCATGGTTTGAATGTGAATGCGTTTTAGAGCAAGCCATCGACCCACCTCCCTTTTATAGGTTTATGCTTTCATATCAATGTTAGCTGTTGTGTTGCTACGCATTCCCTATATTTTAGATTATGTGAGAGGCTTCATGTACACCATGCATGATCAATGAAAAAACTCGATGATCTGCACTTTCGCTCGTCTGTCCGCCAGTCAAATATCAACTGCCAAGAGTCAAAATGCTCATGGACTGGATAAGTGACCGATTTGAAGAGCACTATAAACAGTTCAAAATTGAGGGCGAACATTCAAGCTAAGCTCGGTTTCAATCACTCCGCGCTCACAACCTTTTTCTCAGCAAGTGCCATGGCGATATTCGCTTTGCTATACGCACTCTCATTGATGAAGTGCGGATAGATATCCTGTTTGCCTTCCCAGAAAATGTCGTAACCAAAGAAGGTCGCGAGTAGTGGTTCGCCCGGTTTGACTACCTCGAAATCTCGTCCACAGATCATAGGGTGAACTGTCGCGACACGCATACCATCGTGATCGACAGGGATCATCACTTCTTCAGTGTAAAAATACGCGTCGTAGTCGTTCAGCTCACCAACTTGTCCAAGGTTATGCTGTTCAAGGTAATCGAGCACCATGGTCAGCATCTTCTTCATTAGCTCTAGCGTGTCGTACTTCAGTGAACCATGCGCTTGAGCTCCAACTTCGATCATCACGCCATGCTGCCCTGTTGTGCACAAATAAGGTTGGTCATCCCACGCTTTTCTGTCTTCAAACAAGATATTGGCTTCTGGCATACGTTGCTTCACATACGCCCCCATCTTGCGATAGAACACGTCGTTAGAAACCAAAATCAAGGTCGCACCCATGTTACTGGTGGTGTTGTGCAGATCGATGATCAATTGATTCTCTTGGTGAGCATGTACTTGCGTGAATTGCTGAGCGATTTCAGTTTCTTGCTGAGTCGCAGGCGATGATTGATTCGCCAAGGCAAATTCACGGTTGAGATCAGTTTCAACAAAACGCACGTTTTGCTTTACCGCTTCAGGGTTGCCAAGCACACACTGAGTATTGAATGTTGAACGGTCGGCAACATAAAGACGATCTTTGATAAGCTTTTGAAGGTAAATGCCAGAAAGCTCATTACCATGCGTACCTGCCACCAGCAGAACACGATTAAGTTTGTCCATAAAAGTGATATTCCAAATATTGAGTAAAAGTGAGTTTTGATTGAGATTGAGCAGCGCCTTCTTAGCGAAACGCCATTGCGCCTTTCCCTACGCCTTCATAAGCGATGATTTGTAACGACTGTCCTTCTTCCAGTGAAGGAGCAATTTCATTGGCGATAAACACAGCCAACAACTCTACCGTCGTATCGGTGTTCAATACTTCGGTTTCGCTGTGCACAATAGCAAGTTGGAAGTCACCTTGTGAAGTGGTGTACCGGAAACCAAAATGCGTATCGCAGTTGATGAGGCTCGCATGTTCGCTCAGTTCCAAATGACTAATCTCAACCAGATCTTCGATAGAAGCGAGGTAGATATCCTGCCAGCGCTGCGCAAAAGCGTCCTCACGAACGGTATCGCGCTGACCATCAACCAGAATTTGAATCGGCGAGCGATGACCATGTGCAATGCGTTGGCAGTTGCCATCGTGCTTTTTTAAACCGTGGGTGTAGTGATAGTAAGCGCCATCGAGTTTTTCATGACGCAAGGTCACGTCAATAGATGCCACATTAGTTGGCAAATGACCTTGCAGAACTTGGAGGATGTGTTTCGTTACACTCTCTATTGAGATTTCTTGTGCATCCACGAAGCAAAAGGCTTCATCTGGGCAATGCAGGTGAATACTCTTTTCTCCGCGCATGAGATCGACTTGGGTATAACCTGCTTTCGTATGCGCCCTTTCGACTGCGGAACTCTTTACTGGGACAAGCAAGCGGTGATCAACGTACTGATCGACCAGTTGTTTGATTTGTTTTTTAACTTTCGAGAAATCCAGCACCATGCTCATCTCATTGAGATCGCCGTGCATTACTACGTCCAGAATCCAACTCTCGCCGACCATGCCTCGTGTTTCACACAAGTACGAAGCATCAATAACCGTGAGATCGTTAACAAATAGATTCAATCTGAATTCCTCATTTTATGTTGAGTCTAAAAATCAAATGTTATGTTATAACACTTGCCGCTCTCGCTCAATTTCGCAAAGTGATGTTCTTTCCACTCAGCGTTGCGCTATGGTTTCAGCTATAACTAATCACTTTATCAACTAATTAGCCCTTTCGATTTAGCGCTACACTGCGACTCTTAATGAGATTTGAGGATAAGGAATGTCGACATTTTTACTGACCGCGATTGCCATGTTGGCGTTTGCCGCCAATTCGCTGTTGTGCCGTTTGGCATTGGCAGCAGGTTTGATTGACGCGGGCAGCTTCACTCTTATCCGTTTACTCTCTGGCGCCGTGACTCTCATCGCCATCATGCTTTTGCGTGGCAACTGGCGCAGCCAAATTCCAACGACTCGATTCAGTCTGTTCGCTGGTGTGGCCTTATTTGGATACGCGGCACTGTTCTCTTTCGCTTATGTAAAACTAGCAGCTGGAACTGGAGCCTTGTTACTTTTTGGTGCCGTACAACTAACTTTGCTCGCACTCTACTGGTGGCAAGGGCAACGGTTTAAAAGACTCGAACTGATTGGTATTGCGGTTTCTTTGCTTGGGCTTGCGTGGTTAATGTTGCCATCGACAACACGTCCTGATGTTTGGTCAGCGTTGTTAATGGTGTTATCAGGCATTTGTTGGGCAGGGTTTACCGCCTTGGGTAAGCAAGCTCCCACTCCTAGCAGCGGCATTACTTGGGGATTCATTACCGCTTCTATCTTTGGCCTTTTACTCTCTCCTCTTCTACTAGAGTCCATTCACGTTACGTTGCAAGGCGTAATGCTCGCAGTTGCATCCGGCGCCATCGCCTCTGGTTGCGGTTACGTCCTTTGGTATCAAGTGATGCAAAAACTGACCTTGCTGCAAGCGGCAGTCAGCCAACTTTCTGTCCCTGCGATTGCGTTAGTCTTAGGAGCCGCGTTGTTAAGTGAGCCACTCACTACCCACTCAATCATCACCAGTGCCATCATCCTTGGTGGTATCGCTTTAGTATTTTTATCTCGCTCCCAAAAACTGACAAAGACTCCAGCAAGCCAATAAAAAATAAAAACTTTCCTCTCAACTTATCTCCCATCATCTATGCTTTTTGTTAGGCACTTGTTTTCACAGCACTTTGGACGTGAGCAATGCCTAACACGCTGGCGATGAGCCTTGAATAGAAATTTGGTTTGGTAACTCCTGCAAAACTGTATCAGTAATGAGATTTTCTAGTTAAACGTTTTCTTGGTCATTTTTCCCTCACGCCATAGGTAACGGGGTGTGAACGGCGATTTGAGCATTTTGACCCAATTTGGTTTTGACAAAGGATTTACAAACCACCTCTTTTCAATCGCTATATTCCGCCTCCGCAATTTTTTCAGAACGAAATTCTGATTATTGATTGAGTAAATTCATCCACTTACAAACATAAGCCTGAGCTAACTTTGAGACTATGAACGATAAAAGCAAATTTGCCACAAAAGTAGCGCTTAGCCTGACTCTGGCTTATCTGATCCCATTTGCGATGGGTTGGCCGCAAGCGTCGACAGCAGCAACGACAGTCATGTTGATCGCTTCAACAGGCAGCCGCCGTGAATCGCTAGCGAAAGGCACATTGCGTGTGTTGGGTACTTTGGTCGGTGCTGTGATTGGCTTGCTGCTAGTCGGAATGTTTGCGCAAGACCGCTTCATGTACATGCTCAGTGTCTCTGTGGTTGTGTCCTTTATCTTCTATTTCCGTAACGCTTACCAAAAAGATCCAACGTTGCTTGCTCTAACTGGCGTAATGACTTTGATGATGTCGAACGGTGGTGATGCAGAAGGCGCGTTTATGTACGGCGTTGACCGCGCGTACATGACCATCTTTGGCGTGGTGCTTTACACCTTGGTGGGCACATTCCTGTGGCCAACAAAGACAGAGCAAAACCTTCGTCAGCTTATTGAGCAACTTAACCAAGCTCAGCAAGCGCTGTTCGCGGCAATTTTACAGAACTTCGAACAAAGACATGCTCAGCAACAAGGGTTGGTTCCTGCTTCGGGCACGCAGGACGGTGAGGAAGACGAAGAACCAAAGCCCACTATCGACGAGTTGCTAGACAAAGTCTTCGCCGCGCAAAACGCGCTGGAGCAACGCTTCGCAACCGTGAGTGTCGAGTGCAGTGATGTCTCGGCCTACATGAAAGAATGGCAACTTGCCGTCCACTTCAACAAGCAAATCACCCAAGAGCTCAGCGTGGCAGCACACAGCCACTTTAGCCACCAGCAAGACCGAAGCTGCATCAACAACTTCGATCAAGCCATCGAAGAAATTCAAACACTATTCAAAACCTGCCAAGAGATGTGGGACAACGAAGGCCCCGCCTATCGCGCGCAGGAATTTAAAGTTGATTACAACCAACAGGCTTTATCGGACGCCCCACACCTTGCAAAAGGCTCCGCACTCACGCTTGGTCACTTGCTTAAATTAATGCACCAAAGCTTATCTCGCTTAGCAGAGAGCATCAGCTGTATTGATTCGGTGACTAACAATGTTTCGTTCAAACAAGAATTGCCGAAGCAGAAAAGCAAGTTCCTTTGGTGGGATGCCGAAAACTTCAAAACCACAGTGAAAACCTTCACCACCTACTGGGTGGCTGGGTTGATTTGGATTTACTTCAATCCACCGGGTGGCTACTCGTTTGTTACTTTCTCGACCATCTTTATGTCACTGCTGTCGTTCGTACCTGTTCACCCATTCATGTTGCTGATTTTGTTCACATTTGGCTTCCTATTTGCGGTGCCTTCGTATGTCTTCATCCTGCCGGGATTAGAACTCGGCGGTGAACTCGGCTTGTTCATCTTCATCTACACCTTTATCGGCTTCTACTTGTTTAAAGGGCCGGTGACCATCTTCTACATGATTGGCTTGTTTGTCCTCGGTCTCGACAACAACATGACCTATCACTTCGGCATTCTGATGACGATCATGACCTTGTTCTACATGGTGGTGTTCATGATCATTTTCGCTCACTACTTCCCGTTCAACTCCCGTCCGGAACACTTGTTCTTGACCATGAAGGAGCGGTATTTCAGGCATGTGGGCGATTTGTTCTCCAGTTACCACGAACAGTCTGAATCGACTTACAAGAAAATGAAACGTTCACTGCACTTGGTAACACTGAACGTCTCTTCGAAAAAGCTCAAAGTGTGGGGGTCGAAGATCAACCACAAGCTGTTCGACAAGACACCGCCAGAAGCGATTGGTGCATTCAGCAAGTCTTGTGACGCCCTGAGCAACCACGTCAACATTCTGATTGCTGCCGAACAAAAGCTGTTAAGTAACCCTCTTATCAAACAGTTACGCAGCAAGCACACCGATTCCATATTACCTCTGATGGCTGGCGTACTCGCAAGCCATCAGGCGACCGACGAACTCGATTCTGTGTTCGAAAAATACAGCCAGGATTACCAATCCTTTGAAAATAAACTGGAAGATTTCTTTAGTGAGTTGGATTTATCTGACTACGCTTATTCAGAGATTGCCGGTTTTTATATCTTGCTGAATTTAAAACGGAACGTGTTCGAAGCGATCAACCAATGCAAGCAAACCTACGAGGATATCGATTGGGTGAACTTACGTCAGAAGCGGTTTTAAAGGTGAGGATATGATGCTTCTAAAACTAACTAAACCAAGCCTCGCCATACTCTCTGTACTCGGATTGAGTGCGTGTACGACTTTGGGTCCGGACTACGTCCATCCAGAGCAAACCGCCTTGCCAAGTGATTGGTCGGTAGAAAAAGCGGCGCAAGACACACAACAATCCGAACAAAAACTGCAGCAGTGGTGGCAGCAGTTCAACGATCCAACACTGAACCAACTGGTTGAGATGGCGAGCCAACAAAACCTCGATCTTGAGGCGGCGGGTTTGCGCATCGTCCAAGCGCGTTCGCTGTTGGGCATCTCAACTGGATTGCAATACCCACAAGTGCAAACCGTATCCGGTAACTTAGCTAGGGCTTATGTGAACGACCAAGGTGTGAATAACGCTGCGCTGTCGTTTGACGCTGGCTGGGAGATGGATATTTGGGGCAAATACGCACGTGGCATTGAATCGGCTGAGGCTGGTTACTATGCATCGATTGCGTCATACCACGACATCATGGTGACCATCACCTCTGAGGTGGCACGCAACTACATCAACTACCGCACGTTCCAAGAGCGTATTTTGCTCTCTCGTCGAAACATCGAGATCCAAGAGCGCGTGGTGAATATTACACAGGTGCAGTTTGATTCGGGCAACGTAACCGAGCTCGACGTTCAGCAAGCGAAGAACCAACTCTTCAATACTAAAGCGGCGCAACCTTCGCTTGAAATTGCAATGAAGCAGTCGCGCACGGCATTGGCATTGCTGTTGGGAATTCTGCCAGAAGACGTTGAAAAGCTGCTGCAATCTGATGGTTTTGCCCAGCGTATGGCAGATTACGAAAACCAGTTTAAATCCTCAGGCAGAAAACCAGCCTTGTCTGGTAATGACGAGCGTTCCATCGTACCTCGCCCTCCTCTGTTGGACGACAAAGTGGATGCGAATCTAGTAATGCGTCGACCTGACTTGCAGGTTTCAGAGATGCAAGCACGAGCGCAAAGTGCTCAGATTGGCGTTGCAGAAACCGCACTGTACCCAAGCTTCACCCTGTTCGGTTCGATTGGTATCGACAGCACAGTACCGGATGGCAGCAGCTTTAGTTTCAGTGACTCGTTGACTATGGTCGCGGGGCCAAGCTTTAGCTGGAACATTTTCCAGTACGGCCGAGTGAAGAACAACATCCGCTTTGAAGATGCTCGCTTCCAAGAAACCATCACCAACTACAACAAGAAGGTGCTGCAAGCGGTTAATGAAGTAACCAATGCGCTAGAAGCTTACGACTTGTACTTGGAGCAAAAGTCGTTGCGTCTGCAATCGGTGAACTCATCCATTCGCGCATTCAACATCTCGATGACCCAGTACGAAAACGGTCAGATTTCCTTTGAGCGTCTGCTGAATTCAGTCGAGAAGATGACTCGCGCAGAAGACAGCTACGCCACCATCAAAGGTAACGTCGCGAACCAAGTGGTTGCCCTCTATAAAGCACTCGGTGGTGGTTGGGAAACCCAAACTGGTAAGCCTTTCTTATCAGAAACCGTTGCAAAACAGATGCAAGACCGCAGCGATTGGGATGATTTGCTAGACGAAGAAGAACGCGTTCTACCGCCACTGCTTCTTGAGCAACCATCAGACAAAGCGCAAGCGGACGATATCCAGAAAAATAGTGCTGAGCAAAACAGTGCCGAGCCAGATGGGGAGGTGCAGTAATGCCACACGAACTCTCTTGGGGTGACGTTTACTTCTCACCGCTGCTCTTGGTGCTAATTCTAGCGGTCACCGCTACATGGATAACGGTGATCATTTTGAACAAGACGCGCTTGTCTCGTTTCATTGCGTTTCCGTCTCTGACATTCATTGCCATCATGGTGTTCTACGTGGTGGCCATCGACAGTTTTTATATACAGTTTTAGGTGCCCAACAAGATGAAAAAACTACTCGTTATTGCACTCAATCTTGTCATTCTTGGTGGCGCGGCGTGGTTCGGCTATCAGAAGTTCGAAGAGTATTTTAATAACCCATGGACCCGCGATGGTCAGGTACGTGCGAATGTTATCAAGGTCGCACCTCGTGTGTCTGGCCCTATCGTCAATGTTGCGGTGATGGACAACCAAGAAGTGAAGAAAGGTGATCTGCTGTTTGAGATCGACCCAACCACTTACGAAGTTGCCCTATCACAAGCCGAAGTGGCGTTAGAGAAAGCCATCGTTAGCTCTCGCGGTAAAAAGATCGAATACGATCGCTTGAAAGACATTCGAGCGAAAGACCGTGGCGCTGTCTCTCACAAAGATCTGATTCGTCGTGAGATCACTTACGAAGAGTCACTACTGCAAATCAAATCAGCAGAAGAGCAACTTAAATCCGCACGCCTGAATCTTGGTTACACCAAAGTGTACGCATCGGTTGATGGCTTTGTATCGAACCTCGATATCCGTGACGGTACACAAGCGGTTGCAAACCAGCCGTTAGTGGCACTTATCGACAAAAATAGCTTCTGGGTCTTTGGCTTCTTCCGTGAAAACCAATTGGCTCAAATTGCTCCGGGTAGCGATGCGCGCGTGACCTTGATGTCTCATCCAGATACGCCAATCGATGCAACGGTGGACTCAATTGGTTGGGGTATCGCACCAAAAGACGGCACCGTGGGCTACAACCTACTGCCGAACGTGAATCCCGTATTCCAGTGGATTCGTCTAGCGCAACGTATTCCGGTTCGCGTCTCTCTGCATGAACTGCCAGAAGGTGTCGATCTTCGATTCGGGCTTTCTGCTTCCATCATGGTGATGAAGGACTCATCACAAGAACAAGAGTAGGAGTTAAACAGGCATAACCATGGTTATTGGAAAAAAACTCAAAAACATCAATGAAGAAAACAACTTCTTCTATCTGACCTTAGCGCTTATCGGGCTTTTGATCGGCGGTGCGTTTGTACAGGTCGTTGGAGAAGGTGCGATGGAGCACCTACTGCAAGGCTTCACCATCATCACCTTCATCGTCTGTATGGCGAGCTTGCGCTTTGACAAAAATTGGTCACGTTTCCTCTATACCCTATTGGGTACTTGGGTGGTGGTGATTGGTATCAAAGCCGTACTAGGCATCAAAGAAATGGACGTAGTGATGCTCGCCCTCACCTTTGCGTTCTTCTTCGGCACATTCAAGTCTATCGCAAGGCAGATTCTGTTCACTGGGCATGTGAACACCAACAAAGTCATCGGCTCTGTTGCTCTATTTTTGCTGCTGGGTCTGATGTGGGCAATTGCTTACCTCATTCTTCTTGAGTTCTCTCCAAACTCATTCACCGGGATGGAAGCCATCTCTTGGGGTCAGAACTTCTCTAATGCAGCGTATTTCAGTTTCGTCACCTTAACCACACTCGGTTATGGCGATATCAGCCCTCTAACACCATTGGCGCAAGTCGTTGTGTATTTAGAGGCCATCGTAGGCGTGTTTTATATGGCGATTGTTGTTTCAAGTCTCGTCAGTTCCAACATTGAACATCAGGTAAACAAAAATGGATAAACAATCGGTAAAAATCGAGAGTAAGGTTTTCATCAGTAATATGGTGGAATCCGCAATACGTATCGGCTTGATCTTAGTCTTGCTGATGTTTACATACGACATCATCAAACCTTTCATTCTTCCTGTGATTTGGGGTGCCATCATTGCCGTTGCATTGATGCCAATCTGTAAGAAGCTGGCAAAAGTGTATGGTGGTAAACGTGGCCTCGCGGCAACGACAATCGCCTTGTTGGGTATAGCACTATTGGTGACACCTTTAGTCATGGTATCTGGCTCTATCGTCGATGGTGCAACACACGCGCTAGACGTTTTACAAAGTGGCGATATTAAGATCCCAGGTCCAAAACCTTCTGTCGCAGAATGGCCGCTGGTCGGTGACAAGCTTTACGAAGTATGGACACTGTTCGCAACCAACCTAGAAAAAGCCATCCAAACCTTTATGCCTCAAATTAAGGCGGGTCTGACTTCTCTGCTTGGCATGGTCGGTGGCGCACTGGGTAGCTTGCTACTGTCAATCATCTCTCTAGCAATTGCCGCTGGTTTTATGACTTACTCTGAGTCTTTGGCTTCTGGTCTGAAAACCATCGCTGTGCGAACTGCAGGGGACAATGCGAAAAGCTGGACAACGCTGATTGCCGCAACCATCAAGAGTGTGTTACTTGGCGTAGTGGGTGTAGCAGCCATTCAAGCACTATTGATTGGTGCAGGTTTCTTCATCTTTGGCGTTCCGGCAGCAGGCCTACTAACACTAGTGCTGATGATTCTTTGTATCGCACAGCTACCTGCTCTATTAGCGGTGCTGCCAGTCGTTGGCTACATGTACATGACGCAAGACACCAGCACAGCAACCATGTTTACTGTTTGGGTTGTGGTTGCAGCGCTGTCTGAAAACCTATTCAAGCCAATGCTAATGGGCCGTGGTGTTGATGTACCAATGCCAGTCATTCTGCTAGGTGCCATCGGTGGTATGTTGTTCTACGGCATCGTTGGTCTGTTCTTAGGTGCGGTTATTCTTGCGATTTGGTACGAGCTATTCGTGTGGTGGTTGAACATTGAAAAAGCTCAACAACAGCAAGAAGCGTTAGCGGAAAATGCCGAACAAGCTTCAGAACAAAACGAAGCTGGACATGGCGCTGGTATCTAATCGTTCTATCAATTGAAACAAACCGCTGCCCTTTGCAGCGGTTTGAGCTATTTAGCTCACAGTTTCATAGTTTGGTATCCGATTAAAATGACGTTCTTGTTAAATTTTCAATCTTCTTACATTCGGGAGTTGCAATCGAACAATGAACGATGCACTCTCGATGACCACTAATTCAGTGCTTAGGATAAAAACAATGAAATTGATCAAGCCTTTAACTTGCGCGCTTGCTTTGGCTATGAGTGGCATGGCATTCGCGGATGTGACAGTAACCGTTCCTGACGACGTTTCTATTTTGGCGGCTAACGGCGAGAAGGTGAAACTATCTGGCGGCTTCTTTGCTTCAGAAAAATCATTCACGCTACCTGACGGCGTAAACCAAGTTGTGTTCCGCTACGCACCTTACTTCAGCCAAGGTAATGATCGCCTAAGCGTTGAGAGTGACGTTATCGTAACTCGCTTCGACGCAACAGACGCTGAACTAAGCCTACAAGTTCCTGAATATCGCGACCTTCGCCAAGCAGAAGACAAAATCAAAGACCTAGATTGGAAACTGATTGATGCTTCTGGCAACGCAATTGCGGTAGAGCAAGACAAGCTAATCAAGCCTGGCATGCAAATCGGTCGTGATTACGTACGTGAAGTGGAAGACTACAACAAGACTGGCGGCGTTGCGGCAGTTGGCGTTGTAAGTGCAGCGGTTATCCAACCAGCAACACTTCCTGCAAAGATCCCTGCAGACATGAAGCAAACTAAGCCTGCGACAATGAAAGCAGATTCAACGGCTGAAGAAATGCTGCATTTCTGGTACCAAAAAGCAGACGCTGAGACACAAGCGCGCTTTAAAGACTACATCAACCAACAATAATCCTGTTGGTTTAGTCGTACAGACTAGATGTAAAAAGCCACACTCAAGTGTGGCTTTTTTATTATCAGAATTTATACGCTAAGGTCAGCATCGGCCCATAGAATCGATAAGTAACATCGAGCGCTGAATTGTCGCTTTCGTAATCCACTCCGACTTCGTAATAGTTGAATGACCCAGTCATACTAAACTGGTCGCTGAAGAGGTATTTCGCGCCAAAATCGACTTCCAACAAGTATCCCTCAATATCGTCTACTGCCAGATAAAAGACTTGGGCGTGACTTTTCAAAATCCAATCTTGATTAAGCGAATACTCCGCCCGAATGCCTAAATCTGGCAAAGGTGCCGTGACATCACTCAGTACCGTCTCGTCGACAAACATCACCGGAAACTCGTCAACGCCACTTGCCTTAGCGCCAAGCTTGCCGTCCAAACCCAGCGACAGCCACATCACGTGTAATCCGGCCAATACATCCACCGCCCACTTGTCACTGGTGTAAAACTGGTAACCATAGCCTAGGCGAGCGATATCGATATTCAGCTCTGTGGTCAGTTTTGAACCCGCCTGAACCGCATAAGTTGTTCCATCTATCGTGACCTCAAAAGGCTTAGTCACCGCCGTGCGGGTCGCTTCTCGGTGTAGGCTTCGCCAATCCACATAGACGCTGTGTTTTTTATTGAAGTAATACTCGACCTCAACATAAGGCAGCACAGTAAACTCTTTCAAATCGAGATCCGATTCGAAATCAATAGTGCGTATTTGATCGAGGTAAGGGTCGTAAGCGTTCAGTTTGGTGTCAGTGCGAGAGAAAAATCCGCCCGCTTCAATCTCCCACTCACCAGCGATAGTGGCAAAGGAAGTAAGCGTGGCAAGGCACACTGTCCAACCAGCTTTGTTCATCATCCTTGAATCCTAAGCGATTGAATTTATGTCTGAAGTAAGTGTAGTGGTAAGAATAGAAATATGGAAAGTTGACTCGCTCGCAACTCTGAGTGAAACAACAGCTTTAATGCAAGATCAGCAAGTAATTTAACAGTTGACGACCTTAGTGCCAGAGAGCATGTCGTGTAACAAGCGACGTTCTGGGTGGAAAAAGAGCAAAATGATGTTCACTAGTGGCGTAAATGGAATCAGCATTTCAATTAAGTAGCTGATGCACAATCGAAGTGAAGCGGTGACTTTCGTCGTGTCGTGGCCGTTCTTCATCACCACTTTAATCCCCACTAAACGCATACCGATCGTTTGCCCTTCGCGCAGTAAATTCCAATTCACTAGCATCAACATGGGGATGGTAAGTACGTAGCTTGCCTTAGTATCCTTTACCAGTTGAAGGTTCTCACTCACAGAGAGTTCAAAGTCGTTCACAAATGAATTGATGGTCAACGCAATCAGTAATACTAACCCCGTTACGATCATCAGATCGATGAGACCACCAATCATCCTTCGTTTTCTATTGGCAATTGAACACCACATACCTTATCCCCTCAAATGCAAGCTGATGCATTCTAGGGATGAGGGTAAGTGTGCTCAATTAAGAGAAGTCATATTTGTGACCCTCTCTCAGAAGTGAGATGGTTTAAAAATTGATCAGCACTTACCAATATCTCTCGTAAATGATATTGCCACCCGTTCGGGCTCGATACTTTTCCAAACCGATATCTTGCAGTACTGGAGAGGTGTCTTTGATCATCTCCGGATTACCGCACATCATCACAAAACTGCTTTCCTTAGAAAACGGTAAGTCAGCGCGATTAACAAGCTCTCCCGACGCAATCAGATCTGGAATACGGCCTTGAAGCTTACCCGGAATACTCTCACGGCTGACAATCGGCACATAACGAAGACGACCTTCATACCTCTGTTGAAGTTGCTCTATCAAGTATTTGTAAACTAAATCTCTTTCGTAACGCACACCATGTACCAGCACAATATGATCGCTGTGTGGGAGTAAATTAATGTCGTCTAACAAGGAGAGAAATGGACCAATGCCTGTGCCGGTGGAAAGCAGCCATAGATCGTTTGCGTGTTTGGGAATGGTATCGTGGATAAGATCGCCATGAGCCGTTTCACCAACATAAATGCTATCGCCGGTTTGAAGCTGCTGCAGCCTTGGCGTCAATTGCCCTTCTGGGTTCGCGACGACTAAGAATTCGAGCCACTCGAACTGCTCACTGGGCGCATTCACCACCGAGTATGCGCGGCTAATGGGATTGCCCTGTTCGTCGAGCAAGGCGAGTTTGGTAAATTGTCCGGCTTTGAAGGAGAGAGGCGCACCGGAAACTCGTAAACTGAACAGCTCACCTGTCCAGTCGATTCGTTTTTCTACTTTGGCAAGATTGAAACCTTTCAGTTCTGTCATTGGACATCTCCTTTTGGTTACGCTTACTTAAACCTACGCCTCACAACTGACTATGTAAAGTTTTTAGTTTACAAAAATAAGCATCTAATTCATTTCACATTTTACATACAATTTTATTACATTTTAATCAGTTCCATCTAGAATAAATACTCAAAGTGATAAGTCGCTTTGCAAATTGCGGCAACGTCGATGAAAAAGGAACATGAGTAATGGATACGTTATTAAAAGAATTCCCAGTGATTACGGAAATCAAAGTCGCTTGGGGAGAGATGGATGCCCTGCAACACGTCAACAATGCGGTGTATTTTCGTTACTTCGAAACTGCGCGTTTGGACTACTTCAACAAGATTAATCTGTTGGTAGATTTGCAGACGTCTCACATCGGTCCGGTTCTAAGTGAAACCCAATGCCGCTATAAGCTACCCATTACGTTTCCAGATACGCTTTTAATTGGCTCACGCGTAATCGACATGCAAGAAGATCGCATCACGATGGAATACCAAGTGCTGAGTAAGAAGTGGGGCAAGATTGCGACCATTGCGACCGCTACTGGTGTGATGTTTGATTTTAAGAACAATGTGAAAGCCGCGATTCCAGACCACGTCCGCCAGTCGATTTTAGACTTGGAAGGTACCGTGGGCAGTACGCATCATTTGGAGTAAGGAAAGAGGCGAGATTCGAGAGATTAAGGTCTAAATAACCGACAACGCAACAAGAAATCAGCGTCATTCCGGACGAGCCTCAGCGAGCCATCCGGAATCTCTCATTTAAACGTGCACCAAATCCGATTAGCAGAACGTTTCGATGTACAGCGCTTCTACTTTATCTCTTGCCCACTGCGTTTTGCGTAGGAACTTCAACGAAGATTTGATTGAAGGATCTTTCTTAAAGCAGTTCACACGAACGCGCTCATGCATTCCGTTCCACCCAAAGTGCTCAACTAAACGGGTAAGGATTTTCTCTAAACTCAACCCGTGAAGTGGGTTATTCGGCTGCTGTTGGCTCATGCTATTGATCCGGTAAAGTGAAGTTGCGCGCTAATCTAACTCAAACTCGCCGTGCAACCTAATGTTTTAACCTTGAATTGCCCTGCGACTCTCCCCTATAGTAGCCCAAACTTCTTAAAAGCCCTTTTCATTATGAAAGCCCTCAACGATCTGAATATCTTTGTCGAAACCGCACGCCAAGGCAGTTTTTCGAAAGCCGCCAACAGCATGGACATGACACCAGCAGCCATCAGTGCATCGATCAAACGTCTTGAGGGACAAATAGGCTTTCCGCTGTTTGTACGCTCCACTCGCAGCCTTCGCCTAACCTCGGAAGGTGAGTTGTTCTTAGACAAAACCACCCAAGCGCTCGCAATGCTGCAAGAAGGGTTAGATCAGATATCAAGCGCGCGTGGCGAGTTATCAGGTCAGCTGCACATAACCGCGCCATCTGATTTTGGTCGCAACATGCTGCTTGATTGGGTTGATGAATTTGTTGATGTTTACCCGAACGTCTCTATCAAGTTAGAGCTGTCTGATAGCTTGACTGATATGTACACCAAACCCGTCGACATCGCGATTCGTTACGGCGAACCTGCTGACTCTAACCTCGTCGTATTGGCGTTATGTGGTGCAAATGAGCGAATCCTTTGTGCCTCTCCAGAATACGTCGCAAACAATCCTGTGCTGACCAAACCGGAAGACCTAAACCAACACAACTGTTTGTGTTACATGGTGGCGGATTCGGTTTACAACAAATGGACGCTGACTCGCGGAGACGAAACTGAACAGGTTGTCGTGAGTGGCAAGCTACTTAGCAACGACAGTGACTTATCCCATCGCTTAGCAATCAAAGGCAAAGGCATCGCCAACAAATCACTGATGGACATCAGCCAAGATTTGATTGAAGGAAGATTAGTAAGAGTATTGCCTGAGTGGGATTGTGGTCCGGTACCGCTATACATGGTGTGCGCCGATCGTCGTTTGCTGACGCCAACCATTCGCACCTTCCGTGAATTCATTCATGAAAAATGCTGCCAGCAACGTAAGAAAGTGCTGGCAACATTCTGCTCAGAAGGTTAGCCGACGAACGTCATTGGGCGAATCTGAGAATATTCAACCCAATCGTTATCTTCTAGCATCGAGATAAACTGCGCGATATGCGGGCTTTGTAAGTGCTTATCTAACGCTTCTTGCGATGCCCAAATTTCTTGGAACATAAACAAGCCTTCGATCTTTTGATCCAAATACAGTTCGTATTGGCAACACCCCTCTTCTTCACGAGAAGGTTCCAACAGACCAGAAAGTAAGTTGGTTACGTTGTCGATACTATCTGGGTAGGCTTTAATTTCTGCAACTAAATGAATCATCTTGATCAAATCTCAGTAAATACAGTTTCTGCTTCCCAGCGTGACTTAGGCGTCTTAGCATTGAAGTCATCTTCCGCGTGGTAGCCAAGCGGCACAATCACAACACCAGTGTAGCCTTTTTCACGTAGACCAAATTCTTCATCCAACACTTTCGGGTCAAAACCCTCGATTGGCACCGCATCAATTTCTAGCGTTGAAGCACCCAGCAACAATGTACCCACGTTGAGGTAAACCTGTTTCTCCATCCAATGATTAGCATCTTTTAGGTCAAAACGGTGCATGTTTACAAAGTAACTACGACCGCCACGTACCGCTGCTTTTGCCTCTTCGGTTGGGAATCGACCGTCTTTTTCTTCCTGCGCCAATAGCGCTTCAATGTAGTCGTTATCGATGCCCGTTTTGGCACAGAACACCAACACGTGTGACGCATTCAAGATCTTCGCAGCATTGAACGCGTAGTTCTCTTGCGCTGCTTTTGCGATACGTTGCTTGCCCTCTTCTGTACTCGCCAGAATGAAGTGCCACGGCTGAGAGTTCACACTCGATGGACTAAAACGAATCAGCTCTTTGACTGCGTCGATCTTTTCTTGTGGTAGCTTACGAGTAGGGTCAAAGACTTTGGTTGAGTAGCGGGATTTAGCAGCTTGAACGATGTCCATCGGGGTCTCCAGTCGAGTAGTTTATGCTGGTTATCACTTTAACCTTATGAGTTACAGGGAAAAACCGATTTCAGTTAAAAACATCTTCAAAATAAATTTGAAAATCGCCGATGTAACAAGCTTTGAGCACTCTCACTGAAGCAACACCTGGTTTAAGCAATAATGTCGCCTTTGTTCTGTTACCGAACCACTTTCATGCTGCCTCAAGACAATATCATCACGCCCTTTCTATGCAAAAAACTTGGGCACAATCATCTAAGAATTGCTGGCGAATATTGGCACATTGAAAAGCTGGTTGCCTTGCAATGTATGATGTTGCATGAGGCACCGACGCTGCGTGAAGGTCTGCTGTGGTGGAGCAAAACTGTTTCGCTGTTCGACCGTCGCTTGTACATTGTTTTCGAACACAATGATAACCAGGTTCAGATGCGGCTAGAATGCAGAGCTACCGAAATGCCAAGCTGGGCAGAATCGGTTTATGACTTGCTGCTGATGCAATTGGAACAGCTAGGTTTGAGTGAATCTGTGCACATTCATCTTCACAACCATGACCTTCATTCTGCTCAATTCGAGCTAGAAGAAGTGATCAACCCGAAGCAGAACTCGGTTGTGTTCGACTTGGTGAAACATGTTTATTTGCTCCTGTCTCACCAACCAATTGAACAGCCAGAATTGTTGAGCGTGCTTAATGCTCTGTTCGTCAAAAACAGCAATTACGCACTGAAATTAGAACAAGCCGCACTGCAACTGGGCGTATCCAAGCGCACCTTGCAACGTCGCCTGCAAGAAAAACAAATGAGCTATTCGCAATGCGTCGACTTCGCCAAGAAAAAACACGCATTAGCCCTACTTGCAGATACTCAACTCACAACGCAGCAAATCGCTTATCAGTTGGGTTATGAAGAGCCTTCCAACTTCCATCGAACCTTTCGCCGTTGGTATCCGTTTTCGCCAATGCAATATCGTCAGCAGTGCTTGGATAACCGCACTCATCTCAATAACCAACCCATCCGCTTGTACTACGCCAAAGCGAATACTTTAGCCGATAACGACATTGACCAACCCGTCGGTAAAATCTGGATGGAAGTGGATAATATCGCGTTTGAAAAAGTGGTCTCCGTTGAGTGTCGAGACCGTGATGGCACGTGGCGTCGCTACCCAGCCTTCTTCGAGCGTTTTTTGAATAATGGCACTGAACTATGGGCGACAACAGAGCTTCCTGTCGCTCATCCACTGACGTTTAGACTGTGTTATGAAGTCGATGGTGATCGCTACATTGATAACAACCACCAGCGTGATTACATGGTTTCTAAAGGGCTTTTGATTGGCGCAACGGAATACATTGTCCCGACAAAACAACTGATCCAACTCGGCACTCAGTACACCTTGTTTGTGGAACTCGCGTGTAGATTAAAAGACGTGGCGAAGATCGATTGCTACGTGGGTGACGCGCCAGCTCCGCACGCAATGAGCCTGACTCAGAACGCAGAAGATTACACATGCTGGGTACTGCAACTACCCCTCACCCAAACGGCTAAACAGTGTCGATTCCGACTCTATGATCATTCTGGTAATGAGTTAGCCAAAGACCATTACCCGATTCAATACCCAATTGTGCAACCACTCAGTTAAATATGTAGCACAGTTCAAACTCAGCACTTCGTGACATCATTTCACGTCTCTTTTGGCGTGAAATGACACTCTCAATTTCAAACCTTTGCTTTATCGTTTCCGTATTGCTGCATAACGGAGACAAAAACCGTGTTTGAAACCTTATCTAACCCTATGAATAAAATAAAAATACTACCTTTAGCGATCGCCTTTGCTCTTTCTGGCTGTGGTAGCGATGAAACTACGCCAACCGATACAGGAAGCCACGTGGCATCTCCTGATTGGCAAGACCAGATCATTTACTTCTTGATGATCGACCGTTTTAACGACGGCGACAACACGCTTAACGATCAAGGCCAGAATGAGTACGATCCTACCTCAGACAAGAAATTTAGCGGTGGTGACCTTGTTGGTGTCAGTGACAAGCTAGGCTACATCGAAGACCTAGGAGCTACCTCTATCTGGATTACGCCGCCTGTGGCAAACCAATGGTGGGACACAGAACAAAACTACGGCGGCTACCATGGCTACTGGGCGCGTGACTTCCAAAAAGTGGATGAGCACTTTGGTGACATGGAAAGCTACCAAGCGTTAGCGCGAGAAGTGCACGCTCGTAATATGTTCTTGATTCAAGACATCGTGACCAACCACGTTGGTAACTTCTTCACTTACGATGACCCATACAATTACGACCCTAGCCTACCTTGCCAAGGTTTCCGTTTGATTGAAAATGCGCTGCCAGCAGGGCAAGAACTGCCTTATCCACTCAACATGAATGAATGTAAAGAAGATGGCACGGGCATTTACCACTGGACACCAAGCATCACCGACCACAACGACCCCGTCCAAGAAAAAGCCTGGCAACTGTCAGATCTGGATGACCTGAATACGTCCGATCCTGAAGTACGCGCTTATTTAAAAGAGAGCTACCGTAAATGGATCCGCGAAGTGGGCGTTGACGGTTTCCGTATCGATACCGTGAAGTTTGTTGAGCACGATTTCTGGAACGACTTCCTGCACGCCGACGATGGTGTGATGACTCAAGCGGTTGATACTGGTCGCGATAACTTCCTGACCTTTGGTGAAGTCTTCGAAACATCTACGCCTTACAACACAGAAGGCGAAGAGAAAATGCTGACTTACATCGGCGAAAGCGGCTCACCGGAGCAGTTAACCTCGGTGTTGAACTTCCCATTGCAAGCAACCATGACTCGCGTGTTTGCAGCAGGACAACCGACCGATTACCTACGCTTTCGTCTTGAGAAAATGATGGAGATGTTCCCGAATCCATACATCATGCCGAACTTCATTGATAACCACGATATGCCACGTTTTCTATCACAAGGCAGTGTCAATGATATGAAACAAGCGCTGATTACCATGATGGCGGTACCGGGCATCCCTGTGATTTACCAAGGTACTGAACAGGCAATGTCAGCGGCGCGCGATGCAATGTTTGCTGGCGGTTACCGTGAAGACGGCGACTATGTAGATTCATTCGACCAAAACAGCGAGATGTACTTGTTCATCCAAGAGCTTGCTAAGTTACGTACCGAAAACAAAGTCATGACACGCGGCGAAATAAAAGTGATTGGCAGCGATAAAGCTGGCTCCGGTGTGTTCGCCTTTTCCCGAACGTTGGATAACGACGAAGTCTTGGTGGTAATGAACACATCGAATTCCCCAATGTTGATGAACCAACTCGATGTAGAGCAAGCGGGCGGCACCGTTTTCCAACAACAAATCATGTCGAACTGGGCAGACGCTCCGGAGCAGTTAATCGCAGATGAAGACGGTCACGTCACCCTTGAGCTGCCAGCCAAATCTGCCGTGATTTACTCAAAAACTAACGACACCCAATCGGTAGATACCCCAGACCTCAACATCCAACTGGCACAGGATTGGGAAGGACAAACCATCACTGATGACATCGTGATTACTGGTACTGCTAACGCAAACGAGAAATTAAACCTTGTCGTCGACGGTAATCTAGAAATAGCACAAGCCATTACCGTAGGTGCTGACGGTCAATTTAGCGTGACTTTATCTACCCGTCACTTTGCGATTGGCGAACAGCAACACCGCTTCGCGATTTACTCCACTGAGAAAAAAGCAGGCATTGAAGATGTGAACTTTGTGTCGGACTTAAGCTGGTCGAACACGCCAGACGACACTATTGATGACGCAGGTGATGCACAAGATGGTATGGGTGGTCCTAACGGTAACTACTCGCTACCAACGGATCCAACGTTCGATAAAGACAACAGCCAACTCGCAATCAACAAAGCTGAGGTGTTTACCGTCGGCAGTAACGTGCGCTTGACCTTCACCATGGACAAGATCACCGATACTTGGTTGCCACCAAACGGCTTTGACCACGTTGGTTTCACCATCTTCATTGATTTACCGGAAGAAGCAGCGACCAACCTAACGGAACTGCCTAAGATCAACGCTTCTATGCCAAGCGGAACATGGAGTCGCAACGCTGTGGTCTTCGGCTGGCAAAGCTCCATTTACAACACTCAAGGCGCAAACGCGACAACATGGGGCGAAGCCGTAACACCAGCACCAATGGTCTCGGTAGACAAAGCCAACAACACCATTTCGATGGACTTCGCGAGTGACGCGCTGGGTCGACCTGATTCACTGGATGGTATTCGATTCTATGTGACAACTTGGGACTTGGATGGATTGTCTGCCACTTACCGTCCACTGGAACAAGACAAAGGTCCTTGGAACTTCTCTGGCGGCGCATCGGATGAGAGCAAGATTTGGGATGACTTACCAATCATCACCCTGTCTGAATAATCACTGAAACCGCAATAAACGCAAAGTCGTTTCAACTATAAAAAACAAAAAGCAGCTCACCTTCGAGCTGCTTTTCTTTTTCTGAAATTCTAAACTCACTAATGTGAAAATCGCCCTTGCACTAGTTAAACAGCGACTTCACCCACAGCACTAAACTGTCCCATAACTTCCCAATCCACGAGCCCTCTTCCACCGCTTGGTTACTGACCAACGGATAGCTCGCCACGGTTTTATCGTCACTCTTCCACACGACTTTGCCAACCACATCCCCTTTTGCGATGGGTGCAATCAGCGGCTCATTCACGACCACGCTCTTATCTAGACCAGCGGTTAGAGAGCGAGGGAGCGTCAGGTACGCATCTTGAGCGAAGCCCAAATCAATCTCACTGACATCGCCTTTCCACACTTTAGCGCTCGCCTGAACTTCCCCCTGTTTTGCCACTTGTTTGGTGTCATAGAAGCGGAAGCCATAGCTGAGTAGGTTCTTAGACTGGCTAATGCGTGACTGTTTGCTTGGCGTTCCCATCACTACCGAGATCAATCGCATCTTTCCTTGCTTAGCAGAGCTCACCAAACTGTACCCTGCATTGCTGGTGTAGCCCGTTTTGCCGCCATCGACATCCATCGATTTGTCCCACAACAGTTTATTGCGGTTGTATTGGGTGATCTTGTTCCACTTAAATACCTTCTCACTATAAAGCGCATAGACTTCAGGCACATCATTGATGATGGATTGCATAAGCGTCGCCATGTCGTTAGGAGAAGTTTGAATGCCCTCACTATCCAGACCATGCGAGTTAACGAAGTAGGTATCATTCAAGCTGAGCTTATCCGCCCAACCGTTCATCAAGGCGACAAACGCCCCTTCACTACCGGCAACATGTTCAGCAAGCGCCACACAAGCATCATTACCAGATTGAATGATCACACCACGCATTAGATTGGCGACGGTGATTTCATCTTTGGGTTGGATAAACATTTTTGAGGAGTCCGGGAATTTGGCTGACCATGCATTCTCACTCACCGTCACTTTGTCATCCCATTGAAGCCGCCCGGATTTGATTTCTTGCCCTACGACGTAAGCGGTCATCAACTTAGTTAAACTGGCTGGGGCTAATCCGGCACGCGCGTTTTGCTCCGCAATGATGGCACCGGACTGAAAGTCCATTAACACATAACCTTTTGCCTGCAACTGAGGCGGATTCGGCGTTACGACTGCCAATGCAGGGGCACTGATGGTCTGTAGTAGTAAACAAGTGAGCGTTATTCGGGTAAGTGACGTGTTCATCAAGCATCCTCCATGGTCAATGACCGCCAAATGTCTCGTTTCATAAAAACGGTAAGACAGTGATGTCTAAACTGCACCTATCAGATCATAGTTCACTCAGTGCATACCAACACGGAAAGATCGAAGAGTTTCTGTTTTGAGTGCCATTACTTGCCTTTCCCGCTTCAAAAATCGAGTTCTTACAACAAATCTATTGTTTCTAATAAGGAATTCGATATCGTAAAGCGACTATAAACAAGGACAGACCATAACAATGAACGCTCAATCATTTATCGACGCAGGACTGCATTACACACCCCACTCGTTCACCGTGCCACTGGATTACCAAGATCTAAGTAAAGGCACGATCAACGTCTTTGCTCGCTCCGTTTGTTTAGTCGGCGATGAAGACTCAGACAAACCGTGGTTAGTGTATTTTCAAGGCGGTCCGGGCTTCCCTTCTCCTCGTCCAAACGGAAACAACGGCTGGATCAAACGCGCACTGAGTGAGTATCGTGTACTGCTGCTCGACCAACGCGGCACTGGCAACAGCAGCGTGATCAATCATCAGACGCTTGCGCACCTCACGCCGAAGCAACAGGCTGACTACTTAAGCCACTTCCGCGCAGACAACATTGTTCGCGATGCGGAATTTATCCGTGAACAATTTGGTGTTGAGAAGTGGGCGATTTTGGGTCAGAGCTTTGGCGGCTTCTGTTCACTAACTTATCTATCGCTGTTCCCGAACAGCCTTCTGCAAAGCTACATTACGGGTGGTGTGCCTTCGGTTTCTCGTCATGCGGATGATGTGTATCAAGCAACCTTTAAGCGCACGATGGAGAAAAACCAAGCCTTCTTCCAGCAATTCCCACAAGTGCAGCAACTATGCCAAAGCATTGCTGATCACTTATTGGAGCACGAAGAGTTTCTGCCAAATGGTCAGCGTTTTACTGTCGAACAGTTCCAACAAATTGGGATTAACTTTGGTGTCAGTGATACCTTCTTGCCAACTTATTACTGGCTAGAAAGTGCCTTGATTGAAGTGAACGGTAAACCTCAGCTTCGTTATGAATTCCTCAACGACATGTTGGCGCAGCAAAACTTCCAGACCAATCCAATTTACGCGATTTTGCACGAATCAATTTACTGCCAAGGGTTTGCTTCTCAATGGAGCGCACACCGAGTACGCCAAGAACACGATGCGTTCAACTATGAACAAGGTAAGCCGTTCTACTTCACCGGAGAAATGGTCTTCCCTTGGATGTTCGATCAATACGTGAACTTAAAGCCACTGAAAGAAGCGGCGGAATTACTGGCAGAGAAAGTCGATTGGACGCCGTTATACGATGCGCAGCAACTGGCAAACAATAAGGTGCCTGTGAGCTGTGCCGTCTATGCCGACGATATGTTTGTAGAAATGGACATTAGCCGCGAAACACTCGCTGCAATGCCAAACTCAAAAGCATGGATCACCAATGAATATGAGCACAACGGTCTCCGCGCAGATGGTGAGCGTATTCTCGACAAGTTGATTGCGATGGGTAAACAAACCGCAGCAACGTTGAAATGAGCAACTAACGCTCAGAATTTGCAAAAAACCTAGATAGAAAAACGCCTCTTTATCACAAGATAGAGAGGCGTTCTTGGTTCGATTCAGGTTTAAACTAGCACTAGTCTTTGACTCGCTTGGTCATCATTTTGGTGATCACGCGGTAACCCATCTTATGGTAGAAATCTTCGCCTTCGTGATTAAATGACGCCACGGTTAAACCGAGCTCTTCAATATCTTGGCTGCATAAATCGCTCTCGATTTTATCCATCAAAGACAAACCAATACCTAAGTTTCGATGGCTTTCAGACACCACCAACTCATTGATATATCCAACGCGTCTTTCTGGAGAGAGAATCGAGTTGACCTCTCGCACGGTGCCAGAGATAAAACCAACCACCTGTCGGTTAGAACAAGCAATAAAAGCCGTGATGCTGCCATCAAAATATTTATCGAAGATGTTGCGATCTTCCCTTAACTGCGCCATTTCTTCCGGAGAACGGTAGAAATCTGGCTCAGCATTATAATGAGAGGTGTCGAGTTCGACCAAGAGCGTTTTCAACAGTGGGACGTCTTCTTCTCTTAGTCTTCTGATATGAAACTGTTGCATGTTGAATTCCTTTGCCAACCGACCTGTATCAAGCACAGATCTTTGCTTCAACTGATTATCGGATAAGAAGTTTTAGGAATGTGAAGCGAATCAACAGTACAAATTTCGACCATTTATGTCGAGTACGTTTTCAACAGTTTTACGAGTTTTTACTGATAATTTGAACATCCACAAAATTTAAGTGGAAATAAAAATCCCCTTTTCTCAATAAAAGGGGTTATACCCAAGTGACTTCAAGATGCAGGATTCAGAGCGTTGTCATTGATTCGAGAGCAAGGAAAACAACGCAGTGTAATAGCCAGCTATTTCCAAGTTGTTTGACGCAGCAATCGGGTCAATGACACGCTCCCAAAGGGCGAGCTGCCTTGGCTTGTATACTTTGTTGCCGATTCTTGATTTAGACCCACTAAACCTTTAAATCGCCGCCGCGTCTACAAACCAAGTCAGTCTCGCTGAACCTAGCATCTCGAGGTTACTTGGGTATACATAATTTAGAAAGTAGCGCTTTGCTCAAAAGCGAGTGCGGATTTTAAGCGACTGAAATCACCAATCGGTTCGCCATCAAGCATAAACTGCGGGTAGCTTCTTGCGGTTGGGAATAACTCGAACAAGGTTTCCCGATCAAACTCCACATCTAACTTGAGCGTTGCCACGTTAAAGCCCTGATTTTGCAACCACATTGCTGCGGTTTCACATTGTGAGCACTGCTCCTTGCTGTACATTTCTATTTTCATCACTCTTCTCTGCTATTCCTTACCGTTAGAAATCTGCATCAAAACTCAACTGGCGATCTTGAGGTCGTTTGTACTCAGTAACGCGTTTTTCGAAGAAGTTAGTTTTTCCTTCCATGTCCAGCAAACGCATGTAATCAAATGGGTTTTCAGCACCAAAGATCGGGTTAAAACCAAACAAACCAGCGATAACATCGGCAGTGTGCTCAATGTATTGGCACATCAACTCGGCATTCATACCAATCAAGTCCACTGGTAGGGCTTCCGTTACAAACTCCTTCTCAATTGAAACCGCTTCTCGGCAAATCTCTTCAAACTCTTGTTGTGTCACCTTGCCTTGACCTAAGGTTTTGAATAGCAGCGCAGAGAAGCTAAAGTGCAACCCTTCATCACGAGCAATCAAGTCATTGCTTGCTGCCAAACCAGCCAGCAAACCACGTTTACGGAAGTAATAAATGGCACAGAAGCTGCCAGCGAAGAACAAGCCTTCTACCAGACCAAAAGCGATCAAACGCATTGCCAATGGTTTATCAGAGGAGATCCACTTCATTACCCACTCCGCCTTACGCTTTACGGTCGGGACGTTTTCAATCGCATTGAACAAGCGCTCACGCTCTTCAACATCGGGAATGTAAGTTTCGAGTTGCAGTGCGTAAGTCTCTGCGTGAATGACCTCATTAAATGCCTGCAAAGCAAGGAAGCAGCGTGCTTCTGCGATTTCAATTTCGCCATAAAATCGAGTCAATAAGTTCTCGTTGATCATCCCTTCGCTCTGAGCAAAGAACGCCAACACATGTCGAATGAAGTGCTTTTCGCCTTCGGTCAGCTTGGCAAGATCGGCAAGATCTTGAGCAAAATCGAGTTCTTCTGTCGTCCAGAAAGCAGCTTCGTGCGTTTTGTACGCTTGCCAAATCTCTTCGTATTGAATGGGGAATAAGCTAAATTTGTTTTTAACAATCATACCGTTTCCTTACTTTCGGTTGATGTGAGTCTTTTTAATTGGCGAGATAGGTTTATGCGCCGCAGTTTAGGCAATCTTCATCTTCGTTTTGCTGACCAACGGTGACTTTCACCGCATTCGTCGATGGCTTGGAGCGCAAGTAGTACATGCCGGTTTTCAGACCACGTTTCCACGCGTAGAAGTGCATCGCATTGATTTGGGCGAATGTTGGTGATGCGAGCCATAAGTTGAGGCTTTGCGATTGGCAAACAAACGGGGCACGAGCTGCCGACATATCAATGATCACTTTCTGAGAGATTTCCCACACGGTGCGATACACGGATTGAAGATCGTCTGGAATGGCATCGATACCTTGTACTGAACCGTTATTGAGAATAATGGCGTCGCGGATTTTGCTCGTCCAAAGTCCGCGCTGTTCCAGATCGCTGACCAGGTGTTTGTTGATGATGATGAACTCACCCGACAATGTTTGGCGTTTATAGATATTGCTGGTTTGCGCTTCAAACGCTTCGTTGTTACCTAAAATTTGCGCTGTCGACGCCGTTGGCATTTGCGCAATCAGTAGCGAGTTGCGCACACCATGCTCTGCAATTTGGCGCTTGAGCTGTGACCAATCCCATCGGCTGCTTGGTTGTTCACCCCACAGATCAAATTGGAACTGACCATGACTGATTGGTGAGCCGTCATAACTGGAGTACGCGCCTTTTTGCGCCGCGATTTCACAAGACGCTTCAAGGGAGGCGTGATACATGGTTTCCGCGATGTCACGGTTAAGCTGCAATGCTTCTTCACTATCGAATGGAAGGTGCATTTTGAAGAACACATCCGCCAAACCTTGGATACCCAAACCAACAGGGCGATGCGCGTGGTTCGATTTTTCAATCTTATCGGTTGGGTGATAATTCACATCGATAACGCGGTCGAGGTTCTTAATCGCGACTTTGGTGACTTGGTGAAGTTTGTCGAAATCAAACCCCGTGCCTGTAACGAACTTAGGCAGTGCCATAGACGCCAAGTTACAAGCCGCCGTTTCATCTGGCGTCGAGACTTCCATGATCTCTGCGCACAAGTTACTCGATTTGATGGTGCCGAGGTTTTTCTGATTCGACTTTTCATTACACGCATCTTTGTAGAGCATGTACGGTGTTCCCGTCTCAGCTTGCGACTCAATGATTTGCGTCATCAACTGGCGGGCTTTGATGGTCTTCACGCCCAAGCCCATACGCTCGTATTCTTGGTACTTCTGAGTAAATTCAGCACCGTATAAATCAGACAAACCTTTGGTATTGTGTGGGCTAAACAAAGTCCATTCCGCGTCGTTTTCAACACGTTCCATGAACAAGTCTGGCACCCATAGAGCGAGGAACAAATCACGTGCGCGGAACTCTTCTTTACCGTGGTTTTTACGTAAATCGAGGAAGGATTCGATATCCGCATGCCAAGGTTCCAGATAAACCGCAAATGAGCCCTTGCGCTTACCACCACCTTGGTCCACATAGCGAGCCGTTTCATTGAAAACTTTGAGCATTGGCACGATGCCATTCGACACGCCGTTAGTACCAATAATTGGCGCACCCGTCGCTCGAATATTGTGGATGTGTAGCCCAATGCCACCCGCCGATTTAGAAATCAGCGCACAATCTTTAAGGGTATCGTAAATACCGTTGATGGAATCTTCTTGCATCGCTAATAGGAAACACGAAGATAGTTGCTGCATCTTACAGCCAGCATTAAACAACGTTGGCGTGGCGTGAGTGTAGTAACCAAGGCTGAGCAAATCGTATAGCTCTCGAATTTCTTCAAGATCGTCACCTGCGACAGCGACTGCCACGCGCATGAACATATCTTGAGGTCGTTCAACCACCGCACCTTTTACTTTCAATAGGTAGGAACGCTCGACAGTTTTATAGCCGAAGTAATCAAACTGATAGTCACGTTTGTAGTCAATCATCTCTTCGAGCGCAAACTGATTCTTGGCAACAAAGTCGACGTAAGTATCGGAAAGAATACCGATTTCAGAGAGCTCACGTGTTGCAGTTGCGTATCCGCTGGTTTCTTTTTGCAGAGAACTCACCATCACGCGAGCCGCAAGCTTGGCATAATCAGGGTGTTCCGTCGCAAGGCTTGCTGCCGTTTCAGCGAGGAACACATCGATTTCCGTCACCTTAATGCCGTCGTACAAACCGCTTACCACGCGTTGTGCAACCGCAATAGGTTCGACTTTTAGTCCATCAGCCAGCGCTTCGGCTCTTCGAGTCACCTTATCTAGACTGGCTTTTTCTTTCCGTCCATCTCGTTTTATAACGTCCATAATCTATATCTTGTGTGTAGTTTAAATATTGAGCACCATATGTACGCAATAGATCTAGATGATAATAGTTATCATTACAAGTAAGTTTTTAAAAAGTTAGAACTGACGATAGAGAGGGTAAGGAAACATATTGACACCGACACCAAGCTCGACAGGAACTGCAATCAGAGACGAGCACCACAAACCTGATAAAGTGATGAAGTTTTCCACAAAGCTTTAATTTTCATTAACTTAGTTAATTTCTAGAAAAGAATAACAAGTGTGATCTGGTTCAAATTTTCATACCCTTTAATTTCCAATGCTACGCGCTGAAATTTGTTGAAAAAATCGCTGGGGCAACGTGACTAAAAATATCCGCATAGTTTGTCCGTATTTCCGACTAAATTACTCAGGTATACTCCGAGCCGCTAAAATTGTTAGGTATCGAGCCGTCGAACCATCGACCCTTTAAAGTAAGGAATAATCATGAGTCAGTATGTTGTCTGCGCCCTGTATAAGTTTGTGGAACTGAAAAACTACCAAGAGTTACGCGAGCCATTGCTTGCCCTAATGGAAGCCCACGGTGTACATGGAACGTTGCTACTGGCGAGTGAAGGTATTAACGGTACGGTTGCAGCGAAACGCGAAGGTATTGATACACTGCTTGCATGGCTAAATGCCGAGCCTCGCCTTACTGGTATTGTTTACAAAGAGTCGTACTCAGATACTCAGCCGTTTAACCGCACCAAAGTAAAGCTAAAGAAAGAGATCGTGACATTGGGCGTTGAAGGCATCGATCCTCGCCATGTCGTTGGCACCTACGTGAAGCCGCGAGATTGGAACGATCTAATTGCTGATCCAGAAGTTTTTGTGGTTGATACTCGTAATGACTATGAAATTGAGATCGGAACATTTAAAGGTGCAGTTAACCCAAATACTGACACGTTCCGCGAGTTTCCTGACTATGTAAAACAAAACATGGATCCAGAGAAACACAAAAAGGTCGCGATGTTCTGTACGGGTGGTATTCGCTGTGAAAAGTCGACCGCTTACATGAAAGAGCAGGGCTTTGATGAGGTGTACCACTTAGAAGGCGGCATTCTGAAATACCTAGAAGAAGTACCAGAAGAAGAAAGCTTGTGGGAAGGCGACTGCTACGTATTCGACGGTCGCGTTGCGGTGAACCATCAGCTAGAAAAAGCGGACTACGACTTGTGTAACGCTTGCCGATTGCCAATCACAGAAGAAGACAAACAATCAGAGCAGTTTGAGCAAGGTGTCAGCTGCCCAAAATGTTTTGGTAAACACAGTGACGAGCAAGTAGCGCGCTTCCGCGAGCGTGAAAAGCAAGTGTCGTTAGCAGCGGTTCGTGGCGAACAACACGTCGGTGGTGAGAGCGCCAAACAACGTGAGCAGCGACGCGCAGAAAAACTGGCGAAGAAAGACGCACAGCGCAAACAAGCGTAAGATTCAAACACATTAAATACAAACGCCCCGTTTCTGGCTTGGAGACGGGGCGTTTTTGTTATCGTTGGAAGGTAAAAACTAAGATGATCGGATAAGGCCTGCGTAAGCTTTATCTGAGCCGCTGTCAGGAAATACGCTTTCTAGCGCACTCGATTCTATGCTCATGTGTTGCTGTAGAACGGCTTTGATCACCGCCCTCATATCATTAGCAGGGGCTAAGTCTCTCCCTTCATAAAGCTCAGCTTGGGCAAGCCCCGGAAATTCTCCCAATACCTTGCCACCTTCGATGGCTCCACCAGCAATAAACATGGCGTTCGCTGTTCCATGATCGGTGCCTTTGGTTCCGTTTTCCGCTGCAGTGCGTCCAAATTCACTTGCCGCCATCACGACGGTTTTCGGCCAGTTATCCCCTAACGCTTTCTTTAGGTTGGCAAGACCGTTATCCAATTTACGCAATTGATTGGCGAGCCTTCCTGTTTCTGCGCCTTGGCCTGCATGAGTATCCCATCCGCCCAATTCCAATACCGCGATGTTTGGACCGCCTTCAGCTGAGAGAAAAGTTCCCGCTTGAGACGCCAACACAGGAAACTGCTTACCGGGACGATTACGATTCGACATCATTTCAATTTTCAGCGCTTCTTCAAAATTAGTCGCGAGCTTCTCATCACTTTGAAACAACGCCTCTAGCAGCTCCACTTGGCTGTCTCGCGCTTGCAAATTGTTTGGATACCAACTGCTGACCGCCTTCTCTCCTTGAACAATCAAAGGTAACCCTGAATCAATCGCCAAACCTTTCGACTTCGCATCCAGTTGCAGCAATCGGTTTAACCACCCATCACGATGTAACGGATTGTCTGTACCATTTTCTAACACCTTTTGCCCATCAAAATGAGAGCGCTCACGATACGCGGTGGCACAAGCGTGCACCATCGCCATCTGCTTATTTTGATACCACTCGAAGCTGGTTTTCATCGCCGGATGCAAACCATAAAACTCATCGAGTTTATTCAGTTTTTCTGTTGCTAACCCAATCGTCGGACGGAGAGCTAAATACTGCTTATCAGCATAAGGAACCACAACGTTTAATCCATCCATCGCACCACGTAGCGTAATCCAAACAAAGATATTTGGAGAGCTTGATTGAGCAAAGACTGCATTAGGCAACAAGCTTGTTGCGCCCACGGCTAAAGCGGATTTTAAAAATTGTCGACGAGTCGATGTTAAGTTCGTTTGTTTATCTATTGTCATCACTCACCTCATCGATACTGAAATTGCGGGCTAAGCCAAAGTAGAGAAAGCTTCATCTCTGCCGATGGGGCTTTGTTCATCACTAACCTTGTGTGTTCGTCCAACGCATTGCCGTAGAGCTGTTGGCTAACTTGCTCGACAAAAGCTTGTGGTTTCACACCTTGGGACTTGGCACTTTTCACCGCCAGCCGAGCGATTCGATTCGCTAACTGCCACCGCTGAGTTAGCGCCGAAGGACTGTTGTAATCTGCGTCTTTATCTGGCCAACCAGCAGGAGAACCCGCCATAAAAGGAGGCTGACCTAAGCTTCTTTGCGCACCGAGTAATTTATTCCCCGGCTTGCTC
Source organism: Vibrio owensii (assembly GCF_002021755.1). Taxonomy (NCBI): domain Bacteria; kingdom Pseudomonadati; phylum Pseudomonadota; class Gammaproteobacteria; order Vibrionales; family Vibrionaceae; genus Vibrio; species Vibrio owensii. Next base: position 1,879,366 of record NZ_CP019960.1, read on the forward strand.
ATTTGCATGTCATTCGATTCAGGAAAACGGACATCAGCACTGCGCAAAACCGCGAATAACCACTCTTGAGAAGTGCGAAAACGCACCGCCTCTGCCGATTGGCTCAAAGCGCTTTGAATCAACAATCGATAAACCGGAAGCAAATCCCCTTCACCTTTTAGATAAGCTTGGCTAAGCGGTTCAATCAAGGCTTCACCGGAAGGTCCTAGGAAATGCTGCACCAACTTACGTGCAATATGTTTTGCGGTATCAGGATGAAGCGCAAGATCTCTCAAACACGCTCGGCCCTGTTCAATACCTTGTTGAGAGTAACGCTTGCCAAGCAGAGTTATCGAGCCTGGTTCATGGGTTCTTGAATTGAATTGGAAGCCAACTTTCGGTGCTTTGAATCCAACACTCCAACCGGTAATGGCTTTTGACAGTTCAATCACGTCTTGTTGTGTATATTGGCTATCAACACCAAGCGTGTGCAGCTCCATGATTTCTCGCGCGAGGTTTTCATTGAGCCCTTTACCCTGTTTGAGCCCTTGTTTGGAGTTCGGTCCTACTGACAAGTTGTTATCCAGAAACATCAGCATGGTTGGATGCTGACTCACCGCTAAGAGCATCTCAACAAAGTTGCCATTCCAGTGCTCTCTAATCACTTCATTTTCGACGCTTGCCACAATCGGACGTACCTTTCGGGTGTCTGCAGATATGGCAAAATGGTTGCTCCAAAATTGAATCAAGCGTTCCTGAAATCCATATGGAGTGTGCAAAGTCTGTTGGTTGCGAGCCTCGACTTGTCGCAAATATTGCTCACGAAAGAACGCACCAATTTGCTTTTGCACTGCACGTTTTTTGGTAGGGGATTGTTTGAGCTCTCGTTTGGTGTCATTGAGTTTTCTCAGTTCCAACAACACTTCGTTTGTACTCGGCAACTTGGTTATTGCCTCGTGCCAATAGGTCTTACTGCTTAGTTGCTTTTCTAAACTTGGCGAACTGTGTTGATAAAGGGCCCCAAAGCCGAACCGCTGCTCAGAGATAATGTCTTGAGTTGGGTAATACTGCATAGCCGTTTCCGTGTGATGCTTTATGTCAGTCTAGCAAGCATCACATGGCGTCGAGTTCAATTTTTGGTTATTTCTCAGTCAGTAAAGCTGGTTATCACGCAGAGGAACCTCTAATTCATTAGTACCATCTTTGGATGACTGTCCAACCATTTCGTCGTAAGCACTTTGTTGGCGAAGGACCTGCTTTTTCGCTTTCAAGTGACGACATTGCTTTTGCAACTCCAGTATCGAATGCGCTCTTAAAAACTTGCCTTTATCGTCGGTAACAAAGTGTTCCTCTCCATCGACTAAGACGGATACTTGATACAAAGCGAGATCGAGAGAGTGGATAACGAGCTTGTCGATGTAGAAGAATTTTTCCAATTTACTGAGTGGCATAGACATAAAGCACCTCCTTGCTCCGTGCCTTTACGTCAACATCAATAAAATCGATCACTGAGTGAGAAATACGCCCCGCAAACACGTAAAAATCGAAAAAACAAGCGAGGGGCACAATGCAAACAATCAACTTAGTGTGGCTAAAACGCGATTTACGCCTGACCGATCATACGCCTTTACAACACGCTTTATCTTCAGAACATCCAACTGTGCTGCTCTACATTGTCGAACCCATGTTACTGGATGACCCACATTACTCTGCTCGTCACTGGCGTTTTATTTGGCAATCACTCCAAGATATGAACGAAACACTCTCGGCTCTTGGTCATCAAGTGTCCGTAATGTCAGGTAGCGTAATAGATTGCCTCAGCACGATTCAAAACCAGTTCAACATCAATGCTATTTTCTCCCACCAAGAAATCGGACTGAGTTATACGTTTGAACGAGATAAACAAGTATCAGTATGGCTTCAAGCACATCGTATTCCGTGGCACGAATTTGAACATGGCGCCGTCATTCGAGGAGCAAAAGACCGACTTGGCTGGGATAAGCATTGGGATACGGTTATGCGAGCCGAGATTGAAGATATCGACCTTGAAAGAGCTTCTCTTATTACCCTCGATGCCGAAGCACTTGGTTGTTCGTTTACGCCTCCTCCTTCTTGGTTAGAAAAAATAAAAGGCATGCAAACGGGCGGAAGTTCACTCGCTTGGCAGACCATGGAAGACTTTTTTCAACGTCGGGGACGAGATTATTATCGAAGTATTTCTAGCCCGACAGCATCTCGAACCGCATGCACTCGCCTCTCTCCCTATCTCGCATGGGGCAATATATCGCTTCGAGAAGTGTACCAATACCTGTTGCAACATTGGCAAGTGACTGGGTTTCGTCGCAGCTTAATAGCTCTGTCTTCGAGGTTGCATTGGCATTGTCACTTTATGCAGAAGTTTGAATCCGAATGCGAAATGGAGTTTCGTTGTGTCAATAGAGCTTATGAACCTTTATTACAGCAAGCAAGCGTCAGAGATGAGGCACTCTTGGACGCTTGGAAGTCAGGCACAACCGGGATTCCGCTCATCGATGCTTGCATGCGTTGCCTTCATCACACCGGATACATCAACTTTCGCATGCGCGCGATGTTAGTGAGCTTTCTAACGCATCATATGAACATGGATTGGCGCGATGGCGTGACTCACTTAGCTCAGTTGTTCCTCGACTTTGAACCGGGCATCCATTACCCACAATTTCAAATGCAAGCGGGGGTGACTGGCACTAACACGATTCGCATCTACAATCCGACGAAACAAGCACAAGAGCACGATGCTAACGGTGAGTTCATTCATAAATGGATTCCAGAACTTGCAATGGTTCCCACTCCCTTGTTGTTTGAACCATGGAAAATGACCGCAATGGAAACCGTCATGTACCAACTGGATCCCGATTCCCGATATCTCGCGCCCGTCGTAAATGTAGAGGCAAGCGCAAAAGCAGCAAGAGAGCGATTGTGGGCATGGCGCAAACGCACAGAAGTGAAAGTAGAAGGAGCGAGAATTTTGGCACAGCACGTTCGGCCTTCGAACAAAAAGAAAGCCAGTTGATCGCCTAGAAAGAAGCGTGCGTACAAACAGGGACTTTTATCAGGGAGAGAGCAGTCCCCAAACAACTAAAGGAATGCATTATGTTGAAACGTATTTTGGTTACGACCACGGTTTTGTTTGCCACCTTTTCATTTTTACTGCCAGCAAAAGCCCACGAACACGGAATGATGAAAGAAGACATCGTTGATGTGGCTGTTGCAAATGGCTCTTTCAATACTCTGGTAGCAGCAGTCAAAGCCGCAGGCCTAGTGGATACACTGAAAGGTGAAGGCCCATTCACTGTGTTTGCACCAACTGACGAAGCGTTTGCTAAGCTTCCAGATGGCACGGTGGATATGTTGCTGATGCCAGATAACAAAGACAAGTTGGTCGCGATTCTTACTTACCATGTGGTTCCGGGCAAAGTAATGGCCGCAGACGTAGTGAAAATGGATAAGGCGACGACAGTCCAAGGACAGGACGTGATGATCAAAACCATGGGCGATAAAGTGATCATCAATAACGCTACCGTGATTGCCACTGACGTCAAAGCAAAGAATGGCGTGATTCATGTAATTGATGAAGTCATTATGCCGAAATAAAATCAACAAGGAGGGCGGGCTCACCCGCCCCTTTCAAAGATATGGAAAACATCAAACTCTCGAAGCACGACATTCAAGCGATGGAGCAACGTCAACGCACCCGATTGATCAACTCTCTAGCAGGGTACAAAAGCGCTAACCTCATAGGTACAAGGGACAGGCAGGGACAAGAGAACCTTGCTGTGGTGAGCTCGGTGGTTCATTTGGGTTCGCATCCACCTCTATTCGGCTTTATCGTTCGTCCACGCAAAAGTCGCCGTCACACGCTAGAAAACATCCTCGACACCAAGCATTTCACTATCAACGCTATCGGCGTCGACTTTGTGCAAAAAGCCCATCAAACCTCCGCGCGCTACCCAAAGCATATCTCAGAGTTCGAAGCAGTAGGCCTGACACCTTATTACGATGATGTATTTCCTGCGCCTTTTGTCCTTGAAAGTAACCTCAAGATGGGCCTAGCTTTGAGAGAACACATCAAGATTGAAAGCAATCAAACTGAGATGTTGATTGGCGAAGTATTAATGGTGCACGCACCGGAAAGAGCGATCATGCCAGATGGTTATCTCGATTTGGAACTGCTCGACTTGGTGACCATTTCTGGGCTTGATAGTTACCACGTGACTCAGCGTCTGCATCGGTTAAGTTATGCAAAACCTGACTCTCGTCTGTTCCCATTAACAAGAGAAGGAGAACCTTCATCTTGGGGAGCGCTTGAAGTCGATTTGGACTAACTCCTCATACTCGAGAACTAAATACAAAAATGGCAGTTTTCTCTGTCTAAGCCGTGTTCACCTGCTCGATTGGTAAGGTGAGCGCGTCCTGCTTCCAACCCCATTTCATAGCCTTCAAGCAAGACAGATTGGCGCATAGACAATCGCTGAACGTTGAATTCATCTGGCGGAGCAACCACGCGAACACGAGTGCCTTTGGGAGGATTGCGAATAAACTCAAGCGACTCATTATAGTTCTCTGAGCGATGAAGCATTGCCTCTGCCATTTGTGGATGTTCAGAGAACAACTTCTTCATTAACCAAGGCGTCTTCACTGGCTTTTTCTCATAAGCCAAAGGATGTGAAAGAACAACCGTGATATCACGAGCACCACGACGGTAAGCTTCTCGTACAGGAATGGAATCAGCCACACCACCATCGGTATAACAACCGCCGGAGAAACACGGAGTATGTTTGTAAGCAATAGGCAGAGCGGTTGTTGCTTCCATCGCATTGTGGAAGTTATGACGATTCACTCGGTAGTAATCCGCTTTACCTGTATTGATGTTCGTCGTTGCCGCTAAGAAAGGAATGCCTTCAAACAGTTTCGCTTCATCGACTGGGTACAAACGATTTGACTCTTCAAATAACCATTTCACGTCGATCAAATCTCCACCTTTCAAAAAGCGGGTAGGATCGAAAAAGCGTTTGCTGGTTGCTAATTTAGTGATGACGTTGATGCTACGGTGCGGGTAATCAGTTAGATAACCGATCAAGTTTGAAGCCCCGGCTGATACGCCAATCGCAAAATCAAATGGTTTGTAGTCTTGCTCTAAGAATGCATCTAATACGCCGCTGGCAAAGACGCCACGCATTGCGCCACCTTCGACTACGATTGCTTTTGTTGCCATGTTTCCCCCCAATAAAGACGTTAAAAAGATTACTGAAATTCGTGCTACAGCAACAATCGGTTATTCTTATTATTGAGATAGGCGAAGTCTATGTGTTTCTTGCATTTTAAGTGGAAACTTAGGATCAAAAAATCCACATCAACCAAAGCGTTGATGTGGATTTTTAGTCGTTCAATCAGAGATTACGCAAAGACGGTTTTATACGCTTCGGCAGCACCTTCAATAAACATCTGTGTGCCAATCACCGCAAGGATCAATCCCATCATTTTGGTGATCACATTCAGTGCGCTTGGACCAACAGCTTTCACTAACTTGTCACCAAACAAAAACAGGACATAAGTCATCACGCAAAGGACTGCGAATGAAGCAATGGTAATGATGGTTTCGGTGATTCCACCCGTTGTTGCAAAGTTCATCGCCGTCGCAAGTGTTCCTGGCCCCGCCAATATCGGCATGGCTAATGGTGAAACGGCAATGCTCAATGCGGCTTGTTCTTGCTCCGGTGAATAAGCCTTTTCCTTGGTCTTCTTGTGTGTCGATTCCCCTTGCAACATGTGGAAGCCAATGAGGAATACTAAGATACCGCCTGTAATGCGCAGTGCGTAAAGGGTAATACCAAACAGATCGAAGATGACTTTGCCAGCAATAGCGAATACAGCAACGATAACAAAGGCGATAAACACAGAACGAAACGCAATTGAGCGTACGGTTTGCTTGTCTTCATCCGCGGTCAGACTTAAGAAAATTGGGATATTAGCGATTGGGTTCATGATGGCAAAAAAGCCCATGAATACAGTGACGGTATGAAGTATCAGTTCTTTCATGTTTTCTACATTTGGTAAGTTATTGATTATTAAAAATCATTATATACCCAACTTTATAAATAACGTCACTTTATGTTCACCGCACTTTCTAAGCGCCTCACCTTTTGCTCATCGCCACGGTTTGAAGCGCATGCTGGTTTACGCTCAATATAAATAGCGTTATGGTGAAGATTCAGCCAATACTAAGAACAAACTAAGGAAGTTGATTGATCATGAACAGTACGATTGAAACCATTCTCGGTCATCGCTCTATTCGTAAGTTCACCTCTGAGCCTATTACAAGTGAACAACTACAAACGATTCTCCAATCTGGACTAGCCGCCTCTTCTTCTAGCATGCTGCAAGTGGTCTCTATCATTCGTGTGACAGACGCAGAAAAGCGCAAACTGCTAGCACAATACGCGGGCAATCAGGCTTATGTTGAAAGTGCCGCAGAATTTTTAGTGTTTTGTATTGATTACCAGCGTCACACGACCATCAACCCAGACGTTCAAGCCGACTTTACTGAACTAACCCTGATTGGCGCTGTGGACTCCGGCATCATGGCGCAAAACTGTTTGTTAGCTGCCGAGTCTATGGGATTAGGTGGCGTATACATTGGTGGTTTAAGAAACAGTGCTGCGCAGGTCGATGAGCTACTCGGTTTGCCTAAAAACGCCGCTATCCTGTTTGGTATGTGTTTGGGTCACCCTGATCAAAATCCGGAAGTAAAACCACGCTTACCCGTTAACGTTATTGTTCACGAAAACCAATACCAAGCGCTGAATATAGACGATGTACAAACCTACGATCAAACCATGCAAGAGTACTACGCGAGCCGCACAAGCAATCAAAAGCAGAGCGCATGGTCACAAGAAACCGCTGGAAAGCTATCTGGAGAGTCTCGTCCGCACATCCTGCCTTATCTAAACGGTAAGGGATTGGCTAAGCGATAATGAGAAAGATCGCTTAATCGACCGAAAGATCAAAAAAGGCCTCAGATGAGGCCTTTAGTATCAATTTGTTCCTAGCGATTAGTTACCGCCAGTACCACCTGTGCCACCACCCGGTGGATCTTCAGGTTCGATAGGTTCCCCTACTTCAGGATCAGGGATAGTTGGTACGTCAGGTTTGATATCTTCAACAGGAGTACCAGCATCGATAGCGTCTTGCACATCACCAACTACCTGTTGAGTATCTTCAGCTGGAATAGTTACGAAAATAACCTCTCCAGTTTCGCTTTGTGGGTAAGTAGGGTTTGCAGCAATGACTTCTTCAGTGATTGCTTTAGCAGCGACAGAAATTGCCTCAGGTGACGCGTCTGGGTTCGCCTTGATGACATCTGAAACAACGTTTGCTGTTGCGATTAGCTGTGTAGCGATAGCCGATGCGCCGTCATCGCCCTGCTCTTGTAGATCTTGAACCACTTGCTCAGTGTTCAGTAGAAGCTCATCCACAGAAACACCGATTGCGTTGATATCAATACCTAGATCAGCAAAAACCTTCTCAGCTACGTCAGCTGAGTAAATTTCACCTTCACCTAGAGAACCTGCAATAAGTGTTGTAAACGGAGAGCCCGTAACTAAACCATCTGCCTGCGCAAGACCTTGTGGAATCGCATAGTCAGTAGTGATTGGCTTACCGTTTGATGCGTCACGACTTGAATCCGTATGAGTCAATACAAACTCACATTGATCTGGTGAGTCTACAACAGCAAGGTTTTCAAAGCGCGCTTGACCAACCATGCCTTTGTAGTTTGTAGTAAGCTCAATCGCTTCATAAGTCTCACCACCACATACTGCTTCAACCTTCATACCAATTACTGCTGGATCGTAAGCCTGAACTGCATAGGTTTTCACTACAGGGTCGCTGTCACTACCACAGCCAGCCAGTAGCACCGCCGCCACACTTGCCGTTAAAAGTTTGATTTTCAAAATTAGCTCCAATATTTTTTGTTATATCCGACCGCATCGGAAAGCATAACGGCAGTTGCATATAGTGTAAATAGGATGCATAAAACTTTGGTATGAGTTTTTTCACATTAATAGTTGTTTTCATGTGCAAAACGGCGCATTTTCACTATTAACTTGAGATAGCCCCATTTTTGTCAGGTATTTGTCAGTATTTTTTAAGGTTCTGGTTGCCTTCATTGCAACAAGATGGATAATAGTTGTCTATTTTTTGATGGTCAGATTTTCAACCTTCATAAATAAAAATGAGGACTCTGAATCGTCAAGTGCGTTTTTGGAGCATTTATTACATAAATAATACTGAATGGAATCGTTTTATAAAGGCTAAAGACGATGAGAGAAACGCTATTTATAGGCGTACTCACGTCATACAAAAAGTGAACCAATTTCAGTCGGCAAATTTTCTTTCGGTAGCTAGAAACCAATGAATACATTTAACAAAGTTTTGGGGATTACGTTTCTTCCAATCGTTCTAGCTGGGTGTACCGTACCTGGCAGCCACCTTTCCACCAGTGACAAAACGGTAATGACTACCGAAGCAACAGACATTGAGTCTCAAGTCACGGTTTATCCCCTAACGTTAGATCGCGTCAGTTCTTTAAATGCAGCAGAACCATTTTCTAAACCTAACCCAGAACTCGATATCGAGATCGCTAAGTACGAGTACGTCGTTGGTCCTGGTGACATTCTGAACATTACTATTTGGGATCATCCAGAGCTTACTATCCCAGCAGGTTCTTACCGTAGTTCTGCCGAGGCAGGTAACTGGGTTCATGCAGATGGCACCATCTTTTATCCGTACATCGGTATTGTAGACGTTGAAGGTAAAAACGTTCGTCAAATTCGAACAGACATTGCGAAGCGCCTAGCTAAATATATTGAGAGCCCACAAGTTGATGTTAGCGTCGCGGCTTTTCGTTCAAAGAAAACCTATGTAACTGGTGAAGTGAACAAGCCAGGACAACAAGCCATCACGAACATCCCACTGACCCTTCTTGATGCGGTTAACCGTGCAGGTGGCCTAGCGCAAGATGCAGATTGGCGCAACGCAACATTAACACGTGGCGGTGAAGTTCAGGACGTTTCTCTTTATGCATTAATGCAACAAGGCGATCTCACTCAAAACCGTCTACTTCAGTCAGGTGATATTGTTCACGTGCCGCGTAATGACGCACAAAAAGTATTCGTGATGGGTGAAGTTAACGATCCAAAGCTACTCAAGATCGACCGTGCGGGTATGAGCCTAACAGAAGCGTTAAGTAACGTCGGAGGCATCAGCCAAATCTCAGCTGACGCAACTGGCGTTTTTGTCATCCGTCGTTCAAAAGAAGAATCTAAGATGGCTGATATCTACCAGCTCGATGTGTCAGATGCCTCTGCACTTGTGATTGGTACCGAGTTTGACTTAAACCCTTACGATATCGTTTATGTCACGGCAGCACCGATTAGCCGTTGGAACCGTGTTATCGCACAGTTAGTACCAACAATTTCTGGCTTCAACGAATTGACGGAAGGCGCACTGCGTATCCGCAACTGGCCTTAAACCGAATATGTCTAGAGGGAGTAACTTAACTCCCTCTAAAAACATCAATTTTTAAGCAACAAACGTTATTCGTAACATTTGTTCACTTAGAAAGGAAAAGAATTTGTTTTCTAACATTTTAGTGGTTTGCGTAGGTAATATCTGTCGTTCACCAACAGGAGAGCGACTTTTGCAGTCTCTTTTACCAAATAAAAAGGTGGCATCTGCTGGTATTGCCGTAGAAAAAAGCCACTTAACTGGCAAGTCTGCTGATGAAATGGCAACTAAAGTTGCACTTGAACACGGAATAAGTTTAGAAGGGCATTGCGCTCAGCAGTTAACCCCTGAGTTATGTGCACAATATGATCTGATTTTAGTCATGGAGAAAGGCCACCAAGAAGCCTTAACCAAGATTGCTCCAGAAGCTCGCGGCAAAACAATGTTGTTTGGCCAGTGGATTGGAAAGAACATACCCGATCCATATCGCCAGAGCAAAGAAGCATTCGACCACGCTTATGCTCTCATAGATGAAGCGGCACAAGCTTGGACTAAAAAACTATAAGCCGAAAGGCTCATTTTCAAACGCCTATGGCAAGGTATTTAAGAAGTTAATGTAATGACAACACAAACTATTAAGCAATCACGTCAAGTCGACGATGAAATCGATTTGGGGAAGCTATTTGGGATCATCCTTGATGCCAAGTGGTTTATATTATGTACCGTCTTCCTATTCTCTGTTGTAGGTGTCGGTGTTGCCATTCTATCGACACCCATATACAAAGCTGACGCGCTTATTCAAATTGAGAAGAAGAGCTCAGGTGGCATTTCGGCAATGGTTGGTGATATGGGCGAATTGTTTTCTGCCGAATCATCTGCAACGACCGAAATTGAGATCATCAAGTCACGTATGATCCTTGGTGATACCGTTGATAAATTCAACTTAACCACCGTAGTAACCCCAAACTACCTGCCTTTCATTGGTAAAGGACTTGCTCGCCTTCAAGGTGAACAAAACCGCCTTTCTGTTTCGCGCTTTAACATTCCATCATATGCGGTCGGCATCCCACACACGCTAGAAGTGATCGATGCAGAACAAAAAACGTTCAAACTTCTTCAAGACGATGGCCGCGTGGTTCTGGAAGGTAAAGTTGGTGAATTGATCGACAAAGACGGTTACCAATTTATGGCAAATGAGATGTTTGCCCAAGATGATGCTACCTTCACGGTTAGTAAAATTAGTAAGCTTGATGCAATCAACCAGCTTCAACAAAACTTGTCTATCAGTGAACGAGGCAAGCAAACTGGAATTATTTCTTTAAGCTTCTCCGGCGAAGATCGTGCTCGTATCCAAGCTATTTTGAATGATATTAGTCAAAATTACTTCTTACAGAACGTTCAGCGTAACTCTGCAGAAGCAGAACAAAGCCTAGAGTTTTTAAAGGGTCACCTGCCAGACATCAAAGTCAAGCTGACTGCTTCGGAAGATATCTTGAACCGATTCCGTCAAGAGAACGAATCTATTGACCTCGGCCTTGAAGCGCAATCAACACTGAAAGTAATGGTTGAATTAGAAGCGCAATTGAATGAGCTTACTTTTAAAGAAAGTGAAATCAGCCAACGCTTTACTCAAGACCACCCTGCGTATAAGTCGCTTCTTGATAAGCGTCAAACACTTCTAAAAGAGAAAGAACGCTTAAACAAACAAGTACAAAAACTGCCTAAAACACAACGTGAAGTACTTCGTATGACACGTGATGTTGAAGTAAACCAACAAATTTACATCCAGCTTCTAAACAAGGTTCAAGAACTGAACATTATTAAAGCAGGCACCGTTGGTAACGTACGTATTCTAGACAGCGCGCAGTCATTCTCTAAACCAATTAAACCGAAGAAGGCCCTGATTGTTGTATTAGCCACATTGCTTGGTGGTATGGTTGGTGTCGCGTTCGTTCTTATTCGCGCGGCTTTCCATCGCGGCGTAGAAACACCTGACCAAATCGAACAAATGGGTATGCCTGTATACGCAAGTGTACCGAAGTCTATTCAACAACTTGAATTCGCAAGTAAACTGAAACGCAATAAAGGTAAAGCAAATAAAGAACTTGTTCTGCTGGCTGAAGCAAACCCTGCTGACCTTTCTATTGAAGCACTTCGTAGCCTTCGCACAAGTTTGCACTTCGCTATGATGGAAGCTAAAAATAACATCTTGATGATTTCAGGCCCTGCTCCGTCTATCGGTAAAACATTTGTTTCTACCAACTTTGCGGCTGTTGCTGCAAAAACAGGTCAAAAAGTTCTGCTTATCGATGCGGATATGCGTAAAGGCTACCTGCAGCAATGTTTTGGTCTGCGTTGGGACAACGGTCTATCAGATCACCTTAGTGGTAAAGTAACCGCCGATGACATCATCAAAGAAACATCAATTGAAAACCTTGATGTTGTCACTCGCGGCCAAGTACCACCAAACCCGTCAGAACTACTAATGCACCCACGCTTCAAAGACTTCATCGAAGCGATGTCAGAAAAATATGACTTGGTTATTATCGATACACCACCTGTACTTGCTGTAACGGATCCGAGTATTGTTGGTGCGCTAGCAGGTACAACCTTGATGGTTGCTCGTTTTGACCAGACGACATTGAAAGAGATTGAAGTTGCCCAAGGCCGATTTGAACAATCAGGCGTAGAGGTAAAAGGCGTGATTCTGAACGCAGTTGAAAAGAAGGCATCAAACTCTTATGGATATGGCTACGGTTACTACAACTACAGTTATAAAAGTGAGTGACATCTAGCTAGAAACACAAAGCCCCGCAATTAACGCGGGGCTTTTTTATTTGTGCAGCAGTAACCGTTTTTATTCTTATTGCTTCTTCCATTGAATAAAAGTGAGCACACTCAATAGCAAGAAGAAAGCAGGGTCACTCCAACCAAAACCAACAAACACACCTGTAATGCTAGCGTAAGTGGTGATCACCACGCCTAAAAGATTCGTGACCAGCAAAGCTTTGAACAGTTGTTTCGCCGTGTTGCCAGATTCAACATCACGCAGCATCAAACTGACCGCAGCAATCCCTCCTAAGAAGATCGACGTATGCTGCGATAAAAACAGCGCGTACTGGTCGTTAATTTGTACGCCATACATCGGCCACATCATGGTCGGAACAAAAAACAGCGCAAAAGCAAATAACGTATAAATGACGCCATGAACAGTTAGAAAAGTGCGGTTAGTCATAATGTTACTCTCCGATTGGACCTTGGTTGATAGTGCTCAGTGGTGCGTTGATATCAAATATCTGCCCTCTTACTTCTTCTACACCCATCTGTTTCAAACGAGCTGTGTGCATTTCAAGATAAGCTTGCGCCGTTGCTTCATCTTCAAAAAGATAGATGCCACCACCAAGTTTGTCTTTCTCGCTTTCCGTCCAGATTTTCCAAATCATGCCTGGTTCTTGGTTAATTGACTGAGCTAGGTCTACCAGTGCATTCGACATCTCTTCACCAAATGGGCCATGAAATTCAAAATCAACTTGCAGTAATTTCGCCATCTTGAGTCTCCTCTTCTTTTTTGACTCGCTTTCGATGAGAAGATTATTACCTTTATAAAACTGACAAAAAAGTTCATAATTTTGCCATTACCTGTCGAAAAAACTGACCAATGAGACTCAAAACAACCCTAGAGCAGTGGCAAACATTACAAGCGATTGAACAAGCTGGAAGTATTCAGTCAGCCGCAGTGACGCTCAATAAAAGCCACACTACGCTGATCTATTCAGTGAAAAAGCTCGAGGACCAACTGGGCATCAAACTGATAGAAGTGAAAGGTCGAAAGGCTGGGTTAACCGAGCACGGTAAGACCATGTTGCGCCGAGCACAGTCTATGCTCGAACAAGCCCATGAACTGGAAATGATCAGTGAACAGCTAAGTAATGGTGTGGAATCGCAAATTACAGTGGCGATCGATCATCTGTGCGATCCAAGTTGGCTCTATGCACCACTTAGTAAATTTTTGGCACAAAACAGTACGACCTCCGTTCAAGTCGTGGAAACTTCGCTAAGTAAAACCACCGATATGGTGGTCAATGAGTTAGCAGATATCGCCATTATCAATCTTCCGATCACCAACCACCCAGCCGAAGCATTTGGCACAACAACCATGGTGCCCGTTATTGCAGTTGAGCACCCATTGGCAAAGAAAGAGCACGTTTCACTGGCTGATTTTGCGACCACCAGCCAAATTGTGGTTCGAGATCTAGGTGAGACAGACAAGGCAAAACGAGACGTGGGCTGGTTGCGCGCGCGTCAAAGAATCACGGTGGACAATTTCGACCACGCTTTTCGAGCCGTAGAACAAGGCGTTGGCTTCTGCCGACTCCCTAAACATCTCGTCGAATACCGCCACAGTGCAGGCATCAAGGTATTAGACCTCGAACACTCAAACCAATATCAAGTCGCATTGCACCTCACGCTACCAAAAGGCGCGAAGAGCGGACCAGCCACACTCTCTCTTTATCAAGCACTGCTGGATAGTGCAAAAGACCGCGTTTAACTGACCATACGACTGTTGTTAAAACCACAAAAGTCATTTGCGTTAATTGCTATTTTTCGCAAAGACCAATTTCCTCATACTCTCCCTCACTGATAGCGCACCAGAGACGTGCGCTTGAACAAAATGAGAGAGTAAATTATGCCAATCGCATTACTAGCATTAACCCTAAGCGCCTTTGCGATAGGGACAACTGAATTTGTTATCGTTGGATTAATTCCAACCATGGCAGCAGACCTCAACGTTTCTTTACCTTCTGCAGGTTTGCTGGTGAGTTTGTACGCATTAGGCGTGGCTATTGGCGCGCCAGTGTTAACTGCACTTACGAGCAAGATGAATCGCAAGCACGTGCTTCTCGCTGTGATGGGCTTGTTCGTTGTCGGTAACCTGTTAGCTTGGCAAGCTCCGGGTTACAACACTCTAATTGCTGCACGTATTTTAACGGGCTTGGCTCACGGCGTGTTCTTCTCTATCGGTTCGACGATCGCCACTGGTTTGGTGTCCAAAGAAAAAGCCGCCAGTGCCATTGCGATTATGTTTACTGGTTTAACGGTCGCGCTAGTAACTGGCGTACCTTTAGGTACTTACATCGGGCAACATTTTGGTTGGGAAACCACATTCTTAATTGTGGCCATTCTTGGTTTGATTGCCTTAGTCGGTAGCGCTTTACTTGTTCCAAACAACTTGAAGCAAGACGCGAGGGCTTCTTTAAAAGAGCAGCTAAAAGTACTCACCCAACCTCGCTTGCTATTAGTTTATGCCATTACTGCGCTAGGTTACGGCGGCACCTTTACCGCGTTCACTTATCTTGCGCCAATTTTGGAGCAGGTATCCGGCTTTGATGCCAGTGCAGTTGGCTTGATCATGCTGGTGTATGGTGTCTCTGTCGCGGTGGGTAACATCCAAGGCGGCAAAATGGCGGACAAATTTGGTCCCGTAAAAGCATTGACGATCATCTTTGCTGGCTTAGCCGCGATCTTGTTTGCACTCAACTTTACCGCATACAACCCAATTGCTGCTGTGATTACTATTTTGGTTTGGGGTGCATTTGCTTTCGGTAACGTACCTGGGCTGCAAGTTTATGTAGTAAAACTGGCAGAGAAATACACACCTAATGCCGTTGATGTTGCTTCTGGTTTGAACATCGCAGCCTTTAACGTAGGTATTGCACTCGGTTCATGGAGTGGCGGTTTGATCGTAGAAAGAGCAGGCTTAATGAATACGCCATGGGTCGGTGGTGTGGTCGTCATCTCTGCACTTCTATTGACTCGCTTAAGCGGCGCGTTAGATAAGCGCGAAAACAAACAAGTTCAACACACAGCCTGCGCTGAGCTTTCATAAACAGTCTTTATAGCCCTAACTTAAACGTTGGGGCTTTTTTATGTGAGGTCAAAAGCAGTTTTGCTTGTTTATATGATTCTAAGTTGCGAACCCCATTTCGATTACATACCATTGAAACAGCTCAAGCCTAAAGCACCCAACACTCGCGGAAAGAACTCGGTTCATGGCAACTCAAATTCCCTGCTTTCGTTAGCAGGAACAATCTGTTTTTACCTTCTTTTTAACTTCTAATAAGGCGAGTGTGGAAGAGATAAGAAAGGTGAAGAATGCAATCTCACAATAGCTTCTCTATTAACCTTAACCAGCAAAAGTCTGTCGCGAAAAAGCGCTTAAAAGCAATTCGCCACAATGACACCAACGCACTTGATCAGGTTAAGCAATTTCATTCCCAACCCGAAACCCTCACACCAGAGTCTATCCAGCTTGCAGATGTTCAACACGCCCTAGCTAGAGAGCTTGGCTTACCCAGTTGGAGCAAGTTAAAAGCTCATGTGGAAGAGTTAGAAAGTCACAAGCTCGCCATAAACAACCAAGCAAATCCACTTGATGCCGAACTAAACACACTGCATGTCCGCTGTGGGCACGATATTCAACAACAACTGAAGACATGTGGGTTCGAGGGTGACTTCTTACCCATGATTGATCCATTGTGTATAGGCCCCATTCCCAGTAATCAAAAAGGCTTTGTCGCTATTCGAGCAAAATACGTTGTGGACACGTTACTGCCTGTTATGGGGAGAAAAGACTCGGTGCAAAAGGTAGCGCAATTTGAACAAAGCAACATCCATACCCTGCTCGATCAGCAATACGAACGTATCGTTTTTTGGGTTGAACATGATGCCTACGATCAATTCATGCTACTTCGAGGGCTCTCTCTGCTAGAGGAAACCGAAAGCAAAATCATTGAGATCATCGAATTCAATCAGTTTCCGGGAACTGAGCGGTTTATTGGCTTCGGGCAACTTCCTGCTGAAGCGATTCGCTCATGTTGGCAGCATAGAAAGCCAGTAACAGCGAAGCTTTTTAGCCAAGCCAAACGCTGCTGGCAAGCTTTGCAAGCTCCAACACCACAGCCTCTCGTGAATCTATTAGAACAACATGAATTAAATTGCTTGCCGAACATCAAAACAGTCATCACTCGGCACCTTCAAGAACTGCCACATTCAGAATCAGGATTGAGCTTCACACAACATTTGGCTTTGCAGATATTGAACGAGCAAAACGCGCCAATCAACGTGAAAGATTGGTTTGAGAAGTACCAACAACAAGAACCACTCCCTACTCTTGGTGATGTCATGTTCTATGCATTACTGCTGCCACTCGCCCAAGCGGAAATACCACTGTTTACCGTTGATTCATTGGATAAGAACTGGTGGGAACAACAAGTGAGTATCAACGAGAAAGGTCGCGCATGCCTTAATGGGCACTCAACTTTTTTACAAGATTACTGGGTAGGCGGAATCCACAACCAAGTGAATAGCCGCTGGACATGGAACCACACCCAGCTATCATCTTTACATCACTTAATCACGGCTTAGGTGCTTCATCACTAGTTCGGTAATAAAGCGGATAAGTTAGCAACGGTAGCCATCGAAAAACAGCGTGAGAATATCTTCGACAATTTTCTTGCGCTGCTCGGCACTAGGCACAGCTTGATTGGCAACCAGTTGTGGCCATAAGCAGTTCCCTTTTAATAAACACATCAACATACTGCTCATCATTGCAGGGTCGAGCCCTTTGACCTTGTTATCCGCAATAGCCTCTGTAAACCAGTTCTCCAACAACTCGTCTTGACGTTGAAGTTGATGCAAGTAGTTCTCCGCCAGTTCTGGTGTGCGCATAAATTCACTGATGACCATTTTTGCCAATGGCAAGCCAAAGTCCTCATACATAGAATCAAGCTTGTCATGTAAGTATTTTCTGAGTTGCACGTCGATATCAGACGCAGGACAATATTGTAATTGCAGTTTTGCTCGTTGTTTTTCTATGACGGCTTGGATTGATTCAATAAACAATAGGTCTTTGCTTTCAAAATGGCGATACAAGGTGCGCTTTGACGTCCCTGCTCGCTCACATACTCTGTCCATGTTGGCACAACTGAAACCGTGCTCAATAAATTCCTGTTGAGCCGCTTCAATCAGCGCTAAGCGTTTTTTTTCTGACAGTTTCATCGCTCTAGATTCACCAACCTCATGTAAGTGGACGCAGAGTATAGCGCACAATAATCAAAAGTATACTTTGAAGTTTACTTTTTTAATTTTAAGAGTAAGATGCGCTCGCCGAAGTTAAGATCCTAAGAAAAATTTCAAAATAGAATCACTCTTAACTCACGCTGTGGCGCTTTATCTGCCAGATAAAGCTGTGATTTTTCCGTGACACAAACTCCAGAGTCGATGCCCTTATTACAAGGCCCCTGGTGTTGTTGTGATCGTCACGTTTAATGAAGTAACTTATGAAATTATGCTCCTTGCTCGTTGCCGTTTCCTGCCTACTTACTGGTGCGGCAAACGCTGATTCGATTTCTCTGCCAATCTGGAAAGATAAAGCAGAAGCACTCGGTTATGACTTACCAAAACCCTTTGGCGTCAACCTGAGCTATATGAGTATGGAACAAGGCATTAACGTCGACTCCATTTCTCTGAGTGGATTACATGGCTTAGAAAAACTATTAAAAATGGAAGCCAGCGGGGGTAAACAAGCCAGCGATGTCATGACACTTCGTGGTGACGTTTGGTTGTTCCCATTCTTAAATGTTTATGGCTTGGTGGGTACACTAGATGGCTATTCAGAAACCAATGTCAAAGTCAGCTTGCTTGGCAAGCAGTTGGGCGAATTCCCTTTCCGTCTAGATCTCGATGGTTACACCTATGGGGGTGGCTTTGTCCTAGCGGGCGGTTATGACCAACTGTTTGCTCTTGTTGATGCCAGTTACACCCAAACAAATTTGAATGTAATCGATGGTGCTATCGATGCGATAGTCATGTCTCCACGTGTCGGTTACGACTTCCATAAAAATGGCGTCCCTTTGCGTTTCTGGGTCGGTGCCATGTACCAAAACGTTGAGCAAGAATTATCCGGAACATTAAAACAAGCGGGTATCAATCTCTCTGGTCGCTTTGACGTTAAGCAGCGCTTGGAATCTGAGTGGAACACCCTTGCCGGCATGCAATACCAGATTAATGACGACTGGTATTTATTGGGTGAAGCTGGCTTTGGCGACCGTCAAAGTATCTTCTTCTCTATCGATCGCCGTTTCTAAGGTAAAGAGAAGATGAAAGCTTCTTATTCCCTAGTAATCGCAGCACTGTTTTGCACACCACACGTTTTTGCTATGCAGCAAGACGAAAGCAGTTTGGTGGATGACATCCTAACCAAACTAGGCTCTAGCGAAACCGTGGATGAATCGAAATTGATCGACTGGGGCATCTTACCGGGACCATTCGTCAATCCAGAGCAAGGGTTTGGCATCGGCGTTGCCGCGGTGGGCTTGTATACCCCTTATGACTGGCAGAAAGGCGACCCGTACTCAACCGTCACCGTCACATCTTACGGTTCAACTTCTGGCTCTTACGGCTTGGGGTTAAACAACCGGACCTATTTGAAGGGTGACAAAGTACGTCTACTTGGTGAAGCGTGGATCAGCCATACTCCCGGATACTATTGGGGTATCGGCAGCCAAGCAGCCGAGAACGATAGTAATAAAGTGCAATACGAAGGCCAACGATTACAGCTGAGCCCCAAAATCGCCGTAGAGATTGCGCCAAATACTTACGCTAAGCTAGGCTGGCAGTGGCAATCATTCAACAAAGTAGCCGGTGTGGATGGCGATATTCTTCCTTCAGAAGTCACCAATGCCACCAGCAGCGGTGTGTTACTGGGGATGGAATACGATACGCGCGATTTCGAGCCAAACCCAATGCGAGGGCAGTTTCTTGATATTGAATGGATTGCCAACCGCGATTCTCTAGGTAGTGATGAAGACTACGACAACCTCGTGGCCAACTATCGTCTCTATCAACAATGGTCAAACAGTACCATCATCGCGATGGAAGTTTACTCGCAATCGATTTTTGGTGATGTCCCTTGGTTTGATTACGCCCAGTTAGGTGATGACCAACGTATGCGTGGCTACTACCAAGGACAATATCGCGACAAACATCAACTCTCCACACAAATAGAAATCCGCCACACCATTGCTGGTCGTCATGGTGTTGTGGGTTGGTTGGGTGCAGGCAATATCGCACCGACTTATCACGACTTATTCGCAAGCAGTTGGCTACCAACTGTCGGGGTTGGTTATCGATTTGCCTTTAAGGCACGTATTAACGTGCGCGTCGATTTAGGGGTAGGTAAAGACAGCACCGGTTTTTATTTCCAAATTAATGAAGCATTCTAGGAGTAGGGTTTGAAGAAAGCAGCACTATTACTACTGAGCCTTTGTAGTGGGTTTGTCCAAGCACAAGAATTGAAAGCACCGGTTGGCGTCAGGCCATGCTGTGCCTTCGGTGTAGACCTCAAAGCGCAACTAGGAAGCGTACCTGTTCCTTTCTTCTCCCTTGAGAATGTCTTATCCAGCAACGAAGTGGGTACTCACCACTATAACGATGGCAGTGAATCGGTGCCAGGCAGTCTGCTTGGATTAAATGAAGAAGCGAATGGAATAATCTTTACTGAGCTTGGTGGGTTTATTGATACGGCACACGTTCGTGACACAGCCGATTACACCTACTATTTGTTTACTCTCAACCAACATTATCTCGGCCGCGCGGCGCATCTGGATTTACCGGAGGAGCTTCGTATTCGTCGCATTCGTTGGTATGAACAAAAAGAAAAGCTCAGTGAAGAAGAGAAGCTCGACCGCAGTGCTCAAGCAGCAGCGCTAACGGCGTTTCGTCTTGCTCAATGGCATGAGATTGCGCAGTGGTTTGGTATGGTGTCAGTGAGTGGCTTTAAAGAACTGGCGTCCGCCTTTTCATCCGAAGACCTCTACTCCAACATGCTTGGTGCTAACTTAGCCAAGCAAGTCCTGTTGGATAATCCAGAACTCGATCAAAAGGGCTTTTCTCAAGCCATGGATAGCGCTTTTAAACAAGCCTTAAAAGAGTTAAAAGCACAGCCGAAATCCGTCGCTAAACAGAAAATTCAGCAGCTTGATGGCGATTGGTGGGACAGTTCAAGACGCCTACCGGATAAGTGGGTAGTGCGATTCCGCGATTATCATATGGCATTGAGTTTGACGCCAAACTACCCAGGCGCAAACCATCAACTTTCATTGTCTAACACCTTTGATGATCAACAAGCAATCGACCAATGGATGAGTGTCGAGTTTAGAGCAAGCGACAATGAAAAATCGTTTTCTGCACTACCTAAGTCATTGACCTCAAAATCAATTTGGACACCCGCAGATTATCAGCAGATTTCAGATTTTGCTCGTGCCATCGATGAACAGACTCGCCCACCGCTGAAGTAACTTCGCAATCAGCAAGTGAATAAAAGATGCCTAGTTATGCACTTGGCGTCTTTTATCTCATCGTTATGCATCCAGTTTTCTACCATTTGAGAATGTAAGAAATCATTTCTATCGGTTGTAAATTCGATAAATTTGTTAATCAGCAAACTTTTCAACCAGTCAAATCGTTACAATTCGGTTAATATTCTATTTTTTAAAGTGACTAACTTCACATCTATCGACCATTCAGAGGATTATTCTTTCGTATTTTCGCACTCCGCTGCTAATCTGCACGCCGCCTTGAAGTGAACTCAAGGTGCATAACTATAAGGAGTGTTCTCATGAATACCAAGAAACCGATGTCGCTCACCAGCCGCGTAATTTTGGGTATGGTAGCGGGTATCTTGACAGGATTTGCAATTCGCACACTTTTTGCCGACAACGGATTTGTCGACGCATACATTGTTAATGGATTATTCGAAGTTGGTGGACAGATCTTCGTTGCCAGCTTAAAAATGCTTGTTGTACCGCTAGTATTTGTTTCGCTAGTTTGTGGTACCAGCTCTCTAAAAGACCTATCTACATTGGGTCGCATGGGTGGTAAAACCCTTGCTTTCTACGTAGCAACAACCGCTATCGCAATCACACTTGCTCTAACCATGGGCACGCTATTCCAGCCGGGTGCTGGT
This sequence comes from Vibrio owensii, assembly GCF_002021755.1. Classification (NCBI taxonomy): domain Bacteria; kingdom Pseudomonadati; phylum Pseudomonadota; class Gammaproteobacteria; order Vibrionales; family Vibrionaceae; genus Vibrio; species Vibrio owensii. The sequence continues at coordinate 1,900,913 of NZ_CP019960.1, forward strand.
GCAGACCTAACCGCAGCAAGTTCATTCAAATCAGCAGAAGCGCCATCTTTGGGTCAGGTGATCATTGATATGTTCCCGACTAACCCAATCAGCGCAATGGCAGAAGGTAAAACCCTGCAAGTTATCGTGTTCGCCGTCCTATTCGGTATCGCGATCAGTGCAGCAGGTAAGCCAGGCGAGCGTATCGCAGCATTCTTCTCTGATCTGAATGAAGTAATCATGAAATTGGTTGCGATTCTGATGAACCTAGCACCATACGGTGTGTTCTTCCTAATGGCGAAGCTGTTTACAGGCCTTGGTCTAAGCGCAATCTTCAACCTTGCTGAATACTTCGTTGTACTAGCAGGTACGCTATTGCTGCACGGCCTTGTGACTTACAGCTTGATGCTAAAAGGCTTCACTGGTCTAAACCCAATTACGTTCCTACGTAAGATGGAAGACGCAATCATGTTTGCTTTCTCTACAGCATCATCGAACGCGACCATTCCAGTGACAATGGAAACAGCTAAGCACCGCATGGGTGTTGAGAACCGCGTATCATCGTTCACAGTACCGCTAGGTGCAACCGTGAACATGGACGGCACGGCGATCATGCAAGGTGTGGCGACAGCGTTCATCGCACAGGCATTCAACATCGACCTAACTATGGGTGACTACCTAATGGTTATCATGACGGCAACATTGGCGTCTATCGGTACCGCAGGTGTTCCTGGTGTTGGTCTAGTAATGCTAGCAATGGTATTGAACCAAGTAGGTCTGCCGCTAGAAGGTATTGCACTTATCATGGGTGTTGACCGTCTACTTGATATGATTCGTACCGCAGTAAACATCACCGGTGACAGCGCAGTGACTATCATTGTTGCTAAATCGGAAGGCGCACTGGATGAAACTCGCTTCAACGATCCAAAAGCTGGGGTCGCAGAAGAAGAAGTACATCTAAAACGCGCGGAAGCTTAAACCCTTCCAAACTCAATTATCCTGTCTAAATGAAAGCCCCGATGGAAACATCGGGGCTTTTGTTTTATCAGGAATCTAAAGAATAGGTTATGGCCCTACTCCGTCATCGAACTCAGCTTTTCTCTCGCTTGTTCTTCATGCTCGTCGGTGATGGCATTGCCGACCGAGTTCGCTGCTAGCGTCAGTGCTGCCATATCATCGGTAAAACCGACGCCAGCGAGTACGTCTGGCACCATATCTGTCGGTAGGACGAAGTAAGCCAGCGCGCCACCTAAGATAGCCTTATGGCGAACGGAGGTATTGGAATCTGCCATCGCGAGCCATGATTTAATGCCCATAACCGCAATCTCTTCGCCTGCTTTCTTGACGGAATTTTTCATTTTGCGCCAGAAGGTTTTCTCATCTGGTGCTTGCATCGTTTGGTCTAAGACGTCATCGGACGCCGAATTTACAGACATGCTTGTGGTCATCGTGCCTCCTAAATTTATGACTGTGGCATAGATATTAAGGCGATGAACCTGAACGTAGGATTAATAGCGAGTAATGATAATGAAGAAAGGAAGCCAATTGGCTAGATAAAAAATCCCCAAACCGAAGTCCGGGGATTATTGCTTTGGAGACAAAAAGTTTTGGAAACCAAGCTTTAGAAGCAGAATGCCTTATTGAGCAATCTTCTCCAATACACGCATCAGCATTTTGATACGTGGTTCAATAGACTCAAGCAACAAGTACTCTTGGTCACTGTGGAAGCCTGCACCGATAGGCCCTAGACCATCCAAAGTTGGAACGCCAAGAATCGCCGTGTTGTTTGCATCAGAGCCGCCACCGACTTCTTTCCAGTTGATGTCGATCGCCAGTTCACTTGCGGCTTCTTCAACTAATGTCATTAAGCTTTCTGTTTGTGAGCTTGGCACCATAGAGGGCTTATAAGCTTCACGAACCAACTCAATGCTCACGCCATCAACGAATGGTGTTTCCAGCATACCGTTTAGCTTGCTGTCAACATCATCGTATTCTTCGTTGCTCCAGAAACGCACATCCACGATCGCTTCAGCATGCTCAGGGACGATGTTCGCACCGTTACCGCCAGAAACAATACCGACATTCAACGTAGTACCAGATTCAAAGTTGGTCATTGCATTGACTGCCAGAATCCAATTCGCCATCTCAGTGATTGCGCTGCGACCATTTTCTGGCTCGTTACCTGCGTGAGCTGCAACGCCATTAAAGGTCATTTTGTAGCGAGCCATGCCTTTACGCGCTTTCACTAAACCGCCGTCTGCACGTGCGGCTTCTGCAACCAGTACATTCTTAGCGTTTTTCGCAACTGATTGAATCCAATCCACAGAGTCCAGAGAACCCGTTTCTTCATCTGGGTTCATGCAGATAGCGATAGACAGCTTATCCAACACCGCTTGGTCTAGATTGCGCATCGCGTATACGATGTTCAGCAAGCCAGATTTCATGTCCGAGACGCCCGGACCGTAAGCTTTCTCTGCATCTTGAGACATTGGACGAAGCTCAGCAGTACCCACAGGGAACACGGTATCCATGTGACCAATCAGCATCACGTCGATTTGCTCAGCTTCCGGCTTATTTCGAACTTCAAGACCAACACCCGCTCTACCACAGTCGATGCGTTTTACGCTCCAACCTGACATCGCTTGGTACTTCTCTTCAAATTGAGAAGCGATGAACTCGATACCATCAGTGGTGTAAGTGCCACAATCCACATTGATTAGCGGACGTAGCTCTTCTAGATATTCATTTAGAGAGAATTGCATGACTCACTCCTAGACAAACAGATTCATCACCAGCATTGCGCCAAACGCGTTCAATACTGAGATTGCAATCATAACTGGGATGTAACGACCTTCAGTACCGATTGGACCCATGATACGACCCATGTACTGAACTTGAGAGCCCATTAGGTAGATAGCTGGCGCTAGAATCGCAATGTGCGTGCCGTTCAGGATACCTTGGTCAAACAGCGTGATAACCACACCCACTGCGCCACCCATCGACATCCAAGCGCCGATAAGAACAGCAGCCGCTTCACCCGGAAGGCCAAACACCGCCATGATTGGAGAGAACACCGTGCCCATCAGATCCAACGCGCCTGTGATTTGCAGCGCTTTGATGATAACGAACGCCATCAATACGTTAGGAACCGTAGAGGTAGTCGCAATTACCCAGCCTTTCTTAGCGCCTTCGACGAAGATATCCGTCACCATCGGTTTTTTCGCTTTAACGTCACCCATTATGCCGTCTCCTCTTTTAGGTTCTCTGATTTGTTTTGGTCTTGCTTGTCTTCTTTACCTTCCGTCATGTTTAGGTAGATACGGAATAGATTTGCACCGATGATCTTGAATGCGAACATCACCACAACCGCCAAACCAATAGAAGACGTTACCGCTAGAGAGCCGTCAGCCATCGTCAGCGTGAACAGCACAGCACCTGATGAGAAGAAGTTCACGATGGTTGCACCCGCAGTGAACTGGAACATGGTGAATACGTCCGTTTCACGCTTAGTTAGGTGACCTTCATCTTTTAGCTGACGCGTCATTGCCGCACCAGCATCGGTACTTTGTAGAGAAGCAATCAAAGCCAGACCAGAGTTACCAGGGATGCCCATTAGAGGACGTAGAAGAGGAGTAAGAAGCTTACGAGCGGCTTCAAGTGCACCGTAGTGCTCAAGTACGTTGATCATACCCAATGCGAACATAACGGTTGGAATCAAAGTAAGTGCGAAAATGAAACCGTCACGAGCACCGCTACCACCAGTACCGCGGAAAGAGGTAGTCGCAGCTTGTACCGCGCCATCCGCACCTTCCGTTACGCCGTAAGCCACTTTACCGAAAGAGCCATTAAGTGTTGTAAAGTCGAATACACCGTACCATTCGTTGGATTGCATCAGACCAGAAAAGAACACAACCGCAAACGCGAGTGCAATGTAACACCCGATCGTCACCTTACGTTCAGCATGAACAGGGCTTGTCATAAATTCACCTATGTATGTGGAACAGAACGCATAGATGATCCCTTGAACGACGTGCTAGAGAGATGATCAAAATCAATCCATTTACCGAACAATCATGCCACTCAATTATGAAGTTTTATTTTATGATTTAAATCACATTTAAAAGATAATAAATATTTATGACCAAGATAAGGTAGATTTATCTAACTATCAGCGAATCTCATCCATTAACAAAACAAACCAAAATTATGAACAAGTTTGTCATTAGCCACACCTTCGACGTGCTTCATGGTTTGTTGCTTATTTGAGATTTCTTGACCAAAAATTAACAAAAGTTCTGTGTAATTTATTTTAGGGTGGTTCGGTCATTACTTAGAGACTTACTCAGGGTTTGCCTTTTGCTTCGATCACAATCCTACATCGCTCGATGGACACTTGCCCTTGTGGCTTGGGTTATCGTGATCTGTTTAAGTAAAAATGCAGGCTTCTACCAATCTTGCCCTCTGATTGGCGCGCAAGTGACATCTGAGCACGCCACTGCGCAGCAACAAAAGAGCGAGAAAGGGCTGACTAAGCAGTGTGAACTGTCTGAAAAGCTGATTCAGGTTTCACAAAACCATCTCGACAGCTTCATTGTGCCCTTATTCCTATTTGCGTTCGTCTTGCTATCTATCACTAGCACCGAGCGTAATGCTTTCCGCCACCATACCGAGCCGATACCCGACAAATATCGGGTGCACCTCAAGCTATGTGTGTTTAGAGAATAAAACCCGATTGCTATTCATCCCCAAATCAATTGTTTTATTTTTTAATCACTTCGCGACAAAAACCGCGAAGAAAGAGAGTTTTAGGAAATATCATGAAATTCACACGCACACTATTAACTGTGGCTATCGCGCTGGTACCTCTATTTTCACACGCAGCAGAAAAAACATCAGAAGAGAAGTTGCAAGAAATTACTCAACTGCTGAAAGAAAACCCGCAGATCCTCGATTCACTGCACCAAAACCTGCAAGACTACGTCGCTTATCAAAAGACGTTTAACGCGACTTTGGATGAAGCGCGCGCCTATCTTAACGACGGCAAGCACTCTTACTTCGGTGCAGAGAACCCAGAACTGACGATCATCAACGTGACTGATTACAGCTGTCCTTTCTGTAAGCGTCTTGAAGGTGAGCTAGTGAAGGTAGAGAAAGAATACCCGCAAGTGAAAGTGCTGAACATGACGGTGTCGTTCAAAGAACAGTACGAGAAGAACGGTTACAACTCGGCAAGTTACGCATTGAACGTATGGCAGAACCAACATGACAAGTACAAAGAAGTGCACGACTTGTTGGTTAAGAAGCCGGGTCCACACGATGCAAGTTCACTACAAAAAATCGCTAAGAAGACAGGCACAGAAGCACAGCTTGTCGACGACAAAGAGACCAAAGCGTTGTTGGATAAAAACTACGAGTACTTCACTCGCTTAGGTCTACGAGGCACACCAGCGATCATCATTAATGACCAAGTCATTCCGGGTTATGTACCTTTCGAGGAGCTTGAGAAAGTTATCGACCAAGAGCTAAAGAAATAACTATCGAAATAGTTAGTTATTGAAATAGATAAGTAACCATCAAAAACAACAAAGCCCTTCCCTGAGAACTCAAGGAAGGGCTTTTTCTATCTAGGCTTAAAAAGAAACTCTAACTACTTGTCGCGCCCCACAAACGCCACAACGACTTTGTCATTGCCAAACGAACGAGAGAACACGTACGCATCTTCTTGTTCAATCACTTGATGCTCACCCGCACCAATCGCTGGGTGCGCTTTACGGAACTGACCAAGGGTTTGCCAATGTTTGAGCAGCGCTTGCTTCTCATCCGATAGCTTCCATACCATGTCAGAGCGTGTGCCTTGGTGGAAATCGTCCGCGTAAGGGCCAATGTTACGACCAACTTCATCACCATAGTAAACCTGAACAGCACCAGGGCTTAGAAGCAGTGCATTCGCGGCATTACGCTGCATGCCGTAATCTTTGAAGCGAGAGAAGAACAGCTCGGTATCGTGAGAGGACATGTAGCTCACTGGGTTGAAGTCTTTCTCATTGGCGATAGTGTCTGCGTAACTTTGGTAGGTGTCTGCCATTTGGCTGAAACACGCCGCGCCTTTGTCTAACTTCTTCTGCATGTCGAAGTTAATCAACGCATCAAAGCCGTCGTCGAAGTAAGGGCTTCGATATGCGGTATGTCCCCATACTTCACCCATCATCCAGAATGGCTGACCTGACTTGCCGTTCTCTTTACGCCACTGCTCAAGACTGCTTGATGCCTCTTCTTTCAAGCGTTTCCACACATCGCCTTCAACGTGCTTCACCGTATCAACACGGTAACCATCAATACCAAAGCGTCTCACCCAATCAGTTTGCCACTCAATCAAGTAATCCGAGACGGTGTAATTGTCACGCGCCTCAACGCGAGTGCCAGGGTTATCCAATAGCCATTGCGCTGGCTTCACGGCTTTGTCTGATTCGGTGATAAAGTCAGGCAAACCCGCCAATGACATAGTGATATCGCTGCTGCCCGGAGCTGGGTAGCCCGGTAGACCTGTTCTTACCCAATCACCGCCCCACCATTTCGACCAATTTGGACTCTGGTAATCAATATTCTGGTGGTAGCTATGCCAGTTTTCACCTTCTTTTGGTTGCCAGTCCCCCCACTTCTTAGGTAGGTCAGCGTTTGGTTTTAACACCTCAATACCGTCAAATTGCAAATCGGCTAACGTTGAGTAGCCAGTGTGGTTGATTACTGCGTCCATCAAGACTTTAAGGCCACGTTTGTGTGCCTCTTCCACCAGCTTTTTAAGATCAGCTTCGTTACCGAAGTTCTCATCAATCTTGGTAAAGTCACGCGTCCAGTAACCGTGGTAGGCGTAGAATGGGAATGAGCCGCTATCGCCGCCACCCACAAAGCCGTGTACTTGCTCAACGATTGGCGATAACCAAATCGCATCTGTACCTAGGCTCTTGATGTAATCTAGCTTTTCGATCACGCCTTTTAGGTCACCACCGTGGAAGGTACCGATCTCTTCTTTACCGTCTTTCTTGCGACCATAGCTGTTGTCATTGCTGGTATCGGCGTTGTTGAAACGGTCGACCATCACGAAGTAAATGTTGGCATTACGGTAATCAAACGGCACTGCTTCTTTGGTTTTCTTCACTGGCTCTAGTAGCACCAAACCGCCGGAGTCTTTGCTTGGCGTCAGCGATACTTGCTGATCTTTTACTTCGACCATTTGCCCAGAATAAGCATCACGCAACTTGGTGCCATCTGGGAAACTGTCACCTAACGCGATGGTGACTTCGCCACCTTGGTAAACCTCACATTGCACTTGTGGGATTGGGCGTTTGAATTCTGTCTTGGCAGCTTTCTTAGGTTCACGCTTGAAGCGCAGTGTTTTTGCTTCCGCATCAAAAGCGAAAGAGTAATCGCCAGTAAAACGGATTTTTAACGGCAATTCCGTTGGCTTTCCACAATTCAGCGCGATCGGTTTGTTGAATTTAACTTTCTGACCATCGGGCGCAACGCAATCGCCTTCAACGCCAGTGATTTTAAGCGTATAGCCGTCTTTGGTTAATGGCACAACCAAAGGCTGCTCTGCACTTAAAGGAAAGTCACGGCTGTTGGTCGTGGTAGATATGGTGATGTTTGGCTCGGCGATGGCACTTGCCGATGCAAGCAATAAGGTAGTCGTAATCAGATTCAGTTTCATCGTTCAGTCCATTGGTTGCGCATAGACGCAGTATTCGTGTTGTAGTTTTATTCACACTAATAGTAAATGGATGAAAAACTGAGCACATCATTCTATAAGGCTACGCCCTAAAGCTTGTGACGCTTCACATTTTGCTTTTATTGGGGCGTAGTTCTATTTATGAGCAGGATAAAAGGGAGTTTAAAGCTGAACGCTACCAAGGTTGCGCATTTGTCTCATCGCCCAATTGACGCGGCTGATGGTGTAAGAAGTCTGAGGGTAGACTTTGATGCGATACGGATTTGGCAGCACCACCGCAAGCCTTGCTGCTTGGCGTGTTGAAAGTTGTTTAGCTGGAATACCAAAGTAGTTTTGCGCAGCGGCTTCTGCCCCATAAATACCTGGGCCAAACTCCACCACATTCAAATACACTTCGAGAATGCGTTCTTTACTCCACATTGCTTCCATCAGCAGAGCAAAATAAAGTTCATACGCTTTGCGCGCATAAGAGTGTGAAGGAAACAGAAACACGTTCTTTGCAGTTTGCTGAGTAATCGTGCTCGCACCGCGAGAAGGGCCGTTCTCGCCAGACTCTGAGATCACTTTAAACAAGGAATCAAAATCCACTCCGTAATGGGTCGGGAACTTTTGATCTTCTGTCGCAATCACGGCCAATTGAATGTGCTTAGAAATGTCACTCAAAGGCACCCATTCATTTTGACTCTCTTCAGGGAATCCCTCTGGAGGAGAAATCATGCGGCTGATCTTCCATCCCCAAATTGGTGGATCGACGTATTTCACTATGCCAACGAGCATCACTGGTAAAAGCAAAAGCACCAATAAGATATTGAACAGAAGGGATTTAATCTTTCTCAAAGTCCGACCTAGCTTGATTTCATAAAACAATATGATGCAAGTATAGAGTATGCAGTCTGTTTATCGTTAGTGAAAACTTGGTCAAAAAAAGCCCGATTTACATTGTAAAGCGGGCTTGGTATTGATTATGTGTTTTGGCTAGTTAAGTTTGTTTTACGAACTCAACTTACTTTGCCAGTTTGTAGAATACGGTTGATAGTGGCGGTAGACGCAGCTCAAGAGACTGAGGCAGCGATTCGCTTTCTACTTCTTCTGTGTCTACGCTGGTTAGCGCTTCAAAATCGCTGCCATCGTATTTCACATCATCAGTATTCAACAGAAGCTCGTATTTACCTTCCATTGGAACACCTAAACGGAAACGCTCATGCGGCACTGGTGTGAAGTTACTGATAACTAATACGCGCTCGCCGTTTTGGCTAATACGTTCATGTGCAAGAATGCTCGAATCGGCTTCATCTTGCAGACGCCATTCAAAGCCAGCAGGCACACAATCTTGATCGTGCATCGCCGCTTCGTTGCGGTACAAGTGGTTTAAGTCACGAATCAATGCTTGCACGCCTTGGTGACGACCAAACTCCAGTAAGAACCATTGCAACTGATCGTCGTGGTTCCATTCTGCGGTCTGACCAAGTTCTGCGCCCATGAAGTTTAGCTTCTTACCCGGTTGACCGTACATGTAACCGAAGTAAGCACGTAGGTTCGCCGTTTGTTGCCACTCATCACCCGGCATCTTGTTGTGGATAGAGCCTTTGCCGTAGACCACTTCATCATGAGAAAGCGACAATACGTAGTTTTCGCTGTGTGCGTAAACAAGCGGGAACGTGATGGTATTGTGGTGGTATTTGCGGTGAATTGGGTCTTCTTGGATGTAAGAAAGACTGTCGTGCATCCAACCCATGTTCCATTTAAAGCCGAAGCCTAAACCGCCCATAAAGGTCGGCGCGGATACACCCGGGAATGCGGTCGATTCTTCTGCAATGGTCATTGCGTTCGGGAAGTGTTTGTATACTTCTTCGTTCATCCATTTCAGTGTTGCGATCGCATCGTAGTTCTCGTTGCCACCATCTGCGTTCGGGATCCACTGATCGTGGCTGCGTGAGTAATCTAGGTAAAGCATCGACGCAACAGCATCAACGCGGATACCATCAATATGGAATTGCTCGAACCAGTACAGCGCGTTAGACACTAGGAAACGACGTACATGCTCGCGACCGAGATCGTAGATGTAAGAATTCCAATCTTGGTGCCAACCACGGCGAGGATCTGGATCGTGGAACAGAGGCGTACCATCAAAATTCGCTAAGCCATGATCATCCGATGGGAAGTGCGCAGGTACCCAATCCAGTACCACGCCCAAGCCAGCTTGGTGACACGCGTCAACGAAGAACTTGAAATCATCCGGAGAGCCGTAACGACTCGTCGGTGCAAACAAGCCAACAGGTTGGTAACCCCAAGAGCCAAAGAACGGATGTTCAGAAACTGGCATCAGCTCAACGTGGGTGTAGCCCATGTCTACAAGGTAAGGTACTAATTCAGCGGCCAGTTCACGGTAGTTTAGGAAGTCGCCCTCTTCGTTGCGTTTCCAAGAGCCCGCGTGCAGTTCGTAGAAAGACAACGCTTCATCACGTTTCTGCGTCACTGGACGGTTTTGCCATTTTGCGTCTTGCCATTGGTAACGGTTGTGATCATAAGTGATCGATGCAAATGACGGGTATTGCTCAGAGTAGAAGCCCCAAGGGTCTTGTTTATGAGGAAGCCCTTCCCCATTCGGACCTTTGAGTTCAAATTTGTATTGTACGCCCTCTTCCAAACCAGGAATGAAAAGGCCCCAGATACCGTAGTCTAGGCGTTGCATTGGATGACGACGGCCATCCCACTGGTTAAAGCTACCCACTAGGCTGATAGCTGATGCATGAGGTGCGTAAACAAGGAAACGAACGCCTGAGATGTTTTCGCCACCGCGCTCGATGGTCACAAATTGTGAACCCATGTAGCGGTACATGTCTTTTGGTGTATGCAGATGTTCGTATTCTTGGTAGATGTTGTGGTATTGGTAAGGGTCGTCAATAAGCTGTTCTACACCATTCCAGTCTACTGCGAGTTGGTAATGCGTTAGATGCAAGTCGCGCTTGTCTTTTAAGATGAAGCCGCTTTCATCTTCACGCTCTAGCTCAATTCGAGGTTCGCCGCTGATAACCAATTCAACTTTGTCTGCACCCGGCATCCAAACACGTAACGATCCTTCGCCGTCAGCAATGAATGGACCAAGTGACGCAAACGGGTCTGAGTAAGCCGCCTCAGCTAGTAATTCGTAGGCGCGTTCGTATTTTTTCTTTACCTTGGTTTTCAAATCTTTCTCCCTAGCACCGATATTCTCCTTATGGTTTTTGAACATCGGATTTCCTCAGCCAAACGTTGTGAATTCACACAATTATAAAAGACCCAATCCTATTCAAACATTGAATAAAACGGCGTCAAAAAACAAAAATGCCCGCTATTGTTGCGGGCATAATAACGGTACTTCATCCTAACGGATTGTGCCGATTTAATGAGTGACCTAGGCTGTACTTTCGTACCTTGGCGCAATTAAATTCGCGAATTCCTACATCACTCATTCCACCTTATTTGCTCGCTTTCGCGCGCACTTCAGTGAGGCGCTTAGAAATACGGTTTACGTCTTCGCGGCTGAAGATTTCATCTAGGTTCATCGACAGTTTACGACGCCAGTTTGGATACTCATCTACCGTGCCAGGAATGTTGACCGGTTGGTCCATTTCTAGCCAATCTTCAAGCTGAACACTCAGTAGTGCAGAGTCACCCGCAGCAACGTGCAATTGAAGCGCCTCGCTTAGGTGGCAATCCATTGGAACGTACTGTGCATCATGGCCGATGCCTTCTGGTAGGTAACCGTGCCAACGAACGCTGTCTAGGATGCCTTGCTTACACTTCAGGCGGTCATCAAACAGACCTTCTAATTGTTGCTCGTCTGGGTACAGACCGATCTCACGACCCATCTTCAAGTCATCACAGTGCCAGAAGCCACGTAGTGTTGGCATATCGTGCGTACACAGTGCCGCCATAGACTGCTCAGCGTAGTGCTTCGGAGAAATAAAGCCGCCGTCGTCTTTTGATGTTTCGAAGAAGAACACTTTGTATGAGTGAACACCTGCGTCACGTAGGATATCTACGATTTCATCAGGCACAGTACCCAAGTCTTCACCGATTACAGAACACTGATGACGATGAGATTCTAGCGCTAGGATTGCTAGCATGTCTTCAACTGGGTAGTACAGGTAAGCACCTTCTGTCGCTTTCTCGCCTTTTGGAATCCACCATAGACGAAGTAGACCAAGAACGTGGTCAATACGCAGTGCGCCACAGTGTTTCATGTTTGCACGCAGTAGCTTGATGTACGCATCGTAACCTGTTGCTTCCAACACTTGTGGGTTTAGTGGTGGTAGACCCCAGTTTTGGCCTAGTGGACCAAGCACATCTGGTGGCGCACCGATGCTTGCATCCAATACTAGCGCACCGTCATCAGCCCAAGTCTCGCTGCCTGAATCTGCAACACCTACAGCAAGGTCGCGATACAGACCAACTGTCATGCCTTTTTCTTCAGCTAGCGCTTGCGCTTCTTTAATTTGGTCGTCTGCAATCCACTGCAGGTACATGTACAGGTGAACACGGTCTGCGTTGTCTTTGATGTACTTCTGAGTCGCTGCTGCATCGAACGTGCGGAACTTCTCAGGGAATACCGGCCAGCCCCAGACGCTTGAATCTTCAGCGTGCAATTCACCATGTAGCGCATCAAATGCCGCTTGATGAAGTAGGCTTTCCCCGCCAATTTCTACGAACTCTAGGAACGCACGAGCACGGTCTGTGTTCTTGTCTAGATGACGCGCTTTAAACTCGCTAAATAGCAGTGGAAGAATGCTCATCTTAAGCTCAGACACTTCGGTGTAGTTTACCCAGTGTGATTCACGTGCTTTCTGTAGACGTTGCTGGAATTCAGCGCTGCCAACACGTTGCTGTGCTTCTGCACTTAGTGCGAACTCAGGCACAGAGCTTACGTCGATGTACATGATGTTCAACCAACGACGAGAAGACGGGCTGTATGGGCTCGCACCTTCTGGGTTAGCTGGGAACAATGAGTGAATCGGGTTCAAACCAATGAAGTCACCGCCACGAGATGCGATGTCACTCACCAACTGCTTCAGGTCACCGAAGTCACCAATACCCCAGTTGTGCTGAGTACGCAGTGTGTAAAGCTGGATGCTTGGGCCCCATAGCTTTTTGTGTTGGTTTAGGTCTTCTTGTTTGAAACACGCTTTAGGTGTGATGATCAGCGACATTTCGTAAGGGGTCTTGCGACGCTTACGGCTGATGATCAGTTTGTGGTAACCCCATGCCAAGTTCTTTGGCAATGCAAACACTAGAGGGCCACCCTCAGCTCGTTCATCACGAACAATTTGCGACTGAAGATAGCCTTCAAGTACCTCTCCTTGTTCTGTTTCTAAACGCCAGCTAAATTCGCTCTCGCGAGCACTCGTACCTAGGTTTAGTTCCACTTCGACTGGTTCGCCGTCGCGTAAAACAAGAACAGGGGCTAGTACGTCTTTCTTATGTTTTTTCTCAGCAGAAGCCAATAGCTTCTCATCGCTGCTAGTATCGTAGCCAAGTGAAGTGAGCAAGCGGCGCAGTGTTTCTTCAGAAACTTTTGCCTCGTCTCCCCACGCGCTGACGTAGCTATCAGCTAATCGCGCCATGTCTGCGACTTTCTTTAGTGCTGTTTGTTCTTTCATCGCTTTCTCCGAAGGTAATACCAACACCTTCCATGTAGGGTTTTATTGTTATCAATAACTAATCTTTGAAAATGACCAAAGGTAGCGCTCGGCTACCTTGGTCTTAACTGGGTTCTATTAGCGTTTCACCGCTTCAAGTTTCCAGATGTTGTTCACGTAGTCGCGGATAGAGCGGTCTGATGTGAACTTACCAACTAGGGCAGTGTTAAGAATTGCTTTCTTAGCCCAGCCTGCTTGGTCTTTGTATTGTTTGCCCATTTCTTCATGCGCTTTCACATAAGATGCGAAGTCAGCAAGACATAGGTATGGGTCACCGCCATCTAGTAGGCTATCGAATGTAGCGCGTAGTAGGCCTGGTTGACCTGGCGTAAACTCTTCACCTGTTAGTAGGTCTAGAGACGCTTTCAGTAGGTGATCTGCGTTGTAGTAGTCGTAAGGGTTGTAGCCAGCTGCTTTAACCGCTTTCACACCTTCAACATCAAGACCGAAGATGTAGATGTTCTCGTCGCCCACTTCTTCACGAATCTCAACGTTAGCACCATCCATCGTACCGATAGTTAGGGCACCGTTAAGAGCCATCTTCATGTTACCTGTACCAGATGCTTCTTTACCCGCTAGCGAGATTTGTTGTGAAACGTCTGCCGCAGGGATGATGATCTCAGCCATGCTCACGCGGTAGTCAGGGATGAATACCACTTTCAGTTTGTTACCGATGCGAGGATCGTTGTTGATCTTCTCTGCAACCTTGTTCACTGCGAACATAATTTCTTTCGCTAGGTGGTAGCCCGGTGCTGCTTTTGCTGCGAAGAAACATACGCGTGGCTCACACTCGAAACCAGGTTCGTTCAGGATGCGGTGGTATAGAGATAGAATGTGTAGCAGATCTAGGTGCTGACGCTTGTACTCGTGTAGACGCTTGATTTGAACGTCGAAGATAGCGTTAGTATCTAGCTCGATACCCATGTTATCTAGAACCCAATCAGCAAGACGCTGTTTGTTTTCTTTCTTAACAGCCATGAATTCTTTTTGGAATTTCGCGTCTGTTGCGTATTTAGCGATGCCTTCTAGCTGCTCTAGTTTCGCAGGCCATTCTGGACCCACTTTCTCAGTGATTAGCTTAGATAGACCTGGGTTACAGAACTTCAACCAACGACGAGGAGTGATACCGTTCGTTACGTTGTGTAGACGAGTTGGGTACATCTCGTGGAACTCTGGGAATAGGTCTTTCTTAACCAATTCAGAGTGAAGTGCTGCTACACCGTTTACTGCGTAAGAACCGATTACACATAGGTTAGCCATGCGAACCATGCGGTTGAAACCTTCTTGGATGATAGAAAGCTTCGCTTGCTTCTCACCGTCACCAGGCCACATCTTACGAACTTCTTGTAGGAAGCGGTGGTTGATTTCAAAAATGATTTCCATGTGACGTGGAAGTAGACGCTGGATTAGCGACTCTGGCCATGTCTCTAGTGCTTCTGGAAGTAGCGTGTGGTTAGTGTACGCGAATGTCTGAGAACTGATTTCCCATGCTGCTTCCCAAGTAAGACCTTTTTCGTCCACTAGGATGCGCATTAGCTCAGGGATAGCAATTGTTGGGTGCGTATCGTTAAGCTGAATAGTCTCTTGCTTCGGTAGATCCGCTAGCGAGTAACCTGCTGCTTCGTGGCGACGTAGGATGTCACGTACAGATGCTGCTGAGTGGAAGTACTGTTGCATTAGACGCAGTGTTTTACCTTTCTCGTGGTTATCGTTCGGGTAAAGCACTTTAGTGATGTTGCCTGCGTCGATCAGCGCGTGCTGAGCTTCGAAGTAGTCACCGTTGTTAAAGCTTTCTAGTGAGAATGGTGCGATTGCCTGACATTCCCAAAGACGTAGAGGGTAAACCGTGTCTGATTCGTAACCTACGATAGGCAGATCCCAAGGCATTGCTTTTACAGACATGCCAGGAACCCATTTACGAACTTCTTTACCGTTCTCGTTTACCACTTCAACGTGACCGTAGAAGCCGATTTCTTGCGCAAGCTCAGGGCGAGCCACTTCCCAAGGGTAACCTTCAACACCACGCCATGCGTCTGGTGCTTCTTGTTGACGGCCGTCTTTGAACGACTGCTTAAATAGACCGTATTCGTAATGCAGGCCGTAACCTACAGTTGGGAATTCTTGAGCCGCACATGAATCCATGAAACATGCTGCTAGACGACCTAGACCACCGTTACCCAATGATGGGTCGCGTTCTTCTTCTAGAAGGTCTGTTAGGTTGTGACCTAGCTCAGCCATAGCTTCAGTGATCTCTTCGTAAAGACCCATGCTGATTAGGTTGTTACCAGTCAAACGACCGATAAGGAATTCTAGTGAAAGGTAGTTAACGCTTTTCGCTTCTTGGATGCGAGCGTCTGCTTCAGTAGCAAGCAAATCACAAGTCGTAAACTCAGCCAATGCACGACCCATTGCTAGGTACCATGCGCGGCTATCTGCATTTTCAACCGTGTGAGCGTAAGTCACAGATAGATGTTTCTTTACGCTTTCTTGGAACGACTTCTTGTCAAATTGTTTCTGTTGAGTAGGTTTCATTAAGAAATTCTCACGTCTTTTAGTAATTCATCTGCCATACATCGTGCATTTCCCTCTGTGAATAAACATCCTCCCATTTATCCTCCCTACAAGGAGGAGGGGGTAGGGCGTAGAGGGCGTAAGGTTGCAAACTTAGTGATCCAAATCGCAACACAGCAGCCTATAACCCTATTCTTAGTGATTCGGATCACAGCCAACTTTGAGAAAGGTTAAATTTTGTTCATGACGTTTTTTATTCGACAACTCTCATCTGATGTAAAAACTGTCTTAGTGATCACATTAAGCCTTTTAACATCGATAAGTTTTCCGTAATAGATGTGCAACTCTTTCTACATGGAATCAATACCACCGGCTTTTAAGTGACCAAAATCACAAATACAGGGCGTAGTTGGTGGCATTTGCAGCAACCCTTGAGAATTAGGAAGTGGATCAAAGTAACAACCGATTCTGTTGTCGTAACATCGCAAACGACTCACTAGCCTGTACACTTTTTACACAAACTAGAATTTAGTGGTGTGAGTCAGTTTCTAGTTTCGCTAGCTCAAAAAATTTAAGGACAGAATTAATAATGTGGATTCCATCTAAACTTACTCGCCCTGGCCGCTTGCATAATGCGATCGTCCGTCCGCGAGTGTTGGACTTACTACAACAAGCGCCTTACTACAAATTGGTATTGTTCCGCTCGCCTGCTGGTTACGGAAAAACCACCATGGCAGCACAATGGTTGTCAGATAAACCCAACGTAGGTTGGTACAGCATTGATGACAGTGATAACGACGGTTTTCGCTTCGTTAACTATTTGCTGCAAGCTCTAAATAAAGCCACCAACTACAACTGCTCTAACGCTCAGAAATTGGCTGAGAAACGTCAGTTCTCTTCTTTACGCTCTTTATTCAGCGAAGTCTTCGCTGAGATGGCGGATTTTCAGCACGAGTGTTACGTCGTATTAGATGATTATCACCTGATCACTAACGACGAAATCCATGAATCGATGCGCTTCTTCTTAAAGCACATGCCAGACAACCTAACTGTTGTTGTCACAAGCCGTGCAGCTCCGCCGCTGGGGACGGCGAACCTGCGTGTACGTGATTTGATGATCGAAATTGGCAATGAAATGTTGGCATTCGATACTGAAGAAACCACGCGCTTCTTCAATCAACGCATTGCCGACGGCATCGATGAAGACATGGCAAACAACCTACGCACCTATGTGGAAGGTTGGCCATCAGCGCTGCAGCTTATTGCGCTGCAAGCTCAGCATCAAAACCGCACATTGGCGCAGACCGTAGAATCTGTTTCTCAATTCAATCACGCTCACCTTTGGGATTACTTGGTCGAAGAAGTCTTTGATCTCTTGGATAAAGAGACACGTCACTTCTTGATGCAGGTGTCGGTACTTGACCATTTCAATGATGAGTTAGTTTTTGCACTGACCCAGCGTGAAGACGCACTGGGCATGATTGAATCACTCAACCGCTACGGCTTGTTCATCTACCCACTGGAAGGTGAGCAAAACTGGTTCCGTTTCCACAACTTGTTTGGCGAGTTCTTGTCGCATGAGCGTCAGGCGCGTATTCCTCAACAAGAAAAAGACCTTCACCGCAATGCCGCGGTTGCTTGGCTAAAGCAGAAAGCACCACATCAGGCTATCCACCACGCTCAAAAATCTAACGACACCGATTTGATCGTTGAAATTTTGAATGAGTTCGGTTGGAAGATGTTCAACCAAGGCGAGTTAACAACGCTAGAGTCTGCCATCAACCAACTTGATAAAGATCTGCTGTTCAGCCATCCGAAATTATCGATGCTACGAGCTTGGTTAGCGCAGAGCCAACACCGCTACAACCAAGTTGGTAAGCTACTAGCAGAAGCAGAAGAAGAGCATAAAAAGCGTAATATCGAACTCGATACGGGCTACCAAGGTCAAGCCAATGCCCTACTCGCTCAGGTCGCGATCAACAGCAACCAACCAGAGCATGCATTAGAACTTGCCGAGCTTGCGCTTAGCCAACTTGACCCAACCGTATACCGCAGCCGTATCGTGGCGACATCGGTCGTTGGTGAAGTTAACCACGTATTAGGTAAGCTCGATCGGGCATTGCCAATGATGCAACAAACCGAAAAGCTGGCTCGCCAGTATCAGGTTTACCACCAAGCGTTGTGGGCCATCTTGCAGCAAAGCGAAATCATGATTGCGCAAGGTTACGTTCAAGCCGCATTTGAACTGCAAGATTCAGGCTTCCGTCTGATCGAAGACCAGCAGCTTCAGCACGTACCTCTTCATGAATTTTTGCTGCGTATTCGCGCTCAAGTTTTGTGGTGCTGGAACCGTTTGGATGAAGCTGAAGAATGCGCGTACAAAGGTCTGCAGATTCTGGAAAACCACTCGCCGAGCAAGCACTTACATAGCTACTCAATGTTGGCTCGTATTGCGATTGGTCGCGGTGAACTGGATAAAGCAGGTAAATTCATCGAACACATCCAGCATTTGATGAAGCAATCGACTTACCACGTTGATTGGACAGCCAATGCGTCACTTTCTCTGATCTTGTTCTGGCAAGCACGTGGGAACACAGAAGCGATTCAAGAATGGTTGAATACCGCCGTTCGTCCTGAATCAGCATGTAACCACTTCCAGCAACTGCAATGGCGTAACATTGCTCGTGCTCATATCAATCTTGGTCAATACGACGAAGCACGCCAAGCTTTGGACTTCCTACAAAGCGAAGCGCGACGTACGAACCTAGTGACAGACACAAACCGCAACTTAGTCGTAGAAGCAGTATTTGCTGCGCGTCAGAAAGACGAAGAGCAAGCCAAAGCATTGCTAAAAGAAGCACTAGTGATGACTAACCAAACCGGTATGGTTGGTAACTTCCTTATCGATGGTGCAACCATTGGCGGGTTGTTAGAGAAGCTAAGCCTTCGTCACGAACTGGGGGATTTGGAACGTCACCGTGCTCAGCAGTTAATGAAAGACATTTCATCTAACCAACGAAGTCGTTCTATTCACTTCGATGAGGATTTTATCGAGAAGCTAGTCAATCACCCGAATGTGCCTGAGCTGGTTCGTACTAGCCCACTGACTCAACGTGAATGGCAAGTGCTTGGTCTGATCTACTCTGGCTTTAGTAACGAGCAAATCGCACAAGAGCTGGATGTGGCAGGCACAACGATCAAGACTCACATTCGTAACTTGTACCAAAAGCTCAACATTGCCAACCGTAAGGAAGCAATCGTGACAGCAGAGAACTTGTTGCAGCTGATGGGTTACTGATCAGGCTAAATAAATTAGTGCTAAATACGAGGGTTGGCGTTATGCGTCAGCCCTTTTTTATTGCTAATTAAGCGTTGAGAAGTGCAAATTGCAAAGCACGTAGGAAACGTTGTACATATATTACAAACAAAAAAATAGCCAACCGCAATTAAGGCGATTGGCTTATGTATGATGTGAACAATGTGTATTCACTAACAACGTCAGTTGGCTAGGTGACCCTCGGCTTAAGAAGGGTCGAAAAGAATTATGCATTAATCATGCCAATTTGAAAAGCATTATTTTTGGGCACAAGATCTCATATCAAATCTTGTTACAGCCTTAATTTTTGCATTATGCAAAGCCAGAATGCAAAACGCAGTTGCAAGACGCAATCTAGTCACATAAGTGATAAATAAATCATCAATTAGCTAGATTCACGAGATTTATTGTTTAATTAGGTTAATTTAGACAGTGTTGAGCGATTTATATTTCCCCATATTCACCCTGCCAAATCTCGTTTATCGCCCTGTTTTTATTTGTACAAAATCACTAAAGACCTTCTGTTTCTCTGATAAGCAATCATTTCGATATCTTCCGAAACACTATTTCATACTTTTTTGACATCAATGTTTGTATACTCACTGCCATCAACATGACTTAGTACTTGAGAAATGAACTATCTAATCACCTACTTTAAAGGAATGGCCATGGGTGCAGCCGATGTTGTCCCTGGCGTATCAGGCGGCACCATTGCATTCATTACCGGCATTTACGACACGTTGCTAGAAAGCATTCGACGTATTAACCCATCACTTTTCTCGATTTGGAAAAAAGATGGCTTCAAAGCCGCATTTAACCATATTAACGGCTTCTTCCTGATTTCACTGTTTGCGGGTATTTTCACCAGCATCGCAACGCTAGCAAAACTGATCAGTTGGCTATTAGAAACTCACCCGATTCCAATTTGGTCTTTCTTCTTCGGCCTGATTTTGGTGTCGGTCTACCACATCATTCGCCAAGTAGAGAAACGCGATGCGATTCGCTTTGTGGCCCTCTTGATTGGTATTGGCTTTGCCTACAGCATCACGGTACTCAAACCACTTCACATGGAACCAACTGCAATCAACACCATTCTTGCAGGTGCGATTGCGATTTGTGCAATGATTCTACCGGGCATCTCAGGCAGCTTTATTTTGCTATTGATCGGTATGTACGCTCCAGTGCTGGGCGCAGTGAAAGGGTTCCAAATTGATATCCTCGCCTTGTTCCTTGTTGGTTGTGTGGCTGGTCTATTGTCTTTCTCTCACCTGTTATCTTGGTTACTGCGTAAATTCCGCGATTTAACGTTGATGTTCCTAACAGGCTTGATGATCGGTACGCTACCAAAGATCTGGCCTTGGAAAGAGACGCTAACATGGCGCACGAACTCGAAAGGCGAGCAAGTACCATTACTAGAGCAAAACCTGTCACCGTTTGAGTTTGAGCACATCACGTCTCAACCATCGCAACTGGTGTTAGCTGTGATCATGATGCTAGCTGCTATCGTACTGGTACTTGGTTTAGAAAAGTTTGCGGATTCAAACAAGTAAACCTGAACCACAATTCCATCATTTAAGAAGCGGAGCCATTGGCTCCGCTTTTTTTATTTACGCTTTACAAACAATAGGTTTCAAATAGGTGGGGATAGCGCACAATTTGTTGAAGTTACGAGTTTTCGTACATTCCATCTGTGCTAGGATGCAGACAATGTTAAGTGATAAATACTGAATCTTAATGAAAGTGTTACAAATCGCAGGGATAGCCGTTGCACTGGTTGCTGGCTTTTACGCGCCTACCCTGATCAAAAACTTCTCTTCAGCGCCCGAGCCTAAGTCGCTCGATGAATACTGTTTCCTCTCTACTGAACCTTGCATCCAACATGATGTTGCGATGACGCTTAGCGTCGATACTGCTCAACCTCTGATCCCCGCTCAGCTCGAAGTCGAATGGCAAGACAGCGAAGCCGATCAGCTTGTATTAAGTTTGGTTGGTCGAGAAATGGAAATGGGCGAGCCAAAATTCATGCTGAAGAAAGTGGCGCCGGGTAAATTCGTGGGCGATGTGACATTGCCCGTTTGTACACAAGATTCGATGACGTGGGTTGGTGAGCTTTCCGACGGTAAAGACACCATCTACCCAGCCCTCAAAATGCAAAGATAAGGAATTGATATGAGCCGTAATTGGTCTCTCTTTCTCGTGGTTGCTTTTGTCCTCGGCTTTGGTACCAAAACGTATCTAGATGGACAAAAAGACGTAGAGAAAAAACAGCAAGTCGCGACCGAACAAAGCGTGTTGTTCGGCGAAGGTGATAAACCTGTCGATATCTTCGATACCAGCGATGATCGCATTCGCATTGTTTACTTTGGCTTTACGCGTTGCCCAGACGTGTGTCCGACCTCATTAGCCATGCTAGCGGGCGCACTCAATCAAATCGACGATGCCCAAAAAGCACAGTTGCGCCCGATGTTCATCTCGCTTGATCCAGAACGCGACGAAGCTGATGCATCCGCCAAATATGCGCACTACTTCCACCCGATGATTGAAGGTCTATCAGCGCCACTTGATGTGACTACCCCACTTGCTCACAAGTACGGTGTTATTTTCCGTAAAACGGAACTAGAAGGCTCAGAGCTGAAATACACACTCGACCACAGCTCTTACTTTTACTTCTTGAAGCCTGACGGCACACTCATCACTAAAGTGCCACATACCTTAACGCCTGCGCCAATTGTCGAGGCGATAACCAAACTGACTGCAGAAGGAAAAACCAATGAAAGCTAAGCATGCAATCAAAACGTTAGCCCTCTCCGCCCTACTTCTAAGCCCTTTGGCACAAGCAAACCTCAATGTAATGCCACATGAGCCGTATGCACGAGCCATGGCGCCAGGTGCTGTGACAAGCGCTGTGTTTGTAACCTTTGCTAACCGAAGCCAAGAAGACATCAATATCGTTGCAGCAGAAACCCCTGCGGCAGGTAAAGTCGAGCTGCACGATGTGATTAAAGAAGGCGATGTGATGAAGATGCGTCAGGTAGACCACATCACACTAGCTGCAAAAGAGACTACCGAGCTAAAACCGGGCAGCCTGCATATCATGCTATTCGACCTTAAAAAGCCGCTTAATGAAGGCGACGAAATCGAAGTGACAGTGACTTACGACAACGGCCAAAAGCAAAGCTTTACCGCACCGGTCAAAAAAGTCATGGCAGGAATGAAAAAGCACGAACATCATCACTAGTGCTTCTTCACTTCATCGATTCAAAGCTCCTCCAACGTGAGGAGCTTTTTTATTCCTCTCTCCTTTCTCTAAGCAGTATTCACCAAGCTATCAATGCATGATTTTGTGTCCTAAATCAGAGCGAAGCAGCCGCAGCTGAGATATAAACAAGGCTTTGTTGCCAAACGAGTCTCTCGCGATGTTAAAAGCCCTTTCTCGCATCTTCAAAATGCTGACGCACGTAAATCCAAACCTGGAACAAGATGTCGACACCATCATTGACGCGATCGGTGGCATGGATAATCTGGTGGAAACCGGAGCTTGCGCGACAAGACTCCGACTCACACTAAAAGACACTGCAATCGTGAACCAAAAAGCATTAAAAGAACATGGAGCGCATGGTGTGGTGCTCATCGATGAGCGACATATACAAATCATCTACGGCGTAAAAGCCAATACCTATTCACAAGAGATGGAAGAACGTCGAATAAAACACATATAAAGCGCAAAGGAGTTGTAAGAATCGAATCACAGCCGCTATACTCCGGCCGTTAACTCACCAACTAAGAGGAAATATGATGATTGTAATGAATAACACTAACTGGGCAGTGAAAGGGTAAACGTCCAACTTTTTTCTCGTGGCTAAGCCACAACTCCTCCCTTCCTTGCCCGGTTTTCACCGGGGTCAGCTCTATGCGAATTAGACCCTAATGCGATTTGTATTAAGGCGCTTTGTTGCGTCTGGGATAATTCAACAATGAATAAAACATATTCTTTTTGTGAAACACTACTAACTCAACCTAACCCATTAAAGCTATTAGGTTGGAAACCGTTTTTTCAACAACAACTGACGTTAGACGATTACGAGAACACGCTTTTCGCGCGAGTGATTGCTCACCATCGTAGTGGTTACGTTGTGGTTAGCGAACAAGGTGAAACTCACTTACCTATCCATACCTCGTTACCCAGCATGACCGTTGGTGACTGGGTGATACTCAGCCACCAGCAGCAGTTTTCTCGTTTACTTGAGCGCCGCAGCTTATTCAGCCGTAAAGCCGCTGGCAGCAAGGTCGCTGAGCAACTTATTGCCGCCAACGTAGATACGGTCTTTATCGTTTGTTCACTCAATCACGACTTTAATCTCAGCCGCATTGAGCGCTACTTGGCACTCATCAATGAAGCCGATGTAGAACCTGTGATTGTGCTGACAAAAGCCGACTTATGTGACGACGCTGACGAGCTCAAAGCTCAGGTACAAAAGCTCGATCCACTGCTTATGGTAGAAAGCGTTAACGGCTTGGACGAGTCAGACGTTGCCAAGTTGATGGGTTGGTGTGGTGAAGGTCAAACCGTCGCCTTCATCGGCTCTTCTGGGGTAGGAAAATCGACTTTAGTCAATACCCTACTTGGCGAGCAAGAACAAGCGACTGGCGGAATTCGTGAAGATGACAGCAAGGGTCGACATACGACGACCTCGCGCTCAATCCATCTATTGCCTTCCGGTGGGATCTTAATGGACACGCCGGGAATGCGAGAGATCCAATTGGCAGATTGCGAAGCAGGCGTGAGCGAAACGTTCGCAGATGTTGAAGCGTTAGCAGAAAACTGTCGATTCAGCGATTGTCAGCATCAAACGGAACCGGGTTGCGCGGTTCAAGCCGCAATTGAAGATGGCACATTAGAGATGCGCCGCTTTACTAACTACCAAAAGTTACTGCGAGAACAAGCACACAACGGCGCGACTCTCGCAGAGCAACGAGCTCAGAGTAAACAGTTCGGAAAAATGGTACGCAGTATCGTTGGCGAAAAGCGCAAACACCAACGAGGTTATTAACTTGTTGCATTTGCGTAATCAATAGAACAAAGGAGGCTAACGCCTCCTTTTTTAATAACTTAGTGAAAAACCATCATTCATACTTGGCGACACAAATCAACATAAAAGACCAATAACAGCAACATTGTGCAAACATTTAAACTAAGAACAAACTAAAACTAGACACAAAATATTACCAAGCTAAGATATGTGATATTCAGCAAGAAAATAGCTGGATTTATAAAAACAGGATAATTGATAATCAGGACGTCTTAGCAACACAACAACAAGGTTCAGCCCCTTCATTCGAGGGAACATTACGCCGTGTAATGACTGAAACTTACGCTGCTGCTGAGGCAAAAATTGCAGGAATGATGTATGCAAATGCAACACAACAGTCTCGTTGCCCGATACGCTCGCGGTAACCTCGTTCTCCAGATCCTCGTCGGTATTGTTTTGGGTATTCTGCTTGCGACTATCTCACCAAGCCACGCTGAAAGCGTTGGTATGCTGGGTAGTCTGTTTGTCGGTGCTCTTAAAGCGATTGCTCCTATCTTGGTATTCATTTTGGTGGCGGCTTCTATCGCCAACCAAAAGAAAAACCAACACACTTACATGCGTCCAATCGTAGTTCTTTACCTAGCGGGTACCTTCTTTGCGGCGCTAACCGCAGTAGTACTAAGTTTCCTTTTCCCGACCAATTTAACGCTAGTAACGGGCGCTGAAGGTGCAACGCCACCACAAGGCATTGCAGAAGTTATCCAAACCTTGCTGTTCAAGCTGGTTGATAACCCAGTAAACGCACTAGTAGAAGCAAACTACATCGGTATTCTTGCTTGGGGTGTGGGTCTTGGTCTTGCACTACACCACGCATCAGCAACGACGAAAGCGGTATTCGAAGATCTAAGCCACAGTGTTTCTCACATTGTTCGCTTCATCATTCGTCTTGCGCCTTTCGGTATCTTCGGTTTGGTTGCATCTACATTTGCAACAACTGGTTTTGGTGCACTAGCGAGCTACGCTCACCTTCTAGCGGTACTACTGGGTTCAATGTTTATCATTGCACTAGTGGTTAACCCTGCGATCGTGTACTTCAAAACAAAAGAAAATCCATACCCATTGGTGTTCCAATGTCTACGTGAAAGTGGCGTAACGGCATTCTTTACGCGTTCAAGTGCTGCGAACATTCCAGTGAACATGAACCTATGTAAGAAGCTAGACCTAGACGAAGATACTTACTCAGTGTCTATCCCACTAGGTGCAACCATCAACATGGCAGGTGCAGCAATCACTATCACTACCCTAACGCTCGCAGCGGTACACACTATGGGTATCGACGTTGACCTAATGACAGCGGTACTACTAAGTATTGTTGCTGCAGTATCAGCGTGTGGCGCATCAGGTGTTGCAGGTGGTTCTCTACTACTTATCCCACTAGCGTGTGGTCTGTTTGGTATCTCAAACGACGTAGCAATGCAGGTTGTAGCGGTTGGTTTCATCATTGGTGTGATTCAAGACTCGGCTGAAACAGCGCTAAACAGCTCAACAGACGTTATCTTCACTGCGGCTGTTTGCAAATCAGAACAGAAGAAAGCTCAGTAAGGCTTTAACATCTGTAAGATATACGTATCTTTGATGTAAGAAATAGAAAGGGGAGCCAACGTGGCTCCCCTTTTTGTTTCCTGTTAAGGATGACCTACAAACGAACCGTTTTACCAGTTCGCATGGATTCTAACGCAGCGTCCGCTAACGTCAGAGCAATCTCACCATCTATACCCGAGCAGCATGGTGCTTCGCCTTTCAGCACTTCAACAAAGTGTTGCCACTCTGCTACGTAAGCACGCTCATAACGCTCTAAGAAGAAGTACTTCGGTGTTGCGCCTGCTTGGCCTGTTTCTGTACTACGGCTGACTAGATTTTCAGTTAGATTCGCCGCTTGCAGCATACCTTTCTCGCCATGCACTTCGAGGCGTTGATCGTATCCGTAGCCAGAGCGACGACTGTTATGAATCGTCGCTATAGCACCAGAAGGGAATGTAAGCGTTACCACACTGGTATCGATATCTCCCGCTTCACCGATGGCAGGATCTACCTTGCAACTGCCATGTGCAGTAACTGCGATTGGATTTTCCCCTAAGATAAACCGCGCCATATCGAGGTCGTGAATCGTCATATCACGGAACATGCCACCCGACGACTTGCTGTATTGTGCTGGCGGTGGCGCAGGATCACGAGAGGTGATAATTACGCTTGCTGGTTCGCCAATTTGACCGTCATCCAACGCTTTCTTAAGACTTAGGAAATGCGGGTCAAAGCGGCGATTGAAGCCTAATAAGAAAGGCACTTTATGCTGGTTTACTACGCCTAAGCAATCACGTACTCGCCCCAAATCAAGGTCGATTGGCTTCTCACAAAAGATAGCTTTACCTACTTTTGCTGCTCGCTCAATCAAATCCGCATGAGTATCGGTTGAAGAGCAAATGCACACCGCATGAACGTTGTCATCGGCCATCGCCTCTTTTACGGTTTGGCGCTTTGTCTGCGGATACTGTGCACAAAACTGATCCGCATAGACCTCATAAGGTTCGATTAGCGAATAAATCGTGGTTTCTGGTGAACGTTCGATATTGACCGCATGAACTTGACCAATTCGACCCGCTCCAAATAAAGCAATATTAAACATAGGAAATCCCTTCTGTGTCGATTAGTCGAATTGACGCTTCATGCCCGCCAACATATCTGCGGCGATGTCGTAGTAATCCCCTTCCCACAGTTGGTCATTGAGGAACTCACCAGAATAGAAGCCGTCGTAACCTGTTTGGCGAATCGCATCGACCCATTCTTTTAATGGCACTTCACCTTGGCCTAACAAATATCCACGTAGAGCGCGCTCATCTGGCCAAGCCTCGCCCGGAGCAGGACGCTTGCCGTCAGACAAGTGCACGTTGTAAATCAGCTCAGCATCGATATTTGCCACTTGCTCCAGCGTTGCCCCGCGACATGCCCATAAGTGCCATGTATCCAGAACAAAACCAAAGTTGTCGCGACCAACGGCGTCGTACAGACGGAAGTAATCTTCCAGTTTGGCGATTGGAGTCCAAGCCGCGCCTTCATATTGGAAACGGATGCCATAACTCTTACCAATGTCAGCAATCTGGCGAATGTTCTGTGCCGTTAGCTCGATGTTTTGCTCTTTGGTTAAGCCATTTAATGCCTCAAAAGCATTGAGCTGGATGGTAGGTGCACCCACGGCTTGCGCAAAACGGCACAGCGTCTCTGAATCTTGGAACAGTTGGCGTTGGCTGGCTTTATCTGTCACTTCAACCGCGCCAATGATGTCGATCGCCGTTGGGACAATGCCGAACTCATCCATGCGCTGTTTGAGCTGCTCAGCGGTGAAGCCAGCCTGAATATAACGCCAGAGTTTTTCGGTGTGGATTTCGAGCCCTTGATAGCCAGTTTCTTTGGCGAGTCGGACATCAGATAGGATATTGCTGTGCAGAGAGCACATGCCATGTAGAGCAAAACGCATCAGATTTACCTCTTCTCACTGCCCTGTACATTGCAGGACATAAGCCGAATTCAGCTCGAGCAAACCCGCAGCACAACCGCTAAGTTGCACCTAATCAGTGGACAAAGGTATGGAAAAATCTGCGCGCTTTACTGCTTATTCGCTCGCAGGATCGCGTCCCTATTCGAGATTACTGAGCAATGAAATTACTTCACTTCTCGACAAATCAGACTCACCGCAATCGCCTGCGCCAAATACATGGAGCTGCTGAGCGAACGGAAGCCCATCAATTCGCCTTCTTGCACTTCAAAACAGACATCCATTTTGCTGCCATGAGGCGTCATTTGGTTATCGGTAATGCAGACAATCGGCACGTTCTTTTTGCAAGCATCATCAATCAGCTGGCTGGTTTCTTCCGCGTATGGATTGAAGGTGATAGCAAACAGAACGTCTTTATCGTTCATTCGTCGAGTTAACGGAGACAACATGCCACCGTGATCATCCAAGAGCACGACACTCTTGTCAGATTTCATGAGGGCGTACCAAAGATAGAAAGCCACTGGGTAAGCTCGGCGAGTACCCTGAATGTAGATGGTTTCTGCACCATCCATCAGAGCCACTGCACGTTCCAGCTTTTGGGGAGAGACCGACATTTGAAGCTGTTCTAGTGCTTCAATGTTTGCGTGTCCGAAATCTTGGAAGATGGCTTGAGGCGAGTCATGCGGGACGTCCTCCATCTCACGAGCTTTACGAACGCGCTCTTTGTAATCTCTCGGGCGATTCAAATATTGATCGCGAAACAGTACTTGCATAGAAGTGAAGCCATCAAAGCCCATCGCATTAGAGAATCGACTTAAGGTCGACAGGGGTACGTTGGCTTGCTTGGCAATGGTCGCCATGGTTTCTACTGCCACCAGCATCGGCTGGTCGGTTACGAAATCCGCGACTTGCTGCAAACGCCCGCTCAAACTGTCGTAACGCTTTGCGATTAACTCTTTTAGTGTGTCTAAATCTGCAGGTGCTTTCACTTCAACATCCATAGTTATACTGCTCTCCTATCAATGAACGCTTGGAGATAGAGGCCCCTTATAGTAACAAAAGGGGCCGCTATTTTAAGATAATAATTCAAAGTTTCGTACCGCTTCTTCTTTCACATAAGGCATCGCCTTTTGCATGAAGTAAATACGGTCAAACTTTTGTGGTTCCTGATTCATGTAATCGCGAAGATTATGACCCAGAGCCTGACGCAAGCAGGTGCCAATATTGAACTTGGACACGCGGCTTTGCTTGAGCTTGAGCATGTCTTCATCGCGGATACCACTCGAACCATGAATCACCAACGGCACAGCCACAGCATTTGCGATACGGTCTAAGCGACCAAAATCGATAGTACAAGTTGGCTCGGTTAAGCGGTGAACGTTGCCGACAGAAATTGCGACACAATCAACGCCACTTTCTTCTGCAAAGCGCGCCGCGTCTTCCGGTTCTGTGTAGATAGATTTTATGTGGTCGCGACCTTCTTCGTAAGGCACCGAACCAATTTCACCCTCTACCGATGCTCCTAACGCATGCGCCACTTCCACGACTTTCTTGGTGCGAGCAATGTTCTCGTCCAACGTCAGTTGCGAGCCGTCAAACATCACGGAACTAAACCCAGCTTTAAGCGCGCGAAAGACGATGTCTTCTTCGTAAGTGTGGTCAAGGTGAAGCACAACAGGCACTGTGCTCTTATGCGCCAGATTTAGGAACATCGCCGCAGCGGTTTCGACGCCATAAAAATCCACCACGTCTTTGTTACAGGCCAGAATTACCGGTTTGTTAACTTGCTCTGCCGCTTCAACAACAGCACGTGCATCTTCAAAGCCGAACACATTAAAGCAAGGGACAGCGTAGTTAGATGCCGCAGCCTCTGGCAATAGGTCATTCAAATTTACCAACATGATGATTCCCCTACTTAAATTTCGCGATCATGTCTTTGATGCCAGGGATCGTTTCCACTTGGTATTCGTGGTGTGGATCAAAGTGCTGAATCAAAGATTTCTCTGTTTTGCCAACGATGATGGTGAAGTAATACATTTCGTAGCCCGGTGCCGCCACGCTTGGGTGATAGCCTTTATCGATGGCAATCACAGAGCCAGTACGCACGTGGTAAACCGGACCAAAGTCGTCTTCGTGCTCGTATAGGAACTGCGCACCAAAGCCGAAATCTGGGTTGAAGCGGAATTGATACACTTCTTCGTAAAGGGTTTCTTTGCTGCCATCAGGCTTAACACGATCTTCATCGTGCTTGTGTGGTGGAAAGCCAGACCAACCACCTGCACCAACGGTGAAGAGTTCACTCACCAATAAGCGACCACGTTTGTCTGCGTTGGATTGACCCAGCACGTGTTTGATCTTGCGGTGAGTTTTAGTCTCATCTGAACCGTACTGAACCATGTCTACGTTCTCTTCGCGAACACAGAAAGGCTCCAGTGACGCTTCAAACTTACCACCCGCAATCATAACGTCAGCCTTGTCGCTCACACATTGGATGGTCGCGCGGTAGCCAAGTGGTACGTAAACCGCTTCTGGGTTGCCGTCCCAAACTGATTTACGTTTACCAATGTTGTCGAACGTTTCACTTTCACCGTCTTTCGTCACGGTGATGCTGCAAGTACCGCCAGCCAATACGATGACAGACTCATACCCTTCAATAACATGGTCAAAAGTTTCGTTCTGATTCAAGAACACTTGGTTGAAGTAACATAGCGGTGTTACTTCGTCGTTCGCACCAATAATTGGTTCATTCTTGTTATCAAATGGTGGAATGTGTTTTCCCATTTTTCTTTTCTCCTCACAGTTCGTTTGATAACGAGACTGTCCTATCCTTCTGAAAGTGGCTTAACAAAAAAGCCGGGCCACGATGGTGTGTACGCGCACTGTTTGGTTACCCTCAAGTGACATACCGGCCCGGGAGACCAAACGCGCAGCAATGTGGTGCCCGAAAGCACCAAACCGTGCTTAACTTCGCGTCTCAATAAAATCGAATAGTTGTTCCTTAGTTGGCATGGCTTCTGTGCAGCTGTGACCGCTGACATTAATCGCCGCTGCAGCCGTGCCGTTGCGTACGCCCTCTTCTAACGAACCGCCAGTAACTAGCGTCCAAATCAGGCCGCCGGCGAATGAGTCACCAGAACCAAATGGTTTGTTGGCTTCGACTCGGAAAATGCCTTGCTCGAATTTGTGACCATTGCGGTCGTACACTTTCGAGCCATGCTCACCGGCTTTCACCACCACCACTTGAGTGTTCTCTGTTAAGAAACGAGCCGCCGTTTGGTCATCATCGGTGTTACCCGGTGCAATGACGGTTTCCATCATGTCGAACTCTTCACGGTTACCGATCACGATGTCTGAAAGACCCGCGGCAATGCCGTAGTAAATCGAAGCATCGGTATCCGTACGCCAAGAGTAAGGACGATAATCGACATCCAGCACCACTAAGGTATTGCTACGGCGCGCATGCTGCATCGCAATCAAAGTAGCTTCACGGCTTGGGCTTTCCGACAAGGCCGTACCCGTGACTACCAAGACTTTTGAGCTAGCGATGTAAGCTGGGTCGATCTCTTCTGGTTTGATGGTCAAATCCGATGCGTTGTTACGGTAGATAAGCACGGTGCAATCTTTT
Source organism: Vibrio owensii (assembly GCF_002021755.1). NCBI lineage: Bacteria > Pseudomonadati > Pseudomonadota > Gammaproteobacteria > Vibrionales > Vibrionaceae > Vibrio > Vibrio owensii. The sequence goes on from NZ_CP019960.1 coordinate 1,932,328, forward strand.
GGCTTCATCTCTGTGAATGCCACCGAAGTGCGCGAACCAGAATCATCGGTTCTCATGCCGTCAAGGTTGATGCCTTGCTCCGTCATGTAACCTTTAACGTAACCACCGAATGCATCGTCAGCCACGCAGCCAATAAAGCCGACCTTACCGCCTAACTTGGCAATGCCCACCGCAATGTTTGCTGCTGAGCCACCAACGAACTTGTTGAAGCCAGAGATGTCTGCCATGTCGGTTTTAGCTTCGCGAGCGTAGAGATCTACGCCCGCACGTCCTAAAACGATGGCATCCAATGGTCGATTTGTTTCAAGTGCAATGTTTGTCATCGTCTGTTCCTATTATTTGTATTCAACCCAAGCGGCGTTCTGGTCTGCAGATTCCACACACTTCTCGCATAGGCGTACGCCTTCGATGCCTGCGTCGATACCTGGGAACCAAATTTCAGATAGCGCTTGTTGGTCATCACGGTCAGCCGCATCGAATGCCAACGCGAAACGGTGGTATAGGTTCGCCCATGATTCGAAGTAACCTTCGGCATGACCACCACCAACACGGTTAGAAGCCACACCCGGAGCGTCTTGGTACAGGTAACCCATGCCACGCTCTAGAATTCGTGGTGCTTCACCCTGCACTTCAAAACGAAGTTGGTTTGGTTGCTCATCCCACCATTCGATGGACGCTTTCGAACCGACGATGCGGATTTTTTGTTGGTGCATCGAACCTGCATTCACTGCCGATGCCCAAAGCGTACCGACTGCGCCATCTTTGAATTGCATCATGATGTGAGCGTTATCTTCGAGCGGAGCACGTGACTTGATGAAGCTTTGACGCATGCAAGACAAACGGTCGATTTCAAGACCCGTCATCACTTCACACAGGTAGAAAGCGTGCGTACCCACATCGCCTAGAACATAAGTTGGACCTGATACTTCTGGGCTGACGCGCCATTTCAAACCTGGATCGTTTTTCTCGTACTCTTCGTTGTGGAAGCCGTGAGCAAACTGCATGTTTACAACACGAATCTCACCAAGGTCACCGCGCTTCACCATTTCACGTGCTTGCTGAACCATTGGGAAACCGCTGTAACCGTACATCACGCCAATCACGCGATTACGCTCTGCTGCGATCTGTTTGAGCTCTTCTGCTTCTTCCGTCGTGAAGGTGATTGGTTTTTCACACACCACGTGCAAGTTAGCTTCCAGTGCTGCTTTACAAATTTCGTAGTGGGTTGAGTTTGGTGTTGCGACCGATACAGCTTGAATGCCATCTTCGCGTTGCGCTTCTTTCTCAAACATCTCTTTGTAATTTGCGTAGCAACGGTCGCCATCTAGACCTAAGTTCTCACCGAAATCACGGCAACGATCCGCATCCAAATCGAATGCACCAGCGACCAATTTGAACAAACCATCGCGCTGCGCCGCATTACGGTGCGAGTAACCGATCTGACTGCCACGACCACCGCCGACCATTGCCCAACGGATTGGTTGCTCAAAATGACGTTCTTCATTAAACATGTTTGACTCCTTGATAGGCTCTTGTTTAAGAGCCTATAAATCGAATTGTTGAAATCTGTTTTAAAGCTGGATGTTTTGATACATAAATCGGTTTGGGCTTAAACGCCGGCACGTTGCGCTGCTCTGCCTTCTTCCCATGCCGCCACTTTCTCTGCGGTGTCGTCATTGCGTGTCACTTGAGGAAGTCCCACTTCCCACCAGCAATCACACTTAGACCAAGCCATTGGCGATACTGGGTCGATGTCGACCACAATCACGTAAGTACGGTCGGCTTCTTTTGCGCGTTGGAATGCGTCATCAAACTGGTCGATTGAGGTCAACTTCTCGCTGATTGCGCCTTGCGCTTCGGCATGCTTAGCAAAGTCCACGCGAGCTACCTCGCCATCAGGACGGCGACAGTCTTCCAATAGGTTATTGAACGACTCGTTACCCGTATTGTTTTGCAGCTTGTTGATCACCGCGAAGCCACCGTTATCGCATACCACGACAATCATCTTGTGACCTGTCAGAACTGACGAGTAGATGTCTGAGTTTTGAATCAGGTAAGAGCCATCGCCGACGAGCACAACCACATCGTTATCTGGATTCGCGACTTTCGCACCCCAGCCACCTGCGATTTCATAACCCATGCAAGAGAAGCCGAATTCAATGTCGAACTTACCAATTTGGTAGTTCTGCCAGTTCATCGCGAGCTCTGCTGGTAAGCCACCCGCTGCCGTAAGTACGGTGTCGCCCGGCTGCATAGATTTGTTGAGCTTGCCAATCACTTCTGCATAAGAAGACGTACCGTCGAGTAGATCGCCTGGTTGAGGGTGAGTACGACGATGCACCACGGCTTTCCATTCATCCGCTTGCGCTTTCGCCGTTGCCGACCATTCGTCACTGCTACGGAAATCACCCAGTAGGTTGGACAGCTCAACTAAGCCACGTTTTGCGTCTGCTTTAACTGGAATAGCACGATGTTTAATGGCATCAAAACGTGCGGTATTGATGGTAACCAGCTTCATATCTGGGTTCTTGAACACCGACCAAGAGCCTGTCGTGAAATCTTGTAAGCGAGTACCCACAGCCAACACCACATCCGCATGCGCTGCCATGTAGTTTGCAGAGTCTGAACCCGTCACGCCGATTGGGCCTGCGTTCAGAGGATTGTCTTGCAGCATCGTGGCGCGACCAGCAATGGTCTCAACCACAGGGATGTTGTGTTTTTTCGCAAAGGCAGCCAACTCGTCCGTTGCTAGTGAGTAATGCACGCCACCGCCAGAGATAACCAAAGGTTGTTTCGCGCTAAGCAGCGCCGCTTTTGCATCTTCTAGATCTGCCACTTCTGGCTCTGGACGACGAATGCGGTGTACTTTTTCTTGGAAGAAGACTTCAGGGAAATCATAGGCCACGCCCTGAATATCTTGTGGTAAGCCGATAAATGCTGGACCACAGGTTTCTGGGTCAAGCATGGTGTCAATTGCCTGAGGCAATGAGTGCATCAATTGCGTTGGCGAGATAATGCGATCCCAGTAACGTGTTAGCGGTTTGAACGCATCGTTACAAGTGATCGAAGGATCGTAGAAATTCTCTGGCTGTTGAAGCACAGGATCTGGCAGACGACTGATGTAAGCATCACCAGAAATCAAAAGCACTGGTAAACGGTTTGTGTGCGCGATACCTGCTGCGGTAACCATATTGGTTGCACCCGGACCAATTGAACTGGTCGCGATGCCGATGCGACGACGTAAGTTCGCTTTGGCATACGCGATTGCCGCTGTCGCCATCGACTGCTCATTTTGACCACGCCAAGTCGGAATTTTGTCTTCGATATTTTTTAGCTGTTGGCCAAAACACGTCACGTTACCGTGACCAAAGATGGCAAACGCCGCACCAAACAGCTGTTCTTTTTTACCATCAATTTCAATCATTTGTGCGGCTAGGTACTGAGCTAGCGCTTCTGCAACAGTTAGGCGTACAGTTTTCATTGTCTTCCCCGGTAGTATCAATCATTTTTGTAGCCACGTTGTCTCCGCGGCTTGATACAGGGGAGACGAATCTCCCCTTCCTTGCTTGTGCTCTTATAGGCCGTATTTCTTCGCGTAGCCTGTTATGTTCTCGTAAGCGGTTTTCGCGTACGTCAATGGGTGTGCTTTCGCTGGGTCTTGCTCTGCTTCAACCAGCAACCAGCCTTGGTAGTTGCGCTCTTTCAGTGCTGCGAATACGTCGTCGTAATCCACGTCACCTGTACCAGGAACAGTGAATACGCCATCAAGCACTGCGTTTAGGAATGATTTGTCTGCATCACGCGCAGCTTTCATTACTTCTAGGCGAAGGTCTTTAAAGTGCATGTGACCAATACGGTGACCCCAACGTTTGATCATGGTCACTGGGTTACCACCACCGTAAGTGATGTGACCCGTATCTAGGGTTAGGTAAACCGCTTCGCCAGTGAATTCCATCATGATGTTGATGTCATCTTCGGTTTCACAGATGGTGCCGACGTGATGGTGGAAAGACAGTTTGATGTCGTGCTCGTTTAGAAGGTATTCCGCAACTTGAGTTAACTTCGCGCAGTAGGTTTTCCACTCGTCCATCGTGAGGATCACGCGTTGAGACAGTGGCGTGTTGATGTCGCCGTGAACTGTGTTGCTCACTTCACCGAACACCATTGCTTTACAGCCAGCAGCCTTAAGCAGTTTGATATGCTCTTGCATCGCTGCGATTTCTTCTTCCGCAGTCAGCTTCATTAGATTGCCGCTGTACCAGCCAGAAGCGAGCACTAAGCCATGTTTTTCTAGTAGAGGGATTAGAACTTCTGGCTCACGTGGGTACTTAGTACCTAGCTCTGTACCAGTGAAACCAGCTTCTGCCATTTCACTTAGACACGTTTCCAATGGGATATCGCCGCCTAATTCAGGCATGTCATCGTTGGTCCAAGTCAGTGGGCTAATTCCATATTGCACGTTGCTCATTTTTATTCTCCGACAATGTTTGCGTTATTTAATAAATGTCGTGAAGTAAAAGCGTGGTTTTTATAGATGCTTTTCTTTCACCGATTTCGTTTCACTGGAAATTACATTAGCGAAAAAAAATTTAAATGAAAAATATTTTTCACCAGATAAAATCGATGTCATCAAATTGTTAAATCATGAAAAATCTCAGCAACCACGTGCCTTTCAAGCAAGTTTGAGCTAGATCTCATTTTATTTTTATATTTTATTTTCAATAACTTAAATACAAAAACCAAAATGAAAAATGTTTTTCATTTTTTGATTTGGGTAACACTTTAGGATAAAAAACGAACAGACAGCTAGTCGAATGACAAAAGACTAAATATGATAAATGCAACCGACAAATGAAAAATAATTTTCATACATCTAATAAACATTAAAAGTCGGCAATATAGATACCCAATACTCGTACCCTACAAAACAGAGTATTGGCCGCTACCCAACTTGATCTTATTCGATGGTTAAAGGAAAGCTTGGGGATCTAATAAAGGAAAAAACAATGGAAGCTACATCCAAGGCCGAAGCTCGAAAGCACAATCTTGCCTACATCGTTAGGATTTGTTGTATCGCTGCGCTCGGAGGTATCTTATTAGGTTACGACACTGCTGTTATCTCTGGCGCAATTGGTCCAATCCGCGAATACTTTGGATTGTCACCGGCTCAAACTGGCTGGGCTGTATCCAGCGTAGTATTAGGTAGTATCATCGGTGCGGTCAGCGCAGGCTGGGCAGCCCTTAAATACGGCCGACGCAACACCCTCTTTATCGCCGCCATCCTCTTCATTATTTCCGCTATAGGCTCCGCCCTCGCAACCGACTTCACCTTCTACACTGTTCTACGCATCGTTGGCGGGGTCGCTGTTGGCCTTGCTTGTGTGGTATCGCCAATGTACATGTCAGAAGTGGCGCCAAAAGATTATCGAGGTCGCGCAGTGAGCATGTTCCAACAATCGGCAGTTATCGGCCAGACTGGTGTGTTCTACGTTAACTACCTCATCGCAAAAGGCATGTCAGAAGCTTGGCTAGTAGACATGGGCTGGCGTTGGATGCTCGGCTCAGAAGTGATTCCTGCCGCGCTTTTCGCAATGTTGTTGTTCCTCATCCCAGAATCCCCACGTTGGCTGGTCTTAAAAGGCAAAGTAGACGATGCCAAAAAGACGTTATCTCGTATCTCAAACCCGAAACACGCGGATCGTTTGATCAAAGAGATCCAAGAATCGTTAGTGGAAAGTCGTGGTGCGAAGAAGAACAAGGTCAGCCTACGTTCGCCATTGCTGTTCGCAATCTTGGTTATCGGTACGTTTGTCGCGGCAGCTCAGCAGCTAACGGGCATCAACGTGATCATGTACTACACTCCGGAGATCTTAAAACCAATCACAGGCTCTACTGAAAACGCGCTATTCCAAACGACGTTCGTGGGTATCGTATTTATCGGTGGTAACGCCTTGGGTATGTACCTGATCGATAAAGTCGGCCGCTTGCCACTGATGAAATACGGCACCATTGGCTGTGCATTCGGTATGTTCATCGTTGGTTACGTGCTTTACCAGCAAACGGAAGGTTACGCGGCACTATTCGCACTGTGTCTGTACGTGGTGTCTTACGCGACATCTTGGGGCTGTGCATGTTGGACGATGATTTCAGAAATCTTCCCGAACAGTATCCGCTCTCGTGCCATGGCTATCGCGGTCGGTGCGCAATGGTTTACTGGCTTTATCGTGACGCAGTCTTTCCCAATGCTCAATGAAAACGCCTACCTACAAGAGAACTTCAACGGTGCCTTTGCCTTCTGGCTATTCGGTGTGTTGTCGCTGATTTGTATGTTCGTGGTCGTCAAGTATGTGCCTGAAACCAAAGGCGTCAGCTTGGAGAAAATGGAAGAAGCAATGGCGAAGAAACTGGGTAAAAAAGTATCTGGAACTGCGACTGAAGCACGTGCATAAGATAACTTAATGTTTTACAAAGGGAACAGGTGTTAGCACTTGTTCCCTTTTGCTTTTGGAGGCAAACCTCATGCTCGATAAAATGGCGTTCTTTGTCTACGTGATCCGCTCTGGGTCTATCTCCTCCGCCGCGCGTAAATTCAATATTTCGGTCTCCGCCGGAAGCCGCTGGCTGCAAGAGTTGGAACAACACTTCGGTACTACCCTATGCCGCCGCTCGAACCGATTATTGGAGGCCACTCAAGCAGGCCAAACCTTATATGAAGAGTTCTCTCCTCTTGTTGACAGTGCCGAGCGTATCAGCCGCAAATTAGAAGACTTCCAAGACAGCGAAAAAGGTCATATCAATATTGCGTGCACGCCCGTGTATGCCAATCACTACCTGATGGACAAAATCGCCGAGTATTCCAAGCTCAATCCAAAGGTGACCTTCAACATCAACGTCACACCTTGGGCATTGGATCATGCCAGTACCTGTGACCTGATGATCAGTGCCAATGCCAGCTTCCAAGGCTACCGTGAAAAAGATTTACTACTGGTGAAACGCGAGCTGATGCAATGCCCGTTTATCGTTGTGGCTTCCCCGCAATACTTAGAAAAGCATGGCTTGCCCACGCATCCAGAAGCACTACGAGACCACGCTTGCTTGATTGCAACCACACTGACGGGCAGCAATGATTGGATCTTCCGTCAAGGAATGGAAAACATGGTGCTGAAAGTGCCAAAAACTATTGAAGTGAATGACAGTGACCTGTTGCTCAGTGGCACTTTAAAGGGGACAGGTGTCGCATACTTACCGCAATTTGTCACCACAGAAGTGGTAGAAAGAGGCGAGTTAGTACCGCTATTGGAAGAGTATGAGACCAGTATTTGGAGTTTGAATCTGTATTACCATTCACCCAAAACTGCATCTCCAGTGGCGATAAAATTCAAAGAGTTCTTATTAGAAAAGCCTTGTTAGGGCGGGTTGGATTTAAAGCAATAAAGTGCTGATGCCATCGAAAGTCAGCTTGGCACCTGAAAGAAACAAGAACAGATAACAAAGCTGATAGATTCTTTCCTGACTGACGCGATGCAAAAGATACACACCCATCTTAACGCCAACAGGCGCGAGTGGAATCAACACTAGCGCTGTCATCAAGTTAGTCGAATCAAATTCACCAAGCCAAATGTAAGGCACGAGTTTCGCTACATTCACTATGCCGAACAGCACCGCCATGGTCGCTATCAGGGTAATTTTGGGTAGTTTCAATGGGAGTAAATAAATACTCGCGGCCCCCCCCCCTGCATGAATTGCAGTACTGGAAAAACCGCTCAGAGTACTCCAAATCCAAGCCCCTAACTTCCCTGATTGAGAGGGGGTTTCACCACTTAGCCAATACTGAAAACAGAACAGCAAAGACAGCACGCCAACGGTGATCTTCAACCCTGATTCTGGCGTGATACTCAGAAATAAGCCCGCTAATACCACGCCAAGCAAAGCCCCAGGCAACATGGTTTTAAGCACTCGAACATCGACCTTTCGATAATGATGACGCACCGCAAAGGCATCCATTACCAACAGAATGGGCAATAAAATCGCTGCCGCTTGTGTTGGCGGCACCACCAGCGCCATCATAGGAACGGCCAAAATGCCCAGCGCCCCACCGAGCCCACCTTTACCAATGCCATAGATTAACACCGCAGGAATCGCCAAAAGATAGAACCAAGGATCACTGAGCATCATCGTCACCTTTTTAGAATCGAATATCGAACTACGCCACAATTTGAGCGAGATAATCGCGGCTGCGTTTTAAATCGCGCGAAACCTGACTCACGTCTGCGGTGCCGTGTTCATGCTCGACCACGATCCAACCTTGATAGTCGGCCGCCTTAAGTGCACTCATCACTTGTTGAAGCTTGATATCGCCATCCCCAAGTGGCGTAATCAGTCCTTTGCTGTATGCATCGACCCACTCCAACTTATCGCGGATAGCTAACCTCAATTTGTCCGTCGAGACATCTTTGACATGAATGTGCTCGATGCGCGTTCCGTACTGACGGATAAGCCCTAGCGGATCCATCCCATCTAAAAATGCATGCCCGATATCAATGCAAAGTCCGAGCTTGTTCGCTGGAATCTGGCTCATGACAAAATCGATCTCGTCTTTATAACTGATATAACCGCCGATGCCCGGATGAAGTAAACAGCGCAAACCATATTGGCTAGCTACGCTAATGATGCGTTCAAAGTTGCCAATCATGGTTCGTTTACTTTCCATTTTCAAACGCGGCGCAGTGACGCTTTGTCCGATATAGCCATAACGCTCTGCATGAATGCCTTCCATCAGCAGCAAGTTCTTTACACCCAATGCATCCAAACGCTGACAAACGGTGTCGACTTCTTCCAAAATGGCTGGCATGTTTGCAGAATCGCAAAATGGCACTTGTACCTTGCCTGCGCACACCTGCAATCCACGTACGCGAAACGCACTTTTCAGCAGTTCAGGATCTTCAGGGAAGAAGCCATCCGGCCCCAATTCGATACCACGAAAGCCACTGTCACTCGCATCCATTAACACCTTTCCCCAGCTTGGGTTGGTCGCATGAGATGCCTCTTCCACTCCCCAGCAGCATGGGGCGCAAGCAATACGATCAAGCATGTGTTTTTCTCCTAAGTTGATTTCCTTTCACCTTAAGGTTGGTAGGGGTAAAAGTTCGTGATTTGCGCCTCGTTTGTGCTTTGCATTTTCGCAAAGCGGCTTTGAATTCCTGGCTATATCGCAAGCACATCGCACTCCCTACACTGGTTGTGACAGAACGATTACGGAGTAAACAGCGGTATGGAACGAATCTTTATTGTGGCGGCAAAGCGCACCCCAATTGGCAGCTTTAATGGCTCGTTAGCGTCATTGTCCGGTGTGGAATTAGGCGCTCATGCCATCAAGGCAGCCTTGGAGCAAGTGGACATTGCCCCAGAACAAATCGATGAAGTGATTGTGGGCAACGTACTGACTGGAGGCGCAGGTATGGGCCCGGGTCGCCAAGCCGCAATGAAGGCTGGCATTCCAGAATCCGTTCCCGCTTACACCCTCAATATGATTTGCGGCAGTGGCATGAAAGTCATCATGGACGGTGCAAGCCACATCCGAGCGGGCGATGCTGAGTTAGTGCTTACTTGCGGCATGGAGAGCATGTCCAACGCACCTTATGTCTCTTCTGGCCAGATTCGTCGCGGCTACCGCATGGGTCATCAACTCCAAGAAGACAGCATAATCAAAGATGGTCTGACGGATGCCTTCCACAACTACCACATGGGTGTTACGGCAGAAAACATCGCCAAGCAATTCCAAATCAGCCGAGAAGACCAGGATGCCTTTGCCTTACAGAGCCAACGTAAAGCCGTCAGCGCGATAGAAAGTGGCCATTTTGAAGCGGAAATTGCGCCAATTACCATTGTGGATCGCAAACGCCAATTCGAAGTGAAAAAAGACGAATATCCGAAAGCCGACAGCACCTTTGAAGGTCTACAAGCGCTGCGCCCTGCATTCGATAAAGAAGGCAGCGTAACCGCAGGCAATGCATCCGGTATTAATGATGGTGCATCCGCAATTTTGCTCGCTTCAGAAAGTGCAGTAAAACGCCATAACCTCAAGCCACTGGCAGAACTCGTCGAATACGGACAAGGTGCTATCGCCCCAGAGGTGATGGGCTTAGGTCCGGTGTCTGCGATTGCCAATACCTTAGCCAAAGCCGAAATGGCGATTGAAGATATCGACGTTTTTGAGCTTAACGAAGCCTTTGCAGCGCAAGCGCTTGGCGTGGTTCGCTCCCTTACTGAGCAACACAATATCGATGAAGCGTGGCTACTAGAACGCAGTAACTTAAGTGGTGGTGCCATTGCACTTGGTCACCCAATCGGTGCATCCGGTAACCGCATTGTGACCACCTTGGTTTATCAACTGCAACGCACTCGCCGTGATTACGGTTTGGCATCATTGTGCATCGGCGGTGGTATGGGTACGGCGTTGATTTTAAAACGTTGCTAGAAGGAGTCTCTCATGGACACGAAAAACATGAAAAAAGCAGCCACTACAGCGCAAATTGAAGACCTACTACACGACGGCATGACCATCATGATTGGTGGCTTTATGGCGACGGGAGCCCCAGAGCGCTTGATTGACTTGCTGATCAAAAAGGACATCAAAGACATTACCTTAATCAGTACCGACACAGGCTCACCGGGTCGTGGCTCTAGTCGACTTATTGCAGAAAAACGCGTGAAGAAACTGTATGCCTCACACATCGGTACCAACCCCGAGACTGGCAAGCAGATGAACGAAGGCACACTTGAAGTGGAGCTGGTTCCTCAAGGTACATTGGCAGAGCGCATTCGCAGTGCGGGCGCGGGTTTGGGTGGCGTACTAACACCCACCGGGCTTGGCACCATAGTCGCAGAGAACAAACGCGTGATTGAAGTCGATGGCAAACAATATCTCTTGGAAGTGCCACTGAAGGCCGACTTAGCGCTGATTCGTGGCTCTAAAGTTGACCGTCGAGGCAACGTTTTCTACAGCAAAACCACCCAGAACTTTAACCCTTTAATGGCAACTGCGGCAGAAACCGTAGTAGTGGAACCAGAGCAGATTGTGGAACTGGGCGACATTGAACCTGAAGCCGTGCATACCCCAAGTTTGTACGTCGATTACATCTTAGTGGAGGACAACTAATGACTGCACAATTAGATAAAGAAGTCGTTCGCCGCCGCATTGCATGGCGCGTTGCTCAAGAGATGCAAGATGGCGACATCGTTAACCTAGGGATTGGCCTACCAACGCTGGTTGCCAATGAAGTAGACAAAGACGTCGAGCTATTACTGCAAGCGGAAAATGGCTTAATTGGCATTGATAAACTCGCATCTGAGGCAGAAATCGACCCTGATCTGGTCAATGCAGGCGGACAGAGCATCACAGCAATCGCGGGGGCATGTTATTTCAACAGCGCCGACTCTTTTGCCATCATTCGTGGTGGTCACGTGGATTCAACCGTACTTGGTGCGCTGCAAGTCGATGAACGTGGCAATCTTGCCAACTGGATCATTCCGGGGAAAATGGTCCCGGGAATGGGCGGTGCAATGGATCTTGTGGTCGGCGCAAAGAAAGTGATTGTCGCCATGGAACACACAGTGAAAGGCAACCCTAAACTGCTCAAGCATTGCACTTTACCGCTGACCGCCGTGGGTCAGGTGGATTTGATTGTTACCGAGATGGGCGTATTCGAAATCACCGATAAGGGTATGATGTTAACCGAACTCGCGCCGGAGTTTTCCGTTGAAGAGGTACAAGCGGCGACGGAAGCTCAACTGATTGTATCGCCTAACCTTATTTCAATGCCGACACCAAATTAACTCTAAATGCAAGAGGAGCAATATGCTCCTCTCTTCATAATTTGATCGTTCTTCAAGTTTGTGTCAGGTTTTTCTGAAACACGCAGTTTGCCCTTAAAATTCCCTCAAACCATGCGTAGAATCCCGCCCTGTTATGCGCATGGTTGAGTTGTATTTAGGGTAAAAACCAATGAGATTGTTGTCTGGATTCTCGTCGAAAGAGTGGCTGCTAACGGCTGTCGTGCTCGGAGGCTTAACCGCGTATGCCGTTTATCACTCCAACCAACGAACTTCTGATGCCCGCACAGCCGCCATCCAAGTGATCTTTGCCGACATGCAGTATCACGTTTCTATTCTCAATCAGAATGCGAAAGCCTTTAAGCAAGACCAAGGGGCCGACCAGTGCGTCTTAACTGCTGCTGGGTATCAAGAGTTTTACAATGGCTACCCAGAAACCCAAAGTGAGTGCGGTGAGCAGGTCAGCTTCTTCGATAACCTAACCATTACCGATGAGATGAAACAGACAGATTTAGTCTTCATCGAGAACAACCAATACTCCATGGTTGGGTATGGCAATGACGAATCACCAGAAGCGCTCATGGCTGGCAAGTGCTACGCCTACTACCGAATGGATGGCAAAGGCGCGGATGGACACAGCTTTAAGGTTGATACCTCTCGCTGTTAGGGCAGACTTAACGCTGTGTAGAACAGGCTATAGAAATCAAAAAGGGAGCGAAGTGCTCCCTTTTTCCTGCTTACAGCCTGAATTTACGCTTGGCTGAGTGTCACTTCTTCCAATGGGAAGTGCGCGCTAGGCTCAACGAACTCTTGTTGTGCAGCGATGGTTTGCAGTTCCCATTCGCCCGCTTGGTAAGTTGCGTTAAGTACGCCGTAGCAAGCATCGTGACAGTGTTTGAACGCTTGTTTTGGCGTCCAACCTTTCAATAGACCAGCGGTGAAAATCGCCGAAATCAAATCGCCAGCGCCTACGGGTGCTTTAGCAAATTCAAAATGTGGACGCTTCGCTAGGTAAGTGCCTTCTGACGTTGCAAGTAGCATGTTGAAGCTATCATCTGACAGGCAGTAAAGGTGTTTCACCAACACCACTTTAGGGCCTTTTGCTAGCGCACGCTGACAAGCATTGATTGCGTCATCCAACGTGTGAATTTCCATCTCAGCAAATTGGCTTAGTTCGAACTGGTTAGGTACGATCACATCCGCCATTGGCATTAGACGATTCAACAAGTTTTCTGCGATACCCGGCGCCACAATACAGCCTTTGTCTGGCGCGCCCATCACTGGGTCACACACGTAAAGCGCTTCGGGATTCGCTTGTTTAACTTTAGTGACGGTATCTTCTACTGCCAGACATTGCTCAGCACTGCCTTGGTAGCCGGTCAGAACGGCTTGGCACTTCTCTAGCGCGCCAATATTGCCAAGACCACGAACTAATTCGCTGATGTCATCAGCCGAAAACGCACGACCCGTCCAGCCTTCTTGATACTGGGTGTGGTTAGAAAATTGAACCGTGTGAATAGGCCACACTTCGAAACCCATGCGTTGCATTGGGAAAACGGCACTGCTGTTACCAGCGTGACCAAAAGAAACATGAGATTGTATAGAGAGGATACCTTGCATAGTACCAGACCTCTTCTTGTTGTTATCAATAGTTCAAAGACAGCGGCGAGCGCCAGATTTGCGAAACCAGTAGTGTATCCGACAAACCAAGATTCTCTAACTCAATTCTAGCCTTCTTCGCTGGAATCGTTTGGAGAGCTGGTTTTCAGTACCATTTTCTTAATTTCCATTTTGTCTTTATTGAGCGCAATTTCGAGGGTGTCCCCTTCCCTTATCCCGAGCTCGCTCAGGATCACGCTTGGAATGACTACGACGGTATCGTCACCGATCTTAACAGGTTGGCTAATCATCTTTCGTCCCCCAATTGTCGAAAATGAGTTTTCACGTTGTGAGTGGTGTTGTTTCCTTAACTTACTGAATGGATAAAAAGCAAAAGAGCCTTCCACACCGCGTATGGGAAGGCTCGATTGAAAAAACTAGTTCACGAGAGGTTCATGCTTAGAAGCAATCAGACCGTACGCACTCCAACCTAGGAAAGTAACAATTGAACCCCACATCATGGCTTCGTAGCCAGAGCCGTACAACGCATAGAAGCTGTAAAGAGAACCGACTAGCGCAATGATATTCGTTGTCTTCATTTCGCGCTCAGGCACGTGCGCCACTTGCTGCATGATGAAGATTGCACCCATACATAGGATGTAAGGAATAACGTTCGTCACTACGGCTAGGTTAACCAGCGCTTCAAATTGCTCATTCAATGTTGGCGATATAGTCATTAAAGAAAGCACAGATTGGATAACCGTGATGGCCACCATACCTTTGATTGGTGTGCCGCGTTTATCAACTTGTGAGAACAGTTTCGGGAAGAAACCTGCATCTGAAGATGATTTGAATACGGACGCGATAGTGAACTGCCAACCCAGTAATGAACCTGCACAAGCAAGAACGGCCATGCCCGCAACCACTTTACCCGCCGTAGAACCTAGCATCACTGTCCATACTGTTGAGAATGGCGCGGTAGAAGCAGCAAGTTCAGAGTTCGCCACGATACCAGAACAGATGTTGGTTGAAACGATGTAAACCACTGCTGCAATCAGCGTACCGCCCAATACTGCGATTGGTACGTTCTTCTCTGGGTTTTCTACCGCTTCTGAGTTCGCACAAGCTGACTCAAGACCTAGGAACGCCCAAAGTGTCATTGCGATCGACGCGCTAACCGCTTCACCAAATGGTAGGTGGTGTGGGTTCCATGCTTCTACGTACATGGTTGGGCTAAAGTAGAACCAACCAACAATACCCAAAGAACACACAGGAAGGATAACACCCCAGACTGTAAACGAGCCGATTTGACCGGTGATCTTCGCACCACCAAAGTTAGCGAAGGTACAAATCCAAAGGATAGCGATGGTGTACAGACAGGTTTCGACTGGCGACAAGGTCACTTCAAAAAACGCAGATCCGTAGCCAACACAGGTAATCGCAATCGCGATGTTGGCAATCAACAATGACAAGCCATAGGTCCAACCCGCCATAAACGCACCCGATTTACCAAACGCGTACGACGCATAACCGTTCATACCACCGTCACGTTTACTAAAGCGACCACACTTCGCAAATACATAGGCAAGAGCCAATGAACCCGCCGCAGTAATCAGCCAAGATAGAATCGAAATCGTGCCCACTTGCGCCAACTTACTTGGCAGCATAATGATGCCCGAGCCAGCCATGTTAATGAATGTCAGAATGGTTAGCTGCACCACCGACATTTTTTTGGTTTCAGTACTCATAAATTATTCTCCACGAATAAACGGTTCGCACCGCGACAACCAAGTCACGATGCGAACGGGGTAGATTAATCTTTAAGGGCGTAGCAATGGGCGGTGGTGCGGCCATTGACGTCTTCTAGGTACACACCTTGAATCTCTGGTGCGAAGCCTGGGAATCGGTTGATGCCTTCTTCTAGAGATAAGAAGTAATCGACCACTTGTTGAGTCCAGATTTCGCCCGTGATCACGCAGATAATGCCTGGAGGGTAAGGAAGCGCACCTTCTGCAGCGACACGACCTACCGCTTCTTTCAGAGGCAAGTAATCACACTCGCCGCGGAAGTATTTGCGTGTTGCCACATCTGGTTTGTGCACCATAGTTGGGAAGTATTCGCTACGGAACATCGCTTTTTGTAGCTGTTTCACGTTCAGCTCTTTGTACATGTCATGCATTTCCTGACATAGCTGGCGGATGGTGTAGCCGCGGTAGCGTTCTTTGTTCGCTTCGTAAACGCGAGGAAGCACGATGTTTAGCGGCGCATCATCACGAATGAATTTTTCGAAGCGGTTAATTTGCGCTACAAGATGACGGATCTTACCCATATCCTCTGCTGGAGTTAGCAAGAACAAGATAGAGTTCAAGTCACACTTCTCAGGGATGATGCCGTTCTCACGTAGGAAGTTCGCCAATAACGTTGCAGGAATACCAAAGTCTGCGTAGCTACCATCTTCAGCAATACCTGCTGTGGTGAGTAGCAATTTACATGGGTCAACGAAGTACTGACCTTCGCCGTAGCCTTCAAATTTATGCCAGCTTGCGTCTGGCTCGAACATGAAGAACTTCTTGTTAGTTGCGATAAGATCGGTGTCGTAACTGCCCCATGGTTGACCATCCACTTGGTCAGGAATGAACGGACGAATCAGCTCACAGCTTTTCAGGATTTCTTTACGTGCTTCGATACCAGTCTTAACCGCATCACGCCATAGTCGTAGACCCGCTTCACCATCGTGGATCTTCGCGTTCACATCCAATGCTGAGAACAGCGCATAGAATGGTGAAGTAGACGCGTGCATCATAAACGCGTTGTTGAAGCGTTTGTGGTTACAGTAGCGAGCCTGACCTTTGATGTGGTGGTCTTTTTTGTGGATTTGCGAGGTTTGAGAGAAGCCAGCTTGTTGCTTGTGAACAGATTGAGTCACAATCACACCCGCATCTTCTGGTTTCAGATCCAGTAGCAGTGGAGAACAGTCTTTCATCATAGGAATGAACTGCTCGTAGCCTACCCATGCCGAGTCAAATAGGATGTAGTCACATAGATGACCAATCTTATCCATCACGTAACGTGCGTTGTAGATAGTACCGTCGTAAGTACCCAATTGGATGATCGCAAGACGGAATGGACGCTCATCACGTGCACGCTCTGGTGACACTTTCGCGATTTGAGCACGGATGTATTCTTCATCAAAACAGTGCTCATCCATACCACCAATAAAGCCCCAAGGGTTACGTGCCGTTTCTAGGTAAACTGGCATACCGCCCGCTTGGATCAATGCGCCGTGGTGGTTGGATTTGTGGTTGTTACGGTCAAACATCACCAAGTCACCCTCGGTCACTAACGCGTTACAAACCACTTTGTTTGAAGCCGAAGTACCGTTAAGTACGAAGTAGGTTTTGTCTGAGTTGAACACTTTTGCTGCGTGTGCTTGAGCTTGGTGAGCAGAACCTTCGTGGATCAGCAAGTCACCTAAATCAACGTCCGCGTTACACAAGTCACTACGGAATAGGTTTTCACCGAAGAAATCGTAGAACTGTTTACCCGCTGGGTGTTTTTTGAAGAACTGACCGCCTTGGTGTCCTGGACAGTCGAATGCAGAGTTGCCCATTTCCACGTAGTGAGTCAATTGTTTGAAGAAAGGTGGAAGTAGACGACATTCGTACTTGGTGACAGCCTCATTGATTTGGCGACCGTAGTATTCAATTGACTGTCTTTCCAAATCGATAACGCCGGTTAACCATACGTAATCTTCTGCTGAAACTGGGTTTTCATCTGTGACTAAGAAAACCGGAATACCATAACCCGTTTCAGAAATAATTTTGTGTAGACCAGCCTTAATATCTGCAGAAGTAATAATTGCAGCGCCAACGTCGGTTAATTCGACGTGCTCAAGTGGTTTTAAAGTTCGGTTAAATTGCTCATCCAAAGATTCAGATAATAAACTGAAATCTTCTGGCATGTAATTACTAACACCGATAATTAAACGTTTCATTTGAAATATCTCTTATTTGTTCTGTAAAGACGACAAGCACAGATATTACAAACGAAATTAATATTTAAAATTCAAAAAACAAATTTCGTGATTATTATTTCATAATTAAAACTCTTATTTTCTCGAAATAAAATTTCGCGATCTTTATCACTTTCCTTTCGATAAGCCAATGATATTAGATTCTGGCTTAAATTGAATTTAGGTGAAGAATTATGTGACCTCACCAGTTATTATTAAAAAAGGAATCAAAAGAAAATAAAATTTTGCGATTTTCATCACTCTATATTTTACTAGATTGATTTAATAGCAAGAATAAACACAATAAATATGCTTATATTTAACAATTTATAAACTATAACAAAAAGCCATCAACATTTCTGCTGATGGCTTTTTACTTTATTGTTTTACTTTATTGTTTTACTTTGGTGGTTTTACTTTGATAGCAGCGAGAGCCAGTTTAATCAAACAAATGGCTATCGAGCCTCACGCCATTATTCGACCACAATTGATACCGTTTCACCGCGATTCCAGACGAGTACATGGTGTGCTTACAGTCCATACATTCCACAAAGTACAGACCACTCATGCCAGCCATAACATGTAACCTTCGACTGTCACAGCGCTTACACGACAAGCGTTGCACCTTACTGTTTACATCGACACGGCGAGCAAAGTTAAGCGTTTCATGTGAACACAAGGCATCCATCGCACTGTCTTTAAACGGGTGCTCACTGAGCAAGTGATTGATGGCGTAATCGTACACCGGGGGAATCGATGTTTTGCCGTTCTCTATATTGGTTATCTTAGCAACGGAAACCCCCAACAAAGATGCAAATTCCACTTTGCTGTATTCCAAGATAAACCTTGAAGAGATGAACTTATCTGCACTAATGATTCTCAACATACACAAATCTCTAATGGACATAAAAAGAGCATGACGTTGCCCCTTTATGTTGAAAAGGATAATAACAGGTTGCTTCTTACTGTATTTATACGCAGAGTGTGCGCTATTTTTATTTTTGGGTATATTGCGCTTAATTTAGTTAAAGATCAACAGACACTAATTGAAACCAAAAATAGAAATTAAGATTTAGTAATATAAAACTTAATACCAAATATTAGTTAAAGTAATGAGTGTCATTAGAAAAACAAAATTTAAGCTAACAAATTATTTTCATAGCTATAGTACGAGCTAATCAATAATAACGGATTGGAGCTTAATTCATGTATTTGCAGCAAGGGGGGATTTCCCTCTATTTATCGATTTATATAGGAATAGATTGGTGGCAAGTAAAATTCTGTTGAAGCTTTGCATAAAGATCACTCAACAATTATGCAAACGATAGAATAAAGAAGGATTTGAGTGATAAAAAAGCCTCACGAATGAGGCTTGTTGAGATTCTGTGGCTGTAAAAAGTTTTGCGTAAAATCGAGCACTTCTTTGGAAGGTTGCTTTGGTGGAGGAGCAAACTCTTGTTGAACAGGCATCTCCGTTTCAAAATTCAACTCTGGTGTGTCACCGAGGAGGCTTGCTTCATCATGATGTTCCTCATTGAGCAGCTCGTTTAGCTCCTCTTCACCAGGGAAATAAACTTCACGTTTGTAGACCTTGTTCAATGCACGAATGATGGAATGCTTCTTCACAACACCAGACGCTAACTTTCTTTGTAGCGGCTTAGCGATTGATTGCAAGCCAACCACCACATCGACACCGATGTTGCTGGCAACCTCATCGCGCACAACTCTCGCGGGCTCATACCCCATATTCGCAGACAGGAACAACCAAACGTAAGCAATCGCGTTACCTGTTTTGCCCGTGTCTTTCCAAGCTTCACCGGCATGATACATGGCCTCTGCACTGCCACATTCTGCTGCTCGTTCTAACCAGTAGCAGCCTTTTACCATGCTCTTTTCAGTACCAATGCCATTGAGGTAACAAAGGCCGACTTGGATTTTACCATCCGCACTGTCTTGTTCTGCGGCTTTCATAAACCAAAATAAGGCGTCTGCTCGCTGACCTGATGTATTTTCTGGTGATAACTGCCACTCACCCATATACAGCATGGCTGGAATACAGCCTTCATCAGCAGCTTCTTCGATTAATTGGTGACCTTTGGGAATGTTTTTCTCTGTACCACGCCCAAATACGAGCGCTTTACCAGTGGCAAACTTTGCCTCAACATCCCCTTCTAAGCCCGCAATCGCCGTGCGCCAAAAGTTGGCTTGCTCTCTTAAGATCACGTCTTCACGCATGCGCTCTGCCAAACGAACGACACCGTACATGCCGGTAACGTTATCCAGTTTGGCGGCTTTGTCGTACCAATACAGAGCTTGCTTGATGTTTTCTCGTTCCGCTTCTTTTGCTAAATAAAGAATGGTCGGCACATGACCCGTTTCCGCCTTAAACGCACGTTCTTTACGTTCTTGCTCTCGCGCTTTTTGCATCGCCTTGCGATACGCCGCCTCGCGCGCTTTCCTCTCTGCCTCGAGACGTTGCTTTCGCATCGACAACGAGATCATCCAAACAAATATCAGGATGAGTGAAAGGCCAGTTGCTGCAATAGCAATGCCCATACTACTCATAAACCGCCTCTTTTAAATCGGGCCCATAAGGATTTCCCCTTCGATAGGAAAATCTTGTAAATTCGAATTTGGGTGTCAATACGCTCACGCAATGAAGCGCACACCGTCTCCATTATATAACGACCGTGTAAGTAAAATCTGAAGTTTACATGTCATGAATGACGTCTTTTTATTCAATATCAACCAAACTTATTTTTAGTCGATAAATATCCCCCTTATTTTTATAGAAATAAGTCACAGTTTTGGGGCTTAGACATTCTCATCCCCTATCATCCCCCCTTTCTCCTCCTATAAAAATTTACATCATTAGGCTGTGCTCGATATCTCACTATGCGACCGATTTATTATTTAATTTGTGAACAAAATCTACTGTGATAGAAAATTTTCACTTGTAAAAAACTTAACGGCCTGCTCTCACATTTTGCTGATAGTTCAGTGTATTAGCATCTAGTTGAACATTTCCTTTTCGGCATTTTGCCAATCTATTATCAATTCAATAACAATGGATTTGTAAACGTGGACAATAAAACATTTAAATTATCAGCGATCGCCAAAACCGTTCTGCCTTTGATTTCCGTAGCGGTTATCAGCGGTTGTGGCAGTGATAGCTCTAGCGATGACACAACGAACCCGGGCTCTGGCCTACACCCTGCGGGAGAGAACGAAGTTGTCATCTATTACAAACGTGACGTATCATCAGCTTCAACAGCAAGCGACTACGAAGGTTGGGGTCTGCACCTTTGGAATGGTGAAGGCTGTACCAGTACTGACCTAGAAGCAATGGGTATTGCTGACGGTGGTACAGACTGGGCATCACCACTTCCATTCGATGGCATCAGCGACACTTACGGTGCGTACTACGTGCTTAAAGTCGATCCAGATGCGTCTGACCCGCACAACTGTATGAACTTCATCCTGCACAAAGGCGATGAAAAAGCCTTCGGCAGCGCAAACTCTAAAGTGGAGCTGACCAAGCTAGGTGAATCACAAGGTCTATTCGGCTTCCACGGCAGCAGCGAGCTTTACTACGAGCCAATCGAAGAACGTCCTGTAGACATCGATGGCCAAAAAGCCCATTGGTTAGACGCTGAAACCATCGCTTGGGAAGCGGCAGGTAGTGCTGACTCAATGAAGCTTTACTACAGCTTGACCAATGACATCAAGATGGATGAAGACAAGCAAATCACTGGCGGTACAGCGGTTGAGCTGACAAAAGCTGGCGACTTGTCTGATGAACTAAAAGAACGTTTCCGTCACCTTGCTAGCCTGCAAGCGGCGGGTATCGACGTGAATGCAGAGACACTACGTACGATTTTGAAATCACAAATCGTAATGGTCGCTTACAATGCCGATGGCGATGTGACTTCAGCTACTGAAGTACAAAAACCAGGCGTGCTTGATGCCGTATTTGCAGATGAAGATGCAGGTAATGCAATCAGTG
Organism: Vibrio owensii; assembly: GCF_002021755.1. NCBI lineage: Bacteria > Pseudomonadati > Pseudomonadota > Gammaproteobacteria > Vibrionales > Vibrionaceae > Vibrio > Vibrio owensii. The sequence continues at coordinate 1,953,777 of NZ_CP019960.1, forward strand.
AAGAGTTGGGCGCAATTGTTGAAGGTAGCGCGGCAACATTCAAACTTTGGGCACCAACAGCACAAGACGTTGACCTAATCATCTACGATGCGAACTTTGCGGAAGAAGCGACAGTTGCAATGACTGAGAACCCAGAAACAGGTATCTGGGAATCGGAAGCGCAAGGCAATGTACTGAACAAGTTCTACCGTTACCAAGTGAAGGTTTACCACCCGACGACTGGTGTTGTTGAAACTCGCCTAGTGACTGACCCTTACTCGCTAAGTTTGTCGCAAAACTCAATGTACTCACAAGTTGTCGATTTAGACAGCGCTGCGTTGAAACCAGCAGAGTGGGATAACTACGACCGCCCAACGGTTGCAAAAGATGAAGACCACGTTCTTTACGAATCACATCTTCGTGACTTCAGCTTTAGCGATACGAAAGGTACGCAATCTCTAAATGGTAAGTACCTTGCACTGACAGAGCCTGAGCGTGAGTCGGTTACTCACCTGCAAGCACTGAAAGACGCAGGTCTAACGACACTTCACATTCTGCCAGCGTTCGATATTGCAACGGTTGACGAAAACGCAGAAAACCGCGTTGATATCACAGATACTGTAGGCAAGCTATGTGGCATCAAACCAGCGGCTTCAATCTGTGAAACAGAAGACGATGCTAAAATCATTGAAGATGTACTAAACAGCTACGATCCAGCAACGGGTGCAGCACAAGCACTGATGAACGATCTGCGCATGCTAGACAGCTTCAACTGGGGTTACGACCCATTCCACTACACTGTGCCAGAAGGCAGCTACGCGACAGATCCAAACGGTTCTAAACGTATCCTTGAATTCCGTGAAATGGTTCAAGCGACACACAAAATGGATCTGAAGCTGGTTATGGACGTGGTGTACAACCACACTAACGCATCGGGCGTAAACGAAAAATCTGTCCTAGATAAGATCGTCCCAGGATACTACCACCGTCTGAATGTGAACACGGGTGGCGTTGAGAACTCAACTTGTTGTGACAACACAGCAACTGAGAACTTGATGATGGGTAAACTGATGGTTGACTCATTGCTTGTGTGGGCGGACGACTACAAAGTTGACGGCTTCCGTTTTGACTTGATGGCACACCAACCAAAAGACTTGATGGAATACGCTCTGAAGCGCGTTAAAGAAGTCGATGAAAACACGCTATTCTACGGTGAAGGTTGGGACTTCGGTGAAGTAGCAAACAACGCTCGCTTCGACCAAGCTACACAAATCAACATGGCTGGCACTGGCATCGGTACCTTCTCTGACCGCCTACGTGACGCGGTTCGTGGTGGTAGCCCATTCGATGGCGGTGTGGACTCTGAAGGTAAGCACCCACTTCGCTTTAACCAAGGTTTTGGTAACGCAGGTTACCCGAACGAAGAAACGAAGACAGATGCAGAAGCGGTAAACGGTCGTCTACACAACCAAGACTTAGTACGTCTGGGTATGGCAGGTAACCTAGCAGAATTCGTTCTTCTAGACTTCGAAGGTGAAACTAAACTTGGTAAGAACGTAGACTACAACGGTGCACCAGCGGGTTACACTAAGATCCCTTCTGAGAACATCTCTTACGTATCTAAGCACGATAACCAAACGCTATGGGACAACAACGCGTACAAGATCGCGACTGGCACTTCATCTGCTGACCGCGCACGTATGCAAACTGTATCTCTATCTACGGTAATGCTTGGTCAAGGTATCCCGTTCATCCACATGGGTTCTGAGCTACTGCGTTCGAAATCGATGCAGCGTGACTCTTACGACTCAGGTGACTGGTTCAACCGCGTTTACTTCGACGGTAGCGACAACAACTGGAACGTCGGTCTACCTCGTGAAGACAAAGACGGCGCAAACTGGGAGTTGATCAAAACTATCGTTGCTGACAGCACTGCGATGCCAAACACTGACGATATCGAGCTAACTAAGCAACAATTCCTAGAACTACTGACTATCCGTAGCTCAAGCGAACTGTTCCGTTTAGATACCGCTCAAGAAGTCATGAACCGCGTTGACTTCCGCAACGTAGGCAAAGACCAAGTGGAAGGCTTGATCGTCATGTCTATTGATGACGGTGTATCAGCAGGTAAAGATCTCGACGCGAACTACGATGCAATCGTGGCTGTAGTGAACTCAACATCAGAAACGAAATCGTTCAAAGTTGAAGGTGCAACTGGCTTCGAACTGCATGAAGTTCAAAAAGACTCTGCAGATAGCCGTGTGAAAGGCGCAAGCTTCTCTGGCGAAACCTTTACGGTTCCAGCACTAACGACAGCTGTATTTGTTCAACCACAAAACGGCGCTCAAGGTGCAGGTCTACCTGTAAATACTGACAATAAAGACGTATCGAGCATTCCTCCTTACGGTGAAACCAAAGTTTATGTTCGTGGTGACATGAACGGTTGGAATCCATCAGAAGAATGGGAAATGTCATTCCTTGGCAACGGTATGTACTCGGTAACTGGTGTACTTGAAGCTGGTGATTACGGCTTTAAGTTTGCTGATGATAGCTGGGGTACACCAAACTTTGGCTGTGATTACGCAGAACAAGCTTCTGGATCTCTAGACTTGGGTACTGAGGGTAACTGTGCATTGTCCGTTACTGAAACAGGCAAATACACTTTCGTTCTAAATGCAATTCATGAGCAAAGCGATTCAGCTGACAAACCAGTTGTTTCTGTAACGAAAGCAGCAGACGCGCCAACGTTCGGTGAAACTTCACTGTTCCTACGCGGCACAATCACGACTTGGGATACTCCAGCTGAGACCTCAAGTGCGAAATTCACTTACGTTGCAGCAGATGTTTACTCGCTAGATATCGACCTAGCAGCAGGCAGCTACGAAATGAAGATCGCTAGTGCAGATTGGGCTGATGCAACCAACTTTGGTGGCGAAGGCAGTGTTGAGCTAGACACCGCCGTTACTATGGATGCAGGCGGTTCAAGTGCAAACCTTAAAATCACGATTGCAGAAGCAGGAAACTACAACTTCCACTTCAACGCAGCAGATAAAGCAGCGCCAATCGTGACAGTGACTAAGAACTAAAAACAGTAGGCGCAATCATGTGCTAGCTTGGGGAGGGTAAAACCTCCCCTTTTTTGTGCCTGTAAAACGGCATTAAAAAAGCCGCCCGAGCAGTGACGATGGCGGCTTTGTTGTTTCTAACAATTTGCTTTAGCTATGGGGTTAGTTTCCCCAAATGATCTCTACAAACTCAGGGTGATCCACAAACGGGTTGCGGTTACCTTGGAATTCAAACACCGCTTGGTTACGGCTGATCTCTTTCGCGCTGACAGGATCGTTTTTGTGCCAACGTTTCAACATGTTCAGCATCCATGGTTCAAAGACGGTCGTTTTCGTGCCGTTCAATACCGCGTCAGAGTTACTAGAGTTGCTTTCCCAGTTGCCAATGACGTTTTCATAGCGCGTCGCCATGTAGAAATACGCACGAGCAAAATCGCCTTTGAACTCATCAATAGGCTCAAATACCGTTCCTGAATAGCCCAAAGTAGAGCTTGCTGAACCGACTTTTGAGCCATTGCTAGATACGTAAGTGCTGTTACCCACTTCACCAAATGGCCAGTTGCTGCGCTTCGCATTCACATAACCATCGGTTGCAAACAAGTGGTGACCATCCGAGTTCATCGGTTCAACCTTGCCACCAAACCAACTCTTAGGGAATGAGTGTTCACGGTTGTAGCAATCGCCTTCCGTTTTGTATTGGCCACATTGGTCAGTGACTTTGGTAAAACTCACCGTATCGCTGCCAGATGGTTTTTCAGAATACATATCGAGAATTGAGCCATCTTTCTCGTAGTAGTTGTCTATGTCCGCGTCTTTCACTAAGGTCCAAATCGCTGAGTAACCGCGTCCTGTGTGATCCTTGATGATGTTAAACAGCGCTGTTTTCAACTCAAAACCTGTTTTGCCTTCTGCGGCTTTATAGTATTCCCCCACAACAGGCGGAGGCGTCGTTGAACCACCAAGAGTAAAGCTTGTGGTTTGAGATTTCGTGAATTCACCACCAGACGCTAATGTGGTTTGGCCAAACATTAAGGCGTATGAGCCACTACCGTTCCCGCAACAAATGCCATCACCATAACTATCACTGATCGTAAACTGGTAATCGCCGTTCGCTAGACACATGGTTTTTTCGTAAGTTTTCGACGATTCGAAACCTTGGCCAGAAAACAACACTTGTGACTGGCTATCCTTCAGTTCCCAGCTGGTTTCTGAGCCATAACTGTCAGTGTTCAATGTCAGTAACACTTCGTTGTCATTACAGCTTTCTACTGGCGGCTGAGTACCACCATTTTGGTTTGGCTGAAAGTTATCGACATAAACGACTTCAGAACCGTCAAAACCCGACTCATCATAAAAACGTAACCCGACATTGATCGTTTTGTTTGATGCCGCAGTGTAACTGTGCGTAAGTAGTTGCCACTGATTGGTTTGCTGAGGGTTAGAGTAGCTATGGTATCCATCAACCACTAAACGCGCTTTAACATTACCTTCTGTATGATAAACCGCGACAGAAAATGGGTAGGTTTTCCCTTGCTCCACATTAATGGTTTGCAAAAAGTCGGTGTTGCTTTGGGTACCTGTATTTACGATAACTTGAGCCGCAAGACCACCAGATTGGTGCGGGTCACTGGTCGGTGAAACAGCAATGCCGGGATCAATCACAGACCACTGCGTTGGTGCATTGCCATTCCACTGTTCAAAGTCTCCATTCAAGACCTCAGCATAGGCGATCGGAGAGCAAATAAGAGGCAAGAGACAGAGGGGTTTCGTTATGGATTTCATTATAATTTTCCATTAGTTATATAAATCACCAAAAAGATAAACATAACAATTACACATGAGTAAGTCATAAATCACAGTTTGACGTTGCATGAATGTGAATATTCTCATTATCGTGCAGCACATCTCACAAACTGCGTACTGTTTCTTCCACTTGTTCAACGGCGGTTGTGCGATAAAAAACAAAGAGATGCAAAGAAACAAGGCGGGAGCTCAAAGTGGAATATCGCTACCGATGACTAAAATGAGCGGCATCTTAGACAAAGCGATAAAAAAAGCCAAGTGCGTTTCTATGGGGGTAGAGAACAACACTTGGCTTGGTATGGATTATCTTGATTGAGAATGACTTATTGAGTGTTTGCCGTCACTTTGAAGAAGCGTCCTTGTAATGATGACATCGGGATCTGGTATTGCCCGTTACTTGGTGTGATTTGTTGGTTAGTGATTAAATCCACCAGCGCTTGATTGCTGCCGACTTGCGCTTCTGTCAGCACAATATTGCGGGCACTCTCAAAGGTATTCAAAGCAAATAAGACTTGGTCATCGCCAGATACTTTCAAATCCACATAACTGCCATTGCTTGCTACCAAGTTAGTGCGACTGCCTTGATACAAAGCAGGATGTTCAGCACGCATCGTCATCAATGACTTAACGTAGTTTTTCAGATCAACTTGGTTAGCATCTAGGGTTGCCGTTACGCCTTCGATCTTGGCACTGCTGCGAGCGACATGGTCATCACACACGCCACGAACCGCACACGTATTGTTGTCTTCTTTTGCGTCAAAACCATCAACTTGGTCACCGATTTCATCTCCATAATAGAGAGTGATTGGTCCGGTGTAAGCCGCTTGGAATGCAAACGCGGCCTTGTGACGTTGCCAGTATTCAGCATCGTTCACATCCGCTAATCCGCCTCGTTGCAACAAGTCACCAAAGCGAACCAAATCGTGATTGCCAATCATCAAGTTTGGCTGAGCATGAGACGGATATTGGTTGTGTGTTTGGTAGCCATTGTCGAGCCAATCCACACTACGACCGCCGACACCGCTCTCATTGACAGCCAGTGTTTCCACCACGCGATAGCGCATTGGGAAATCAAATGCCGAGCACAGCGCAGGTTCGTCAGCCGCGCCGTATGCGTCACTCGCGATTTCTGACTCGCCTTTCCAGATCTCAGCAACCATGTAACCCAGGGGATTCACTTGCTCACCATCCGCGTTGGTGTAAGACACACTCTGTGAGGCTTCATCCACCGCTTTACGGATTTGTGTCCATGCGTCGGTAGGAACTTGGTACGCTTGGTCTAAACGCCAACCATCAATTTTTAGCTCTTTGACCCAGTAAGTCGCGACTTCTTTATAGAAATCCAAGCTTGCTGGGTAGTCCACCGGATTGCTCGAACCAGAAGGTAATAAACCCGATGGAGACGGCTTAATCAACCCTTCTTTGTGATGACCAAACACGCCATCAAAGAAAACATACAAGCCGCGTTTGTGTGCTTCATCAACTAAGGTTCTCGCCGTTTCTAAATCACCAAAGCGAGGATCAATCTTAAAATAATCCGTGGCGAAGTAGCCCGTTGCATCCAAACGATCAGCCCAATGATCTTGTCCATCAATGGCTTCCGATTCAAAAACTGGCGTCAACCAAATCGCATTCATGCCCAAGTCTTGGATGTAATCGAGCGAATCGATAATCCCTTGAAGATCACCGTTATGATGGCTAGTGCCGTAACCTGTGCCATGACCGATAGTCGAATCGCCATCAACAAAGCTCTCAACCATGATTTGATAGGTGCGAAGTTGGTTGCTTTGCTCCATTACATTCGCTTGGCAAGCATAACTTGCATCAGGAAGTGGCGTGCTGCCATTATCGCTTCCACCAGAGGAATTACACGCGGATAAAACACCAACCACACTCAAGGCTAAAAGCGATTGGCCAAATAGTTTTTTATATCGTACGTTGCGCATTAAACTCTCCCAAATAAAATTAACCCCAACATGTTTCCCATGCAGGGGTTAATAAATTAAAAATAAATTTTAAATAACTAAATGGAATATTATTGGCACTTATTAACCATTACGTGAAGTGGTTTGCCTTTTCCTTCAAATTGAAGGCTCCAAACGTATTTTCCATCTTCTTTAATATCAACCGCAGTATCTGTGCCGTAACCACCAAATGTTAATGGTGTTAATTCACCGACATTCATTCGATTACCTTTCGCGGTAAATTGTGGGAACCACAACTCAGTCGCGTACTGCATTTTGAAAGAGCCTGCTTTTTCTTGCGTCACAACTTGATAGAAGTTATTGCCTTTGTAAGTGTATTTACGTTGAGGTACATGTTTCCAATCTGAATCAGCAAACGTACCGACAACAAACAGAGGTTTAGAAATTGGGCCTTTCGCCGTGCTATCTGGGTTGTCACAAGCTGCCATGAAAGCAACGACTTCGTCTTGAGACAGATTAACAATAGGTTCAGCAGCACCTTCTGGTTCTGCTGTCGATTGACAACCAGCAAGAGCAACAAGTAAGGCAGCAGCAAGTGAAGTTTTCATCATGTTCATTTTCACGTTAATTCCTTTTTAATATTCCAAAGTAAATACAAACTCACCAATCTGGATAAAGTTAATATTTAAAAAGAACAAAATACCAAACTAGCGATAAAGAATATTATTCTCTATCTTGCTGAGCCAGATTACTTTGAGAGGTTTAATTATTTCCTAATCGATGACGAGTAAGGTTAGGAACACACTTTAATTATTGATCTGTTAAATATGAAAAACAAAGTAAAACAAATAAATTTGTGAATAAGTTAACTATATGTAGGGGTGAGTTTTATCGTTTTAAAATTAATTAAAAAAGGCCAGCAATTTGCTGGCCTTTTTTATTCGTTTATTTGGTATTTACCGCTTTAACAAATACTTCTTGTGCACCTTCGATGCCCAATTCTTTTGCTTCATCAAGCAGTGTTAGCGCTTTAGGAATATCGTCCGCTGCGACCGCTGCCTTAATGGAGCTGTGGTAGTAGCTGGTTAAATCCGTACCTTGAGGAATGTTGTCGTTTTTCGCAACAATCTTAGTATTCACGATGTCGTTCGCGGATACTGAAAAGCGGAACTGGCCAAGTGGGCTGTGTTTCGCTTGAGGATCTGCAATATCTGGCGGCTGAGTATGATTTGCCAGTGCGAAGGCTTTTGCAGGGTGAAGAACTTCAGAACTTCCTTTTAGATCAGCGGAAGTTGTGTAAACCAGTACATGCAAGTCATTACCTGTCATGTCTGGAATCACGTTCATTTCAAGTACGAATTTATCGTTATCCAACAGTTTTGCTGGCTCGTACTTAAACTTTGAGAAATCTGCTTGGTAAATAGTTTCACCTGCCGTGTTCATAACAACGACGTTAGGTGCGTAAAACTCTAGATTTTTGTTTACGAAGGTCTCTAGTTTGATATCGAGACTGCCACGATTGCCTGGTAATGCGAACGCTGCAATTGCACCTGCGCTATTACCATCTAGTAGCATCTGGCTTTTATCAGTCAAAGCGAACTCAGTAACCACAGGTACATCAACTGGTACCCATTGAATATCACCCGATTGCGTGATCACTTGTTGTTGACCTTTCGGGCTCATATCGACTTGTTCTACAGAAGTACATCCTGTAGCCAACATTCCCAACAGCACGGGAGCAAGCCATTTTTTCATTACCGTCTACCTCGACTCATTATTGTTTTTTGAAATAAATACAGCCAGATAAGTTTCTGGCTGTATCATTCTAGGACAATTTAGGACTTAGTGGCTAGATGATTACCACCAAGCTTCAGCTTGTACACCGAATTGGAATGTATCGTCTGAACGACCGCCGTCAAATGCGTTAGAGTTGTCGTCTTTATCTGCAGTTAGGTACGACGCGTAAACGCGGATTTCAGGACGAGCCCAGAAGCTAGAGCCAGCAGACCATGCTTGAGCAACAGTTAGTTTACCGAACTTATTCTCTGCACCGTCGTTATCATCGATAGCGTAACCAGCTTCGAAGATAGTTTTGTGGTTGTCATCCCATTTGTACATTGGACGTACAACTACAGACATTGCTTCCCACTTGTCTTGGCCAGCCCACATGTCTTCACCAACACCGTATACTAACTGGTGACCCATTTCCCAGTTTTCGCCCATGCCGATTACACCCCAGTTGATTAGGCGGTAACCAGATGCGCCACTGTCAGCTTCTGCACCGTACCAGCTACCGTCGCCGTAGAATGCCATTGTTTTAGAGTAGCCTTCTGTACCGTACTGGAATACTGTTTTGTTGAAGCCTGAATCTAGACCTTGAGTCAATTCAGCAGTGAACATTACACCGTCTTCTGCATCTTTAGTGCTGTTTGGTGCGTCGTCAGTTTCGTTAACTAGAGCGTAGTTTAGACCTAGTTCTAGAGAGCCGTTTTCCCATACTGGAAGACCAGCGTAACGTACGTCTAGAGTGTTAACGTTTGCATCGCCGCCATCGTTACCTGGGTCAGCGATATCGCCACGGTCGTTACGAACCCATGCAAAAGATACTTTACCTGGACCAGCTTCGATGCCTTCAACACCAGCGCCCGCGCCAGAGATGTTCCAGTAGTAGAAGTCAGAGATATGGATGTCGTGACGTTGGTAGTAACGCTTACCTGCCCATAGAGTTGCTTCTGGAGCAAAGCCTAGAACGCCTTTAGCTTGAACGTTGAACTGACGTAGAGCGAATTGAGCGTCGTCAGTACAGCTTACTGCATCACCAGCGTCGTTTAGGCCACAGTTAGTTGCAGTGCTTTCCCAGTCGTTAGAACCGTTAGAAGTCATTGCAATCATAGAGTCTACGTAGAACGTTTTACCGTTGTTGTTGTAAACTTCTTTACCTAATTGGATTTCCCCGTAGATGTCGCCTTCGTTACCTAGACGACCAATTTTGTTCTTTTCGAACGTTAGTTGTTGGCCACCGTCAGCGCTTACGCCAACACCAGCACGCATGTAACCATGAAAGTCCACTGCGAAAGCAGAACCAGCAGCTAAAGTTGCAGCAACAGCAGCAGCAATTACACTTACTTTTTTCATTCTTAACTCCATTAAGGGTATTTATAATTCTGTCTTCCCTGCTCACTCTTTTAGATACATATAGGCAGTAAAAATGCACCTAAAGAAAGAGAGGTAAGATGGGAACAAGTCCCCGTTTGTTTCAACAGTCTGCAGATTACCCAAGGAGTACAAGGATGACTTCCTCCGCCCCAAACTAATTTAGGGGGGATGAGAAGGGATGAGAAAATATACCGAATGGTGTTTTTTCGAGTTAGATCACCAATCTAGGGAGGAATTAGTAAGTTTCTTCAGTTTATGTCCGCTACAAAGTGATAGCCATTTCATATTTTTGTCAAAAATAGGTCGTAGAAAGTAATTTAATTACAGTGATAATTTTCGATATAAGGTGGTTGACCTTAGTAAGACAAAGTTTTTTACTTATAGTTTCTTAAAGGTAGCAATAAAATTAAAAAAAGATTCGCTGATGACACAACTTCACTCTCGCCCATACCCACTCGGCGCAACCGTAAATAAAGAAGGTTGTAACTTCTCTATTCACGCTCCGAGTAGTAAAGACATTCAACTTGCGCTATTTGCGGAAGACGGTAGTTACAAGCTGCACGACTTACCAGGCGAATATGCAGGCATTCGCCATACTTTTATCCCTGACATCAAACCGGGGCAAAAGTATGGCTATGTAGTGACGCATAAAGACGAACCTTTGCTGATCTCCGATCCCTATGCAAAGTCGATTGATAAAGCCCTTCACTACCAGCCTCCATTTTCCCCTGCAAAAAGCTTCGATATGCCAAAGTGTGTCGTCATAGAAGACAACTTTGATTGGCAAGACACAGATCATCCTCGCATACCACGAGAAGAGATGGTGTTGTTTGAAACTCATGTTAAAGGGCTCACTCAGCAGAACCCTGAAGTTCCAAGCGATATAAAAGGCCGTTATTTAGGTTTGTCTTCACCTGAAATGTTGGCGTTCTACAAACAGCAAAACATCAATACGTTGCAATTGCTACCTGTCGCAGCGTGTATGCATGAACCGCATTTATTAAAGATGGATAAAGTGAACTACTGGGGTTACAACCCATACTTGTTCATGGTGCCGGACCCTCGCTATGCAGAAAAAGACGCGGTAACCGAGCTCAAAACCACCATCCGCGAGCTACATAAACACGGCATCGAAGTGATTCTTGATGTGGTTTACAACCACACGGCGGAAGGTGGTGAAGGCTCAACGATCTTCAACCTAAAAGCACTCGATTCACGTTTCTACATCAAACATGGTCAGAACTTCGCGAACTTTACTGGTTGTGGCAACACAGTCGACTTAACTTACCAGCCAGCTCTGAATCTCGTTATGGATACGCTGAGATACTGGGTGAGCGAATTTAAAGTTGATGGCTTCCGTTTTGACTTGGCAGCAACGCTAGGTCGCCAAGGCGATGATTACAACCCAGAAGCAGCCTTCTTTAAAGCCGTCGCGCAAGACCCAATTCTTCGCGAAACCAAATTGATCGCCGAACCTTGGGATATCGGTCCTAACGGTTACCAAGTGGGCAACTTCCCATTTGGTTGGAACGAATGTAACGATAAACTGCGCGATATCTCTCGCAGCTTCTGGCGTGGTGACCAAGGCTACCTAAAAGAATTTGCGACTCGTTTGATGGGCTCTCGTGATATTTACAGCGCAGCAAACTGGCCTTACAAACTCACGGTTAACTACATCACGTATCACGATGGTTTCACCCTGCAAGATTTGGTGTCTTACAAGCAGAAGCACAACGAGGCAAACGGTGAAGAAAACCGCGACGGCCATGGCGATAACCGCTCTGAAAACTATGGCGTGGAAGGTGAAACCGAAAACTTGATGATCATCGCCACGCGTGAAAAACAAAAGCGCAACTTAATGGCGAGCTTGCTGTTTGCCTTTGGTATTCCTCATATCCTAACTGCGGATGTGTTGTCGCACACGCAAGCCGGTAACAACAATGCCTACTGTCAGGATAACGAAACCAGCTGGCTAGATTGGTCGAGCACAGAACGTAAACAGCACTTCAAAGTGTGGATGTCACAAATGGTTGCTAATCGTAATCAGTATATGGTGCCATTCATTCGAGCATTCAGTGGTGAGAATCGCAACAACAACCGTATCTTCTGGCGTCGTATTGATGGCAGCTTGATGGAGCACGACGATTGGAATCGTCTAAGCTCTGTAGCGCTGCATTTAGGCATCGGCAAAGAAGGGCAAGAGTTGGTTTACCTGATCAACCAAACCAACGCCCCTGCGCGATTCAAGCTGCCAAATGAGCGTGGTCAAGAGTGGGTAACCGTGTGTGATACCAATGTGCGTAATCTCAATCCTGGTCATGCGGAAGGCGAAGTGTTGCTTTCTCCTACGTCGATGGCAATTTTGCATTATCAACCAGAGTAAGAACCTTACCTGACAAAAGCGAAGCGTATTCCTACAAGAACTGACAAACCCAGCCATGCGCTGGGTTTGTTTTATCAACGTTTCGGATACATAAACAGCAATCAGCTGAAATAGCACACCATACGCATTGATGCACAACTGAAACTAATCTAATATTGCTAGCCAAATCACATTTATAATATATACAACGTTATTTGGCATATGGCTCTACCTAAATTCTTAATCCGCATTCTGCGGCCTTACCTGCTATTACTCGCAGGTTTCATGGTCTATCTGGCTTATGCTCAGTTAGTCGATTCCGAGTCGATGGTCTATCGGCAATCACAGACCAATATCATCACTGCAGAACGGTTGATCCACTCCCAAATCGAAGCGGCTTTCAGCAAATTCTACCTTCTAGAGACCGCATTAAAAGCAAGCAAACAAGACCTCAATGCTCCTGACTTCCGTGAACTAAGCCAAGGCATCATCGATTACTCTCCGCAATACTCCAATATCCTCTATACCACATCCAACAACAGCGTCGCTTATGGCCTATCTGGTCAAATCAAACAAGCAGACACCAGCGCAATCCAATGGCATAAGCTCGATACTGTGAGCGATAAATTTTCTATCTCTTCGCTGTACCAAAACCCACAACAACGCTGGGTATTCGCCATCAAACACGTCAATCCAAATCTAAAATACCAACTTTGGCTTGAGTTCGATCTTCTTCATACCACTCAGCAATTGCGTGGTCTAAAAACACTGAATAAAGGTTATGTGTTTGTCGTAGACAGAGATACAGAACGCTTGGTATTCCATCCAGATCCAAGCCGCATCGGTGATTACTCAGTAAGTTATCATGGCGGTATCAGCGATAAAGTTGCATCGGGCTTACTGTTCGGTAAACACGAATACTATTACCAAGATAACTTTAAGATTTCAGTCTTCGATGCAGACAACGGCTTAAACTGGGTGTTTGTCGCAGGTACAGACCGTGCCGATATCCTTAACAGCAGTTATCCGTTCACGCTAACGGCCGGTGTCATAGCCTCTCTATTAGCGCTGGCCATCGGAATCAACTACCTCACTTACCAACTGCATTTGTCTTTAGCCCGCCTAAATGGCACGGAGAGCGTTGGTGAGTTCAAAACCCAACTCAAGCATGTCTTGGATCGTTTTTGCTACCACAGAGGCATACAGTTCTGTTTATACGACAGCTTGAATTACAGCTTTTACACCCTCGATTATCACGGCAATAAAAAGCTGGTGTTAACTGACGCGGAACTCGCGGCGCGTTTTTCTCATAGCGCTTTAACGTACAGAACGAAGAAGTACGGCGACGAGCTGACGAAAAAGCTCAAGATCAACAGTAACCACTACTGCATTCCATTGTTTGATGGACGAGAGCTGCTTGGAGTGACTTACGTAAGTTGCCGATTCCCAACCTACAAATGCGTGCTGAGCTTGATTCAGAACTACGCCCAAGTGGCCTTAGCAAACCTCAAATTACATGACCGTTTGCGCCATCAAGATCCAATGACGCAACTCGAAAATAAAGCGTGCTTAGCAGCAAAAGTGTCGAGAGAGCTTCATTCAGAGAACCGTTTTATCGCGATGGTCGATATTGATAACTTCAAATACATCAACGATAAATTCGGCCACCCAGTCGGTGATTTAGTCATCCAAAAAACAGCTGAAGTGATGCGCGACTGTTTCCCTAAACCAAAAGGGATTTGTTTAGCGCGCTATGGTGGTGAAGAGTTTGCCATCATGTTCCAAGCCAATGACGAGTTTGATGCCAAACATCAGCTTGATAACTTCCTAACCGCGTTGCAAAGAAGCCATCTCACATTGGGTTGTGGCGATGTGCGATTTACGGCAAGTGTTGGGTTTACACCACTAGAAACCAGCTATCACCATGTAGTGGAGCAAGCTGACAAAGCACTTTATCAAGCAAAAAGATTGGGCAAGAATCGCGTCTGCCACCTCAAAGCAGCATAGCGAATTTCTTACGAAAAACGACAAAGCCAGAGCTGACAAAGCTCTGGTTTTTTATATTTATTACAGTCAGTTAAATCAAAAAAATCTGACACTCCCCTTCCCTCTTTCCCGTCTTTTACCCGACTCAAGTTCTTCCCCCAAAGACCCTCTCGTTAATCAGTTCTGAACAGGTGTTTATTTTTCTTTGATTTAACTTAACGGCTCTCATCAATAACCTTAAATGCATCAGGGGATTGCACGAAGCCAATTGAAAATGAAAGAACTGGACGATTACGTAGAGCAGATAAATTTAGACCTGACTAGCGAGATGTTAGAAGAGCTAGGTTGGGTCAGCGATAACGTCCATCAAGTTCTTTATTGGGTTATTGCCGCCATCCTATTCGTTGTATTGATTTGGGGTATTTTCTCATGAAGGCATCCAATCCATCTTATGGTCAGGTTTATTTGGTTGGAGCAGGCACAGGCGATGCGTCGCTGCTCACCATTAAAGCATTTCGTCTGCTTAATCGCGTTGATGTCGTGCTTTATGACCATCTGGTTTCGGAAGAAGTCTTGGACGTCATCCCACGAAAAACCCTAAAAATCTGCGTGGGTAAACACTACGGTAAGTGTTCGCAAACTCAGGCAGAAATCAACGAAATGATGAAGGGCTACGCAATCACAGGTCTAACGGTATGTCGCTTAAAAGCGGGCGACCCGTTTGTATTTGGTCGAGGCGGTGAGGAGGCGACCTATTTAACACAGCAAGGCATCAACTATGAGGTTGTACCGGGTGTAACTGCGGCACTTGGATGCTGCGCTTACGCGGGGATACCGGTCACTCATAGACAAGTTTCGAGGGGTGTAACCTTGGTAACGGGACGAAACTGTAATGATGCTAGCGAACCGAATTGGAGCGCACTTGCCGCCATCGACCACACCCTAATTTTCTACATGGGGCTACACAAAGCAGAAGCGATCGCAGACAACCTTATTGCTCACGGTCTCGCGCCAGATACACCTTGCGCTATCGTCAGCAATGGGACACGAGAAAATCAAAACAAGATCGTCACTACCTTAGCTGGACTGTATGAAACCTGCAAAGCGCAAAAACCACCACTGCCAGCAATCATAGTGGTGGGAGACGTGGTTTCCCTTTCACAGTCACTGGAATGGTTTGAGTCCACCGCCGAGCCCTGTTTAGAACGCACGATTCATTAGTTTTTGAAAATAACGAGATAGAACAATGCCTAAGTTTTTAACTACTCAGCAAATGGGTTCGGCGATCGAAGCGTTACGTCAGAGCTATAAGGTGATGGCGCCCGTCTATGAAGAATACGCAGGTCGTTTTGCCCATACCCCAAATTTGGATTACCAAGAATTAGAACGTTACGACCAACTGGAGTGGAAAGAGAAAAGCCATTTTTCACCCAAAGAGATCGTCTTTCCGATCACCGAAACTCTGTTTTGGTTTAACGCCGACGAGTTGCGAGAATCCAGTGTCGATGCGCGCCCTGTGTTTCTGTTTCTCAGAGCTTGTGACATCAATGCGCTCAAAAGTCTTGATTACATGTTTTTAGAAAACGGCGGTCACGAAGACTTCTATTACAAACGTCTACGTAAGAAACTCAAACTCGTACTGATTGAATGCAGCGAAAGTTTCGAAAACTGCTTTTGTGTCTCCATGGGCACCAATAAAACGGACAACTTTGCAGCTTCAGTTCAATTTAGTGAGCATGGCGCAATTGTCACTATTAAAGATCCAGAGCTAGCGCCCTACTTTTCACAAGGCAAAGACGTTGAGCACAGTGTCAGCTTCGTCAAGTCCAATCCGGTCAAAGTCCGCACGCCAGATTCGGTTTGCGATGACCCAACGAAAATACGTGAAGTCTTACTCAGCCATCCGGTGTGGTCAGAATACGACTCACGCTGCATTGGTTGCGGTCGCTGCACTTCTTCATGCCCGACTTGTGCCTGCTTCAACGTGTTTGATGTGGTTTACAACCAAGAAGCCAAAGTGGGTGAGCGTCGCCGCCAACACGCCAGTTGCATGATTGATGGCTTCTCGGATATGGCAGGCGGTCACAGCTTCCGTCATAAAACCGGAGAGCGCTTACGTTATCGCGCCTTACATAAGGTCAACGATTTTAAGTCTCGCCAAGGCGAACACCATATGTGTGTCGGATGTGGACGCTGCGACGACCGATGCCCTCACTACATCTCATTTAGCAACATCATCAACAAGATGACATCGATTGTAGAGGAGGCGCTCTAATGTGCGATTGTGAAAACAAAATGCTGCCGCAAAGCTACCCGATTATTCATATCGAAAAGCACACAGAACTGGAATGGAACTTTCGCGTCGCGTGCGACTTTCCGGTGCACTACGGACAATTTGTCGAAGTGGGTTTATCCCTTGTGGGTGAAGCTCCTATTTCCGTCTCCGACTACGGCTTAGGTTACGTCGACTTGCTGATACGTAATGTCGGCAAGGTAACCAGCGAGCTGTTCCAATTAAACGCCAGTGATCGCGTGATGATGCGCGGCGCAATGGGCAATGGCTACCCGATGGAAGCATACCAAGATAAACACCTCATCGTGGTCGCGGGCGGCACTGGCGTTGCTCCGGTTAAAGGGCTGATTAACTACTTTCACAACAACCCAAGTGATGTGAAGAAGATGTCCTTGATCCTCGGATTCAAAAACCAAGATGCCGTGTTGTACAAAAACGACTTGCTGAATTGGTCTTACTCCAATCACGTCATCACCACCTTGGATGACGGTGGCGACGAACACTTCTATGAGAGCGGCTTAGTCACCGAGCACATCAGCAAGCTTGACCTCTCAGACAAAGAGAACATCCGCGTCATCGTAGTGGGTCCACCAATCATGATTAAGTTTGTCGTGCAGGACTTCTTATCCAGAGGCATTCAAGAAGACCAGATTTGGGTCGACTACGAACGCAGAATGGCCTGCTCAGTTGGTAAATGCGGTCACTGCCGAATTGGTGACAAATACGTGTGCTTGGATGGTCCGGTTTTCCGTTATGACCACGCCAGAACCATGATCGATTAGGAGGGAATCACAATGACGATGGACGTAGATATCATCAAAATGCGCGCCAATGGCGATTACCGCCTATCGAAAGTGCGTGGCGAGTGCATGATCAGCGTGCGCATTCCGGGGGGCATTATGCCCGCATACTTACTCGGTGCTGCGCAAGAGATCGCCGAAAAGTGGGGCAATGGTGTTATTCACCTCACCACACGACAAAAGCTGGCGATGCCCGGCATTCGTTATGAAGACATTCCTGAAGTCAACAAAGCGCTTGAACCCTTCATCAAAGACATCACCGTCGATACGTGCGGCATTGATGTCGAAGATACGCAAGCCGGCTATCAGTCGATTGGTGGACGCAATATTGTCGCGTGTCAGGGCAGTCGAATCTGCCAGAAAGCTAATACCGATACGACTGGCCTGGCGCAGCGAATGGAGCGCCACGTTTACCCAAGTAAATACCATTTAAAAATGGTCATGGCAGGCTGTCCGAACGATTGTGCAAAAGCCAATATGGCGGATTTTGGCATCTTAGGTATCGCCAAGATTAATTTCGAAAGTCATCGCTGTATTGGTTGCGGCGCCTGCGTCAAAGCTTGTGCGCACCACGCAGTAGATTGCTTGTCACTCAAAGACGGTAAAGCGGTGAAGGAAGAAAGCAAATGCATTGGTTGCGGCGAATGTGTGCTCGCTTGTCCGACGCTGGCTTGGCGTCGAGATCCAAAACAATTCTATATGGTCAAACTGGGCGGTCGAACTTCGAAGAAGACCCCTCGCGTTGGCAAGATGTTCCTCAATTGGGTAACGGAAGACGTCCTACACCCTGTCATCGACAATCTGTTCGAATTTGAAAAAGAGATGTTGGGCGGTAAGCCGATTTACCTCCACATGGGACATCTGATTGATAAAGGCGGCTACTTGCGTTTTAGAGAGCGCGTCTTAGATGGCGTTAGCCTGAATCCGGAAGCTAAAGTCGCCGAACGTATGTATTGGGCAGAAGATGAATACGTAGCGAACATGCACGTGAAATAGGCATAGTATGAACAAACTAGAAGAGATGTTTAAAGAGGTGTTAGCCCCAGCAGGTATCACCATCAATGGTTCTAAACCGTGGGATATCCAAGTGTTTAACCCAAAAGTGTATGAGCTTGTGATGCAGTCAGGCTCCTTGGGTTTAGGGGAAGCGTACATGTCCAAGATGTGGGATTGCAGCCGCTTGGATCAGTTCTTTGAACGCATACTTTTAAACGATATTGAAGGCAAACTAGGACTGGCTGAAAAGCTCAAGTTCGCCTCTTCCGCTGCGAAATTAAAACTGAAAAGCTGGGTTAACCCACAAAGCATTGAGCGCTGTAAATTCGATGTACCGCACCATTACGACATCGGCAATAAGCTTTACCAGAAGATGCTCGATTCACGCATGACCTACACCTGCGGGTATTGGAACCGAGCTGCAACGTTAGACGAAGCGCAAGAACATAAAATGGATTTGATTTGTCGCAAGCTCGATCTACAACCGGGGATGCGTATCCTCGATATTGGCTGTGGTTGGGGCAGCTTTATGATTTACGCAGCGAAGAAGTATGGCGTAATTTGTGATGGTCTGACTCTATCCAAAGAGCAGAAGAAGCTCGGCAGCAAACTGGCAATAGAAAACGGCGTAGTCGCGAACTTCATTTTGAAGGACTACCGCGAGTTCAAGCCCACCGTGCAATACGATCGTCTAGTGTCTATCGGTATGATTGAACACGTGGGACCGAAGAACTACGCGGAATACTTCGAGTGCGCAGAGCGCTTCATGAAAGACGATGGCGTGTTCTTGCTACACACCATTGGTTCACACCACAGCACTACTGCATCGGACCCGTGGATCTCGAAATACATCTTCCCAAATGGTGTCATTCCATCGATGAAGAACCTCGCAGAGGCGATGGAAGACCGATTCAATATCGAAGATGTGCACAACTTCGGTGAAGACTACGACAAAACCCTGATGTGCTGGTTCTCCAACTTCCAACACTCGTGGAATCAAATCAAAGGCGATTACAGTGAAGATTTCTACCGTATGTGGAAATACTACTTACTCAGCTGTGCTGGCGCCTTTCGCTCACGAGATTTGAGTTTATGGCAACTCGCCCTAACTAAGATTGGCCGCCGCCGACCACTGACCGTACGTTCCATGTAAGCAATCTGCCTCCAGATTGTGTTTTGAGCACCTTCGTTTAGCTCCAAGCCAGAATGGGCGGTTTCATTCTGGCTTTTTTTATACCCAAGTGACTTCAATGTGAAAGATTCAAAACATCGTCATTAGCGAGAGGTTACTTGGGTATATATTACAAGAATTTACGCTTTCATTCGTAAATACAATTCAATATTTACTTAATTACACTTAATTGAACGAAAATATATTTTCTAGAAAGAAGCAAAGAAAATATTTTTAGTTAACTTTTTATTTCTAATTTATTTCGGTTATTCCGTAGATAATAAAAAAGCCGCTTACGCGACTTTTCGTAAAACAGAGTTTTGCTGATTAACCGCCTCGGCGACCACCCATGGCATAACACATATTGGGTTGCATCATGACAACCTTGCCATCAATCAGGCACGCCTCATACCTTGAAGAATCAGGCATATTGCGTTCACTACTCGCAATAGACAAAGGCGCGATGAGCATAATCAGTACAGCCAATACAAACTTCTTCATATTACTCTCCTTCTATAATTACTCTAAAACGTACTACTTGATATGTAAAATCCGCACGCAGTTATGATTTATTAGATATTGAATCTGAGACTATTAAAAAGTAATTTAA
Source organism: Vibrio owensii (assembly GCF_002021755.1). NCBI lineage: Bacteria > Pseudomonadati > Pseudomonadota > Gammaproteobacteria > Vibrionales > Vibrionaceae > Vibrio > Vibrio owensii. Next base: position 1,973,923 of record NZ_CP019960.1, read on the forward strand.
TCCAACTCTCAATAGTTATTTTTATTTTAGATGCAATAAATCAAACTTGGTAATTTATTTTTTCTTTATAATAAACCTCAATAATATGAGTATCTAAGCTAACTCGATTTATTTGTATAACATTCGATTTTTGATAACAATTCAAAGCAGCTCTGAATCACCACTTCGCTCTCCTACCCCATCGAGAGCTTCTAACTTATCGTTTTACTTGTTTAAGTCTCAAAAGGCATGACTAAAGCATCAGGTTTAATGACTTTCATCGCAATTACTCATACTTAGTAACGCCTATTGTTACTTTCAGTCTTCTTAACTGTGACTTGTTCAGCATTGATGGCCGTACTGTGCACGCTCAGGCAATCTTCGTCTCAAGCAAGGCTCATACAGAAAACCAAAACCAGAGCCATAATAAAAATATTGAGAGTAACCATTATGAAAGCCATCAAATCAATCATCATCGCACTGCTATTCACGTCAACACTTTCTGGTTGCGTGTCTACATCAGGTCATTATCGCCTCGCGCCCAATGTTCGCCCAACGCTGATGAACGCGAACATCAACGTTCAACCACTGGTCAACACGGCGGTTTCTGTTGGCAAGGTGGTATTGCCTTACGCGATTTCTGCAGGGCATGCTTACGTAAATACGCCTTATTTCTTGCTGCGATAAGCCTAAACGCTCGCCTGTCGCTCTTCGAAAGAAACCCAAAATTAAAGCCGATGCGTCTTCTCCACATCGGCTTTACGTTCAATTTCAATACATTTTCGGGAACGTTCTCTAAAGTATTCTTACGTTAGCAGCTTTCACGCTCAATGTTTTGGAAAGTAAGCACAACTTTACTCATCTCTTTTCCTCGACCTTCGATTCGTTCAATCAACATTTTCGCTGCGTTTTCGCCCGCTTTATCAAACGCATAGTTGAAAGTAGATAGGCTTGGAATGCTAATGCTTGCCAGTTCATCGTTACCCACACCGAGTACACGAACTTGCTCTCCCACTTTTACACCCATCTCACGAAGCGCTTTAACCGCGCCTACGGCAATACGGTCGGTGGCACAGAAAAGTCCGTCCAAATGAGGATACGCTTCCATCTGTTCTTTCGCTTGCTGATAGCCAGATTCAATCGAAAAATCACCGCGCGCGTGGAACAATAAAGCTTGCTGATGAAAGTCCAAAGATTGCTTTAACCCTTGCGAGCGCTGCACATCAACAGCGATATCTTCACCTTGCACACCAATAAAACCAATCTGCTTGCAACCCGCGGCGACTAAGCGATTACCTGCTTCAAAGCCAACTCGAACATCATCGTGCACTACGCTTGGTACGTTATGCAGTGAACCATCTTGCCCTACCAATACGACAGGAACATTGGACTGTTGAATGGCCTTGTTCAGCGCGGCATCAAAGTGCGTGGCGTAAAGGATAATGCCCTCTACACGCTTCTGGTTGAAGATCTGAATGTACTCGATTTCTTTTTCGTACACTTGGTGAGTATTCGCTAACAGGACGTGTTTGCCTGCTTGCTCAATGATCGCGGTTAAACCATCCACACCCTGAGAAATCGCATGGGATGAAACACGAGGCACAATCACACCAATCAAATTGGTCTTTTGCGATTTTAGGTCTTTGGCGACTTGGTTGACGACATAGCCACACTCTTCCACCGCTTTGCGCACCTTGATTTTCGTCGCTTCTTTTACCCCGTATTCATTATTGATCACACGGGATACTGTAGATTTGGATACGCCAGCCAAACGCGCCACATCGTGCAAACTCGCCATATTGTCCCTATTCCATCTTTGTCATTGTTGATTATTGGGATTGTTTGCAGAAATCTGCTACTTCCCATGAAGGATTAACGTGATTTTACCCTCGTTAAGCGGATCATTGTCACCCAATATAACGATCATTCTCACATAATTCGGCCTTATCTTTTGACCCGTTGCCATTAATCATCAAAAATCCGCTTTGCAAACGTTCCCAAAAATAACCAAAACAATATTTATTTCAATTAAAGACAAGTAATACCAACCGGGGTGTGCAATGAACTATCCAGTCATAGCAAAACAACTACTTGAGCATTTAGGCGGTAAAGATAACATTCAAGCCCTTGCTCACTGCGCAACACGTTTACGTTTAGCGCTAAAAGACGAAGAAAAGGTCAGCGAAGAAGCGATCGGCAACCTTGATGGCGTAAAAGGCCAATTCAAAGTAGCGGGTCAATACCAAATCATTTTCGGCTCTGGCATCGTAAACCAAGTTTACGCAGAGATGGCGAAACAAACGGGCTTGGCTGAGATGTCGACCAACGATGTTGCTTCTGCCGGAGCGGATAAACAAAACCTAATTCAACGCGCAGTTAAAGGATTGTCGGATATTTTCGTTCCGATCATTCCAGCGATCGTTGCAGGTGGTTTGTTGATGGGTTTGTTCAATGTTTTAACGGCACAAGGCCTATTCATTGAGGGTAAATCGATCATTGATGCCTACCCAGGGCTTACCGATTTAGCCAATATGATCAACACCTTCGCGAACGCACCATTTGTCTACCTTCCTGTTTTATTGGCGTTCTCAGCTTCGAAGAAATTTGGCGGTAACCCATTCTTGGGCGCAGCGCTGGGTATGTTAATGGTTCACCCCGATCTGCTTAACGGCTGGGGTTTTGGTAGCGCTTCTGTATCCGGCACGGTACCGACTTGGAACATCATGGGTTTGGAAATCCAAAAGGTTGGCTACCAAGGTTCGGTGTTGCCTGTTCTGGTTTCTGCATTCATTTTGGCTAAGGTTGAACTTGGTTTACGTAAAGTCATTCCATCCGTATTGGATAACTTGCTCACACCAATGCTGGCGATCTTCATTACGGGTTTCGTAACGTTTACTTTGGTCGGTCCGTTTACGCGTGACCTTGGCTTTATGCTGGGTGATGGCCTGAACTGGCTTTACGATTCAGCCGGTTTTGTGGGTGGCGCGCTGTTTGGCTTCATCTACGCACCGTTCGTTATCACTGGTATGCATCACAGCTTTATCGCAATTGAAACCCAACTATTGGCTGATATCGCAACCACTGGCGGTACCTTCATTTTCCCTATCGCGGCAATGTCTAACGTTTCACAAGGTGCTGCAGCACTGGCGGTTGGCTTTACTACTAAAGATACCAAGATGAAAGGCATCGCGGTGCCATCGGGCGTGACTGGTCTACTAGGGATCACCGAACCAGCAATGTTTGGTGTGAACTTGAAGCTACGCTACCCATTTATCGCTGCGATCATCGGTTCAGCTGTCGCGAGTGCATTCATCACGCTATTTAACGTTAAAGCGCAGGCACTAGGAGCTGCAGGTCTGCCAGGCATTATATCTATCGCACCAGATAAGATTGGTTACTACATTGTCGGCATGGTTATCGCGTTCGCAACCGCGTTTGTTCTGACCGTCGTATTGGGCATGCGTGATAAAGCAAAGACAGCGACAGCATAAGAAGTTTTAACTCCTTGCCCATTCAACACAGTCTCATCTTGCTTGTTCGGTATCGGGGGCTCAGTAGTATCGAGCAGTAAGGTGGGGTTGTGGGGCATAATCCCCCTGCCACTCGCTTTGAGTAGCAAGCCAGCCAGAAGGTTTCTGACTGGCTTTTTTTGTGCTTATTCGCAAGGCGGCGCTAGGTGAATCAAAGCCAATCCACCCAGTGACGTCTCGCGGTATTTCTTGTTCATGTCTTTGCCCGTTTGATACATGGTTTCAATCACCTTATCCAACGAGATCAAACATTTACTATTACGCTTTAATGCCATACGAGAAGCATTGATCGCTTTCATTGCGCCCATTGCATTACGCTCAATACACGGTACTTGCACTAAGCCACCGATTGGGTCACAAGTCATGCCTAGTGAGTGCTCCATGGCGATCTCGGCCGCAATACAAATTTGCTCATTGCTGCCACCACGTAGCGCGGTCAAGCCAGCTGCCGCCATGGAAGAAGACACGCCAACTTCGCCCTGACAACCCACTTCGGCACCCGAGATAGACGCATTGGTTTTGTACAAGATGCCAATCGCACCGGATACAGCAAGGAAGTCTTTAAGCTGTTTAGTATCAAGCTCTTTGATGAAGCGATGGTAGTACATCAATACTGCAGGAATCACACCCGCCGCACCATTGGTTGGTGACGTTACGACTTGTCCACCAGCCGCGTTTTCTTCACTCACAGCAAAAGCAAACAGGTTAATCCAATCCATGATTTCCATTGGATCGTTTTCGATTGCTGCATTTGCTTCAAGCTTCTTCAGCAAGTTTGGCGCACGGCGGGTCACGTTCAAGCCGCCATCCAAGATACCTTCTGTCTCGAAACCACGCTCCATGCAACGCATCATCACACGCCAGATTTGTTCTGCGCGTTGATTGATGGCTTCCATATCCTGAAACGCTTGTTCGTTTTTCAGAATCATGCCGCCGAGGCTCATGCCGTTCTTCTCAGCCTGTGCCAACATTTCGTCTGCACTGGAGAATGGGAACTCAACGTCTACGGGAGCAGTCGCACTGCCATTTTGCAGTTCATCTGCCGTTGCGATGAAACCACCACCGATAGAGTAGTAAGTTTCAAACCCAACCTGATTGCCGTGTGCATCTAACGCAGTAATCGTCATGCCATTCTCATGCAGAGGAAGGTTCTCTTCGTGGAACAACATGTCCGTTTTGTAGTTGAATTCGATTTCATGACGGCCATCGACAGACATCATGCCCTCTTCAATCGCCTTGCGCATCGCTTTGTTCGCAGAAGCGATTTTGATGGTATCTGGTTTGTTACCCAACAGACCCAAAATCGTTGCACGGTCTGTATGGTGACCAATCCCCGTTAACGAGAGTGAGCCATATAAATCGACTTGAATACGAACCACTTTTGCCAAGTTCGATTCAATCAAACGAGTGAAGTGGTAACCCGCGATCATTGGACCATTGGTGTGAGAGCTAGAAGGGCCCACACCAATCTTGTAAATATCAAAGATGGACAGCATAAACTTACCTATTACGACAATGCAGCATAAAGCCAATCAGGGAGAACCATACAAGCAGCGATGGTCGCCACAGCGAACACCAACAACCCGTAATGGCTTGCGGTTGGCTTTGCAAAAAGATGTTTTTGATTATTGATAAAGATTTGTTGCTCGGCAGTCACAGCGCCCCAACGACGGCTCACTAACACACCAAACAAAAGGAAGACGAACGTACCAATTGGCGCGAACCACGGCCAAGCCACGTCGAGATACATCGCAGTAAACACCGCAATCACACTCATGATACTGCCAACGATCACGCCTTTCTCATTGGCTTTCGCCCAGAATAAACCAAGCACGAATGAACCCAAACGAATACCAACGAAGATAGAAGTCAGACTAGCGATGGTTTTGAGTACCGATTCATTCGATACCGCCAGTAGAGCTGGCACTACCACCATGGCCGCCGCAAGCAAACTCATCTTTCTTGCGACTTTTTCGTAGTGCTCATCATCGGCACTCTTGCGAACGAAACGCTTGTAGATATCGAACGTTGCGACGGTCGCCATCGAGTTGTAGGTCGAGTCCAGCGTCGACATTGCGGCCGCCGCCAATGCGGAAATGATCAAACCAACCACAATAGGGTTAGTGTGGTTGAATACAAAATCCAAAATCACTTCGTTACTGTTTTCAAACGATTGATCTTGATAGAAAACACTCAAAAGAACACCGAGTACCGCGAAGAACAAGTACACGAAAAACGCACCGTAACCACACAACAGCATCGACTTCTGCGCCGTCTTTTCACATCTCGTCGCTAACGTACGTTGGATGATCAATTGGTTGGTGCCGTACACACTCAAATGCAAAAAGCTCACGGCAACCACGCCAGCCCAGAGTGTGGTATCCACGCCCAAATCAAAGTCTAAATTGATGATATTCAGGTGATCACGAGAAAGGTAATCTGCCGCATTAATCTCTGTCATTAGAATGGCAAAGATAGCGATGCTGCCCGCAACCAATACTGCAGATTGCAACATATCGGTCCAGATAACCGTGGAAATCCCGCCCGCATAGGTATAGCAAGCGGTGAAAATACTAATGTAGATAATGGCTTCAGAAATACTGATAGGCAGAACTTGCACTAAGATCAGCGCCACGGCATACAAAATCACACCCGCTGAGATACATTGAACCACAATAAACACTATCGAGTTGATGGTTCTTGCATACACCCCAAAGCGGTGCTCAAGGTATTCATAAATCGAAGTCAGACCCAGCTTATAAAAGACAGGCACAAAGAAAATAACAGTGAAAAAGATAACGATGGGATAGTTAAGGTGAATACTCATCGCTTCCATGCCAGAGCTATAAACCCAACCAGGCATCCCTACAAACGTCATCGCACTAATGTAAGTCGCAAGTATCGAAACACCTGCCGTAAACCAACCAAATTGCTTTCCACCCGTGGAAAAGTCGCCACCATTGCTGTAGCGCTTATTCACTAAATAGCTGATTAGTATGGTAATTGCTACATATAACGCAATTACCACAAAACTTGAGTACGTAACCATTTTAAGGTTTTCCTAATTCTGGGTAGCTAATTATTATGCCCAGATATTACTGTAAAAAGGCATTTTTAAACGACAATCCCACTGTAAGTGTGATTATTATCACCAATATAGGCGAAAATGTATTCAAAATCGCCAAAAACGCCGATTAGTGAGATCCTTGTCACTAAAACCCACAAAATGGGTACGCATTCATTTTAAAATTGATTTTGATCACGGATCTAATAACCTTAAAAAAACTATGATTCACCCCGACACGAAATCGAAGATGATCCAAATAAGATCGTGTTCATTAAGTTTGAATAGCAACAAATCCTAAGTGAAATAGAGGTTTATCGGTCATGAATGCCAAAAGACACATGAGCGAAGTTCCTATGATTCAAAGGGTAGCTGCCTATCTAGCGATACTGGTTGGTTACTTTTTCTATTGTTATAACTTTGTAATTATTGACTACGTACGCCCATACATCGTTGAAGCGTATGATGGTATTAGCCTGTCAGACACTGCCCAGTTCTATACATGGCAGTCGGTTGGTGCACTTATCGGTGCATTGAGCTGTGCTTGGTTCGCAACAAAATTTGGTAAGAAATCCACTCTTATTACCATCACAGCCCTAAACGGTGGCGCAACGATCATCAATATGATGTTCACCGACTACGCAACATGGGCAGCAATGCGTTTCATCATTGGTTTGTCACTGGGTGGTTACTTCACCGTGGCAGTAAGCCTAATGATCGGCCTATTTACACCAACGGTACGTGGTAAGTTGACGGCATTCGCGTCTTCTATGTTCTCTGTAGCACTGATGGTCATGGGTGCGTATGCAGCATTTATTGCAAGCATTGATGCACCATGGGAAAGCCTAATGCTTGTAGGTGGTATCCCACCATTGGCAGCCGCTGTTGTCATGATCTTTGTACTACCTAGCGACAGCAAAGTGATCGCTTACGGTGAAGAAGAGCAAGCAAAAGTAGAAGAATCAAATGCACCAGCGAAAAAAGGCTCTTGGGGCGAAATGCTAAGCAAGCCTTACCGTAAGATCACACTAACGTGTCTATTACTGGCTGGCCTTAACTTCTACGGTTTCCAATTCTTTGGTGGCTTCGTAACCACATACCTACGTGATGTACGTATGTTCGACGGTGCAACCATCGGTCTCATCTTCTCTATCTCAGCATTTGGTTCACTGTTTGGTGCGTGGTTCTGGGGTTGGGTAGCTGACAAATTCGGTCGTAAGGTGAACGCGTTTGGCTTCATCCTAGCGGGCATCATGGTTTCAATCTTCTTTGTTGCACCTGGCGACATGGTGATTGGCGGCCTAAACATGCTGGCTCTACTTGGTCTGATTTACAACTTCGGCCTGTCTTCTTCAGCGGTATGGGGTGGTTACTTCTCAGAACTGTTCCCAGCACACCTACGTAGCTACGGCGCGGCGCTATTCCACGGTGGTCGTATCCTCGGTATGTGGGCACCAATGGTACTTATCTTCATCCAAGAGCGTACCGACCTACAAACCGCAATGTGGGGTTCACCAATCGTATGGATCCTTGCTGGTCTTCTATGGCTATCACTGCCAGAGACACTAAAAGGCGGCGTGTTCGATAAGAGCAAAAAAGCCGAAGCAGCAAAAGCGTAACTGAATTTCAAAAACTCCGGCTGGCTCCCCGGCCGGATGAAAAAACTTAATTTCGAGTCCTGTTCCCAAAGCCGACTCGACAGCAAATAAGAGAGTTTATTATGTCTAAATATCAAGAAGCGAAACGCGTTGTACGTGAATACTTCAGCGCAATGGAAAACGCAACTCACGAGAACGTGGCAGAAGTACTAAAAGCACACACTTCAGAAGATTACCTATGGCGTGGTGTTTACCCATTCCGTGAGCAACAAGGCGCTCAAGCAGCGGCTGACGTTTTCTGGGCTCCTTTGATGAAATCAATGACTCGCATGCAGCGTCGTCAAGACATCTTCATCGGTGGTGAGAACGAAGTAACATCAGGTGAAATCTGGGTAATGAGCATGGGTCACTTCATGGGTCTATTCGACGCTGAATACCTAGGCATGCGCCCAACTGGCAAAATCATGAACATCCGTTACGCAGAATTTAACTGTGTTGAAAACGGCAAGATCACTAAGACTGGCCTATTCCTAGACCTTCTAGGCGCGATGGACCAAGCGGGTTGTTACCCACTACCACCATCAACAGGTAAGCACTTCGTATACCCAGGTCCTCGTAACCACGACGGTCTACTGTTCGAAGACGCAGCACCAGAAGAAGGCGTAGCAACACTAGCACTAGTGAACAAGATGGTTGATGACCTATCTGCACTGAACGACAGCGGCGCTATGGGTTGCCCACCAGAAGTTCTTGAGAAGAGCTGGTCTAAAGACATGATCTGGTACGGTCCATGTGGTATCGGTGCGTCTTACACAATTCCTCGTTACCAACAGCAGCACCAATTGCCGTTCCGTAACAATCTGAAAGACAAGAAGTTTAACGGCCACGTATGTCGTTTCGCAGAAGGTAACTTCTCTTGTTTCTTCGGCTGGCCAAACCTATCTAACACGCCAATCGGTGGTTTCCTAGGTATGACAGGTGGTGAAGTACGTGCAGACATGCAAGTGGTTGACGTTTACTACCGAGACGGCGACAAGCTATCTGAGAACTGGGTACTGATCGACCTACCTTACTGGCTAAAACAGCAAGGTCTAGACGTGTTCGAGCGTACTCAGCAGATCCTAAACCCTTCTCTATAAGAAGTCCTAGGGGCGGATTGTCAACCCGCCTTTATGTTGCCTGAATCCCCTCTCGGTTCAGGTGACATGCTCCCAACTCGTGCCTCAAGGATGGGGCACAACCTCAAGATAGAACCCCTATTCAAAACGGGCATGAACGCACGGTGGCTTTCTGCGCCCTGAATAATGAGATTGATGATGAAAAAGTCGACCCTTTCTGCAGTGATTTTAGCAGCGCTTACTTCTAGCTCAGCCTTTGCTGCACACACTTTTGTTAATGACGCTGGCGACAGCCTAACCATCGATGGCCGTTTCGATCTTCGCTACCAAGACCGTGGCGGTGATGACAACGGCGAATGGAACAGCGGCAGCTCACGTTTCGGTTTGAAAGGCCAAATGGGTCTGGATAACGGCTGGACTGGTTTCGGTCACGCGGAATGGGGCTACAACTCTGGCGCGAACGGCGACAACATTTACGACCGCTTGCTATACGCAGGTGTTGATCACGAAAAATACGGCAAGATTGCTGCGGGTACTAAGCAGTGGTCGACCTTCTACGACGTAGCATGGTACACCGATTTAGGTCGTGTATTCGGTACTCGTGGCTCAGGTGTTTACAACCTAGCTGACTGGGGTATCGCATCCGGTGCTGGTCGTGCAGAAAACTCAATTACGTACCGTAATTCAATTAATGAAAAAGTGAGCTACGGCTTTACTTACCAAACCACGCGTGAAGATGTTGCTCTAGCAAGCAATGCGACAGCCTCATTGAAAAACGGTATGGGGGCGTCGATCACTTACAAACCGGTTGACGGCGTAACACTGGGTGCAGCTTACCATCAAAATGAAGTTGCGGATCTAGACGCAAGCGTGGTTGGCGTAGAAAACGGCGACAACATGCGCATCATGCTATTGGGCGCAAACTACAGCAACGGTGGCTTCTACGCGGGTGCGACTTTCCACGTTGGCGAAAACTGGGAAGCAGTGAGCCAAGGCGGTACGGACGTAATGTTCGATACCCTAGGTGGCGAAATCTACACTTACTACCACTTCGATAACGGCCTACGCCCAACGTTGAACTACAACTACATGGAAGATCGCGGTGACGAGACACAAGGTTACGAGCGTAACTTGCTGATCCCTGGTCTTGAATACCACTTCCAGAAGAACAAATTCCTAGTTTGGACTGAATACCAGTTCGACCTAGGTAAAGATCAGTACGATGGCAGCAAATACGAAAACCGTGATGATCAATTCGCGGCAGGTATTCGCTACTACTTCTGATAACCACGAGATAAGTTATTCCGGTTACGTAACTTATTCGATTTAGTGGAAATGGGAAATAAGAGCAAGCCTTACCTTTTTTGGGTAAGGCTTTTTTCGTATGCAAAACATGAAATGTGACTTGGGTACTACCCAAATTGCGCCACCAAAGACAATCTAACCCTTTATTTACTTAAATCTTGCTTATTTCTCTTTATGACTACGTACCTATTTGTGTTAACCTAGTCACAGTTAAACTGACTTATGAATCAACTCACATGAATCCTGCAAAACAAACCGTAACATCGAAGGACGTTGCCAAACTGGCTGGCGTTTCTCAATCTACTGTATCGCGTGTGTTTGTTCCGGGCAGCTCAGTATCTGAAAAGACCAAGCAAAAGGTCTTCGAAGCCGCGAAAGCCCTAAACTACCGTCCAAATGCTTTTGCACGTAGCTTGACTACCAACGAATCTAAGTTGATCGGTTTGGTATTCCCAGATGCGGACTACCCTATCCACATGAAAACACTTCAATTGATTTCAAGTGAATTGCAGAAGCAAGGCTACTCAGCGGTGTTGATTCCATGGCAAGTGGATGATGAAGACAACCACTCAATCCCGAACATCTTCCAATACCGTGTAGATGGTGTCATTGCCGCTTCCGCTACCTTCAACAAATCACTGTATGAAGAGTGTGAAGAGTTCAATATCCCTATCGTTCAGTATGCACGCGTCGTAGAAGGCACTAAGAGCAGTTACGTTATCAGTGACAACTACGAAGCTGGCCAACAAGCGGCACAACTGCTGCACGAAAGCGGGGTGAAAAACGCGGTTTACCTGACGGGTGAAGTGCCAACCTTTACCAACGACGAGCGTCAGAGTGGCTTCAGCTCTGAGTTTGAAGACTTAACGGGCAAAACGCCGCGAATTATTGAAGCGAGCTACGACTACGCAAGTTCGCTGGATAAAGTACGTGCGATGCTAGCCGATAAGAATCGTCCTGAAGCCGTGTTCTGTGCAACCGACAACCTTGCAATGGCGGTAATGGACATTGCACGTATTGAGTGTGGTATTCGCATCCCTCAAGATCTGAAAGTCATCGGCTTCGACAACATTCCACAAACGGAATGGTTGAGCTACCAACTGACCACTTTCCGCCAAGACTTCCGTCGTCTAGCGCGTGAGTGTGTGAAAATTATCGTTGATCAAATCAACAATAAAAACAGCAGCTTGGTGAAGATGATGGTGCCAGTCAAATTGATAGAGCGCAGCACCACCAAAGCCTAATCTCAGAGAAGCCAACCCTAGCGGTTGGCTTTTTTATTTCCTCATCTCTTCTTTCTCTTGCCCCTCACCTTTTACTTTTACTTCTAAGATTTCGAGCCAATGGTTCATTTGGTGTTGTGGTTACTAATGAACCTCTGTATATTTATGGACCATTACAGTATATGAACCAACTTCAAGAGACGCATTGCATCCATGGCTACATTTCTCTATACGCGGCACTCGCCTAAAAACCGAGCTTACCCTGAGCAGCTCAACGCTTTGAGAGCCTTTGCTCCTGAAGCAATTCACCTTGAAGACAAGGTACGCGGCTGCACGCCACCAGCCGAGCGACACGCCTTTCAACAACTCTTAGCTACGGTGCAATCTGGCGACACCGTTGTACTTTGGTGGCTAACCGCCTTTGGCCGAGACTTCAGCCAAGCCCTAAGCACGATTCAAACTCTGCTTAACAAAGGCGTCACCCTAAAAACCGTCTGTGAACCACTGACCTTTGAGCCTGGTTCCGTACAAACGCAAACCTTGCTTTCGCTGCTTTCAGGTTACGGACAAGTGCAAACACAACATCGCTTGTTCGCCGCAGAACAAGGCCGAAAAGCGCTAAAAGACGACCCACAGATGTGGAAGCAGAAATTCCGAGGTCGCCCAGCAGACAAAGCGAAGCATCAACACATTGCGACTTTGCTTCTGGAAGGCAATACGCTACAAAGCGTCGCAGAACAATGCGAAGTCAGCCTATCGACGGTCAAACGAGTGAAAGCCAAATTGAATGAATTTGATGAGGAAGGAAGCCTGCGCCGCCGTGGCGATGGTGAAAAATCATGAGCCGACCGATTGAATTTAAAACCATCTTGCTGGCGTGTCTCATCATCAGTGTTGGTCAGCTCAGTATGGGCTTGGTGTTCCCATCCCTGCCTTGGATCGCCAAAGATTTCGACATTTCCCTCGACCAAGCTCAGCTGTTAGTCAGTGTTTACTTACTTGGTTTTGGCCCGTCTCAGTTTATCTATGGCCCGGTATCCGATGCGTTAGGCCGTAAAAAGGTGCTGTTAGCCGGCTTGTTGATTGCCATGCTCGGTCTATTGATGATCATCTTCCTAAGCCACACTTTCACTGGCATGGTAGCAGGTCGTTTTCTGCAAGGTTTAGGCACAGGTTGTTGCGCGGTGTTAGCCCGAGCGTCTACTCGCGACCGCTTTAATGGCCCTGAGCTCCCTGTCGCTTTGTCCTACATTGCGATGGCGGCTTCTATCACACCGTTAGTTGCTCCTGTTATTGGTGGTTTCATTAACGCCCACTTCGGCTGGACTATGGTGTTTATCTCGCTGTTGGGTTACGTATTATTGGCTTGGACTGTGATCGTATTTCGCTTCCAAGAAACCATCACACAAACCTCAGCCTTGCCATCACCGAAAAAGATGCTGCTGCAATATCGTGACCTACTGACTTCTCGTTACTTTATGAGCTTTGCCAGTATCGGTTGGCTTAACTTCAGCTTGATGATCACCACTGTTTCGGTGATGCCTTTTATCATGCAAAACCAAATCGGCATGACATCCGATCAATACGCGATGTGGGCACTGATTCCGGCGTTCGGCATGATTTGCGGCACCAGTATCTGTAACCGTGTGCGCCCAATCATCGGCACGAAAAAGATGCTATTAGTCACGCCAATCCTGCACGTCAGTTCCGCAGCATGGCTGTTCTTCTGTCCTGTTGAGCCGCTGTACTTAATGCTAGGCCAACTGCTGATGATTTTGGGCAATGCTATCGCTCTACCTTGTGCTCAAGCCATGGTAATGCAACCCTACAAGAAACAAGCAGGGGCAGCTGCGGCGATGTCGGGCGGTGGCCAAATGGTGGTGTCATCGATTGTGAGTATGGCATTGGTGCAGCTCGGATTAAGCCAAGCGTGGCACCTGTCATTGGTGATTGTGGTCTTTGCGACCATTACACTGACCAACGTTCTGCGAGGCTTTGCCACTGAGCAACCTTCCGAGCAATAGAGCCCGGGCAAAATAAAGTAACAAGGAAGACAAATAACAACATGAAATCACTCAATCTTGCACAAGCACAGAAATTGGCTCTGCTCTCTCAAGGGTTGTCGCTAACAAGCAACAAAGGCAGCGCCAAAGCAAAGACCTTAGCCGTCTTTGAGCAACTGGGCTATGTACAGATTGATACGATTTCTGTCGTTCAACGCGCTCACCATCATACTTTGTGGAGCCGAAACCCAAGCTACCAACTTGAGCACCTAGACCAACTGGTGGCAGAAAAGAAAGTCTTCGAATATTGGTCTCATGCGGCGGCGTATTTACCTATGTCGCAATACCGTCATAGCTTACCTCGCAAAGCGGCGATCAAATCCGATCAGCAAAAGCATTGGTACAAAAAAGACCACGACTTGATGGCGTCTATCTTGAAGAGAATTGAGCAAGAAGGCCCATTGATGGCAAAGGACTTCGAATCTGCCAACCATAAGACCGATGGCTGGAATACTAAGCCAACCAAACGCGCCCTAGAGAACTTATACATGCAGGGCGATTTGATGATAAGCGAACGTCGTGGTTTCCAGAAAGTGTATGACCTGACCTCACATGTTCTGCCTCGAGACGTTGATATATCGATGCCAACCGAGCAAGAACACGCGCGATTCTTAGTCCTCAACTATCTTAAATCTCATGGGTTCGGTACTTTGCCTGAAATGGTTTACCTACTGAAAGGAGTTAAGAAGCCAGTACAACAAGCTCTGTCCGAATTGGTCGATTTGGGTGAGATTGAAGCCATTAGCATCAACAATTCAGCTTACTATGCCTGTAGCGATGCACTGAACTTGCTCGACAAACGGCTCAACCGCAAACGCGCTAAAATCCTTTCCCCATTTGATAACCTACTTATCCAACGAAAACGCGCCAGCGCAATTTTCAACTTTGATTACTTGCTTGAGTGTTATGTTCCAGAGCCAAAACGCCAGTTCGGTTACTTTTGTTTGCCAATATTGTGGGATGGGAAGCTGGTCGCGCGCGCCGACTGCAAAGTGGATAAAACCAGTTCAACGCTGAACGTTCTTAACCTAGTAACCGAGCCTTCGCTCAAAGACAGAGAAGCGTTTTTCGTCGCCTTAGAAGAGGAACTACAAGCTTTCGCGCAGTTTAATCAGTGCCAAGCGTTTGTGATTCAGAAAGTGGGTCAAAGAACGTAATGAAAGGAACTGGCCCGAAGAATCGAAGAGCAAAGTGCTGAGAAACCAAACTGTTCTCTTCAAGCCCATGCACTCTGCATATCGATTCTGAATTACATCCGTCTCTCGCTATTCCAAGAGACGAAATACTTAGGTGATAGTGACCTTTAAGAACTTTGTAGGCTCACCAAAATCACGCCAACGGTGATCAAGCCAATCCCCATCCAGTTGACCATACTGAGCTTTTCTCCCAATAAAACCACACTGAATATCGCCACCAGCACCACGCTTAATTTGTCGATCGGTGCAACTTGAGAAGCTTGCCCCAATGACATCGCGCGGAAGTAACACAGCCACGATGCACCTGTCGCTAAACCCGATAGCACCAAGAACACCATGCCTTTGGTCGAGATCTCTCCAATGGCACTGAACTGCTTGGTCGCGTAAGCAATCAAACCAACCAAAACAAGAATCACGCAGGTACGAATAAAGGTCGCCAAGTCTGAGTTGATGTTCGCCACACCAAGTTTGGTCAACACTGCGGTCATCGCCGCAAATACCGCCGACATGAGCGCCCAAAATAACCAAGAAGTTTGAAGCATTATCTTTTCCTATTCATCCCTAAAAGCAAAAAAGGCGTTACAGAGTGTACTGCAACGCCATGTCTTGCTGCGATTAAATTCGACTTAAATCCAATCTAATCAGTCTGTAATTAGAGCTTAAAAGTCTGCTGTCATACCAACGTAGTAAGTACGCGGTGCTTCAACATAGCCGATGTTTTCTAGCTCTCTTGATACGCTTTCATCGGTTAGGTTGGTGATACCCGCACGAATACGTAGTGCGTCATTCACATGGTAAACCGTACCTAAATCCATCGTGGTGTAAGCGTCTTGTGTTAGCTGAGAGTCAATCTTACGGTCACCACGGTAGCGTGCGCTCGCAAACAGGTTCAAATCTTGAGTTGGGTACCAGTTTAGGCGAGCAAATGCAGAGTGCTTGTAACGCTCGTTCAGCTCTTCACCTGTCGACTTATCTTCTGTGTCTAAGTAGGTGTAGTTACCAGACATCGCCCATTGCTCATTGAACTGAATGCTACCGGTTAGCTCCACACCTTGAATAACGGCTTTCGATACGTTTTGGTAAGACTTGTACGGGTTAGACAGTTCACGATCGATTGGGTCGCCATTGTCATCAATACAGCTCATCACTGCACTGGACCAAGTACCGACTTCACAGAAGATGTCTGTCTGTTCGATTAGGTTTTCGATTTCGTTACGGAATACCGCGCCTTCTAGGTTCCAGTTACGACCACTGTATAGCGCCGAGAACTCGTAGTTTACGCTAGTTTCTGCTTCCAGATCTTCGTTACCTACGATGTTACAGTTACCTTTACAGCTGCTCATCGAGAAGTCTGGGTGGTTTTGCGTCATGGTTGGTGCTTTAAACGCTTTACCCACACCACCTTTCAGTACCAAGTCTTCCGTTGTTTGGTGTACTAGGTACACTCGCGGGCTGAACTCTTCACCGTAGTGCTCGTGCTTATCCAAACGACCACCAATCGTCGCCATTAGCGTATCGGTCATTTCCCATTGGTCTTGGATAAATACCGCACCTTGGTAAGCTTCTGCTTTGTTACCCACGATGTGCTCTGGGTTGGTTAGCTCACTAGTTTGGTAGTCCACGCCAAACGTCACAGTGTGGCTTTCACCTAGGTAAGTGGTTGCTGACGCTTCAAAAATTTGTGTTAGTTCTTCAATTGAATCAGCACCATCGTTTGCCGCTTCAATGTTCTCTACGCTTTCACGTGAGTAACGAACTTGCGTATCACCCCAAGACCAAAAACCGGTATGCGATAGCGCTTGGCTGTTACGTTTGACGCGAGACTCCGAGAACAGAACCGTAGTGCCACTTTCTGCTGCGGTATCACGCTCGTCGTCGCTGTAACCAAGGTCAAGGTCGATAAATTGATTGTCCGCTAAATGCCATGAAAGCGTACCGAACATCGCTAAACTATCGCGATCTTCAAGTGCAGTAACCTCTTCGCGATCGATGCCGCCTTTCTCGCCAGA
This sequence comes from Vibrio owensii, assembly GCF_002021755.1. Taxonomy (NCBI): domain Bacteria; kingdom Pseudomonadati; phylum Pseudomonadota; class Gammaproteobacteria; order Vibrionales; family Vibrionaceae; genus Vibrio; species Vibrio owensii. The sequence goes on from NZ_CP019960.1 coordinate 1,991,008, forward strand.
GTATGGTTGCCACGCGTTGCGACTCGTTTGAGAAACAGAGAAACGAGCGAATAGAGTGTCTTCAATCAGAGCACCAGACGTCGTTAGACCCACTGTGTACTCTTGCCCACCATTGCCATCGTTTGGCGTGGTGTTGTCTAAGCTAAGTTGCGAGCTCCAATCGTTGCTTGGTGACTTAGTGATGATGTTGATCGTACCGCCCATACCATCAGAACCGTAAAGCGCCGACATAGGACCACGGATGATCTCCACTCGCTCAATTGAATCCATTGGGATCGCAGAAAGATCGAAGTCGTTACCACGTACGATCGCACTCGCCGAACTCATACGACGGCCATTTACCATGATCAGTGTGTATTTCGAATCCATACCACGAATCGAGATCTGCTGACGACCTGCACGTGTGCTGTCGAAATCTGACTCCACGCTGGTTGCGTTAGACACGATGTCCGCCAACGTGATGCCTGGATCGTTTTCGATGTCTTCAGCGGTGATCACCGACATAGAAGCTGGAGCATCTTTCAGCTCCATCTGGGTACGAGTTGCTGTTACAACAAGCTGCTCATCGGTTTCGATTGGCGTTGTATCAGCAAAGACGGAAAAAGAGGTACATAACGCACCGATCACCACTGCTAATGGTTTTGGCGCAAACGGAGTCGTCTTCGACATGGTAAAAACCTATAAATTTTAATGGAACTTATAATGATAATGGTTCGCATTAAATAGCCTTTATTTGACGAAGACAAGCAACCAAGCATTTGTAGGATTAATTACCACTATGTCGAAAATGAATAATAATATTCTTTACCATTCAGCCTCAGTTGAGCCATATATTTCCTTGAATAATGACTTAACCCAATTACACATCGGGTCGTTATGGTAGCGCTTATGCCAGTACAAATAGACCGATTCACTGTCCATCCGAATCGCTTTTGGTACGGTTTTGGTGACCAATTTTCTGCCCTGACAAGCGTCTTGTGCAAACGGCGTTGGCAAGTGGAAAATCACATCCGTTTGTTCAGCAATCGCTGGCGCAGCGTTGAAGTTTGAAAGCTGAACAGGAATCGATAATTGGCGCTTTTTATCTACCACACCAAGCTCAACAAAACGGTGATAAATCGATAGTGTTTTGCCACCTTGAAGTGAGATTTGACCGAAGTTGCAATCGAGCAGCATCTCCACCGTCAGTTCCTCAACATGGGCAAGTGGATGGGTTTCGCTCATCAAGAATCGGTAGTCGCGATTGGCAATTTTCATGCGGTACAAATTCTGCTCAGAGCTAGGCGGCTCGGCGGTTGAGAGCACAAAATGCACATCCCCCGCGATTAGCGCATCGAAATGGCGCTTCGGGATGGAATCGATATCGACAATCATGTTCGGCGCTTCTTCGCGGATGCGAGAAACAATCGGTGGCAGTAAGAAAATTACCTGTGGAACCAAGCCGTAAAAACGGATCGTACCGTTGCTCTTTTCTGGCACAAATGACTGGCCGTACATCAGCTTTTCTAGCCCGGTTAGAACGGTGTTCAAATCTTGCTTGATCACTTCCGCTTTTGGGGTCAATTCGTAGCCGTGTGCAGTACGTACTAACAGCTCATCGTTGAACAAGTTTCTGAGTTTCTGTAAAGAGCGGCTCACCGATGGTTGACTCATATTGAGCGATACCGCGGTGTTGGAAACATGCTTCTCTTCAAGTAGGTGTTTGAGAATAAACAATAAGTTCAAGTCGACTTGAGCTAAATTCATTTTTTGAATACTCACTATTCCGCTAATTCTGTTGCTGCATATAGACTATCTGCTAATGTGTCTGCAATCAATAATCATTCTTATTTGATTTTAATCAAATTAGTTATACCGCTTTACGACTAATCTCGCGCTCTATTTTTTAAAGCACTATTTGTTTTTTAAGGCACTAATGCGAGATTGCATCGCACCTTTTGGAAATCATTATGTTGGGTAAAACTTCTCTTCGCGTAGCAACGGGAGCTTTGCTGCTTGCATTGGCTCCTATCGGGGCAATGGCTAAAACCTACCAACACAGCTTGGGCACAGTAGACATTGATGGCGTTCCACAACGTGTCGTTGTTCTAGGCTACGGCAGTTTAGACTACATCGACGCTTTGGGCATAACACCCGTCGGCATGCCAAAGACGCTGCTGCCAAAATCACTAGAAAAATTCCAAATCGACTCGTTTGTGAATACAGGTAGCGTAAAAGAAGTGAACTTCGAGACGCTGTTTACGCTCAAGCCAGACTTAATCATCGCAGAAGGTCGCATGGCAGATATCTACAAGGATCTGAGCGACATTGCGCCAACTTACATGTTCCGTATCGACACCACCGACTACTGGAAAACAACCCAAGAACACTGGCGCACGCTGGGTGACATCTTCGACAAAGAAGAGCAAGCAGAGCAGTTAATCGAAGACGTTCAAGAGCAAATCGACCATCTTCACGCGAAAGTAGAAGAACAACCACGACGCGCACTGACGGTCTCAAACAGCGGTAACAGCTTGGCGATGTTTGGCACTAACAGCCGTTTCTCATTCGTGTATGAAGAAGCAGGTTTTGCAACTTCAACTTCTGAGAACGTGAAATCTGTACCACGTACTCACGGTAATTTGATTTCATTCGAATACATTGCTGATGCGCAGCCTGAAGTACTGCTTATCCTTGACCGCGAACAAGCCATCGGTCAGAGCAGCGGTAAAGCAAAACAGCTATTCGACAACGATCTTGTCAAGTCGACGCCAGCGGCGAAAAACAACCGCGTGCTGTTTATGGACCCAGCGGCTTGGTACTTAACCGCAGGTGGTTACCAATCGACGCAAACCATGATTAAAGAGTTGAACCAAGTCATTGCTAACTAACAGATTCGGCTCAATCTCACTCTAAAAGATGACCTTTCCCGCTTCACGGTGCGAAAGGTCATTGTTGTTTTTATCACCCTACAAATACACCATGAAATTACATCATATCTTGGCTTTTTTATTGCTCGTCGTACTCGCCTGCGCCTCTTTGCTGGTTGGGGTGGCGAACGTTTCTCTCTCGCAGATTTTGGCCGGTGACAGCCACAGTCTGAACATCTTACTGGTTAGCCGATTACCCCGCTTGTTAGCCATCGTCTTAGCTGGTGCAGGCTTAAGTATTGCAGGTTTGATCATGCAGCAGATCGTGCAAAACCGCTTTGCTGCCCCGTCTACAACGGGTACCGTCGATTGGGCAATGTTCGGCTACATCGTCGCGCTGATTCTGTTTGCAGACATGAGCAGTTGGGTACACCTGATCACCATCTTCGCGTTCTCTGTGATTGGTACGGTGATCTTCGTACGCTTCTTACAACGCTTGAAGTTTAAGAACACCGTGCTCGTCCCTCTGATAGGTATCATGTATGGCAACGTGGTTTCGTCCATGACCACTTTTATTGCCTACAAATACGACCTAGTACAGACCCTTGGTTCTTGGACGGTGGCTAACTTCGCATCAGTATTGCGCGGTAACTACGAGTTCTTGTATCTCGCTCTGCCAGTCTCGGTTCTGGCTTACGCTTACGCCAACCGCTTTAGCGCTGCGAGCGTGGGTGAGAGCTTTGCTAAAAACATCGGTTTAAACTACCAGCGCATTGTTTTGGTCGGTGTCGTTCTTGTGGCTGTGCTGTCGTCATCGGTGGTGATGATCGTTGGTATGATTCCGTTTCTTGGGCTTATCGTGCCAAACCTTGTGTCGCTGTTCATTGGTGACAACATGCGTCGTAACTTGCCTTGGACCGCATACGCAGGCGTGATTTTAGTGCTTACTTGCGACATCCTCGGTCGTCTTATCATCTTCCCTTACGAGATTCCAATTTCGATGATCATCAGCATCTTGGGTGGCTCAATCTTCATTTACCTAGTTCTGAGAGACAAATCGAATGCGTGATTCTATGAAAGTAACGCTGCTGGCAATCGCGGCGGTTTTGATTTGTGCGGTGTTCATCGGTAAAGGCTTAACGCCAGATAACTACCAGTTCTTCTTGTCACGTCGCATCCCGAAAGTACTGGCGATTGTCTTGGCAGCGATGGCGATTGCGTCGTCGTCACTGATTTTCCAAACCATCACCAACAACCGAATCCTCACCCCTTCGATTCTGGGTTTCGATTCCATGTACGTGATGATTCAAGTGCTGCTTGTGGTGATGTTTGGTGGCTTGAGTGCTTTAGTCATCAACAGCAAGCTCAACTTCGTGTTGTCGACTGGCATCATGATTGTGTGTGCGATGACTTTGTTCAGCTTCTACTTCCGTGGTCGTCAGCGCAATATCTTCACCTTGTTGTTGATTGGTATCGTGTTGAGTAGCTTGTTCAATAGCGTCACTGGTTTCTTCACCATGATCACCGACCCAGATGAGTTCACCTTCATCCAAAGTTCAATGTTCGCGAGCTTTAACAACATCAACAGTGAATTGGTGTACTGGTGTGTGGTTCCGATGCTGCTGTGTGGCGCGTACCTAATGCGTATCGCCCACAAATTGGACGTAATGTGGCTTGGCGTCGACAACGCGAAAAGCCTTGGTGTGGATACCCACAAACTGACCATGCAAGTCATGTTCATCATTACTTTGATGGTGTCTATCTCGACCGCATTGATTGGTCCAATCTTGTTCTTTGGTCTGATTGTTGTGGCTCTGACTCGCCAAATCTTCACTGGCTACCAGCATCGCTTATTGATTGTGGCGAGCTCAGTACTGTCGGTTGTACTGCTGTCTGGCGGTCAATGGGTGGTTGAAAACCTGTTCGATTTCGACACCACCATCAGCGTTATTATCAACTTTATCGGCGGCGGCTACTTCTTGCTTCTGCTTATGAAAAACAAATTCGATTAAGGGTTTATCACATGATCCGTATTCAAGGTCTTAGCAAAAAATACAACGAAAAATACGTGGTAAAAAACGCCGATGCCCTTTTTCCACTTGGTAAAGTAACCAGCATTATTGGTCCGAACGGCGCGGGAAAAAGTACCCTGCTGTCGATGGCGAGTCGCCTAACAGAAAGCGATGCTGGCAGCGTCGTGATTGGTGATAAGCCACTTGACCAATGGAACACCGAAGACTTAGCAAAGCGCCTATCAGTGCTGCGCCAGTCAAACAACATCAACATGCGCTTTACGGTGCGTGATTTGGTGGCGTTTGGTCGCTTCCCATACTCGCAAGGTCGCCTGACAGAAGACGATCACCGCATCATTGATGAATCGATGCAACATCTGGAAATCGACCATTTGAAAGATCGCTTTATCGACCAACTGTCTGGCGGTCAGCGCCAAATGGCGTTTATTGCTATGGTGGTGGCGCAAGATACCGACTACATCTTCTTGGATGAGCCGCTGAATAACCTCGACATCAAACACTCCGTCGACATCATGAGTACGCTTCGCAAGCTAGCGGAAATGAAGAACAAAGCCGTAGTGATCGTGATTCACGACATCAACTTTGCGTCTTGTTACTCTGACCACATTGTGGCGATGAAGCTTGGGGAAGTCATTAAAGCGGGCTTAGTTGAAGAAGTGATTGATGCCGACGTGCTGAGCGATATTTACGAGATTCCATTTATCGTGCAAGAGATTAACGGCAACCGTATTTCGTTGTACTACCGACGTTAACGTAACCCAATCTGATTCCAAAGGCGGCCCCGTGTCGCCTTTTTTAATTTTGGTCAATGAAGAACCGTTAAACACGGAAAAGCGGTGTGTCTCGGCGGTAATAATGATACTGTACTGAACAGTTTTATTTAAGTTGATTTAGTTATGCGCGCATCTACTGAAAAGAAAAGAACTCGAATCATCGAAGTGGCAACCGAGCTGTTTATTGAACAGGGTTACAAGGACACGTCACTCGATCAAATCGTTGCTATTTGTGGTGGTTCAAAACAGACCCTTTATCGTTACTTTTCCAACAAAGAAGGCTTGTTTGTTGAAGTGCTCGCGCACAACACCAAAGTCAGCCTAGAGTCCGTTTTCCAACTTGCCGATAAACAGAACGAACCTCTAAGAGAAACCTTAGAAGACTTCGCGAAGAAGTATCTACGCGGCATTTGCTCTAACCCAATCCTATCGCTTTATCGCATCATCTCTGCCGACTTCAACAAACATGACTCGGTTCCAAATCAGTTTTGGCAAACCGGACCGCAGCGTATTCACCAGTACTTAATTGAGTTTTTAAAAACCGACACCATCAGCCAGCAGCTTAACATCGACGATGCCGATTTAGCTTGTGGTCAGCTACTCGCGCTGATCAAAATGGATTACCAGAACATGGCACTGATGGGCTTTGATTTCTTAAGCGATGAAGAATTGGATTCGCATACACAAAAAGCCGTGGCGGCGTTCCTTAAACTTTATCAGCGATAAGAACCTCAAAACTAAAAAGCAAAGGGAGCACATTGGCTCCCTTTTGTTCTTTTACGGCTTAGTTACCGAGTTGCTTGGCTAGCTATTTGTTCTGTTTACATAACCTCAGTACGCTTCTTGTTTTGCGGCTAGCTTCTTACCAATCAACAAGATTGGCGCAAGCGCAAAAATAGAGACAATAAACATCACCAACGAATTACTCAGTGCTAATGTCGTAGCTTGCTCTTTCACAACCGCACTAATTTGGCTCATCCCAAGTGCCGGATTAGGTAAGCGACCATGAGTCAGAATCGCACTGCTCAATGCCTGTTCATACGCCGCAAACACATGGTTTGAACCGTCCAGAGTGCGACCGATTTCGCCCGATGCTTGCGCGCTGTGGCTTTGAATCACACGAGAGAAAAACGCTCCACCAATGACCCCGCCCATGGTTCGGAACAGATAGAAGTTAGCAATGCCTTCTAAGCGCTGTCCTACTTGGAAGTACATCAACACAGCAATCGTCACCGACACATTCAACAAGCCAACACCAAAACCGCGCAGCAGCATTGGAATGGGTAGTGACTCCGTACCAACAAAACTTGGTAATTGGCTGAACTCGTGTACCGACAGCAGAATCATCAGCACGCCAAAAGGCACCACTGCATCTGCCAGTGGACGGCGGAAGTAATACACCAACACACTCACCAGCATGCCGACCAACATGGCGTAAAACGATGGTAATTGTGCATAACCCGCATTGAGGCTGTTGTAGTGCATCGCCATTTTTAGGAAGTTGGCAAACAGCACTGTACTTGCCATCACGGCAAAGCCTGCAAGAAAGGCGTTATACATAAACACGTTGGTCTTTAACTTACCGTGCAATTGCATCGACGCAGTATCCAATGGGCGCGTTTTCACCAACTGATACACCGCCAACAAAACCAGTGCCGCAGCGACAGAAGAAGCCTGCACAAACCAGTCTGAATCCAACCAGTTGTAGTAGCTGCCACGCATTAGTAGGAACACCACCAAACTCATCGTTAACGCGAGTACGAGGTACACCGAACCTGAAGACTTTGGCTTGGCTTCAATCTCAATCGCCTGAGGCTTGTACACGCCGATCATCACTAGAGCAGAAAAGTACAACCAAGCCGAGGCAACGTTCAAAAACGACCAATCAAACACTTCGACAATCTCAGCCACCAACCACGGATAAGCGCCCATTGGTAACAGTGTTGAGAAGATCAGTGTCAGCGCAATAATCGCAGGCAACCAACGCTGCTCAAAGGTATTGAGTAGATAAAGGTTCACCACCACCAATAACATGCTCATGAAAAAGCCGCTTACTAACCAAGTTAGCGTGAACAACAACGCATGCTGACCAGTCCAATAGAGCGCAACGTTTGTTCCCAAACCCACCAGCAATGCGGAATGCAATGGCAATGACGTACCAAGCTTACGCACCAAGATAGGGGTAAACATAAACCCCAACACTTGAGTGATCATAAAGCCGATTTTCACTAACTCGACTTCATCTGCGGACAAACCGGATGTGGCTGCCATCTCGTGGGACAACTCGGTAAACATCACCGAATTGACCCCAAAAGCCGCAATGGCGAACAGCGCAAAAATCAGCAATGGTGAACGTGTTTTCATGGCGATTAACCTTGCGTTGCGGTCTCAATCGACACTTCAGCCGACAAGCCAGGGTAGATGCGCTGTTTCAGCTCTTGCGGGATATCCAACTCAATACGCACTGGCACGCGTTGTACTACTTTCACAAAATTACCGGTCGCATTTTGCGGTGGCAACAAACTAAACTGCGCGCCTGTTGCAGGGGTGATAGAAGATACACGACCATGCAACGGATGATCAGGGAACATGTCTAACACCACTTCTACATCTTGCCCTTGTGCGACGTTCTCTAGTTGAGTCTCTTTGAAGTTGGCCTCAATCCAAACGTAATCCGGCACCATCACGATCAACCCCATACCCGGTTGAACAAACTTACCTACTTGCACTTGTCTGTCTGCCACATAACCATCAAATGGCGCTCGAACGATGGTTCGCTCAAGGGCGATATTCACCAGTCTCAAGTTCGCTTCGGCTTGTTTGCGTTGCGCGGTTAACTGCATCTTTTCTGTCACGAGCGCGTCAAGCTGCTTCTGTTCTGCGGCTAACGCTAGCTTGGCAGTTTCAAGATTGCTGTTCGCTTCAATAGAACGCGTTCTTTGCGCCTCAAATTGGTTCTTACTCACCGATTGCTTTTGTACCAAACGAGACAGACGTTTGAACTCCGCGGCTTGATGTTCCGCGTTGGCACTTGCACTGTGAATGCCCTGCTTCGCCTGCTCAATCTTTACCAGCTGCATTTCGGTTTTGGTTTGATTTGCAGTCAGCGCAGCTTTTGCGACATCTAACGCTGACTTCGCGATTTCTTGGTTGGCAATGAAATCTTCATCATCAATCGAAAACAGTGGCGCACCTTTGCTGACCCACTGGTTATCTTCGACAAAAAGTTGGCTTACCTGCCCACCGACTTCCGGAGAAATCGCCGTCACATCCGAGTGAACATAAGCGTTATCAGTGGTCACTGTATTCGGTTGGTATAACGCACAACCTGCAGCGACTAACGAACCAATAACAAGCGACAACACAATGACTTTCTTCTTCATTTTTGAAACCCAACTTAATGATTTTTACAAACTGTACTGTACCGTACGGTTTTAGTAAAGATACATTTGATCATTGATAAGAAGAAAAGATCCATCCCACTGATTTTTATCGATCTTATTTGGTGGTTACTTTTGAATAAAAGAGAAGGAATTGAAGGGCTGTCGCGAGAAAAACAAAAAAGGCGACACCGAGGTCGCCTTTTGATTATGAAAAAATGCTTCGAGATTGAAGCCGGTGAGTCACGCTTATTGCTGCGCTACCTTCACTTGTGGTTTGGTTGAGCTTGTGTAATCGAAGTCAAACACAATGCCATCTTTGGTTACGTCCAAAGCCATACCACCGATAAGTTCACCTTGTAGGCTCATCTTCACGTCTTCCGGTACTGGCTCGCCAGACACTTCCGATGCTGTTTCAATCACTTCTAGTACGCGGTCTGAGTCCATAGTGAAGCTCAATAGACCATTCGCCGTTAGCGGTTGAGCCATGACTTTCTCACTTGCTGCCGCTGCTGCCTCACCACTGTAAAGCGTTAGGTGGCTGCCGTTTAGACGAGCAAATACATCCATTGGTTTACCTGCGTATGGTTCAAGCAGACCACCGATGTTCACTGGTTGGTTATCCGGTTGGATTTGAATCTGTGCCAGCTCAGGCATGAACATTTGTGCCGTTTGCAGCAGCATGTTTGGATCGTCCGCTGAAATAGAGAAGATCGCATCCAGCTGACCTAGTTCAGGTCCGTATTGGCCATTCATGTTCACATCAAGACCGAACATTTCCATGCTCAAACCTTTCAGGCCATTTGCCATACCTGCGCCCATGCTGATCGCCGGAGCTGGGTTTTGACCACGCATGTCATTTTGCGCCTGCGCTAGGATTGAACACTGGTACTCAGGGGTCGTTAAATCTGTCCAGATCTTACCAATCGCCGGAGCCAACGTTGCAACGTCTAGGCCTAATGCCACGCTAAACATGCTCTGCTCACCATTTGATTCTGCCAAGACACCGCGCACTGATTGCAATGCTTCAAGAATCACTTGGTTTTTCGATTCAACAACAAAGCCGCCGTTGATACGAGCCTTATCGTCACCCGCGCTGTACTCGGCAAACGCGACCATTTGCGGCCAGTTTTCAGCGATTTGAGTGAACTCAGTGTGACACGCAGGAGAACGCAGTTGCTCTAGCGTTGGGTCAGAGTCGGCCATCTTCAGTTGGCGCGCCATTCTGTTGCCATCAAGTGCCGTTAGACCTTTAATGATTTCGCGGATGTCGAAAATACCGAACGAGTTGTTGCTCGCACCGTATTTAGTTTGTACCGCTTCAAGACGTCCGGAATCGACAATGCTGCTCTTCGGAGATTCAAGACCAAAAGCCAATTTAAGTGGGTTCTCAACACCAAGCTCAGGAATGTCGAAAGTCACGGTCAGTACATTGTTAACCACTGCCACTGCCAGACCAATACCCAATTGTGGGTCTTGCGAATCCGTCAGCTCGTAGCGGCGGAACTCAACCGTATCTAGCTTCACAAGCTCATGTTGGATGCCAGCAAGTTGCTCTTGCTCATCCAAGGTTTTCCAAAGCGCTGCAGGGTTCTCTAGTTGTACCTTGTAAACAGGAACAAGGCCTAGGGTGTACATAATTGGGCTCACCATATCGCCCGTACCTAAGAAGGCTTTCAAGCTTTCAGGAGAAGACGCCGCAGCCATGTACGCATCCAAGAAGTTAACCGCAAACTCTAAACCAGGAGTCAGATCTTCTTCTGCGAACAGTTCTCCCATTGGTGGTTGCTGCGACGTACCGAATGCGTTCATGTACTCGTAGTGATTAAAAGGTTCCGTTTGGTAGGTAATCAACAAGGTATCCGCTGGAACTTGGGAAAGTAGCGAGGTTGAAGATTCACCTTGGGCAAGGTTATTTTGGTACACATACGCGGCACCGCCTGCTGCTGCGACCACTGCAGTAGCTAATAATAGTTTTTTCACGACCAACTCCGTTGTCTTAGTTTTATTTCCTCAAACCAACAGATTGGTTTGAGTGAGCATTAAGCCCCGAATAAATGCTTGGGAAGGATGACAATTTTCGGCATTTATTCATCTGCAATGCCATGATAAACGGCCTAACAGAGTTATCAATTTGCTGAATGCCAATTTCTTAAGATATCCAACATTTATAAGATGAACCGTGAAGTGGGTTAAATTGCGCGACCGCACTATTAGCAACTCACTCAATAAAATTTCATAAATGCTATACCCTATCGGCCAAAATCCACGCAATATTAAATCCAATTACCGATTTTTCTCTATTGTCTGAAAACAGCTCACGACCTGACATTTTCGTCGATTCCTCCTCTAGAAGACGGTCGTACTTTTACTTAAAGTCAGAGCTATCAATAACGAATGTTGAACGTCTATCGCGCCATTAATCACCATGAAAGATCAGCTGACTATCTCTATTTCCAACATCAATGGCTCTAAGCATTGGTACTTCAGCAAAGCCATGCAGCGCAACTTTAAAACGGGCTTGGTGGCATTTATTTTGGGATTAACCGCAACCGCTATCTTGATCAATCATCTTTATTCTCAGGTCGATGACGCCGTACTTGAGCAAGCAAAGTTAACCGAGCAATCGCGCAGTATGGGTCAGGAGTTAAGTGAGCTAAAGGCTCTGAAATCAGAGCTTGAGAATGACCTCTCAGAGCGAGAAGAACGCGTTCAATTGGTCTCGGAGCGTTTAGGTGAATTGGAGAAAGTGCTCGGTGTCGCCAACGAATCCAACACTGAAAGTTTGGATGCGCGCTTTGATACTGCAGCTATCACGTCTAATGTTCGAATGGTGATGCTCAACCAGATCCCAAACGGCTCTCCAGTCGGTAAAGCACGGCTTTCATCAGGGTTTGGCAAGCGCGTTCATCCGGTTACCAAAAAAACAAAAATGCACCGAGGATTAGATTTTGCGGTTAACACTGGTACCAAAGTGTATGCCTCTGCTGATGGCGTAATAGAGACCACACGCCGAAGTAGCAAAGGGTATGGAAACTTACTGCGTATACAGCATTCCTTTGGCTTTTCGAGCGCTTATGCCCACTTGAAAGAGTTCAAAGTCAAAACCGGTGAGTTCGTCAAAAAAGGCCAACTCATCGCCATTTCTGGTAACACCGGGCTCTCTTCCGGCCCTCACCTCCATTATGAGGTGAGATTTATTGGAAGAGCCGTAAACCCAAGGCCATTCGTGGATTGGAACCTCAATAATTTTGAAGACATCTTTACCAAGGAGCGAAGAATACGATGGGAATCTTTAATCAAAACCGTGGAACAACGAGTGGCTCATCAGCTTCAACTCTCATCGCCAAAGGCTGTTCTGTTAGCGGAGAACTCAAAGTAGAAAGCGATATTCAGGTTGATGGCATTATCGAAGGCCAATTGCACATCGAAGGCACATTGGTCGTCGCAGAGAGTGGCCGTGTTAAAGGCGATATCTACGCAAAACAACTTATCATCAATGGCCTGCTTGATGGTAACTGCCATGCGGAACACATTCAGGTTTTAGCGAAAGGACGAGTCAGTGGCAAAATCTGGAGCAACAACCTGAGTATTGAAGCGGGTGGTAAGTTCTTCGGAGAGGCCGCAGAACTACCAGAAAAAGAAGTGGTGACGCTGAAAGAAAAGTCCGCTGAAACCAATAAAACGGACAAGTCACAAGCTCGCAAAAGCGCGTAATTGATGATCTCAAAAAGGGCACTGACTGTGCCCTTTTTGAGTTATTTCTATTCTTGCGTTAGACCAAATTAGAATTCGTAGAACAGGCGAACACGCGCGCCGAAATCGTCTTCTTCTTGAAACGCTTCGCTCGGTGAGTTTGCGCTAAGATCGTTGGTAACGGTTGTAAAGTAAGAACCCAACAGCACTGAGAAGTTCTCAACCTCTAGTACGTCCGTGAACTCGTAAGAAGCGTAAAGCGTCGATACCTTCACATCGCCTTCTGCCCAGCCTTGAATCTCTTTGTTTTCGTATTCGTTCAGCGCGTAAACGTAACCAATACCTAGCCCTTTCCAAAGTGCGTTAACCCCTGTCGAGAAGTTGTTCTCGTCAACCGCATCTAGGTAAGCCACATTTGCATTCACAGACCAATCACCGCTGGTCCAGTTACCTGTTAAGCCGTAACCAGTACGGTCGGAGATATCAACACCTTGGTCGGTCACCACCGCATCAGAAACGAGGTTGGTTTCCATCGAGGCTGCTAGGCTGAAATCACCCATTTGGTAAGCAACAACAGGGCGTACTAAGAAGGAGTCTTTGCTGCTTGTAATCGTTTGACCGTGGTATTTGCCGCCATCGGTACCTTCATGGAAAAGATCCGAACGGTCACCAATCATGGTGCTCAGTTCCAGATAAAGATTGCCGAAGCTTTGGCTGTACATCAGCTGACCATCAGATCCGCGACCGCGTGCTTCTTTCATTTGATAGGTGTAAGCCGAGCCATCAGTGTAAAGCTCGTTAGAGGTATCACCTGAGTACTCTAGGAACACATCCAAACCAACAGGGAACATGTCATACGCTTCAAAACGACCCGCTTTGATTGCCCAACTGTCTTTCTTACCAAACTCGAAATAAGCATCATCAAGGTTTACGTCGCCCGTGCTTTCAAACAAAGGCTGCGCTTTCACGCCAACATAGTGACCGTTGCTTGTGAATTTCTCACCTGCAAATTCGATCAGTACGCGACCATCTTGGTTGAATTCTTGATCGCCAGAATCGTTCGACTCGCGGTCTTGGTAGTTGAAGTTCAATTCAACGTCACCGCCGATAGAAAAGTTACCTTCTTCGTTGTCGATAATGCTGATGCCCGCATTTGCCGATAGTGCCGTGCATACGCCGATGGCGCTCAGAGATAGTTTCAGTGCTTTGTTCATGTTAAACCCTATATGTATTAGATTTTATTGTGTAAAAGTGCTGATTTTAGAGACAGCAAGCCCCGCCCTTTCTTTTGAAAAAAGAAAGACTTAGTAAGATTTATTGTTGTTATTTGAGTATCCCCTAACCGCCGTAAATCTCGCGGTTAGGGAAATTTGGAATATCGAGAATTAAGCAGATTGCTGCGCGACTAGCTCAACCGCTTCACGCGTTAGCTGAGCTAATTCTTCCCACTTACCCACTTCGATAAGTGTTTTGTCGACCATCCAAGTACCACCACATGCCAGCACTCGCGGTACGGCTAGGTAGTCTTTAATGTTCGAAGGATTGATACCGCCAGTTGGCATGATTTCCACATCACCATAAGGGGCCAACAGTGCTTTCACCATATTGACACCACCAGATGCCTCTGCCGGGAAGAACTTCAATGTTGTCAGTCCCATTTCTAATGCCGCTTCAACTGCGCTTGGGTTGTTGACACCAGGTACGATATCAATACCAATCTCTTGGCAGGCTTTAACGGTGTTAGGGTTAAATCCCGGAGAAACCACAAAGGTTGCCCCCGCTTCTTTGGCTGCAATAGCTTGTTCACGATTGAGCACTGTGCCTGCACCAATCAGCATGTCTGGTTGCACCTCACGCAATAGACGAATGGCCTCAACAGCGGCATCGGAGCGAAATGTGATTTCGGCTGCTGGCAGGCCGTTTTCTGCCAACACGTTACCCAGTGGGATGATGTCTTCTGCGCGATCAATGGCGATCACTGGGATCACTTTTAACGCTTTCAATTGAGCTTTTAAATTCGACATGTTGTTTCCTGTAAATCTATTTCTTGAACTGGGCAATCGCCGTATCGGTTGCCGCTTGTGGGATGATGGCGCCTTTGTGTTGAATAACGGTACCGGCGAGGGTATTACCATTCATACACGCTTGTTTGATGTTGCCGCTCGACAAGTAAGTCGCGAGGAAGCCACCGTTAAATGAATCGCCTGCCGATGTAGTATCGACAACATTATCTATGGGCGTTGTTGCCACAGAGTAAGGCTCAGGTGTATTTGAATCCGCGACTAAACAGCCTTCTGCACCGAGCTTGACCACCACATTTTTCACTCCTTGCTTCTGCAAGCGCGTGATTGTGTCGTGCGCCGTTGCATCACCCCAAGTAAGCTGTTCATCATCGAAAGTGACCAATGCCAAGTCTGTAGTCTGGTACATCACTTGATAGCATGTTTGAACTGTCTTCATTTGGTCTTGCGGCCAGAGTGCCGGACGGAAGTTGCTGTCAAAAGCAACCTTTACGCCTGTAGCTCGCAAGCGACTCAAAAGCTCAAGCAGTTGGATACGATCTTGCTCAGGCAGAATCGCCAAGCTAATACCACTAACAAACACCATATCAACTTGCTTGAGCGATTCCGCCACACGTTCGAACTCAGCGTGTTGGATCAAGTAGCGCGCTGCCGATTGATTGCGCCAGTAAAGGAAAGTGCGCTCGCCTTGGTCATCTAACTGAATCAGATATAGGCCCGGCGTGCGCGTTTCGTCTCTCAAGACTAACTCTGTAGCCACGCCTTCTTGTTGCCAACGCGCCACCATGCCGTCACTCAGTGGGTCTGTCCCCATGGCAGTGACGTATTGCACCTGCACTTTCGGTGATGCGCCTAGGGCTTGGCTGCAACGGCTGAGATAAACCGCCGCGTTAAGGGTGTCGCCACCAAACGTCTGCTGCATGTCGCTAAACGGCTTGCCGTTCAACTCGATCATGCATTCGCCAAGTATTGCGATTGTCTTCATAACAGTTCTTTTAAGCGTGCTGAAGAGACCTGTCGCAAATGGACACGACAGATCTACATAGAGAGAAGAAAGGGATTATTTGTTGTCGATGCGTACAAACATCATGGTCATTGCGAATGACAGCGTGAACACGCCAATCACACCCAATACCGCTTGAACAAAGTTCTGAGTACCGCTTGCCAAGTAAGCTGGCAGGCTGAATACCGAAGATAGGATGTAGCTTGTTAGGTGAGTATCGATAGTCACTGAAATCGCGCCTACGATACCCGTCGCCAAGCTCGCCATGAATAGTGCTTTAGTGTACTTAGTCAGTACGCCGAACAGCGCTGGCTCTGTGATGCCAAGGATTGCGGTCACACCCGAGCTTACGGTTACTGAAGATTGCTCTTTGCTTGCGTATTTACGTTGCTTGTACCAAATCGCCATCGTCGCGCCTGCAATACCTAGGTTACCCAGACACATAATTGGCATCAGCAAATCTTTTCCGTACAGCGCGAAGTTATTCAAGCTAATTGGCGTCATGCTGTGATGAATACCGAACACAATGGTAATTGGACGAGTTAGACCAAACACGAATCCGGTCAGCGTTGGTGAGATCTCTAATAGTGAGCTCACTACCCAACCTGCGCCGTTACTTAGCCACATCCCCGCAGGGGCAACAACAGAGAGCACAAGAGTCGACGTCACAGTGAAAGCAAGTAGCGGTGTGAATACTGGTTTGGCAGAAGCAGGAACTAACTTATCTACCATAGGGGTGATTTTGGACAGCACCCAAACCGCTAGAATCGCAGGTACGATCGCGCCGCCGTAGTTAAGCAGCTCAATTGGAATCACACCAAATACGTTCAATTCCGGTGCATTGCCAGCTTCAGAAAGAATGGTCGCTTTTTCCAATAGTTTTGGCGACATCATCGCTGCAGCCACCGCTAACGCAATGTATTCGTTAACTTTAAACACTTTCGCCGCAGAGAAAGAGACCAACATAGGTAGGAAGAAGAACACCGCGAGAGAAATCGAACGGAAGAAGAAAACGGTATCTGAGCTTTCCGAAATCACGTTGGTCGCAATTAAGCCCGATAGCAAACCCATCAACATGCCCGAACCCGCAATCGCAGGTACGACAGGACCAAAAATGCCCGCCACCACGCGCATCGCGTTTTGGAATAGCTTGCCTTTCTCTTGCTCGATTTCTGCATCTTCTGGTGCAGCACTCGCGCCAGACAGCGCTAAGTACCATTTTTCAACGTCGACACCGATGATCACCTGCGTCTGACCTTGTCCAAGCACCACGCCTTTTACGCCTTGAATTGCTTCAAGTTTTGCTTTGTCGGCTTTCGATTCGTCCACCAGCTTGAAGCGTAAGCGGGTCATGCAGTGGGTAATGTTAGCAATGTTCTCGTTGCCGCCCAGTGCCGCGACCAATTCTTGTAGTTTCATGCTAAAGCTGTCTGCCTTATCTGACGACGCATCGCCAGTTGCCATATTTGTTTGTGTCAATTGCATCATACTTTCCTATGTGCTTTGTCTGCTCATTCACTGCGCTCATCTTAGCTACTGGAGGTATTTATCCAATCGACAAATTAGTGATTAAACTCACATTAAAACGGCTAAAAATTAAATTTTCGGCTTTTTTCGCCAATTGGTTCGTTTTTCTTGCCGAATTCAAAACAGGAACGAACCAGTTAAATTTAAGCATAATTTACCGCTTGTAATTTGTATTTTTTCACGCTTATATAAAATAAATCCTGTTAACTAGAGATAGTTTGAAGTGAACAAAAATACCATATCAAATATTGAGTGCGTGATTACTAAGCCAGACAGACATAACCTGATCACTGTTATTGTAGAAACAGAATCTGGTGTAACAGGCTACGGTTGTGCGACATTCCAACAACGACCATTGGCAGTAAAAACCATGGTTGATGAATATCTTAAGCCATTATTAATTGGTAAAGATGCAAATAATATTGAAGATCTGTGGCAAATGATGATGGTCAATGCATATTGGCGCAATGGCCCTGTGATCAACAATGCTATTTCTGGTGTTGATATGGCACTTTGGGATATTAAGGCAAAAATAGCTAACATGCCGCTTCATCAATTATTTGGTGGTAAGTCTCGTGACGCTATTCAAGTATATACGCATGCCACCAGCGATACGATGGAAGGCTTGTATGAGCAAGTCGATAAATACCTAGAACAGGGTTATCAACATATTCGCTGTCAGTTAGGTTTCTACGGCGGTGTGCCAGAAAATATTCAAACGGCACAAAATCCAACCCAAGGCTCTTACTACGACCAAGACCAATATATTGAAAACACGGTAGAAATGTTCAAAAACCTACGTGAGAAATATGGCAAACAATTCCATATTCTTCATGATGTACACGAGCGTTTGTTCCCGAACCAAGCGATTCAATTCGCGAAGCAAATCGAGCAGTATAACCCCTTCTTTATTGAAGATATTTTGCCGCCAAGTCAGACAGAATGGTTGGATAATATTCGCAACCAATCGAGCGTGTCTCTAGCGCTGGGTGAGCTGTTTAACAACCCTGAAGAGTGGAAAGCGTTGATCATCAATCGCCGTGTCGACTTCATTCGTTGCCACGTATCACAAATCGGTGGCATCACACCAGCACTGAAACTCGGTCACTTCTGTGAGAGCTTTGGCGTTCGCATTGCTTGGCACTGCCCACCAGATATGACACCAATTGGTGCCGCAGTGAATACTCACTTAAATGTGCATCTGCATAACGCTGCGATTCAAGAACATGTAGAGTACAAAGCCAATACACAGCGCGTTTTCCCGAACGCAGCAGAGCCAATCAACGGTTACCTATACGCATCTGAAATTGCAGGTATCGGTGTGGAGATGGATCGCGAAGCGGCACAAGACTTCCCTGTTGAATACCGCCCACACGAATGGACGCAAAGTCGTTTACCAGACGGCAGTATTCACACGCCTTAATGCCTCATTTTTCCTAGCGACGGCGTTAAATGCAGACCTAAAAAAACGACCGCTATTCGCGGTCGTTTTGATCTCGGTAGTTAAGACTCTCGGGATTAAACTTAGTGTGATAAGTACACTGGTAATTAATATCAATAATATCGCTCACCACAAAGACCTCACCTGTTTTTAAGAATCCTCGATTAGTAATGTTCATCGCGGAACTATTACGTTTACAACCCAATAAATCCGCATCTTCTTTAGAAACATTAATTGCTTGATAAGTGGTTAAATAACTGTCGATTTCTAAACCTAAAGACAACACGTGTTTCTGTAATGAACTCTCAATAATCTCTTCGGTAATTTTAGGAAACATACTTACAGGTAATTTTGTTTCCTCAATCTGTGTCACTTTACCCTGAATTAATCGCAGACGTTTAATATTCCACAGATATTCATCTTCCTCGATAGAAAACATCTGCATTTCATGCGTAGTGGGTAGACGTTTATTCAGTTTTATTTTCTTGTATGAAATCTCACCAAATTTATTTTCAGTGACCGAATTATAGATGAGTGGCGAACCAATAATTGAGGTATTAACGAAATAACCCGAACCTACTTTGGATTTCACAATACCAATCGCTTCAAGTTTGGACAGCGCCTTTCGTACCGAAAAACGAGAAATATCATACTTTTCCGCCAATTCACGCTCAGACGGCAACTTCACATCGATGACGTTTTGGCAAATTTTACTGATGATATCTTGAACTAATTCTTCGTATTTCTTCATAAGCATTCAATTATTATCGACAATGGGTGATTTATACCATCTTTTACTTATCAATATAATCCAAATACCGAAACTTAGAAGAAAAATAGAGAATACGCGCACCTTATTTTATTTCCGAGTGATTATTTACTTAGCATTCACTATAAGAGTGAAGATTACCTTGGCTCAAAAACAACAAAAGGGCACATTCCGTGCCCTTGTTTTTTGGGGTGATAAACCGTCGAAGTTACTTGGCTTTCAGCCAGACGACGTCGTATGCGCCCATGACCAGTTCGTCGCCAGTTTTCTCGTCTCCCGTTAGGATGTCTGCGACTTGGTGTGAACCTAGAACGTCACAAATCGACATTGGGATACGTTGTTCATGCTCGCTGAAGTTGCACACTGCCAGCAGTTTATCGCCATTGTCATGCTGTCGGCAGTAAGCAAACAGATGTGGACGATAAGTTTCTAAGATCTCGGTTTTCGCCGCGCCAAACACAGGGCTTTGACGGCGCAAACTGACCATTTGCAGCAAGTCGCTGTGAATACGATGCTGATAACTGCCTTTGGTTTCTGCCAATGCGACGGCTTCTGCGCTAATTTGTGGGCGGTTAACCCAGCGTGCATCTTCGCGTTTAAACTCATCATTCAAGTAGCTATGATCGTTCAAGATACCCAGCTCATCACCCTGATAAATCAGCGGAATACCACCGATGCTCAAGTTGATGCTATTAAGCAGACGAATACGCTTCAATGCGTGCTCAATCGCTTGTGAATCATCCGCTTCTATCGCTTTTTCTAGCCCTGCAAGAGAGGCCAAAGAGCCACATACTCGGCAATCACCCGTGGTTGGATTTTCTTGGAATGGCACACCCTGAGAGAATGAACCGTCAAATTTTCCAGTGTAGAACTGGTTTAGGAAGCGGCGATGCTCATAGCCATTAATGCCAAGCTGCTCAGCGACTGCATCATCAAACGTCCAGCCAATGTCGTCGTGACAACGAATGTAGTTCACCCATGAACACTGGTCTGAAATCTCAAAGCTTTTCTTCAGGGAGGCGGTAAGAAGCTCAGTTTTACGTGTTGCCAAACTTTCCCACATCAACGCCATCATCAGTGGGTTGTAGGACAACTGACACTCTTCTTTGTCGATGTACTGTGCCACCTCGTCCGGGTGCACAATCGCTTCAGATTTGAATAAAACGGCAGGTGCTGCAATCTGCAAACAGGTATTGAAACACTGAATCAGAGTATGCGCCTTCGGCAAGCTTTCACATTGGGTCCATTTCTCTTTCCAAATAAACGCCAGCGCATCAAGACGCAATCCTTCACAGCCAATATTGGCAAGGAACAACATCTCATCGGTAATCGCATTGAACACCGCTGGGTTTGAGTAGTTAAGATCCCATTGGAAGCTGTTGAAGGTTGTCCAGACGTACTTCTCTACATCTTCTAAGAAAGTGAAGCTGCCACGACGAACGGTTGGGAAGATCTCGCGACAGGTTTGGTTGTATTCATCCACTTCTTGCTTATCGGTGAAGAAGTAATAAAAGTCTTCAAACTCAGGGTTGCCTTTACGCGCTTGCTCCGCCCAGTGGTGTTCATCTGAGGTGTGGTTGAACACGAAATCCAGCACTAGGCTGATGCCCTCGTCTGATAGTGCTTCTGCCAGCTGCGCTAGATCTTTCTCTGTGCCTAGCTTTGGATCGACCTTGCGGTAATCCGACACGGCATAGCCGCCATCGCTGTCCCCTTCTGGTGCTTTGTAAAGCGGCATCAGGTGAAGATAGTTGATCCCCAGAGACTTGAGATAAGGGATCTTCATTTGTAGCTTTTTCAAATCACCCGCAAACAGGTCGACATACACAGCCATACCGAGCATTTTTTCACTGCGGTACCAACTTGGATTACCGAGACGCTTTTCATCCAAGTTCTTCCATTTGCGTTTACGACCAGCAAAGGCTTTGGCAAGCACAACCACCAGCTTTTGTAGGTGCAAGAAGAAGTCATAACGTTCACCATAAAGCGAGTGCAGTTGCCCAACTAGAGATGGAAAATGCTGCGTCAGACGTTCAAGAAACACCTTCTCATCTTTCTTGGTTAGCTTTGGCAATTCAACCGAATCAAGAACTTGCTGCAGTGCTTGCTGGGTTTGTCGTTCGTTTAACATGTTTTCTCTCCTGCCAAGCTAGACACTTGAACGTTGCGCAGTACCAGCGAGCCGCTATCTACGTTTAGGGCGACACTTGCTTGCGTTTCTTTGGCGTAAACAAGGTTGGTAAAGCTGAATTGACCGCCATTGATCAGCAACTCGACTGAGCCTTTGTCGATCAACACTTCGACTTGGAATTCATTCTCAATCGGTAAGGTCACGCGGTAGTCATGTGGAAAGTGTTCATCAATGCGTTCCGAGCCAAACTGACCGCGACGTACAGAGCGCACTTCTATGCCTTGCTCGACGCAAGCAAACTCAAAGTAAGCTGGATTGTCTTGGTACACATTCAGGTGCAACGTTTGTGCGTCTTGTAGCGTCACATCAGCGCTGAACTTCATGACTTCTTGCAGGCTGTAAAGGCTAATCGCTTGTTCGTCACTTGGCTCTGGCGTTTGCACATCAAGACTTAACGCCTGATTAAGCTCTTTCACAAAGCGTTGTCCAACACGTAACCCTGCTTTCCCTTCAAACAGGAACAGCTCACGAGGCATAGCCATCGAACTGCGAAACTCTTGGGTTGGTAACTCAAGCGAGTACTGATGATTACTCATCCATGTACTGACTAAACGGCGACCGTCTTCTACTGGGATGTCAGAAAATGACTGAGTCGCGTAGTAATCACGACCGAAATCAAGCCACAATACACTCTCTGGATGATTGTGATTGATGAAGGTTTCGCCATCAAAGTCACCGATAAAATACTGCGTACCTGCTCCGCCACAGTGAGCGCCTTCACCAATGCCAACCACCAATACCCAACGTGTTTCTTGCGAGCCTTCGATAGGCAGTTCAAACAAGTCTGGGCATTCCCACGGGCCTTTACTGTGCGCACCATGACGGTAGCCAAACTCGCTCACTAAACGCCAGTCCAATAGGTTGGTCGAACGGTAGAACTCGATATGCTGACCGCAGGACACCACCATCACCCACGCTTGGCTTTGCTCATGCCAAATCACCTTAGGATCGCGGAAATCCGGATTGCCCCGTGCAGTAATGATCGGTGCGCCGTTGGCGAACTTCTTCCACGTCATGCCATCTTGGCTATAAGCGAGAGACTGCTGTTGAATTGGATCTTCAACTTCAGTGCCATCAGCCAATGTCACTTTAGGCTGAATGAACGAGGTGTAGAACGCCAATAAGCCTGGTTTGCCGGCCTCAAATAAACCTGAGGTGTTGTGCCAATCGACAATCGCACTGCCCGAAAAGCACATGCCAGATTCATCTGGATACAGTGCAGGCTCAAGCTCTTGCCAATCTATCAGGTTGGTGCTGATTTTGTGTCCCCAGTGCATTGGCCCCCAAACTGTATCGCTTGGGTAATACTGGTAGAACTGGTGATAATGACCGTCGAAGAACACCAATCCGTTTGGATCGTTCATCCAACCCGAATCCGGCGTCATGTGAAGGTATGGGCGGTATTTTTCTGTCATAGCAAATCTGATCGTTGTAAGTAAAACTTGGTTTGAGCGAACCAGCAGGAAGAAAAAAGGAGTCCCATAGAACTCCCGGACAAAGTCGTTGCTGCCAAAGCGCGTCCAAAACAAGGCTTACTCTAAGTACCCTTCAAATAACCTTGCCTCGCGGAACAAATTAGCCCCAAAGGAAAAGTTAACGTCCAAAAGACAATCTGAATCGGCACTTCATAAGCAAATAGCTTTCTCCCCCAGAGGAGAAAGCTATTGGGGTTTAGAAGCTGTAGTTCACACCTAGGATGAACAGTGGGATGTAACCATCGAACGCATCACGCTCTGGGCCGCTTTCTAGGTCAAGTTTCTTGTAGCTTGCCTCACCGAACATGCGCCAGCTCTTAGACAGTGGGTAGTTCGCTGAGATACCGATTTTTGAGTAATCTTCAGTCCATAGGTGTGCGCTGTCTGAGTTGCGCTCTTTCTCGAATGAACCAAATTCACCCCATAGAGACGCCGACAGTTTGCCCCAGCTGTACCAGATACCCGGTTTGATGATCCATTCGGTTTCCGTTTCTGCGTAACCGTCTTTTGCGTTCCACTCACCGACTTGGTAACGGAAGTTTAGCCATGCGCCTGAGTTGTCAGAGATTTTGTAACCAAAGCCCGGTTCCACTTCCCAGTAAGGGAACTCACCCGTACCGCGTTTGTATTCCACGTGGTAAAGCGCGTAGCCGTGCATTTCTAAATTGTTGGTCAGTTGGTAAGAACCGAATACTTTTGCTTCTGGCGTGGTACGTTTATCAATACTCTCACCCGCCAGTTTTACACCCCAACCGATGTGACCTTTGTCGTGACCGTAGCTGCGGTTCACAAAGATCTCTTGAATTGCGTTCACGCCTTTGTCGTATTTCGCGTGTTTTAGGTTGCCGTTGAACAGTTCTTCACGGCCAGAGTAGAAACCGAAGTCCCAACCTGGTAAATCATCATGGCGGAAGTTACCTTGCAGCAAAGTGTATTTCACTTTACCTTCGTTCACGCCGTCATCGCGGATCACACGTTCCACTTCCACGTTGGTACCCAGTGTGCCGTGGAACTTCGCTTCTTCCTGCTTTGGCACGTCCAATGCAGTGAGCAGTTCTGCGGTTGAGTAATCCGCTTTCAGTTGTTCCACTTTTACAGCAAGCTCAGCGTCCTGCGTTTCTTTCTTCTCTTCTTCGGCAAAAGCGTATCCTGAAAGGGTCAAGCTAAAGAGGATGGAAGAAGCCACTACTGTTTTTTTCATGATGTTTACCTTATTATTTCGTCGTTACTGTCTGTCCCGCGCCAACGGGATAGTTTTTTTGATGCCTGCGCCAACAGGCATTAAGGTCACATTCAAAATTCATCCAGAACCCGAATTTTGAATGCAGTAATCCTAAGCCCGCCGCTGTAGCGGGCTTTTTTATTATTTTTAGAATGGTGTCGGCGTACGCCGAATTAGATAGCTTGTTTGACTTGCGGCGGAGGCGTAATCAAGTCGTTCAACGTCATGCCACGTTGGAACGCGTGTCCCTTGCTATCGAATAAATGACATTTCTCAGCCGGAATGCGGATGTTCAAACGCTGGCCGATTTCGACATGCACAGTACCTGGCACGCGAACTAATACTTCCTGACCACCGCGTACTAGCGTGGTGTAAAGCAGCGATTCTGTCCCTAGGCGTTCGAAGCCCTCAACAATCACACCCACACCTTCTTCATCAAGGTGGATGTCTTCAGGGCGGATACCAAGCGTCATCAATGCGCCTTGTGTTGCGCCTTTTGCGTTTACGTCCGCTTGGAAGGTGTAGTCACCCACTTCTACCGTTGCTTTTTCATCGCAAGCAGAAACCAGTGTCGCTGGCAGCAGGTTCATTTTTGGAGAGCCGATAAAGCCTGCTACGAACAATGTTTGAGGGAAGTAGTACAGCTCCAGAGGCGAGCCAACTTGCTCTACAACGCCTGCGCGAAGTACCACGATTTTGTCGGCTAGCGTCATGGCTTCAACCTGATCGTGGGTTACGTAAATCACGGTAGATTTGAGTTTTTTGTGGTATTCCGCTAACTGCAAACGCATACGAACACGTAGTGATGCGTCTAGGTTAGATAGCGGCTCATCAAGTAGGAACAACTTCGGATTGCGAACGATCGCACGACCAATCGCCACACGCTGACGCTGGCCACCCGATAGTTGACTTGGTTTTTGTTTCAGAAGGTTTGTCAGCTCTAGCATTTCCGCTACCTGACGTACTGCTGAATCAATATCGTCTTTGCTTTTCTTCGCCAGTTTTAGGCCAAAAGCGATGTTTTCGTAGACCGTCATATGCGGGTAAAGCGCATAAGATTGGAACACCATGCCAATCCCACGATCGGTTGGTGAAAGGTTATTAACCACCTCACCGTCTAAGCACATGTCCCCTGATGAAATCTCTTCCAAACCTGCGACCATACGCAGCATGGTTGACTTACCACAGCCTGATGGCCCAACGAATACCGTGAATTCACCGTCTTCAATGGTCAGGTTGGCATCCTTGATGATGTGTGCACCATCAGGATAAATTTTGTTGATGTTCTTCAGTTCTAAACGTGCCATTGTTCTACCTATAATTCTTTAAGAGTCTGGGCTTTAGGTGATTCGGGGGCAGCACGTCGATATCAACGACTGCCCCACCACACTTCTTATTTTGGATTAACCTAGGATCTCGCCCAAGTTGATGCCTTTGGTGTCATCGAAGCGCCATGTCGCGTGACCAACACGGTCGTTAGGACCAATGCCTACTACGCGCATGCCTGCTTCTTTTGCTGCGTCTACACCCGCTTCTGCATCTTCAACTACGATGCACTCGTCAGCGTTTACGCCCACTTGGCCTGCCGCGTGGATGAACACGTCCGGCGCTGGCTTAGAGCGGTTAACTGACCAACCATCACCGATAGCATCAAATAGTGGTGTTAGGCCAAGACGGTGCAGGATAGGACGAGCATTCTTACTTGCTGACGCCAGTGCCACTTTGATGCCACGTGCGTTTAGCTCAAGTAGGAATTGCTCAATACCCGGTAGAACGTCTTTCGCAGAAATCGTGTTCAGCAGATCCACGTAGTAATCGTTCTTACGCTTCATTAGCTCAGCAAACTTCTCTTCGCTGATCTCTTTGCCGTTCAAGATGATGTTCAGCGACGCTTGACGAGATACGCCACGTAGCTGCTCATTGATTTCACGGTCGAAGTAGTAACCTTCTTCGTTCGCCATACGTTGCCACGCTTGGTAGTGCAGCTCAGCCGTATCCGTGATAACGCCATCTAGGTCGAAAATAAATGCCTTACACATTGAACGTCACCTCTGTTGAATCGATTACACGTGGCTCACCTGCAACTTCGATGTTTAGCACTTGGCCATTGAACTCAGGGCGCTCGATTCGAACTTGCTCTTGGTCAACGGTCACTTCTAGACGCTCACCTTTCCAGTAGATCGGGAAGTTCAGGCTTTCCCATTGCTTAGGAAGGTTAGGGTTGATACGCAGGTTGCCACCTAGCATACGAACACCACCGAAGCCGTAAACCACACACTGCCACATGCCGCCGATAGACGCCGCGTGAATGCCGTGATCTGAGCTCTTCATGTTCTGACCGATGTCGATAGACGCGGCTTGTTGGAACAGGTCGTAAGACAGCTCTGGGTTGCCAACATCTGACGCTAATACCGAGTGCGTAGACAGACTTAGCGACGAATCGTGTAGTGTCTTCGGCTCGTAGTAGTTCCAGTTAGCCAGTTTGGTTTCTAGGTCGAACTTATCTTCTTGCTGTAGGAACAGCACCATGATGTCCGCCTGCTTAGAAACCTGCATGTCGTTAACCTGTTCTAGGTTGTAGTCTTGGAACAGGCCACCAACGAATGGCTGCTCTTTGTACTTAGTCAGGTCGATGATTTCTTTCTGTAGGTAAGTGTCATCCTGTGGGATTACCTTATCTTCAGCACGTGGCTTCGGTAGGTAGATGTTGTCTACGCGGTCTAGCCACATTTGACGAGCTTCCACTAGGTTTAGCTTGTCAGACAGCTTAGCCAGTAGATCTGGGTTCGACGCTTCTAGATCCTCGTAGTAACGAATCGCAAGTTTGATGTTCTCTACCGCCATGTAGTTAGTGAACGCGTTGTTGTCGATGTGCTCTTTGTACTCATCAGGGCCGATTACGTCACAAATACCCCACATGTTGCGGTCTTCTAGCCAATCTAGGCGGCTTGTCCAGAACGTTGCTGTGTCGAACATGATCTCGTAGCCCATGTCATCCATGAACTTCTGGTCGCCAGTGATTTGGTAGTACTGCCACAATGCGTAAGTGATGTCACACGTGATGTGTTGCTCGATAAAGCCAGACCAAATCTTCGTCGACTTACCCGTGATGATGTCTACTGCGCCCCATACAGGCGTTACTTCTTCACCCGTTAGTGCCGATTCCCATGGGAACTGTGCACCAATATAGCCGTTGTCTTTCGCTTTCTTACGAGCGCCATCTAGCGTCTTAAAGCGGTACTCAAGTAGGCTGCGCGCCACTTCTGGCATGGTGTAGATGAAAAACGGAAGCATGAATACTTCTGTATCCCAGAACGAGTGACCTTTGTAGCCTTCGCCAGATAGACCTTTCGCACCGATACCGAAGCGGGAGTCGTGCATTGGCGTGAAGATGTTCAACTGGTATTGAGCAAAGCGAATCGCAAGTTGGTCGAAATCGCTACCACCGATAGTGATGTTCATGCCTGCCCAACGCTTATCCCACTCTGCTGCGCTCTCTTCTAGAAGTTCATCAAAGCTGCGGTCAGCGTTGTTTTTTAGGTTCGTCAGAGCGTGGTCACGAAGTGCTTGAAGCTCGTAACCTTCCACATCGAACTGCTTGTCGCGAGACGTATGAACCACACCGACTTTTTCTGTGCCGAACGTTTCGCCCGCTTTCAGATCGTAGTTGATGTTTACCCATACTTTACGACGGTCCATCGCAAGTGATGGGTCGATTTCTGTCTCTTGGCCGTCAACTAGGTAGCGGTGAGACGTTAGGAAAACAAAGTCTACTTTGCTCTCTGTTGTGTGTTGTAGAAGCTCGATAAAACGCTTGTCGTAGATACGCTTTTCGCCTTCGTGGAAGTGCTGAGCACCTGAGTTAGAAAGCTGCGCATCCACACCAGAGCGGATTTCGATTTTCGCATCGCTGTTCAGTGCTTTTACTTGAACATCGAATGCCATTAGGTGAAGGTTTGCTTGCGAGAAGAAGCGACGGAAACGCATCTCAAAACTCTTACCTTCATTGTTTGTCCATGTGAATTCACGGATTAGCTCACCGTTTTTCACGTTTAGGCGACGAGAGTAGTTGCTCACTTCACCTGTTTCTAGGTGGAAACGGCGACCATCGATGAAGATTTCAATCGAGCTCATGTCTGCAGAGTTTGGCAGCTCGGTTACTTCGTCTGCATCAAACTTGTTGTAAGTACCAGCAACGAAAAGGTTGCGAACTTGGCCCACGTATTTTTCTTCCGTTGCACTACGCGCACCCATGTAGCCATTACCTTGGCTCATTACCACTTCACATTTGCCTTGGAAAGCTGAGTCAAACGCCGTCTCTTCAACGATCCAGTTTTTTAGTTCGCCTTGACCAGCGTTGTAGTTCATAAACATCTTAAATATCCCCGAAATTTAACCTTTAACAGCGGAAGAAATGTCGTTACCCACGAAGTAACGTTGGAAAACCATAAATACAATCAGTACTGGGATTGTTGACAGGAAAGCCCCCGCCAAGATCAGGTTCCAGTCACCTGCTACGCCATAGGCGTTACGTAAACTCAATAGACCAACAGGAAGCGTGAACGCGTCAGCTGGGCTGTTAATCACCACAAGCGGCCAGAAGAAGTCATTCCAAGCGCCTTGGAAACCAAGGATGGTGACCGACAAGATGGCTGGCTTCGCCAGTGGCATGAATACCTTCCAAAGAATCACAGCAGGGCTTGCGCCATCTACGATTGCGGCTTCTTCCAGTTCTTTCGGAATGTTCTCGAAGAACTGTTTCATGATCAGAACCTGACCCGAAGCGACGACCGCGGTGATGACCGCCCATGGTGTGTTCAATAAGCCAATATCCTTATAAATTAAGTAGTTAGAGATGAACGTTACTTGGCCCGGAATCATCATGCTGAACAACATGAAAGCGAACACAGCACGCGCACCAGTGAACTTCAATCGAGCTAAGGCATAACCCGCAGTACATGCAAAGAACAGGGTCAGAATCACCTTACCAATCGCAATGAAGAACGAGTTGATGGTCCAGCTCATAAATAAGCTCTTACCTGTATCTAGGCTCACCGACTCGGTGTACACGCGAACGTAAGACTTAAATACATAACCAATCAAACCCGGTGCTGCGTTATCCCATGCCGCAACACGGCCACGACGTTCCATCTTGCTTGGCGCTAGTGTGCTATCAATCAGCACTTGGCCGCGCGGCGCTTCTATCGTTAGTGGTAGCGTTGCAATCTCAGGACCTTGCCCTTGATACTTGATGGAAAATGCCCACGTTTGGCTATGACCTTGCTTAGTAAGTTCACGACGACCACGCTTCTCTACAAACGCCACGTTATCGTTAGTGTCTACCAGCACTGGCTCGCTGACTTGTGCGTAATCGGCAGCAAAGTCGGTCACGATAGCCGCAGCCATACCTGTACCTGGACGACGGCGTGGCACTTCAATCTCTGGCGTTGCCAGCTCTTTGCCGTCTTCCACCGCGTAAGTCACGGTGAAGTTCACTTCTGCGCCCGGAGCAAAACCACCGAACATTGGCGCATCGTTACCTTCTTTACCGAGTTGGTAAGCCGCACCCCAGTTGCTTGGTTGAACCTGTGCAAAGTTGAACTTAAATGGCTGCTCTAGTGGGTCATCTTTCAAACTCGCTAAGAAAGCCACCACGAACGTACCTAACATGACAGTCGCAACCAGTAGCAAAGCACTGTAAACCCACGCTACCTTTGCCCAGCGACGACGCGCTTGGAACTTGGAAATCTCTTCCATTGATGCCATAGGTTTCGCATCATCGTGATTCATGGTTGAAACGGGATTAGTCATCTGCTTTCTCCTTCACACCAAAGATTTTCTGCAGATAAACCACTGCCAACGTGATGAATGCCAATACCAATGCTGCTGCGCTTGCCATGCCGATTTGTGGCGTGCCACCCGGTGGGAAGGCGTTGTGGTAAACGTAGTAAGCCAGCGTAATACGTGATTCCAGCGGAGCTGCCGAGCCAAGTAGTGCTACTTGGTCAAACATTTGTAGCGTACCGATAATCGAGAAAGTCACGACGACGAACGTCACCGGTGCTAACTGAGGAATCGTAATGTTCCAGTGTTGCTGCCACTTGTTCGCACCATCAATGTGCGCCGCTTCGTAAAGCTCACCCGGAATGCCTTGCAAGCCTGCTAGGAACAGCAACATGAAGGTCGGGATAGTGGTATAAATGTTCTGAATCACAATTGCCCAAAGTGTTAAAGGCATTGGCCCCACATTGTCTCGCGTGTTCAACCAGTTAACTTCCACGATTTGGTCTGTCACTTCTACCCAGCCCATTGCGCTGGCTACGAAAGTCGCCACACCCGCAACGATGAAAGAGAGAATGCCCCATGCTGGATCCAACCAACCTACCGGTAAGCCTTTCAAACGGTCTTTGGTTACCAACACAAACTGAGTAGCGATAGCGACAAGCACAAAGCAGCTCAAGTGCGGGTAATGGTTCACGACATCGGTGACAAAGCCATTGAGATAACCGTTCTTTTGGTAGAACCAAATGAAGATCAGTGTCACCGCGGCACTCGACAAAATACTTGGTAAGTAAAACGCGGTTCTAAAGAAGCTTTTTGCGCGAATTTTAGAGTTCACCAAAATCGCTAAGCCAAGTGCTAACACGGTTTGTACACAGGTCACGATTAGTGAGAACCAAATGGTGTTTGCCAGTGAAAGCAGGAATAAATCGTCAGTAAGCAGAGCTTTAAAGTTCGCTAAACCAACCCAGATTGCATCGCTGAACAAGTCGTACTCGGTAAAGCTGAAGTAAACCGTTCTGATCAATGCGTATAGAAAAAACACCACCAAAGTCAGTACAAATGGCCCAGCTAGGAGCCATCCGTAAACTTGTTGGCGTAAACGTAAAGAGTTCATCCCTCGCCCCGTTATTTCGCCATCAGTGCATCGTATTTAGCTTGCGCCATCTTGATCGCTTCTTTTTGCGTCATCTGACCAAGCAACACTGAATTCAATGCTTCATTAATCGGAGTCATCCATGCTGTGCCGTAGTTACCAAATGCGAATGGCTCTACATTTCCTTCAAGAGCACCTTCAAATACTTGTTTTGCCAATTCGTTTTCTGCTTTTTGCTGTGCAAAGAACTCTGACTTACCAAGCGCTTCACGGCTTGGCAGAGCAAGACCTGAATCCAACACCCATTCTTGTGCTTTTTGGCTAGTTAAGATCTCTACCGCTTTTTGCGTCGCTTCGATGTTCTTACCATCTGCATTTACGCCCCAAGCAACAGTAAACAGTAGATTGCCACGTTCACCGCTTACTGGATCTTTTGGCATCAACGTTGTGCCATAAGGCAGGTTTGGCGCTTTATCGCGTAAGTAACCACTGATCCAGTTACCTTCTAGAGCGATTGCCGTTTCTTCCGTACCGAAACAGCCGCCACCCCAGCCTTGACCAAGGTCAGTCGCCAAGATTCCCACTTTGTCTTCGGTAACTAAGCCAGTGTAGAAGTTAAATGCACGCTCGAAGTTCTCATCCAGAACGGTTTTGCCTTCAGCGTTGAATGGCGTCCAGCCTGTTGCGAGCGCAAAGGGTGCAAAACGCGCGTAATCAGGCATAACGCAGATACCAGACACTTCATCTGCTAGCGCATCTTTCACATCCAGTAGTTTTTTACGTAAATCTTCCCAAGAGTCTTGATTCGTTGGGTAAGCGACTTCAGCATCATCAAAAATGTCTTTGTTGTACTGCAGTGCAATTGTGTTGAAATCCTTAGCTACGCCGTACTGTTTACCTTCTAACGTAAACGCCGAGTTCAAGCTTGGGATCATGTTGGTCGCGACTTTTTCTAAGCTGCTGTTATTTGGAGAAACTTTGCCAGAGTTAACTAACGTGTTAGCGAATACAACGTCGATGTAGAAGGCGTCTGGTGCAGTGCCAGCTGAAAGAGAGTTAGTAATAAATTGAGAAAAATCGCCTTCAACCGCTTGATATTTAACAGTAAGACCTGCTTTATCAAAATCGTCAACAAGTACCTCGTTCACCAACTTGTTCAGAACCACAACATCATTACCGCCCCAGCCGGCAATCGTGACTTCTGTATTTGCAACTGCGTTTGCAGATAGGCCAGCAGCTAGTAGGGATACTGCCAATATTGTTTTTTTCATCTCGCCCTCAAATCCCATTTCTTTCAAAATCTGAGGGTATTATGCGAAATTAACGTAAGCGCTTACGTTAAGATGATCACAAAAAACTCAGTTACGTATCAGAACGCACAAGAATGGTGATCTCGCTTACAAAAATGGTGCATTTTTCGCTCGTAAATTCAGAAAAACGCCATAAAAGGCCGTTATGTAACGAAATGTGATTCGTAAGACCATCTCATTCTTACGAAAAATTTACGTAAAACAGATACAGAGATAACGATTAATAAAACTCGATTGGAGATAGGAAACGGAGAAACGAAGAAATGGGTAAGAAGAGGATGAAAACCGTAAACAAAAAGAGCATGGACTCAGCCATGCTCTATGCTTTCGATTACCGATATGAGGAATGAAAGTTAGCTGGTTTTACCTAGCTTCAGAGACACAGGAACAACGGAACCAACAGGCTGTTCACGCAGCATGGCTTGCTCTAGCATGCTCGCAACACGCGCCGCGATCTTGTCCGTGTCTTGCTCAATAGTCGTGAGTTCACGTGAAATACCAGGTAAACCATCGTAACCCACAACAGAGAAGTCATCAGGTAGCGTGTAACCGCGGTCTTTTAGTGCCGCGATGACACCAAGTGCCGTTTCGTCACACTCACAAACAAAGCCCTGATAGCCCTCAAGCTGCTTTTTATCAATGTTCATGAAGTAACGATAAGCCGCGATTTCACCCAGTGGATCAGCACCCGTTCTAAGCTCTCGAACAGGAAGCGCATTGCTTGCCATCACTGACATGTAACCTTGATGACGGAACTGATAACCGTCGCCATAAGTTGTTGGCGTCACGAAGCAAATGTCTGTTAGCCCTTTATCTACAAGGTGTTGCGTGGCTTCACGGCCGCCATTGAAATCATCTGGAGCCACCCAAAAAGAGCCTTCACTCATGCCGATACAAACGTAAGGCAAGTCCATCTCTTTACAGGTTTCAATGCGTGGGTCGTTGTGGGTAATACCAAGCAAAATAGCGCCGCCAACCTGTTCTAAATCTACTTCTCCAAAGCTTACTGGCAACAAATTGCGTCCAGAATTACGGATGGAAGCAGATAAAGAAGGCCATAGCATACCGAGGTAACGAGAAGCGTAAAAATCGTGCGGACCAAGCGAAATTGCGATGGTATTTTTGTGACTACCAGTCAATTCACGTGCAGACGTGCTTGGTACATAACCCAACTCTTTGCATATATCGAGAATCTTTTTACGCGTTTTTTCGCTGATCCCCGGTTTATTATTTAGAGCTCGACTAACAGAAGCGATTGATACACCTGCAATTTTTGCAGCTTCGTGTATGGTCGCTTTCTTCAGTTCCGCATCAGTTTTTGGTGCACTCACGGCGCTCTCCTACGGCAAAACGTAAAATTTACGTTCATTATGTGAGTAAACAGAGAAAAAGCAAGCGAGAAATACGTAAAACGATAGCAAAGCGTAAACTTATGACTCATATGTCACATTTTGTATAAAACCAATAAGCACAAGCACAGACAAGGCCCATTCTTTTATAAAAACGTCGAATAATCTGACAGTTAGAATAGAAACAAGATGAATATCAGCACAACAGGCTGATAACGAACGTCGAGAAAGCACTCAGAAACTGGATGTTTTTCTCGCACCGCCTATTCAGAAATTACGTAAATCGATTTACGTAAACCGTCTTGAACTATCTGCGAGCGATGAAAACCGCTAAATACCAGTCTCAGCCCCTTCCCTAATACAACTGATGCTTTCTTCGCCTAAAGTCAGCGAATTGTGAAACTTCATCCACATCAGAAAATATTGCTAGCTGTTTTTCATTCCTCTCGACTATGATTCGCGCTCCTGTGTTTTGGTGATTTTTTAAATGAGAATTTATACCGCTATTATCACGGCAGCATTGGCTGCAACAACACTTATCGCTCCTGCACACGCAGACGATAAATTCACTTTAGGTCGTACTATCTTGCTTGAGCACGGTAACCTAGCTGCAAAAATCCCAATGGTGATTTGCCGCAACACCAACGCGATCAAAGTGAAAGCAGAGAAAGACCTAGAACTAAGAAAGGTCGTTGTGCGATTCCAAAACGGTGACGAGAAAACCATTCGCTTCCACCGTGATCTAAAGAAAGACAAGATGACCGACTGGCGTTACTTCGGTTACCGTCGCTGTGTGAAAAACATCGAAGTATACGGTAACTCAGAAGGCTCTAAAGCGGGCGTACGCGTTTACGGTAAAGAGAAGAACGATTAATCGTTACTGATCTCGACCTTCAAAAGGGATGAGAATTAACCTCCTCTCTACGAATACAAAAATCCCTCGTCGATTGGCGAGGGATTTTTATTTTCAGTCAGAAACGAAGAAGGCTCTTATTCTGGCGAAACCAATTCGGTTCCGTTGACCGTAATTTCCACTTTGCGTGCGGCTTGCTCACGATGCTCTTGTTCAATGACTGACGTCTCAAGACGAATGTTGTCCGCTTTCACGCCATGCAAAATCAAGAAATCCGCCACGACTTTTGCTCGCTCTTTCGCTAAGTGAGTATTGTACTCCAGATAAGCAGGCTTACTATCTGCCCCTCCTGTTACCACCACTTCATAGCTTTCCAACTCAGTAATTCGACTGGCCAATTGCATCAATTGAGTTTCCATCTGTGGGTTGAGCGCTGCATCGTCGTAGCTATAAACCGGACTGTTTTCCGCTAGAATCACGGTTTGCTCTTCTGGCGCATCTTCTATGTGCTCAATAGGTTGCGGATCGTAACTGCTGCTCGACCACGGATGAAGCACCAAAGACAAGTTCACCTGACGCAGCTGTTTGGTGTCTTTTTTGTCGTAGTACTGATCGAGCACACTGACGTTAAACAGATTGTCGAATTGCAACGAGACGTCGATGTACTCACTCAAGGCATAGTAACCGCCCACCGACAAGTACGGTGCCACGCCGCTGGTTTCCGTCGGAGAATCCAACTGTGGCTTATCCATGTCGGCGTTGTAGATGTAACCACCCACGCCAGCAAACAAACCACCATCGCGCCACAGTGACCATTTGTGTTTGGCGAGAATGTCCAAACCTTTCATGTCAAAACCATTGCCGTCCGATAAGCTGCGATAGCCTAACTCATAATCAAAAGGCTGCGTCGAGATACCTAAGCTGTACTTCAAACTGGTAATGTCATTGTCGTGCTTGTAAGGATCGTCTTTAAACTGAGCAAGTCCCCCTCCCACTTGAAAATACAACCCATTGGATACCAAAGTATCGATAACGCCTTTCTCGGGTTCGTCGACTTGCTGGGCCTCTTGTGCCAAAACTGGGGAGAGTGCAAAAACAGAAATCGCGAACAAAATCATTTGTTTGTAATTCACAAGCCTTCCCCTATAAGTAAGAAACGGTGTACACCACCATTCCCTCGAACTTCCCTTTCTTAATGTTGGCAGGGTCGAAAGGCACCAGTTTGGCGAAGTAACGGTCATAGCCGACTTGCTCTACTTCGTAACCATCACCGACAGGCTCATTAAGTTGCACTTCTTCACCACTCGGAGTGTAAAGCTTGATGCCGTAGGATTTGATTTCCGTGCCGCTTTCGTCAAAAACAGGGACGTAAGATCGGTTGTTCAGGTCTCGAACATTATCAAAATAGCCACGTAGCTTAACGGATGGACAATCGGCACCGTACTTTAAGTTGCGAACGATAATAGTGAGAGGTCGAGGCTCGGTTTGCACAATATCGTCCACACCAATGCGCCCGTAGTCGATGTTGTTGTTCTTGATCTCCAGCTCAACCAAACATTTAGAAGGCTTAAGAATGTCCATGTTCTGAATCACGCTGCGGTAGTTCGCATACGCACCGTTGTAGCCCAACTCCCCATCTAACTGGAAAATGTTGACCGGCGCGCTATATCCAGAGAAGTCCCCCGGCCCCGTAACAATAATGGGCTGGTATGTAATGGTTTTGGATGTTTTAGTGCGTGATTCACAGGCGTTGTTATCTTCACTAGCACTACACTGAGGAACCCTGAAGCCATCGACCGCCGTTTTTACGCCATAGATATCTCGGCCTTCATATCGAAACCCCACCTTAATACCGGGAATATTCGGGACGACGGTATCACCCGTTTTACCGGGCCAAAAGAACACTTGTTCGGGGAAATCCTTCAGGTGAGGGAAATTCGTCGCATCTTTATAGCAAGTAACATTCACCGTTTGAGACGGGCCACGCCATACCACTTGTCCATCAGGTGCATCAATGGGTACCGATGCAGAAGGGTCAATGTAGAAACTGCTTACACCGCCAGGACCACTACCACCAAAACTACCACCGGCTTCTGTGCTGTAGCAGGCTAACGCCCACGCATTGGGAGCAACTGAAAGCCCCGTAACGAGCAAACAAAGTGTTAGAAATAACGCTCTCATCATTACCCCTCACTTTCGTCTTTGGCAGTGCAAATGTTTCTTGAATTGCAGAAATAGGTGTTGCTCACCGTGGCACCATAATCATTGATGTGGCTTAACGTGTATCG
The DNA here is from genome assembly GCF_002021755.1 of Vibrio owensii. Lineage (NCBI taxonomy): Bacteria > Pseudomonadati > Pseudomonadota > Gammaproteobacteria > Vibrionales > Vibrionaceae > Vibrio > Vibrio owensii. Next base: position 2,028,065 of record NZ_CP019960.1, read on the forward strand.
GTCGCTTTTTTCTACTTTCAAGGTTCTGCTGGTGAACGGGGCAAGCATCACAGGGGTGAAACCTGTCGCGTCTTTCTTCGCTTTCCCCACCATCAATTCAGAGTAAGTCACGTAAAATGGCGAACCGTTTTGTACCAAGATCTTATTGCTGCCCGTGCGCTTAATTTTGGTTGCGCTCGCCACCGCTTTATCGACGCGCTTAATCTTGTCCAGACTGGAAGGTCGATAGAAAAATTTGATCACCGATTCAATCGCGATTTGGATAGAACCACTGGCAGTTTCTGCGACAGCATCATCGTGCTTGTCATGCTCCGAAGGCGGCACTTCGCGAACATGTAAGAAGTAAGCCGTTTCCCTGTCTTGCGGCAGCTGGGAAGCGGTTGGCAAAGATTTGATGCGCAACATGGCGTAATCTTTACTCTCGATTCTCAACACGGGTGGAACAACGATGAATTTGTCTTCTACATCCTTTCCGTCCATGTCCGTCAACCAAGATTGCGCTAAGAATGGAATGTCAGCGGGATTCTTTATTTTGACGGTCTCTACCTTTGAGTTACCTTCATAAACCACACGAGTTCGGTCTAAAGCCAGTGCCGCGTTCGCCGATGCCGAGACCATCAAACAACACATGACGGCTAAAATTGATTTTTTCATAACTTCTCAACTACTGATTAATTATCACAATGAACGGAACGGATGACTTCTTTACTATTTAGAATTGAGTCATCAATGATTAAGTGGCAGCTTTGGTTATCCCCCCAGCTCACACTGATTTTTGAATCGAGATTGACGCCGACCAGATAAGCCGTCGAGTCTTGCCCAACAATGCCAATCTCTTGATTGAGTTCGTCGTCAAACACCAATGCGCCAAACGGAATGTCTTGTTCGCCTTGCAAGCGCGCCATGAAGTTGCTGCCTTGGCGGGCCTTGATTTTTTGATAGCCGATCGCACCTTCGGTCAGCACCATGCTCTTAACGCTGCCGAGCACCTCAACATCATCAGGTAGTGATTTGTAGTCGATGGTGTTGTAGCTCTTTTGATAAGGCGTCACGCCATTGATCAGCGCCAAGCCAAACGCATTGGTCTCTTCGTTGTTACTACCGTTAATGGTGACGTCTGGTACATTCGAGTCGATAAGAATGCGCGACGTACCCGAGTTAAGTGCGCTGTAAGCCAAGCCATGTTTTGAAAGCAGTACCGTACCCATCGCATTGGCGTTTACTTGGCTGTACGAATTGGTTTTGTAGCTGCCACCCACAGACGTCGACATGAACGAGAAATCGCGATTGTAGTTGCCACTTACGCCGTTGGATTCACCCTCGTAAACATCGTAAGCAACACGATAGTTAGAACCGTCATCATTGTTGTATCCCGAGTAGGCAAGGTTTTGAGAGTAGTCACCACTGCGCGAATTGGTTTGAACTGAGACAGTGTTGCTGCCACCGATAGGAATAGAGATCCCCAATGACCAGCCTTTTTCGTCAATGCTTGGCGAGTATTCATTAATGCCCGACTCGTAGTCGTAACTGATGTATGAATCGTTCGACTTGTACAGGTTCATCGTTAAGTAGAGATCGATCCCGTTGATCTTCAACGGATGCGAAATATTGACGTCGTAACGAGAACTGTCGCGGCGATTGTCCCAATAGTTGTTTGAGGTGTAAGACAAATACGCACTGGTCGAGCCGAAACTCTGGGTTAGTGCAATGTACTTTTCATCTTTGCGGTTGTTGTTCGCGGCATAGACGATGGAAGAAGTGCGGTCATCATAAGACTTCAAATACTCATCAAATTCGTAGTATTGCTCTTCCGAAAATCGGTAGCCCGCCACACGTAAACCCAAGCCAAAGTCGGTCAGCGTGTTGTTGTAAGTAAAGCCATAAGACAAGCCAGAGGCATCCGTATCGTCGCCTAATTTCGCCTGCGCAGAAGAAATATCGAATGAAGCCGCCCCGAAGTAATTCAGGTTGATGCCACTACCGAAAGTGTAAGATTGGTAATCTTCAGAGAGCAGCGTTGCAGAGAACAACGACAGGTAGTTGTTGACACCATAGGACGCTTCGGCGGAAAAAAACTCTGGCGTGTGCTCATAAGCGTCACTGTCCGGTACGCCCGCAGAAACGCTATAACGCACGTGATTAGGTCGAGTTAGGTACAGCACATCTGCACCGTTCACTTGGTAACGTTGAATCGTCCCGTCTGCTTGTTTGACCTCAACATCCAACGTACCTTGAGACGCTTGTGATAGGTCATCAATCAGATACGGCCCCGCATTCACATTCACTACTTTAAGTACGTTGCCTTGCTGGCGAATGGTGATCACCGCATTGGTATTGACCGTGCCAGAGACCACTGGCGAGTAACCACGCAAGTTAGATGGCAGCATTTGGTCATCGCTTTGCAGGCGAACACCCGTCATTTGGAACGAGTCGTACACGTCCGAGCCAAACTGGGTATTACCGAACGTCAGTTTCGATTTAATGCTGCGGATCGGCGCATAGCCATACAATGAAGTAAAGTCACCCGAGTAGTTGTTGGATGCTTGGTAATTTGCTCGAAAGCGAAACGCTCCGGCATTTAACCCAACAATGCCGTAGGTGGATAGATCGTCATTCCAACCGTTTTCATCGTCTTGTTGGCTGGAAAAGTAGTTAACGTTGTAATCCAGATAGAGCGCGGCGATGCCATCGTCCCATAAACGATCAGGTACAAAGCCATATTTGTACTCACTGGCGATGTATTCTTGAGGCGTTGTGATGTCTAAACGTGCTTTACCGAGATCGGACGTGACTTTGGTGTAGCCGACATCTTCAAACTGATAACACACACCACCATCAACTGAGATCGCGTTTTCTTTGTAGACTTTATAACCACGCTCACTAAGAGGAAGGCTGTCCATTAATGCATCAGAAATGCAGGGTTTGTTGTTATTAAATACAATATTTTCTTTGGTTAAGAACTCCCCATTAATATAAACCTCTAGTTCATATTTACCGTCTTCCACAAAGTTCGCATTCGAGAATTTGCTTAAATCGACACTATTTTTACTTCTTATAAAATAATCATTGAAGCTGGTCGCGTAAGAAAAAGAAGGAAAGGAAAGTACAATTATTAAACCGAGTAAATGACGACGCATTTTATCAACCAGTGTTTTTTATTAGAACGAGAGCTTTGGCTAAACAGCCAAAGCTCTCTCGGCAACTGCTTATGGGTACGTTACGCGTAGTAGCGCCCAAGATTCTGCAACACCCGCTGTAACAGGCGTTGCTGTTACGTCCACGTTTGCTTCATACGCTGCAGAAAAAGACGCGATGTTTGTGCCGTCTACAATTACGTTGCTTGCTGCTACGTCACCGTTATCGATTGGGTTACCATCGTGAAGGATACGTACGCCAACGCCTGTTGCACCGCCTTCAACGCTGAATAAGTCGCCAGTGGTGTCTGGGTTAGAATCGAATGTGAATTCCGCTTTTGTTGCTACAGTCGTATCACAATCCGTCAACTTCACTTGGAAAGGCACTGGTGTAGAGCGGTCACCTTTTGCTTTAAAGATGTGCGTTGGCTGTTGACCAAGTTGGATTGTCTGATCGATGCTGTCTGGTGATAGGCCACATGCTGATTCTACGATTTCACCTTTGAAGTAAACGTTGGTCGTGTTTTCTGCCAAAGCAGGGGTTGCAGACATCAGTCCAAAAAGAAAAGTAGCTGCGATTGATGAGCGAATGAATTTAGCTTTCATTTTTAAATCCCGTGTATTTTTAGCGAATAAATGCAGACAAGAAGTGATGACTTCTTATCGTTGCAATTCAGTTTTTAATAAATGTGTGGATGGAATAGTTTTATTTCCAACTCGATGTGTTTGTATCGTTTAACAAACGTTATGATTTTTGGTTAGCGTGAATGTTATTAAGTTCTAAACCATTAATTCTCCCTAAATTATTCGCTCCTTTTCATCAAGAAATAATGCATTCTTGTTATGAGCCTATATATTTAATTACCTGTTCCTAATGAGATTTATCCAATTAAACGTTGACCCGAACTGTAAAGTTATTATTGGGTGTACGGTCCGTGAACATTACGCGCGATTTGAGTGGCTCCACGAACGAATCGTAAGTAGCTCACCCAATACATAATCGGCCCCCGCGGAATAAACACCGGTGCTTGCTCCGACTTCTTCAAGTTGGAACACACGTACTTGCTTAACGGTTTTCTTTTCTGGCGCAACCATTAAGAAAAGCCTTGCCCGACTGGCGTACAACAACTCAATCAATCGCTCAATGCTAGTCAGCAAAGCCGAATAACTGAGACTCTCGGTATGCATGAGAATGAACGCGTCACCTTCGACTCGGTAAGTCAAAGAAGCCAAGGCACTCCCACCAACGGACCATTGCTCCGTCGACTCTTTGCCATTGAGAAAGCGTTCATACTCTGTCAGTGAACAAAGCTGTCTTAAAAACTGACGACCACTGCCCTTTTCGTTCAAACGTCGCCACTTCCCCTTTCCTTCAGGAAGCGGGACAAGGCCAAAGTTGCCATGACGATAACGCTCGAACCTTTTGATCAATTGAGGCTTGGTCGGAAAGCAGCATGCCTTGAGTTCATCTACACTGTTTTCAAGCACTCTGAGAATCTGAACCATCCGCTCTGCAGTGGGTTGGACTTTCTCACTTTCCCACCGCGAGAGCGCGTTAACATCGAGCCCAACAAACAAAGAGAAAGGGAAATGGCGTAACCGATCCACCAGCTCTCTTTGCGACCAACCTCTTCTCTTTCGTGCCTTTCGAAGGTGTTGAGAAAAGTTCGACTCCACCTTTACCTCCACATGCCTTAATTGACTTATGAATCAAACAGTTAAATAGGCATAACAAAGTTAAGCAATATGGGCATGCTCTGTCGGTTTGAATTTGAACAAGGGTAGAATATGCCCCGAATTGAGCGAGGTTATATTCCTGAAAAATAAAGGGAAACGCTTAAAATCGGCATTTTGATTCAATGGTAAAGAACAATTGCTCAATTTCAGAAAAAGGTGTGTAGCACGTAGTACCATTCCTACAGGAGTGAGGACAAAAGCGTGCAATCGACCTATTAACAGACGTCAAAAATTGCCTCTCATTGCGAGAGTTTGGGGCTTGAGATACTGGGATGCCTGAGGTCGCGCTGGCTTCCTCAACCGATAAACGAAAAGGTCGTTGTGTTATTCGCTACGCGAAGAAATAATCAAACAGCCGCAATTGCGCCCGCTTAGTATCTTCATCTGAAATACCGATATACCTTAGCGTTGTCGAAACAGACTGATGGCCGATAATCGTCGCTACTAGGCCAATGTCCATATCGCTTGAGTGATAAAGGTGACGTGCGAATATTTTCCTTAGACTGTGACAGCCGATTTTGTACTGTCTTAGCTCATCAATACATCGAGATAAGCACGAGAAGACACTCCAACAAGCCTGACGCGAGATAACGCCTCGCTGTCTTTTAGCTCGATTACTGGCTAGGGTAGAGCGCGAAAAAATCAGACCGTTATCCTTGTCTTGCCACATTCTTCGGCGTTTCTTCAATGCGGTTAAAGTACGCGGGCTAAGATAAGCGATGCGCTTTTTCACGGGCGCGTTTTTCGTTGCTTCTTCCAAGCGTGCTTGAATGCTCTTCTTCCAACTACGAGGCACTAACCCCGCTACGTTTCGGTAGTCACACACGTACACTGAGAGCAACTTGGTATGATCTCGTTTGTAGTAGTTGAGCAATTCATTTTTGATGCTTTTTAATACCTTATGTCGCGCTCTTGCTTGTCGCGCCAGCGTTCCTTTACTCTCAATCACCACCACTTCACCCGATTCAAAATTAATGTTGTCGTAGCCCAGTTTGGTGATGTCGGTAATTCGTAATCCCGTTTCAATGCCTATTCGCCAAATTAGCCAATAAACTTCATCGTGGTGTCGCTTCAGGTATTTTTCTGCTTTCTTTAAAATACGCTTGTCGCTAATTGCCTGCACGGTACTCATGAACATACCTTCCATTACGTTATAATTATTAATATTAAATATAGCTCAAGCGGTAATAAGCATTTGAGTTAATATGACTTACTGTTATTAAGCTCAATTGCCACGGTTATATTTGTTCCTATACCATTAATTTAATTAATGTATTAATTGAATAATTCCAATCAAGTGATTTATCAATCGCTTTCACTATATCAATTTGATTCAAGCCCCTCACAGTGATGATTTGATAAGTAAATTCATGTATTAATTCGATAATTTATCTAGATTCATAACTATATTGATTTTTTACTCAGAAAGATGGCGGTTTATTTGGTGATATGAACGGTGTGAAATTGTTTTGTAGCGCATTTTTTGTGATCTACTTCTCATGACAGTTTTATTGAACCGACATCACACACGCTCTCGAAGTGTCGTTGAGTAAGTATTCGGCAATGGAAAGCCAAACCTTTATGCGCAAACCAATGCAAACCAAACAAAAAAGGCTCCCAATTGGGAGCCTTGAACATTCTATAGGGAGTAAAAAGTGGTTTCGATTACTGCGCTTGTTGCTGCTTCATCGCTTCTAACTTTTTAAGCTGCTCTTGTTGACGCTTCTCTAGCGTCGACTTTTGCTCCGCAGTTAGAACATTGTAGATATCGTGCTGCGCTTTCAGTTGAGCCAGCTGTGTGTCTAGCTGTTTTGCATGCGCTTGTTGGATAAGTTGCTTGGCTTTTGCTTCATCAAAAGAAGACGCTTTCACTAGCTTCTCGAACTGCTTCGCACTTTCTTGTACTGCTTTAGGATCCTGCTGACCCGCTAGTTTGCTGCTTAAATTGATTTGAATTTCTTCAATCTTCGCTTGTTGATCAGCCGTAATGCTCTCTAAACCGAATGGTTTTGGCGCTGCAGGTTGATTTGGTGCTGCTTCTGCAAATACATTTGCGCTGCTTAGTAGTAGAATCGTCGACAATAGGTAGCGTTTCATTGGGGGAACCTTCATTAACTTCAGTTTGGAGTTAGGTGAGACTCAATCGATACCACATGGTTTCCTGTACCTGACAAATATGAGACTTTCCGTCACAAAAATAAGCAAAGACTGATATGACAAAAACGACAAATAATTTCCAATTTCCTTCGTCTTTTTCTTTTGTCCGTCGTCTTAGTCGTTATTTATACCCAAGTAACCTCGAGATGCTAGGTTCAGCGAGAATGACTTGGTTTTTAGACGCGGCGTCGATTTAAAGGTTTGGTGGGTCCAAATCAAGAATCGACAACAAAGTATACAAGCCAAGTCAACTCGCCCTTCGGGAGCGTGTCATTGACCCGATTTCTGCGTCAAACAACTTGGAAAGAGCTGGCTATTACGCTGCGTTGCTTTCCTTGACCTCGAATCAATGACAACGCTCTGAATCCTGCATCTTGAAGTCACTTGGGTATAACAGTAATTTAAGAGCTTATGTTTACTTTTAAACCTGCAATCATCGAGATTGATCACCACCAAATCATCCTTTCACCTGACGACCAAAATCTGGTTGAGGTGGCACGCAAGGTCAAAGTGAATATCGCCGCACCTTGTTTGAAGAACAAACGCAAACACGGTTGCTGTCATGTATGCAAAGTGGAAGTGGACGGTGAGCCTCGTTACGCTTGCAAGGTAAAACCTAAGTCGGGGATGAAAATCGTGGTGCGTCGCCCTGATCTTGATGCGGCAAGAAAAGAAGCCGTTAAAGCTTACAAGCAACAAATAAAGACAGGCGAAACCACATCTTGCCAGTGCGGTTAAAACCGACAATCGAGTTTACCCTACCGCGCAAAAACAAAGGGCGACACGAATGTCGCCCTTATTGATGATTATTGTTGGGGATTTAAAATGATGGTGGTGCGTTTGGCTTTGCTACCAAAGGCCTGTTTCGCTTTCGCCCTCACCTCTTCTAATGTGACGCTTTGCGCTGCTTTATCAACATCCAGCAAGACATCGAGCCCGTAATCATGCACTAAGTAGCGAGTGTATGACCAACTGCGTTGTCCCGGATTGTCATCCATATCTTTCATAGAAACCGCAAGTTGCTTGGCAGCCGTATCGACTTCTTTTTGCGTGATGTTTTTCGCTAGACCATCAAAGATTTTATCCAACTGAGCGTCCATCTTGTCGACGTCTTTTGGATCGATTTGTGATTCAAAGAACCAATCAGAAACCTGTTCTCTATCTTGTGTAATTGGGTAGATGCCAGGGCTGTAGTCCAAGCTTGCTTCTTCACGTAATTGCGCCGTAACACGCGCAGCAGCGATACGTTGCAGCATGTCTTCAACCACCGTATCACGCGCCATTCTCGGTGACTCACGCTCATTGGTTAAACGCAGTAAATATAGCGAAGATGGCTCGTTACCTGCGGCCATGACCAAACGACTTTTCGCATTGGGATCAAACTCAATATGGTAGTCCACAGGCGCTGCCGCTTTTAGATCAATCGATGCGACATACTTACGCAGCAGCGGTGTGATCTGCTCAGGTTCAACATCGGCTACAATGATCATTTTGTAACCGTAGTTATGCTTGAACAAGGCTTCATGCATCGCAAGCACTTGCTCCGGAGTGACGTTCTCTGCGCCATTAATGGACAAAAGGCGATGGCGACTGTTCGGCAAGTATGCGTTTTCATTTGCGGCCTTAATCCATTGGCCCATTGGTGATTCAAAGAAAGCGCGTCGCTGTTGAACGTATTCACGTTTTACCGCTTCGAGTTGACGCTCATCGACTTTGATTTCCGTCGCCACGTTATACAGACCATTCATGGCACTGGCTAAATGTGCTTTCGGTGTGATGACCTCAATGCCGTGATTCGTAGGGCCAAGGATCGGAAAGAGTGAAATGTCGTTTTTGCGTAAGTAGCTGTCGAGTTCAGAACCTGAGAAATCCCCCAACCCACTGCGTGCCGCTGCCATGGTCGCCACTTCAAACGCAGGATAGAGTGATTTATCAAGTGCAGCCTTACCACCTTGGCTAGCCAAGTAAATGTAGGCTCGGTTCGCCGCTTTCTCATCTTTCTGGAACCAAACTTCGATGCCATTTGAGAGTGAGTAAACTTGGAAACCGCCTTTCTTTTCTCGAACGGCGGTGATGTCACCTTCTTTAGTTGGCTGAATAAAACCATCGGTTTTCGCGTACATCTCAAGCGGCTTTTCACCGGCTTGTGCGTAAGCTGCGCTTAACAACGCAAACTCACCTGCAAACTGTTCTTTGTTTTCTGTTCTACCTAACCCCACCACAAAATTCGCCGGTTCCGATAACAGGGCTTCCAGCTCATCGTTCGCGTGGTTAAGGTCATTAGCAGCGACAAAGGTGGCTAAGCTTTGCTCATACCCTTGTTTGGATTGCGATACTGAATCTCGCTCCAATTGATACACTCGCGCTTCTGCATAACCAGCAGGCTTTCGCTTCGCCCAATCGGCATCTAGGTTAGACAGTTCGCCATACCAACCCGACATCACACCATCCAGTTCCTCTTGAGTCACACCGTAATCACGCAGCGAGGTCAGAGTATTCAAGAAGATTTGTTGGATGTTGTCACGGCGCTCAGGGGCAAAAGACACCCCTGCCGACATCATGCGATGATAGTTGGAAGAATAAGGCTGCGCATAAGCATATTGGAACGATTCCGCCGCATCATTCAACACCGTCAGTAAGCGTTGTTGGATCAACTGAGCACTCAACTCATCTTGCCAAGCTTTGTGTTGTTGCTGCATGGTTTGTCGAGTAACAGAATCCCGATCGATGACCAAATGCAGGCTCGGTGATTCCATCTTACTGCTTGGTAAAATGCGATTAGCGTTATTCACTCGAATATCACGACGCTTTTCTACTGCCGCATTAGAAACGCTTTCCCAATTAGAAAATTTGTTCTCAATGATCTTTGAGATGGATTCGACATCAACATTACCTGTGACAATTAACTCTGCGTATTGCGGCTGATACCACTTGTCATAGAACGCTTTTAGCGCTGGCGATGTCGTGTTCTCTATTGAGCTACGCGTGCCAATCGGATCGTGCTCCGCATAAGGCGTGCCTTCAATAGAAGCTTGGTACGCGTTAAAAGATAGGGATTTATCATCAGGCCGCGCACGACGCCACTCTCCTAAAATCACCCCTTTCTCTTTTTCTACCTGCGTTGGGTCGAACTCGATGCCATCACTGATATCACGCATCCACGTTAACGCATCATCCAGTTTACTCGGATTAGCAAGATCAAGCTTGTAAGTCGTCTGTTGATAAGTCGTCGTGGCATTAATATCTGCACCAAAGCTGCCGCCTGATGCTTCAAACAGCTTTACAACATCATTGCCAGAAAAGTGAGTGCTGCCGTTGAACGCCATGTGCTCAATAAAGTGCGCGTAGCCTTTTTGAGTCGCATCTTCTTGGAAGGAGCCAACGTTCATCATCAAACGTACCGAGACTTCTTCATCTTGGGTTGGATAAATGTGGTATTTCATCCCATTAGGCAGTTGATCAACGTACCAATTCGGATCGGTTTGAAGCGGTGTCGATTGGGGAGTCAGAGCACACCCTGACAGCAACAATGCGGTGAGTAACAACGTGCTACGCATAACTATCGTCCCTAATAATAATCAATTGAGGCAATATATCGAGCACGCCATATGCTTGATATTTAATATGAAAACTACGCCTGAATAGTAAGATCTAGCTCACATTTTATAAAATGAGAAGGTTTTACAACGTCTTAGATAACACTTCGCCATTAATCAAGTTAGCGCAAAAAGGCAACACGCATTGTTTAATATTTGTGCACCGAGGTTAATGCGACTCAAATACGCGACATAGATCGGAATTTATTTTGACCACTAAAATATAATGTTCGCGCGAAACACCCATTTTTATAAATATAAGAGCCAACGATACCTTTATGCTTAAGAATTTATCTTTGAAGAACAAGCTGGCGATCTCTGCCAGTGCTGCCATCATCCTCGGGGGAGTGTTGGTGGAGGGGCTGTCTTTCCGTGATGCTTTAGAGCGACTTGATGTTGAAGTCGCGCAACGCCTAGAAAGTACCAGCGCATCTTACAACCAATATGTGAGCGATTGGCTGCTGTCGAAAGAGCGTGCACTCACATCACTGTCACAAGATGCTGAGAAATCCGCCATTGTGACTCACCTAAAACAAGTTCGTGATTCTGCCGCGTTTGATAACGTCTTCCTTGCGTATCCAGACGGTTCTCAAGACAACGCGAACGGTGTTGTCCTGCCACCGGGTAACGACGACCCTCGTCAATGGGGTTGGTACACCAACGCAATCGCAAACCCTTCGAAAGTCTTTATGGACAACCCTACTGTCGCCGCAGCAACTGGCGCGAACGTGGTGTCTTTGGGTAAAGCATTGCAACTTCACGGTCAAACAAGCGTGCTAGGTGCAGACGTGGAAATCGGTGACATCTTAAATAGCCTGAACCAAGTGATTCTGCCTGGTGAAGGTTATATGTTTATCGCCAACGATCAAGGCAATATCTTCACCCACAATGACAGCAAACTGCTTAACCAGCCTGTCAGCAAATTGGGGCTGAACAACAGCGATATCACAGCGGCAGCAAATTCTGGCCAAGATCGTACCGTGTCCATCAACGGCAAAGACTTCGTGGTTTACGCGAAAGCCATCGACGGTACTAAGCTAACAACGGTCACGGTTCTGGATAATGACTCTTTGGTTGCCCCACTTTACGACGCAGTTTGGGGCCAAATCATCGCGACGACTATCGTGGTGATCATCTGTGTGGCTTTGTTTAACCTGCTGTGTAACATCCTATTCCGTCCGCTTTACAACGTTTCAAATGCTCTATCGCAAATCGCCAATGGTAGCGGTGATTTAACTCAGCGCATCAAAGTCGAGAACCGTGATGAAGTGGGTGAATTGGCAGAGAACTTCAACCAGTTTGTTGCCAGCCTTCAGCAACTTATCGGCCACATTCGTCACCAAGCGGAAGACTTGAATCATCAGTCAGAGCTTAGCACCAAACGTGCAAACCAATCCGTTGACGAGCTCAACCACCAGCAACAAGAAATCACACTTGTGGCAACGGCAGTAACGGAAATGGCTTCTGCGACGCAAGAGATCGCTTCTCACGCTGAGCAAACGGCTAAAGTGGCACAAGACTCTTCCGTAAGCACGCAAAACGGTCATGCGTTGGTAGTGAACACTAAAGACTCGATCAACAACCTGTCTTCGGAAGTGAACCAAGCCAGCGGCGTGATCAGTGAACTAAACCAACATGCTCAAGACATCAATACCGTGCTGTCGACCATTCGTGACATTGCAGAGCAGACTAACCTACTTGCATTGAACGCCGCGATCGAAGCCGCGCGTGCAGGCGAGCAAGGCCGTGGTTTTGCTGTGGTTGCGGATGAAGTGCGTGTTCTATCTCAACGCACTCATACATCGACAGAAGAGATCAAATCCACCATCGAAACGCTACAACGCACGACTCAGCGTGCTGTTACTTTGATGGAACGCAGCTCTGAACTGGCAGTAGGCTCGGTAGAAGATGCTGACCGTGCTTCTCAAGCGCTGGATGAAATCAACTCGGCAGTGGCGATGATCAGCGATATGGCGACCCAAATCGCCACCGCCGCGGAAGAGCAAACCCACGTGACCAATGAAATCACCCAAAACGTTACTTCAATCAAAGACGTGACAGATCACTTGGTGATCGGTGCAGAAGAGTCGATGAATCAGTCATCTGAGTTGAAATCTCAAGCAGAAGATCTCAACTCGAAAGTGGCAACCTTCAAACTGGCGTAAAACCCACTTCAACCATTAATTTCAAACCCCGCCATGTTGCGGGGTTTGTTATTTTTCCCGCCTGTAAATTCGGCTTAATTTGACCCGAAAGCCCCGAAGAACCGTACATAAAAGCAACACAATCAACATTATCGCCTCTCAACATCAGTAAGTTCCTCAGAGAACAAGATAGGCAAAACTTTTAGGGAAACGGCTTTTCAACCTTATTCAGAAACTTTTGAAGGGGTGCGCTTATGAATCTTATGGACCTACCCAAAAAACGGGGCAAATGGAACCTAGAGCTGTGCAAACAAAGTGCAGCAAAATTCAAGACTCGCACGGAGTGGTGTGAAGGATGCAAAGCGGCTTATAGCGCGGCGTATCGCAACGGCTGGCTCGACCAATGTTGCGCTCACATGCAGCGCGTTGGCTTGAAATGGACGTACGAAAAATGCAAACAAAGCGCCTCTGAATACAAGACTCGTTCTGCATGGAATCATGGTTGTAAGAGCGCTTACCATGCCGCCAGAAAAAACGGATGGGTTGAAGATTGCTGCGCCCACATGCTCCCTTCTCGGACTGGGAAAAAGTGGACATCTGAAACCTGTGCAGAAAACGCCAGACAATACAAAACTCGCTCCGACTGGCAGCGAGGATGCAGCGGTGCTTACAACGCGGCTAACCGCAATGGTTGGTTAGAAGACTGCTGTGCCCACATGAAACCAATCGAACTTAAGTGGAACCTATCAGCCTGTATCCAAAGCGCACGACCATTCAAAACTCGTACGGAATGGATTAGCCATTGTAAAAGCGCCTATCAAGCGGCAAGAAACCGCGGATGGCTAGAGCAATGCTGCGCTCATATGGGCGAACCAAGAACACAAAAGAAATGGACGTTGGATGCGTGTATGAGAAGCGCTGCAGAATACAGAACACGAACAGCGTGGCAAGAAGGATGCAGCGGAGCCTACTTCGCCGCCCATCGAAATAATTGGATGAAAAGGTGCTGCGCCCACATGCGTTCTGCACGTTCAAAATGGACGCTTAAGATCTGTAAAGGCAGCGCGTCCTATTTCTCAAGCAAACGAGATTGGCTGCGCTGTTGTCGAGGTGCATATAACGCTGCTCACCGTAACGGTTGGCTTGCAGAATGCTGCTCACACATGGAGAGACCGCGAGCAGCATGAGGAAACTACTTCGCTGCCGCGCCTGTGAGCTTGCTCAGCACACCACTGACTTTGGTCAACACCTCGTCACACCCTTCAATCTTGTGGCGCTCCTTTAGATACATTGGGTTGTTGTAAGCGAGCCACGTTTTGCCTTCTGCATCTTCATAAACCAGCACTTTTTGCGGCAAATCGATCGCCACCTCTTGAGCGCATTGCATCAGCGGCGTGCCCACTTTGGGATTACCAAACACAATCACTTCGGTTGGTCGTAGCGCCATATCGACCTTAGCTGCATTCTCTTGGTGATTCACACGTGCAAACACGTTTAAGCCCTTACTTTGCGCGATTTCGACAAACTTATTCGCCGTATCTTGCACCGAATGTTGACTCGCAACTCGTACCACACTGTCTTCTGCCAAAGAGGAAAACGACGCCAACACTGCGACCAATCCTACCGTTATTGCTTTTACCATCTGCTGATTCCTTATGCTTCGATTTCACTACCCAAAAACTATAGAAGCCAAGACCCAGACTCGCGACTTGTACGTGTTTGATTTTCGGCTTTCCTTATCAACAATAGACCGACTCAGAGTGAAAATTGATTCAGATTAATAAAGCGTTAATCAGTCCAACATTAAAACCGTGAAGCACATAAAATACGTGACCTATTTTACTGAGTAAGAGATAACTAGTGACACGCGATCAATTTGAGTTATTAGCCCCGGGCGGCGATCTGGATTCCATCAAAGCAGCCATTGCTGCGGGTGCCGATGCTATCTACTGCGGACTCGACCGTTTTAATGCCCGCAACCGAGCGACCAACCTCACTTTAGATAACTTGAATGGCGTGCTGACGCTAGCTCATCAGCACAACTGTAAGATCTTCCTGACTCTGAACGTATTGATACTGGAAAGCGAAATCCCAGCCATCGTGCGTTTGCTCAGCCAGTTAAACACCACCGCAATTGATGGCGTGATCGTGCAAGATCTTGGTTTGGCTTACATTCTCAAGAATCATTTCCCAGATCTAGACGTACACGCTTCAACTCAGCTCAACACGCACAACGAAGGACAGATCTTGTTCCTTAATCAGCTGACGGCAAGCCGTGTGAACCTCTCTCGTGAACTGAACATCAATGAGATCAAGCACCTGGCTCAGTTTGGTCGTGAGCATGACGTGATGATGGAAGTGTTTGTGCATGGCTCTTACTGCATCGGTTTCTCAGGCATTTGCTACATCAGTTCTGCGCGTAACGGCGCTTCGGGCAACCGTGGTCGTTGTAGTCAGCCTTGTCGTGAGCAATACGAAACCACCAAAACAGGCAACAGCTACCCTCTCAACATGAAGGACAACTCGGCATTTAGCGATTTAGAAGCGCTTGCCGATGCGGGCGTGTATTCGTTGAAAGTGGAAGGCCGCATTAAGAAATCTCACTACGTTTACACCGTGGTCGATAACTGGCGTAAACAGATTGACCGCTTGTGTGATGGCGTAGAACTGTCAAACGACACCACAGAGTTGTACACCGTATTTAACCGCGATTTCTCTAACGCGTTTTTGCAAGGTGATTTCGGTAAAGCGATGTACATCGACAACCCTCGCGATCACGCCGTAAAACACTTCTCGAAGATCTACAAATGCGAATCCGCCGATGATGTGCAAGGCGTGAAGAAGAAGCTCTACAACGACAAAACCGCAATCATTGAGAAGGTTGCAGAGAAGACTCAAGATTTTGATGTGACTTCAACGCAAGCCTCTGGCAGCAGCCTAAAAGGCGCGATTGATGTACCGACTTTGCCGACGCTGCCTCAACCAGATATGCGCGAAGGCGCTCCGAAGCTATCTGTCTTGATTTCATCAGTAGAAGACACCGCACTATGCGAAGACAGCAATGTCGATGTGTATTTCCAGCTACCAATGGGATTGGCGGGTGAACTGAATGCGATGATTGAGTTGTTCCAAGCAAACCCAAGATTGAAACCTTGGTTCCCTGCAATTTTGATTGGCGACGATTACCAAGCCTCACGTGCATTCTTAGAAGCAGTGAAACCAGAATTGTCGATCACCAATAACTCTGGCGTGGGCATGTTGGCTCAAGAGCTAGGATTAGGTTGGGTTGCTGGCCCGCAGATGAACACGGTGAACTCCTACTCATTCAAATGTTTGCAAGAAGAATTCGCCGCAAGCGGTGCGTTTATCTCTAACGAGCTGAATATGAAGCAGATGCGCCACATTAAGCGCCCGCACAATATGCGCAGCTACTACAGCATTTACCACCCGAACACTCTGCTGACTAGTCGCCAATGTTTGTTCCAACAAACCGAAGGTTGCCGCAAGATTAAGGTCAACAAAGGTTGTTTGAAGCGTTGTGACAAGCGCACATCGATCATCAACCTAAAAGACAACCCGTATGTGGTGCAAAAACAAAAAGGCAGTCACAACTCGATCTACAGCGAGCACAACGTATTGAACCTGCAAGTGCTGCAGGATTTGCCGCAGCTGTTAACTGACGTATTGATCGACCTGCGCGACATCCAGACGGAAACTAAAGTCACGATGACCAAACCTGAATTGATCGATGCCTTTACCGCTCTGCTGAATGAACATAATGAGCAGTATGTTGAAGCACTTAATACTGCGATTCACCCAACGGCAAACGCTCAATACTTGAAAGGCTTGTAACGGAATCTCATCAGATTCAACTGCACAATTTATGGAAGACTTATGCACCCAATGAAGCAAGAAACACTGAGCTACTTTGATGATTTGAACTACAGCGTGATGGCTCAAACGGAAGCGGTTTATGAGCTCAAACAAAACCGTACGGGTTTAACCGTTGAGCTTAACTTTTCAGCGCTTGGTAAAGGCAAATTGCCCGCAGAAAGCGAACAAAGAACCGATAAGAAGCTGTATTTCATTGATATTGAAGACATCGAATGCATTGGGTTTGAAGCACTCGAACCGTTCGTGGTTGGGCTTGGTGAACATTGCTCTATGGTGGTGTTTGAAGAAGAGTTCTTTGAACAAAGCATGAAAGAGATGTGGATGTTCCTATCGAACGATCCGCGTGATCGTGACGTTTTCAACGAAAGTAAGTTTTATCGCGCTTAACTCTTTCAAGGCGATTTTGCTCTTGATTTTTATCTCTTGGATGGCCGTTTTGAACACCAAAATCGCCATCCAATTTATCACTTTATCCCGCTTATTCTGACTCTGTACCAGCTTATTTTTGGGCTCAAGATCCACTTTTCTCATCGTATTAGCAATTCATTTTATTCGCCCCAACAATGCTCTCCCACTCAACCAAAAGCATTAGTCAAGTAAATACTCTAGCCACCAATAATTGACATCAATATTCATCCCAATCAATAAATTAACTCAGTTTATAAACCTGAATGCATATAGTGATTTTTTTCTGAATCGGCCTTCAAATTTTGAGTTGTTTCTTTTCATTTGTAACTGGATGTAAGCAAAAAATATGAGTGATTTCGGCAGTGGTTAGATCAAGGGGCTTCCCTCTCTTTGTGACGTTTGCTTAGTGTTTGAAGTCCTCGCCGGAAATCCCCCACGAATAGAAAATCAACAAGGACAGTCACTTAGCTTTTTTAAGCAAGTGATGAGGATTCAACAATGAAAAAAACAACAATCAGTTTGATGGTAACAGCGGTGCTCATGGGTTCCCCAATCATGGCCACCTCTGCACTCGGCGCAACACAAGAAAACATCATAACGGCCGTTCAAAGCGAATCAGTCTCTGCCACGATAACCGTGCCACAGGTTGACCAGTGGTACTCACAAGCGCAGGTCGATTTGAAGAATATCTCAGGTCAGCAATTAGACTTGGCGGACGCAGAGATTTGGGTTACCTCAGACAAAGACGCGACGGTGAATAGCTCATGGGGCGCACCTTTTAATGTCAGCAGCCCTGCTCCCAATACGTTTGTCTTTACTCATGACAGCACGTCACAAATTCTAAACGATGGCCAAACAGCTCAAATCTTCTTTGGTCTTAATGCCAGCAATGGTGATTACATCGATGGAAACGACGTGCATGTCGAGAAGGTGATCATCAAGAATGATCCTGCGCTTCAAGGCAAGATCACCTTACAGGCACCAAGTGCACCACATGCCAGCCTAGCCGCAGCATCGATTTTGGTTGAGGGTGAGAACTACAGTGAGACCGTGTCTGTACCGTGGGGAAGCAGCTTTGTTCTGGAGCACCTCCAAGATGGCGAGTATCAAGTCACCGCGCAAGATGTAACGAGCGAAATGGGGATTGCCCACGCCTCCTCGCCAACCTCAACCGTGACTGTCGATAGCGATGCAACACAGCCTAGTGTCTCCGTGCAGTACGATGCGTTTATCTACTACGCTACCATCTCGCTCACCATGCCTGCACTGGATGGCATTACGGCAAGCCTAACCACAGATGCCACCGTGAAAGCGGCAGGCACGCAAGACGTTGAACGCAGCCTAGTGGTGCCATTTGGCGGCGAGATCGACATCAGCAAGCTGCTTGATAACCACAAATACGATCTCTCCTACTCACCTATTACGGTGAACAACGTGCTTTACCAACCGAGCGACAACCTCGATGTAATGGTCAACAAAGACACGGCGACAGAAATCAGCACTAACATCGTTGAAACGCCGATCGCGAGTGACGACTTCACTACCGTTCAAGCGAGTATTGTCAACTTACCTCAAGAAGCGATGCCAATTGTGCTCAACCTTGTCGCGAAAGATGGATCTAGCCGCTACAGCTACGAGATTAGTAGCTCGCCATTCACCTTACCTGACGACGTTAAACCGGGTGAGTACGATATCCAAATCGATTCGGTGTTTGCTGGAGACACACGTTATGCCTATGACGGGGATGATTCTGTCTCTGTCACGCAAAGCGATGCTCCGTTGTTGCTGACGCTGCCATTCCGCGAAGCGATGAGCCTTGCAGTCAAAGGCTTCCCAGATTACGTAGCAAACGGCACGGTGACGAACGACAGCGAACAGACCACCAATGAAATCGGCGCAACCAAGGTCAACGCCATATTCAAGTATGCTGGCTTGAGTGGTTCTGGTGATCCGGGGGTAATCCTGCCGAAAGACGAGCTTCCGCTGCATAGAACCTACGCGAATGCACAAAGCGCTTCAGAGCTTTCAGGCCATCACGTACTGCCAGTCATGGTGGTTTACACTGCAAACGCTAGTGGCGGTGCAAGCTGGACAGACTTAGTCGATGATGAATTGCTCTACAAACATTACGCGACCTTCATTACTCAAGCCATTGCGGCGCAAGAGTACGCAGCTGGTGATGGCAGCTCGCCAATGTCGTTTGTGCTTAACCCTGACTTCTTAGGTGAACTACAGAAAAACCCAAGCCATGTAGACGACCTAAACCAAGCGGGCGCGGTCAATGTGAATGACCAACTCGCTCGTGCGTTGGATTACATGAAGACGACTTACGGTTATCAACCACCAGTGGCCGTTCCTCAATTCGAGAACACACTAAAAGGCTACATTGCGTCACTCAACTTCATCATGAATGGGTTGGCAGAAGACGTAACTTACGGCTGGCAAATCAACTTGTGGGCGGTAGGCTCTGCCAACTGGATTCACCAGACCGACGACCAATCAGCTGACAAAGGCCAAGAAGTGGCGAACTTCGTCAACTCGCTGGATGTTTACACTGGCACTTACCAACCAGATTACATTGTGTTCGACAAATATGAGCGCGACGGTTTCGGCTCAGAAGCGATCGCGAACTACGCGTACAACGCCACCAGCTGGACACGTTACCTATCGTATGTAAAAACCATCAGTGATGGCGTTGAGTCTCCGGCCATGATTTGGCAAATCCCAGGTGGCCACATGCCGACTCATGATGAAGGCAATACATTGATCAACGTTGAACATGAAGCGTCTGGCGGTTCTTACTTTATGGGTGATGCACGCATCGGAACGGACATCAACAACGTACGTACTGGCCTACTCGACAAACAGCTCAATCCAACCACGTACAACGGTGCGAGTAACGTTCGAGAATTGCTAGAAAAAGACGCGGGCTACGACTGGTCTCATGTCGCGATGCAAGATCTACCGAAGAGCAACGTGTTTGCCTTGTTATGGGGTGGTGGCTCAACTACGGCGGTCGTTACCATGGGCTCAAACGGCACGGACAACGGCTGGCTAGACAACAAAGTCGACGCTTACGCGCAAAATCCAACGTGTTTGGTTGGCAACGATTGTGACGGCTCAATTTGGGGCGGTGACGGCGGCGATAAGCCACCAGTCGACAATAATCCACCAAGCGTTTCACTGTCTCCGAACTATCAGGTAAACAGTGGCGAAAGCGTAACCATCACCGCTAACGCTTCTGATCCAGATGGCGATGTGATTAGCTATAAATGGAGTGTCCCTTCTGACCTGACAGTTGTCGGCGACACCAATAGCGACACGTTAGTGGTAACGGCTCCGGTCACAGACCCAGACCTCACCTTCACGATTTCATTGCAGGTTTCTGATGGCGAGCTAAATGCCTCAGATTCAACTTCATTGAAAGTCGTTGGTGATAACAGCGGTGGCGGTGATGGCATTTGTGCCGACATCCCAGAGTTCGAACAAAGACAGTACCAACCGGGCGAACAAGTGACCTACCAAGGCAGCTTGTATGAAGCCGACCGTTGGACAGACTCGACACTGACCCCGGCTGACTCATACTCAGGCTGGACGTTGATTGATAGCTGTTCGTAACCGTCTGATTAATTGGCGTTAACCATCCAAATTCATAACATTTGATACCGTCTTGATAGGCGGTATCTTTTTTTGTTTTAACGACACCATTCTTTAGGAATCAAAAAGCCCATCACTCGTTCAACAAGTGATGGGATAAATGCGGGACACAGTAAAAGACTTAAACCAGTGTCGCGCCTTTGAAAGCGCCAATCGGAGCAATTTCATCAAGCTTCGCAAGGGTTTCTTGGCTCAAAGTGACGTTTAGAGCACCCAAGTTTTCATCAATGCGAGAGGTTTTACGACTACCCGGAATTGGGATGATGTTATCGCCTTGCGCGACCAACCATGCCAAAGCAAGTTGTGCTGGAGTGATGTCATACTCAGCAGCAATATTCTTGATCTCTTCTAAGCGCGCTAAATTGCTTGTGAAGTTTTCGCCCTGCATTTTTGGGTTGTTGTTGCGAAAATCATTTTCGTCCAACTCTTTAACCTGACCAGTCAGAAAACCAGCACCAAGTGGCGACCAACAAACCAGTGCTGCACCGATTTGGTTTACCGCAGGTAGGATGTCCGTTTCCGCTTCACGACGGAACAGTGAGTATTCGTATTGCACCGCCGAGATTGGGTGGATTTCATTAGCGCGCAACACTTGCTCCGCTGTAACGTTAGACAGACCAATCGCTTTTACTTTCCCCGCTTTCACTGCATCTGCCATTGCAGCGACCGTTTCTTCAAGCGGAATTTGTGGATCTAGGTAGTGTGCATAAAGTAGGTCGATTTGTTCCACACCCAAACGCTCTAGACTGTTATCAATCGCACGAGCAACATACTCTTTAGTGCCATTGATGGTTAAAGGGAATCCCCAGCCAGTATCTAGCGTGCTACCTACTTGGTCTTCTTCAAACACGATGCCAAATTTAGTCGCAATAAACGCTTTTTGATTGGTTTGCGCGATGGCTTTTTTGATCAAATCTTCGTTGTGCCCTGCACCGTAAGCGTCAGCTGTGTCGATCATCATGCCTTGTTCAATAGCATGAACCAGAGTTTGCACCGCCACTGCGTCATCACTCTCACCGTAATAGCCCTCAAGACCCATTGCGCCGTAACCGATTTGTTTGATTGCTGCAAAGTTGCTATTTGACATGATTCTTCTCCAATTCTCTTGCTGCTGACCTCAGCAACAAAACGCGATTTGTGTGTGTTTCGAGTCACCTCGATTGCTTGGTAATAAGATTAGCAACGCATGGAGAAGGAGGATTGAAGATTGTTGCCTGAAGATTTGTACTTTATTGCTAACTGCCTGAAATGGTGTCAGAGCGAGAGCAAGTTTAAGCTCAAAAACACGTTAAAACTTCTTCGTCAGTATAATTTTAACATTTTTATTAATAGTTATATCACATTGATTTTTAACATTTAAAATACCCATACATAGCGTGAGCAAGCACCCAAAACAAACAGTATGCATACTCCATAAAAGCGATATTTCAGTCCATTTCATTGCGCATACATTAATTAATCCTAAAGTAGTAGATGCGATATGACACACATATCAATAACTTCATTGCCAAACTCATCGTGAGGTGAGGACGGAAAGCCACGGGTCTTATCTGTTCAAGATAAAAAGGAATTAAGACAGCCGGGTTGCGGAACTTGGAATCCGAAAAATGAAAAATTCAATCACTACAATCGTCATTTCATCACTCTTCCTATCGACAAATGCCTTCGCACTTCAAGGCAAAAATTTTGACTCCATCCACGACGCAAACAACGCTGCAGGTGCTCGTGTGGGCTGGGATGTCGAATCTGATGGCGGCTTGGTTTTAAAAGGCGATAACAACATGGAATCGACCTTAACCGTTTCAAATACTCGTGACGCTGGCGGAGCGAAAGCCCCCGTTTTAAAAGTACAAGGCAGAAACGAGAAAAGAGCACTCAACGAAGCACTTCCAATACTCAGCGTTGAGAGCATCGAAAACCAAGCTGGTATTGAACTGACGCGCGGTTCAATGAAGCGCGATGCAAAACTGGGTTGGTCGATCATCTATGACGGCAAAGATAAAAGTGACCTGATTCTACGAGAAGTACGCGGTAGCGGTAACTGGATTGTCACTTCTTTCTACAAGCTTGAAAGCAAAATGCTGCAAGATTTTGAAGGCAGCCAATTTATGGCTCAAGTGTTTGTTCCATACTGCCCAACAGACAAATATGGAAATGTAACAGTGACACCAAGAACAAAAGAGAAGTTAGCGACTTGTCCTGAGTAATCTAGCCCTTCTATAGCAGAGCACTAAAACTCAAACTACCTCAATAACAACAAAGGGTGACTTTCATGTCACCCTTTCTCTTCTTAGATACACAACATACTGCGAATGATTCGGTGTGCTTCTGCTAAATCGTCAAGACTGCCAGATGCGATCACTTCTAATGGCTTTCTGCCTTCAAAGAACACGCTTTTGCTTGCGCTGTTCATAAAGGTTTTGCGCGCTTCTGGTTGACGAAAAAGTAGCTGCAAACACTCTTCAATTGCCAAGATATGCTGCTCACGTTGCAGCGCTTCTTGTTCGTCCATATCGCTTGGTAAAATCTTGGAGATTTGGTTCTTATTCGCACCCCACATGACCAGGGTTTGATGTGTTTTTTCTGAGTTCATAGTGGACTCCAAACTAAGTTGAAAAAGCCGACTTCCGTGTGCAGAAGGAATTAGTACTGACCAATTTTAATCGAAGGTTCTTCAAAGATAGACGTCAGTCGCTGCGCATAATTTTCTAACTCAGCTTTGCGTTCGTCTTCCGTTTTTCTTGCTGGGCCAAATACCTTATGCGGCTCAAGCACAGAGAAGCCATTGAACTCAAACACACCGCGATGAACTGGACGAAGAATCGCATCTAAATCACCATTCCACCCGTCTTTAACATACAGCTCTTCTGGGCCCCCCATGGTGACACTGACCATGGCTTTTTTGCCTTTGTAAACGCCATTTTCATAGAAGCGACCGGAGCCATAGGTGCGCCCCATTGCAAACACACGATCCACCCAACCTTTGAGCATCGCTGGCATCCCAAACCACCAAAGTGGGAATTGGAAGATCACCAGATCACACCATTCGAGCTTTTGAATTTCAGCCTCAATCTCGGGGGCGAAGCCATCATTATCGGTCGCGTACATCTCTTCTAACTGTTGCTTGAAGAACTCCGGATCGTTGGTCGTCGTGAAGTTATGGCGACCCGAAACAGGATCAAAGTTCATCGCATGTAAGTCCGATGTTTTGACCTTATGCCCTGCGCCTTCTAACACTTCAATTGCCGTTTGGAACATTGCGCCGTTAAAGCTCTTCGGTTCTGGGTGCCAATAAACAACAAGTACATTCATTATTTGTTCTCCAATAATTCAACAATCTCGGCGTAGTGGTATTCTTTCGCGAGCTCGAGTGGTGTTTTGCCGTCAAAGCCTTTTAATGCCAACTCTGCTCCAGCTTCAATAAGGGCTTTCGCTGCATCGGTGTGTCCGTGCCAAACCGCGTCATGCAAAGGGGTGTAGCCGTTATTTGGCCCCTGTGCGTTTAACGTTTCATGGAATCCAGCGTAGTTAGCCAACACTCGAACCACATCAGCACGACCGTTGTAGGCGGCTTTATGCAGTGGGATCGCCTTCATGTAATGATCGGGAATGGTTTGGTCACCCCCTTTTTCCATCAATATACGTAAGCTCTGGGTATGGCCATCACGTGCGGCAACCATTACTGCCGTATGTTCGTCATTCCCCGATGCATTGACTGGTGATGCTACATTGAGTGTCGACCAGTCCTGCAAAGCGTCAAGCGCCGCTGCCATTTGCTCATCGCTAGATTGCACGTCTGTCACAACTTGATAAGCAGCCAATTGGGCTTGTTTAGCTGCGAATTTTTGTTGGTAGTCGGCGAATATGTCCTCCATGTCTTTGGCTTGGTGCTGACCAAAAACATCACCTCGGCTCGCGCCAAAGTCGACGAGTTGTGCAGCTTTTGCTCCGAAGGTAGAGACAATCTCGGTGTTCACATCTGGTTGAGCGAGCAGCACTTTCACTATGTCTGGTTTACGATGCCAAACCGCCACCATCAAAGGTGTCACACCATGCTTTGGTGTTTGAAGATTGATAAACGCGCCCGATTCCAACAACTTGCTTACCCACTGCGTTGAGCTTTGTTGAGCAGCAATATGCAGTGGTGCGTTTCCCATCACAGGATCGAGTTGGTTTACGTCTGCACCCTGTTCAATCAATCCAACAAACTGCTCATAGTGATTATCGACAATGCTTTGGTGTAATGCTGGTAAGTTCATGATGACCCCGTTGCTGCTGCGTTTTGCTTCAATGGGGATAGTATTGAACAAAATTTCATTAACCTGTAGATTACAAATGGTTACTTTTAAGATGAGTAAAAGTTAATGAAATCACTTCCATCCCAACTTCCTATCTTCATTCAAGTTGCGAAAAACGGCAGCTTTGCCAAAGCAGCTCGGGCACTAGGGATCTCCGCACCAGCGGTCAGTAAAGCGATCACCAAGCTCGAAGAAGAGTGGCAAGTGAAACTGTTTTTTCGCTCATCTCACTCATTGAGTTTGACGCAAACAGGCCAACAACTTTTCGATGAGTTAACCCCTTCTTTGGAGGCGATTCAAAGCACCATTACACAGCTTTCCGATACTGAGCAAAGTTCCGGCGGAACGGTAAAAGTGAATCTACCCGCAAGCTCAATAGGGCGAGAGCATATCTTGCCGCTGGTAATCGAATTCATGGAAATCTACCCAGACGTGACCTGTGAGCTGCATTTTGATGATAGGAATGTTGATTTGGTTGAGCATGGTTTTGACCTCGGTATCGGCACAGCCATAAACCAAGATTCACGCTTGATTGCTCGTCCTTTGCTTACCCAAGATGTCGGTATCTATGCCTCTCCAGATTATTTGCAAAAGTACGGAGAGCCAAAGAGCATAGAGGCGTTAAGCCACCATAAGTGTTTACCTATTCGCTCACTCACAACTGGACGTTTCCACTACTGGCGAATCAACGAAGGGGGCAACGCAAAGCTCTATGAGCCCAGTGGTAAGCTGATCATGAATAACTTCGCCGCAGCAAAACAAGCCGCGCTGGCGGGAGCGGGGATCACCATGTTAGGCAGTTGGTTATTTAAAGAAGAATTGCGCCAGCAGACCATCGTCCCTATCTTAAAGCCTTATTGGGGAGAGCCTGCCATCATTTGGGTCTATTATTCTTCAAGGCAGTACTTACCCAATCGAGTTCGTTTGCTTATTGACTACTTGATCGAAAACATACACCGTGTTGCCTAAGGAAGGATGTCATTAAACGCGATGAGAATCCTTGAACACTCGCCTTGCACTGACTACAATGGCGCACTTTTTTTAATGACTTCAAGGTCACAAACATGACAGATACAGCTAAACCAGCTCTACCAGATCGCCTAGCGGGTAACCCACGTAGCCCATTCTTCATCAAAGAATGCTTCGAGCACCAAATCGGTATTCGTATCAACGGCCAAGAGCGTACTGACGTAGAAGAATACTGCATCAGCGAAGGTTGGGTAAAAATTGCTTCTCCTAAAGCAAAAGACCGTTTCGGTAACCCAATGCTAATCAAACTTAAAGGCGAAGTTGAAGCGTACTACGTGTAAGCTGACCACGCTGAATGTATTTGAAAGCTCGAGTCTGACTCGGGCTTTTTTAATGCCTGTCATATCCCCTACTCGTTTAATCTATTCCCTCTTCTTTTCAGTACAAGTTATTAAGAAATCGATGTAAATCGCTGTTTTTATCTGATTGTTGTCTAAAGTTTCTAGAGAACTAACTGCAATAGCCATTGCCAAAAGAAACGACACCTTTTTAATACAGGGAGAGGAAATGGAAAGCCCACTTGTCACACTCAAACACGCCAGCAAAAGCTTTGTTGATGGCAAAGAGACACATCGCGTGTTGGAAGGCGTCGACTTTACGTTGAACACAGGAGCGAGTGTTGCGCTGACGGGCGCCAGTGGTAGCGGCAAAAGTACCCTACTCAATGTCATCGCTGGCTTTGAGCCGCTTTCCGAAGGTGAGTTGTGGTTAGATGGCGATAACACGGCGGCTTGGAAAGACCCACAATGGAGCCGATTTCGACACCAAAAACTCGGTGTTATCTTCCAGCAATTCAACCTATTAACGCCACTCAACGTGCAGCAAAACATCGCCTTCCCTCTGCATTTGAATCAACAGAAATGGAATGACTGGTGCGATTATTTGGTCGAGACTCTGGGCATCAGCCAACTGCTCGATAGACATGTTTCTGCCCTTTCCGGTGGTCAACAACAACGAGTCGCTATTGCGCGCGCCATAGCACACAAACCTAAACTGCTACTTGCTGATGAACCCACAGGTAACCTCGACCAAAAAGCGGGGTTAGAAGTGATGAAGCTACTCAGTGAAATCACCACCCAAGGCAATACGGCAGTGCTGTTAGTCACCCACAGCCCTGAATGCGCTGAGTTTATGAAAACACGGCTGCGATTAGATAATAGTCAGCTACAGAACAGTCATCACCAAAACAAACATGAGCTTCGCCATGAAGCAAGCTAAGCAACCAAATACCAGATTCACTCATACTCGACTCGCCCTGAATCTATTTGCAGCGCACTATCGGCAGGCGCCACTGCAAGCCGCCGCAATTCTGATCGGTATCGTGCTGGCAGTGACCTTGTTTGTTGCGGTGCAAGCCATCAACCTCAATGCCAAGCGCAGTTATGCTGAGTCTACCGAGCAGCTCAGCGCACAAGCTCAGAACTTAATTATTCCACCAGCAGGGCAAAACTATCTGCCTGAATCGCTCTACTTCGCCCTTAGACAAAACGGACTCAGTGCAGCACTACCGGTAATCGAAGGGCGAGTGAGAGACGAACAAGGGCGTCGCTGGTCAGTGCAAGGTAGCGAGTTGATTGCCGCCATCTCATCACGTTCGCGCTATTCTTCAGAAAACCAACCGAACGTCTCTTTGTTCGACAGTGCTTTGCCTTTGCCTGAGCTTTTAGCTGGCAAGCCAATCGTGATGATGAGCCAATCTCAACATCAAAACTTAGGGGAGGTAGAAACCCTAACTCTGGACGACATTCCAACCCAAGTGGTGGTGCTACCTGACGAATGGCAGTTAGGTAGCCGAATGTTGATGGACATTGGTTTTGCGCAGCAACTGCTCAATAAGCAAGGACAGCTCAGTTACATTGCGGTTTTCCAGTCAGGTGATAAAGGGAATAAAAACACGCAAGCAAAATGGCAGAACCTGATTGGCGATCAAGGGCAATGGATTGCCAATAATCAAAGCACTGACCTTGGCTCACTGACCGACAGCTTTCACCTCAATCTCACCGCAATGAGTTTACTCGCCTTTTTAGTTGGGCTGTTCATTGCCTACAACGGCGTAAAATACAGCTTGCTGAAACGCAATCGTCTGTTAGTACAAATCCAACAGGCAGGTGTTGCACCGAGCATTGTGTTCTCTGCACTGTTAGTTGAACTCACTCTTCTCGTTACCATCGGCGCTTCCCTCGGTTTTGTATTGGGCATGCAGCTCAGCCATTGGTTACACCCGACCGTGGCACTGACTCTAGA
The DNA here is from genome assembly GCF_002021755.1 of Vibrio owensii. NCBI lineage: Bacteria > Pseudomonadati > Pseudomonadota > Gammaproteobacteria > Vibrionales > Vibrionaceae > Vibrio > Vibrio owensii. The sequence goes on from NZ_CP019960.1 coordinate 2,056,363, forward strand.
ACAGCTTTATGGCGCGACACTTCTGCCCGGCACTTGGCAGTGGCAATGGTGGGCGCAAGCGCTGCTGCTCACGTTAGCCGCCACCCTATTAGCATGTTGGCAGCACTTTAAACAGCGAGTACGTCAGCCGCTTTCCTCTCATGGTGGATTTTATCAAGCGCCGGAAGCCTCTAACGAAAACCAATTGTTCGTGATAGGTGCTGCGTTGACGACTCTCGCACTCGCAGGGTTATGGCTGAGTGAGCATCACCGCTTCACCATGGCGTGGCTCGGCGTGCTTGTGGTGTCGATTCCTTTGTACCTACCCAAAACACTCAGCGTGTTAGCCAATTGGTGTGAAAAGCGCACCAGTTCTGGTTTGATGCAGTATCTGTTTGCTGAGCTACGCGAGCTGATTTCTCCGCTTTCTCTCGCCATGATGGCACTGCTACTCGCCGTTACAGCCAATATGGGGATGAACACGCTAGTTGGTAGCTTTGAATCCACCCTAAAACAGTGGTTAGAACAAAGGCTGCACGCCGATATTTACGTCAGCCCTGCCCAAGGAGAAATAGCTGATGTAGAGCGCGCGTTAGGGCAGTTCGACAAGGTTGAGACCGTCTACAAGCAATACTACGTCGACGATAATCTGCAAGGCTTACCGATTTTGCTTGGCACCAAAGACAAAGACACCTTAGAGCAAACCATGGTGTTCAAATCGCATTTGGAGAACTTCTGGCCACGCTTTTACCAAGGTGAGTTAGTCGCTATCAGTGAGCCAACCGCGGTCAAACTGGGTTTATCACTGGGTAGCGAGCTCACGCTTGATGCCGTTCCAAATAAGAACCTACTTGTGGGTGCGGTATTCCATGATTACGGCTCACCTAACGGTGAAGTCTTATTAGCACCAAAGCTATGGCAAGAGAGCGGATTTACCGACTTGCCAACAAGCCTTGGCATTAAAGTCTCGGGGGATCCACAAATCGTCTACGAGCAACTTCGCGAGCAACTGAATCTGCATCCAAGTCAGCTCTACGATCAAGCGCAAATCAAATCCATTGCATTGGATATTTTCTCGCAGACCTTCGCCATTACACGCGCACTCAACGGCGTGACTTTGATGGTCGCGGTGATTGGCTTGTTCAGTGCTTGCTTCATGTTGCTCGACGCGCGCAAAGCCGCCATTGCAAGGCTGTACGCACTTGGCGTTAGTCGTCGTAAATTAATGACCATGGTGGTCGGACAGATCGTTGCTCTGGTCAGTTTTACTCTGGTTATCGCCCTGCCCCTCGGAGCCATGGTGGGTTACGTGCTGACAGACATCGTCACCTTACGAGCTTTTGGTTGGAGCTTAAATTATCTGTGGAATTGGAGTGACGCGCTGAGCATTGCGGCGATCACCATCTTAGTGGCAGTGATCGCAACCTTGATTCCGCTGTGGCGATTGGTCAGCAAGCCTGTCGTTTCCAGTTTGCAAAGCGAGGTATTGTGATGGTTCGAATAGCAAGCACACTTACTCTATTCATGAGCAGTCTGTTCCTGTTCGGTTGTGAAGATCCCCAACAACAAAATATGGGCACGTTGCTGGGAAGCGGAGATACGCAAAGCGAGAGCAACCTATTCACACGCGTAGAAAAAGGGGTGGAACTCACCTTTCCTACCGATCATCAAGCGCACCCAAACTTTCGTCATGAATGGTGGTACTTAACCGCTAACTTAATTGATGAAGACGGCAACCCACTTGGCGTCCAATGGACACAATTTCGCTTTGCTGCTGCGCCGCCAAAAGGCGAAGATGACGTAAAGAAAACCGAATGGCAAACTCAGCAAATCTACATGGCGCACAGCGCAGTGACGACCGCAGACAAACACTACGCCGATGAAAAATGGTCGCGCGATCAAGCCTCTCTAGCTGGCGTCGATGATTCTCCATTTCGGGTTTACCTCGATGATTGGCAGTGGACTTCTTCAACCAACGACCTCTTCCCTGCCACTTTGAAGGCGAACTCCGAACAATTTGGCTATGCGCTGACCCTTACCAGCAGCGCACCTTATCAAAAGCAAGGCGAGCAAGGGTACAGCACCAAAAGTGCCGATGGACAGGTGGCTTCGTATTACTACAGCCAACCGTTTATTGATGTCTCAGGTGAAGTCACCATCAACGGCAAAACCCATCAAGTGTCGGGCAAAGGTTGGATAGACCGAGAGTGGAGCTCGCAATTCTTACTCGACTCACAACAAGGCTGGGACTGGTTTGCCCTAAGATTGAGTGACGACACCAGCTTGGTGGTGTTCCAATTGCGGGATTCCAAAACCGGATCAGCCAGTTACTCCAGCGCAAGGCTGATGCAGCAAGATGGTTCTGGCATCGCTATCCCACAAAAAGACATTCAGTTAGAGGCAACCAATCAAACAGAAATCCAAGGGCGAAAGTATCCAACCCAGTGGCAAGTGTCGATTCCTGACCAGCAAATTGATCTTACCGTTTCTGCTCTCAACCCGAACGCAAAAATGCCGCTTTCTGTGCCTTATTGGGAAGGCCCAGTGCGTATTGAGGGCTCTCATTCTGGGACTGGTTACATGGAACTCACTGGCTACTGAGCACAAAAATTTCCGTGCACAATCTTGATTATTCCATTCATAATGATGACATCCTCATCCCCAAGAGCTGTTGAATGCCCTCATGAGCAATATGATTTCGCCAATTCGACAAGTGCGACTCATTTTAGGTGAGCCGTGTCGAGCGCTTGAATTTTCGGACATCCAAGAAGACCCATACATCGAACCGCATCGTCACGAGTACTGGGAAATCGTGTGGTGTTTAGATAATAGCGGAACGCAGAGCGTCGACTTCGTCGAATACCAAAACCGCGTTGGTCGCTTGTTTACCATTTCACCAGGGCAGGTTCACCATTCCGAGTTCATGGGTAAAAACATTCGCATGTTGATATTCCGTCCTGGCTTTGCTGAAACCAATCCACGCAGCACACAGTTGGTGAATAGCGTATTTTCTACGATTGAACGACCGCCGTACCTCGATTGCAGCGACGAGGGTTTTCCCTACCTAGAATCGATTTACACCCTAATCAGAGAAGAATGTGAAAGAGAGGATTGTGATTGGGACCTTGTCGAATCACTCATCAACAGCTTTCTACGCTATGCGTTACGCTTTGCTAAAACACCATCCCAGAAAGGGGAGCAGAAAGACGCTCGCATCGTGCAGTTGACCGAATTAATCGAACTGCATTATCGCGAACAAAAGAAATGCCAGTTTTACTCCGATGCATTAGCTCTCACCAGCAAGCGTCTAAATGAGTTAGTGAAAGCCGCCAGAGGCAAGACGGTCACGCAACTGATTCATGATCGAATCATATTAGAAGCCAATCGAGAGCTGGTGTTTTCGACCAAAACCGTCAAGACCATAGCATTTGAACTGGGCTTTGATGACCCTGCCTATTTCAGCCGCTTCTATCGAAAGCAAAAGGGAGAAACGCCAGCGGAATTTCGTCACCGATGTTTAGATAGTGCAATATAATGGGCGGATAATCCCTTTTCGCTACGCTTGAATGTACTGATAATACCCGAACATAAATCCACCACATTCGAGTATTTTTCTATTCCATGGCTATCAATCTAAAAACTGATCCCATTTCAAAATCCTTTTATCAGTATCTATGGCCAGCGCTAACTGGAATGGTGATTAAATCACTGTTCATCATGGGTGATGCGTTATTTATCGGTTTAGGCGTCGGGCCAGATGGGCTTGGTGCTATTGCCTTGGTGATTCCACCTTTTTCTATTTTTACTGCCATCGCCATGATGGTTGGTATTGGTGGCGCCGCCAAAATGTCGATAGAAATAGGCAAAGGCAACACGGAATCCAGCCAGATGTGGTTCAGCCAATCCATGTTGATTACCACTCTGTTATCCATTATTACGGTGACGCTCGCGCTCATTTGGTTGGATGAATTGATAGCCTTGATGGGCGCTTCAGGCAACTTGGCTCAGCTTGCTCATGATTACCTGATCGTGCTGCTGCCCTTCTTTGTTCTTTACTCGCTGGCTTGGGTGTTGTCTTGCTTTGTGCGTAACGATACCAACCCGAAATTGGCCACCTATGCGATGTCGATTGGTGCCATTACCAACCTCGCTTTTGACTACCTGTTTATCATTGAGATGAACATGGGGATGAAAGGCGCAGCTTATGGTACAGCCATAGCTCAAGCGGTCATTGCACTGATTTTGCTGACTCATTTCGTGCGTAAGAAAGGCTCATTAGAATTCAGTCTGAAAGGCATCGGCTTAAGCAAGACTAAAGAAATCTTAAGCATAGGTACTCCGACTTTCTTTATCGAAGTCACATCCGCGATGACCATCGTCTTGTTCAACTATGTTTTGCTGAGCCAATTCGGTGAAAGCCACATCATCGCTTATGGGTTAACCACCAATGTCGGTGTATTCGCTCTGTTTGTGATGGTCGGTATCGCGCAAGCTTGTCAGCCAATCATCAGCTTTAACCACGGCGCAGGGCGACCAGAACGCATTGACGAGATTCTAAAACTGGGGATGAAAGCAGCCATGGGCAGCGGCACAGTCTTTCTTTTAGGAATCTGGCTGTCAGCACCACTGATTGCCTCGATTTACTTAGGCAACGCGAATGACTTAATCCCAATCGCCGCAAGCGCACTGACGTTCTACTTCTTCGGCGTCCCTTTGATGGGATTAAACATGGTGATTGCCAACCTGTTCCAAGCCATCGCCAAGCCAAAACAAGCGACGCTTATTTCCTTATGCCGAGGGTTTGTGTTTGTCGCGCTAGGTGTCTTGCTACTGCCTAAGTTCTTCCCGCAAGACGGCATTTGGGCGAGCATTGTCTTTGCAGAAACACTCACTGCGGTGATCAGTTTGAGCATGTTATTCAACTACCGAAAACGCGCAGTGGAGCTAACAACTTCCTTGGCGAGAAGTTCCTAGTTCAACCAAGCTCAGCCAAATGATAAACTCGGGTTCTATTTCATTCTGTGATTAAAAGGAAATGCGATGAACCCGATTATTGCGCTGCTAAAAGAGAACAACATCAGCGATGAGCAAATCAACGAGATTTTTCAGACTCTGACGCAAAACCCTCTAGCGGCAATGGCAACAATCAGCCAACTAGGTTTGCCACAAGACAAGCTACAAATGCTGATGGCGCAAGTGATGCAAAACCCTGCGCTAATCAAAGAAGCCGTAGACGAGTTGGGATTGGATTTCTCAAAGGTTGAAGAAGCAAAAGAGAAGCTTCAAAGCCAAAACCAAGGCAACTAAGTCTTAGCCATCTAGTGCTGAATATAGAAAAGGCCGTTAACCTAAACATCTAGGTTAACAGCCTTTTTTGTTCACTACTTTGTTGTTAGCTACTTTTTTGTCAGCTAATTATTAGCGATTTAAAGACGCGAATTGCTCTGCTGTCATGCCGTAGTAAAGTTTATCGTCAAAGCCTTGCTCTAGTTTGTAATAGTCTTTCTGACGGCCTTCTTGAGTAAAACCATTTTTCTCTAACGTCTTGTAAGAGCCAGCATTAGAAGCGTAGCAATCGGCACTGACTTTATGCGCGTTTAGCTCAGTAAATCCAATCTCGGTCATCATTTGGCAAGCGCGAGTCGCAACGCCTTTACCCCATGCACAAGTTGGTAACTGATAACCCACTTCGTAGTTGCCAGTTAAGAACATCACTGCGGTCACCGCACACATTCCCATGTACTGACTTTGCTGGTCACGAATCACGAACGTTGGGCTATCTGGCCAAACACCGTCTTTGATCGCTTGTGCCGTATTTTCAATAATAGGGCCAAAGAAACCCTCATATAAGCTGTTGTCAGCAGGTGCGAAGAATAGATACTGATTGACCTTATCGTCGTTCAACATCTCGATAATATCTTGTAGATCAGAGCCTTGAATCAGTTGGATAGTCAACGATTCGTTAAATGGGATGGCTTCGCCTTGTTTTAGTTTTTGATATGACATGTGTTACCTCGTTATCTGCGGAAAATAGTAGCCCAGCGGATAAGAGAAAAATTGGATTTTTGCGACAACTTTCGGGCTGATTAGCAATGTATTACGACTCAAAGTCGCCATAGATATCGATGGTTAAATCGCGCTTTTTCAAGTATTTGCTCGGCGTTTTTCTTAGCTGCTGTTTGAGGGTACGAATCAAATGCGATTGGTCACTGAAACCAAATTGCTGTGAGAAGCTCGCCCAATCAATCGCCTCTTGTTGCTTGTAGAGGGTCAAAATCATCTGCTCTAGGCGTGCCATTTGTTGATACTGCTTAACACTCAACCCCACCACCTGCTTGAAACTGCGCTCAAGCGTTCTGCGAGAACAGGCGCACTGTTTGGCTATCTCATCAATATCCATCGCTAACTCAGGTGAGCATAGTGCTTGAGCATCCATCACGGACACTGCTTTTTGCGATGCCAAAAACGGTTTGGTACGACAAGGTTCGATATCTAACGCATCTAAATGTTGTTTGATGTAGTTCAGCAAACATTGCGGTGAATCTTGCAACTCTAGCTGCCATAACCCTTGTTGAAAGCGCTCATCAAACGCCGTGTTGAGCCAAGCAAACCATTCGCCTTGGTTAATTGCGCTAACTTGGGATGCATCACTAAACCGTGATTCAATGGCATACAAACCCTCTGGGCGAAAAGTGATGCCGATACGCTTGATGGGAGCCGTATCTTCCAACAACAGTAAGTGTTCGTTAGCCGTTAATAAGTGACAGCCTTTGCCAGCAAGCTTAGTGTCTCCCGTGTCGTAGCTGTAGCTTTGCTCTGATGGCGTAAAGAGTAAATGAGCACGCGGGTTTGGAATAAGGTGCGGCTTGGGGTCAATGACTTCACCCTCTGGCACTTCCAAGTACCAAATTTGATGAATAAGCCATTCGTACTCTGGCAGAGACTGTTTCCAAGCTATCATGATTGTCCTAGCGATTAGTAAAGATAATGAGCGCAACGTTTTTGCTTCAACATCTGCTCGTTGAGTGTGACTGATTGATGCTCATCTCGCCACGCATTTCTCACCCTGCTCCCTTGCAAGCTTGTTGGATTGCGGTAGGCTTTGAGCAGAGAAAACAAGCTGAACAGAACAAGGAAATCCCCCGATGCGCGTCGACTACCACCAACGACTGGTTCCTGTGATTCGTTATTTAGAACAACACTTTAATGAACCACTCAATCTGCCAGAAGTGGCCGCGCTGGCGAACCTTTCTCCTTATCACTTTCATCGCACCTTCAAAGCCGTGCAAGGCGAGACATTGGCTGATTTCATTCGACGTTTGCGTCTAGAAGCCGCCGCCGATGACTTATTCAAATCCAAGCAACCGGTATTAAACATTGCCCTAGAGTACGGATTTTCTAGCTCACAGAGCTTAGCCAAAGCCTTCAAACAACATTATGGCGTTACACCTACGGCCTTTCGCGACTGCGAAAACTACCAGCAGTTTTCTGAATTAGCACGAAACAGCAAGATTGGACACACGTTGCGCAAGAATGGAAACGAAGTGACACCAAGCGATTCATATACTGGCTCTGAACTCACCAAATGGAGCATGACAATGGAAACGCAAAACTTTGAAAAAGCAAAACTGGCTTACATTCGCGTAAACGGCCCTTACGGCCAAGGCTATGAAGAGCCGTCAGGTCGCCTGTATCAATGGGCAGGAATGAAAGGTTTGGCAGGCAATACCTGCATCTTCATCTACCATGACAACCCAGAAATCACGCCAGACGAGAAGTGTCGCACTGATATCTGCTTGATGGTGCCAGAAGATACCGAAGTTCCGAAAGGCATTGAACTGCAAGACTTCCCCGGCGGTCAATATGCGGTAATGCGCCAGCACATTACTGACCCGAGCCAATACTCAAAAGCGTGGGATGATGTCATGAGCAAGGTAATTGAATCCGGTATTGAGAACGACGATCGTCCTTGCTTTGAGCTTTACCACAGCTTCGACCCACAAACGCACCATGCAGACGTTAGCTTCTGCACCGCCATCAAATAAACCAAAAGCCTGCATCGTTGCAGGCTTTTTCATTTCTTACTCTGGTTGCTTAAATTCGCTGTTCCAAACGCTGTTTATCTTTTAATCCAATCACTTAGAACACGAACGAACACCTCATTATTTTCGTGATCCTACTTCGCGTTTTGACCACGCGCATTCATTTGCTCGGCTGAGTTGGGATTCATTTCACAGATTATTCATGAAGCGAACCTAGACTGAAAAAATTCTATCGACCCCGTTCGACCTACAACGCTAGGCACAATAAAAACTAGGTACTACAGCACCTCTAGGACATCCCATGAAGAAGAACTTACTTGCCATTGCTCTTGGTAGCGTGATTGCGCTGACTGCTGCCCCATACTCTATCGCGGCTAACGATGCTGCCGTCCAATCTTCCGCCGATTACTCACAGATCGTCACTAAACGTCAGGTTGTCGACCAACTGCTGAATGACGCGGTACAAGCATTCAAATCCCCTGCGCGTATCTCGCATGCGGGTTTTACCGCCAAAATGCCGAGCAACATGGAGATTGTTACCGACCGCTTACTAGAAGCATACAAACTTGAGCCGTACCGCACTGATCTACTGATTTCTGCAGCAAACGCGCAGATCTACAACAAGAATGAAGACCGCGCGATTGAGCTGTTTGAACAAGCCCTTTCTGTTGCGCCAGACGATGTGGATTTGCACGCCTACTTAGCAGTGTGGCAACGCTTTGAGGGCAACCAAGCGGAATCAGCAAAACACATGGCAACGCTCACTAAACTCAATGCAGGTAAAGCGGCAGATATCCAACGCATCTTCGACACCGTAGACCGCGTACTTGCAACGCCACTAAAAGAGAAAGCCGACAAAGGCAAACTGGATGACAAAGGCGCAATCGTCACATTGGGATACGCGCTGAACCCAGATGGTTCTATGCACCAGATCTTAGTTGAGCGTTTGGAAACCACATTAGCAATGGCGAAAACAAATCCAGACGCGTTGATCGTATTGACGGGCGGCGTACCGAAGAACCACAAAACCGAAGGCAAGTTAATGGCAGATTGGCTGATTGAAAAAGGCATCAGCAAAGATCGCATCATTGAAGAAAACTACGCCACCAGCACGGTAGGTAACGCCCTATTCAGCAACTATGCATTGGCGCGTCATAACATTAAACACGCGACCATCATAAGCTCAGCGAGCCACGTGCGCCGTGGTCAAACCTTGTTTGAAATCGCAAGCTGGCAAACTGGCCCACAAGGCATCACTTTTGACACCGTAAGCTACCCAGACAAGCCACTGAAAGACTTAGCCAAAGCCAGCGATAGCGAGCTGCTTGGTATCTACCGCGATGCACTGCGTACTTACGGCATGTGGAGCTACCGATCTTACCCGCTCGAGTCGCGTTAAGTATTCTCGACTCATACCAATCAAAAAAAGCCTGCGTGCTTGCAGGCTTTCTTGTCTTTGTGCAGTGATAAGAACCGCTTAAATTGCTTCGCCGTTTACCGTTACTGCCACATCAATGTTGCCACGAACTGCGTTTGAATATGGGCAAACTTGGTGTGCAATGCGCGTTAGCTCTAGCGCTTGTTCTTTTGGCATGTCTAGCTCTACCGCTAGACTCACTGTTAGTGCAAAGCCACCGTTATCGTTAGGACCGATACCCACTTCCGCTGTCACGGGTGCGCTTTTCAGGTTTACTTTACCTTCACGCGCTACGTGCAAAATCGCGTTAGAAAAACACGCTGAATAACCCGCTGCGAAAAGCTGTTCTGGGTTAGTTGCTGCGCCTGTGCCGCCCATTTCCTTCGGGTATGACAGCTCTAGATCGAGAAGACCGTCATCAGTTTTTACTTGACCATTACGACCAGCCAAAGCGGTAGCTTGAGTTTTGTATAGAGTAGTCATGCGAGTGTCCTTCTTAATTTAAGTTGTGCACAATTTAATTGCTTGCAATCTTATATCGAAGTAAAGATCGTTTGCAACTATATTGTGCACAATTTATTTTATAACTCTCTTTCCCTGTGAGCAGGTAGGCAACGCCAATGAGCCAGTGTTACACCGACAACACCATGACCGACGACGATAAACTCTTACTCGAAAACCAAGCTTGCTTCCCGCTCTACAGCGCAGCAAATGCAGTGATCCGAGCGTACCGCCCGCTGTTGGATGAGCTTGATCTGACTTATTCGCAGTACTTAGTGATGATGGTACTGTGGGAGAAAGACGGTGCCAGCGTGAAAGAGCTGGGATCACAACTGCATTTGGACTCAGGCACACTCACACCGCTGCTCAAACGCTTAGAAGCAAAAGGTTATGTAGAACGCGGCCGAAGTGAAACCGATGAACGCGTTCGCGTACTCAATCTAACAGAGCAAGGTCGTGCCCTTAAGGAGCAAGCCAAGTCAGTGCCAAACGCCATGATGTGCAAAATCACCTTAGAGTTGGATGAAATGATCATGCTGAAGAAGTTGTGCGGCAAAGTGCTCGACAATCTGGGCTAACAAAATAGAAGCATCCGCTTCCCACTTCCTATTAGAAAGAGCCTGCCGAGATGCAGGCTCTTTCGATCTTATTCAGACGATCCACTTAAGGTCATCATCGGTATTCTCTATTGCTAATCCGCCTTCATCTTCAATAAAACCTATCAAAGCAAACTCACTTACATCGGATTTCCCTATCAAGTGAAATAGGAAATGGCTATCAATAGGATAGTTACAAGCGATTTTCCTTAAACACACTCCGATGAGAATATACTTTCCGAAAGCAACAACAGCTCAGCTTAAAACATTCAAAGGAAAGTAAATTATGATTAATACTCAAATCAAACCATTTGCAGCTACAGCGTACAAAAACGGCGAATTCGTTGAAGTAACAGAACAAGACGTTCTAGGTAAATGGGCAGTATTCTTCTTCTACCCAGCAGACTTTACGTTTGTATGTCCAACAGAACTGGGCGACCTAGCAGACCACTACGAAGAGCTACAAAAACGTGGCGTAGAAGTTTACTCAGTATCAACTGACACACACTTCACTCACAAAGCATGGCACGACAGTTCAGACACAATCGGTAAGATTCAGTACTACATGCTTGGCGACCAAACAGGCAACATCACAAACAACTTCGGTGTGATGCGTGAAGGTCAAGGTCTTGCAGACCGTGCAACGTTCCTAATCGACCCAGAAGGTACTATCCAAGCAATGGAAATCACTGCTGAAGGTATCGGTCGTGACGCAGAAGACCTACTACGCAAAGTGAAAGCAGCTCAATACGTAGCAGCGCACCCAGGCGAAGTTTGTCCAGCTAAATGGAAAGAAGGTGAAGAGACACTAGCTCCATCACTAGACCTAGTTGGCAAAATCTAAGCCACTGAAATTTAAGTTCTAATCAGTTCCGATTTCCTTTTTCTGATTAGAACTGAATTAGAGAGCACTTCAGGTTAGATACCTTGACGACCTTCTGCCTGATTTGCTCTCTCCCCCTCAGGTTTTATCTACAGTAACCACTTTTTAGTTTTAATTAAGGTAGTAACAACTATGTTAGACCAAGCGATCCAACAACAACTCAAACAATATCTGGCTAATGTAAAAGAAGAAGTTCGTTTAGTGGTTAGTCTAGATGAAAGCAAAGCATCGAATGACATTTTGTCTCTAGCGAACCAAATCGCAGAGATGAGCGACCTAATCACCGTTGAACGTGACGACAACGCAAGCGCACGTAAACCAGTGATGGCGGTAACTAACCCAGCAAAAGGCACAGCACTACGCTTTGCAGGCTTGCCAATGGGTCACGAATTTACCTCTCTAGTTTTGGCTCTGCTTCACTCTGGCGGTCACCCAATCAAGCTAGAACCAGAAGTGATTGAGCAAATCGCAGCACTAGACAAAGATCTAGACGTAGAAATCTTCATTTCACTGTCGTGTCAAAACTGTCCGGACGTGGTTCAAGCGTTCAACATGATGGCGGCGATCAACCCGAAAGTAAAAGCAACCATGATCGACGGTGGTTTGTTCCAAGATGAAGTGAAACAACGCGACATCATGGCAGTACCAAGTGTATTCGTGAACGGTGAGCTATTCGGTCAAGGCCGTATGTCTCTGACTGAAATCCTAAACAAAGTTGATGACGGCGCGAGCGAGAAAGCGGCGAAAGCATTGAGCGAAAAAGACCCATACGACGTACTTGTTGTTGGCGGTGGCCCTGGTGGTAGCGCAGCTGCTCTATACGCCGCTCGTAAAGGTATTCGTACTGGTGTTGTAGCTAAACGCTTTGGTGGTCAGGTTATGGACACCATGGCAATCGAGAACTTCATTTCGGTAAAACGTACTGAAGGTCCAAAACTGGCAACTGACCTAGCAGAACACCTAAAAGAATACGACGTAGACGTAGTGACTGAGCAACAAGCAGAGAAGCTAATGGGCGCAGCACACACTGAAGATGGTTTGATTCACATCCAACTTGAAAGCGGCGCAACGCTGAAGAGTAAGAGTGTCATCCTAAGCCCTGGTGCACGCTGGCGTGAAATGAACGTTCCGGGAGAGCAAGAGTACCGCAACAAAGGCGTCGCTTACTGCCCACACTGTGACGGCCCACTGTTCAAAGGCAAGAAAACTGCAGTTATCGGTGGTGGTAACTCAGGCATCGAAGCAGCTATCGACCTTGCTGGTATCGTAGAACACGTAACAGTTCTTGAATTCGCAGACGTACTTCGCGCAGACCAAGTGCTTATCGACAAAGCGAACTCACTACCAAACGTAGACATCATTACGATGGCGCAAACAACAGAAGTAGTGGGCGACGGTACTCGCGTAACAAGCTTGAAGTACAAAGACCGCAACACAGATGAAATCAAAGAGATTGAACTGTCAGGTATCTTTGTTCAAATCGGTCTAGTACCAAACACAGAATGGCTAAAAGATTCAGAAGTAGCGCTATCTGAGCGCGGCGAAATTGAAGTCGGCAGCCGTGGCGATACTAGCCTAGAAGGTGTGTTCGCAGCCGGTGACGCAACAACCGTTCCTTACAAACAGATCATCATTGCGATGGGTGAAGGTGCAAAAGCAAGCTTAGGCGCATTTGACTACCTAATCCGTAAGCAAGGTTAATCTCCAATTTCTTGAGCACAAAGCGCACGGTGCTGTGTTTTCTTCCCCGGAAAACCAATCGGGGCACCGTGGCAGCGATGAGTAACAAGAAATAAAATCAAAAAACCTAGAAGCCCAAAGACTTTGCCAGCAGGTATTAACTGCTGGCTTTTTTGGTTTTTGGGGCCGCACTTATTTAAACAAAAAGGAACTGATGGCAATCAAAACAACTAAGCATGTCTTGCCCACCCCCTTCTCTCACGAGCATATTGATGAGACAGATGACGTCCAGAAAAATCAAAGTAATCCGCAATCAGGTGCATCAAAGTAATTAAAACCCCGCTCCCAGTTTTAAATAAAGTCATAACGTAATTTGGGTCAGTTTGAAGGATGATAGGAATACGGGAATATCCAAACCAAATGACAAAAATGATCAAAAGTACAAACGTAATATATCGCTTTAGGAAAAAAGCTTTTTTCAACTGCCCATTTCTTAGAGATTGTACAAAGTATCTTTTGAATGGTTGTGGAAAAAAACACCTAAACCGCCGACACATTTTGTAAAATCCAAACTTAATGTAAGAAAACTTATTCAATACTTTCAATGGATCGTACCAAGTAAAATTAGCTAAACAATACATTGGGTTGTAAAGAATAAAATCCAAGTAAGTCAGATGGTTTAAGCAAAAGAGAATACCCTCTCCCTTGAACACCACATTCAAATGCTTGGCAAACCATGCCGAGAAAAGGGGGAGTTGGAGGGGGTTGCAAGCACATAACTCAACGTTAAGCCTTAAACCACCAACCCCACCTAACCTCCCCTTGTACCAAACTCCGAAGCTCTCAATACTCCGAGAGCAAAGGGGAGGGACTGGTTCTGTATTCGCGGGTAACTCAATTCACAATGCAACATCACAACGCGCTGAAATTAGATTCTGAATACTCGCTTAGGCTCCTTCAGAATGACGCAGTTCGTTTCACGCTCTCTCCCCGTCATTCCCGTGAACCTAGGTGAGACTGGGAATCTACTCACCACAAACCCGATCGAAAATGATTAGCAAGAACAAACAAAAGGTGGAAGAAGGTTGCAAGCACCTAACCCAGCGTTAAGCCTTAACGCTGCTTAGCAAACACTTGAGTCCAATAGTAGCGGTAGCTTGCTGACTGGTTTTCAACCATGGAGGCACCCATCTGGTCGAAGTTGGCATTCATGATATTGAGGCAGTGGCCTTCACTCGATAGCCAAGAGTTCATCACGGCATTAATTGAGCTTTGCCCTGCTGCCACGTTCTCACCTAGTCGACTCCAAGCATAGCCCGTCGCGTTGACTCGACTTGAAAGCGTGCTGCCATCCGACCCTGTGTGACTCATAAAATCACTGTTTGCCATATCACTGGAGTGTCCATATGCAGCGCTTTCTAGATCGTAACTCCAAGTCAGTGCGCCAACCGGTGGCATTGTTTTAGCGCCACATTGCTGAGTTTTAGATCGAGCATCGTTTACGGCGGCCAGCATCTGGTCGGCAAAAGTGGTTTCTGTTGGTGGTGTATCTGGGGATTGTGAGCCGCTGTCTGCAGGTGATGACGAGTCTCCATCGCCACCACATGCGCTGAGAAGTAGCGCCAATGCTGGCACTAAGATCTTTGTTGGCATTGTCTGTCCTTATATTCATAACGAAAGGCAAAATACGCTTTCGATAACCAAGAGCAATAACCTAACAAAAATTCATTTGAGCGCCATATGGTGCAGAGTGTTTTGACCGAATACTCACATGGCGTTTTCAATAACCGAATTTGCCTACTTTGGGAGATTCAATTCCATATCAATACGGTGCATATCCTTGCCCCATCCATCGGGAATATAGTTCAGTTCTACGGCACTGTATTTGGCAAAAAACGGCGCAGACAAATGACTTGCAGCAATTTTGATTTGTGGGATGTTTAAGCGCTTGGCGTGATCAATCGCTCGGCTCATAAACTCATTCCCTATCTTCATTCCTTGCGCTTTTGGTGAGATTAAAATCCAGTTCAAACTATGAAATACCTGTGTTTTGCCACTCAAACCATAAGCACCAACGAGTTCACCATTTAGAAAGCACACCTCATAACCTTGAGGATCACTATCAAGAAACTCCGCGTAATCTTCTCTTTCATTGATTGCAAAATATTCAGGGCAGTTTTCATCGAAGATGCGCAGGCAATCCTCTTTATCACTTGGTAAGAAGGATCTAAAACTTATGTTATTTGCCATGCGACTGCCTCTTTTGATTATTTATTTGGAGATGCTAACCGATCTGTTTGGCATTGGCCTTAACAAAAGTTAAAACCATCGATCTGAAGAGAGAGAAAGCGCCTCAATGCACCGACTAAACGCGCTTTTTGATAGTCAGAACGAGCCTTTTGATTGGTGTGCATAACCGAAGCCCTAACGGCGTCTACACTCTTAGTCTTTGATTGTTTTAGTCGAGGCAACTATGGATGGAAGAAACCCAACAAGGCGAGATGGTAGACCACACACTTCTTCGGGCGGCGCGTATCAACCTCAGCATCCCGCAGTGCAGCAGAGTACCAGTCAGCCTCGGAGAGAAGATACGATGTTCGCTCGCTTGAACAGACAAAGGCTAGCGCGAGCAGAAGAGCTTCGATTTACCGATGCAGACCAACAAAGATGGGCAGCAAATCGAACAAGAGTAGACGCTGAAAGACGACGAACAGGTGCAGCCCAAGTGCCTGTGAGAAAAGTCGCTTCTCTTCATCTTGGCACTCGACGGGATCATCGAGATATTGTGGATATTGTCCCTACTTTTCAAAAAGATGGACGTCTTAGCCCAGATAGCGAAGCTGCTCTAAAAGGCATGATAGACAGCAGTAGAGATTACGTCTTGTCGTTAACGGGACACTCATCCTCTAGCCCTATCCCCAACCAGAAAACCTACACTAAACACGACGTAGCAACCAACACCGTTAGTGGTGGTTTTAATACCTCCGGCGCAATAGAACACGCTTGCCAAATCATTACCTCAAAAGGCTCACAGGTGGTCGGTTTGGTATCTGGTCATTGCCATGGAAAATCCAGAAGCCTTGCCATGATGAAACAAGGCGCCCTAAAAGCAGGTGTTTTATTGGATGATGAATACACGTTTGCCACTCCCAAGAGCATTACAGCAGGGGAAACTCGCGAACAGGCTCTCAAGTTAGTTGTGAAGCTTAATAAGTTACGAAGGGAGCGGCGGTGATGTGGTCTTTCAACCTGCCGATGTCATGACGAGCAAATAAATACGCATCACCTGAATAAGGCGCGACATCAAAGGTGAGGTTGTAACCCAATTCAATATAGAGCGATGAGAATGCGCTTTTTAGTGTTTGGTGAACGCTGCCAAATTTAGCGGCTTAAGCGAACACGACTTTTGAGATCGCAATGCAGCACATTTTTGCCCCACCACTCGTAAATAAGAACAGAGATCCCCATATATGTGGATAATTGGGCGTTCATTTCATAAGTCGTTACACAACTCGGGGCTTTAGGGCTTTACATCTGGCGCAATGAGATGAACACTTCCCACCAAAGTAAAATCGCAGCCGACATAGTAGAGTCAGTAAAATTATGAGTAACACGACGGCGAAAAAGTCGAATCCATTATTCGAGATCCTGTTTAACGTCATCATTCCTTCGTTCATTTTGATGAAGTTCAGTGGTGAAGAGCACCTAGGTACAGCATTGGCATTGGTTGTCGCTTTGATGTTCCCTTTGGTGTACGGCGGCATGGATCTTATCCGCAACAAGAAGTTTAACTTCATCTCCGCACTAGGCTTTATCAGCGTGCTCTTAACCGGTGGTATTGGCTTGCTAGAGCTAGACACGCGCTGGTTGGCATTGAAAGAAGCATTAATCCCAGGCTTGATCGGTCTTGCTGTGTTGGGCTCAACCTTCACTCGCTACCCGCTGATGCAGAAGATGCTGTTGAATGACACGATTTTGAACCTGCCGCTGATTAACGAGCGTCTGGCTCAGAATGGTAAAACACAAGCATTTGACCGCTGCCTAATGTCTTCAAACTACATGTTCGCAAGTACATTCGCATTCTCTTCAGCGATGAACTACTTCCTTGCAACGTGGATTGTAACCAGCCCAGCAGGTACAGCAGCGTTCAATGAAGAGTTGGGTAAACTAACGCTGTACAGCTACCCAATGATTGCGATTCCGAGCATGTTGATGATGTTTGGTATTTTCTACTACATCTGGCGCCAAGTTCGCGCAATGACGTCGCTAGAGACTGAGCAGATTTTCCATACCAAATAATGCTCGTTCCGCCTTGATAGGCAAAGTGAGATAAAAAGAACCCCGATAGTTGAGCACCAATTATCGGGGTTTTGTTTTTTTGGAGTGATTTATCTAAGCGTGATTAGAAGCTGTAAGCCACAGACGCTTTAAAGTTACGACCTACTTCGTAGCTGGTGTATTTCACTGAACCCCAAGAGATACCAAAGCCTGTGTGCTCTGCGTATAGCTTGTTGAACACGTTGTCGACCGCTAGATTAACTGATAGGTCTTTCGCGAAGTCCGGTACGTACACAGCCCATAAGTTATGTGTTGCGAAACCAGGGCGCTCCACTTTCTCGCCATCTTCGTCTGTGTAGTCGTTACCTGGAACGAAGCGTGAATCCCAACCGAACACCACTTCACTGGTTACATCGTACTTAAAGCCCGCCTTGATGTTGTGAATACCCGTCTTATTCATGTGGCTCGTCTTGCCGCTTTCTAGACTGGTTTGCTCACCATCAGAGTATGAGTGGTTTGCGTACAGGTCGAAATCTTCAATGCTGTAAGTAAATACGGTTTCTACACCCCAAACTTCTACATCATTTTGGTTAGCCAAGGTTCTGTTGTTCTTGGTCGGGTGCATTTGATTGTCTAGGTCATACTGGTAAGCAGTGAAGCCAAGAATCGCATTATCCGCCATCAATAAACCTGACATGTCGTAATCGAAGCCCGCTTCGTAGTTGTTACCTGTCATGGCTTTGGTGTCTGCCTGAGTTACGTCAGCCGCCGCTTTCATGGTTAGTGTTTCAGGTAGTGAAGCGCCTTTGAATAGACGACCGTAACCAACACGCAGTCTTAGGTTATCTGTGGTTTGGTATTCACCTTGGAACTTAGGCGACAGCTGGTCGTATTTACCTTTAAATACACCACCCAGCTCATGCACGTCATAACGGAGACCAGTAACAAAACGGAAGTCATTAATCTCGAATGCGTCTTGAGCGTAGATGCCGTAAGCCGTTACTGTACCGCCGTCGATGTCGTAGTTCTTCGTCTCACCGAGTTTCGAGCCCGACGTGTAATGACCAAGGCCAGAATCAACCCACTGCTCTGATTTGTAACCCTCGAAGCCGTAAGTCAACTCATGCTCGCCAACCCAAGAGATGTTGCGGATATCACCACCAATTGTCGTCACGTTGTACTCACGAGAAGGGATTGATAGGTCACCATCTTTGGTGAATTCCCAAGCGCCATTCACTTGGTTCCAATCGCCATACTCTTCAGTTAGCGCATCACGATCCATGTACTGACGGTTGTAGTATAGGTTCGTCTTTAGGTTCACCAAGTCACTGCCATCGTCATAGCGATGCATGAACGTCACAGTATCTCGGTTAATCGAGTGGTAGTTGTGCTCATCGTGTGCGTACAGTGCACCCGCTTTCTCACCCGATAGCTGACGTTTACCACCGTCTTGGTACGTGTCGTAAGACAATTTAAACTCGTTCGCGTCGTTTGGTACGAACACCACTTTCACCAAGCCAGACTTCAACTTACCTTGCTTAGAAGTCACATCATCTTTACCCGGAATGTACAACTCACCGTCATCTGAGTAGTTCGCAATACCCATAAGTTGGAGTTCATCGTTCAGTTTCGCGTAAACCGCAACGTTCGTCGTGAAGCGTTCGTAAGCCGTTTGATACCCCGTTTTAACGCGAGCACCGATGCTTTCGTCTTCCGCAAGGAGGTCACTGGGATCTTTCGTTTCGTAGCTGAATGAGCCGTTAATCGCGCCCGCGCCCGACAGTACCGAGTTACCACCTAGGGTAATTTCAGCAGATTTAAGCATGGCTGGGTCAAACGTCTGATCGCCAGAGTGATGGAATAACTGACCTTCTTGGCGTGCACCATCAATGGTGACAACCGAGTATTTGTCTTCCATACCGCGGATGTAAACCTTGCGCGAGTAACGTGCGTTACCGTCAACCGTTACACTCGGCATGGTGTTCAGGATGTCTTTAATATCAGACGCTTGTTTTTGTTCTAATGTCTCTGAGTTGATTTCAGTTTGAACAAGTTGATCAAGAGCAGAACCGACAACGACGATGTTTTCGTCAGAAGCGTGAGCAGCAAAAGAGGCAATCGCAAAGGTGATGGCTGCGGAAAGTGACTTCAGTTTCATAATACTACTTATATTTTATAAACAATAACGAGGGAGCGCAGCATAATACATGAACTTAATGATAATTAATCTCATTTACATTCTTTACGTTAATGAGTGATTTATTTTTAATCAGATCGAGCAAATCATCATCACATGATCAGTATTTAGGAAGAAGATTGAGATGAGGTATGAAAGGTTTTTCGCGCAAGGTCGAGCACTTAAACCACTCGTTTGTCCAATCTTGCCGAAGCAGTGTTAGACTCAATACGATGCTTTCAGAATGTGGAAATACGATGTCACCTCGCCCAAAGACCTTCTATGAACAAGAAATTGACCGCGTATACAGCGAGATGTCGTTGAGCCCAAAGCAGTTTCTTCTGATCAGGCAATCAAAAGCATTTATGGAAAAGCATCACTCAGAAAACATCGAATTAAACGACTTAGCCAAAGCCGCCTTTATGTCTCGCTTCCACTATGTGCGGATTTTCAAACAGATGTATGGCGTGACCCCACGAAGCTATTTAAGGGATATGCGAATTAAGAAAGCCAAAGCGCTACTCAAGGAAGGTCACTCAATCACGGATACTTGTTTTCAGGTTGGCTATGAGAGCTTAACCACATTTTCGAGTGTCTTTAGAAAGAGCACGGGTTACTCACCCAAAGCGTTTCAAAAAATGCAGAAAAGCAATCTAGAATAAGTTTTTGAGCCTCACTTTCAGTATCTTTTCCTCATCCAAATCCAGCAAAGGTAAATACCCGTGATCAGAATTTCCCTAACCAGCGTACCTGTGGACGATCAGGACAAAGCCCTCGATTTCTACACCAATGTTCTTGGCTTTATCAAAAAGACCGAAGTACCAATCGGTGAACATAAATGGCTAACCGTCGTCTCTCCACAAGAGCAATCGGGTGTAGAGCTATTGTTAGAACCGATGGCATTTGGTCCAGCGAAAGTGTATCAAGCCTCCCTAAAAGAAGCGGGTATCCCGTGGACGTCCTTCGCTGTCGATGATCTCAATGGCGAGTATGAAAGGCTGACTGCGCTTGGCGTACAGTTCTCTATTGAGCCAAGAGAAGCGGGCACTGTGATGATTGCCGTGCTTGATGACACTTGCGGAAACTACATCCAACTGATGCAAGAGCTCTAAAGCTATAACAACTAAGTGTAAGTAGGCGGAGGCTGTCAGATCTTTCTTAAGATTTGAAGCCTCTGCTTGGTTATAACCTTACATAAAAAGTGTGATTCGACCGAGCAAAGATATGAAAGTCATCGTGTATTCGATACTCAACTCGATTAACATGGATTTTTTAACATTCTGTAATATTTATAAAACCTATGTTTGGATTAAAACGAATCAAAGCAGAAAATGAGGCGCTAAAACAAGAGTTAGCAGACCTTAAGCAGAAGTATCAAACCGATGTTACCGTTCTAGAAAATCAGCTCCAAGAAACTCAACAACTTGTTGGCTCAGCACAACAAGATCACCACAACTGTGATGAGTTAATGTCGAGCAGCTTAAAAGGGGGCGATATGCTCCAAACCATTCGAACTGAAATGGTCGAAAGTGCTCAGTCCATGGCGAATGAAAACCAAGAACTGCAACAGCTTGATGAAATGTTTAAGCAGACGCATCAGGCCTTAGCACGACTTGATAACCGAGCTGTAAAGATCAGCACTCAAGCCTCACAAAGCATTGAATCTGTTCAAATATTAGATAACACCGCCACTTCTATTTCCCACCTTGTATCTACTATTCAAGAGATTTCTGACCAAACCAACTTGCTCGCTCTCAATGCCGCCATTGAGGCCGCACGAGCCGGTGAAGCCGGACGTGGATTTGCCGTGGTCGCAGACGAAGTGAGAACACTTGCAGGTAAAGCGAGCGAAGCCAGTGAGAAAATTGATTCGTTGGTTAACCAAGTGCTCACGCAAGTCAGCGCAATTAAAAACTCCATCGACGAAAACCAAACTTGCGCGGAAGAAGTCTCTGCCTCTTCGGCTCAAATTGGCACCATCGTGAATGAAGTGGTGGTGAAGTCAGAACACATGAAGCAAGTGATTCACATTGCTTCAACGCGTGCTTTCTTAGATACGGTCAAACTCGACCACGCCATCTGGAAAAACAACGTTTACCGCCTCCTACAAAGCGGTGCATTCGGTGAAACGGTGAATAGCCACTCAGAGTGTCGCTTAGGCCAGTGGTACTACCGTGGCGATGGCAAAGCTTACAGCCACCTAAGAAGCTATGCGTTACTTGAAGAACCACACAAAGGCGTGCATGACAGCGGACGTGAAGCAATGAGCCAAGCCAAATCTGGCAACATGACCGGCATGGTGACCGCAATTAACGCTATGGAAGACGCCAGCGAACAAGTCGTCGTTCAGATAGACCGCTTGATGGAAGAGATTATCGCGAGTTAATTACAGTGCTTGTTCCTCCTCCCTTCTCATCGAATGAATTAAGGGAGGAGGTTGGACTTACCTTCCCTATCATCCCTTATCCATTCTTTGGCAATTGCGTCTCAAGCCATTCAATAAATGCAGCATTCTTTGGTCTGTGTTGCTGCCCGTTTAAACAGATCAAATCGTAGCCTCGCTCTGCACTTACGCGCTCAAAAGGTGCCACTAGTTCATCGTTTTCTAGGCTGCTTTTGACTAAAGATTCACGGGCGATCCCCAATCCCATTCCGTTCTTAGCCGCTGTCATTGCCATATCGGCGTGATTAAACAAGTAAGTTCTGTCCATCACGTTAAGTGTGTTGAGTAGCGGGTTAGATTGTTTATCCAGCCACATCGCCCATTCTTGATTGGGTTCACTCGCCTCTAATGATTCAGAGCAATGAATAAAAGTCACACTGGCCAATTGCTCAAGCAATGGTGCTGGCCCAGTGAAATGGTCGTTAAAGTATTTGGGGCTACAAACCGGCAACAGCACTTCATCAAATAAACGCTGATGGTAAAAACCCGGATGTTCGCTATCGCTGTAATAAATCGCGATATCGACGGGCTCATGCTGAAAGTCCAAACGGCTCGCTTTCACCCTCAGTTTTATATTGAGATGCGGATACAAACGTTGGAAATCTGGCAACCTTGGCAAAAGCCAACTCTGGGCGAACGTCGGCGCTGCTCCAATATATAACTCACCGCGCAGTTCATTGAACTTGATGTCTTCGAGCTCAGAGAAAATAACGTCGAACGATTGGTTTAATGCATGCAGTAATCGCTCACCTTCTTTGGTCAGTTCTAATCGTCTCGTCATGCGCACAAACAAACTGAAGCCCAGTTGCTCTTCTAACGATTTGATTCGCTGGCTCACCGCCCCTTGGGTAATGAAGAGCTCTTCCGCTGCTTTGGTAAAGCTAAGAAACTTACCTGCAATCGCAAAAGTATACATATTGGAGAGCATCTGCTGCTTTCTGTCCATCACTCGACCTTCTATAAATTAGCTGTACTAATCCATAGCAAGATTTGTTTGGTTTGTGAAGTTCATAAGGGTGCTTTTTAATCAAACTGTCTTATCCATAACGAGAACATCACGATGAAAAAGAATCTTAAAATTACCATCATTGGCGCAGGCTCTAGCTACACACCAGAGCTGATCGAAGGTCTGATCAAACGCAATCATGAACTGCCAATCGGCGAGCTGTGGTTGGTTGATATTGAAGATGGCGCAGAGAAAGTCAGCATCATTGGCGATTTAACACGTCGCATGTTGGCTAAAAACGACATGTCGCATATTGATGTGCACGTCACTTTGGATCGCAAACCTGCTTTGAAAGACGCAGACTTTGTATGTTCTCAATTTCGCGCTGGCTGCTTGGAAGGTCGAATCCGTGATGAACGTATCTCACTGAAGTACGGCATGATAGGTCAGGAGACCAATGGGTTAGGCGGTTTTGCCAATGCCTGTCGTACTATTCCTATCGCGCTGGAAATCTGTAAAGAGATGGAAGTGTTGTGTCCAGATGCTTGGTTGCTAAACTTTACCAACCCATCAGGCATGGTGACAGAAGCGATTCTCAAACACACCAAAGTGAAAGCGGTCGGTTTATGTAACGTGCCAGTGATCATGCAAAAAGGCATCGCCCAAATGCTAGGTGCTAACGAGCAAGAGTTTGTACTGCAAGTTGCGGGTTTGAACCACTTTATCTGGGCACGCCAGATCCTGCACGATGGTCGTGACAAACTGCAAGAAGTGGTCGAAGAGATCCTATCCGGCAACGATCCTTTGGTGCCGCAAAACATTCCTCCATTCGACTGGCCACAAGAGCTGCTGCGTAATATGGGGATGATCCCGTGTGCTTATCTGCGCTATTACTACACCAGCGAAGACATCATGAGCCAAGAGATTGAAGAAGCGAACGGCGAAGGTACTCGCGGTGAAGTGGTCAAAGCCATGGAGAAACGACTGTTCGATATCTACCGCAATCCAGAACTCAACGAGAAACCAAAAGAGCTCGAAAAGCGTGGTGGTCAATACTACTCAGAAGCTGCCTGCGAGCTGATGAGCTCTATCTACAACGATAAGCGCACCATCATGCACGTAAACACCCGTAACAACGGTGCCATTGCAGGTTTACCTGACGATTGCGCGGTGGAAGTCAGCTGCATGATCACAAAATCGGGACCTGTGGCTTTAAACGTCGCGCCATTCCCAAGCGATACGCTGCGCTTGATTCAATTGATGAAAGATTTTGAATCACTCACGGTAGAAGCGGCTGTCACAGGCGACCGCAATGCCGCGCATCGAGCATTGATTTTGAACCCGCTCGTGACCACTGGGACGATTCTAGAAAAGGCTCTAGAAGAGACGATTGAAGCCAACCTCGACTACATGCCACAGTTCCGTTAATCCTAACGAACACGTAAAAGGGATGGTGAATGCCATCCCTTTTTATTCTTCAATTTACCCAGTAACCTAAATGCGCTTGAATACAGTCACTGCATGGTCAGAATGATTTTGCCTTGCAGCGTGACCGACTCATCTTCTATCAGCTCAAAAGCACGCGGGAACTGTTCTAACGGAAGGTAGCGATCCACATCGAGTTGTATCTGGTGTTCCATAAAGTGTTCTAGCATCTCGGCAAAGACTTGCTTGCGAGCGCTCTTACCAACCGACTCTTCCCAATAACGCAAAAAGAACGTACTGAAGTCTATATTGTTCTGCTTCATACAAGCGAAGAAAGCTGGCTCATAAGGGGTGAGCGAAAGCGTTCCGTAATTGATGTATGTTCCCGATTTACACACAGCTTGGATGAGTTGTGTGCCCAACTTGCCGCCAATGGCATCGAGTGCAACATTGGGTTGAGGCTGCTCTCGGGCATCGATTTGAGATTGCAGATCTTGCTTACTATCTAGCACTGCAATGGCGTCGTATGGATAGCGCTCTGGCGAGGAGCTTATTGCAATTAAAGTAAATCCAAGTGAATGCGACAACTGAGCGAAGATCTTACCAATCGCAGAATTGCCCGCGTTGATGATCACCACATCCTCTTCGCACAACTTGGCAACGTGAGTGGTGATCACCCAAGCCGTCAGGGCGTTGATATACAACTGGCAAGCATAGCCGCTCTCAAGATCTTCCGGCACTACAAAGACATTCTCCGTAGGCGCATCGACATAGCTTTGCCAAGTCCCGCTCTGTGCCACCAGCACCTTTTGCCCAATGTGAAATTCGGTTTGATGCGGATCGTTTATCTCAACCACACGCCCAACCGCTTCAAACCCAGGCACTCGCGGCGGTACATGGGTACGACGATACTGCCCTACTCCCTGAATCGACAATCGGTCACTTGGATTAATGTTTGTGGCTTCGATTTGCACGCGCACTTTGCCCAAAGCCAGTGGTTCTAACTCTACATGCTCCAACACCAACGATTCACTTGGCAAACCAAAGCTCAGTTGATTAACGCGAGTGTTGGTCTTGGCCGAGTTGGTCTCTGTTAAGCTCATCTGGATACCACGGGATTACTAGAGGAAGTATGGCGCGCCATAGCGAAACGGGTATATAACGTTTTCTCGGCGCGCGCGTCAAATTGGATAAGAGCTTACACGAGCTGACTCAGCATAAACACCACCACTAAAGCGAGGCTGCTGCCCATGCATCGGTTTACCCACACTACCTTTTGTGGTGACTGAATAAAGCGGTTCAATACAGTGCCAAAGTACGCCCACGCAAACATCCCCAGCACACCGGTTCCCACCATCACGCTGATAATGATCACCACCTGAGTCAGGTAATCATTGTTTGGCGAGATAAATTGAGAGAACACCGTCAGCGAAGCAACCCAACTTTTCGGATTGAGAATTTGCACCCAAACGCCAGATAAAAAGCCAGACTTTTTTGCATGCGAATCATTGTCGAGTTCCATCGTGGCAATCGACCATGCGAGATACAGCAGGTACGCCGCGCCAATCCACTTTAACGCCGTGTACAAATCTGGGTAAAGGGTAAACAAACTGACAAGCCCCACACTTGCACCAACCAACATGATGATCACCCCAACTGCATTGCCCAATACAAACGGCACGGTCGCAGAAAACCCATATCGGCTTGAAATACCTAACAGCGCGACGTTACCCGCTCCCGGTGTTAAAGAAATAGAAACGGCAAACAACAAAAATGCCGCCAACAATTGAGCACTCATGCACTCTCTCCCAAAAAGTAATCAACGAATATGGGAACAGTCTAACGATTTGGGTAGAAAGAAAATTGCTATCTGCGCTACGATAAAAGTTAATTTGAGCAGACTATTTCTAAAATAATCATGAAAAAGAAAGAATCCACCAACCTTGAATTGGATAGTACCGATTTCGCCATTCTTGACCACATTCAGAAAGATGGTCGCATGAGTAATTCCAAGCTCGCAGAGACCGTTAACCTGAGTGAAACGCCCTGCTGGCGACGCTGGAAAAAGATGGAAGAGGAAGGCTACATTGAGGGTTACGCGGCGAAGTTGAACCGCAAAAAACTCGGCTTTCAAGTTTCTGGTTTTACTCTGGTTACCCTCGGCAGCCATGAGGTAGAAAACACCACGCCTTTTGAAGACTTCGTAGCAGAAACCGATTGGATCTTAATGTGTCACTGCATTGCTGGCAGCGCGGATTATATGGTGCAAGTGGTGGCGAGAGACTTAGACGAATACTTTGACCACATCAGTACAATTCGCCGCGTAAAAGGCATCAGCGCCATTCAATCCAACGTCTCCGTTAAGGAAATCAAGAGTACCTTCCAGTTGCCGCTAGAGTAGTGTGATGGACGAGACCGATGTTGTAGACAAGATTGTACTCGCTATCCCCGTCGACCATTCACGCGAAACTGCTGTGGGGTGACATCAAAATAGGCTTTAAATGCTTTGATGTAGGAAGAGTCATTTTGATACCCCACTTTATCGGCAATGCTTTGGATGGAGAGCTCTTCGTCCAGCAAAGAGAGCGAATAAATCAGCCGAATTTGTTGTCGCCAAAGTTGAAACGAGGTGTTGAACTCTTTGGAGAATAAGCGCGACAACGTTCGTTCCGATGCACCGACTTTCTCTCCCCACTGTTTGAGTGACCAATCCAATGCTGGCGTGTCGGTCAGCGCTTCAAAAATCAGCTTTAAGCGTCTGTCTTCAGGCAGCAGTAACTGAAAGGTCTGCACGTTGTCTTTCATGATTTGATCGTGCAGTACGCCTAGCAAGCGCGATACTTCCTCATCACTGACGAACCCTTCGCATTGACGACGTATTTCCTGTAGCAGCTCGTTCAAGAAAGGAGTGAGAGTGATGGTTCTAACTTGATGCTCGTACTCAGTACCGAACTTAGGGTTTAGATAGATACCGACAAATGTCGTATGGCTTAGTGCGATGGATTCATGTTGAATACCCGCAGGTACAAACAGCGCAGAGGTATGAGGCACAAGGTGTTGGTAGTGCTCGGTTTTGGTTTGCAATAGCCCTTTGATCGGGAAAATGACTTGATGCCACGTGTGTTGGTGCAGCGCATCAATGTAACCTTTCGGCATGTCGATGGTCTTAACCAGTGCCGGTGAGTGGGGATTAGCAGCCATCATCTCATTGGAGGTCATGACACCGGAGTGAGAATCAATTTGGCGGGTTGGCATCATTAACTGTCCTTACATCCCTACTCTGACACAAGCTCACTAGGCTATCATGCTCAGCAAAGTGAATGAAGCCGTGAGGTGCGACGTATGCGATATCAAGTTGAAATATCCAAAGAAAACCAACTCTTATTCAAAGTCGATATTGATAACATCAACCAAGACAAGTGCGAAGCATCGCTCGAAACCGTGTTAACCAAGTTTCCTAAAACGGAAGGTTATCAACGTCATGTGTTGGTTTCAGATAGCGAAACGCGCTACTTAAGAAGCACAGAAAAGCGCATTGAAGTACTGGCAGCGATTCCGGTATTTAAGTCATTGGGCGAGCGCTAGCGTGGTCTTGTCTCACGCCGTTTGGCAAATCAGTTTCAGGCGATAAGGAAAGAATATGAAGAAGTTAGGCGTAGTTAACAGCGTATTAGCAGGTAAAACCGTTGCCTTTGCACATGGTGCGAAAAGTGCGATTAACAAACAGGTTCTGCCGCAGCGTCAGCACGCAACAGAACTGGGTTTTACCAGTGACGAACAAGGCGACCCGCGCTTTCATGGTGGGATTCAAAAAGCCCTTCATATTTATCCAAGTGAGCACTATCCGGTTTGGCAGCAAGAGCTGGGCGACAAAGCGATTTTCCAAGCAGCTGGCGCGTTCGGCGAAAACTTAAGCTCAAGTGGCGTAACAGAAGAATCCATTTGCTTGAAAGATAAAATCCGCATCGGCTCAACCTTGCTGGAAGTATCCCAAGGGCGCATGCCTTGTTGGAAACTCAACGTCCGCTTTGAGCAAAACGACATGGCGAGAAGACTGCAAGACACGCTTCGAACAGGCTGGTACTTCCGAGTGCTACAAGAGGGCGATATCGGCGCAGGTGACGAAATTATTCTATACGAAAGACCTTACCCAGACTGGTCACTGGCTCGCATCATGGGCGCAGTATTTACTGGTTGCCTAGATAAAACGGAGCTAAGCCAACTGGCGGAACTTCCATTGGTTGAATCTTGGGGCAAGCTTGTTGAACGCCGCCTGGAAACTGGCGAAGTAGAAGATTGGGAAATGCGTTTGGTTGGCCCGACTGCGGGTTAATTCCCGTTTTGACTCCCCGGAGCGTATCCCTTCCAATATTAGCCCCACAACCAAGTCAGTGGGGCTTTTGCTTTTTAGTCGTTCAATACAGCAAATCTGTATTTAAGCTGGAGCTTGGCAATTAACAAAGGTTAATGAATCCCGTACAAATACTCTTTATGTTGTACCCAAAATAATACAAGGGGAAGCATGATGCTCGAATGGAGAATTAAGAAATTCGCAGACCTGTCTGTTCAAGAGCTTTACGATTTTTTGCAGCAAAGAGTCAATATTTTCATCGTAGACATGAACACGCCATATAGCGATTTGGATGGTAAAGATAACCATCCCGACACCTACCATGTGATGGGATATGATAACGAACGTCTGGTGGCTTATAGTCGTATTATGCCTCCGAAACTCGGATATCCCGTTGATGTTTTACCCTTGCTGAACTCTGATGCCAATGACGTGTGTATTGGTCGCGTTATCGTCGCAGAGGATTACAGAGGGAAAAACATCGGCAACCATTTGATGCAAGTGAGTTTCGATGCCACAAGAAAGATCTACCCGAACGACAGTATTTTTATATCCGCACAAGCACACTTGAGAGACTACTACGGCAAGTTCGGCTTCGATGTTGTCACCGATAGCTACTTGGAAGACGGATGCACTATGTTGGGTCTTAGACACATTCCGAAAGTTATCTGCTCAGCATAAAACCATTCATCATCCTATACGTTCACTTATAACTCTATTAGGCGTTTTATCTCAAAGCCAAAACCGTCACCACTTTGCCCTGTATCGTGTATTGAAACAAAGCAAAGGAGAAAGGCAATGAGCGGACAGTTAGTAAGATTGGTTTTAAGATGGATGCATATATTGTGTGCGCTGTTGGTGGGTGCAGCGCTTTATTCACCGCTGAAGGCAAATGAAATGTTCATGACTTTAACGTTATTTGTACTTGTTCCCGTTGTTGCCATCACAGGCGTTATGATGTGGAAGCAAGGGAAAGTCATGAAGTACCTTCACCGCAAACCCAGTTAAACCATCTCAACGGCGATAGAGATCATCTATACCAACGTCTCAACCATGCCTTCATAGCGGGCATGGTTCTACTTCTTAGCATTTTTTAGGTGAAACCATACATTTCTTAAAGTCATCATTACACTTCCATACGTTCTGCTGATAGAGGGTTACAACCTTATTTTGTACAGCGTTCAAAACCAAGTGACTGGGACAGAACAATGAACAAAACAATTATTGCATTATTAACGTTGACGGCTGCAGGCACGGCAACAGCGGGTGATACTTACATTCGTAACGGTAACATCTACAACAACGAAGGTGGCTGGATGGTCGAAGCTGGCGTAGTACAAGCGAGCGATCTTTTCAAAGACCAAAAACACAACACTGCGCCAGTTCTAAACGGTGGCTACCATGGTGAAGACTTCAACGCTGATTTAGGCGGTATTAACTACCGTTTCCTAGGTAACAACGATGAACTACTTAACATGAGTGCTTACGTGGTAGGTAGCGGTGTACCTCGTGATAGCGATGTAGCGAAAAGCCTAAAAGGTACGAAACGACGTGATATCGCGATCGATCTAGGTTTGAACGCAGATTTCAGACTTGATCCAAACAACGTGATCTCAACTTACCTACAACATGATGTATCAGGCGCTTACAAAGGCTTCCAAGGTGGTGCTACTTACTTCCATATCATGAATATCGGGAATGTTGATTTCGTACCATTTGCGAGCGTGTCTTACCAAAGCAAAGATTACGTTGATTACTACTTCGGTGTAACAGACAAAGAAGCACGTGCAAACCGCAAAGCATACACAGGCGACGCAACCGTAAACTACGGTTTAGGTTACAAACTGGTAGTGCCAATCACTGAGCACTGGCAAATCAGCCAAGTATCACAATACACTCGTCTAGGTAGTGGCATCAGCGATTCTTCTATCGTAGACAGTGCAAACCAATGGGCAGTAGGCGCGACAGTTTCTTACAACTTCTAAGCACTACCCCTATTTAGACACACACTCCATTTAATAAAAAAGCCATCATTACGATGGCTTTTTTATTTGGTTTTGCTCATTTAGCTTTAGGTGCTTGGCGTTTCGGCTTGCCTTGGAACTGCTTAATGCTCTTCTTGGCATTGGTTCGGCGATTGGCTTTTTTATCACGTGGGGCGCGTTTGCTTTCGCCTGTTGATGGCTTATCCGTTACTGGGAAACCTTCAAGGTCTTGCGTTGGTAATTCACGTTGGGTCAAATTACGAATCGCCGTAAGAGCTTCGGCTTCGCCATGACAAACCAGCGACATTGCAACACCTTGCTCGCCTGCACGGGCTGTACGTCCTACTCGGTGAACATAAGTCTCTGCGTGCATTGGCAACTCAAAGTTAATCACTACTGGTAGTTGCTCGATGTGAATACCGCGCGCCAATAGGTCGGTGGCAATAAGCACCTGTGTTTGCCCAGATTTAAACTGCGCCAGCGCGTCTTCTCGCTCTGCTTGGCTCTTATTACCGTGCAGCGCATTCGTTGTGATCCCCGCTTTGTTCAACTTCTTAGCTAAACCATCTGCATTCTCTTTCGCGCCAATAAACACCAATACCTGTGTCCATGCATTTTGCTTGATCAGTTCAATCAAGGCTTTGGTTTTACTACCTTTGTTGACGAGATATAGCGTCTCAGAAATATCTTGATTGGTGCTGTTTTCTTGATGCGCTGCTACCTGTTTTGGTGCGAGCATCAGCTGCTTGGCTTTGCCCTTCAACTCATCAGAAAACGTTGCTGAGAACATCGCGGTTTGACGCTGGTTTGAAACCTGCCCTGCAATATTTTGCACGTCTGGCCAAAAGCCCATATCCAACAAGCGATCCGCTTCATCCAACACTAGGTAATGGATATCACTCAGGTCCAAACCGTTGTTCGCCAGATCAACTAAACGACCTGTTGTCGCCACAAGAATGTGAGGGTTTGCCGCAAGTGCTTGTAGTTGCGTCTCTTTATCCACACCACCACACAAACACACTGCGTTGAGACCAATAGCTTGACCAACTAGGTTAATCGCCTCGCTCACTTGTGTCGCCAGCTCACGCGTTGGTACTAGAATTAGCGCTTTTTGCTCTGGGTTTACACTTAGCTTTTCCAACAGAGGCAAACCATACGCTAGGGTTTTGCCACTGCCTGTATTTGCTAATGCCAATACGTCTTTACCACTAAGTAGTTCAGGAATTGCCAAAGCCTGAATATCGGTTGGCTTCTTGAAGTCTTTTGGCAGTGCATGAATCAGCTCAGAGCTCAAAGAGAGAGTAGAAAATGGCATTAGCTTAACCTTGTGCTTTTGGTTGAAGAGGCAGTAAAACAATATAGATGCAGTAAATCGCAGGCGCGGACTTTACCACAATCCATTAGACGAACAATCCCATTTTAGAAGAGGAAGTCTGCAAACGTCGTTGGTTCTTAATGCCTCAAACAAAAACAGTGATTAGATTGCCGCTTGGTAGGTACCACGAATAGGGTAATCATTTTCTGGGTTACGGATAAACGCCAATCCTGAGAGCAAGACTTCTAGGTCAGGTCGAGCGAATGGACCGTTGGAAATATCGACTAGCTGAACTTGTCCTTTACTGTTCACCACAAACAGGCCCGGTTCTGCAAAGAGATGGTCTGTCTCTTTTTCTGAGCGAGGCTCCGAGATATACAAACCTAGCGTTTGCATCTGCTCTACTGTCAGACCATAAGCGATTGGGAACGTGACGGTCAGTTGCTCCTTATGCTGCTCTAGCTGTGCTTGGCTATCTGCGGAGACTGCCACGATGTCCATCCCGAGTTGTAAGAATCGCGCTTTTAGTGTCTCTAGTTGGTTGAGATAGCGAGTACACAAAGGGCAATGTTTGCCACGGTAAACCACCACTAAGCGCCAATCAACATTCTCAGAAGGTGTACCCAGCTCGATAGTTTCGCCACTTAGCGTTGGCAGAGTGATAGAGGGAAATAAATCACCTGCGGTAAATTTTGTGGTTGTCATTATTCAGTCCTATTTACTTCACGTTGTTTAAGATAAAACGAGCGCGACACAGGTTGGAGTGGAGAGCATTGCTGCCCTCACATGTCGCGCTCCAACTAACAGACCGGAGTTATCGTTGAATGTATTCGTAACTTTCGTCAGATTTGTTGCGTTTACCTACGTACTTATCTTCAAAGTTTGGGGACCACACTGCGCTCGCATCTTGGTTTTGGTTCCAATCAAAAGCGGTAAAACGGTGTACCATTTTCCAAACACCATCACGACGTTCAAAACGGTACAGGTGACGACCACCTAAAATGCCTTCTTTGTCCACGCCATCTTCTTCATGCACGTGGTACGCCCACACATAGCTCTCTGCAGTTGCTGTATCACCATCTACTTCAATGAGAATGTTGCTGATGCGGTGCTGTGTAATTTTGATTGCTTCAAACCCTTTCATTGCTGGTTCAACAAAAGCGTGGGCATTGTCGTTATAGAAAAACAAATCTGGGAAGATTGGGTCTTGATGGTCTTCAATAGCATCTTCCCAGTAAGTGGACTTCATCAGCTCTGCGTCCATACGATCTAAAGAGCGAGCATGACGGAAAATCACTTCAGTAATATCTTGTTTATCAAGTAGAAGTTGCAGTTTTTGTTGCATGTCCATAAGCGCCTCCATTGGCGAATCAATCTTGGTTAATCTTTCTTACCGATTTGTTTTTCGGCTTGGGATGTATCTTAGAACCAACCAATATCGACTAAAACTGAGCTACAATGACTAGCACCTATGCCTATTTAGAATAATTGAGAGCACTAATGGACCAACTAAGTGCAATGCGCGCATTTGTTCGAGTGGTACAAACGGGCAGCTTTTCTGCCACGGGTCGTGAAATGAATACCTCACAAACAACGATCAGCAAAAAAGTGGCAGCGTTAGAAAAGAAAATCGGCGTCAAGCTCCTCGCTCGAAGCAGTCGCGACCATGCTTTAACGCCTGCAGGCGCGAAGTATTATCAAACTTGCGTTGATATTTTAGGTGAACTGGATGAAGCCGAAGCTGAGGCAAGATCGGAGGTGGCTTCTCCCCAAGGGACGATTCGCATCTCAGCACCAGTGGCGTTTGGTCGCATTTTGCTTGCTCCTATCATGGCAGAGTTTTTCCAACGCTATCCTGATATCAAAGTGGATTTGCAGCTCAGTGACCAGCACACCGACTTGATCAGTGATGGGATAGATGTCGCAATTCGAGCTAAACAACTGGAAGACTCAACGCTGATTGCGCGCCATTTGTTTGATAACCCAATGCTCGTTTTAGCGGCGCCGAGTTATTTACAACAGCACGGAGAACCCAAAGCTCCTGAAGACTTAAAACAACACAATTGTTTGGTTTATTCGCGGATGAGAGACATTAATGTATGGAGCTTTACCAAGCAAAATCAGAAACATGCCGTCGCGGTAAATGGTAATTTTCAAAGCGACAATGGGGATGTATTACTAGAGGTTGCATTAACTGGAATGGGGATAGTCACTCTTCCGATTTGGATGGTTGAACATCACTTAAAAGAAGGGCGACTTACACAATTGATGAGCGATTACACAGGGCAAAATTTACCGTTCAATGCGGTGTACTTACAAAGCCGTTATACGCCTCTTAAGGTTCGCTGCTTGATTGATTATCTCAAAGAAAAGCTTCCCAACAGCGAGTAAAAACAAAAAAGCGCAGAGCTAAAACTCTGCGCTTTTACATTGTAAATCGAACGGTTCTCTTGGCTTTATGCCACTTCAGCACTGTACATTTGAGCCATGTGAAGGCACTGCGGTTCTGGTGAGAAATCAACGATACCTCCTCGACCTGCTTCAACATTGCAGTACTCAACTAACAAGGCTTTGAGCTTAACTCGACCACGCTGAATTCGGCTTTTCGTCGCAGAAAGCGAAAGCCCCAACTGATCCGCGACCGTTTGTTGAGGCAATCCATCAAGTTCAGACAGAATCATGGCTTGGCGATATTTCTCTGGTAGACATTCAAACATTGGGCGCAAACAATGCCCCATGGTTTGGAGATTCTCTAGCTCTATCGGCATTTCCTCTTCAACCTGATTGTCTATCAGCTCTTCGTAACTTTGGTGCGTACGATAGTGATCCATGATCGCGTTGTGCGTGATGCGATATAACCAACTTTTGATTTTGCTTCGCGCTTCTAACTGGTCGATCTTTTGACTCGCCTTGATGTACACCTCTTGCAAAATATCATCGGCTAAATCGGGATCACTGGTCTGTTTGACAATGTAGTTTTTGAGCTGCTCTTTGTGTGCCAACCACTCTGCTAACATGCGACGGTCTCTATACATAAAATAACAATTCGATATTAATCGAAATATAAGCAGTATGGCAAGTGTGACCTATGCCGTTAAGACTCAGACTCAACAGCGCCATCTGCTTTCACCCATTCAGCAAAACCACCAGCAAGGTTGAGCACAGGTTCAAGCCCCATGTCAGATGCTTGTTTCGCTGCATAGAGGGAACGAAGTCCATGCGCACAGTAGAAAACGTACGTTTTATCTTGAGCAAAGACTGGGTTATGCACTGGGCATTGTGGATCAATCAAAAACTCCAACATGCCTCTTGGACAGGTAAATGCCCCCGGAATCACGCCAAGTTTGCGCCTTTCATCGGCTTCTCGTACATCCACGAATACGTAACCTTCGTCTGCAAACAGCGCTTTGGCATCCTCAATAGAGAGATCTGCGACACTCAAGCGCGCTTCTTCCGCTAGGGCTTTAATGCCTTTGGTGATGGTTTGTGTCATCGTTTTATTCTCCTACCACTGCACTTACTTACGTTTATCGACAGCGGCTTTAAGCAGCTCAAACGAGGTTTGAATTTGCTCTAAAGAACAAGCGAAGTTCATGCGGTAGTAGTTTTCATTGGGTTCACCAAACCAAGTACCTGGCGTCAGTGCCATTTTGGCTTCTTCTGTGAGCAAGGTTTTTAGCTGAGAAGATTCCAATTCTAAACCAGAAAAATCCAACCAAATTTGATTGGTTCCTTGTGGCAGGAATGCTTTCACCTGTGGCAAGTTGTGCTCAATAAACTCAATAATCCAGTTACGATTGTTTTGCGTGTAAGCATGAAAACCTTCAAACCACTCTTTGCTCTGTTGGTAAGCCGCAATCGTCGCGTAGGTAGTAAACGCATTGCCATGATCGATAGAAAGTGAAGCGGATGTCGCTTTGATCTTCTCGAAAAGAGCTTGGTTATCGCTATAAATGTAGCCGTTAGAGATGCTGTTCAAACCAAAATTTTTCGCCGGAGAACCAATGATCGTCAGGCTGTTTTCATAACCTAATGAAGTCATACTGGTAAAGGTTGAACCTTCAAATACGATGTCGGCATGCACTTCATCGCTGATGATCATCACCTTGTATTTCTCAGCTAATGCCACCATGCGCTCTAGTTCAGCTTTGGTCCAAACTCGTCCCACTGGGTTATGAGGGTTGCACAGCAAAATCATTTGCACTTCACCACTTTTCAACTGATTTTCAAGCAACTCAAAGTCCATCACGTAGTGGTCGTTTTCAATTTTCATTGTGTTGCCCACAACGGTTCGGCCAGCTGACTCAATCAAACGTCGGAACTGATGATAAACCGGCTTCTGGATCAGAACGCCCTCACCTTCTTTGGTGAACTCGCGAATCAGTAGCGCAATGGCACTCAGTACGCCCGGCACTTGAACAAAGTTATCAGTGCTAAGCTCAAGACCATGCAAATCCTTGTTCCAATCAGCAATGGACTGAAAAACCGTCTTGCTATCAAACTCGTACGAGAAGGTTTCACGGCTAACAAGTTGCTGCATCGCTTGCGAAATAGGTGATGCAATAGGGAAATCCATGTCTGCAATCCAATACGGCACAACTTGGTCTGTTCCGTACACTTGGTTGAGCATTTGGCTATCATGCTTGA
The DNA here is from genome assembly GCF_002021755.1 of Vibrio owensii. NCBI lineage: Bacteria > Pseudomonadati > Pseudomonadota > Gammaproteobacteria > Vibrionales > Vibrionaceae > Vibrio > Vibrio owensii. Next base: position 2,093,027 of record NZ_CP019960.1, read on the forward strand.
TGAATTTGTCTTTAATATCTGAGCGCGTTGGCTGTGGCTTGAACATGTCATTCTCCGGTCGAAATCGTTTTTACACAGATAAGACGACTGTGGTTGGAAAAAGACGCAAAATATTTTCAGGTATTCATCTGACAGAGTATCGCAGATACTTTTTATGGATAATTTTCAAGAAATTAAGAACAAAAAACGCAGAGCCTAGACTCTGCGTTTTGTTAGATGGGTTTGCGGTTTTTTACTTACTTGGTGTAGAAAGCACGTTTTAGTGCCATTTCTAGACCACGCACTTCCGCAAGGCCTTTCAAGCGACCGATGGCTGAGTAGCCAGGGTTGGTCTTCTTCTTCAAATCATCCAGCATTTGGTGACCATGGTCAGGACGCATTGGAATCAAACGGTGATCGCCTACTTCTGCGCGACGTTGTTCTTCATCCAGAATCGCCATCACCACGTTGTACATATCCACATCACCGTCGAGGTGCGCTGCTTCGTGGAACGTCATTGGGTTGCTTTCTTCACGCTTGGTTGAACGCAAGTGAGTGAAGTAAACACGATCGCCATGCTTTTTAATCATCTTCACTAGATCGTTGTCACCACGCACACCGTAAGAGCCGGTACACATGGTTAAGCCGTTCATCTTGCTCGGTACTTTTTCGGTTAACCAATCGATGTCTTCGATGGTTGAAACAATGCGCGGCAAACCAAGAATTGGGCGCGGTGGATCGTCTGGGTGTACCGCCAATTTCAAGCCATGCGCTTCACACACTGGCATTAACTCCGCTAAGAAATACGCCATGTGCTCACGCAGTTTGTCTTTGCTGATACCTGCGTAGCGGTCCAATTGTGCTTGGAACTCTTCTAACGTGTAACCTTCTTCTGCGCCCGGCAAACCAGCAATGATGTTGCTTGTCAGTTGTTGGATTTGATCTGCCGTCATGTTGTTGAAGTACTCAAGCGCTTGAGCTTGCTCAGCTTCGGTGTAATCCGCTTCTGCGCCCGGGCGTTTAAGAATGTGTAGCTCAAATGCCGCAAATGCGATTTGGTCAAAGCGTAGCGCTCGAGAACCATCTGGCATTTCAAATTCTAGGTCAGTACGTGTCCAGTCTAGTACTGGCATAAAGTTGTAGCAGACCGTATCTACGCCGCACTCTGCAAGATTACGCAGCGTTTGTTTGTAGTTGTCGATCCATTGCTGGAAGTTACCCGTCTGAGTTTTGATTTCTTCGTGAACAGGAACACTTTCAACCACCGACCACGTTAAGCCTTTCTCTTCGATGATGGCTTTACGTTTTAAAATCTCTTCTTTCGACCACACTTCACCATTTGGAATGTGGTGTAAGGCATTCACGATGCCTGTTGCGCCAGCTTGACGAATATCGTCTAGCGACACTGGGTCATTCGGACCGTACCAACGCCAAGTTTGTTCCATGACACTCACCTTTTTTAAGACGCACTCAGCCCGCTCGAATTATTCAAGCTAAGTGCACAACGACTTCTTAATATGCAGCCACGATAATGCAGCTACGCTGACTAGAGCCGACCGAAGCCGGCAATGTGGTTAACCGTTTTCAGCGCCCTGCAGAACAACAGGGTTGGAACTGAATAAGTAACCATCAAAATTTGGGTCATCGATGTCAGACAGCTCCAACAGGCGCTGTTTAACGTTTTCAAGGTGTTGCCACATGGCATTTTTTGCAGCGATAGGATCTTTACGCTGCAATGCGGCGAGGATTTTGGCGTGATCGTCTAACCACTCTTCACGGTAGTCTTGACCAGCAATGTGAGAATGAAGTTTCTTCCACATTGGGCTACTCTCGCGTCGCTCCCAAGATTGCTTCAGCATGTCCACCAGCACAGAGTTTTGAGTTGCCTCTGCAATGCACATGTGAAACTTCTCATCACCGTTGCAATCTGCGGTGCCACTGGCGAGTTCTTCTCGTTCTAACTCAAGGGCTGCGCGCATTTTCACGATATCGCCAGGCGTTACTTGCATCGCTGCAAATTCCGCAATGTTACTTTCAAGCAACTGGCGAGCTTGGAGCATTTCAAACGGACCAGCATCATCGCTGATCACGTTTTCACGGGAGTTCGGTTGAGATGGAATATTGATGACATACACCCCAGAACCTTTCTTCACTTCGACAAGGTTTTCCAGCTCAAGCATGATGATCGCTTCACGCACTACTGTGCGGCTAACGTCGAGACGTTCTGCGATATCGCGCTCAGGCGGCAACCTATCACCAACCTTGTACAGGCCGTTGATTAACTCTTGTCTTAGGACTAGACCGGTTTCTTGATACGGTCTTTTCGGTTCAAAAGGCATCATGATGATATTATCACTATATTCCATCTAACTTCTCACGCCATCATAACGACCAATAACAATTGGTCAACCTCTATGTACCAGAATGTGGTAACACCTTGTTTTCGATTGTTTCGTACTAATTAAATTGTGAATTATTGAACAGCTTTAATTTTCTCAACCAATTCATTTAATTCAGGATTTGTTTTTTCTAGGTCCGCATACATTGGTTGAACCGCTTCAACAAATGCCGCTTTATTTGGCTCTACAAAAGTCACGCCCATCTTCTCTGCTTTCGCGCGCTCTTTCGCTTCTGACTCAGCCCATAGCTTCTTCATGTATTCCGAAGAGTCTGCCGCTGCTTTCATCAGCGCTTTTTGCTGCTCTGGCGTTAGCTTGTCGTAAGTCTTCGTTGAGATAACCAAAACGTCCGGAACCATAGTGTGCTCATCTAAGCTGAAGTATTTTGATACCTCACTGTGACGGCTCAAGCTGAACGATGGGATGTTGTTTTCCGCAGCATCCACCACACCTTGTTGCAATGCTGTGTATAGCTCACCGTATGCCAATGGTGTTGGGTTACCACCTAACGCTTTTACCATCGCAATCGCTGATGGGCTTGGCTGTACGCGCACTTTCAGACCTTTCAGATCTTCCGGCGTATTGATTGGTTTATTGGTGTAGAAACTACGCGCACCCGCATCGTAGTAAGTCACACCAATAAAGCCGCTGTCCGCTGAAGAATTCAGGATTTCACGACCTACTTCACCGTCTGTCACTTTGTAGTAGTGGTCTTTATCGCGGAACAAGTAAGGCATGTTGAATGCTGCGTAAGCTGGGGAGAAAGCTTCCAATTCTGCCGCGTTGCTCTTCACCATATCCAGAGCGCCGTTTTGCATTAGCTCCATCGATTCACGCTGTGTACCTAGCTGTGCATCAGGGTAAATACGGATACGAACTTCACCGTCTGTCATTTCACGAACTTCTTTTGCCATAAAGTCCATTGCTTTATGCACGGCATGGTCACGAGGGTGGTTGTGACTCAGCTTCAAAGTGGTCGTAGCATAAGCAGAAGCGGTGGCGCCGAAGGTCATTGCAGCACCTACTACAGCGCTTAAAAGAGTCTTACGCGTCATCATTGTTCTATTCTCCTTGGATTGGTTGTCCAATATGTAGGGTAGTTTTAATTTTTTAACGGTATTTCTTGTTTCGAGGCCATTATTGGCGATCAAAAAACCTATCGTCAAAACAAAAATGCAAATTGATTGACCAAAATCACAATCACAACCCTTAAATTGGTCAACCAATCCAATTGTGAACCTGCTCACGTGACAACCAAATCGGCTAACTTATAATCCGACCAGAAAGATTAGCGTATGTTACTGCCCTACACAGAAACAACTTCTTACATTGGTTAACCAGTTGTTATGAGGTACGCGTATTTACTTAAAGGAAATAAAAATGAATAAATTGGTCAAATACATCAACAGGGGGCTGGCCGCCTTTACGGTCTCTCTCTCGACCTTCCTCGTCATTTGCGTAGTCTGGCAAGTGTTATCACGCTATGTGATTGGCAAACCAAGCACCGTTACTGACGAACTTGCTCGCTATCTCTTTATGTGGGTTGCGTTAATTGGCGCGGCATACACCACAGGTCTTAAACGCCACCTTGCTATCGACTTGCTAACAATGAAGCTGCAAGGCAAGCGCAAACTCATCAATGAAATCGTCATCCAAATTGCCATCGCACTGTTCTCTTACGTGGTGTTGGTTCACGGCGGTACACAACTCGCACTGAAAACACTGGCAACTGGCCAGTTAACACCAGCGCTCGGCTTGGAAATGGGCTACATCTACTTCTGCCTACCAATCAGTGGCGCACTGATGATCTTCTACTCTGCGGTATTTGCTTTCGACCGTGTAAAACAATTGACGTCTGGTGAAGCCCTACTCACCGACACACAACTTGATTAATCGAGGGTTCCACAATGGAATGGCAATTAATTCTCACCCTATTCGGTAGCTTCGCGGTCTTATTGACGATTGGCGTACCGGTTTCTTTCGCTATCGGTTTGTCATCGCTAGCCACTATTTTAATGAGCTTACCGCTAGAGCCTGCGATCGCCGTTGTCGCGCAGCGTATGGCGGCAGGCCTTGATAACTTCGCTCTACTAGCAATCCCGTTCTTTATCTTGGCGGGTAACATCATGAACCAAGGTGGTATCGCACTACGTCTTATCAACTTTGCAAAAGTGCTTGGTGGCCGCCTTCCAGGTTCACTCGCACACGTGAACGTAATGGCGAACATGATGTTTGGCTCGATTTCTGGCTCTGCGGTTGCGTCTGCAGCAGCGGTTGGCGGCACCATGTCTCCTCTGCAAAAGAAAGATGGCTACGATGAAAACTTCTCTGCGGCAGTGAACATCACTTCTTGCCCGTCTGGTTTGTTGATTCCGCCAAGTAACACACTGATCGTGTTCTCATTGGTGTCTGGTGGTACGTCTATCGCGGCGTTGTTCCTAGCGGGTTACATTCCTGGCATTTTGATGGGTCTTAGCATCATGGTGGTAGCAGGTATCATTGCAAAACGCCGTGGCTACCCAGTGGCAGCACGTCCTTCTCTGGCAATGGTTTGGAATACCTTCTTGAAAGCCGCCCCATCTTTAGCACTGATTGTGATCATCATGGGTGGCATCATTGGCGGCATCTTTACCGCAACAGAAGCCTCAGCTATCGCAGTGGTTTATACCTTTGTGCTAGCGGTGTTGATTTACCGCGAAGTGAAATGGCGTGACATTCCAAAGATCATCCTAGAGTCTGCGGTGACCACTTCTATCGTATTGCTACTGGTTGGCGCATCAATGGGCATGTCTTGGGCGATGGCGAACGCCGACATTCCTTACATGATTGCAGATGCCCTACTTGCTATCTCTGACAACCCAATGATGATTCTCTTGATCATCAACGTCATTCTGCTGATTGTCGGTATCTTCATGGACATGACACCAGCGGTACTGATCTTTACGCCTATCTTCCTGCCAATCGCACTGGATATGGGTATTGACCCTGTACACTTCGGCATCATGATGACCTTCAACTTGGCTATCGGTATCTGTACCCCACCAGTAGGTAGCGCGTTGTTCATCGGTTGTTCTGTGGCGAACGTTGCCATCGACAAAGTAATTAAGCCTCTACTTCCATTCTACGTTGCACTGATTGCAGCACTAATGGCCGTGACCTTTATTCCTCAGCTAAGTCTGTTCTTGCCTAACCTTGTTCTTGGTTACTAAGCGCTGGGTTATAAGTTTTAGATTACGAATTATTAAAATACACCATCCCGCAGGTTCGCCTGCGGGAAAAGGAATACCACAATGAAGACTATTTCCAATTCCACTCTGAATGACCACGTTCTGCTTCCGGACTACGACCGCTCAACGCTTAAAAGCCGTATTGTTCACCTTGGTTTCGGTGCATTCCACCGAGCACACCAAGCTCTATTCACCAATGAAATGTTGAGCAAAACGGGCTCTGACTGGGGTATTTGCGAGATCAACCTATTCGGTGGTGAAGATTTAATTCAATCGCTACGCGCGCAAAATCACCTCTACACAGTGGCAGAGAAAGGCGCAGAATCAACTGAGGTAAAAGTGATTGGTTCAGTCACCGAATCACTCCACCCAAGCCTCGACAGCATTCAAGCAGTGTTAGAAAAAATGGCAGAGCCACAAGTGGCGATCGTTTCAATGACGATTACCGAGAAAGGCTACTGCGCCGACCCTGCGACGGGCAAGCTTGATAAAAACAACCCGCTAGTCATTGCTGATCTTGCCAACCCAACGGAGCCAAAGTCAGCATTGGGTTACATTGTGCAAGCACTGAAGATGCGCCGTGAACGCGGCCTAACGCCATTTACCGTGATGTCTTGCGATAACGTGCAAGAGAACGGTCACGTAGCAAAAGCAGCGGTACTTGAGTTCGCTCAACTGCTTGACCCTGAATTGCGTGACTGGATTGAAGCCAACGTTACCTTCCCTTGCACCATGGTTGACCGCATTGTGCCAGCAGCAACCGAAGAGACACTAACCGAAATCGCTGAGCTACTTGGCTGTGAAGATCCATGTGGCATCGCTTGTGAACCATTCCGCCAATGGGTTATCGAGGATAACTTCGTGGCAGGTCGCCCGGATTGGAACATGGCTGGCGCAGAATTTGTTGCCGACGTTGTGCCTTACGAAGAAATGAAGCTGCGCATGCTCAATGGTAGCCACTCGTTCTTAGCCTACCTAGGTTACCTTGGTGGTTACGCGCACATCTCTGACACCATGACAGATGAAGGCTACCGTAAAGCGGCATTCGACATGATGATGCAAGCGCAAGCTCCTTCGCTGACCATGCCAGAAGGCACCGATTTAGAAGGCTACGCCAAGCTGCTTATTGAACGCTTCACTAACCCGAGCTTGAAACACAAAACATGGCAAATCGCGATGGATGGCAGCCAGAAGATCCCACAACGCATGGGTGGCAGCTTACGATTCCATCTTTCTCAAGGTTCTAATTTCTCATGGTTGGCAACAGCGATTGCAGGTTGGATGCGCTACGTATCCGGCGTGGACGAGCAAGGCAACGACATTGATGTCCGCGATCCAATGGCAGAGACACTACGTCAGATCTGCGACCAACACGGCTTGAACGTTTCTGTTGTGCCTGCGTTGCTCGCGGTTGAAGCCATCTTCCCAGCAGAGCTTGGTCAAAACCCACAAGTGATTGATGCGGTGAGCAGTGCTTACCAATCTCTAATCGATAACGGTGCTCGTGCCACTGTCGCTGCGTTGTAATAGGAGTTAACGATGAAGAATTTCTTGTGTGAAGACTTTTTACTCTCAAACGAAACTGCACGCCGCTTGTACCATGAGCATGCGTTCCAGCAGCCAATTTATGATTACCACTGCCACCTAAACCCAGCGGAAGTGGCGCAAAATCGTCAGTTCGATAACTTGGGTCAAATCTGGCTTGAAGGCGATCACTACAAATGGCGTGGCATGCGCTCGGCAGGCATTGAAGAGCGTTTGATTACGGGTGATGCGAGCGATTACGACAAATACATGGCGTGGGCGAAGACGGTACCTCAAACCTTGGGCAACCCGCTTTACCACTGGACGCACTTAGAACTGCGTCGCCCATTCGGCATTACCAATACGCTGTTTAGCCCAGACACCGCTGACCAAATTTGGCATCAATGTAATGAGCTGCTTGCGACACCTGAATTTACGGCTCGCGGCATCATGCAGCAAATGAACGTCGTAATGGCGGGCACAACCGATGACCCTATTGATTCACTGGAACACCATAAAGCGATCGCAGAAGACGACACCTTTAACGTCAAAGTGCTGCCGAGTTGGCGTCCGGATAAAGCGTTCAAGATTGAATTGGACGTGTTTGCAGATTACATGCACAAACTGGGCGAAGCAGCAGACATTGAAATCCGCCGCTTTGATGATTTATTGAGTGCGCTCGATAAACGTTTGGCGCACTTCGATGCGCATGGTTGTCGTGCGGCAGACCACGGCATTGAGATCGTCCGTTACGCGCCAATTCCAAGCGAAGCTGATTTAGATGCGTTGCTGGCTCGTCGTTTAAATGGCGAAGTACTGTCAGAGCTTGAATGTGCGCAGTTCTCGACCGCGGTTCAAGTGTGGCTCGGCAAACGCTACGCGCAGTTGGGCTGGGTAATGCAGCTTCATATTGGCGCGCAGCGCAACAACAGCACACGCATGTTCCAACTGTTAGGTGCTGATGCTGGCTTTGACTCGATTGGCGATCGCCCATTTGCTTTTGAACTAGCACATCTACTGGATGAAATGGATCAAACCAACGAGCTGCCTCGCACCATTCTTTACTGTTTGAACCCTCGTGATAACGAAATGATGGCGACCATGATTGGTAACTTCCAAGGTGGCGGTATCGCTGGCAAAGTGCAGTTTGGTTCAGGTTGGTGGTTCAACGACCAGAAAGACGGCATGCAGCGCCAAATGGAACAGCTTTCTCAACTTGGTTTGCTCAGCCAATTCGTCGGCATGTTAACGGACTCACGCAGCTTCTTGTCTTACACTCGTCACGAATACTTCCGCCGCATCTTGTGTGACATGATTGGTCGTTGGGCAGAGAACGGCGAAGTTCCAAATGACCTATCGTTGCTTGGTCCTATGGTCGAAGACATCTGTTTTGGTAACGCAAAACGCTACTTTGAAGAGAGGGCGTAACCAATGAAGCACATCGCCATTATTGGTGAATGTATGATTGAGCTGAATGGCAAACCGTTCGGCTCAATGCATCAAACATTTGGTGGGGATACGCTCAACGCTGCGGTTTATTTGAGCCGCGGCTGCGAAGCCAATAACAAACCTAATGAAGTCAAAGTCTCTTACGTTACGGCGCTTGGTAATGACCCGATCAGTACAGGCATGCTGACTCGCTGGGAAGACGAAGGCGTCTCAACAGACTTAGTGCTGCGCGATGAGACTCGTACGCCGGGTTTATACCTGATTCAGCTTGATGACCAAGGCGAACGTACATTCCTATATTGGCGCAATCAATCAGCCGCACGTTACCTACTTCAACATCCTAACTTTGGGCTGGTTAAGCAAGCATTAACTCAAGTGGATGCGGTGTTTCTCAGTGGTATATCTTTGGCCATCTTGCCAGAAGAAGACCGAATTTCACTGCTCAACTTATTGGTCGAGCTTAAAGCCCAAGGCGTTGAAATCGCGTTTGATAGTAACTTCCGCCCAGCACTATGGCCTCAAGACGATAATCAAACCGTCAAGAACGTTTACCAAGCCATGTATCAACTGACGGACGTTGCCTTAGTGACTTTTGACGACGAACAATTGATCTGGGGTGACGAAACACCAGAGCAAACCATTGAACGCCTTACCTCTCTTGGCGTGGGCAAATGCATCGTCAAGCTCGGCGCAGATGGCTGCTTAGTTCAAGACTCAACAAATCAGGGTTCGAGCGCGGCTCTGGCTCCACAAGCCGTGCCAACCCAACCTGTCGCTCAAGTGGTGGACACCACATCGGCGGGCGACTCATTCAATGGTGGCTTTTTATCGGCATACCTTACTGGCGCCGATCTCGCGACTTCATGTCAAAGAGGCAACGCACTGGCAGGTGCTGTGATTCAACATCGCGGAGCCATCATTCCCAAAGCATTCACACAACCGGCGCTTGGCGTCGTCTAAGGAACACTCATGTCTAGCATTAAAGAACAATTGAAAGCTCTGAAAGTCATCCCAGTTATCGCCATTGATAAAGCAGAAGACATTATCCCATTGGGTAAAGTACTGGCAGAAAACGGACTACCAGCGGCTGAAATCACCTTCCGTTCAGCAGCGGCTGCAGAAGCGATTCGCCTACTGCGTGAAACCCAGCCAGACATGCTGATTGGCGCAGGTACGGTATTGAATCGAGAGCAAGCAATTGCTGCAAAAGAAGCAGGCGCAACCTTTATTGTATCGCCTGGCTTTAACCCAAATACCGTTAAAGCGTGCCAAGAAATCGGGATTGATATCGTACCGGGTGTGAACAACCCAAGCACAGTTGAAGCCGCACTGGAAATGGGTTTAACCACCTTGAAGTTCTTCCCTGCCGAAGCTTCTGGCGGCATCAACATGGTGAAATCACTGCTCGCGCCATACACCGACATCGAACTGATGCCTACTGGTGGCATTAATCCTGCGAACATCAAAGATTACTTAGCTATCCCGCGCGTATTGGCATGTGGTGGTACGTGGATGGTAGACAAGAAACTGATTGAAGCTGGCAACTGGGAAGAACTTGCACGCCTGACTCGCGAAGCAGTAGCACTTGTAAATGAGTAATGATTGGTAAGTCATCTCAGGCTCTTGGGTAACCCCTTAGCGATTTAGATAAAGTGCCCAGCCCTCCCTTTGTGGAGGGCTGATTCGTTCAAAGCATGGCTCAATTGATTGGGTTATCGCGGTAAGTAGATTCCTGATCTCGCCTAGGCTCGTCGGAATGACGATATGACAAATGTCTCCCTATTCGTCATCCTGAAAAGCGAGGCACGAGCGTGATTCAAGATCTACTCACAGAGTGAATCAAACTCTAAAATGACAGCTACTTTGAAGGATGTTCAGGGCTTGCTCACTTAATGGAAATAACTCAAAGAACAACACTCTAGGGAAATAGATGGAAAACTGGTTAGCACAAAGCATTGGTGGCATTGCGTTTATGGTTGGCGTAATGGCATTCTGGCAGAAAGACGACATGCGCTTCCGCTATCAGATGATGGCGTTTTGCTTCATCATGGGTATTCACTTTACCCTGATGGGTGCAACCGTCGCCGCCATTGGTGTGATCATTAATGGTATTCGCAGTTTTGCCTCAATCAAAACTCAATCACGCAGAGTAATGTGGTTCTTCATTGCACTGATGTGGCTGATGACCCTTCCAAACATCACTCACTTTTTTGAGCTACTCACGGTAATCGGATCGTCCGTCGCCACTTGGGCACTCTTTTCCAAACAAGGCATCACCCTACGCAGCTTAATTTTGTTTAATTCCTTCTGCTGGGTCAGCCACAATATTTGGCTTGGCTCGATCGGTGGTTCATTGGTCGAGAGTACTTTTATCATCACCAATTTACTGACCATATATCGCTTGTATCAATCAAGTAAAAATAATAACCAGACACAAACTTTAAATCAGGGCTAATGTATTTAGCCCTTTTTCTCACCCGGTAATAATTTTGGAGTAAACAATAACAACCATAGCGTTACATAGAATTTGGAAGCGACATAGCACAAACGTAAGGTACTGATTTTTAAGAATTTAAATAACAATAAATAGACTGCAAAACTAAGATCACATTTAATTTGGTCAACCTATTTTTAATTATATATTGAGTTAAATCACCTAAATAAAAAATATGGTGATCCAAATCTTCAGTTTAATTTATTTTGGTTAACCAAAACTGCGCTTATTACTAATATTGGTCTGGAAAAACAACTATACCAACATTAGGACAGCGACATGAAACGCCTTACCCAACTCACTCCTATCGCAGTGGCGCTTGTTCTCGCAGGGTGTAATTCATCCGACGATGACAACAGCTATGTTCAACCAGAAGTCTTCTCTCGAGTACACGACGTGCTCAACGTTGACGGCTATCAATTTAGAGATTCCAATGGCAACGGGACGTTAGAGCCGTTTGAAGATTGGCGTCTCACACCAGAAGAGCGCGCAGCTGATCTTGTTAGCCGAATGACGCTTGAAGAGAAAGCCGGCATGATGCTTATCGACACTCTAAACTCCGGTGAAGGCGGTGTCGTGACAAGCAAAGGTCAAGACATGATCGCCGATGCTCAGATGACGCGTTTTATCTTCCGTAACAATGTGGTGGAAACCCCAGAAAACGCACCAAACTGTGATAGCGGGCGCTCTGGCTGCCAGATTTCACCTAAAGAAGCAGCGACTTTCATGAACAGTGTTCAAGAGCTGCGAGAGAAAACCCGCATGGGTATCCCTGCTCTATTTAAGTCCAATGCACGCAACCACATCGACCCATCGGCAAAAGCGGGGATCAACGTCTCTTCGGGTGCATTCTCGGCTTGGCCAAAAGAAGCCGGACTTGCGGCCACTCGCGATATGGCGCTGATTGAAGAGTTTGCGGGCATCATGAATGAAGAATGGTCATCGATTGGTCTACGCAGTATGTATGGCTACATGATGGACTTGGCGACAGAGCCTCGTTGGTACCGTGTGCACGAAACCTTTACAGAAGACGCGGATCTTGCGGCAGATATCATGCGCTCTTTGATCAACGGTCTACAAGGTGGTGGAGCTATTGACCAAGACAGCATCGCCCTTACGATCAAACACTTCCCTGGTGGTGGTCCTCAAGAAAACGGCGGTGATCCTCACTACGACTTTGGGCAAAACCAAGTCTATCCAAAAGACAACTTTGACTACCACCTAATCCCGTTTATTGCCGCGATTGATGCTGGCGCCTCTTCGATCATGCCTTACTACGGCATACCAGTAGATCAAAAGTGGATGCCAAATGATGTGGGCATGTCCTTCTCTAAAGGCATTGTGACCGATCTACTGCGCGGTGAGCTAGGCTATACTGGCAACGTCAACTCCGATACAGGTATCATCGGCGACCGAGCATGGGGTGTGGAAGATAAAACCATCGACGAGCAAGTTGCGATGGTAATCGAAGCTGGCGTCGACGTTCTCTCTGGCTTTAATGATAAAGACGTCATCGTAAATCTGGTCAACAAAGGACTGATTGACGAAGAGCGTGTCGATCTCTCAGTGACTCGTCTGGTCAAAGAGCAGTTCCAACTTGGTTTATTTGAAAACACGTATGTAGACGTCGATAAAGCCCAAGAAATTTTAGGCAACGCCGAACATCAAGAACGTGCAGACTACGCTCAGAAGAAATCCGTGGTTCTGCTGCAAAACACAGACAAGACACTGCCGCTCGCCAAACCAAGCGCCGACAAAGCAGTTTCACTCTATGTGATGGGTATGGATGAAACCATCGCCGGTGACGAACGTTATGGCTTTGATGTGACCTCTGGTGATTATGAAGATTGCGAAGTTCGCCCTCCAGTACCAGCAGGCACCGATTACGCCGTTATTCGCGTGCGTGTTTCCAATGAAGGTGCGGATCCTGAGCTTATCTTTGGCGGTGCAAACCCAGATGAACTTGACCTGCTGGCATTCAGTCAAATGGCAACCGCAGCATCTTGGAAAATTGAGCCAAGTCTGACCGATATCCAAGCCGTCATGAGTGAAATTGGCGCAGAGAATACCGTGCTTTCAATTAACTTCCGTCAACCGTTTGTACTGGATGATGCAAGTAACATGAAAAAATCGGGTGCAATCTTAGCCACCTTCGGTGTATCAGACAGCAACTTAATGGAAGTCCTTTCAGGCAACTTTGCTCCTCAAGGTAAGCTTCCATTTGCACTGGCAAACAGCGCACAAGCGATTTTGAACCAGCACTCTGACTACCCGGGCTATGACGAAGCCGACACCTTGTACGAATTCGGTCACGGACTAAGTTACGAATAACCTTTTACCCACCTAACAAGGCAGTGTCTTGCGCTGCCTTTGTTGGATCTACCTGAGGAATAAACCATGGAACACATACTGCAGTTAGACTGGGTTGACCAAAGCATTCCCCACAAAGTTTGGGTTGAACAATACTACGATGGATGCCGCATTTGCCTCAAAGTCGTCAAGGATGTTGAGCCAGAAATGCTCTCATTGATTGTGCCGAACATTGATGTAAAAAGCGTTCGTCAGGCATGGCAAGGTAAAGCTATTAACGTTACACCTGCTTATGATGATGGCGTCCTTTTCACTCAAACCCGTTCGCTGTTCAACCTCCCTCATGGTTGCGTGATTTGGGCAGTGACTCATATCAAGATGCAAAATGGTTTGAAGATGTCCGCAGACAAACTCTGTTTTGTACCGAAACATTCAAAGCAAGATTCTCGCTTTCAACAAGAGCATCACGCTGAAGCATGTTAAATCAGCAAGGTCAGTCCAACCGCTGACCTTGTTTTTATCTGTGCTCTTCTTGCCTGACATATTGCTAAAACCCAAGACTTCAAAGCTCATCTATAAACAGCCAAAGTACTCCGACAATTTTGCGCGAAATGAAGACAAATATCTTTGTGATGTGCCTTCTAAAAGAAGCTGCAAAATTATGGCGTGATACAGCAAATCATCAAGTATAAAACGACGCTTTAAGTCTCTCCTTTTCTTTTAAAATCAGAATTCTAATGAAAATGCGGGAAGGCTCCTCACTCCGCCTTATGTCAGAGCTTTGTCAAGACAGAGAACGCACACTTATCCTCGCATAAAACCTTCACATCACGGTCATAATCTAGGGTCTAAAATTACCCTTGAACTCGTGTCTACGGACGAAATTTTCAATCGTTAGTTGTGGGAGGTTGCTATGGAAAAGTACTGTCCAATATGTCAAACAGAGTTAATCGATAGAAGTCACTATCTTATCTGTCCTAGAAACAATATTGGCGAATGCGCGTATGATGGCTACGAGGATCACCACAACCATTGCTGTCATGAAGTGGGCGAAAACACCCATGAGAAAGAATTGGTCGCTTTAGATTAAACAAACCTAACAGTGACGAAGCATAAAAATGCCACTCAATGTTGAGTGGCATTTTTCTTTGTATTGTCTGAGATTTACGGGCAGGTTACATCTACACTACCAACCAAAGTACTATCGGCTTGGACTTCAATGTTAAAACTATTGCCATTGGTTGATTTGAGACATGTCACTGAAACCGAGTAGGTTCCATCATTGTTATCCACAATATCACTAAATGAGCCAAATCCCCCTGCTGTGAATATGAATGCGTCCGAAGAAGAGTCAACAGTCACTACGTGCCCTCCATGCCCTAAATCGGTACCACTCGAATCTTTAAGCGTGATTGTGATATTACCTGAACCATTTAACTCCGTAGGTGTTACAACACTTTCTGCAGCATCGACTTGGGTAACCGTTAAAGGCAGCGAATTACTCAATGAGAGATCCCCAACAGCAGCACTCACGACATAACTGCCCGCAGTATCTGCAGTAACTGACACCGTGTATGTACCATCACCATTATCTACGGGGGTGCCATAGCTTAAACCCGTACCTTGTGGACTCAGCACCAACTCTCCGTAGCTTTGTGTGTAAGCACTGCCATCAGCTTTCTTTAAAGCAACCGTGATAACTGCGCTATGAGCGCCTCCCACACCAAAGGTGGAAATATCACTCGAGATGGTAGACTGAGAAGCGCTTGGTGCTACCGCCTCAAATGTGAGGTTTGATGTACCAATGGTTCCAGAGTCATAGGTCGCGGTAACAGTGACCTCTCCAACAACGCTAGCGCTAATACTGCTTGTATAAACCCCATCGCCAGCATTCACTAATTCCGTCTTATTGGCAGAGCCTACTGTAATCGTGAGCTCAGGACTGTTCGATGCTGGTACAAACGCATTGCCTGCGTAGTCTTTTAGCGTGACTGTCAACTGAGCAGTACTGTTGCCATCTGCTGCAATAGTGGTGATATCGGCTTGCAATGTCGACTGCGATAAATCAATGACAGCATTAAAAGTAAGCTCAACATCGTTAGCTAACTGAGTGCCACCTATGCTCGCACCAAAGGTGTAAGTACCTGCGTTCACCGTTGTAAAGACTGCTGTATACGAACCATCACCGTTGTCTGTTTTTGATTTTTCCGTTACCCCATTAGGCACAGAGAATGAAATCTCCCCCGCGGACGATGTATAGTCAGCACCATTGGTGTCTTTTAGCTGAACCGTTACGGTGATCTGGTCACTACCATCTGCATTAGCGGAGTCTTTATCACGGCTGAACGCTGCTGCAGAAAGATTTAAGACCTGAGCATAAGACAAAGAAATAGAGCTGGATAACTGGGTGCCACCAATCGACACTCCTATTGATTTGTTACCTGCACTCGAGCTAGAGAAACTCACAGTGTAAGTACCATCACCATTATCTTGAGAAGTAACGGAACTAACGCCTGTTGGCATAGAGAGCTGAAGAGTGCCACCTGAGCTTGTGTAGTTGTTGCCTTCAGAATCTTTCAGTTGAACCGTCACCGTAATAACTTCGCTACCATCAGCGTTCGCCGAGCTTTTATCAGGAGTAAACTCTGTGTTGCTGAGGTCAAGAACCTGAGTAAATTCAAAAGTAATGGATTCAACAAATTTACTGCCGTCTAGCGAAGCTCCCACTGTGTAGGAGCCTGACGTCGAGCTCTTGTACTTCACAGTATAAGAGCCATCGCCATTATCTTGGCTGTCGAACTTAGTTAACCCATTTGGTGTATCAAAAACGACTGCACCGCTAGAACTGGTGTAATCATCCCCCTCTTTGTCTTTTAGCTGCAAGGTCACGGTAATGACGTCAACACCATCTGCGCTTGCTGAACTTTTATCAACTGAGAAGTCAGCGCTGTTGGTATCTAACACTGGAGTAAACTCGATATCTATGCTGCTAGATAGTGCGCTACCTGCAATCGATGCTGTGATATTGAAGATTTTTGACGTTTCACTGATGAAAACGCCTGTGTAAGTGCCATCGTCATTATCTTGGTAAGACTTCAAAGTTAACCCAGAAAGCTCGCCAAACTTTATGTCACCACCAGACGATGTGTAGTCATTTCCATCCGCATCTTTGAGTTGTACAGTCACCTTAATTTGCTCACTACCATCCGCACTGGCGGACGCTTTATCTCGACTAAAGACGGCATTTGAGAAATCAACAACAGGAATAAACTCTACTGTCGCAGAGCCTCCTAAGGCATTGTCATCAATCTTACCGGAGATAACGACTTCTTGCGCTTTTGTAGACGTTACCTTGGCGCTATATGTACCATCACCATTCGAAGTAACCCCAGAAATCATGACCTCTTCAGCAGGTTCAGCACTCAAGGTAAGCTCACCTGAATTCGATTCACGAGCCGTACCAAACTCATCGCGCTCCTGAACGGTAATAATGATTTCTGCGACACCGTCTGCCAGCGCTTCTGTGTTCTCAGCAAAAACGAACGTTTGAAGGTAATCAATCGGTAATTCGGCAAGACAATATTCATTGGAGCTTGGTAACTGAATATCAAAAGTGATCGCATTATCGGCACTCGTCGTGGCGGTTGTACGTTCACCCCAGTAATAACGGTTCTCAAAGTAAGAATAGGCTGAGCCCATGTATTCAATCGATTCGACCGCATCACTTTGCGTGGCGTTACCATCAGAGTCTGTTCTCCCCCATAAATAGTGAGAATAGTGTTGGTTGTACATCCAAAAATACGCTTCAGGTGCTGCCTTAAAGCGCGTGACGGCCATATCGTCGTCGGTACATACCAAGCGGGTTTTAATGGCTTGGTCAATTTTGTCACACAGTTGAAGTGACATCAGTGAAATAGTGGTCGTGTCTGCTTTGGCGGTAAATTCTACTTGTGCCCAAGTCTGCCCACCGTAGTAATAGAGTCGATATAACCCGTCTTCAACCAAGTTGGAAAACGTAATGCTATCCCCATTTACTTCACCCGAACTTTCATAAGAATAACCGGAATATAAGTAGTAATAGCCTGAGTTAACTGTCTGAGTTTTCGTTTCGTCGATTGGGCAAACTAATGACAGCCCTGTTTCGATATCAATACGAGGAGGGTTTACAATATTTAAGGTCGCCTTGAACGATTTAGTGGAGTCACTCGATACACCAAAACAGAAGTCATCGAGATCGAGTCCCTCTGAACCATCGGCTACTTCAATGACCTCACCGTCCACTTCAATCGACGCCAGCAAACTATTACCTTGGCTGTCGAGCAAATCGAAATGACCAGCGAAGGCAGGCACTCGATTGATGTTTAACTTTTCAGGGTCATCGCCCCACCCAGAAGGCTTGTAAGCCCAACCACCACCAGCTTTAGCAAAGGAGAGGCGCAACTTTTGATTATTGGGGTCGCCATTCGCATCCACAACGTCGACATCAAGTTGACAACGATCTTGTCCATACCAATCCAGATTGTAGTATGAGAGGTGAGTGATTGGTTTCGAGACGGTAAAGGTGTTTTCGTTTTCTTGCTCTATGACGGCATCACCTTCATAGCGCCATTTACCCGTAGAGTCGGTATAGCTCCAAATAGGGATCGTGCCGTCATCCAAAGATAGTGGTTCACCTGTTTGCGGATTTATCGTGGATTTTGGAACTTCAAATGCCAAGGTAACCCCTTCGCCATCAAACGATAACACTTTGTTGCCACTCTCATCACCAATCTCAATCGCAACAAAACCAGCAGAAATAAAGGTTACGCTGTCAGGAGAGGTAATATCGCTTGGGAGCTCACCATCAAATCCTTCTGGTGATAAACCACCAGGGAAAAGGTATAGCGGGTTATTCTCATCATCAGCTAGGCCTTTTGGATCCGCTGAAAACAGCATCATCGAAACAGAAACCTCTCCTAAAGGCGTAAAAGGCTGCCCATCTTCACCGATGAACCCCGTGCCGGCAGGAATCGATAACTTGGCAGTTGCGCCATCAAGGATTTTTCCTCCATCCGTGCTGTCATCTTTGCTAACCGTCGCGACATCCACCTGAGAACTGGTGACGTGACCATCTAAGCCAACACGTTCTTCCGCAAAAGTAGTTGCCTCTTCAGCCTTTTCTGACTTAGGAACAATTTCAATCCAATAGTTATCGGACATCGTGGTTTGGGTCAGATCAAACACTTGAGAGTTAGAGAAAAAACCATCCCCTCTCACAATCACCGTCATCTTAGCCACACCGCCATTCACATCGCTGGCGTTATCGACATCGAATGTGAATGGCACAATGCCAGATTCAGGCACTACCACAACGTTACTTTGAAATGCTTCCCCCTGATGGAAACCAGCCACTTCTCTTCCTAGAACATCTTGTACTCGAACGGTAAACGTCTCATTCTGATTGGCAACATCGAAAACAAACAGCAGTTCTAGATTAGACATTTCGGTCTCATCAACTCGATTAGAGACATTAAGTGACAAGCTTTGTTGGTGAGAGATGTGAGACGTTAATGAGGTGGTCGTTTCAGTGGTAGAGTCATTACAGCCCGAGATGGCAAGCAAAGACATCACTCCCATCAGGCAATACAACCCCGCCCTTCTGCACGTGTTGATCATAACCATAACCTAGCCTTTATTTTTATATGAAACACAATACATATAAATAGCAGCTAAATAATACACCTGCATGATGTATGGGCAAAATCATACTCAGAGCACATTAGGATGAAACAAGTGTTTTGCTATTCATTTGGGCATTTTCTGCGATACAAATAAAAAAGCACCACATCTTTCAACATGGTGCTTTTTGGGGGGAAATTCAGAAATGGTTTACAGCACAGCTTTGCGGCTTGGTAAGAACACTTCGCCTAACATGCAACGTACTGAGCCACCGCCAATCGATTCAATGGTAGAAACGTCGAATGGCAGCAATTTACCGTGAGTCGCCAGTTGATTTCTTTGTGCTGGTGAGAACGCATCGTAAGCCGATTGAGACATAGCAATAACCTTATCGCCACGTACCGTTTCCAGCTGAAGGATGTTGCCGCAGAACTGGTTCATCTGCTCAAGCGAAATCGAGATAACCTGCTTATCTTTCGCCAATGATTTAAGCACAAAGCGACGCTCAAACTCAGGGATCACTTCATCACAAATCACGCAGAACTGCTCACCCACCGCCATCATCACGTTAGTGTGGTAAATCGGCGCGCCAGAAGGCAAACGGGTTTGGAAAGAAATCACGCGATCGTAACCAATGCGCTTGGCATAATCTTCTAACACCAGACGATCACAACGCTGTGAAAGCGCGGCATAAACGGTTTTGTTGAAGTGGTCGAACACCATCACGCCTGTGCTTTCTAGGTAGGCTTCTTCTCCGAGGTATTCGGTTAATGAATCTTGTTGATGCACTTCACGACCCGCTTTTGCTAATGCGGCGACCAGCGCATCTGGGCGAACTTCATGCTGACGGTTTTCACACGCCATCGGGAAGGTATACAAAGTGCCTTCTGGAGTGGTGCTAAACCAGTTATTCGGGAACACCGCATCTGGTGTGGCAATGTCTGATTGAGGGTAATCAAACTCAACGACTTGCACGCCTTCTTTGCGCAATGTTTCAACCATCGCGGAAAATTCAGCCATGGTATTACGTGAGACTTCTTCTTGAGTCAGAGAAACTTGGTGTTGAAACTCGTTGTCTTGCGCGGTTTCTTCGTTAAAACGAAACTCTTTCGGCGGCACCATCACAACGCAATTTGCGGTATGACGCAGAGCACTTTGCGTGCTTTCTTCTTTTCCATGTGCATTCTGAGGCACTGATTCGTGTAATAGCATCCAAACATTCCTTTTCACTAGAATGATGAGATTGTAAATTTATTGTTAACTTCGGTTTTGCTGTTTTTAATAATAAATTCATCAGTCAAAGGTAAATGTTTCTGACAAAAACTCTTTTTGCCCGACTTTTTATTGTCACCGTGCCGATTTACGGTTTTGTGGCGTGTGAATGACAATCTCAAGAACAATGCACAAGTGAATTCTTCATAACCAACTAGTTACATTTAAAATGCAATCGGTTAGACTATTTTTTCGCCTCTCTCACGTACGTAATTTGTCTGCTTTTCTGGCTAGCAGACCTCAATATGTCTTATCACCACGTTCAGTGTTTCGACCTCGTCCAAGGTAGAAAGAATTGGTGAATTCACTCTCTGGCGTGGCAATGTTTTAACTTTAGGATGAGTTATGTTTAAACGATTTGAAGGCTTTACTGAGCCGTTCCCCAAATCACAGCCTGACCAACCCCCAACCGGGATTTACGCCTTCTTGCGCCATTACACTCGTGGCTTTGAGAAACCGCTGATCATCATGTCGATCATGTCGACGATTGTGGCAATCGTAGAAGTATCTCTGTTTGGTGCCATGGGTCAGTTGGTTGATTGGCTATCCACCAGCAACCCTGAAACCTTTTTGCAAGACAACAAAGCGGACCTTATTTTCTACGGCTCTTTATTGCTGGTTGTCATGCCAATTTTGGTGGTGGTTTACTCGCTGCTGATTCACCAAACTTTGCTGGGTAACTACCCGATGTCGGTACGTTGGCTTGCACACCGTTACTTGCTTAATCAAAGTCTGAACTTCTATCAGGACGATTTTGCAGGACGTGTCGCCACCAAGGTGATGCAAACCTCTTTGGCGGTGCGAGAAACCGTCATGAAGACGATGGACGTGTTTGTTTATGTCTTGGTTTACTTCACCAGTATTATCGTGATGCTGGCGGCGGCTGACTGGCGCTTGATGATACCAATGTTGGTTTGGCTAATGGCGTACATCGCTATTCAGATCCACTTTGTTCCGAAACTAAAGGCCGTGGCGACTGAGCAAGCCGATGCACGCTCCACCATGACTGGGCGCATTGTCGACAGCTACACCAACATTCAAACCGTGAAGCTGTTCTCGCACAGTAAACGAGAAACCGAGTACGCCGAAGAAGGCATGAAAGGCTTCTTGAATACCGTATATCGCCAAATGCGCTTGGTGACCGGCTTCGACGTAGCGGTAGAGATTTCCAACTATCTATTGGTGTTCTCAGTGGCTGCGCTGTCGATTTATTTGTGGCTGGATAGCGCGATTAGCGTGGGTGCCATTGCGATTGCTGTCAGCTTAGCTCTGCGTATCAACGGTATGTCGATGTGGATCATGTGGGAAGTCGGTGCCCTATTCGAAAACTTGGGTACTGTAGTCGATGGCATGAAGACGCTGTCTAAACCGATCGACATCAAAGACAAAGCCGATGCGAAAGATCTGCAAGTTTCTCAAGGCGGCATCCACTTCGATAACGTGAGCTTCCATTACGGTGAGAAAAAGGGCGTGATAAACAACCTCGACCTTAATATCAAACCGGGTGAGAAAGTGGGCTTAGTTGGACGATCTGGCGCAGGTAAATCCACCTTAGTGAACTTGTTATTGCGCTTCCACGATGTAGAGGAAGGTTGCATCAAGATTGATGGGCAGGAAATATCTAGCGTCACTCAAGACTCGCTACGCTCGAATATTGGTATGGTAACGCAAGATACGTCTTTGCTACACCGCTCAATCCGCGACAATATCTTGTATGGCAACCCAGATGCGACTGAAGAAGACCTGATTAAAGCGACTAAGCAAGCGCACGCACACGAGTTTATCGAAACCCTAACCGACCCGTTCGGCAACGTGGGTTACGACGCACAAGTCGGTGAACGTGGTGTGAAGCTGTCTGGTGGTCAACGCCAGCGTATTGCGATTTCACGCGTACTGCTAAAAGACGCACCTTTGCTGGTACTTGATGAAGCGACTTCAGCACTGGATTCCGAGGTGGAAGCCGCCATTCAAGAAAGTTTGAACGAGCTGATGCAAGGCAAAACCGTTATCGCCATCGCGCACCGTTTGTCGACTATTGCACAAATGGATCGCTTGATTGTGCTTGATAAAGGCAACATCGTCGAACAAGGCACACACAAAGAGCTTATTGCTAACAACGGCATTTACGCTCAGCTTTGGGCGCACCAAACAGGTGGCTTCCTTGGGGAAGAGTTGGAGAGTTAATGCTCGTTAGATAGCTGTAAATCACCAAACAAAAACGGCGCACCAAGCGCCGTTTTTTATTCAATTTTGCTATATCCATCCGTTTTCTTCAGAAACCAACCCAACACAATGCGTGATCATGATCACTTAAAATCTCAACCATGAAACAACTTTATGGATGCAAATCACACTTTTTCTGCTAGTATAGCGCCCCGTTGCGTATTCGTTAGCAGTGGACACAACGCAGAGTATCTCGCTGGATTCATTTGTAATTTCACTTTTTGAGAAACAGCTATACTCAATTGATGGCTTAGTTATTAATCTAATAATAAGGTAATTAGCTTATGTGTAAATGTGGTTCAATGCAGATCGTACAAGTAAAACAAAGTTGGGCGGATAAATTATTCGGCTACTCAGAGCGCTGGAAATGCCAACTTTGCCGTAAGGTCTTCCGCTTCTAAAAGCACAATAAAAAATAATCTTAGAGTTTCTAAGAAAAAGCAGTGGCCCGACAATGATTGTCGGGTTTTGTTTTTTTCGCCCCTACTCTATCTCGCCCACATGAATCCTATTGTTCTCAACCTAGCATCTAGCTGTCGGTTGGGTATAAAATCATGCCCACTTATTACTTCATCAACTCATACATAATCGGTCACTATGAACAAAAGTTTGCTGACTAATATCCTCGCGATCGCCATGATGGGCGCGGGATATCACATTCAAAATGATTACCTTTGGTACGCGGGTCTGTTCGCTTTTTCTGGCGCGATCACCAACTGGCTAGCGATTCACATGCTGTTTGAAAAAGTACCCGGCTTATATGGCTCTGGCGTTATTCCAGCGCGCTTCGAAGAGTTCAAGCTGGCCATCAAAAACCTGATGATGGAGCAGTTCTTTACTGAAGCAAACATCGACCGTTTCTTAAACAAAGAAATGGCAGGTGGTGTAAACATCAATCTTGAACCTGTGATTGAGAAAGTCGACCTAAACCCAGCGTTTGACTCACTGGTTGAAGTTATCGAAGGATCTCAGTTTGGTGGCATGCTAGCGATGTTTGGCGGAGCAGAAGCGCTGCAACCTATGCGACAACCATTCGTAGAGAAGATGCAAGAATCCATTATCGATCTAAGCAAGAGCGACAGCATCAAAGAAGCGCTAAAAGAGCAGATGGAATCGCCAGCAATGATGGATGAAATCAAGCAGAACATCGAAAGCATCATCGATCAGCGCCTTAGCGAACTGACACCAGCTTTGGTGAAAGAAATCGTACAGAAGATGATTAAAGAACATCTTGGCTGGCTCGTAGTTTGGGGTGGCGTATTTGGTGGCCTGATCGGCGTATTGACCACTTTCGTCAGCGCTTAATTGATATAAGCTACCTACGAGAATTGAAAAGGAGCCTCCATGGCTCCTTTTTTGTGTCTGTCATGTGAACCTAAACGTGGGTATTAACCAAGCAGCTCTGGATTTACACCAAATCCAGTCTTGTGTTCTTCGATGACCACTTCACTACGAGTTTGTATTACGCCAGGTAGCGTCCCCAGCTTACTCGACATAAACTCTTGGTAAGCCTTCATGTTCTTCACTCGTACTTTGATCATGGTATCGAAGTCACCCGACAGCGAGTAGCACTCTTCAATTTCAGGCATCAACTCGACCGCTTTAGCAAATTTCTCGAAAATCGAGAAGCTAGTTTGATCAAGACGAATATGAATAAAGACCTGCACATCCAGCCCAAGCTTTTCGGCATTGAGCTCTGCGTGATAGCCATTGATGAAGCCTTCTTTTTCCAACCGTTTTACGCGTTCAGAGCATGGTGATGTGGTTAAGTTAACCTGCTTCGCCAATTCCACCACTGGAATTCGACCTCGAGAATGTAACACTCTCAAAATCTGCAAATCAATTCTGTCTAGTTGATAACTCATTAACCACATCCTTGTAACAACTCAGGAATCACCAGATTAATAGTTACTATTCAGTTTGCAAATAGTGAAATGAGCAACGTGTGAAACTCGCAGGCATTTAACGTTTGCCCTGAACAAAAAGTCGTCAAATATTCTAAAAATGAAAACATTCATGCATCTAATTTATAAATAGGCCAAACGATATAGGTGACTTTATTAATAAGATAATTTTGTTAACGAAAAAATGGAATGATGAACTTTGAATAGAAAAACATGAGCTTTTAAGAAAAGAAATGAGCCAAATGGTAAGGCAATAATAGGCAAAAATAATGAGGAGAAAGCAATGTTAACCCTACAACTCGCGTACAAGCCATTTGGTGTTGGTGAATGGACGTACACGACCGTTTCACACGAAGTGGCAAAATCTCTGGCGTCTGAATATGCCTCTTACGGCTGGCCAGTTATGATCGATGGAATGCCATTTGCAGCAGAGAAAGAGCTGGCTGCTTAAAAGTCGATTACATGATTGCTGATGTCTGTCGCGCTGGATGTTGAACCACTTCACCGATAGCGCGATGGTTACAGCAACGGCAGTAGTACTGCGGTTCCATTTCGTAGTAATGCTCACCTGATACAAACTTTGCCATCAATTGAGTAAAACTCACGACTTTGCCAGTTAGCGTAGCGATATGCTCTGGTTCACAACGCTTCATGATCACTTTATGCTGCGTTGTTCTTTTGCAAACTGAGCAATAAATATTAGGCATTTCCTTTCTCCCTGATTTCCTGTGCTACTGACAATTGACATATTTTGTTCAAAATAATTCCACAATAAAAAAGCCCCTTTGCTTTTTTGTGTTCCACATCCAAAAAATGACACCCAAGAACTCAAAAACTGAGACCTTGGTCAGACCTCAATTTTTCGACCAAATTATGAAAAATAGCACCTATGTATGTAATACTACGAGACATCATACATAACTGATTGTACGTACTTATTTTTTACATTCGATATTGCCCATATTGCTCTGCTTGCCTACGAGAGAAGACGGATTTATCTCTCCAAAACGGCTTCAATTTACAGTGTGAATTGTGTGAAAAATAAGCAGTGGAGCTAGCTCCCTCTTCGTACAGAACATGCCGTTCCAATGAGATAAACAAGGAAGTAAGATGATTCATATAACCTTCGTCCGCCATGGACGTTCACTTGCAGATGATTTGCGCGTTCATGAAGGACGATTCGACAGTCCACTCACCGAAGTAGGGATTCAACAAGCCGAAAATCGTGCAAAGCAGTTTGCCGAAGAAGGGCGAAAATACGATGCGATTTTAAGTAGCTCAATGCAGCGTGCACGTCATGTTGGAGAGATATTTTCTACACACCTAAATGTCCCTATGACCACGCATGATGAATTGATGGAGCGTGATAACGGCCCGTTGCAAGGGCTACCTTTTAGCGAATCTCAACACAAATACCCTATGGCTGATTTCGTCAACCCGTACCAACCTTGCGTCGTCTCTGCCAATGAAGGGGAAAGCGGTGTTGAACTTTACGCACGAGCAAGCCTTGCCCTTCAATCTATCATCAGACGTGGCAGTGGCCGCTACTTGGTGGTTTCCCACGGACGCTTCCTCAGCACGATGTTTAATGTGATTTGTGGCAACCAACCAAGAGCCAACGAAACTGGCGTCCGATTTGCGTTCGATGATTTGGGCTACTTCGACACAACTTACCGACCTGATCTCGATGTGTGGGTCATTCAATCTGTAAGGTGATTCCGTTATGCCAACACAACCAAAACTCGTTACTGAACGACTCATTCTACGACCTTTCCAGCATGAAGATAGCGAACGCGTCGCTTTACTCGCGGGTGAAAAAATCATCGCAGATATGACCGCGAACATTCCGCATCCTTATGAGCTGCCTATGGCGAAAACTTGGATTGACGGACATGCGCCAATGTACAAAGAGCGCAGAGGCGTCGTCTACGCTATTACCTTGCGTGAGTCAGGAGAGTTATTAGGTGCTGTGAGTATACCGAGAGTTGAGGATGGCTATGGCACTTTAGGTTATTGGCTCGGTGTCCCTTACTGGGGGAAGGGTTACGCGTTTGAAGCTACGAACGCCCTAATCGAGTTCGCACGTGTCGACTTTGAGTTAGCCGGAATTAAGGTACTGCACTTAGTGGAAAACCAACGTTCCAAATCGGTGATAAACAAACTCAATGTACCTTACGTCGAAAACACTTGGGTTGGTCCTAAAGGGGCAGAGCGTGAAGTTTGTGTTTATCAAAAAACGTTCGTCTGAAGGGACAAAAAAGCCAGCGATGATGCTGGCTTTTCTCTCTCTTAGTCTTGAGCAACTTTCACGCGAATCTTGCTTTTCGCTACGCTGGTCAAGTTCAGCGCTTCCAGTGCAGCAATCGCCTCTGCTTCGTCTGGCATGATCACAAAGCCGAAGCCTTTCGATAAACCGGTTTCTTGATCAAGAACCAGAGTACAAAGTTCTACTTTGCCGTGCGCTGAAAATAGTTTGCGCATCTCTTGCTCGGTTGTTTCACGAGCCAAGTTTCTTACTAAAAGTTTCATAATGAACCTAGTTGGTTTAATAACCGTACGATTCTCTCAGGTTCTTCCAAGCAAACCAAGCGAATAATATTGTACGAACGACTAGATCATTCTAAGTACATCTGATTAAATGATTTTTCGTTCATTTCCACCCAAAGGAGAGCCGATATGGAAACGAAACGTCTTAAGCTAATTCCCGCTTGTTTAGAACGTGCAGAGGAAGCACATCAAGTCGTGGTACGTTGCCAGAAGACGCTCGAAACGTACCTTCCTTGGGTGCCACATGTGCTCACACTAGAAGCCATGATTGAGGGAACAGAAAAAGCCATCGCCAACTTTGAAAACTTCGAAGAGGAATTGCGTTACTTCATTATCGAAAAGGAAAGCGATCGCTTAATAGGCGCCGTTGGCTTGATGATTAGAGACCAAGAAGTACCAGCATTTGAGATTGGCTACTGGTTAGATGATATCGCTGTTGGTAACGGCTACATTTCCGAGGCGGTGTTAGAATTAGAGCGCTACGCGTTTGAAGATCTTGGTGCGAGGCGCATTGCTATTACGGCAGATTCAACCAACCTAAAAAGCCGCGCCGTGGCAGAGCGTTGTGGTTATGATTTTGAAGGTGAGTTGAGACACGATCGACTCTCTACCTCAGGGGAATTGAGTAACACTGTGGTTTACTCAAAAATCCGTCAATAGGCAGTTTATGATTAAACTTTTTTATTAAATATAGCGCCACAAAAAATAAGCCTCACGAAGAGGCTTATTTTTATTTAACCGGTTTTTAATACGCTGTTTAGGCGCTAATTATAGAGCACGAATGCGCACAATTTCGTCTTGCTCAATACCCAAAGATTCAAGGAATTTTTGGTGCTCAGCAGGCTCCATCTCTTCAAATTTCTGGTGCCATGTCACCATATCGTTTTCAGAAAAACCCGCCGCTTGCATGATTTGTACCCAACGTTCTTTAGTCACAATATTATCCTCTATCAGTTGTGGTTCTTGCAGTAACACCACGATCGCTTTTTGCTGCGCTCGTAAGTTTTGAATCTCACGTTCGAGTTCATTGAAATGGTCTTTCAAGATCTCCGCTTGAGATTTGCCTTTCTGTGCCAACAAAGTGCGTATGCTGGAAATCGGTAACCCATAAGAACGATAGGACGAGATGGTTTTTAAACGCTGAATCTCTTTTTCTCCATACCATCGATAACCGTTTTCTGAACGATGTGCAGGTGCTAGCAAGCCTTCACGCTCATAGTAAAGAATCGTAGTACGAGAGAGTCCACACTCTCTGGCCAGTTGGGTTACGGTTAGCATAGTGGCTCCTTTTGTCGGTACAGACATAGCATCAGCCCTACACTGATAGACGGGTCAACACGTTTTTTACTATACCTCAGAAATTCTCTAATTGAGGTGTTAGTAGTCATTCAAATCACCATCGACCATCAACCATAGAGTAAGCACAAAAAAGCCCGCGACAAACGCGGGCTTTGTTTGCACTTGAGAATGATTAGTCTAGCTCAACCAATTTCTTCTCGTATTCTTTGTGTTGCTCAAGCACTTCTTGTGCTGCACCACCAGTCATTTTGCTCACCACCACGATAGCGATAGTAGAGAAGATGATGCCCGGTACGATTTCGTACACATCGAACCAACCGCCTGTTAGCTGTTTCCAAACCACGATAGTCACACCACCGATTAGGATACCCGCTAGTGCGCCGTTACGGTTCATACCGCTCCAGTAAAGGCTAAGTACAACTGCTGGACCAAACGCAGCACCAAAGCCTGCCCAAGCGTAAGATACAAGACCTAGAACAGAGCTGTCTGGCGTCATTGCTAGGAATAGCGCGATAAGAGAAATCACGATAACGCCTACACGACCAATCATTACCACTTCTTCAGACGTTGCATCTGGCTTAATCACTTGCTTGTAGAAATCTTCTGCAAGAGCTGATGAAGATACTAGAAGCTGTGAATCCGCAGTACTCATTACCGCCGCTAGGATTGCCGCCAATAGGATACCTGCAATCACTGGGTGGAATACTGTGTTCACCAATAGCATGAAGATTTTCTCGCCGTCATCGAGCTGTGTACCAGGGTGACCTGTTACCCACACTAGACCAACAAGACCAACGAGCATTGCACCCGCCATAGAAAGCGCAGTCCAGCCCACAGCGATACGACGCGCTGTTGTTAGGTCTTTGTTTGAACGAGAAGCTTTAAAACGCGCTAGGATGTGTGGCTGGCCAAAGTAACCTAGACCCCATGCTACCAAAGAGATGATTGCGATAGCCGATAGAGGCTCGCCTTTCACGTCGCTCCATAACGTTAGTAGCTCTGGGTTAATGTTGTGCATGTCCGTCGCTAGTTGACCTAGACCGCCGTCCATTACTGCAACAGGTACAATCATAAGTGCTGCCGCCATCAATAGGCCTTGCACCAAGTCCGTCCAAGATACCGCTAAGAAACCACCGAATAGCGTGTACGAAACCACACACACCGTACCAATGATAACGGCAATGCTGTAATCCAAGCCGAATACGGTCTCAAACAGTTTACCCCCTGCTACCAAGCCTGAGCTGGTGTAGAAAAGGAAGAATAGAAGAATGAAGAACGCAGAGATTGTCTGAATCAGTTTCGACTTATCGTTAAAGCGACGCGACAGGAACTCAGGCAGCGTTAGCGCATCAGTTTGGATGCTGTACGTACGTAGGCGTTTTGCACTGATTAACCAGTTTAGCCATGTACCCACAAGCAGACCACCTGCTAGCCAGAACGCTTCAATACCTGCTGCATACGCATACCCCGGAAGACCAAGTAGCAACCAGCCACTCATGTCTGATGCACCTGCAGATAGTGCCGCTGGCCATGGACCAAGGCTACGACCACCTAGGAAGTAGTCTGATGAATTGGAAGTCCTCTTATACGCGTAAACGCCAATGGCAACCATAATTAGTAAGTACGCCACAAAAGTGGTCGTGATAGCAAAGCTATTTTCTATCATTTGATAGTCCTCGTTATAATTATTTCCTTCCTTGCCCGCTTTGATATTTTGCCATCGCAGCAATACATCAAAGTAAGAGATACCAACCCGAGTAAGCTCTCAGGCATTTTTGATTCAGATTGGTATCACAAGTCAGGTTAGTGGGAGTCGCTTCCCAACTCGAGTAGAGTCGCGTTACCGCCCACTGCTGTAATATTTATCGTTCGAGTACGCTCGGTAATGAAGCGCAACGACAGATGAGGATCATGAGCCAATGTCGGTGACTCTAAATCCGTTTCAGAAACTAAGCCGACGATGGCACCGTCACGCTTAGCCAGTTGCAGGTTAAGCGCATGCTCAACCTGTGAATGCCCAACATAACCCACACTACGTACGTCGCTGTCTAACAACGGGGAAGACGCATCGTACGCAACCACTTGGACTAAGTTAGATGGGAAGTTTGCTGACGCTACAGCCTGCTTAACCAATTGAGTAAGCTCTGTATTGTCACTGCAAATCACCACGCTGTTGCCTGCAATCAGAGCACAGGTGATCATTGCAAATGTGCTGTACAGAGCGTTCTCGGTATTTGCTAGGTTGTTTTCACAAACGACCAAAGCCACACCGCGACCCGCTGCGTACAGCTCGTTAGTTTCACCCGTAGGGCCAACTAACTGATGAGTTTCTGCCAACAGAGCAGACGCTTGCTGCAAGTGGTAAGACACCACTTTGCCAACCACGCTATGCTGCTCTTCAATCGCAGATTTAAATGCCAGCAAATGCTCACATTTGTAATCAAAATCGGTCAGATTCCACTGCTCCCACGCAGAGAATGCATCTTTAAAATACGTGATCTGATGAACCATAATGCGACTCCTTACGCCTTCTCTGCTTGAACAAGATGTTGTTTAGTAAAGCGGTATAGGTAGTGAGGACCACCTGCCTTCGGACCCGTGCCTGACAAGCCTTGACCACCGAATGGCTGAACGCCAACCACCGCACCAACCTGATCGCGGTTGATGTAGCAGTTACCCACGCGAGCGTGTTTTTCAATCCAACGGTAAGTGGTTTCGTTACGGCTGTGGATGCCCATTGTGAGACCAAAACCAGTTTGGTTGATTTGCTCAACCACGTTTGGCAACTCAGACGCTTTAAAGCGAACAATGTGCAAGATAGGACCGAATTGCTCTTCTTTCAGAACATCAATGCCCGAGATTTCGAACGCACTTGGCGACACAAAGTCACCGTGCTGACAAACTTCATCCAATTGCAATTGAGCAACTTTGGTTTGCGTGCTTGTCATGTGCTCTAGGTGAGCAAGGAGTTTGTTTTTTGCATTGCTGTCGATAACCGGACCCACATCAGTTTTGTGTAGGTAAGGAATACCAACATGCAGTTCATTCATCGCACCTTGGATAAGGTTGATGATGCGATCCGCAACATCTTCTTGAACGAACAGAACGCGCAGAGCAGAACAGCGTTGACCTGCAGAAGCGAAAGCGGAACGAATCACGTCACGCACAACTTGCTCTGGTAGTGCCGTACTATCCACAATCATGGCGTTTTGACCGCCAGTTTCAGCGATAAACGGGACTGGCTTCGCGCTGCGCTCGGCAAGCGTCACGTTGATGCGTTGCGCCGTTGCTGTCGAACCAGTAAATGCCACGCCTGCAATCGCATCGTGAGATGTCAGTGCATGACCAATTTCACCACCACGACCCGGCAATAGCTGAATCACACCCGCTGGGAAGCCAGCTTCTAACATCAATTCGATCGCTCGCGCCGCAATTAAGCTAGTTTGTTCAGCAGGCTTAGCGACGACGGTGTTACCTGCAACTAATGCGGCTGTGACTTGACCAAGGAAAATCGCGAGTGGGAAGTTCCATGGGCTGATACAAACAAATACGCCCAAACCTTCACGGCTAGAAATGCGCTTCACGCCATCAAAGCCCTCTAGCTCAAACGGCTGAAGATTTTGCGCTTGTTTCGCGTAGTAACGACAGAAGTCGACCGCTTCACGCACTTCATCAATGCTATCGTGAATCGTCTTACCCGCTTCTTGGTGACAAATCGCCACCAGCTCAGCCAAGTTTTCTTCCATCAGATCCGCAAGCTTATCTAGGCACACCGCTTTTTGTTCAATTGCAGTGCCTTTCCACTCAGGGAATGCAGCATCAGCCGCTTCGATTGCAGCGGAAACATGATCAAGGCTTGCAAAAGCCACCTGACCCACTTCAATACGACGATCGTAAGGTGCAGTAATGATCTCTGCGGAGTTTTCCTTGATCATGCTTTCGGCATGTTTCACGCCGTTGATGATCGGACCCGCAGTCCACTTCTGATTCAGGAAGCTTTCAACCTGCCCTTCAAACGGCTTCGCTTCGCTATCGATATCAACGTTCACACCGTACGAGTTTTTACGCTCCGGGAAGATGCCGGTTGGCATTGGAATTTGACCGTTGTGTAGCGTCTCAAAAGAGGTCAGCACATCAACAGGATGATGCGTCAGCTCTGAAATCGGACAACGCGCATCGACCAAACGGTGCACAAACGAGCTGTTCGCGCCGTTTTCTAGTAAGCGACGAACCAAGTAAGGCAGCAGATCCGCATGGCTACCGACTGGCGCGTAAATACGTACTGGCTGACCATAAGTGTCCATTACATGGTTATAAAGCGAATCGCCCATACCATGCAGACGCTGGAATTCGTAATCTTTGTGCTCTGCCATTACAGCAATCGCAGTAACAGTGTGCGCGTTGTGACTAGCAAACTGCGGGAAGATGTTACCGCGCACGCCTTCACTAAGTAGGAAACGCGCACACGCTAGGTAAGCAACATCCGTCGCTTCTTTACGCGTGTAAACAGGGTAGTTCTCGTAACCCGCTTGTTGCGACCACTTGATTTCGCTGTCCCAGTACGCGCCTTTTACTAGACGAAGCGGGATCAAATCACCCTGCTCTTTTGCTAGACCGTTTAGCCATACGAGTACAGACAGTGCACGTTTCGAGTAGGCTTGAACTACTAGACCAAACTTGCCCCAACCTTTCACTAGGTCGCTGCGGTACAGTTTTTCAAACAGTTTTAATGACAGCTCAAGACGGTCCGCTTCTTCTGCGTCAATCGTGATGGCAACATCCACTTCGATAGCGCGTTTAAGCAGTTGCGTTAAGGTGTCATAAAGCTCTGTCATCACGCGTTCTTCATTCGCCACTTCGTAACGTGGGTGAAGTGCAGAAAGCTTAATAGAGACAGAAGGCGCAGGGCTCGTATCACTGCCGTACGTTTCGCGACCTACGGCTTCAATCGCCATTAGGTAATCTTTGAAGTACTTGCTTGCATCTGCCGTGGTCAGCGCCGCTTCACCCAACATATCGAACGAGTAAGTGAAACCTTTGTCGCGCATTGGGCGACCGTTCTTCTGCGCTTCTTCAATCGTACGACCACGTACAAACTGATGACCCATGATCTTCATTGCCTGATACATGGCTTTACGAATCACAGGTTCTGAGAATTTGTTTACCAGACGGTTTACAGCCTGACCTGGGCTCTGGGTTTCTTGCTCACCAAGACCAATCACTTTACCCGTTAGCATTAAGCCCCAAGTTGAAGCGTTAACGAACACGGAATCAGAACTCTTAAGATGAGATTTCCAATCCGCTACGCTTAACTTATCTTTAATCAGCGCATCCGCCGTTGCTGAATCAGGAATACGCATCAATGCCTCTGCAAGACACATCAACAAGATACCTTCTTGGGTATCAAGGCTGTATTCCAGCAATAGCGCATCAATCATCTGGATTGACTTCTTATCCGCACGGATAGCTTCGATAAGCTGGGTTGTTTGGGTCGTGATTGCCGATTTTTCTTCCGCTGTCGGCGTCGCTAGTGGCAATAATTGCTCTAGCCATTGAGACTCGTCCACCATGTACAATGGCGAGATCAGTGACCATAACTTATCAAGCGGCTGCTCGATAAATTCTGGTGTTAACACGTTCGTTGCAGTAAACATGCGTTTTCCTCAATCTCTCTCCTCGAAAACCGCTTCGAGGATCATCAATGGCTGGCAGTGTATTTTGAGGGCGAGAAGAATACTTGTCAAAAACTCCGAGCTTTTTGCTAAAAACTCGCTTTTATAACAAAACATCTACATAGTCACATGCAAATAGATAATATATTGTGTTGTAAAAATTCATCTTTGCATGTCATTTACAACAAAAGTAGACAGGTTTTCGACAGATTTTGTTTGAATAAGAAGGATTTAGATTGCGCTTTTGTGAGAAACGGACAAAAACGCTGAAAACTTTCGGAGAATTACGCAAAAAAATTTGATTTTCCTGTGCAAAATGTAAGCACAAAAAAACCGCGACTCATGCGCGGCTCTTTCCAAATAAGCAACTAAATGAACAAGATTAA
The DNA here is from genome assembly GCF_002021755.1 of Vibrio owensii. Classification (NCBI taxonomy): domain Bacteria; kingdom Pseudomonadati; phylum Pseudomonadota; class Gammaproteobacteria; order Vibrionales; family Vibrionaceae; genus Vibrio; species Vibrio owensii. Next base: position 2,127,370 of record NZ_CP019960.1, read on the forward strand.
CCAACCTGTTTCTTATACTGAGAAGGTGATAATCCTTGTAAACGAGTAAAAGTATGCGTGAAGGTACTTTGGCTCGAAAAACCTGTGAATTCAGCAATTTGTCCCAAGGTTAAGTGACCTTGTTCAATCAAATCGCGCGCCATGTCGATGCGTTTGCCAAGTACGTACTGATGCGGCGTAATGCCCATCTGATCTTTGAACAAGCTATGGAATTGGCTTTCACCCAAAAACACACTGCCTGCCAATTGCGCCACACTGATTTTATGACTCAAATGCTGTTCGATGTAGCGGTCAATGGCATCCAAATCAAAGCGCGATTCTTTCTTTGAGGTTTCAAATGCAGAGATATGACGCTGCATAAGAGCGATCACGGTATCGTTACATGCGCGGCTAAGCAGCAAGTCGTCTGGGTGATTACGCATCTCTTGCACTAACATTTGAATCAGCTTTTGGATTTGACCATCCAATTGGAAGTAAAGATGAGAGCGCTCTAGATTGTTGATTTTCTGCAACATCTCGGGATCATCGTTGGCAGGCTTTGGCATATTAAGTACCAAAATGTCTGATTGATGAATCACGCCGCCGAAAGCATGATCAGAAGACGCCGTTACGATGCAACCTTGACCTGGCCCGACCAAATTACCCTGACCACGAACCTCAAATTCGGCCTGTCCTTTCAAGCCGATCACGATCTGCGTATAAGCATGATCATGGCAATCCATATAAGACGGAAGCGTGATCAATTCTGCTGGTTTAGGCAGCATGATCTCTTTATATGGCGGGGCTTTCGGGTTATCTGAATCACTCATTTCGAACAGTCGTCTTTATACAGTCGGCTTACACCTTGGCATCATATACCTTCTCGGTTGGGTTGCAAATCTTCCCCCTTCCAATCGCACAAGATCAAACCAACACTATTAAGGCGTTCTGCATGATCATAGTTCCGGAACGATGATCATGTAAGAGTAACTTACGGTCAATGTGCAACCAATTTTTTTAACAAAAACGGACAGATAGCCAAAATTACCAAAGATGAGACAAGCCGTTCACAAAGATCCTTGCAGTTGAAATGCAAACCAATGTAAGCCACGAGGTCAAAATTACGATCGAAAGCGTGTGAAATGCCCGAAAAACAGAGGGATAGAGGGATTTCCCCCCTTACCAATATGCTCACAATTCAATACATTAGACCTCGAGCTCTAGGATGCATACGACCCTGAGCTCAACGGTATCTACTTGATACCTCTAACTTACTTAGCAGACCCTCGCTATGTAATTTAGAACCTCTTCTACACGTCGACAAGATTATATCTTGTGTTGCCAGCCCGTCTTCAGGCTGGCTTTTTTTTGCCTATCGCCAATGAAAACAATGGCATAAGCTGATAATATATCGGCCATCTCACCGTATCCTGACGTTAATCATCACGCTGAGTTATCTTGCTCGACCTTCTCTCTTCCAGTTCTATCTGGCGCGATTCTCGAAAGCATGATCAAGGTGATGGTTGTGATTCAAAAACGCAGGATAAACGAAGTGAGAATACCGACCTGCAATCATGCAGGCGATGAGTAGCAGTAGTGAGTCCATTGTGAATATTCCAGTCAATACCATAGAACAGTCGCTCCTTCGACAGCTACCGGGTTGTTGGGGATGCAAAGATAAAGATTCGGTATTCCGCTATGTGAATCAGGAATACGCCGAGTTAATTGGGTACGATTCACCTGAAGCCTGTATCGGTAAAACAGACTTTGAAATGGCTAGCCCTACCACGGAGTGCGCGCAAGAGTTTCGAGAACAAGATAAACACGTGATTGAAACTGGCGAGTCGCTAAAGATCCTCGATATACACCCTTATCCAGATGGTCATTGGCGCGCGCATATCTTTACCAAGACGCCTTGGCGAGATGACGATGGCAACATCATTGGCACCATATTTTATGGCCGTGAACTGACTGATACCGCCGTCATCGAAGTAGGCTATTGGGTTTGCCGAGCCATTGGCGGCTCACCGAATCAGCAGTCGATCTTCCGATTCGCTAACCTTAAGCCCGAGCCAGAGAAGCTAACTTGCCGTGAGCAAGAGACTTTGTTCTTGTTGCTGTATGGCAAAAAGCCGCAATTCATCTCTCAGGTGATGGGGATTTCAACCAAAACCGTAGAAGGGCATGTGGCTCGTCTACGTACTAAGTTTGAAGCCAACAGTAAAAACGAGCTCATCGATAAAGCCATGGAAGCTGGTTACGGTTCAATTGTGCCAAAGACGCTGCTGAAACATCAGCTTTCAGTCGTGCTCAACGGCGAACGCTGATTCTTGATTCTGTTCAAACAAAAACACCGCCAATTTCGGCGGTGTTTTTTTATCTCTTCATCGAAGTGACTACGGCGCAAGACGGTCGATGTCCCACTCACCTTCTTGATTTGAGAACAAGAAACGGTCATGCAGACGATGTTCACCACCTTGCCAGAATTCAATGCTTTGTGGCTTAACGCGGAAACCACCCCAGAAAGTCGGCATCGGGATTTCACCTTTGGCAAACTTCTGCTTCAGTTCGAGGAATTTACCTTCTAGTACGCCACGCGCTGAAATACGGCTACTTTGTTTGCTCGCAATCGCAGCCAGTTGGCTGTCTTTCGGGCGAGAAGTGAAGTATTTCATGTTTTCCATGGCGGTGAGTTTTTCAGCCACACCTGTAATGTGAACCTGACGCTCAAGCGGGTGCCACGGGAAATGCAGGCTGATGTTGCTGTTGTGCTCAAGCTGCTGCGCTTTACGGCTGCCCAAGTTGGTGTAGAACACAAAACCATCTTTATCGACGCTTTTTAGCAGCACAATACGTTGAAACGGCATGCCATTTTCATCGACTGTCGCGACTGTCATCGCCGTCGGGTCAGTCAGACCAGCTTGTACCGCTTGCTCTAACCACAGGTTAAATTGATCAATCGGATCTGCTTTTAAATCTTTACGACGCAGGCCACCTTTTGTGTACTCACGACGAATATCAGCAAGTTCCATCTTCACTCCTTCACTCGTTTTTGTCGATTGTGCGCCCGATAATTTCGAAATACAAGGACAGCACACATGGATGTTTAAAGACCTAGTACGACTCTTACGGTTGGAGTACTACAAAGATCCATCGCACGGGATGCCGAAGGGTAACAAACAAGCCCAGACTTCACTGTGATTTATGTCGTTAGGTTGATGAAAGTAGGGTGAAAGCCAACAATGTGAAGTCATTCCAAAATAATATTGCTCGTTTTTGCTCCACTAAAGACAATAATTACTGCCCAGTGACCTCAAAAAACTCAGAATTTCAGGTACTAATGCCGGTGAGTCGTAAGTTTATTAGCTTATTCACCTACCTCAATTCGCTCTGAAAACCGGACTCTCAATCCCTTTTTTGAGGCCGCTTGGGTATACTAAAAGACATGCATAATAAAAGTGGATAACCACAACACATTAAACAACGTTGCTAGGAAAGACATTTGCTTATGGACAAGCTAAGACTGTTCGAACTCTCCAACCAGCTCAGATGCGCCGAAAGCTCTGACGCTATTCACGCTTGGTTTGGAGAACTACAAAACGAAATTGATTTTGAATTCAGTATCCTCGGTTTATTCGGTGATGATTACGCTCCAGACCCTGTCTGTTATGGTTTCTCTCCCGATCAATTTGCCAACTGCTTTAGCAAAAAAACCGCCGAAAGTGACCCATTAATCGCGGCATTACAGCAATCCAATCACGGCATCATGGCTCTGATGGACTCACATACCCATCCAGATTACGGTAAGCGCTTACTGCTGGCCGGATATCATGGCGACAAGAAGGCCATTTACCTCACCTCCTTTGGTGACCGCCAACCTTCCAGCGAAGAAATCGACGCGTTGTATCTTTTAACGCCCCACCTCTATATGGCTTCGAGCTACGTCTGTGATCGTAACATCCGAGTGGAAACGCTCCCTGCTCCAGAGAGCCAACTGACGACTCGAGAATGTGAATTGCTTCCTTGGCTAAAACTGGGCAAGAGTAATTGGGAAATCAGCCGCTTACTCAACATCAGTGAACGTACTGTCAAATACCATCTACAAAATATTTATCGTAAGTTGGACGTACATAACCGAACGCATGCCGTGTCAAAAGCGATCGAGTTAGGTTGGTACGAGGATTAAAAAAGGCTTAGGACGAATATCCTAAGCCAAGTAGTACAAGCCAAGAGTGTCAGTAAATTAGGCGGTTTGTGGTTTGTGTTGTGCTGCTTTGGCAGATTTCCCAGTCACTTTAAGCAAGGCAGGAATCAACAACAAATCAAGCACAAGCGCGATAATGATGGTGATTGCGGTCATCAGGCCCATGTCCGCATTCATCTTGAAGGAACTGCTCGCCAACACAAAGAAGCCTGCACTGAGCACTATTGTAGTACCCATGATTGCCACGCCAGTCTCTCGAACGGCGGTAACAATCGATTCATCTTCCGACTTCCCTTCCTTACGAGACGTGTGATAACGATAGAGCAAGTGAATGGTGTCATCCACGACGATACCTAGCGTCATACTCGCAATGACGGAAAGACTCAAGCCAACTTCACCAATGCTCAATCCCCACAAACCAAAGGCAATGGAAGCCGGCAAGATGTTTGGCAAGATGCTAATCACACCAAGGCGAACGGAACGCAGAATCAAACCAATAAGGAAGGAAATCACCAACAGTGCCGCGGCAGACGCCGTCAACATGCTCACGTTGTTGCGATAACCAATGTGCGCAAACATGATGTCCGCACTCACTCCAGGACTAACGCTGCTTTCAGGAAATAAGCCTAACAACTGGCTGCGTAACGTCGATTCCAGAGCAATCAAATCATTGGACGACATCTTCTTCGCCGTTACGATAACGCGCAGTTCTTTTTTATCCAACGCGACTTGGTTGCTGAGGTTCAATCCGTAAGGAAGCGACATGTCATAAAGCAAAAGTGTTTGAGCAGACAACTCAGGATCACTGGTGAGACGATATTCACCCGCTTCATCGTTATGCAAGCTGCTGTTCAAGCGCTTCATGATGTCAGTCAGCGATTGAATGTGATACACGCCTTCGGTTTGGCGAGCCTGTTGAACAAACTGATCCAACTTATGCAGGAAATCAGGAGAGGTAATCAGTTCACCTTGTTCTGGTCGAATCGCATATTGAATACTCGCCACACCCGTTAAGTTAGCGTAGGTGAAATCATTCGCTTGGCGCACCGCATAGGATTCATCGAAATATTCAAACAAGGTGTCATCTATATCGTTTCGAACCAAGTTTGCAGCAATTACGCCACCACCAAGTACAACTACAGCGATCTTTAATCCGGGCTTCACCATTGCCCAGCGAGCGATGGATTCAAGTGGCTTAGCAAGCCCAGAGCGCTTCACTACTTTACTCTTTCTTGCTGGTAACACCGCCAAAAGCGCAGGTACGAAGAACAACGTCAGGAACATAGCAGCAATCACGCCCATCGCGGTGATGTTGCCCAAATCGTTAAACGGAGGAGAGTCACTGAAGTTCATCGACAAGAAACCAACCGCAGTAGTCAAACTGGTCAGAATAATGGGTAGACGATGCTTCTCCATCGACTGCTGCAAAGCCACCAGCTTGGTTTCGCCTTTGTTCAGCGCGTGTTTATAGCCTTGCAAATAGTGAATGCAGTCGGCTACCGCCATGGTCAAAATGATAAGCGGTGCAGATGCAGACGGAGAGGTAATAGCCATGCCGAGCCAACCTGCAGCACCAAGCGCGATGAAGATTGAAGAGATGATGGTTAATGTCACTACCACCGAACTCCACAAGCTACGCAGATAAATGCCCGTGCCGATGACTATCAGCAGCAATGCGCCCGGCACCAAACTGCCCATATCTCGCTGTGTCGCCTCACCAAACGCGTCATTTTGCATCACCTGACCAGTGAGATAAAACTGCACGTCAGGGTAACGTGTTTGAGTTTCAGCGATCTTGTCTTGCCAGAACTGCGCGATTTCACGCACTTCTTCGGACTGACCCTCCGTCGTCAAACGCACCAACACATTGATTGCTGTCGAGTTCGCATCTTGAGCTAAGTAACGATTGACCAACTCAGGTTGTTTAAGCGCATAGGCTTTCTTCTCTGCAAGCAGCTGGGTATTACTCAGTTGGTTCGCGTTTACAAAATCTTCGACGATCAGGTCATCATTTTGAGCATGGGTATATTGATAGTTGGTCAATGAATCCACACGGTATGAGTGAGGAGTTTGCCACGCATATTCCGTCAGTTCCATGACCGCTTTCAGCACATTTTCCTGAAAGACATCGCCCGATTTCGGGTGCAAGACAATCAATACGCTGTCATTGCTGTTGTATTTTTCTTCGATGCTCTCAAACGCGATCAAATCTGGATTGTCGTCGCTAAAGAACACTTTATAGTCATTGTTTAAGCCGAGTTTCCCTAAGCCAACAAACGCTAGGGCCATGATGCAGAGCCACCCCACAAGGGCGAGCAAAGCTCTGGGTTTTGTCCATTTTTTCATTATTCGAGACTTCCTTTGAATTAAGCCTGCTGAGTCGCCAACACAGACAGGCGGTGGTTTTCTATTTCTATCGCCTCTGCTTTCACCTTGTTCACCGCTTTTTCGATCGCCTCATCTGGGTCGACATATAAAGGCAACTCGAAGTGTTCCGCGATGGTAATCAATCGGTGACGCAAATCACCGCCAACCGTGATGTAAGGGATGTTGAGCTCTTTCACAGTAGAGAGCAGAAGATCATTGGAGAGCGTTCTAAAACTTTCAGACACAGGACGGTGACCATCTTCCACCAAATCAAATTCAATCGGCAGGTGCACAAACTTGCTGTAGGTCTTTTTCGCATGACGCTTTGCAACGTTGCCAAAAGCATCAATGTAACCACGGTGAATTGACGCATACGGTTTGCCTATCAGTCTTTTCATAGTCAAAACCAAGTCGCTGTCATTTGGGTTAATCCCAGTTTCCAAGCGCGCAGCCCCATACACCCATTCATGCAAACAAGAACCATCAGAGAAAAAGCGATCACCACATCGCTCTTCATTCACAACACGCTCACTCAAACGACTAAGCCCCAAGTTCAGCAGCTCCGCAGGATTACACTGCTCTAAGGTTTTACCCGGCACCGCATCTGGCAGAATCTCACGCATGGTGCGCGCTTGAGTTCGTGGAACTTGAGTCGCGATCGCCAGCGCTTCCGTTAATGTCGTTTTTCCGGTTGAGTACGTTCCTGAAATGGCAATTTTCACGCTGGTTCTCCTTGTGGTAATTGATGGCATAGTTTTGCAGTTAGATTGAATTCTGGATGGCCGGAAACCGAGCCGTTTACGGTGGCAAGTCGCCATGAGGAGTCTTTCTTTTTCACTAAAGAATTCTTCATGCTGCGAAGTGTGAGTGTGTGTTTACGACGAGGGATGATTGGATACGGCGTTGTGACCGTGACAGAGCGCATCCACAAGTTGTGAGTCTCATTACGATCCAACTTATCGAGGCGATACATCACCAACTGCGACAGCTGAGCAAAACACGTCAGCCAATCGACCATCATCAATGCATTGGGGTAATGCCCCATCGCGCCCGTTGATGGTTTGCCTGGGCATTGAAACAGCAAGTCACTGGAGACTGCACAAATGGCGTCACAAAAGGTGTTGTTCGCAAGGTGGCAATGACGCAAACGGAAATCACTGTTGAAGTACTCATCCTCATCCGAAAATGACACGACAGATTGCGAGTGATCCGCTTCCGCCTCATGATCGATGATCACTTCAATTTCCATACTGTCGAGCTTGGTTTTGACGCGAGTTAATGTGCCAAACAAACTGTCTTGTGAACTGCTGGTATCAAGTAACTGGGCAGAAAGGCGCACCGCATCAAGATCCTCTAGCGCTTCTGCGCCAGCTTTAATCGACACGTGGCGGATCCACGCTTGAGACGACTGGTGGGCTGACAACTGATAATGGCGTTTGATGATCGCGTAGGAGACACGGCCAGCAATCAGAAACGCATCAATCGTACTGAGATGAGGCCGACGAGATTGCGTCTTCTTTTGTGACCAATCTGTTCGATACGCAACACTGACTAATCCTTGTGCGGAATCCGTGTCGTAATTGATGTTGCATTCATATTGAGTGCGCTTGTAGCCTTCACCGAAGTAGCGCTGTTCAGAGGGGCCCAAAATGTCATCAATACTGGTGACCACCTCGTTTATTTCCTTACCTGAAAGATTAAGCTCCATAAAAACAAATACTCCTTGTGCGAATCACATTGGTTGCGGAGTTTTTTATGCTACCTCCTGTGTTTCTATTTTTATCCTGTCCGAATACCCGCTGAAACTGTCCACTCGTACAGGTTCAACCCTGTCTGATTTCTTGTAACTTGCACAACAAAACTCGTCCTTCAACAAGGAGTTAACTATGAGGATGTTTTTCGGATTACTCATGACACTCTCAGCAACGGCCGCCGCTGAGGGTGTCTCCGGGTTCGATGTAGCAAAGGAAATGATCAGTCGAGATACCGGATATATTTCCTATACATCAGACGTGGAAATGTCGATCGTCGCAGCCAATGGCGACACAGTGCGCAGACAATTGACGATCAAAGGTATCGAGCAAGAAAACGATGGCGATAAGATCATCACTTACTTCCAAGCGCCACGAGATATTGCAGGAACCGCCCTTCTTACGTTTAGCCACGCCATTGAAGCGGATGATCAATGGCTGTTTTTACCTTCCATCAAAAGGGTTAAACGCATTTCTTCGAACAACCGTTCAGGGCCATTTATGGGCAGTGAGTTTGCTTATGAAGACATGAGTTCGTGGGAATTGGACAAATATCGCTATGAGCTCGTCGAAGAAAAAACACAAGATGGGCAAAGTTACTGGCTGTTGGCTTGCTTCCCTCGCTACGAAAATTCGGGCTACTCGAAACTTGTCGCTTGGATTGATCAAGACATTTATCAACCACGAAAAATCGAATACTACGACCGAAAAGGCACGTTGTTTAAACAACTCACCCTCTCCGATTACGAGCAGCATAATCAGCGCTACTGGCGTCCGAAGTTTGCTCAAATGGACAACTTAAAAAGCAAGCGTTCCTCTACATTGTATTGGCAAAACATGACATTAGGTGTGGATGTTCCACAAAGCCAGTTTGAGCCCAAACAACTCCGTAACGCATACAGGCACAACTGATGAGGAAAGCGCGCACCTTACTACTCACCAGTTTGTCTCTTTCCTTCTCATCGGCAGGATTTGCCGATTGGCAAACGGAAGGTTTTGTTGGGTTAACCGCAGACCTCTACAAAGACGAAGCGCAAATGGGGCAATGCTGTGACACACTCGCCAATCGAGCTCTTATTGCTCCTCGTCTACTGTGGTGGAACGATTCTGGATGGGCAGCAACCTTCAGTCCTTATGCAGAATATGAGTTTCAGTCCGAACAAGGCTTCATCAATCTGCGCGAAGCCAATATTACTTATGCGGGAGAAACGATCGAGTGGCTGCTTGGCTATGGTGTGGTTTACTGGGGTGTCACGGAAGTCTACCAACCCGTCAACGTAGTAAATCAATATGATGGGCGCATCGCTTTGGGGTATGAAGAGAAAATGGGGCAACCCATGCTTCAAGCGCGTTGGTTACCTGACTGGGGAGATGTGCAAATGCTGTTACTGCCATTCCACCAGCCTCGTAAGTTTAGAGAGCCAGATCAACGTCGAACCTTGATTAAGCCTGTCGACGATGATGCGATCTATTCTGACGGAGAGAACGCCCTCGATAGCGCGATACGGATTGGCTTTTGGCAGGATGCATTGGACGTTGGCATTAGCGCTTTTTACGGCAATAGCCGAGAACCTTTGCTCGTCGAACGTCCTAATGACTGGCAAGCCTCATACGCACGAATATTCCAGCTCGGTACCGAGTTACAATGGACACAGGATGACCTCTTACTAAAATGGGAAGGAACGTTTAAATCAGGGGAAGGCAGTAACTACTTTACCCTAGTCACAGGGTTTGAATATTCGGTGTACGGTTTTTCCTTTAGCCAAGGCACTCTCGGTTTAATTGCCGAATACGCATGGGATAATAGGGATACATACGCACCACCTACTATCTACAACAACGATGCTTTTCTTGGTTTGCGTTGGCAAGCGAATGATGTCCAAGATACCGAGTTTTTGCTGTCTGGATTGTTCGACTTAGAGCAAACTTCACCCATCTACAAACTGACCGCTTCTGGGCGCATCAATGAACACTGGAAATGGATAGCAGAAGGTTACTATCTTTCCTCCATGTCCAGTAATGAACCCATTGCTTACCTAGAGAACGACAGTTATTTCTCTATCGGCGCAGAATACTACTTCTAAAAAGCAGATCGATTTCTCGTTGTCGCGGCGGCTCACAACATCGTTAAATGCCTTTTGATAACATGGCGTTAAAAACTGGTGAGCCAATCGTGAACTTACTGAACCCTAAAGCCCTGCGCCATTTTCTCTTGATACTGTTTGCCATCGGTATGGTTGGGCTTGTTTTAACTCATCACTACGCGACAAAGTACCAACATCAGCAATGGCAATCGGATCTCAAACAGCAAGCCTCTCAGGTGGCACAGGAGATCGACTATGAGTTGGCTAAGTTTGAGCAAATTCCTAATCTACTCAGTCATGACCCAAGATTGCTTGAAGCAGTTAAAGTGGGTAAGCGTTCTGAGTCCCTCAATAAATTGCTTTCCGAATGGCTAACGCAGAGCCTTGCTGACACTATCTATGTGCACGACAACACCGGCTTAGTTATCGCATCGAGTAACTACCAGCAAGATGACAGCTTTGTGGGCTCTAACTTTGCCTTTCGTCCTTACTTTCAGCACGCCCTAAATGGAGAGAAAGCTCAGTATGTCGCACTGGGCGTACGCTCAAATAAGCGCGGCTATTTCTTCTCGTCCCCTCTTTGGGTTGAAGGCGAAGTCGCAGGCGTGATTACCGTTAAAGTGAACCTAGAGCAGTTAGAACAAAGGTTGGCACAAGACGATGGCGGCTTGCTGGTTACGGGTGTGCACGATGTCGTCTTCATGAGTAACTTGCCTGATTGGCGCTATCGTGCACTTTTCCCGTTATCCGAAGCTGCGAAAAAAGAACTCAATCAAACTCAACAATATGGCGATACCCTACCGCAATACCGAGGCGAGTTAACCGGACAAAGTGGCGCAACGCAGTTTGAGAACAATCAGCTACTGGTTTCCCCTAACTACCTTGCTTATGCGACCAAATTATTCGACAAAGGCTTTCGCGTCGTCGCACTGATTAGCCAACAAGAAGTCCTTACCGCGGTATTGCAGGCGGACGTGGTTTACCTGTTGCTCTACGCGCTCGTGGGTTTAATTGCCTTGGCGTGGTTTCAAATGCTCGTCAACAAGGCACGCCTCGCGAATGTGAATGCCAATTTGGAAGAAAAGGTGACAGAGAGAACCTTAGTCCTCAGCCAAGCCAACCACAAATTACAACAAACCGTGCATCAATATGAGCAGAGCCAACAAGAGCTCAAACAGACTCAACAAGAACTGACTCAAGCGGCGAAACTCGCGCTGCTTGGCGAGCTATCCGCTAGCATCAATCACGAAATCAACCAACCACTTGCAGCGCTACGCACTTACACCGAAAACTCTCAACGCTTGATGGTGATGGAGCGCTACCCGATGGTGACAGACAACTTAGATAAAATGCTCTCTCTTAATGACACCATTGCCGAAGTGATTGCACGCTTAAAGGTGTTTACACGCAAAACGGACGACAACCCACACAACGAAGTGGCGGTCTTACACGATGCTGTGCACAACGCGACGAGAATCCTAAGCAGCAAACTCATCAAGCAAGGCGTGACACTGAAAGTGCCAACCATCGAATACAACGTGAGGTTAGCGATTCACAGCGTGGAGCTTGAACAAGTGCTGATCAACCTCTTCCACAACGCTGCTCAAGCAATGGAAGGGCATTGTATCGATCCACAAATTTCAATTGCCGTGCAATGCGACGAAACCAACTGCGATATTTTAGTTTCCGACAATGGACCAGGTATGTCAGAACAAGCGTTAGCAAGAATATTTGACCCATTTTTCACTACAAAACCGGAAGGACTCGGATTAGGGTTGACCATTTCAAAACGGATTTTGGAAAGCTACCAAGGCTCACTCAGTGCTTACAATCATAGCGCTAACCATTCCATGGATACGCACTCTCAACCATCTGGTGGCATGACTTTTGTGGTCAGCGTGCCTTTAGTGCCGCCTCATAGCACAGAGGAAAATTCACATGCATAGTCCTGTTTTCTTTGTCGATGATGAACCACACATCCGTGATGCAGTAACTCAAGCCTTGTTGATTGAGGGCATCGACGTGACTTGCTTTCCCAATGCAGTCGAAGCCTTACGTGTGATTGACCCAAACTCGCCGGCACTGATTATCACCGACATTCACATGCCCGTGATGAACGGTTTGGAGTTCATGCGCACCTTGCTTGGCAAAAATAGTCACTTTCAATTTATCGTCTTAACCGGCCATGGCGATGTGAAGACGGCGGTTGAGGCGATGAAGAGTGGTGCGTATGACTTTCTTGAAAAGCCGTTTTCGACAGAGCAACTACTCAAGTCCCTCAATAACGCAGGTGACAAGCTGACCTTGCTGCAAGAAAACGTCTGGCTAAAGAAAGAACTCGACATGCAAACCCATGTTGGGCCGAAAATGATTGGTCACAGTCAAGCCATGGTCGATATTCGCCGAGCTTTAATCAGCGCTCCACTCCACCAGCCGCTGATTTTCGTTGGTGAGGACGGTACAGGGCGAAGGCTTGCTGCTCAGTTCGCTCACGACATTCATGCCACAGCTGAAAGTGAGCTGATTGTCGCGTCCGGCGAGGACTTATATGAACTCTCTCTCGATGCCTTGGACAAAGCCATACATCATCTTACAGACGGCAAAAGCCAATGTAGTTTGTACTTACACAGCGCAGAGCACATCTCGAAGAAGCAATGGCAATGCTTATTTCAGCATACCAAGTTACAACGTGTATTTGGCGCGGCCAATAGCGTCGATAAAGGGATAGAAGAACGGGTGTTGCTGATTCGCATGCCAAATTTGAATGAACGCAAAGAAGACATCGGTCCCTTATACAAACACTTTGTGCGCCACTCCGCCAGTCGTTACCAGCTGCAACCACCACAGATAAGCCTTGATGAGGTGAGAATGGTCACGGAACTCGATTGGCCAGAGAATATAAAACAGCTACGACAGTTTGCGGAATTGAGAGCATTAAAACCCGATGCGTTTCGTATGGAAGATTGGAACAACGAGAAAAGTATTGAAATCCAAAGTATGACTCAACGCACAGAACACTTTGAATATTGCTTGTTGTTTGACGCCTTGCAACGACATAGAGGCAGACTCAAAGAGGTTCAACTAGAATTACAAGTGTCGCGCAAAACCTTGTACGACAAACTAAAAAAACATCAGTTGGACAAAACAAAGTTCAAGGCACAGTAAATAAGGGGCACTTACCCCTTTCGCACATTTTTATTCGCCGAGCATGCTGACATGGTTGGCTAATAATAATAAGATCAAAAAGATAAACCGTCTTTATAAACAAGGAATGTGATGAGCCGAGACAACTACAACAAACTTAGCAACGATGAGTTGGACTTTGTCGATGACAAGACCGCCGCATTGCTCCTAAACACGCCAAGTAGCGCCCGCTTAATGCTGTGGGTCATGGTGCTGTTTTTTGTTGCAGCCATTGGTTGGGCGTCTTGGGCGCAAATCGACAAAGTCACCGTCGGCCAAGGCAAAGTCATTCCATCTTCTCAAATCCAAGTGGTACAAAACCTTGAAGGTGGCTTGGTCAAAGAGATCTTAGTTAAAGAAGGTCAGCAAGTTGAAAAAGGTCAACAACTATTGCTGATTGATGACACACGCTTTCGTTCTGATTTCCGTGAACGTGAACAACAAGTAGCGAACTTAACCGCTTCGGTATTACAACTTTCCGCCTCAATCAGCAGTGTGGAAGTCAACCGCGAGTTTGATAACAGCAACTGGGAACAAAACGTGGTGCTGGATTACGGCAAACTGACTTTCCCACCAACCCTAGAAGAAAACCAACCTCGCCTAACCCAACGTCAAAAAGCGGAATACCGTGAAGACTTGGATAATTTGCGTAGTCAAATTTCGGTTATCGACCAACAGGTAAAACAGAAACAACAAGATTTAGTAGAAATCCAAGCGCGTGTAAGCAACCTGCGCCAGAGCTACCGTTACGCGAAGAAAGAGCTGGATATCACCAAACCGCTCGCAGATGAAGGCGTGGTACCTCGTATCGAACTGTTGAAACTTCAACGCCAAGTTAACGATACCCGCCGTGAAATGACTTCTAGCGAACTGAAGATTCCTGTGCTCAAATCCGCTATTCGCGAATCCATGCTTAATCGTATTGATGTTGCGTTGAAATTCCGCTCTGAACAACAAGAGAAACTGAATAGTACTCAAGACCAACTGTCTTCGTTAGTCGAGTCGGCGGTTGGCCTAGAAGACCGTGTAAATCGTACTGTTGTCGTATCTCCGGTAACAGGCACCATCAAAACATTGAACGTCAACACGGTCGGTGGCGTTATCCAACCCGGTATGGACATTGTCGAAATCGTTCCGACCGAAGACACCTTATTAGTTGAAGCGAAGATCGCACCGAAGGACATTGCCTTCTTGCGCCCAGATCTTCACGCCATCGTGAAATTTACCGCGTACGACTTTACTAAGTACGGCGGACTTGAAGGGGAATTGGAACACATCAGTGCCGATACTACGCAAGATGAGGAAGGCAACAGCTTCTACATTGTTCGCGTACGCACCGATAAAACCAATTTTGGACAAGATGCAGACTTGCCAATCATCCCGGGTATGACGGCATCAGTCGATATCATCACAGGGAAGCGAACCGTTTTGGAATACTTACTCAAGCCAATTTTGAGTGCCAAAACCAACGCACTGAAGGAGTAAGTGTCAGCAAGGTATGCCCGATGTGTCGTTTAGCGTTGATAAGTGGTTAAATAGAAAGCACTTATTTCTCACTGACGAGCCCGTTGGAAGAGTACACTTGTGATGTGAGTCGAATATGCCACCCAGATTGAAGCGTAAAGTTACATTATTAATCAGCATCGGTTGTCTTTCGTTCCAAATCGGAGCGTTAAACAGCAAAGAACAACGATGGGTCGATACGATCACTTCAGTCTATGGTGAGCGCGCTGGGATGCGCGTGAAAACTTGGCGAGACAACATCGATTTTTTCAAAACATTGGAGACTCATGAGAAGCTTGCAGGCGTTAACGACTTTTTCAATCAACTTTACTTCGTTGACGATATAGACCTGTGGGGTAAAAAAGACTACTGGGCGACACCACTCGAGTTCTTGGGCAGTAATGCCGGCGACTGTGAAGACTTTACCATCGCCAAATACTTTTCCTTACTTGAGCTCGGTATACCGGATTCAAAGATGCGTTTGATCTACGTTAAAGCCATCGAACTGAATCAATTTCACATGGTACTCGCTTACTACCCAACCCCAAGTTCGGAGCCTCTCATCCTCGACAACCTCAACCCAGAGATTGTTCGAGCCTCCAGACGTAGCGACTTGCTACCGATATACAGTTTTAACGGTTCAAACCTATGGCTTATGAAGTCTTCTGCTGGCGTTGGAGAGCTAGCAGGAAAAGCCTCACGTTTGAGCCTTTGGAATGACTTACGCTCGCGCGAACGTAAGTTGCAGTTAAAAAAACCTAAAATTAACTATGACGAGTGAAAAACATGACCCTATATAAGAAGCTTGTAGTGGGAATGGTTACGGTCTTTATACTCTTGATGGCATCAGTATTCGTAATCCAGTTCAACACTACTCGAGACAGCTTAGAGCAGCAGCAACGTTCAGAGGTCAACAACACCATTAATACCGTTGGTTTGGCGCTAGCTCCTTATCTGAAAGACAAAGATAAGGTGGCGGTCGAATCTGTGATTAATGCGTTGTTCGATGGCAGTACTTATTCTGTCGTACGTCTCACCGCGTTAGATTCGGATTACCAAATCGTACGCTCGTACCCAGTCAAGCCAAGTAGCGTTCCGCAGTGGTTTATCGACTTGAACTTGTTCAAGGCAATTCACGACAAACGTGTGGTAACCAGTGGTTGGATGCAGCTTGCAGAGGTGGAAATCATCAGCCACCCAGGCGCAGCCTACGAGCAATTATGGCAAGGCTTTATTCGCCTGCTATCGGCATTTGGCGTTATCTTCCTAGCCGGTCTAGTAGCGATTTCTTACATCCTACGTCGCTCACTCAAACCTTTAGCGGCCATCGTGAAGAAAATGCACGAGATTGCCAACAACCAGTTTGGTGATCCGCTAGCTCGTCCTAAAACGAAAGACTTGATTGCAGTTGTTGACGGCATTAACTCGATGTCGGCACAAATCGAACTGTCGTTTAAAGAACAGGCAAAAGAGGCGCAGCGTCTGCGTGCTCAAGCTTACCTAGACCCAATCTCCAAGCTAGGTAACCGCTCGTTCTACATCAACCAAGTTGACCAATGGCTAGCAGAACAAACGCAAGGGGGTATCGCGCTACTCCATGCTGAATACATTGGTGATATCTACGAGACAAAAGACTACCAACGCGCTGATGCCCACGTGAAAGAGTTGTCTCAACGTTTGAAAAACACCATCGACGTTCCGGGAGCAACCATTGCTCGTCTATCAAGCGACGAATTTGGTCTTCTATTCCCGCACATGGATGAAAGCGAACTGCGCATTCTGGCTGACAGCATCGTCAACTGTGTGAATGGCCTTAACACCGACCCAACCGGCCTTGCTAAGCCAAAAGCTTCACTGGGTGTGGCACACAGTAAAGATCAGAAAACCCGTACAGAAGTGCTATCAATGGTGGATAACGCGCTATCGAAAGCGAAAGCGCAACCAGACAAAGCGTACGGCTTTGTGGGTGGTGAAAACACTTCTAACCTTATGGGTAAACAGCAATGGAAAGCGCTGGTTGAAGAAGCGATTCACAGCGATTGGATTAAATTCCGCTTCCAGTCTGCGAAAAACACGTGGGGTAAAGTGTTCCACAACGAGGTGTTCTCAAGCATCGAAAAAGATGGCGAGACCTACCGTGCGAACCAATACTTGTTTGCTCTTGAGCAGCTAGACGCAACTAACATCTTCGACCAATACGTTATTGAGTCGATGATCAAGATGCTAGAAAGCGGCGAGCTAAAAGAGCCAGTGGCAATCAATATTGCGCAAAGCAGCTTGTCTCAACCATCGTTCATTCGCTGGACCACCAGCATGCTCGAGAAGCACTCGAAAGTTGCCCCAATGCTGCACTTCGAGCTTCCTGAAGCGTGTTTCATTGACCATCCGCATCACACAGCGCTGTTGTGTAACGCGATTCGTCAAGCAGGTGCGGAATTCGGTGTTGATAACTACGGCCGTAACTTCCAGTCACTTGAGTACATTCAGGAATTCCGCCCGAATTACGTGAAGTTGGATTACCTATTTACGCACAACTTGCACGATGAGAAACAGAAATTCACCCTGACCTCAATCTCTCGTACCGCTCACAACTTGGGTATTACGACGATTGCATCGCGTGTTGAAACACAGATTCAGTTGGATTTCCTCACCGAGCACTTTGTTGAAGTCTTCCAAGGCTTCATCGTCGACAAGGAATAAGAAAAGGTATACCAAGGATGAAAGACCCTTTACTGAACTCGCTCATTTACGTTAGCCGATACTACGGGCTAGCCAACTCACCGGAAGCGCTGATCAACGGCCTTCCGCTCTCTGATGGCAAGCTTACCCCGTTTCTGCTACCAAGAGCGGCGGAAAGGGCCGGATTGGTTGCCAAGGAAAACCGTGCAGAGTTAGACCAGATATCGAGTCTGATTCTGCCGGCTATCTTACTTCTAAAAGGTGGCGATTCTTGCGTTCTCAACAGCATTAACGTTGAGAAAAAAGAAGCAGAAATCACCACCCTAGAAAGCGGAATGGTGCCTATCTCCATTCCTTTAGAAGACCTACTTGAGCAGTACACTGGTCGCTATTTTTTAGTTAAAAAGCAATTCCGTTATGACGAGCGCTCTCCCGAAGTGCTCAAAACCAAAGAAGGTCACTGGTTTTGGTCAACCTTGTGGCAATCGAAACGCATCTACCGCGATGTGCTTATCGCTTCTATCCTCATCAATATCTTCGCCATTGCTGCACCAATGTTCACTCGCTTGGTGTACGACAAAGTAGTACCCAACCTCGCGTTTGAAACCCTGTGGGTGTTGGCAAGCGGTATCTTCGTGGTGTTCTTGTTTGATTTCTTGCTCAAATCACTGCGTAACTACTTTATCGATGTTGCGGGTAAGAAATCCGACATCCTGATTTCTTCAAAGCTGTTTAGCAAAGTCATGGGCATCCGAATGGAGTCCAAACCACCTTCAGTGGGTGCGTTTGCTCGTCACTTGCAAGAGTTCGAATCGATTCGTGAATTCTTCACCTCTGCTACCGTGAGTGCGCTGATCGACTTACCTTTCGCGATTCTCTTCCTAGTCATCATCTGGCTGATGGCGGGCGACCTGGTTTACGTGCCAATGATTGGTGTGGTGATTCTGATGATTCACTCCGCGCTGATTCAAGGTCCACTGCGCCGCTCGATTGAAGAAGGTTCTCGCCTTGCTTCACAAAAGTACGCCAACTTGATTGAGAGCTTATCTGGCTTAGAAACGGTGAAAATGCTAAGTGCACAAAGCCAATTCCAATACCGTTGGGAAGAGGCAGTGGCGCACATGGCAAACTGGAACATCAAGAGCCGTCGCATCACCGACAGCATTCAAAACGCAGCGGGCTTTGTTCAGCAAAGTAGTAACGTCGGCATGATCATTCTGGGTGTGTATCTCATCTCAAATGGTGATTTGACGATGGGTGGCTTGATTGCAGCAACCATGTTGAGTGGCCGTGCGATTGGCCCTATGGTTCAGCTTTCATTGTTGTCTACACGCTACAACCAAGCTAAGTCTTCAATGACCATCATTAACCAAGTGATGGAAATGCCAGACGAGCAAGAAGAAGGGAAACGCTACATTCACCGTCCTATCGTACAAGGTAAGATTGAGATTGACCGTGTGACCTTCCATTACCCAGATGCGCCAGTGGCATCGATTCGTGATTTAAGCCTAACGATTAACCCAGGTGAAAAGGTCGCAATCATCGGTCGTATTGGTTCGGGTAAAACCACGCTAGAACGCCTGATAATGGGCCTGTACAAGCCGACAGAGGGTCACGTGCGTATTGATGACACAGACATCGAACAGCTTCACCACGTGGACGTACGACGCAATATCGGCTGTGTACCGCAAGATTCGAATCTGTTCTTCGGCTCTATTCGCGACAATATTACCCTAGGTCGCCCGCTCACCGATGATCGCGATGTGTTAGACGCCGCCAACCGTGCAGGTGTCACTGCCTTTACTCAGTCGGACCCTGCGGGTCTAGAGCGCCAAGTAGGCGAAGGTGGTGGCATGTTATCTGGTGGTCAACGTCAAGCTGTGACCATTGCACGAGCGTTCTTGGGTCGTCCTCCAGTGCTCTTAATGGATGAGCCAACCAGTGCAATGGATAACCGTTCAGAGATGCACATCAAGCATCAATTAGCACAGTTAAAACCAAGTGAAACGCTGATTTTGATTACGCACAAGACCTCAATGCTCGACATTGTTGATCGTGTGATTGTGATGGAAAAAGGCAGCGTGATTGCTGATGGTCCGAAATCGCAAGTGCTGAATGACTTGAAGCAAGGTAAAGTTCGCGCCGTGAGCTAAACCGCACAAAAAGAAAATCAAAGCCCCGTTGAACACTGCGTTTCGCGGGGCTTATTTATTGATGGTCAGCAATCCAAAGTAGCCAAACTCTTCGAGGAATATCCAAAGCAACACAAAGCCGACAATAACCACCAATCCCATGATTGCCCTTTCATCTTCTTCCATCGCATCCCCACCATTTTCCATAACGCTCTTAAGTTACGTTTCTAGATTAGCAGCAGCCAAGGCGCCAGATATCAGAGTTCATCTCTTATCAATTCGGAACTGAGATGTCGGTCAAAATTTGTTCAACATGAATATTCCTCTACATCTAAAATAGTTAATTACTTGCGAGCAAAAATCGGCTATAACACGCGCCTTCTTAATATTCTCGAGTTGAAGAAATGAATCATTGGATGCATTTAGAGCAAATCAGTCAGTATTTCACGGCTGGCTCTATCGGTTATAAAGTGTTGATGGGCGTCATCATTCTGATCGCTTATCGCTTGCTAAAGAAAATCGCCAACCGAGCGATCCTAAATTTGGCAGAAGCTAAAGGCGTAAACAAAGCGCGCTTGAGCTTTATTCAGCGCTGCTTCAACGTCGCGTTCTTGTTTTTGTTTGCTTCGCTTTTCGCCATTGTAACCGGTATTGGTTATGGCGATGTATCACTCTTCCTATCGTCTATCTTTGCGGTATTGGGTGTGGCTTTCATCGCACAGTGGTCGATTCTAAGTAACATCACAGCAAGCTTTCTGATCTTCTTTGTCTTCCCGTACCGTGTCGGTGACCGAATAAAAGTCGTGGACAAAGACGAAGACATCAGCGGTGAGATTCAGGAAATCCGCATGTTCCATGTGCTGATCAAGCACGACAACGGCAACCTAATCACTTACCCGAACAACTTGATGTTACAAAAAGCGGTCTTAAAGCTGGCAAAAGAAAAAGCCAAACCTGAGGAGCCCAAAACCACCTCACGCATTTATACCCGCAGAAATAAATAACCCACTAAAAAGCCGATGTAGATACATCGGCTTTTTAATTACGTTGTGTGTCCCATCCTGAGATAAGTTGACACTTCGGAGACTTATCAATGAACTCTTCAAGGTACAGCAATAAAGCGCTCTCAACGAAATTACACAATGGACTTTAAATTGGCGATCGTTGCTCACGTTGAAAAAGGCAAGATGACATACAAACAGGTTCAGCTCACTATGGCATTCAAGGGCACAGTACCGTTCTCGTTTGGCTCAGAAAGCATGGTAAGTTGGATTGGCCGAAACCAATAGAGCACTCTCCAATGATCAAAACGCCCTTGCAGAGTGAGTTAAAGGAGCTTGGAGATGAAAACCCAGAGTGAAGTGCATGAAAAGCCAGCAGAGATTACATACTGGCTTCGTAAAAAAGCGGCAACCTATTTTAGGACGAGACGCTGATTGTACCTAAAAAACATTAACCACCAACCACAAAACTTAAGATATCAAACATACCTTTATTGCTCTAGCTGCATGATATCAAACTCTAATTCGTCAAATCTCAAGTTATACCTCTCCCCAGTATAGATATCTTCAACCCCAACAAAATCAAATGGAGGTTCAATTCTATACACCTCATTCTTATTTGATTTAAAGCAAAGAAAAGCCAACCTATATTCCAACTCGCCCACCTTTTTACAGACGACCCTATGCACAATACCGTTCCCAGCAACTTCCTTATAACGGCATAATAAAGAAATGTTGTAACCATAAGGTACAAGTAAATGCCCTGATTCAAGAACGCGCCTTTCAACTAACAGTTCCCAGTTAGCTTGAACCCAGTCATCAATAAAATAGGGGGACTCGTCCCAATCCAAATCATCTATCGTTACCATCAAATACGGCCAACTAGCTCTTAAAAAGTCGCGAAAGTTCACAATACATTGATACACAGACAAATTATTACTCCTTATAATTGTGTTTTTTCTTCTCAAGCGGCCCCTTGTAGTTACGCGGTCGATTAACATCTACATGATTTGGCTCTCGGTACTTACCATACTCTTTGGGATCAATATGATATGAGCGGCCTGTTTTTGGGTTAACGTATCCACCTATACCCTTTAATGGATCCGGCCCAACTGGTTCAAATCCCTTAGCTTTAAACATCGAGTCTATCTCTTTCGCAGTCTTATCTTTAAACGGGTTTCCAAGTCCACTAACCTTAGCAACAGACTTTGCCAAATTAGCAGAAGCTTTAACCTTTTTACCAACGATTCCTATCGTTGTACTTAACGCCACCTCACCTGCGACTTTATAGTCTCCAGCAGCAAGGGCTTGAGCTGTACGAATTGTACCGTCGATAACATCAACAGCGGTGGCAATCGGCGACATTTCATAAGCAAAAGTAGCAACCGCAACGAAAGCGCCAAACCAACCAACTTCAGTGTCTTCTTCCGCAATATCTCCCTCTTCTGAGACTGCTAGACTTCGATTTTCTCTCTCTTGGCGCTTTCTATCACGTTCACGCTGACCATTTCTATAATCATTGCGCTCTTTTTCTCTATTTGTACTGTTTCCATTTGCATCTTTGTCTTGATCGGTACCTTTAGGGATATAGTAACCTGTAGGATCAACGTACTTTAATGGGTTATTCCAAACATAAGAATAGCGGTTGAAGCTAGCTGTAACATATGGTGCCTGTACAAAAGGATCGGCACTTAGAAAGCGTCCAAGCTCTTGATCATAAACTCGGCCATTCATATGGATAAGGCCTACTTCAGCAATCTCCTCATGCCCTGTATAGCCGCGATTCGTTATTGCCTCTTGAATAACCTCAGCGGCACCGCCATTTTGCCAAACAATGTTACGCTGCTTACCCCATGTATCGTAGCTACGTCTTTCAACAACTAAGCCGTAGCCATCAGTGACCATATCAACAGAATTTAGCGCGTCATAATGAAGGTAACGAATTTGCTTATCTTTAAGTTTACTGTTGGTATCTGTTGTTTGCGTATTTAGCGCAATCAACTTCCCATCAGCAAAGATAAAGTGCTTATGCTGTAACTCTCCTGTGTGGGTGTTTTTCACCCTTTCGTAAGTCTTTCCGAAATAGAAGGTTTCAGTTCCATCAGAAGACTTTTTCAGATAACGCTGATGGTTTGCATCGTAAGAAAACTCAACAGTTTTACCATTTCGTACAATTTTTGTTGGTTTGTTGAACACAGACCATTCGATGCTCCGTTCACTTGCTGTCGAGTTATCCGAGTACGCTCTGAGCATATTACCGACAGCATCGTAACCGTAGTTCAGGCCATTTGCTTTAGTGACAGCATGAGGCCCAGCATTGATACCACTGTATTGATAAGAGCCAATGCCAGACTTGTAGGTTATATTGCCAAGCTTATCGTAGCCGTATGTTCTTCCACTGGCTAAATCTGGATTATTAAGACCATGCTGTGTCTTGTCTGATAACACGATGGTATTAGTTTCGACTCTATCTAAATCATCGTAGGTCCAGATATCTGTAATGCCGAGCTGATCATCGTATCTCTGAGTCACATTGTTGTGGTTATCATATTGGTAGCCAAGGTAACGAATATTTCGTTTGCTCGCTGTGCTACTTGCGATACCAGAATTAAATACCTGACTACCTTTATGCGTTGCAATAACGCTAGGGCGGCCAGTTCTGGTGTCATGCTCGTAAGTATTCACTAAACCGTTGCCTAGCGTCTCGGCTAAGGTGTGATCGTACGCATCCGTATCACGACGTTGCCAATAGTAAATATAGGCGTTATTGCCACTCACCTTTGCGAGCTCCGAGTTCGTCAGAATGGTCTCGAGGTGATCTGCCTGACTAACACTGCCATCATCCGCACATTGATTGCGTAGTGATGCATTAACATGGTCCCCACCTAGAGCATTCGCATACTCACAGTAAAGGCCACTCAACTCCGCCACTTTCTCTGAAAGGCCGATCATATTTGCAGCGAGATCGGTATAAAGTTTGTAATAGCTGTTCGCAAGCTTGGCTGCCTGCTCTAAGTCTTCAGCAGCGAATAGCAGCTCTTCCCTTGCTCGGCCATCAGCTTTGGCAGAATAGATGTCACCTTGATGCATCATGTCCAGTTGACCATTTCCGTCGTAATCTCCGGATAGCAGGAAGTCTTCCGTCTGGCTTAATGCAAGATTGTTAAACTCATTCTCTGAAATAGTAGACGCCGTTAGGCTGTGCTTACGAATACCATTTGATGTATTTTTCAGTGATGAATTTAACCGGTAAATTGCCCCCTCTAGAGTAATATCGAGCGGTATAGTGACATCATCGTGCAACAACACCCATGTCGCCGGACGCAGATAACAATTGCCTTGGCTATCACACCATTGTTTATAACGATGCTCACCACTCAGTAAGCTGGCTGAATAGTCGTCTAGGTTATAAACATCTACCGTTTTATTTTTGTATTCGTTAACTTTTTGCTCAAAGAAAGAAGTCTGTGTTGCATAACGACTTGCCTTCTTAAGATACTCATTTGCTTGATTGATTGCCTCGTTCAGAAGCTGACGAATATCTTCACGGAATTTCGCACTAGTAAATACGTCATCAGCATAAGTTTTAGGGCTTCTAACCGCTGACATATAGCCATATTGGTTGTAGATAAACTCGACAGCTAATCGGTTGTTATCTGGCTTTTCCAATGCTGAAGATATGGTTTGCCCATCAGGCCTAACTTCACGCCCAACTCGTTCAAAATTATCATAACCGTATTGAGTGGTGAAAATTTCACTTCCAACCGTTACAGCTTTTTCAAATAGTAAGCCTTTGCTGTTATAGAAGTAATCCGTTCTCTGCCCTTTGCCACTAAACCAAGATAGGGTGCCTAATGCACCACGCTCATCATATCGCCAATGGGAAGTGTCTCCCCCCTCAACCTGCTTGGTCTTTCGACCTAGCGTATCGTAATCAATAGTAGTAGTAACGCTGTTCGCATCTCGCTTATAAACTAACTCGCCAATGGCGTTATAACGGTAATTCCAAAGACCAAGGTCAGGATCATCTAATTGCGTACGGTGACCAAGGTTATCGTACTTAATGCTTGTGGCATTCCCTACTGCATCAATCGTTGTCTTTAGTTTTCCATCAGGGTAGTAAGCATAGGTTTGATACGCTCCCAAAGGCTCATCTTTACGAATGATATGTCCTTGAACGTTGTGTGTAGTACTGTGTTTATAACCTCTAGCATCCGTAACTTCAGTTTTGTAACCATCATAATTGGTAGTAAAAAGCGCAAGCGAACCACGATTTGCAGGTTCTACTTTACGAGTTTCCCTATCCAACAAGTCATATTCAAATGTCACTTTAGGTGCAGATGTTGTCGCGGATAGGAAGTGAGGGCGTGTAACGGAAAGCTTACGGCCGTTTCTATCCCAAGATGTATCGACCACAACCCACTTGCCATCGAAAGCTCGATGAAGCTGACGAACCTCTCTTCCTGCGTAGTCATAATGAGTGGCCACATCTGAGCCAGTAGCAGACTTAGCGGAAACACAGCTTGCCGTAGTATCAAGCGCGTTAGAACATTCATTAGCTAAGTGATAAACATTGCTGTTGATGTTGCCGATCCCTGGCAGTGTTTCTTTCTCAACTCGGCCAAAAGCATCATAGTCATAACTGGTAGTACGACCTTTTAATGGACTAATAGAAGACTTCAAACGCCCTTGAGAATCATAGTGCCAAGTCGTTGTATGTCCTTTCGCGTTAGAGCTTGTTTTTAGGTTAAGTCCGCTGGAGTCATAAGTATGTGATGTAGTGCGAGTCGCCAAATCACTACCAGATTGAACCTCTGACAGTAAATTCCCCCACCCATCATAACGATATGCGGTCGTTAAATATCGACCAGAGACTGACCCTGCCTCATATGCTCCGCCACTGGTTTTTACAGACGCTAACAAGCCATTTGATGTATATCCATAATCTAAAACCGTGTTTTTAGATAATCCCGACTGATTGTCAGTAATCGTCGTTGTACTTTGTTTTACAGCTCCGACTTTCCAATACGATTTACCCGTTTCTGTAATTAGTTGAGTAATGGAACTAGAAGTTGTACTCAATTCTGGGCTTAAATCACCAGTAAAGTTGCCATAGGTATAGTGACCACACGCTACCAACGACTGACGCTCAAAATCAGACTGTGTAGTTTGTACTAAAGTGCCGTTTTTGTGGGTAATGCCATTAAAGTCATTGATGTCACTGTTTGATGGATTAAATCGGTAATACTCATTGTGTTTCGTCACCAGAATAGGGGTGTCAACTTCACCATGAATCAACACAAATTTGTCATTTGGCTTAAAGTAAACGGAGCTTCCGGATGCAGAACAGTAAGCAGTAAAACCATCTTGATAAGTAGCAAATTTTGTCGCCATATCAGAGATACTACTAGAAGTAATAGTGTGAATGACGTGATTGGTAGTCGAGTATCCCGTGGATTGATACAGCTTCTCTGTGAGGGAAGTAAACGTGTCAGCCTTATTTTTCTCGTTAACAATCTTCGTTTCTTCACGGGTAACACTACCAAACTTATTTATTGTTCGAGATGTGGTAGACGTTTTTAGAAGTGCTCCTTTTTCATACTGAGATTGAACAATTGAATCGGCATAAACCTGATAGATTTTACCTGTCGTATTCGTTTTGTATTGATAACTGGTAGACGAAACCTTGTCTACTTCAGAGTATGAGAAAGCATCTGCTCCCTCATTCTGTTTATATATATTTACGCTCTTTAACTCACCTGCGGTTTTTAAATCGAGTTGGTAATAACTACTCACTTTTGTCGTCGTGACATCGGCATTTGCTACTTCAGTAATAGTAGCGAACCCAAGAAAGCCACCACCTAAGTAATGAGACTTAGCGCCTTCATAAAGGTATGTATACGTTGTTTGTTCGTAACCTTTAGGACGCTTTTTTACCTGAGAAACCAAATAACGAGGAGGAGTGGTATTCACGAATGGAAATTCAAAGTAACGTTTCTGTTTATGAACACTCTGGTCAGCGGCTGGCTTATACGAGATGGCATAATCTACAGCTTGCTCTTGAATATATGAAATCTTATCTAGTGCATAAGGCGAAGAAGTATGAGTAAATAGTTTTGGGTCAACGCCAGCGTTTTCTTTTTCGCTGACGAAGTCAATAAAACCATCACCATTGATGTCAGCCCATGTTTTAATATTTACTGGCGCACTTTCACCGTTGCCATCAAACTGCAACTCACCAAACTTGTTTAAATAACGCTTTCCATTGATATATAACTCAGGGTAACCATCAGCATTATCATCTATAAACTTAACTTTGCTGTTATTTACACTTTCTGCTGGAAAAGACTTTGTGGTGTAAGAGTGCTCAAATTTTTTTCCATTAAAGATAAAAAAGTCAATCGCACGGTAGGAGCCTGAGTTATTCCCCTTCTTAAAGTATGCAATGTCGACATAACCGTCATTATTAATATCAACTAACTGATGTCCATGAACATAGAATCCAGGCGAAACACGAAGCACTGAATGAGCTTGAGAAGAAAGATAGAAACGAAGTTCCCCACGGTAATCAACGTAATAATCATCGATACTATCGTAATCAAAATCTAAAACTTCAAGTATTGGGTAAGAATTTCCTGCTGGCGAGGAAATAAGAGTTTCCTTACCATCACCATTAAAATCACCAGCGAACTTATTCGTTTGGTTACTATAGTCTACCAACACACCATCTAACTGAGGAATGTAGGACTTAGGGTCAGGCCCTAAAACTAGAACGTCTTTACAAACTTTTTTTAGATGCCCGCGATCTCCCCAAGGCACCATTTTACATTCTTCTTTATAAGAAAAATTGTGTTTGTTCAAAACTGGCTCATTGATGCTACCTTGTAGGGTGTACTTATCAAAAGTTGCAGACTCCACTTCAGGTGTTCCAGAAGGTGGAAGCAATAAAAAACGTTCTTCCTTTTTATTGTGAGTAGCGCCATAGGCTTCCTTTTTTCCGTCGCGATCTACATCAAAAAAGCTTATGTGTTTAAAATCTGTTTCTGCCTCTTTCCTGTCTTTTAGACCATTTAACGTAACCAGCACACCCGAGTCAGTAGAGCCACCGATAATTGAAGGCTCTGTAGGATAGTGGAGTTCTTTAGGGTAATTATGATTCCAAGAAAATAGAACTTTCGTACTGCACGAACCGCCCTCAGTACAGTAGCGAATATCTTGAAGTAGGCTTCGTTTTGTTATTCTAGACTCATCATAATTTAAGTCGTATGCGCCTAATTCGTTTAGATCTGCATCATGAATGACTACTCGGTCTAAGCGCTCTATTCGAGATAACTTGCTTCCGTAAAGATACTGAAATGTTTTATCCGGCCGTGATTCATATTCAAACGAAACTTTACCACCAACGTAACTGATTGAACTGAGCTGATGTGAACCAATGTTACCATCTTCTTTATAGAAATAATCAGTGTGATTATTCTTGCTTAAGTCCGTTACTTTGTTTAATGCCCACTTATAGACGTGAGATTGTTCTGGAAGCTCAACACGAGAATCGGCGGTAACTCCATACTCATAAACCGAACCGTCAGTACGCCAAACTTTGAAATATTCGGGTCCAGAGTCCCCACTTCGACCGAAAGAGACAACTTTGTCGTAGCCATTTTTTTTAACTCGGTACTCAGTTAGATTCGCACCATTAGCACCTTTCACGGCAATAAGGCGTTGACCATCTATACAATAACGATCGTTAGAATCAAAGTTTACGCCTCCCCAATTGCCATCAGTATTGAGATTTTTACCACAACGATAAATAGAGGAAGTCCCGCCTAAACTCCACCCCATCCCCATAATATTGTTAGGAGAATCACTTTGATAATTAAAGCTCAGATCTGGCTGATGACCCGCTCTTCCTGGGCTAATGGTAATTGGTAACGTATACGTAGCCTCTCCGCCAGAGGTCATATAATCTCCAGAAAGTGCTATTTTTTTGCCGTCACTGGGTGTTAATGCATGGGCTGGCAACATAAAAAAAAGTGCAGCTATAGATACAAAAACAAAAGGAACTACCGAGGGGTATTTATTATTAGACACCATTAAATCCTTTCTACTGAGATAAGCTTTGCTGTAGTTTTTTGAGTTGTTTTAACCGAGCTTCAAGTTCCTCAAGCTCTCTGGGTGATGGGTATTTCTTGTCAATGTTTTCGTCGGAAAACGCTTGCAAGTCTCCCCTAATAAGAGGGAGGGATGGCTCTGATGTTTGAATCATTCCATCCGCCATCGTTTGTTGAAGCTGAATAACTGGGGAAGGAAAAGCGACTTCATCGCTTAATGAAGTCGCTTTATTGTCTAACTCTGGCTCTGATTTCGATGAGGGAACACCTTTACTTATCTGCTCATTGTAGGCAGGAATATTCAAATAAAAGGCAACAAACATAATGGAAACTAAGCACAATAAGCCAACAGTAATAGAGTGCTTTTTAAGCATTTCTCACCTCAAAGTCATTGATATGCAACGTTATAGATTTCACATACGGGACTTGCACTGCCTGACCACTTCATCAATGTATTCCCATATATGATTATGGGAGTTTTGGCTTGATAAGCAGCCAACAACATACTCAGAACGGAGTCGTAGCCCGCGCTTCCTTTATCAAGGTAATAACCGTTAGCGCACTGCTGACCGTTGTTATCTAATGAGACAAAAACATCACCATTGCCTCTTTTAGAATAAGCAATCAACCGATTGACTAAGCTAAGAGACGATCCCTCAAGCTCAGATGCAGCAACCGGAAAGCTGGTACTTAAAGTACAAGCAAGTATTAAAACTGAAGTTCGCAAAAGCATAACGATCCTGAACCGGTAAAAACTATGGTTTGTAACGTGAACCCAAAAAGCAAAGCTTCTTCTCACTCAAGCCATTGATCACGCAAATGTATGAAAATCATAAATAACTCAATGGTTACATTTCAATATACATTCACAAAAACATGAACAACATTGAATGATTTTATGAATATCAAGCTTGTTTTATATAACCCAGTCACATTTTTGATATTTGACTTTTTGCTTAGAAACAAAGTGCCTGTACGCTTGCGCCTTGATAACAAAGTAAATTTGGCCAACGAAATGAAAACTCGAGCTTATTCTGCCCACACTCTTCTAGCCGCGCTGGTAATGGTAATTCCACTAGATTCTCGAGCAGAGGTTTCTACTGGTTTGGTAACAAAAATGGAATATGGCCCTGTTTACAGAGGTTTAGTGTTTGTCGATATAGAAGGGGAAACAAATACAGAATGTGCAACTAACCGAAACGGCTTCAATTACGCTTTTGACGCTTCAACCGAGGCTGGAAAGCTCGTTTTTAGCTCTTTATTAGCAGCCCAAAGGAGTGGTGTAGAGGTAACATTGTCAGGCGAAGGCACTTGTACCTTGAATACGACCATTGAGGATCTTCGTTGGATGCAAAGTAAATAAAACCTCCAGAAAGTAATGCCCCCAGCTCACATTAGGAGAACTATTTTGAAACGAATTTTTTTAATCACCATGATTATCCCTCTTTTCTTTTCAAGCTTTGCTTTCTCTTCAAATAAAGAAGCCAGTGGAAAAGTTAAGTTATCTGCATCTAGTGGCTACATAATCGTTCAATTATTGGGTGGAAGCGAAAATAGCTGTTCAAATAGATATTACTTTAAGCCAGATACAGACTATAACCGGGCACTTCTTTCAATGCTTCTCTCTTCACAGATGTCAGGAAAATCAGTTTGGGTAAATGGTAGTGGGGAATGTCAGTCAGGTTATCCATTTAATAAAGCATACAAACTTGAAAATATGACTATATATGTGAACTAAGGATTACTATGAGAACTATCGCTATTTTACTCACTCTATTTTATTCTGCATTTTCTTACTCTAGCTCTTCAATCCACTGCAAAGGAAATATTAATAACACTTGGGTAGACTCTAGCGGACTTCTACTTATTTCGACAACCTGGTCTTCGAAAGCTATCGGTTTATGCAGGGTATCTACAAAACATAACAATATTGAGCCTGAGACTTGTAAAACATGGGTTTCCATTGCCCTATCTGCATTAACAAGCAAGAAGCCAACGACAATACAGTACTTCACCGTAAGTTCTTGTAATGAGGTCTTAGGCTACTCTAGTTCCCAACAACCTGCTTATCTAATGATAAGAAATGAATAACTAATACTTGTTCACACAAGGATAGTGAAATGAAGAAAGTACTCTCTCTATTATCAATAATATGCACAATATCTTTCCCATCCTTGGCTGCAAAACCTACTTGCTCGCCAAATTACAATGGATACTGTAGTTACACTGGAACGGTAGACCGGATCTACATTAATAGTGGAAATCTCATTTTAATTTATTTTGATGAGCCAATTAACCTCTCAGAACCATCCAAAGCTGGTTTATCAATTACAGAAACAAGTGCAGCAATATATAGAGTTAATGATAACCCTGAGTTTGCTCATTTGTTCTACTCTACAGCATTAGCTGCACAGGCATCCAAAAGAAAAGTAACAATTCAAATGCGTGACACGCTCAATGGTTATTTGAAGTTTGATCGTATTTGGCTAGCGGAATAGATTATGAAAAATAAATTATTAATGTCGCTATTTTTACTTTTTCCAACAACGGTTACCGCAGGATCTTTGATTTGTTCAGGAAAAGTAGATCAAGTCGCTTACCATGGAAACAATAGATTAATGGTAAAACTGAGCTCCATGAATACACCAGTTTTCTTTTGTAATCCCGGCTCCGACTGGAAAGTAGCTGGTGAGCCAAACCGTGTAATGAGCCCAGACACATGCAAAGCTGTCTTTTCAATTTTTCTTAGCGCTCGCTCTACAGGGGAAACAATAAACCGTGTGCATTTTGATGGCGACAATGTACCAGAAAGTTGCAGTTCGTTTAAATCATGGCAAGAGGTATTTATTCGATATGTCAATTATTAGTCGAAGTATTAATTCGTTTAAATACATTATATTGCTAATGTTATTCTCTGGCTTTTCACAGGCAGCTTGGCTTAGTACTTCTGGCAAAGTTGAAAGCATTGTAACCTATTCAAAAACAAACACTGTTTTAGTGGCACTTACGTCGTCAGGACAAGAAGTTGAAGAATGCTCGAACAGAACCATTTTTGCGATCAGCAAGGACTTGGTACCAGAAGCCAGAAATAGGATGTTTTCAATGTTGTTAGCATCCGAAGCATCAGATACCGACATAACCGTTTCATATATTAATTCCGGAGGCTGTGAGCCTTGGGATTCAAGTCCAAACGTATATAGAAAAATCGTAAGAATGACTAAATAGAAATAGGTACGACTATGAATAAATTAATCGCTGTATGCTTAGTATTATTATCGTTTAATGTTCATGCCTCAAGATATACGTGTTCAGGAAAAGTTATTGGAGTTAGCATCGATGCAAAATCAGGAGATGTCTTAGTTGAAAGAATCGGCCCTTTATCTTGGCCTCGTTTATGTAAAGTTGACAATGAGCACGACAATATTAGTGCAGAAGCATGTCGCACGATTTACTCAACATTGTTAACTGCGCAAACAACGAATAAAGAGGTGACACTTTGGTTTAACGATTCTAAAGATTGCTCTGAATCAAGCCATCAGCCATGGAAATGGCTAACTGGTTGGTACTTTGGCCCTAAGCTTGAGAATTAAAAACATTATGCGAAATTTATTTACTTTGTTATTAATATTGACAATTTTACCTATAAGCTTTGCATTAGCAAAAGATTCATATTCAGGAAAAATCCTTAGAATTCAGTCTGAAGGGATAGGAGACCCTTACAATACACTATATTTAGACCGCGATGTTATTAATTCTCCTTATAAAAGCAGTAACCAAAACAACCGTTTTACCATAGTAAACAAAGCTCAACAAAGTACAGCTCTAGCAGCACTAATGGCTGATAAGAGTATTACAATCATGACCACAGGGGTTTGTAATGCGGCTGACATTGAAACACTAAATTACATAATGATTTATGCTGACAAATAATATTGAGAAATTTTAAATGCGAATAATTACTTTTATCTTTCTTCTCTCAGCTAGTTTCTGTGCCTTTTCAAGCAGTCAAACGGGAAAAGTTACACATATTTTAGTTCGAGATGATGGATTACATTGGTTTTATATTGAAGGAGAAAGAACTGAGAAACCACAGTGTGCTAAGAATAATTACTGGATGATAAAAGATGAACACAGTGTGTATGGTAAATCTCAATTCAGCTTATTGTTGTCTGCATACATGTCAGATTCAAAAGTAGTTATCACTGGAAAATCCTCATGTGAAAGATGGGGAGATGGTGAAACCATTGGTACAGTTCAACTTACAAAGAAATAAGGTGAAAAATGAGATTATTAAAGTTAGCAATATTAATGCTATTTTCTATATCCCCATTAACTTCCAATGCAAAATATTTCACTGCTTTAAACTCTGAAGGTGTCGAAATTACTAGAATTCATAATCATGCAAATGGAGGTTTAACATTATATATCTCCGGTTCAATAGTTAATCTTGATAACTGCACTGTTACAAGCCGAGTACACTTAAAGGGTGACTTGAAAGGCCATGACAACATGGTATCCGCAGCCTTAATGGCCTTTGCAACAGGAAAAAGAATAGGTTTGCACGCTTCAGGTTGTGAAATTATTCCATTTTGGGGGACCAGCGGTGGTCTTACACCAGTCATCAGTGATTTATGGGTACTAAATTAGAGTATCAGAACGAAATCGTTTCAGGTTATTTATGAAAAACTTACTATTTGTTATACTTTTTTTACCAACTTTATCCCATGCTGGGAATATATATTGTAAAGGAAAGATAAAAAACGTTTACGTAGAAGAAAATGGCAATGTGAACATTATGGGTGCATGGAGAGAGCATTGGACAAGGCTTTGTAATACCAATGATGACACTATTGTATGCTCACTCTGGGCATCCTATGCGGCCAATGCAGTGAAAGATAACCTTAATGTAACTATTATGTACAATGCCAATAATGGCGTTACATGTAACACCCTACCGACCTATGCAGACTCTCCACCTCCAAGATACTTTATGGTACATAACCCTGCGATTTAAAAAGTTATTTACCACTTCTAATTAATATTACTTGTTATTAATTAGAAGTGGCTTAATAAGCCCTATCTAATCTAGGTATACGCCGACTATGTTTCCCTGAGCATTACTTCCATTTATACAACCGTCATATCGAACTGAAACAGTTTTTTGCGCTAATTGTGCAGCCAAAAGAACAGAAAATATAGCATCATATTTAGGGTGACTTGGGCTTAAATAATACCTTGAACCAGAGCATCCATGTGATTTTAGATCTACATAAGTATTACCAGCGAAGTTATATACATGAAGATTTTTAGGGACTACTTTTGATACAACCCCTGCCGATGATAATGCATAAAATGACGTAAGTACTAAACCTATAGAAATTAATATATTTTTCATAATTTTCAACCTGTTTAAAAATAACAATACTCTAATATATTTTCTTAATCTATTGGATCAAATTGGTTAACAATACAGTATCCAACACCATTGTTCCTTCCTGAAGTGTATACTGTACCTGACTTTTTATTTGCAGCCCATACAGCAAGAACTACTGATATCATTGCAGTATTTTCTTGTCTGATAAGCATCCAACCTGAAGAGGACCCCTCACAATTATCAGGGGTCCCGCTGTCCATCATAATTAATATTCCATCCTGGATAGCTGTTAGATTTTTTATCTTGCCACTCAA
Source organism: Vibrio owensii (assembly GCF_002021755.1). Classification (NCBI taxonomy): domain Bacteria; kingdom Pseudomonadati; phylum Pseudomonadota; class Gammaproteobacteria; order Vibrionales; family Vibrionaceae; genus Vibrio; species Vibrio owensii. Next base: position 2,162,049 of record NZ_CP019960.1, read on the forward strand.
ATAATTGGGTCCAGAAGCTGCGAACGCAGGTAATGTAAAAATAAATAGTAATAAAATAATCTTTCTCAAACTAAGCCTCTCAAATGCGTTAAATTGATCATGGGCAATAATAACTAATCACTAATAAGAATAAAAACACCACTAACTAATAATGTGAAAGAATGCCATTCATAACGCTTAAATTGATCAGCAAACATTTAGTTCACTCATTTCAAACCATCTCTTGACCTCAACCAAACTTGAGGTTTTAGCCTTATCCGCACGATTCAAAATCAACAATGAAAAAGGAACCATTGTGTCCAAAATTGCGATTATTTATTTCTCTAAAACCGACGTTACAGGCCAGCTAGCTCGCGCGATTGCCGCTGGCGTTGAACAACAAGACATTGAGCAACAAGGTGAATTTGAAATTTTCTCTCACCGTATTGAAGGCAGTGAGATTATTGAAGGGCGTTTTGTGAACCCTAGCCTAATGGATGAACTTGCTGAGTGCGATGCGATTATCTTTGGCTCACCGACCTATATGGGCGGCGTAGCAGCGCAGTTTAAAGCATTTGCCGATGCAAGCAGTGAATCTTGGTATTACCAAAAATGGGCGGGTAAAATCGCGGCTGGCTTTACCAGTGGTGGGGCAATGAATGGCGATCAGTCAATGACGTTGCAGTACCTACAAACGCTCGCTAGTCAGCACGGTATGATGTGGGTCGGATTGGATAAGATCAGCAATTCTGGCGAGCAAAATCTGAACCGGTATGGTGTGCAAGGTGGCATTGTTGCTCAAGGCGGTGAAGACGGCCAGTTGCATGCCTCAGATGTTGCAACGGCGGAGTATCTTGGCAAACGAGTGGCAACGCTCGCTAATAAGCTCTCTACTCGCTAGCAATAAAAAGAAGCCTCGCTAGACACATCTTCGGGGCTTCTTATTTATCGCTTGTTTTAAGCGCTACTTCTTAATGTAGAGGTCTTTCGAGTAGATACGGCCCTCTACGTTGTTCTTGGCAAAACCACCAACCGTAGGACGAACCAAACGCGCTTGCATGTAGTAGTAAATCGGTGCGATTGGCATATCTGCCGCCAACAATTGCTCGGCTTGATCATAGAAACCTTGGCGCGCTTTCTCATCCGTTGCGGCCAATGCACTGTTCATCGCGTTGTCGTAGGCTTCACTGCTGTAACGCGCAAAGTTACCTGACGAACCAGAGCGCAGTAGACTCAAGAAGGTCGAAGCTTCGTTGTAATCTCCGCACCACGAGGCGCGCATCACATCGAAGTCCCCTTGTTTGCGAGCGACGAGATAAGACTTCCACTCTTGGTTTTCTAATTCAACTTTCGCGCCCAAGTTGTTCTTCAACATAGAAGCAATCGCCACTGCAATCGCTTTGTTCGATTCACTGGTGTTGTACAGCAATTTGAAATCCAGAGCCTTACCGTCACCGTATCCTGCTTCTTTCAGCAGCTCACGCGCCTTTTCATCACGCTGTTTCTGCGTCCATGTGCTGTATTCAGGCTGAGTCGCATCAAAGCCAGCCGTGTACTGGTGTGCGAACGTATAAGCAGGCAGATTACCTACTTGCGTGACACCATTCGTGATCACATCACGCATCATCGAATAAGACACGGCTTTTCGAACTCGTACATCATCGAAAGGAGGACGCGTGGTGTTAAACGCGTAGTAATATGTACAAAGTAGTGGAACCGCGGTATACGCTTGCTCGTAATCTTTCTTCAGCTTTTGCGCCATATGGGTTGGTACATCTGAGGTAATGTCCACTTCGCCCACCGCATAGCGATTGATCGATGCGTTTTGGTTCTCAAACGGAATGTATGTCACTTCAGTGAGATGAGTATCCGCGCTATCCCAATAGTTTGGGCTCTTTTTCAGTTCAATGCGCTCATTCACCACCCATTTATCCAGAACAAATGCACCGTTACCAACAAACTGCTGTGGGTCACTCCACGGCTTTTCGCTGTTCTCAACCGTTGCTTTGTGTACCGGCATCATCGAGGTGTGGCCTGTCATTGCGACAAAGTACGGCACCTTGCTATCAAGTTCGAAGCGCAGAGTATGTTTATCGACGGCGGTGATACCAAGAGCATCCAGTGGCTTTTTACCTTCTGCTACGTCAGCGATGTTTTTGATCTTAGTAAGTTTGAGATACCAAACATTGGGAGAAGCAGTTTTCGGATCCACTGCACGACGCAGTGAATAGACAAAATCATCCGCTGTCACAGGATCGCCGTTCGACCATTTGGCGTCTTTACGCAGATGGAACACAAAGGTTTGGTTGTCTTCGGTTTGCCAAGATTCCGCAACACCAGGAACGATATTGCCATCGCGGTCTTGAATGACTAATCCCTCAAACAAATCACGAATTACGTGCATCTCTGGTAAGCCTTCGGCTTTTGCAGGGTCTAGCGTCGCCGCTTCTGCATCGTTTGCTCGTACTAGGTGTTGTTCTGGTGCGAGTTGCACACCATCAGGCAAAGAATCAGCTAGAGCTGAAGCGGATAAAAATGGGGTCAATAAAGAGGAAACCAGCAACGCTGTTGAATGCTTTTTAAAATCCATATCGTTTTTCGTTCTCCTAACACGTCTTTTGAAGCAAGTACCACAATTCATCATACAAGCATTGACGAACTTTAAGTGTTCAGTTTATATCCGAGTAATCTCAAGATGCTAAGTTCAACGGCAGTGACTTGAGTTATAAATAGCTTGAGTGATGAATAGATACTACTCGAACAATCAGGAGATTACGGTGAGTCTAATTCCAAGAACGGAAAGAGCGGCATTTTTAATTACGCCAACATCATATGGAAAATCGGTACTGGGCGCGCCGTTGTTGTATTTCCCAGCACAAGTAGAAAGTAACTCGCGAGGCCTTATTCTCGCGGGGACACACGGCGACGAGACCGCCTCAATCGCCGGATTGTCGTGCGCGTTAAGAAGCTTGCCAGCAGAGTGTCTGAAACACGATGTGATTTTATCGATGAACCCAGACGCAAACCAACTGGGTACGCGAGCCAACGCCAATCAAGTCGATCTAAACCGTGCGTTTCCTACGCAGAATTGGACAGAGCACGGCACAGTCTATCGTTGGAGCTCGCATACACCAGTTCGAGACGTGAAAGTAAAAACGGGCAGCAAAGAACAGCTAGAGCCAGAAGTTGACGCACTAATTAGTTTGATTGAACTGCAAAGACCAAAATTTGTGGTCTCGTTTCATGAACCATTAGCATTTGTCGACGACCCTGCTCATTCTGATTTGGCCAAATGGCTCGGCAAGCAATTCAATCTACCTATCGTTGACGATGTTGATTACGAAACGCCAGGGTCTTTCGGAACTTGGTGTAATGAACGCCAGTTGCCTTGTATTACGGTGGAATTGCCCCCGATCTCGGCGGATCTCACGATCGAAAAGCATCTCGATGCGTTTATTGCTTTGTTGCAGCACGATCCAGATCTTTAACTTCTAGCGATACGAAGCGATCACGTAAGGATCTGCTTGATATCGGTACTGATATCACTGATCAACTGACGCGCGCTTTCGTCTCTTTGCTGCACCAAAATAATAAACAACAGATCCGTAATCACGTTTTGGGCCGTGCGTGAAGCAATGGAAGAGCTGCGGTGCTCTGTTTCATTGGCGATGGTATCAAACGTGATGTCCGCAATGTCTCTCAAGCGGCTTCTCCCCGGAGCTGACAAAGCAATCACCTTTGCTCCCTGCTCTTTCGCCGCTTCTGCAGCTACAAGAATCTCTTTTCGTTCTCCTGAAAAAGAAATCGCGATCTGCACATCTTGTGAAGAGAGCGTGCGCGCAACCGCAATTTGTACGTGACTGTCTTGTTCTGATAATGCGGTAATCCCAAGCTTGAGCAGCTTAAAACTCAAATCTTTTGCCGTAAGCGCAGAGCCGCCAATGCCCACCACTTGCACACGGCGCGCTTCACTCAACCACTTCACCGCTTGATGACACGCCTCATAAGAGAGCGAATTGGTCGTTTGGAACATAGCATCGGTTTTCGCTTTAACCAGTTTTTGCGAAATCACCGCAATCGGGTCATCCGCCAGAATGTCACTGTGTAGCGGGGTGGATTGCATCGCTTGCTTACGGCCAATCTCTTCGTTCAACGCCAACTTGAACTCGCTATAGCCTTTATAGCCAATTCTCTGGGTGAATTTGACGATGCTCGATTGGCTCACTTGCACTTGTACAGCAAGTTCTTGACTGGTCAATTGGGCGGCTTTTTCTGCATTTTCGACAATCCAATCGCCAACCAAACGACCACTTTGAGAGAGTTGAGTACGTCTTGCGACGATTTTATTGATAACGGACACGACAAAATTCCAAAAACTTTAAATAAATTATTCCAAAACAGAAATAATCACACTTTTGTTTAACTGCCTGATTAACTTAATAACCCTTGTTTCTACGTAGGTTATCTCATCAGTATTCTCGGTCATTATTCCAAATTTTCACTGAACAAAGAATAACCTCAAGTGTGATTTTTATCACCAAACCTGAATATTTTATTCCATAGAATCGCCCTCAGATTGAACATTTACGAAGAGTACAAAACATGAAAATTGATTTAAGCCGATTGGTGACAGAAAGCCGCAATTCAGCGAGCGCAGAGATCGATACGCTTTCTACCATCGAGATGCTGCAAGTCATTAACCAAGAGGATCAGAAAGTCGCTTTAGCGGTGCAAGCCGTATTGCCACAAATCGCGCAAACCGTCGATGCCATTACTGCAGCGTTCGCCAATGGTGGCCGTTTGATTTACATGGGCGCAGGTACATCTGGCCGCCTTGGTATTCTTGATGCGAGCGAATGCCCTCCAACTTATGGCACACACCCAGATATGGTTATTGGTTTAATTGCTGGTGGTCATCAAGCGATTTTGAAAGCGGTAGAAAACGCAGAAGACAACGCTCAAATGGGCCAAGACGATTTAAAAATGCTGAATCTGACTCAGCATGATGTTGTGGTTGGTATCGCTGCCAGTGGCCGTACGCCTTATGTTTTAGGTGGTTTGGAGTACGCAAAATCTGTCGGAGCAACAACGGCATCAATCGCATGTAACCCAGAATGTGCAATGGCAGAAGCGGCGGACATCGCCATTCTTCCGGTGGTGGGCGCAGAAGTAGTCACCGGCTCTTCACGCATGAAAGCAGGCACAGCACAAAAACTGGTGCTGAACATGCTGACTTCTGGCGCAATGATTCGCAGCGGCAAAGTGTTTGGCAATTTAATGGTGGATGTAGAAGCCACCAACGCCAAACTGATTCAGCGTCAAACTAACATTGTGATTGAAGCAACAGGCGCAACAAAAGAACAAGCAGAAAAAGCCCTTGAAGCGTGTGAGCGTCACTGTAAGACCGCCATTTTAATGATTCTGGCTGATTTGGATGCTGAGCAAGCCAAATCTCGCCTCGCCGAGCACAACGGTTTTATTCGTGCAGCACTAAATAATAACTAAATAGCCCTAGTCCTGAAGGATAGTCCCTATGGCCAAAATTACCTCTAACACAGTATCGCAATTGCTCGCCGCAGTGGGTGGCAGTAACAACGTAAGTAAGTGCGGTAACTGTATGACGCGTTTGCGTTTATCTCTCGCGAATAACAGCTTGGCGGACCAATCCGTCATTAAACAAATTCCCGGCGTAATGGGGGTGGTAGAAAGCGACGAGCAATTCCAGATCATTCTTGGTCCCGGTAAAGCTCAGCAAGCGGCCGATATGATGAATAAGTTGATCGACAGCTTAATCTCTGGTGACAGCGAAGAGCCTGACGCACCACAACAGGATCTTTCTGCTGTCGCTGCAGAGCAGAAAAAACAGATGAAGAGTAAGCAAACCAGTGCGGTTCAGCGTTTTCTGAGTAAGTTTGCCACCATTTTTACACCGCTGATTCCCGGCTTTATCGCTGCGGGTTTGCTGCTTGGTTTTGCCACGTTATTGGAACAAATCTTCGTGCTCGACCAAACGCCAAGCCAGTTTATGTTGGATTTGATTGCCTACATGAAAGTCTTTGGCAAAGGCCTGTTCGCGTTCTTGAGCATTCTAATTGGCTACAACGCTCAACAAGCTTTTGGTGGTTCAGGTGTCAATGGCGCCATACTCGCTTCGCTATTTGTGTTGGGTTACAACCCCGATGCAACGTCGGGCATTTATTCCGGAATGAATGAGTTCTTCGGTTTTGCGATTGATCCTCGTGGCAACATTATTGGCGTATTGATGGCAGCGATCATTGGTGCTCAGGTCGAGAAAAAAGTGCGTCAGTATATGCCTGACGATCTGGACATGATCTTGACCTCAGTTGTCACGCTTTTGATCATGGGTGCAGTAACGTTTTTGATCATCATGCCAATCGGTGGTGAGCTATTCAAAGGCATGTCTTGGTTGTTCCTAAACTTGAATGACAACCCATTAGGCGCAGCGATTTTGGCAGGTTTGTTCTTAATTTCCGTGGTATTTGGCATCCACCAAGGGTTTGTGCCAGTGTACTTTGCCCTGATGGAAGCACAAGGTTTTAACTCGCTGTTTCCTATCCTAGCGATGGCTGGTGGCGGTCAAGTGGGTGCATCTATGGCGCTGTACTTCAAAGCCAAGAAAGACGCCCTACTACGCACACAAGTAAAAGGCGCCATCATTCCAGGTCTACTTGGCATCGGTGAGCCACTGATTTACGGCGTAACGCTACCGCGCGTTAAACCGTTCGTCACCGCTTGTATTGGTGGCGCAGCGGGTGGCTTCTTTATCGGCTTAGTCTCTTACCTTGGCCTGCCTGTCGGTCTAAACACAGTCTTCGGCCCATCTGGTATCGTTGCAATTCCGCTGATGACCTCAGCTAGCGGCATCTTTGCCGGCATGATGGTGTTCATTGGTGGCCTACTTATCTCTTACATCGTTGGCTTCCTCGCTACCTACTTCTTTGGCTGCAAAGACGTTGATTTAAGCTAAATCATTCTAACCCCTATAGGAATGGACTAGCTCGCGTCCTTGAGCTTTCAAGGGCGCACCCTCTCTCTACTTCTCACGACATTGATTTTATTCCGTTATTCGGAAGGGGCTTTGTCGTGCTTAAAAACAATAGAAACGAAAAGGTCGTTCACATGAAAAAGCACATTTTAACTCTACTTCTCCCTACTCTAATGGCATCGAACGCAGCGATGGCCGCTCAACTTTACCAAGCAGAAGACGGGTCGGTTTTGAACATTTACTCTCGTCTTGGCTTTAACGTCACCAATAAAAATGATGAACACGGTGATGCCAATGGTGAATTTGATGGCCGTATTGGTTTAAATGGCTCACAAACCATCAACGAACACGCCTCTGTCATTGGCCAAGCGCAATACCAAGTAGGTGCAGCCGAATACGCCAACCAAGTGAACGACAAGCCTTCTCTCACAGCACGTTACGTTTGGGCTGGTATTGATGCACAAGATTACGGTCGAATCACAGGTGGTCGTGTTGCGTCAGGATTAATCATGTTCACCGACATTGGTGATGTGTTCGCGTCATCAGACGTATCTATGGCACGCCAAGCAAATAAAGTGGATAAAACCGCGACACAAGTTTTCCGTCAAGACGGTACGCTGCAATACCAAAACCGCATTGGTAACTTCGACGCATCGGTGGCTTACATTATTGGTAACAGCACCTCTGAACTCGACTACGGCTACAACGCAGCATTACGTTACACCCTAGAAATGGGCGATTTAGGCACACTAGCTCCTGTAGTTGCAATGCAAAAGAGCAAGGGCGATGCGCGTGAAAATAACGATACCGATTACACCTTCTGGGGTGCAGGTACGCGTTACTACTTGGGTGATTTGATGTTAGGTGCGCTTTACTCAGAAGATGAGCTAGAAGGTTACTTCTCTGAAACCAGTACCGATAAAGTCATGGAGCTGACCGCAGTTTACAGTGTAAATGACAAATGGGCGCTACGTGCAGGTTACCGCTCTCTAGAAAACAGTGACGGCGACGAGCTTGAGCTTAAAGACACAACAGTTGAAGTGCAGTACAAACTGACCCCTCGCTCTTCTATCTACACCAGTTATGTTGACCGTAATGGCTCACGCGGTTACGACAACGCACAAGAAGTCTCGTTTGGTGGTGCACATGCAGATGAAAGCTACTACCACTTCGGGCTACGTTACGAGCTGTAAATGTCCATACACTCGTTTTAGTTAGCTAAGATTTCCTCCTCGATATTTTTCCTGCCTTTAAAATATCGAGGAGTGAAATCTTCCTTCTTTTCAGTTACTAGCCACTCTATGAGTTTCCTAATAGGCATTGCTGTCAATTATCATTACATGCATGTTTACTTTTTCATCATTAAGCAAAGTACTCTCTCATCAATTAATCATCACTGAATCAATATGAGAGCCTTATGCCTGTAAAATTTTGCTCACACTGCAACAAACCGACTGAACACAAACGCGTGATGAAACGCATCAACACTCAACCTGAAAACATCAACGGCAAAACAGCCCGTTTGATGGTGTTGGTATCACGCTGTTTTACCGGTAACCACTATCACGAGTTAACGCCTCAATTCTACTGCCGTACTTGTAATCAACACTTTCAAGGAACAGCAGAGATTAAAGACCTGCACGCTCAAGACAGCCTGTCAGTTTAAAATGATTGCTGTTTGAAATGCTCAATAAACGCCTGCGTTCGCTTTGGTAAATGCTCACGTTTAGGATAAAGAATATAGAGCGGTAGGATCGCATCCGTTTGCCATTCAGGGAGTAACGGCACGAGTTGCGATCGCTCTTCACCGCTGAGTTTCTCCAATGCGAATTCATCCAACATTGCAACGCCGCATCCCGCAAGAGTGGCCTCAAGCATGGATTGAACCAAATTAAAGCTGAGTACACTTTGCAAAGCCACTGACATTTTTTGTTTGGTTTCCATATGATGGAAGTGCCACGTATCGAGGTTTAACACTTCATTTCGATACACAATATGGTCAAGCTGATAAAGATCTTCCGGCGTAGCTATGCTTGGTTTGTTAGACAAGTACGCTTTATGTGCGAACGGTTTACAGTGTAAAGAGCGCAGATGGTGGCCAATATAGCCCTCGGGTGGATTGTTCGTGAAGAAAAACGCCACATCAAAGCCAGACTCAATAAGATCCAAAGGCGTTTCTGAAAAGATCACTTCGAACGTCACTTCAGGATATAACTGGCGAAACTCGATCAAGGCTCGGTTCAATAACGCTGCCCCAAATGACGCCGACGCCGCGATGCGTAAATGTCCGGCGACTCGATCACTTTCCATCACTTGTTCATTAATCTGCTCTGCCCCATCCATCAAGCCCTTCACTTGCTGATAAAAGCGCAACCCATCGTAAGTTAGATTAAATTGCCTTGTTGTACGTTGAATCAACTGTACTGACAGAATCTCTTCTAACTGCCTCAATTGACGGCTCGCGTGCGCGTTTGAGCAACGCAGTTTTTTCGCTGCACCGGCAATACTCTTCTCTTCACATAGAGCGATGTACATCGGCACGTAGCTTAGCCACTTTATTTCCATATGGTAATTATGAATCTCTAAAAACAATCTACTGGAAATAATAGAAAGGCTCTACACTGCTTACAACTTAAAATTTGAACGGAGAATCACGAATGAACGCATTCGATACTTGGTTAAAAGGGCAAGTGATCAAAGACCATGTCACTAACCCGAATATCGAGGTGGGAGATTACAGTTATTACTCAGGGTTTTATCACGGTAAAAAATTTGAAGATCAATCGGTTCGTTATTTGATGGGCGACAGCGTTACCCAACAAGAGTGGCAAGAGGGTGCTTATGGCGAAGTGGACAAACTGATCATTGGCAAGTTCTGTTCAATCGCTTCTGGCGCGACCTTTATGATGGCAGGCAATCAAGGCCATCGGGTAGATTGGATTTCTACCTTTCCATTTTCTCCTGAAGAGTTTGGAGAGGATATACAAAGCGGCTTTGAACGTGCAGGTGATACTGTTGTGGGTAATGATGTGTGGATTGGCAGCGAAGCGATGATCATGCCGGGCGTGAAAATTGGAGATGGTGCCGTGATTGGTGCGCGCTCAGTCATCACAAAAGATGTTCCGCCCTACTCGATTGTTGTTGGTCACAATCATATTGTTCGCCAGCGCTTTGACGACGAATGTGTCGCTATGTTGTTGGAAATCAAATGGTGGGATTGGCCCATTAACCATATTAAACAAGCAATGAAGATCATGTGCAGCAGTGATGTACGTGCACTTGGTGCTTACTACCAAGAACACATTGCCTAACGTTTAAAAACAAAAGCCCGTGTACCTCTCAATACACGGGCTTTTTCATTCTTCCAATTAAAGAATTAAATCGCGACGACGTCTTCTTCCTCTAAATTTGCCGCCACTTTGATTTCGTATTGGTTAAAGCTAAACACACAACCGCCATGGGTGCGTTTGGTTGTCACCTGTTCGTCTCCAAATTGCACTGTAACGCGCGTAAACACGCGATCTTTGGCTTCGACGATATTCTCTTCTAGCGAGACTTCAAACTCTTGCTCAGTGTGTTCTAGCTTCTGTTTAACTTCTTCAAGGCGAGTATTGTTTTGCGCTTTCATTACTTCGATTTGAGCTTGTTCTTCATCAGTACGCTCTGCTTTAGGACGCTTCTTAAATTCAAGTTCCTTACGAATCACATCCATCGTGCCTTCTTGGGCAGATTTGTATTCTTCTTTTAAGCTGGCAATGCGCTCTTTGTACAAGGCGTAATTAGCAAAAGCTTCGACCTTAGTTGCAGTATCGCCTTCTACACCAAGTTGCGAACAAAGCACCTTACCTCCTACTTTGGCATCACCACCGCTTAAAGTGCCGTTTTTACCGCTGGCATCAAGTACCGTCAGGTTGCGTCCACACTCAATGTCGTTATTCATGCTGTGCACAGCGAGCTCTATATCCTCGCAAGATTGCAATTCACAATATTGGGCGTAACTAGCACGAATCGATGTTTTGGTTCGAACATGGCAGCTTTTCGGCTGACCATCACTGACAGTGTGGCCAATAATGCCTTTCGCCACTTGGATATCCCCCTCAGCTTGCACGTCCGCAGATTCAATAAAGCCACCAACGGTAATAGAGCCTGTCGCTTTGACGATCATGCCAGATTCAATGTTGCCACCAATGATGACATTGCCTTTAAACTTAACGTGCCCGGTATTTACGCCCACACTGTTCAGACACAGCGCATTATCGACCTCGATGGTTTTATCTTTGATGAGAGGCGTACCAGATACAGAAGCAATCAGAAGATTAGGATCGGCTTTGCTGATTTCTGTTCCTTTGCCCGGTTTGATAGGGCTGTCTTTGCCTGCTTGAGGAGGAATTACGCGTCCTTGCACAGTAAAACCTGGAATACCCTTGGTTGCAGGCGTTCGACGCATAACCTCGTCGCCAATATCAACAGCAATGGTTTCACCCAGGTTGCGTAAATCAATCTTGTCGCTGGTCGACTGACCTTCTTTCGGTTTGAGGATGCGTTTGGTGATGTCTTTGACGAGGGGCGTAAAGATGGCGTCTTTACCTTTGACAGGTTGTTTGCCAACGGCGACAGGTTGAGTAAAGGTTTCTCCGGGTTTGAGTTGACTGCTGACGACCATAACTTTTTTAAGTGCCAACTTATTGATGCCTTTCGATACTCTCGCATGAGCCAGTGCTTGAACGATTTCAGGACCACGCAAACCTCGGCCCCCATAAGCACCTACTATGTTCATGCTAGCAAGCATGTCGTTGTTCGACAGTTCAACTTCTACCTGAGCATTCTTAATCTGTGCGACGACGATGCCTTCGTATGCTTCAGCTTTACGCTCACGAGCACAGTTAATGAATCGAACCACTTCAGCGTCATCAACAAACGCCTGACTGGCACTCATTGCTTGAAGCTGCTCGGGCAACTCCTTTTGATTTAGCTCACCTCCGAGTTCAATATCTCCCGGTAGGCGGGCAAAAATCCTCGTTTTGTCTTCCGACCATTCAAGGCATATCTTCCACATAACCAATCCATCTGCTACCCATCACCCAATTCAGTCTAACCAAAATCATTTTCTGAACAAACCTCTCAATTCTCAGAATCAGGCTCACATCACTAAAGGAAGCCCCGCGACTTATGAGCTAGAGATAAGCTTACTTAGAATTTCTAAATCCGATTTAGATTCATTTTTTACGTTGCGCTCTCCCTACTTCACCAAAGCATCACGACCTGTATTTGAATAGATGGTGAAGCATCCCTAATGGGTAATCTAACTTTAAGGGAAGTTTATTATTTAGCTCATTTTATATATAGCTAATAAGATAAGACTTCCGTTTACAGTGTAAATTGAGATTGGCCTTACATCTCAACCGTCAGCCTTAGCAAAAGACCAAATAAAAAAGGAGAGGATTTACAGTGTAAACCCTCTCCTCCGGTTAGCCACTTTTACAGTGTAAATTGCTTGTTCTGTTTACACTGTAAATTTAGCTATCAAAACTTGTAGCTCTTTTCTTATCTGCGCTTCAACTTGCTTACGTCCCGGCAGGCCATATTGCTTAGCGCACTCACTCCATTCTTTGTTTAAGAATAATTTACTGATCATCAAGTCAGACACGTCAGCCAAACCACATTGCAATAACCATTGCTGAATCCAAACAGAGACCGATTCGAAGTTGTTCCCACCTTGAGCATAACTCTCTATAAGAGTGCGCTTCGTTAAATGGGACTGGCACGTAGATGCCGAGGCAGGCAAGAGTGCACGAAGCAAACTTGGCTCTAACTTAGGATAAGTAGACGCCGCACTCAATGGCAGCAGTTCTTCGAACAGCGATTTAGCTTCGTTTATCCAACCTTGTTGAGAGCCACACTGACGAACCATCAACAACGAGTAACACCCACTTGCCGCATCTCGCATACTTCCAAGACGAATGGATTCAAAACCAGATTGCTTCCAAAACGTAATCAGTTCTTCTGTTGCTCCAAAGCTGGTGGACAAATATGAGATATGTGGTGGCGTAGTTTGTTCCAACTGCTTTAACATTTGTTGGCCAATACCCTGCCCTTGCAAATCTGGATGCACCGCAATTCGCATGACTCGCAAAGTAGAAAGCGCACCCACATCAGCGTAACCAAGTTGATTGATAATAGTCACTGGTGTCAGGTGCCCTTTCGGACGACGTTTCCCAAGCTGAATATCTTTAACGAGATTCGAATCGAGGTTACCCTCCTCCACAGTTAACATCACCCCGACGATTTCGTTGTTATTCCGAGCTACGTAGATCTGGCAATGTTCATCTTGCAAAAGATGCAGCAAATCATTCGGTGAGGTTTGATAGTGCGCATTCACGAGCAACGCAAAGCACGTTTTCAATACGGAAGGATTAGAAATCAACGCTGACTTACGGAGGTTGATTAATGAAATATCGCCAAGCTCTGTAGGCTGACTCGGAGTGAGTTCTGCATCCAGTAAAAATGCTTGGTAGAGCCACGCTTCTAAATTATCGTTTGTCGCCCATCGAATAGGTTGTTGAAGATGACAAAGTTTCATTCCTGGTCTTTGCTTTTGTAGCCAATCGACAAACTTAAGCGTAAAGCCACGGCCACAACCTTCATAACCATGAATGGTGGTTGAAAACACGAGACGATGATATTGCTCAGTAATCTGCTTAAGCATAGGAACCGGAATCGCGGCGGCTTCATCAACCAATAACAAGTCACACTCAGGTAAAGTAGAGAGTAATTCATCTGGTGCGATGAACTGAATGCAGCCCTGCCCCGCTTCCAATCGGTCTTTCTTAACGCGCTGTGCGGTTGATAGCAATCTCTGCGCGTGCTGATAAACAGGTTCAACCGCTTTGATGCTTGACGCTGTGACGAGAATTCGTAATGGCTTTTGCTCTAGAAGCTGCGCGCATGCAATGCCTAAGGCACTGGTTTTCCCTCGACCACGATCGGCAGTTAATACTAAAGGACGTTTACGATGCCCTGTCACTACTTTTTCGATAAAAGAAACCGCTTCAGTTTGCTCGCTAAACTGGTGCGCTTTTTCCGCTTTGATGAACGCTGGCAATGAAGGTAATGACAAATTCTCCTCAATCACGGTGAGTTGTTGCCATTGCGTTTGCATCCACAGTTCGGCTTCATCCGCGTTTTGTTTTTTATTGGCAACCACAATCAATAGTCCACCGCCGACAAGCGCGCCAAGAGCCGAAGTAAAACTGTTGGCATCAAGCTCTTTTCTCGCGTCAAACAGAAGAACGTCACACTCGCGACCGAGCAACATATTGCCTTGTTTTGCATTTACGCAGTGGGCATTTTCTAGTTGCCACTCCCCTACGCAAAACCAAGTCTGATTTTGTTGCTTTTGATGGAAGCCGGCAATCAAGGCATTTTGCCAATCGGCATCACCGTAAATCACCACGCCATTACGTTGAAAGGCTTTGTAAGATTGGAGCTGAAGCTGAGAAAGGAATTCAGATTGTGCGAGCATTACGTGTATCCAAGCATTGAACTAACGCCATGTTATCACATCTGGATTCATGGAGACTTCGTCAAATTGCAGACATAAAAAAACCGCCCGGAGGCGGTTTCAAACAAGAAGAGGTTTACTTCATTTTACTCTCAACGAAAGCCAGAATTTCTTCCATCAAGCTGTCGTCTACTTTCTTCAAGTTAAGAGCAAGGTTGTTACCTTTACGGCTGTAGCTTGCACGACCTTTAACTAAATCGACTTTTTCTGCTTTCTTAGCCGGCTTCGCAGGCGCTAATTCTGCAATCCAACTTTCGATGCTTTCTGTCACTTCTTTAGTCAGACGAGCCACACCTTGAGCTGTACTGCGCTGCCACAAATAACCTTCCGACGTACGACACTTATCCAACAAGTTTTGTTGTTGTTCGCCGTTCAATGTCGAAAACTGCTTATGCAGCTTAACAATTGTTGGACGACCTAAATCACCAACATTCGGGTAAGCTTGCAGAAGTTCAAGTGGAAGTGCCGCAGCTTTTAATGCGCCACTTACCAATGCTTCACTACACTGGAACATTTTTGCTAGTGCTTTTTGGTCTTCAGCTTCACCACTTTCAAGCTTCGCCTGCATCTCTTTACCTTTTTCGTATAGAGACAGTGGCTTGTGCGCGTTTGCTACATCAGAAAGGAATTTCGCGTGGTCTGTGTTGATGCCGTCACCAACGTAAACCAAGAAATCCTGACCTGCTAAGATACAAGACATACGACGGCGGCTACCGTCTAATACTTCAATCTTACCATCTTCTGTGCGACGACCAACCGCTGGATACTGTTGACCACGTTCTTTCAACGTCACCAACACATCTGATAAAGCGTGTTCGTTTAGGAAAGATTGCTCACGAGCGTTCTCTGCAAATACGCTCGTATCTGTCGCCACTTTATCCGCAGGAATGCGCACCAATTCAAACTGAACGGTGTTCTCGCCAGCTACAGCAAGTTCGATAGTTTGTGCTTTGTCTTTTGCCGCCGTTTGCGCTTCTTGAGGTGTCGCAACACGACGCTTATTGGTTTTACCAAATAATTTCGCGTTTAATTCAGACGTTTTCAATGCCATTTATTCATTACCCCTGATTCAATGACGGCCAGTTAGAGTGCAGTACGCGCTCTAGTTCTAGTGCACTCTTATGTACCGCATCTTGTGCAGTAGCGAGTGTTTTCTTACCACCTTCGAAGTCGCCTACGGTCAAATCAAACACTGTGCTGTAGGTGTCAGCACACGTTTCGAATGCACGACTACGAGGAATAGTGGCCATCATAACTTGGTCACCTAGAAGATAGTTCATTTCAGTTAGAACAGAAACTTGCTTCTTGTTGTCGTCTTCAAACATGGTTGGCATCAGACGAACAAACTCAAGACCGTTCCAATCTTCTGGGAACATCTCGTAAACCGTTGGAAGGTGTTGGAAGAAGTTTACTGTTGAAGCCCAGTCAAGACGCTTCGCTGCACAAGGAATCAATAGCGCGTTTGATGCGTACATTGCGTTCCATACTAGCGGGTCAACGTGTGGACCGGTATCAATCATAATCACGTCGAAGTCATTCGCGATCTTGTCAATCAACTGCTCTTTCAACAGACGAACGATGTCTAGCGACGGATCTTCAGAGAGTGTTTGCCATGCTTCTGCGTTGAACATTGCGTCTTCTGGGAAAGCAGAAATCGACTTTAAGTTCGGGTATTGCGTTGGCAACAGCACGTTCTTGTGAAGAAACTCACGATCGATTTCAACGCCATCTGGCACGTTACCAAGCATGATATCAACCGCTGAATAGATGTTGTCATGCTCTGCCACACTGATTTGTGGGTTCAAGAACAGACGCAGAGAGCCTTGAGGGTCAAGGTCAATCAAACAAATGCGGTAGCGCTTATCTAGATTTAGAGCCAGACATGCGGCTAAGTGAACCGCTGTCATCGATTTACCCGTACCACCCTTTTGGTTTTGTACGTTGATGATCCACGGTTTGTTTTCAGAATTCTTTTTGCGTTCATGGAATTTAGGCACTTCTGCCGCATCCATTAGCATGTGCGCTTCTTCAAGCGTGATTGAATAATGGTTGGCATTATTCTTTGTAAATTGATGACCTTCCGCTTCCATCTTACCGATAGCATCATCCAGCTTACGGCGAGTCAAACCTGAGCGGGTTTCCATCATTGCCTTAGACATTGGTGGGAAGTAGTTGTCACTACGCTCTTCCAAAACAATCTCAATACGGTCAGCTTGAACTTGTTGCGTCAGTTCTGCTAATTCCTGGAGATTTTCAATCGTTGTTTCTCTTTTCATGCCAAATTCCGTTGGAAGGATATCTGCATTTAATTGTACAGCACTGCAATCCAAAAACAACAAAAAGGTGAACATGCATTTTGAATAACCATCACATAAAAAACACTCACAAACGCCTGTTTTATGATTTCACCTTAAAAACATCACAAAATTTAATCAAATCTATGCCAATAAAGTGCTTCAAACTTTGCGAGAATAAAAATGTCACACTGTCACGTATTTACAATGTAAATCTACAATTTTCCGGAACGATTATAGAAAGACGCTAAATTACGGATAGTGTGAGATGAATCTATTGTTTAACGATGAATGAGCGTTTTTAATTAAAAACACGAGAAGCGACTACCTTGATCATGCATCCAGTATGTTTATTCATGTAAAACAGCGATACTGAACGGAAGAATGATCAAGGAAGCATCATGATCATTCTTCCGTCGAGAGCAGCAAATACGAAAGCATGATCAAGGAAATTATGTGTCCCAGTACATTGCACATCGATTTTTCAATGCGATCAATTTATCGGAAAAATGATCAAGTGAATTTCAGCCTCGGAAGCATGCTTTTTCACGGCCAATTTACGGATGAATGCAGATAGACTGGGGGATAGAGGCCAAATCAAAGATAAAAACGTGGAACGATGAAAATAAACCGAAAACAAAATGTAGAACGCGATATCATGATCATGCTTCCGTTAGTTTCGGGATAATACAGAGAAACAAGGCGTGCGATGTAAAATTGGACAAGGTTTCAGCATTTGCGCAAATAGTATTCACAAGCCGCGACAGAACGATGAAAAACGACGCTCTTGATCATTGTTCCAAAGGTAAAACCCCACTGCTTTACCGCAAACGAAGACAAAGTTTTCCAAGGTGTTCCTTTATTTCTGTGGATAAGTTGTACAAACATCATGATCATCGTTTCATGACCTTTTTGATCATCTTTTCAGAAACTTAATGATCATGCTTACGGCGCTTTGTGATCATGCTTTCTGACTTTTGTTGATCATCGTTTCGGAATAATCATGATCATAGTTCCGAATCGCTGCCTTAAAATATCCATTTAAAACATAAACTTACGTCGTCAAAAATCTCCAGATCATTAGATCATATAATCAATTAAGATCAGATTAATCAAAAAGATCAGTTATTTAAAAAACAAAGATTTTTTCTTTATTTATGATCTGTTTTTCTTTATTCTTCGGAACCATAGCAAAACTACGGCTAGTGTGATCTGGATCTAAAATGACGGCTGATGAAAAAATTCTGATTAAAGCGCCAAGAAGCCATAAGGATGGGCACCTTTTTGAGGTACACGAATCTTCTGCAGATTGGGTAGAACAATACCAACACTTCAAAGGGGTCACCAAGAGCATCTTAGAGTTGCTTAATCTGATCTCCTTACGAGGATTCAACAGTAAAGACGGTTTGGTCTCCACAACAGAAATTGTGGCAGCAACTGACGGTCAACTAACCAGAGCCGCATTACAACAACGCTTACGTGCTGCCGTTAACATTGGTTTGTTTACTCAAACACCAGTGCGCTTTGAAGAAGGCCTTGCTGGCAAAACCATGTTGCACAAGTTCGTTAACCCTAACCAGTTAATCTCTACCTTGGGTGCCACCAGCTTAGTCACAGAAAAAGTTCGTCAGAGCGAAAAGCAAAAACGTTCTAAGGCCTTGGCACAAACCCAAGTGAACAAGCGCCTGTTGAATGAGCATGGTCTGAATACCCCACCGATGATGAAGGATGAAGCGGATCAATTTGTCGTTTCACCAACTAACTGGGCAGGGATCATCGACCAAGCTTTAGCGCCACCACGCACTCGTAAGAGCTACCAAAAATCCATGGTGTCGATCTCTGGCACCAAAGCTGTGATTGAAACACGATCGTCGAAAAACATCATGACAGTGGACGATCTGATGACGCTGTTTGCTCTGTTTACACTGACCGTGCAATACCATGATCATCACAAAGATCAGTACCACATGGATGCGGCGCATGTGCCGAATAAAACCCCGTTGTACATCACGGATATCCTGTCATTGCGTGGCAAGAAAGACAGCGGCCCGGCACGTGATTCAATCCGTGACAGTATTGATCGAATCGAATTTACCGATTTCCAATTGCATGAGCTAACTGGCCGTTGGCTAAGTGAAAACATGCCAGAAGGCTTCAAGAGTGATCGTTTCCGTTTCATTGCGAGAACCATTACCGCATCGGAAGAAGCGCCAACAGAAGGTGCTGACGGCGAGATTCGCATTAAGCCGAACTTGTACATCCTAGTCTGGGAACCTTCGTTCTACGAAGAACTGCTGACGCGTGATTATTTCTTCTTGTTCCCGCCAGAAATTCTGAAACAGCACACCTTGGTGTTCCAGCTGTATTCGTTCTTCCGTAGTCGCATGGTGCGCAAACACACCGATTGCATGTTGCTGAGTGAGTTGAACCAAAAACTGGCACGCAACATCGAATGGCGTCGTTTCTCAATGGATCTGATCCGTGAGTTGAAGCGCCTGTCTGACGGCAAAGGAACGGAAGATCTTTTTGTCGTGAACTTATGGGGCTATCACTTAACGATCGAGACTATGATCGAAAATGGCAAAGTGATGGACTACCAAGTCGACATCAAATGCGATGTGGAAGAGGTATTGCGCTACTCTCGCGCTCGTACGACCAACGCAGGAAAGCGCAACATGGCGCCTACGCTGCCAAACCCACTTCGTAATGAGATGGTTACGAGGCAGCAGCTAGACGAGCTCTCAGGCATCATAGACGGCGAATTTGAGCCTATTCAGCGCAAAGCTCCCTCTCCACGTGGCAATTTGGGTCGTCGAGTGAAACAGAAAAAACACCTGGTCGAGATCAACGCGGACGAGATAACCATTACTCTATCTAAATATACCTCTCCAGAGGCCCTAGAACGCAGTATAACGGCTTTATCGGCAATGACAGGGCATTCCTATGCCTCAATCAAAGAAGAGTGTTCTGAGTTCATTGACAAGCTTGATTACCTGCGAGTAGGGGACGCCCCTCTGCCATACGAGACATTGAGCAAGACTGTGGAGCTGTTTAACGGCCAAAATGACGTGAAACATCTGACCATCGAGCGCTTGATCGCGGGTTTGGCTGTTCGCCGAAAAGTGTGTCGTCAGATTTTTGAAGGTCACATGGATGAGATGGTATTCAGAGCGCTTGATGAAATGGCGATTTAATATGAATCACGTCGATGCTTTTCGAGTGATAAGCGTGACGAATTGATTCAGAATGTAACAATGAATTGCACTGATGGAAATCAGACCTAACTCTTACAAATCACTGACATTGCGGTTCCGAGGGCAGACTAAGATTTATCCCGAATAGACAACCTTTTGTCCTTTCTGATGATTAATAGATTGGCTCATATTGTTACATTCATTCTGAATAGACTTCGCGAGTTTCTCCTCAAGAAACTCGCTTTTTTTTATCTAAAATTCCTGTCCTGTGCATCTGTGCTTAAACTGACAAGTCCCAGTCTGTTACCTTGATCATCTTTCCGAATCAATGACGTAACCCTTGATCATGCTTCCTAGTTTCATTCCAATTCAACGATCGCATCAACGCAACGTGTGACTCGATCAAGCTACTCGCTTGTTGCTGCCATTCAGTTTGATCGTGTTGCTGATTACAAAACTCCAACGCCAAAACGGTCAAGTGTTGTAAGCGTTTGAGACACCAATCCTTGATAAGAATATCGGTCATTGGTTGGCAAGCCGATTGTTCGAGCTTCGCACCCGTGTATTGGAGGATTTGGAAGGCTTTTTGATGGTCTTGATGCCTAGCGTGTTGAAAAACTCTTAGGCAGCCATCTAGCCAGCAAGCGATCGCTTTACTCTGTTCGTCCGTCAGTTCTGGACCAAACACAGCGACAGGCGCTTGGTATAAGATCGCTTCTAAGCTTTCTACTTGATCATGCTTCCGATTGTCGTACCAGTCTGATAGTTGATCTTGCCAGGTCATCAAATCCATTAGGCTGCCTCAGTCCATTGTTTTACAAAGTGATTTGGTCCGATTTGATCATAATCTTCGACCACAACGCTGCTGCGACTGCGGATCTCATCGGCATCTATTGAATAGTTTGGTTCACTTTCCACTAGGTTGCCAAATGGCAGATCAGGATCCGGTACCGCAGAGATCAATAACTTAGTGTATGGGTGCTGTGGATTCTTTAAGATCGCTTGGGTATCTCCCCATTCGACGATCTGCCCTTTGTACATCACAGCCGTTTCTTCAGCGATGTAATGCGCGGTTGCAAGGTCGTGAGTGATGTATAGGAACCCGATCCCCAGTTCTTGCTTCATACGTTGCATCAGATTGAGTACGCCTAAACGAATCGATACATCCAGCATCGACGTCGGTTCATCAGCGAGGATAAGTTGTGAGCCTACCGCTAGAGCGCGCGCCAGATTAACGCGTTGACGCTGGCCACCGCTGAGTTCGTGAGGGAACTTGTTCAGCGTTTCCTCTGGCAGCTCAACCAAATCCAGCAGCTCTAGCAGTTTGGCTGGGATTTCTTTGTCACTTTTCACCTGCTTATGAATCTTCAGGGGGCGAGTTAAGTGATGGCGAATAGTATGGGTTGGGTTTAAAGAGCCAAACGGGTCTTGGAACACCATTTGAACCTTACTGCGGTAATCCTGAATCTCACCACGAGCAGTGATGTCGTTGATGTTTTTGCCATTGAAAAGGATCTCACCATCGCTGGCTGGATAGACCTTGGTAATTAATCGCGCGCAGGTGCTCTTGCCGCAACCTGATTCGCCCACCAGCGCGAGGGTTTTGCCTGCATAAAGATCAAAGCTAACGCCCTGAAGCGCACGGAAGGTTTCTTCTTTGGCGAAGCCACCACCGACTTTGAATTCCTTGATCACGTTTTTCATTTGGATGATCGGTTCACTCATGCTGGTGCTCCTTCCGTTTGTGGCTGTTTATGTACATCGTGAATATTCGGGAACGAAGCCCAAAGCTTTTGGGTATATTCGTGTTGAGGATGATTGCGGATTTCGTATGAGCTATTCACTTCAACAATCTTGCCGTGGCGCATGATGGCAATGCGGTCGCACAATTGGCTCATGAGCGCTAAATCGTGGGTAATAAAGAGCACTGAGAAACCAAACTCGTCACGTAACTGATAGATTTGCTGCAAGATTTCACGTTGAACCACCACATCGAGCGCCGTGGTTGGCTCGTCCATGATGATCAATTTGGGATTGAGGGATAGGGCAATCGCAATCACTAAACGCTGACGCATGCCGCCGGAGAACTGGTGTGGGTATTCTCCCAGACGATTTCTCGGAATGTTGACTAAGTCGAGAAGCTTCTCTGCGCGGTCTTTAGCTTGCTCGTTGGTTAATCCTTTGTGGTGGCGTAATACGTCGGCAAATTGCTCCTGAACGGTGAGAACCGGATTCAGCGAGTTCATGGCGCTTTGGAACACCATTGCAATCTCGCTCCAGCGTAGCGTATTTAGCTCATTATCAGGTAGACGAAGGATGTCTTTGCCTTCAAATAGAATTTGCCCACCAGAGATAAACGCGGGCGGCTTGTGCAGACGGTTGATAGAGAAAGCAATGGTACTTTTACCACAGCCTGATTCACCCGCAAGACCAAATATTTCGCCTTTACCAATATCAAAGCTCACCGATTTCACAGCATTGAAGTCGCCGTTGTCGGTGATGTAATCCACACATAACTCTCTGATCTGAATGACAGGATCAGAGTGATATGCCTGATTCAGGTTTAGTTCACTCATCATTACACCTTACCAATACAAAAGATAATTATTATCATTATCAGGTGTGTAAGGTTTGCGAAAGGCAAAACCGTCTAATCAGTGAAGTGACTCGAAAGTTGAGTGTAATAAAAAGAATTTTTTCCGTTATGGAAGTGTGAATTTACGAGGGAAAAATGAGAGCTGGATCAGCTCACTTTTCGTAGGGGGAATTCTTCAAATTTAATCGCTAAAAACGCGCTTTGCAAAAACTAAATGATGAATCTATTAACGAGTTAGTGAAAGGTCGAAAGGGGTCACATTTCCCCACAGTTTTTCTTACCTCTGCATTGGGGGTTTGCTATAGATTACTCATCGAAAACATGGTGTGTTCGGAGGAAATATGTCCATTAATTCTATCGACCATGAAGAGATGAGCAACATCGCTCACAAATGGGAACTCCCTGAAGAAGAAACCGTTGTGAGACCAGAGAAAACCGTGAAATCTGCCGAAGCAAGACGTCGTATTGAAGCTCTTCGTGAGATCCGCGAAAGCGGCTTGAGCATCGAAGAAGCAAGGGAGCTTGGCTTAATTCACTAATTCTCGCACTGCGGAATTAAACCATGGGGTGGTCATAAGACTGCCCTTTTCATTTTTATGATTTACAACCAGTTATTTGACTTTCTCTCCCTGCGTTACTAAAGCTTATATCAATAGCAATATGCTTTTTGTTGACTATTGAACAGCAACGTCAGGAGAACGATTATGGTTGATCAGATCCTTTTCTATGAACCCGATGAATCCCACGGTTTCCTCTCCAACTTTTGCCAAGCGCAAATAAGAGTTTCTACCCAATCTTGGCCCACCAGCGAACACTATTACCAAGCGCAAAAATTCAACGACCGCGCACTACAAAATAAAATCCTCACCGCAAAAAGCCCCGACGAAGCCTTTGCTTTAAGCCGCAAATATCAACATCTCGTCCGTGAAGATTGGGACGACGACAAACTCTCCGTAATGGCGTTTATCGTCCGTGAGAAGTTTCTGCAAAACCCTCTGCTTGCCCAACAGCTGATGGAAACGGGGAATGCCTGTTTGACCGAACATTCGCATAAAGATGCCTTTTGGGGCGATGGTGGTGACGGCTCGGGTGAAAACCATTTAGGGGAGATTTTGATGAATGTACGTGCTGAGCTGAAACACGTCGAGGCATATAACTTGGTGCGCTTTGTCGATAAAGCCAAACTGCCAACCCAATGGGGCACGTTTATCATGCATGGTTTTATCGAGAACGCGACGGGAAAAGAACATCTGGCTTTGGTGTATGGTGACCCTGCAAATAGTAAAGCGCCGCTGATTCGTCTGCATTCAGAATGTTTAACCGGTGATGCCTTGTTTAGCACTCGTTGTGATTGTGGTTTCCAGCTTAACCGTGCATTACAAAATATTGTCGAAGAAGGTTGTGGCGTACTGCTCTATTTGCGCCAAGAGGGGAGGGGAATTGGCTTAATCAATAAGATTCGTGCCTATCACTTACAAGATGAAGGTGCAGACACTGTCGAAGCCAATGAGCGCCTGGGTTTTGCTGCTGATATGCGTGATTACGCGTTTTGTAAGGGGATGCTCGACCACCTGAATATTGATCAAGTGCGTTTGATGACCAACAACCCACGCAAGCTTGCAGCGCTGAAGAAGGTGAACATCAACGTGGTTGAGCGGGTGCCACTACAAGAAGGCAATAACCCAAATAACCAACACTACCTACAAACCAAAGCCAATAAGCTTGGCCACATGTTCGACCCCAAATTTGTCGAACAAGATTAAGCGCTCGAACAAGATTAATCGCAGATACGAGATAAAGATGAAACCGCCAGCTTATCTAATCTGGCGGTTTTTTCATGATTGGTTAGGTATGAACGGTTAGATGTATTTTTTGATGATGTTGTCGATTTGCCCCGAACTTTTGAGCTCTGCTAGGCGCTTATTGATGAAGCTCTGCACTTTCGGATTCATCTCCGGAGAGAAAGCCAGATAGATGGAGTAATCTGGAATGACAGAGCTGAAAGATTGGATCTGGAAGTCTCCCATTGGCAGCTCTAAACGTTTGATGTTGTACACCACACGCGATTCCATCTCGACAAACGCGGTATCACCAGGAGTGCGTTGTAGGACGCGGTAAGCGGCGTCATAGTCTTTCACGCGCATTTCATTGACGGTGCCGTTTTCAAAGAACGGACTCAAGTTTGGATAATCAAAGCCAAGCAACAGTACGATAGAGCGGCCTTGCATATGCTGCATATCGCTGAATTTGAATGGCGCTTTACTGCTCGAGACCAGTACGTGTTTTACAGTGTAAATAGGTTGTTCAGAGAGGTTTTCTGATTGCACCTTGCCCCAATTCGGACTGCCATAAGTAACCCAATTCTCTTCGCCGCCCGCTTCAAGTACTGAAATCATGCGCTTAAATGGGTAAGTGTGGTATTTCACCTCATAATCGGATTCGGCAAAGATGGCACTGACGATGTCAGTCACAATTCCGGAATGTTGTTCACCTTGTTGTTCTATTTGGAATGGTCGAGCTTGCTCAGAGATAACGTAGTAGTTCACTTCGCTCGCCATGGTGTGTGCGCTTAAGGCCATAAAACTAAAGCCTAATGTACGTAAGAGTCCTTTCATCCTAACCTCGATTATTGTCGTGACGTGACTATATTTATAGTAGCGCATGTTTAAGGGAGCGATTTCATATGGAGACAAAAGAGCGAACTCAACGTCGGTTTAGTATCGGCAACCAGCTGATGCTGGCGATTTTTGCGTTGAGTTTAATCTTTACCGTGATCATTTCTTCCATCAGTTTGTACCGTGACTTCAACGATGATCTCGCTCGCTTGGATAAAGAGCTGGAACAGGTGAAAACCAGCTACCTTTCTAGTTTTTCTGCCAGTCTTTGGGTGGAAGATAGAGAGTTGCTGCACACCCAAGCAGAAGGGGCGATGCGCTTACCCTCAGTGGATTACCTAAGAATCGCGACGCCGGATGAAGTGATCTTCGAATTAGGCTCGGCCTTGACGGAAGATCGGATCGAGCGTCAATGGCCTTTGCAGTACGACATGGGCACAAAAACCTTTGATCTTGCCGAAGTAACGGTGCAATCAGATCTCAGCCCGATCTATCAAGGATTATGGCAAACCTTCTTTTTTCTTGTGATCGCGGAAGCGATCAAGATCTTCTTGCTCATCATCGGTGTTCTCTGGGTGACGTTTCGTTTGATGGTCAAGCCACTTCAATTGCTTTCAGGTGCGGTGAGTGATTTTAGCGGCGGCCATGTACCGAGCAAAGTGCAGCTCCCCAAGCGTTGGTTTTTCGATGAAGTGAGTTTATTAGAACGTAAATACAACCGAAGTGTTGAGCGTGTCAGTGAGCACCAATTAGAAATCGAAGAAGCACGTGATAAAGCTGAAGTGGCAAACCGTAAGAAGAGTGAATTTCTTGCCACCATGAGCCATGAAATTCGTACGCCGATGAATGGGATTATCGGCATTGCTTCCTTACTCGGTGATACCAAGCTAGATGAACAGCAAAAAGACTTTGTTTCCATCATCAACAGCTCTTCCAACTCACTGATGGTCATCATCGACGACATTCTCGATTTCTCTAAAATTGAAGCGGGTAAAATTGAGCTTGAGACAGCCACTTATAATCTGCTCGATCTACTGCATGAAGTTGGCAGATTGCACACCGTTAAAGCTCAGCAAAAAGGCTTACAGTTGGTTTGCGATATCGACGCTCAACTCCCTTCAGAAGTGGAAGGTGACGTGGGTAGGCTCAAACAAGTGCTGAGTAACTTACTCAGTAATGCCGTCAAGTTCACCGAGCGTGGCCATGTTAAGTTGATGGTGTCACAAGTGAGCCGAGAAGATGACGTCGCCAGCGTACATTTCCGTGTGGTCGATTCGGGTATTGGTATCGCAAAAGAGAACCAGCAAGCGGTGTTTGAGAAGTTTCAGCAAGCCGATGGCAGCACCACGCGTAAATACGGCGGCACTGGTTTAGGCTTAGCGATTTGCAGCAGCTTGGTCGAAGTGATGGGCGGCGAGATCCGTCTGACCAGTGAGCCGGGGCTTGGCAGTTGTTTTGAATTTACTATTCCACTCAATATCGTCAGTGATACACCAATTGCGCCAAGTACACCGAACGTGCTTGATTTTCGTAACGGTGAAGACTGCGCGCCAAAAAGCCTTAAACCAACCAAAGACGAGGGCAAACCTTGGATTCTGGTGGTAGAAGACACCGCGGTAAACCAAAAAGTCGTGCGCATTATGTTGGAAAAACTCGGTATGCAGGTGAATGTGGCAGAACACGGTGAAGAGGCGCTCCAACAGTGCCAAGAACATCAATTCGATTTGATATTGATGGACTGTCAAATGCCAGTGATGGATGGGTTTGTTGCTACTGAAAACATTCGCAAGATGGGCGAGTGGGGTCTGCAAGTGCCGATCATAGCGTTGAGCGCCAATGTGATTAAAGAAGATCAACAGCGTTGTTTTGATGTTGGTATGAATGAGTTTGTTGCCAAACCGGTTACCAAGGAGCGTTTGCAGCAAATTTTTGAGCAATATCTTCCTGATTCATTGCAAACCCGATCGAATCCCAAGGAAGCAACTTGAAATTGATCAAGGAAAGTGCGTTTCACTTCTTAAAAGTCAAATCTGTGTGCTATAGTGCGCGGCTAGTATTTATTAAAGTACCTTGAGGCTGTGAATGTCGTTCAATCTATCCCTGTTGCCGCCTGACGAGAAAAACAAAATCGAACTTGATAAGCAAGCATCGTTTTTGGTTTGGAAGCTTAAAGAAGCGAAATCTGGTCCTGAAGCGATAGAAGAAGAGTTGTCTAAGATTAACGACGCTGATGAGAAAGTGTTTTTTCAACAGGCAATCGATAAGTACAAACGAGTAATGGGTGTCGCATAAAGCGAGCGTGGCTCTGGTGTAAACCGTAGCGGCGAATGAGGTTTCCTCCCCATTCCTTTGCAAGGTGAAAGGTAAAATCTTCACTCTTTGCTAAAATCCTTCGCATTAAATTTGAATTTAGAGAGACATCCCGATGGGAAGAAGTTTTGAAGTGCGCAAAGCCTCAATGGCGAAAACTGCAGGCGCAAAAATTAAAGTTTATTCCAAATACGGTAAAGAAATTTACATGTGCGCGAAAAACGGTGGTGGTGATCCAGACATGAACTTGTCTCTGAAGCACCTGATCGCAAAAGCGAAAAAAGACCAAGTTCCTGCACACGTTATCGATAAAGCGATCGACAAAGCGAACGGCGGCGGTGGTGAAGACTACACTCCAGCACGTTACGAAGGCTTTGGCCCTGGTGGCACAAGCGTGATCGTAGACTGTCTAACAGACAACGGTAACCGTACATTCCAAGACGTTCGCCAATGCTTTGTTAAAGTAGGTGCGAAAATTGGTGTTGAAGGTTCTGTTTCTCACATGTTCGATCACCAAGCGGTATTCCAGTTCAAAGGCGAAGATGATGAAATCATCCTAGAAACGCTAATGATGGAAGACGTAGACGTTACTGACGTTGAGCTAGAAGACGGTGTTGTTACTGTATTCGCACCTCACACTGAGTTCTTCAAAACAAAAACTGCGCTTAACGCTGCATTCCCAGATCTAACGATCGACGTTGAAGAAATCACATTCGTACCGCAAACGAACACGCCAGTAACAGGCGAAGACGCAGAGAAATTCCAGAAGTTCCTAGACCTTCTAGATGACTGTGACGACGTTCAACAGGTATACCACAACGGCGAACTGTAATTCGGTTCTCCAGTTGTAAAAAAGGCTTCCCGAGGGAAGCCTTTTTTGATCGTGTTGTTTGTCTTTTTTATTGTGACTAGTGTTTAGGTGTTTCGGTACTTGGAATAACACAGCGACATGATTACACCAAAACAGATGCCTTGGGTTAGCATCGCCGTACCACCGTAGCTAAAGAACGGCAATGGGCTACCCATTACTGGCAACAAGCCACTTACCATGCCGGTGTTGATGAAGGCGTAAAGGAAGAAGCTCATCGCCAATGCACCACTTACCAGACGACTGAAGAAGTGCTCAGATTGGCATGCCAGCAGCATCACACGTGCCGTAATAAACAAATACAGCGCCAACAACACCACACAACCAATAAAGCCCCATTCTTCTGCGTAGGTCGAGAAGATAAAGTCAGTATGGCTTTCAGGGATAAACCCTAATGTGCCTTGAGTGGCATTCATCCAACCTTTGCCTTTCATGCCGCCAGAACCAATCGCAATCAACGATTGGATGATTTGGTAGCCCGAACCCAGTGGATCCGATTCAGGGTGCAAAAACTGCGTTACACGGCTCTTCTGATACGCTTCCATCACAAAGAACCAAAGTATTGGTGCCAGCGTAAGAATGCTCACCAAAAAGCCGCCAATTATCTTCCAGCTCATGCCTGCAAAGAACAGTACAAACAACGCGTAAATCACAGTGAAGATAGCGCCGTCTAGGTCAGGTTGTAAGGCAATTAGGCCCGCAGGAATAAAGGTGATCAGCAAACAGAAAGCAATCTTGCGAATGTCTGGTCGCCCACCTTCTAGATGAAGCATCCACGCAATCATAATGGGAATGGAGAGCTTGATCAGCTCAGAAGGTTGAAAGCGGAAGAAGCCGATATCGAGCCAACGCTGCGAGCCATTGGTACTATCGCCAAATAAGGCCACGGCTGCCAAGAGAGAAACCGCAACCAGATACAAATAAGGCGCTGAACGTTGATAACTGGACGCAGGAATCGACGACATGACCAAAATACACACCAGCGTCAAACCGCATCGAGCGAGGTGTTTAAAGAGCATAGCTTCATTGAATCCACTGGCACTCCAGAGAGTGAGCGAACTCAATAGCATGATCGGAATGATCGCCATCAAAAGTGGCAAATCAATCCTAGGGAAGAAACGCTTGTTCATCTTCTACAACCTAAAAACGCCCCAACGCGGGGCGAAAACAACCAGAACTCTGCGAGCTCAAACTATTCCGATGCTAAGAATCCAATTTGGAAATAACAGACACCACGCAAAGGTGTGCAAGAGAGGAGTGTGCGACGCCGCCTGTTATGGGTAAGCTGACTTGGAAAGTCGTGGGATGGATAAATACACCAGGCTGAGGTTTTGCGCCACATTTTTTATAAGATTGAAATGGAAATTGGTACAGACTGCGCAATGAAATGAGCAAAATAGGAAAGGGAATCGCCTTAAGTATTGGGTACTTAAGGCGATGGCACGATTAGGCTCGGGCTTTTTCTGGTTTGTGCGTGAAATGGTACAACGCCCACAGCACAAACAAAGTCACGGTAAGCTCCCAAGCTCGGAGGAAGGTGCTTTCCAAGCCTAACTCGTTACTGGTCATGTAGAGTTGAATCGGCAGCATGGTCGCTAATAACGCGTCGGCATGGACGTCTTTGGCCGGGCCTTTCGCTTTTGCCATTGATGCGGTGATCATAAAGGCAAGCAGACCCAATACGATGGTGTAATAACCGAACGTGGATTGATGTCCTGCCATCAGTAAGGTGAACACTACGGCTAATGCACAGCCGCCCACTTGAGTTTGAAAACGGCGGTCAACCACGTCGATAAAGCTTTTGTGTGTGGTTTGCGTTGCTGCGGCAATCACAGGCACCAAACAAAACGTTGCTGAAATGATGTCGACAATCATCAAGAACGCCACACCAAGACCAATCAACGCGAGTGAAATCGCTCGGTTCTCGAACGTAACAGGTTCTTCTTCAAATGCTGGTGGTTTGCCGCCACGTTCAACAGGGAACAGAGGCACCATGGTTTTTGCGACGACCATGGTTATCAGCATTGATAGCAGGATTTCATGAATGCGCATTGGCATGTCCATGGTAGTGTGTTGAGCAAACACCACAATCAGAATCCAGTTGAAGGTTGGCATTAGCATCTGACCTTTCTTCGGCGGCGTGGTCGCTCTACGGCGCATAAAGTCGAAGAAGAACAAGCTAATGGTCCACACCACAAACGGATGCTGTGAAAACACTTCGGTCACTACCAATGCTGCACTTGCTGCTAATAACGTAGGTAGCAAGGTGCGAAGCAGACCAAGCCAAGAATAGTCTTTGTTCTTGGTCATGATGATGGTTGGGTACAGCGCAAGATAAACCGGAGAATCAAGGTTCAGCAGTTTGCCTAGCACCATACAAATTGTCACAGTAAGGGCGACACGCAGTGCTTCATTGCGCTCAGAACGACTTTGAAACAGGCTTTCGAAGGTCCACATGATTCACTCCCTAGTAGATGTAGCGGAACATCGCCACCAAGTGAATCCAAGCCGAGCCAATGACATCCATAACAGGATTGCCGCTTTCAACGATCACACTCGCTCGTGAACCAGAAATCATTGAAGGATCCAACTCGTTAACTGTAATGCGAGTACGCACTTTCTGTTGCTCACGGATCCAACGAGTATCATTGGTCACGCTAGAAAGCTGGCCATTAGCATTGTTGGTATCGTAAATCGCACGCTCTTGGCTGCTGACTTCACCAGTAAATACTTTGCCCGGTAGTGCATCGAAGGACACCAACACTTCGCGGCCATTGGTAAGCTTATCAATGCCTTTTTCGTTGAAGTCAGCACTGATCCACGCATGAGCTTCGTCCACTAGCATCAATGACGCTGTGCCTTGTGTAATATAGCTGCCTGATTGCAGTTGTAAGTTAGTTACCACGCCTTCGGTTTGCGCCACGATTTGGGTATGGCTTAGGTCGAGCTCTGCACTGGCAAGTTTTGCTTCTGCCAATTCAATAGCCGCAGTGCGGTCTTGAGTAGAAAGCTCTGCCTCAATGCGTTTCACTTCCGCGTTCGCCGCTTCCACCGCGCTGCTGGCGACTTGTGTATTGGTGATCGCGTCATCAAGCTCTTGCTCAGTTGCCAACCCTTTATTGCGTAGCTTCTGGTTACGCGCCAGTTTTTGCTTCGCGTTGTGGTATTCGAACTCGCGTTGGCTTTGGGTTTGTTTCGCTGCTGCCAATTGTTGCCATTTCGCGGAATCTGATTCACGTGCTTGGCGCAGTTCGGCTTTCGCTTGTGCCACTTTCAATTGGTAGCTGCTGGCATCGATAGCAAACAGTGGCTGACCTTTTTCAACCAATTCGCCGTTATTCACCATCACATCTGTGATCACGCCAGATACCTCCGGCGCAATGGTTGCGACATTGCGATGCAGTGTCGCTTGGGTGGTGAAAGGGGAAACATTATCTGAGGTGACTAAAAAAGCGGAGAACAAAGCTGCCGCTGAAAAAACAGTGTATATAGCGTATTTATAAAAATTTTGTTTCACGTCTGTACCTAGTATTCATTCGTTATTAAGCGCCGCGTTCACGGCATATTCGGGTCTCTTTTCTACGTGGGCTAGGTTATACTCATCTAAAATTGGAAAAAATAACCAATGGAAGAAGTATGAATTCCATATTTGGAAACGTTGATGATCTGTACCTGTTTTGCTCAGTGGTTGAGCAAGGCTCTCTGCTCGCGGCGGCGAAAAAGCTCGAACTGCCGGTCTCTACTATGTCTCGTCGTTTATCGGCGCTGGAAGCGCGTCTAGGGCTGAGATTACTGGAGAAGAAGGGACGTGAGTTGGTGGCAACCGAGACAGGCTTACAGGCGTTTGATCAGCTCAGCAGTGCGATGGCGCAGATTGAATCCGGCATCTTGCAGCTCAACCAGCAAAGCCAACAAGTCGAAGGACGAATTCGATTGGTCATGCCAAGCCGTTTCTACAATGACTTGGTCGATAAGGTGGTGGAGGACTACATCAAAACCTACCCAAAAGTGACCATTGATCTGCTGCTTAGCCAAGTGAATTCGATTCCAGAAACC
Source organism: Vibrio owensii (assembly GCF_002021755.1). Taxonomy (NCBI): domain Bacteria; kingdom Pseudomonadati; phylum Pseudomonadota; class Gammaproteobacteria; order Vibrionales; family Vibrionaceae; genus Vibrio; species Vibrio owensii. Next base: position 2,194,528 of record NZ_CP019960.1, read on the forward strand.
GATCGCGATCTGGTGGTGACATTTGAATTGGACGGTTTAGATGACATGATCGCTCGCCCGTTGTTTAAAGCGGAACATGCCTTTTTTGTTAGCCCAGAGTACTTAGCGCAAGCGGGCGGCAGCATTGAAAGCTTAGAGGATTTAGCTAAGCAAGATTGGGTCGCCAGTACGCACACCACACAAGTGCCTATCTACCAACAAGACAAGTTGGTGGACATGCTCAACTGCAAGCCGCGCTTGGTGGTCAATGACATAACAGCAGTGATCAAAGCGGTGGAAAACGGCTTGGGGATCGCCTCGATTCCCATTCGTCATGCGAAACCTGAGCTGAATCTGGTGCAAGTCGCGCAATCCTACAGCCGTGGGGATCGTCAAGCCTATTTGGTTTATCGTCAGCGCAACTACCAGCCTAAGGCTCTCAGCTTAATGATTGAGGCGATATTGCAGGCTGCCGAAACGCAAAACCATTCATCCTCTCTCAATACCATTCACTCCGCATAACTGCCATTGGTCGCATGCAAAAGCAGCGTGCGATCTTCTCCCTTAATCTGAAACCATCAAATCACGTTCAACTAAGGACAGTACATGATGGTTTCTCAATCTCGCTCAATCAAAGCTCTTAAACTGGCAAGTACGCTTATCGCCGCATTTGCGCTCAGCAGCAATCTGGCTCTGGCTAATCCAAGCGAGCGCACACTCAGTCAATTCAACCAAGCAGCGCAAGGTGACTCTGGCTTAGTTGATACCGTTTACGGCGAATTATCCAAACAACTCGAAGAGCAGGGCGCAACGCCAGTGACCTTGGTTTACTTAGGCAGTGCGGAGACGTTGCAAGGTCGTGAGGCGTTTATGCCTTGGAACAAGATGAAGTTCACCGAGCGTGGTCTTGCCACAATCCAAAAAGGCTTGGATTTAATGGCGAATCAGCCAGTACCACTGCAAGAGCAACAACGCTTACAAGGCTTGCCGGAATACCAGCTAGCTACCGCCATGGCAGCTACTACGTTTACCTCTCTGCCAGACATGTTCAATCACTTTGAGCGTGGCTACGAGCTGTACCTTTCTCTGCTCGATGAACCGAGTTTTAGCCAACAACCTTTCGCGGCTACTTCGTGGATTTACCGTTATGCCATTGAAGCGGCACTGCGCGCTGAAGATGTTCAACAAGCCAAAACATGGTTAGCGCAAATGGAGCAATTGGGCGACAGCAATCTAGAAACGCAAACCGCGAAAGCGTTGCTAGCGAAATATTAGGGAGGCGTCATGATTGTTTTTAATCAACTTAGCCGCGATTACGCCCTTGGCAGCCAAACCGTACGTGCATTGCGAGACGTGTCTGGTGAAGTGTTTGCCGGCGAAATGGTGGCATTATGCGGGCCGTCTGGCTCAGGCAAAAGTACCTTACTTAACGTGCTTGGCATGCTGGATACTCAATACCAAGGTCAGGTGACGTTTGCAGGCAGCCCATACCCAACTGGGCAAATGCAGGCGGCGAAAATGCGCCGTGAAAAGCTTGGTTTTGTGTTCCAAAAATTCAATCTTGTCCCCGTGATGACAGCGCTAGAGAACGTGGCTTATCCGCTGCATCTCAACGGCTTTTTAAAAGCAGAACAAACCGAGCTTGCTACACAAATGTTAGAACACGTTGGCTTGGGCGAGTTTATTCATCATATGCCCGATAACCTATCAGGCGGTCAGCAGCAGCGTGTGGCAATTGCTCGTGCGTTAGTACACAAACCAGCATTGGTGATTGCTGATGAGCCAACCGCAAGTCTTGATAGCCAAACTGCCAACAAGGTCATCGACATTATGAAAGGGCTCGGACACGAGCTTGGTACCACTTTTATCGTCGCAACACACGACCCTCGTATGGCATCTCGCTGCGATCGAACCATTGAGTTGGTGGATGGCAAAATCACCCAAACGCACGCGAGTGTGGAGGAGGTTTCATGGGCAAGCTAATTCCTGTTTCGGTTCGCCTTGCTTGGTTGAATCTGCAACGCAATCGCCGCCGCAGTTTATTGTCGATGCTGATCATCGCCATTGCGGTGTTTGCGTTAACCAGTGCGGGCGGTTTTGGTCTGTACACCTACGACAGTTTGAAAGAGTCGACAGCGCGTGACACGGGGCATCTGACGTTAACCACGCCGGGTTATTTCGCCAAAGAAGAAGAGATGCCACTGAGTAACGGTTTAACTCATGCAGACGACATTACCAAGCAATTGATTGGGTTGAATGAAGTGCGAGGCGTGCAGCCACGAGTTGAATTCAGTGGTTTGATTTCCAACGGCAACAAGTCATCGATCTTTATCGGCATTGGCGTGAACGAGCGCGAATTCGATATGAAAGGGCCGTTTTTGGATGTGCGTGAAGGGCAGACGCTGTCAAACATTCATGCATCGCGTTATGACCCTGCAGAGCCAGAAGTGATGCTCGGCGTTGATTTGGCGAACAACCTAAGCGTGCACGTTGGCGATTGGATTACCTTGCTGGCGACCACAACCGACGGTGCATTGAATGCGTATGACTTCAAAGTACGTGGCATCTACTCAACTGGTGTGCCTGAGCTTGATAAACGCCAACTTTACGTACACATCAACAGCGCGCAATCGCTGCTCGGTTCAGACAAAGTCAGCGCGTTATCTGTCTTCCTGTTCGACACCAGTTTAACTAACCAAGTCGAGCAACAAGTGGCTTCGGTTTTGAGTAAGCAAAAGCAGAACTTTGGTGATCAAGATATTGAGATCACGCCTTGGCAAGAACGTGCGTTCTTCTATCTCAAAGTGAAAGATTTGTACGACCGTATCTTCGGCATCATGGGCGCAGTAATGGCACTGGTGGTATTTGTCGCGCTGTTTAACACCATGACCATGTCGGTAACGGAACGCACCCGTGAAATTGGCACCTTGTCAGCACTTGGTAGCTACCCTCGCGAAATTATTGCTGGGTTCTTGCGCGAAGCAGGGTTACTTGCCGTGATTGGCAGCTTAATCGGTGCTTTGTTTACGGCGCTAGTCACCGTCTTACTGATGGTGGTGGATGTGCAAATGCCGCCACCGCCAGGACGCACAGAAGGTTACCCATTAACGATTTACTTCTCTTGGGAGCTGGTGGCCGTCGCAGGATTCGCAGTATTGATGATTTGTTTGGTTGCGGCGTTTTTCTCGGCGCGTAAAGGGGTGAACAAGCCAATTACGGAGGCACTGATTTATGTTTAATTTCAAATCACTATTACCAATTGCATTGCTGACGGCAAGCGGCGTTGTAAGCATGAATGTCAGTGCGAATGAAACAGCGTTAGATGCACAGCAAGTTGCGCAATTGATTGAAAAAGCGGATAGCTACCGCTTGCAAGATGATTCCTCCAAAGTGGTGTCTCTGGTGCGCTTATATCAAGACCAAGAGTTAGATAAAACCCGCCTTTACCACGTGTACACGCGTCCAAATCGTGAATCGCTGGTGGTATTCAAATCGGCGGTTGAAGCAGGGCAAAAGATGTTGATGATGGGCGACAACTATTGGCTACAAATGCCTAAGAGTCGCCGTCCGATTCGCATTACGCCAATGCAAAAGCTGCTTGGTGAAGCGTCTATCGGCGACATCTCAACGCTGACGTGGAGCCAAGATTATCAAGGTGAATGGAAAGCGACAGAAACTGTCTCGGTAAACGGGGAAAGTGTCGCGGCTTATCACCTTGCGTTAACCGCGAAAACCAAAGGGGCGAGCTATCAGAAGATCGACTTGTGGTTGTCTGAGCAAGATGCGTTTCCAATCAAAGCCGATCTCTACTTGCGCTCTGGCAAACTCGCCAAGCAAGCGCAATACGGACGTGCAAGCGACAACGGTGAAGACTACGTCAGTGAGATGACCTTGCTTGATAGCATTCAGCCGAGCAAAAAGACCGTTATCGAGTACCAAGAAATCGTGCCTTGGCAACTGGATAATAAGTTCTACAACCCAAGCTATCTGCCTAAAGCCAATACGACTCAGCTTTAGCCTGAACTCCGTAAATAGAACCATGAAAACGAGCAAGGAAGTTACATGAAACCGCACCAGCCTAACCTTAACAAAAGCACCAGTTTGTTGATTGCTGCCTCATTGTGTGTGGGTGCGTCAGCCCCTGCTTTTGCCAATGACGAACTGAGTTTTGAGTGGGATTGGGCTGTCAGTTACGAAACTGCCAAGCAGCGTGACAGCGCATTTATGCAGGCGCAGGGCAGTTCTCGTGATTCACTTAATGCACTGTTGGATGTGCAAGTGAACTATCAAAACTTCAGTGGCTTGTTCGCTCTGTACAGCCAAGGTTTGTACCTCAATCAACAAGGAGAGAGTGATTGGTGGAGTGAAGCTGATAACCAACTGTTGATTAGAGAGCTGGCTTGGCTAGGGGAGTGGCAAGTCGGTGATACCACTCTTGATGTGAGTTTGGGTAAGTTGCGCGTGGATTGGGGCGTAGGTTATGGCTACCGACCTTTGGATCTGTTTAAGCCTTATCGACAAAACCCTGTTGGCTTAGTCGCAGAAGAGGGGGCGGGTGTGTTTTCACTTTCACACTATGATATGGCAGGCGAGTGGACGGTGATTGCAACGGATTCAAGCTGGGGGCAACAATACCAAAGTGCACTTGATCAAGCCGCAGAGCAACAAGGTGTTGGTATTCGTCGTTATGCGCTGGTGGGTGACACCGAGTATCAACTTATTGGTTATTACGATGATGTGCGCCGAGGTTTGCTTGGCGCCAGTGCCATTGCTGTGTGGGATGAATCCATCGCCATGCACGGTTCCATGCTGTGGCAAAAGCACAGTGTCGGCTATCAGTTTCAGCAGGATGATCTTTACCAACCCGTTTCGGTTGAGGACCAGGGCAGCGCATTCCAAGCCTTAATTGGGTTGAATTGGGCAAACCAAGCCGGACACAACGTGATTGCTGAATATTGGTACGACAGCCGTGCATGGTCTAAAGGCGAATGGCAACAAGCAATAGAGCGTGGCGAATTACTCTCTCAGATCCCCGACCATAATGTATCTCTACTTGCGACAAGCTACGCCCAAGGGTTTCAGCATGCCAATATCGTTCAGCATAACGTAATGCTGCACTGGAGTTGGGATTTGGAAGCGTGGGCTGCATGGAACGGTAAAGCGGATATGGGCTGGCTAAGTGATGTAACCCCTACGTTGGATCTGATGCTGTCGCCACAAGATGGTGGGGTGATTGTCACGCAGTGGCTTAACTACCAATGGATTGATACTGGCGATCAAAGTGTAGAAGTGGAAGTTGCCGCACGCTTTTTAACCGGAGACGACCAGTCTGCTTACGCACAAATCAATGATAAGCATATGATTGTATTTAACATCAAAGGGAAATTCTAAATGTGTTCAGCAAAATCAGTGGTGAAAAGTGGATGGCCGCGTAGCTTATTAGTGACCACGGCATTTTGTCTCTTTATCGCAGCAATGACGCTTTCTGTTTGGGGCGGTCCATTTTACATTCATGTGGCGGTTAGCTTTGGATTTGGCTATTCGGCTATTTTCTTCTCATGGCTTGTCGACCGCCTGTTTCCTACCATTCCTCGTTTGGCGGAAGTGGCTATCTCGCTGACAGCATGCCTATTGTTTGGTGTGGTGAACGCCCAGTTTTGGCTTGGGGAATACTTCGGTATCTCAAGTATGCTGTCGGTTGGTCTAATGGGATTGTTATTCAGTGCCATGTGCTTTTTCTATTTCTACTCACGCGAGCAACATGCAATCGCTCAGCGAGAGTTGGAAGCCATCAAACGCGAGAAAGCAGAGCAAGATCGTGCGCTGTTGCTGAGTCAGCTTAAGCAGATGCAAAGCCAGATTGAACCGCATTTCCTATTCAATACCTTGGCGAATATCAGTGCACTCATGTCGCAAGATGTCGATAAAGCCAAGCTGATGCTAGAACAGTTAACCGCGCTGCTGCGTGCAACGCTCAAAAGCTCACGTGAAGAGCACACCACCATAGACAATGAAACGGCGTTACTTGAGGCTTACTTAGGCATCCAACAAACTCGTTTAGGTGAGCGACTCAGCTACAAGATTGAGGTGGAAGAGGGACTAGGCAGAACCGAGTTACCGCCGATGATGCTCCAACCTTTAATCGAAAACGCCATCATCCATGGTATTGAACCGAAGCGAGAAGGTGGCGAAGTCAGCTTACTCATTAAGAGCGAACAACAGAACTTGAAGATTGAAGTCAGAGACACAGGTGTTGGCTTGAATTACGTTAGTGGGCACATGGGGTCTGGCGTGGGTCTAAGTAATCTCAAGCAGCGAGTTGAAGCTTTGTTCGCAGGTCAAGGAGAGGTTTCTATCAGTGAGTCTGCTCAGGGTGGCGTTTGTGTTCGCCTGAGTTGGCCAATGGAATCGTAACCAAGGAAGAAAGGAATGAATACAGGGTTTACTGCCATTATTGCTGATGATGAACCGCTATTGAGGCGTCATCTTGATAAAAGCCTAGCTGAAGTGTGGCCAGAGCTAGAGGTAATAGCCAAAGTCGCCGATGGTGAACAAGCGTTGCAAGCCATTGAGCAAAGCCAACCTGACATTGCGTTTCTTGATATTCGTATGCCAGTTCTGGATGGCATGACACTAGCGCAAAAACTCAATCAACTCGCCAATCCACCTTTGATTGTTTTTGTCACTGCGTACGATGATTACGCCATCAAAGCCTTTGAACAAAATGCCGCCGATTATTTGCTTAAGCCTATCTCGGATGAGCGCCTCCTGACGACGTGTGAAAGAGTGAAAGCACGCCTTGCTAAGCGAGAGCAAGAAAGCAGTAATGTGCAGATGAGCAGTCTGTTAGAACAGTTGCAGCAATTATCCGCGCCACAAACGCCGCAATATCTTCAGTGGATCAAAGCGACGCAGGGGGAAGATATTCATCTGATCGCCACGTCTGATGTGCTGTATTTCAAAGCGGAAGAAAAATACGTTTCTGTGTATGCCCAACAAGGACAAGGTAAAGTGCAGGAGTATTTGATTCGCACCTCGTTGAAAGAGTTGATAGGGCAGCTTAACCCAGAGCAGTTCTGGCAAGTGCACCGTTCAAGCGTGGTGCAAGTGTGCAAAATTAGCAAAGTAAACAAAGACTTTGCAGGCAGAATGTTTGTTCACGTTGGAGAAACTAAGCTCGCTGTGAGCCGTGCATCTCAAAGTTTGTTCAAAGGGATGTAATCGCTAGAACTGCTCACTCTTTACACTGTAAACTCGCTACTCTTAACCCAAATTATCAAGGAAGATAAATGAGTTATCGCGTAACCCTGTTAAATGCGACGGGAGAGTTGTCTCCAATCTCTGAGTATTTGCATCAGAAACTTGATGATCTGAGCTCACCACTTTCTAGTTACTTTGATTTGAGTAACGTCGACCTGACCGTTAGCCCGTTTGATCGCAATGACGTACCGCAGACGGGGATTGGTGGCTATTGCTTAAGTGCCTATCGTGTAGAGATTCTGCTTGATACTCAACGTACTGATATTAAAAACGTTATTGAGAAAGAACTGGCTGCGGTGTTAGCGCATGAGTTGCATCACCTGTTCCGTATGCGAGCGGGAGAGAATGACGTTGCACTTGGTGATGTGCTGATTATGGAAGGGTTAGCTTGTCATTTCGAACGTAAGATGAATGGCGGCGTCACTCCGAGCTTGTTTGAGCAAATCAAAGATCAAGATTGGCGCCCTTTCTATGCTGAGATGAAAGGCAAGTTGACCAGCTTAGATTACAACTTCGACGCTTGCTTTCTTGGTAGCGATGAAAGCCGCTGGCCGAAATACATGGGGTATTGGGTTGGGTACAACCTTGTTGCTGAATATCTGGCTGATTTTCAAGGCTCTGAACTGGATTTAGTCGGAGCAAAAGCCGAGCTTTTCTATCAATAACTCCGGCACAAGCCAAACTAATCGGCTGAGTCATAAAAACAAAAAGCGCCTAAGTCATCAGACGTTAGGCGCTTTCTTCGTTTTATAGCGACGATTTCTCCGAATAGATGAATGGGTTTATTCGCTGACTGTCACTTTCTCAATAATGATTGGATCGCATGGCACATCATCGTGACCAAGCTTAGAGGTCGTTTTTACTTTCGCGATGCGATTTACGACATCCATACCCGCGGTCACTTTACCAAACACAGCGTAGCCCCAGCCTAGGTTGGTGGTTGCGGTGTGGTCTAGGAAATCATTGTCTTCCAAGTTAATGAAGAACTGTGCCGTTGCAGAGTGCGGTGCATCGGTACGCGCCATTGCGATAGTGCCAACAAGGTTCTTTAGACCACGGTTTGCTTCGTTCGCAATCGGGGCGCGTGTTGGCTTTTCTGCCATGTCTTCTGTATGACCGCCACCTTGGAGCATAAAGCCGTCGATAACGCGGTGGAAAATGGTGCCGTTGTAGAAGCCATCTTCACAGTATTTCTTGAAGTTCTTTGAGCTAACTGGCGCTCGTTCTAGGTTCAGTTCAATCTCGATGTCACCGAAATTGGTGGTCATAATAATCATCTGGTTTTGCCCTTATGGGTGCTAAGTTGGCGGCATTATAGCTAAGTCGTATGAGGATAGCAGAAATAAAAACAGCGACGTTTTGGCGCCGCTGTTTGCATGGTGAATGGGTGAGGAAAGCGTTAAACCGTAAAGCGACCGACCAAGTCGTACAGCTCGTTAGCTTTGTGGTTAAGGTTGCCACTGCCTGCTCGGTTTTGGTTGGCAAGGTGTGCCGATTGGCTGCTTTGTTGAGAGATGACTTCGATGCGTTGTGAAATCTCTTGGCCAACTTGGCTTTGCTCTTCAGTTGCCGTTGCGATAAGCGTGTTCATGTCCATGATGTTAGCAATTGCGGCTTGGATTTCTTGCAGTGCGGCAGAGGCTGCTCGTGCTTCTTCAACCGTTGCTTCACCGCGCGCTTGGCTCGAACCCATGGCTTTCACTGCCGCATCCGAGCCAGACTTCAATTGCTCAATCATTTGGTGAATTTCGCCTGTGCTGTCTTGAGTGCGACTCGCCAGTTTACGAACCTCATCGGCAACGACTGCGAAGCCGCGACCTTGTTCGCCTGCACGGGCTGCTTCAATGGCTGCGTTTAGTGCCAATAGGTTGGTTTGCTCGGCGATGTCTTGAATCACTTCTAGCGAAGAAGAAATGTTTTGTACATCGCTCTCTAAACGAGAAATCACCGTGCTGGCTTCCGACACCTCTAGCGCGAGCGCTTCAACAGAGTTTGCTGCGGAATCAACAATGTGTTTCGCTTGCTGTGAATTTTCGTCGGCGTCCTTGGCGGATTGCGCCGCTTGGTTAGCGTTGCTGGATATCTCGTGCGCTGTTGCTGTCATCTCGGTCATTGCTGCGGCGACTTGTTCGGTTTCTTCACGTTGACCTGAAGCCAATTCATCCACTTGCGATGCTCGCTGTGACATGTCGTTGGTCTCTGAGACCACTTCTTGCCCAACATGGCTAACGCTCTTGATGATGCCTTGCAGGCTTTCAACGAAGATATTGAAGTTACGGCTAAGCTGAGTGAACTCCGGCACGCTTGATTCTTCCATACGCGCGGTTAAGTCTGCATCGCCTTGCGCGAAAGAGTGAATTGAAGCATCAAACTGCTCAATAGGCTTCATGATGCTGCGGTTAACAAACACCGCGAAGACCGCGACGATGGCTGCAATCGAGACACAGAACAGAGCAATTGCCGTCAGTGTGGTGTTGAGGGCCTGATGCGCGGCTTCTTCCATGTTTGCCACAATGGCGTCGATATCGTCAGTGTAGAAGCCCGTACCCAACATCAAATCCCATTCAGGAATAAAGACCGAGTAGCTCAATTTCGGTAGTGCTTCGCTCTGACCGAGTTTCGGGAAGTAATAAGTCGTGAACTCACCTGTTTTGGAATTTTTGATCAAATCCTGAATCAGGTAATTGCCTTTCTTGTCCTGCAAGTTATAGAAGTTCTCTCCGATGCCTTTGGTGTTTTTACCCACCACGACACGCACGCCTTTTGAATCGTAGCCAAAGATGTAGCCGGATTGACCGAACTCCAACTGTTTCAAGATAGGCAATGCTTCTTCAAGTGGGGCATTTTGAGCGAGTAGTGGCTCGACGGCGGAGCGCGCCATTTGGACGTAGTTTTTGAGCTCGGCTTTTTTCATCTCCATCATTTGACTTCGAGTCTGCTCAATCTCGTGTTCGTTGTAGGCTGTGGTTTGTAGATAGGTGAACCACATCATGCCTATTGCCATGGTTAGAATTGGAATTATTGAAAGGATATATAGTCGTTTTCTGATCGTCAGATTCATAGAGACGTCCTTCTCTCGGCGCAGCGTTACAAGTGACAAGCTGAATAAGCTTGCCTGATAAAATTATTAATACTTATTGTTGTAATGCTTAGAGATTAACCGAGTTAATCAATCAGAAGTACTGGAAGTTTATAAATTTAGACTAAGGTCGTAGCATTTTTAAGCAGGATCACAATTAACGTGAACAAGAACCGTTATTGCAGCGAGAAGTGCCCGTTAACCAGTAGGAGACGCGGTAGCGGTTTTTGGCAAATTTGAGGTAAAGCCAATCCGCAACAGGTTTGACAACGCGCCAACGTAGCGGTGCATACAACCAACCGCGACCGACCAGTTGCCATGCTCGATGAGTCACGTCTAACCCAAGCAGAAGTTCTCCCTTATCGTTAAGGGCGTGCAAAATGGTGTTAGCTTGCTCCGGATCGATCTGCGGATAATCGGCGAATGCCTCGCTGTAGATATCGACGGTTTTGATTTGCTGCTTGGCATCGTGTTGTTTTAGCGCCTTCATCTCTTTGGCGCACAAGGGACAAGTGCCATCGTAAAATACAGTCAGTTTGGTCATGATTGAGCTCATTATTGGCGGTTCTTATCCCTTTTACGCGATTATTTTTCTTTTAGTTCATTGTCTTGCAAGTAATGCAGCCAATTATCGCGAATGTTGCCGTAATTGAATTGGCAGAACTCTTTGCGATCGCGTAAGTAATCTTTTTCTACTTCATCGAGTAAGGCTTTGTATTGCTCTGGATCGCTGCCGTAGACCAGACACAGGGTAGAGAAGTAACGCTGTAGATCGAAACTGTGCTCATCAATGTACTCGCCAAAATCGTAGTAGTCCGGTCTGTCGTCGGATTCGAATGCGAACATGTCCGCAGCACTGATCGCCACATCGGCACCGTCATCGACGTAATCAATCAACAAAATGGTCGCGAAGTTGTCGACCGCATCTTCCTCTTTACCCAGTACCGGAATGTTTTGATCGGCAATGTACGCGTGTCCAGCTTCGTGCAATAGCGTGTGCAGCAAAGTATCGAGCGCGCCCGTTTTCGGTGATTTACCGTAACGCTCTTGGTATTTGTTGTTGGTGAAGTAGTTGAATGATTCCAGATAGAAGGTGTAGGGAATATGGACGGTGTGAGTTTCTGGATCGTAAAGCGGACCGTCTTCGCAACCGTAGGTCAGTGTGAGTGGGTTATCAAACGGGAAGTAATCATCAGAAAGCTGGACAAAGATGTCGTTCACTTCACTGCTTTCAATCACTTGCGCAGCAAAGCGATCGTCGGCAGTTTCCGCAGGGCGGTATTCGATTTTAATGTTTTCGCTCGCAGACGCTGTGGCAGCAAACAGCAGCAGAGAGGCAAAGGCAGAGTGACTTTTCATTTTCGGAATCTTGTTATTTGTTTGGTTTGCTTGAAAATTATACATGCTTTTTATAGTGTGCGCGCTGGAGGACACATTCATGAATAATCCATTACTACTGCAACCCCGCATCCAATAGGCGTCGTTGACTGAGAACGCAGCAACAACGCCACGAGAAATCGTTCCGTGGCATACATTTACTCTATTGAGGTCATTGCCATGAAAAAACATTGGTCCAAATTTCAGTACCTGCATCAAGTGGTGCAAAACCAAAACATCCACATCAAAGGCACCCACAGTTATTACAGCGATTGTTGGGATAACGGCTTTGAAGATTCTGTCGTGCGTTATCTGCATGGTGATGAAGTCAGTAAAGCGTGGCAGCCGAGGTGGGAAGTCGATCAGCTCTATATCGGTGATTACGTTTGTATTGCGGCTGAAGCGGTGATTTTGATGGGCGGCAACCACAATCACAGGACGGACTGGTTCTGTCTGTATCCGTTCCTTGATGACATCGAACAATCTTACCAAGGCAAAGGCGATACTGTGATTGGTGATTCGGCTTGGATTGGCATGCGCGCGATGATCATGCCCGGCGTCACCATTGGGGAAGGCGCAGTGATTGCCGCAAACAGCGTCGTGACCAAAGATGTTCCACCTTACACCGTGGTGGCAGGATCTCCGGCAAAGCCCGTTAAGCTTCGCTTCGAGCAAGACATCATTGATAAGCTGCTCGCCCTGCAAATCTACACGTGGGATGAAGCCAAGTTCGAGGCGCTTCGCGCTTTCATCTGCAGTAATGATATTGAACAGTTGATCATTGCAGAAGCAAACTATGAAAGTGGCGAATAGCACTGAAATGAGGAAAATTTTCAGCGATATGTTATAATCTCGCTCCGTTGTAACGAGAACACTTGTTGCAAGCTTGAGAATTTCCCGGGATTCGGCTCGTTCCAAACACCATGAGTCAGAGTTTTTGAACTACGATGGGATACAAGCAAACCCAGATGTTAGAGCGCCACCACGGCGCTCTATTCGTTATAACGGGAAGGAACTTTGCTCGATAGTGATGATCACTTTCTGTTTAAGTAAGGGAGCCCGATAGCGGTTCAGAAAGTGTCACTCGGACAATACTCACAACATTATATCCATCTCCTGCAAGCAGTCATTTCTGGTTGTCTATGAAGAGGATAAGAAGGAGCTTAACAGGCTCCTTTTACATTTTAGGGCTTGCGAATAGCGCGTAAATCAGAACATCGCTTAACGACCGTCCCTTAAACTAGCCTAAGGCGCATTTAACACAACCTTTTGAGTATTTTCGAAAAAATATAGCGAGAAAATTTGCTATTGAGCGAAGGTTAAACTAACACTCAATCATTACGGAGGATGAAGAGAACAATAATAAGAGGCGATATGAATCATTTAATATCTGTAGGTGCACTGGAGTCCTTTTTGGTTGCGATCAGTGTGCTTTTCCTGGGGCATTTTATTAATGCTAAGCTACCGATCTTAAAGAAATTCAACATACCTGAGCCGATTGTGGGAGGCTTAATCGTCGCCTGCATCATTACTGCTCTTCATTTTAACGGTATCGATCTGGAATTCGATTTACCGTTGCAGAACACATTTATGCTGATGTTCTTTGCTACTGTTGGTTTGGCAGCAAACTACACTCAGTTGATGAAAGGGGGCGCGAAGGTATTCATCTTCTTAGCAGTCGCGTCGTTCTACATCATCATACAAAACGGTGTCGGTGTCTCATTAGCGGCGGCATTAGGGTTAGATCCACTGATGGGGCTTATCGCGGGTTCGATTACTCTGTCAGGTGGTCACGGCACGGGGGCGGCGTGGTCACAAACTTTCCAAGACGTTTACGGTTTGAATAACGTATTGGAAATCGCGATGGCGTCAGCAACATTCGGTTTGATCATCGGTGGTATCATCGGTAGTCCGGTTGCTCAGCGATTGATCGAAAAGAACAAGATCGAATCTGAGTATGGTCCTGGTGGCCGAGATGCTAAAACCCACGAAAAATTCCCAGAGTTGGTGACGTACAACGAATACGAAGAAGACAAAGTAACCGCGAAAAAAGTGGTTGAGAAACTGTTCTTCCTATTGATCTGTGTAACAGGTGCTAAGTACGTAGAGCAATGGGTGAGCACTTACGAGATTAAATGGCTGATGATTCCAGACTTCGTTTATGCGTTGTTCATTGGTGTGATCATCACTAACTTCTTGGAAGTGACTAAAGTTCGTAAGCTAGATACAGAAACGGTCGATATGCTAGGTACGGTATCACTGTCTCTATTCTTAGCAATGGCATTGATGAGCCTAAAACTGTGGAACATTTTCGACCTAGCAATCCCATTCTTGGTGATTCTGGGCGTGCAGTCGGTGATTCTGGCTATCTTCACCTATTACGTAACGTTCAAGGTGATGGGTAGCAACTATGACGCTGCGGTTATCTCTGGTGGTCACTGTGGTTTTGGTTTGGGTGCAACCCCAACGGCGGTAATGAACATGGGTTCAATCGTTAACCGCTTTGGTCCGTCACCACAAGCGTTCATGGTTGTGCCGATTGTTGGTGCCTTCTTCATCGACATCGTTAACTTGATCATTCTACAAGGCTACATCTCGTTCCTTGGCTAGATAGATTAAGACGCCAAATAAAACGAAAGGTCACAGTATTGCTGTGACCTTTTTTGTATCTGGCGTTTGCCAACGAATAGCTTCGTCTGTCTAGACGCACGCTTTCATTTTCAAGCGGTTCTTGTTGTCGCGATTAGCAAGGACTTGCTGGTGGTCATCAATCGTCCCCAGTGTTTTCGCCATGCGATCGTAAAGCACAACGTTCACCGTCGCGGCTAGGTTCATACAACCGTGAGTCGGTACGTACACCACGTGATGCGCTTTATCGACCATCTCTTGCGGCAGCGAGCCGTCCTCTGGTCCAAACACATAAATCGCGTTCTCTGGGTGAGTGAAGTGCGGCAGTGCTGTTGCACCGACCACTAACTCTACACAAACAATTTCCACATCGTCGGCAACATTAGCAGTGAGGTCTTCCATCTCCACTAATTGAATACGTTCTTGTGAGTTCTGGGTGTCGGTCTGGAATTTTACTGCGCGGCTGTAGCGTGTGCCGTTGTAACGAACTTGCGCAGCGTCGTAGCAGCCAGCGGCTCGCAATACAGCGCCAACGTTGGTTGGACTCTTTGGGTTGTACAGTCCAATAATGGCTGTTGGCTTGGTGGTCATGGTTGGTGTTCTGCTTTTCAAAAATTCTAGATAACAGCGCTGAGCGCATTAAGCGGGGGATTATGAACTTAACCACGCCGAAGCGCTATTGCTATAGGCTGATTATTTTTGCGTTGACGCAAACAGAGTGAAGATGGATGGTGCTGAAAATGAAAAAAGCGAGGACAGTACCTCGCTTTTGATGTGTGCTTGTTAGTTCACAGTGCGGCTGAACTTGATGCTAGCCGTCCAAGCAAGCACACCGATGAAGGCGTAAATCCCAACGTTCATCCAACCTGCATCTGGAATCGCGCTGAACGGGTTTGGCGCAAGAATCGCGTGCAGTGGTAGATAGAAAATCGCCGAGAAGAACTCATCCAGACCATAGAAGTTGAACATCGCAATCGGCATCCATCGTAGCGCGTAAATACCAATCAAGATCACCAACAGTGGTGAGTTCACTTTCTGTGAGATTGCCATTGCGGTTAGTGCGAGCGGCAATAACAACACGCCTGCCACCACCATTCGAAGCAAGAATTCAATCCAGTTCAGCAGCACAAAACCTAATGAGGCTTGGCGATACAACAACGCCAGCTGGTGGTCAGTTGAAACATTCAACATCCACAGCATAAAGTCGGCAGCGAAAACCAATACCGAACACACCAATGGAATCACCAATAAACCAAACGTCAGCTTCACCAGATGGGTTTTCACGTCACTGACAGGCATACTGCGCCAGAACATGATACTGCCCTCTGAGCGCTCTTTACGCAGCGTTCTTGGGAAGTATTGAGTACCAAGCAGGATAGACAATAAACCAATGCCACCGGTGATCAGCATGTTGACGTCATCGCCTAGCTCTTTGTGGATGTCACTGACATCACCGCCAAAGCTCATTTGGAAGAACATATTGTGTTGCAGTGTCGAGCTACTCATCAAGCTGACAAACAGCAGTACGCCACAGGCAAACATAAATAACGGCACGCGTGTAACCAATGGGTTCTCTAGCCATTCTTTACGCAACATCGCGACAATCGATTTCATTACGCTGCCTCCTTCTGCAATGCTAAGAACAGATCCGCAAGCTTGACGCCATACACATCACCCAGCCCAGCGACTTGCTCTGCGTATTGGGATGACAGCAACCATTTAGTCGTACCTAAGCCCTTTTGCGATGACAGTGGTTTCAGCGCTTCGATTTGTGGGCGATGCTCATCACTGGCATCGAGAATGAAGTAATCTTCGCTGATGCTGTCCATTGAGGTTTGCAGAACAGGTCGGCCGTGTTTAAGGATCAGCACGTCCGTCAGTAGGTGTTCGATTTCCGATACTTCATGGCTCGCAATGATCAGCACACGCTCGCCATCGTGGAACCATTCCAGCAAATGACGGTAGAAGGTATCGCGATAAACCAAATCCAAACCAAGCGTTGGCTCGTCTAGAATAAGAATTTGTGTATTGGTCGCGATGACGACAGCCAAGTGCAATTGCACCTTCATGCCTTTCGATAGGGATTTGATGCGCGCACGCGGCTTGATGTCGGTTTGACGAAGCATGCTATCGGCTTTGCTGCGATTAAAACCTGGGTGTACGCCCTCGGTGTAATCGAGCAGCTGAGCAACCGTCATCCAGTTTGGCAACACGTTCACATCCGAGATGTAAGACAAGCTCTGCATGATTTTGTCGCGTTGCATGATTGGCTCAAAGCCGTTGATGCGAATGGTGCCCTGATATTCGTGTGCACCGAGTAGGGCGTTAATGAGAGTCGATTTACCCGCACCGTTATGACCTAGCAAGCCAAGCACTTGACCCGCTTGTAGATCAAAGCTCACGTCATGCAGCGCTTCACCCTGCTGACGATATTGCTTGGAGACGTGTTTTACACTGACTAATGCGCTCATTGGTCACCTTCAATATGTGTTTGGATTTGTTGGATAAATTCATCAAGTGACATATCCAGACGTTGTAGTGTATCGGCGATCTGCGGAATTTGTTGTTCAAGGAAACGGGCTTTTTCATCAGCAAGAAGCTGTTTTTTTGCACCTTGGGCGACAAACATGCCTTGCCCACGTTTCTTCTCAATCAATCCTTCATCAACCAATAATTGATAGCCCTTCATGACCGTCAGGTGGTTGATCTTCATATCCGCAGAGACACTGCGTACCGAAGGCAAAGCTTCGCCCTCTTGCCAGATGCCTTGCAATATTTGCTGGGTGATCTGGTCAGCCAACTGACGGAAAATCGGTTGGCGATCATGCCAATGCGTCATGATTGGTTTCCTTGGCTGAGTTGGTGTTATATATATGTATAACACCTTGACGATGGGATAGAAAGCGCCAATCTTCTTGCGCTGTTTTCTCAATCACTTTTGTTGACGAAAATTCGACAAAGTTTGCACCAGAGTTTCACGCAAAATTTGCACGCAATCGCATACGTTTTTGCCCCTAAAAACTGGCAAAAAATTGATCACTTCTCATAAGTTGAGAAGGGCAATAAAAACGGGAAAATTGCGCCACAAAATTTGGTGAAAAAGTGTGTTTTTTCATTGAGTGAGAATTGGGTGAATATTCGAGTGATTGCTTTCTTATTTAATGAGAATTTAGTGGGTTTGGACCCTAGAAAACCACACGTTCAGTAGGCACTCTGACCTGCCTAAATACCGCTCAACCTGCGAGTTGTTACTCAAAGGATGAGAAAAAGGAGGCAAAGAGGTTTTATGAATCAGGTCATTTCTGTCGGTCCACAAGAGTCGTTTCTCGTCGCTATTTGTGTGTTGTTCTTGGGACAATTCGTTAACGCTAAATTACCGATCTTAAAGAAATTCAATATTCCCGAGCCAATCGTGGGTGGTTTGATTGTCGCATGTGCGATCACCGCGATGCACTTCAATGGCGTGGATTTAGTTTTCGATTTACCGCTGCAAAACACTTTCATGTTGATGTTCTTCGCTACCGTTGGCTTGGCTGCAAATTACACCCAGTTGATTAAAGGCGGCGCTAAGGTGTTTATCTTCTTAGCCGTGGCATCGGTGTACATTCTTATCCAAAACGCGGTTGGTGTCTCTCTGGCAACGGCGCTTGGCTTAGACCCGCTAATGGGCTTGATTGCAGGTTCGATTACGCTGTCTGGCGGTCACGGCACGGGCGCAGCATGGTCACAAACCTTCCAAGACATGTACGGCTTGCACAACGTTTTAGAAGTGGCAATGGCATCCGCTACCTTTGGTTTGGTCATTGGTGGCATCATTGGCAGCCCAGTAGCACAACGCTTGATCGATAAACGTAACCTTGAATCTGAATATGGACGCACTAACCAAACTCACGAACGTTTCCCTGAATTGGTGACCTACAACGAGCACGAAGAAGACCGCGTAACCGCGAAAAAAGTGGTCGAGAGCTTGTCGATCATCCTGCTGTGTGTCACTGGTGCTGGCTACTTAGAAGGTTGGGTGAGCAGCTTTGGCATCAAATGGTTGATGATTCCAGACTTCGTTTACGCGCTGTTTATCGGTGTGGTGATCACCAACATCATGGAAGTGACTAAAGTTCGCAAAGTGGATGTTGAGACGGTCGATATTCTTGGTACGGTTTCGCTGTCTCTATTTCTAGCGATGGCACTAATGAGCCTAAAACTGTGGAACATCTTCGACTTAGCAATCCCGTTCCTCATCATTTTGGCGGTGCAATCGGTGATTCTGGCGGTCTTCGCTTACTACGTGACATTCCGTGTGATGGGCAGCAACTACGATGCTGCAGTCATCGCAAGTGGTCATTGTGGCTTTGGTCTGGGCGCAACGCCAACAGCAGTGATGAACATGGGCTCTATCGTTAACCGCTTCGGTCCATCACCACAAGCCTTTATGGTGGTGCCTATCGTTGGCGCGTTCTTTATCGACATCGTCAACCTAGTGATTCTGCAAGGCTGTATTTCATTTATTAAGTAATCAGCCTCGCTCCACAAAACAAAAGCCAGTCCCGAGAGACTGGCTTTTGTCTAATTTACAATAACTAAACATTGTAATTTATAGAGGTATGTTCTTTATTTTTTAATCATCAACAATAGTCAATGATAAAAAAGTAACAGTCTGTAATATCAGTAGGCATTCTTTTTTGGTGTTTTTTTTGTATGCTTACATGTGACGCTTTTTTTAGTACCTACACCTCGGTTTGTATCTAATTTTTTTCTATCAATAACAAATGCTAACGAAATTAAAGTGCATCTGGTTTTATACTTTATGGTTTGTTCAGTATTTTTGTTTTGATCATGTCAGAGTTTGATTAGGCATTCGTGAAATTATTTTTTAGAACCAGCTTATTTTTTGTTTAAGCACTAGATTCATAATACCCTTTCTGCTTTACCTGCAATCATTAATAAAAACTATTTTAATTGTATTATGGAGTTATTATCTCCATAGCCAAGTATATTATCTAATATCATAACTTGATTTGGTCGGCAGTTTTTCTATTAATATTGAATATAGGGAAATGCAGGTATTACAATCGTTAACCTTAGAATGGTTTCTTAAAGGAAATAAACTATGAAAAATAAATTTAAAACTATGATGCCTTTGATTACAGCTTTCGGCGTATCTTTAGTAACATTAAATGCTAATGCATCTGATGGTTCTATAAACTTTGTCGGGAAAGTTACCGCTAGTACATGTGATATAAGTATTAATGGTTTGGGCGCTGACCCAGTTATTACATTGCCGACGGTATCAACAAATGTTCTGAGTGCTGTTGGCGATACAGCAGGTCGAACTAACTTTACTATGGAATTAACAAACTGTAGCCCTGCTTCTGGCAATGTATTTACTTATTTTGAAAGTGGTGCTGATGTCGATCCTACTACTGGTCGTTTAACTAATAACCTAACCGCTGATAATTCGACGGGTGTTGATTTGCAGTTGCTTGATAGTGATGCCGCGCCAATTAAAGTCGGCGACTCGTCACAAATGACAGACTCTGAACAGGTAGCAATTGACGCCGGCACGGCTAGTGCGACACTTAATTATGCTGTTGAGTACTATGCAACTGCAGCTGCAACAGCCGGTGATATAGCGAGCACAGTGACATATTCTATTAATTATATGTAATGTGTTATCTATTTACTCTTCATAATTGAAGTTTTAAAACTCCTTCCCTTTATTTTAATTAATTGATTTTTAGTTAATTCTTTTAATTGAATACAACTAAAAAATACATAGCACAGCGGATTAGATATATTCTAGTGCTATAAAGTTATTGTTGTAGGGAAGGTTAATTTAAATTTAATCCACTTGCTAGCTGTTGGGCTTATTATGCTTATTGTTTTTCGTCACTTATTGTTGTTTTTAAGTTGTTTCTATACCTCGTATGCAGCTTCAAGTGTGGTTATTGGTTCTACGAGGGTAATCTATAATGAGGGGAAAAGAGAAGTCCAAGTGCAGTTGAAAAATAACGGTGATAAGCCGTTCTTGATACAAAACTGGATTGATATTGGAAATGCCGATTCTTTACCTACAGGTGTCTCAGTTCCGTTCGTTACATCACCACCGATCTCTCGTATTGAGGCTGGTGAGGGTGCTTTATTGAGAATATTCCTTAATGACACGGAAAAAGTGTTGTCAAGAGATATTGAATCAGTTTTTTGGCTGAATGTCCTCGCTGCTCCGCCAAAAGTCAAGAGTAATGAGGATAACAACCAATTACAAATTGCATTTAGAACAAGAATTAAGCTTTTTTATCGACCTCAAGGTTTGAGTGATGAGCGCCTACTGGACGTACCACAAAAATTAGTGGTTACGAAAAGTGATAGAGGGTTATTAGTAACAAACCCATCAGAATTCCATATATCTATCGCTCATATTTTACTAGAAAACTCTATAAGTAAATTTAGATCAGAAAGCAAAATGATTTCACCGAAAAGTTCAGCATTATTTGAGTTCGAAGAAGATGTTAACTTTGATAATTATAGAAAAGCTGAATTATTCTACATCAATGACTTTGGTGGAATGGCAAATGTCGAGTATATCTTTAAATAAGCTATTTTTCTTAGAATTAAAGTACCATGTTAAGAGTAGCGTGATTACTCTATGGTCTTTGTTAATTTTATTCCCTTACGCTACAGATGCTGAAGAAATGTTTGAGTTTGATTCTTCCTTTCTTCGAGTACGTGATATCGACATAGAACAGTTTTCATATAAAGGGTATGTTCCTCCGGGTGAATATAACCCATCAATGTATCTTAACGATGACTTTATTCAAGAAGTTTCCGTTCGTGTTGATGAGAAACAGAGGCTATGCTTTCTTGAACCAGTAGGAGAAGCTCTTGGGATCGATTTTCTATCACTACCCAAAGAGTTTTTATCATATCTGGATAAGAATAACCGTTGCTTCTATTTAGGTAAAATCTACCTGAAAAGTGGCACCATGGAATATAACTTATCTTCATCAAAACTAAATATCTATATACCACAAATATATCTAAAAAATTTACCTAGAGATTACATTTCCCCGGAACTTTGGGATGAAGGTGTTAATGCGGCTTACTTATCTTACAATGTTTCGGGATTTGATTCTAATAATGGTGAGACGCAAACAGTGAGCTCCTATTTTAATGCTGGAATCAATATCGGTTCTTGGTATTTTAGGCACAAAGGGTCTGCATCTTGGATGTCGACAGGAGAAACCGAATATTCTCACATTAACAGTTTTATAGAAAAACCAATCACGGATATAAAAAGCAAAGCAATTATAGGGTTGTCAAATACGGAAGGTAGACTGTTTGATACTTTGCCTACACTGGGAACTCAATTGAGAAGTGAGTCGCTCATGCTTCCTCGCTCCCAAAGAGGCTATGCACCACAAATATTTGGTGTAGCCAGAACAAATGCCAGAGTAACAGTTAGTCAAAATGATAGTTTGATTTACGAGACTGTTGTGAGTCCAGGTGAGTTCGTTATTGACGATTTGTATCCATCAGGTTTTGGCGGTTTTTTGGAAGTTGTCATCCATGAGGCGGATGGGACAGAACAAAAGTTCTCAGTGCCGTATGAATCATCATCACGTTTGCTGAGGCCTGGCACACATGAGTATTCTCTGGTTGCAGGCCAGTATTATGATGAGTCATTACTAGAGAAACCTTTAATACTTGAAGCTACGTACGAAAGAGGAGTTGCAAATGCGATCACTCTATACGGAGGCTTAAGAGGAAATCAGGATTATCTTGCAACAAAAATGGGCGTTGCAATTGGGACGTCCTTAGGTGCGTTTTCGTTAGATGCTACTCATGCCAATACTCAATTGTTGGGGGAGTATGAAGACAGCCAAGGTCAGAGTTATGAAGCACAATATAGTAAGAGTATTACATCAACAGGCAGTAGTATTTCCATAGGTGCTTACCGATACAACACTGAAGGATACTTTAGCTATCAAGAGGCAATGAAAACAAGAGACAATATCTTAAGAGGACGACCTGTTGATAGTTTGTTTGACTCAAAGAACCGCTTTATTTTTACTGGTAGCCAAGAACTGCTTGATGATTTGGGGCAAGTTCAGGTTTCTGGTTCTTTTGAAAATTATTGGAACGACGAAGATTACCGACGACAATATCAACTTGTTTACTCTAATCAATTCCGAACAGTAAGCTGGGGAGCAAACATCAGTCGTACAGAAGATGAAAATGGCGATTTTCAAACTTCTTTTGGTCTGAATTTTTCGTTGCCTCTAGGTTTTATTGAAGAGCGGTCGCCGCCGAATCTTAGAGCGAACTTTTATTCTGATGATAGTCGTAACAGCCAGCAGATTAGTATCTCAGACGTAGTCGGTGATGATTCTGAGTTTAACTACGGAATGAGCATTACTCGTGACAGTGAATCAGATGGTACATCATTTGATATTAATACTGGTTATGTTGCACCTGTTGCTACAATCTCTGCTAGCTATAGTCGAGGAGAGTCATACAGCAATAAGAGCCTATCTATTTCGGGGGCAATTGTTGGGCATGAAGGTGGAATTACGCTGTCCCCGTTTACCGGTGACAACTTTGGTATAATTGAGGCACAAGGTGCTAAAAATGCAACGATATCTGGTTATCAACAAGTAAAAATTGATGGCAACGGTTACGCGGTTGTGCCAAATTTGCAGCCGTATTCATCAAATAGAATAGGGGTTAGTCTAGAAGACGCACCTCTAAGTATCGAATTATTGCAATCGAGCGAGAGGGTTGTGCCTTATGATAAAGCAATTGTAAAGGTTAAGTTTGATACAAAGTTTGGTTTACCTATCCTCATAAACACCTCCTTCTCGGGAGAAGCAATTCCTTTTGGTGCAAAAGTTGTTGATGAAAATAACAACCTAATTGGTAACGTTGGGCAAGACAGTAAAATATTCGTACGTATCCCGAATCAAAAAGGAAAGTTAGGAGTATCTTGGTCAAGCGGTCATTGCTTTATTCAATATGAACTATCAGATGAACAAGTTAATTCTTACGAATTCATTTCTCTCAATGAGATTTGCCAGTAGCAAGATGAAAAGCAGAATTAATTCTTATTAAAGGAAGATTATGAAGATTATAATGCAGAATTGTTCCGTTATCTCAATGGCTTTTTTATCTTTCCATTCAATGGCTAATGTGGGGGGGAAGGATGAAAGTGTTTTTCCTCACTTGTTTATAGGAGCGCAAGGGGGGCTAACAAGCTCTTCATCTGATAATAATTTCGGTTCGTTTAGAACATCAATCGGCATGCAATTAAATGAAAGTTTTAGTTGGGATTTAGGGTATAAATATATTTCTGAATCATCGCGAGGAAGTATTAATAACTTAGGGGTTTTTGAAGGAAACTTGCGTTATGATATGTATTTTTCTCAGCGATTTAGTACGTATTTTAAAGGCGGTCTAGGTTACTGGATGGTTGATGAAAATGATGGAACATCACTTGAAAATACAAGTGATTATGGCTTTAGTCCTTTGCTTGAGGTCGGCTTTAATTACTTATTAACACCACAGGTACATCTTAATCTTGGCTATAACTATCTGTATAACGTAGGCAGTAACCGTGTCTATAAAGATGATTATCAGTCTTACATGATTGGATTAACGTATCACTTTAAAGGTCATCCTTTCACCCGAGTATCTATTGAGCCTGAGCAAGTAGAAAGCAATGATTTAACGCCCTTACCACAAACTGGAGAGTTTAATATGACACTAGAAAATGTGTACTTTGATCATGACAGTAGTGAGGTAATAAAAAACCGTTTTCTTGATGAACAACTAGATTTACTGGCTGATAATTTAAAACTGTATCCTGAGGTCGAAGTAAAAGTCATTGGGCATACTGATGCTACGGGAAGCGAAAATTACAATAGGGCTTTGTCACAATCACGTGCTGAAAATGTTGCGGAATTAATTACTTTACGAGGCATTGATAAAAGCCGGATTATAGCATTGGGTATGGGGGAAAGTAGACCGATTGCAACAAATAGTACAGCTACTGGTCGGGCGAGTAATCGACGAGTAGAAATTAAGGAAAATGATGATGACTAGAAATTTCTCTATTTTATCATTAATTGCGTTTTTATTTCTTGGATTGAAAAGTGAACCGACTCATGCATTTTCGTGTAGTTTTGGCTCATTTGGCTTGCGCAATGTTGATGTGAATCTATCGAGCTTGAGTAATATCGGTGATTATGAGGTCGTTTCAGATTTTTCAAAACATACATGTACTGGTGGTGGTGCAGCTCACCATCTAGATTATCTGAGGATTGATGCCGCGCGAAATGAAGCCATCTTAAATGGAACTGGGTTGCAGATGATGTATCGGTATGGAGGTGTTGATTATACCGCGGAAGAGGCGTTATATCGATGCATATGGCCTATTACTGGCTCTGTGTGTCCTTTATATGTGTACGAAAGCAATAAAACAAGTCCGGCGCACGGCATGATCATATTTAAGCGTGTTTCAGCACCTACATCAGAAGTGAATATTCCACCATACAGTAATTTGGCTTTTTTTAGCTTTCAGCAACATGGTGCGTATTCATCCACCCCTTCTTGGGGATCAAATCGTATCCAGTTGACGATTAGAAATATAGATGCAGTGGTTACGCCAACATGCTCAATTGGTGTTGAGAGTGTCGATCAAACAGTAATGCTTCCTAATACACAAATAACAAACTTTTCAGGAGTTGGTTCAACGACTGGATCTACGCCTTTTACAGTTGAGTTGAATTGTGATGCGAACGTTACAGTTTATGCTCATGTTACGGACTCAAATGAGCTTGGTAATACAAGCGATATTTTGTCTCTTGATGAAACATCAACTGCTAGTGGCGTTGGAATACAAATGTTATATGGAAACCAGCCGATTAGTTTCGGGGTATCAAATCAGTTTTTTGTGACTGAAGAAACTAATGGTACAGGAGTTGATTTTATTATTCCTTTTGATGCTAGGTATATACAGAGTTCATCAACAATTACACCAGGAACTGTATCCGCCAAAGCAACTATTTCATTTGATTATTTTTAAAACTAGTTGTTGATTAATGATGTTATAGATATTGTCATGAAGTGGTTATTTTTTAGCATTGTGCTCTAGTCAGTTCTTAAATTTCAATATATCGTTTTTCTATTTATTAAACTAATATTGTTAGTTTTCTAACGATTGTTGAAGTTATAAGCATAGTTTTCATTATGGTTATATTGAGTTTGTTAAATTTAACAATTTTAAGGCAGGGAGCTTAAAGAAGATGTTTGGTCAATTGCTGAAAGATATTAGGAAAATATTTAAATATACCCAAAAAGATTTAGCTGCAAAGCTCTCTCTAGAAAGTGAAGAGTTTAGTCAGATAGATTTAGTAACGATAAGTCGCTGGGAAAGAGGCACTACGACGCCTAACAATGCAAAGGCATTGCGAGTAATCCGTTGTTTGACCAATGATGTGAGACCATTTTTAAGCCTTTTAACTCATGATCTTGTTCCATCGAAGTCTCTAGATGAGTTCATTCAACTTCGCTATGGAACAAATGTTATTCAATTGACTTTGGCGGCATTTGGTTTGCAAGTACCAACAGATAAAAATGAAATTTTCCATGATGAAATTATCAAAAAGGTTAATGATCCGGTCTTAATTAAGATATTTGACTATCATAGTTTGTTTGATCAAGACAGACTAGATCTTATTAATATTGATTTATATTTGTATCACGAAGAAAGGAAACTGCATGGCTATCGTTTTTATGAAGCTTCACAACCCGATGTTATCATAGGCAGCACTATTTCATTTATTCTAAGTACAGAATCTATCGAGAATGAGATTAGGCTTAAAGGTTGTGATATAGACTTAAAAAAATCAGTAAAGTATAAGGATAGTGGGCGTTTTTCTTTGTATATGGCAAGCGTAATGATCACAAGCGGAGAGGTCTTTAAATATAACTGGATACAGCAACTTCAATTTTTATCGACCCACAGTAATATTGAAAGCCTCTACGTTAGCGTAGTGACTGAGACAGTCGTTCCCTTTCTATTGAGTATTGGATTTGAAGTTGTTGCGACTAAAAATCCAGTCAAAGTCGGTGGAATAAAAATAGGCAGAAGACGTTATGAACGGTGTTTGATGAAGATAGATACGAGTGTGTTACTGACCAGCAAGGAAGCATTGAGCTTAATTGCTGATTATCTTTAAGTGATTAGGCAGTTAGGCTTAGAGAATAATAAAGGTATCAACTAACAGTAAGATCCAAATTCTTATCTATAATGTAATCAGAGACGGAACATAGGTAGATAAGGATGTTTGGAGAGATTCTCAAAGAGGTTCGTGAAAGGAATAACTTAACGCAAAAGGACTTGGCACTTAAGCTTGCCAATGCGAACGAGGAGTTTCGCCAACTTGACTTGGTGACCATCAGTCGCTGGGAGAGAGGCACAACGGCCCCCAATAATGCCAAAGCGATCAGGGTACTACGTTCTTTGAATGAAGACCTGAGCTTGTTCCTTAAATATTTAGCACAGTCACAATCAGTGTCTTCGCGATCTTTAGATGAATTTGTGTATGAACGTTTTCATTCAAACATCCTTCAGTCAACGCTGGCTGCTTTTAACTTGAATGTACCCCAAGAAGACGAAGTGATAGAGCATGATAAGGTTTTTCTTCAAGTCAATGATGCAATGCTTATCAAGATTCGTGATTACCACAGCCGGTTTAACCAAGACCGATTAGCATTGTTCAGTTTGGATTTATATCTTTATCAAGAAGAAAACAAGCTTCATGGCTATCGGTTTTATTATGCTTCTGAGCCAGAAAATATTTTAGGCTACAGTATGGCTTTTTTCTTTAATCAAGAGGTGTTGGAAAACCAAATCAGAGATAACGGTTGTGATATCGATATGAGGAACTCTACAAGTTACAAGAAAAGTGAACCAATGAGTCTCTTATGGGCAAGTGGTATTGTGACCAGCAGCGCGCTGTTTAGGTACAACTGGACACAACAGATCAAGTTTTTAGCAAGACATAGCAACATTACCCACCTTTATGCCAATGTGATTATAGAATCTATGGTGCCTTTTTTGACGGATATAGGCTTTGAGATAGTTTCAGCGAAGAATCAGGTAGAAAAAGGTGGGATTAAGATAGGCCGTCGACGTTATGAGCGCTGTCTTATGAAAATCGACACGAGTGTGTTACTGACAAGCAAAGAAGCACTCAGTTTGGTGCAAAGATCGTTCTAACTGACCGTGAATTGGTATATTAGCTTCTAAGATTAAAAGTCGTAGATTTTAGACGCCTCTGAAGAACTAGGCATCAACAATTTAGATTACTGGAATGAGCCATGTTCTTTAAATTTATCAATGACTAATATTCGGTTTGTTTAGGACGCTACTGATGCGAAATCGTCGGACATTTATCATCAGTAATTTCCTTTTCTCCTTATAAGACTCTAGCTAATTGCCCGTCGCATCCATCATCGCGACGGGCTTTTTTTATTCCTGCCAAACGGACGTTGCGACGGAATTACAAGAATGCTTTGTATGGCAGTTCTGGTTCGTTTTTGAAGATGTCGCTAAAGCCACGGAAGTGTTGGTAGTGCATGCGACCTTTATCGGTTGGGAAGGTGTATTTGCCCCCAACTTGCCAGAAGAACGGTGCGAACTTGTATTGCAGACGGTCTTTCTTCATGTTCCACAACACTTCGATTTCGCGTGGGTCGTTTTGGAAGTTCGCCCAAATATCGTGGTGGAATGGCATCACGACATCACAATTCAATGATTCTGCTGCGCGTAGGATGTCAGAAGACGTCATCTTGTCAGTTACGCCGCGTGGGTTTTCACCGAATGACAACAGTGCCACGTCGATTTGATATTCGTTGCCGTGAGCGGCGTAGTAGTTCGAGTAGTGTGAATCACCAGAGTGGTAAACCGAGCCGCCTGAAGTTTCAATCAGGTAGTTCACCGCGCGTTTGTCCATGCCGTCGAGGATTTCTTTATCGTAAGATGAAGTGCCTTCGGGCAGCGTGACAAGTGCAGTACGGTCGAATGAATCCAGAACACGGATCTTCATGTCGCCGACCTCAAGTACATCGCCCACTTTCGCGACAACACAACGCTCTTCTGGCACGCCCCAACCCATCCATAAATCGACACACGCTTGTGGACCGATGAACTTCACGTGGTCACCACAGTTTTGCAGTACCGCTGCCGCGACGTTAACGTCGATATGGTCAGCATGGTCATGGGATGCCATCACAGCGTCGATCTCTTTGATAGCAAACGGGTCAAGCGGGAAGATAGCAGTACGTAGGTTTGGTTGCAGTGCTTCGACACCGCCCATACGCATCATTTGGTGCTGGTTCTTCATGAAGGCATTCTTTTGTGTCTTTTTGCCCGTACCACACCAAAAGTCGATAGAGATGTTGGTGTTGCCCTCACTCTTCAACCAGATACCTGTACAACCTAGCCACCACATCGAGAATGTATTTGGTTCTACCACCGTATTTTCGATCTCTTCGTTTAACCAGGTACCCCACTCAGGGAATGTATTTAGGATCCAAGATTCACGAGTGATTTCATTTACTTTACTCATAGCAACACCTTTTTGTTTCACAATTTTTATTAAATTTGGGATGTAGGGAGCCGAGCGCCTTAATTTGTGGTTAAGGCACTGAGCTGAATTATTTTTATTTATTTGAGAAAGAGGCTAGGGCGCGTTAAACCAGAATGACCTGTGTCCCTTTTGCTTCTATCGCTTTGATGACTTCTGGGTTGGCGTTTTTGCCTGTGATCAGAATGTCGATTTTCTCGGTAGGACAGAACAACATGCCTGTTCTGTGGCCCACTTTGGAGCTGTCTACCACGACGACGAGCTTGTCGATTTGCTCAAGCATTTGCTGCTCTGCCACCGCAGTTAACATGTCAGCCTTGTAGAGTCCGGCTTCGGTTAACCCTTTACCCGAAGTGAACATCCAATTGCCTGCGTAACTGCCAAGCGAGTTGGGCGCCGGATTTAAGAACAATTTTTGTGAACGGTTGTATTGACCGCCAATGATGATCACATCGTCATGGTCTTCATTGATCAGGTAGCTTGCCAATGGGAAGTAGTTGGTGACGATCTGCACGTCTTGTCCACATAGCTTCTGCCCAAGTAGGAAAGCGGTTGAACCGCAGTTGATGACCACGCTGTCGCCAGGCTGACAAAGCTCAGCGGCTTGCATCGCAATCAAGGATTTTTCTTCGTAATGCTCAGTGCTGTTGATGTTCAGCGGTGACCATTTTTTCTTTTCTGCTTCGACGCGTTCTGCGCCGTTGCGTACTTTGCGTAGTTTTCCTAGTTCATCCAGCTTAGAGATATCACGGCGAGCCGTCGCTGGAGAGACGTTAAAGCTCTCAATAATGTGTGAGACGTTAATCGTCTGATTTTCTTCTAATAAAGACAGAATGCCATTGTGTCTTTGTACTTCATTCATACCCATCACCCTATTTGATTCAAATTCACCGAAATGTGTATCTAGTGATTATTTGGTGATTACTTGTGATTTGTTTTGATTCTATTAATCACGCTCTTGATTGTCAAATTCAAGACTGATGAAAATCTGAACTTCATCACAAGAATTTATAAGTTATTGTATTTATTGGCAATTCAATTTTTGTGTGTGATCCGCTTACCATTTGTAGGGTTTTTTGGAGGGCAAAATTGATAAATATCAAAATAATCACAAATGAGCATTGCGTGATTACTTTTGATTGTTAGAGTTTATTTCGTGAGCAAAAACTGAGTAGATTCTGCGACATCAGATGGAATCACTCTGACCTACATACGATTACAAATAAAAAACACTCTAGGGGTAAAGATATGGAGTTCTTGTACGACATCTTCTATATTTTTTACAGCCAAGTTATGACCAAAGCCCCACTACTACTGGGTTTGGTAACATGCATTGGCTATTGGTTGCTGAGAAGAGACGCCACCACCATCATTAAAGGTTCCATCAAAACGATCGTGGGTTTCATGCTGGTTCAAGTGGGTGCGGGCACCTTAGTTGCTGGCTTCAAACCTGTGATTTCCAAACTTTCCGAATACCACGGGTTAACCGGCTCGGTCATTGACCCTTACACCTCCATGATGTCTACCATGGAAGCAATGGGCGATAACTACTCCTGGGTGGGTTACGCCGTTCTATTGGCATTAGGTATCAACATCCTCTTGGTACTGTTCCGCCGCTACACAGGTATCCGCACCATCATGCTGACTGGTCACATCATGTTCCAGCAAGCAGGTCTGATTGCCGTGTTCTACTTTGTGCTTGGCGCAAGCATGTGGGAAACCATCATTTACTCTGCGGTGTTAATGGCGCTGTACTGGGGTATCTCCTCCAACATCATGTTCAAGCCAACTGAAGAAGTCACCGGCGGGGCGGGATTCTCTATTGGTCACCAACAACAGGTCGCGTCTTGGATTGCAACAAAAGTAGCACCAAAACTGGGTGATAAGAACGACAGCGTTGACCACCTAGAGCTGCCTAAATGGCTACATATCTTCCACGACAGCATCGCAGCAACGGCGATCGTGATGACGGTGTTCTTCGGCATCATTCTGCTTTCATTCGGTCTTGATAACCTTCAAGAAATGGCGGGCACCACACACTGGACTATCTACATCTTAGAAACGGGTCTGAAATTCGCTGTTGCGATTCAGGTGATTGTTGCCGGTGTACGTATGTTCGTTGCTGAGCTGTCTGAGGCGTTCAAAGGCATCTCTGAGCGCGTGATTCCAAATGCGGTATTGGCGATTGACTGTGCGGCTATCTACGCATTCTCTCCAAACGCAATGGTATTTGGTTTCATGTGGGGTGCGCTGGGTCAATTCGCGGCAGTACTGGCAATGCTGGCATTCGATGCGCCAATCATGATCATCCCTGGCTTCATTCCAATGTTCTTCTCTAACGCGACCATCGGCGTATTTGCTAACCACTTCGGTGGCTGGAAAGCGGTGATGAAGATCTGTTTCGTGATGGGCATCATCGAGGTTCTAGGTTCTGCTTGGGCTATCCACCTATTTAGCCAACACGGTACGGAGTTCAACGGCTGGATGGGCATGGCGGACTGGGCGCTTGTATTCCCACCAATCATGCAAGGTCTGTCTGCATCGAAAATGTTCTTCTTCGTTCTTGTTGGTCTGTCTCTGGTTTACATGTTCTTCGCTTCTCGCAAGCTACGTGCAGAAGAAGACGCGCAAGGCACAGTAGAAATCAGTGAAGAGCCAGAAGTGATTGAAGCGGTAGAGCAAGCAATCAAAGCGAGTGACGGTCTGCGCCCAGTAAGCATCCTCGCGGTATGTGGTAACGGTCAAGGTTCATCGATGATGATGAAAATGAAGATCGGCAAATACTTAGAGAAGAAAGGCATTCCTCACGTGATGGACTCATGCGCAGTGTCGGACTACAAGTCGAAGCTTGCGAGCACGGACATCATCGTATCGTCGAAGCACCTGTCTGCGGAGATGGAACCAGGCGAAGGCAAGTTTGTACTCGGGGTGCAAAACATGCTTAACCCTAACTCCTTCGGGGACGAGCTACTCGACATCATCAATAAAAACTTTGTACCAGCAAAATAAAACAACATGACCAAATACTTCTCTCAATGAAGAGATAAGAAACCAATAACAAACAGCGGATAACAACAGTGGTGCCGGGCTTCGAAAAGCCAAAGTCACGGCACCCAAACTGGAGATAGAACAATGGGATTAAAACAATCACTGATCGACAACAACTCAATCAAACTGCAAGCAAAAGCGTCTAACTGGCGTGAAGCCATCAAGATTGGTACGGACATGTTGATTGCCTCTGGTGCGATTCAGCCTTCTTACCACGACGCCATTATCAGCAGCGTGGAAGAGTTGGGTCCTTACATCTGCATCGCGCCTAACTTGGCACTGCCACACGCAAGACCAGAAAACGGCGTGATTCGAACTGCTTTCGCACTGGTTACGCTAGAAGAGCCAATCTACTTTGAAGGCGAAGACGAGCCAGTTGATGTGCTAATCACGCTAGCAGGTAGCTCTTCAGACGAGCACATGGAAGGTCTGATGGAAGTGACCCAAGTGTTGGATGATGAAGACAGTGAAACGGGCGTGGATTTGGACAAGCTTCGCCGTTGCCGCAGCAAAACCGATGTATTCAACGTGATTGATGAAGCTCTGGCTGTCACCGCCTAAGGAGAAATCATGTACAGCGAACTGAAACAACGTGTGCTCGAAGCCAACCTTAAACTGCCGAAATACGGCTTAGTGACCTTCACTTGGGGCAACGTGTCTGAGATTGACCGCGAGCGCGGCGTGATTGCGATTAAACCATCAGGGGTGGAATACGATGGCATGCGCGCTGAGCACATTGTGGTGGTCGATTTAGACGGCAATGTGGTGGAAGGCAATATGAATCCATCCAGCGATACCGCGACCCACATTGAGATCTACAAAGCGTTCCCACAAGTGGGTGGCGTGGTGCACACCCACTCACGCAGCGCAACGATTTGGGCGCAAGCGGGGATTGATATTCCAGCACTAGGCACGACTCATGCCGATTACTTCTACGGCGACATTCCGTGTACTCGTAAGCTCTCACAACGCGAAATTGCCGAAGAGTACGAGAAGAACACTGGCTTAGTGATAGTGGAAGAGTTTCGTCAACGCCGCATCGACCCAGTGGCAGTGCCAAGCGTGATTGTAGCAGGGCATGCGCCTTTCTCTTGGGGAACCAACGCCGATGATGCTGTGCACAACGCAGTGGTATTGGAAGAGATTTCTGCCATGGCATTAGCAACGCGTTCACTCAACAGCGGCATCAAGATCCAGCCTGAGCTTTCAGACAAACACTACCTGCGTAAGCACGGTGAAAACGCCTACTACGGGCAGAGGTAACGACATGTACAAAGTGCTTGCTTTAGATTTAGACGGAACCGTCCTCACCGATGACCACAGCATTCACCCAGAGGTGAAAAAAGCGATTCAAGAAGCGCAGCAGAAGTGTCACGTGGTGATTGTCACCGGACGCCATCACACTGCGGCACGTCCGTATTACGATGAGTTGGGTCTTACCACGCCTATCATCTGCTGCAACGGCACTTATGTTTATGACTACCACAATGACCGTGTACTCAAGCACAACTCCATCGATAAGGAAGATGCACTGACGTTCATCGCCTTGGCGAAGGAGTTTCAGGTCAAGATGGTGATGTACGTAACTGATGCCATGACGTACTCAAACTACAACCCAATTCACTACATGGAAGCGTTGGAAAAGTGGGCGAAAACCGCGCCAGAGCATCTTCAACCGAAGATCTACAAAATCGACTCGTTCAGCGAAGAAGTGCGCAATACCGAGTTCGTGTGGAAATTCGTAGTGGAAGGTTTACCAAGCTCGGTAGAACGCTTGATTGAAAACCCATGGGTGAAAGAGAAATTCAACGGCGAACGCTCGTGGTCGAATCGCATAGACTTCGCAGCAAAAGGCAACAGCAAAGGCTTAAGACTGGCGGAATACGTTTCTGAGCTGGGTTATCACCCGAATCATGTCATTGCCGTGGGCGATAACCACAATGATATTTCCATGCTCCGTTACGCCGGATTAGGCGTTGCCATGAATAACGCAGACGAGACGGTACGTTCAAGCGCCCGTTTGGTGTGCGAAACCGATAACAATAACGACGGCTTAGCTCGTCTGATACGTGAAAAAATTCAAGGATAAACATCATGACCAAACCAATGATTCAAATCGCTCTAGACCAAACTAACCTAACTGACGCCGTGGCGGTTGCAAGCAATGTACACAGCTACGTCGATGTGATTGAAGTGGGCACCATTCTCGCTTTCGCAGAGGGGATGAATGCTGTCTCCACGCTACGTAAGAACCACCCAGACCATATTCTAGTGTGCGATATGAAAACCACTGACGGCGGCGCGATTTTGTCTCGCATGGCGTTTGAAGCTGGCGCTGATTGGATTACGGTTTCAGCTGCAGCGCACATTGCGACCATCGAAGCGTGTAAGAAAGTGGCGGATGAGTTTAGCGGCGAAATCCAAATCGAAATCTACGGCAACTGGACGATGGAAGATGCGCAAGCGTGGGTGGATCTTGGTATCACTCAAGCGATTTATCACCGTTCTCGCGATGCAGAGTTGGCAGGGATTGGTTGGACAGACGCTGACATCAGCAAGATGCGTCAACTCTCTGAGTTAGGTATCGAGCTCTCTATCACGGGCGGCATCGTGCCAGAAGATATCTACCTGTTTGAAGGTATCAAAGCGAAAACCTTTATCGCAGGTCGCGCATTGGCTGGCGACAAAGGGCAAGAAACTGCAGAAGCATTGAAAGCGCAAATCGACCGTTACTGGAACTAGGGGGCGACATGTATCAGAACTTACAACGTCATCGTGTTGGCTTGTATGAGAAAGCGTTGCCGAACGAGTTGAGTTGGGAAGAAAAGCTCAGTGTGACCAAAGAATTAGGCTTCGACTTTCTAGAGATCTCGGTTGACGAATCAGACGAGCGCCGTAGCCGCTTAGATTGGGACGACGAGACGATCTACGCCCTGCGTCACCAGTGCGAACGCTACGGGATGCCACTGCAGTCGATGTGTTTGAGCGCGCACCGCAAGTTCCCGTTTGGCTCGGCGGATCCTAAGATCCGAGAGCAAGCTGTGCTGCACATGGAAAAGGCGATCGCATTGGCGTACAAACTTGGCGTCCGTACTATTCAATTGGCTGGCTACGATGTGTATTACGAGCCAGCAAACCGTGCCACGCATTTGCGCTTTATTGAAGGTATGAAGGAAGCGGCGAAACTGGCAGAGCGCGCAGGTGTGATGCTTGCTGTTGAAATCATGGACACCGATTACCTCAACTCATTGAGCAAGTTTGAGGTGCTTAATCGCGAAGTGAATTCGCCGTATTTCACTGCTTATCCAGACGTAGGCAATATCTCTGGTTGGAACTATGACGTGTGCACCGAACTGAAATTGAGTAAGCCACACATTACCCAAATCCACCTTAAAGACACGTATCGTGTGACGCCGGAATACAAAGGTCAGTTCCGCGATCTCGTGATTGGCGATGGTGAAGTGAACTTCGATGCCATCTTCCGCACACTCAAAGAGACAGACTGCGTCGTGCCACTGGTGATTGAGATGTGGGCGCACGATGAACATTGGCGTGCGCACATTCAAACCGCCCAACAGCGCTTAAATCAAGCGTGTGATCATGCGGAATTACCAAGGTTGTTTGCCGCATAATTCTCTCTTAACTGCAAAAACACTTACATGCTCCGGTGCTCGTTATTGGGCACCGTTTTCCCATCGTGGGAACGTGCAGTTTTTAACCCTCGTGAAAACTGCACTCTTTCGTTTCATTGGTTGACTTACCATCAGGGTTGGCGCAAAGTTGCGCTTTGTCGTTATGAAACCCCGTTAATCTGAATGAAATTACTCCATCTGCAACTTTTCTGGTACGAAAAACATCACACCCTATTGGAGATGGAAGACCTGCCAATTCTCACCCCAGCGCAAGAGCAAGAGCTGCGCGAGTGGGCGAAAACACGCCGCAAAATCCTCAGCTACGAAGTGCATCAACAGCCTTGGGTAAAAGTGAACGTCGACGGTTTCTCATCGATTTTAGAGCTCAAACCAAATGGTACGCTGGTGGAAAAAGACTTGTTCAGTGAGCGCGGCTTACAGGGTTTATGGAAGGTCAGCGACGGCTTCTTATTCATCAAAGTCATCAGCGGCGAATTCATCGTCGAATACCAAATCGTTGGTCACACCGAAAACAATGTGCACAGTGGTATCGAGTACATAAACGGCAAAATCAGCACCTACAGCAAGTTTGCCAAACTCGCGAATAATTAAGCCGATTCAATTTGATGTAGAGAAAGGAGCCTAAGTGCTCCTTTTTTGTTGTGGATAGAAAATCCCAACTATTCTTACTTCAAGCAATGAAATCAATGCGTTAATATCCAAGTCATCACCTTATTTGAAACAGTAGCAGGAGGCATGAATCGTGTCTGAAAAAATATCGACGTCGGCGCTGGCAAAAATGCGTCAGATAGAAGCCAAGCTGCTGTTTGCTGATCTGAAGCGTGCTGGCTACATCGTTCGCCAAGACGAGAAATGGATTTTGACCGAAGAGGGCGCCAAGTTTGGTGGTGAGTATGTTGATCACCCTAAATTTGGACAGTTCATTGTTTGGCCGACCAACTTGCACATCGAGCTTGCTGCGACGTCTGGCAAAACCTACAGCGCAACCCAGTTAGGTGAGAAGCTTAAGCTCAACGCCAAGCGCATGAACCAGCTGTTAAGTGAATTAGGCTGGATCAGCAAATCCGAAGAGGGTTGGAGCTTAACTGAAGCTGGAATCCGCGCTGGTGGGCAGCAGAGAACCGATAAAGAGTCGCAGAATACCTTTGTGGTGTGGCACGACGTAGTGCTGCGTAACAAGCGACTCAAGCAGTCTGTGATTGAGTTTTTAGGACAAGATGCCGAGTCCCACTCCACAGATAAGTCGTTTTCTAGTTTTCGCCAGAAGTTTGAAGCTAAGCACCGCACTTTAGACGGGCATTATGTTCGTTCTAAAGGAGAACTGCTTATCGATAACTGGCTGTATTTGGCTGGTGTGGTGCATGCTTACGAGCGCCAACTGCCGATCGACCAAGACGTGACAAGCGATTTCTACCTACCAGGTGGCAAGGTCTATTTGCAGTTTTGGGGCAGTGATACTGGCGAGATGTTAGAAGTGGAGCGAGAGAAGATTCGTGCGGTGTACGAGCAGCATAACTTCAACCTCATTGAGGTCGAACCGAGTGAGTTAGATAAGCTCGATGAGGTATTGCCAAAACGTCTGCGTCAGTTTGGTATTCAAGCTTATTAAACGC
This sequence comes from Vibrio owensii, assembly GCF_002021755.1. NCBI lineage: Bacteria > Pseudomonadati > Pseudomonadota > Gammaproteobacteria > Vibrionales > Vibrionaceae > Vibrio > Vibrio owensii. The sequence continues at coordinate 2,231,810 of NZ_CP019960.1, forward strand.
CTCGCTAGCGGTTGTTTAGATTCCTACACCTTCAAACCTGCCAGTCTCTAAAAACGAAAAAACCCGTGATGACTCACGGGTTTTGTGTATTCAGCGTTTATCTTTGGTTGTTACCCGAAGGATTAGAAACCTTTGATGTTTTCCGCTTCTAGCTCAGAGAAGTACTTAACAGTCTTCACTTTAAGCTCTTGTTGTGAAGGCTCATCACAAACGATCACTGCTTTAGGGTGTAGTTGAAGTGCAGAAACCGTCCATAGGTGGTTTACGCTGCCTTCTACTGCTGCTTGTAGAGCAAGTGCTTTGTTGTGACCAGTTACTAGGATCATCACTTCTTCAGCGTCTAGTAGCGTGCCAACACCGATAGTTAGTGCGTACTTAGGAACTTGGTTGATGTCGCCATCGAAGAAACGAGAGTTCGCGATACGAGTGTCTTCAGTTAGTGTCTTGATGCGAGTGCGAGAAGACAGAGAAGATGCTGGCTCGTTAAATGCGATGTGACCGTCGTTACCTACGCCGCCCATGAATAGGTTGATCTTGCCGTAAGACTTGATTTTGTCTTCGTAGCGTTGGCATTCCGCTTCGTGATCTTCCGCGTTACCGTTAAGAAGGTTGATGTTCGCTTCTTGAATGTTTACGTGGTTGAAGAAGTTGTTGTACATGAATGAACGGTATGATTCTGGGTGATCCGCAGGGATACCGATGTACTCGTCCATGTTGAAAGTCACAACGTGTTCGAAGCTCACTTCACCAGCTTGGTAAAGTTCGATCAATGCTTTGTAAGTTGCTAGAGGAGTGCCACCAGTAGGTAGACCCAGAACGAACGGACGCTCAGCAGTTGGTTTGAAGTCGTTGATGCGCTTAGCGATGTGTGCTGCTGCCCACTTGCCTACTTGTGCTGCTTGAGCTAACGGGATAAGTCTCATTTTGTGCCCCTAGTTATTGGAATTTAAGATGTCCTGAAACATTAATTCGCATTATAAAATAAGTAATGACGATCTGCTATTGTTTTAGGTCAAAATTTTGCTTTTTCTTTAACCAATGTTGCTTTTCTCAACAGTTTTCACGTTTGCTTGTTGCGATTACCCTCTTATATAGAGTGCGTTAGACTAGTTGATTAGCGTTTAAAATTTATGACTGAAAAAAAGTTTTTTGGCTGAATGAGCGAGCCAAATTGAACCGAGTTGCGTAGGAGAAGGGGAAGAAAAATACCGAAGTTATGATCTCACGCAATCTATGGTGTGGCACGGCGTTTCTTCCTTAACCATACTTAAAGTGTGTTTATTGCTGAGGGAATCGCAATGAAAAACGACTTAGACGCAACCAAAGTGCTGCAAGCATACGAATGTGTGATGAACAACGGCACGCCTACCGAGTTTGGCAAGATGTATGAAGGGGTAGAAGCCTTTTCTGATTACGACGGCTATAACGTGTTTCTGAGAGGCAATGGCGTGGAGCTCAAAGTGGGTTTCCACAACACCTATCAGTTGGAGTATGACCAAGAGCATCTTAAAGACAGCTTCTTGAAGAAGGTCGCCATGTTGGCGAAGTGAGTGCTCGCCGGATAAATAGGTTTACTAAAAAATGAAAAAGCCCTTTGGTGAAACACCTCTGGGCTTTTGGAAAAGAAAAATTTTTGCAACTCCACAGAATGAAACACTCTGGGGATTAACCAAGCATTAAGGCTTGGCAGAGTCGGTTAATCGTCTTCTGCTAGGCTCTCTTCTGCGTAGTCATCTGTCGCCTCTGGTTTGTTACGACCATTTAGCGTGTGGAAGCGTTTGCGACCACGAGCTAATTGTGTGTATTTTAACCAAGTGCGCTCGATCTTAGTTTTCGCTTTGCCTGGGTTTTCCAGAACTTTCACGAAGTGTTTCTCTTCGCTGTTCTCAGGTGTCAACTCGCCTGACTCTAGGCCAAGCATAGTATCCCCATAAATTGTTAGGATTTCCTCTTCCGAAAGAGTAAAATCGCCAGACTTTGCAAAGCCGCGTGGGAATTTTACGTTGTCGTAAAAACGTTTTTTGCCATGACGAAATTCAGTGTCAGACATATCAACAGCCTCTGTAACCGTTATTGATGAATGTGATGAATTACGGCGAAAATTAGGCGCAAAGCTAACAAAAGAAAAACAAAACTTTTTTGTCGTCAAAATTTTAATTAGTTGTTAATCTGGTTTTATATTGACCAGGAGATGGTTTATGGATGTAAAGGTCTTTCGAACATTTTTAGAGCTGGCAAAGGTTCGTCACTTCGGACGAGCTGCTGAGAACTTGTACATTACTCAAGCCGCAGTGAGCGCACGCATCAAACAACTCGAAAGTTATTTCGATACGCAGTTGTTTATTCGTGATCGAAATAACATAAAGTTGACCTCCGCAGGTGAGCGTTTAATAGGCTATGCCGAGGTGATGGTCACCACTTTGCAGCAAGCCAAACTCGAATTATCCCTCGAAGATGGCAAAGCGTTGCAGCTCACCATGGGTGGTACGCCGAACATTTGGGATGCTTACCTGCAAAACTGCTTGAGTGTCGTAACGGACTCGTTTGGTGGTTACGGTTTTATGGCGGAAGTCATGGGACGTGAGATGCTAAGCCGCAGCCTGTTGGAACGTACACTCGATATGGCTTTCGCCTTCGATCAAATCAAAGCGGATGAGCTTAACTGCAAAAAAGTTGCTGACGTGGTGTTGGTGCTGGTGTCTACCGAACAAGATTCTCTTGATACGGTGTTTAACAAGAAATACGTTTACGTTGATTGGGGTACGCGCTTCGCTTCAGAACATGCGGAACGTCACCCGAAAATCCCAGCGCCTTACCTTCGCACTTCAACCGCTCGTATCGCGTTAGACTTCGTTTTAGAGAAAGGTGGCAGCGCATACCTACCAGCGTCTCTGGTAGAGCCGTTTATTGCAAGTGGGCAGCTCCACAAGGTGTCTGGCGTAGAAGATTGGTACCGTCCTATCTATTTGAGCTATCGCAAAGCCAGCACGTCTGTAGAAGCGATTAAGCAGGTTGAAGAAATCGTAAAAGAGATTGACCCGTTAACGGCGTACAGCTTGCAACAAATTGCGGACATTCCTGCAGACGAGTAATTTCTGCTTTTGCGATCCAGAGCAAACTTAAACGAAAACCCCTTGGTGTGATGCCAAGGGGTTTTTTATATGAGATTGCAAAAATCTTTAAGCATTTATAAAGCCAGGCAATGGCTGAACCGAGAGTTATGGCAGATCGAACACCAATGCGGTTGTTGGTTTGTCCGAATCATTGCGGAACACTATGGTGCTCTGCTGTTCTACTTTCGCTCCATCACCACCGGTCAATGTGGTGTTGTCGACCTTAAGCTCACCTTCCACTTGATGAACATACACGTTGCGACCTGATTCGATCGCAAAGCTTAACTCGGAGTTAGCATCGAGAATCAACTGATGCAGTGTGGCATCTTGCTTAATGTGCAGCGTGCCATTCTCACCAGTTGGTGTTGCAATGGTGGTTAAGCCTTTTTCCTGACCAAAGTCTTTTTGTTGGTAACCTGGTTTATTGCCAAACGTGTTTGGTTGAATCCAGATTTGCAGAAAGCGCAATGTTTCACTGTCTGAGGCATTGTATTCACTGTGGTAAATCCCTTTGCCAGTCGACATCAGTTGGAATTCACCAGCAGGCAAGGTTTTTACGTTGCCTTCACTGTCTTTGTGAGCGATAACGCCTTGCAAAACATAACTGATGATCTCCATGTCGCGGTGACCATGTGTATCAAACCCTGCATTAGGTTCGACAATGTCATCGTTAATCACGCGTAGCTCTGAAAAGCCCATGTGTTGCGGATCGTAGTAGCTGCCGAAAGAGAAACTGTGCTTACTGTCGAGCCAACCAAAATTCGCGCGACCACGGTCATTTGCATGTCTTACGGTAATCATAATCATCTCCTCCTAGTGATCGTCTTACGCCAGTTTCTGACGAAGTGCTTCATCCAATGCGGCTTTGCCTGCGCCAGAGAAAGCGAGAGAAACGCTTGCTGCCAGTAGTGCTAAACCAAACTCGTAACCGTTGTTCGACATAAATAAACCGTTTTCAAAGTGGACCGAGAAAATGGCGATCACCATGGTGAATGCTAACGCCACGGCTGCCGGGCGGGTAAGCAGACCAAGTAAGATGAACAAGCCGCCAAAAAACTCTGCACTGCCAGCTAAAAATGCCATCAACATGCCAGGGCCTAAACCAATCGATGCCATCCATTGACCTGTACCTTCAAGGCCATAACCGCCAAACCAGCCAAAAAGTTTTTGTGCGCCGTGCGCCATAAAGATGATGCCGACTGGAATGCGAAGTGCGAGTGCGCTGTAACCTGCGTTTGAAGTGGTGATTTTCTGTAGTAGTGCTTTCATGACTTTATCCTTTCTCGAATTTTTCTGATGCGGAGTGGTGACTCCCTTGCCGTTGAAATCAGTGTAGGTAGGAGGAGAGAAAGAAAAAATTGGGGCAATTTGATGTTCTCGTTCGATAAATTCGATGGAACGTGTTTAACTGAATAAATACAGATTGTTAGGTTGCTGTTAGGCGTTGTTTATTGGTTGTTGCTGTAGTGGTTTTGATTATGGAAATCGCAAAATTTCGAATAACTTTTCGAGCGTGTTTTGTATTTTGAAACAAGAATTCCGTAAATGCAGAGCAAAAAAAAGAGCACTGTAACCAGTGCTCTTTTGCTTTTACGATTAACAAGGGAGAAAGGAGTTTTTATAGATTCATTAAGCTTTCAAGCGAGTCTTCCACACTACGGTAGTGATAAGTGCGAATATTCACACCATCAGTCGCATTGATTTGAATTTCTGAAATCTCGTTATCAGAGTCGCGTTCGATAATCCCTATCGAGTGCTCGACTGATTTACTGGTAATAACCTTGTGATTTCTAAGTACAATCACGCACGTATGTAAGTCCATGCCAATTCCCTTTAGCCGACGTTGTTGTGTTGTTCTGATCTAACTTTAGTGCACAAATTTACTAATGCCAAAATTTCTCAATATTGAGTTCCGAAAATGGCTAATCTACAGTAACTCCTCGTTCTACAATGAAGTTATACCGATCGAGTGGTGAGCAAGTAACCCACTCGTAAACACCCACTGTGTACGCAAGGACAGCACTATGCTCATCCACCCACACACATCGTTGACCTTCGAACAATGTCAAAAAGCACGTATGGCACGTGACAGCCGTTTTGATGGGCGCTTTTACATTGCGGTGAAAACCACAGGGATCTTCTGCCGCCCGATCTGCCCAGCTAATTTGCCCAAAGAGGAAAACGTCGAGTACTTCACTGACAAGACGCAAGCCTTGAAGGCGGGTTATCGTCCGTGTTTGCGTTGTCGCCCGGATAGTGCACCAGGATCGTGGGCTTGGAAAGGGGTTGAAACCACATTTCAACGTGCGATCAACATGATCGATCAAGGTGCATTGCATCATCAGTCTCTTGCGGATCTCTCTGAGCGTCTCGGGATCTCGGATCGTTACTTGCGCATGCTGTTCGAACAATATTTGGGGATGTCACCTAAGCAGTATGCGCAGTATCAGCAATTGATGTTTGCCAAGCAGCTTCTGCATTCGAGTTCGATGTCAGTCACTGAAGTCGGCTTTGCAGCAGGTTTTAACAGCACTCGACGTTTCAATGATGCGTTTCAAAAGATCCTTCAGCTAACGCCTTCTCAAGTGCGCAGAAAGGAGTTTGATGGCGTGGGGACGAATCGAATCGTGCTCCCTTATCGCGGAGCTTTGAACTGGCAACACATGCTCGACTTTTATCGTCTGCGTGCGATTGAGGGAATGGAAGAAGTTACACAAGACGCATACCTGCGCAATGTTCTACTCGATGATTGCCATGCACGATTTAAGGTCACTCAAGGGGAGGGTTACCTTGAGATGGAGTTCGACATTGAAGACGTCACGAAATTGCAGAATTTGGTGTCTGGTGTGCGTCGTATGTTCGACCTTGATGCGGATATTTGCACGGTGGAGCAACACCTTGAATACATTGCGCCGGGATTGGTGAAAACCCACGGGATTCGTATTCCGGGCGTCTGGAGTGCGTGGGAGGCCGGTGTACGTGCTGTGCTAGGGCAGCAAGTGTCGGTCAAAGCGGCTATCGGGCAACTTAACTTGTTGGTAGCAACGCTCAGTAGCGATCAGCAAGCGCGTCACTTTCCGACACCAGAAGCCATTGCGAATGCTGATGTTAGCTTCTTGCGTATGCCGCAAAGCCGTAAAGACACGCTTGTGCGATTTGCTCAGTACATGCAGCAAAACCCAGAAGCCGATCCGCAGCAATGGCTGGAATTAAAAGGCATTGGTCCGTGGACGGTGAGCTATGCGCAATTGCGTGGCCAATCTCAGCCCGATTGTTTTTTAGATAAAGACTTGGTGGTGAAGAAAGCCATGCCAAATTATCCGTCATTGAATGCTCATACTGCGTCGCCTTGGGGCAGTTACGCGACTTTTCACTTATGGAATCAATCATGAAATCACTTTATACGGTAATGCCAAGTCCGTTAGGCGCTGTGACCATTCAAGCGAACGATCAAGGTTTGCTGGGAATTTGGTTTGAAACGTGTACCACCAAACCAGACGATTTGGGTGAGCGTGATGATCAACATGCGGTGCTCAGCCAAACCGTTACTCAATTGGAAGAATACTTTGCTGGGCTGCGTAACGAATTCGATTTGCCCCTTGCAGCGACAGGTACGGATTTCCAAACTCAAGTGTGGCATGCACTAACGACCATTCCTTATGGTGAAACATGGAGTTACCAAGATCTGGCGAACGCCATAGGCAATCCGAAAGCGGTACGCGCGGTGGGGCTAGCGAATGGTAAAAACCCAATCTCGATTGTAGTGCCTTGCCATCGTGTCATCGGCAAAAGTGGCAAGCTTACAGGCTATGCGGGCGGGGTAGAGCGCAAACAGCGATTATTGGCATTGGAAAACGGCACACCACTTTAAGCGAGGCCATTCTCAGAATCAGGCAAGGTTTACCTTATTTGCTTCGATTTTGTGTAGGGTTGTTGAGCTAATAAGCAATCTAGAGCAATGAAAAAGGATAATAAGGATATGTCTTTCAAAACGGATTTTGATGCATTCATAAACCAAAGCTGGCAGCAGCATGAAGCGCAGCCACAACAAACATACACTCAATTAGAACAAGCGCTTAGCGAGGTGGAAGACACTAACCATGCTGAGCGCATCTTACCCTTAATGCTGCACACTTCCATCGGTCATCTGCACGACCCGAAGCTGTTTCTCACCAGTTTAGATAAGCTCGAAAATGTCTTTGCGAATCAGTGTTTGGCACGCCTGAGAGCCAAAGCCGTCGCGCAGTACTTTGTTGACCAAAACACAAACCATATCGCTGATTTGGAGGATGTCGATCAGCGTCGCGTGTTTGCTCAAATTGCTAATGAGCTGTCAGCAATGAATGAGCTAGAGCAAGCCAGCACGTGGTTGGCAAAAGCAGCCAACGATATAGATTCAGACCAAGCTGCCGAGCCTTTAGCGCGCTCAATTGCCATTACGGGTAACAACCTTGCCTGCCAATATGAAGAGCTTGAAACACGCTCTGAAGTGCAAGTAAAACACATGCTAGAGGCCGCCACGTTGGCGCTTGAATACTGGAAAGTTGCTGGTGGTTGGATGCAAGAAGAGCGCGCAGAATATCGCTTAGCCATGAGCCTGCTTAAAGCTGGTGACCCACTCAAAGCCAAAGTGCACGCTGAACGCTGTGAGGCTATCTGTCGACAAAATGGTGAAGACGCTTTCGAGCTTTTCTACGCGCATGATTTGCTGATGCTGGTGCACTATCACTTAAGCCAAGCGAACAAGCAAAAACTGACGGCAGATGATCAGAAATACTGTGAGAGTTCGCCATTGGTGTAATGTTTTCATTAGCGAATTAGAACAAACAAAAAGCCCCGAGTTAATGGCTCGGGGCTTTGTTTTTTCATCGTGACTTGTGCTATTACACAGCTTGTGGCTTGGGCTGATAACGCCCAGGTTTGTGGTTCATGGCCAAGATTAAGTTGGTCGCCACAGCGCCCAGTACAGAAAGTGCAATCAAGTAAACATCGACGATAAATAGCGACATCACAACGATGGTGCAGTCGAGCGCCATTTGTACTTTACCTGCGCGAATGCCAAAGCGTTCCTGAAGGTAAAGCGCCAAGATGTTAAAGCCACCTAAACTCATCTTGTGGCGGAAAATCACCAGCATTCCCATACCAATCAAACCTCCACCGAGCAGTGCGGCGTAAACGGGTTCAATACGAGAAATTTCAATCACATGGTGCAGGTGGTCTACCGCAAAGGAAACGATCGAAACCGCAATAAAAGTGTTGATGGTAAAACGCCAACCCATGCGCATCACAGACAAAATGTAGAAAGGTAGGTTAAGTACGAAGAACACCTGACCAAAACTGAAGTCACTGATCTTAGTGAGGAAGATTGCTAAACCCGCTGTTCCGCCAGTGAGCAATCCCACTTTGTTGAAGAAGATAACCCCAAGTGACACCAACGCACTACCGAGCGTCAGAGCCAAGAGGTTCTCTCTAAGGCTATGATCTTTATCCATAAAAGTATTTTCCTTGGTTTTAAAACCGTTTTAACTGCGAGCACGCAACCAAAACGGACGCGGTTAGCAAAACGCCAACCAAATAGTGATAAATCGCTGAATAAAATGTCGTGAAAAGTGATTGATGTCGAGTTTTTGACCTAGATTGCGCGGATGTTAACTGTTTAACAGACTTTACACATTAAGCTAGGCAAACACGGAAGGAGCGAGGAAATGTCATGATTAAACAAGTAGGTAGTACGATAATTCAGCCTTTGCATAAGCTTTCTTGTCACTGCGGAAAAGTGCAAATTGAACTGTCATTACCAAATGGAATCGAGAAGCCTAGACGTTGTGATTGTTCTATGTGCCGACGTCGTGGCGCGATTGTGGCATCGGTGCCTTTGAATGGGATTCGCATAATCCAAGGTGAGGATGTACTCAAGCTGTACCAGTTTAATACCAACACGGCTAAGCATTTCTTCTGTAGTGAATGTGGCATCTATACCCACCATCAGCGTCGTTCTAACCCGAGTGAATATGGTTATAACGTTGGCTGCTTAGAAGGCGTAAATCCGTATGAATTGGGAGAGATAGAGGTGATGGATGGCGTAAACCACCCATCAGACCGATAAAGATACATAGCATGGATTGAGGCAGTTTAAGTAAACAAGCTGCCATTCATCCAAAGGTGCGCGGCAATACTCGCAGCGTAACCAAGAGCAATCACCGGTGCCCATTTGAGGTGTCCAAAGAAGGTGTATTGTCCCCTCGCAGCCCCCATGAGAGCCACTCCCGCGGCAGAACCAATCGATAGTAAGCTACCACCCACACCGGCAGTTAGTGTCACCAATAACCAGTTACCCATCGACATGCTTGGATCCATGGTGAGCACAGCAAACATAACCGGAATGTTATCGACGATAGCGGAAAGTATCCCGACCATGACGTTCGCCCAAATTGGGTTCCACTCGGTGTACATCACGTTAGAAACCAGTTCTAGGTAGCCAAGTAAACTCAAGCCGCCAACACACATAACCACGCCGTAGAAGAACAGTAAGGTGTCCCACTCGGCGCGAGACACTCGGTGGAAAACATCAAATGGCACGACAGAGCCTAAGCGTTTTAATGCGTAGTCGTCGCCATTGGCAATCGCGCGCGCGGCTTTTTTGGCGAGGGAGTGTCGAAGGGTTCTGCGCAAGAAATAGCCGAAAAATTGCAGATAAGCGAGACCCATCATCATGCCAATTACAGGTGGGAAGTGCAGCAAGGCGTGGAAAGACACCGCAGTGGCAATAGTCAGGATAAACAAACCCACGATGCGTCTTGCGCCACGCTTAAGTTCGATGTGCTCATGAACCGTATCTGGCTTGGTGTTTGGCACAAACAACGACATGATGAACGCGGGAATAATGTAGTTGATCAGTGAAGGCACAAACAGCGGCATAAACTCAGCAAAACTGACGTGTCCTGCCTGCCAAACCATCAGAGTCGTAATATCGCCAAACGGACTGAATGCACCGCCCGCGTTGGCCGCTATGACGATGTTGATACAAGCTAGGTTTACAAACCTTGGATTATCGCCCGAGACTTTCATCACCACAGCACACATCAACAACGCCGTGGTTAAGTTGTCGGCGATTGGCGAAATTACGAAGGCTAAGCCACCTGTGAGCCAAAATAGCTTTTTGAAATCAAAGCCTTTACCGACCATCCATGCCTGCAAAGCATCAAACAATCTGCGCTCTTCCATCGCATTGATGTAAGTCATCGCCACCAGTAGGAACAATAAAAGTTCGGCGTATTCCAGAAGGTTGTGTTCCAGTGCGGCTTTCGCGACGTCAGCTTGGTTGTGTTGGGTAAACGTGTAACCAATCAAAATCCAGATTAATCCCGCGGCAAGCAGCACTGGCTTGGATTTTCGCATGTGCAGGTATTCTTCCAACATCACCAGAATGTAGGCAATGGTGAAGAAGATCAGCGCGGCGTAACCGACGGTGGAATTGATGAGATTAAGTTCACTGGTCGCAGCTGCAAGTGCGGAGCTAGAAAATATCAAACAGCAAAACGCGACAATTGGATAGATTGGCATAGACATTTCTCCTTGTCTGACTGGAGAAATTTTAGCCACATATTAATAGGTTAAGTGTGAGTAAGCTCGAATTAACGGTAGGAGTTTTGAATTGATGTAGCTTGCGCCACTACTTTCTGAGTGACGCAATGCTCGCTGCGCCAAATAGGATTACTGCAGCGTATAAACCATAAGTTAGCCAATGGCTAATTTCTAAAAAAGGAACGAGTCCTTGACCTGCCCACATACCGCCTCCGTTTAATGAGCATTTTGTTGATGTCGAATGAATCTAATGGAAATGAACAATGTTTTTTGTGAGAGAAAGCAAATTACGTGGTATTAGGAATGATAATTTTGATGAGTGAGAGTGAGCTCTCATTTTTGAGAGGCTTGCTGTAACCCCAAAGTGTTAGAGCAAGCCATACATAGTGCTGAATGGATTTAGCGCAGCAATAGTTTTTTCAGCGGAGTGGCTTCAATACCCTTCACAAGCAGCAGGGTAACCACAATGGTTGCTGGGTAAATGAAAGCGTCTTTCGCCAAGTTTTCTAACCCCAACATGCCTGCGACGTTCATCATCATGATGATCACCAATAGGTGGCTGACGTAGATACCTAAAATGCTCGGAGACCACTTAAACACCCACGGCATATTGCCGAAGTTTGGATGGGCAAGAAGCCACATGAATACACCTAAAGACCAGATCACAGTGCCGAACAAGAAGTCGTGCGAATTAAAGGCGATCTCGTAGTTCATCAAGTAATAGGCTTCGGCAAAGTGCAGCGCCATACCGATCAAAATCAAGCGAATAGTGTTGTTGCGAGACCATTGCCACTGGTGTTGCCGCGCTAAGTAACCAAGCACCACTAACAAGGTACTGAAGAACGGACCATTACGAGTGAAGAAGGGGGCTGGTAGCTCTGTAAGCGTGATGTAGCTGCCTGCGAACACTCCGTAGACGTATAGCAATACGGCCGTTGGTAGCAGCAACTGAGCCATACCAATACGAACCAGAAACGCAATGATGGCCACAGCAATGATCAGGGCTGGGATAAACCACAAGTGCACCAAACCACCTTCCAACAGTGAGTTGATTGGGTTGGACATTAGGTAGCCCCAATAACCTTGTCGTTCGGTGAGATAACCCGCCTCTGCAACCACTGGCCAACGGAAAGGTACCAAGAGACAAATCGCGCTCCAAACCAACCATATTTTAAGCAAAGGCTTGGTGTAGTTTTTGAGTGTCTCCACGGGATTCGTGCTGAGCTTTGGTTGGATGAGATAGCCGGAGATGAGGAAAAATAGTGGCACGGCAAAACGAGCCAACTGGTTGAGCATGTATCCGACCCAAGGCACTCCGTCCCATTGCCAATAGGTGAGAGCCATCTGACAGTGAAGCCCTACGATCGCAAACATCGCGATGATGCGGGCAAATTCTAAACTGGCAATTTTCTTTGTGGTTGCCATAAGTGCTTACCTAAAAAAGTGAAAAAATCGCTGCGAAATTAGCAGGTAACGGCTCAGTTCTCGCGGTAAAAAATCAACTCATGCGCAATTGACGGCGACCAGTTTTCGAAATTCAGACCCATCTCAAATTTCGAAAATTCATATTCATAAGATTACTCAATGTATTGCGATCGAGAGTGTGCAGATGGCTATAGGATGGTTTGACCAGTAAATTGGTGATTTGCAAAAAAGTACGACCGTGCTAAAACTGTATTTATGAAAAAAGGAAAAGTAACCAAAGAGCTGATACTGCAGCGTGCGTTCCAACTCGCGAGTGAAAACGGGTTGGAGAGCCTCACTATTGGTGAGCTTGCAAAGCAGTGTGGTATGTCGAAAAGCGGCCTATTTGCTCACTTCAATTCCAAGCTGAACTTACAGCTGTCGGTATTGGAGTTTGCCAACCAAGTGTTTGCTGAGCGCGTAATTGCGCCCGCGCGTGAGTTGGGTGATAGCAACATCGAGCGTAAAGTGCGTGGGTTGTTGGATGCTTGGATGACTTGGAACCACTCTTTTCAAGGCAGTTGCATGTTCCTCGATGCTTGGAACGACACCGCAGAAGAAGGTTGTGCGTTGCAAGCAGCATTGCGTAAATCAATTGATACTTGGTTGAATTACCTAGAAATTCAGATCAAGAAAGGCAAAGAAAACCAAGAGTTTGTGGCGGACTTAGATACGCGACAAGCGACCTTTGATCTATACGGGCAGTACTTAAGTGCACACGTATTTTACTCGATCAAAGGGGAAGAAGAGAGCCAGAGACTGTTCTGGCAAGGCATCGATAACTTGTTTATTCGATGGAAGCGCTAGCCCCGCGGTAACGGGCATAGTAAGAGATTCATAACAAAGGGCGACGGAGAGCGCTCTTTCTTATCAGTTTAAAAAGCACGACCGTTCTATTTTGTGCAAAGCTGATAGCTAAGGAAACGATCATGAGTGAGAAAATCTACTTCAATACTTCGCAGAAATTCAGTGTAAAGCGCAGTTTAATCAACATCAGCACGCGTTTGCACCACACGCTAGCACCGTCACACGCAAAAAAGACTGCGCGTAAATTGCTGCTTACCCCTGCGCGTACTCAGCCAAAAAATGCCGAGCCACAAGGGCTTATCAAAAGTGAAATCCAAGGTCATGCTGGGGCAATTAAAACCTATCAGCTTGGCCGTGGTCCGGTATGGGTGTTGACTCACGGTTGGTCGGGGACCGCAAGCCAGTTCTATCCGTTGATGGAGCACATTGCCGCATCGGGTTACACCGCACTCGCATACGACCATCCTGCGCATGGTGAGAGTGATGGTCAGTATGGGCACATCCCTGCGTTTGTTCGAGGTCTAGAGGATGTATTGGATTCGGTGGAAGACGTGGCCGGTTTGGTTGGACACAGTATGGGAACGGCGTCGGCATTAGAGTGCCGTCACAGCAAATTAGAAAACAAGCCTTTGTTATTGATTGCGCCAGTATTGAACTACGTTGAAAACCTGTTTGGCAGCATTGCACGTTCGGGTTATTCAATGAAGCTATTCAAAGCGGTGGTTTCGGAAGTGGAAGATCAGTTTAACTACCCATTACAGTCGATTGACCCAGAGAGACGCTTAGCCGAACGTGAAGCGAAAACCATCATTGTTCACGATGAGCAAGACAAGTTCACTAAGCACAGCGTATCCGCGCAAGCGGCAAGTGAGATTGAGCGAGTGGAGTTGGTCACGACCCAAGGGCAAGGCCATGGACGCGTGATGAAGTGTGATGAGGTATTCGAGAGCTTCGATCGTTTAATTGAAGCAAGCTGATTATTGAAAAGCATTCCCTAGATTCTGATGAGACAACAAAGGACAGCCGAAGCTGTCCTTTTCTTTTATAACTCTATTGAAAGCGAGTGATGTTGAATCACAATGCTTTTAGCAGTGCTTAGTTACAGTTAGCTGGACCAACTTCTTTCCAAACACCCCATTCGCCAGATTGGCTAGGATCTTGGCCTTGAGTCCACCATTTCGCTTCCCAAGTCTTACCAGCATGTGTCACTTGGTCACCGCCAGTGTAAACCGCTGCTGCATCCCAAGCGTTAGTACATGTACCGCCGCCTGTGGTGTGTTTTGCAACAACAACGGTTGCTGTCGCTGTAGATGCCGCTTGACCGTCGCTTACGCTTACAGTGAAGCTTAGGCTAGTGTCTTGTGGGTATTCTGCTGCTGTGAACGTGACTTTTGCACCGTTAACCGTTGCGTTTAGACCTTGAGGTAGCGTCCAATCGAACGTTAGCGTGTCGTTGTCTACATCGCTAGAAGCCGAAGCGTCAATCACAACCACGTCACCTGCGTTTGCTGTTGCTGGTGCAGAAACCTGTGCAACTGGCGCAGTGTTTGGTGGATCAATCACGCCTGCTGGCTTAACCGTTACTACAACAAGATCAGAAGCGGTTGCACCTTCGTTATCAGTAACAGTTAGCTTGAACGTTAGCTGCTCTTCAACGGTCACTTCTGCTACATCGAAGCTTGCTGCCGCAGCGTTCGCGCCAGATAGAGTGACTGCAGTACCAGATACTTGTTCCCAAGCGTAGCTTTCGATTGTGCCATCAGAGTCTGTTGAGTTGCTGCCATCAAGTACAACACTTGCAGGACCTGTTACTGCTTGGTCTGCACCTGCTGCTGCCGTTGGTTTACGGTTTGGCTGAGGTACTACGCTGCCTGCCATACCTTCGTGCATTGCATTCAGGATGTCGCCGTTATCTGCGTCAATTTCCCAAGAGAATAGACCTGCTAGACCTAGAGATTTCGCGTAGCTGCCTTTTGCCAATACAGAGCGGTGGTCATCAAATGTAATCAGCTCACCAGTCGAACGGTTCCACACCCAAGGTGCTTCTGCTTGAGCATCGTAGCCATATTCAAAGCCGTTGATACCCGTATTGTTCGCACCTAGCATAAATGACTTAATGCCTTTGTAGTCAATGACGCCATCTTCCCAAACACCTTGAGCTGTGCTGCCTTTCAGTTTACCTGTAGCAGTACCTGTCATTGGGTCATTTGGATCGGTTAGCGTATCCGGTGTTACGCCTTCCCAACCACGGCCGTACATTGCTGTACCTAGAACCAGTTTGTTCGCAGGAACGCCTTGCGCTAGTAGTAGTTGGATGCCGTTGTCAGCCGTGTAAGCTGGACCTTTGTACGGTTCGCCATTTTCATCAACGCCGCTGCCGTCACACTGACCAGGGCGCATAAACGAACCACAGTAAAGTGCTGTTTGGTGACCAGGAACGTTGTTCCAACCGCCGTAGAAGTCGTATGTCATCGCGAAGATGTAGTCCATGTACTGAACTGCGTCTGCGTAATCAACGTCTTCAATTTTGTCGTAACCCACACCGATTGCTGAAGTTAGCTCGTAAGTACGGCCAGTTTCTGCTTCTAGCTCATCTAACATTGCACGCAGTTCACGCATTAATGCGATGTATGCTGGGCCATCGTTTACTGGGTCGCCCTTATCAGCTGCAGCGCCGCCACCACCAGGGAATTCCCAGTCGATGTCCACACCGTCGTAGAACTTCCACGTTTTCAGGAATTTCTTAACTGACGCGACAAACGTGTCACGGTTGGCTTTATCAACGAAATCGAAGAATGGGTCAGACAGTGTCCAACCACCGATAGATGGGATGATTTTTAGATCAGGGTTACGTTGTTTCAACGCCATTAGCATTGCGTAGTTACCCTTGATCGGCGTGCTGTACTCATGGCCTGCTTGCGCGAAGCTCTTTTGGTACGCTGCCCATGGGTCATGGATAACCACTTCGTAGTCGTTCACGCCGCGACACGCTGTTTGCAGTGCGTTGAAGCTGTTACCACCAACCGATTTCACAGATTCGTTTGGACCACAAATTGGAATGAAGCCGTAAAGGATGTGCGTCAGGTTGTCGACTGGCATGTTGTCGACAGTGTAATCACGGCCGTAGATGCCCCATTCAACAAAGTACGTACCCATCACGACGCTTGGGTCTGTGTTGTAGGTTTTGTTGTTCGGGTCAACATTCATGGTTAGAGGTGGTAAGTGAGAACCATCGGTATCTGCGATAGTAATCTCTGCAGGAGCGCTCTTAGCACAGCCTGTTGCATCACACGCTTCGATTTCCATTTGATACAAACCACCTTGGCCGTACTCAAACGACGCTGTGGTTTGGCTACCAGTGATAGTGCCAGTTGCAACCTGAACACCATCAAAATAGATGTTGTAAGTGTCGCCAGATGTGCCGCTCCACTGGTTGAATTTCACGTTGATCTTGGCTAGTTCATGGTACTTAACCATGTCGTTGTAGCCAGATGTGGTTTCCATTGCCAACTCAATTTTAGAAAATTGCAGGTTGTTGGAACCGTACATATCGATACTTGGTGCGGTAGGAGCCGCGTTTGCAGCGCCAGATAATGCTAGGGCAACCCCAGCTGCACATAGGTTAAATCGAATCATAACTTCTCTCTCAATCCTTGAATTCATGTTCATTGACGAACATAAGCTGCTCCTGCGACAGAAAAGACAACCAATTCACACACTGTGCAAAAGCATCCCTTTGAGCATTTCAGAGGCTTATTTTTTTTCAAAAAAAATAAATCAAGTTTCGACCGTGTTACCTAAATCTCACTACAAGAAACATACTTTTGCAGTGAAAATTCAATATCGAGCCAAGATTTTATAAATATTTTGCATGTATTTAATTAATCGCTTACTCAGTTCGCATGCGTTATTTTGCGAGTGAAATTAAATTTTTGTTATGCAATAGAGCAAGTTACGAGCAAAAGTGCTTGTTTCGTATACAGAAGATGTTTTGTTGGGAAAAGCGATTTGTAGACGAAGGCTAATTGATAGACTAAAAGCTATTTGCGGCTGAAATGTTCACTCAGAGCGGCGCGACGTTTCGACGCTGCTCCTGTTTCTGAACCTTGAACAGTGTGTTCATAGCCTTTGAGAATAAAACGTTGATCGGGCAAGCGTGGTTCAATGCGGCGAATTTGTGGAGAGAGGTGGGAGCCGGACAGCTGGTACTCTGTCATTCCCAATCCTGTGTTGAGGGTGACCACTTTGCCGTCGAACTCGAATTGTGTTGCGATGAGGCGATGGTTACGAAAGACACCGTCGGGTGTAAAAGAAAGCTGCTCGGTTTGATATGGTGGCGCACCAATCTCAATCCATTCCCCATAGACTTTATCCGGATCAATGTAATCCAAATAAGAAGCATAAAGCTGATAGCTAATCACACCAGCCAATGCGCAGCCGAACAGAGCAAAGCCCCCTTTGATGATTTTGAACTGATGACGAGCCCAAAATGAGGGTTGCGGTTCTGGTTTCTGATTGCGTTTACGGCGCGGTGTGGTGGTCATGATCCCTGCTTACTTTCCTTTTTTATTATGGTGAGAAGCTTGGGTCGCAAAAACAAACAATCTTGCCTTTGAGACGGTGAAATTATGATCTGATGTCCACTTTTACATTCCGAAACACAGTTATTGAGAATTTAGCCTTTAACGAAAGGTCAATGTAGAGACTTGAGTCGTAAACCGAAACAGGGTAAAAAAGAGCTGATTTTTGATAAGGAAACCAATAATGAGTATTAAGGAAAACAGTTATTTTGCTGGTGGCGTAAAGTCACTGGGTTTTAACCAACAAGGACAGGACGTAAGTGTTGGTGTGATGTTGCCAGGTGAGTATACGTTTGGCACTCAAGCGCCAGAGCGCATGAGCGTTGTCAAAGGTGCATTGATTGTAAAGAAAGCCGGCGACGTTGATTGGGTAACTTACAACAGCGGTGAGTTCTTTGAGGTAGAAGGCAACTCATCATTTGAGCTGCAAGTAAAAGACGCAACGGCGTACTTGTGTGAGTACCTATAAGAGACAAACAGAATTGAAATGAAAGCCACCTTCGGGTGGCTTTTTTCATGCATCTTGTTCAGATGCAAAGGTTTTTAGCAACAAACTGATAACTTTGTATATACTTAAGATAGGTGCACCCATCAACAAGGAGGAAGTGATGGCAGTACAACCTAAACATTCTGATCTCCCTCCTCGCTATGAGGCGACAGAGTTTACAACTGAGCAGAGACACCGCTTTACGAAAGTGGCCAATGCCGCTCAAAAGCGCCGTGCTTTCTATAAGCGTGCGATCGAAAACAGCTTGGTCGGTAAAATAAAAGAGCGAGCGCTCAAGCCTGTTATTCCACCAAAAGAAGACAAACCGAGTAAAACGCGCCAAGTCATATGGTTGCTCACCTTTCTACTTGGCGGTTTGTGGGCGATGTACATGTTCGCTTAATGTAAGTGGTTGTTGCCCTTTCTCTATTGGCAAGTACAAGCCAGTTCGCAAATACACGCCAATCGACATTTCTTACAAGCTTGCGTCACGTTGAAGAGACGTGACGTTTTCACTGCCCATTGCTCCAACCAACGAATGCCTTTGATGGCGCAACTCTTCTGCGTGTGAGCAGTGCTCATAATATGCGTACTGATTTTTGCCTGTGTGCTTGGCTGCGTACATGGCTTTATCGGCGCAACGTGTTAGCTCTGACAGGTCATTGGCATCTTGGTGGTAAATCGCGACCCCAATACTCATGGTCAGCTCGTTGATGTTGTCTTCCGAGTGGTAGCCTTTTTGGAACAAGTTGACGATGCGATCCATGATTCGGTCTAGATCTTTCTTGCAGCGCACATCGTAAAGCATCAACACAAACTCATCCCCAGCAAAGCGCGCAATCGAATAGTCGTGCTTATCCGTCTTTCTGTCTTTATTACGAATGTTGTTTTTCAGGCGTGTTGCAAAGTGCTTTAACACGCGGTCGCCGACATCGTGTCCGTAGTTGTCGTTAATGTGCTTAAAGTTATCGATATCGAGGAAAACCAGAGCAGTGACGGTATTGTTTTGAGTTTGATCTAATTCTTCCAGTTTCGCGCGCGCCCAAGTTTCAAAGCTCCAACGGTTGGCAAGGCCCGTTAATTGGTCGAGATAGGCGAGTTCTTCAATCCCTTCGCGATAAAGGGTCTGAATGTAGTTCACTACTTTTGAGTAGTAGTAAGAGAAGGTATGACAAACAAAGCAAATCGCCACAAGGGTGAACATAAAGCGGCGTTCGGTCATCTCGCTAGCAGTAGGCACACTCTCTAAAAAGGTTAAACCGAAAAAGATGATGAGAGTGTAGGTGACACTGAACAGCAAGCCGACTTTGAATTCGTTAATCAGAATAATGGCGGCAACAATGGGGTAAAGCCACAACAAACGACCCGATGGCGCGTCGTTATAAAGCAGCAACAGAAGACCATCGAACATCAACACGCCGGTGAGCAATAAGTCGGCGTATTGGTGATGACCTCGAACCTTAATCAGATAACTTATGGTGAGACACGCAATAGAGCACAACCCGATTAATAAGCTGAGTCCCCAATTCCCTTGCAGATAGTGCACGATAGACCCGTACGCTAAGAATGCGGTGGCAATGCTAGAACAGAGAAATACGATCTTCTTCTTTCTTGTCGATCGGATATCCGCCATTTCCTCTAGGCGTGCTCCGGCCAATTTCGACATTATGTTTCCCTACTTAAGAATTACTTAGTGCCTATTCTAGGTGGTAATTTAGTGCTACATGGAATAGCAAAGCGTTTAAATGTGATATGAGTCATGTTTACTATTGGTGTGAGTTATTGAATTTGTAAGAAATTTACGGTGTGTGAAAATTTTCAGGATTATGAAACGTTTCATACGATCAGGCATAAATTGCGCTTATTTTGAACAGATTTACGTGATAGCACTTAAACAATTCGGTGAAATGAAAGCGATTTCAAAATGTGAACGACAAAATGGTTGTTTATAAATGCATGATTTTAAGTAAGAAAAATCATGCTGAGTTTCATGCGTTGTTTCATGTCATTTTGAACACGATTGCCATGTGAAGCGGTAGCGGCTTTTCAAACGTTTCATTCCTTAAGATCCCTATTGAAATAATTACACCTACAAAAAACTTAGGGAAATCACATGAAAAACTTAAAGGTTTTACCTCTCGCTCTTGCAGTGGCCACTTCGCTTGCTTCTCTCTCAACTTTTGCTGCCGATTCTGATGTAGAAGCTTTGGAAAAACGAATTCAGGAGTTGGAAAATCGTATTGACCCAACTTATGTGGACAACCAGCAACCTGCTGTTCTAACTCCAGAAATCGAGATTCCACTTGGCGTTGTTTTCTCCGGTTATGCGCGTTATGGCGCACATTACCAAGCTGGCGACGAGAAGTACGTAATGGTGGATGGTTCGTTCAACGGATCATCGGCAATTGGTCGTTTGGGTAACGAAGGCAACGGCGGCGAATTCCAGTTTGGTAAGGCATTCAAGAGCGACAGCGGCGCGATCTGGGATGTGGTGGTGATGTTCGACCATTGGGGCGACGAAGTGAACGTGAAAAAAGCGTACGCAGGCGTAACCAATGTGCTTGAGAGCCAACCTAATGCATACATCTGGGCGGGTCGTGATTTCCACCAACGTCCACAACAAGGCATCAATGACTACTTCTGGATGATGCATGATGGCCAAGGCGGTGGTATCAACAACCTTGAACTTGGCTCGGTTAAACTTGATTTCGGTGTGGTGGGATCGGTTGACAGTTGTAGTCCTGAAATCACTCCGGGAGCGAACCCTTCTATCTCATGTACGGGTGGTGCAGGAACGGGTGACAGCGGCGCTTATGCATTCACTTCTAAGTTGCATGGCATTGATATGGGCTTTGCTGATTTAGAACTTTACGCGAACTATGGTTTTGACTCTGAAGCCATTGAAAGCTCTGAACACATTGACGCGTACCAATTGGGTGCGGTGATTTCTCGTGCACATGACAGTGGCTCAAACCGCTTAGTGTTGCGTTACTCTGACAATGCCGACAACGGTGTATTCTGGAAAACAGAAGATTTAACAACCATCTACGCGAGTTTCGAAGGTAACGCAGACATCGGTGAAAGTGCTGCGGTTGAATACCTATTGGCGTACCACGATTACTCAATTGACGGCTCAAATGCTTTGGAAGATGAGCGTACCAACTACAGTGCCATCGTACGTCCGATGTACTTCTGGAATGATGTGCACTCAACGTGGCTAGAAGCGGGTTACCAAATGGTTGATTACGCGCGTGCGGATGACGACAACACAGGTTGGAAAGTGACGCTATCTCAAAACATCGCGTTTGACTGGGGTGCGGGTGCTCGTCCGATGCTGCGCTTCTACGCAACAGTGGGTGAAGTGGATAACAAAGCGACCAACAACGATCCTAAGCAAGATACGGTTAGCCTAGGTGCGATGTGGGAAGCTTGGTGGTAAGCCATCTCAAACTACACTCTTAACTCTCTCTATTTAGTCATGGCGCTCATTGCAGCCAGTTGAGCGCCAAACTGTTCATTCTTAACCCTATTTTGAGCCGCATTTGCGGCTCTTTTTTTGTTTCTTACCTGCCGTTTTTGATTCATGAATCGATATTAAAGAGTTGTGAAATCAATGCCTTTGCTTGGTTTCATTTGAGCGTGAAATAACCATCTCATGAAACAGTTTCATGGCGTGAAACGAAACTGCCAACCGCTTCATTTTTTCTGATATTGCCCGTATTTAAAGGGATTTCGGTGTGATTTCTCTCACGATAACCCCTAGGTGGATCAGAAATACTAGCTGCCATGAAAGCGGTTTCGAGCAAGTTATCTCGAAGCAGAATTGAATCTTGAGGCTCAGGTAGAAGAGGTTTCTTGTGGCGACGATTAAAGATGTATCTGAATACGCAGGGGTTTCTCAGGCAACGGTTTCTCGCGTGATCAACGGCACCAGCCGAGTGAGTCACGATAAGAAGCTGAAAGTCGAGAAAGCGATTCAAGAACTTGGCTATCGTCCGAACTCGATCGCTCAGGCATTAGCGTCTAGTCGCACCGGCAGCATTGGCATCATCGTGCCAGAGCTTGGCGGTCCTTTTTACTCTGGCATTTTGCACAGCATGGAAGAACGTCTGCGTCGTTTTGGTTATCACGTTGTGGTAACGGCAGGTTCTAACTCGGAGCAAAGCCAGCGTGAATCTGTAGAGTTCCTGCTTGGACGTCGTGTTGATGCCATGATTTTGCACGCACAAAACCTGACTGATGACTATCTCATCGATCTGAAAGAGAAGGGCATTCCAGTGGTGTTAGTTAACCGCTTCATCCCTGAAATGGCGCAAAGCTGTATTGAGATCGATAACGAATTTGGTGGCCAGTTGGCGACCGAATACTTGTTGCGAATGGGGCATCGCAACATAGCGTGTATCACCGGTCCTCTGGACAAATCTGACGCACGGGGGCGTTTACAAGGTTACCGCAAGGCTCTTGAAGAAGCGGGAATCGAGTATGACGAAGCGTTGGTGTCCGAGGCCGGTTTTACCGAAGAGTCTGGGGAAAGCGCGATGCGTAAGCTGTTAAAGCGCGATTGTCATTTTACTGCCGTATTTGCCTGTAACGATCACATGGCTTTCGGTGCTTACGAAGTGCTGAAAGCTCATGGTGTTGACGTTCCAGAGCAGATCTCCCTTGTGGGGTTCGATGACATATTGTTTGCGCGTTACCTCACGCCAGCCCTAACCACAGTTAACTTCCCTATTGAGCAAATGAGTGCTGAGGCTGTCCAGCTCGTGATTCAAATTCTCAATAAAAACAAACGAGATGTGAACTTCAAACTGTCGCCGAATTTGGTGCCGAGAAGTTCAGTCAAGGAACTGCATACCCTATAAAACGATAATTAAGGACAACAACATGAAACTGAAAACTTTGACGCTTGCGATGACCGCTGCTTTGGGTGTTGCTGCAACGGTAAACGCGGCTGACGAAACCAAAATTCGCTTCGATGGTTTCCCTGATTTCGATAGCAGCTTGAAAGTTCTGCTACCGGATTTCGAGAAAGAAACCGGCATTAAAGTGGATTACCTGATGAATAACCACGGTGACCACCACACGAAGCTGACCACTAACTTGGCGACGGGCTCTGGCGCAGGGGATGTGATTGTTGTTGATGTAGAAAAAATTGGTCCATTCGTTGCTTCGGGCGGCTTAGTCAATCTGTCTGAAAAATATGGCGCAGACAAATACGCAGAAAGCTTTGCGCCTTATGCATGGGCGCAAGGTAAAGGTGCTGACGGTGATGTGTATGGTATGCCTGTCGACCTAGGTCCGGGGGTCATGTACTACCGCACAGACATTTTTGAAAAAGCGGGCATTGATATCAACGAAGCGATCAAAGATTGGGATTCTTACATCGCGGCGGGTGAAAAACTTAAGCAGCAAAACGTTCAATTGATCGCGTCGGCAGCGGATGTGGCACAAGCGATCATCTTCACTACAGTTCCTGAAGGTGAAGGTCTGTACTTCGACAAAGATGGCAATCCAGTCGTGACCTCTGAGCGCTTTGTTCACGCGTTTGAAGTGGCGAAAGAGATCCGTGACAAAGGTTTGGATGGTCGCATCCTTGCGTGGTCAAACGAATGGTACGAAGGCTTCCGTAACGGCACATTCGCCACTCAGCTTTCTGGTGCTTGGCTACTTGGTCACCTAAACAACTGGATTGCGCCTGAAACCGCAGGCAGCTGGGGCGTATCTAACCTTCCTGATGGCATTTACGGTAGCTGGGGTGGCTCATTCCTATCGATTCCAACTCAATCTAAGCATCAAGACGAGGCTTGGAAGCTGATCGAATACATGACAACGAAGCGTGATATTCAACTTAAGCACTTCGAAACTATTGCTGCATTCCCAGCAAACACCACGACTTACAACGACCCAATGTTCGAAGAGAAAATCGAATTCCTTGGTGGTCAGCAAGCGCGCCTACTGTTTGCTGAAGTGGCACAAAATATCAAGCCAGTGGCACCAGCAAAAGGCGACCACGTTGCTCGCTCTATCATCCTAGAAAACGCACTGATGGAAGTGTTGGATGAAGGCAAAGACATTGAAACGGCATTGAAAGAAGCGGAACGCATGATTAAGCGTCGCACCCGTAATTTGTAAGCAATTCGCCATTTGGTAAGCAAGGAGGGCGACGTGCCCTCCTGATTAGAGGTCGTTACTATGAATCATGCAGCGAGCAAGGTTATGGAAACATCAGAGCGTGAGAGTATTTTTTCTCGTCTAAGTTTGAAAGCGCTTACACCGTATGGATTCCTACTGCCGTTTTTGATTATTTTTTCTGTTTTCGGGATCTTCCCGTTACTGTTTTCTATTTTTCTTTCTTTCCATGAGTGGAACCCAGTCGAAGGCTTGGGCGCGATGGATTACGTCGGGTTAGAGAACTACCACATCGCTCTGACTGACCCGTGGCTGTGGCGTTCGCTGAAAAACACGCTTTGGCTAGCGATTACATCTGGCGTGGCGCAGCACTTGGTTGCCCTGCCTGTGGCTTACATTTTGGTGTCTTTGGGTGACCGTTTCCGTCACTGGTTAACGTCGGCTTACTTCCTACCGTTTATCACTTCTACGGTGGCAGCGTCGCTTATCTTCTTCAACATGTACTCACCAAACTCAGGGATCATCAACCAAAGCTTAATGGCTCTGGCGGACAGCACGCTCTTTGGTTGGGCATTCTCTTGGGTTAACGATTTCCAACCAATCCGTTGGTTAGATGATGCCACCATGGTGAAGCCTTCTATCGCCATCATGGTGTTCTGGAAATACACCGGTTTCAACATCGTGCTTTACACCACTGGCTTGATGACGATTCCTAAAGACATCTTAGAAGCGGCACGCATGGACGGTGCAAACGCATGGCGTCGTTTCTGGAGCATTTCGCTGCCAATGATTCGTCCATTCATCTTCTTTGCGGTCACCATGACCATCATCGGTAACTTGCAGTTGTTCGAAGAACCTTTCGTTCTAACGCGCGGCACGGGTGGTACAGGTCAGTCTGGTTTAACCATCTCTATGTACCTCTACAAAGTGGGTTGGGAATGGTTAGAGATGGGCACAGCGTCAGCGATTTCATGGCTGCTATTTACCTTGATTGCAGGCTGTACAGCAATTCAATTCTTCTTCTTCGGTAAGAAAGGTCTAGGGGAGCAATAAGATGAACACTACTACCTTACCTGCGGCGCAGCGTTGGCGTCCAAGCGACCGCAGCATCGAGATCTTTACCAAGATATTGATGGTGATGCTCGGCACTGTGTTGGTGGTGTCTGCCATCATGACCGTATTCCCGTTCATTTGGTCAGCGTTGCTATCGACGCGTGACCGTACTGAAATCTTTGGCACAGGCATCAGCTTTGCGATTGGTGACAGCCTCGCGGTGAACTACGCAAAGCTACTGGAAATCATGCCGTTTTGGCAGGCGATGTTTAACTCCATCTACATTGCTTTCTTAGGCACCACGATTTCACTGCTGTTTTGTAGCATGGGCGGTTACGCGTTTGCGGTGTACAAGTTCAAGGGCAAAAACTTGCTGTTTGGCATGCTGGTTGGCTCGATGATGATTCCACCTGTACTGAGCTTGATCCCGTACTTCATGATCGTGAAATTCCTCGGCTTGCTCGATAACCACCTTGCCGTTTGGTTACCGTTCACTACCACGCCATTTGGCATCTTCTTGATGCGTCAACACGTAGTGGCATCGATTCCGAAAGAGCTGTTAGAAGCGGCGAAGCTCGATGGCGCGGGTGAATTTAGAACTTACTGGAGCGTGGTATTGCCACTGATGAAACCGGCGCTCGCAACCCTAGCTATCGTGCAGTTTGTCTTCTTCTGGAACATGTTCATGCAACCACTTGTAGTATTGACAACGCCAGAAAACTACGTGATTACGCAGGCACTGCGAAGCGTGCAGGGCATTCCGAATACGCCTTGGGGAGCGGTGATGCTCGGAACCACCATCTCAATTTTACCATTAGTGATTACTTACTTATTTGCCTCAAAACAGATGATCAGCGGCTTGACCTCTGGTGCCGTCAAGGGCTAAGCGAAACAAAAGGTTTTATAACAATGAATAAATTCCAACTACCACAAGATTCAAAATTACGTAGCCCAGAGTTCTTATTTGGTGTCGCAACCTCTTCTTATCAGATTGAGGGCGGTGCTCAGCTAGGTGGTCGTACGCCTTCGATTTGGGACACGTTTTGCAATAAGCCAGGCGCAGTTGATAACGCAGATAATGGCGACGTGGCATGTGATCACTTCCATTTGTGGAAGCAAGACATCGAGATGATTCAAGGCTTAGGTGTGGGCGCTTACCGTCTATCGATGGCGTGGCCGCGCATCATTCCTGAAGATGGCAAAGTGAATGAAGAAGGTTTGAAGTTTTACGAGCAAATCATCGATGAGTGTCACGCTCGCGGTTTGAAGGTTTTCGTTACGCTTTACCACTGGGATCTACCGCAATACCTAGAAGACAAAGGCGGTTGGCTAAACCGAGAAACGGCTTACAAGTTTGAGGAATACGCGAAGGTAGTTAGTGCTTACTTCGGCGATAAGATTGATTCATACGCGACATTGAACGAACCGTTCTGCTCTGCTTATCTTGGCTACCGTTGGGGTGAGCATGCCCCTGGCCTTAAGGGCGAGCGTGAAGGTTTCTTGTCTGCGCACCACTTGATGCTAGCACATGGTCTTGCGATTCCACACATGCGCAAGAACGCACCAAATGCGATGCACGGTTGTGTGTTCAACGCGACACCCGCTTACCCGTATAGCGATGCAGACATCGGTGCGGCAGAGTACAGCGATGCGGAAGGTTACCACTGGTTTATGGATCCGGTATTGAAAGGCGAATACCCGCAGCTTGTCTTAGAGCGCCAATCGCACAACATGCCAATGATTTTGGAAGGCGATCTCGACATCATCCAGACCGATTTGGACTTTATCGGCATTAACTTCTACACCCGTTGTGTTGTGCGCTACAACGAACATGGCGATATTGAAACGGTACCTCAACCAGAACAAGAGCACACATTCATTGGTTGGGAGATTCACCCTCAAGCACTGACAGATTTGCTCCTGCGTTTGAATGACCGTTACCCGAACTTGCCACCACTTTACATCACTGAAAACGGCGCAGCAGGCGATGACCATTGCATTGATGGCGAAGTGAATGATGAGCAGCGCGTGCGTTACTTCCAGCAGCACCTAGTTGCTTTGGATGCTGCGATTAAAGCAGGTGTGAATGTGGATGGTTACTTCGCTTGGAGCCTAATGGATAACTTCGAGTGGGCTTACGGTTATAAGCAGCGCTTTGGTATTGTCCACGTGGATTACCAAACGCAAAAACGCACCCTAAAAGCGAGCGCAATTGCTTACCGTAACATGCTGCTGGACCGAGCAGAGGAGAACCAGTAATGGCAAAAGTCGAATTCAAAAACATCAAGAAATCCTACGATGATGTCGAGGTAGTGAAACACTTCGACTTCACGGTGCAAGATGGCGAGTTTGTGGTTTTCCTTGGTCCATCGGGTTGCGGTAAGTCGACTACCCTGCGCATGCTAGCGGGCTTGGAAAGCATCACTGGCGGTGAGATTTACGTTGGCGATAAGCTGATGAACAAAATCGATGCCAAAGACCGCGACCTTGCCATGGTGTTCCAAAGCTACGCGCTTTACCCACATATGACGGTTTACGAGAACATCGCTTTTGCTCTTAAGCTAAAAGGGATGCCAAAAGACCAAATCGATGTTGAAGTGCGTAAAGCGGCGAAAATGCTTGAGCTGGATGCACTGTTGGATCGCAAACCAAAAGAGCTGTCTGGTGGTCAACGCCAACGTGTTGCCATGGGACGTGCTATGGTTCGAACGCCCAAGGTGTTCTTATTTGATGAGCCACTATCGAATCTGGATGCCAAACTGCGTGGCGTGATGCGTGAAGAGATCAAGCAGCTGCATCGTGAGCTAAAAACCACCACGATTTACGTAACCCACGATCAGATTGAAGCGATGACATTGGCGGATCGCATCGTGATTCTGAAAGACGGTTACGTGGCTCAAGTCGGCACACCGACAGAAGTGTTCCAACGTCCGGCCAACAAGTTCGTGGCGCAGTTCATTGGTAACCCATCGATGAACATGTTGGATGCAAAGCTGATTGGTGAAGAGGACAATTGGGAAGTCGAACTGGGTGATGTTCGTATTCCTTTGCCAGAGCGTTTCAAAGCACACGCATCGAAGAATTTAGCGCTGCACTTTGGTGTTCGTCCAACCGACATCCATCTGCGTGCTGAGCAAGTGGACCACGACCGCGTGTTGCCGTTCCCAGTCAAAATCAAAGACAAGGAGCTATTGGGCGCGAGTATCCTACTGAAAACAGAAATCGCAGGTCAGCCGCTAATGGTTGAAACACAAGCGGCAGAAGTGGATGTGGATACGCTGACTCTGTACTTGGATTTAGATGCAATTCACCTATTTGATGCACTGAGTGAAAACTCGCTCGCGACATTCTAAATCCCCGATATGAAAGCCAGTGCGCGCTTGCGTACTGGCGACTTATCTAGCTCTCATTTCCCATATCAAAATGTTGTCGCGCCCCCCGCTGCAACTTATATTTTTGTTATTAGCTTGCTGGGAAAATTCCTACAATGAAAAAGAAAAAAAGAGCGGCATCCATCTATGATGTGGCCAAGTTGGCGGGTGTGTCACCGAGCACCGTATCACGTTTCCTCAATCGCACGACCTTTGTCTCTGATGATAAAAGCCAAAATATAGAAAAAGCGATCAAGTCACTGGGTTATAAGCCAAATTATCAAATGGATCAGGGTAGCAACACGCGCTCGATGACCATTGGCGTGCTTATTCAACATCCTGAGAGTCCACACACCAGTCGAATCCTGAATGATATGGAGAAAGTGCTTAATGCGCAGGGCTACTCATTGGTGATTGCTACCGGGCACTGGCAGCGCACACTCGAATCACACGCTTTGGAGTATTTAGCGAAAAGTAATGTGGATGGGGTGATCATCGTGACGGGCAGTTTGACGGAAGAGCAGATTTTGGAATATGCCCAGCGAATTCCTGTTGTCGCGGTTGGATACAATGTCATTGGGGATAAGGTTAAATCCATAAATATAGATAATGTATTGGGCGGATACATGGCGACGCTGCATTTGATGCAACAAGGTCACGTGAACATCGCTCATATCAAAGGGCTTTTGAATCAACCAGATGCGGTAGCTCGCTTTGTTGGTTACAAGAACGCTTTGCAAGAGGCAGGCATAAAGGTGATGCCAAAATTAGTCAAACAAGGCGATTTCAGCAGTGAGTCCGGCTATCAAAAAACGGTGGAATTGCTCGAATCTAAAGTGCATTTCTCTGCGTTGTTTGCTGCCAATGACCAAACGGCTTACGGGGCGATAAAGGCTCTGCATGACCACGGCGTTCGTGTGCCAGAGGATGTGTCTGTGATCGGCTTTGATGACTTACCGACCTCACAATATTTCACGCCTGCGCTTACCACACTGAGACAGCCGATTGAAGAAGTTGGCGCCATTTGTGCCGAGTCCATTCTCAATTTATTGAGTGGTGAGAGGCATGAAGTGCGTCTACCGCCGATCGATCTGATTGTCCGCCAATCAACGGTGTCTAAGTTCCGTCAATCAAGTTGAGATAAGTCGCCAAACCCATTAGAAAATATTTTCCGAAACTCGACGAAATCTTGTTGTATTTGTGACCAAACTCCGTCTAGAATTCGCGCCTGCATTTTGGTGATTAAGTGCACAATTATCAAAATAGCCAAATTCTAAGAAATCTAATTTTTTGAACTGCCTCACAGTTATCTGTGGGGCAGTTTTAGTTGTAGGAAAGGTCCAAAACACATGCCTAAAAGCCAGAATATCAACCAACGTATGTCCATTGTGGCATT
Organism: Vibrio owensii; assembly: GCF_002021755.1. Taxonomy (NCBI): domain Bacteria; kingdom Pseudomonadati; phylum Pseudomonadota; class Gammaproteobacteria; order Vibrionales; family Vibrionaceae; genus Vibrio; species Vibrio owensii. The sequence continues at coordinate 2,261,794 of NZ_CP019960.1, forward strand.
GGCTTGGCCGATACTTGTCGAAATTTTGCTACGGACGGCTTTAGGAACCAGTGACGTATTCATGTTGAGTGGTTACTCAGACAAAGCTGTGTCTGCGGTTGGGGTAATCACACAATTAACGTTTTTCCTGATCATCGTTTCTACCTTTGTCAGCAGCGGCACGGGTATCTTGATCGCGCAATACAATGGCGCTGGGCGTGAAAAAGACTCCGTTGATGTCGGTGTTGCCAGTATCGCTTTGTCTGTGATTGTAGGTGCTTTCTTGAGTGTGCTGGCCGTGATTGGCGCGGTGTTCTTTTTGCCGTATTACGGGCTAGAAGCTCAAGTTGAGCAGTACGCGCGTGAATACTTGCTGATCAGCGGTGCGATGACGTTCAACGTTACTATCGGTATTGTCTTTACCACGATTCTGCGTAGTCACGGTTATTCACGCTCGCCAATGGTGGTTAACTTAATCTCTGGCGTGTTCAACATCATTGGTAACTACATTGCGCTGTATCAGCCGTTTGGTTTGCCTGTGTATGGCGTTGAAGGTGTTGCAGTGGCGACAGTCGTGAGCCAAGTAATCGGTACGCTATTATTGGGCGTGATTTTGAAACGCAGCAGCATTGAACTGCCAATGTCCAAGCTCAAACAAGTGCCGAAAGACGTGTTCAAGAAGATCCTAAAAATCGGTGGCATGAACGCGGGTGAAGTGCTGTCATACAACATGGCGCAGATCTGTATCGTCTACTTTGTGGTGCAAATGGGGACATCGTCACTAGCGGCATTTACCTATGCACAAAACATCGCGCGTTTTTCGTTCGCGTTTGCGTTGGCGATTGGTCAGGCGGCTCAAATCCAGACGGGTTACTACATCGGTAAAGGTTGGGTAAGCAGCATTCTGAAACGCGTGCAGATCTACTTCTTGGTCGGCTTTGCTGCGTCAACGGCGGCAACGTGTTTGATCTACTTGTTCCACGAAGAGATTTTGAGCGTGTTTACCGATCAGCCAGAAATTTTGGCATTGGCGGGCGCCTTAGTGATGGGTTCTATCGTGTTAGAAGCTGGCCGCGTGTTTAACTTGATCTTCATCTCGGCACTGAAAGGCGCTGGTGACATCAAGTTCCCAGTGCAGATGGGTATTCTCAGCATGTGGGGCTTGGGTGTGGTGTTCTCTTACATCTTGGGTATTCATTTGGGCTACGGCGTGATTGGTGCGTGGATGGCGATTGCTCTGGATGAATGGGTACGCGGCATCATCATGGCAAGACGCTGGCGCTCACAAGTATGGACCAAGTTTAAGGTGAGCTAGCTTCTGTTCACAAAAAACCGAGATTCCAGACATCTCGTTCCTCGATTCTGGAATGACGATGTTTAGCTATGGTGATTGGAAATCTTGTTCTATAACGCGTCATTCCCGATAGCGACGGAGGAGCGCAGTCGGGAATCTCTTACTCACTCTATACGTAAAAAGGCACTGTAAGTCAGCGCCTTTTTGCTATCTATTCTGCATTGACGATGTTTAGCTATGGTGATTGGAAATCTTGTTCTATAACGCGTCATTCCCGATAGCGACGGAGGAGCGCAGTCGGGAATCTCTTACTAGCTCTTTACGTAAAAAAGCACTGAAATTCAGTGCCTTTTTGCTATCTATTCTGTATGGATAAGTCGCTTTAAAACTCACACTCTGCTTGGAAACACATACGCTCTTTGCTGTATGGATGAGCCAACTCCAACATCTCCGCGTGCAAATGTAGACGGTCGGCTTTTTCGCCATACAAGCCGTCGCCAACCATCGCCATGTTCAATCCCATGTGGTGGGCGCTGTGCACACGCAGCTGGTGGGTTCGTCCTGTTTTCGGGTACATGTACACCTTGCTGCGTCCGTCTTTCACTTCAATCAGCTGCCAGTAAGTTTCAGCAGGTTTACCGTGCTCAAAGCACACAAGTTGACGTGGACGGTCATCTGGATCGCCACGCATCGGTAGCGAGATTTCACCTTCAGGCTCGGTTAATACACCTTCCAGCAGTGCCATGTAGCGCTTTTGTACACCGCGAGTGATGAACTGCTTTTGCAGGCTCTTGTTGGCGCGTTTGGTTAAAGCAAACACCAAAATCCCCGACGTTGCCATATCCAAGCGGTGAATCACGAACGGCCCTTCGACATCCGGGAACATCGCTTGTAGACGCGTATATGCCGAATCTTTGATGGTTTTCCCCGGAACGGAAAGCAGACCCGAAGGCTTGTTGACGATCACCATGGCTTCGTCTTGGAAGAGAATTTCCAGCTCTTTATCTTCTGCCCAGTTCTCTGCTAATGGGTTTGGCTCCACATTCAAGCCTTGCAGCATGTGCCCCAAAATCGGCTGACATTTGCTGTTGCAAGATGGGTAGAACTTCTTGTGCTGACGTACTTCAGATTTCGGCGATACGCCCCACCAAAACTCTGCCAAGGCAAGTGGCTGATAACCATGTTTGTATGCGAACTGAAGCAATTTCGGCGCTGCACATTCACCTGCACCTGCTGGTGGTACTGGATTGGTGGTAGGAGCAAAAATGTCCACCAAATCGCGCTCGGCGCTATGGTTGTCCAAGAAGCGGTATTGCTTATGCAGCTTGTGCTGCAGAGCATTAGACAAGTCTTTGCGCTGCTCTTTAAGTTCTGCCAGTGTTTGTTCTAGCTCGGTTAAGCGCGCTTCTTTGATTGCGAGCTTTTCGTCCCAAGCTTGTTTGAGGTACTTGAGCACATTCTTCTCAGCGACGCTTTGTTTCCCTAAATCATCCAGTAGTGTTTTCAATTCTTCTGGATTCAGTGTTTGTTCGCCTTGTTTGCGCTGTTGTTTGCGTTCTGCACGACCGGTAATCATCACTTGGCGATGGGCATTCTCTTCTTGCTGATACGCTTCACGGTCTGCTTTGATTTCTGCTTTTAGTTGTGCCAGTTCTGGGTTGGCTGCAAAGGCTTTGTATTCCGCGTTCGCAGCATTGATGGCATCTGTCTCACCTCGGAAGAAACCTTCTTCTGTCAGCATGTCGAATACGGGTGGAACAAAACCTGGAAGCAAGTTTTGATCGGCAATCTTGCCAGAGAAAGCACTGAAGTAGCCAAGCTCACCTTGCGGGTTACGTACTAGCAAAACACCGAACATTTTACCGCGTCCGTTTTGCTCATCCTCAAGACCGAAATCGTGTTCGAAATCAGTTTGTGTCATTAGGTGCTGCTGCAATTGCTCTGCAGCCAACACACACAATGGGTGAGGCGTGTAGTAGAACGGAAACGTAAACTGCGCTGGCAAGTCGTAGCCAGAAATATCCGCAGTAAATCGAGTAAAGCATTGTTCAGGCGAGTGCATGAGAGTGAGTCCGCGCGAAATAAAAATCGAGCACGGATTGTACCTGTTTTGGCTGTGATTGCTATTCGAAGGCACTCCTAGGCTAGCTGTGTCGGCTTGCCTGCACTCCCTATCTCAATGATTTTCATCGCTTAGAGCGCAGAAATTAGGATTGCGTTTGAAATGATTAATTTGAGTGATGTATTGTTTTGATTGATAACTAAGGCGTAGTTCTCGAATGACTATTAGATGCAAAAGGAAAAGCATGTCTAAACTGGTGTTGGCATTGATACGATTTTATCAGCGCTATTTATCTCCATATAAAGGGTTCCGTTGCGCTCATGCGGTGTATTACGGCACGGATTCTTGTTCTGCTGCCATCAGTAAGATGATTCAACGCAAGGGAGTGTTTTCTAGCTATAACAGCGTTCAAAACCAATTCGAACGCTGTCGAGATGCGCATCAACGTCTGCAAAATGGGGATTCTTCCCGTAACCGAAAAAGGCGTAAGAATAATGACTCATCTTGTGTAACGGACATGGGATGTAGCTCTTTGGATTGCGTTCCGAGTGACGCTTGTAGCGGTAGCGGCGATTCATCTTGCCATTGTTGGTAATGGACTCAACTCTAAAAATGAAAGGGAAGCGATGACGACCGATCAACTTAAAACGCTGTTTGAAAATGACTTAAGGCACAAACTCGAACCTCTTGAAGCCTTACGCTTAGAAGCGCTGCGTCGACGCAAGTTTCTAGGTTTGACGGTGCTGGGGTTCTTTGGCACCGTCGTGTTTGACCTCGCCACCTCTGCCACGGTGTTTGTTCTTTTGGCATTGATGCTCGGTGGTTGGGCGTACTTCAATCAAAAGCACAATCAGTTTCGCACCACCTACAAGCAGCACATCATGCAAAGCTTGTTAGCGCATATTGAACCCTCACTCACTTGGGACCCAAATCGTAAGTTATCCAAAGAGACCTTCGAGCGCAGCGGCTTGTATTTAGACCGTTGTGATGGTTTCGAGAGTGATGATTTTATTTCAGGCACCATTGGTGAAGCTAAGGTAGTGATGTCTGAGGTAGAGGCGTCGAAGCTCATCAGTTCAGGAAGCGACAGCTCGAGTAAGCATCACGTATTTTTTGCGGGGTTGTTTTGCGAAATCGACGTTCCGATGAATGAAGACATTTGCACCTTTGTTTTGAGTGACCGTGATGATGGGCCAACGCTTCGTGAAAAGTTGTGGGACAGTTTCTTCAAGATTCAGATAGGTAAACGAGTACGAATGGGTCACTCAGAGTTTGACCAACAGTATGAGGTGTATAGCGACGATGTAGACACAGCAAAGCAACTGCTGACGGATGAATTGATCGAGCGTGTGCTGATTTTTCGTCGTGAGAGTGAGTTCTCTAGCTTGTCGCTTTCTCAAGTGAACGGAAAGCTCTATATCGCCATTTCACATTGGAAAGCACTGTTTGAGCCAAAATTGGACGAGCCTGCGGGGGAGTTTGAAGCCGTTGCTGAGATTTATCGCGAACTCGATTTTCTGATTGGCACCATTCACAGTCTGGGGCTGACCAAACCAATGCCTCAGCCCATGACAAAGCAGAGCACCTCAGCTATCGCTTAATCCCATTAATATCTCAAGCTGAAACTCAATTGATGCACTATTATTTCAGCTTGAGATTCATCCAAGATCCTGTACCTTAGCGTGATTCTTTTTTGCAGCCTGTTTTCATTCACAGAGTGACCTGCGCTGCTTCACTTTTGAGTTAAAGTCATGTCACAAGCTAGCATCAAATTTATTGCCACCGATATGGATGGCACTTTGCTTGACCAATACGGTCGCCTAGACCCTGAGTTCTTTGACCTGTTTTTACAGCTTGAAGAGAAGGGCATTCTGTTCTCGGCGGCATCCGGTCGTCAGTACTACAGCCTGCGTGATACGTTTGCACCGATCCAAGACCGCATGATTTATGTGGCGGAAAACGGCACCTTGGTGATGTACCAAGATAAAGAGCTATACAGCTGCACCATTCCAAAAACAGAAATTGATGCGATCATCCAAGCGGCTCGTGAAGTTGAAGGCACGCACCTAGTACTGTGTGGTAAGCGTTCGGCTTACATTGAAACTAAAGATCCTAAAGCGTTGGAAGAGTTCCAGAAGTACTACCATCGCTGTGAATACGTGCCAGATCTATTGGCCGTTGACGATGAGTTTATCAAGGTTGCGATTTGTCACTTTGGTGGTTCTGAAGAGTTGGTTTTCCCAACCATGAGTGCGAAGTTTGGTCACAGCCATCAGGTTGTGGTGAGCGCGAAGATTTGGCTAGACGTGATGAACGCAGAAGCATCAAAAGGTGCGGCGATCAAACACCTTCAAGAAACCATGGGCTTTGGTCCGGAAGAAACCATGACCTTTGGTGATTACCTGAATGACCTAGAGATGCTACAAGTGAGCGAGCACTCTTACGCTATGGAAAATGCGCACGAAGCGGTGAAGAAAATCGCACGCTTCTCAGCACCAAGCAATCGTGACTCTGGCGTAATGAAAGTGATTAAAGAGAAAGTGCTTTAATCTCTGCTTCGCCAGATTCGAACATAAAAAAGCCCCGCTACGTAATGAGCGGGGCTTTTGTTTATCTCAAGTTAAGTATCTGAAGCCAAGTATCAGAAGTTAATTATGCGTCTACTTAGTTAGCGAACGTATTTCGCTGTCGCGCTGACAAACCAATGTTGTAATTTGCCATCTGGGTTCTCTACCCACAGGTCGTTATGGTAGCGATAGATGCGACCATTCACAGTGAGGGCTAGCGTGTTATCACCGGTTTGCTCCATGCGAATAAACTGATCAGAAGTCACCAAAAACGGCTCCAAATCATCCGTGCTTGCGCCTTTGTACACCACGAAGTAACCAAACATATTGCCGGCATCTGGGTCTGTCGAATGAATGCGATGGCCAACCAGCGTGTAGTTGTCGTTGAGCGCTTCTTCGAGAGTTTGTGCCCCCACCGTCTCGTGAGATGGGATAAACACCCAAGCCAGTACACCTATCGCGATCACTAGCAGTAACAGCACTGCTCGCATGAAGTTTTTCATCATGGTTATCCGTTTAACGTTGGAATTTCATTTTGTACATGCGCTTATCCGCTAAATTGATCAGGAAGTCAATGTTGTCGGCGTCTTGCGGATAGCTTGCTACCCCTAAGCTGGTGGACAAAGAGCTTGCTTTATCAGAGGCAAGAATCGGTTTTTCAAACACCACGTTGATGTGGTGCGTCGCTTCGGCGATCTTGTTTTGCTCGGTGGCATTGATGAGTACGGCAAACTCATCACCGCCCATGCGATACACACTAAAATCATCCATCGCCATGTTGCTCAGACGCTCTGCAACCTCGATTAAGGCGATATCACCCGCTTGGTGCCCCAATGTGTCATTAATGTTCTTAAAGCCGTTCAGGTCGAGCAGGAGGAGCGAGAAAGGGGTATCGGTTTCCTCTCTGCGATGTAAATCGATAAACAGTGCGCTCCGGTTGGCAAGATTTGTTAGTGGATCGCTCAAGGCCAGTTCTTTGTGGAACTTAGACTCGCGTTTATAGAAGTAAGTCATCAACGCGACGGTGAGAACAAAAATGCCCAACAAGATGTACTGCGCTTGGAGCAAGTTGTAAGCACGTTCTTGTTGTTGTCTGTAGAGTGGGCTCGCGACTCGGAAGTTCTGAGTGACGTAATCAATCATCTCCATATACAAGTTCTGAGTGGCGCGATAAAACTGGGCGGCGGCAATACTGCTACCGGTTTTGGCTTCGACTAAGATTGGTTCGAGTTGTTGGAACTTGTCGAACAAGGATACGAAGTACACCCGCACTTCTTCACGAGATAGGAAAGAATCCGCTTCTTTGTTGTTGATCAGCAGATCAAAACGACTCCATGCCAGTTCATATTGCAACTCGGTGCCGTCGATGTTCATTACGCTTTCGTTCAAACGACGAGCTTCACCCACCAATTCGGACAGTTCTTTGGACAAGTGGAACAAGAACCAAGTCGCTTGGTTTTGTTGGTCGGAGTAGGTTTTGGTCAGCGCGCGGGTTTCTTTTAATAAAACGATGTTTGCGATCAGTAGTGTCGATGCAAACACGAGCAACATCAACTTACTCTTGGTTGAAAAGGGCCCCTGCTTCGGGGTTTTGGGTTTCGCCTTCATTATTGATCTTCTTTCGCACTTATCCTGTTGATTTGCCAAACCATTTGAGAGTGGTATTGCGCGTTATCAAGCTCTGGGTGTTCACTCATTGAGTAAATCAGCCAGTACGGACCTTTGTTTCTGATTTTGATGTAATTATGGTTTTGTTTGTATGCCACGATCGGCTGATAACGAAGAATGTCTTCGCGAGATAGGTCAGAGTGGTAGTCGTTGAGCGCACGAACTTCGACATGCTGAGGAATGTTGCCAAACGTATGTTGCAGCAGTGTACTCAGTTTAACGCCGTCAAACTCGGCAGGGGTTTCTAGCCAAGGTAGTTCAGTGATGTAGGTAGTTTGCGGCAGTGACTCTAGGTCTTTTAGTGCCACAACGACATTGGAATTTTCAGGACTGCTAAACTGTATCGTGTTTGCAAAAAGTGTCGGTGCAAACAAAAGCAAAGCGAGCGCCATTGTTTTTCTCATCTTGTGCCCTTTGAATTTATTGCCCTCATTCCGGTTGGATCGCGTTAACGAACCGATCCGCTGAAATTTCGGTTATATATTTATTAATAATAGAGCCAACTTGATGGATTTATATAATACGTTATGGGTGAAAAGTAACCGTTGGTTGAATATACGTCAAGGTTAATGACAGAGTTAAAAATACAACTATTGGATGAATATATCATTTAGCTTATTTTGTGTGCAGTTTGCTTCACGTTGTCTAACTTTCGCGACACTTTCATCTCATTAGGAGAGTCGATATGTTTGATTGGTACTATAAAGTTATCCTCAATTATACCAACTTTAGTGGCAGAGCGAGACGCCAAGAGTATTGGTACTTTACGTTAGTCAATGTGCTGATCAATTTGGTGATGGGCATCATCGACCGAGTCATTGGCAGCGTGATGCAAATGGAGAATTTTGGCTTCTTCGGTGTGATATATGCGCTGTTTATCATGATCCCGTCGATTGCCGTCACTGTGCGTCGTTTGCACGATTCAGGACGAACCGGTTGGTGGGCATTGATCGCCTTTGTCCCAATCATTGGTATTTTGGTGCTGCTGTACTTCTTGATTCAAGACAGTGAAGAAGGTTCGAACCAATACGGCGCGAACCCTAAATATCAATCATGATGAAGATAACCGTGATGCTGTCAGCTGTGATGGCGAGAGGCAAGTGGGTTTAGATGCCTGAACCCACTTGGAAATAGACCGCGTTGTCCTCATCACTGAAAGCGAAGTCCATACCTGCTTGCAAGCCATAACGACGGGCGATGAGGTAACGAAAGCCGACGCCGTAAGCGTATTCGGCATCGTTTTCAAATAGCGATTCTTCTGTTGAGGCGTAACCAAATCCACCGAAGAGGTTCGTCGACCAACGAGTGTTCCATTGGTAGGTCAGCTGAGATTCTACCGAGAGTGTTTCATCCCCTTGGTATCGGTTTCTTGCCACACCACGCAGCTCGATATCTGGGTATGACGCAGGCGGTAAAAAGCGCTCGTCAGTATAAAGCGACTTGTATTGTCCGCGCAGAGCCAACGACCAATCATCGGCTAATTCCCAATAATTGATGCCCTCTACGTCCAGTTGTTCGTATTCGTAATCACTGCCAAACGCATCGTTGTACCAAAGAAATTCGGCTTTATAGTTGTAGCCTTGCGTTGGACTAAAAAAGTTATTTCGGCTGTCCCATTCCAGTGTTAAGCCCAATCCAGAAGTGGTTGGAGAGGTATTGGTCAAGGTTTGTAGCAGCTTATCGGCAACAGGGGAGTTCGTGATTTTCTGATCGGTAACGAAATAGAGCTGCTTCACACCGATAAACAACGGGGCATCAATAATGCGGTATTGAAGATGGTTGAGCATGCCGCCGCCAGTAATCTCGAAATCTAACCCTTGTCCATTGAATACGCCGTCTAGCCCCGGCAACGTGGACTGCGGGTAGAAGGTCATGTTGAAGTCGCCATATCCGACGCCACCAAGGTAACGCACCGTGTCCTGCGCCCAAGTGCGGCGATGGCCAGCAAACCCCATCCAAGTTCCATTCTCAGTCGCGAAGCCGCCAACTGCAGTGATCGCAGGCGTTAACAGTTGGGCGCCACCATCGAGTGATGTTTCCGCCAGTTTGCGCCTTTTCTCCCGTTGCTCATCGGATTCATGCAAAAATACGCCAGTGAACCCCAAACCATAGCCGACAGCAGGTTCAGTAATCACGATCGGGACGGGTAGAAAGCCGTAGGCGTTTTCAGCAAGGTATTCACCCATATCCAATTGCCCATCGATGGGATCGAAAAAGCTTATCGCCTCGGCAATAGGAGAGGTCGCTAACAACCCGAAATAAGTCGAGGTTAGCAGGACTGACGTTGGTTTTTTCATAAAGTGCTAGCGTTAATTGAATGATGTTCAATTACAAGTTAGACGTCATTTCGACAAATTGCAATGGGACTTGTGTAAAGGGAAAGTGAGTGTTTTTAAAACACAAAAAGCCACCCAATAAATAGGTGGCTTTGTATAGAGAGGATTATTAAACCGTTTGGTTTCCTGTGCTCACTCGTTGACTTAACGAGCCTAAATCAGGTGTTAAGCAAACAGGTACTTCGCGTGGAAGTTCAAGTGATCAGCGATAAAGCTAGAGATAAAGAAGTAGCTGTGGTCGTAACCCGGCTGCATACGCAGCTCAACTGCTGAATCGTGGGCTTTTGCTGCCGCCAGTAACGCATCAGGCTTCAATTGCTCAGCAAGGAAGTTATCAGCATCACCTTGGTCGACTAGGATAGGTAATGGTGATTTTGCTTGCTTAAGTAACTCGCTCGCGTCGTACTGTTTCCAACTCTCGATATCAGTGCCTAGGTAAGCGGTAAACGCTTTTTGGCCCCAAGGGCATTGCATTGGGTTACTGATTGGGCTGAATGCTGAAATTGAACGGTACTGATCTGAATTTTTCAGACCAATTGTGATCGCACCGTGACCACCCATGCTGTGACCCGAAATCGACTTCACGTCAGAGACTGGGAAGTTACTTTCGATGATCGCTGGCAGTTCTTGGGTGATGTAGTCGTACATGTGGTAGTGACGCGACCATGGCTCTTGAGTAGCGTTTAGGTAGAAACCCGCACCTTTACCCAAATCGTAGTTTTCGTCGTCTGCAACATCGTCACCACGTGGGCTGGTATCCGGTGCCACAATGGCGATACCTAGCTCAGCCGCCATGCGAAACGCGCCTGCTTTCTGCATGAAGTTCTCATCGGTACACGTCAAGCCAGACAACCAGTAAACCACAGGCACTGGGTTTGATTTGGTTGCATTTGGTGGCAAGAAGATCGCGAAGCGCATGTTGCAGTTCAAAGCGCGAGATTCGTGTGTGTACTGTTTATGCCAACCACCGAATACTTTGGCTTGGCTTAGGCTTTCAATGGTCATGAATAATCTCTCGATAAAACAATGATTTTTAACGGCGGACAAGACCGTTAAAGACAGCGGATGGCTCTCTTCTCAAAGGAGAGTATATCCAGTGAGAAGAGCGCCTATTTCAAATTTTCAAATATCAGTCACATTCAGTGAGCTGCTATATTGGATTATTTATCCATGTGAAGAACGGTACGGATAGATTCACCTTTGTGCATCAATTCGAACGCTTCGTTCACGTCTTGCAGACCCATAGTGTGCGTGATGAATTCTTGTAGACCGAACTCACCAGCCATGTAACGGTTCACGATTTCTGGAAGCTCAGAGCGGCCTTTAACACCACCGAAAGCAGAACCACGCCATACGCGACCAGTTACTAGTTGGAATGGACGAGTTGAGATCTCTTGACCTGCACCAGCAACACCAATGATTACTGACTCACCCCAACCTTTGTGACAACACTCAAGTGCTTGACGCATCACGTTTACGTTACCGATACACTCGAATGAGTAGTCAACACCACCGTCTGTCATCTCAACGATAACGTCTTGGATTGGCTTGTCGAATTTCATTGGGTTGATGCAATCAGTAGCGCCAAGTTGTTTCGCTAGGTCGAATTTGCTTTCGTTGATGTCTACACCGATGATGCGGCTTGCACCAGCCATACGAGCACCGATGATTGCAGAAAGACCGATACCGCCTAGACCGAATACAGCAACTGTGTCGCCTTTTTCAACTTTAGCTGTGTTTAGTACCGCACCCATACCAGTGGTTACGCCACAACCTAGAAGACAAACTTCTTCAAGTGGTGCTTCTTTGTTTACTTTCGCTAGTGAGATTTCTGGAAGAACCGTGTACTCAGAGAAAGTAGAACAACCCATGTAGTGGAAAATAGTCTCACCGTTGATAGAGAAACGGCTTGTGCCATCTGGCATTAGACCTTTACCTTGAGTTTCACGAACTGCCTGACATAGGTTAGTTTTGCCAGATTTACAGAACTTACACTCACCACATTCAGCTGTGTAAAGTGGGATAACGTGGTCGCCAACTTCAACGCTTGTTACGCCTTCGCCAACCATTTCAACGATACCGCCACCTTCGTGACCAAGGATTGAAGGGAAGATACCTTCTGGATCGTCACCTGATAGTGTGAATGCGTCAGTGTGACAAACACCAGTTGCTACGATACGTACTAGCACTTCGCCCGCTTTTGGAAGTTGTACATCAACTTCTTCCATTTTAAGTGGCTCGCCAGCAGCCCATGCAACCATTGCTTTTGATTTAATGTGAGTTTGACCAGGTTTGATTTCAAGCGACATTGGATGTTTCCTTTATATTCTCAGTATATGGAGTGACGTCATAAGCGTAGTTGAGGTTTGCTCACTGCGCTGCGTCGTTTTGTTGGTGCCCATTTTAGGTGTTTCACGAAAAATGATAATCCGGTTAAATTGAAAATGATTTTTACGCATACGTAATAATCAACAAAAAGGCGCAATGATTTATGCGAGCGAAACAGGGTAAGTTGGAGAAAAACAAAGTAAGGACGAGAAAATTCGTTTTGGGGTTTGACCTCAAGCGTGGTTGAGGTTTTATTGTGTCGGCCATTGCGAAGAAACATCGATTTAGGATCAGAATGAACAACAAAGATTTAAAGGCTTACTTAAACAAGATTGGCGTAACGCAGCAATTGGACGTCAGCGTGGATACGCTCTTTGCTCTGCATAACGCGCAGCATCGTCGTTTGCCATTTGAGAACTTTGATATCGCATTGGGTAAAGGCATTTCGACGTCTGAACAAGACATCATCGACAAGCTGGTTTACCACGAGCGCGGCGGTTACTGTTTTGAATTGAACGGTCTGCTGCTAAGAGTGCTCAAACAGGTCGGCTTTGAAGCAAGACCACTGTTAGGCCGCGTACACTTATCTGGCACTCCTTCGGGCAGAACGCATCAGTTCACTTTGGTGACGCTTGGGGATGAAAAGTGGATTGTCGATGCAGGCTTTGGCTCAAACACACCACGTGCACCGCTGCCTTTTGTGACTAATCAACCTATTCATACCGATCTGCAAACATTCCGCTTTGTTGAGGATGAGCGTGTTGGCTACATGCTACAAATTCAGTCTTATGATGATGCAAACCAGTGGATTGATATGTACAGCTTGGACTTTGAACATGTGTTTGATGGCGACATTGTGTGTGGAAACCACTATGCGTCAACGTCACCTCATTCGCGCTTTACGTCCAGTCGTGTTGCCACGCTAGCGACCGAGCTGGGAATCATCACGTTGGCGAACCACACGTTAAAGCACCGTTTGAATAATGAAGTGGTTGAGCAAGAGCTGGCAGAAGGGCAAAGCTACCTATCAGCACTGAAAGAACACTTTGGTATTGAGCTGAATGCCGAGTATCAAGACCTGAAACCACTGCCTCAGCTATAACCATTCTGAATGACTTAACCATTGATGCTTGGCGAAAAGTATAGTGAGCATCAATGGGTTTGATTTGGTCTACTCCAAGCTGTTTATTGGTTTAAGTTATTGATTAAAAAGAGTGTGAACGAAGGTCACAGAACGGAACGGCTTGCGATAAGTTGTAAGAAAGTCGCAACCTAATTGTCATTTTTTCTACCTAAGCTCCTCGCCCGATTTCAAAATTATTACTCTTTTATCGGGATGAGAAAAATGAAACGCAGTACATTGACCGTACTCTCCGGTCTGATTGCCGCTACTCTAGTTGGCTGTAATTCAGACTCTTCTAGCAGTGACACCCCAGAACTCGAAGCGCCAGTCCAAGTGGCCTTTATGCCAGACATCCACTTCCACGATGTGTATGGTGATTTCCAAGACGGCTCTTTCCAAGGCTTGTATACCAACTCAAGCGGTAAGTACGCGACGATTCGAACCATGCAATCGCAGATGGAATCGACTCGTCTGTTCAATGAAAACTACTTCGCAATGATTGCGGCTTTGGATGACGTGGTAGAGCGCGGAATTAAGTATGTGGCGCTACCGGGCGATTTCAGTGATGACGGCCAACCTGTGCACATGCGTGGTTTGGTTAAAATCTTCGACCACTATCGTGAAACATACGGACTTGAGTTCTTTGCAGCGCCGGGTAACCACGATCCGGGCAAGCCATTTACCGTCGCCGCGGGCAAATCGGATTACCTTGGTGAAGACGGTAAGAAACAACGCATTTTCAGCCGTGGTAAAGATGAGTGTGTTGATTACGAAGGGGAATGGGGCACGATTCCGGGTGAAGATGGAAACTTAGATACTATCTGTACGGAAGAAGTGAAAGAGTGGGGCTACAAGGAGATCATGGATATCCTTGGTACGCACGGTTTCTACCCACAAGAAGAGTACCTGTACTTCGAAACGCCTTACAGCAGTGATGAAGCCCGCAACAACTACTCGTACGAACTTGCTTCGGAAGAAGCGACTTACGACAAGCGTATGTTTGAGATTTGCCACCAAGGGACGGGCGGTGAGTACAAACAAGATGGTTACACCAACTGTGCGGTGGTTCCAGATACCAGCTACTTGGTAGAGCCAGTGAAAGGCTTGTGGTTGTTGGCCATCGACGCAAACGTCTACAAACCAAAAGACACCTTGCCAGATGGTTCGGTCAATGGTGAGGACTTTGATGGCTCTAGCAGCGCAGGTTACAACATGATGTTGACCCACAAGCAGCACGTTATCGAGTGGATCAGCGATGTGGTGAAAGCGGCGAAAGAGCAGAATAAAACCTTGGTGTCATTCAGCCATTTCCCAATGACCGATTTCTACAATGGTGCGTCAGAAGACATAGAAGACCTGTTTGGTGAAGGCAGTCATCAGCTTTCTCGTGAACCAAACGACGACACCAGTAAAGCACTGGCTGCGACGGGTTTGAGCATTCACGTTGGCGGCCACATGCACTTCAATGATACCGGCAAGAAAAGTTATGTGATTGACGGTGTGCAACACACGCTGTTTAACATCCAGGCGCCTTCTCTGGCGGGCTACATTCCGGCTTATAAACTGTTGAACATTCGTCCTGATCACCAAGTTGAAGTAGAAACGGTCGTGATCGACAAAGTGGCTGGCTACAACGAATTGTTTGAGCACTATGCACGTGAGCATGAACACCTGACTGAACAAGCAGGTGATGATGAAACTGCAAAGGCGAGCATCTGGAACAAAGAGATTCTTGAAGCCGACAGTTACTACGCACTGACAGATTGGCACATTCGAGAGTTGACGCGCCTGCGCTTCTTACCGAGTGATTGGCCATTAGAAATGCGTGAGATGATCATGCACATGGATGGCGACGACATGCTGATTATGTCTCAGCTTTCGACGGAATTTACCGTGTGCCAGCTAGCGAAAGAGCTTGGCTATGACATCGTCAACTGTAACGAGAGCGCTGTTGTGGATTACGAACAGTTCCAGAAAGACTGGCAAGCCGCGTCGCAACAAGCAGAAGCCATTGCTCAAGAAGGCGGCTTTACGTTGACCGATTTTGCTGAATGGAATGGTGAAGAGCTAGCAACGGATTTTTACCGTCTTCGCAATGCCGATGAGTTGGCGTTCCGTGACATTGAAGAAGCACAATTGCTGCAATATGAGCTACTAAGTCGAGAGTTATCTGAGTTCGCCGGAACGGTAGACTCTGAGCTTGGTGACTTAGGTGAATACTCGGTTGGCGAAGTGTTCCGCTCACGCTTTGGTAGCCTGTTTGTGATTCTTGAGAAGTTCGCGACTGGACAAGCAAGTGATCACTTCCTGATCGATACTGAGCAGCAAACGCTGATTGATCTTAAAGGCGAAGTGAAGCGCGATATTCTCAAAAGCGAATAGCCCCCTTATTTAAAATATGGAAAGCGCAGCTCAGTCTGCGCTTTTTTATTTGCGCTGTCTCTCAGTAAGTGGCTTTTCAAAGGTTTACCTTTAACCATGAGAAATAAATGAGGTAAATCATGCGCTTTGAATACATACTTGATGATGAAGTCACCCAAGAACTCGACGCAAAGCTAAGAAGTTTGCTCTCCACTTGCTTCACCAAGGAGCAAGACAAAATCTTCCAAACTCAACGATACTTCAATGAAATGCCTCGCCACCGTTACCTCATTTGGGACGGAGACACCCTTGCGGCCCATGTTGCGGTCCATGAAAAACAAGTGATCATTGATGACCAATCTTTCCCAATAAGTGGTATTGCCGAAGTGTGTGTGCAGCCTGATTCACGAGGACAAGGGTTGGTGAAGTTACTGCTTAAGGCGGTACATCAAGATGCTTTGGAGCGAGGCGATGCCTTCTCGGTATTGTTTGGCCGTACCAATGTCTACCAGTCCAGCGGTTATCAACCGATCAACAACTTACACATGAAAGTTCAGCCCAATAAATGGGTTAGCACGAGCGACGCTATGGTGTGCTCGCTGAACATCATTTGGCCACAACAGACGGTCCATTTAGTCGGCTATCCTTTTTAAACAGGTTTTCTCCACATGAAACTTTGTGTGAGAATACGCAATACATAGAATTCCACAGGAACCACATTCATGGCGAATTGGGAAGGCGTGAGCGAGTTTGTCGCTGTCGCAGAAACCAACAGCTTCACGGGCGCAGCCAACAAGTTGAAAACATCGGTGGCGCAAATCAGCCGCCGCGTGTCAGCGTTGGAAGAGCGTTTGGCGGTTAAGTTGCTGCACCGTACCACGCGAAAAGTCTCACTAACCGAGGCGGGGCAACTCTATTACCAGCAATGTAAACACCTTGTTGAAGGCTTGGAGTTGGCCGAATTGGCGGTAACGCAAATGCAAGCAGAACCGAAAGGCTTGCTCAAAGTGACCGCTCCTGTGACTTACGGTGAGATGAACCTAGCGCCGTTGTTGCACCAGTTTATTGAGAAATACCCGCAGGTAAATCTGGATTTGAATCTGACTAACCAAAAGTTAGATTTGATTGAGCAAGGCGTCGATGTGGCGATTCGTCTTGGACGTTTGCAAGACTCCAGTTTGATTGCCAAGCGTTTGTCATCCCGACAGCTTTACGTGTGTGCTAGCCCTGCGTACTTAGATCGCTCTGGCGAACCGCATACCTTGTCTGAACTGAGTCATCACCAATGTTTGGTCGGTACAGCAGATTACTGGCACTTTAAAGAGCAAAAGCGTGAGAAGTCTCTACGTGTTTCTGGCCGAATCAAATGCAACAGTGGCTTTGCGTTGGTCGATGCGGCAAAACGTGGTTTAGGTTTGGTGCAACTGCCGGACTACTACGTGCAAGAGGCGTTAGACAATGGCGAGCTGGTGGAAGTGTTAACCGATTACCGAGATGATCGTGAAGGTATTTGGGCACTGTACCCACAAAATCGAAACCTGTCGCCAAAAGTGCGCTTACTGATTGATTTCTTGGCTGAAAACATGAGCTGAGTGATGAACTCAATCCATTGAAAAAGCCAAGTTGATCTGTGGCAACTTGGCTTTGTTTTTTGTGGTAAGTGGACGTTACTGTTCGTTTAACTCAGCATCTTCGCGCTTGATGACCTTGTGACCATCTTCTGATACGCCTTGTTTCCAGTAACTGCTGAGGTAAAGGTTTTCACGTTCCACTTCTTTTTCGTTACGGAAGTATTGGCGTAGCGCACGCATCGAGTCGAACTCACAAGCACACCACACTGCTGCTTCACCTGTTTTCCATTCCAGCGAGCGAACTTTATCTTCGAGTGATTGCTCTGTGATCCAATGGATTTCCATACCTGCTGGTGCTTCGAGAGCTTGGATATCCGCTTCAGAGATCACACTGATCACCGCATAACCTGTTGCGTCTTCTGGCAGAGTGCGAATCTTCGCTGATAGCGCAGGCAGTGCAGTCATGTCCGCCGCCATAAAGAACCAATCAGCTTCTGTATTTAGGTTCGAGATGCTGCCAGGGCCAGCGATGTTAATGGTGTCGCCTTCTTTGGCAGACATTGCCCAACGCGCAGCAAAGCCACATTGTAGGTCTTTGGTGATGTGACGTACGAAATCGACTTCAATTGTGCATGCTTGTGGGTCGAAGCGACGAATGGTGTAAGTACGCATGACAGGGCGGTTGTCTTCTGAGAAGCCTTGAATATCAGTGCCGCCGGTTTCGTTGAATAACAGCTTGATGTAGCTGCCTTCGCAATCTTGTGGGAAGTTGCCTAGCGCGTCACCTTGCAGGGTAATGCGCTGCATGTTCGGTGTTACGGCTTGTGTGTTGATGACAACGAGGCTTTTTGGTTGTGGTTTCTTTTTCATTTTAATTCACATTTCACTACGTTTGATAACTATTCTCTTTCTCATCTAAGATTAACAGCATCTCAATAAGGCAGATAGTGTCTTTATCTAAATTTACACTCTGATCTGAGAATCGGCGATTTAATTTCGGTACGCCTCGCTCAAATGAACACTTCGTCGTCCCGCTTTATAAGATAGTGACGGGACAATAAAAAAGGGCACCGAAGTGCCCTTGAGAGAAGAATGGAGCTTGTTTACTGCGTTTGCTCTAACAAATGTGTTTTCAGGAATCGATCCATCGCTTGGTAACCATCGAGACGGTTTTCTAGTGAACGGAAGCCGTGACCTTCGTTCTCCTTAACGATGTACTCCACTTCAACGCCGCGGTCGCGCAGAGCATTAACGATTTGGTCAGACTCACTCTTCACCACTCGTGGGTCTTTCGCGCCTTGCAGAACCAACAGTGGTGCTTTGATTTGGTCTACGTGGAACACTGGTGAATAGGCCTTCATCATCTTCGCATCTTCTGGATCTTCCGGATTGCCCACTTGCTCATGCAGCATGGCTAGGAAAGGTGCCCAGTATGGTGGGATAGAATCCATGAAGGTGAACAGGTTAGACACGCCAACGTAGTCGATACCACATTTGTACAGGTCAGGCGTAAACGTCACACCAGCCAATGTCGCGTAACCACCGTAAGATGCGCCGTAGATACACACTTCGCCATCTTGTGCGTAGCCTTGGTCAATCGCCCATTTTACGCCGTCTGTGATGTCGTCTTGCATCGACTGACCCCATTGCTTGAACGACTTCTCCCAAAACTCACGGCCATAACCCGTTGAGCCACGGAAGTTCATTTGCAGTACAGCGATACCACGGTTGGCAAACAGCTGAACTTCTGGTTGGAAGCCCCAATGGTCACGCGCCCAAGGACCGCCGTGTGGCAAGACCAATAGTGGTAAATCTTTTGCTTCACGACCTTTTGGCAGTGTTAGATAACCATGAATGGTTAAGCCATCACGAGCGGTGTAAGTGATAGGCTTCATCTCCGCCATGTCTTCTGGTTTATGCCAAGGTGCGTTTGCAGCTAACTTCTCAAGTTGGTCTGAATCGCGATCGTAGTAGTAGTAATTTGGACGGTCGGTGTCGCTGTAGGTCACGACAATCATTTTTCTCTCGTCGCGAGTCGTGTTGTTCACCGAGATTTCAACGCCCGGAAGCTTTTCTTGCAGACGCTCAAAAGTCTCTTCATAACCTTTATCAAGGAAATGGTACTGACGCTTGTCCGTTACATAAGAGATCGTCGTGAGCTTGTTCAGTGCGTTTGAGTAACTCGCATTTGTGACGTCCACTTCTGGATGAGAGAAGATCTCGCGCACTTCTTTGTTTGCTTTCACATCGTATTCAATGATCGCGGATTTATCGCGGGTAATACGAGAAGCAACGTACAAGTTCTTGTTGTCTGGTGTGAACGAGATTGGCGAGAAGTCTTCTTTGAAGGTGAGATTCTTCAATGGGCGGAACTCTTCATCCACAGTGTCACGATAGAGGACTGCAGTGTTTACGCCGTCTGAAGTCGAAATCACGCGAATGTTACCATCGTGGTCCGTACCCCAGTAACGCACGTTGCCTGGGTTTTGCGCAACCAGCGTGTTTTCACCGGTTTTCAAGTTATGACGATAAACATCAAACACTTGTCGGTTACGCTCGTTAGTCGTGATAAGAATGTCGTCAGGCTGGCTTTCTAAGGTGTCGATAACATAAGCCACGACACCGGACGTTGGTGTGATGGTTTTCTCTTCACCCGTTTTTACGTTCACCGTAACGAGGTAGAAGTTCTCATCACCACCTGTATCGCGAGAGTAGATGATGGTGTCATCGCCAACCCAGTAGTAGTAAGCGATGTCGCGATCAGCAATGGATGTGATGCGCTTGACTTGATCGGCTTTGCCTACGGGATGAACAAAGACGTTTTTACGATCTTGCCACGGTTTCATCATCGAAATGTAATCGCCAGCTGGGGAGATTTGGTAGCTTGATACTTCTGAATTACGGAAGAAATATTCCACCGGATATTCTGGCGGAATGATCTCTGAGGTTGTGGTGGTCGAGGTTTGGCTACAACCCGAAACGAGTAAGCCAAAAGCGGTAGCAAGAATGAGCTTGCGAGTACGCATTGTGTAACGCTCCTTGTGTGACAGACCTGTCAGCATCGTGCTTGTTGGTCAGAGTGAATCGATTGTCGCGGCAAAATACAGCGCCATGACAAAGCAGTGACGAAGTGCGCCTAATCACTAAATTAGCTCAGGCGGATGCTTATTAAGTTTTCATGTTTTAGTCACTGCTGTTGCTACTATGACCCAATCCATCCGTGGAAGTGGCGATTATTTGTACTTACCGAACAAAGGACTAGCTAAAACTTGGCATAAGTCACACTTATCTTTCATTGTTTTGTCATTTATATCATTGGGATAGTGGACAAAAGCAGAAGCGCCGCCATGCCATAGTTGAAGCCTTTTACGCGTTTAGACGTGGTCAACCAACGTTGAAGTTGCATGCCTGCCGCCGTCCAAAAAGTCACAGAAGGCAGGTTCGCTAAACAGAAGATGCCGGCGATAAATGCCAGTTCTAGCCAAGATCCGCCGCTGCTGTATACGGTGATGGCAGTGAGTGCCATTGACCAGCCTTTAGGGTTCGCCCATTGAAATGCCACTGCACCCAAAAAACTCATTGGTCGGTAATCATCTTTGACTTCCGTCTTGCTGCTGGTTGCTATTTTGTACGTGAGGTACAACAAGTAAGTCAGGCTCATTACCTTGAGGATGCTATGCGTGATCGGATACGCATGAAACAAGCCCATAAGACCAATGCCAACCAAAATCAGCATCGCGGCGAAACCTAGTGTGATGCCCAACATGTGTGGGATAGTGCGCTTAAAGCCGACGTTAGCACCAGACGTCATAAGCATGATGTTGTTCGGTCCCGGAGTGAAGGTCGAGACAAACGCAAACAGTGCCAACGCACCAAGTTGATGGTATTCCATAATGTGTTCCTGCATTTCTGTTTTGCCTGCGAATCAGCAGGCAAGGGATTACGTTTTCTGACCGGTCGAGAACAATGATAGGTAGAAGCGCCATCAATTTTGTGCTTTTATTTGACGAATACTCACTCGCTAAACAACAAAAGAGCATCATGGATAGATTTGACGAAAGAATATTGCAAGCGCTGAAATCAGACGGAAGAATCTCCAATGTGGAGCTGTCTGAACGAGTTGGATTATCGCCATCCGCGACCTTGCGTCGAGTGCAAGATTTGGAGCGTAAAGGCGTGATCAAAGGTTATCGAGCGGTGCTGGATAATCAGCAAATGGGCGTCGGTTTTGTCGCTTATGTGTCGATAGGCTTGGCATCGCATTCCAAACACGCACAACTAGGCTTTGAAGAGCACGTTCGATTTGTCGACCAAGTTGTCGAGTGCCACAACATTACGGGTTCTAACGAGTATCTATTAAGAGTCGAAACTCAAGACCTTGCGGCATACAAAGCGTTTCATGCCGATGTTCTCGGGGAATGCGAACACGTTAAAGCCATTACGACCATGGTGGTGATGGACACGCCAAAAGATGAGCGTTAATCCTTCGCCCTCGATTTTGTAGCACATCAATTTGAAGTGACTCGAAAGAGTCAGTCGAGTATGAGCAGAGTCCACATAAAATGCTGGAAAGCAGTCTGCAATCTGACAATTCCAGAATTTATTCTCACCTTCTAAATAATCGCATCCTGCTAGTTTTTCTACGTCGCTGCCCGGTTCGCGAGCAGCGGGTCATAAAATTTAAGGATGAATGATGAAATCATACGTAACCCTTCCCCTTGCAAGCTTGGGCGCACTTGCGGCTTTAAGCTCTTTTAATGTCAGTGCCCACGGCTGGGTCGAGTTTCCAAGCGCTCGCCAAAACACCTGTTATTTAGACGGCGGTTTTTGGACCAATGAAATTCCAAACCAAGCGTGTCAGGCAGCCTATGACGAATCGGGTGCTTACCCCTTTGTACAACGTAGTGAGATTGCTGCAAACGTACCGAACTACCGTGACATGGCACACGTGAAAGCTATTGTGCGTGATGGCGAACTTTGTTCAGCTGGTGATGCAGCTAAAAAAGGTTTGAATATCCCATCGCCAAATTGGCAGCGCACGAATGTAACGCCAGATGCGAATAACCAAATCGAATTGGTGTTCTTTGGCAAAGCGCCACATAACCCGTCTTACTGGGAGTTTTATCTTTCTAAACCTACTTATGATGATACTCAGCCACTGACTTGGGACGATTTAGAGCTGATTGATACTGCTGGCGATGTGTATGTGGATGCAGAAAAACGCTACCGCATGCAGGTAACCTTCCCGGCAGATCGTTCAGGCGATGCGATTCTTTATACTCGTTGGCAACGTATTGATGTGGCAGGTGAGGGCTTCTACAACTGTAGTGACATTACCTTAAATGGTAATGGTACAACGCCTCCTACCGATCCGGTTGACCCAACAGATCCAGCAAACAACCTGACCGCTCTGGGCTATTTTGTCCCACAAGGCTTTGGTCCGGTAGAAGCGGGAGACACGGTACGATTCCGCACGTTTAATGCAACGGGCACTGAGATCGTCGATCTGTCACTAGCAATCAGTGCAAACAACACGACAACGTGGGCAGCGGAGTTAGCCGACCAATTTAATTCTCAGCAAACGGGCGATTGGTACGTTGGTATTTGGCACGAAGCAATGAAGCACTACATGTTCGATACCAACAACATCTACGCAAACCAAGTGTTGGCTCCGAACGCTAACTTTAGCTACGCGTTGTCATTGATTAAAGGTGATACCACGCCACCAGTTGAGCCGACCAACCTTTGGAGCAAAGACGCGGTGTACAACCAAGGAGATGTCGTGACGCACAATGGTCGTGAATGGACTGCCCAGTGGTGGACAACTGGCGAAGAACCGGGAACCACAGGTGAATGGGGTGTTTGGCGTTAAGCGCCACTCGTTTCAAATACGTAAAACCCTTCTCAATTAAGAAGGGTTTTCTGTTTTAATTCAGGTTGTTTTCGCTTTGCCAAGGTTGCCAATTCATCATCGCATGGCTGGCTAATTTGAGCATCGGAATGTCTTCGTGGGTGTCGCCGTAAGCGTAAATCGTCTCGTATTGGCTCAAGTCGAAAGCGCGTTGAACACGCTCGACCTTTCTTTCCAAACTGCAATCGCCACTTTGGTAACGACCATTAATGCGTTCACTTTCGCCGAGTAACTCACTACAAAGTAATTGGTAGCCGTGCGTTTGGCTCCACGGTCTTAAGTAGGCGTTAAGTGATGCTGAGACAACGACAATGGTGTCGCCTCGCGCTTGATGCCATTCCAGTTTCGCTTGGGCTTCTGGGCGAATGTGTTTTGTAATCACCTCTTTTGCAAACTGGGCTCCTAACGCTTCAACGTCTCGCGTTCTTCTTCCTGCAAAGGCGATGAAACTGGCGATAGGGCGCATTCGTTTAGCCGGGATAACTCCTGCTTTGTAGAGCGCATAGAACGGCAGAATCACAACGTTTCCGACCCACTTGCGCAGGCCAAAAACAGAATAGTGGAGGAAGGCGCTAAACATATCCTCATCGGTGATGGTGCCATCAAAATCAAACAGTGCGAGAGAGGGCTTTTGGCTATCTGACAATCCGCTGCCTTATGGTTTAGTGTGCGTGTCCGTGAGAGAAGTTTATCACCATCACGCCCGCTGCGATAAGTGCCATGCCAATCCAAAGGCTAGTATCCATGTGTTGGCGGTAAACCAATTGCGAGATTAAAGTCACCGATACAATTGCCAAACCTGCCCAAAGAGCGTGAACAATGCCAACTGGCATGCCGCCTTTCATCGCCTGCGCCAAACAGACAAAAGCAGCCAAGTGACCAATCAAGACAAGGGTTGCAGGCAGCGGTTTACTAAAGCCATCAGTGGCTTTAAGTGCAACGTGTGAAAGGGCTTCTGCGCCCACGCCTAAAAGTAAGAAAAACCAGCTCATTGTTATCGTTCGTCATCGGTTAATTTGGAATGGGGCTAGTATATTGATGTCGAATAAAATGATAATCCCATAAAAATTCAAATGACTTTTACTTGGTTGTAATAATAAGCCCGTCTTACATACGCTTACATCAACTCGTTGCCGCAATCGTTACACTGCCGCCGTCTTGGTAAAGGAGCGTGTATAGATGCATAAAGCAATAGCGAGTATTGCGGTGATGTTTGCACTGAGTGGCTGTGGTGGCGAAGGAATAACGACAGACTCTGTGCCTAAGTTTAAAGATCACAGAGCGAACTATGAGGTAGACGGTATTGATCTGCTGCATCGTTCGATCACCGACACCATCAGCGATGACTTACTGGGCTTTGAGGCCGAGAACTTGTCTCGCAAAGTGACTTACACGCTCGATCGACTCTCATTAAACATTTTGCGTGATTTTAATGTGAGTACCCTCGCGGAGTTAGAAGCATTAGTCCCGAATGTTGGTGACAACAAAACCTCTCTGATTTTTGAGTTTCACTTGATGCGGCTCACACCTGAAATGGTGATGGTCAGCTCATCAAACGAGATTGAACACTTCTTTTATGAAGCGGACATCATCGAAACCCGTTTTGGTATCTCAACCTATAAATTCACCGAAGCACCAACGCGTGTTGACATGGTGGTGTATCCAGAAGGTATTGCGATTGAGGCATTCAACCAAGGTTATCAAGCTGAATATGATGCAAGCAAAGGCACGTATAAGGTGCGTTTGCAGTACGACGAGAATGGTGAAAAAAGCCAATATGATGAGCTGATAGTGGACTTGAACAGTGATCAAGTTCGGCTGGAGATAGGCACAACGACGATGGAAGGGCTAGAAGTCAAAGACACCGTTGAGCAAAGCCATCGATTCGAATACAACCGCAAACAAAACACACTCTCACGCCAATAACACGTTTTTATCTATGAACATTGAAGTGATGACTAGGTTCATTTCTGAGTAACGGTTGGGAGACTGGCTCGGAGTCATGACTTCAATTTCTTTTGCGCCTCACCTAGACCCTTTATTGCGCACATGGGGAAAGTTAGGGTTTCTTTCCCCCGTTTTTCTTTACCTGCTCGTCGGAATAACAATAAAGATTGACAATCTAGCAGTGGAAAACCGCCAACCAAATCGTCTCTTGTTCTGGATCTGTCCAACTGACGCGATGCTTTGTATGCGCCGGAATGTTGATGTGGTCACCGGCTTCTAAACGTTTTACAGCTCCATCTTCATAAGTCAGTTCGCCTGCGCCTTGCAGCACCAAAACCCACTCATGTTCTTCTTGATCGTACCATTCGCCCTCTGGCGTGGTTTGCCCTTTTGAGACAATACGCTCGATGCGCAGCTGTTTATGCGTGAGTAAATCTTCGAACACTTCTTCACTCAGATCACTGGGTAGGTCTCTAAACAGATTCATAATGCTTCCTAAATAACGATCAGTCCAAATGGTGCGAGCAGTTGTTCTTGCTGCCAGTCGCAGATCTTAACACCGTATAAAGAGACGCGGCGAATGTCCAAACCTTCTAAGTCGACATGGGTAAGATCGCTCTCTTCTATATTAAAGCTGCCCCATTGCTCTTGGCTGAATTCTCCTCTCGATAGGTCAGAACCTTTAAAGCTTGCGCCCATCAAATTAGCGCCGTTCCATCGGTTTTCAAACAGGTCGCATTTCTCTAGCAGTGCGCGCTCAAAGTTGGTGTAAGCCAAGTTGCAGCCAGTAATGTAGGCGATACAAAAGAACACGGTATTGCTGACGCGATTAGCGAAGTTGGCACTTTGAAAGTTTGCACCCTTCAAATCGCATTTGCGCAGTTCGATGCCGACGCAATCCGCACCATTGAACTGGGACATGGCCAACATGCAGTTGCTAAAGCTGGCGTCTTTGAGCTTGGCATAACGGAAACTGCAGCCTTCTATGTCGCTCGGCTGGATAAAACGGCAGTCAATAAACTTTGCATCACTCAGATCGGCGTGGTCGAAATTGCACTGATAAAAGCGGCAGTTTTCAAAAGTGGTGTTTTGCAAATCGTGATGAGAAAAGTCTTCCTGTTCGAAAGTGAGATCGGTCTTAATCATGGCTTTTTATCTTTTCCTTGTTAGGTTGGAAGCAGACTAACACCCTAAGTGACTGATTTTCCAGAAATATAACTTGTTGTATTTCAGTGGTTTACAAAGGCCGAAAATCGCCAATTTAAGCGGTCAAATTGGCGATTTGAAGTGGGTATTTTTTGAAAATAACCCGAGCATATCGAGAAAAAAGTTTTGTTTAGCACAGAGGCTCACAGAGGAAGCGGAATGAGAACTGCGACGCACGCTTCTCACACGCACAGTTTGCATTACAGGATTGTGTCCTATTTGCATAATTTGTTGATCAATTTGGCGTTTTTGTATACGGAAAAGCTATATTTTTCACAAATTGATTTCCATCAAAATAGTAGGGTTTCTATATGCTAGATTGCGCGCAGCTCAAGAAAATAGTGATACTCGCGTGCTTCAAGGTTTTGGATTCATTAAGGAACTGCCCAAAAGGGAAGAGCGCAGCTGAGTACAAAAAGAAACAAAGCCCTACAAAAGGAAATAACAATGAAAAAAACAATCTGCAGTTTAGCAGTGGTTGCTGCGTTAGTGTCTCCAAGTGTTTTCGCTCACAGTGAAGGTGACTTCATTTTACGTGTTGGTGCGGCATCCGTTGTACCAAATGACAGCAGTGACAAAATCCTAGGTTCTCAAGAAGAGCTTAAAGTGGATTCCAACACGCAGCTGGGCTTGACGTTCGGTTACATGTTTACCGACAACATCAGCTTAGAAGTCCTTGCTGCAACGCCGTTTAGCCATGATATTTCTACAGATCTACTTGGCCTTGGTGACATCGGTGAGACAAAACACCTGCCACCAACAGTGATGGTTCAGTACTACTTTGGTGACTCACAAAGCAAATTCCGCCCATACGTGGGTGCGGGTCTAAACTACACCATCTTCTTTGATGAAGGCTTTAACGGTACGGGTAAAGGCGCTGGCCTTTCTGATTTGAAATTGGATGATTCATTCGGTCTAGCTGCAAACGTTGGTGTGGACTACATGATCAACGATAAATGGTTCCTAAACGCATCGGCGTGGTACGCAAACATTGAAACAGAAGCGACCTACAAAGCGGGTGGCGCGAAACAAAAAACTGACGTTGAAATCAACCCTTGGGTATTCATGATCAGCGGCGGTTACAAGTTCTAAGAAAAAGCAGTAGCAAAAGAACAACAATATTATTGGCATGACTTTTAGGGGCAGTTGCGGGGATTGCCCCTCTTTTTTTTATTTCATTTTCTCTTCTTCTCATCTCTCCTTTCTCTTCCTATTTCTATGATTTTTCTATTTGTAAACGCATCGACTAAAAAATGAATTTTCTGTTAATTCTCGATTGCTGAGAAAAGCGAAAAATTACTATAGCTAGGTTTTGAAATTGTTCTGATAAATTCGATGACAAGCATTCGGTTAATTATTAATCGAACGTCAAAATAAATATTACAAAATGAAGCTAAGGACTGGCTGACTAAGGAAAATTACTCGTAAAGCGTGGAAATTTTACGCGAGTATTTTTCAGTTTTGCTGTCGTTAGCTGAGAAAAATGTCTTTATTTTTCAATCGATAGACAGGAAGAACTTAAAATGAAAGGAACCACACTCATTGCAGTATTTGCTTCGGCAGTATCATTGTTCTCATACAGTGAGAAAATAAGTGCGGCAGAGAAATTTATTACTATCGGCACGGGTGGTCAAACGGGTGTTTATTACGTGGCAGGCCAATCTATTTGTCGTTTTGTAAACCGTGGTGCGGCAGACCACAGCATTAAATGTAATGCACCAGCCAGTGGTGGTGGCGTGGCAAACGTCAATGGTTTGCGCAGTGGCGAATATAACTTCGGCATCATGCAGTCAGATCACCAATACAAAGCCCTAGAAGGTGTGGCTCCTTTCCAAAATAACCAACCAATGACGGACATTCGTGCCGTTTTCTCACTACAAAGTGAAGTGTTCACCATTCTTGCGCGTAAAGACGCGGGCATCACTAATTTCGACGATTTGAAAGGCAAGCGCGTCAACATTGGTAACCCTGGTTCTGGTCAACGCGACACGTTTGAGCAAGTGATGCAAGCAAAAGGCTGGTCGCAAGATGTGTTCAGCTTGGTATCGGATCTAAAACCTGCAGAACAAGCTTCCGCAATGAGTGACAACAACATCGATGCAATGAGCTACTTTGTTGGCCACCCAAACGGCGCGATTCAAGAAGCCTCAACCACAACGGATGCGGTGTTAGTGCCAGTGACTGGTCCTGAAATCGACAAGTTACTTGCCGAGCGTGCTTACTTCACCAAAGCAACCATTCCGGGCGGAATGTACCGTGGCAACCCGAACGATACGCAATCTATCGGCGGCAAAGCGGTGCTCTCAACCACAGCAGAGACGGATCCTGAGTTGGTGTACCAACTGACGAAATCTGTGTTCGACAACCTAGACCGCTTCAAGCGTTTGCACCCAGCATTTAAAGACCTGAAAGAATCAGAAATGATTGAAGTGGGTCTGTCTGCACCACTGCATGAAGGTGCGGTGCGCTACTACAAAGAGCGCGGCTGGTTGTAACTAACTCTTAGAACCTTCGATTTTTAGCAAGCGCTGTGATGGATTCGCAGTGCTTGCTTCTCTGTTGTTTGTGAGAAAATTATGGATAAGACGATCTCCACGTCCCATGCTGATACGCATCCGAGTGAGCTGTCGGCAGAAGAACTGATTGCCCAAGATGTGGGTGCTCGCCTGCCAACCGGAATCATGGAAAAGCTGATTGCGGGTTTGGCGTTACTTTGGTCTCTGTTTCAACTTTGGATAGCGTCTCCGCTGCCCTTTATTGTTGGCTTCGGTGTGATGAACGACACCGAAACGCGCGCCATTCACCTTGGCTTTGCCTTGTTGCTTGCCTTCCTTGTCTTCCCTGCTTTTAAGCGCTCCCCGCGCGATCGTGTTCCTGCCTTCGACATCATGTTGGGTTTGATTGCTTGTGCGTCTTCACTGTACTTGTTTGTTATGTACGAAGCACTTGCACAACGTCCGGGCAGCTTAACCACTGGAGATTTTATTACCGCATTGATTGGTTTGCCTCTGCTTTTAGAAGCGGCGCGTCGAGTGTTGGGCCCAGCCTTGCCTGTGATTGCGTTGGTGTTTATCGGCTACAGCTTGGCAGGCCCATATATGCCGGGTTTATTGTCCCACCGCGGCGTGCAGTTGGATGCGTTGGCTAACCACCAGTGGATCACTACAGAAGGTGTGTTTGGTATTGCGCTTGGTGTATCGACCAGCTTTGTATTCTTGTTTGTTCTGTTTGGTGCGTTGTTGGAACGCGCTGGAGCGGGGCACTACTTCATTCAATTGGCATTTAGCATGTTGGGGCACTTGCGTGGCGGCCCTGCAAAAGCGGCCGTCGTTGCCTCGGGCTTAACGGGTTTGATTTCGGGTTCGTCCATCGCCAACGTAGTGACCACGGGTACGTTCACTATTCCTATGATGCGTAAAGTGGGTTTCTCTCCAGAGAAAGCCGGTGCAGTGGAAGTGGCGTCATCGGTGAATGGGCAAATTATGCCACCTGTTATGGGCGCTGCGGCGTTTTTGATGGTGGAATATGTCGGCATTCCTTACGTTGAAATCATCAAGCACGCCTTCTTACCTGCTGCTATTTCTTACATTGCCCTGCTTTATATTGTTCATTTAGAAGCGCTCAAGTTGGGCATGCAGCCGATTGATGCCGCACGTTCAAAACCTTGGCTAGCGAGACTCACGGGATTTGCATTTGGTGCGGCGTTGATTTCTGGATTGTCGATGGCGGTCTACTACGGCTTAGGATGGTTGAAGCCAGTATTGGGTGACTTTGTCCTACCGGGAATGGCATTGATTCTTGCAGTGGTGTACTTGGCGCTGCTAAAAGTGGCAGCAAGCAATGAGCCGTTACCAGAAGAAGACCCAGATGCTCCGCTAGAACAGCTACCAAATACGCGTGCAGTCTTGTTGTCTGGCTTGCACTACCTGCTGCCTGTGGTGGTGTTGGTATGGTGTTTGATGATCGAGCGTTTGTCTCCGGGGTTGTCTGCTTTTTGGGGCAGCGTGATTCTGGTGGTGATCGTTCTGACTCAGCGTCCTCTGCTGACTTGGATGCGTAAAGACGGCAAACACGATTACGGTAACTTCAAAGACGGTTGTATTGATTTGCGTGAAGGCTTGATTGCTGGTGCGCGCAACATGATCGGCATTGGTATCGCGACCGCGACTGCAGGCGTAATCGTTGGTGCGGTATCGCAAACAGGTGTTGGCTTAGTATTGGCTGATTTGGTTGAAATGCTATCGATGGGCAACTTGCTACTCATGCTGATGCTTACCGCCGTATTGAGCTTGATTCTAGGCATGGGCTTACCAACGACGGCTAACTACATCGTGGTATCGAGCTTGCTAGCACCTGTTATCGTCACGCTGGGTCAACAACACGGTTTGATCGTACCGTTAATTGCAGTGCACTTGTTTGTGTTTTACTTCGGCATTATGGCAGATGTAACGCCGCCAGTGGGTCTGGCTTCGTTTGCTGCTGCTGCGGTGTCGAAAGGCGATCCAATTAAGACGGGCTTAACCGCGTTTTACTACAGTCTAAGAACCGCAGCTTTGCCATTCCTGTTTATCTTCAATACGGATTTGTTGTTGATTGATGTTGATTGGGCGCACGGCATCGCCATCTTTGTTATCTCTACCATTGCGATGTTGATATTCGCTGCTGCGACGCAAGGTTGGTTCCTGACTCGTAACCGTTGGTACGAAGGCGTTCTGCTTTTGCTGGTGGCCTTTACTCTGTTCCGTCCAGGGTTCTGGATCGACATGGTGGTGGACCCGTACCAATCGAGCAATCCTGCCCAGTTGGCACAAACGCTTGAGCCGCTAGAAGAGGGCAGTGTGCTTAGAATGCGCATCAGCGGTGAAGATGCGGTCGGTAAGATGCGTGAATTCTCGGTGTTGTTGTCGGTTCCTGAAGGGGAAACCGGACAAGATAAGCTGGACGCATTGGGTATCGCTACTTATCAGCAAGGTGAACAAACCCTGATTGATATCGTTAGCTTTGCTAGCCCAGCAGAGGCAGCAGGATTGCAGTTCGACCAACAAATTGTCGATGTGCGTGTGCCTGTTGAGCGTTATCGCAAAGAGTGGATGTGGATTCCGGCAATGTTGCTGTTTGGTGTTGTGATTTGGCTACAACGTCGAAGAGTAACTGCCCAGCTTTCTGCAGCACATTGATAGTTAAAGATAAATGACCATAAAGCCCCGTTAGAGTTAAGACTAACGGGGCTTTTTTATGTCTGAAATATTCGTCAATGTGATTGTCTAAGTCGCGGAATGATTAGCGTCTTCTATACTTTATGAACGATTAGAGTGTGAATATCTTTGCGCATCATTTGAACAAATTATCAACGCTCAAAATCGGATCTTAACCTTTCAGATCATCTTGTTGTTCGAAAGCGGAAAAATCCTACACTGATCACATAATTGAACACTTGGACAATATAAATGAGCGACGATATCGCGAAGAAATCCTCTTCGAAATCCAAACTGACCAAAATCCTTTTCCTTCTCGTTTGTGCTATCGGCTTCGGTGCGATGTACTGGTCTTGGCAATACTCTGACAGCCACCCGAGTACGGAAGATGCCTATGTAAGAGCTAAAATCCTGTCTGTCGCTCCTCAGGTTCAAGGCCAAGTAATCTCAGTAGAAGCCAAAGACTTCCAAGTGGTGAACAAAGGCGACCTGCTATTAAAGATTGATTCTCGTCCTTATCTGCTAGCAGTCAAACAAGCCAAAGCGGCTTACCAATTGGCGGTTCAACAACACGATGTGGCCGACAAGCAAGTGACTGAAGCGGTGGCAGGGTTGGATGCGGCGCGTTCTAACCTGACCGAAGCGCAGTTGGAGTACAAACGTACTAACTCGCTAGTGAAACGCAAATTAGCATCTGACCAAGATTTGGATACTGCGAAGAACAAACTCGCTAACGCTCAAGCAAGCTTAGAACAAGCACGTGCAACGGTAGAAAAAGCAATCGCAAACCGCGGTGAAGAAGGTGCAGAGGCAGCGGTTGTTCAACAAGCGGCGGCGCAACTTGCACAAGCGGAATTGAACCTTAGCTACACCGACATCACTTCTCCTGTCGATGGTATCGCGGGTGAAATCAACACACATACTGGTTCTGTTGTCGGCATTGGCCAAACTCTGTTCCCTGTGATTGTGAAAGACAGCTACTGGGTACGCGCAAACTTTAAAGAAACTGACCTAACACATATCAAAGCAGGCATGCACGCTGAAGTCGTGATCGACATGTACCCAGATGTGGTTTGGGATGCGAAAGTGGAAGAACTGTCGCCTGCAAGTGGTACTTCTTTCTCTTTGATGCCACCAGAAAACGCAACCGGTAACTGGGTGAAAATCAAACAACGTTTCCCTGTGCGTTTGACACTTGAAGTGCCTGAAGGCGCGCCACAATTACGTGTGGGTGCAAGTTCTGAAGTGACTGTTGATCTGAAAAGTAACGCACAATGAGTAACGAGATTACGGCCGACAAACGGGGAATAGCCACCGTCGCCGTGATGCTTTCGGCCATCATGGTGCTGATAGACATGACCGTTGCTAACGTGTCGCTTTCACACATGATGGGCGCGTTGGGCGCAACGGCAGACCAAATCACTTGGGTGCTAACTGGCTACAGCATGGCTGAGGCGATCTTCATTCCGATGACCAGTTTCTGGGTATCGCGATTTGGTGAGCGCAAAGTCATGCTGGTGGCGGTGATCGGCTTTGTGATTGCCAGTGCTTTCTGTGGGCAAGCGGGTTCACTCGAAGAGATGGTGGTGTTCCGTATTATCCAAGGTGCGTTTGGTGCCTCGGTTATTCCACTGGCGCAATCGACATTGGTTCAGATTTACCCTTCTGAGCAAAAAGGTAAGGCGATGGCGATCTTCTCCATCGGTATCTTGCTTGGTCCGATTTTAGGCCCAGTAGTGGGTGGTGTGATTACTGACAACATCAACTGGCGTTGGATCTTCTACGTCAACTTGCCATTTGGCTTGGTGTGTACTGCGTTGATTTATCGCTACATCCACATCAGCAACAAATCCAAACCAAACTTCGACTGGTGGATCATTGGCTATATGGCCCTCGGGGTCGGTGCGTTGCAGTTCGTGCTCGACAAAGGTAATGACGAAGACTGGTTTAACTCCCGCATTATCCAAACCGCAGTGCTGCTGGCGATCATGGGCTTAATCATGTGGATCTACCGCAGTTGGAAGACCAAGAGCCCCATTGCGCCTCTGTGGCTCCTCAAGGACAAAAACCTCATGGTCTCGTCCTTAATGATGGCGGTAGTGTCGATGGCCATGTTCGGCTTGACCACTCAACAACCGATGTTGCTTGAAAGCTTATTGAACTACCCAGTATCCACCACGGGTATGTTAATGGCACCACGGGGGCTGGCGTCCGCCTGTATGCTGATATTGGTGATTGTGATTAACCCACAATTCGATCCAAGGTTGAAGATTGTCTTTGGCCTAACCTGTATCGGTATTGGTAGTTACCTCATGACCTTGTACTCCATGGAAATCGATACCTTCTGGATCGTGATGCCAAGTATGATTCAAGGTATGGGCTTAGGTTTGACCTTCTCGACCTTATCGACACTGGCGTACATGACATTGCCAAAAGAGCAATCGGTGGCTGGGGCGAGTATTTTTAACCTGTTCCGCACCATTGGTAGTTCGTTTGGTATCTCGATTGCGACTACATACCAATACCGTGACAGCCAACAGCAATGGCACGCTTTGGGAGAAGGCTTTAACCCTTATAACCCAGTGTTGCATGACTGGGCTGCGAAACAGGGGTTGTCGATTACTGATCCTGCGGCTTTGGAGCAATACCAGAACATGCTCCATCAACAATCGCAAATGGTGGCCTTTGTGCACACCTTCCAGTTGGTCGGGGTGATGTTCGTTATCATGATGCCGATGCTGATATTTATCCGCTCAAGGTAAACCTCTAAAGCCAAACAAAAGCGCCCTTAACTCAGCCAGTTAAAGGCGCTTTTTTGTCTCTGACTCTTATATCGGTTTTCGAGCAGTTAACCGAAGGTCACTTCACTGAAATGCGGATTGTCTTTGAGTGCTCTCATCGCAATCAATTGTTCGGTTGGGAACGAAATGTGCTCGCCATCGATATCCAAAAACAAGCACTCTTGTCGTTCAATATCGTAGCCTGTATCAAATGCGCTGCCTTGATGCTTCTCACCGTTTTTGAGGGTGATCTCCACGGGCAGATTAAACATACAGGCGATTTCAATAAAATCGTATTGGCTGCAGGTCACCATAACTTTTCTCCTTCTCTCTTCCTTATCAAGACCGATAAAGGACAGAAATACTTCTCTGAAACCTAATCTTCATCTTACGCCCTATTTTGGTCATGAAAAAGACATACAAGCAGGCTTAACTAAAACCATAGTTTAGTGAACAAGACGTAGATAGGACATGTCTGAAACGACACTTAAAAACACGTACTTGGCTCGTGAGCGCGCAACGCAATCACTGATTACTCCTCACACTTACTACGCGCAGTTGGCGCATCGCATTAACCACTCTCCTCAATTTGAACATGGACGCGTCAAAGACAAGATGCCAAATGTGCCAAGCCCTCAGTCTTTTTTGCAGGTGTGTTGGGCCTACATGGGCGGACGTTCGCCGCTCAGTCCCGATAACCAGTTGCCTTATTCATTGATAGAGCCGACGCGCTTTGAACAGCGACAACAAACGATGCGAGTCACTTGGCTCGGGCATTCCACTTTGATGATTGAGACCGATGGCGTGCGCATTTTGACTGACCCTGTATTCGACTACGCGTCGCCGTTGATTGCTAAGGCATGGTTTGAGCGTAATATCCCCAATACAGCCGTACGCGATAGCTTGCCGATTCCGGATGTCATCGTGATCTCTCATGATCATTACGATCACCTCGAAGCTTCGACCATACGTTACTATTCTGATAAATCCGTAACATTTTACGTGCCACTCGGTGTCGGTAAGCATCTGATTCGTTGGGGCGTGAGACCTGATAACGTGGTGGAATTTGATTGGTGGGAGAGCGTTCATTACGCCAACGTTGAGCTGATATGCACGCCAGCCAATCACAACTCAGGGCGCACTTATCTGGATAAGAATTCGACCTTATGGGCATCTTGGGTGGTAAAAGGTCAGCAAGAGACCCTCTATTTCAGCGGCGACAGTGCATACGATAGCCACTTTGCACAAATCGCTCAGCGCTGCGGCCCGATTGATATCGCCTGTTTGGAAGTCGCGGCAGATGTGAAAGGCAACCAAGGATATCCGGTTGAGAACTGGGGACACATGCAAGCGCATCACACCGTACGAGCATTCAAAGATCTGCAAGCGAAGAAGTTACTACCTGTGCACTGGGCAACGTATGAGCTGTTTACGCACAAATGGGATGAGCCCATTGAGGACTTGATTGAACATTGCCAAGCTGATCACATTGAGCTGATAACCCCGATGGCGGGAGAGAGTTTTTACGTGGCAAAAGAATATAAAAATAAGCCTTGGTGGCAAGCCAATAAATTATGTGAGCAAGCTAGAAAAATACGGGTATAATATGACGGCGCTTCAATAATACCTCGGTTAATTTAACCAACTTTCTTGCTCCTTATAACAAGATTTTTACTGGTCATCGAATCGATAAATTACCAGTGAGTCACTATTTTTCTGTGATCCCTCACGATAATAAATCTCTGAGTACAACTTTTTGATACTTCTCACCTAATAAAATAACCTTCTGAGAGAAAACTTTTACTAAAAATCTTTGTGAACTTAATTTTACGCATCAAAACAATTATACTCGTCGCCATACTGATAAGGCTTAAAATAGCTGGTCAAAGTGTGAACGCAATGAGTAAAACTTGATCAGTTAACAACAAGTAAAAGTCTCATCATTGAAACCGATTTAATTGATAAAGAGTGCTGGGAATAATTGGAACCAGTATCACAAGAGTAGGATTCTCTTGAATATATCATCAGGGATGCTGAAGAAATTAAAACAGGCATTGTTAGATGAATAATTCTGCAACGTATTTACTTGCTGCTTTACGAGAAAAAATTAAAGAGAAAGGGATTTGTTATTCCGATCTCTCTGCTGGAATGGGGATTCCTCTATCAACCATTAAGAGACAGTTACACAATACGTCTTTAGGGTTGGACAAAATACTCTCGTATGCCACTCATTTAGATACTGATTTAGTCGAATTGTCCATGCGTGGTAAACAGCTGCAACAAGAAAACGAGCAATTTATCACCGACATTAACAGTGAAATATTTCACCAGTATCCGTACCTGTTTGATTTCTTGTATTTATTGCGTCGGAAGGAATGGTCTCCGCAAGATATTGCGAGCAAATACCAATTGACCCATACCTCGATCACCCTTTATTTCCGGGCATTGGAAATGATGGATTACATCGAGCTAAAAGGTGATGACCAATACCGCTTTAAAGACCAAGGTCGTTTTATTTTCGAAGAAGGCTCCAAGCTCGATACTTTGTTTGCTAAGCGCTTTCGAGATGAAGTGTTTAGCCATGATGTGCGACCACCGATTTGTATGGGACGCATTGCTATCACTGAAGAGCAGGAAGAGAAACTGGCGAATGAGGTGTACAACAAACTGATAGAGTTTGATGTGCAAAACAAGAGCGGAGAAGGCAGTAAGCGACTGAGAAACGTCTTGATGACTTACACGCCGGGCAATCAGATATTCCTTTCGGATACGATTCCGAATATTGACGGTGAATTATTAAAAGCCATCTCGATGGCGAATGAAAAATAGTGACTATTTAATCACAAAATAAAGAATTTATATTAAGTGGGTGTGTTTGATAATGAATGCATCAAAGACCCACTATTATCCAAAATTAATGACCTGTTATTTAAATAGGTCAAACGAAGAAGAGACAAATTAACCGATCTCTTCTCAAATCCAAAAGTGAAATAAATAAGGCTGAATCTTCATCATCGAAACTCGGCAGGGCACGTCTCGACCTTTTTTCGCCTGATCAGGACCAAAAGCCAATAAATGAGGGATATAACATGCACTTTAAGACTTCTTTATGTGCGATTGCTGTCGGGGTTGCTCTAACACTTAGTGGATGCAACAGTAGTGATAATGACTCGAATGTGGAAGCGCCACTGAAAGCGGCTGAATTCCACAACACCATTGACCGTGCAGGTGTGCCAGTGGCACTGCGTGATCTACATGGTGGTCACCTTCGCTACATTCCTATGTTCGATAACGGTTCTTGGCATGGTCACACGTTAGATACCAAAGGTGGCGAAATCACCCTAGGCGGTACGGCGTTGCTAACGGAAGAATACGTGTCATTCATGGCTGCACGTTTCGACCGTCTAACACTGATGGTTGACGGTGAAGCGATGCCGCTTGAGCTAACAGACGCTTACTCGCAACCAGGCGCACTGATTCAAGAGTACACAGGTGATAACGGCATCACTGCCGAA
The DNA here is from genome assembly GCF_002021755.1 of Vibrio owensii. Taxonomy (NCBI): domain Bacteria; kingdom Pseudomonadati; phylum Pseudomonadota; class Gammaproteobacteria; order Vibrionales; family Vibrionaceae; genus Vibrio; species Vibrio owensii. The sequence goes on from NZ_CP019960.1 coordinate 2,299,637, forward strand.
CTTGAAATGCGCTTTGTGACCGACCGTACGTCTCTTGTTAAAACCACCATCAAGAACCCGAACAAGCTGGCTATTCAAGGCGAATGGGACGGTGAGTTGATGCAAGATTACCGCGCTGACGATGGTGAACTATACAAAAACAGCGACAGCACCGTGCGCAGTGTTGAAGATGCATACCCTACTTACTCACGTGAAATCGCCGCGACAGAAAACGGCGTAGAAGTGTCTTTTGGCGCGGTTCGCGACTCTTGGTCTCTGCTGACTTCAGGCGATTCTAAGTTTGAAGTAACACGCTCGATCAAGCCAGAAACGTCTACCATCGACGATGACAAGAAAGGCTTTGTCCAAACGGCCGAGCTAGGTAATGGCGAAGAAATCACGCTATACACGGCTTACACGCACGTGCAAAACACGGAAGAGCAAGCGTCTGAGTTTGCGAAGTTAGATGACGTGATGGCCGATCCAAAAGGCTACATGCACGATTCAGCAATGCGTTGGGAAGAGTACCTAGAAAACGGTCTAACCAACGATGCCGCTTCAAAAGAGCATGAATTCGTTGCAGTAAAAGCGATGGAAACACTGAGCGCAAACTGGCGTGGTGCAGCAGGTGCCATTGACCACGACACAGTAACACCATCGGTAACCGCACCTTACTTCTCTGGCAACATGACTTGGCCGTGGGACACATGGAAACAAGCGTACGCAATGGCTCACTTCAACCCAGATGTGGCGATGGAAAACATTCGTACTGTATTCCAATACCAAGTTCAGTCTGACGATCCTGTTCGCCCTTGGGATGAAGGTTACTTGCTTGACGTAGTCACTTACAACTTGCCAGCAGAGCGTTGGGAAGGCATGTCTGCGGAATACAAAAAAGTGTTCCCACTGGCGACAGACGGTTTGAACTGGAACGAACGCAACACCAAACCATCTCTAGCTGCATGGGCAGTATGGGAAGTGTACACCGCACTGAAAGACGAGCATAACCGTCCGGAAGAAGCGAAGCAGTGGCTAGAAGAGATGTATCCGAAGCTGGTGGCATTCCACGATTGGTGGCTACGTGCTCGTGATACAAACAAAAACGGCATCCCTGAATACGGTGCAGCAAAAGACCCAATTCATACTGTGTTCGCAGACGATTTGAACCCGAACAAAGATGGCGAATTGCCTTGGGGTGACGATGCAACATTGGATGACATGAAGTTCCAATACAAAGACGAAGCGAATGGCGACAAGTGGATCAAAGAGACTGGCGTGGAGAAATACAACCAGTTGCTAACGTCCGGTGATTACACCGCGATGAGTATCCCAGCGAAAGTAGCCGCGGGTTGGGAATCTGGTCGTGACAACGCGGGTGTATTTGGCTTTATCGACACTATCGACAACCTACAAGGTATGTCTGAACTGCCGACACAAGATGAAGCTAAAGTGATCGACCAAATGGGTCGCTACGCACACGATACCAACGGATTCGACAACACCTACGACATGGTCATGGGTGAAGACGGCTCGGTGGTGACCTACCGTGATGGTTCGCCAGAGAACATGGACAAACTGGCTCTAGCGAAGAAAGACTGGGAAGTGAAGTTCAACGAGAACACCAACGACGCGAACAAGTTGTCTGGCTACTCGCTGATGCAAGAATCGGTAGACCAAGCGTCTTACTGGTACTCAGATAACCTGTTCCTATCGCAAATTGCAGAAGTACTGGGCAAAGCAGATAAAGCGGCTGAGTTTAAAGAGAAAGCGGAAGACACCAAAGAGTACATCAACCGCTGTATGTTCGATGAATCAACCGGTTTCTACTACGACATCGAAGTGGTTCCTGGTGGCTTGAGCAACCAATGTGCTGGTCCAATGTTGGTGAAACGCGGCATGGGTCCAGAAGGTTGGTCTCCACTATTCAACAACGCGGCAACGCAAGAGCACGCGGATAAAGTAGTGAAGAACATGCTTGATACTAGCAAGTTTAACTCACCAATGATCCCACTTGGCACGGCGTCAATGGATAACCCGGCTTACGGCCCAGACATTTACTGGCGTGGTCGTGTGTGGCTCGATCAGTTCTACTTCGGTGTACGTGGTATGGACAACTACGGTTACGGTGTGGAAGCACGTCAAATGGTGGATAAGCTATTCAAGAACGCACAAGGCTTAACGGAAACGACGCCAATTCAGGAAAACTACAACCCTGAAACGGGTGCAGTGCAGGGCGCAAACAACTTCTCTTGGAGTGCTGCGCACCTTTACATGTTGTACAACGGCTTTGTGGGCAAGTAAGGCTCATTCGTCACTAACAACGAGAAGATTTGGGCGTTGCAGATGACCCCCCTAGCATCTGCAACCGCTTCATCCTCTTCAAATTAGGCTCAATAAGATCAAACCGGACGGTGATCTCCGTCCGGTTTTTATAGAGTTAAAACACTACTTTTCGGCACTTTTCTAAAATTTGTAGGCGAGAAAAATCGCGCTACAAAGCCACTTTCTTTTAAAAACCAATAGTTAACCTACCCGCATTTCGTTCTGTCTATTTTCGACACATAACATTTATAAAATGATCGTTTAACTGTTTTGTAACAAAATATATCCTTCATAAATCAATGAGGTCATTAATATTCATACGAAAGCATTAAGAGTTGTCCTAACCTCGCCGCTGGCCAGCCGCTCCGAGCCGAAATCATTCCCAAACTCTACTCTTCCGCTTGAATCTACCTCATTCTAAGGAGCGTATTGATAAATACCTCACTTTCTTAGTAGTCAGCATGACGTGTTGCGATGCAGCACCATCAAGGAAGGTGACATGAATTGTTTACAGACCAGCCTTTATAACTTGCTAGAAGACAATAACTTTGTGCCCTCTAAAGAGTACAAAGCCTCTATTGCAAGCTATCTACATTCCGATTCCTCACTCACACCTCAAGCGATGGGTAAGCTTACTGGCGAAATATTCCAGAGCAAACAAACCATGGCGTATTACTTACTACACAATGCCATCAACGAAGAAGAGGGCGCAGAGCGACTCAAAATGATTGCCAATCGTTATGCGCAAGGGGAAATGAAGCAGCAAATCATGCATCACTGCCAAAACGACAGAAACCACTCAGCCATGTACGCCAGTTTGATCCCATTAACGGGTTATCAAACCGAGGTATATCAAGAAGAGAAGTCGAGTGATTTCAGCAATGTGAGCAACTTTTACGACGATATTAAAATCCACCTTTTCCGAGCTCATTCTGTCGAACTTCGTTCTTGGTGTTTATTGGTTTCTCAACTGAGTTTTATCGACCAATCGGATATTCCGTATTTGAAAGAGATGCGACCGACCATTCAGCAGATTTTAGATGATGAGGTGAGGCAGGTTTCCTACACGGCGCAACACGTTAGCCAGTGGTTGGAAGAAGATCCATCACTGTGCCAAGCCTTCACACAATGCATGAGCCACACCTACCGAGAAACGTGGGACTACCTTGCCTCTATGGCGGAATTCATGCGAGACAGTGCGCCTTACTTTATGGTCTAGGCACAGAACACTTGAGTTTAAAGGCTTGGCCGAGAGGCTCAACGTTGTTTGTACTGCGTTGGACAATAGCCTCTATTTACGTCTGGTGAGCGCAGTTTTAAGTGCTTGGTGTTGCGTCCAGATACACGTTGTCGCCAAAGCTTGAAACTGCGGGGTTTGAGGTGGCGACGCATCAGGCTGATAACGCCATTTTCGTTCAGGCCGAATTGATGCTCAATGGCTTCAAACGGGGTTCGGTCTTCCCATGCCATTTCTATGATTCTGGATAGTGCGTCGTCGCTGAGTGTCATGGTGTGTTCCTAATCAGAGTTGCCTATTTAAGCTTAGGAACACACATACGTAATCAATGGCGAAACGGTTTAATTGGAAGCCGTTTTTAACCGATAAAATGAGGAAATAAAGTTAGGAATAGCAACGAGTTATTTCTGTGGTTTAAGCTCGACCACATTGCCTTCTGGATCTTCTAAATACACAGAGCGGCCAAAACCCTGTGCACCATATCGTTCGGCAAACTCTTCAATGTGGACGTTATGTTGATGGAGATATTCAAGCAACTCAGACTCTTCAAAAGGCGCAATTTGCAGGCAGAAATGGTCGAGGTTGCGGCCATCTTGGCTTGGCGATTTACCGCCTAACTTGCCGAGTTCACTCTCAACCGTCACCAAATCAATGATGGCTGTGCCAGCACGTAACTGCGTTAGCCCTAAGTCGGGCAACTCCCGTTCGATAGGACACCCCAATAGATCTCGATAGAAACGGAGCATCGCATCGAGATTATCCGTTCTTAATACCACATGGTCGAGGGCTTTGATTTCAATGGGGTTACGCTGGTTTGCCATGACGTGTTCCTTTTTCGAGCATTGAGAAAAGTATACGCACTAAACCAGCAAGCTGATCGCCAGAGCCAGCATGACAAAGCCAATAATGAACTCAAGAACCTGCCAAGATCGAGCGTGCTTAAAGATGGGGATCAATAACTTAGCGCCATAGCCAAGGCTGAAAAAGAATACGAAGGAAGCCGATACCGCACCCACGGCAAACTGCCATTTGTGTGGTTCATATTGAGTAGAAATTGATCCTAAAAGTACGACGGTATCAAGGTAAACATGCGGGTTTAACCAAGTGAATGCCAAGCAGATCAGAGCGGTTTGCCATGCACTTTTGGAGGCATCACCTTCAGGATTCATCACGTGTTTTTGCGTCAATGCCGAACGTAAACTGCTGAGACCATACCAAGTTAGGAAGGCAGCACCAGCGTAACGCGCGATGGTTTCAATCAAGGGAAACTGCTTCACCAAGTAGCCAAAGCCTGCTACACCAAGGGAAATCAAAATCGCATCGGAGAGTGCACAAATAAAGCACACGAGAAACACATGATGCTGTTTGATGCCTTGTTTCAGCACAAAGGCGTTTTGCGCTCCGATAGCAAGAATCAGTGATATGCCGAGCGTAAAGCCAGCAAGGTAGGTGGTCATTCTCTCTTCCTTGAACATCGACCAAATAAGGCTTCAAACCATAACCTTGTCATTGGTTTGGAGCAAGTGGCACGTAATGAGATGACCGATAAACATGAAACGATACTCCAAAGAGTAACGTTTCAATTGTTGCTTTAGGATTAATCGCAGAGCTTATTCGACTGGGGCTATTTCCGGCATCTGATATTCGCCACTTTGAATCGCTTCGTCCGCACCGTAGAAGCGCATGATGGCGTAAAACGGTTTTTCGGGTACTGGCAAGTAATTCGGGTCATCCGCATTGGCTTTCGTGTCAGAGCTCATGTGAATGGTGTAGTAACCATCCGCATCTGGCTTCATGCTGCGGTCCCCACGGCTGTGTCGATTTAAAGCGTTCTTCGCCATCAAACGGTTATCACTGCCGTAAATGGTTACCGACCAAAACTCGCTGACATTTGGGGCTTTAAAGCGCATCACGTAGTCATGCTTCGAGCCATCCAGCTTTTCCCCTTTGGTATCAAAATCCGTCTTGCGGTAAGACGCTTCAATAGGAGGCAAGCCCCATTGCCCAAGGTACGTGCCCTCAGCAAAAACTTCGCGCGGGGTATCGCTAAGGGTATCGCGTGTACCTAGTATCTGACGGGCATCCGTGACTTTCGGTGCCAGCTCGATAATACGCTGCATGCCTTGTTGTTCTGCTGCTTTGGCAAGCTTCAATTGCTCAGGCGTGAAGTCGGTTTTGCAAGCTTCGACACCGATAGGTTGGTATTTTTCTAACCATTGTTTATCAGCATCACCCGTCGTGCCATCGCAAAGAACGAAGTTAACACGCTCCAGCCAAGTCGAATGTTTCGGATCTGGGTAGGTGCGCTGCACAGGTTTCGGTCCGTTTTGACCTAGGTATTCCGACAAGGTGCGGATAGCCCATTGATCCATGTAATCGAGCGCGATTTTTGTGTCTTCGCCACCCAGCGCCATGATGCGTCCCATCAGCTTCACTAGGTTACTGTCGACACGAATCACCTCATCTACGGAATCCGGAACCTCACCTTTCCAATCGTTGGCGGCAAACATGAATTGACCACCTTCTGTGCCACGAGTTCGTGAACTGAATGCCGCGTTGGTGTAGTGACCCATGTCCATGGTGTGCAATATCCAGTAGCGTCCTTCATCCATATCTGGAACGCTGACGATAACGGGTTCAGCGGCAACGTCTAACCAACCCATCAAGTGGAGCGTGTCGTTGTTGATGGTCGGGTGTGCGGTATAGGTGTCATCGGCTAAGCCGCGAATATTTTGAAAGCGGTTGAGTGGGTAATCATTTTCTACCGCCGTGTGGTAGAAGAATTTGTACGCCTCATCAATCGAGTATCCATAAATGTAGGCATCTTTCGCGAGTTCGCTATTGGCCGTATCGGCAAGGGCAGGTTGAGCGCCAAGTGCAGACAAACCCAACAAGGTGACAAGAAGTTTCTTTTTCATAGCTGACATCATCCAAATAGTGTGTGGTGAATGCACTCACTATAAATTTTGTCCGCGCTATGACAGAAATGAATTGGTGGTATTTAGCTCATACCATTATTGTTATAGAGTCAGTCAAAATGCAGAAAAGGTGCTGAGCGTGATTGGATTTGATTACAACTTGTTGAAGGTATTGTCGGTCATTCTCGAAACGCAAAATACCACCGTCGCAGCAGAGCGGCTCTGTACTAGCCAACCCGCCGTGAGCCGAAACTTAAGAAAGATTCGTGAGCTATTCAACGATGATATTTTGGTGAGAAAGGGAGCGGTGATGGAGCTAACTCCAAAAGCGGAAGAGCTCAAAACTCAGCTTTCTGGCCTCATCCATGACATTGAAGCGTTGGTCAATACAGAAGAGCGCTTCGACCCAAGCACCGAAAAAGCCAACCTGCGCATAGCGATAAATGCCTCTATCGCTCAGTGGTTTTCTGCCCCTTTGACTCAGTTTCTTGCCAAGGAAGCTCCATTGATGAACTTGGTGATTGAGGATTGGACAGAAGCGACACCCGAGAAAATTGATGCTGGAGAGATTGCCTTTGGCATTAACTATTTCCCGATGGATTTACCTAAATTCCTGGTGCAGAAGAAGGGCGGCAAAGACCATTTCGCTCTGGCTGGCCGCATCGGGCATCCATTGGAGGGAAAGCGGGTTCAACTGGACGATCTCAAGGCGGCATCGTTTGCTGTGCACATCATTCCCCATTGGAACGAAAAAGAAGTGCACATCTCCCGTTTACTTCAACCCTTGTCCGTAGTGCCTAGGATTCAGCTTAGAACGAGCCATATCAATACGATTCTTAACCTCGTATCTGAAAGCGATATTCTTTTCCCGTGCTCCAAATACCTTATTGAGCAATTGGACGCGCGGTTTGTTGGTCTCGATTTTGCGCAGGAGTTACCAACATTAGAAGGCAATTTTGGCTATGTTTACAGCACCAAGAGAAGAAATGAACCAATGACACAATGGCTGAATCAATCCATTGAATCTTTGATGGCTGAGTTGGGCATTCGAGCCTGATTCCGCATTGACGTCGTAATTGTGAGAGTAGACCTCAATTTAAACCGTACTTTCACAATAAGTTGGCGTTCCCCATTACAATATGCCCATCCATATGAAAAAGGAAAAAACGATGAAAGCAGTTTGGTTGGCCGCAGGTGCATTGGCACTGAGCGGATGTTCGACAATGAACTCAGCAAATGACGTATCTCGCCCATCGGCAGAGATGTTCCCAGAGATGGAGAACATGACGAAGCACGTTTTCTATGTAGACCCAGCAAGCAACGAAGCAGATAAGCGCGTTGAGCTTGTGGTTGGCAAAATGATGGAAACAGACTGTAACCGTGTTTCTCTGGGCGGCAGTGTTAGCGAGCATTCGTTAGAAGGTTGGGGTTACACTTACTATCAAGTAGATGCTTCTCCAGCAGGCGGCATCTCGACACTAATGGCTTGTCCTGAAGACATGGAAAAGGTAGAGACTTTCGTTCAAATGCCAACACGCGACCTTTACCGTTACAACAGCAAGCTTCCTGTTGTGGTTTACGCGCCAGCGGATTTGGACGTGAACATTCGCGTTTGGGCACCTGAAGAATGATCGCTAATCAGGCAAAAATCGCACTGACATTAGGTGGTTTGCTTGCGCTTGGTGGCTGTGCCTCGACCGCGCCAGAGTATCAATACCAGTGTGACGACGGCCATCAGTTCGCTGCTAGCTTTGATCAGGAAAAAGCGCTGATCACCGTTGATGACGGGAGAGAGATTGAACTCAAACAAGTTCGCTCTGCCTCTGGCGCAAAATATATGTCTGATGACCAAATGCTAGTTTTGCACACCAAAGGTGACGAAGCGATTTTGATCGTCAACGAGATATCCCAAAGTGCATGTCGCGTGACGAAGTAATCGTGAAATTCAAAAGGCTTGGTTGATACCAAGCCTTTTTTGTATGCGCAGTTTGAAGAGAGTTTTGGTCTTGTTTAGCTAGTTTGCCGTTCTATGTTCACAACCCCCTCCAACTCCCCCTTGTATTGACATGGTTTGCTCGGCATTGAAGTTTCGCTTCTAAGGGGGAGGGTTTTCTCTGGAGTGGCGTGTTCAATCACTCCAATTTGTCTCGTCATTCCGAGGAACCTAGGCGATATCAGGAATCTCGCTTTAACACGTTCCGACAGTTCCTCCCCTTTGCTCTCGATGTATTTTGATCGCCGAAGTTGAGACCAAGGGGAGGCTAGGTGGGGTTGCTGCTTTGGACTAACAAGAGTCGAGTACATATTTTTTCTCACAGTGACCAGAGATTCCCGACTCGCTCCTTCGTCGCTCTCGAGAATGACAAGTCTTTAGTGCAGCACCTTAAAGTCGTCATTCCGAGGAGCCTAGGCGACATCAGGAATCTCGCTTTAACACACTCGGAAAATCCCTCCCCTTTACCAGAATGACTTTTGTAGTCTCCGAAGTTACAGCCAAGGGAAGGTTAGGAGGGGTTGTTTCATCAAAACTAACCAAAACAAAAAAGGGTTGGCACTAGGCCAACCCTTTCTGGTTCTTAAGCATTTAATTATTCGTAATCAGACGCGTAAGTTTCTTCGTAAGTGTGTGAGTAAAGCTCGAATAGGTTACCAAACGGGTCTTCCATGTAGATCATTTGAGCTTGTTTGCTGTCGTCTTCTGGGTGGTAGCGCATGATGTCCATGCGAGCTTTACCGCCAAACTCTTCAATACGTTTGATAGTTTGTGGGAACTGCTCTTTCGCTACTTGTAGACAGAAGTGGAAGATGCCTAAGCGAGAGAAGTCTACTTCGTGACGCTCTTGACGCTCCTTCATTTCAAACAACTCAACGCCGATGCCGTCAGATGTTACTAGGTGAGCGATGTTGAAGCCTTTGAAGCCTTCACCGAATACGGCGATACACATACGACCGATTGCTGATTCGCGCTCTTCGATAACTTTTGTGTTGTTCATTACGATGCGAAGACCAAGCGCTTTAGTGTAGAACTCTACTGCTTTGTCCATATCGCCAACCATGATGCCTACGTGATTCATTTTCATAATTCTGCTCCAAAAACTGTGATGTTTAATTCGTGTTTCGTTTCGATGGAGGTGAGTATATGGCGAAATTTTGATTACATGAAATTATCAATAATTTTTAAGATAATAATTTTTTGTTATTAAATGACAGAAAGAAGGGTAAACAAGTGTATCCTGTATACTTATCAAACAGTTGTCTTATAAATTTCTTTGTGTTTTGAGTTGTTTTATATCGATCATGAATGGTTTGGTGAGGTAAACTTCTGGCCGAAGTTGCTGCTAGTTATCTGTTTTTATTGATATTAACTAGTTGTGTTTGAACGTTGGTAGTTAGGGTTTTAGGGGAGCCTTTAATCTGAGCTCACATAAAAAGGAATAATAATTTGTACATTTGGAAAACATCAAAGCTGTCTGAGGAACTAAAAGACAACAAAGTGCCAGACAGTGATTGGATTAAATACGCTTTAATATTCTTAATCTTTTATACGGTGACACCGTACTTGATGTTCTTGGCGCCGTATGTAAGCAATGAAGTTATGATAACCGAGGCTATTGGTATCTTAGTCGTGTCCATTTTGGGTGTAGTTGTCACGTATAGAACGAACAATAGAGATGGTAAAACCTACATTCTTCGCTCTATCGCTTTATCTATCCCTCTGTCGTTTAGATTTGTCGCTTTATCTGTGCTTGTTGGGATGGCTATCGTCTCTTTCGACTTTGGCGCTCAACATTACTTTATTGTTGAATTACTTTCGACATTCTCTGTTATCGCTTTGCAAGCACTCTACTTTTGGCGTTTGAATGTTCATTTAAAGTACATCAACTCATAGGTTTGTATTTTCTACTTTCTACTTTGGTTACAGGCTTTGTGATTAAGCATAAGACTGACTGACGATAAGCTCTCTTAACCATTTATGGCTTGGGTCATTGTCGAGTTGCTTGTTCCAAAGTAGAAAGAAACCACCTGGTTCCATTTTTATCGGGAGCGGTTTGATCACAATGTCCGATTTACCTTCGAACTCGCGGATGCTTTTGTAAGGGTAAGTCAGTATCAAGTCGCTCTTCTCACACAGTTTTACAGCGCTGGAAATGTCGGACATATTGACGGCGTTGTCGATGCGCAGGCGTTGTATGTCGAGCGCCTCATGTAATAGCCAGCTAGACACACCGCCAGTGATGACTTGGATATGGCGGTACTTCAGGAACGCGTCGAGATTCCATTCTTCCTCTAATGCTGGGTGTCCTTTTCGCAAGATGCACGCCGAGGTGTCACGCATCAGTTCCGCGTAATTTAGAGTGTCAGGGATGGTATCGACATGGGTTTTAGAGCGGTCATCAAACTCAAAGATGCCCACACCAAAATCGATCTCTCTTCTCTGTAATCGAGTAATGCTGCTGTTACTCCAATCTGCACTTTTGATGGTGATCTTTGGCGCACTAGACAACGCTTGAGGCAGAAAACGTGGGTATATCGTGGAGTAGGCGGTCTCTATAAGGTCGATACTGAAAACGCGAGTCGAGCGTTCTGGGTCAAATTCTTCTGGTTCACGAAGCTGGTCAATTTGCATCAGGATTTGTTGCAGCTTGCTTTCTAATGCCAGCGCTTTTGGGGTCGGCAATAAACCTTTGGATTCTCGCTCGAATAAAGGGTCATCAAACTCTTGGCGTAATTTAGTAAGCTGTTTACTGACGGCCGATTGAGATAAGAACAGTTTCTCTGCGGTTCTGCTCACGCTGCGTTCTTGAAGTAAAACGTACAGACAAATCAGCAGGTTCATATCATTTTTGATTAAGTGGGAAAGATTTATCATGATATTCCTATCATTCAACTTACAAATTGAAGGGTATGAATAGAAACTATATCACTTAATTGAATTGAGCCAGAAATACTGACTCGTTGCCCACTTAAACAATCAAACTGTTGAGGTATCGGCTAAGCTCTGCCCGAACCTCTAGCTCTGCTTCTGATAGGTATTTGGGTGTGTGTGCCTCAACCTCGGCAATGTTTTGTTCGCGAACTTGATGGGTATCGCCGATGGCGTCAAATACGTTGCGCAGCAAGTTCATAGAGTGCGACATCAAAGCTTCGCTCTCTTGTTGTGAGAGTAAAGGCTCTGCGTCAAAACCAAGTGCGCAGAGAATGTCGTTAAAGTGCATCGCATAGCTTGAGCCAGAGACATCAAATGTGGTGCTCTTGATGCCATTGGGGCTTCTCTCCCACAGATACGGCGGATGCTTGAGTGTGCCAAAACCAATTGTGATGACGCGATCTGGATAGTGCAGTTCCAACCTTCTGTCCCAAATATCCCCCGCTTTTCCTGCCTCAATCACTACTTCAATATTGCCCTCGGTCGATGTAAGTTCGCCCTCGACATAGAGATGAGTTTCAGCGCCTTGTGTGTACTCCAATTTCGATTCGTTGATACGTTCCGCACGGACGTGTTTCAGTTCAACTTGCGAGTCTCCTATACCGAACTTATGCAGGTAGCGAACTAGCCCTGCAATCGCATGAATGCCCATATCAAAGCCATAACCTCCGCCGCCGCTGGTGGTTAAGTTAAGTAACTTTCTGGCGTTGAGTAACGCAATTCGGTTTTCAAAACGGAAGTCTTGGATTGCTTCGTGACTGTCGATCGGGTTGTCGGCTGCAATCGCGATAATCTTGCGCGGGGCAGAATCAGGGAGTGCGATAGATGAATCAGCAAAGAGCGCTTCCAACGAAGGAGAAACCAAAGCGGTATCAATAAAGTAAAACTGTGCTCCGCTATTTTCTAGCTCGGGGATGACTTGGTTAAATCCTCTGTCGATTTCAGCCAAAGAGAAGGACGGTTTCTCAACCACAAACAACAGGCTTTGAATATCGAGTGCACTACTCACTTGTTCAATGATGGATAGGTGCGTGCCAACCGGTGTTAGAACGAAGGCGGCAGCAACATCAGTGTGTGAGTGAGCATGTAAAAACGCATCAAGATCGGCGTAGCGAGTGGAGTAAGGGAATTGAAACTGCGATGCACAGGTCTTGGGATGTTGAACTGCAGGGTCGATGGCGATGACATCAAAGCGAGAACTTAAGGTATGCAGAAGGTTCTCATACAAACCCACCACAGACGATTTAGCGTTCCCCAATCCACCAAATACCAATACGACCTTGTTCATCACTTGCCCTTATCCCAATTGCACTCACCAACAGGCTAGCAAAAATACGCTCAGGAATAATGGGATAAACCCGGAATTTTAAGTTCTGTATTCGGTGAGTCATACAAAAAAGCCCACGCGATGGTGGGCTTCAATTGGAATGAGAGGGTGATTACAGGGCGATAAACAACCCTGCCAGCGCTGCACTCATCATGTTGGCAAGGGTCGCAGCAATCACGGCACGGAAGCCGAGTTTTGCCACTTCTTGGCGTCGCTCAGGTGCCATTGCGTTAATCGAACCCAGCTGAATCGCGATAGAGCCGATGTTAGCAAAACCACACAGTGCGAAAGTGATGATGATTTGGCTATGTGCTGAAAGGGTTTCTTTCACGTTGACGAAATCAAGGAAGGCCACGAACTCATTCAGAATCGTCTTCTGACCGATCAGTGAGCCAGCGGTTAGGATTTCATTCATCGGGATACCAGCAAAAAACGCCAGTGGTGCGAACAGGTAGCCAAAGATCAATTGCAGCGTCACGTCTTCGTAGCCAAACCAGTTGCCCACGGTTTCGAAGCCTGCGTTGACCATCGCGATGACGCTGACAAAAGCAATCAGCATGGTGCCGACTGCAACTGCCACTTTTACGCCGTTCATCGCACCAGAAGCTAAGGCATCGACGATGTTGGAATCTTCGCTTTTCTCTAGCTGAATCGCGCCTTGATGCGCCGATACTTCACGTTCTGGTACTAAGATCTTCGCCATCAACAAGCCACCTGGTGCTGCCATAAAGCTCGCTGCGATAAGGTATTTCAGTTCAATACCCAGTGCCGCGTATCCGCCTAGTACGGAACCTGCCACAGACGCCATACCACCAACCATTACTGCGAACAGTTCAGAGCGAGTCATGTTGGCCAAGAAAGGACGGACCACCAAAGAGGCTTCACACATGGATAGAAAGATATTGCTGGTTGCAGCAAGGGATTCGACTTGAGAAGTACCCAGTAGGCGATGGATAGCACCACCGATGACTTTGATAAGAGCTTGCATCACGCCCAAGTAGTAGAGAATTGAGATGATAGCGGAGAGGAAAATGATAAGAGGGAGTACGCGAATTGCGAAGATGAAGTTGCCCGTTGCGAGTTCGCCAAAAACAAACCCGATGCCTTCGTCTGCGAATGAGAGGAGCCCGGATACGCCGTTGCTGATGGAGCCTAACATGGATTGCCCGAGAGGGAAGTAGAGCACCAGTGCCGCAAAACCTGCTTGAAGAGAGAATGCGCCGATTACGGTGCGCCAGTTGATGTCGCGACGACTATCAGAAAGTGCGTAAGCACACGCCAACAAGGCCAATACGCCGGCCAAGCTGAAGATGATTTGCATTATGTTACCTTGCTATGTATCTGTATTGAGCAAGCCGTGAAAAAGACGCACGCGTGCAGAGGCAACATTGCGGAGAGTGCAAAATGTTGTCTTTACCCGAAGTCGAATTCAAAGCCCGTAAACGCTAACAGTTACGCTGGGCCCTGTTCCTTGGGGCAAGTTTCCATTTTGCAGCCGATTGAAAGCTGGTTCGGTTCCATTTCATCGTGAAAGGAGAACCTATCTAACCGGGCGCGGAGTATACGCACGGTTTTCGGTGCTGACAATGGTTATTGAGGGGATTTTTCGTTGTACGAAAGCAAGGGCGCAATTGTTAATCAGCTAAGGCCTCAATTGCCTGTTGTACGGAAGTAAAATGGATCTTGATGATGCAGCGCTGTGCTTGAGCAAACTCGTGTTTTTGGATCAGCTCTGTCACTTGCTGCACGTTCAATGTTTGTGGCAATAGACCCAATTCCACTGTGTTATTGCTACCCGTTTTCAATGCAAAGCAGTGACCTTGTGTATCAATCACAATGTCATCCTGACCCCAAATCAAGGCTTGGCATTTGGCGTTTAACTGCTCTGGCGAAGCCAAATACACCAGTTCGTCGTCGCCATCGAGTTTGAGTAAACAAGGCCATGTGATCATTGCGTTACCTTAATATTGGAGTGGGTCATTTTAAATCGTCTACGCGCTAAATTAGCGGCGTAAGGCAAGTACGATACACAAAGCCTAAAGAGAGCAAAAGGCTTTCTGTCTTACTGTGTATTTAAGAGCTTTAGCTTCGCGTTTCTTTAGTTTCGCGTTTATAGAGAGAGGCTAAGCGTACTTGCCAATGATGCCGAGTAAGTCTTCCACTTGATGTGCCACATAATCGGGCTGGGCGTTCCAGTGCTCTGGTTGAGCGCCGCTGTACGCCGCTGCTACGGCAATCACTTTGCAGCTGCCACCTAACTGATGCTCGATATTGCGTGCAAACTGCGTGTCTGCCTCGTGGTCACCAATGTATATCAGCAGTTGTTTATCGGAGTGTCCAAAGATGGACTCAATGCATTTAATGCCACCAAAAGGGTCCGGTTTTTGATGCCCATTAGAGACATCATCGTAGCCCACGACAGCTTTAAACGGTGCATTGATTTGGTTGGCGCTGAGTACGTTACGAATGTTGGATTGCGAGTTCTGAGAGCAGACGCCGTGTGGCAGGTGTTCGAACGCGTTCACGACATCGGTAATGCCACTGAATAGATTCACTGGTGTTTGGTTTTGCTCTTGGTGCTCTGCCCACATGGTGCCCGCGACGAGCATTTCATCATGGGATAGACCATAGTAGTTTACGTACAGATCTTGCCAGTTTTTCGCTGCGTGATTGGCATGATGGTAATCTGCTTCACTGCGTAGGTATTTCGGTAAGTTATCCCCGGTCAGGTGCGGTGCTACAACGGACAATATCGCTTTGGTGATGTCGATATTTTTCGGAACAGAATTTACTAGGGTGCCATCGTAATCCCACAATACGGCGTCTAACTTCATGCAAAACCTTTTGATACAACTAAGGGTGAGTAGGTTTAAATCTTGCCAGTCTTAATGGGGAGATAATCAGATCTTGCTCATGTTTTCATAAGCTTGCTTTGAATCGCTCGGAAAAGAGGGAGAGAGGACAAGCGAGAGAATAACAAAAAGCCAGCAAGGTGATGGTTGCTGGCTTTCTAGTGCGTGCTGCATTGTACAAGGCGTTAAGCGATGTGCGACATCTCATTTAGAGTGAAGGTGTCTACCGCGCCTTCAGTTGCTTTCATGTATTGCGCTAGGTGCTCGTTGTCCATGTGCGTGCGCCATAGTTCGCGTGATTCCCAGTTCTCGTAGAAAGTGAAATGCGCTGGGTTTTCGTTATCTTGGTGAAGGTCGTAGTTGATGCAACCTTCTTCTGCACGAGTGACATCAATCAGTTTAAGTAGCTCGGCCTTTACCAATTCTACTTGGTCTGCTTTGGCGATGATGTTTGCGACGATAGTCAATTTAGCCATGATGGAAATCCTCTGTTGATCGTGATGTATCGTGTTGACGAGGTAAAGATTAGTCGCGAATCACCAAATGATAAACAGCACAATGATTGATTTATTATCAAATATAAATTGATAATCGAACTTCAATCTTGTGCTAGCTGTATTTAAAAACTGGAACCCGGCTGTTGTAAGAATTCCACTTCTTCTGCGGTGCTATCTCGGCCTAGAATCGCATTGCGGTGTGGGTAGCGACCAAAGCGATCAATGATCACTTTATGCTTTAGTTCGAACTCGTAGTTCGATTCTCGCCCCAGTGCTTTGAATAGCTTCTCTGCCTCTTCATGAATCCGCTTAGATTCACTGTGCATAAATGGCATGTACAAAAAGCTGCGTTCAACGTCGGTCAACTCTTGGTCTAAGCCTAGACGAATTGCCTCTTGTGCCAAGGCAAGTGCGAGGGCATCTTGAGCGAACGCTTTTGGCGTATTGCGGTAAACGTTGCGAGAGAATTGGTCGAGTACGATGATCTCTGCCAGACGGCCTTGCGCTGTGTCTCGCCAGCCAAACAACTCAGATTGAGCGGCTTGTTCTAAGGTGGTGAGAAAGCGAGTTTCGATTTGTTTATCGACGTCTGCATTACTCACAAACCAGTCTTTTGGTTCCAGTTCTTCAAACCAGAAAGTCAGGATATCTTGGTACATGGTTGCTTCCCTGATAGAAAAAGAGCTAGGGGTATATAATACCCCCCAGCTCTTGGTTTGGCTTATCGACCGTAAGTCTCTTGGATGTAGCGCTCAAACTGCTCACACATCTGCTCGTCTGAGACCGTATTGCTCGCAAGCTCTTTGCTGCCATCCACCACCTTGATACTGGCATTTAACGATGCCACAGGGGGGCGTTCACGAGTTTGCAGCGAGGCAATTTTCTTCTGCTGAACTTCCCATGCTTGTTCTGGCGATAGGTTACACACGTCTGCCAGATACTTAGCGTTAAAGCCTTCACCCGTTAGGCTAACGATAGTTTCGTTATGCGATAGGTGGTTACCCGCATGCCAGTAATGTTTCGCCAGTAGCGGACCAATCTCTGGGTTGTCAGTCAGGTAGCCAAACTTGTCGAGGAAGTAAGAGCGAGTCTGGTAAACCGCCATGTGTGCTAGCAAGTAACCGTGGTAGGCACACGCTGCTTCATCAGACAGAAGATGTGGAATCGCCATCAATGGGCGTGGGCTGCATTCCAAACCAAGAATTTGCTTTTCACAATCGCGTGCCAGTTTAGTGATGCGTTCTGGCGTCAGCTCTTCATCGCTTAATTGGTAAAGCGCACGTTCAAAATACGGCACAACCAAAATGCTGCGTTCTTCGTACGCTTTGAATGGCTGACGGCTGTTGATCATCGCTTGAATGATCTCATCCGGTACTGGGTTACCTTCTGCGTCCAACGCGTATTGTTTGAGCCAATCGGCATCGGTCAGCAGGCTGTCACAGAACATGGATTGTGTTTCTGCGTATGCCATGGAAGTTGGTGCGAACTCTTGAGAGAAACATGGCGCGTTCATCTTAACGTTGGCGAAGTGCGCAGCGTGACCACCTTCGTGGAACAGAGTATTGATGCCATCGTAGCCGCTGCCAACTTGGTCTGGCTTCGCGTTACTGGTGAAGTTCACCTGCGCGGCAACCCATTCGCCTTGGTTGTAGAACGATGGGATAGGACCATGACAGAAACCATTCGGGTATTTGCCTTTGCGATCAAGCAGGTCTAGCGTCAGCTCTGCGCCAGAATATTCGATGTTAAGACGACCGAACGATTCCACCCAGCGACGTAGCGATTTTGAGAACGGTACGTACGGGTCAAGATCACGCATGACGTCACCCGCGAATGAGTACACAAAGTTGTAGCCAGTCAGTGCGCTTTGACCTTTTTGCTCAGCGAGGTTTGCCAAGCTGCTTAGGTGAGCATCGCGCGTGCGCTGTTCAAAGTCATCCAAGATGCTGAACAGTTGCTCTGAGCTCATCTTTTCCGTCTTCTTCACTGAGTAGTCAAAGAAGGTTTCGTAGCCCAAAGAACGTGCGAATTGATTACGCAGTTTGATCAGCTCAATAAAGCCGTTTTGCAGCAACCATTGCTCAAGATCGAGTAGCGTTTGGTGCGCGGATTGACGCACTTCTTCGTGATTGTTGGCACGAATGGTCGAAGACAATACTGGCAAAGAGCCCTCGGTTTGTTCACCGTTTTCATTGGCAAACGTCAGGACGTGATTTTGCTTTTTTTCGAACAACTCGGCTTCAAATGCAATCAGTGCATTCTTTTGTGCTTGAGCTTGTTCGCCTTCAATTGCATGCGATTCAAACGTTGCCAACCAGCCTTGCAGACCAATTTGCGTTTGCTGCTTCTCTTGTGGATCAGCGATTGTTTCAGCCGCTTCAAGTTGTGCTTTGATAACAGAGATTTGCTCGGCGTTGCTTAAGAAATTGGTCCAAGCGGTTTGTGCTTTTGTCGAACCATCGTGGTCGTCGCTGATTCCCATGTACGTCTCCCAAAAGAAATCTTCTTTGGTGCGATGGATAGCGAGGTAACGTTGGCTTAGGTCGTTTAGGTATTCCGTTGCAGTCATTTTGATCCTTCAAATGTTTGCTTTATTGAGGTTTTTATCGTCATTGATTATGGCACGCATAAGCAGCAGAAAGGAATGCGAAATCCATTTGCCATGTTTATGGCTTGTAAACAGGAATTTACCGCACTTTTTACATGTGCAGACGTCAGTCACAAAATTTTTCCGTTTTTGATTAGTAATGGCCGTTCTCTATTTATAAAATTCGGTCTTTCGCAGTGGTGCTGAAAGTAAGGAAAACAATAATGAAAACAAGAATCGCAGCTCTAACAATGGGGCTAACTTTGGTGGGATGTTCAGCAACAACACCAACCAATGACCAAGTTTTTAATATCGAGGAAAACTGCGCCGTCATTATGAGTGAAGGAGTGACGCCAGAAGAACGTTGGAGCGCCTACAACAAGCTTATTGAAAGCTATGGCGACCATTATGTATCTGATAAGAACCGCTTGGAATTGGCTCGATGGAACTCATTTCGCCAAAAACTGATTCGCGATGAGAGTCATCAATTACTCAAAGAATTTATTGAAGTGAGTGACTGGGGTTGCGCAAATGGCAATTACCTTGAAGAGATGTACTTATTTGTGAAGGAAACACAAGCGAGCAAATCAGAGTAAGACCTGCGCCTTACTCGTCTTCATCCGATTCTTGATGCTGATTGATCTCTTTACCACACCCTAAACATTGGTTTGAGAGGTCGGTTGGCATCATGATGATCAAACTACAATGAGGACATAAATCGCCTTGGTCGTATTTTCTCATTACTAAATCCCCTGTTTGGTTAAGACTTTTTGCAGTTCTTGTTCATAACGTTGAGCCGCGTCAACCAATGCATTTTCGCTATATTTGCGTTCGAATATCGGAGAATTTTTTGCTCCCGTACCGAGATAAACTCGAATGTGGGGGACGCTTTCGTTGTGCTCTTGAACAATGCAAAGTCCAACCGCGTTGTCATGATCCATTTTGTATCGCAAGTAGAAGTCGAGTTTTCTGTTTCCATTTAATCTAGCGCCACCCGTCTTTACGTTGTTGTGTTCTAGAGTATTGAATTTTAATACGTACTTCTTTTGCATTTCTTCAGCAATAGCTTGAAGTTCAACGGCATATGGGTTGCTAGGTGGAACGAACTCTTTAGTTTGAGGAGCTTTGGCTTTGAGTTTTGTTTCGATTGCATTAACGACTAAGTTCGCATCTTTGTTGAGACTCTTTTTTCGCATTGGTAAGCATGCGTCGAAGTTTGTTGTCATCATTGGTATTACGGACGATATCTAGCGTTTTTTCGATACTCATTCTTCACCTCTCATTAAGTTACGGAATGATATTCTATATATTATTTTTGAGAAGGTCAAAAATGAATCGATTAGCCCTGATTTTACGGAGTAGAACAGCAAACTAAACCAATTTGCATATACTCAATGTGTTAGCGAATACAACGGAAGGTGTCATGTTAACTCCTCATAGACTGATTCTTGGTGCTGCGTTGCTGCCTGTATTTAGCGCGTGGGCGAATGCTGCTGAGCAAACCGCAGACGTGGTGTACATAAACGCTGGTATTTATGGGCACCCAAAAGCAGACGCTGTCGCCGTGCATGATGGACGGATTGCTTTTGTTGGCGATAAAACCAAGGCACAAATGTGGGTTGGTGAGGGTACGGAAGTGGTGGATTTGACTGATACCTACTTGTTGCCAGGTTTTGTCGATAACCACAATCATGTGTTTGAGGCGGCTTCCGAAGCAGGCGGTACGTGCTTGTTGCAAGCTGGCACCTTGTTGGATGAGCAAATCCCACAACTGCAAGACTGTAAAGAGTTTGTCCAAGATGGCGAATGGTTGATGGGATACGGTTTTACGCTTGATGCGACCTTGTCGGAAGAAAACCAGCGCACACCTCTCGAAGTGATCGATGAAGTCTTTCCTGAGACGCCGGTGGTGTTAATGGAGCAAACCTCTCACTCGATGTGGGTGAACTCGGCTGCGCTGAAAGCGGCGAACATTGATAAAAGCACACCCGATCCAGAAGGCGGTCGTATTCTCAAAGATCCGGATACCGGCGAGTTGAATGGCATCTTGCTCGATAACGCTGGTGATTTAGTGATGGAACTGGCTTGGAACAGCATGAGTGCGCAATTTGCGGTGAGCTACCAAGGTTTGTTGACTGGATTAGAAGAAGCTGCGCTTTACGGCATTACCACAATTGGTGATGGGCGAATGTACTGGAAGCGAGGTTGGTATGAAGTGTGGAAGGAGAGTGAAAAACGGGGTGATCTGACCGCTCGCGTCTCTTTGCGACCATGGATCTATCCGACTGACAGCATGGACTCTCAGCTGTCGTATTTGAAAGGCATTCAGTCCGACGATACTTCTCGCTTGCTGCTGGTGAACCAAGTCAAAATGTACAGTGATGGTATCTTCATCAATGGTACAGCCAAAACCCTTGCGCCTTATCTTGATACTTACCTGCCAGATTCTCCCTATGGTCTGAATTACATCTCGCCACAAGCGATGCCCGACTGGCTAAGCAAGCTCGATAAACTCGGTTACAGCGCTCACATTCATGCTATCGGTGACGGTGGTATTCGTGAATCACTCGATGCAATTGAGAAGGTGCGCAGTCAGGGCAATCAGCGACGTTACACTTTGACGCATGTGGAATTGGTGAACAGCAAAGACGTGCCAAGGTTCGCCAAGTTAGGTGTCACGGCAGACTTTCAAGTTGGCTCTGATTATGTGGCTTATCATGATCACCAGTGGGCAGAAGCCTTCTTGGGTGCTAAGCGAGCCAGAGCTTTGATGAACCTGCGTGCACTTTATAATGCCGAAGCTAACGTGACGTTAAGCAGCGATTGGAATGTGCATGATTTGAACCCATTGGTTGGCATCTCCAATAGTTTGGTAATGGGCGAAACCGGATTGCCAAACGTCTCAGCTGCGATCGATGCCTACACAATTCATCCGGCTTACAGCTTGGGTTTAGAAAAGGAAATTGGCTCAATCGATATCGGGAAATCGGCAGACTTTGCTGTATTGGATCAAGACATTACCCAACTGAAAGCGGAAGGCATCGCCCAAGCTCGCGTCCTCATGACGGTGTTGAGAGGGGAAGTGGTCTACGAGCAATTGGATGACGAATAAGCCGAGCGATGACTCACTCGGCTGAAAGGTTGTTGTGTTTTAGAAGCGTATTTAGAGACTATTGCTCAGGGTATTCGCCCGTACCTTGCGTTTGCCCTTCTGCTTTCCAATGCTCGCCTGGGTCAAAGGCTTCATCGCATAGATCGACGGTGTAGCCCATTTCGGTAATTTCTTTCAGGGTGAGGTTATCAGCAATTTTGGCAATGTCGCCCGCCTTGTTCCGCAGTTCCATGGTTTCCCTCCGGTCACTGTTTGGTTGTCGGTTCAAGTCGCGCCAAGCATAAAAACTTGGGTGGCTCGGCTATAAGTATAAGCAGTGATGAAGGACTTTTTGGGTCAATAGCCATAATTTATTTAAGGTTAATTGGTCGGTATAACACTTTGGCGTCGATACCGGTTCAATATCATGGCGATAGAAGACAAAGTGTGATTTATTTACGCCTCAATCGTGGAGATTTTAGGAACGGAAATGGTGATTCTCGACCACACACTCGCGCAGCAAATCGTCGATCGCACCATGTCGATCATTGGTCATAATATCAATGTGATGAACGCGGCAGGGACCATTATTGGTAGCGGCGATGCTGAGCGTATTGGTCAAAAGCACGATGGTGCAGTGCTGGCGCTGAATCATGGTGACTCGTTAGAGTTGGATGAGCAAAGTTGCCAATCATTGCAGGGCGCGAAACCGGGCATCAATATGCTGCTGCACTTTAAAGGTGAAGTCGTTGGCGTGGTGGGGGTGACTGGTAACCCAGAGCATATCCGAGCGTTCGCTCAGTTAGTGAAGATGACAGCGGAACTGACGATTGAACAAGCTTCGCTGGTTGAGCAACTGCAATGGGACCGCCGCCATCAAGAAGAGTTTGTTTCAGCATGGTTGAACCAACAACTTAGTGATTCTGAGCTGCACGATTGGGCGCAGCGTCTTTCCATCGATTTAACAACACCCCGAATTGCTGTCGTGATCGAGCTTAAAGCAGAGAATGCTCCTGTTAGTTTGAACAGCGTACGCGACGTTGTTGACGTGTTGTATCGCTCTGAAGATAAGCCGTTGGTGGCGATCATGTCGATGAATGAAATTGTTGTTCTCAAGCCTTTACGTTCCTCTTCTTCGAATAGCGACCAAAGTGTGCTGGAGAGCATTCAGCGCCGCTTAACGGCCAATCAAGTTGATGATGTCCGTCTCGCGATTGGACAACGATTTGATGGAGCACAACAGCTTCCTCTTTCCTACCAAAGTGCCAAGCAGGT